>NZ_JBNJLZ010000001.1:6502500-9367046 GCF_050937045.1 Streptomyces sp. CA-179760
CTGTCGAAAACCGACGCCGGCGTAGATGCCCGCGCCCGGCTGCGCGGCCTGCTGGCGATCCTCGCGCGCGTGGGCGTCTCGCTGCCTCCCTCGCTCGCCCCCGGCGAGCCCGCCGGACGTCTTCGGGAAGCCGCCGCGCTCCTGCCGGACAGCCTCCCGGTCGCATGGCCGGGCGGGCGTGAGGCGGCGGAACGCCGTACGGCTGATCACAGCCGCCTCGGCCCCTGGATGCCTTGGACCGGCGACCCCAGGGCTCGTGCGCTGGCTCTCGCTCAGGTGGCGGCGGGCGTACCGCTCCTGGCCTGGGGGCTACGGCGGCGCAGCGGGGGCTGGGTCGCGGCCGGAGGGCTGCTTCTGGCCAACGGCACGCTAGGTCTGGCGTACGGCCTCATGTATCCGCGCGATTGATGCTGCACCGCGCGACTGATGCTGCACCGCCCGGCTGACGCCTGGATCCGCCCGGCTGACGCTGCGTCCGCCCGACTGACGCCTGCATCCGCGCGACTGAAGCCTGCATCCGCGCGACTGAAGCCTGCATCCACGTGACTGATGCCTCTGTCCTCCACGCGACCGACACCCTGAAAGGCCGTCCGCGGGCTGCTGAGCGCCCGGACCCGGTGGATTCCTACTCGTCGTCCTCGTCGTCCAGCCGTGCCAGCCAGGTCGCGAGGCGCTCCACCGGCACCTCGAAGTCGGGGTTCAGATCGACGAACGTCCGCAGCTGCTCGGCGAGCCACTCGAAGGTGACCTCCTCCTCGCCGCGCCGCTTCTCCAGTTCCTCGATGCCACGGTCCGTGAAGTACATGCAGTCAAGGATATGTGCGCGCAAACGGCCGGGCCGCACCCCCGTAGCGGGGATGCGGCCCGGTCACGTACGACGCGCGAGGACGCTTACGCCTCGAACACCTCACGCACCAGCTGCTCCTGCTCGGCCTGGTGCCGCTTCGCGGAACCGACCGCAGGGGACGAGCTGTGCGGGCGCGAGATGCGGCGCAGGCGCTCGCCGTGCGGGACGTCGGCGCCGACCGCCAGGTCCAGGTGGTCGATCAGGTTGAGCGCGATGAACGGCCAGGCACCCTGGTTCGCCGGCTCCTCCTGGGCCCACAGGTACTTCTCGGCGTTCGGGTACTTCTTGATCTCCGCCTGGAGCTCGGCACCCGGCAGCGGGTACAGACGCTCGATGCGGATGATCGCCGTGTCCGTGACGCCGCGCTTCTGACGCTCGGCCTCCAGGTCGTAGTAGACCTTGCCCGCGCAGAAGACGACCTTCTTGACCGCGGCCGGGTCGACCGACGCGTCGCCGATGACCGGCTGGAACTGGCCCGTCGTGAACTCCTCCGCCTTCGCCGCCGCCGCCTTGAGGCGCAGCATCGACTTCGGCGTGAAGACCACCAGCGGCTTGTGGTGCGGGTTGTGCACCTGCCACCGCAGGAGGTGGAAGTAGTTCGACGGCGACGTCGGCGTGGCGACCGTCATGTTGTTCTGGGCGCACATCTGGAGGAAGCGCTCGGGGCGGGCCGAGGAGTGGTCCGGGCCCTGGCCCTCGTAGCCGTGCGGCAGGAGCAGGACGACGCCGGACGTCTGGGCCCACTTCTGCTCGGCCGACGAGATGAACTCGTCCACGACCGTCTGAGCGCCGTTGACGAAGTCGCCGAACTGCGCCTCCCACATCACGAGCGCCTCGGGGCGGGCCAGCGAGTAGCCGTACTCGAAGCCCATCGCCGCGTACTCGGAGAGGAGGGAGTTGTAGACGTTCAGCCGCGCCTGGTCCTCGGAGAGGTACTGCAGCGGCGTGTACTCGTCGCCCGTGGTGCGGTCGATGATGACCGCGTGGCGCTGGCCGAACGTGCCGCGCTGCGAGTCCTGACCCGCGAGACGGACCGGGACGCCCTCCAGCAGGAGGGAGCCGATGGCGAGGGTCTCGCCCATGCCCCAGTCGATGGTGCCGTCCTCGACCATCGACGCCCGGCGCTGCAGCTGCGGCAGCAGACGCGGGTGGACGGTGATGTGGTCGGGGATGTTGACCTGGGACTCGGCGATCCGCTTGACGACCTCCGAGGTGACCGCGGTGTTCACGGCGACCGGGAACTCGGCCTGCGGGTCGGTGGGCTCCACGGCGGTCGGCTGCGAGGTGGCCTCGCGGACCTCCGTGAAGACCTTCTCCAGCTGGCCCTGGTAGTCCTGCAGCGCCTGCTCGGCCTCTTCCAGGGTGATGTCGCCGCGACCGATGAGGGACTCGGTGTACAGCTTGCGCACCGAGCGCTTCTTGTCGATCAGGTCGTACATCAGCGGCTGGGTGAAGGCCGGGTTGTCCGACTCGTTGTGACCGCGGCGGCGGTAGCAGATGAGGTCGATCACGACGTCCTTGTTGAACGCCTGGCGGAACTCGAAGGCCAGGCGGGCAACGCGGACGACCGCCTCGGGGTCGTCGCCGTTCACGTGGAAGATCGGCGCCTCGATCATGCGGGCCACGTCGGTGGCGTACATCGACGAGCGCGAGGACTCCGGCGCCGCCGTGAAGCCGACCTGGTTGTTGATGACCACGTGGACCGTGCCGCCGGTGCGGTAGCCGCGCAGCTGCGACATGTTCAGGGTCTCGGCCACCACGCCCTGGCCCGCGAAGGCCGCGTCGCCGTGGATCGCCACCGGCAGGACCGTGAAGTCCGTGCCGCCCTTGTTGATGATGTCCTGCTTGGCGCGCGAGATGCCTTCCAGGATCGGGTCGACCGCCTCCAGATGCGAGGGGTTGGCGGCCAGCGAGACCTTGATCTGCTCGCCGTCCAGGCCCGTGAAGGTGCCCTCGGCGCCCAGGTGGTACTTCACGTCGCCGGAGCCGTGCATCGACTTCGGGTCGAGGTTGCCCTCGAACTCGCGGAAGATCTGCGCGTACGACTTGCCGACGATGTTGGCGAGGACGTTCAGCCGGCCGCGGTGGGCCATGCCGACGACGACCTCGTCCAGGCGGGACTCGGCGGCCGAGTCCAGCACCGCGTCCAGCAGCGGGATGACGGACTCGCCGCCCTCCAGGCTGAAACGCTTCTGGCCGACGTACTTCGTCTGCAGGAAGGTCTCGAAGGCCTCCGCCGCGTTCAGCCGGCGCAGGATGCGCAGCTGCTCCTCGCGCTCAGGCTTGGTGTGCGCGCGCTCGATGCGGTCCTGGATCCACCGGCGCTGCTTCGGGTCCTGGATGTGCATGAACTCGACACCGGTGGTGCGGCAGTACGAGTCACGCAGCACCCCGAGGATGTCGCGCAGCTTCATCAGGGACTTGCCGGAGAAGCCGCCGACGGCGAACTCGCGCTCCAGGTCCCACAGGGTGAGCCCGTGCTCGGTGATGTCGAGGTCGGGGTGCTTGCGCTGCTGGTACTCCAGCGGGTCGGTGTCGGCCATGACGTGGCCGCGGACCCGGTAGGAGTGGATCAGCTCGAAGACGCGGGCGGCCTTCGTGACGTCGTCGTCGTGCGAGGCGTCGATGTCCTTGAGCCAGCGGACCGGCTCGTAGGGGATGCGCAGCGCCTCGAAGATGTCGTCGTAGAAGCCGTTCTCACCGAGGAGGAGGTTCGCGACGATCCGCAGGAACTCGCCGGAGGCGGCGCCCTGGATGACCCGGTGGTCGTAGGTCGACGTGAGCGTCATGACCTTCGAGATGCCGAGCTTGTTCAGCGTGTCCTGGGACGTGCCCTGGAACTCCGCCGGGTAGTCCATGGAACCGACGCCCATGATCACCGACTGGCCGGGCATCAGACGCGGCACGGAGTGGACGGTGCCGAGGCCGCCGGGGTTGGTCAGGGAGACCGTCACGCCGGTGAAGTCGTCCATGCCGAGCTTGCCGTCGCGGGCGCGGCGGACGATGTCCTCGTAGGCCTGCCAGAACTCGAAGAAGTTCAGGGTCTCGGCCTTCTTGATGCCCGCGACCACGAGCTGGCGGTCGCCGTTGGGCTTGACCAGGTCGATGGCGAGGCCGAAGTTGACGTGCTCCGGCTTGACCAGGGTCGGCTTGCCGTCCTTCTCCGCGAAGGAGTAGTTCATCGACGGCATGGCCTTGATGGCCTGCACCATCGCGTAGCCGATCAGGTGCGTGAAGGAGATCTTCCCGCCCCGGGCGCGCTTCAGGTGGTTGTTGATGACGATGCGGTTGTCGAAGAGCAGCTTCACCGGGACCGCGCGCACGGACGTGGCCGTGGGCACCTCCAGGGAGGCGTTCATGTTCTTCGCGACCGCGGCGGCGGGGCCGCGCAGCACGACCTGCTCGGGGCCCGAGGGGGCCTCGGCGGCGGGCTCGGCCTTCGGCTTCGCGGCGGCCGGCTTGGCGGGGGCCGGAGCGGCCTTCGCCGGAGCGGCGGCCAGAGCCGGGGCCTGCGCGGCGGGCTTCGCCTGGGCGGGAGCCGGCGCGGCGGCGGGCTTCTCGGCCGCCGGGGCGGGGGCCGCGGCCTGTGCGGGGGCGGCCGGAGCCGCCGGCTGAGCGGTGGTGGTCCCCGCGGCCCCCGCAGCCGCGGTACCCGCCGGAGCCGAGGCGGCAGCCGCCCCTGGCTTGTAGTCGGCGAAGAAGTCCCACCAGGCTCGGTCTACCGAATTCGGGTCCTGGAGGTACTGCTGATAGATCTCGTCGACGAGCCACTCGTTGGCACCGAACGACGCGGCGGGGTTCTTCCCCGCTTGGTCGGTGTCGGTCGAGATGCTCGAGTTACTGGGGGACTGTGGCGACACGGCGGTAACCGCCCTCTTCCGCTTCACAAGATGATGGACAGCGGGAATCAAGGCTACGCCTCCCGGACCGTGAAGGTCAGGCCGGGCCCGTTCATCGTCACGCAAGTCACACTTCGAAGAGTGTTTCAGGGCTTGAAATGGCGGGAAACAAGCGTGGTTCCGCTTAGGGAGGGAAGGGCGGAGCGGCACCCGGGGCGCCGACGGCGCGGGTCTGTGCCTGATCACACGTGTCCGTCAGCGCGGACGCCCGTGGATCTTGAGGCTCCGCTTCGAACTTTACGTCAACTTGGCAGAGATGGAAGTCCCGGAAGAGTGACAAGAATCCGGCAACCTCGCTCGGATTCGGCCACTCCGATCCGCCCACCGTGCAGGTCGACCGCCCAGCGGGCGATGGCGAGACCGAGTCCCGTGCCGCCGTCGCTGCCGGCCCCGTGCGCCCGCTTGGCGCTGCCGCGGTTGAACCGCTCGAAGACGCGGTGCCACTCGGACTTCGGAATGCCGGGGCCCTCGTCCAGGACCTCCAGCTCCAGCGACTCCGGCAGTGTGCCGCGCCGCGCCTTCACCGTCACCCGGCCGTGCGGCGGGCTGTGCTTGACCGCGTTGTCGATGAGATTGGCCACGACCTGGTGGATGCGCTCCGGGTCGGCGTGCGCGGTCAGCTCCGGCGGGGAGACGTCGAGGTGCAGATGGACGTCCGTACGGGTGTGACTGCCCGAGCCGGTGGCGATGCCCGCGCGTACGGAGGCGACCATGTTGGCCTCCTTCAGCACGCCCGACAGATACGGCCACACCTCGAAGCGCCGCTGTTTCAGCGGTACGACGCCGTTGTCCAGGCGGGACAGGTCCAGCAGCGTCTCCACCAGCCGGCCGAGCCGCTCGGTCTGCTTCAGGGCCGTGCGCATCGTCTCCGGGTCGGCCTGGGTGACGCCGTCGACGATGTTCTCCAGCACCGCGCGCAGCCCCGCGATGGGCGTGCGCAGCTCGTGCGAGACGTTCGCCACCAGCTCCTTGCGCTGGCGGTCCTGGGCCTCCAGCTCGTCGGCCATGGCGTTGATCGTCACCGCCAGGTCGCCCAGCTCGTCACGGCGGTTGTCCCGCACCCGGCGGGTGTAGTCGCCCTGCGAGATGGAGCGGGCCACGGCGGTCATCTCGTCCAGCGGCGCGGTGAGCGAATGGGCCACGAATTGCGTAATGAGGAGCGTGGCGATCATCGAGAAGACCGTGATGAAGCGCAGCTCCGTCTTCGTGTGCACCGCGATCACCGACAGGCCTGTGGTGATCAGTACCGAGATGACGACCAGCGCGCCCAGCTTGGTCTTGATCGAGAACGGGCTCACCCCGCCCCAGGGTTCCGGCTCCCCGGGGTTTCTCCGTGCGGCAGGCCCGCCGCTCATGGCGTCGGGGTCTCCAGGGCATAGCCCACGCCGTGCACCGTACGGATGCGCTCGGCGCCGATCTTCCGGCGCAGCGCCTTGATGTGGCTGTCGACCGTGCGGGTGCCGGAGGCGTCCGCCCAGTCCCAGACCTCGGCGAGCAGCTGCTCGCGCGAGAGCACCGCGCGCGGGGTGTTCGCCAGGCAGACCAGCAGGTCGAACTCGGTCGGCGTGAGGTGAACATCCTCACTGCGCACCCGCACGCGTCGCTGCGCGTGGTCGATCTCCAGCTCGCCGAGGCGCAGGATGCCGCTGCGCGGCGTCGCGGCGGCCAGCGCGGCCCGCTCCACACGGCGCAGCAGCACGTGCACACGTGCCGCCAGCTCCCGCATCGAGAACGGCTTCGTCATGTAGTCGTCGGCGCCGACGCCCAGACCGACCAGCATGTCGGTCTCGTCGTCGCGCGCGGTGAGCATCATCACCGGCACCGGCCGGGCGGCCTGCACGCGCCGGCAGACCTCCAGACCGTCGAAGCCGGGCAGCATGATGTCGAGGATCAGCAGGTCGGGCTGCCAGGCCTCGGCCGTGTCGACCGCCGCCGGACCGTCGCCCGCCGTTTGCACGAGGAAGCCCTCGGCGCGCAGGCGGGTCGCGATGGCGTCCACGATCGTGGCGTCGTCCTCGACGACGAGAACCCGGCGCTGTGCGCCCGGGGTAGCCGTCGCCGAACCGCTGTGGGAGGTCTGTGTCTGCTCCATCGCCCGCCCCTGGGGTGTGCTTTCCGGAATCAGTGGGGTGATTCCTTCTGACTGGCTATGCCTGCGCATGGTTGCGATTGACGCTTGAATGATCGGCGTCAGGGGAGCAGCGTACGGGGAGTCAGTACACCTTTGCTATCCAGGGCGGATGCCGAGGTGTACGACGTCGGGAACGCCCCGGGCAACCGGGATCTCTTCGGTACGCACCAGCTGGAACCCGGCATTCCGCAAGGTTTCTTCGAATTCCGGAGAGGGCTGGGCGGACCAGACCGCTAGTACCCCACCGGGTCTCAACACCCGGGCGCAGCTTGCCAGTCCGGCCGCCGAGTACAGATTCCCGTTGCCCTCCGTGACGGTCCAGCCGGGGCCGTTGTCGATGTCGAGGCACAGGGCGTCGAACGTGTCGGATGTCTCATTGACGTACGTCACGAGATCGGTTTCGACGATTTTCGCGCGGGGTCGGCCAAGGCTTCGGCGGAGAACGCGGAGAGCGGGCCGTCGAGATGCCATCCCACAATCGCGTGCTCGCGTTCCACGACCGCGATCCCTCCCCAGCGGGGGTCCGCCGCCGCGTGGGCGAGGGAGAAGCCGACGCCGAGTCCGCCGATCAGCACATCCGGGCGGGCCCGGCCGGCCAGGGCGTCCAGGGCCGCGTCGATCAGCCGTCGCTCCGAGCGGCCGTCGGAGGTGTCCATCAGGAAGCAGCCGTTCGCGATGATCTCCAGCCGGTCGCCGTGCCGTCGCAGCACGACCTCGCCGTGCGGGCCCTCGCGACGGTCCAGTACATCGGGCGGGTCGTTCGAGGTGGGCATCGGAGCATCCTGGCAGGTGCGGGGTGTCCTGCGCCAAGCATTACGGAGCGGCGCGGCGGACGCGGTGCGCGGCTCTCGGGTTGCTGTGAATCGGCTCTCGCGTGGCGCCGGTCACAGACAGTGGGGTAGGTGTACGCGAAGGCTGGGGCACGACGGAAGGAGCGCCCGCTGTGGAACGCAACGCGCCGCCCGACAAGACGGCCGTGACGGCGCCGGCGGGTGCGCCCGTTTCCGACGCGCCGGGGCTGCTGGACGGGGTTCCGAGGCAGCGGGGCCCGCGGGAGAGCCTGGACGCGGGCGTACGGGAGTCCCACCCGGTGCGGGAGCCCCGGCTCCGGACGCCGCCGCGGCCCTGGCGGCTGCTGCCCACGCCCACGGGTACGCCCTTCACCTTCGGGTACGCGGTCGTCCTCTGTGTCACCTCGCTGATCTCCGCGTACGCGGACCCCGCGCTGGTCCACGCCCTGCTCCAGGGCTCCAGCACCGATGTCGCGCACCTGGTACGGACGCCGGGGCTGGTGCTGGTCGGCAGCGCGCTGTGGGTCGCGGGCGGGGTGGCCTCGGCGTTCACGATCGGGTTCGTGCTGGTGCTGACCGCGCTGGAACGGCGGATCGGCGGCCTGCGCACGGCCGGTGTCTTCCTGCTCGGGCACGTCCTGGCCACCCTGGCGACCGAGGTCCCGGTGGGGCTCGCGGTGCTGGCCGGGCACCTCCCCGACAGTTCCCTGCACCGCCTCGACTACGGCGTCAGCTTCGGGGTCGCGGCCGGTACCGGCGCCCTGGCCGGCCTGCTCTCCCCCTGGCTGCGCGTGCCCCTGCTGGCCGTCTTCGGCGGAATGCTGCTCCAGGACCTCCTCGCCTTCACCGACCCGATGACGAACTGGGGCCATCTGATCGCCCTGGCCGTCGGCATCGCGACCTGGCCGGTGCTCCGGCGGTGGCGGGTGAAACGCGCTGTCGGGAGCTGAGAGCGAGGCTCGTCACGCCGGCGGGCAGTGCTTGGCGCTGGTCAGCAGGGCCACCGCCTCCCAGCCCAGTGCCTCGTGGAGCCCTCGTCCCGCGGGTGTCCCGGACAGGACGCCGGTCCGCGCCCCCTGCTGGAAGGCGGCGTTCCGCAGCGTCCGCATGACGAGGCTGCCGAGCCCTCTGCGGCGGTGGCCGGGGGCCGTCTCGATCTGGTCGGCGACGGCGGTCGCACCCGTCGGGGCGATCTGGCCGCGCGCCGCGAGCGAGCCGTCCGGCGCGGCGACCAGCACGCGCGTCACCCCGCCGCGTGACCAGGTGCGCAGCCGATAGCCGTAGGGAACGTCCGGAACGTCGTTCGCCGCCAGGGAGCCGTCATCGGACAGCCGGGCTCGGGGTCGATCCACCAGCTCTCGTCCAGCCAGCCGGTGACCACCGAGGGATCCCGGAACGCCTTCAGCCGGACCGCGTCGCCGGTCACTTCGCCGGCCACCTTGCGGACGGCCGTCTCGTCGAGATCCTCGCCCGTCGTGCCGAACACATGCCGTGTGACATGGCCCAACGCCCTGCCCCTTCTCCGCGTCCCGAGTGATCGCTCACAGCGAACGGCCTCGGGGAACATCCGGCGGCCCCCGTGCATTGAGTCGGCATAGCTCAACTTGACTGCCGAAGGGGAGATCATGGCTGCTGAGTCCAAGGCGTTCACATCGCTCACCCTGCCCGTGCTGCCGCTCGATGGCGAGGTCGTGCTGCCCGGGATGGTGGTCCCGCTCGATCTGAGTGACTCCGAGGTCCGTGCCGCGGTGGAGGCCGCTCAGGCCGCTGCCAGGTCAACGCCAGGAAAGCCCCGGGTACTCCTGGTGCCGCGGATCGACGGGACCTACGCCAACACCGGTGTCCTCGGCACCGTCGAACAGGTCGGAAGGCTCGCCGACGGCGATCCCGGTGCCCTGATCCGCGGCCGGGGCCGGGTGCGCATCGGGGCGGGGACCACGGGTCCCGGCGCTGCCCTCTGGGTCGAGGGCACCCACCTCGACGAGTCCGTGCCGGAGCCCCTGCCCGGCCAGGTCGCCGAACTGGTGAAGGAGTACAAGGCCCTCGCCACCGCCTGGCTGCGGGGGCGAGGCGCCTGGCAGGTCGTCGACCGGGTCCAGGCCATCGACGATGTCTCGGCGCTCGCAGACAACTCCGGCTACTCGCCGTTCCTGACCACCGACCAGAAGATCGAGCTGCTGGAGACCACCGACCCGGTGGCACGGCTGAAGCTCGCCGCCCAGCAGCTGCGCGACCACCTCGCCGAGCAGGACGTGGCCGAGTCCATCGCCAAGGACGTCCAGGAAGGCGTCGACAAGCAGCAGCGCGAGTTCCTGCTGCGGCGTCAGCTGGAAGCCGTCCGCAAGGAGCTGCGCGAGCTGAACGGCGAGCAGGACGGCGAGGAGTCCGACGACTACCGCACCCGCGTCGAAGCCGCCGACCTGCCGGAGAACGTCCGCGAGGCCGCGCTCAAGGAGGTCGACAAGCTGGAGCGGTCCTCCGACCAGTCGCCCGAGGGCTCCTGGATCCGCACCTGGCTCGACACGGTTCTGGAGATGCCGTGGAACGAGCGCACCGAGGACGCGTACGACATCCAGGGCGCCCAGGCCGTCCTCGACGCCGAGCACTCCGGCTTGGAGGACGTGAAGGAGCGGATCACCGAGTACCTCGCGGTGCGCAAGCGGCGTACCGACCGGGGCCTGGGCGTGGTCGGCGGGCGGCGCGGCGGTGCCGTGCTCGCGCTCGTGGGCCCGCCCGGCGTCGGCAAGACCAGCCTCGGCGAGTCCGTCGCCCACGCCATGGGCCGCAAGTTCGTGCGGGTCGCCCTCGGCGGTGTGCGCGACGAGGCCGAGATCCGCGGTCACCGGCGTACGTACGTCGGCGCGCTGCCCGGCCGTGTCGTCCGGGCCATCAAGGAGGCCGGGTCGATGAACCCGGTGGTGCTGCTCGACGAGATCGACAAGGTGGGCTCGGACTTCCGGGGCGACCCGGCCGCCGCCCTCCTCGAAGTCCTCGACCCGGCGCAGAACCACACCTTCCGGGACCACTATCTGGAGGTCGAGCTGGACCTGTCGGACGTCGTCTTCCTGGCCACCGCCAACGTGCTGGAGGCCATCCCGGAGGCGCTGGCCGACCGGATGGAGATCGTCCGCCTGGACGGCTACACCGAGGACGAGAAGGTCGTCATCGCCCGCGACCACCTGCTGCCGCGCCAGCTGGAGCGGGCCGGGCTCGCCGAGGACGAGGTCACCGTCGACGAGGGCGCGCTGCGCAAGCTCGCCGGTGAGTACACGCGCGAAGCGGGTGTCCGCAATCTGGAGCGGTCCGTCGCGCGGCTGCTGCGCAAGGTCGCGGCCCAGCACGAACTGGGCGAGCGGAAGCTGCCGTACACCGTCACGGACGGGGATCTGCGCGCACTGATCGGCCGGCCGCACCATGTTCCCGAGTCCGCGCAGGAGCCGGCTGAGCGGCGGACGTCGGTGCCGGGCGTGGCGACCGGGCTCGCGGTGACGGGAGCGGGCGGTGACGTGCTGTACGTGGAGGCGTCGCTGGCCGACCCGGAGACGGGCGCGGCCGGGCTCACCCTGACCGGCCAGCTGGGCGACGTGATGAAGGAGTCCGCCCAGATCGCGCTGAGCTTCCTGCGCTCCCGCGGTGCCGAACTCGAACTGCCGGTGGGCGATCTGAAGGACCGGGGCGTGCACATCCACTTCCCGGCGGGCGCGGTCCCCAAGGACGGCCCCAGCGCCGGCATCACGATGACCACGGCCCTCGCGTCCCTGCTGTCCGGCCGGCTGGTCCGCACGGACGTGGCGATGACCGGCGAGGTCTCGCTGACCGGGCGGGTCCTGCCGATCGGCGGCGTGAAGCAGAAGCTGCTGGCCGCCCATCGCGCCGGGGTCACCACCGTGATCATCCCCAAGCGCAACGAACCCGACCTGGACGACGTCCCGGCCGAGGTGCTGGACGGGCTCGACGTCCATGCCGTGACCGACGTCCGCCAGGTCCTGGAGCTGGCGCTCGCGCCCGCGACCGCGAGTGCGGCGCCGGAGGTTCCGGTCGCGGCGTGACGGGCGTGACCGGATCAGGGGAAGGCCCGGGTTCCCGTGAGGGAGGCCCGGGCCTTCACCGTGTGGTGGCCCTGTGTACAGGCGGGCCGTGACCTGCGGAATACTTGCCGAACTGCGGCGATGACGGCAGGTGACGGAAAATCTCAGTACGGGGCGATACCGAGGCAGGGGCTGACGTGCAGGACAACGGGAACGGCGACGGACCGGGAGGCGAATCCGCCCTGGCCGCGAGCGGTGTGGACCAGCCCGCCTTCCTCGCCCTGGAGCGTGAGCTGACCGTGCTGCTGCGGCGTGCTCGGGCCAACCAGGGCGAGATGGCCCGCGAGGTGCACCCCGACCTGGAGTCGTCCGCGTACGGGCTCCTCGTCCGGCTCGACGAGTACGGCAAGCAGCGGGCGACCGAGCTCGCCGCCTACATCGGCGTCGGCAAGGCCACGATGTCCCGCCAGCTGCGGGCCCTGGAGGAACTCGGGCTGGTCGCGCGCGAGCCCGACCCCGCCGACGGCCGCGCCTGGCTCGTCGCCCTCACCCAGGAGGGCCACGACCGCGTCCGCCGGGTGCGGGAGGCCCGCCGCGCCCGCTACGCCGGCCGCCTGGCCGACTGGGACACCCACGAGGTCACGGAACTGGCCCGGCTGCTGCGCCAGCTCAACCGCGGTATGGAGAAGTAACCCCGGCGCCGACGCCCGTCGGGATGCCGAGCGGCTAGAACTCGACGTACACGACCGTCGCGTCGTCATGTGTCTTGCTCCGGCCCAGGAACGTCCTGGCGGTGTCCCCCGCTCCAGCGCCCGAACGCGGTCCACCAGTGCCTGCGGGCCCTCCTTGCGCACCAGCTGGAAGCAGTCCGTCCAGTCGCCCTCCTCGAACCTCTCCACCCAGCGGGTGGCGCCGTCCGTCAGTGCGGTCAGGGCGCGTACCTCACCGCGGGGCACGGTTCCGGTCACCGCCCGCCGGGCCACCGAGGGGTCGGCGGCCGCGGTGAAGAAGCCGCCCTCCTTGTTGCGGACCGTCGAGTCCACCAGCGCGTCCGTGGCCAGGGCCGAGCGGGGGAGGAGGGAGAGGCGGTCGTCGAGGACGGGCGTCACCACGCCGTCGGGGGACTCCAGGAGGAGGGCGGAGTCCGAGAGCACCAGGTACTCCACCGTGGCCGGGGTCCAGCGGGCCACGACCACCGTGGCCTGTGGTGTCCGGGGGTGAGAAAGGTCACAGGTTGCGGCGTGCGCCTCGGAGGTACGCGCGATGGCGCGGGACAAGGCGTCGACCAGGGGAGCATCCGGGAGTGAAACGGTCAGTTCGGTCAGAGCTCCGCCGAGGCGTGCGGTGAACCAGGGGACGGAATGCAGACACCCCGTCCCGTCCCTCGGCGGGGTGACACCGTCCAGGACGACGACCGAACCACCCTGTCCGGAGGCCGGTAGTCCGACGCCGGCGAAGTCCTCGTTGGGGCGGTCGGCGTCTCCCGGCTCCGAGGCGAGTTCAGTGCGCATCCAGCCAGTCTGCACGAGCCCTTCACAAGGGTTGCAAAAGGCTGGCAATGATTGCGGGATCGGTGCGGTAACGCAGGTCAGACGCCTGTTTTGGGATGGAATGCTTTGTTCCGGGAAGGCGTGGTGGCGAATATTGCCACCGCCCGCCGTCGACGTCCAACCGGCGTGCCACGCAAGGCCGCTGCAAGGGCCAGCGGAACTTGCCCCTCAACTCTCGTCCGGGGTTCACTCCTTCGGGTGGCGGGTCAGGTGATGCGCGTGCGCTGCCCACTGGCGCTGGGAGGGTCGGGAAGCGTACCGGGAGTACGCGCCAGTTGACGGAACGTCACCCGGGCCCATGGGTTCACGAGTTCAGGAATGCGAGCACCGGTGCAGAAGACGCGGCCTCGTCGTACAGGCAAGCAGACGGCCCCCGCTCAGGGCACTGAGCCGACGCCCCCCACCGGCAAGGGCCGCCCCACGCACGTACGCAACCGGCTCATCGTCGCCGTGGCCGTGGTCGCCGCGGCCATCGCCGGTGCCGGCACCCCCTCCGTCCTGGCCGCCTCCGGGGAACTCCACGACACCCAGGAACTGGTGACGCTCGCCGAGCAGACGCAGGACGCCCTCGGGCTCGCGCACTCCCTCGCCGACGAGCGGGACGACGTCACCTCCTACATAGCGGCCGGCCGCCCCAAGACCAAGGCCCCCTCCGAGCAGCGCAGCGCCCGGGTGGACCGCCAGGTCGAGGAGTTGCGGGCCGACACCGACACGCCCACCTCGCTCCGCTCGGACCTCGACGACATCGCGGCCGTCCGCCGGGCCGCGCTCACCGGCAAGAGCAGCGCGCTCGAAGCGCACCAGGCGTACTCCACCTCCATCACCCAACTCCACCGGCTCGCGGAGCAGCTGGCGCAGCAGACGCCGCCCCGCGCGGGCGCCGGCGCCTACGCCCGGGCCGAGCTGGACTCCGCCGTCCAGCAGGCCGCCGCGGCCCGCGGGCTGCTGCTCGCCGCCCTCAGCGTGCCGCGCGGCGAGACGGTCACCGACCCCGTCACGGGCCTGCCGACCGAGACCTCCTCCGACGCCGGCACCCGGCAGCGCGACGCCCTGAGCGCCGCCGCCCAGCAGGCCCGGCTCCGCTCCGACGCGGCGCTCGCCGACTTCCGCGACACCGCGCCCAAGGCGTCCCGCACCTCGTTCGACTCCACGGTGACCGGCACCGAGGTCAACTCCGCCGAGAAGTACCTCGCCGCCCTCACCGACCAGCCGACGCTGGCGGGAGACGAGCGCTCCGTCGACACGAAGCGGCTGGACGCGGCCCTCTCGGCCCGGGTCGACCTGATGCGCGGCGTGGAGTCCGCCCTCTACGACCGGAACACCAAGGATCTCGAGGCGCTGCGCGACGACGACGACGTCACCGCGCTGGAGATCCGCATCGCCGTCCTCGGCGCCCTCATGCTGCTCGCCGTCGGCGTCGCCACGGGCATGGCCCGCAGCCTCACCCGGCCCCTGGCGGTCCTGCGGCTGGGCTCGAAGCGCCTCGCCGAAGCCGAGGACCCGGCGGCCGAGGAGCCGGTGAAGTTCACCGGCCGCAACGACGAGTTCGCCCAGGTCGTCCGTTCCGTCAACGCCCTGCACGCGCACGCGGCCGCTCTGACCGAGCGGATCACCACGCTGGAGTCCGACCGCAAGCACCTCGTCGGCCAGCGTCAGAAGATGGCCGACGCACGCGAGGAACTGCGCGGCGAACTCGCCGAGTCCGTCGCCCAGCTGGAGCGGGTGCGTACGGCCATCGGCGGTACGTTCGTCAACCTCGCGCTGCGCACCCTCGGACTGGTCGAGCGGCAACTGGCGGTCATCGAGAACCTGGAGGAGCGCGAGCAGGACCCGGACCGGCTCGCCACCTTGTTCAAGCTCGACCACTTCGCGACGGTCATGCGCCGGCACAGCGAGAACCTCCTGGTCCTCGCCGGTACCGAGCACGTCCAGCACGCCGCCGGGCCCGTGCCGCTCGTGGACGTCGTGCGTGCCGCGGTGAGCGAGATCGAGCGGTACGAGCGGGTCCGTATCGCCGCGCTGCCGCCGCACGCGCACATAGCCGGGTTCGCCGCGGACGACCTCTCCCACCTGCTGGCCGAACTCATGGAGAACGCCACCTCGTTCTCCCCGCCCGACCTGCCCGTCGAGGTCTCCGGCTGGCTGCTGGAGAGCGGCGAGGTCATGCTCTCCGTCCAGGACGAGGGCATCGGCATGACCGAGGACCGGCTGGAGCGCCTGAACTCCCGCCTCGCCGACTTCGACCCGGAGGCGCCCTACGACCAGGAGGGCGAGGACGGCCTGGGCCTCGGCCTGTACGTCGTGGCCCGCCTCGCCCACCGTCACGGTGTGCGCGTGCAGTTGCGCGAGCAGAAGCAGGGCGGTGTCGCGGCGGTCGTCGTCCTGTCCCGCAGCCTCTTCGCTGCCGCCCCGCACACGGCCGTCCCGTCCTCCGGCCCGCTCTCCGGCACGACCCACACCGTCTCCTTCCCGGGCGCCGACGCCGAGGCCAACTCCAACGTCCTGCACGGCCGCGCCGGCGGCGGGGACCCCTTGGTGGCACTGGCGGAGAAGGCGGTACGGCGGGACGAGGCGGCGGAGGCCGCCGAGCATCCGGAGCCGGTGGAGCCCGAGGCATTGGCGGAGCCCGAGGCATTGGCGGAGCCCGAGGCATTGGCGGAGCCCGAGGCTCCGGTGGAGGCCGAGGTGCCGGTGGTACCGGTGGAGACTCCTGCCGAGACCACGATGGAGCTGCTGGCTCCGATACCGCAGGGGGAACCGGAGCCGACGCAGCACGAGCCCGCGGCCGCCGACGGCGAACCAGCCCCGCAGGGGCCACCCGCACCCGACGACGAAACCCGCACGGGGGGTGCGGGTGGGAACGAACACGCCGAAGGCGAAGCCGAGGCGGAGGCCGACGTCGAACACGAACGCGTCACCGACAAGGGCCTCCCCAAGCGCACTCCCAAGATCACCGCCCAGGCCCAGGCCCCGCGCCAGCGGACCGGCTCCGTCGACGCCGCGGCCCTCCGCCGCCGTCTCGGCGGCTTCCGCCAGGGCGCCCAGGCCGGCTACCGCGAGGTGGAGGCGGAGATCGCCGAGCAGACGGCCTCGCACAAGCGGCCGGCCACCGGCACATCAGGACCAGCTGTATCCGAAGAAGCCACGGGGGGCACAGCCGAGGAGGCAAGCAGTTGACCGCTCCCAGTACCTTCGGACTGATCGGGCTGAGCAGTGAGGCCCGCAACCTGCACTGGCTGCTGACCAACCTCGTCGAGGAGGTACCCGGCATCCTCTCGGTCGCGGTCGTCTCCTCCGACGGACTGCTCCTGCTCTCCTCCGACGACCACCGCAACAAGCAGGCCCGGGAAGCCCTGCAGGCGCGTTCCACCAAGCGGAGCCCGCGCGGCTCCGCCGCCGACCTGGCCACCATCGTCTCCGGCATCGGCAGCCTCACCGTGGGCGCCGCCAAGCTGATGGACTTCGGCGGGGTCAGGCACACCATGGTCGCGATGGACGAGGGCAGCCTGTTCGTGATGTCGATCAGCGACGGCTCGCTGCTCGGCGTCCACGGCTCCGCGGAGTGCGACATGAGCGTGGTGGCGTACCACATGGCCCTGTTCGTCGGCCGCGCCGGCCATGTCCTGACGCCCGAACTCCGCAGCGAGCTCCGTAGTTCCCTGGAGCGGTCCCAGACGACGGGGAGTGCCCGATGAGCAGTACGCCGAAGCATCACCTCCCGGTCCGCGGCGGTGACCGCAAACCCGCCCGGGTCCGCCCCTACTCGCTCACCGGCGGCCGCACCCGGTTCGGCCACGTCCTCCTGGTGGAGACGTTCGTGGCGAGCACGGCCGCGCTGGAGGCCCCGGAGGAGCGGCGGGAACTGACCAACGGTTCCCTCTCCACCCGCGTGATGCCGGAGCTCCAGGCCATCGTCGAACTCTGCCGCCGGATGCGTACGGTGGCCGAGATCGCCGCGCTGCTGAAGATGCCGCTCGGCGTGGTCCGCGTGCTCCTCAGCGACCTCGCGGACCAGGGAAAGATTCGTGTGTACGGAACGGGAACCGGCCACGGCACGGGCCGCCCGGACCGAGCTCTGCTGGAAAGGGTGCTGAGTGGACTCCGTCGTCTCTGACGCCGCTCACGGCGTCTCCGCAACATCCCCGTTCGTCCAGCCCGACGCGAGCATGCACGCCTGGGAGACGGACCGCACCCGCGCACCCATCGCCACGAAGATCGTGGTGGCGGGCGGCTTCGGCGTGGGCAAGACCACCCTGGTCACCGCCGTCTCGGAGATCACGCCCCTGCAGACCGAGGCGCTGATGACCGAGGCGAGCGAGGCCACCGACGATCTCACCGACACACCGGGCAAGACCACCACCACCGTGGCCATGGACTTCGGGCGTCTCACGCTCGACGACGATCTGGTGCTCTACCTGTTCGGCACGCCGGGCCAGCAGCGGTTCTGGTTCATGTGGGACGACATCGTGCGCGGCGCGATCGGCGCGGTCGTCCTGGCCGACACCCGCCGGCTGAAGGACTGCTTCCCGGTACTGGACTACTTCGAGAGCTCCGGACTGCCGTACGTGGTCGCGGTCAACCACTTCGACGACAGCGAGCTGTTCGAGCCGGAGGATGTGCGGGAGGCCTTGACCGTCCCGCGACACATACCTGTCATGATCATGGACGCGCGTCGCCGGATCTCCGTGATCGAGACCCTCCTGGCCCTGGTGGGCCACGCGCTCGACGAAACCCCCGAGTAGAGGACAGCCCCGCATGCGGAAGATACTCGTCGTCGGAGCCGGTCAGTCCGGGCTCCAGATCGCTCTCGGCCTCCAGTCGCAGGGGTACGAGGTCACCCTGATGTCCAACCGGACGGCGGACGAGATCCGTACCGGCCGGGTCATGTCGACGCAGTGCATGTTCCACACGGCACTGCAGCACGAGCGTGATCTCCAGCTGAACTTCTGGGAGTCCCAGGCCCCGAAGATCGAAGGACTCGGCGTCTCGGTCGCCGCCCCCGGCTCCTGGGCCGAGGGTCCCGCGGCGCGTGCCATCGACTGGCTGGGCAGGCTCGACGGGTACGCGCAGTCGGTCGACCAGCGCGTGAAGATGGCCGGCTGGATGGAGACGTTCGCGCAGCGCGGCGGGCAGCTCGTCATCCACGGCGCGGCCGTCGGCGACCTGGACTACTTCTCCCGCACGTACGACCTGGTGCTGGTCGCGGCCGGCAAGGGCGAGCTCGTGCAGATGTTCGGCCGGGACGCGGAGCGGTCCCCCTACAGCGAGCCGCAGCGCGCGCTGGCCGTGTCGTACGTCCACGGTCTGGGCCCGCGCCCCGAGCACCCGGACACCGAAGGGGTCCGCTGCAACCTGGTGCCGGGCGTCGGCGAACTGTTCGTCATGCCCACCCTGACCACCTCCGGCCGCGCCGACATCCTGTTCTGGGAGGGCATACCCGGCGGCCCGCTCGACGCCTTCAGCGGCGTCAAGGACCCGGCGGAGCACCTCTCCCTGACCCTGGAACTCATGGAGCGGTACGTCCCCTGGGAGTACGCGCGGGCCACCAAGGTCGAGCTGACCGACGCGGGAGGCGCGCTGGCCGGCCGCTACGCCCCGACCGTCCGCAACCCCATCGGCCGCCTCCCCGGCGGCGGGCTCGTGCTGGGTGTGGCGGACGTCGTCGTCGCGAACGACCCGATCACCGGGCAGGGCTCCAACTCGGCGTCCAAGTGCGCCGCGGCGTACCTCTCCGCGATCGTCGAGCACGGTGACAAGCCGTTCGACGAGGAGTGGATGCGGTCGGCCTTCGACCGTTACTGGGCTACCGCCCAGCACGTCACCAAGTGGACCAATGCGATGCTCGCGCCGCCGCCGGAGCACATCCTGAACCTGATCGGCGCCGCCGGTGAGCTCCAGCCGGCCGCCGACCGCTTCGCCAACGGCTTCAACGACCCGGCCGACTTCGAGAACTTCTTCTACGACCCGGAGAAGACGGGGGCCTACCTGGCCGAGGTGTCGGGCGCGGGCGCGGCGTAGGGCCGGCGCTTTCAGCGGTCGTACCCTTCGTCCGACCCGTCCGTGGCGCCCCTGGGGAGCTTCGGCGGCGCGTACCGCCGCAGGGGCTTCCCGGACGGGTCCGGGCGTACGGCGCCCAGGAGCGGGTTGGCCGCGATCGGTGACACCTTCACCTTCGCGCCCGGCCGCGGTGCCTGTACGACCATGCCGTCGCCGAGGTACAGCGCCACATGCGTGGCCTCGGGGAAGTACACGACCAGGTCCCCCGGGCGCAGCTCGGCGAGCGGAATCCGCTTCAGCCGCTTCCACTGCTCCTGGCTGGTCCGGGGGATGGGTGCCCCGGCCTCCGCCCAGGCCTGCGAGGTCAGGCCCGAGCAGTCGTACGACTTCGGGCCCTCCGCACCCCACTCGTACGGTTTGCCGAGCTGCCCCACGACGTAGCGCACGGCCCGGTCGCCCTCGGCCGACGGCGGGCGGGCGCTGCTGAGCGCGCCGGACGCCATGAACTTCTTCTGGGCCTTCGTGATCCCGTTCCTCTCGAACTCGGAGAGGGCGGCGAGCTGGTCGCGGCTGAGGGAGGCGAGCAGTTCCTCGACGTCGTGCAGGCGTTTGACGACCTGGTCCCGTTCCTTCTTCCGGCGATCGGTCAGAGTGAGCTGTGCGTCGAGGGCCTTGCGGGCCTTGCGGGCCAGTTCGTCGGCCTTCCGCTCGTCGCCGGTCAGGCGGTTGATGGTGTCGGCCCGTTCCCGTGCGATCCGGCCGATCACATGGCCCTGCTCGATCGCGTGCTGGGGGTCGCGGGCCAGGAGCAGTTGTACGTACGGAGAGATGTCGGTGCTGGTCTGGTACTGCTGCCGGGCCAGGCGGCCGACCTCGCCCCGGCTGTCGTGCAGGGAGAGCCGGGCGTGGGCGAGGGCGCGGTTCAGACGGCCGGTCTCGGCGCGCTGCTTCTTCAGCCTCTCCTCGGTGGCGTTGTAGGCCTCGGTGGCCTGTTCTGCCTTGCGGTAGAGGGTCTGAAGGTCCGTCAGGAGGTAAGCGAGGGTAGCCGGGGGTGGTCCGGGGTCGGGTTTCGGGGCCGCCGTGGTGGGGGCGGGAACGGGGGCGAGGACGGTCGCTGCTGCCACCGCCGCCGTACAGGCCAGACGCAGAAGGATTCCTGACATGCCATCACCTCCGATGCGGGGGCGGCCTTCGGCCACCGGACATCGTGAGGATGAGGGGTGTGGGGGTGGTGTGTGCGGTAAGCCTGCGCGGTTCGGCGCAACAGGGTCACCCGTCGGCGTCGTCCCGCTTGCCGGGCGGCGTGGCGTGTGGCTTCGACCACGGCCATGTGAGCCGCCGGGGCGGAACGCCCTCCGGGGCGTACGCGTACTTCCAGCGGTTGGTCAGGCCGACCCTGCCCGGTCCGCGGGGGACACGGCGGTAGACGAGCACGGTGGGCGCCCCGCCGGCCGGGTCCGGGACGGGGATGCGGTACGTCTTGGGCGGGTGGCCGGTGATGCCGAGCAGGACCGGCAGGACCCTGCCGTCCATGGGGCCGCCCTCGAAGGGGGTGTCTTCGCTCTTCACCAGATCAGTGTCAGACATCCTCGGCGAGGGCCTGGACCAGGGCGTCGGTCTGCGGGTCCCAGCGGGCGGTCACCGACAGCATGGCCACGAACTGCTCGACCAGCCAGTCGCGGAGGTCCTCGGCGGGGGCTGCTTGTCCTCGTCGAGCCAGATGAGGCTCGAGGCCTCCACGGCCGTGATCCACATGCGGATGGTCATGCGCAGGCGGGGGCCGGGGGTGGTGACCTCCAGGTGGCTGACGATGTGCTCGGCGGCGGCGCGGCGTACGCCGTCGACGATGGCGGTGGTCCGTGAGGTCTCCACGACGCTGCCACCCTGGAGGAGGGCGCTGAAACCGGCGTCGTGCTGGTCGACGAAGGTGAGGTAGCGGTCGAGGGCGCGGGACAGGCGGGAGAGGAGGGGGCCCTCACGGGGTTCGTCGAAGCAGGTCCGGAGCTCGTCGGCAGCGGAGCGGAGGGCGGCCTCGTAGAGCTGCTGCTTGCCGCCCGGGAAGTACCGGTACACCAGGGGGCGCGACACCCCCGCTGCCTCCGCCACGTCGTCCAGGGAGACGTCCTCCGGGGCGCGGTGCGCGAAGAGCGACAGCGCGGAGGTGAGCAGCTGGCTGCGGCGTTCCTCGACGCTGAGTCGCCGGTAGGCGGGGGTGGGGGCGGCTGGTGTCATGAGTCGCAGCGTAGCCGGGGGTGGGGGGCGGGGTGCCTGCGGCGGCCTGTGCGGCTTCGGTGGGGGTGTGCGTTGCGCCGTCTCGCCGGGTGGTGGGTCGGGGCCGCGCCGGGGGGTGCCCGTCGTCGGAACGTCGCGATGGGGCTGTGTGCCGACTGACTGTCCGTTGACGCGACAACCGCTGCGGGCGGCCCCCCCGACACGTCCCCTTCCGTGAGCCGGCGGGTGCGGGTGGTTGCTTCCCCCGCTAACGCGCGTCCACGTGCTGGAAGTCGACGTTGGTGAGGCGGGCGGCCTTCGGGGTCAACTCGGCCAGGCCCTGGCCCTCGAAGGTGTCGGTGATCAGGGGGCCGCTGGTGGCGCCCAGGGCGGACTGCTCGTCGTTGGGGACGAGGTCCGCGATGGAGCGGTAGGACTCCTTCAGCAGGGTTTCCTGCTTGTGGGCGAGCGGGAGGAGGGCGAGGACGCCGCCGTCGGCTGTCCGCAGGGCGTAGACGCTCGGGTCGGCGGGGGCCTTGGCGAAGAACTTCTCGGTGGCCTTGCCCTCGGCCGCGCCCTCGGTGCTGCTGCGCCGATAGGTCTTCTTGGCGTTCTCGACGGGTGCGGTGGAGGTCAGGGCCTTGCCCTTCTTCTTGCCGCCGGTCTCGAGGTAGTCCGCGTAGGCGGCGCGTATGTCGGTGGGGGCCAGTTCGCCGATCTTGGTGCCGGGGTCGACGGCCTCGGCGAGCCCGTCCTTGTCGAGGGCCGGCTTGGGGATGTCCGTTGCGGCGGTCCAGAGGGAGAGCACCATCTTGTAGGTTCCGTCCACCTTGTCGAACACCAGGAGGACTCTTTCGTCGTCGTTCCCGCTGGACTTGGCCTGGACGGCGAACCAGTCGCCCGAGCCCTTCTTCGGGATCACGTAGGTGCGGTCCTCGTAGGAGAAGGGCTCGGTGTAGGACTTCTGGTCCTTCTTCGGCCAGGTGTCGAAGAGGGTGTAGACAGCCTTGTCCATCGCGTAGACCTGGCCGGCCTCGACCGTTGCGAGGAGCTTCTCGTCCTGGGTCGCGTTCGCCTTGTTGTTGACCTTTTCGTAGTGGTCGGCGACCTTCTTGGCGGTCGCCTCGCTGACCACGCCCTGTGGGGCGGGCGCCTTGTCGGTGTCGGCGGACTCGCTGCCGCAGGCGGTCAGGGCGAGGGCGGCGGTGGCGCCGGCTGCGGCGATCCGCAGGGGGCGGGGGACGTGGGGGGACATGCCGGGTGATCTCCTTTGTGGCCACTGACAGTGACGGGGTCACAGAGGACAGTAGCCACCCGGCATGGACATGACCCAGGCGGGGTCTACGCCAGCAGACCCGAGGACCTCCAGAGCCGGCGGCCCACCCCGCGCAGCACCCCGATGTCGTCGAGGAAGTCCGTCAGCCGCTTCGAGCCGTTCTGCATGACCTCCCGGCGATGGCCGCTGGCCTTGACCTGGGCGAGGGCCTCGCGCTTGTCCAGGCCGACGTTCGTGTAGACGTCGGGGTTCACGAACGCCACCGAGAAGACCCGGGCGAACTCGCCGGAGGTGACCCGCGTGAACTCCTGGGACCACTTCGGGGCCGTCACCATCTGGCGGCGGAGTTCCTCGCGGGCGTAGCGCACGTGGCGGGCCTCCTCCACGACGTGGATGCGGGTGACGCCCCGGACCAGGGTCTGGACGCGTTCGTCCGGGAACGTCAGGCGCTGCATCCAGTCGAGGACCTCCTCGCCGAGGAGGGTGGCGGTGAAGGAACCGGGGGTGGTGGAGATGGTCTTGAAGAGGCGGCCCAGGTGCTGGTGGGCGCGGCTGACCGGGTACCAGGGCGTGTCGCCGTGGGAGATCAGCCGGGCGAACATCTTGGAGTGGCGGCACTCGTCCTCGATCTCGGTGAGGGCGTAGCGGACGTGTGCGCTGGTCGCGGCCTTGTCGTAGATGTGGCGGACGAGGAGCTGCATGAGGATGATCTCGAACCAGATGCCCAGGGAGGCGAGGGCCGCCGCCTCGTGCTGGGAGAGCAGGATGCGCTGCTCCTCGCTCATGCGCTTCCAGAGCGGGGTGTCGTAGAGAGAGACCAGCTCCGGGGGCCAGAACCACTTGCCCTCCTCGAAGGGCGCGTCCCAGTCGAGTTCCTTGTCCGGGTCGAAGGAGTGCTTGGCGGAGGAGTCGAGCAGCCGCTGGGCCACCTGCTCCCGGTCCTTGAGCAGGCCGAGGGCGTCGCGCAGGCCGTCGAGCGCGTCGGCTTCCGTCAGGGTCGTCATGGCTGCCCACCTCGTTGTGCACACGTCACTGTTCCCCTTATGAGACTGCGCGTCAGCAAGGTCGTCAATCCCCTGTGCGCGATTTGTTGACGCCGCGTCTACCACGTAGGAACCTGCGGGGCATGCCGACCTTCGACCTGTACGCCGAGGAACCGGAAGAGTCCGTGTGGCAGGTGCCGGCGACCGGCGCGGCCCGTTTCAACTGGGAATATGACGACGGCCGTGACCGGCTCCTGGCCCTCTATCAGAAGGGCAAGGACAAGCAGTGGGACGGACAGAAGCGGATCGACTGGGAGCTGGAGGTGGATCCGTACGATCCGCTGGGGACCCCCGACGAGGCGATGTCCCTCTACGGGACCAGGCACTGGGCGAAGCTGACGGAGAAGGACAAGGGCGAGCTGCGCCTGCACTACGCCTCCTGGCAGTTCAGCCAGTTCCTGCACGGTGAGCAGGGCGCGATGATCTGCGCCGCGCGGATCGTCGAGTCCGTCCCTGACCTGGACGCGAAGTTCTACTCGGCGACCCAGACCATGGACGAGGCCCGGCACGCCGAGATCTACGGCCGGTTCCTGCACGAGAAGGTCGGGCTGCTGTACCCGATCAACGACAACCTCCAGTCCCTGCTGGGCGACACGCTGCGCGACTCGCGCTGGGACATGCCGTACCTGGGCATGCAGGTGCTGATCGAGGGCCTCGCGCTGGCCGCCTTCGGCATGATCAGGGACACGACGGACAAGCCGCTGCCGAAGCAGATCCTCGCGTACGTCATGCAGGACGAGGCCCGGCACGTGGCCTTCGGGCGGATGGCGCTCAGGGACTACTACAGGCAGCTCACCGACGCCGAGCTCCGTGAGCGCGAGGAGTTCGTCATCGAGGGCTGCTACCTCATGCGCGACCGGCTGCGGGGCGTGGAGGTACTGGAGAACTTCGGCATCCCGAAGGCGGAGGCCGAGGCCTGCAGCGAGCAGTCCGAGTTCCTCGCCCTGTTCCGCAAGCTCCTCTTCAGCCGCATCGTCCCCTGCGTCAAGGACATCGGCCTGTGGGGCGAACGCCTCCAGCAGGCCTACGTCGACATGGGCGTCCTGGAGATGGGTGACTCCAGCCTCGACCTGCTGATGTCCCAGGACGAGGAGATCGCCGAGAAGCTCGACGCGGAGCGGTTCGCGGTGGAGGAGCGGGAGCGGGTGGCGGAGGTGGAGGG
Organism: Streptomyces sp. CA-179760; assembly: GCF_050937045.1. Lineage (NCBI taxonomy): Bacteria > Bacillati > Actinomycetota > Actinomycetes > Kitasatosporales > Streptomycetaceae > Streptomyces > Streptomyces sp. CA-179760. Next base: position 6,527,436 of record NZ_JBNJLZ010000001.1, read on the forward strand.
GGCGATCGAAGCCGGTCTCAACGGCTCGACGGCTGATCACTCGTTCGACGGGCGAATCGGCATATTCCGCTGGGTACGCTGGCTGTGCCAGGCGGACTCCGGCACATGGGAGCGATCATGAGCGCCGCACGTGACCACGGGCTGGACGACGACTACGAGTGGCCTCGTCCGCCCGAGGGCGGCTGGACGGCGGACCACCTCGACGAGCTTCCCGACCTGCCTCCGCACACGGAGCTGATCGACGGGACTCTTGTCTTCATGAGTCCACAGACCGAGTTCCACATGCGCGTCCTGCGTCTGCTGGAGCACCGCCTGCTGGATCAGGTCCCGGACGACTGGGATGTCTTCCGGGAGTTCACCGTCAAGCTCAGCGAGCGGGATCGACCTGAGCCCGACGTGATGGTGATCAGGGCCGACGCGGACCGAGGTCCCCGGAAGACCGCTACCTGAAGCCCCGGAAGTACGCCGAGGCCGGCATCCGCCACTATTGGCGGGTCGAGGAGATCGGTGGCCTTCCCGTTGTCTACGTCTACGAGCTCGACCCGGCGACCAGGGCGTACGTCCCCAACGGCATCTTCCACGACAAGCTCGAACTCACCGTCCCGTTCCCCCTCGAGATCGACCTCACCGCCATCGACCGCCGCCGCTAGACCGAGCAGCCCAGCCCTTCCGGGGGCGGGTACGACGTGCGCAGGGTGAAGGCGTACGGGGCCGGGCCGTGGGTGCGGAGGTGGAGGAGGCGGGATTCGGCCTCGGCCACGGTCAGGCGGTGGCCCGCCGGGACCCACCACATCGCCACCATCGCCTCCTGGACCCGCTCGAACCTCCCCCACTGCCCTGACGGCGTGGGGGCCCCACGCCGACGGGCCGGCATCTCCCGGTGCCTGCCCTTCAGAGCGTCCACGAAGTCCTTCAACTGCGGTGAATCCAGCAAAGCCTTGAGGCGGGCGAGGTTGACCTGGGCGAGTCGAAGGCGGCGGCAGCAGTCATGACCGAGCGGCAGGTCGGCGGCCTGTTCTCGCGGTAGAGCCGTCTCAGGAACCGGGCAGCCGGTCCCGGGACTTCAGTACCGCCTCCATCACCGCCCGCGCGATCGGCGCCGCGTCACCGCCCCCGCTGATCTCGCCGCGGTCCGCGTCCGCGTCCTCCACGACGACCGCGACCGCCACCCGCGGCTGCAGATCGCGACCGCCCTGCGCCCAGGAGACGAACCAGGCGTACGGCGTGCCGGAGTTGCCGATGCCGTGCTGGGCGGTGCCGGTCTTGCCGCCCACCTTGGCGCCGCGGATCGCGGCGTTGCGCCCGGTGCCGCCCTTGACCACGCCCAGCATCAGCCCGCGCAGCCGCGCGGCGGTCGCGGGGGACATCGCCTGGCGGACCGGGCGCGAGCCGGCGGTCGCGAGTGTGCTGCCGCCCGGCCGGGTCGTGCGCTCCACCAGGTAGGGCTCCCGCACCTGTCCGCCGTTCGCCACGGCCGCCGCCACCATCGCCATCTGCAGCGGGGTGGCGCGGGTGTTGTACTGGCCGATCGACGACAGCGCGAGCTGTGCCTTGTCGAGCGAGGTGTCGAAGGTGGACCGAGCCACCGCGAAGGGGACCCGCAGCGCCGTGTCGTTGAAGCCGAAGGCCCGGGCCGCCGCCGACATGCCCGGCACGCCCACCTCCACGCCCAGCTGGGCGAAGACCGTGTTGCAGGAGAAGACGAACGCCTCGCGCACGGAGGCGTCCGCGCAGCCCTTCGCGTAGTTCGACAGACGCGTCCTCGTACTGGGCAGCCGGTAGGGGTCGGGGGAGTCGGTCGGCTTGTCGAGGTCCGGGACCAGGCCGGCGTCCAGCGCGGCGGCCAAGGTGACGATCTTGAAGGTCGAACCCGGCGGATACGTCTGCCGTACCGCCCGGTTGAGCATCGGCCGGTCCCGGTCGGCGGTCAGCCGCTTCCAGGCCCGGGCCGCCGCCGCTCCGTTCCCGGACAGCGGCTGGGGGTCGTAGGAGGGGGCGGACACCAGGGCCAGGATCCTGCCGGTCGACGGCTCCAGGGCCGCCACCGCGCCCTTGCGTCCGGCGAGTCCCCGGTACGCCGCCCGTTGTGCCGCCGGGGCGAGCGTCGTCACGACGTCCCCGCCGGCGTTGCGCGCCCGCGTGAAGTCGTTCCACAGCGGGAACGGCGCGAGCATCGGATGCGAGCCGGACAGGACGCCGTCCTCGGTGTGCTCCAGCAGCGTCGTCCCGTACAGCTGGGAAGCGAAGCCGGTGACCGGCGCGTACATCGGTCCGTCGGCGTAGGTCCGCTCGTAGCGCAGGTGCTCGCGGGTGTCGTGCGAGCCGGTGACGGGCCGGTCGCCGACCAGGATGTTCCCGCGCGGCTGCTCGTAACGGGCGATCTCCGGGCGGCGGTTGGCGGGGTGGCCGTCGTACGCCGGGGCCTGGACGACCTGGACGCGGGCGGCGTTCAGCAGCAGGGCCACCAGCAGCAGGGCGCAGAAGAGGCCGGCGTGCCGGATGTGCCGGGTCATGGGGTCTCCTGCCCGTCGTGCTGACGCCGGGCCGAGTCGCTCACCCGGGCCAGCAGCGCCACGATCGCCCAGTTGGTGACCACCGACGAGCCGCCCTGCGCCAGGAACGGCATCGCCATGCCGGTCAGCGGGATCAGACCGGTCACCCCGCCCGCGATCACGAACACCTGGAGCGCCACGAGCGAGGCGAGGCCCACCGCGAGCAGCCGGCCGAAGGGCTCGCGCAGCGCGAGACCCGCCCGGTAGCCGCGCTCCACCAGCAGGCCGTAGAGGACGAAGATGGCCGACAGGCCGGCCAGGCCGAGTTCCTCGCCCGCCGTGGCCAGGATGAAGTCCGACTTCACGGCGAAGCCGATGAGGACCGAGTGGCCGAGCCCCAGGCCCGTGCCGAGGAAGCCGCCCTCCGCGAAGGCGAACAGCGACTGGGCGAGCTGGTTCGGGCCCTCGCCCGCCTCGACCGAGGCGAACGGATGCAGCCATGTCTCGATCCTGCTGTGCACATGCGGTTCGAGCCGGCCGACGGCGACCGCGCCCAGCGTGGCCAGCAGCAGTCCCACGGTGATCCAGCCGGTGCGGCCCGTGGCGACGTAGAGGAGGACGACGAACAGGCCGAAGAAGAGCAGCGACGTCCCGAGGTCCCGCTCCAGGATCAGCACGCCGACGCTCACCAGCCAGACCGCGACGATCGGGCCGAGCACCCGGCCGGTGGGGAACTGGAACTTCCAGACGCGGCGGCCCGTGTACGCGAGGGCGTTGCGGTTCGCGGCCAGGTACGCGGCGAAGAACACCGCCAGCAGTACCTTCGCGAACTCACCCGGCTGGATCGAGAACCCCGCGATCCGGATCCAGATGCGGGCCCCGTTCACCGCCGGGAACAGGATCGGCAGGGTGAGCAGGACCAGCACGGCGACGACACAGACGTAGGTGTAGCGCTGGAGGACCCGGTGGTCGCGCAGGAGCAGGACGACCAGGATGAACAGCGTCACACCCAGCGTCGACCAGACCAGTTGGGCCGGTGCCGCCCGGTCGCCCGGGGTCTCCAGGTCGAGCCGGTAGATGAGCACCAGGCCGAGCCCGTTGAGCAGCACGCCGATCGGCAGGAGGAGGGGGTCGGCGTGCGGGGCCCGCAGCCGCACCGCCAGATGCGCCACCAGCGCGAGCACGCCGAGCCCGGCGCCGTAGCCGGCGGCGCCGGGCGGGAGGGTGCCGTGCCGGGCGAGGCCCACGGCGCAGTAGCCGTACACGGACAGCAGTACGGCCACGACGATGAGGGCGAGTTCGATGCCACGGCGCCGGGGGAGGGGGCGGACGGCGGGCGCGGGCGGGTCCGCCGTCGCCACGGTGATTCCGGCCTTGCTCATGTCCGGAACCTACCCAAACGGTGCGTCTTGTGCGTGTTTGGGTGACCGAGTGTCAGCACCAGCGTGGCGCGGGGCCGATGTTGTCGATGAAGCGGGCCGCGCCCCAGGCCCAGGTGCCGTCCGCGAGGAGGTACCAGAGCGGGTTGCCCTGCACGCTCTGGCCGGGGGCCTTGCAGAAGATCTTGACGATGTCGCCCCGGTGGGCGAACCGGATGATTCGCGAGCCGCGGTTCGGGGCGCTGCGCAGCGCCAGCGTGTTCGCCGTGACGATGCCCCGGTAGAAGCGCCGGTCGTCGTCGGGCCGGTGGCGACCGTCGCCGCCCATCGTGCCGGCATCCATCGTGCCGGCGCCCATCGTGGTGTCGCCCGTCGTGTCCCACTCGTCGTCCGCGACGGCGGGCGTGACGGCGGCAGCGGCGGCGAGGAGCGCGGCGGCGGTGGCTATGGAGAGGCGGGAGCGCAGAGACATGGGGAGTACCTCCATGTGGGGGCGGAAGGGCCGAAGCTGACTAATCGCCACATTAGGAGCGCCCTCTGGGCCCCGCCCGTCACGCTGGGCCATAGGAGGAGCGCCCTCGCGCCCTCACTCCACCGCCAGTGCCAGGGTGGCCACCGCCCCGCCGTCCGGCGCGTTCGCGAACTCCAGCCGCGCACCCAGTACCTCGGCCTGCCCCAGGGCGATGGTCAGCCCCAGCCCGTGTCCCCTGGTCCCGCCCTCCGTACGGAACCGCTGCGGACCGTGCGCCACCAGGTACTCCGGAAACCCGTCCCCGTGATCGCGAACCGTCACCACCGGCCCGTCCACGGTCAGTAGGACCGGCCCCCGGCCGTGCTTGTGCGCGTTGGCCACGAGATTCCCGAGCACCCGCTCCAGCCGCCGCCGGTCCGTCTCCACGGACACGTCCCGTACGACCCTGACCTCCGTGCCGTTCCCCGCGGCCCGCACCGCCCGCTCGGCCAACGGCCCCAACTGCTCCATGTCCAGCTCCAGCAGCTCCCGCCCGGTGTCCAGCCGGGAGATCTCCAGCAGGTCCTCGGTGAGCGTGCGCAGTGCCGCGACCCGGTCCCGCACCAGCTCTGTCGGGCGGCCCGGCGGCAGCAGTTCGGCGGCCGCGTGCAGCCCGGTCAGCGGCGTGCGCAGCTCATGGGCCACGTCCGCCGTGAACCGCTGCTCGGCCAGCAGCTTGCCCTGCAACGACGACGCCATGGAGTCCAGCGCGGCGGCGACGGCGGCCACCTCGTCCTGCGGACGCGCCGGAGCCTTGGCGGGCGGGTCCGGTCGCGGGGCCGTACGGGGGTCGTTCACGCGGGCGTCCAGGTCGCCCGCGCTGATCCGCCGGGCCACCCGCGCCGTGGTGTGCAGCCGCCGCGTCACCCGCGTCACCGCGAACGCGCCGACCAGCAGCGTCGCCCCGATCGCCAGGCCCGACGACCACAGGATCGCCCGGTCCAGGCCCGCGATGGTGCGCGCCTGCTGCGAGTAGTCCACCGCCACGGCCAGGGCCCGTCCGCCGTCGGCGGGCCCCGCCGCCCACATCGTGGGGCGCCCCTCGCGGTCGGCCACCATCGTGCCCCGGTCACCGCCCACCGCGAGTTCCCGCAGCTCCCGGGGCAGCTCCGGGGGATCCATCGCCGTGCCCCGTCGCAGCGGATCCCCGGCCTCGTACCGCTCCGTCGCCTGCTCCAGCCGCTGCAATGCCTGGTCGCGGGCCTGGCCGACGGTCTGGTCGGTCACCTGCACATGCACCAGGACGCCGAGCAGGGCGGCCAGCGCGCAGCACATCACCGTGATGAAGGCGGCGGCCTTCACGGCGAGCGTCCCCGACCACCGGGGGAGCACGGGTCTCATCCGGTGCTCGCCGAGGGGGAGGCGGACGGATGGCGGGAGTGCTTGCGCGGGCCGGTGCGCAGCATCTCGTCGTGGGTGAGGAGCATCGCCCGCTGGTCCGGGTCCCAGGTCCACTGCAGGCGGTACTCGTAGCCCGCCACCTCGGAAGGCGAGCGGATGACCAGGGAACGCCCGGCCAGCTCCACGCCGCTCAGCGCGTCCTCCCACGACATCACCTGCACGAGCCGGTGCTTCTCGACGGTGTAGACGCGCACCGCGGTCGTCTTGCCGGGCAGCAGCCGGAAGCCCAGTGTCAGATCTTCGCGTCCGTCGCCGGTCAGGTCCCGGTAGTACGGCTTGAGGACCGGGCACCTTCCGTGCCCGGGGCCCTTGCCGCAGCCGGTCATCCGGCCGGCCGTGTCCCGGTACGGCGCCTTGCCGCCGTCGTAGTCACCCGGGCTCGCGGCGATCTCGGCCCGGACGATCCCGACCGGGTCCACGCCGTGGATGTCGTCGCCGGCGGGGACCTTGACGCCCTTGACCACCTCGGTGTTCACCTCACCGATCTCGAAGGCCGGGCTGGACGCGGGAGTCTGATCCGGCCAGAGCCGGGCCGGACCGACCGCCGTCGGTGTCGCTCCAGCACCCTCGAGCCCTCCGGTGTCCCCGCAGCCCGCGGCGGTCGCCAGCAGGAGGGCGACGACGACGGCGCGACGGGCGGCCTGACCGGGTCGACGGGCGGCTTGGCCGGGTCGGCACGGGGCTTGGCCGGGTCGGCACGGGGCTTGGCCGGGTCGGCACGGGGCTTCGCCGGGTCGGCTTCCGGGAAGGCCTCCGGGACGGCTGAGGGGCACTGCACTCCTGCGGTTCGAGGGTGATCACGTGGCTCGGGCACGACCCGTCGGCCCGGTACACCTTATTCGCGGGGAAGTCCCATTTGCGCGCGAGGAGCCCGTTTGCCGCCGCACCGGCCGGGTGCTGTGCTGGTTCTGTGCCCTGTCACTCGGTGAGTTCCTCCAGCAGCCGGGCCGTGGCCAGGCCGGCCCGCAGGTACTCGACGAACAGCTCGTTGTGCAGCGCCCAGGGCGAGCGACGGTCCCGGATCAGCCGGATCGCCGTCTCGGCGGAGTCGCCCCGGCGCATCAGCGCGTGCGCGACGACGAGTCCCGAGCGGTTGTACCCGTGGTAACAGCGAACGAGGACCCTGCGGCCCTCGTCCAGTGCCTCGCACGCCGCCTCGGCCAGTCGGATCACCCCGGCGAGCTGCGTCCCGTCGAGCGGGCCGTCGGGAATGGGCCAGACGTGATGCCGGACGCCCGGATCGGGGCCGTGGCCGGGCAGCCGCAGCAGCGTCTGCACGAGGTCGAACTCGTCCCGTACGACGGCGAACTCCACCTGGCCCGGGGCACCCGAGTACTCGTGGCCGCCCATCCACAGGCCGGGCACCACCTCGCTCCACGGGCTCTGAGGAGCCGGCACATCGGGTTTCCTGCGGGTACGCAACAAAGCCTCCCCACCCTCACCGACCGGGGGTCTGCCCAACTGCTCTCCAAGGTAACCGGGTTCTTGCCCCCGCAGCACCCCGCCTGTTCCCATGGTCGGGGGTGATGGTGCATGGACGGACTGCGCGTCGTACCGACCCGGCGACACGGTCAGGAACGGCTGTACGTCTGCCTCCCGGACGGCAGGAACATCGCCTGGTACGACCGTGAGGCGGCCCGGGTCAACCTGCTCGGCGCGGACCGTGAGGACGAGGTGCTCCGGGCCCTCGGGCCCTTCATCACCGGCCCGGTGACGGTGGGGCCGCCCCCGGTACCGACCGCCGCCGAACTCGCCCGCCTGTCGCTCCACCCCGACGACGACCTGGCCCCCAACCGCCCCGGCGAGGCCCTCGTCGTCGCCCTCGACCGCGATCCCGGACCGGCCCACCGGCTCCGCCCCGACCCGCGCCGCCGGGCCCTGACGGCCGAGCAGACCGTCGGGGACGCCCTGGACCGCCTGGACGGGGCGGGCTGGCACACCCTGCACTCCGTTCCGCTCCCCGGCGGCGGCCGCATCCACCATCTGCTGATCGGCCCCGGCGGCCTGTACGCCGTGCACACCCTCTACGCCCGCAAGCACCGCGTGACGATCGCCGACCCCGTGGTCACCCTGAGCCGCCGCGATCCCCACCCCCTGCTCCGCCGCATCCGCGCCGACGCCGACCGCGCCTCCTACGCCCTGACGGCCGAGGTCCACCCCGTACTCGCCCTGCTGGCCCCCACGACGGTGTCGGTCCAGTCCCCGCCGCGTGACCTCCACATCCTGACGGACACGGACGTCCGGACCCTGGCCGACCAGGGCGCCGTCCTGAAACCCGCGGACGTGGAGACCCTGCACGCGATGGCCCGGGACCGGAACATCTGGGCGAGGGTGTGAGGCTCTTGCGGGCCGTGAGGGCCGGGGCCTGACCGGGCGTGACGGTGGTGCGGAGACGGACACTCGGCCCGTGCCGCCGGGGGCCGCGTGGGCGGGCCGCATACCGCCGGGGCGTTCATCCGGGCCGCCCGGCCGGGGAGGAGCCGCTCCCGCACTGAGGCCGGTGTTCGGCCCGTGTCACCGGGGGAGCTGCCCGGACGGGCCGCGTATCGCCGGGGGACTGCCCGAGCGGGCCGCGTACCACCTGAGACGTCCGTCCCGGCCGACGGACCGGGCCGGCCGCCGCCCCCGCACGCCCGTCCCGAGCGTCCTGGCCGGCCGCCCCTACGACTACGGCAGCGACCCGGCCCGATCCGCGACCGCGCTCCGTGACCACACGGCTAGGGCAGCAGCCCGGCCCGCTGCGGATCCAGAAGGGGAGCCAGGAGGTCCCCGTAACCGCGCACCCGTGAGGCAAGATCCCGAGCCTCGATGTCCAGCCGGCCAGGCGCCTCGCACTGCTCGACCTCCTCCCAGGTCACAGGCGCCGAGACGGTCGGCTCGGTGCGGGCCCGGAGTGTGTAGGGGGTCGCTGTGGTCTTGCGCGCGGCGTTCTGGCTCCAGTCGACGAAGACCTTCCCGGGGCGCAGACTCCGGTTCATCCGGTGGAGGGCCAGGCGGGGCATGGCCTTCTCCGCCTCGACCGCCAGCTCCTTGGCGTACGCGGACACCTGCTCCGAGGAGGCCTCGCGCACGGCGGCGAGCAGATGCAGCCCCTTCGAGCCGGAGGTCTTGGCGTAGGCCTCGATGCCGTCGTCCGCGAGCCGTTCCCGCAGCCACAGAGCGACCTCGCAGCACTGCACGATGCTCGCCGGCGCCCCCGGATCGAGGTCGAAGACGATCCGGTCGGCCACGTCCGGGGCGCCCACGAGCCACTGGTGGGTGTGGAACTCCGTGACGAGGTTGGCCGCCCACATCAGACTCGGCAGGTCCTGCACCAGGACCATCCGCGAGGGCCCCTCGACCCGCGGCACCTCGGCGGTGGTGACCCACTCGGGCGTACCCGGCGGCACGTTCTTCGTGAAGAAGACCTGCCCGTCCGGCCCGTCCGGATACCGCAGGAAGGACACCGCCCGATCACGCAGATGGGGCAGCAGGACCTCGGCGACGGTCGCGTAGTAGTGCAGTACCTCGCCCTTGGTGAAGCCCGTGGCGGGATACAGCACCTTCTCCAGATTGCTGAGCGCGAGCCGTCGCCCCTCCACCACAGTGATAGGCGCCATACGATAAGAATCCCACGCGAACCAGGACGAACTCTCCCGAGAGTGACCGGAAGGGTGCTGCACGTGAGATCCATCTGGAACGGCGCCATCTCGTTCGGGCTGGTCAGCATCCCGATCAAGCTGGTGAACGCCACCGAGAGCCACTCGATCTCCTTCCGCCAGATCCACACCGAGGACGGCGGCCGCGTCCGCTACCGCAAGTTCTGCGAGCTGGAGGACCGCGAGGTCACCCAGGCGGAGATCGGCAAGGGCTACGAGGACGCGGACGGCACGATCATCCCGATCACCGAGGAGGACCTCTCCAGCCTGCCCATCCCCACGGCCAAGACGATCGAGATCGTCGCCTTCGTCCCGGGCGACCGGATCGATCCGCTCCAGATGGACGCCGCGTACTACCTCCAGGCCAGCGGCGCCCCCGCGGCGAAGCCGTACACCCTCCTCCGCGAGGCTCTGAAGCGCAGCAACAAGGTGGCGATCGCCAAGTTCGCCCTGCGCGGCCGGGAACGCCTGGGCATGCTCCGGGTGGTCGGCGAGGCCATCGCGATGCACGGCCTGCTGTGGCCGGACGAGGTCCGCGCCCCCGAGGGCGTGGCCCCCGACACGGAGGTCACGGTCCGCGACCAGGAACTGGACCTGGCGGACGCCCTGATGGACACCCTGGGCGAGGTCGACCTGGAGGATCTGCGTGACGAGTACCGCGAGGCCGTGGAGGAGGTCATCGCCGCGAAGGCCGCCGGCGAGACCCCGCGCCAGGCCCCGGAACCGGCGGCGGGCGGCAAGGTCCTGGATCTGATGGCGGCCCTGGAGAGCAGCGTCCGCGCGGCCCGCGAGTCGCGCGGCGAGGACGCCGACGACCACGCCGAGGTCAAGTCGCTCCCGCAGCGCAAGACGGCCCGCGCGGCCCCCAAGCAGACCGGCGGCAAGAAGTCGACGTCGACGGCGAAGAAGACGGCCGCCAAGAAGACGACAGCGGCCAAGAAGTCCACCGCGAAGGCGGGTCAGTCGGGTCAGTCGGGCCAGGGCGCGAAGAAGGCGGCGGCGAAGAGCACCGCGAAGAAGACGACGGCGAAGAAGTCGACCTCACGCAAGCGCACGGCCTGACGCGCCTCAGGGCGCGTACGCGATGTCAGGCCGCGGCGGTGTCGCCATGCCCGCCCCGAGGAAGTAGTCGACGTGGTGGGACTGCATGTACCCCTTGAACGTCATGGCGTTCCGGTAGGCCGGGTTGTGGGCCAGGGTGTACAGCCGATGACTCGTCGGCTGGTCGGTGGTGAAGACGATCAGCTCGTCGTTGGCCGCGTTGGTGTACACGGCCTCCTCGCGCCAGTCGCCGAGGATGTCGCCGACGAGCGTGGGACCGCCCTGGGCGGCCTTGACCGCGCCGTGGGTCCAGGTGCTGACCAGCCGGGGCAGACTGCCGCTCGGCGCCGGGCGGGCCGGGTCCCACTTCTCGATCTTGCCATCGTTGAGCAGTTCCATGGTGAGGTCCCCGTCCCACCACAGCCCCAGCTGCGGCCAGGGGCGCAGTGAGGTGTCCGGCTCGGTGAGCCGGTTCGTGGACGCGTTGTACAGGCCGGAGAAGGACCAGACCTCCATACCGGCGAAACGCGGGTCGACATCGCCCGCCATACCGCGCCCCACGTCTCCGGGGCCGCCCCCGTGCCGCCAGATCACGTTGCCGTTCGCGGCGTCGTAGTAGTACTCCAGCAGCCCGCTCGGGTTGTCCTGCTGCACGCCGTAGCCCTCCAGGCCCGGACGGCCCGGGTCCAGGTCGGCGAGGTGGAAGCGGTCGCCGTGGATGATGCCCCGGGGCCCCATGGAGTAGCGCAGCGAGCCGTTCCCGTTGAGGACGAACCCGATCTCGGCGACCTCGTCCGTCCCGTCGCCGTCGACGTCGACGGCCCGGGTGTTGTGCCCGTCGGGCGCGTCCTGGCCGCCGCGCTGCCATGTCCACTGGCGGTCCAGAGAGTCGCCGTCGAACTTCCAGGCGCCCATCATCAGGTTGAAGGCCCCGTCGTCGCGCCGGTTCTTCATGTAGGCGACCAGGCTGGGCGTCGTGCCGTTGAGATACGCCACCCCGAGGCGCGCGGCCATCGGGCCGTCGGCCAGGTAGGTCGTCGGTACGGCGGACCAGTTGCGGAGCGCCCCGGTCCGGCCGTCGAGCACGGCCATGAACTGACGCGCGTCGTTCTCGTGCGTCCAGGTCGTTCCGTCGCCGAACCTGACCCCGTCGGCGACCCGCAGAGCGACCTCCGCGCGGCCGTCGCTGTCGAAGTCGTAGACCGTGACGCCGTCCCAGTGGCCCACGTCGATCGTGGACGACCCCGGCTCGATGTTGTCCTGGTTCCGGCTGTTCGGCCCCAGATCGACCTCCCACAGGAAGTCGCCGTCACCGCTGTACGCCTCCAGCTTCTGCGGGGAGGTCTGCCGGTCGACGACGTAGTCGTACTCGCCGTCGCCGTCGAGGTCGCCGGCCCACACGAACTTCACCGCGCCACCGGACCGTAACGGCACCCGCACCACGGGCTCCACGGCGTGGCCGGCCGTCAGCGTGAAGGCGCCGCTGGGAGCCTGCTCCTGTCCGCCGACGACCGGGGTCACGCGGTAGCTGTTGGAGCGCGTCAGGTCGGCCGTGGCGTCGGTGTAGTTCGTCCCGCCGGTCAGCACACCGGAGTTGAGCTTGATGAACGCGCCGCCGGCCGTGGACCGGTACACGTGGAACCCGATGCCCTCCGGGTCGAGCCCCAGCAACCGCCAGGAGACGAGGACCTGGCTACCGCCGGCCCGCACCGCCACGACCCCGCGGCCGAGGTCCTCCATCACACGTGCGGCCTTCACCGACGGGGCGGGACTCGCACCGGCGACGGTGAGCGTGGCGCAGACGGCCAGGACCGTCGCCGTAATCCTCATGTGCATGACAACTCAGCCTTCTTCGGTGGTCGGCGGTTAAGCGCTTTCACAGCCGTGATGGAAGCACTGAGCTGAGGCTCCGTCAATACTGACGGACAGGGGTGGTGGCCGCCCGTAAGCGCTTGCACGGCAGCATGGCTCCAGCTCGCGGGGCACCACACGCGCGGCGCCCCGGAAAGGAACTGAATCGAGAGGAGCCGGGCTCTCAGGTCACGCGCCGCTGCTCCTCCCGCTCGGACTCGTCCTCCTCCTCGTCCGGCAGATGTACGTCGTCGACGGCGATGTTGACCTCCACGACCTCCAGGCCGGTCATCCGCTCCACCGCGTTGACGACGTTGGTCCTGACATCCGACGCGGTGTCGGTGATGGCGGCGCCGTACTCGACGACGAGGTCGAGATCAACGGCGGCCTGGCGCTCGCCGACTTCCACCTTCACCCCCTGGGTGACCCCACTGCCCCCGCCCGGCACCCGCTGGCGCACGGCCCCGAAGGCCCTGGTCATCCCACCACCGAGGTTGTGAACCTCCGGAATCTCCCGGGCGGCCATCCCCGCGATCTTCGCCACGACCGTGTCCGCGATCGCGGTGCTTCCACGGGCATCAGGGGAAGTACTGCTCCCTCTGCCGCCCTGCGGTGCCGTGGCCCCGTCCTGCTTTCCCGACCTGGTACCGGGAGCGGTGTCTCTGCGCTGTGTGGTCTCCGTCATGACCGTCACCTCGATGACTGGGTGCGGGGTGTGAGCAGTGTCGTTCCTCTCCACGGTAGAACAATGGTGGATGTGGGGCGAAAGTGACGTAAAACGCTGCTGCCGTGCTGCCGGTGATCGATGGCATGCCGGACTCCGGCCTGAGGAACAGGCCGATCTGGTCCGAGCAACGAGAAAGAGCGGGACCCAGTACTACTGGGTCCCGCTCTTTCTTCTCAGGCATCTACGCTGGTCAACCGCGTGATCATGTTGGCTGAAGCGAAGTGCCCCCGGCAGGATTCGAACCTGCGCACACGGCTCCGGAGGCCGTCGGATTTTCACACGTTTTACCAGGTCAGCGGGCATTTCGCGCCCCATCGGACTCGCCGTCCCGTATATAGCCCACGAAAAAGAAATGTTCAGATTGGTGGCTAACAGAAGCAGTTGACTGTGCTGCCACGCTCGACGGCTCACGCCCCGTCGTCCAGTTCCCCGTCCGTCACCTGGCCGCCCACGGCGACGACGGTCGTGTCCCACGCCGTGGTGTAAGGGATCAAGCGATACGCGTTCCGGTACGGCGCCCCTGGCGATCTCCGTGGAGGCGGCAGTCCACGAAGCGCCCTGCTGAGGCGAGTTGAACATCCGACCCGGGCGGAGCCACGTCCCCGACCTGCGGATTCCGGCGCCTTGATCGACTGCACCACCCGGCGGGACGCCATCACCAGGTCCCCCGACCTGTACGACGTCTGAATCGCTGCCGACACGAGGGTATTGGGTCACGTCTCTGGCCTTGCTCGGCGGAAACATGTCGGCCGTCAGGCCGGTGCCGTCATCTGATGGGGCCTCACGGATATTGCGGCCGGGTTCTGTCCGCAATCGTCGATAGTGTGAGAAGTGGCCCTCTTCCGTCGACGCGAGGATGCTCATGCAGCAGAAGGCTATTCAGATCATCGGTGCCCGTGAGAACAACCTCAAGGACATCTCCGTGGATGTACCGAAACACAAGGTCACCGTGTTTACGGGGGTATCGGGGTCAGGAAAGTCATCCTTGGTGTTCGACACAATCGCGGCGGAATCTCAACGGCAGCTCAATGAGACGTTCACCGCCTTCGTGCGTAATCGGCTGCCCAAATACGGTCAGCCCGATGCTGACGACATCGCGAGTCTCTCCGCGGCGGTGATCATCGATCAGAAGCGGATCGGGGGGAACGCGCGGTCCACTGTCGGGACGATCACCGACATCTACGCCTTGCTCCGGCTGCTCTACTCCCGGGTGGGCGAGCCCTGGATCGGCTACTCGAACGCCTTCTCCTTCAACGATCCCTCGGGGATGTGTTCCGATTGCGAGGGCCTCGGCCACCGGGTGCAGGTTGACCTCGACAAGCTGCTCGACACCTCCAAGTCCCTCAATGAGGGTGCCATTCGGCATCCCGCGTTCAATGTCGGGGGCTGGTTCTGGAAGTTGTACGCCAATTCCGGCCTCTTCGACAATGACAAGAAGCTCCGCGAATACACTGAGAGCGAGTGGCAGGCGTTCCTGTACGGGGCCCAGGGGTCGATCGCCCTGGACTGGCAGGGCGGCAAGATCAACTCCAAGTACGAAGGGCTGATGGACAAGTTCAACCGGCTCTACCTGCGCAAGGAGCCGGACGAGATGAGCGCCAAGAACCGCGAGGCGCTGGAGCAGGTCGTCACCCGGGGGCCTTGCGACACCTGCAAGGGGCAACGGCTCAGCAAGCGGGCGCTCGGCTGCAGCATCAATGGCCGGAACATCGCCGAACTCGCCTCTCTGGAGGTCGCCGACCTGATGGAGGCGGTCAAGAAGGTGGACGCACCCTCCGTCTCCACCCTCACGGCCAGTCTGATCAACCGGCTCCAGCACCTCATCGAACTGGGCCTGGGATACCTCAGCCTCAGCCGTGAGACCTCCACGCTCTCCGGCGGCGAGTCGCAGCGCATCAAGATGGTCCGTCACCTGAACAGTTCGCTCGTTGACATGGTGTACATCTTCGACGAGCCCACCATCGGCCTGCACCCCAGTGACGTCCAGCGGCTCAGCCGGCTCCTGATGGAACTGGCCGAGAAGGGCAATACCGTGCTGGTGGTCGAGCACGACCGCGACATCATCGAGATGGCCGAGCACGTCATCGACCTCGGGCCCGGGGCCGGGCGGCACGGAGGCGAGATCGTCTATCAGGGCGACCTCCGGGGCCTTGCCGAGGCGGACACGCCGACCGGACGGTTCCTGCGCAGGGTCATCCCCATCAAGGAGCGATTCCGTGAGCCCAAGAGCCACCTGGAGGTGACGGGGGCCCGGATCCACAACCTCAAGGACATCAGCGTACGAATTCCGCTCGGCGTACTGACTGCCGTCACCGGGCCGGCCGGTTCCGGCAAGAGCACGCTCATCCACGACGTACTCCTGCGGCAGCACCCCTCGGCGGTCGTCATCGACCAGTCCGCGGTCACCGCCAACCGGCGTTCCAACCCGGCGACCTACACCGGCATCATGGACGATATCCGTCGGCTGTTCGCCCGCGAGAACCAGGTCAGCCCCTCACTGTTCAGCTTCAACTCCGAGGGCGCCTGCCCCACCTGCCAGGGGCACGGCATCATCTACACCGACCTCGCCTTCATGGATCCGATGATCACGACCTGCGAGGTCTGCGCGGGAATGCGCTTCACCGAGAACGTCCTGCGCCTCACCCTGCGCGGGCAGAACATCCACGACGTGCTGTCGATGAGCGCCGCGGAGGCCGCCGAGTTCTTCACCGAGCCCAAGATCGCCAAAACCCTTCGTTCCATCAACCAGGTTGGACTCGGCTATCTCCAGCTCGGGCAGCCGCTCAACACCCTCTCCGGCGGCGAGTGCCAGCGCATCAAGCTCGCCACGGAGCTGGGGAAGAAGGGCAGTGTCTACATCATGGACGAGCCCACCACCGGACTCCACATGTCCGACGTCGACAGCCTCGTCCACCTTGTCGACGGCCTCGTCGACAAGGGGAATTCCGTCATCGTCATTGAGCACAATCTCGACGTCGTCAAGCACGCGGACTGGGTCATCGACCTCGGCCCCGGAGGCGGCAGCGACGGCGGCCGGGTGATCTTCGAGGGAACCCCCGCCGACCTGGCGGAGGCCGAGCACTCCGTCACTGGGCGGTTCCTCGCCGCGTCCCTGCCGGGCGCCGGTTCCGAGGCCAACCACCGGGCCCGGCGCTGATGCTTGACCCCGGGTGCTGAGCGGCGTCCCGTACGTGCGCGTCCGGCCGGGAACGCCGCGGTCCCGGCCGGACCCTGAGAGCGGCACGCAGATCCCTTCGAGAGGGACGCGTGCACACCCGCCGTGGTTCGTACCGGGACCCTGTGATCGCGAGGCGGACCCTAACTTGATCTTTAACGTCCGGCGTCGAATGGTGTGTCGAACTTGATCACCTGGTCCGGTAACCGCCGTACACCAAAGCGGCCTTCGGCTGAACATGTGCTCCGACCAAGGAACACACACGTCCAGCACGAAGGCCGTGAGGATGAGTCTGCTGCATCACGACGCCCGGCGAGAGTCGTTGGCGCAACTGTCATGCTTCCGGGGCGAGTTCTATGCCTGTCTGACCGCTCGTTCGGACGCGTTGTTCGAGCTTGCTGATGCCGTTCTGTGCAGTGATGGGCCGGTGAGGTCGCTGGCCGAGCTGTCACTGGTGGGTGAACACCGTCGCGGCCATGGAGGGCTCTACGCGGCTGTGGCCCGTGGACGCGTCGATGCCGGCCGGCTGCGGCGGGCACTGGCCGAAGTGCCGCTGCCGCGGGCTGTCGATGGCCGGCTGGTCCTGGCTGTCGATGTCACCTGCTGGCTGCGGCCCGACGCCCACACCTCACCCGAACGGATCCTGTGCCACACCTACGGTCGGGGCAAGGACCAGCACATCCCGGTCCCCGGCTGGCCCTACTCGATCATCTGCGCGCTCGAGCCGGGCCGCAGCTCATGGACCGCACCGCTGGACGCACTGCGTCTGACGCCCGGCGACGACACCGCCACCGTCACCGCCCGGCAGCTGCGCGATCTGCTCCAGCGACTGATCACCGCGGGACAGTGGCAGACAGGCGACCCGGACATCCTCATCGTCGCGGA
Source organism: Streptomyces sp. CA-179760 (assembly GCF_050937045.1). NCBI lineage: Bacteria > Bacillati > Actinomycetota > Actinomycetes > Kitasatosporales > Streptomycetaceae > Streptomyces > Streptomyces sp. CA-179760. The sequence continues at coordinate 6,544,536 of NZ_JBNJLZ010000001.1, forward strand.
CGCCGGATACGACGCACCCCGCCTCGGCTTCCTCCTCAAGGACCTGCCGGTCCAGGTGCTGGCCAGGATGCGATCCGACCGAGTCCTACGCAGGGCTGCCCCACCCCGCCTCCCGCACACCCAGGGCCGACCACCCCGGCACGGCAGCGAGTTCGTCTTCGGGCAGCCTGACACCTGGGGCACCCCGGACACCGAAACGGTCACCGACACCCGCCTCTACGGCACCGCCACCGCACGCTCCTGGGACCGGCTGCACCCCAAGCTGACCCACCGCTCCTCCTGGGCAGCCGACGACGGCACCCTCCCGATCGTCGAAGGAACGGTCATCCGCCTGGACATCGGTCACCTGCCCAGCGGAGCAACACCGAAGCCGGTCTGGCTGTGGTGGTCAGGCACCGACGCCACTGCGGTGGACGCCGACCGTCTCTGGCAGGCATACCTGCGACGCTTCGACATCGAGCACACCTTCCGCCTCTTCAAGCAGACCCTCGGCTGGACCTCCCCGAAGATCCGCACCCCCGAGGCAGCCGACCGATGGACATGGCTGATCCTCGCCGCCTACACCCAATTGCGGCTGGCCCGAACGCTGGCAGCCGACCGGCGTCGGCCCTGGGAGAAGCCGAGCCCGCCGGACAGGCTCACCCCGGCCCGCGTCCGCCGCGACTTTCGGCACATCCGCCCCAAGGCCAGCTGCCCGGCCCAAGCACCGAAACCGTCCCGCCCCGGCCCCGGACGACCTTCAGGCAGAAAGAACACCCGACCCACACCCCGCCACGACGTGCACACGCCCCGCAAAACATCAGCGGCGAAGCAGCGAACGAAGAAGTCAACGACCCCACGACCCCGCCGCACAGGTTAAAGATCAAGCTAAAGGGTGTTGCAGAAGGCTTGGTGGCGGGCATTTTGCCTGTATGGGTGGGGTGTTGAGGGCTGAGCCGGTGTGGGTGGAGACGCTCACCGGGTTGCCGACGGGGCGCTTTGAGAAGCTGCTTCGGGTGGTGCGGGAGCGAGGCGGCAACGGCCCCGGTGGTGGCCGGCCGTGGTGTCTTCCGCTGGCCGAGCGGGTGCTGCTGGGCGTGCACTACCGCACGAACCTCACGATGCGGCAGCTCGCACTGCTGTTCGGCTGCTCACCTGCCACCGTCTGCCGGGTCATCCAGCGCCTGCGACCCTTGCTTGCGCTGGAGCACGGCCCCCAGGCCGGTGCCGGGCACCGACCGGTTATGGATCGTGGACGGCACCCTGATCCCGGTCCGCGACCGGCAGGTCGCAGCCTCCTCGCGCAACTACCGGTTCTCAGCGAATGTGCAGGTCATCATCAATGCCGACACCCGCCTGGCGGTGGCCTCGGCCCGGCCACCCGGCAACAAGGCGGATGCGCACGTCTGGCGCGAGTCGGACCTGCCGGCCGTGGCAGCAGGCACGACAGTGATCGCGGACGGCGCCTACCTCGGCACAGGGCTGATCGTTCCGCACCGCAGACGAGCCGGACGCCCCCTCCTGCGCGGCCAGGAGGAAGACAACGCCGAGTACCGGCGCGGGCGGGCCCGCGTCGAGCACACCTTCGCCCGGATGAAGAACTGGAAGATCCTGCGCGACTGCCGCCAAAGGGGCGACGGCCTCCACTACGCCGTCCAGGCCATAGCCACCATGCGCAACCTCGCCATGGCAGGGTGAAACAGCAGGCCAGCCATCACCCAGCCATGCCGCCGCCAAGCCTTCTGCAACACCCTTCAGCTCCGAGCGCCCTGCCCGGCTGACGCACGGTGCCGGGCCGTCAGCTGTTCCAACGTCGGCACCACCGCACCGGGTGCCGGGGTCCGCAGCATCTCCGCGCGGATCAGCGCGGCGCCCTGCCGGAAGGACGGCTGGGTCAGCACCTGACCCAGCCTGTCCCTGACACGACCGGCCAAGGCGCCCTCGCCGTGCGGTGGGAGGAAGACCCCCGCGCCCAGCTTCTCCAACTGCCCGGCCCGGAAGACGTCGTCCCACTGCCAGGCGAGGGCAACCTGCGGCACCCCGTGCAGCGCCGCCGTCGCCCAGGTGCCGGCCCCGCCGTGGTGCACGACGGCCGCGCAGCTCGGCAGGACGACATGCAGGGACAGGCTGTCCACCACCCGCACGTTCGTGGGCAGCGGCGGCAGGCTCGCGCGCTCCTCGGCTTTCACCGTGGCGACCACCTCGGTGTCCAGCTCCGCGATCGCCGCCAGCAGCTCACCGGCCCGGGGCAGGCCCGTGAATCCCGTCGAGCGTTCCGTGATGCCCTGGGTGAGCAGGACCCGGGGGCGCTCCGAATCCGCCCGCAGCCATGGCGGCACCACCGCCGGGACCGGGCCGTTGTAGGGGACGAACCGCATCGGCACCGTCGGGCGGGCGGTGGCGAACCGCACGCTCGGCGGCATCTGATCGATCGTCCAGTGGCCGCTGATCACCTCTGGGCCGAAGGCCGCACCGTGCCGCTCCAGCGTCCACGTCAGCCACTCATTCAGGGCGTCGTCCCGGCGCTCGGCCGGCACCTCGTCCAGCACCTGCTGGAACCGGTCGTGCACCCGCAGGAAGAGGTCCGGGCCCCACAGCAGGCGGGCCTGCGCCGCGCCGGTCACCTGGGCCGCCACTGCCCCGGCGAAGGTGAAGGGCTCCCAGACCACCAGGTCGGGACGCCACCAGCGGGCGAAGTCCACCATCTCGTCGATCATGGAGTCGTTGTTGATCTGGGCGTAGAACGCCGCCGTCAGCATCGACGTGGACGCTTCGAGGAACTCCAGGTCGAGCAGCTCCGGCCGGTTCTCCAGGTAGTCCGGGTTCCGGTGCAGCGCGAACACGCCGGGCGCCATGGCACCCATCGCCGCCTGCACCTGGTGGTCCGTGCCCACCGGTACGGCCGTGAGCCCCGCGCGGGTGATGCTGTCGGTGAGGGCGGGCTGGCTCGCCACCCGGACATCGTGCCCGGCCGCCCGCAGCGCCCAGGCAAGCGGCACCACGCCGTTGAAGTGCGCGTCCATGGCGAACGCTGTCACGAGCACCTTCATGGGGTCACGCTCCCTCGGTCACTTCTGGGCCAGCGGCAGCGAGAGCGGGGCGCGGACCACCGGGGAGCGTCCGCGCCGCAGCGGTTCGCCCTCGACCCGCAGCCCGGGCAGCCGCTCGGTCACCGCCCGCAGGACGGCCGTGCACTGCATGCGGACGAACGGGGCGACCAGCCGGAGGTGGTCCCGGCCCGCCAGGGCCACGTGCGTGAAACCGGGGCTTTCGATGCGGTCGAGACGGAAGCTGTCCGGGTCCTCGTACAGCTCCGGATCCCGCTGGGCGGCGTCGACCAGCACCACCACGTGCTGGTCCGCCTCCAGCGTCTCGCCGCCGATCTCGACTTCCCCCTGGGTGATCAGGCTGCGCAGTGTCACGGGTGGGGCCCAGCGGAGGGTCTCCTCGACCGCGTCCGCCGCTCTGTCGGGATCGGCCCGCAGCAGCGACCACTGTTCGCCGTGCTCCAGCAGTGCCATGACGGCGTTCGCCACCGTGGTGACCGCTGTCTCGGCTCCGACCACTGTGCTCAGTACGCCGGCCGTGACAGTGTCCCCGGGATCGCGTCCGCCGCCGAGGTCCACGGCCAGCAGGGCGCTCAGCGCGTCGCCGGCCGGTGCGGTGACGTGGTTCGCCACGGCCGCCTCGATCAGCTCCCGGACGTGGCGCAGCGCCTGCGTCATCGCCCGGGCCACCGGGAGGCGCGGTGGGCAGAGAGTGGAGTCGAGCGCCGGGCCGCAGGCGGGCAGCAGGTCCAGCAGTGCTGCCCGTGCCGCGTCCGGGAGGCCCAGGACGGCGGCGAGCGAGGCGGCGACCGCCGGCCGCGCCAGATCCGACACCAGGTCGAAGTGCGGCGGCAGGCCGTCCAGCACCCGGTGCACCGCGCGCTCCGCGTCGACCTGCCACGCCGCGCACGTACGGGGTCCGAGGACCGGACCGAGCAGGGCCGCGAGGCGGTCGTGGTCGGTGGCGGCCGGAGTCAGCAGGTCCTCGCCGAGCGGAGTGACATGACAGGTCCGCCAGGTCTCCCAGACGTTCCCGCGTACGTGCTCCTGCGGGCCTTGAGAGGCGGGGTGCCGGGGACCCAGCAGCGGGTCGTCCAGCAGGCGGGCCGCGAGCCTGCCGTCTGCCGTCACCCACGTGCCAAGCGCACTGCGGTGGAGCGGGCCCCGGCCGCGGACCAGCTCACCGAGGGACAGATGATCGGCCTCGCCGCGCAGTCGCCGGGCATAGGGGTCGCCCAGCGCGCCGAAGACGAAGTGGAAGCCGCGCACGGTCAGCAGGTGGCGCCCCAGCTCGCTGTCGGTCGGGGCGGCTGGCGCGGACGTGGGTGTGGGCATCGTGGTGCTCCTCACACTGTCGCGGCCCGGGTGTGGGCGCAGATGGCGGCGGCCAGCGGCTCGTGGACCGCGAGGGGCAGGGCGTGGCCCATGTTGTCGATCTCCACGACCCGGGCGCCGGGAATCCGGTCGGCGAGGTGCCGGGCGTGCGGCGGCGGGGCCGCGGGGTCGCAGATCGCCTGGATCGCCAGCACCGGTGTGGTCACGCGGGACAGCTCCGCCCCCCGCGACACCGGCGGCTGCGGGATCATGTGGTGCACGATCGGCTCGTCGAGCGTTCCCGCGTGCCCGGCGGCCAGGAGTTCACGGCGCCGGAACTCGTCGGCGTCGAAGGGGACTCCCTCCCCGTTGAGCAGGCGCCACTTCTCCACCCGGCGCTCCAGCCGCTCCTCGTCAGTCTCGGCTGGCTGCTGGAGCAGCGTCATCATGTCGAGGAACCGTTGGGTGGGCACCGGCAGTCCGCTGACGGACGGCTCACCCTTGAGAGCCGCCTCCAGGTCGGCGTCGAAGTCGACGTCGAGCGCGCCCCCCAGCATCACGGTGAGGGTGAGGAGCCGCTCCGGTGCGTCCAGGGCCAGCAACTGGCCGATGGTGTGGCCCAGCGACATGCCCACCACATGGGCGGCGCGGACCTGCCAGCCGTCCAGGACGGCCAGCGCGTCCGCGGCCAACTCGTCGAAGCCGTAGGGGTGGAGTGCGAAGTCGCACCGGGAGGAGCGCCCGGTGTCCCGGTGGTCGTAGCGGATCACGAAGTGCCCGGCCGTGACCAGCCGTTCGACGAACTCGTCCGGCCACGACCTGGCCGTGAGGTTGCCGCCGGCGATCAGGAGCATCGGGGGGTCGGCCGGGTCGCCGAGTCCCTCGCTCCACAGGGTCACCTCATCGTTGGTGATCATGCGTGTCGGCATCGCTGGTGATCCCTTCCCGTTCCTCGTTCGTCAGGCGCCGGTGGGCGCGGGTGCCAGGACAAGGAGCGAGAGGTCGTACGGGATGGTCGGCGAGGGCAGTTGCCGCACCTCCTCGACCACGAGGCCCGCCGACGCGGCCAGGCCGTCCCACTTCTCGCGGGTGCGCAAGGCACCGCCGAGGAAGACCAGCATCCGCAGATCGAGCTCCGTGAACTGTTCGTTGAACGAGTTCTCGTGGAGGTCGTCGCGCTCGTGGATCAGGATGCGCCCGCCGGGCTCCAGGGCCTCGGCGCAGCGGGTGAGGATCCGGACGGCGTCGTGGTCCGGCCAGTTGAGGAGGACGAAGGAGAGGATGATCGCGTCCGCCGTGCGGGGCAGCGGCTCGAAGAAGTCGCCCTCGACGACGTCGACGCGGTCGGAGAGGCCCTCGCTCTTCAGGTATGCGCGGGCGGTGTCCACGGTGCCCGCCATCTCCAGGACGGTCGCCGAGACGTGCGGGGCCCGCCGCGCGATGGCCGCGGCGAAACCACCCTTGCCGCCGCCCACGTCGAGCACGTGCCGGACGTTCGTCCAGTCGTACGCGGCGGCCGGCGCGTCGAAGGCGACGTCCTGGTCGCAGGCGAGCAGAGAGTCGAAGGACTCGCGCAGGTCGAGGCGGCCGGCCAGGTCCTCGTAGAACGGCTTGCCGTAGATCGACTCATACGTGGGACGGCCGGTGCGGATGGCGTCGGGGAGGTGGGTGAAGGAGATGTCGGCACGCGCCACGGCCTGTGTCAGGTCGTGCCAGGCGCGCTGCGCGGCCGGGTGGTCGTCGGCGAGGAGCTCCCCGACCTCGGTCGGGACGAATTTGCCCGGTGCGTCCTCCTCCAGCAGACCGATCGCCACCAGATGGCGGATCAGCCGCAGGAGTGCTTCGGGCCGGGTGTCGGTCCTGGCCGCCAGGGCCTCCACGGTACGGGCCCCGGCCAGGATGTGGTCGACGAGCCGCAGGGTGGCGGCCGTCCGGACGACCATGGGGGTGTGCAGGCTTCCGAGGCGGATCAGGGTCCTGAGGGCGTCGATCTGCTGCGGCCGGGCCGCGACCGTCGGTTCGGCTGTCATGGTGTGTCCGTGCTCCTGTCGTGGCGTCGGCGGGTAAGAGGGGTTCAGGGGCGCCAGCCCTCGGGGGTGGGCCAGGGCTCGCCGAGCTGGCGGTAGGTGCCGAGGTAGTCGGGCCAGTCGCGGTGGTCGCGGATCTTGCCGTCGACGATGCGGATGAGGTGGATCTGCTCACCGGAGAACCGGCGCCCGGTCGCCGGCATGCCGACGAGGTTGCCGACGTGCCGGCCGTAGAGGGCCAGCTTCGCCCGCACCCACGGGCCGTTCTCCTCGTACCCGATCTCCTCCAGGTGCGCCTCTTCGGAGAAGGCGTACTTGAGCCAGGTGACGGCGACCGCGAACGCCTCCGGGCCGCGCAGCTCCGGGTTGTGCTCCAGCGCGCCGGGGTTCAGGTACTCGGGGTGAATGAATTCCGCGACATCGTCGGTTTTTCCCGTGTTGTATGCCTCCACCATGCGGCGGACCAGATCGATCTGCGTGCTCATATTTTTCCCTCCCGTGCCAGAAACGGCGACACCAGCGGCGACCGCGTCAACAATTGTTGTTTCCTCTTGCGGCGGCGTACAAGGGTTCCGGGTGTGCCTCGAACGGCACTCCACCGCTCTTCAAGTGCGGGTCGAACACTGGGAAGTCGGGAAGAGCCCGAATCGCAGAGGCAGGAGCCGACGGTGCAGGATTCGTCCTACAAAGAGCAGGTGGCGCGCGCCTTCGATCAGTCGTCGTCGACGTACGACCGGCTGGGAGTGGAATTCTTCACGCCCATGGGCCGCCGCCTGGTGGAAATCGCGGAGCCGACCGCAGGTGAACGGGTGCTCGACATAGGATGCGGGCGCGGCGCATGCCTTTTTCCGGCTGCGGAAAAGGTCGGTCATCAAGGGCGCATCCACGGAATCGACATCGCTCCCGGAATGATCGAGGAGGCTCGGAAGGAAGCGGCCGAGCGCGGTCTGCGGAATGTCGTCCTCGATGTGATGGACGCGGAGACGCCCAATCTCCCGGCGCGCTCCTTCGACCTGGTCATGGGAAGCTACAGCGTCATCTTCCTGCCGGACGCGGTGGGGGCGCTGGCGCGCTACGCCGGAATTCTGGACCACGGCGGCAGGATCGCGTTCACCAGCCCGGAGTTCCGCGCCGGCACGTTTCCCTTCCTGCCACCGGAGTTCACCCCGCTCATCCCGCAGGCACTGCTGGAGCACCTGCCCGAGCAGTGGCGGCCCGAGGCGCTGGTCCGGCGGTTCAACAGCTGGCTGGAGCGGGCCGGGGATCTCGTCCGCACCCTGGAACGCTGCGGCTACACCTCGGCCGCCGTCACCGACGAGCCGGTGCGGATGACGGCCCTGTCCAGCGAGGCGTGGGTGGACTGGTCCCACACCCAGGGCATGCGTCTGCTGTGGCAGAACCTTCCGCAGGACCAGCGAACGGAACTGCGCGCACGGCTCGTCGAGGGACTCGACAAGCTGAGCGACGCTACCGGGCCCTCGCCATTGACGTGCCGGTCCGCTTCGTCACCGCCCGGGTCGCCCACTGAGCACGGTGCCCCGCTCGCGCACCGCGGCCAGCGCCGCCGCCACGGACGTCCGGTCTGCCTCGGCCGTGCCGGCCCGCGGCGGCAGCAGCGGCAGCACCGAGTTCTGCCCGGACCGTACCGTCGGATGCCGGCGGGCGATGGTGCTCAGCCCCTGCCCCGGCCCCGTCTCCAGGCAGATCACGCCCGTGCGGGAGCTGAGCACCGCGTCCAGCGCCGGCCAGAAGCGGACCGTCTCCACGGGATGCCCGGCCCAGTACGACGGGTCGGCGGCCAGTTGCCCGGTCACCGGACCCGGCCGGTAGCCGGAGTGGAGGGGGATGGACGGTGCCGCCACCGGCGTGGCGGCGAACCGCTCGGCCGCCCCTGCCGCGTACGGGGCCAGCATCGGACTGTGGAAGGCGGTCAGCGAGGGCACCTCACGGCACGTCAGTCCTGCCTCCCGCAGCGCCCGGGCAACCCCGGCGAGCGGTGCGACGTGCCCCGCGAGGATGGTCTGGCGGGGCGAGTTGACGGCCGCGACCACCACCTTCCCGTCCCCGCCCCCGAGATACGGACCCAGCGTGTCCTCGCCCGCGGCGACTGCCAGCATCGCCCCGGGCGGTGCCTGGGCCAGCCGTCGCACCCGGTCCAGCAGGAGGCCCGCCGCGTCGCGCAGGGTGAACACCCCGGCGAGCGCCGCAGCCGCCATCTCCCCGACGCTGTGCCCCAGCAGCGCCCACGGCCGGCCGGTCGCGGCCGTCACCATCCGGCCGAGGGCGTAGTCCACCGCGAACAGCAACGGCTGGGAACGGGTGACGTGGTCCAGCGGCACGGCGGGGTGGTCGCTCAGCCAGTCGGCACGCAGCCGCCCGCCCTCACTGCGGCCGGCGGCGTCGTACGCGTCGAAGACCTCGTCCACGGCGGCCGTGAAGGCCGGATCGGGTCCGTACAGGCCGGCAGCCATCCGCGCGTGCTGAGACCCCTGTCCGGGGAACATCAGGAGAATCGCGGGCGCATCCATGACGGGCTCCTTACCGGGCGGCCGGGGCGGCCGTCCACGACGGGCGTTCCAGCAACTCCACGACGGCGCACGACCAGCTGAAGCCGGCGCCGACGCTGACCAGCAGACACAGCTCCCCCGGGGCGAGGCGGCCGGAGCCGACGAGGTGGTCGAACCCGGCGATCGGGTCACCGCCCCCCAGGTGGCCGGTCCGCCGCCCGAACTCCCAAGTGGTGCGCTCGGGTTCGATGTCCCACTTGTTGAAGTAGGCGGCGCTCAGCCGGCGCCACCCCATATGCGGCAGCGCAACCCGGCTGATGTCGTCGAGGCCGACCCCGGCCGCCTCCAGAGCGCCGGTCAGTGCCGCCTCCTGGCCCGCCGAGACCCGTGCGACGCTGAACGAGCTCCCCGCCTCGGCCACGTACGCCCGCTTGTGCGCGTCCAGGTCCACGGTCCGCTGCTCCTGAGGAGACGGCGGGCCGAACGGGTGCCCGTCCCGGTGCATGCCCTCCAGCACCGGTTCCGAGACCGTCACCAGGCTGCGCAGCCGGGCGAAGCCGCCCTGCCGGGAGAGTACGAGTGCGGTACCGCCGTCGGCGTACACCGTGCCGGGGTCGCTGCGCCAGCGGTCGAAGCCCGGCGGATGCATCCGGTCGCCCGTCGTGATCAGCGCGGCCACCCGGTCCGGGGCGGCAAGCAGGTACGCGCGGGCCAGTTCGAGGGCGGCCATACCGCCGTTGGACACCTGCCGCACCTCCATGGCGGGACAGCGGTTCCCGACGGCCACCCGCTGGACGTAGGAGGCCGGCGCCCACAGATGGTGCCCCTGGAAGTACAGGCTGGCGTGCAGGACGAGGTCCACGTGGGCCGGTTCGACGCGGGAGCGGTCCAGGGCGGCCTGGGCCGCCAGCGACGCCATCTCTGCCGGGGTCTCCTTGTCGGCGACCGTCACCGACAGCATCCCCGTCGAGGAGGCGAGCCTGCGGTCGCAGTGGCCTGCGGCCAGGGCCTGTTCCGTGGTCATCGGCGGGGGCAGCCAGACGCCGCAGCCGGCCACGTGGAGGTCCCCGGATGCCGCCTCCGGCACGCTCACGCTGTCCCCCGGACCACCAGAGCGCTGTTGAACCCTCCGTAGCCGCGAGCGACGACGAGGGCCGCTCTGCCGTCGGCCAGCGGCCGGGGCCGCCCGGCCACCACGTCGAGCGGCAGGTCCGGATCGGGGTCGACGTGGGCGGTCGCCGGGACCACCTCGTCCCGCAGCGCCAGCAGCGCGGTCGCCACGTCCAGCGGCCCGGCGCCCGAGTACAGCCGGCCGGTGAGGGTCTTGGGCACCGTCACCGGGACCCGGCGCGGCCCGAAGACCGACGCCAGGGCCTCCGCCTCGGCCGCGTCCAGCCCGGGGACCGCCGCGCCGTCGGCGAACACCACGGCCACGTCGGATGCGTCCAGGCCGGCGTCGGCCAGCGCCGTTTCGACGGCACGGGCGAGCGTGGAGGGGCGGCCGGAGCCGGGCGGAGGGTCGAAGCTCGCGCCGTAACCCGCGATCTCCCCGTACACCGCCACGCCTCGCGCGGCGGCTCGCTCCGCGTCCTCGACGGTGAGGATCGCCCCTCCCTCGCCGGGCACATGTCCGGCCGCCCGCCGGTCGAACGGCAGATACCCGGCCGCCGGGTCGTCCGAGCCGCTCAGCCGGCCCGATTTCACCTGGGCCGCCATGCCGTACGGGCACAGGGACGAGTCCACGGCGCCCGTGACGATCAGCTCGGCTCCACCCCGGACCTTGCGGCGAGCGTGCGCGAGGGCGTCGAGGCCGCCCGCCTGCTCGGTCACCACCACGCCGACCGGGCCGCGCAGATCGTGCCGGATGGCGATCTGCCCGGTGTTCACGGCGTAGAACCAGGCGAACGACATGTACGCGCTGACGTGGGCCGGTCCCTTGCTCCAGAGGTTCTGCAACTCCCGCTGGCCGAAGTCGAAGCCGCCGGACGCGCTGGCCGTGATCACGCCCGCGTCCAGAGGCGAGGAGGGGGAGCAGCGGGCCTCCCGCAGCGCCCAGTCGGCGGCGACCAGCGCGTACTGTGTCATCAGGTCGGTCTGCGCGAGCAGCCGCTTCGGCAGATGGTCCTCGGGGACGAAGCCGGTCGCCTCCCCGGCCAGCCGGCCCAGGCGGCTGTCGCCGGTGAACCGCCGCAGCGGTCCGATGCCGCTGCGGCCGTTCAGGACGGCATCCCAGTACGCCCGCACCCCCAGTCCGTTGGGGGCGACGATCCCGAGACCCGTCACCACCGTGCGGCCTGTGCTGCCCCGCCGGTCCGCGGGCGACGCGGGGAGTTGCGAAGACGCGGTCTGTGCCGCGGCACCTGTCATGGGGCTCACTTCTCGAACCGGCTCAGCAGCATGGCGCTCTGGAAGCCGCCGAAGCCGCTGCCCACCGTCAGCGCATGCCGCACCCGCTGTTCTCGCGCCGTCAGCGGCACGTAGTCCAGGTCGAGTTCGGGATCCGGGTCGTGCAGATTCGCGGTCGGCGGGATCGCCCCGTACTCGACGGCCAGTGCCGTCGCCGCCACTTCGAGCGAGCCGACCGCGCCGAGGGAGTGACCGATCATCGACTTGATGGAGCTGATGGGCACCCGGTACGCGTGCTCCCCCAGGGAGTGCTTGAACGCGGAGGTCTCGTGCCGGTCGTTCTGCTTCGTCGCCGTTCCGTGGGCGTTGACGTAGTCCACGTCCGAGGGGACGCGGCGGGCCTCGTCGAGCGCTGCGGTGATCGCCGCCGCCATCTCGGCGCCGTCGGCGCGCAGCCCGGTCATGTGGTAGGCGTTGCTGCGTGAGGCGTACCCGCCGATCTCGGCGTAGATCCGCGCACCCCTGCGCAGTGCCGCCTCCGCCTCTTCCAGGACCACGATCGCACCGCCCTCGCCCAGCACGAAGCCGTTGCGGCTGCGGCTGAAGGGACGCGAGGCGGTCCTGGGTGTGTCGTTGTGGTCGGAGGTCGCCCTGATGGCGTCGAAGCAGGCCACCGTGATCGGCGCGATGGGGGCGTCCACGCCGCCCGTGACCATGGCGTCCACCGCCCCCTCGCGGATGAGCTCGCAGGCGTACCCGATGGAGTCGATCCCCGAGGTGCACCCGGCCGAGACGATGTTCACGGGCCCCTCCGCTCCGGCGAGCCAGGCCACTTCGGCGGCGAGGGAGCTGGGCACGAAGTAGTCGTACAGCTCGGGCGACCCCCGGCCGGGGTCCACCACCCAGTGCGCTCCGCCCTCGCTGAGGGCGACATACTCCGACTCCAGCTTCTGGGTGCAGCCGACGGCAGTGCCCACGCACACCCCGACCCGGTGCGCGGAGTCCTCCTCGATCCGCAGCCCGCTGTCGGCGAGCGCCTCCTGACCGGCGACCAGCGCGAACTGCCCGGCCCGGTCGAGGCGCCGTGCCTGCTCCTCGGAGAGCCCCGCCGCCACCGGATCGAAGTCGCACTCGGCGGCGATACGGGAGCGGAAGGGCGTGGCGTCGAACGTGCTGATGGCGCGTGTGGCGGTGGTTCCGGACAGCAGGAGCTCCCAGAACGGCTTGGTCCCGATGGCGCCCGGAGCCACCACGCCGATCCCGGTGATGACGATCCGCCGGTTCACCTCGTCCGCCCCCCAGGCCCGCTCGGGGCCGGGACGTCCGGCGCGACACGGATCTGGCGGTGCCGGTACAGGACCGGTTCGCTGGTGCTCAGGGCCCGCAGGGCGGCCGCGTGGGCCGGGAACTCCGGGTGCGCCACGGCGGCGCGGAAGGATGCCTCGTCGTCCCAGACCGCGATGTTCACGTACTGCGGGCGGGCGCCCGCCGGGCCAGGACCGGTGTCCGCCGGCACCAGCAGGGTGTGCCGGCGAAAGCCGGGCCGGCGGCACAGGAACTCGGCCGTTTCGGCGAACGCCGCCTCGAAGTCCTCGGCGGATCCACTCAGGGTGAATCGATTGACGAACGTCACCGACCCGGAGTCGGCGTCGTTCGGTTCTGGCAGAGGCATCGCTGCTCCACGGGTCCGTTGGTCCAGGTGTGGGGTGGACGTCGGTGAGACGGTGCGGCCGAGTCCGCATATGTGCGGTCACGCCGGACTCCGAGGCTCTGCGGCGCCCCTCGACCCCCTCTGGAGGCCGGGTCGTCAAGCGAGGCTCGAGCGCGAGGTGTGAGGTTGGCCCTCCGTCGAAGGGAGGACCATGTCCGACGCAGCCGACCGGGTCGCACTCGTCACCGGAGGAACCAGCGGGATCGGCCTCGCGGTGGTGCGCAAGCTCGCCCGGGACGGGACCCGGGTGTTCCTGTGCGCTCGAGACGAGAGCGCCATCACCGGCACTGTGAAGGAACTTCAGGCATCGGGACTGGAGGTGGACGGCGCGCCGTGCGACGTGCGGAGCACAGCCGACGTCGACCAGCTGGTCCGTACGGCCCGGAACCGCTTCGGGCCGATCGACATCGTCGTCAACAACGCGGGCCGCGGCGGTGGTGGCGTCACTGCCGAGATCACCGACGACCTGTGGCTGGACGTCGTCGACACCAACCTCAGCGGGGCCTTCCGGGTCACCCGCGCCGTCCTGGCCGGCGGCGGCATGCCGGAGCACGGCTGGGGCCGGATCATCAACATCGCCTCCACGGGCGGCAAGCAGGGAGTGGCCCTCGGCGCCCCCTACTCCGCCTCCAAGAGCGGCCTGATCGGCTTCACGAAGGCCGTCGCGCTGGAGCTGGCCAAGACGGGCATCACCGTCAACGCCGTCTGCCCCGGGTACGTCGAGACGCCCATGGCACAGGGCGTCCGGCAGCGGTACGCCGCCTTCTGGGGCGTCACCGAGGACGACGTCCTGGAGAAGTTCCAGGCGAAGATCCCCCTCGGACGCTACTCGACGCCCGAGGAGGTGGCCGGGATCGTGCACTACCTGGTCTCCGACAGCGCCGACTCGATCACGGCCCAGGCCATCAACGTCTGTGGTGGCCTCGGTAGTTACTGACCGTTCGCGACCCGAACTCAGGAGGGCAGATGTCCGAGTCGCCGCTTCAGCAGACCGAGCACGAGATCCACACCTCCGCCGCGCCGGACGCCGTGTTCGCCGTGCTGGCCGACGCAGGGGCCTGGCCCGCCGTGTTCCCGCCCAGTGTCCACGTCGAACAGGTCGAGCGCACCGGCTCCACCGAGCGTATCCGCATCTGGGCCACCGCCAACGGCTCGCTGCGCACCTGGACATCGCGGCGCGAGCTCGACGAGCGGGCCTGGCGCATCCGCTTCCGGCAGGAGGTATCCGCCCACCCCGTCGCCGCGATGGGCGGCGAATGGATCGTCGAGGAAGCCGGCGACGGCGGCACCCGGGTGCGGCTGACGCACGACTTCCGGGCCGTGGACGACGACCCGGAGACGATCGGCTGGATCCACCGGGCCGTGGACCGCAACAGCGAAGCGGAACTGACGTCCCTGCGTACCGCGCTGGAACGGCCCGAGGACACCGCGCCGACGACCTTCGAGGACACCGTCATCGTCCGCGGCCGTGCCGAGGACGTCTACGACTTCCTCCACCGCAGCGACCTCTGGGAGGAGCGGCTCTCCCACGTCGCGCGGATCGCGGTCAAGGAGGAGGAGCCGGGGCTCCAGCACATGGAGATGGACACCCTCACCGCGGACGGCTCGGTGCACACCACCGCGTCGGTGCGGGTGTGTTTCCCCGAACGGCGCGTCATCGTCTACAAGCAGCTGCGTACGCCGCCGCTGCTCGCGCTCCATCTCGGCCGCTGGTCGGTCCGTCCCGCCGAGGACGGCGACGGGATCGCCGTCACCTCGGCCCACACCGTGTCCGTGGCCCGCTCGGCGATCCCCGGTGTCCTCGGTACGGGGGCGACCGAGACCGACGCCGTGGACTTCGTCCGCCGGGCCCTGGGCCGCAACAGCCTGCTGACCCTGGAAGCGGCCAGGCAGTACGCCGAGTCCAGCGCCTGAGACGAGCGTCCCGAGCCCGCACGGGCCCTGTCCCGATTCCCTCGGGGCAGGGCTCGCCACGTCCCGGGCCGGTGGTCAGGGCGGGTCGCCCTCCGGTGAGCGTGCGAAGGGCGCCCTCCGGTGAGCCAGGGCAGCCTGAGGGTGTCCGGTCCGACGAGCCTCACGTCACCGAGAGGCCCCCGTCCACGGCCAGGACGACACCGCTGGCGTAGGCGGCTTCCGGATCGGCGAGCCGCACCACCCACCACGCGACGTCCTCGGGCCGGCCCACACGGCCGAGCGGGACGCGCTGCCCCATGGCTTGCAGAAAGCCGTCGTACGCCTCCTGGGACATCCCCGCCCGGACCCCCGCGCCGGTCTCGATCACCCCGGGGCGACACCGACCACGCGGATGCCGCGGGGACCGAGTTCCACGGCCCAGGACCGCGTCAGCAGGTCCAGGCCCGCCTTGGCCGCCCCGTACACCGCATTCCCCGGCCAGGCCCGCCGGCCGAGCGCGCCCGCCGAACCGATGTTCACCACCAGGCCGGAAGCGGTCTCCAGCGGGCCGAGCAGCGCCTGGGTGAGCAGCACGGGGGCCACGAGGTTCGTGGCCACCTGCGCCTCCACTGCGGTCCGGTCCAACTCGCCCAGGTGTCCGAAGGCGGCCGTGGCGGCATTGTTCACGAGCACGTCGACCACGCCGCCGAGCTGCTCGCGCACCTCCCGGGCGACCGCCTCCGGCGCCGCGGGGTCGGTGATGTCCACGGCCAGCGTGTGCCCGTCCTTGTGCCCGTCCACCGTCTCGGCCAGCGGACCGGGAGTCCTGCCCAGGACGAGGACACGGTCGCCCCGGGCGGCGAAGGCGCGGGCGACGGCTCGTCCGATGCCGGAGCCGCCGCCGGTCACGATCACGGATCGCTGTGTGTTCTCCATGCGGCGAGGCTAGGCACCGCTGGTGGAAGGCGACTTGAGCGCCGGACGCCGCTCCGCCTCGCCGGCCCGGTGCTCGGCGGTCAGCCGCTCCAGCACGGGCACGATGTCGTTCGGGCTCGGCGTCCCGACGATCTCGGCGCGCACCCGGCGCGCCCCGGCGGCGTACGACGGATCGTCGAGCAGGGCGAGGACGCGCTCGCGCAGCAGTTCCGGCGAGACGTCCCGGGCGTCCACGTAGCTGCCCGCACCGCTTCGGGCCAGGCCGTGCGCCTTCTCCATGGCGTCCCACATCATGTCGGGCACGATCAGCTGCGGAATCGCGTGCACCAGGGCTGTCATGAACGTGCCGGACCCACCGTGATGGATGATGCCCGAGCAGGACGGCAGCAGGGCGTTCAGCGGGACGAAGTCAACGGCCCGCACGTTCGCGGGCAGGGCGCCGAGCCCCTCGCGCAGCTCCCGTGGGAGGGTGGCGACGACCTCCACGTCCAGGCCCTCCACGGCCGCCAGGACGTCGGAGGCGGCGACCGCGCCGGCGCCTGTCGCCTCGCCGAGGGACACACCGAGCGTCAGGCACAGGCGCCGCGGGTGGCGGGGCGGCTCTCGCAGCCAGTCCGGGAGCAGGGAGGGCCCGTTGTACGGCACGTAACGCACCGGCACACAGGGCAGGTCCAGGGGGATGCGCATCGACGGCGGTGTGGGGTCGATCGTCCACTGACCGAGGACCAGCTCCTCGCTCATGTCCCCGGCGCTGCCGCCGCACCGCTCCAGCGTCCAGGTCAGCCACTCGGCCAGCGGGTCGTCGCGCAGCTCGGGCGGCTGCCGGTCGAGCAGGGCGCGGAACGCCGTCCTGTTCCGGCCCATCTGGTCCGGGCCGAACAGCAACCGGGCGTGCGCCGCCCCGCTGAGCTGGGCGGCCACCGGACCCGCCAGGGTCAGCGGATCCCAGACCACGAGGTCCGGTCGCCAGTCGCGGGCAAGGCCGACGAGGTCGTCGACCATGGGCTCGGGGCACACGTTCTGGAAGACCATGGCGGTCATCGCGGTGAACATGCCGAGCGCGTGGTCCCACGGGAAGGGGTCGTAGCGGGTGTTGCTCATGGCGAGACCGCCGAGGTTGCGGTCGTCCTCGAAGCTGGCGTTGGCCTCCCGGGTCTCCTCCTCGATGTTGAGGTCCTCCCCGATCCGCACGGCGGTGAGACCGGCCCGGACGATGTCGTCGAGGACGTCGGGCTGGCTGGCCACGAGCACTTCGTGCCCAGCGGTCCGCAGGGCCGACGCCAGGGTGACCTGGGCGTAGACATGGGACCGCGCGGCCATGGTCGCGAACAGGACGCGCACGGGGAACTCACCTCCGGGGCGGGGCGGACGGCACGGCCGAGCGGGTGACGGGCGAGCCCACGGACAGGCTGTGCAGACAGGCGACCAGGGTGCGGGCCTGAACGTTGACGTAGTGGGAGTGACACAGCAGCCCGACCAGTTGGTGGAGCGTCAGCCAGCGGTAGTCGCCACCGTCCGGAATGTCACGGTCGGCTTCGACGATCATGTAGGTGTTCACCGCGTGGTAGAAACGCCCTCCTTCCTCGGCGAGGGCGATCGCATAGCGCACGCGCTCGGGCGGAGCCTCCAGCACGGCGTCGAGGTAGCGGGGTCTGGCCTCGGCAGGCAGGGCGTGCAGACTGCCCGGGGTGCACTGCACGGTGGGCGCGATCTCCACGACGTCGACATAGCCGGGCTCCACCCGCGCGTGCGCCAGGACGTGGAGGACCCGGTCGATCCGCCGGACCAGGAAGGCCGCGACCCCCTGGTCCTTGGGCTCGATCATCGGCTGGCTCCAGCCGGGGACCTCCCGCGAGGCGGCCGTCACGTCGACGGCCATCACCTCCAGGAAGCGTCCGCTCTCATGGGCGATCACGCCGTCTCGCTCGTACCAGTGCGGCAGCGTGTTCAGCGCGGCCGGGCGGGTGACCACGTCGGTGCGGCTGCGCAGGTCGGCGATCCAGCTGACGATGTCCACGGTGCTGTGCAGGCTGCCCTCGGCCGCCGTGCACGACCGCACGACGGAGTGGTGGAAACCGGCGTCCACCCGGCCCTCGCCGCCGTCGGGACGGCTGGGGACCGCCGGGTGGGTGCCACCGGGGCCGTCGGCTCCGGCCGGTTCCGCGTCGGCCAGCGGGTGCGGTCCCTCGCTCGCGAACGGCAGGCAGGCCAGCACCGTCCTCGCGTCCATGTTCACGAGGTTCTCGACCCCCAGCAAACGGTGCAGCTGACCCAGCGTCAGCCAGTGGAAGTCCTCGTGCAGCGGGACATCGCCGAA
Source organism: Streptomyces sp. CA-179760 (assembly GCF_050937045.1). Classification (NCBI taxonomy): domain Bacteria; kingdom Bacillati; phylum Actinomycetota; class Actinomycetes; order Kitasatosporales; family Streptomycetaceae; genus Streptomyces; species Streptomyces sp. CA-179760. The sequence goes on from NZ_JBNJLZ010000001.1 coordinate 6,562,613, forward strand.
CACCTGAACGATCATGTTGCGGTTGCGCTTACGGTAGAACCAGGACCCCTGTTCGGACTGGAGCACGTCGGCGACCACCTGCCGTTCGGCGGTGTCGCGGAAGTGTTCCAGATACGGGATGGCCTTGCCGCCGTGCACCCGCGTGTAGTTGCTGCGGGTGGCCTGGACGGTCGGGGAGAGCTGAAGCCCGCCCGGGTTGCCGGGCTCGAACTTGGCCTGGACGAGGCAGTGCAGGACCCCGTGGCACTCCTTCACCAGGAAGCCGAGGATGCCCACCTCGGGCTGGTTCACGATCGGCTGGGACCAGTGCGGCACGGGGGCGCCCGGGAGGTGTACGTCCAGTCCCTCGATGCTGAAGAACCTGCCCGTGTGATGGGAGACGGTTCCGCTGACCGGGTGGCGGCTCCACCCCTTGAGGGCGTCCAGCGGAATCCGCTCGGTGCGGTGCACGACCTGAGCCGAGCGGTCGGCGTACCACGCCCAGAAACGGTCCATGCCGCCGCCCAGGCCGTCCCGGGCGAGGACGGACCGGGCGATCTGGGCGGTCATCGCGGCGCCGCTGTGCCGGCGCACCGAGAGGGCCGGGAGAGAACGCATGGTCAGTCCAGCCCGTCCCGGGTGACGGTGCGGTGTTTGACGCGCCACTCGCTCGCCTCCCGCACCAGGATGTCCATGCACACCGTGCTGCGGCGCAGCACCGGGTCGCCGTCGCGCGGGGTCTCCAGCACCACCGCGTAGCTGCGGGCCGCGACCTCGTCGGGCTTTCCGTCGACGGTCAGCATGCCGATCCAGTGCCGGCGGGTGATCCCTTCGGCGGCGAACCGGTCCGTGGTCTGCCGTGCCGCCCGCGCGATGTCTGCGGCCCCGCGGACGGCCTCGCCGCCCACCTCGAAGACGCCGTCGTGCGCGAACGTGCGCGCCCAGTCCTCGGCCCTGCCGTCGTCCAAGAGCTGCATCTGCCTGGCGTAGAACCGCTGTACCTGGAGGTAGATGCCGGGGTCCGCCGCATCCGCCGACTCGGTCGTCGGCGCGTCGTCAGCCGGGAGCGCGTCCATGGTTACCCCTCGGGTCGTGTGATGGCCTCGGGTGGCCCGTTCCTGGCCCGGCCGCGTGCGCCCGCCGGCCGGCGTGCCCAACTTGTTCCGCGCGTCTTGAGGCAGGGCGGACAACCGCCGGTCCACCGCCGCTCCAGTACGACTGGACCTGCGGAACCGAGGGTGGTCGCCGCGGTCCCCACCGGGCCGTACACGTCGTGCAGCAACCGGTACGGAGGAGCAGGGATGGCTGAGCTCAGCCTGGCGGAACTGCGGGAGATCATGCGGCAGAGCATGGGGGAGGACGAGGCGCCCGACCTGGCGGACGTGGACGCCGTGACCTTCGAGGACCTCGGGTACGACTCCCTGGCCGTCCTGGAAACGGTCAACCGCATCGAGCGGACCTACGGAGTGAAGCTGCCCGAGGAGGAACTGGCGGAGATCAGGACACCGCACGGCCTGATGGTCTTCGTCAACGAGAGGCTGCGGGCGGCGGCATGACGGCCTCCACCCCGCACCACGGGACACCGCACGGCGGCCTGTCAGCCCGGACGGTGCTGGTCACCGGGGCCACGTCCGGCATCGGCCGGGCGGCGGCCCTCGCGGTCGCCCGCCAGGGGGCCCAGGTCGTGCTCGTCGGCCGGGATCCCGAGCGTCTGCGGAGCGTCACGAACGAGGTGGCCCGGACCGCCGGCCCGGCCCCGGACGCCTTCCACGCGGACTTCACCGAGCTGCGCCAGGTGCGCGACCTGGGAGAGCGGCTGCGGGACCGGTACCCGCGCGTCGACGTCATGGCCAGCAACGCCGGCGGCATGTTCTGGTCGCGCACCACGACCCCGGACGGGTTCGAGGCCACCATCCAGGTCAATCATCTCGCGGGCTTCCTGCTGGCACGGCTGCTGCGGGAGCGGCTCGCGGGCGGGCGGCTGATCCTCACCTCGTCCGACGCGTACACCCAGGGCCGGATCGACCCTGACGACCTCAACGGCGACCGTCACCGCTACAGCGCGGGCCAGGCGTACGGCACGTCCAAGCAGGCCAACATCATGGCCGCGGCGGAGGCCGCCAGGCGCTGGCCGGACGTGCTGGCGGTCAGCTATCACCCCGGCCAGGTCCGCACCCGCATCGGACGGGGCACCGTCGCCTCGTCCTACTTCCGGTTCAACCCCTTCCTGCGCTCCTCGGCGAAGGGCGCCGACACTCTCGTGTGGCTGGCGGGCGCGCCGACAGGGGAGTTGACCCCGGGCGGCTACTACGCCGACCGGCGGCTGTCTCCGGTGAGCGGCCCGACCGCCGACGCCGGCCTCGCGGCGAAGCTCTGGGAGGCCAGCGCGGCCGCCGTCGGCGGCACCGCGCACTGACGGCGCCCGCCCGCATGTCCGTCTCATCCGCGAGCGCAGACGCTCGTGTGCCGATCCATCGAAAGGAACGATTCGTGACCAGGTTCGCGCCCGGCGCTCCCGCATGGTTCGACCTCGGTTCGCCCGATGTCGCCGCCTCGGCCGACTTCTACACCGGCCTCTTCGGCTGGACCGCCACCGTGGTCAGCGACCCGGGCGCCGGGGGATACACGACGTTCAGCTCCGACGGGAAGCTGGTCGCCGCGGTCGCCCGCCACCAGATCGACACCCCGTACCACCGGCCGTACGGGACCGGGAACGACCAGCACGGCATGCCGGCCATCTGGACCGTGTACTTCGCCACCGACGACGCCGACGCACTGACCAAGCGGGTCGAGACGGCGGGCGGCGAGGTCATCATGACCCCGATGGACGTCCTCGGCCTCGGCCGGATGGCGGTCTTCGCCGACCCCGCCGGGGCCGCGTTCGCGGTCTGGCGCAAGGGAGTCATGGAGGGCGCGGAGGTGACCGGCGTGCCCGGCTCGGTCGGCTGGGTCGAGCTGGTGACCGACGGCATCGGCACCGCCCGGGACTTCTACCCGGCGACCCTCGGACTGGCTCCTGCCGACACCGGCCTGGAGGGTGCGACCGACCCGGTCTGGCACATCGGTGACACACCGGTCGCCGGTACCCAGGAGCTGGGCGTCACCGGCGCGGTACGGCCGCACTGGGCCGTGCTGTTCGCCGTGCGCGACTGCGACGCGACAACCCGGCGCGCCGTGGAACTCGGCGGCTCCGTCGAGAACGAGCCCGCCGACATGCCCAGGGGACGGCGGGCGGACCTGCTCGACCCGCACGGGGCCGGTTTCTCGGTGGTCGAACTGCGGGAGGGGTACCCCGCGGCGGCGGGCGGTGCCTCGTGAGCGGCGAGGCGCCCCGGGTGGCCGTCGACCCCTTCGCGTGTCCCATGATGACCATGCAGCGCAAGCCCGAGGTGCACGACGCCTTCCGGGAGGCGGGCCCGGTCGTCGAGGTGAACGCCCCTGCGGGCGGCCCCGCCTGGGTCGTCACCGATGACGCACTCGCCCGCGAGGTGCTGGCCGATCCCCGGTTCGTGAAGGACCCCGACCTCGCCCCCGCAGCCTGGCGGGGGGTGGACGACGGTCTCGACAGCCCCGTCCCGGAGCTGCGTCCGTTCACGCTCATCGCCGTGGACGGCGAGGCCCACCGGCGCCTGCGCCGCATCCACGCACCCGCGTTCAACCCGCGCCGGCTGGCCGAGCGCACGGACCGCATCGCCGCCATCGCCGACCGGCTGCTCACCGAACTCGCCGACGAATCCGGCCGGTCGGGCAAACCGGCCGAGCTGATCGGTGGCTTCGCGTACCACTTCCCGCTGCTGGTCATCTGCGAGCTGCTCGGCGTGCCGGTCACCGACCCGGCGATGGCGCGCGAGGCTGTCAGCGTCCTCAAGGCACTCGGCCTCGGCGGCCCGCAGAGCGGCGGGGGCGACGGCACGGACCAGGCCGGGGGCGTGCCGGACACCTCGGCCCTGGAGAGTCTGCTCCTCGAAGGCGTGCACTCAGCCCGGCGGAACCACACCCAGACCATGACCCGCGTGCTGTACGAACGCGCGCAGGCCGAGTTCGGCTCGGTCTCCGACGACCAGCTCGTCTACATGATCACCGGACTCATCTTCGCCGGCCACGACACCACCGGCTCCTTCCTGGGCTTCCTGCTCGCGGAGGTCCTGGCGGGCCGCCTCGCGGCGGACGCCGACGACGACGCCGTCTCCCGGTTCGTGGAGGAGGCGCTGCGCTACCACCCGCCGGTGCCCTACACGTTGTGGCGGTTCGCAGCCACGGAGGTGACCATCGGCAGCGTCCGGCTGCCCCGCGGAGCGCCGGTGCTCGTGGACATCGAGGGCACCAATACCGACGGCCGCCATCACGACGGACCGCACGCCTTCCACCCGGACCGTCCCTCGTGGCGGCGGCTCACTTTCGGTGACGGCCCGCACTACTGCATCGGGGAGCAGCTGGCACAGCTGGAGTCGCGCACGATGATCGGCGTACTGCGCAGCAGGTTCCCCGCGGCCCGACTGGCTGTGCCGTACGACGAGTTGCGGTGGAGCCGGAAGGGAGCCCAGACGGCGCGGCTCACCGAACTGCCCGCCTGGCTGAGTTGATCCGCCGGCCACGACCGGCACGGGACCGCCCACCGCGCACGGCGCGGTGGGCGGTCCCGTGCCGTGTACTCGGTGCGGACATCCTCCCCGGCTCACCCACTGTGACTTTCTCACATCAAGACGTGATGGATTAATACCAGCAAGTGCCGCACACACTTTCATGGCGGGCATTCACTTGCGAGGATGGAGCGAGCAAACGGGGCCGCCCGAGAACATCCTTCGGCCGCCGGGAATATGCCACCTGCTGACGCGATCGGAACGCCACAGAGGGAGCACCGGCAATGCAGATCAATATGTTGGGCCCGCTCGTCGCACACCACAATGGCACGTCGGTGACCCCGATAGCCAGAAAACCCAGACAAGTATTCTCACTGCTCGCCCTCCAGGCAGGAACCGTCGTGCCTGTGCCCGCGCTGATGGAGGAACTCTGGGGAACTCAGCCCCCGGCGAGCGCGCTGACCACCCTTCAGACCTACATCCTCCAGGTGCGCCGAGGCATCACCGTGGCCCTCGGCGCGAGCCATAACGGACCCGCCAAGGACGTGCTGCGCACCTGCTACGGCGGCTACCTGCTCGACGTGGACCCCACCCACACCGACGTGCACGCCTTCGAGCGTCTCGCCGAGGAGGGCAAGCGGGCGTGCGAGCGCAGGGAGTTCGACCTGGCGTCCGCGCGCTTCCGTCACGCACTCGACCTGTGGCATGGTCACGCGCTCGTGGACGTGCACGCCGGCATGCGGATCGGCATGGAGGTGACACGCCTGGAGGAGAGCCGGCTCGGCGTCCTGGAGGCCCGCGTGGAGACCGACCTCAGGTTGGGCCGACACGCGAGCCTGCTGCCCGAGCTGTCGGCGCTCACCGCGCGCCATCCCATGCACGAGAACCTGTGGGCCCAGTTCATGATCGCCCTGCACCGCTCGGGCCGCACAAGTCAGGCCCTCGAATCCTTCATCAAACTCCGCAAGACACTGGTGAACGAGCTGGGGGTGGAGCCGTCCGCCCGTCTCCAGCACCTTCAGCACGCGATTCTGCGGGCCGATCCCGGCATCGACCGGAACAGTCCGGAAGTCCCGGCAGCCGCGTCCGTCGCGCTTGCCTGACCGCGCCCCGACAAGGAGTCACGTGTCCACCCACGTCTGGCAATACCTCAATGAATACCGGGAAGAACGCGCCGACATTCTCGACGCGGTGGAAACCGTATTCGAGTCCGGCCAACTCATTCTCGGGAGCAGCGTCCACTCTTTCGAGGAGGAGTTCGCCGCCTATCACGGACTGCCGCACTGCACCGGCGTCGACAACGGCACCAACGCGCTGGTCCTAGGCCTGCGGGCGCTCGGCATCGGCCCGGGGGACGAGGTCGTGACGGTCTCCAACACCGCGGCCCCCACTGTGGTCGCCATCGACGCCGTGGGCGCCACGCCCGTCTTCGTCGACGTGCACGAGGACAACTACCTCATGGACACCGGCCGGCTCCGGTCGGTGATCGGCCCGCGCACCCGGTGCCTGCTGCCCGTCCACCTCTACGGCCAGAGCGTGGATATGACCCCCGTGCTCCAGCTCGCCGCCGAGCACGACCTGAAGGTGCTGGAGGACTGCGCTCAGGCCCACGGCGCCCGCCGCCAAGGACAGCTGGTCGGCACCCAGGGCCACGCGGCGGCCTTCTCCTTCTACCCGACCAAGGTTCTCGGTGCCTACGGCGACGGCGGCGCCGTCATGACGCCGGACGCGGAAGTCGACCGGCGCCTGCGGCGGTTGCGCTATTACGGCATGGAGGAGCGCTACTACGTCGTGAGCACCCCCGGGCACAACAGCAGGCTCGACGAGTTGCAGGCCGAGATCCTGCGTCGGAAACTGCGCCGCCTCGACGCCTATGCCGAGGGCCGCCGGGCCGTCGCCCGCCGCTACGAGGAGGGACTCGGCGACCTCGACGGCCTGGTGCTGCCCACGACCGCGGAGGGCAACGACCACGTCTACTACGTGTACGTGGTGCGCCACCCCGAACGGGACCGCATCCTGGAGGCGCTCACCGCCTACGACATCCATCTGAACATCAGCTACCCGTGGCCGGTCCACACCATGAGCGGATTCGCCCACCTCGGCTACGGCCCCGGCGACCTGCCGGTGACCGAGCGGCACGCCGACCAGATCTTCTCCCTGCCGATGTATCCCTCGCTGCGCGGCGAGGAGCAGGGAAAGGTGATCGACGCGGTGCGGGAGGTCGTCGGAAGCCTGTGAGCTCAGGCCGGGGCGCCGTGCGCGGTCCGCCACATGCTGTGGACCGAGTCCCGCAGACCGATGCGTGGCGCCCAGGGCAGTAACCGCCGGGCCCGCCCGATGTCCAGCCGGGTCCAGTCGCCGCCCTTGCTCCGCACCGGCGCGGCCCGGCGGTCGACCCGGTCCTCCGGGAAGGCAGCGGCCTCCAGCAGCCAGCCGACCAGGTCACCGATCGGCACGGCGTCGCCGCGCCCTATGTTGACGACCAGTCCGCCGACCGCCGGAGCCCGCCCGGCCCGTACCACCGCCTGTGCGACGTCCCGCACGTCGATGAAGTCCCGCCGGGCGTCGGCGACGCTCAACTCCAACCGGCCGCCGTCCGCGAGGGCGGTGCTGATACGCGCCATCAGGCCGGCCAGGAAGCTCTCCTGCGGCGGGTACGGGCCCGACATGTTCGCCGCGCGCAGCACCACCGCGTCCAGCACACCGGCCCGCGCGGCGGCCAGGACGGCCGACGAGGTCTCCAGCTTGATGCGCGCGTACGGTGTGACCGGCTCCGGCACCAGGTCCTCGCACAACAGCGTGCCGGCCGGGACGGGACCGTACTCGTGCACCGAACCCAGATGGACCAGCCGCGGCCGGTACGGGAGCAGCGCGAGGGCCTCCACCAGACGCCGCACCAGCCGCAGGTGCGAGTACGTCATCTCCTCCTCGGTGTCGCCCCAGCCGCCCGCCGCGTTGACCACGACGTCCGCCGGGGGATCAGCCAGCACCGTGGCGATCCGCCCGGGCGCGGCGGCCGTGAGGTCCAGCGCCGTGAACCCGCACCCGTTCAGATGCGGCGCCGGGCGACGGGCCACGCCGTGCACGTCCCACCCCTGCGCCGCGTACGCCGCACACACCTGTCGGCCGACGCTGCCCGTCGCCCCCAGAACCACGACCCGCATGCCCGCCTCACCCGTCTCCACGCGTCCCGGCCGACGGCCACAGCTCCGACTCGACCGCCCGGCACGCGGCGTACTCCGGGAGGGTGCCGGCGGCTCGGGCCTGTTCCAGGGTCGGTGCCGCCCGGTCCCGGCCGGACAGCAGCGGCTCCAGGTCGCCCGGCACGGGCAGCCCGAGCGCCGGGTCCAGCGCCGACACGGCGAGCTCGTTCGCCTGCACGTACTCCCCGGACAGCATGTACGACATGACGGTGTCGTTCTCCAGGGCCACGAAGGCGTGCCCCACCCCGACCGGGAAGTACACCGCCCGGAACTCCCGGGGGTCCAGCTCGACGGCGTCGCACCTTCCGTACGTCGGGGAGCCGACCCGCACGTCGACGACGATGTCCAGCGACCTGCCGCGGGCGCAGTACACGTACTTGGCCGAGCCCGGCGGCGTCACGGTGTAGTGCACTCCCCGCACCACCCCACGCCGCGACCGGCTGTGGTTCGTCTGACGCACCGGAAAGAACGGGTGGCCGACCGCGGCCGTGAACGCCTCCTCCCGGAACGGTGAGACGAAAAGCCCCCGCTCGTCCGGAAACACCTCCGGCTCGAACGTGAACGCCCCCTGCACCGCCAGTTCCCGCGCCTTCATCGACGTCCTCCGACTCCAGGGATCCCTGTCCCGCGTTGCCCGGTGCTCATCGGCCCAGTGCCACTTCGCTCAGGTAGTCGACGCCGTCCGTGAAGTTGTAAGGGTGCATGAACCCGCCCGCCCGGACATCGCGGTACATGCGCGCCAGGGGATGGGAGTTGCTGTAGCCGGCCCCGCCCACGAGCATCAGGCAGTCGTCCACCACACCCACGGCGTGCCGGTTGACCAGCAGCTTGGCGTACTGGAAGGGCGTCATCATCGCGCGGCCGCGGGCGGCGAGGTCGCCGCTGAGGTCGTCGGCGAGCCGGTCGGCGGTGGTCAACGCGCTCGCCACCGCGGTGTGCAGCGCGAACAGCCGGGCGTCGATATCGGCGATCGTTGTCCGTACCCCGGCCGGCGCCGCGCCACCGCGCCTGCGCAGTTCCACGACGGCGATCCTGCGGGCGGCCTCGGCGATGCCGACGTAGATGCCCAGCATGGCGATCGAGCTGACCGTCTGCCCGGCGAGCGCCGCGTCGTCGCGGACGCCCAGCTCGCCGCGCGGCAGGACCCAGCTCCGGTCCACGGGACAGTCGTCGAAGACGATGTCCACGCTGCCCGAGGACCGCATGCCCATCCCGTCCCAGTTGTCCAGCACGGTCAGGCCCGGGCTCGTACGCGCGACGACCGGCGCGGCCAGCCGGACGGGCGCGCCTGCCTCCTCCAGCCGGGCCGACACCACGTAGTGGGTGGCGATCCCAGCCATGCTGACCAGCGTCTTGCGGCCGTTCAGCCGGTAGGAGCCGTCCGCGGCGCGGGTGAGCACGGTGGTGCCGCGTACGTCCTTCACCGCTCCGCAGATCACGGCCTCGCCCGAACCCATGTGCCGGAGCAGGTCCTCGGCGAGCGGCCGCGTCGACGGTGCCCCGTGCCGCCACTCGAAGTCCAGGGTCATGCCCCGGCTGAACTGCATGTGCAGGGCCAGCGCCACGCCCGCGTCCCGGCCGGCGATCCGGGCCAGGGCCAGCGCGATGTCGTGCAGCGAGCGGACGCCGAGTCCTCCGAGGTCCTCCGGGACGGTGGCGCCCAGCGCTCCCTCCTTGCGCATCCGGTCGAACAGGTGGACAGGCAGAGCGGCTTCACGGTCGTTCTCCCGGCTCTCCGCCTCCAGGGTCGGCAGATACCGCTCCAGGAGGTCGAGCAGCCGTCGCCCGGCCGGGGTCTTGGGTTCGCACAGGCCGTTGTCGGCCAGGACACCGGGGTGTTCGTGCACAGATGCCTCTGTCATGACTCCTCGTAAGGATGGGAGACAACTCCTGGGGAGCAGGCTGCCGACCGGCGTTCGAGCGTCACTGGAGCGAAGGTTCCGGGCACGTGGTCCACCGGCGTTCCGCCGCCGCTCTAGGGCTTGCCGGTGTGCTGTGGTGGCCCGAGAGGAGCGGAGGCGACGACCATGCGGATCATCGACATCTCCAGCGCGGTGGACGCGTCGGGATGGGAACCGGACGAAGTGCGGCACGAGGTGCTCAGCCCTCGGGACGGCGCCGTCCACATGAGCGAGGAGATGCGACGTCACTTCGGCGTCGACTTCGACCCCGACGAGTTGCCCGACGGCGAGTTCCTGTCGCTCGACCGGCTCACGCTCACGTCCCACACCGGCACGCACATAGACGCTCCCTCCCACTACGGCTCGCGGGCGCACTACGGCGACGGCAGGCCGCGGAACATCGACGAGTTGCCGCTCGACTGGTTCTACGGCCCCGGGCTGCTGCTCGACCTCACCGGTTGTGAGGGGCCGACGGCCGGCGCCGGGGACCTGGAGAAGGAACTGGCCCGCATCGGCCGGGTGCCGGAGCCGGGCACCATCGTGCTGCTCCGCACCGGCGCCTCCGAGCGGGCCGGGACGGAACGGTACTTCACCGACTTCACCGGTCTGGACGGTCCCGCCGTGAACCTGCTGCTCGACCATGGCGTGCGGGTCATCGGCACCGACGCGTTCAGCCTGGACGCGCCGTTCGGCGCCGTCATCCGCCGGTACCAGGAGACGGGTGACCGGTCGGTGCTCTGGCCGGCGCATGTCACCGGCCGCCACCGGGAGTACTGCCAGATCGAGCGGCTGGGGAACCTGGCCGCGCTGCCGGGGTGCGACGGCTTCCACGTCGCCTGCTTCCCGGTGAAGATCGCCGGCGCGGGTGCCGGCTGGACCCGCGCGGTCGCCTTCGTCGACGAATGAACGTTCCGAGACGTTCCGAGCGGTGGCCCCGGCTCGGCGGCCACCCGGCATCGAGAGGGATCATGGAGCCGAACGAATCGACATGTCGTATCTGCGGTGGCCGAGTACGGGCGTTCTTCGACTTCGGCCGCCAGCCGCTGTCCGACTACTTCCCGTCGGAGGAGGAGCTCGACAACGAGTTCTTCTTCCGGCTCGCGGTCGGGATGTGCGCCACGTGCACCATGGTCCAGCTGCTGGAGGAGGTGCCCCGGGACCGCATGTTCCGCTACGACTACCCGTACCACTCGTCGGGGTCCGAGCGGATGCGCGAGCACTTCGCGGCCACCGCCCGCCGGCTGATCGGCACCGAGCTGACCGGGCAGGACCCGTTCTGCGTGGAGATCGGCAGCAACGACGGAGTCATGCTCCGCACGGTGCGCGACGCCGGTATCCGGCACCTCGGTGTGGAGCCCTCCGGCGGTGTCGCGGACGTGTCCCGGGCCGAGGGCATCCAGGTGCGGACCGCGTTCTTCGAGGAGTCCACGGCCCGGGAGATCGTCGAAGAGCACGGGTTCGCGAACGTCATCTACGCGGCCAACACCATCTGTCACATCCCCTACCTGGACTCCGTCTTCCGCGGCGTGGGCGCCTTGCTCGCTCCGGACGGCGTGTTCGTCTTCGAGGACCCCTACCTCGGCGACATCGTCGAGAAGAACACCTTCGACCAGATCTACGACGAGCACTTCTACCTGTTCACCGCCCGCTCGGTGAGCACCACCGCCCAGCGCTTCGGGTTCGAACTGGTCGACGTCGAGCGGCTCCCGGTGCACGGTGGCGAGGTCCGCTACACCATCGCCCGCGCGGGCCGGCGGCAGCCGAGCCCCCGGGTCGGCGAGCTCATTGCCGAGGAGAGCCGGCGCGGCCTCGCCGACCTGACGACGCTGGAGAAGTTCGGCGCCCAGGTCAAGCGGGTCTGCTGGGACCTGGTGGCCCGCCTGCGGGAGCTGCGCGACCTCGGCTTCTACGTCGTCGGGTACGGGGCGACCGCCAAGAGTGCCACGGTGCTCAATTACACGGGAATCGGCCCCGATCTGCTGCCGTGCGTCTACGACACCACGCCGGCCAAGATCGGCCGCTGGCTCCCCGGGTCGCACATCCCCATCCGCTCCGCGGAGGAGTTCCGGGCCCCCTACCCCGACTACGCGCTGCTCTTCGCCTGGAACCACCTGGAGGAAGTCCAGGCGCGGGAGGCGGAGTTCACGAAGCAGGGGGGCCGCTGGATCCTCTACGTCCCCGAGTTCCGGATCAGCTGACCCCGGGGGGCGTCGTCCCCGGGCAGCCGGACCGAGAGGGCGTGCCGGAAGGCGTCGCCCGGATCCCAGTGCTCCTTGACCCGCTGAAGCGCGGCGTAGTTGTCCCGGAAGTACAGACGGTGCCAGGGCACGCCACTGCGGTTGAGGCCCGGGTCGGCCAGGTCGGCGTCGGCGTAGTTCACGAAGGCGCCTCCGTAACCGCGGCCGGGATCGGGCACTCCGCCGGAGTCGCCGAAGAACTCCCCGTAGGACGCCCGAACCCAGTCCAGGTGGACGGCGTCCTCTCCCTCGTCGAACCAGAACACCGACCAGTAGGTCTTGAGCACGGCGTCCCGGTGGGCCATGGCTGTGTCCGCCGGGCCGGGCCGGTTCACCTCACCCCCGTGCGAGAGCAGATAGACCGTCGCGGCGGGGTTGTGGTAGCCGGACGTGTCGGTGAGCCGCCGGTACACCATCCGGGCCTGCTGTTCGCTCCAACCAGTGCGCAGGAACGCCGCCTTGGACTTGAACCGGCCCTTGACCCCGGCGAACTCGTCCGGGACGAGTGTCGCCGCGAGCCATGGCTGCGTGGTCACCGAGACCTCCGGGCGGGCGCCGACGTTCCTCGACACCTCCGCGATGAATCGGTCGGTGAGCTCCTCCGCGTCGGGCCGCGTGGCGTCGACGGCCGTCTCCAGCGTCAGAGGCCCGCCGCTGACCCGGGGTAGGGCGAGACTGTTGTCGAGCTGGGTGCCCGGATCACCGGGGGTCGCGTGCCGCTCGTGCCAGGTGCCGAAGTTCCCCACGAGCGTGAGGAAGGCGGCCTCGTCGACGCTCTGCCAGTCCCAGCGCGCCGTCTTGCGCAGCACCGAGGCCGGCGGCCTGGGCAGCAGCCGGTCCGGGTCCGTGGGCCGGGAGCCCGCGTCCGTGCCGGGGGAGCGGAACAGATAGCGCGTGACCAGACCGAAGCTGCCCCCGCCCCCACCGGTGTGCGCCCACCAAAGGTCACGGTGCGGATCCGACAGCTCCCTGGTGGCCCGCACCAGCCGCGCCCGCCCGCCGGAGTCCACCACCACGACCTCGACCCCGTAGAGATGGTCGACCGACAGCCCGTACCGGCGGGACAGCGCTCCGCCCCCGCCGCCCGCGACATGGCCGCCGACCCCGACCTCGGGGCAGCGTCCGGCCGGGACGGTCACGCCCCACCGCAGGTACAGGCTCCGGTACATGTTTCCGAGGGTGGCCCCCGAGTCGACGGAGAACGCGTTCAGTTCGTCGTCGTAGCGGACCGACCGCATCTCGGACACGTCGATCACCGTGGTGACGGCGGGGTCGTCCACGAGCGACTCGAAGCAGTGCCCCCCGCTGCGCACCGCCAGACGGGAGCCGTCGCGCACGCTGTCCTGCACCGCCCGCACGGCCTGTTCCGCGGTGGCCACCACCCGGACGGTGTCGGGGTCGGGGTGGAAGCGGGCGTTGATGCCCCGGCCGACCAGGTCGGGGTAGCGGGGATCGTGTCGGCCGACGGCCGACGGCCGGGCCTGCGTGTGCGGTGCCGAGGGAGCCTGTGGGAACCGGGCCACGGGAGACGCCCCTTCCAGGTGTCTGCGAACTGTCTCCGGGATCTGTCTCCGGGGACAGTAGAGGTGCCGCTCACACCCCCTCAACGTCGCTCCAGCGTGGCGCGAGCGGCACTCCGGCACCCGTGTCAGTGGGCGTTCTTGTTGCGGTACAGACGCATGGTCAGCGGTGCGAAGACGGCCACCAGACCGGCGGAGACGCACAGGACCAGGCCCACGTCCCAGAAGCCGGCGGTGCCGTGCATGAGCTCGCGGGAGGCCGTCGCCGCGTGGCTCATCGGGTTGGCGTCGACGATGGCCTGCATCCAGCCCGGCATCGTCTCCGGCATGACGAAGATGTTGCTCATGAAGAGCATCGGATAGAGCACGATCATGCTGGTCCCCGAGACCCGCTCGGGCTCGCTGGCCACCACGCCCAGGGCGGCGAAGATCCAGCTCACGCTGAACCCGAAGACGATGAGCACCAGGATCGCGCCGACCACGCCGAGGAAGCCGCCGTCGGGGCGGAAGCCCAGCAGCAGGCCGAGGGACACCGTGGTCGCCAGAGCGACGACGTACCGGAGCACGTCACCGAGGAGACTGCCCGCGAGCGTCGCCGGCTGCCAGAAGGGGAGCGTCCGGAAACGGTCGAAGACGCCCTTGTGGATGTCCGTGTTGAGTGAGGTGCCGGTGTAGACCGTCATCATGACGACCGCCTGCACTGCCACGCCCGGAAGGTAGAACTGCAGGTACTCCTCGGTGGAGTCCGCGAATGCCCCGCCGAACAGGTACGTGAACATCAGCAGGAAGATCAGCGGCATCAGGACGATGTCGATCAGCTGCACCGGGAAGTGCTTGAACGCCATCATCGCCCGCCACAGATGGGTCATGGTGGCGGACACCGCCGTCGCGCGGGCCGGGCGTTCACCCGAGGACAGCACCGTCCGCAGCCGGCCGCTCACAGGAGTCGTGGATTCCACGGTGCCGGGGGATGTGGTCATGCCGCCTTCTCCTCTTCCGCCGCTTTCTCGGTGCGCCCGTCCTCGGCCGGGTGGCCGGTCAGGGCCAGGAACACCTCGTCGAGACTGGACTGGCCGAGGGAGAAGCTGCGTACCTCCAGCGGCGTACGCGACAGCTCGGCCAGGGCCCGCATGCCCTGCCGGGGGTCGTCGATCCGCGCGGTCAGCGCCGTGGGGTCGGAGTCGCGGTGGACCGTGACTCCCAGTTCCGCGCTCAGCAGCCGTTCCGCCTCGGCGCGCGACTGGGCGTCGTGCAGGCGCAGCCGCAGGACGTTGGACCCCAGCGAGGACTTCAGCTCCTCGGTGGTGCCCTCCGCGATCACCCGGCCATGGTCGATGACCGCGATGCGGTCGGCCAGTTGGTCCGCCTCGTCGAGATACTGCGTGGTCAGCAGCGCCGTTGTGCCGGCGTCCACCAGCGCCCGGATGATGTCCCAGACCTGGTTCCGGCTGCGCGGGTCGAGACCGGTGGTCGGTTCGTCCAGGAAGAGCAGGTCGGGGGTGACGACGATGCTCGCGGCGATGTCGAGCCGCCGCCGCATACCACCGGAGTAGGTCTTCAGGAGCCGGTCGCGGGCGTCACCGAGTCCGAAACCGTCGATCAGCTCGGCGGCGCGGTCCCTGGCCCGGGCCCAGGAGTAGCCCTGGAGCCGGCCCATCATGACGAGGTTCTCCGTACCGGTCAGGCCCTCGTCGACGGAGGCGTACTGGCCGGTGACACTGATCCTGCGGCGGACCGTGTCGGGTTCGCTCGTCACGTCGTGACCGAAGACCCGGGCTGTACCGCCGTCCGGACGCAGCAGCGTCGCCAGCATGCGGATGGTGGTGGACTTGCCGGCGCCGTTCGGCCCCAGGATCCCGTAGACGAGACCGGCCGGGACGTTGAGGTCCAGGCCGTCCACCGCTCTCGTCCCGTTGTAGACCTTGACGAGGCCGGACGTTTCGATGGCCGATGTCGGCTGCGCGTTCACAGAACGCCCCCAGTAGTCACATGGAGCGGACAAAGCGTGCACGGTAAATGATTTCGGTCACTCGGCTTCACGTTGAGTACCGTAGCCCTCAATGAGGACACTTCATGGCCGCGATGGCCCCGTTCGCCAAACCATTTTTTGTACGGGGCTCCACCGGGCCTCGTGACCCCTTCGAGTGGGGCGCCCGACGCTGGGGGTGCGGCGGCAGACGCCGCCAACCCAGGAGGTATGAGGTGGCCTTGACGAAGCCGGATGTCGATGTCCTCGTGGTGGGCGGCGGTCTCGGAGGGCTGACCACCGCCCTGTTCCTCGCCCGCCGGGGCGTGCGGGTCCTGCTGGTGGAGCGGCACGCCACCACCTCGGTCCTGCCCAAGGCGGCCGGCCAGAACCCGCGCACCATGGAGCTGTTCCGCTTCGGCGGCGTGGCCGACGAGATCCTGGCCACGGACGACATCCGCGGTGCCCAGGGCGACTTCACCATCAAGGTCGTGGAGCGGGTGGGCGGCCGTGTCCTGCACAGCTTCGCGGAGAGCTTCGAGGAACTGGTCGGTGCGACGGAGCAGTGCACACCCATGCCCTGGGCGCTCGCCCCTCAGGACCGAGTGGAGCCCGTTCTGGTGGCCCAC
This sequence comes from Streptomyces sp. CA-179760, assembly GCF_050937045.1. NCBI lineage: Bacteria > Bacillati > Actinomycetota > Actinomycetes > Kitasatosporales > Streptomycetaceae > Streptomyces > Streptomyces sp. CA-179760. The sequence goes on from NZ_JBNJLZ010000001.1 coordinate 6,578,628, forward strand.
GCCGTCAAGCACGGCGCGGACGTCCGGTTCGCCACCGAACTGACCTCCTTCCAGGCGGGCGACGACGGTGTCACCGCCCGCCTGCGCGACCTGGGCACGGAAGCGGAGAGCACCGTGCGCGCCCGCTACCTGGTCGCCGCCGACGGACCCCGCAGCGCGATCCGGGAGAGCCTGGGCATCACCCGGCACGGCCACGGCACCCTGGCCCACTTCATGGGCGTCATCTTCGAGGCCGACCTCACCGCCGTCGTACCGCCCGGCTCCACGGGCTGGTACTACCTGCAACACCCGCTCTTCACCGGCACTTTCGGCCCCACCGACCGGCCCAACCGGCACACCTTCTACGTCCGCTACGACCCCGAGCACGGCGAGACGCCTGACGACTACACTCCGCAGCGCTGCACCGAGCTGATCCGGCTGGCCGTCGACGCGCCCGGGCTCGTCCCGGACATCCTCGACATCCAGGCCTGGGACATGGCGGCGTACATCGCCGACCGGTGGCGCGAAGGGCCGGTGCTGCTGGTCGGCGACGCCGCCAAGGTCACCCCGCCCACCGGGGGCATGGGCGGCAACACCGCCATCGGCGACGGGTTCGACGTGGCCTGGAAGCTGGCCGCCGTGCTGCGCGGCGAGGCGGGCGAGGGGCTCCTCGACAGCTACGGGGCGGAGCGGTCGCTCGTGGCCCGCCTCGTCGTCGACGAGTCACTCGCCATCTACGCCCAGCGCATGGCACCCCACCTGCTCGGCAGCGTTCCCGAGGAACGCGGCACGGCGCAGGTCGTCCTGGGCTTCCGCTACCGCTCCGCCGCCGTCACCGCAGAGGACGACGACCCCGAGCCGGCCGAGGACCCGCGACGCCCGTCCGGCCGCCCGGGCTTCCGCGCGCCCCACGTCTGGATCGAACAGGACGGGACACGGCGTTCCACCGTCGAGTTGTTCGGCGACCGCTGGGTGCTCCTGGCGGCACCGGAGGGCGGCACGTGGGCACAGGCGGCCGCCCGCGCCGCCGCGGATCTGGGCGTCCGTCTCGACGCCCATCTCGTCGGCCGCGATGTCACCGACCCCTCCGGCGAACTGACGCGGACCTACGGGATCGGCAGGGCGGGAGCCGGCCTGGTGCGTCCGGACGGCGTGGTCGCCTGGCGTACGGCGGTGGCGCCGGGACCGGAGGCCCAGGACCTGCTGCGCACCCTGCTCACCCGGCTGCTGGCCCGCTGACCGGAAACTCCCGCGTCGCCGGCACCACCACGGAGCGGTCCGGCCCCGGCGACGCGGCCCGGGCCAGCCGCCCCGACAACTCCCCTAGGTAGCTGATCAGTTCAGGCGGCTCGTGCACCTCGAACTCGATGCCGAACATCCCGATGGTGAGCGCCAGCCACTCCAGCGAGTCGGCGGCCGAACGCAGCAGGCACGTTCGGTCGTCGACCGTCGTGAGGATTCCGTCGCGCGGGCGGATCCGCTCCGCCACCACCTCGACCGGCGCGTGCAGAGTGACCAGTGCCCGGTAGCTGGCCAGCGAGGACGTGATCGACTGCGCCACATAGGCCGCCGCGTCCTCGGCCGGCAACTCGCGCTGCTGGAAACGCACCCCCGTCAACAGCAGCGAATCCATCCGGTCCACGCGGAAGGTGCGCCAGTCCTGCCGCCCCGTGTCCCAGGACAGCACGTACCACTTACGGTTGACGTGGACCAGACGGTACGGCTCCACCAGACGGCTGCTCGTCTCCCCGTCGCGCTTGCGGTAGGTGAATCTCAGCCGCTCCTGGTCGCGGCATGCCTGGGCCACCGACGCCAGGTACTCGGGGCTCACGGTCGGGGTCACCGTGAACATGGGAACGGTGTACATCTGAAGGGCATTGACCCGGCTGCGCAGCCGCTTGGGCAGCACCTGCTCCAGCTTGGCCAGCGCGCGGATCGAGGTGTCCTCGATGTCCGCCACGCTTCCCCCCGCGGCCGTCCGCAACCCGACCGCGATGGCGACCGCCTCGTCGTCGTCGAGGAGCAGCGGCGGCAGGCTGGCGCCCGCCTCCAGCCGGTAGCCACCGCCGACGCCCGGGATGGCCTGAACCGGGTAGCCGAGATCCCGCAACCGTTCTACGTCCCGGCGCAGCGTCCGCGGGCTGACCCCGAGCCGCTCCGCCAGCTTGCGCCCCGGCCAGTCCCGACTGTTCTGGAGGAGGGACAGCAGACGGAGCATGCGGGATGGCGTCTCGGTCATACCCCCAGAGTGGCACGAATTGCGGTCACTTCATGGCCGCGATACCGCCATCTTTGTCACCGGCCACACAGGCGCCCATAGCCACTCTCTGAATCACCTCTTATAGTCGTACACAAGCTCGGTTTGGCGGAGACCACGCCAGTTCCTTGCTGAGAGAAGACGGGGGAGTCGATGAGCAGCACCCGGTCGCGGGCCACAGGGCCGAACTCGCCTGCCTGTTCATTCCCGGACGAGCCCGCCTGGGCGTTCCCGAGGCGAAAGTGCAGACCGGGAGGGTACCGGGAGGGTGGGCCGGTCCATCGAGGGCTGAGCGCTGCGCCACCCCCGACCTGACTGGTGCACGGAATCCGCTAATCGCGACACAGCCATGTTGGCCGAAATGGCATCGCGAAGGGGCGGAGTTCCATCGACAACCGGGGGAAGGGAATGCATGACCATCCGAGTCATGATTGCTGAAGAGCTGGAAATGGTCCGCGCCGCGCTGGTTCTCCTAATAGAGCGTGAATCGGACATAAAAGTCGTCGCTTCCACCGGCGTCGGCAGCGAGTTGATCCGGACGGTTCTGGAGTACAGCCCCGACGTGACGGTCATCGATGTCGACACGCACGAGCGGGAAAGTCTCCTCGCCGCCATGGCGATTCAGGAGCACCTTCCGGACTGCCGTACGCTGCTCACCGCGCGATTCGCCCGGCTGGCTACAGTGCGGCAGTCGCTGGCATCCGGCCTCGGCGGCCTGGTGCTGAAGAGTTCCCACCCGGCACACCTCAGCGATGCCATACGCAGCGTGCACGAGGGCCGCCGCGTCTTCGACACCGAACTGACGCTCGCCGCCTGGGGCAACACCGGATGCCCGCTCACGGAGCGGGAGATGGAGATACTCCAACTCGCTGCCGCGGGGGACGACATCAACGAAATCGCCGTCAAGCTGTCACTCTCTCCCGGGACGGTCCGCAACTATCTGGCGACGACCGTCCGGAAGATGGACGCGCGCAACCGGCTCGACGCGGTACGCATCGCCAGTATGTCTGGCTGGATCTGACTCCCGGCCGCTCGGCCCAGGGGCCGGTCGGCTCAAAGACCGGTCAGCGGCGCCCACCAGGAGCGGTGGTCGCGGTACCAGGCTACGGTCTCGGCGAGCGAGACCCGGAAGTCCCGGCGTGGCCGGTAGCCGAGCAGCGCGGTGATCTTTCCGTGGTCGACGGCGTAGCGCCGGTCGTGCCCCTTGCGGTCGGCGACGAACTCCACGGAGTCCCAGTCGGCCCCCACGGCGCCCAGCAGCAGGGCGGTCAGCTCCTTGTTGGGCAGCTCCGTGCCGCCGCCGATGTTGTAGATCTCGCCCGGTAAGCCTCTCTTCCTGACCAGTTCGACCGCGTCGACGTGGTCCTCGACGTGCAGCCAGTTCCGCAGGTTGCCGCCGTCGCCGTAGAGCGGCACCCGGCCGCCGCTCAGCAGGGTCGTCACGAAACGCGGGATGACCTTCTCCGGATGCTGATGTGTGCCGTAGTTGTTCGAGCACCGGGTGATCCGGACGTCCAGCCCGTGCGTATGGTGGTACGACAGCGCCAGCAGATCGCTCGACGCCTTGGTGGCCGCGTACGGGGAACTGGGTCGCAGCGGATCGGTCTCCACGCTGGCGCCGACATCGATGGAGCCGTACACCTCGTCCGTGGAGATGTGGACGAAGATCCTTGGAGCGTGGCGCAGGGCCGCATCCAGCAGCGTTTGCGTACCCATTACGTTCGTGCGTACGAATTCTGCCGCCCCCAGCACCGAGCGGTCGACATGTGACTCGGCTGCGAAGTGAACGATCTGGTCGTGGTCGGCGATCAGCCGATCGACGAGTGGGGCATCGCAGATGTCGCCGTGGACGAAGGCGAACCGCTCGTCGCCGCGTATGGGATCGAGGTTGGCCGGATTTCCCGCATAGGTCAGGCTGTCCAGCACCGTGACCCCGACCGAGCCGTCGCCGCGCGGGCCGAGCAAGGTGCGGACGTAATGCGAGCCGATGAAGCCGACGCCGCCGGTCACCAGGATTTTCGTGGTCATGAGGAGATCTCCACCCTGCTGTCGTCACCGAGGATGAGACGGGAGGCCGCGGGCACGCGGGGGGCTGGCGCGACCGTCACGTTCCGACCCAGGAGCGAGTGTTGGACCCGACGAGTGCCCGTGAGCCGGGAGTCGCCCAGCATGATGGAGAACTCGATCTCGCTGTCCTTGATCCAGCAGTTCTCCGCGATCGATGTATAGGGCCCGACGTACGATCCCGTCACCACCGTCCCGGCCCCGATGACTGCGGGCCCCACGATGCGTGACGCCCGGATCTGTGCGCCCGCCTCGATCCGCACTCGCCCCACCAGTTCGCTCGCCGCGTCGACCAGGCCCTCCGTACCCGGCTCGATCCCGTCCAGCACCGAGCGGTTCACCTCCAGCATGTCGGCGACGTTTCCCGTGTCCTTCCAATAGCCGGAGATGGTGGTGGACCGCACGTCGTAGGGTCCGTCGAGGAGCCACTGGAGGGCGTCCGTGATTTCCAACTCGCCCCGCCAGGACGGTGTGAGGGCGCGCACCGCCTCGTGCACGACCGGCGTGAAGAAGTAGATCCCGACCACGGCCAGATCACTGCGGGGGTGCCTCGGCTTCTCCTCCAGCGCGACGACCCGGCCGTCCCGGCCGATCTCCGCCACACCGAAGCTGGACGGGTCGGAGACACGGGTGAGCAGGACCTGCGCATCGGGGCGCTCCGCGCGGAACGTGCCGACGAGGTCCGCGATGCCGCCGACCACGAAGTTGTCCCCGAGATACATGACGAAGTCCTCCTCGCCGAGATAGTCGCGGGCGATGAGGACAGCGTGAGCCAGACCCAGGGGCGCCTCCTGCGGAAGGTAGGTGACGCTAAGCCCGAATCTGTCGCCGCTCCCGACGGCCTTGCGGATCTCGTTGGCCGTCTCCCCCACGACGATGCCGACCTCGGTGATGCCGGCCTGAGCGATGTCCTCGAGGACGTAGTAGAGGACCGGCTTGTTGGCCACCGGCACCAATTGCTTGGGAGACGTGTGTGTGAAGGGCCGCAGGCGCGTGCCCGAACCCCCGGACAGGACGAGAGCCTTCATGACGGCGGAGCCTAGGCGGCGCCGCTCAAGCCCAACTGGTGTACGGATCGCGGGCGCGCGGTCCCGCCCGGGATGGCGTGCGCCTGCTGGCGCAACAGATTGGTATTCAGGTGCACCTGTAGGCAGTTGGGGACTGGGCCTCGCGGACTACCCGTTCGTACAGAGGGACAGGCCGGCCTCGTCAGCGAGGTCGTATGCGTGGTGCGATCCCCAGTCGATGTGCCGCGGTAGGGTCGTCGGCCGGTTAATGCGAAGGTGAGCCACTCCGGGGGCCGCAGAGGCGACGACTCCCACTCGTGGATTCCTGCCAGAGAAGGGCTGGGGCACGCTGACACGGCGGGAGACACGCCCCGTCTCGGGCAAGCAGTGGACCGACTCCGGGGAGCACCACGACCGTAGGGGCCTGCAGGCGCGCGAGGCGTCCACCGACCGGCCGGTCCCCGTCCCGCCGGTCCTGGTCGCCATCCTCCGGGCTCACCTGAAGGAGTTCGGGACCGCCAAGGAAGGGCGCGTGTTCGGGAATGAGCGCGGGGGAGCGGTCGGCTCATCCACCTACTGGCGGGTGTGGGAAGAAGCGCGGGAGTACGCCCTACCGCCGGAGCGCGTTGCCTCGCCGTTGGCCGGTGATCCACCGCCGATACCACGGTTGCGTCGATGGCCATGAGGACGTGGCTAACGAGAAGATTGCCAGTCCTTGGAGGAGGACGGGGATACAGCATAGCCATGTGTGCAACCCACTTGCAGCACCGACGCTTAGCGCCGCTCGATACCGCAAAGACTGGCGCGGTGAATGTGTGTTTGCCTGTGTGACAGGACCACTCGTAACTCAGATTACTTTTGATGCGAAGGTTATCTGGGGTGCGGGTTGGGTCCTTCAAACAACGGATGAACCGAGCAGTGATGCCGGGGGACAAGTTTGCGAGTGATTCGCCAGGAGGTGCCATAGAGCGAGAGACGTTGTTGTTGTTTACGCCTTGCCGATGACAGGCATGGCACCCCGAACCGCTGATAGCCCTATTACGGATCATCGTTTCCCAAGAGTGTCCGCACTTGCTGCACTGCCATTCTGCTAAGTCGAACGAGGAGGGCGAGCATAGGTGTAGGTCGAACTCGGAGCGGGTGAGATTTCTCCTAAATTCGGTTGGCAGTTGGGGGTTCTTGTCGGCGACGTCCTGGCATCCTTTGCTCTATGTCTGTCTGCGCTGTGTGTGTGAAAAGGGTCTAGGTCAACGTAGAGCTGAACTGCTGGGATGAAGAGATCCACTCGGGGGCGGCGCCAAGACAGACCACGCACATGGTCAATGGCGTAGTCGCATACCACGTCCGTTCCTGTGGCCGCTATCAGTAGAAACTGGACCTCAAGTTCGAAACGGGACCTCCCTGCTGAAGTGCACTTGGGGCACCCAGAACCACTCGCTGATGTCGGGGATGCTGCTGCTGGCCGACCGAGGCTTTCGCGGCTTCGACCTGTGGCGGGCCGCCGCCGTGACCGGCGCCGACCTGCTGTGGCGGGTCAAGAACGACGCCGTCCTGCCGGTGCGGACTCTGCTGGAGGACGGCTCCTACCTCTCGGAGATCGTTGCCGCGAGGGACAAGAACCGCCGCGCGGACCCGATCAGGGTCCGCGTCATCGAGTACACCCTCGGCCGCGACGGCAACGGCACGGTCTACCGGCTGATCACCACCATCCTCGACCCGAAGGCCGCGTCGGCCGTGTCGCTGGCCGCGCTGTATGCCCAGCGGTGGGAGATCGAGAGCACGTTGGACGAGATCAAGACCCACCAGGGCGGGCCCCGCCTCGTCCTGCGCTCCCAGCACCCCCGTGGGGTGGAGCAGGAGATCTTCGCCTTCCTGCTGGTGCATCACGCTCTGCGGGACCTGATGCATCAAGCCGCCCGGCAATCGGACCAGGACCCCGACCGGATCTCCTTCATCCGCACCCTGCGCATCATCCGCCGCCATGTCACCGACCAGGCGGCGTTTTCCCCCCTCGCGAATGGCGCGGGCCCTGGCCACGGCCCTGCGTGAGATCCGCGAACGCCCCCTGCCCCCACGCCGGTTGCGCTCCAGTCCCCGCGTCATCAAACGCAAGATGTCCAACTGGAAACTCAAACGCGCCGAGCACCGCAATCCGCCCCGGCCGGACATTCCCCACGTGGCGCTGGTCGGGCCGACCAAGACCAGACCCGCCCGCCGGAAAACAACCTAAATCACCGGTATTGACCCTAGACCGGCCGCTCCGCTTCCTCGCCGAACTGGCACAGGCCCGGATCACCGACCACGCCCGCCGCATGATCCGAACGGCGTGGACCCTCGGCGCCCTCCGCGACGCCCGCGCCGAATGGCGCCGCGCCCAAGCCGCCATGGCCGTTCCCCAGGACGGCGAAACCACGCTCGTCCTCGCCCACTGGGTCTTCGCCGGAACCGGCCTGAGTAACGGCGAGGCCTGGCTCACTGCGTCCCTCGAACCCGCCGCCGGAACGGAAGGAGAACCGACATGGACGCCCGTCGCGACGAGCTGATGACCGTTCGCCAAGTTCTGGATGAGCTGGGCGGTGTCTCCCGTCGGACGTTCTACCGCTGGCGAGAACTGGGGTACGGGCCGGCCGCATTCAAGTTGCCCAACGGAGAGCTGCGGATTTGGCGGAGTGACTTCAACACATGGCTCCGACAACTGGAGGAGGCGGCGTGAAGTCTCTCGATGTGAAGGTCTGGGGAGTCCGTAAGCGGGACACCAAAACGCCCTCGTACGGTGTCCGCTGGTCCGTCGCAGGCAATGTGTTCTCGGAGACCTTCCGGACCAAGGCGCTCGCCGACCACTACCGCACGAAGCTCATGCGTGCCATGCGCGACGGCGAGGAGTTCGACACGGAGTCGGGACTTCCGGCCTCGATGGAAGGGAAGAAGTCGGCCGTGTCGTGGTACGCCTTCGCTCTCAGGTACCTCGCCATGAAATGGCCTCATGCCGCCCCCAATACGAGGGATGGCATCAACGAATCTCTCACCAGCGTGACGCTGGAGCTCCTGGACGAGCGCGCCGGACGACCGTCCGACGAGGACCTCCGCAGAGCACTGCGCAACTGGGCCTTCGTGCTGCCAGGGCCCGAGGACCGGGAGGCCCCGGACGACGTGCGGAACGTTCTCCACTGGGTGTCTAAGGCGTCTCGCCCGCTGGCCGATCTCGCGGAACCAGCCACGGCCCGCGCGGTCCTCGACTCGCTCAAGCTCAGGTTGGACGGTACGGCAGCAGCGGCGGAGACGGTGCGGCGTAAGCGACGGACACTCGTCAACGCCGCGAACTACGCCGTCGACCTGGGGGAGCTGCGTGAGAACCCCATCACGGCTGTCCGCTGGCAGAAGCCGAAGGTGTCGAATCAGGTCGACCCGCGGGTGGTCGCCAACCCGGAGCAGGCACGGAACCTCCTGGCGGCCGTTTCCTACGTGGGTGGGTACCGGCGTGCCCGTGGTCGCCGCCTCGTGGGTCTGTTCGCCGCCATGTACTTCGGCGGTCTCCGGCCGGCGGAAGCGGTCGGCCTTGCCGAGACGGATTTGATCCTTCCCGAGCAAGGCTGGGGCTCTGCGCTGCTCCACCGGACCCGTCCGTCCGTCGGCAAGCAGTGGACCGACTCGGGGGAGACCCATGACGACCGCGGTTTGAAGAACCGGCCGACTGAGGACGTGAGGCGGGTGCCGATCCCGCCCCACCTCGTCGCCGTGCTCCGCGAGCACCTGACCACCTTCGGCACGGCGGACGACGGACGGCTCTTCTTCAGTGAGAAGGGCTCGGTCGTCCCGTCCTCGACCTACTACCGCGTGTGGCAGGAAGCCCGGTCCCTCGCGCTTCCGCCGGCCGTCGCGGCCTCGCCGCTCGCGAGTAGGCCGTACGATCTCCGGCACTCGGCGCTGTCGACGTGGCTCAATGCCGGGGTCGACCCGACTGAGGTCGCCGAGCGCGCCGGCAACAGCGTTGAGGTCCTGCTGACCCGATACGCGAAGTGCCTTGACGGACGTCAGGATGTCGCCAACCGGCGTATCGAGGACCTGCTCCGCGAGTACGAGTGATTCGGCCTGAACAATCGGGGGCCCCTGGCATCGCGTCCAGGGGTCTCTTGTTACCACCGTCCGTCAACATGGTTCGGCGGCTTGGGCGCATTGAGTGCAGTGAGCATGCACGTTCGAGGGGAAGAAACCGCCGACCCTAAAGGCGAACGCGCCCGGGTTGTGGGTCCCCGAAATGGCGAATAGCCTGGTCGGAGGGGGTCGGTTCGATCGGAGGGGCCGCCCATGAGTAAGTACAGAAACCGTGCCTGGCGCGCGATGGGAGTCATCACCACACTCGCCACGGCCGCCGCGATCGGCTTCGTCGCTCCGGCCCAGGCTCAGTCCACCGCTCAACTCAACGCGTACGTCGGTGACGGCTGGGGTGGCGGAACCATCACCAGCAGCCCCGCCGGGATCAACTGCCACATTTCGGCGTGGGATCCGTACGCTGGCGACCCGGCGCCGAACCCGACCGGCACCTGCACTGCGAGCTTCTCGGTCGGGACGACGGTCCACTTCAGCGCTACAGCTGACGCGGGTTCTTACGTCAACTTCCCGCCCGACCCAAATCCCGTGACCATACGGGCCGGCTATAACTACACGGGGGTTGTGTTCTGTCCGAACGACGGCCTGTGTTCCGCGGGCTAGTCACCCGTTGGAGTTCGATGTGTGGCCACGCTGCTCCGCCATCTGAGATTCGGCGCCCTGGCACCTTGGGCACTGGGGTCAGTCTCTCGGACAAGGGCAGGACCGTTGCGGGGTGGACGAGCCTGCCCTTGCACATCGGCGCAGGAGGATGGGCAACTTCCGTGCGTGTGCTCGGGCTTAAGCCCGCAGCTCCGGAGAGCATGGTCATGGCGTGGTCGGCTTCATCCAGGGAAGGCCGAACTGAGCTGCGGGGCACGCCCTGCGGTCTTGTGGCCTCGTCTCGTTTGCTGTTGGCATGTCGGCAGCGCCAATGCGGGAGCACAAGAGGGGCCGTGTGGAGCTGCACGTCACGCGCTGGAAGCGGTACGGGCATGATCGTCTGTACGCCAATCTGTCTGATGGCACCGCGGTCGGTTGGGCGGACGTCATGACGGGGGACATTGCGGTCTTGCGGGCCGAGCATCGCGACGACGTGATCGCTGTACTCGCACAGTACTTACAGAACCTCATCGGGTCTGTCCCGCAAGACAGGGTGCCCGAGGTTCAAGCCCGTCCGATGCTGCCGCCCCTAACGCCGGCCGACGACCTGGCCGTCAACCCTCCCGGGCAGTCCTTGCGTGATCTGCTTGCCGAATCCGGCCCGGGGCTTATGAAGCGAGTCGTCTTACGGCTTCTGCGGCGGTCCACGGAGTGGGACTCCTGGCGAAAGGGATTGGCGGGGGAGCGACGAGTGGGATCCGAGTTGAACCGCTTGGGGCGGCACGGCTGGCGTGTCCTGCACTCCGTCCCCTTGGCCAACAAAGTGGATATCGATCACTTACTGATCGGGCCTGGGGGAGTGTTCAGCATCAATACAAAGCACCACCACAAGAGGGCCGTATGGGTCGGAGACGATTCCGTGAAAGTCGATCACGGGAAACCGGTGCCCTACGCACGCAAGAGCCGGGCGGAGGCCAAGCGGGTCGCCCGAGTGCTTGAGCGGCATTGCGACTTCCCGGTACCGGTGGAGCCGGTGCTCGTCTTCGTGGGCGTCACCGAGCTGAAGGTAGTTGCTACGCAGCTCGATGTCCGCGTGTACCAGGAGCGCCAGGTATCAACACTCGCTCCGCTCTCAGGCGTTCTCACGGCCGACCAGGTGGAGCAGGTGTACAGCGTTGCTCGCCATCGCCAGGCTTGGAGCCAGGCTTGAGCCCGTGTCCCGCAGTGGTGTGCCGGGCGTTCCCCTGGCTACTGCGGACTCCCGGCCTCTTGCGGACGTCACCTGCGGCGATGCTCCAAGATCCCGTCCACGCCTCGTCCACAGCCCTCGACATACGGCCGCTCCGGGCCGCGCACGCCTGCACATACGCGAAGACCCCGCACTCAGCGTATCCGCTGGTCACGGGGTCTTCAGGCACCTCAGAAAGGGTGCCCCCGGCAGGATTCGAACCTGCGCACACGGCTCCGGAGGCCGTTGCTCTATCCCCTGAGCTACGGGGGCGGGTCCGTCGCGATTGCTCGCGGCGACGGGTAGAACACTACCAGCTCCCTCGGGGTGGTCATCAACGGGTTTCCGCTGCCGGGGGCGGGTGTGCGGGGCGCCCGTGCGGGGTGGAAGTGGGGAAAACCCGGACGCGGTGGCGGGGGCCGACCTACTCTCGAGTTGTGCCAGGCGCGTCGGGTCGGGTGCTTGTTGTGGACGACAACAAGGTCATCCGGCAGTTGATCAGGGTCAACCTCGAGCTTGAGGGGCTGGAGGTCGTGACCGCGGCCGATGGTGCCGAGTGCCTTGACGTCATTCATCAGGTGCGGCCCGATGTCGTGACCCTGGACGTCGTCATGCCCCGGCTGGACGGGATCAGGACCGCCGCTCGGCTGCGAACCGATCCGCTGACCCGTGACCTGCCCCTCGCCATCGTCAGCGCCTGCACCCAGCACGAGGTCGAGGCCGGGCTCGATGTCGGCGTCGACGCCTTCCTCGCCAAACCCTTCGAGCCCGCCGAACTGGTCGGAATGGTCCGGCAGTTGATGGAGCGCGCCCGGCGCCGGGAAAGGCAGGGCGGTGGTGGCCCCGACATCGGGGGCGATGGTGCCCAGGCACAGACCGTCGATCAGCCGGCCGTACCGTAGGTGACGAGCAGCCGCTCGGCCTCCTGAGGGGAGCCGCGTCCACATGCCGGACCCTCCCCAAACCGGCTCGCATACCCACCCCCCTCCTCCCATACGCTTGTGCCCGTGACCCCCGTCGAGCTCTCCCGCACCGTGCTGCACGCCGTGCGTCGCGCTGTCGACGAGGGCGAGCTCAGCGTGACCGTGCCGGAGCGGGCCGTGATCACGCGGCCGGGTCCCGGTGGCTGCGGCGACTACGCCACCAACATCGCCCTCCAGCTGGCTCGCGCGGCGGAGCAGCCGCCCCGGCGCGTGGCCGAGATCCTCCGGGTGCGTCTCCTCGACGACCACCGCATCACCGCCGTCGTCGTCACCGGGGCCGGGTTCCTCAACCTCAGCCTGGAAAGCGCCGCGTCCGCCGCGCTCGTCGACGAGATCCTCCGGCGCGGGCGGCGGTACGGCCACGCCGAGGGGCTCAGCGGGAACGTCGTCCGGCTCCGGTGTCCGGCGGAGGTCCGTGCCGCCGTGGTCGCGGACGCCACGGCCCGACTGCTGCGCAGCCAGGGCGACTCCGTCCTCATCAAGTACGACGGCTGCGACGGCCTGCCCGCGCCGGAGTGGGAATCCGTCCTGGGCGTGGAGCCCAAGGGTGCGGATACCAAGGGCGTGGACACCGATGGCGCGGACACCGATGAGGCTGACGCCACCGTCCGACTCCTCCCCGTCCCCACCCCCGCCGACCCCCTCCCCCTCGGCCGGGACGCCGCCCGCTGGGCCCTGCTCCACCCCGCCGCACACGACCGTCCCCGGATTCCCGGCGGTCATCTGATCCAGCGGGAGACCAACCCCCTCTTCCGCGTCCGGTACGCCCACGCCCGCACCCGGGCCCTGCTGCGCAATGCCGAGGACCTCGGCTTCCGGCCCGAGCCCGGCCCCGTGCACACACCCGACACGGCACCGCTGGTCGCCGCGCTCGGCGACCACCCCCGTGTCCTCACGGCCGCCGCCACCGACCACACCCCCGACCGGCTGGCCCGGCACCTCGTCACCGTCGCCGACGCCACACTGCCGCTGCTCCCCGCCGTGCTGCCCCTCGGCGAGGAGAAACCCTCGGCCGCCCACCGTGCTCGGCTCGCGCTCGCCGAAGCCGCCGGGACGGTGCTGGCCGGCGGCCTTTCCCTGCTCGGTATCGACGCCCCCGATCACCTCTGAAAGACACGAACATGAGCCGTTCCGCACACCCCGCCGGGCCCCGTCACGCCGATGTCTACCCCGAGGGCCACTACTCCGCCCCGCCCGCCGACCTCAACGCCCTGGACCCCAAGGTGTGGGCCGAGACCGTCACGCGGAACGAGGACGGTGTCGTCACCGTCGGCGGTATCCCCGTCACGCGGCTCGCCGAGGAGTTCGGCACCCCCGCCTACGTCCTCGACGAGGCCGACTTCCGGGCACGCGCGCGTGCGTGGCGCACCGCCTTCGGGGCCGACGCCGACGTCTTCTACGCCGGCAAGGCGTTCCTGTCCCGTGCCGTTGTGCGCTGGCTGCACGAGGAAGGGCTGAACGTCGACGTCTGCTCCGGCGGCGAGCTGGCCACCGCCCTCACCGCCGGCATGCCCGCCGAGCGCATCGCCTTCCACGGCAACAACAAGTCCGTCGACGAGATCACCAGGGCCGTCGAGGCCGGCGTGGGCCACATCGTGCTCGACTCCTTCCAGGAGATCGCCCGGGTCGCCCACATCGCGCAGAGCCTCGGCAAGCGGCAGAAGGCCCTGATCCGGATCACCGTCGGCGTCGAGGCCCACACCCACGAGTTCATCGCCACGGCCCACGAGGACCAGAAGTTCGGCATCCCGCTGGCCGGCGGGCACGCCGCCGAGGCGGTACGCCGGGCGCTCCAGCTCGACGGGCTCGAACTCCGTGGCATTCACAGCCACATCGGCTCGCAGATCTTCGACATGTCCGGGTTCGAGGTCGCCGCCCACCGGGTCGTCTCGCTGCTCAAGGACGTCCGCGACGAACACGGCGTCGAGCTGCCGGAGATCGACCTCGGCGGCGGACTCGGTATCGCGTACACCAGCGACGACGACCCGCGCGAGCCGCACGAGATCGCCAAGGCGCTCACCGAGATCGTCACCAGGGAGTGCGAGTCAGCCCGCCTGCGCACCCCGCGCATCTCCGTCGAGCCCGGGCGCGCCATCGTCGGCCCGACCGCCTTCACGCTCTACGAGGTCGGCACCATCAAGCCCCTGGACGGGCTGCGGACGTACGTCTCCGTCGACGGCGGCATGTCGGACAACATCCGCACCGCGCTGTACGACGCCGAATACAGCGTCGCGCTCGTCTCCCGCGCCTCCGACGCCGAGCCGATGCTCGCCCGCGTCGTCGGCAAGCACTGCGAGAGCGGGGACATCGTGGTCAAGGACGCGTTCCTGCCGGCCGACCTGGCACCGGGTGACCTCATCGCCGTACCGGCGACGGGCGCCTACTGCCGCTCCATGGCCAGCAACTACAACCACGTGCTGCGGCCGCCGGTCGTCACCGTGCACGACGGCGAGGCCCGGGTGATCGTCCGCCGGGAGACCGAGGAGGACCTGCTGCGTCTCGACGTCGGCTGAACCACGCCAGAGGCGGGGTGGAAGATCTCCTGTCTTCCACCCCCGTACAAATGAAATAGATATCTCACGATCCGGACGAAGGGCAGAAAGTCCCGTCCGGTGAGTGAGACTGGTGAAACCGTAGACGGTATGAGGAAACGAGGTCGGATGATGCGTACGCGTCCGCTGAAGGTGGCGCTGCTGGGCTGTGGAGTGGTCGGCTCAGAGGTGGCGCGCATCATGACGACGCACGCCGACGACCTCACGGCCCGGATCGGTGCCCCGGTGGAGCTCGCGGGCGTGGCCGTACGGCGGCCCGACCGGGTCAGGGAGGGCATCGACCCGGCCCTCGTCACCACCGACGCCACCGCCCTCGTCAAGCGCGGCGACATCGACGTCGTCGTCGAGGTGATCGGCGGGATCGAGCCGGCCCGGACCCTCATCACCACCGCGTTCGAGTACGGCGCCTCCGTCGTCTCCGCCAACAAGGCGCTGCTCGCCCAGGATGGAGCGGCCCTGCACGCCGCCGCCGGGGACCACGACGCCGACCTTTACTACGAGGCCGCCGTCGCCGGTGCCATCCCGCTGATCCGGCCGCTGCGCGAGTCCCTCGCCGGCGACAAGATCAACCGGGTGATGGGCATCGTCAACGGCACGACCAACTTCATCCTCGACAAGATGGACTCGACCGGGGCCGGCTACCAGGAGGCCCTCGACGAGGCCACGGCCCTGGGATACGCGGAGGCCGACCCCACTGCCGACGTCGAGGGCTTCGACGCCGCCGCCAAGGCCGCCATCCTCGCCGGTATCGCCTTCCACACGCGCGTGCGTCTCGACGACGTCTACCGCGAGGGCATGACCGAGGTGACGGCGGCCGACTTCGCCTCCGCCAGGGAGATGGGCTGCACCATCAAACTGCTCGCCATCTGCGAGCGGGCCGCGGACGGCGCCTCCGTCACCGCGCGCGTGCACCCCGCCATGATCCCGCTGAGCCACCCCCTGGCCTCCGTCCGCGGCGCCTACAACGCCGTGTTCGTCGAGTCCGACGCCGCCGGGCAGCTCATGTTCTACGGACCCGGAGCGGGCGGTTCCCCCACCGCCTCCGCCGTCCTCGGCGATCTCGTCGCCGTCTGCCGCAACCGGCTGGGCGGCGCGACCGGACCGGGCGAGTCCGCCTACGCGGCCCTGCCGGTGTCGCCCATGGGCGACGTGGTCACGCGCTACCACATCAGCCTCGACGTGGCCGACAAACCGGGTGTTCTCGCCCAGGTCGCGACCGTGTTCGCCGAGCACGGAGTCTCGATCGATACGGTTCGCCAGTCGGGGAAGGACGGCGAGGCCTCCCTCGTCGTCGTCACGCACCGTGCGTCCGACGCCGCCCTCACCGGGACCGTCGAGGCGTTGCGCAATCTCGACACCGTGCGTGGTGTCGCCAGCATCATGCGGGTTGAAGGAGAGTAACCAGCAATGACCCACCAGTGGCGCGGAATCATCGAGGAGTACCGGGACCGGCTGCCGGTATCCGACACCACGCCGGTCGTGACACTCCGTGAGGGCGGCACGCCGCTCGTGCCCGCGCAGGTGCTCTCCGAGCGCACGGGCTGCGAGGTCCACCTGAAGGTGGAGGGCGCGAACCCCACCGGGTCCTTCAAGGACCGAGGCATGACCATGGCCATCACTCGGGCCAAGGAGGAGGGGGCCAAGGCCGTCATCTGCGCCTCCACCGGAAATACGTCGGCCTCCGCCGCCGCGTACGCCGTGCGGGCCGGGATGGTCTGCGCCGTGCTCGTGCCGCAGGGCAAGATCGCGCTCGGCAAGATGGGCCAGGCCCTCGTGCACGGTGCGAAGATCCTCCAGGTCGACGGCAACTTCGACGACTGCCTCACCCTCGCGCGCGCTCTGAGCGACAACTACCCCGTCGCGCTGGTCAATTCGGTCAACCCGGTACGTATCGAGGGCCAGAAGACGGCCGCCTTCGAGATCGTGGACATGCTGGGCGACGCGCCCGACATCCACGTCCTGCCGGTGGGCAACGCGGGCAACATCACGGCCTATTGGAAGGGCTACAAGGAGTACGCCGCAGACGGCGTCTCCGCCCGGACTCCCCGGATGTGGGGCTTCCAGGCCTCCGGTAGCGCCCCGATCGTGCGCGGCGAGATCGTCAAGGACCCCTCGACCGTCGCCACCGCCATCCGGATCGGCAACCCGGCGTCGTGGAACCACGCGATCGCCGCGCGGGACGAGTCGGGCGGCTTCATCGACGAGGTGACGGACCGTGAGATCCTGCGCGCCTACCGGCTGTTGGCCTCACAGGAGGGCGTCTTCGTCGAGCCCGCGTCCGCCGCGTCCGTCGCCGGTCTGCTGAAGGCCGCCGAGCAGGGCAAGGTCGACCCGGGGCAGCGGATCGTGTGCACCGTCACCGGCAACGGGCTGAAGGACCCCGACTGGGCCGTCGCCGGCGCCCCGCAGCCGGTCACCGTCCCCGTCGACTCGGCGGCCGCGGCGGAGCGCCTCGGACTCGCCTGACCTGCGCGGACGTGCCGAGCGCCGGTGTAGCGCTCGGCACGGTCCGGCGTAAGACGGCGCTTGCCCGAGGGAGTTCCCCGCAGGGGGTGCACAGGGCTCATACGACACGCATCGTGCGCCTCCTGTGCGCCCTATGTCGCCACAGAACCTTCTTTCGATAGGCTGTACTGAACCCGCCCGCCGCATATGCCTCCGCATAGCGCACGGTGCCGCGCCGTCTCCGCGGCCGGGACAGCGGCCGGCCATCCCGGTCGGCAGCGGCCCCCAGGGTTCTCGTACGCATCGAATGTCCATCGAACGTCATTCGACAATCACGCAGCTCAAGGAGAGTCATCGAGCGATGGCCGGTCCAGCGTTCCGTGCCGCCGCCGTCCGGGTGCGCGTCCCCGCCACCAGCGCCAACCTCGGCCCGGGCTTCGACGCCCTCGGCCTGGCGCTGGGCTTGTACGACGACGTCGTCGTCCGGGTGGCCGACTCCGGGCTGCACATCGACATCGCGGGTGAGGGCGGCGAGACGCTCCCACGCGACGAGAAGCACCTCCTCGTCCGCTCCCTGCGCACGGCCTTCGACCTGCTCGGCGGCCAGCCGCGCGGCCTGGAGATCGTCTGCGCCAACCGCATTCCGCACGGCCGGGGCCTGGGCTCCTCCTCGGCCGCCATCTGCGCCGGGATCGTCGCCGCCCGCGCCGTGACCATAGGCGCCGACGCGAAGCTCGACGACACCTCCCTGCTCGAGCTCGCCACCGAGATCGAGGGCCACCCCGACAATGTCGCGGCGTGTCTGCTGGGCGGCTTCACCCTGTCCTGGATGGAGGGCGGCGCGGCCCGCGCGATCAGGATGGAGCCCGCCGATTCCATCGTTCCGGTGGTTTTCGTGCCCGGGAAGCCGGTTCTGACGGAGACGGCGCGCGGCCTGCTCCCGCGCTCCGTCCCGCACGTCGACGCCGCCACCAACGCCGGCCGGGCCGCCCTGCTCGTCGAGGCCATGACCCGGCGCCCCGAACTGCTGCTGCCCGCCACCGAGGACCGGCTGCACCAGGAGTACCGCGCTCCCGCCATGCCCGAGAGCGCGGCGCTGGTGGAGCGGCTGCGGGCCGAGGGCGTCCCAGCGGTCATCTCCGGCGCCGGACCGACGGTCATGGCGCTGACCGACGCGGGCACCGCCGACAAGGTCGAGGCCCTGGCGGGCGCGGACTGGGCCGCGAACCGGCTGAGCCTCGACGCACAGGGCGCGAGCGTTCTTCCGCTCACGGCCCCCGGCGACTTTTAAGCACACGGTTGCCGGATTTCGAGAGGGGGAATGTTTGTTGGATCCGGTAGTGTTAACCTCAAGTCTGCACCCGACCCCACCATGGCGAGGTGCCTCGTGTCCCCGTCCGGGACAGACATTCTTCCGGGAGCCCCCCAAGCCGCACTGTGTTTCGTACGTCGGACCGTACGCCGTACGCGGACACTGAGCGGGGCGCAGGGCATGCTCCGGAACCGGTGCGACCACGCCGCGTGACACTGACACTGGGTGCCACGGCTCAAGGAAGCGCCATCACCAGATTCCTCCGCCGCTTAGGCGGACCACCGCCCCGGCACGGTTCACACCACACGGACCGAAGTCGGACAGCACAACCGGTCGCCGAGCCAGACAGGCCGACGTCCGCTCCAGGGAAGGACCCTTCGTGAGCGACACCACCGATCTGATGGGCGCACGTGTCGAGGAGACCGCTGCCGCGCCCGCCACGGACGCCTCCGCGCCTGCCAGCGGTGCCGGCTCCCGTCGGCGCCGCGGTACCGGCCTCGACGGCATGGTGCTGGCCGAGCTGCAGCAGGTCGCATCCGGCCTCGGCATCAAGGGCACGGCGCGTATGCGCAAGAGCCAGCTGATCGAGGTCATCAAGGAGGCGCAGGCGTCCGGCGGAGCCGCTCCGGCCGCGAAGGCCGACGCCGCCGCCGAGACCAAGCCGAAGCGCCGCGCCACCTCCCGCACCCGTACGGGGGACAACGCAGAGAAGGCGGAGAAGAAGGCGGACGCGAAGCAGGCCTCCGAGGCCCCCGCCGACAAGGCAGACAAGGCAGACAAGGCCGACAAGGCCGACAAGGCCGTGGCGCAGCAGCAGATCGAGATTCCCGGTCAGCCTGCTGGGGGCCCCTCCCGCGCGAGCGCAGCCGAGCGTGGGGGAGAAGTTGAGCGCGGGGGAGACGATGCGCCCTCCGAGCGTCGTCGTCGCCGTGCCACCGCCGACGCCGGAGCCCCGGCCTCCGCTCCCGAGACGGTATCCGCCGAGGCGAAGAACGACGCCAGGGCCGAAGCGCCGGCGCAGCAGCAGTCCCAGAACGACGCCAAGTCCGACTCCGGTGACGGTGGCGAGGGCCGCCGCCGCGACCGGCGTGACCGAGACCGTGACCGAGACCGTGACCGAGACCGTGACCGCGGCCGGGACCGTGACCGCGGTGGCCGGGGCAACAAGGGCGACGACCAGCAGGGCGGCCAGCGCGGCCAGCAGCAGAACCAGCAGCAGGGCGGCGGTGGCGGCCGTCAGGACCGTGGCCAGCAGCAGCAGGACGACGACGATTTCGAGGGCGGCCGTCGTGGCCGTCGTGGGCGTTACCGCGACCGCCGTGGCCGTCGCGGCCGCGACGACGTGCAGGAGCCGCAGATCACCGACGACGACGTCCTGATCCCCGTCGCGGGCATCCTGGACATCCTCGACAACTACGCATTCATCCGGACCTCCGGCTACCTGCCCGGCCCGAACGACGTGTACGTCTCCCTCGCCCAGGTCCGTAAGAACGGCCTGCGCAAGGGCGACCACGTCACCGGTGCCGTGCGTCAGCCGAAGGAGGGCGAGCGCCGCGAGAAGTTCAACGCGCTGGTCCGCCTTGACTCCGTCAACGGCATGGCGCCCGAATCCGGGCGCGGGCGGCCGGAGTTCAACAAGCTGACGCCGCTGTACCCGCAGGACCGGCTCCGTCTGGAGACCGACCCGGGCGTGCTGACCACCCGCATCATCGACCTCGTGTCGCCGATCGGTAAGGGCCAGCGCGGTCTGATCGTGGCCCCGCCGAAGACCGGCAAGACCATGATCATGCAGGCCATCGCCAACGCGATCACGCACAACAACCCCGAGTGCCACCTGATGGTCGTTCTGGTCGACGAGCGTCCCGAAGAGGTCACCGACATGCAGCGGTCGGTCAAGGGCGAGGTCATCTCCTCGACCTTCGACCGCCCGGCCGAGGACCACACCACGGTCGCCGAGCTCGCCATCGAGCGCGCCAAGCGGCTGGTCGAGCTCGGTCACGACGTGGTCGTCCTGCTGGACTCCATCACGCGTCTGGGCCGTGCCTACAACCTCGCCGCGCCCGCCTCCGGCCGCATCCTGTCCGGTGGTGTCGACTCGACCGCGCTGTACCCGCCGAAGCGCTTCTTCGGTGCCGCGCGGAACATCGAGGACGGTGGCTCGCTCACCATCCTGGCCACTGCTCTTGTCGACACCGGGTCCCGCATGGACGAGGTGATCTTCGAGGAGTTCAAGGGCACCGGCAACGCGGAGCTCAAGCTCGACCGGAAGCTCGCCGACAAGCGCATCTTCCCGGCGGTGGACGTGGACGCGTCCGGTACCCGTAAGGAAGAGATCCTGCTCGGCAGCGACGAGCTCGCCATCACCTGGAAGCTGCGCCGGGTGCTGCACGCGCTCGACCAGCAGCAGGCGATCGAGCTGCTCCTGGACAAGATGAAGCAGACGAAGTCGAACGCCGAGTTCCTGATGCAGATCCAGAAGACGACGCCGATGCCGGGGAACGGCGACTAGGCACCGTTTGCACAAAGGGCCGCCCCCGTCCGAAAAGGACGGGGGCGGCCCTTTGTGATGTTCGTGTGCAGGTAGGATCACGCTCTCTTCGAACATGTGATCCCGAGGGGGGACATACGTGGGTACATCCATGCCTGGGGCGGGCGCCACAGACGCCGGATACGTATCGCACTGCCCGTGGCCGCGGCCGGTGTCGCGGCTGCCGTGGCCGCCGCGCTGCTGACGACGTCCGCCGACGCGGCCACCCCGCTGCCGCAGCCGACGCTCAAGCCCGCCATCGGCTCGCCGTCGTCCGCCGAACTGGAGAAGCGCGTCGCGGGCGCCCTGGCCGGCGACGACACCGCGGGCAAGACGAGCAAGGCGTCGCTGAGCGCGAGCACGAACGAGGGCCGCATCGACCCGAAGATCATCGGCGGCAGCCAGACCACCATCACCACGGCCCCGTGGATGGCGCAGCTCCACTACTTCGACGACCGGGGGACGTCCAGCACCAGCGACGACATCGGCTTCTTCTGTGGCGGAGCCGTCGTCGCGCCGACCAAGATCCTCACGGCCGCGCACTGCGTCAAGGGCTACGACTGGAACGCCAACGGCGCCGTCGTCACCGGCACCGCCCAGCTGCCCTCGGCGAACGGCACCGACCTGCACGGCGGCACCGTCACCGCCGTCTGGCGGCAGTGGAACCACCCGTCGTACAACGCGTCGACCATCGACAACGACATCGCGGTGCTCACTCTGCCCGAGCCGGTCAAGGCCAAGCCGATCCGGATGACGACGTCCGGCGACACCGCCTCGTACAAGGCCGGTACCAGCGCCAAGGTCTACGGCTGGGGCCGCACCAGCTCCACCAGCGACGGCATCTCCGAGAAGCTGAAGACGGCCACGCTGCCCCTGCAGTCCGACACCACCTGCGCCGGCGCCTACGGCAGGGACTTCGTCAAGGGCCACATGGTCTGCGCGGGCAAGCCCGCCACCGGCAGCGACTCGGGCACCACCTCCGCCTGCAACGGCGACTCCGGCGGCCCGCTGGTCGTCAACAACCGCATCGTCGGCGTCGTGTCCTGGGGCGTGACCGACTGTGTCGCCAAGGGCGCCTACAGCGTCTTCGCGAAGGTCAGCTCCTACGTGGGCTCCGCCTATCCGCGCGTCGACGACACCAACATCAGCGGCGACCACAAGGCCGACCTGTGGGTGCGCAACGCCTCCACGAAGACCGGCTACTCCAAGGACTCCAAGGGCACCTCGTTCGCCGCCCGCCAGTCCTGGGGCAACTGGAACGGCTTCAACGTCGTCCTGCAGACCGACTTCGACCGCGACGGCTACCAGGACCTGGTCTACCGGCGCAGCAGCGACGGCGACGTCTTCTGGACCCACTTCGTGCTCGCCGACAACGCCTGGGCCACCAAGAAGATCGCCGACAACTGGAAGTCCCGCACCCGCGTCATCACCCCCGGTGACGTCACCGGCGACTACCTGCCCGACCTGCTCTCGGTCGACTCCGCAGGCGTGCTGTGGATCTACCCGGGCAAGGGCAACGGCAGCTTCGCGGCCCGCGTGAAGGCCGGCTCCGGCTGGAACCAGTACAACTCCGTACGCGGCAAGGGCGACTTCACCGGCGACGGCAAGACGGACCTGATCGCCCGCAGCAAGTCGGGCAGCCACATCTACCTCTACAAGGGCACCGGCAAGTCCGGCTCCGGCGCCTTCTCGGCCCGGGTCAAGGTGCGCTCCTGGGGCGGCTACAACGCCTTCGACGCGACCGGTGACATCACCGGCGACGGCAAGGCCGACTTCCTGGCCCGCACCCCTGGCGGCACGCTCTACCTCTACCCGGGCACCGGTAAGGGGACCAGCGAGATCTTTGCCACAAGAAAGTCCGTAGGTACCGATTTCAAGCAGTACGACATCTTCGGCTGAAACCGCAGGTGAGCGGGATATGCCCCGCTGTGACGAACACGGACTGTGCCCACCGCCGCACGCGGTGGGCACAGTCCGTTGTGCAACCCTTTCCCGAGTTTCCCCGTCTGACCAGGCGGAGCGACGATGGTGCCAGGGGCGTCCCCCGACCGAGAACGCCTGGTACCGACCGCAGGGGGTAATCGACCGAAGACGAGCCGAGGAGCACATGTCTGCCGAGAGCACACCGGGTCCGGGTATACCGGGCGAGACCGGCACGACCGGATCGCGCCACCGCGCCAAGGGCCGGCGCCGCAAGCCCCGCAAGCGCCACAAGGGCCTGATGGTCACGGCCTGGACCGCCGCGGGCATCGTCGTCCTGGGCGGGACCGGGGCGGGGTACGTGTACTTCCAGCTCAACGGCAACCTCAAGAGCGTCGACATCGACCAGGCCCTCGGTACCAACCGGCCGAAGAAGGCCGACAACGGCTCCGAGAACATCCTGGTCCTCGGCTCCGACACTCGCGCCGGCGGTAACAAGAAGCTCGGCGGCGGCACCGACGACGGCAGCGCCCGATCCGACACGGCGATGATCGTGCACGTCAACAAGGGCCACAAGAAGGCCAGCGTGGTCTCCATCCCGCGCGACACCCTCATCGACCGGCCCTCGTGCACGGACGCCAAGGGCAAGCAGTACCCCGCCGCGAACGGCGTGATGTTCAACTCCGCGTACTCCACGGGCGGGGCCGCCTGTGCCGTGAAGACCGTCGAGTCGATCACCGACCTGCGCATGGACCACTACCTGGAGGTCGACTTCGCCGGCTTCCAGACGCTGATCGACGACCTCGGCGGCGTCGAGGTGACCACGAGCAAGGCCATCGACGACCCCGACAGCCACCTGAAGCTGCAGGCAGGAACCCACAGACTCGACGGTGAGCAGGCCCTCGGCCTGGTCCGCACCCGGCACGGCGTGGGCGACGGTTCCGACCTCGGCCGCATCCAGCTCCAGCAGGCCTTCATCAAGGCCTTGCTCAACCAGGTCAAGGACGTCGGCGTCTTCTCCAACCCGAAGAAGCTCTACGACCTCGCGGAGACCGCGACCAAGACGGTGACGGCCGACTCCGACCTCGGCTCGGTCAACAAGCTCGTCTCCTTCGCGAACGGCCTCAAGGGCATCACCCCGGCGAACATGAACATGGTCACGATGCCGGTCGCCTACGACCCCGCCGACCCGAACCGCGTCCTCCTCCAGGAGAAGAAGGCCGACCAGATCTGGAACGCCCTGGAGCACGACAAGCCGATCCCGAAGTCGGCGACGAAGGGCTCGGCAGCGGGCGAGGCCAAGGGGGTCGTGAGCGCCCCGTAAGGGGCGCGGGGCTGTATCGCCAGGCGGCTCCGCCGCGAGGGCGCGACAAGCCCCCACCGGCCTGCAGGGAACAAACAACGGCAACCCCCGGTTTTGGGAGTAGGCCCCAGTCCTGGCAGACTGGTACGTCGGCTCCGGTTCACGCTCCCGCACCCCGCGTCAGCGACCCGGCGCCCTCCCGAACCTAGGAGACACCTTGAAGCGCGACATCCACCCCGAGTACGTCGAGACGCAGGTCAGCTGCACCTGTGGCGCGTCGTTCACCACCCGCAGCACCATCGAGTCCGGCACCATCCGCGCCGATGTCTGCTCCGAGTGCCACCCGTTCTACACGGGCAAGCAGAAGATCCTCGACACCGGTGGCCGTGTGGCCCGCTTCGAGGCCCGCTTCGGCAAGGCCGCCGGCTCCAAGAAGTAGCGAGCCTCCATTCGCCGGTCCACGGACGCGCCCCCTCACCGGGCGCTCCGGGACCGGCGTTTTTGGTCGCCCGCCCTTCACCCCCCGTCCGTACACAGGAGCCACAAGATGTTCGAGGCAGTCGAGGAACTCGTCGCCGAGCACGCCGACCTGGAGAAGAAGCTCGCCGACCCGTCGGTGCACTCCGACCAGGCCAACGCGCGCAAGCTGAACAAGCGTTACGCCGAGCTCACCCCGATCGTCGCCACGTACCGCTCCTGGACGCAGACGGGCGACGACATCGAGACCGCGCGCGAACTGGCCGGCGACGACCCCGACTTCGCGGCCGAGGTCAAGGACCTGGAGCGGCAGCGCGAGGAGCTCACGGAGAAGCTGCGCCTTCTCCTCGTTCCGCGCGACCCCAGTGACGACAAGGACGTCATCCTCGAGATCAAGGCCGGCGCGGGCGGCGACGAGTCGGCGCTGTTCGCCGGCGACCTGCTGCGCATGTACCTGCGCTACGCCGAGCGGGTCGGCTGGAAGACCGAGATCATCGACGCCACCGAGTCCGAGCTGGGCGGCTACAAGGACGTTCAGGTCGCCGTGAAGACCAAGGGCGGCCAGGGCGCCACCGAGCCCGGGCAGGGCGTCTGGGCGCGGATGAAGTACGAGGGCGGAGTGCACCGCGTGCAGCGGGTGCCGGCCACGGAGTCCCAGGGCCGTATCCACACCTCCGCCGCCGGTGTGCTGGTCACGCCGGAGGCCGAGGAGGTCGACGTGGAGATCAACCCCAACGACCTCCGCATCGACGTCTACCGCTCCTCGGGACCGGGCGGACAGTCCGTCAACACCACCGACTCCGCGGTGCGCATCACGCACATTCCCACCGGAGTCGTCGCCTCCTGCCAGAACGAGAAGAGCCAGCTGCAGAACAAGGAGCAGGCACTGCGTATCCTGCGCTCGAGGCTGCTCGCAGCGGCGCAGGAGGAGGCGGAGAGGGAGGCCGCCGACGCCCGCCGCAGCCAGGTCCGCACCGTCGACCGCTCCGAGAAGATCCGCACGTACAACTTCCCGGAGAACCGCCTCTCGGACCACCGCGTCGGCTTCAAGGCCTACAACCTGGACCAGGTCCTGGACGGCGACCTCGCCGCGGTGATCCAGGCCTGTGTCGACGCGGACTCGGCGGCCAAGCTGGCGGCCGCGTAAGAACGTAGGAGTACGAGTACCGGAGGACTTGCGTGCAGCAGTCATTTGGGGGGCGACCCCCAAGCCCCCGCAGCGTGCTGCTCGCGGAGGTGGCCCAGGCCACTCAGCGGCTCGCCGACGCCGGCGTGCCCTCGCCGCGCACCGACGCGGAGGAACTCGCCGCGTTCGTACACGGCGTCAAGCGCGGTGAGCTGCACTCCGTCAAGGACTCCGACTTCGACGCCCGCTACTGGGAGGTCATCGCCCGCCGCGAGGCCCGCGAGCCGCTCCAGCACATCACCGGGCGGGCCTACTTCCGGTACCTGGAACTCCAGGTCGGCCCCGGGGTGTTCGTGCCGCGCCCCGAGACCGAGTCCGTGGTCGGCTGGGCCATAGACGCCGTACGGGCCATGGACGTCGTGGAGCCGTGCATCGTCGACCTGTGCACCGGCTCCGGCGCCATCGCGCTCGCCCTCGCCCAGGAGGTGCCGCGCTCGCGCGTGCACGCCGTGGAGCTGTCCGAGGACGCCCTCAGGTGGACACGCAAGAACGTCGAGGGGTCCAGGGTCGACCTGCGGCAGGGCAACGCCCTGACGGCCTTCCCGGACCTCGACGGGCAGGTCGACCTGGTCATCACCAACCCGCCGTACATCCCGCTCACCGAGTGGGAGTACGTCGCCCCGGAGGCGCGGGACTACGACCCCGACCTCGCCCTCTTCTCCGGCGAGGACGGCCTCGACCTCATCCGCGGCCTGGAACGCACCGCGCACCGGCTGCTGCGCCCCGGCGGCGTCGTGGTCGTGGAGCACGCGGACACCCAGGGCGGCCAGGTGCCGTGGATCTTCACCGAGGAGCGGGGATGGGCCGACGCGGCCGACCATCCGGACCTCAACAAGCGCCCGCGTTTCGCCACGGCCCGCAAGGCGCTGCCGTGAGCACTCCGATCACCCCGCAGTCTTCGCAGTCTTCATCCCAGCAGCACGTGTACGAGGAGGCCAGCTAAAGATGGCACGGCGATACGACACCAACGACGCGACCGACCGCGTGACCGGTCTGCGTGAGGCAGGGTCCGCCGTCCGCCGTGGCGAGCTCGTGGTGCTGCCGACGGACACGGTGTACGGCATCGGCGCCGACGCGTTCTCCTCGGAGGCCGTCGCCGACCTGCTGGACGCGAAGGGCCGGGGCCGCAACATGCCCACCCCTGTCCTGATCGGCTCCCCGAACACCCTGCACGGGCTGGTCACGGACTTCTCCGAGCTGGCCTGGGAGCTCGTCGACGCCTTCTGGCCGGGCGCGCTGACCCTCGTCGCCAAGCACCAGCCGTCCCTCCAGTGGGACCTCGGGGACACCCGTGGCACCGTCGCCGTGCGCATGCCGCTGCACCCGGTCGCCATCGAGCTGCTCACCGAGGTCGGCCCGATGGCCGTGTCGTCCGCCAACCTCACCGGCCACCCGGCGCCGGAGGACTGCGACGCCGCGCAGGAGATGCTCGGCGACTCCGTCTCCGTCTACCTCGACGGCGGCCCGACTCCCGGCAACGTGCCGTCGTCGATCGTCGACGTGACCCGGGAGGTGCCGCTGCTGCTGCGCGCGGGCGCCATCTCGGCGGACGAGCTCCGAAAGGTCGTACCCGACCTCGAGGTGGCGAATTGACGGCCCCTGGAGCGGGGCGTGGCATAGGCAACGGGGAAAGCGCGGCGGAGATCACGACGACGTTCGTGGGGCTTCCGCGTGACAGCTTCCGCATCCTCCACGTCAGTACCGGCAATGTGTGCCGCTCGCCCATCACCGAGCGGCTGACCCGCCATGCCGTGCGGGAGCGGCTCGGGATCCTGGGCGGCGGGCTGATCGTGGAGAGCGCGGGCACCTGGGGCCACGAGGGCGCGCCCATGGAGTCCCACGCGGAGACCGTCCTGGCCGACTTCGGCGCGGACGCCTCCGGCTTCACCGGGCGTGAGCTCCTCGACGAGCACGTGATCCGCGCCGACCTGGTGCTGACCGCCACCCGGGACCACCGGGCCCAGGTCATCTCGATGGGGCACTCGGCGGGCCTGCGGACCTTCACGCTCAAGGAGTTCACCCGTCTGGTGAAGGCCATCGACCCGGCGACCCTGCCTCCCCTGGAGGAGGGCGTGGTCATCCGCGCGCGTGCGCTGGTGCGTGCCGCGGCGGCTCTACGCGGGTGGCTCCTGGCGCCGAACGCCGAGGCCGACGAGGTGTACGACCCCTACGGTGCGCCCCTGACGTTCTTCCGGTCCATCGGGGACGAGATACACCAGGCACTCGATCCGGTGGTCACGGCCCTCACGGGTGTCCCCGCAAAGGCGTAGCAGCCGAGCGTCCCGGGGCACCGGGCCTACATTGGACGTACGTCACAGTCGACGCCGCCCGGAGCCCATCATGACGGTCACCCCTGCCATCGAGGCCGACGTCCTGCGCCACCAGGACCCCGAGCTCGCCGAGGTCCTGCTCGCGGAGCGGGAGCGGCAGTCGACGACGCTCCAGCTGATCGCCGCCGAGAACTTCACCTCGCCGGCCGTGCTGGCCGCCCTCGCCTCGCCGCTGGCCAACAAGTACGCCGAGGGCTACCCGGGGGCGCGGCACCACGGCGGCTGCGAGATCGCCGACGTCGCCGAGCGTCTCGCCGTGGACCGGGCCAGGGCCCTGTTCGGCGCCGACCACGCCAACGTCCAGCCGCACTCGGGCTCTTCGGCGGTGCTGGCCGCCTACGCCGCCCTGCTCCGCCCCGGCGACACCGTCCTCGCGCTCGGCCTGCCCCACGGCGGCCACCTCACCCACGGCTCGCCCGCCAACTTCTCCGGCCGCTGGTTCGACTTCGCCGGCTACGGCGTGGAGGCCGAGTCCGGGTTCATCGACCACGAGCAGGTGCGCACCCTGGCCCGCACGCGCCGGCCCAAGGCGATCGTGTGCGGTTCGATCGCCTACCCCCGGCACATCGACTACGCCTTCTTCCGCGAGGTCGCCGACGAGGTGGGCGCCTACCTCGTCGCGGACGCCGCGCACCCCATCGGGCTCGTCGCCGGAAGGGCGGCACCGAACCCGGTGCCGTACGCGGACATCGTCTGCGCGACCACCCACAAGGTGCTGCGCGGCCCGCGCGGCGGCATGATCCTTTGCCGCGCGGAGCTGGCCGAGCGGGTCGACCGGTCCGTGTTTCCTTTCACACAGGGCGGCGCGCAGATGCACACCATCGCCGCCAAGGCGGTCGCGTTCGGGGAGGCGGCAACACCGGCGTTCGTCGCGTACGCCCATCAGGTGGTCGCCAATGCGAGGGTTCTCGCGGCCCGGCTGGCCGCCGAGGGCCTGGTCGTCACCACCGGTGGCACCGACACCCACCTCATCACCGCCGACCCGGCACCCCTGGGCGTCGACGGACGCACCGCCCGCGGCCGTCTCGCCGCGGCCGGTCTGGTGCTGGACTGCTGTGCGCTTCCTCACGGCGACGCCCGGGGCCTGAGGCTGGGCACGGCCGCGGTCACCACGCAGGGCATGGGAGAAGCCGAGATGGCGAGGATCGCCAAGCTGGTCGCGGGGGTGCTCAGGGGCGTGACCGAGACCGCGAGGGCCCGTGAAGATGTGCGGGAGCTGGCCGGTGGATTTCCGCCGTATCCGCGCTGAGTGGGGGTAGACGCACCAGGGTGCACAGCCACTCGTGCAACCATCGTCGCTACCCGGAAGTCCCCACCCAAATGCGCGCATCGCTAGGGTGTGGGGCTGTGATGGCCAGCGAGACCTGTGGGGAAGCCTGTGCGTGAATACCTGCTGACGCTCTGCATCACGGCCGCGGTGACGTATCTGCTGACAGGGCCGGTACGGAAGTTCGCGATCGTGGCCGGAGTGATGCCGGAGGTCCGGGCACGGGACGTACACCGCGAGCCCACCCCGCGGCTCGGCGGAGTCGCGATGTTCTTCGGCATGTGCGCGGGTCTGCTGGTGGCGGACCACCTGACCAACCTCAGCCAGGTCTTCAAGACCTCGAACGAACCGCGGGCCCTGCTGAGCGGGGCCGCCCTGATCTGGCTGCTGGGCGTGCTGGACGACAAGTTCGGCGTGGACGCGCTCATCAAGCTCGGCGGGCAGATGATCGCGGCCGGCGTGATGGTGATGCAGGGTCTGACGATCCTCTGGCTGCCCGTCCCGGGCGTCGGGTCCGTCTCGGTCACACCGTGGCAGGGCAACCTGCTCACGGTGGCGCTCATCGTCATCACCATCAACGCGGTCAACTTCGTCGACGGACTCGACGGACTGGCGGCCGGCATGGTGTGTATCGCGGCGGGCGCGTTCTTCCTGTACTCGTACCGACTCTGGTACGGCTACGGAATCGAGGCCGCCGCCCCCGCGACCCTGTTCGCGGCGCTGCTCATCGGCATGTGTCTGGGCTTCCTCCCGCACAACATGCACCCCGCCCGCATCTTCATGGGCGACACGGGCTCCATGCTGATCGGGCTTGTCCTTGCCGCCGGGGCGGTGTCGATCACCGGGCAGGTGGACCCCGACCGCATCACCTACAGCGCGGGCTCCCTGCGCAGCGCGGTCCACGCGATGGTGCCGGTCTACATGCCGATCATCCTGCCGCTGACCATCATCGCGATTCCGCTCGCCGACCTGGTGCTGGCGATCCTGCGCCGGACCTGGAAGGGACAGTCGCCGTTCGCCGCCGACCGCGGACATCTGCACCACCGGCTGCTGGAGATCGGCCACTCGCACAGTCGCGCGGTCCTCATCATGTACTTCTGGTCGGCGCTGATCTCGTTCGGCACGGTGCTGTCCTCCGTGCACTCGGCGTCCATGTGGATCGTGATGGTCGTGGTGGTCATGAGCGCCATCGGCCTGCTGCTGCTGCTCCTGCCGCGCTTCCGGCCGCGCGCCCCCCACTGGGCGGAACGCGTTCTGCCGCCGCGCTACCGTCGCCGCGAGGCCGTGGCGGAGCACGCGGTCACCACGGAACAGACCGCCTCCGCGGAGGCTCCGGCCGACGCCTCGGCCACCCAGGAATCCACCCAGGAATCCCGCCCCGTGATCGCCGCGGGCGTGTCCGGCGTCAACGGGGCGACCGCCATCGGCCCCCGATCGCGTCTGGCGGACCGGCGCAAGGCCGGGACAAGGTAAGAATCTGACTAGAGCATTGCCAAGTCGTGGGGTTGCGATGGGGGAGCGAAGCGCCCCAATACCAGACAAGTCGGCACTGTTCTTGCACAGACGCGCAGCGTCACTCTCATGTGTGACAGCTCGCACACCTCCAGGTAAAGACTGCATCAAATAGTTTGTGATACGGTTCACGAGAACCCCCGGATAGAGCCGAAGGACCGCAGTGCGACGGTCCATTGGCGTGAGGACTCCACTCAGCCCGGGACTACGCTCGTCCATGACGACACCCCTGCCCCCTGCGAAAGCGGAGTTGCCGCCATGCCGTCCAATGACGCCCGGATCCTGGCCCAGGCCGCCGTGCCCACGGCTGCCGTCGGTGCCATTGCCGCCGTCGTCAGTGGCGTGGTGGCGGGTGGCAAGGGCGCGATCGCGGCGGTTGTCGCGACGCTCGTGGTGATCCTCTTCATGGGGATCGGGCTCTACGTCCTGCAACGCACTGCCAAATCGCTTCCGCACCTGTTCCAGGCGATGGGCTTGATGCTCTACGCGGCGCAGATCCTTCTGTTGTTCGTCTTCGTCACCGCGTTCAAGAACACGACGCTGTTCAACCCCAAGGCATTCGCCGTCACGCTGGTTGTCGGCACCCTTGCCTGGATCGCCGCGCAGACGCGTGCCCACATGAAAGCCAAGATCCTTTACGTCGAGCCCGATTCGACGACGGGCGGGAAGCCCGAAAAATCGGGGCACTCGTCGTGAGGGGTAGGGCCGGGATAAGTAGGCATGAGATCTCCTGCTATCGTCCGGTGCCAACTGCGGCATCGCGGGCGCGGGCATCCGAGCTGACGCCTGCTCCATCGCGAGGCGAGATGCCCCCAGCCGCCCCCACATCCGTAACACCAGTCCCGTGCCGAACCGCGGCCCTGCGCCGCGCCGACACAACGAGGTTGCCGTACCCATGCGTCACGCCGAAGGAGCCCGCGGTGAGTGCTGACCAGACCCAGCTCGCCTTTGACTGGAGCTGTCGGATCATGTCCGACAACGGGTGTGGTTTTCCGGCTCCGGGCCTGCACTCGTTCCTCTTCAAGCCGATTACCACGGTCGGGGGGTTCGAGTTCAACAAGGTGATGCTGCTTGCCATCGTCACCACGCTTCTGGTCGTCACCTTCTTCACCCTCGCCTTCGGCAAGGCGAAGGTGGTGCCGGGCAAGCTTCAGATGATCGGCGAGGCCGGCTACGACTTCGTGCGCCGCGGCATCGTCTACGAGACCCTCGGGAAGAAGGAGGGCGAGAAGTACGTCCCCCTGATGGTCTCGCTGTTCTTCTTCATCTGGATCATGAACATCTGGTCAGTGATCCCGCTGGCGCAGTTCCCGGTGTCGTCGATCATCGCCTACCCGATGGTGCTGGCCGCCATCGTCTACGTGGTGTGGGTCTCGTTGACCTTCAAGAGGCACGGTTTCGTCGGCTTCTTCAAGAACGTCACCGGCTACGACAAGGAACTCGGCGCGGTTCTCCCGCTCGTGATGGTCATCGAGTTCTTCTCGAACCTGCTCGTACGCCCCTTCACGCACGCGGTCCGACTCTTCGCCAACATGTTCGCCGGCCACCTGATGCTGGTGATGTTCACCGTCGCCTCCTGGTACCTGCTGAACAGCTGGATGATCCCGGCCGCCGGTGTCTCCTTCGTCATGACGATGGTCATGATCCTCTTCGAGCTCTTCGTGCAGGCGGTCCAGGCGTACGTCTTCGTCCTCCTCGCCTGTTCGTACATCCAGGGCGCTCTCGCCAAGCACCACTGAGCCCCGCGCCGCTCCACACCCCAAGAACGTCCGGTGGCCAACCCCCGCCGGTCCATGAAAGAGAAGGAAGATTCAGCATGGCTGCCATGGAGACCCTCGCCGCCCTTGAAGGCAACATCGGTTCCGTCGGCTACGGCCTCGCCGCCATCGGCCCCGGCGTCGGCGTCGGCATCATCTTCGGCAACGGCACCCAGGCCCTGGCCCGCCAGCCCGAGGCCGCCGGTCTGATCCGTGCCAACCAGATCCTCGGCTTCGCCTTCTGTGAGGCGCTCGCCCTCATCGGCATCGTCATGCCGTTCGTCTACAACTGACGAACCCTGACGAGCAAACCCTTCAACGGAAGGCACTGATGTGATCGCCAACCTGGTGCAGCTGGCGGCCGGGGAAGAGCAGAACCCGCTCATTCCTCCGGGCCCCGAGCTGCTCGTCGGCACCATCGCCTTCGCCATCGTGTTCTTCTTCTTCTGGAAGAAGCTGCTTCCGAACATCAACAAGGTTCTGGAGGAGCGCCGCGCGGCGATCGAAGGCGGTATCGAAGAGGCCGAGACCATGAAGGTCGAAGCCCAGAGCGTCCTTGAGCAGTACAAGGCACAGCTCGCCGAGGCCCGGCACGAGGCCGCGCGTCTGCGCCAGGAGGCGCAGGAGCAGGGCGCCACGCTCATCGCCGAGATGCGGGCCGAAGGCCAGCGTCAGCGCGAGGAGATCGTCGCCGCCGGTCACTCGCAGATCGAGGCCGACCGCAAGGCCGCCGCGTCCGCGCTGCGTCAGGACGTCGGCAAGCTCGCCACCGACCTGGCCGGCAAGCTCGTCGGGGAGTCCCTCGAGGACCACGCCCGTCAGAGCCGCGTGATCGACCGGTTCCTCGACGACCTCGAGGAGAAGGCCGAGGCCGGGCGATGAACGGAGCGAGCCGCGAGGCCCTGGCAGCCGCACGAGAGCGTCTCGACGCGCTGACGGACTCCACGTCCGTCGACGCGGGCTCGCTCGCCGACGAGCTGGCCGCCGTCACCGCTCTGCTCCACCGCGAGGTTTCGCTGCGTCGGGTCCTCACCGACCCGGCGCAGGCCGGAGAGGCGAAGGCCGAGCTGGCCCAGCGTCTGCTCGGCACGCAGGTCAGCGGCCCGGCCGCCGACCTGGTCGCCGGCATGGTGCGCTCTCGCTGGTCGCAGTCGCGCGACCTGGTGGACGCGCTGGAGGAGCTGGCGAACACCGCCGACCTCACCGCCGCGCAGAAGGCCGGCAAGCTCGACGACGTCGAGGACGAGCTGTTCCGGTTCGGCCGGATCGTCTCCGGCAGCACCGGGCTGCGTGCCGCGCTGACCGACCGGAAGGCCACCACCTCGGCCAAGAGTGAGCTGCTGCGCAGCCTGCTCGGCGGCAGGGCGCAGTCGGCCACCGAGCGTCTGGTGACGCGCCTTGTGACCGCGCCGCGGGGACGTAGCCTGGAGTCGGGACTGGATTCCCTGTCCAAGCTCGCCGCCGAGCGCCGGGACCGCATGGTGGCCATCGTCACCTCGGCGGTGCCGCTGAGCGACCCGCAGAAGCGGCGCTTGGGCGACGCCCTCGCGAAGATCTACGGCCGCCGGATGCACCTCAACCTGGACGTGGACCCCGAGGTCCTCGGCGGAATCCGGGTGCAGGTCGGCGACGAGGTCATCAACGGCTCCCTCGCGGACCGGCTGGAGGACGCGAGCCGCCGCCTGGCGAGCTGAGCAGCAACTCAATAGCACCACGTACTTACGACGGCCCTGGTTGGGCCGTGCAGAAGAATCCTGGGGGTCGCCCCCAGACCCTTAAGAAACTTCGGGCCCAACAAGGAGAGCAGGGAACCCAGATGGCGGAGCTCACGATCCGGCCGGAGGAGATCCGGGACGCGCTGGAGAACTTCGTCCAGGCGTACAAGCCGGGCGCGGCCTCGCGCGAGGAGGTCGGTACGGTCACCTTTGCCGGCGACGGCATCGCGAAGGTCGAGGGTCTGCCCTCGGCCATGGCCAACGAACTGCTGAAGTTCGAGGACGGCACCCTCGGCCTCGCCCTCAACCTCGAGGAGCGCGAGATCGGTGCCATCGTCCTCGGTGAGTTCAGCGGCATCGAGGAGGGGCAGCCGGTCTCGCGTACCGGTGAGGTTCTCTCCGTGGCGGTCGGCGAGGGCTACCTCGGCCGTGTGGTCGACCCCCTCGGCAACCCGATCGACGGCCTCGGCGAGATCGAGTCCGAGGGCCGCCGTGCCCTCGAGCTGCAGGCCCCCACGGTCATGGACCGCAAGTCGGTGCACGAGCCGATGGAGACGGGCTACAAGGCCGTCGACGCGATGACCCCCGTCGGCCGTGGCCAGCGTCAGCTGATCATCGGTGACCGCCAGACCGGCAAGACCGCCCTGGCCGTCGACACGATCATCAACCAGCGCGACAACTGGCGCTCGGGCGACCCGAACAAGCAGGTCCGCTGCATCTACGTCGCCATCGGCCAGAAGGGCTCCACCATCGCCGGTGTGCGCGGCGCTCTGGAGGAGGCCGGCGCGCTGGAGTACACGACCATCGTCGCCGCCCCGGCGTCCGACCCGGCCGGCTTCAAGTACCTGGCGCCGTACACGGGTTCGGCCATCGGTCAGCAGTGGATGTACGAGGGCAAGCACGTCCTCATCATCTTCGACGACCTGTCGAAGCAGGCCGACGCCTACCGCGCCGTGTCGCTGCTGCTGCGCCGCCCGCCGGGCCGTGAGGCCTACCCGGGTGACGTCTTCTACCTGCACTCCCGTCTGCTGGAGCGCTGCGCCAAGCTCTCCGACGAGATGGGCGCCGGCTCGATGACCGGTCTGCCGATCGTCGAGACCAAGGCCAACGACGTCTCGGCGTTCATCCCGACCAACGTCATCTCCATCACCGACGGCCAGTGCTTCCTGGAGTCGGACCTGTTCAACGCCGGTCAGCGCCCCGCGCTGAACGTCGGTATCTCCGTCTCCCGAGTCGGTGGTTCCGCGCAGCACAAGGCGATGAAGCAGGTCTCCGGCCGTCTGCGCGTGGACCTCGCCCAGTTCCGTGAGCTGGAGGCGTTCGCCGCCTTCGGTTCCGACCTGGACGCCGCGTCCAAGTCGCAGCTGGAGCGTGGTCAGCGCATGGTCGAGCTGCTGAAGCAGTCGCAGTACCAGCCCATGGCCACCGAGGACCAGGTCGTCTCCGTCTGGGCCGGCACCACCGGCAAGATGGACGACGTCCCCGTCGCCGACATCCGCCGCTTCGAGAAGGAGCTGCTGGAGTACCTGCACCGCAAGGAGCAGGGCCTGATGACCTCCATCCGCGAGGGCGGCAAGATGTCCGACGACACCCTTCAGGCCGTCGCCGAGGCCATCGCGGAGTTCAAGAAGCAGTTCGAGACCTCCGACGGCAACCTGCTCGGCGAGGACACCCCGGCTGCCGGTAAGTGACGACGGAAGGGACCTGACTCATGGGAGCCCAGCTCCGGGTCTACAAGCGTCGCATCCGATCCGTCTCCGCGACCAAGAAGATCACGAAGGCGATGGAGATGATCGCCGCCTCGCGCGTCGTCAAGGCGCAGCGCAAGGTGGCGGCCTCCACCCCGTATGCGACCGAGCTCACCCGCGCGGTCACCGCGGTCGCCACCGGGTCGAACACCAAGCACCCGCTGACGACGGAGGCGGAGAACCCGACCCGCGTCGCGGTCCTGCTCCTCTCGAGCGACCGCGGTCTGGCCGGCGCCTTCAACTCCAACGCCATCAAGGCCGCGGAGAAACTCACCGCGAAGCTCGAGGGTGAGGGCAAGGAGGTCGTCAACTACATCGTCGGCCGCCGTGGTCTCGCCCACTACAACTTCCGCGAGCGCAAGGTCGCGGAGTCGTTCACGGGCTTCACCGACGAGCCCTCGTACGCGGACGCCAAGAAGGTCGCGGCCCCGCTGATCGAGGCGATCGAGACGGAGACGGCGGAGGGCGGCGTGGACGAGCTCCACATCGTCTACACCGAGTTCGTGTCGATGATGACGCAGACGGCGATCGAGGCGCGGCTGCTGCCGCTCAGCCTCGACGAGGTGGCTGCGGAGGCCGCGCCCAAGGGCGAGATCCTCCCGCTGTTCGACTTCGAGCCCTCGGCGGAGGACGTCCTGGACGCCCTGCTGCCGCGCTACGTCGAGAGCCGCATCTACAACGCGCTGCTCCAGTCGGCCGCCTCGAAGCACGCCGCCACGCGGCGCGCGATGAAGTCGGCAACCGACAACGCCGGTGATCTCATCGAGAACCTCACCCGGCTTGCCAACCAGGCCCGCCAGGCCGAAATCACCCAGGAAATCAGCGAGATCGTCGGTGGTGCCAGTGCCCTGGCCGACGCGACCGCGGGGAGTGACTGAAAATGACCACCACTGTTGAGACGGCCACGGCGACGGGCCGCGTCGCGCGGGTCATCGGCCCGGTCGTCGACGTGGAGTTCCCCGTCGACGCGATGCCGGAGATCTACAACGCCCTGCACGTCGAGGTCGCCGACCCGGCGCTGGCGGGCGAGAAGAAGACGCTGACCCTGGAGGTCGCCCAGCACCTGGGTGACGGCCTGGTCCGCGCGATCTCCATGCAGCCCACCGACGGTCTGGTCCGCCAGGCCTCGGTGACCGACACGGGCGCGGGCATCTCCGTCCCCGTCGGCGACTACACCAAGGGCAAGGTGTTCAACACCCTCGGTGAGGTGCTGAACAGCGACGAGGTCCACGAGGGCGAGCGCTGGTCCATCCACCGCAAGGCACCCGCGTTCGACCAGCTCGAGTCGAAGACCGAGATGTTCGAGACGGGCCTGAAGGTCGTCGACCTGCTCACCCCGTACGTCAAGGGCGGCAAGATCGGTCTGTTCGGTGGTGCCGGTGTCGGCAAGACCGTGCTGATCCAGGAAATGATCATGCGTGTCGCCAACCTCCACGAGGGCGTCTCCGTCTTCGCGGGCGTCGGTGAGCGCACCCGTGAGGGCAACGACCTCATCGCGGAGATGGAAGAGTCCGGCGTTCTGGACAAGACCGCCCTGGTCTTCGGCCAGATGGACGAGCCCCCGGGCACCCGTCTGCGCGTGGCCCTGGCCGGCCTGACGATGGCGGAGTACTTCCGTGACGTCCAGAAGCAGGACGTGCTGTTCTTCATCGACAACATCTTCCGCTTCACCCAGGCCGGTTCCGAGGTGTCGACCCTGCTCGGCCGTATGCCCTCCGCGGTGGGCTACCAGCCGAACCTGGCCGACGAGATGGGCACCCTCCAGGAGCGCATCACCTCGACCCGTGGTCACTCGATCACCTCGATGCAGGCGATCTACGTCCCCGCGGACGACCTGACCGACCCGGCCCCGGCCACCACCTTCGCCCACCTCGACGCGACGACGGTGCTCTCCCGTCCGATCTCCGAGAAGGGCATCTACCCGGCCGTGGACCCGCTGGACTCGACGTCCCGCATCCTCGACCCGCGGTACATCTCGGCGGAGCACTACAACGCCGCGATGCGCGTGAAGAACATCCTGCAGAAGTACAAGGACCTGCAGGACATCATCGCGATCCTCGGTATCGACGAGCTCGGCGAGGAGGACAAGCTCGTTGTCCACCGTGCCCGTCGCGTGGAGCGCTTCCTGTCCCAGAACACCCACGCCGCCAAGCAGTTCACCGGTGTGGACGGTTCGGACGTGCCGCTGGACGAGTCGATCACCGCGTTCAACGCGATCTGCGACGGCGAGTACGACCACTTCCCGGAGCAGGCGTTCTTCATGTGCGGTGGTCTCGAGGACCTGAAGAGCAACGCCAAGGAGCTGGGCGTCTCCTGACCCGAGCCGCGCTCGAGTCATCATGAGGGGGCGGGGCTCGTCCCGCCCCTCTGTCACGCCTACTAGACTTGTAACCAACACCCGGCACTACCGCCGGGTGGTGACCCGAGGAGCCACCTTGGCTGCTGAGCTGCACGTCGCGCTGGTCGCCGCCGACCGTGAGGTCTGGTCCGGCCAGGCCACCCTGGTCGTCGCGCGCACCACGTCCGGCGACATCGGCGTCATGCCCGGTCACCAGCCGCTGCTCGGTGTGCTGGAGTCGGGCCCGGTGACCATCCGCACGAGCGATGGCGGGACGGTCGTCGCCGCTGTCCACGGCGGTTTCATCTCGTTCGCGGACGACAAGCTCTCGCTGCTGGCCGAAGTCGCCGAGCTGTCGGACGAGATCGATGTCCAGCGCGCGGAGCGGGAGCTGGAGCGCGCGAAGGCGGAGGACGACGCGGACGCCCAGCGCCGTGCGGACGTCCGTCTGCGTGCGGCCACGGCGGCGCGCTGACCCTGTCCGCCGTGTGAAGTCGTCACTCAGCCGCGGCTGGGTACCGGAGAGATCCGGACCCAGTCGCGGCTGAGGCAGATGTGGGAGTTTTTTCCGTTCCGTTACCTAGGAGACGAGGAGGTCGGTGTCGATGGTCCTCGCTCTGACTGTGTGCGGAATCGTGGTGGCCCTCGTGGTGGTGGGACTGTTCGTCTTCGGTCTGCGCCGTCGGCTCATCCAGCGTTCGGGCGGCACCTTCGACGCCAGCCTGCGCTGGGACGCCCCGGAGCAGGGCGACAGCAACGGCAAGGGCTGGGCGTACGGGGTGGCCCGGTACAACGGCGACCGCGTCGAGTGGTACCGCGTCTTCTCGTACTCGCCACGCCCGCGCCGCACCCTGGAACGCTCCGCGATCGAGGTGGCCGGCCGCCGCGTCCCGGAGGGCGAGGAGGAGCTGGCGCTGCTCTCCGATCATGTGATCCTGGCCTGTCTGCACCGGGGCTCGCGTCTCGAACTCGCGATGAGCGAGGACGCGCTGACCGGTTTCCTCGCGTGGCTTGAGGCAGCCCCGCCCGGTCAGCGAGTCAACGTGGCGTAACTCGCCGAACTGTCTTACGACAGGCCGTTGTTGATCGCGGTCACCAGCTCTCCATTTCCGGTGTCGCCGCTGAACTCCCAGAAGAACGCGCCGCCCAGACCCTGGTTCTTGGCCCAGCTCATTTTTCCGGCGATGGTCGACGGGGTGTCGTACGACCACCAGTTGCCGCCGCAGTGGGCGTACGCCGTGCCCGCGATCGTGCCGGTGGCCGGGCAGGAGTTCTTCAGGACCTTGTAGTCCTCGATGCCCGCCTCATACGTACCGGGAGCCGCGCCGGTCGCCGATCCGCCAGGTGCGGACTGGGTGACGCCGGTCCAGCCGCGGCCGTAGAAGCCGATGCCGAGCAGCAGCTTGGCGGACGGGACGCCCTTCGCCTTCAGCTTGGCGATCGCGTCTGCCGAGTTGAAGCCGGCCTGCGGGATCCCGGGGTACGAGGTGAGCGGGGAGTGCGGGGCGGTCGGGCCGTCCTTGTCGAAGGCTCCGAAGTAGTCGTACGTCATCACGTTGTACCAGTCGAGGTACTGCGCGGCGCCGCCGTAGTCGGCCGCGTCGATCTTGCCGCCGGGGGAGCCGTCGGCGGTGATGGCCGCGGTGACCAGGTAGTTCGAGCCGAATTCCGTGCGCAGCGCCGACATCAGGTTCTTGAAGGCCGCAGGCCCTGAGGTGTCGCAGGTCAGGCCGCAGGCGTTCGGGTACTCCCAGTCGATGTCGATGCCGTCGAAGACGTCGGCCCAGCGCGGGTCCTCGACGACGGCCTTGCAGGACTTGGCGAACGCGGCAGCGTTCTGTGCGGCCTGGCCGAAGCCGCCCGAGTAGGTCCAGCCGCCGAAGGAGTACAGCACCTTGATGTGCGGGTACTTGGCCTTCAGCTGGCGGAGCTGGTTGAAGTTGCCGCGCAGCGGCTGGTCCCAGGTGTCGGCGGT
The DNA here is from genome assembly GCF_050937045.1 of Streptomyces sp. CA-179760. Lineage (NCBI taxonomy): Bacteria > Bacillati > Actinomycetota > Actinomycetes > Kitasatosporales > Streptomycetaceae > Streptomyces > Streptomyces sp. CA-179760. Next base: position 6,619,199 of record NZ_JBNJLZ010000001.1, read on the forward strand.
GCCGCTGACGGACTGGTCGGCGGTGTAGGCCTTGTCGTAGGCGGCGTAGGTGTCGTCGACGGTGCACTGACCGTTCTTGACGTTGCCGAACGCGTAGTTGATGTGGGTGATCTTCGAGGCCGAGCCCGAGGACACCAGGTTCTTGACGTGGTAGTTGCGGCCGTAGACGCCCCACTCGACGAAGTAGCCGAGCTTGACCTTGTCGCCCGTGGGCGGGGGCTCGGTGGTGCCGCCGGTGGTGCGTACCGCGCGGGCGCCGCTGACCGGGCCGGTCTGGTCGGCGGTGTCGCGGGCCCGGACGGTGTAGGAGTAGTCGGTGCCGGCGGTCAGGCCGGTGTCGCTGTACGACGTGGCCGTCACGGTGGCGACCTTGGCGCCGTCGCGCAGGACGTCGTAGTTCTTGACGCCCTTGTCGTCGGTGGCGGCGGACCAGGAGAGTCTCACCGAGGTGTTGGTGATGCCGGAAGCGGTGGGGGTGCCAGGGGCGGACGGAGCCGCGTCTCCCGGAGTGCTGCCCCCGTCGCAGCTGCCGCCGTTGAGCTCGCAGTTCGCGGGGGAGCCCGACCCGGTGCCGTTGAAGCCGAAGGAGACGGAGGCGCCGGGGGCGAGGGTGCCGTTCCAGGCCTTGTTCCTGGCGGTCCAGTGGGTGCCGGAGGAGGTGACGTCGGCGTCCCAGGCGGAGGTGACGGACGTACCGGAGGGGAAGTCCCACTCGACGGTCCAGGAGCTGAGGGCGGTCGTGCCGGTGTTCTTCACCGTCCACTTGCCCTCGAAGCCGGAGCCCCAGTCCTGGGTCTTGGCGTAGGTGGCGGTCGCGGATGTCGCGGCCTCGGCGGGGCTCGCGAGGCCGACGAGACCGGCCAGCGGGAGCAACAGGGTGGCAAACCCCGCCACGGCTCTGTGTCTGAAGCGCATGCTGCGCCTCCCTTGTGGGGTGGTCGGGGCGTGACTGAGCCTCACGCCCCTCATGGTGCGGTGAGAATAGAAAGGTCTGGACCACCGGTCAATAGGTCTGGACCACCGCACTCCAATGTCGGGTCAGACACCCAACTCCTGCGCCAGCACCGCCGCTTGTACCCGGCTGCGCAGTTCCAGCTTGGCCAGCAGCCTGCTGACATGGGTCTTCACGGTCGCCTCGGCCATGTCGAGCCGGTCCGCGATGTCCGCGTTGGACAGGCCCTCGCCGAGACAGGACAGCACCTCGCGTTCGCGCCGGGTCAGCCGGTCCAGGACGGCCGGGTCGGCCGTGGGCTCCCGCGTCGGCTTCGCGGCGAACTCCGCGATCAGCCGCCGCGTGACCGCCGGGGAGATCAGTCCCTCCCCGCGGGCGACCGTCCGTACGGCCTCCAGCAGCTGCCTCGCCTCGGTGTTCTTCAGCAGGAAGCCGGCCGCGCCCGCCCGCAGCGCCCCGAAGACGTACTCGTCGAGGTCGAAGGTCGTCAGCACCAGAACATCGGCGAGGCCTTCCGTGACGACCTCCCGGGTCGCCGACACCCCGTCCAGGCGTGGCATCTGAACGTCCATCAGCACCAGGTCCGGCCGCAGCTCGCGGGCCAGCGCCACCGCCTGTTCGCCGTCCGCCGCCTCGCCGGCCACCTCGATGTCGGGCGCGCTGCGCAGGATGAGGACCAGTCCGGCGCGGACGGCGGACTGGTCCTCTGCGACCAGGACGCGGATCATTCGGGTTCTCCTTCGGTGACGGGCAGGGACGCGCGTACGACCCAGATCTTGCCGTGCGGCGAGTCCTCGGGGCCGGCCTCGAACGTGCCGTCCAGAAGCGCCGTGCGTTCCCGCATGCCGACCAGGCCGGCGCCGGAGCCGGGGGCGCTCGGCCCGTCCCGGTCGCCGTAGGGACTGATCACCGCGACGGTCAGCAGCCCGTCCCGCTGAGTGAGCGACACGGTGACCCGGCCGGGGCCGGCGTGCTTGAGAGCGTTGGTGAGGGACTCCTGCACGATGCGGTAGGCGGCGAGTTCGACGGGCGCGGGAACCGTGCCGTGAGCGGAGTCGAGCGTGACGTCGAGGCCGTTGGTGCGGGCCCCCTCGACCAGGGCGCCGAGCCCGTCGAGGGTGGGGGCGGCGACCGGCTCGGTGTCACCGGTGGAGTCGCGCAGGATGCCGATCAGCCGCCGCATCTCCGAGAGCCCCGCGACGCTGTTCTCACGGATGACCACCATCGCCTCTTGCGAGGTCCTGGGGTCGTCGAGGGAGAGGGCGGCCGTGGAGTGGATGGCGATGGCGGACAGATGGTTGGCGACCATGTCGTGCAGTTCGCGGGCCATCCGGGCGCGTTCGGCGGTGACCGCCTGGGTGCGGTCCATCTCGGCGAGCAGCGCGGTCTGCTCGGCGCGCAGCCGGGCGGACTCGGCGGCGTCGCGGTGGTTGCGGACGATCAGGCCGGTGGCGGCCGGGCCGAAGGCCACGATCCCCGTGACCACCCCGATCAGCAGAACCTCGGGCTCGCGCCACAGGGCGAACGGCACCACGGCCCCGGCCACCGTGAGCAGCCCGGTGATCCGTGGAATGCGGCGGGCCGAGGCGGGCGTGCCGTACAGGACGGCCGCGTACATCAGGTCGGTGTACATCAGGATCGTGACCAGGTTGCCCTGGGTCAGGGTGTCCAGGACGATCGCGGCCGTGCCGGTCAGCAGGGCGGTGCGCGGGGCGGCCCGGCGCAGCAGCTCGCAGCCGGCCATGACGAAGAGCGGCAGCAGCAGCGGCCAGCGTCCCGGCAACAGCACGTACGGCTCGGTGTGCGGCCGGGTGGCCAGTCCGAGGCCCCACAGCAGCAGTCCGCCGAGCAGGCCGCCCGTCGCGATGTAGACGTCGAAGCGGTGTGGGCGGGGGAGTCGTACGGCCATGACTCCATCCAACACGGCCGTGGCGCCACACGCGTGATCCCCGCGTAGGGTCCCTCACTGCATCTTTCGATGTACCGCGGATTCGTCAGACGCGACGACGATTCCGGCCGCCCCGACCGGGAGCCTTGAAGGTGACCGAGAGGAGCGAACCGTGATCGTCGCACTGATCGCCGCCTGCGAGATCGGCTTCTGGGTGCTGCTGGCCGCCGGACTGGGCGCCCGCTACCTGCTGAAGATGCCGCGCACCGGCCTGGCCCTGCTGCTGTGCGAACCGCTGCTGGAGGTCGTCCTGCTGGTCGCCACCACGCTGGACCTGAAGAACGGCGCCGACCCGAACTGGACGCACGGCCTGGCCGCGCTGTACATCGGCTACACCGTCGGGCACGGCCACCGCACGGTGAAGTGGCTCGACGGCCACGCGGCCCACCGGTTCGGCGGTGCCCCGCCTCCGCGGAAGCCCCCGCGCGACGGCATGGCCCGCGCACGCCACGAGGCCAGGATCTGGCTGGGCACGCTGATCGGGGCGGTCGTCGCGACCGTGCTGCTCCAGGCCGCCATCTGGTACGTGGACGACCCGAGCCGCGTCACCTCCCTGGAGAGCTGGCGCTATACGGCCTGGCGCGCGGCCGGCATCCACGGCCTGATCGCGCTGAGCTACTTCATCTGGCCGCGAAAGTCCTCCGCCGGGGAGCAGGACACCACCGTCACCACGTCGAAGGAAAGGATCCAGTCATGACCAAGGCGAAGCAGTATCTGACCGAAGGCGTGGTCACCTTCCTGATCGGCCTGCTGCTGTGGCGCTTCACCGGAGACGTGGACGTCCCCGTCGTCACGCTCACCAAGGTCGGCATCGTGATGATGATCGTCGGCGGGGTCCTCTCCGCCAACGGCCTCTGGCATGCCGCCCGGGGGAGAACCTAGCGCTCTCCGCCCGGCACCCACAACACGTCTCCGACCTGCTTGTTCGCCGTCCTCGCGAGGATGAACAGCAGGTCGGAGGCGCGGTTGAGATAGGTCGCCGTCAGGGGGTTCATCGTCTCGCCGTGCACCTCCAGTGCGGCCCACGTCGAGCGCTCCGCCCGGCGTACGACCGTGCAGGCCTGGTGGAGCAGGGCCGCGCCGGGGGTGCCGCCGGGGAGGATGAAGGACCGCAGTTTCTCCAGCCGCTCGTTGAAGTGGTCGCAGTCGGCTTCGAGCTTGTCGATGTAGAACTGCTCGACCCGCAGTGGCGGGAACTCCGGGTTCTCCACCACCGGCGTCGACAGGTCCGCACCCACGTCGAACAGGTCGTTCTGCACACGGGTGAGGACCTTGACGACCTCCTCGTCCAGGCCGCCCAGGGCGATCGCCGCCCCGATCGCCGCGTTCGCCTCGTTGGCGTCGGCGTACGCGGAGATCCTGAGGTCGGTCTTGGCGACCCGGCTCATGTCGCCGAGGGCGGTGGTGCCCTGGTCGCCGGTCCTGGTGTAGATGCGCGTCAGATTGACCATGTGGCCAGCGTAGTTACGCTCCGGCGGTTCGGAACACGCGTGTGCCCACTGTCACGGACAGAGCGGTGAGGCCGACGGCCACCAGGACGCCGTAGAGCATGGGCGCTGTCGCGTAGCTGCCGACGTACGCGTCCCGCACCGCGTCCACCAGATAGCGGAACGGCATGAGGTGGGACAGGACGTCCAGCCAGGCCGGGCCCAGGGTCATCGGCAGCATCAGGCCGGACAGCAGCATGGACGGCATGGTCAGCGCGTTGATCGCGGGACCGAAGCTCTGCGGGGTGTCCAGCTTCATGGCCAGCGCGTACGACAGCGAGGCCAGCGAGAGCGAGAGCAGGGCGACGAACCCGAAGCCGATCAGAACGCCGGCCAGCGGGGCCCGCAGTCCCATCGCCATCGCCGCCAGCACCAGCAGCACCGCCTGGAAGACGAACACCGTGGCGTCCCGTAGCACCCGGCCGAGCAGCAGGGCCAGTCGGCTGACCGGGGTGACGCGCATGCGTTCGACCACCCCGTGGCCCTTCTCGATGATGATCGAGAAGCCGGCGAACGACGCCCCGAACAAGCCCAGTTGGAGCAGCAGACCGGGGACGAGAACCTGCCAGGAGCTGCCCTGCTCGCCGAGCGGCAGGTCCGTGAGCAGGGGACCGAAGAACAGCAGGTACAGCAGCGGCATCAGGACGCCGAAGAGCAGTGCGAAGCGGGATCGCAGGGACTGGCGGAGATAGCGCCCGTAGACGAGCGCGGTGTCGTGCAAAAGCATCAGGGGTCCTCTGTGTCCTGTCCGGGTCCTATACGGCGACGGGTGCCTGGTCGGCGGGCGTGGCGCTGCGGCCGGTGATGGCGAGGAACGTGTTCTGGAGCGAGGCGTCGAGCGAGCCGCCGTAGCGGAGCTTCAGCGCGCTCGGGGTGCCCTCGGCGACCACCACGCCCCGGTCGACGACGACGAGCCGGTCGGAGAGGGCGTCGGCCTCGTCGAGGTAGTGGGTGGTCAGGAAGACGGTCGTGCCGTGCTCGTCGCGCAGCCGCCGCACCAGGTCCCACAGATCGGCCCGGCTGCCGGGATCGAGACCGGTCGTCGGCTCGTCGAGGAACAGCACCTTCGGGCGGTGGGTGAGCGCCATCGCGATGTCCAGACGCCGCCGCTGCCCGCCGGAGAGCGCGGCGCACTTGCTCTCGAGCAGGTCGGTGAGGCCCAGGTCGCGGGCCAGTTCCTCGGCACGCTCGGCGGCATGCGCCCTGGTCAGGCGGTACAGGCGCCCCTGGGTGACCAGTTCCTCCCGCACGGTGATCTGCGGGTCCACGCCGCCGGACTGCGCCACGTAGCCGCAGGCCCGCCGTACCCCGGCCGGGTCGGTCGCCAGGTCGTGGCCCGCGACGGTCGCGGCACCACCGGTCGGCTCCAGCAGGGTCGTCAGCATTCGCAGGGTCGTCGTCTTGCCGGCGCCGTTCGGGCCGAGGAAGCCGAGGATCTCGCCCTCGCGGACGGTCAGGTCGATGCCGCGCACGGCCTGGACCGGGCCGCGCTTCGTCTGGAAGGTACGGGCCAGACCGGCCGTACTGATGATTGCCATGCCTCTGTTCTCCGTGCCCGCGCTCTCCGTGCCCGCGTTCTCCACGCCCCTGTTTTCCATGCCTACAGAAAAACAGAGTCTCTTAAAGTTTGCAATGACCCCAAGTTTTCAGAACCCCCAGGGAAGCTACGATTCGGACATGGCTGAAGGGCTCAGGGAACGGAAGAAGCGCGAGACCAGGCAGCGCATCTCGGACATCGCCACCGGGCTGTTCCTGGAGCACGGGTTCGTGACGGTGACGATCGCGGACGTGGCGGAGGCGGCCGACGTCTCCGTGAACACCGTCTACAACTACTTCCCGGCCAAGGAGGACCTCTTCTTCGACCGCTCCCAGGGAGTCGTCGACCGGCTCTCCCGCTGGGTGCGCGGCCGGGACGCGGGGGAGTCGGCCACCCGGGCGGTGCTGCGCGAGCTGCGCGCCGAGACCGAGGCCGTCTCGCCCCGGATGGGCCTCATCGAGGGCTATGACCGCTTCATGCGCTGCATCGACGAGGCGCCGCCGCTGCGCTCCCGGCTGTGGAGCATCCAGCAGGAGGTCCAGGACAACCTGGAGGCGACCCTCCGCGAGGAGACCGGCGCGGGTGACGGCGACCCGCTGCCGGGGCTGATCGCCGGTCAGATCTGCTGGGTCCACAGCACCGTCTTCGTCGCCATCGGCCGCGAGATGGTCAAGGGGCGCAACCCGGACGAAGTGTCACGAGAGATGCTCGTCCTCCTCGACGACATCGAGGAGCTGTTGAGTGAGAAGGTGCTCAACTACGCCGTACGCGGCGCGGCATGACCCTGCCCGGTGTGATGTCCGTCATGTGAGACGTGACGCGCGTTACTTAGCGGTCACACAGCGCCCCACGAGCGCTAGTGTCCGCCCGAGAGGCATACATAAGAGCCGTGTCAGCAGGGAGTCGTAACGTGGCAGGGAAGCTCGCCGTCATCGGAGCCGGCCTCATGGGAGCCGGTATCGCCCAGGTCTCGGCGCAGGCGGGCTGGGACGTCGTATTGCGCGACGTCACCGACGAGGCGCTGAAGCGGGGTACCGACGGAATCAAGGCCTCGTACGACAAGTTCGTCGCCAAGGGCAAGCTGGAGGCGCACGACGCCGACGCCGCCCTGTCCCGGATCACCGCCACCACCGACCTGGACGCCGTGGCCGACGCGGACGTCGTCGTGGAGGCCGTGTTCGAGAAGCTCGAGATCAAGCACGAGATCTTCCGCACGCTCGACAAGCTCGTGAAGGACGAGGCGATCCTCGCCTCCAACACCTCCGCCATCCCGATCACCAAGATCGCGGCCGCGACGGAGCGCCCCGAGCGGGTCGTCGGCGCGCACTTCTTCTCGCCGGTGCCGATGATGCAGCTGTGCGAACTGGTCCGCGGCTACAAGACCAGCGACGAAACCCTGGCCAAGGCCCGGGAGTTCGCCGAGTCGGTCGGCAAGACCTGCATCGTCGTCAACCGCGACGTGGCCGGCTTCGTGACGACCCGTCTCATCTGCGCCCTGGTCGTCGAGGCCGCGAAGCTGCAGGAGTCGGGCGTGGCGAGCGCCGAGGACATCGACCTCGCCTGCAAGCTGGGCTTCGGCCACGCCATGGGGCCGCTGGCGACGGCGGACCTGACGGGCGTCGACATCCTGCTGCACGCCACCAGCAACATCTACACCGAGTCCCAGGACGAGAAGTTCGCGGCTCCCGAGCTGATGCGCCGGATGGTTGACGCCGGTGACATCGGACGCAAGAGCGGGCAGGGCTTCTACAAGCACTGAAACCGCACATGCCCCGGAGGCATCACACCCCCGGGTGAATTCGGTATCGGTTCGCTTACAGGAAGCAACCTCTGCCGCCTCCACACAGTCAGAGGTTGCATCACCGGCATCAGAAACGCGGAGCACGAGACGCACGCACGGGGAGCGCATATGCACATCAGGGGCGACCACGCCGAGCTGGTCGTCGGGGGCCGCCTCGACGTCCGGAGCGCGGCGGACGCCCGAACGGTCCTGCACTCGGCCGTCGACGACGGAGTCGGCGACCTCGTGCTCGACCTGTCCGAACTGGACTCCTGGGACGCCACCGGTCTGGGCGTGATCATGGGAGCCCACCGGCGGGCCGGCCGCTGCGGCCGGCGCCTGGTGCTGCGCGGTGTACCGCCGCAGATGCAGCGCCTGCTGGTGGCCACCCGCCTGCACCGGATCCTGGCGATCGAAGGGGGCATCGGGGTGGAGACACTGCCCCGCGTGTGACTCCGACGTACGGGTGTGAACCGGGAGACCGGGGAGGACCCGGACGGACGTCGTCGAATCGTGCGACGCGCGCAATCCTCACGAGACCGTGACGTCTCGGACGCCGCGGTACCCCGGACTGTCGTAGATACTGTGCGAAGGTTTAGGGTTCGGCTGCCCGCTGCCTTGCCACCCTTCGAGCGGGCCCGGACCAGAAGCGACAGCGCGGTGTGCAGCAAGGCCGGGAAGGGCTTTCACAGCACACACCCGCTTTTGGGGGCTTGACTTATGGACCCGAACACCCGGGGACCCGAGGAGTACGGCCACGAAGGCGACGGCCAGGGGCCGCGCCAGCGCCCGCCCCGGGACTCCCTCACACCCGACTTCGCGCAGCACGCGCCCGCGCTCGCCCGCACGGTGCGGCTCGTCGCCGGCGACTTCCTGCTGACCGTCAACCCCGTCGACGGCAGCGAGATAGAGGCCTGCCCGCCCGCCGAACGGCCCGTCCGGCCCGTGAAGCTCACCGCGGCCGAACGCGCCGAGGCCGAGCGCGCGGCCCGGCCGCCCGTCCCGCCCGGCCCCGCGCGTCCCGCCCTGCCGCTGCTGGCCCGCCAGGACGAGCGCGAGCGACTGGTGCGCCTGCTCGCCCGCGGCCGCTCCGTCCGTCTCACCGGACCCGCCGGCTCGGGCCGCACCCGCCTCCTCGACCTCGTCGCCGAGGACTGCTCGGACCTCGCCCCCGACGGCGTCGTCCGCCTCAGCGGCTTCGGCCGCACCTCCGGCGACCTGCGGTACGAGCTCTTCCGCGCCGTCTTCAGCGCCCCCCTGTACCACCCGGACCAGGACGAACTGCTCACCCACCTCCGTGAGATCGGCGCGGTCGTCGTCCTCGACGACATCGAGTTCGGCGGCGCCGCGCTCGACGAGCTGCTGGAGGCGACCCCGGAGTGCGCCTTCCTGCTGGGCGCCGCCCCGGACGTGCCCGCTCCCTCCGCCGACTCCGCCGTCGAGGAGGTCGTCCTCGGCGGCCTGGACCGCGCGGCCGGACTCGACCTGCTGGAGCACGCCGTCGGCCGGTCCCTCACCGAGGAGGAGTCCAACTGGGCGGGTGATCTCTGGTTCGAGTCCGAGGGCCTGCCGCTGCGCTTCGTCCAGGCCGGTGCCCTGCTGCGGCAGCGGGACCATCTGCGCGCCGGGACGAGCGCCGTCGACGAGTTCGGCGTCTTCGAGGACGCGCCCCCGGCCGAGGCGTACGACGCCGCAGACGGGGACGACGTACCGCTGCCCTCGCTCGGCGAGGCCGCCGCCCCGGCCCCGCTGCTCGCCTCCCGGCTGAGCGCCTCCGCCCGTGCCACCCTGCGGTTCGCCGTCGCCCTCGGCGGCGAGGTCCCGCACCAGGCGCATCTGCCCGCCCTGGTCGGCGACACCCACGCGGACGCCGCCCTCGGCGAACTGGCCGTCTGCGGTCTGGTCTCCCCGGTCGGCTCCCGCTACCGGCTCGCCGCGGGTGTGCCGGCCCAGCTGGAGGCCGCCGGATACGGCGACGAGGCCGAGGCCGGCGCCCGCAGCGCCGCCCAGCACTACTCCTGGTGGGCCGGGCACCCCTCGGTCACCCCGGAGCGTGTGTGCGCCGAGTCCGACGCCGTCCTCGCGGCCCTGGCCGTCCTCGGGCCCCTCACCCGGCCGCCCGCCGAGGGCGAGGAGAGCGCGGCCGTCCACCTGGCCCGCACCGCCGCCCCCGCGTTCGCCGCCGGACTGCACTGGAGCGCCTGGGAACGGGCCCTGCGGGCCGGCGCCGAGGCCGCCCGGCTCGCCGGTGACGTCACCGAGGAGGCCTACTTCCACCACGAGCTCGGCATCCTCGCCCTGTGCGGCGGACTGCTCGACCGGGCCCGTGCCGAACTGGAAGCGTCCATCGGCCTGCGCGGCGCCCTGGCCGACAAGCGCGGCACCGTCGCCGGCCGTCGCGCCCTCGCCCTGGTCTCCGACCGCTCGGGCACCCCGATCGGGCTCGGGCCCACCGCGGGGGAGGAGGTGCCCGACGCCCGGTACGAGGAGTCGGCGTCCCCGGCCGGCGGTGTTCCGGCGGCCTTCCCGACGCTCCAGCAGCCCTCCTCGCCGACCGTGGTCACCCACCACAGCTCGTCAGCGTCCTCGCACAAGGCCCAGGGCGGTCTCAAGGGCCTGGCCCGGCGCAACCTCGTGGCCGCGGGCGCCGGCGCCCTGCTCGTCGCCGTGCTCGGCACGGTGGTGACCCTCGGCGCCACCTCCGACAAGGACCGGAACCCGCCGTCCGACCAGGTCGGCGTCAACCCCTCGGCCAGCCAGGGCCTGGGCGACGGCAGCCTGGGCGCCGACCCGGCGGCGAACGAGGGCGGCGGCACCAGCGCGGCGACCAGCCGCCCGACCGACCCGGGGCCGGACGGCACGCCCGGCACATCGGACGATCCGACACCGACGGACGGACCGAGCGGTTCGCAGGATCCGAGCGATCCGGCGTCCACGTCCAAGCCGCCGACGACATCGAAGCCCCCGACGTCCTCGAAGCCGCCGACGACCCCGTCCAAGCCGCCGTCCTCACCGTCCAAGCCGCCGTCGAGTTCCACCCCGCCCTCGCCGACGCCTACGCCGACGGACACCGGGGAGCCCACGCCGACGACGACTCCGCCGACGACCAGCCCGTCCACCTCCGACTCGGCCAGCGGCCCGGCGCCGAGCGCGCCGACGAGCACCACCGCGAGCGCGCCGCAGAGCAGCGGCGCGGGCACGCCCAGCAGCTCGGACCAGGTGATCTGACACCCCGTACACACAGCAGGGCCGGGTCCGCTTCCGCGGGCCCGGCCCTCTTTGTCGGGTGGGGGTGAGTCAGAGACGGGGTGGGTCAGAACAGCCGCAGCTTGTCGTCCTCGATGCCGCGCATCGCGTCGTAGTCGAGGACCTGGCAGCCGATGCCCCGGTCCGTCGCGAGGACGCGGGCCTGGGGCTTGATCTCCTGGGCGGCGAAGACGCCGCGGACCGGCGCGAGATGGGGATCGCGGTTCAGCAGCTCCAGATAGCGCGTCAGCTGCTCCACGCCGTCGATCTCGCCGCGCCGCTTGATCTCCACGGCGACGGTCTTGCCGTCGGCGTCCCGGCACAGGATGTCCACCGGCCCGATGGCCGTCGGGTACTCGCGGCGGATCAGGGTGTAGCCGTCGCCGAGTGTCTCGATGCGGTCGGCGAGCAGCTCCTGGAGGTGCGCTTCCACGCCGTCCTTGATCAGGCCGGGATCCACGCCCAGTTCGTGCGAGGAGTCGTGGAGAACCTCCTCCATCGTGATGATGAGCTTCTCGCCCGCCTTGTTGATGACGGTCCAGACGCCCTCTTCCTCGCCGGTGCCCTCCTTCAGAGTGCAGGGCGGCGACATCCAGTTCAGGGGCTTGTAAGCCCGGTCGTCGGCGTGGATCGAGACGCTGCCGTCCGCCTTCACCAGGATCAGGCGCGGGGCCGAGGGAAGGTGGGCGGTGAGCCGCCCGGCGTAGTCCACGGAACAGCGGGCAATGACGAGACGCATGGTCGGCAACGCTACTCGACGGGCGCCTGCCCACGCGATTCGCCCTGGAAAACGCGTGTTCGGTAATGGCCGATTGTGTGCATGGTGTGCTCATTGAGAGTGTGCCATCTGCGCATTCTCCTGGTGCCGTCACCGTCGGTTGCTTACGGTATGAACGGGAGGTCGCGAGGTGTGTACGCAGCGTGTCCGGTATCGCGAACTCCCTTATCTGTCCGGCAACCCCTGCCCGCCGGGCGGGGGTGCGAGAGGAGAACTCATGTCGCTCGACGTCTCACCGGCCCTACTCGAACAGGCCGAGCGAGGCGAGGTCGACGAAGCGGAATTCGTCGACTGCGTCCGGACCTCCCTGCCCTATGCGTGGGAGATGATCAGCTCCCTGGTGGCCCAGCTGAAGGTGGACGGCGGTGCGTTCGCCGACAACCAGACGCCTCCGCCGGACGAGCAGGCGCGCGGTCAGTTGCTGCGTGCGCTTGCGAGTGACGCGATACGAGGCGCGCTGCAACGGCACTTCGGTGTGCGGCTGGCTTTCCAGAACTGCCACCGGGTAGCCGTGTTCCCGCTTGACTCCTCGGTCGACGAGAAGCTGAACCGCTTCACCTCGGTCCGCAGCCAGTTGCTGAACCAGTCACCCGAGTTCCGGGACTGCTGACGCGGCGCCGCTTGCTTGCCGCTCCGTACGCGGGAGGTGCGCTTTTGTACCGGAGCGGCAAGCCCCCAGGAATCCACCCCGCGCTCAGACGAGTTGGGGGAGCACCTCGGTCCCCAGCCGCCGTACGTTCTCCTCGGTCGCCGCCAGGTCCCCGGAGCCCTCGACGAGCAGCGCGAAGCGCGAGATGCCGGTCCGCTCGCTGGTCGCGGCCAGCCGGTCGGCGCACAGCCGAGGCGTCCCCACCGGGTGCAGCCCGCAGAGCAGTTCGGTGTACGCCAGCGGGTCACGCATCCGGCGTGTGCGCCCGTCGACCGTGACATGCGCCTCCAGGCCCTGCTTCAGCCAGCCCGGCATCGCCTTCATCAGTGTCTCCGCCGCGTCGACCCGCCGGTCCGCGATCTGGCAGACGCCCGCCGACACATGGGACGCGCCGAGGATCTCCTCGGCGGGCCGGCCGCACGCCCGCGCGTGCTGCCGCCACAGCGCGACCATCTCGGCCTTCTCCTCGTCTCCCACATGCATACCGAGCAACATCGAAAGACCGCGCTCGGCGGCGAGCCGCACGCTTGCCGGGGACGTGCAGGCGACGACCAGCTCGGGCCCCTGGACGTCCGTCAGGGCCTCCGACGGCCGGGGGACCACCGGGACTTCACGGAAGCGGAAGCGCTCCCCGTCGGCAGCCACGGACGGTTCGCGCAGCCAGCGCTCCAGGAGGTCCAGGGCTTCCGGGAACCCCTTCTCGTAGGCCTCCAGGCCCGCGCCGAACACCTCCAGGTCGACCCACGGGCCGCCGCGCCCGACACCGAGCGTGAACCGGCCGCCGCTCGTGTGGTGCAGCAGCGCGGCCTGTTCGCCGAGGGTCACGGGGTGGGCGGTGGGCAGGACGCTCACCGCCGTACCGACCCGGATGCGGCGGGTGCGGCCCAGCAGTAAGGCCGCCAGGGTGATGGCCGACGGGCATGTGCCGTACGGCACGAAGTGGTGCTCGGCCAGCCAGACCGCGTCGAGCCCCGACTCCTCGGCCACCTCGGCGGAGCGGACCGCGCGGTGCAGCGCCTCTCCCTCGCCCTGACCGGGGAACTGGGCCGCCAACACGAAACTTCCAACGTGCATTGCATTCCTGCTTCCTTGGCTCCGACACGGAGCTCCCCCACAGGGCATAACCGTCTGACACGTGCCGAGGACACGGCCGGGCGGAGTATTTTGCGGATTGTCTGCAGAATGGGGCGTTCCGCTGCTGGTCGGGGGCGCACCCGCCTCGCCCGGCGAGGGACTTGTGGCGATTGGTGCCGTACGCGTACCCTCGTCCGCGCCGCGTAGGCTGGACACGGCCCGTGCTTCCTGTATAGCCCCGAGAGGTGTCCCGTGTCCCCGCGTCGTAACCGACCCAAGGATGCCGGTTCGTTTGGCCGGAGCGCCGAGGACGACAGCCCCGGCCGCTATGGCGGCTGGCAGTCCTCGGAGAACTGGCAGGGCGAGAGCTGGAGCGTGCGGCATGTGGCCGGCGCGAGCGCGCAGGGCAAGTCGTACCGCTGCCCCGGTTGCGACCAGCTGATCCCCGACGGTGTGCCGCACGTGGTGGCCTGGTCCGAGCACGTGGGCGTCGACGACCGCCGGCACTGGCACAAGGCCTGCTGGAACGCGCGGGACCGCCGCACCCCGGGGGTGCAGCGGTCCCGTAACTCGCCGAGATTCTGAGGGAACTCAGAGATTCCGAGGGACTCAGAGATTCCGAGGGAACTCAGACGTCCCGCTTCTCCAGCAGTGCGAAGGCGGCCGCGAACGCGACGCCCGTCGCGGCGAGGATGATCCACAGCGGGTCCCAGCCGGACGGGCCGGACTCGCTGAGGGAGTTGGCGTAGAAGATGCTCAGCTGGTTCGGGATGGAGTACTCGAACAGCGCGTCGCGCACGGCCACCAGTGACTCCGAGAACATGAACAGCGCGATCACCAGCGGGGCGAGCACGGCGCCGATCATGATGGTGATGGCGCCGGCCGAGTGCCGGATGATCGAGCCGACGGCGAGCGAGAGCAGGCCCAGCAGCGCGACGTAGGCCGAAATGCCGACCGTGGCCTTCAGCCACTCCCCGCCGGTGGGGGACTTGGCGCCGTCGCCCTCCAGCATGGTGACGTGCAGGAAGGCGACGAGGGACGAGGACACCAGCGTCACCACGAAGGCGACCAGGAAGAACACGATGGCCTTCGCCGCCAGCACCCGGCCGCGGCTCGGGCAGGCGACCATCGTCGTGCGGACCATGCCGGTGCCGTACTCCGAGGCGGTGGTCATCACGCCCAGCGTGATGAGGCACATGCTGCCCAGCAGCAGCCCGAAGAAGCCCAGGCCGAGCGGGCTCTCGCCGGACAGGGCCGGGTCGGAGTTCGCCACCACCACGCCGGTCAGCAGGCCGATGCCGACGACGAGCAGGACGAACACGCCGAGCGTCCACATGGTGGAGCGCACCGACCTGATCTTCGTCCACTCGGAGGCGATGGCGTGCCCGAGGTGCGTGGGCACGACCGGGATCGGCGAGGTGTAGCCGGGGGCCGCCGAGCCGGAGGCGGGGTAAGCAGAGCCGGGGGCCGCCGCCTGCCAGGTGGGCGCGGCCTGTGGCGTCTGGGACTGGGGGCTGCTCATCGGGCGTCCTCGGGCTTGGTCAGGTCGGAGGTCGGGGCGGGAGCCGGCGGGGCTGCGGGCTGCACGGGGGCGGCGGGGGCTTGCGGGGGAGCCTGCGGCGCCTCGGACGCGGGCGGCGTCGGGGCCTGCGGCGCCTGGGGCGCGGGCTGGGCGTACGGGTTGGGTGTTCCCGCGCCGAAGGCGCCAGGGGCGCCCGGAGCGGACTCGGGCGCGCTGGGGGCCCCGGGAACCCCGGGTGCGCCGTACGGTCCCGCCGGAGCCTGCCCCGGCGCGCCCTGCGGCGGCATCGGGAGCGGCTGCCCGCCTTGCTGGGGCGGTGGCGGGGCGTACCAGCCCGGCTGGCCCTGACCCGGCACCGGCATCGGCGGCTGCGCGCCGGGCGGCAGCGGCTGCTGGAGGCCTTCCTTCTGGTCGATGGTCGAGCGGTAGTCGACGGCGCCCTGCGTCATCCGCATGTACGCCTCCTCCAGCGAGGCCTGGTGCGGCGACAGCTCCCACAGCCGTACGTCGGCGGTGTGCGCGATGTCGCTGATGCGGGGGAGCGGCAGCCCGGTCACCCGCAGCGCCCCGTCCTGCTCGGGCAGGACGTGCCCGCCCGACTCGGTGAGCGCGGCCGACAGCTTCTCGCGCTGCTGAGGCTCGGTGTCGGGGGTGCGGACCCGCGCGAAGTCCGCGGAGTTCGCGGAGATGAAGTCCGTGACGCTCATGTCGGCCAGCAGCTGTCCGCGCCCGATGACGATGAGGTGGTCGGCGGTCAGCGCCATCTCGCTCATCAGATGGGAGGAGACGAAGACCGTACGGCCCTCTGCCGCCAGCGCCTTCATCAGGTTGCGCACCCAGAGGATGCCCTCCGGGTCGAGGCCGTTGACCGGCTCGTCGAACAGGAGCACCTGGGGGTCGCCGAGCAGCGCGGCGGCGATGCCGAGCCGCTGCCCCATGCCGAGGGAGAAGCCCTTGGACCGCTTCTTTGCCACTTCCTGCAGACCGACGACCCCGAGCACCTCGTCCACGCGCCGGGCCGGGATGCCGGACAGCTGGGCCAGGCAGAGCAGGTGGTTGCGGGCGGCCCGGCCGCCGTGCACGGCCTTGGCGTCCAGCAGGGCGCCGACCTGGCGGGCGGCGTTGGGCAGCTTGCGGTACGGAAAGCCCCCGATCGTCACCTGGCCGGCCGTCGGGTTGTCCAGGCCGAGGATCATCCGCATCGTCGTCGACTTGCCCGAGCCGTTCGGCCCGAGGAAGCCGGTGACGGATCCGGGCCGCACCTGGAAGGAAAGGTTGTACACAGCGGTCTTGTCGCCGTAGCGCTTCGTCAGGCCGACTGCTTCGATCATGCTCCGCACCCATCGCAAGGTTCAGGACAGCGGGGCACACGCCCCCCGTAAGGGTTAGGAGGATATCGAGGCGCTGACGGTTCCGCCCAAATGAAAGTAAAGGCTAGGGCCCCGAAGGGCCCCGACAGCCTCCCCCCACCCGGACTCCGCCCAGCCTAGGCGTCGCGCTTCTTCAGCAGCACGTACCCGCCGATCAGGGCCACGAGCACCCACAGCCCCATGATTCCGAGGCCGCCCCAGGGCCCGTACGGGGTGTCGTCGTCGATCGGCGTGACCACCTGCATGATCTTGCTGCCGGCCTGGTCGGGCAGGAACTGACCGACCTTCTTCGTCGCGTCGACATTGCCGAGGATGTTGGAGATCAGGAAGAAGAACGGCATCAGGATGCCCAGCGACAGCATCGGCGAGCGAAGCATCGCGGCGACGCCCATCGAGAACATCGCGATCAGGGCCATATAGAGGCCGCCGCCGAACACGGCCCGCAGCACACCCGTGTCCCCGATCTCCGCCCGGTGCCCGCCGAGCATCGCCTGCCCCAGGAAGAACGCGGCGAAGCTGGTGACGAGCCCGACCAGCAGGGCGAGACCACTGGCCACCGCGACCTTGCTGAACAGGAAGGAGCCGCGCTTCGGCACGGCGGCCAGCGAGGTGCGGATCATGCCGGTGCTGTACTCGTTCGACACCACCAGCACGCCGAACACGATCATCGCGAGCTGGCCGAGGCTCATCCCCGCGAAACTGATGAACGTCGGATCGAACTCCGCCCGGTCCCGCGCGTTCATGCTGTCGAACTCGTTCTTCGACAGCGCCGAGATCAGCATGCCGAGGGCGACCGTCACGACCACCACCAGCGAGAGTGTCCACACCGTGGACGCCACCGACCGGATCTTGGTCCACTCCGACCGTACGACCTGGGTCGTAGCCATGCTCAGCCCCTCTTCCAGCCGTCGCCCCACTGCTGCTGCTGTGGCGGCTGCGGGCTCGTCTCGCTGTGTGCGTGGTACTCCACCGACTCCGCGGTCAGCTGCATGAACGCTTCCTCCAGCGAGGCCTGTTGCGGGCTCAGCTCGTGCAGCGTCAGCCCGTGCTGCGCCGCCAGCTCACCGACGTGCTCGGCCTTGCCGCCGTCCACCTCCAGCACTCCGTCGCCGCTCTCCACGCACACGATCCCGGCTTGGTGCAGCACATCGAGCAGCCGCTCCCGCTGCGGGCTGCGGACCCGGACGTACGACCGTGAGTTGCGTGCGATGAAGTCGGCCATGGAGGTGTCCGCGAGCAGCCGCCCCTGCCCGATGACGACGAGGTGCTCGGCCGTCAGAGCCATCTCGCTCATCAGATGGGAGGAGACGAACACGGTCCGGCCCTGCGCGGCCAGCGACTTCATCAGGGTGCGGATCCAGTGGATGCCCTCGGGATCGAGGCCGTTGACCGGCTCGTCGAACATCAGGATCCGCGGGTCGCCGAGCAGCGCGGCGGCGATGCCGAGCCGCTGCCCCATGCCCATCGAGAAGCCCTTGGTCTTCTTCTTCGCGACCGCCGCCAGCCCGACCGTCTCCAGCACCTCCCGCACCCGGCCGCGCGGAATGCCGTTGCTCTGCGCGAGGCACAGCAGGTGGTTGTAGGCGGTGCGCCCGCCGTGCCAGGCCTTGGCCTCCAGCAGGGCGCCGATGTACGTCAGCGGGTCCTTGAGCTGCTGGTAGTGCTTGCCGTCGATACGGACGTCGCCGGCGGTGGGGTGGTCGAGACCGAGGATCATCCGCATGGTCGTGGACTTCCCCGCGCCGTTGGGCCCGAGGAAGCCCGTGACGATACCTGGTCTGACAGTGAAGGACAGGTTGTTGACCGCCACCTTCTCGCCGTAACGCTTGGTCAGCCCCTCGAGCTCAATCATGCCGCCACGCTAGAGCGTGACAAAGCCCTCTGCCACCCGAGCGGCAGAGGGCTTTGCGGAGATTCAGGCTCCGGATGCCCGCGTGTTACCGGGACTGCTGGGCCGGGACCCCACGGGAGATCGGCTCGTCCTCGGCCGGCGTACCGGCTGCGGCCACCGCGGCGCCCGTGAGCGTCGCGAGCATCTCGCGGACGTTCGTCAGCTGGGCGTTGATGCTGTCGCGGCGGTTGGTGAGGGCGGCCAGCTCGCGCTCGGATTCCGAACGGATGCGGTCGGCCTTGGCGTTGGCGTCGGCCACGATGTCCTCGGCCTGGCGCTGGGCCGTCTCCACCGTCTGGCGGGCGCGGCGCTCGGCGTCCGTGCGCAGCTTCTCCGCCTCCAGGCGCAGCTGCTCGGCGCGGTGCTCGATCTCGGCGAGACGCTTCTCGGCCTTGGCCTGACGGGACGCCAGGTCGCGCTCGGACTGCTCGCGGCGCTTGGCGAGGTTCGTCTCGAAGTCCGCGGCGGCCTGCGCGGCCTTGGCACGGGTCTCCTCGAAGAGGGCGTCCGCCTCCTCGCGCTTGGACTGCGCGTCCTTCTGCGCCTCGGAACGCAGCTGCGAGGCGTCACTCTTGGCCTTCTCGACGATCCGCAGGCCCTCGTCCTCGGCCTTGGCCTTGCGCTCCGACGAGTACGCCTCGGCGTCGTTGCGCACCTGCTGGGCCGCCGACTCGGCGAGCTCACGGTGCTGCTCGGCCGCGCGCCGGGCCTCCTCGCGCAGGTCCTTCGCCTCCTCCTCGGCGAGGCGGAGAATCTTCTCCACGCGCGCACCGAGACCCGCGTACGACGGCTCGGCGTCGGTGACCTGGGCCTGGGCGTTCTGCGTCTCGAGGTGGAGCTCTTCGATGCGCTTTTCCAGAGCGGTGATGCGGGCGAGAGCGCTGTCACGGTCGGAGACGAGCTTGGAGATACGTTCGTCCACCTGAGCGCGGTCGTATCCACGCCGCACAAGCTCGAAGCCGTAGGGGGAAGTGTCGCTCATGGGGTTCCTGTCGAATGAGACCGGTGAGGTGATAGGTGGAATCCTAGGGGCCGAAACGGTGTGTCATCGAGCGGATGCGCGTTTGATACGGAAAATGAGACCCCTTTTGGGTGGCTGAGCGGCAGAGGGCTTGCCAAAACTTGGTCAAAGCGCCCGGATGGCCCCGGAATCGGGCTCCCGTCCAGGGTGGCACGGGCCGCCCGAAGGCCCTAGCTCTCCGAGGACTTGCCACCCGAACGGGGTGCGCCGACCGTCGCGCCCGCCTTGACTCCGTTGTCCTTGCCCCCGGCCGGGGCCTCGAAGGACTCCAGCGCCTCCAGGACGTCCTGGACACGAGAGATCTCGGCGTTGATGTCCTCGCGGCGGCGGACCAGGACCTCCAGCTCGCGCTTGCCCTCCTCGACCGTGCGCTTGGCCTCGCGGATCGCCTCGGCCTTGAGCTCCTCGGCCTCCCGGACCAGCGTGGACTTCTTCTGCTCGGCCTCCTTGAGCAGCCCCTCGGCCTTCTTCACCGCGGCGATACGGACCTTGCCCGCCTCGGAGTTGGCCTCCGAGACGATCTCCTTCGACTTCGCCTGCGCCTTCGCGAGCTGCTCCTCGGCGGCCTTGACGAGCGCGTCGCAGCGGTCGCCCGCCGACTTCATCGTCTCGGCCGACTCCCGGCGGGCCCGCTCGTGCAGCTCCTCGATCTCACCCGTGATGCGGTCGCGCAGCTCCTCGGCGCGCTCCCTGATCTGCGTGGCGTCCCGACGCGCGCCGACCAGCAGCTCGTCCGCGTCCGTACGGGCCTTCTCCACCAGCGAGTTGCCCTCGACCGTCGCCTCGGACACCAGCCGGTCGGCCTCCGTGCGGGCCGCGCCCACCATCGTGTCGGCCTGCGACTCGGCCTCCGCGGTGGTCTTGTGCGCCTGCTGCTGCGCCTCGCTCAGCAGCTTGTCGGCCTCGGCCGTGGTCTCCGTGATGAGCTTGTCGACCTGCTCGGCCGCCTCGGAGCGCCGCTTGTTGGCGTCCTTGCGGGCCTCGTCCAGGGTGCGGTCGGCCTCCTCGCGCGCGGTGGCGACGAGCCGCTCCGCCTCCGCCTCCGCGTCGGCCTTGACCCGGCCGGCCTCGCTGCGGACCCGCTCGGCGTGCTGCTGCGCCGAGCCGACCGTCTCGGCGGCCTCGGCCCGCAGCCGCTCCGCCTCGCCGGTGGCCTCCCCGACCAGCTGGTCGGCCTTGGCGACCGAATCGGCCCGGACCCGCTCGGCCTCGTTCAGCGCTTCGGTGCGGACCCGCTCGGCCTCGGCGACCGTCTCCATCCGCAGCCGGTCCGTCTCCGTGACCGTCTCGGTGGTGAGCCGCTCCGCCTCGCCCCGCGCCTCCGTGATGAGGGTGTCCGCCTGCGTCGCCGCGTCCGACCGGATGCGGTTGGCGTCCTCACGGGCGTCCGCCCGGGTGCGCGAGGCGTTCTGCTCGGCCTCGGCGATGGCGTCCGACGCCTCCGTGCGCACCCGCTGGGCGTGCTCGGAGACCTCCGTACGGATGCGCTCCGCCTCGGCGATCGCCTCGGACATCGTGCGCTCGGCGAGGGCCTTGGCGGCCTCGGTCTCCTCGTGCGCCTCACGCCGCAGCCGGCCGGCGTCCTCGCTCGCCCGCTCCCGCTCCGCGTAGGCGTCGGTACGGACCCGGTCCGCCTCCTCCTGGGCCTCGCGACGCGTCCGGTCCGCGACGTGCTCGGCGGCACTGCGCAGCCCGGCGATCTCGTCCTGGGCCTGCTCGTGCAGCCCCGCGACGGAGTCCCGCACCTGCTGGGCGTGCTGCTCGGCGGCCGACACCATCTCGGTGGCCCGCCGGTCGGCCTCCTCGACCAGCCGTACGGCCTCGGCCTGCGCCTCCTCCACGCGCTTGCGCGCCGAGGCCAGCAGCTCCTCGCTCTGCTCGCGGGCCCGCTCGCGCTCCTGGTCGGCCTCCTGCCGGGCGCTGCCGAGGAGCTCCTCGGCCTCACGGCGCCGGCGATTGGCCTCCTCCTGGGCGGCGGCCAGCGTCTCGGACGCCTCCGTGCCGATCCGCTCGGCGGCGGCCTGGGCCTCCGCGCGCATCCGGTCGGCGCTCTCCTGCGCCTCCGACTTCAGCCGCTCGGCCTCGTTCGAAGCCTCCGAGCGCAGGCGTACGGCGACGGCCTCGCCCTCGGCACGCGAGGCGGACGCGTCGGAAGCGGCCTCGTCGCGCAGCCGTTCGGCCTCGGTCTCGGCCTGCTGCTGGAGCGTACGGACCCGCTCCGCGGCCTCGGTGCGCAGCCGCTCGTTCTCCTCGGCGGCCTCGCGGCGGATCCGGTCGGCCTCCTCACGGGCGTCCGACAGCGCCTGCTCGGCGGCCGTCAGCCGCTCCTCGGCCTCCCCCTGGAGCCGCGTCAGCTCCTCGGCGGCCTCCGCGCGGCGGGCCTCTATGGCGCGCTCGGTCTCCTCGTGCAGCTCCACCGCGGCGCGCTCGGCGTCCGCCTTGAGGCCCTCGGCCTGCTCGACGACCTCCTCGCGGTGCCGCTCGGCCTCCTGCCGGGTGCGCTGGAGGGTCTCCTCGGCCTGCCGGCGCAGGGTCGTCGCCCGCTCGATGGCCTCGGTGCGGACCTTCTCGCTGTCCCCCTGGGCGTTCGTGCGGAGCTCGTCCGCGTCCGCCTTGGCCTTGGCGAGCAGCTCCTCGGCGGACCTCGCCGCCTCCTCGATCTGCGCCACGGCCTCCTTGCGGGCCTCGGCGCGGATCTTCTCGCCCTCTTCGACGGCGTCCGCCCTCAGCTGCTCGGCGTCGCCGCGCAGCCGGCGGGCCTCCTCCTGCAGCTCGACCGTCTTGGCGCGGTACTCCTTGGTGTCGTCCTTCGCCGTGCCCTTGAGCTCCTCGGCGATGTCGTGCGCCTCGGCGCGCAGCCGGTCCGCCTCGGCCTCGGCCTCGGAGCGGATCCGCTCGGCCTCCTCGGCCGCGGCCTTGGTGGTCTTCTTGGCGTCCTCGGACGCCTTGTTGAGGACCTCCTCGGCGGTCCTGGCCGCCTTGGACAGCTGGGTAGCGGTCTCCTCGGCGGTGGACGTACGGGCGTTCTCGGAGGCCTCCGCGACGATCTTCTCGGCCTCGGCGCGGGCGTCGGCGACGAGCTGCTCGGCCTCGGACTTGGTGTTCTCGGCCTCCTTCGTGGCCTCCTCGACCAGCCGGGCGACCTGCTCCTTGGCGGTGCGCGTACGCGTCTCGTTCGCGGACTCGGCGCTCGACAGGGCCTTGGCGGCGGCCTCCTTGGCCTCCGTGACCAGCTTCTCCGACTCGGTCTGCGCCTTGCGCAGCGCCTCCTCGGCCTCGGCCATCCGCTGCTCGGCGGCCTTGCTCAGCTCCGTGGCCTCGCGGCGCGCGGACTCCGACTCGGTGGCGGTGGACGTCCGCAGCTGCTCGGCGTGGTCGGTGGCCTCCTGGGCCTGCGAGGAGGCGGCGTTCAGCAGCCGCTCGGCGTCCGTGCGGGCACGCCGCAGGATCTGCTCGGCCTCGGCCCGGGCCTCCTCGGCCGAGTTCGTCAGCCGCTGCCGGGCCTCCGTCGCCAGCCGCTCCGCTTCCGCGCGGGCCGTGGCCAAGGCCTGCTCGGCCTCGGCCCGGGACTCCTCCAGCAGGCGCCGGGCCTGCTGCTCGGTGCGGGCCCGAAGCTGCTCGGCCCAGGCCACGTTCTCGTTGACGTGCGACTCGACCGTCTGGCGGCGTTCGGCCAGCTCCTGGTCGAGCTGCTGGCGGCGGGTCACCGCCTCCTGGTGCAGCTCCGACTGGAGCCGGGCCGCCTGCTCGGCGTGCTCCTGGAGGATCCGCTGGGTCTGCGCCCGGGCCTCGCTCAGCTCGCGGTCGGCGTCCGTCCGGATCTGGTCGGCCTGCATCTGAGCGTTGCGCAGCAACTGCTCGGCCTGCCAGCCGATGTCGCCCCCCTCGAAGGAGGGCCGGGACATGATGGTGCGCCGTGCCTCGTGCAGCTTGGCACGCAGCACCTCGACCTGGTAGCCGAGGTCCTCGGCGTGCTGGATCGCCTTTTCCCGCTCGGTCTTCAGCCGCTTCATCTCGGCTTCGAACCGAGAGAGGTGGTCGACGTCAGCCGCCGGCTCTCGCTCCTGGCTCTCGTAGCCCCGCACTGCGCGGTCCCATCCGTCCCCTGGTCGCAACTCTCTCCAAACGAGCTCCGTCCAACCGCCGAACGGGGCCCCCGGGGAATGGTGTCAGATCATCGGCGGAGCATGGGCTGCTGCCCCGACGCTCGTCCCCCGAAACCCGGACCCCGGAATGCGGTCGCCGCAGATTGAGCGGTGACCGCACCCAACCCTACCGGCCCTTATGTACGAGGGTCAGTGCTCAGGTGACTCAACAGGCGCCGAAGTGACCAGTTCTGTCAGTACGCCATGACAGTCCTTGGGGTGCAGGAAGGTGATCCGTGACCCCATGGAACCGAGTCGCGGCTCTTCGTACAGCACGCGTACGCCCTTTTCGCGGATCCCGGCCGCCTCGCCGTCCACATCCGCCGTACCGAAAGCGATGTGGTGGACGCCCTCGCCGTTCTTGTCGAGCCACTTCGCGACGGTGGAGTCCGGGCGGGTGGGTTCGAGAAGCTGCAGGTACGAGGCGCCGCCGTCGGACGTATCGTTGATCTTGAGCATGGCCTCGCGCACGCCCTGCTCCTCGTTGATCTCGGAGTGGAACACCTCGAAGCCGTAGGTGGCACGGTAGAACTCGACGGTCTTGTCGAGGTCGAAACAGGCGATTCCGATGTGGTCGATTCGCGTCAGCATGGATTCAGTGCAGCGCCCCGGAGGTGGTTACGCAACGTGCGCGCGATCACACCGACAGCCCGATGACGGCACGGAGTGCCACTCAGTACATTCGAAGTAAACCCTCGTTCACTCCTCGGCTGTGCAGCCGGTAAGGGGATCGCAGCTCATGTCTTCTGCAACGACCAGCTCGGTGATCATCGCGGGCGCCCGTACGCCCATGGGGCGGTTGCTCGGATCGCTCAAGTCCTTCTCCGGAGCCGACCTCGGCGGCTTCGCGATCAAGGCCGCCCTCGACCGTGCGGGGATCGGCGGCGACCAGGTGCAGTACGTGATCATGGGGCAGGTGCTCCAGGCCGGCGCGGGGCAGATCCCGGCGCGCCAGGCCGCGGTCAAGGCCGGCATCCCGATGAACGTGCCCGCCCTGACGATCAACAAGGTGTGTCTGTCGGGCCTGGACGCGATCGCGCTCGCCGACCAGCTGATCCGCGCGGGTGAGTTCGACGTGGTCGTCGCCGGCGGTCAGGAGTCCATGACCAACGCCCCGCATCTGCTGCCCAAGTCCCGAGAGGGCTTCAAGTACGGCGCCGTCGAGATGATCGACGCCATGGCGTACGACGGGCTCACCGACTCCTTCGAGAACGTCGCCATGGGCGAGTCGACGGAGAAGCACAACACCCGGCTTGGCATCGGCCGGGCGGAGCAGGACGAGATCGCCGCCCAGTCGCACCAGCGTGCCGCCGCCGCGCAGAAGAACGGCCTGTTCGACGCCGAGATCACGCCCGTCGAGATCCCGCAGCGCAAGGGTGACCCGGTGCTGTTCAGCAAGGACGAGGGGATCCGCGGTGACACGACGGCGGAATCGCTCGGGAAGCTGCGTCCGGCGTTCGCCAAGGACGGCACGATCACGGCGGGTTCCGCCTCGCAGATCTCCGACGGTGCCGCGGCCGTCGTGGTGATGAGCAAGGCCAAGGCGCAGGAGCTGGGCCTGGAGTGGATCGCCGAGATCGGCGCCCACGGGAACGTGGCCGGGCCGGACAACTCGCTGCAGTCCCAGCCGTCCAACGCGATCCTGCACGCGCTGAAGAAGGAGGGGCTGGGCGTCGAGGATCTCGATCTCGTCGAGATCAACGAGGCGTTCGCGGCGGTGGCCGTGCAGTCAATGAAGGATCTCGGGGTGTCCACCGAAAAGGTGAATGTCAACGGCGGCGCGATCGCCCTGGGGCACCCGATCGGGATGTCCGGTGCGCGTCTCGTGCTGCACCTCGCGCTGGAGCTGAAGCGGCGGGGCGGTGGCGTGGGTGCGGCGGCGCTGTGCGGTGGTGGTGGTCAGGGTGATGCGCTGATCGTGCGGGTACCGAAGGGCTGAGCGGCGGGTTTCGGCACTTCGCCCTCGCCTTCGCCTTCCTGACATGAACGGAGCTGTGATGCAGGACGTCTCCACGCTGGTCGCCCAGGCCAGGGAGGGCCGGCCGCGGGCCGTGGCCCGGTTGATCTCCCTGGTGGAGGGGGCGTCCCCGCAGCTGCGGGAGGTCATGGCGGCGCTGGCGCCGCTGACGGGCGGGGCGTACGTGGTGGGGCTGACCGGGTCGCCCGGGGTCGGCAAGTCCACGTCCACGTCGGCGCTGGTGGCGGCCTATCGCAAGCAGGGGAAGCGGGTCGGCGTGCTCGCCGTCGACCCGTCGTCCCCGTTCTCGGGCGGGGCGCTGCTCGGGGACCGGGTGCGGATGTCGGACCACGCGTCCGACCCGGGTGTGTACATCCGTTCGATGGCGACGCGGGGGCATCTGGGTGGGCTCGCGTGGGCCGCGCCCCAGGCGATCCGGGTGCTGGACGCGGCGGGCTGTGACGTGATCCTCGTCGAGACGGTGGGGGTCGGGCAGTCCGAGGTGGAGATCGCCTCGCAGGCGGACACGTCCGTGGTGCTGCTGGCCCCGGGGATGGGGGACGGGATCCAGGCGGCCAAGGCCGGGATCCTGGAGATCGGTGACGTGTACGTCGTGAACAAGGCCGATCGGGACGGGGCCGATGCGACGGCCCGCGAGCTGAACCACATGCTGGGGCTCGGGGAGTCCCGGGGGCCGGGTGACTGGCGACCGCCGATCGTGAAGACGGTCGCCGCGCGCGGGGAGGGCATGGACGAGGTCGTCGAGGCGCTGGAGAAGCACCGGGCCTGGATGGAGGAGCGGGGGGTGCTGGCGGAGCGGCGGGCCGCGCGGGCTGCCCGTGAGGTCGAGACGATCGCGGTGACGGCGCTGCGGGAGCGGATCGGGGATCTGCACGGCGACCGGCGGCTGGGGGCGCTGGCCGAGCGGATCGTGGCCGGGGAGCTGGATCCTTATCGGGCGGCTGATGAGCTGGTGGCGGGGTTGACGGAGGGCTGAGCGGGATGCCTGCGGGGGGCTTCGGTGGGGGTGCGCGTAGCGCCTGTGCCGTGGTGGTGGGTCGGGGCCGCGTCGGGGGGTGTCCGTCCTCGGAACGTCGCGATGGGGTTGGGCGCCGACTGACTGTTCGTTGACGCGACAACCGCTGCGGGCGGCCCCCCCGACACGTCCCCTGCTCGCCGTACGCGGCTGCGGGCCGCCCCCGCTGCGGGCAATCGTGCCGCTGAGGGCGGCACGGGTGGGCGGTGCGGGAGGCACCCCGATCCGCCGGGCTGCGGACCTGCCCGGCGGACCGGCGGACGCGCCGAGCACGGGGACGCCCCGGCGTCAGCGGACGCCGGGGCGGTCGGAATGTGGCAGGAGCGGTCAGTCCTGGTCGTCGACGTCGTCCGCGTCGTCGTCCTGGGCGTCCGAGCGGTCCGCCGTGACCTTGCCCGTGGTCAGGTCGATCTTCCAGTCCTGCTCGGCGCCGCCGGACTTGTGGGTCTCGGCCTCCCAGGACTTGTTCTTGCCGTCCTCGTCGAGGTCGACGGACGTCACCGTGCCCTTGGCGGCGGCAGCCTTCGCGGCCTCCTCGGCCGTCACGGACGAACCCTTCAGCGCCGCCCGCACCTGCGCCGTGTCGTCCTCGTCGTCGGTCTGCGCACCGAGGACCTTGCCGTTGGACGGGTCGACGCTGACGCTGTGCCAGGCGTTGTCACCGGACAGGACGTCGACCTTCCAGATCACCTTGTCGCTGTCGTCCTCGTCGTCCAGCTCGGCGGAGACGACCGTGCCGGGCGTGTGCTTCAGCGCGGAGGCGATCGCCTCGGGCGCCGTCACGTCGCCGGAAGCCGTCTGCGCGGCGTCGTCGTCCCGGCCGTCGTCGTCGCGGTCGTCCTGGTCGCCCCGGGCGTCGTCGTCCGACAGCCGCGTGTTCGCCGCCTGCTGCGCCGAGCCCCCGCCGTCTCCCGTGGTCGCGAGGGCCGTGGCCGTACCGCCTCCGATCAGAGCGGCGGCGGTCACAGCGGCGATCACGATGTTGCGCTTCATGGGGGTTCCTCCCGAGTCGGTTTGTTTTCGACGTGTTCCAAGGTGGCTGACCGAGGCTGAGAGGAACCTGAAGCCCCCTGAAGGGATCTTCAGCTTGGTTTTGCGACTCTTTACCCATGCGCTTGTTGATCGTGGAGGACGAGAAGCGGCTGGCCCTGTCGCTCGCCAGGGGCCTGACGGCCGAGGGGTACGCCGTGGACGTCGTCCACGACGGACGGGAGGGGCTGCACCAGGCCTCGGAGGGGACGTACGACCTGGTGATCCTCGACATCATGCTGCCCGGCCTCAACGGCTACCGGGTCTGCGCCGCCCTGCGCGCCGCCGGGCACGAGGTGCCGATCCTGATGCTGACCGCCAAGGACGGCGAGTACGACGAGGCCGAGGGGCTCGACACCGGTGCGGACGATTATCTGACCAAGCCCTTCTCCTACGTCGTGCTCGTCGCCCGGATCAAGGCCCTGCTGCGGCGGCGCGGGGTGGGGGCCGGGGCCTCGCCCGTGCATGTGCACGGGGATCTGAAGGTGGACACGGCTGCTCGGCGGGTGTTCCTGGGGGAGGACGAAGTCTCCCTGACCACCAAGGAGTTCTCCGTGCTGGAGCACCTCGTGCTGCGGGCCGGGGAGGTCGTCTCCAAGTCCGAGATCCTCGAACACGTGTGGGACTTCGCGTACGAGGGTGACCCCAACATCGTCGAGGTGTACATCAGCACGCTGCGGCGGAAGCTGCGGGCGGAGCTGATCCGGACCGTGCGTGGGGCCGGGTACCGGCTGGAGAAGTCGCCATGAGGCGGCTGTTCGGGTCCGTCCGGGCGCAGGCCACGCTGGGCGCCACGCTCGTGGTCGCGGTGGCGCTCGTCGCGGCCGGGGCCGCCGTGCTGCTGTCGCTGCGGTCCAATCTGATCGGCGAGGCCGGGACGCAGGCCGAGCAGTCCGCCCGGGCCGTCGCCTCCGAGCTCGCCGCCGGGACGCCGTACGACAAGCTGTCCGGGCTGGACGGTGACGACGGGCCGGTGCAGGTCCTCGACGAGCGCAAGCGGCTGGTCGCGGCCAGTGAGGATCTCCAGGAGATCAGCGGCACCGACTCCGACCAGGTGAAGCCGCAGCCGCCGGCCGCGCCACGCGCGGACGATGACGACGACCACGAGGAGGCCGCCCTCGAGCCCGGGGAGATCGCCGGGGAGAGCGTCTTCAGCAACGGGTCCGCGACGATCGACGGTGAGGCCGAGGACTACCGGTTCGCCGCCGTGGAGGTCGAGACCCAGGACCGGGGAACCCTCAAGGTCTACGCCGGTTCGCCCCTGGCCGCCGAGCACGGGGCCGTGCGGACCGCGCTGACGGTGATGCTGATCGGGTTCCCGCTGCTGCTCGGTGTCGTCGCGGGAGTGACCTGGCTGGTCACCCGAAGGGCGCTGCGGCCGGTCGAGGGCATCCGGAGCGAGATGGCCGCGATCACCCACTCCGAGGACCTCGCGCGGCGCGTTCCGGAGCCGGACACGCACGACGAGATCGCCCGGCTCGCCAGCACCACCAACGAGACGCTCGCGGCGCTGGAGACTTCCGTGGAGCGGCAGCGGCGCTTCGTCGCCGACGCGTCCCACGAGCTGCGCAGCCCGATCGCCTCGCTGCGCACGCAGTTGGAGGTGGCCGCCGCGCATCCCGAACTGCTGGACCTCGACGGGGCCGTGGAGGACACCGTACGGCTCCAGCGGCTCGCCGCCGACCTGCTGCTGCTCGCCCGGCTGGACGCGGGGGAGCGGCTGGGCGACGCGCGGGTCGACCTCGCCGCGATGGCCTGGGAGGAGGCCGAGGGACGGACGGGTGTGACGGTGGACGCGGAGCCGGTGGAAGTGGCCGGATCGCGGGGGCAGCTGGGGCGGGTGCTGGCCAATCTGCTCGACAACGCCCAGCGGCATGCCCGGTCGGCCGTCACCGTGAGCGTGCGGCGGGAGAGTGACCGGGCCGTGGTCGGCGTGGCGGACGACGGGGACGGGGTGCCCGAAACCGACCGGGAGCGGATCTTCGAACGGTTCGTACGCCTTGACGCCGCCCGCAGCCGGGACGACGGCGGGGCCGGGCTGGGGCTCGCCATCGCCCGGGACGTCGCCGTACGGCACGGCGGTACGCTCACGGCCGGACAGGGGCCCGCAGGCGGAGCCCTGTTCGAACTCCGCCTGCCGCTCGCCTAGGTTCTGTCGCCCGACCGGCGCGGGTGTGCCGTCAGGGTCAGGGGCGCCCGCGCTGTCCGCGCAGGTGCTCCGCGATGGGCTTGAGGCCCTTGTCGAGTTCCGTCAGGGACTCGGGGGACAGCAGATCGATGAAGTGCCTGCGTACGGACGCCACATGGTGCGGCGCGACCTTCTGCATCGTCGCCATGCCGTGGTCGGTGAGGACCGCGTAGAGCCCCCGGCGGTCGGACTCGCAGTTCTCCCGCCGGACCAGGTTCGCGTTCTCCATGCGCGTGATCTGGTGCGAGAGGCGGCTCTTGGACTGGAGGGTGGCGGAGGCGAGGTCGCTCATCCGCATCCGCTGGTCCTCCGACTCGGAGAGGTTCACCAGGATCTCGTAGTCGTTCATTGTCAGTCCGAACGGCTGCAGGTCCTTCTCGAGCTGGTACGTCAACAGCCTGTTGACCTCCAGGTGGGTGCGCCAAGCGCACTGCTCCGCATCGGTCAGCCAGCGCGTGGCCGTCTCGGTCTCCATGAATGAAGTCTACCTAAAATGTTGAAAGGCGAACTAGTGAGGGTTTTCGTGTGACGGCGCACGCCTGCCGAACATTGGTGCGCAGGCGTTCGATGTCACACTCCGCAGACTACCGCTCACAGCCCGAAGCGACGCTGGAGGTCCCCCAGCTGTCCGGGAAGACGCGGTGCGCCGGATTGACCGGGAGGGGGGCCGGATGCCCCGCCGCCGGGCACACCGGCCTGGTGCGGAACGGCCCCCGTGGCCTGCTCGGCCATCAGGGTCTCGGACGACTGGAGCAACACCGTGCCGACGCCGACGAACTCGAACTGGTGCTCCTCGCCCGAGGCCCCTCCGAGGCCCGTCAGCGCACGTAGACCGCCCATGACGCCGGTCATGTACCCGTGGTCGTAGTGGTGGCAGGGAGAGGGGCAGTCGGCCCAGCCGACCAGGGCCTGGGGGTCGACCCGGATCGGGGGTTCCATGAACACCACCGGGCCGTTCGACGCGGCCACGAACTTTCCGGTTCCGATGAGGGTCAGAAAACCCGGCACGATTGATTGCTTCAGTGTCAGAGTTGGCTGAAAAGCGAGGAGGTTGCCCGAGCGAATGGTCAGGTTGCCGTCCTCGAGGTCGAACGAATTCACGTCGAAGGCCCGGTCGGCGAGGAGCATCTTGCCCGAGCCCTCGGCCACGACCCAGTCGCTCGCGTGCAGAGGCGAATGGAACGATGTACGGACCAGACGGTCCAGCCGGCCGTGCCCGACGCCGTTGAAGTCGATCGAGCCGTAGTAGGCGATCATCTTCCCCTTCTGCAGGAACCACTGGCTCCCCTTCAGTTCCACGCAGAAGGTGTACGCGTTGACGTTGTCGTCGGGCGGCAGCGACGCCGGGTCGAAGACCGCGGGGCCGGCGCCCGGAGTTCCGTAGGTGCTCACAGCTTCTCCTCCGACGCCTGGACGTACACCGCACCGCTGCCGCTGAGCTCCAGCTGGAACGCCTCGCCCGAGCCGCGGCCCACCATGTCCCGCCAGCCCAGGGCGGTGGACAGCTTGTTGCGGACGTCGCCGTGGTGGGCGACGTAGGCCTGCGGGTCCACGTGCACCGGCCGCTGGGGCGTGATGGGGATCTCGATCACCCCGCCGTGGGCCATGACCGCGACGGCCCCGTGCCCCTTCAGCGTGGTCGTGAACAGACCCTGGCCGCTGACCTGGCCGCGGACCATGCCCATGACGCCGCCCTGCGAGCCGAGGAACATCGTGCCCTGCTGGAGCGAGCCCTCGAAGGCCAGGAGGCGGTCCGCCTCGACGTACAGCGTGTCGCCGGCGAGCCGGATCACCTGGATGTGATGCCCGCCGTGCCCGAACAGGACGGTGCCGCTGCCCTCCACGGTCATCAGGGGTGTGTCCTCGTCGGCGACCCGGCGGCCGATCATCGACATGATCCCGCCCTGGCCGCCCGCCGTGCTGGGCGTGAAGGACACCTCGCCCTGGTACGCGAGCATCGCGCCGCGCTGGCTGAACAGCCGCTGGCCGGGCGTCACCGTCGCCTCGACCATCTTCGCGTTGATCTCCCGGAAGGCCATGTCACACGTCTCCCGCGATCGTGTTCCGCTCGCTCGGCTGCACGTACACCAGGCCGTCCCCCTCGAACCGCATCTGGAAGGCCTCGCCGCCGCCCTCCCCGAGCAGCGTGCGGAACGTCACACCGGACTGGAAGGACTGCCGGAGATTGCCCTGGTGCGCCACATACGCCCCCGGGTCGACGGTCAGCGGATACTGCGGGCTCACCCGCAGCACCACCGCCGGCCCGTCCGACATGATCGCCGCCTGGCCGTGGCCCTCGACGGACGTCGTGAACAGCCCGTTTCCCTGCGAGGCGCCGCGCAGGCCGGTGAACTCCGTCCCTGTGCGCAGCCCGCCGTCGGTCGCGAGCAGGTTGCTCGACTCGACGTAGAGCTTGTCCCCCTGGAGACCGACCAGATTGATCTCGGAGGCGCGGTCCGCGAACCAGCAGGTGCCGCGCCCCTTCACCTCCATCAACGTCATCTGCTCACCGGTCAGCCGCCGGGTCACCATCCCCCGGATGCCCTCGCCGCCGCCGCTGAGCTTCTTGAAGGCCATCTCGCCGTCGTACGCGACCATCGAGCCGTTCTTCGCCTTCACGGCATCTCCGGTCATGTCGACGGCGAGCACCCTGTTGCTCTGAAGTCGGAACATCGCCACGTACGGGAAGGTATCCGCAGGCCGGGTCCTGTGGACAGGGCCCGTGGGTGGAGAAAGTCCCTGATCGCACCCTTAGGGGGCGCGGAGCCGGACCCAGGGCCGAGGGCGCTTCGGCTGTTTGCCACAATGGGCGGGACGCTTGTGCGTGCGTTCACAAGACCCCTTTCGCCGTCCGAGCCGTCCAGACCGTCCAGCCCGTTTCAGACCGCCGCGTCTCTCCCACCGAAGGTGACCCGTGGACCTCAAGACAGCCACCGCCCTCCGCCGCCTCCGCCTGGTCTCGGCACCCGAGGCGATCTCCTTCCTCCTCCTGCTGGTCTGCTCGGTGCTGAAGCGGACCACGGAGTTCAACGCCGTGCCGGTGATGGGCATGGTGCACGGTGTTCTGTTCATCCTGTACGTGATCTTCTGGGCCGACGCGTGGAACCGGACGAAGTGGCCGGTGAAGACCGGCGCGCTGTACTTCGTCCTCTCGGTGCTGCCCACCGGCGGCTTCTTCGCCGACCGCAAGCTGCGGCGTGAGGCCGAGGACGCGGTCATCGCGTCCCGTGCGCGCCAGGAAGGGGCTGTGGGCGCGTGATCGTCGCCTTTTCCGTGACGCCGCTGGGGGTCGGTGAGGACGTGGGGGAGTACGTCGCCGACGCCGTGCGGGTGGTCCGTGAGTCGGGGTTGCCCCACCGCACCGATGCGATGTTCACGTCCGTCGAGGGGGAGTGGGACGAGGTCATGGACGTCGTCCGGCGAGCGGTGGCCGCGGTCGAGCGGCGGGCGCCCCGGGTGTCCCTCGTCCTCAAGGCGGACATCCGGCCCGGGGTGACGGACGGTCTGACCTCCAAGGTCGAGACGGTGGAGCGGCATCTCGCCGAATAGGCGCATCCGAGAACAGAAGAGACGACGGGAACCCTGGTCCGACACGGGCCGGGGTTCTTTCGTGTCACTGCCCCGGGCATATGCGTAACTCCGCCCACCTGGACACCCACCTGGACGCCCTCAGTTCGACACCGCCCCAAAGGTCAACTTTTGTATGAGTATCGGGGTATCGGTGCTCCGGTCAGGCCTCAATCACCTGGAGGGCGCTGTGCGGCCGGAGGGCTACGACTACGACTCCTACAGCCGACTCGCCGGACCGCTCACGGAGCCGTCCGGTGAGGAGTACCGGGTGCAGTACGCCTCGCTCCTCGCCCGTGAGCCCCGCCGAATACGAGCCGTCCTCCTGATGTGCCTGGCACCGCTGCTCACCGGTGCCCTGCTGGTCTACCTCGTCTGGCCCACCCACTGGGTGGAACGTGAGGGCGCCCAGCGCTGGCTCATCGGACTCGACGTCACCATGCTGCTGGCGATCGGCCTCATCGAGCTCTTCATGCTCGTCAACGTCGCCTCCGTCGCCCACGCCACGATGGTCGCCTGCGACCCCGTCCCCGTGGTCCCCGAGCCCGGCACCCGCGTCGCCTTCCTCACCACTTACGTCCCCGGCAAGGAACCCCTCGCCATGGTCCGCGCGACCCTGGAAGGAGCCACCCGCATCCACCACACCGGCCCCTTCGACGTCTGGCTCCTCGACGAGGGCGACGACGCCGAGGTCAGGGCCATGTGCGCGGAACTCGGCGTACGGCACTTCACCCGCCACGGCATCCCCGAGTGGAACCGCGACACGGGCGTCCACAAGGCCCGCACCAAGCACGGCAACTACAACGCCTGGATCGCCATGCACGGCGACGCGTACGACTTCTTCGCGTCCGTCGACACCGACCACGTCCCGATGCCCAACTACCTGGAACGGACGATGGGCTACTTCAGGGACCCCGACGTGGCCTTCGTCGTCGGCCCCCAGGTGTACGGGAACTACCACAACCCCGTCACCAAGGCCGCCGAGTCCCAGCAGTTCCTCTTCCACGCCCTCATCCAGCGCGCGGGCAACCACTATCGCGCCCCCATGTTCGTCGGCACGAACAACGTCGTACGGATCTCCGTCCTCAAGCAGATCGGCGGGCTGTACGACTCCATCACCGAGGACATGGCCACCGGCTTCGAGATCCACCAGCACCGCAACCCGGACACGAACCGCTTCTGGCAGTCCGTCTACACCCCGGACGTGCTCGCCGTCGGCGAGGGCCCCGCCTCCTGGACCGACTTCTTCACCCAGCAGATGCGCTGGTCGCGCGGCACCTACGAGACCCTCATCACCCAGTACTGGAAGGCGCCCCTCAGCATGCCGCCGGGCCGTCTCCTGTCCTACACGCTCATGCTCGTGTACTACCCGATGACGGCCGTCAACTGGTTCCTCGGCATCTTCAGCTGCTTCCTCTTCCTCTGGTTCGGCGCCTCCGGCACGGAGGTCGCCGTGTCGGTCTGGATGATGCTCTACAGCGACGCCGCCGCCTGCCAGATCGGGCTGTACCTGTGGAACCGCAGGCACAACGTCTCACCGCACGAACCGGAGGGCTCGGGCGGCCTGGCGGGCATGGGGATGTCGGCCCTGTCCGCGCCGATCTACCTCAAGTCCCTCAGCGAGGCGGTCATGCGCCGCCCCAGCCGGTTCGTCGTCACGCCCAAGGGTGACGACGCCAGCCCCGACCAGCTGGCAACCTTCCGCATCCACCTTTTCTGGGCGGCCCTGCTGGCCACGTCCCTGGCCGCTTCGGTGGCCCTGGACCACACGCATGCCGCCATGCGCACCTGGGCCCTGCTCGGCATGGCCATCTCCCTGGCACCGGCCGCGGTGTGGGCCGCCACGGCCTGGAGGGACCACCGGGAGCGGCAACGGCAGCTCGCCCACGCCGAGGCGCCCCCGCACCCGCACCCGCGCGCGCCCGAAGCCGACGAACCCGCCCCCACTCCCGCCCCGGCCCTCGCCACCGCGTCCCCCGCGGCCCCGGTCTCCGGCACCCCGACAGGAGGCAGCTAGGCCATGGCCTACCAGCTCTCGCAGAAGACCAAGAAGACCGTCCTGGGCATCGGCGGCATCGCGGTCCTGGCGGGCCTCAACGCCCCGGCCGCGCTGGACTTCGTCTCCACCCAGTACCACGAGTACAAGATCGCCCAGCCGGAGTACATGGCGAAGTACGGCTCCTGGACCCAGCTCGACATCCCGGAGGAGTTCCGCACCAACGCCATCCACGCGGCCCTGCTCCACACGGGCAAGGTGCTGATCGTGGCCGGATCGGGCAACGAGCAGCGCAAGTTCGACGCGGGCGAGTTCGACACCATCCTGTGGGACCCGGAGAAGAACACCTACAAGAAGATCCCCACCCCTGAGGACTTCTTCTGCGCCGGCCACGCCCAGCTCCCCGACGGCCGCCTGCTGGTGGCCGGCGGCACCGCCCGCTACGAACGACTGGGCGCCGAGGTGACCCGGGCCGGCGGCGGCATGCGCGTGAAGAACGAGAATCCCGACAAGGCGGTGTTCCTGAAGAAGGGCACCCGCTTCCGCTCACCGGCCGGCTTCGAGTACGTCACCAAGTTCGACGTCACCGTCCCGAAGGCCAAGCGCACCCAGAAGGTCACGTACAACAGCCGCGGTGTGATGCAGCCCTGGAAGACCAAGGTCACCGCCAGCGAGGCCCGCGTCTGGGTGGACGCCGTGGACAAGGGCACCCTGTCGGCCACCCGGAAGCAGGCGCAGTACGCCATCGTCGGCCTGACGGGCAAGGCCGGCGACAACGCGTACGGCCTGTCGGAGAAGATCACCCTCGACAAGCAGGACTTCCAGGGCATCCGCGGCGCCTACGAGTTCGACCCGAAGGCGGAGAAGTACATCCCCGTCGAGCCGATGGACAAGGCCCGCTGGTACCCGACGCTCGTCGGCCTCGACGACGGCCGGGTCCTGGCGGTGTCCGGCCTGGACGACGTCGGCATGATCGACCCGGGTGACAACGAGATCTACGACCCGGAGACCAAGAAGTGGACGCCGGGGCCGAAGCGGTACTTCCCGACGTACCCCGCCCTGTTCCTCACCAAGGGCGGCAAGCTGTTCTACCCGGCCTCCAACGCGGGTTACGGGCCCGCCGACCAGGGCCGGGTGCCGGGTCTGTGGGACCTGGAGAAGAACACGTTCCGCGAGGTGCCGGGGCTGACGGACCTCGACCAGACGGAGACCTCTGCCTCCCTGCTGCTGCCCCCGGCACAGGACCAGAAGGTGATGATCCTGGGCGGAGGCGGCGTCGGCGAGTCGAAGAAGTCCACCCCGCGCACGGCCGTCGTGGACCTGAACAAGGACAACCCGGCGTTCCAGGACGGCCCCGACCTGCCGCAGGGCACGCGTTACCTGAACAGCGTGATCATGCCGGACGACACGGTGTTCACCTCCAACGGTTCCAGGGACTATCGCGGCCGCAGCGCCAGCAACATCCTCAAGGCGCAGTTCTACGACCCGAAGAGCAACGCCTTCCGGGAGGCCGCCGCGCCGAGGGTGGGCCGCAACTACCACTCCGAGGCGCTGCTGCTGCCCGACGGCAGGATCGCCACCTTCGGCTCCGACCCGCTCTTCGACAACCAGCAGAACACCAAGCTGGGCCACTTCGAGCAGCGCATGGAGGTCTTCACCCCGCCCGCGCTGCACAAGAACCCCCGGAACCGCCCCGTACTGAAGGGCGGTTCGGAGAAGCTGAACAAGGACCACAGCATCACGTTCCGTACGGACCACCCGGAACGCGTGGCCGAGGCGCGGCTGATGCGGCCCAGCGCGGTCACGCACACGACCGACGTCGAGCAGCGTTCCATCGAGCTGGACATCACCAGGAAGGGCGGCGCGGTGACGTTCGAGGTGCCCCGCGACCCGGCCCTGGTCCCGCCCGGCTGGTACATGCTGTTCGTGACGGACGGCGAGGGCACGCCCTCGCGGGCCAAGTGGATCCACGTGAAGTGAGCGGGGGCTAGGGGGGCTGGGGGCTAGGGGGAGGGGGCCGGCTCAGTCCTTTGCGTTGCGCGCCAGCTCCAAGGCGTACTCCGGCCACCAGCGTCCGGCGTCCGGGCCGCCCTCGCAGTCTCCGTCCGACTCGCCGGGCCGCTTGATCCACAGGTAGGCGTCCAGGGTCCGTTCGCCGGTCTGGGTCGTGGGCGGGGTGCCGAGGGCCCGGCCCGGAGGGTTGCACCAGACGCCGGGCAGCGGCCCGTTGCCGTTGCGGCTGGTGTCGATGACGAAGTGCTTGCCGCCGAGGGCCTCGGCGAGCCGGACACCGTACTCCGTGGTCTCGTCGTCGGTCTGGAAGTTGGAGACGTTGAGCGCGAAGCCGTCGGCCTGTTCGATCCCCACCCGCCGCAGCGGCTCCACCAGCTTGTCCGGCTCCCGGATCCAGTCCGCGTTGCCCGCGTCCAGATACACCTTGGTGTTCGGCTGCTGTTTCAGCCGGGTGATCGCCTCGCTGAGCAGCTGCTCGCGCTCGGCGTGGTACTCGCCGGGCGTGCAGCCGTCCACCATGTGCGCGACCGCGTCGGGTTCCAGGACGACCAGGGCCTCCGCCTCGCCGAGGGCGTCGGCGAACTGCCCGATCCACTCCCGGTAGGCGTCCGCGTCCTGCGACCCGCCCGCCGAGTGCTGGCCGCAGTCCCGGTGCGGGATGTTGTACGCGACGAAGACCGCGGTCTTCCCCTCCTCGCTCGCGGCCGAGGCGGCCGCCCGCACCGTCGGTGCCGGATCGGTCTCGCCGGGCGGCCACAGCGCGGCCGGCCGGTCGGCGATCCGCCGGATCAGCTCGACGTCGTCATCCCGGTCCTGCTGCTCCCAGAGCCGAGCCTGCTGGGCCGCGGAGCTCTCGGGGTCGACCCAGAAGGGGGAGCCGGCCGCGTAGCCGGCCTTCGTGGTGTCGTCGCCGGTGTCGGACGCCGTGTCGGCGCGACCGTGAGCGGACGAGCAGCCCGCAGCGAGACCGAGCACCGCGAGTACCGCGAGGGCGTGGTTCAGCCGTCTCATGCCGCTCCCTGTGAGGAAGGTGACGTTCGGTGATGAATCGGATGACAATAGTTACATACTCGTATGAATCGCTATCTAAAGGACATGACCTTGCCCTGCCCCCGGATGGCGCAGTCGTCAGGCGGGCGGACCGAAGGGCGAGACGGGGGTGGCCACCATGTGACCGGCCGGTAAGGTCGAGTTCGTGCCGAAGCCGCTCAGTCTCTCCTTCGATCCGATCGCGCGCGCCGACGAACGCTGGAAGCAGCGCTGGGGAAACGTGCCGTCCATGGTCGCGATCACCTCGATCATGCGGGCCCAGCAGATCCTCCTCGCCGAGGTCGACGCGGTGGTCAAGCCGTACGGGTTGACGTTCGCGCGCTACGAGGCGCTGGTGCTGCTCACCTTCTCCAAATCCGGCGAGCTGCCGATGTCCAAGATCGGCGAGCGGCTCATGGTGCACCCCACGTCCGTGACGAACACCGTGGACCGGCTGGTGAAGTCGGGCCTCGTCGACAAGCGGCCCAACCCCAACGACGGGCGCGGCACCCTCGCCAGCATCACCGGGAAGGGCCGCGAGGTGGTCGAGGCGGCCACCCGCGACCTGATGGCGATGGACTTCGGGCTCGGGACGTACGACGCCGAGGAGTGCGGGGAGATCTTCGCGATGCTGCGGCCGCTGCGGATCGCGGCGGGGGACTTCGAGGAGGAGTGACCCGGGGCGAGATCCCCCGGAACGGGTCGTTACGCTCGACGGCATGAAAAAGAGCGTGCTGACCCGCTACCGCGTGATGGCCTATGTCACCGGCGTGCTGCTGGTCCTGCTGACCCTGGGCATGATCGGCAAGTATCTGCTCGACCTGAACGGCGCGGCCGACTTCACGCGCGTCGTCAGCATCGCGCACGGCTGGCTGTACGTCCTGTATCTGGTCTTCGCCTTCGACCTGGGCTCCAAGGCGAAGTGGCCGGTCGGCAAGCAGGTGTGGGTGCTGCTCGCCGGGACCGTCCCGACGGCCGCCTTCTTCGTGGAGCGCAAGATCAGCCACGAGCTGGAGTCCCGGATCGCCGAGGACTCTCCCGCGCCCGTCAAGGCGTAGCCGGCGCGATCTCACCGCCGTACGGACGAACGTACGGCGGTCTGCCATCGACATTTACTTGGACGTCCTAGTAAATTCGAAGGTATGGACGCTGACGCCATAGAGGAAGGCCGCCGTCGCTGGCAGGCCAGGTACGACGCCGCGCGCAAGCGCGAGGCCGACTTCACCACGCTCTCGGGCGACCCCGTGGAGCCGGTGTACGGGCCGCGGCCCGGGGACAGGTACGACGGTTTCGAGCGGATCGGGTGGCCCGGGGAGTACCCCTACACCCGCGGCCTGTACGCGACCGGCTACCGAGGGCGTACGTGGACCATCCGCCAGTTCGCCGGGTTCGGCAACGCCGAGCAGACCAACGAGCGCTACAAGATGATCCTCGGCAATGGCGGAGGCGGGCTCTCGGTCGCCTTCGACATGCCGACGCTCATGGGCCGCGACTCCGACGACCCGCGCTCCCTGGGCGAGGTCGGGCACTGCGGCGTCGCCATCGACTCGGCCGCCGACATGGAGATCCTGTTCAAGGGCATCCCGCTGGGCGACGTCACGACGTCGATGACCATCAGCGGCCCGGCCGTCCCCGTCTTCTGCATGTACCTGGTCGCCGCCGAACGCCAGGGCGTCGACCCGGCCGTCCTGAACGGCACGCTCCAGACGGACATCTTCAAGGAGTACATCGCCCAGAAGGAGTGGCTCTTCCAGCCCGAGCCCCATCTGCGGCTCATCGGCGACCTGATGGAGCACTGCGCGGCCGGAATCCCCGCGTACAAGCCGCTGTCCGTCTCCGGCTACCACATCCGCGAGGCCGGGGCGACGGCCGCGCAGGAGCTGGCGTACACGCTCGCGGACGGCTTCGGATACGTCGAACTGGGGCTGTCGCGCGGGCTCGACGTCGACGTCTTCGCCCCCGGCCTCTCCTTCTTCTTCGACGCGCACGTCGACTTCTTCGAGGAGATCGCCAAGTTCCGTGCGGCGCGCCGGATCTGGGCGCGGTGGATGCGGGACGTGTACGGCGCTGAGAGCGAGAAGGCGCAGTGGCTGCGCTTCCACACCCAGACGGCCGGGGTCTCCCTCACCGCTCAGCAGCCGTACAACAACGTCGTACGGACGGCCGTGGAGGCGCTGGCGGCGGTGCTCGGCGGGACCAACTCACTCCACACCAACGCCCTCGACGAGACGCTCGCGCTGCCGAGTGAGCAGGCCGCGGAGATCGCGCTGCGGACGCAGCAGGTGCTGATGGAGGAGACCGGGGTCGCCAACGTGGCTGATCCGCTGGGCGGTTCCTGGTACGTCGAGCAGCTCACCGACCGGATCGAGGCCGACGCGGAGAAGATCTTCGAGCAGATAAGGGAACGAGGGCTGCGGGCCCACCCCGACGGTCAGCACCCGATCGGGCCGATCACCTCCGGGATCCTGCGCGGGATCGAGGACGGGTGGTTCACCGGGGAGATCGCCGAGTCGGCGTTCCAGTACCAGCGGGCGTTGGAGAAAGGTGACAAGCGGGTCGTCGGGGTCAACGCCCACCACGGGTCCGTGACCGGGGATCTGGAGATCCTGCGGGTCAGTCATGAGGTGGAGCGGGAGCAGGTGCGGGTGCTCGGCGGGCGGAAGGCCGGGCGCGATGACGCCGCGGTGCGCAGCGCGCTCGACGGGATGCTGGCGGCTGCGCGGAGTGGCGCGAACATGATCGAGCCGATGCTGGACGCGGTTCGGGCCGAGGCGACGCTGGGGGAGATCTGTGGGGTGCTGCGGGACGAGTGGGGGGTGTATACGGAGCCGGCGGGGTTCTAGCTGTATTGCCCTGTCAGGACCGCTGGAGGCCATGAGAGGGTGGCGCTTCCCTCATGGCCTCTTCGCGCAGTGCGACGAGATTTAGTCAATCTCTTGAGCTGCCGAGACTCGAGCGCCGTTTCGGCTTCATGGGTCCCGCGCCAAAGATCCGGTGGCGTGCCGGTCGAGGAGATCCCCAAACTCATCAACAAGGCGCTGAGCGAGGGGAAGATCGTCGGCCACCAGACCCCGACGAGGCCGATCTTCGAGACGGTGTACAACGGGGAGTCCCACCGGGTGGCGATCACCATCGGCGACCAGGTTCAGAGCAAGGGACGGGTGATGGGAGCGAATCCCGCATGAGCCGCCAAGAGCCTGAGCACCTCCTCGTGCGCGCCCGTGGCGACGCTTCACCTCTGTACCGCCACGGACGCTGGGACGCTCGCCCGCGTCGAGGACTTCACCCGCAATCTGCCGGACGGTGATCATGAACTTGGATTGCCCGAAGACGTGGTGCGCAGGCTGACTGAGTGGAACCGGATCCGTCCCATCGAAGGCTTCAAGGCCCGCCCGGCGCTGCGTAAGCACGTCAGGCAGGGGCTGGACATCGCCCGGCTGGTGGCCAAGCACCTCGGGCCCAGATGGGTGATCCGCTTCTGGGACGAACGGCACCAGGACGAAAAGTTCGTGTGCTGGGGGTGCGACCGACTCCACTGGACCGTCGACGCCCATGACACACCCCCGCACCCGCTCGATATCACCGTCGAGGGTGAGTATGGGCTGTACCCGTTGCACGCGGAGGGGTTCGGCAGCTTCGCGCCGGACGACCCTGCGGCTGCCCTCCATGTGTCTGATGATCTCGTGGCCGCCGTCCATCAGTGGAAAGGGGCCATCGAGACGACACTGATGGACGACGGCAGCGACGGCGAGTGGCAGCGCTTGTTCGGGGCGGGAAGGGATCTGTCGGAGCGCCTCGCGCAAGAGCTCGGCCCGGCCCGGACGGTTACGTATCGCGGCATCGCCAACGGCGGTCTGGCAGCGATGACGTCGGTCACCTGGCAGGGTGACCGGCAGCTGTAGCGGCGAGGCGGATCCGAATGGTGGAGCGGAGAGGGGCCATCGCCATCCCCTCTCCGCTCCACCCAATGAGCGGCGAACGGGCGTCAGGCCGTCGCGGATGCCCTCAAACCGTTGAGCAGGAGCGCTGTGAGACTCCGCGCCCACGTCGCGTCGACGGGCTCGGTGCTCACCAAGGCCCGATGGACCACCGCGCCCGCGATCACGTCGAAGATCAGGTCCACCGCCCGGGCCGACTCCGACGGGTCCGTCTCCGGCGGTAGCTCGCCACGTGCCTGTGCTCTGGTTCGGCCCTCCACGACCAGGCGTTTCTGCCGGTCCACGACCGACTCGCGGATGCGAGCGCGCAGCGCCTCGTCCCGTGTCGACTCCGCGACCACCGCCATCAGCCCGCTCTTCGTCTCCGGCCGGGCCAGGATCGCCGCGAACTGGAGCACGACGCCCTCGATGTCCGCGGCCAGGGAGCCGCTGTCCGGGAGCTCCAGTTCGTCGAAGAGTTCCGCCACCGCGTCGACGACCAGTTCGTTCTTGCCCGCCCAGCGGCGATAGAGGGTCGTTTTTGCAACCCCGGCTCGGGTTGCGACGTCTCCCAGGGTGAGTTTGGACCAGCCCAGTTCCACCAGCGCCGCCCGCGTGGCGGCCAGGATCGCGGCGTCCGCCGCGGCGCTGCGCGGGCGCCCCGTGCGGCTTGCTGGGCTGCGGCTCTGCATGCCATGACCATAACGGGCGGTTCCTGTGTGGCC
Organism: Streptomyces sp. CA-179760; assembly: GCF_050937045.1. Taxonomy (NCBI): domain Bacteria; kingdom Bacillati; phylum Actinomycetota; class Actinomycetes; order Kitasatosporales; family Streptomycetaceae; genus Streptomyces; species Streptomyces sp. CA-179760. Next base: position 6,662,056 of record NZ_JBNJLZ010000001.1, read on the forward strand.
GTGAGGGAGATCACCAGGGGGTGGTGGTCCGCCGGTCGGACGTGCCATTACGCTACGTCTCGTAGCGAAAGCCCGTGAAGGACGTACACGGGCTTCGGAGACATGGCGCGGGGTGGGGACCCGGCGCCGAACGGGATCCGACCGACCCGGCTTTCACATCGTTTTTCACACACGCGCGCAGTACGGGGGAGGATAGGCGCATGCAGCCACGGAACATGTCCATGAGCGGAGTCGTCGACCTCGCCGCGGTGAAGGCGGCCCAGGAGGCCAAGGCGAAGGCGGAGCAGGCGCGTACCCAAGCCGCCCGGGAGGGTGGTGCGGGGGCGATCTCCCCGGCCGACCTCGTCATCGACGTCGATGAGGCGGGCTTCGAGACCGAGGTCCTGCAGCGGTCCGCCGAAGTGCCCGTCGTCATCGACTTCTGGGCCGAGTGGTGTCAGCCCTGCAAGCAGCTGAGCCCGGTCCTGGAGCGGCTGGCCGTCGAGTACAACGGCCGTTTCCTGCTCGCCAAGATCGACGTCGACGCCAACCAGATGCTGATGCAGCAGTTCGGCATCCAGGGGATCCCCGCGGTGTTCGCGGTCGTCGCGGGGCAGGCGCTGCCGCTCTTCCAGGGGGCCGCGGGCGAGGAGCAGATCCGGGGGACCCTGGACCAGCTGGTGCAGGTCGCCGAGCAGCGCTTCGGCCTGACCGGCCTCACCGTCGACCCCGACGCCGAGGCGGGCGCCGCCCCGGAGGCTCCCGAGCGTCCGGCCGGTCCGTACGACGCGCTCCTGGAGGCCGCCGTACAGGCGCTGGACTCGGGTGATCTGAACGGTGCCATCCAGGCGTACAAGAACGTACTGAACGAGGACCCGGGCAACGAGGAGGCCAAACTGGGTCTCGCCCAGGCCGAGTTGCTCCAGCGCGTGCAGGGCGTCGACCCGCAGCAGGTGCGCAAGGACGCGGCCGACAAGCCGGCCGATGTGCAGGCGCAGATCGCCGCCGCCGACCTGGATCTGGTGGGCGGCCATGTCGAGGACGCTTTCGGCCGTCTGATCGACACCGTCTCGCGCACGGTGGGTGACGACCGGGACACCCTGCGGATGCGTCTGCTGGAGCTGTTCGAGGTGGTCGGGCCCGAGGATCCGCGGGTGATCGCGGCGCGCAGGGCCCTGGCGCGCGCCCTGTTCTGACCAGTCGTTAAACACGCGGGCTTGTGGTGCCCGCGTGAAAGATTTGCCCACGGAGCGTCACCGCGGCCGCGCTTTACCAAAACTTGGTAATCGCGGCCGCTGTTACTGCAAGTAAGTCTCGGGCGTTGATCTGTCGGTTTCTGTCCATCGATCAACAGCTTTGTACCGCAGGTGGGGGCCACCCTGCGTCGTCGACCGAGACCGATGGGTCGTTGTTCGGTTATACGGCCGTTACTAGCCAGTAACGATCCCCCTTGTGCGGGCGGCCAGAATGGACCACGATCGGCCACGCTCGGTCCATTCCCGTACCCCGGCAGCCGGTTGGGTCGCGGGACATTCAGGGTCCCCACCGAGCAGAGCCGGCGGCAGTGGCGCCGGCTCTTGGACAGGGGGGTCTTCGCCCACCCGGCGAAGCCTGTCCAGCAGGGTTGTGCGTGATGCGTGTCAGGCGCGACCGAGTGGTTGTCGCTCGGGGGTGATCGCCGGTGATTCGGGCGCGAGTTGCGCCACCGAGTGCAGGCGCTCTCCTTCCCGAGGACGTAGCACTTCTCCCATCCCTGCCCGGCTGGGCCGCCATTCGGGGCGAGCCAGGGCAGGAGATGTACGTCCGAGAAGGAGGAAATATGGAGTCCCAGGTGCGTGGCGGGACCAGATGGAAGCGGTTCGCTGTGGTGATGGTGCCCAGCGTCGCCGCCACGGCTGTGATAGGTGTCGCCCTCGCGCAGGGCGCACTCGCCGCGTCGTTCAGTGTGTCGGGGCAGTCGTTCAAGGTCACGGCGAAGGAGCTCAAGGGTACGGGCTTCTCCCAGTACGGGGCCGTCGACCAGGGGACCACCCTCTCCGGCGAGAAGACGGGGCACGCAGTCGCGGTCTCGGCGTTCAAGTCGGCCTACATCGAGAAGATGTGCCAGTCCGTTGTCACCCCGAGCGTGCCTTTCATCGGGGATGTCACTCTGAGGCTGGAGGCAGGTGACAGCAGCGACCAGAAGAAGCAGGTCTATGCCAAGAACCTGTACATCGACGTCGAGGACCTCCAGGCGGATGCCGAGTTCCACAACATCGACATCGGTGTAGCGGCCGGTGACATGAAGAGCGGCCCCGGCCCCGGCATGAAGGGTGGCAAGGAACAGGCCAACCCGAACGGCTTCGGCCAGCAGGCGGAGTCGGCGACGCTGAAGGACGTGAAGCAGACGGCGTGGGCGACCACTGCCGGAACCTTCAAGCTGAGCGGTCTGCACATGTCGCTGCACAAGGGCAAGGGCGCCGGCGTCGAGTGCTACTGAGCACTCCGTGGCGGGCGGGGGGCCGATGGCGCCCCGCCCGTCGGGCCTTCGGCCGCCTCTTCACCTCCACCCCTCCATCGCAGTACCACTCTCACCACAGCAACGCCGCACCAGGGAGCTGTTTTCCATGAGCGCCGAGATCTCTGCCGCGCCCGGTCAGTTCACCCGCCGGAGGCTGCAGTTCCGCGCCTGGCGGAGCACCAGGCCGTTCTGGGCCGGCCTGTTCATCGTGATCGGTGGCTTTCCGATCATGTACTTCCCGTACGCGAACCTCCAGATCGGCCACCTGACCCTGGCGATGGCCACCACCGCGGGCGCCGGTTCCCTGATCATCGGTGTGCTGCTCGTTGTGCTGGGCATCAGCCTCTGGTTCCAGAAGCACATCCGGACCTTCGCGGGCGTCGCGGCGATTCTGTTGGGCCTGGTGTCCATTCCGGTGTCCAACATCGGCGGCTTCGTCGTCGGTTTCCTGTTCACCCTCGTCGGCGGCGCGATGGCTGTGGCGTGGGCGCCAGGCAGGGACACCGACGCACAGCCGGCGCAGCGGGACGCGGCGGGCGGAGGGGGCGCGCCCGCGGGTGCCGCTGACTCCGACACCACGATCCTCAGGCCCGTGGCGGGCGAGCCGAACGATCTGTCAGGAACGAGCCCGGCGAACGGGGCGAACGGGAGGCGCAGTGCCGGCTGACGAGGTGACCCACAGGGATGGTGCGGAAGTGTCCCGTGTGAGAACCGGGCCGCGCCACGCGGCACCCAAGAAGCCGCTCTTCACCCGGTTCCAGATGCCGGCCGGCAAGGCGATAGCCATGGCGGCGATGCCGACCGCGGTCCTCATGGGGATGGGCTTCACGTCGACGCTCGCGATCGCCGACAGCGACACCCCGGCGACGCCCACGGCGAAGAGCCTGACGGCCGACGAGTACAAGGACTGTGTGGCAGCCCTGGACGACTCCGAGAAGGGCTCCAAGGGCGACGACTCGGCCTCACCCACACCGTCTCCGTCGGCGAGCGACGGCAAGACGGACGAGAAGGACGACAAGGGCGACACCGCCCAGACGCCGTCCCCCTCGGGCGGCACGGACGCGGACAAGGGCGGTTCCTCTTCGCCGGATTCAGGTTCCGACGACAAGGCCGAGCCCGAGCCTGCCCCGTCCCCGAGCGAGACCGCCGCGGGTGACGAGTCGGCGGCCACGCCGTCCCCCTCGCCGTCCGAGAGCGGCGGCAACGTGCTGGAGGACATCGGCGAGGCCATCGGAGGCATCTTCAACGGCGGGAAGGACGGGGCGAGCCCGACCCCTTCCGCCTCGGCGTCCGAGAGCACCGAGAACCCGGCTGACGACGCCTCCGGCACCGTGAAGGACTCGGCCGAGAAGGCCACCGGCACGGTCGAGGACACGGTCAAGGACACCACCGAGAAGGCGTCCAAGACGGTCGAGGACACCACCAAGACGGTCGAGGACACCACCAAGGCTGCGGAGAAGGCGGCCGAGGACGCGGCGGAGAAGGCCACCGCCTCCCCCAGCCCGTCCGCGAGCCCTTCCCTGGACCCCGAGGGCTGCCCGGCCGCCACGGACGATGAGGGCGGGATCGACAACAAGATCCTCGTGCCCGACGAGCCCTGGCGGCTGGAAGCCAGCTCCCTGAAGCTGCGCGGTGCCGACTACCAGGGCATCGTCGAGGTGAAGACCGCGAGCGGCGCGACCAAGAAGGTCCTGAAGTTCGTCATCTCCGACGGCACCGATATCGGGGACCTGCACCAGCTCGTCAAGGACAAGCAGTCGGGCAAGACCCACCACGTCCAGGCGGCCAAGGGGTCGACGTCCACGATCACCGACGGCAAGACGGTGATGTACACGGAGAGGATCTCGGGCAACCTGCTCGGGCTGGTCCCGCTCACGTTCGACCCCGAGCACCCGCCGCCCCTGAACCTCCCGGAGATCTACTTCACCAACGTGAAGGTCACCCAGGCGGGCCAGTTCGGCGGCACGCTGACCGTGCCGGGGCTGCACCAGTATGTGACCGACTGATCCGGACTTCTGCCGGAGCCGCGAAAGGACTGTGCCCCGCCGGGTCGCGACCGGGCGGGGCACAGTGCTGTGCGTGCTACTTCGGTGGTCTGAGGGCCTCCACGGCCGCCTGCCGGATCTTCCTGGTCCGGCCCTTCCGGGAGACGACACGCAGGACCGCCGTGTCGGCGGCCGCTCGCACGGCCCTCAGCTGCAGCCAGTCGGACCAGCCGTCGACAAGATCACCGATGCCCTCGGCGGGGACGGCACCCTGGCGCAGCGACTCCAGGACACCGAGCTCCCGTGCCCGGCGTTCCGAGAAGGCGCGGACGGACGGGTCGAGGATCCGCACCCATGGTTCGCGTTCGCCCGCGGGGACCCGTTCGAGCACCTCGCCGACGACTCCGGATGCCAGGGGCCCGTCCGGCTCCAGGGACACCGCCTCGAACAGCGGCGGCAGCGCGCCGGGGGCGTCCATCGCCGCTCGGTAGAGAGACCAGCGGTCGTGCCCGTCGGCGAAGGACGCCTCGGATTCGGTCCGGCCGGCGGCCCGGTCGAGCTGCCGCAGCAGTTCGACCAGAGCCGGGGAGGGGTCAGCGACCATGCGACCTGTGCCTCTCCATGGACAGCGGCGTCGCCGTGTTCCCGCTGCCACCCCCTGGATCACAGAGGGGCGGCAGCGGTGCCGCTCAAGGGGCCTGCACGGCCCTTCGCGGGTCAGGACTTGGCTTCGCCCAGGTGGTGGACGCGGACCATGTTGGTGGTGCCGGGGACGCCGGGGGGCGAGCCGGCGGTGATGACCACGATGTCGCCGTCGTTGAAGCGGTTGAGCTTGACCAGCTCCTGCTCGACCAGGTCGACCATCTCGTCCGTGCTGTTCACGAACGGCACCACGTACGGCTCGACGCCCCAGCTGAGCGCCATCTGGTTGCGGGTGCCCTCGTCGGTGGTGAAGGCGATGATCGGCTGCTGCGCGCGGTAGCGGGACAGACGGCGGGCGGTGTCGCCGGACTGGGTGAAGGCCACCAGGCCCCGGCCGCCGAGGAAGTCGGCGATCTCGCACGCGGCACGGGCCACCGAACCGCCCTGAGTGCGCGGCTTCTTGCCCGGGACGAGCGGCTGCAGGCCCTTGGACATCAGCTCCTGCTCGGCCGCGGTGACGATCTTCGACATCGTCTTGACCGTCTCGATCGGGTACGCGCCGACGGAGGACTCCGCGGACAGCATGACCGCGTCGGCGCCGTCCAGGATCGCGTTGGCCACGTCGGAGGCCTCGGCGCGGGTCGGACGGGAGTTGGTGATCATCGACTCCATCATCTGGGTCGCCACGATCACCGGCTTGGCGTTGCGCCGGCACAGCTCGATCAGGCGCTTCTGCACCATGGGGACCTTCTCGAGCGGGTACTCGACGGCGAGGTCACCGCGGGCGACCATCACACCGTCGAACGCCATCACGACGTCCTCCATGTTCTGCACCGCCTGAGGCTTCTCCACCTTGGCGACGACGGGGACGCGGCGGCCCTCCTCGTCCATGACGCGGTGCACGTCCTGGACGTCCTTGGCGTCCCGGACGAAGGACAGCGCGACCAGGTCGCAGCCCATCCGGAGGGCGAAGCGGAGGTCCTCGATGTCCTTCTCGCTCAGCGCGGGCACGTTGACGGCCGCGCCGGGCAGGTTGATGCCCTTGTGGTCGGAGATGACGCCGCCCTCGATGACGATCGTCTTCACCTTGGGGCCTTCGACCTCGGTGACCTTCAGTTCGACATTGCCGTCGTTGATCAGGACCTGGTCGCCCTTGGTCACGTCGCCGGGAAGGCCCTTGTAGGTCGTCCCGCAGATCGTCTTGTCGCCCGGGACGTCCTCGGTGGTGATGGTGAACTCGTCACCGCGCACCAGCTCCACGGGACCTTCTGCGAAGGTCTCCAGGCGGATCTTGGGGCCCTGGAGGTCGGCGAGGACACCGATGGCCCGGCCGGTCTCCTTGGCGGCGGCACGGACCCGGTCGTACCGGCCCTGGTGCTCGGCGTGCGTGCCGTGGCTGAAGTTGAAGCGGGCCACATTCATACCGGCTTCGATCAACGCGACAAGCTGCTCGTGGGAGTCGACCGCGGGGCCGAGAGTACAGACGATTTTCGAACGGCGCATGGGGGCGATCCTATCGGTTTGTTTCGCAACGGAATATTCCGTCTAGCGGAAAATACAAAAGGGCGGGATGCCGCTCAGGTGTGATTCCCCGAACCAATTACCAGCGCGTAGGTCTGCGTCGCGATCTCCAATTCCTCGTCAGTAGGCACCACCGCCACCGCCACCCGGGAGCCCTCCGGCGAGATCAGCCGCGCCTCCTCGCCGCGCACGGCGTTGCGCTCGCCGTCCACCACCAGGCCCAGCTCTTCCAGGCCCGCCAGGGCGGCCTCCCGCACGGGCGCCGCGTTCTCGCCGACACCGGCGGTGAAGGCGACCGCGTCCACCCGTCCGAGCACGGCGTAATAGGCACCGATGTACTTCTTCAGGCGGTGAATGTAGATGTCGAACGCCAGCTCCGCCTGCTCGTCGCCCTCGTCGACGCGACGGCGGATCTCCCGCATGTCGTTGTCGCCGCACAGACCGATCAGACCGCTCTTCTTGTTGAGAAGAGTGTCGATCTCGTCCGCGGACATTCCACCAACACGCATCAAATGGAAGATGACGGCCGGGTCCATGTCTCCGGAGCGCGTACCCATCACGAGCCCCTCCAAAGGCGTCAGCCCCATGGAGGTGTCCACGCACTTGCCTCCCCGCACGGCCGAGGCGGACGCCCCGTTGCCCAGGTGCAGCACGATCACGTTCGTCTCGGCGGGGTCCTTGCCCAGCAGCCCGGCGGTGGCCCGGGAGACGTAGGCGTGCGAGGTGCCGTGGAAGCCGTAGCGCCGCACCCGGTGCTCGTCCGCCGTCTTCACGTCGATCGCGTAGCGGGCGGCCGATTCCGGCATGGTCGTGTGGAACGCGGTGTCGAAGACGGCGACCTGCGGCAGGTCGGGCCGCAGTGCCTGTGCCGTGCGGATGCCCGTGAGGTTGGCCGGGTTGTGCAGCGGGGCCACCGGGATGAGCCGCTCGATCTCGGTGAGCACGGCGTCGTCGACGACGGTCGGCTCGGTGAAGGACTTCCCGCCGTGCACCACCCGGTGCCCGATCGCGGCCAGTTCGGGCGAGTCCAGACCGAGGCCGTCCTTGGCGAGCTCCTCGGCCACCGCCTTCAGCGCCGCGTCGTGGTCGGCGATCGCCCCGCCGCGCTCCCGGCTCTCGCCGCCCGCCGGGGTGTGCTTGAGCCGGGAGGTCTGCTCACCGATGCGTTCGACGAGCCCCACCGCCAGCCGGCTGCTGTCGCCCATGTCGAGCAGCTGGTACTTCAGCGACGAGGAGCCGGAGTTGAGGACGAGGACGCGGGACGGGCTCACTGGGCGGTTGCCTTCTCACTCGGGGACGGGGACGGGGACGGGGACGGGGACGGGGCCGGGGACTGGGCCTGGATCGCCGTGATGGCGACGGTGTTGACGATGTCCTGGACGAGGGCGCCCCGGGACAGGTCGTTGACCGGCTTGCGCAGGCCCTGGAGCACCGGGCCGACGGCGATCGCGCCGGCCGAGCGCTGCACGGCCTTGTAGGTGTTGTTGCCGGTGTTCAGGTCGGGGAAGATCAGCACGCTGGCCTGCCCGGCGACCTCGGAACCGGGCAGCTTGGTCGCCGCGACCGACGGCTCCACGGCGGCGTCGTACTGGATCGGGCCCTCGATCTTCAGGTCGGGGCGGCGGGAGCGGACCAGCTCGGTGGCCTCGCGGACCTTGTCGACGTCGGCGCCGGAGCCGGAGGTGCCGGTGGAGTACGACAGCATCGCGATGCGCGGCTCCACGCCGAACTGCTCGGCCGTGGTCGCCGACTGCATGGCGATGTCCGCGAGCTGCTCGGCGTTCGGGTCGGGGTTGACCGCGCAGTCGCCGTAGACGAGGACCTTGTCGGCCAGGCACATGAAGAACACGGACGAGACGATGTCGGCGTCCGGCCTGGTCTTGATGATCTCGAAGGCCGGGCGGATGGTCGCGGCCGTGGAGTGCACCGAGCCCGAGACCATGCCGTCGGCGAGGCCCTCCTGCACCATCAGCGTGCCGAAGTAGTTCACGTCCGAGACCACGTCGTACGCCAGCTCCACGGTGACACCCCGGTGGGCGCGCAGGGCCGCGTACTGCTCGGCGAACCCGTCGCGCAGCTCGGACGTCGCCGGGTCGATCAGCTGGGACTCGCCGAGGTCGATGCCCAGGTCGGCGGCCTTCTTGCGGATCCGGTCGACCGGGCCGAGCAGGGTCAGCTCGCACACGCCCCGGCGCAGCAGCACCTCGGCGGCGTGCAGCACCCGCTCCTCGGTGCCCTCGGGCAGCACCACGCGGCGCAGGTCGGAGCGGGCCTGCTCCAGCAGCTTGTGCTCGAACATCATCGGCGTGACGCGGTCGCTGCTGGGCGCGGAGACCCGGCGCGTGAGCTCACCGGTGTCGGTGAACCGCTCGAACAGGCCGAGTGCCCGTTCCGCCTTGCGCGGAGTGGCCGCGTTGAGCTTCCCCTCCAAGGAGAAGAGCTGCTCGGCGGTGGGGAAGCTGGTGCCGGCCACCGACAGCACCGGGGTGCCCGGCGCGAGGCGGTCGGCGAGGGTGAGGATGTCGGGGCCGGGCACCTCGTCCAGGGTGAGCAGCAGACCGGCTATCGGCGGGGTGCCCGCGCTGTGCGCGGCGAGCGCGCCGACGACCAGGTCGGCCCGGTCGCCCGGGGTGACGACGAGGCAGCCCGGGGTCAGGGCGCCCAGGAAGTTCGGCAGCATCGCACCGCCGAAGACGAAGCCGAGCACGTCCCGGGCGAGCCCCGAGTCGTCGCCGAGCACCACCCTGCCGCCGAGCGCGTGGCTGATCTGCGAGACGGTCGGGGCGGACAGCGCGGGCTCGTCGGGCAGGACGTAACAGGGCGCGGGGAGCCGGGAGTCGAGCCGGCGGGCGATCTCGTCGCGGTCCTCGCGGGCGACCCGGTTGGTGACCATGGCCAGGACGTCGCAGCCCAGCGTGTCGTAGGCCCGGTAGGCGTTGCGCGTCTCGGCGAGCACCGACTCGACGGTCTGCTTGCGGCCGCCCACGACCGGGATCACGGAGGCGCCGAACTCGTTCGCCAGCCGGGCGTTGAGCGACAGCTCGTCAGGGAGCTGGGTGCCGGCGAAGTCGGTGCCGAGGACCAGGACCACGTCGTACTCGCGGGCCACCAGGTGGAACCGTTCGACGAGCGTGGACACCAGCTCGTCCGTGCCGGCCTCGGCCTGGAGGGCGGACGCCTCCTGGTAGTCCATGCCGTAGACGGTCGACGCGTCCTGGGCGAGCCGGTAGCGGGCGCGCAGCAGCTCGAAGAGGCGGTCGGGCCCGTCGTGGACGAGGGGGCGGAAGACACCGACCCGGTCCACCTGCCGGGTGAGGAGCTCCATGACCCCCAGTTCGACGACCTGGCGGCCGTCGCCGCGGTCGATGCCGGTCACGTACACGCTGCGGGTCACGCGCGCTCTCCGTTTCGTCTCAGTGGCATGTCTCGGTGGGACGTATCTCTGCGGGACGTCGAAAAATCGCCCATCGGGGTGAGCGGAACCGCCTTGACAATACCTCCGCCGATGGATAAGGCGCCCGTCAAAGTCGGGTACCCCGCCGGGCTGGGGAGCGTGAAACAATCGGTGGAAGCTCACCGGTGTCAACAGCGAGCAGGAGACACAGCACGATGCGTATCGGAGTTCTCACCGCAGGCGGCGACTGCCCCGGCCTGAACGCCGTGATCCGGTCGGTCGTGCACCGGGCGGTCGACAACTACGGCGACGAGGTCATCGGCTTCGAGGACGGTTACTCGGGCCTGCTGGACGGCCGCTACCGCGCCCTCGACCTCAACGCCGTCAGCGGCATCCTGGCCCGCGGCGGCACGATCCTGGGATCGTCCAGGCTGGAGCGCGACCGGCTCCGTGAGGCCTGCGAGAACGCCTCCGACATGATCCACGAGTTCGGCATCGACGCGCTGATCCCGATCGGCGGCGAGGGCACGCTGACGGCGGCCCGGATGCTCTCCGACGCGGGCCTGCCCGTCGTGGGCGTGCCGAAGACGATCGACAACGACATCTCCTCCACGGACCGCACCTTCGGCTTCGACACGGCCGTGGGAGTCGCCACCGAGGCGATGGACCGTCTCAAGACGACCGCCGAGTCCCACCAGCGGGTGATGGTGGTGGAGGTCATGGGCCGGCACGCCGGGTGGATCGCGCTGGAGTCCGGCATGGCGGCGGGCGCGCACGGCATCTGTCTGCCGGAGCGACCGTTCGATCCGGCCGATCTCGTCAAGATGGTCGAGGAGCGCTTCGCCCGCGGCAAGAAGTTCGCGGTCGTCGCCGTCGCCGAGGGCGCCCACCCCGCCGACGGCACCATGGACTACGGCAAGGGCGCGATCGACAAGTTCGGCCACGAGCGCTTCCAGGGCATCGGCACGGCACTCGCCCATGAGCTGGAGAGGCGACTCGGCAAGGAGGCCAAGCCGGTCATTCTCGGCCATGTCCAGCGCGGCGGCTCACCGACCGCCTACGACCGGGTGCTCGCCACCCGGTTCGGCTGGCACGCGGTGGAGGCGGCGCACCAGGGCCGGTTCGGCCGGATGACCGCGCTGCGCGGGACGGACATCGTGATGGTGCCGCTCGCGGAGGCCGTGACCGAGCTGAAGACGGTGCCGAAGGACCGGATGGACGAGGCCGAGTCGGTGTTCTAGGCGTTCTGGACGTTCGAGGTGTTCCGGACGTTCTAGGCCGGGATCTCCTGGATTCTCCTCCAGAAGTGGTCGACGATCCGGTCCAGGAAGTCGCGGGCGGTGTCGCCCGCGTCGCTGTTGCCGCCGCCCCAGCTCAGGGTGGCGGCCATGTGGCCCTGGTAGTCCTCGTGCAGCGCCCGCAGGGCGCCCTCCAGGAAGGGCCGGTCCAGGGGTACGAGTTTGGCCACCGGGCGTACGTAGGCCTGCCAGCGGGTGCTGACCGCGCTGCGCAGCAGATCGCCGAGCTTGGCGTTCCGGCCCGTGACGGTGACGAAATCGCGCAGGCCGAGGCCGAGCACGTCGGCGAGGGCGCCGGACTGGCGGTCCGTGCCGCGCCAGGTGTCGGTCTCCTCCATACGCAGATACGCGTGGACCTCGTGTCCCACGGCCCGGGCCACGTCCTCGGGGGCGAGGCCGCGGGCGATGCGGTGCTCGCGCAGGGTGCGGGGTCTGCCGATGAGTTCACCCGGTGAGCACCACAGCACGCCTGCGAGGGCGGTGAGTTCGGAGTGGGACGGGGCCGCGGTCCCGCGTTCCCAGTCGATCACGTGGTCCGGGGTGACGCGGGGGTGTCCGTACGAGACGCGCATGCCGTGGGCGACGTGCTCGGGTGTCATGCCGAGCGCGGCGCGCAGGCGTCGGGCGGCCGGGGCGTTGAAGGGCGGGGCCGTGGGGGCGGGCTGCGGTGGAGGAGGAGCGGGCTTGCTCGGGCGGGCTGAAGGTCGGCGCACGCGCCACAAGCTAGGGGGACTGGGGTGCGTTGACTACGGTCTGTTCGGCCAGGATCACGGATTGTAGGAAGCTACGGCTACCGGCGGGTTCGGCCGGGGCTGAAGACCGGCTTGTCGGTCGGGGCGGGTTGGGGGTAGGGATGACCCCGGGGCCGATGATCATGGGCCCGGAAAGGCAGTGAATCAGGTGAACGGCAAGCTCAACGGGCATATTCGCGAGCGGCTTCTCGCGCCGAACTTCTGGCATCTCGCGACGGTGGGGGCCGACGGGGCGCCTCAGGTGTCGCCCATGTGGGCGGACATCGAAGACGAGTACGTCATGGTCAACACGTCGATAGGGCGGGTGAAGGAGGAGAATCTGCGGCGCAATCCGTACGTTTCGCTCTCCCATCACGACCCGGAGAACCCGTACGACCGGGCCGAGATCCGGGGGAAGGTCGTCCGCTTCGTGGAGGGCGAGGAGGCGGAGCGGGGCATGGACCGGCTGACGCGCAAGTACCTCGGGCAGGACCGGTATCCGTGGATGCTGCCCGGCGAACGGCGGGTGATGCTGCTGATCGAGCCGACGCGAGTGCGGACGCTGGAAGGGGTGGAGCCGTTCCGGGCGGGGGTTCTGCCGGACGGGGCGACTGGGTGAACGTCTGAGTCCGGGATATGGGCTCGGTGGAGAAGGTGCTGGTCACGATGGTGTGGCCGGCACTTTTTTGTCTGGTGGGCGTGGGGTTCTACCGCCAGTCCACGCCCGACACCGGCGGCAGCCGGGACTCGATCCTCGCTCGGATGTCGCTCATCACGGCGACGATGCGGGTCTCGTGCTCCGGGGTCAGCCGGGCCACCGGGACCGAGCAGCTGATCGCGTCGACCGCCGGTGTCCCGTAGCGCAGTGCGAAGCCGAAGCCCGCGATGCCTGGCACCGTCTCCTCGCGGTCGATGGAGTAGCCGCGCTCGCGCACCCGGGCCAGGTCGGCGAGCAGGGCGGTGCGGTCGGTGTGTGTGTTGTCCGTGAGCCCCGTCAACGGGCCTCTGTCCAGCGGTAGTCGGTCGTCGGTGCGCTCGGCGAGCAGCGCCTTGCCCAATGCGCCGGCATGGGCCGGGACGCGGCGGCCGACCCGGCTGATGGTGCGCAGGTACTCGTGGGACTCGCGGGTGGCGAGGTAGACGACGTCCCGGCCGTCGAGCCGTGCCATGTGGATCGTCTCGCCGAGCGCGTCCGACGCCTCGTCCAGATACGGCCGGACCATCCGGATGCTGCGGTCCCCGTCGAGATAGCCGGTGCCGGTGAGCAGGGCGCGGATCCCGATGCCGTAGAGGGAGCCGGTGGCGTCGGTGCGGACCCAGCCGGAGTCGACGAGCGTCTGGAGCAGCTGGTACATGCTGCTGCGCGGCACGTCCAGGTCCTCGGCGAGCTGGTCGAGGCGCGAAGGTTCCTCGCCTCGCTCCGCGAGCAGTTCCAGCAGTGCGACGGTTCTGGCCGCCGACTTCACGCCGCGGACGCCTCTGCTCTCCTGCATGGGCTCATCGTAGGTCCGCGTCGATCGCGCACATCAATCTGTGATCGCCCGGGCCATTGACCCACTCCGTTCACGCACTTAGCCTCCATCTGCATACGTGGACGCCATCTGCATACAGGGATGAGAGCCCCACCAGTTCAGAGCTCCCACCAGTTCAAAGGGGAACTGCCTTGCCTCTGCTCGTCGTCGGGATCAGCGTCGTGGTCCTGCTCCTGCTCATGACCCGGCTGAGAATGAACGGCTTCGCGGCCCTGCTGCTCGTCGCGGTGGGTGTCGCGCTGGTCCGTGGCATTCCGGTGGCGACCATCCCGGACGTCCTCTCCGAGGGCATCGGGGACCAGATCGGCGACACCATGCTGACCATCGGGCTCGGTGCCATGGTCGGCCGGGTGATGGGGGACTCGGGTGCCGCACAGCGCATAGCCGGCAAGCTCCTCGACGCCTTCGGCCCGCGATGGGTGCAGGTGGCCATGGTGGTCACGTCCATGCTCATCGGCGTGACCATGTTCTACGAGGTCGCGTTCGTCATCATCGTGCCCATCGCGTTCACCCTGGTCAGGGTCACCGGCGCGAAGCTCCTGTGGGTCGGGCTGCCGATGTCCATCGCCCTGTCCACCATGCACAGCTTCCTGCCGCCGCACCCCGGCCCCACCGCCGTCGCCGCGACCTTCCACGCCTCCGTCGGACTGACGCTGTTCTACGGCCTGTTCATCGCCGTGCCCGCGGGGGCGCTCATCGCCCTGGCCTGGCCGCGTCTTCCGTTCGTCGCCCGGATGACGCCCACCATTCCCAAGGGGCTGGTCAGCGAGCGTGAGTTCAGCGAGGAGGAGATGCCGGGGCTCGGGTGGTCGCTGTTCGTGGCGCTGTTCCCCGTGGTGCTGATCGTGGCCGCGGCCGTGACCGACATGGCGGCTTCGGGAGACAGCCCGTTCCTGCACGTCGTCGCCTTCGTCGGCTCGGCGCCGATCGCCCTGCTGCTGACCCTGTGCCTGGCGATCTGGGTGTTCGGGCCGCGGATCGGGCGGAGCCTGAGCGATGTCGGCGCATCCTGTTCGTCGGCGGCCCAGGCGATGGCGATGATCCTGCTGGTGATCGGTGCGGGCGGGGCGTTCAAGAACGTCCTGGTGGAAGGCGGTATCTCCGACTACATCAAGGACGTCACCGACGGCTGGTCCGTCTCGCCGATCGTCCTCGCCTGGCTCGTCGCCGTCATCCTGCGGATCGCGCTCGGCTCGGCGACGGTCGCCGTCGTCACTGCCTCCGGTGTCGCGCTGCCGTTGCTTGCGGGCGGTGGGGTGCACCCGGAGGTGATGGTGCTGGCGGTGGCGTGTGGATCCATCGCGTTCTCGCACGTGAACGATCCCGGGTTCTGGCTGTTCAAGGAGTACTTCAACCTGTCCGTCATCGAGGCGATCAAGGTGCGGACGTCCTATACGACGGTGCTGGCGGTGCTCGGGCTGGGGGGTGTGCTGGCTGTTGAGTGGGCGCTGGACGTTCTGGGCTTGTAGCCCAACCATCGATTCATCCATCACACAAGGGACTTGGACCAGCATGAGCAGTCAGCCGACCGTCACCGGCTTCGCCGTCTACCCCGTCGCCGGGCGGGACAGCATGGAGCTGAACCTCTCCGGCGCGCACGGGCCGTACTTCACCCGCAACGTCGTCGTTCTCACCGACTCCGAGGGGCGTACCGGGCTGGGGGAGGTGCCCGGCGGGGAGAAGATCACGCAGACGCTGCGGGATGCCGAGTCGCTCGTCGTCGGAGCCAAGGTGGGGGACTACCAGCGGGTGCTGCGGGAGATCGGTGAGCGGTTCGCCGACCGTGACGCGGGTGGGCGAGGTGCGCAGACGTTCGATCTTCGGACGACGGTGCATACGGTGACGGCGGTGGAGTCGGCGCTGCTCGATCTGCTCGGGCAGCATCTCGATGTGCCGGTCGCCGCGCTGCTGGGGACGGGCAGCAGCGGGCTTCCGTGCGGGTGCTGGGATATCTCTTCTACGTGGGTGATCCGGACCGGACCGATCTGGAGTATGTCCGGGAGCGGGACTCGGACGTGGAGTGGTACCGAGTGCGGCACGAGGAGGCGTTGTCGCCGGGGGCGATCGTGCGGCAGGCGGAGGCGGCGTACGACCTGTACGGGTTCCGGGACTTCAAGCTCAAGGGGGGTGTGCTGGAGGGGGCCGAGGAGGTCGCTGCGGTGCGGGCGCTGAAGGCGCGGTTTCCCGAGGCGCGGATCACGCTCGATCCGAACGGGGCGTGGTCGCTGCGGGAGGCGGTTGAGCTGTGCCGGCCGCTGATGGGGACGCTGGCCTATGCCGAGGATCCCTGCGGGGCGGAGGGGGGTTACTCGGGGCGGGAGGTTCTCGCGGAGTTCCGGCGTGCGACCGGGTTGCCGACGGCTACGAACATGATCGCTACGGACTGGCGTCAGATGGCGCACGCGTTGGCTCTGCAGTCGGTGTCCATTCCGCTGGCCGATCCGCACTTCTGGACGATGCGGGGGTCGGTGCGGGTGGCGCAGCTGTGCAACGCGATGGGGCTGACGTGGGGGTGTCACTCGAACAACCACTTCGACATCTCGCTGGCGATGGTGACCCATTGCGGGGCGGCGGCGCCGGGGGAGTACAACGCGCTGGACACGCACTGGATCTGGCAGGAGGGGCTGGAGCGGCTCACCGTTTCCCCGCCCCGGATCGTGGGTGGGGAGGTCGCGGTTCCGGAGGCACCGGGGCTGGGGGTGACGATTGATATGGACCGGCTCCTCGCGGCGCACGAGCTGTACCGGGAGAAGGCGTTGGGGGCGCGGGACGATGCGGTGGGGATGCGGTACCTGGTTCCGGGGTGGGAGTTCGACGGGAAGCGGCCGTGTCTGGTGCGGTGATCGCCGGGTGCCTGCGGCGGGCCTGGGGGCTTCGGTGGGGGTGTGCGTAGCGCCTGCGCCGTGGTGGTGGGTCGGGGCCGCGTCGGGGGGTGTCCGTCCTCGGAACGTCGCGATGGGGTTGCGTGCCGACTGACTGTCCGTTGACGCGACAACCGCTGCGGGCGGACACCCCCCGACACGTCCCCTGCTCGCTGTGCGCGGTTGCGGGCGCGTCGTGGCTCCCGCCCCAGCCGCCCGGCCCGGCGACAACGCCCTCAGCCCTTGACCGCCCCACCCAGCGCGAAGCCTCCTCCCAGGCGCCGGGCTATCAGTACGTACAGCAGGATCACCGGCGTCGAGTAGATGATCGAGAACGCGGCCAGCTGCCCGTACGCCACCATGCCCCGGTTGCCGAAGAAGTCGTTGATGCTGACGGACGCCGGCATCTGGTCAGGCGTGAGCAGGAGCATGAACGGGACGAAGAAGTTGCCCCACATCATGACGAAGGAGAAGACCGTCACGACGGCCACGCCGGGGCCCATGAGGGGCAGGACGATGCGGAGCAGGGACTGGAACGCCGACGCCCCGTCCGTCCACGCCGCCTCCTCCAGTTCCTTGGGCACGCCGTCCATGAAGTTCTTCATCAGCCAGATGGCGAAGGGGAGTTGGGACGCGGTGAAGAAGAAGATCGTGCCCTGCATGGTGTCGATCAGATCCACTTGGACGAAGAGCGCGTAGACCGGAACCATGATCGCCGTGATGGGCAGGCTGGTGGCGAAGAGGATCGTCAGCAGGAACGGGCGGTTGAAGCGGGAGCGGAAGCGGGAGAGCGGGTAGGCCGCGAGAGCCGCGGAGGCCACCGTGAGCAGGGTCGCGCCGCCGCACAGGATCAGACTGTTGAGGAGGGGGTGAAGGTGATCTCGGGGGTCAGGATCGCGTCGAAGTTGTCGAGGGTGAGGCCGTCGGGAGCCTTCACCCGGAGGCCCGCGTGAGGGTCGACGGCGGACAGGACCACCCAGGCCAGCGGGAGCACGAAGGCCGCTGCGACCACCAGGAGCCCCGCGTCGGCCGCCAGACGGCGGGTCGTGCGGCGGGAGGAGAGGGTGTGGGCCATGGCCGGTCAGACCTCCGTCCGTAGCAGGCGCAGGTAGATGAGAGAGAAGAGGGAGCCGACCAGGAGGAGCAGGAGGGCGACCGCCGTGCCGTAGCCGATCAGGCTGTTCTGGAAGGCCTGTTCGTACATGAAGAGGGGAAGTGTCTGGCTTCTGCCGCCGGGGCCGCCCCTGGTCATGACCCAGATCAGACCGAAGACCGAGAGGGTCTGGAGGGTGTTGAGCATCAGGTTGGTGCCGATCGAGCGGCGGATCATCGGCAGGGTGATGTGCCAGAGGCGGCGCCGGCCGCTCGCACCGTCGACCTCGGCCGCCTCGGTGATCTCCTTGGGGATCTCGTTCAGGGCCGCTGAGTAGACCAGCATCGAGAAGGCCGTACCGCGCCAGACGTTCGCGAACGACACCGCCAGGATCGGGAGCGTGAACAGCCAGTTCTGGGAGGGCAGATGCAGCCAGTCCAGGATGGCGTTCAGGGTGCCCTCCCGGCGGAAGAAGGCGTAGAGCAGGAAGCCCGCCACGACCTCCGGCAGGACCCATGCCGTGACGACGATGCCGCCGGTGAGCGTACGGACCGGCTTCGACGCGCGCTGCATCAGTGCCGCCAGGGCCAGGCCCAGCGTGTTCTGGCCGATGAGGGAGGAGAGGACCGTGAACACCAGCGTCAGCCATACGGCGTTCAGGAACGCCTCGTCCCCGAAGGCCCGGGTGAAGTTGTCGAGGCCTACGAACGACTCCTGGGCCTGGCCGGTCAGCTGGAGGTCGGTGAAGGCGATGTAGACGCAGTAGGCGATCGGGCCGGCCAGGAAGAGCAGCAGGAGGACGACCGCGGGGGTCAGGGGCAGGATCCGCACCGGCAGGCGGGGGCCGCGTGCCGGGTGCTTCTCCTGGGGAGCTTCGGTGAGTCGCGGGTGCGGTGCGGTGGTGGTCATCGGGCCTCGCTCACCGTTCGGCCACCTGGTTGCCGGTCGCGTCCTTCAGTGCGTCCGTGTAGCCCCGTGCCGCCTCTTCCACCGACGTGTCGCCCGTCGTGACGCCCTCCATCGCTTCCTGGACGGCCACGGAGACCTTGGGGTAGGCCGGATAGGCGGGGCGGTAGTGGGTGTTCGCCACGAGGTCCGTGAAGAACTTGATGCCGGGCTGGGCCGTGGCGTACGCGGGGTCCTTCGCCACGTCCCCGCGGACCGCGATGCCGGAGTTGGCGACGTACCACTTCTGCGCGTTGTCCTTGGTCTGCATCGTCTTGATGAACTCGAACGCCAGGTCCGGGTTGCCCGCCTTGGCCGGGATCGACCAGGTCCAGCCGCCGGACATGCTCACCTTGCCTGGCGCCTGGCCGTGCTGGGTCGGCATGGCGGCCAGGCCCAGCTTCTGAGACCACTCGGGCCACTCGTGGCCGCTGCCGGACAGCCAGTCCTGCGGCAGCCAGGAGCCGTCGAGGGCGATGCCGAGCCTGCCCTGCGGGAGCCACTCGCCGCGGACCCGGGTCATGACGTTCGGGTCGAGCGCGTCCGACACGTCCGGGCCGAGTTTCTCCTTGTAGACCGTCTCGACGAAGGAGAGGGCGTCCTTGAAGCCCTGGCCGCCGGCGATCCACTTCTTGCTCGACTTGTCGTAGAGGGGGTCCGTGGTGCCGTCGTTCGTGCCGTAGAGCAGCATCTCGAAGGTCTGCATGGTGGCGGCCTCGCCGACCGGCTTGCCCGTGTAGATGTTGAGGGGGATGGTGCCGGGGGCTTTTCGCTTGATGGTGCGGGCTGCGGTGAGGACGTCGTTCCAGGTCTTCGGCTGCCAGTCGGCAGGGAGGCCGGCCTTCTTGAAGATGTCCTTGTCGAACCAGAGGCCCCGGGTGTCGGTGCCGTCGGGGACGCCGTAGGTCTTGCCGTCCTCGCCCTTGGCCGCCGCCTTCGCCGTGTCGATGAACTCGTCCCAGTCCGGCCACTTGGCGAGATAGGGGTCGAGGGGCTTGAGATATCCGCTGGTGATGTCCGAGTTGATGAGGAACGTGTCCTCGTAGACCAGGTCGGGGGCGGTCTTGGGGGAGCGGAGCATCTGCTGGAGCTTGGTGTAGTACTCCGAGTCCGGGGCCTTGATCGGGACGAGCTCGACCTTCTTGCCCGGGTGGGCCTTCTCGAACTGCTTCTTGATGTCCGCGAGATACGTGTCCATCACCTTGACGGAGTTGTCCGTGGACTGTTTGAAGGAGATCTTCACGGTGTCCGGGTCGCTGCCGGAGCCCCCACCGCAGGCGGTGAGGGCGGACGCGGCGAGGGCCAGGGCGACGAGGGGGGTGAGAGCGGCGGTGGGGCGCACGGGCACGACCTCCTACGGGCGCACTTCCTTGTGGCCTGGACGGCTGCGTCGTGAACCTAAGTTGAGTGGTCTAGTCAGGTCAATGCGTATGCCGTGGTTTGATCCCGGCAGGTGAGAGATGACGGTTCGTCACTGGCCGCTGACCCAGCGGTACTGCAACTCCGGGCGCCCCACCGTGCCGTACTGCGGGCGGCGGGCCGCGCGGCCCGCGTCCACCAGATGCTCCAGATAACGGCGGGCCGTGATGCGGGAGATGCCCACGGTCTCCGCCACGCCCGCGGCCGTGAGGCCCTCCGCGCTGTCCCGCAGCGTCACCGTCACCCGCTCCAGCGTCGGCGCGCTCAGGCCTTTGGGCAGGGCCGCCGGGCCGGGGGCGCGCAGGGCCGCCAGGGCCCGGTCCACCTCGTCCTGGCCGCTCGCCTCGCCGACCGAGGCGTGGAACTCGGCGTACCGCACGAGGCGGTCCCGCAGCGTCGCGAAGGTGAACGGCTTAAGGACGTACTGCACGACTCCGAGCGAGACGCCCTCGCGTACCACGGTGAGGTCGCGCGCCGATGTCACCGCTATCACGTCGGCGTGGTGCCCGGCGGCGCGCAGGGACCGGGCGAGCTGCAGCCCGTGCACATCCGGCAGGTGCAGGTCGAGCAGGAGGAGGTCCACCGGGGTGCGCTCCAGGGCCCGGCGGGCCTCCGCACCCGTGTGCGCCTTGCCCACGGCGACGAACCCGGGGACCCGCCCGACGTACAGAACGTGGGCGTCGGCGGCCACCGGGTCGTCCTCCACCACCAGGACCCGGATGGCTTTCGCGTGCGTCGTGTCGCTCGTCATACGGGACCTCCAGAGCCCTCGGACACCGGGCCTCCGGATGTCATGCCTGCGGCGACCGCGCCGGACTCTCGCAGCGGCAGCCGTACCTCGAACTCCGCCCCGCCCCCGTCGGCCTCCGTCACCGACAGCGTCCCCTCGTGCCGCTGTGCCGCCTGCCGTGCCAGGGCCAGCCCGAGACCTCGTCCGCCCGGGCCGGACGGCTTCGTCGAGAAGCCCCGCTGGAAGACCGCCTCGGCGTGCTCCGGGTCGACGCCCGGGCCCGTGTCGGACACCCGCAGCACCAGCTCGGGGCAGTCCTCGGTGTCCCGGGTGTACGCCGCCACCGTCACCCGCGCCCGCACACTGCCCTGCGCCGCGTCCACGGCGTTGTCGATCAGGTTGCCCAGGATGGTCACCAGGTCCCGCGCCGGCAGGGTCTCGGGCAGCAGGCCGTCGTCCAGGCTGCTGTCCTCCGACACCATCAGCTCCACGCCCCGCTCGTTCGCCTGGGCCGTCTTGCCCAGGAGCAGCGCCGCCAGCACCGGCTCGCTCACCGCCGCCACGACCTGGTCGGTCAGCGCCTGCGCCAGCTCCAGCTCGGCCGTCGCGAACTCCACCGCCTCCTCCGCCCGGCCCAGCTCGATCAGCGAGACGACCGTGTGCAGCCGGTTCGCCGCCTCGTGCGCCTGCGAGCGCAGCGCCTGAGTGAAGCCCCTCTCGGAGTCCAACTCACCCATCAGTGACTGGAGTTCGGTGACATCGCGCAGGGTGACGACCGTACCGCGCCGCTCGCCGCCCGACACCGGGGAGGTGTTGATGACCAGGACCCGGGAGGCCGTCAGATGCACCTCGTCCACCCGCGGCTCCGACGCCAGCAGCGCGCCTGTCAGCGGGGCGGGGAGCCCCAGCGCGGCCACCGACCTGCCCACCACGTCCCCTTCCACGCCGAGCAGCTCCCGCCCCCGTCGTTGATCAACGCCACACGGTACTGCCCGTCCAGCATCAGCAGCCCCTCCCGTACGGCGTGCAGGGCGGCCTGGTGGTAGTCGTGCATCCGGCTGAGCTCGCCCGCGTTCATACCGTGGGTGTGGCGGCGCAACCGGGCGTTGACCACATAGGTGCCGATGGCGCCCAGGGCCAGAGCCCCGGCGGCGACCCCCAGCAGGGCCGTGACCTGGCTCTGCACCCGCTCGGTGATCGCCTCGACCCGGATGCCCGCGCTGACCAGGCCGACGATCTGCTTGCCGTTGTTGATCGGGGCGACCGCGCGGACCGACGGGCCGAGGGTGCCGGTGTAGGTCTCGGTGAAGGTCTCGCCCTTCAGCGCCCGCTCGGTGTGGCCCTGGAAGGTCTGGCCGATCTGGTCCGGGTCGGGATGCGTCCAGCGGATGCCCTTCGGGTTCATGATCGTGATGAAGTCGACCTCGGTGTCCCGCATGACCTTCAGCGCGTACGGCTGGAGCTCCGCGGTCGGGTCGGAGGTGCCGGCCGCCGCCAGCACCGACGGGGAGTCGGCCACGGAGCGTGCCACGGCCCTGGCCTGGCGCTTCGCGGACTCCTCGGCCTGGCTGCGGTCGCTGACATAGGTGAACAGTGCACATCCGGCCACGACGACCGCGATCAGTACCGCCTGCATGCCGAAGAGCTGGGCCGCCAGGCTGCGGGGTCGGGGGACGGAGAAGCGCATGTCGTCAGTCTGCCTCGTGGCTGATTGTGAACTAAATGAACGGAAGGGTGACCGCGCTCACAGAGCAGGACATAGTCACGGCATTCCCTATAACGCATCTCCGGGAGCCCCGCTCCCAGTTTTCCGGACGTGAGCCGCACGCCGGTGATGCCGACGACGTCGTCAAGGAGGGCCGCCGTGACCAGCGCAGCCGATACGGCACCTGCCGCACGCAAACCCAAGCGGGACCGCACCCACTATCTCTACATCGCGGTGATCATCGC
Source organism: Streptomyces sp. CA-179760 (assembly GCF_050937045.1). Classification (NCBI taxonomy): domain Bacteria; kingdom Bacillati; phylum Actinomycetota; class Actinomycetes; order Kitasatosporales; family Streptomycetaceae; genus Streptomyces; species Streptomyces sp. CA-179760. The sequence goes on from NZ_JBNJLZ010000001.1 coordinate 6,684,636, forward strand.
GGTCGCTGCCGGTATCGCGGTGGGTCTGGCCGCACCCGACTTCGCTGTCGGCCTGAAGCCTATCGGCACCGGCTTCGTGAACCTGATCAAGATGATGATCTCGCCGATCATCTTCTGCACGATCGTGCTGGGCATCGGCTCGGTACGGAAGGCCGCCAAGGTCGGTGCCGTCGGCGGTATCGCCCTGGTCTACTTCACCGTGATGTCGCTGGTCGCTCTGGGCATCGGCCTGGTCGTCGGCAACATCCTGGAGCCGGGCACCGGCCTCGCGGTGACCGACGCGATCAAGGACGCCGGTCACGCGCAGATCGATTCCGAGGCCAAGGGCACCACCGAGTTCCTGCTCGGCATCATCCCGACCACGATCGTCTCCGCCTTCACCAACGAGTCGGTCCTGCAGACCCTGCTGATCGCCCTGCTCGCCGGCTTCGCCCTGCAGGGCATGGGCTCGGCCGGCCAGCCGATCCTGCGCGGTATCGAGCACATCCAGCGGCTCGTCTTCCGCATCCTCGCCATGGTCATGTGGGCCGCCCCGATCGGCGCCTTCGGTGCCATCGCCGCCGTCACCGGTTCCGCCGGTGTGGACGCGCTCAAGAGCCTCGCCGTGCTGATGCTCGGCTTCTACGTCACCTGTTTCCTGTTCGTCTTCATCGTGCTCGGCGTCCTGCTGCGCGTCATCTCCGGCCTGAACATCCTCACGCTGTTCAAGTACCTCGGCCGGGAGTTCCTGCTGATCCTTTCCACCTCCTCCTCGGAGTCCGCGCTGCCGCGGCTCATCGCGAAGATGGAGCACCTGGGCGTCAGCAAGCCGGTGGTCGGCATCACCGTCCCGACCGGCTACTCCTTCAACCTCGACGGCACCATGATCTACATGACCATGGCCTCGCTGTTCATCTCCGACGCCATGGGCACGCCGATGTCCATCGGCGAGCAGATCCCGCTGCTGCTCTTCCTGCTGGTCGCCTCCAAGGGCGCCGCCGGTGTGACCGGCGCCGGCCTCGCGACCCTGGCCGGTGGTCTGCAGTCGCACAAGCCGGCTCTGGTGGACGGCATCGGCCTGATCGTCGGCATCGACCGCTTCATGAGCGAGGCCCGCGCCCTGACCAACTTCGCCGGCAACGCCGTGGCCACCGTGCTGATCGGTACCTGGACGAAGGAGATCGACAAGGAGCGGGTCAACGAGGTCCTGGCCGGCCAGCTGCCCTTCGACGAGAAGACGCTGCTGGACGACGGCCACGGCGGCTCCTCCGACGACCACGTCGAGCTGCCCGAGCAGGGCGGCGAGAAGGAGCTGGCGAAGACCTGACGGTCACGTCCCGCTCCCCGAGCCTCCGGGCGGCTGAACGTCCCCCGTCGCTCAGCCGCCCGGTCCGTGAAACGCCGAGCGGGCAGGTCCTCCTCCCCTAGGGACCTGCCCGCTCGGCGTCGCCGTTTTTGCGGGCGAGGACGGAGGGGGAGGACGCCCGCGCCGCTCACTCCGGCCACGGGCAGGGCGACGCGTTCTCGAGCAGCCGGTGCCCGTCAGGCCGGAGCGTGGAGGGTGATGGCTCCGGCGGGGCAGAGGCCGGCGGCCATGCGGGCGGTGGCCCGGTGCTCGGGGGGCGGGTCGGGGCGCAGGAGTACCACCAGGCCTTCCTCGTCGTCCTGGTCGAAGACCTCGGGCGCCGTCAGGGCGCACATGCCGGCGCCGGCGCAGCGGTCGCGGTCGGCTTCGATCCGCAGTGGCTCGTGTGGGTCGCTCATGGGGCTACGCCTCGTCCCAGGTGACGGGCAGGCTGATCACGCCGTAGATATTGGCGCGTTCGCGCAGCGGCACCTCCTGGGGCGGTACCGCGAGGCGCAGGGTGGGGAAGCGGGCGAGGAGCGCGGGGAACACGACGGCCATCTCGACGCGGGCGAGCTGCTGGCCCAGGCACTGGTGGGCGCCGTGCCCGAAGGAGAGGTGTCCGGTGGACTTGCGGCGGATGTCGAGCCGGTCGGGGTCGGGGAACCGGTGCGGGTCGCGGTTGGCGGCCTGCACGGACACGGTCACCGTCTCGCCCGCCCTGATCAACTGACCCTCCACCTCGACGTCCTCGAGCGCCGCCCGCAGAATCGGGTCGGCCACGCTGAGGTAGCGCAGCAGTTCCTCCACAGCCTGCCCGGCGAGGCCGGGGTCGGCGCGCAGGGCTTCCAGCTGGTCGGGGTTGCTCAGCAGGGCGAAGGTGCCGAGGGCGAGCATGTTCGCCGTGGTGTCGAGCCCGGCGGCGAGCAGCAGCCCGCCGATTCCGGCCAGCTCCTCGTCGGTGAGGTCGGAGGCGGTCAGTTCGCTGAGCAGGTCGTCGGTGGGTTCGGCGCGCTTGGCGGGGACCAGTTCGTTCAGGTACTGGAGCAGGGCCGCATAGGCACCGCCCCTTGCCTCCGCGTCCGCCGCCTGGTCGAAGATGGTCGCCACCTGGCTCTGGAACCGCTCCCGGTCGGCGTACGGCACGCCGAGCAGCTCACAGATCATGAGCGCGGGCACGGGTCGCGCCAGCGCCTCGACCAGGTCGGCCGTGGGTCCGGCCTGCTCCATGGCGTCCAGGCACTCGGTGGTGAACCGCTCGACGCGCTCGGTGAGTTGACGCATACGCCGGACTGTGAACCTGCCGGTCAGCAGACGCCGGTAGCGGGTGTGCTCGGGGGCGTCGAGGCCGGTGATGTCGCCGACCGGGGCCGGCGGCAGCTCCGTGGGCATCCCGGGGACCGGTACCGGCATGTGCAGGAGTTCGTAGCGTGAGCTGAAGCGCGGGTCGGCCAGGATCGCGCGGGCCGCGGCGTGGCCGGTGGCCAGCCCGCCCGTGTGTCCGTCGGCGTAGCGCAGGCGGCGCAGCGGCTGGTCGCTCAGCGCGGTGAGTTCGGCGGGCGGGTCGAAGGGGCAGCCGGTGTGCCGGTCGGTGGGCAGGGTGGGCGGCTCCTCGGCGGTGGCGCCGGCTGCGGGGGTGCCGGGTGTGGTCGTGGTGGTGCCGGCCGTGGTGGTGCCGGCCGTCGTGGTGTCGGCGTCCGGCGGGTCGTACGGCATGCGGTCCTCCTGCGATCGTCGGGCGGGCGGCTGTGCGTCGTGAGGCGGGGTGGGGAGCCGGGGGGGCTGGGCCGGGTCAGGCGCGGCGGATGATGATGTCGCCGGCCGAGGTCCGGGCGAGCACCTCGACGGTCTCGTCGGAGTTTGCGGGGCCGGCCGAGGACCCGAGCGAGTTGCGGACGGTGCCGTACTTGGCGTTCAGGTCGAGCCAGGCGGCGGTGCCTTCGTGGATGCCCACTTCGACGTCGCCGACGGAGGTGCGCAGTTCGATCCGGCCGCGGCTGGCGTCCCCGACGCGGATCCGGCCGTTGGAGGCCATCGCGTCGACCCCGGCGTGGGCGACGCCGATCTCGATCCGGCCGTTGGCGCACTTGGCGCCGACATCGCCGTGCGCGATGCCGACGGAGATGTCGCCGTTGGCCGCGTTGGTCTTCAGGCCGCCGGTGACCTCGCCGACCTCGGTGGCGCCGTTGCTGTTCTTGACGGTCGCCGTGCCGGCCACCGTGCCGACCTCGACCCGGCCGGCGCCGGTGATCTCGACGTCCCCTGTCGAGCGGGCCAGGCGGATGTCGCCGTGGTCGGTCTTGAGGACGGCACCGGCCGCCTCGTCGACCTGGAGATCGCCGAGCGAGGTCTTGAGCGCGACGTCCCCGAAGCGGCCTTCGCAGAGGAAGCCACCCATGGCCGTGGTGCCGCGGACCTCGGATCCCGCGGGCAGTTCGACGCTCACCTCGATGGCGCCCGGCTTGCCGAACAGGGACCGCTTCTTCGGTGTCCTGACCGTGAGGCGGCCGCCCGAGTAGGTGACCTGGGTCTGCTGCACCGCGCGTACGTCGTTGTCGTCGGAGCCGTTGCGCGGCAGCACCTCCACGACCGTGTCGGTGCGCTTGCCCGCGGTGACGCGGGCGGTGCCGGCCTCCAGCTCAAGGGTGACGGAGATCGGTTCGGGGGTGTCGAAAGCAGGCATGGCTGTCCCGTTCTTCTCATGGCTCGGTTGGGTGGTGCCGCCGGTGGGGCGGGTGTTCGTGACGTCGGAGAGCGGGGTGCGGCGGGCTGGGGCCGGGGGCTACGGCCTGTCGTTTGGATCATGCCAAGACGCGGGGCCGGCAAGGTGCCGCCGATTCCCTGCGCCGGATCCGAACGACAGGCCCTAGTGGACCCAGCCGGTGAGGCTCCGCCTGACCGGGGCCTCGCCGCGGCCCGGCGGGCTCGCGCGCTCCGCGCCGTCGAGGGCGAGGGACACGCCCCGCACCAGCCAGGCGTTGACCGACAGGCCCTCGGCCGCCGCGGCCTCCTCGGCGCGGGTCTTGAGCTGGGCGGGGAGGCGGAAGTTGATCCGCGCCATCGTGCCGTCGTCGTCCGCGGACAGCGTCGGCGGCGGTGGCGGCAGTGGCGCTGGTGGCGGCGCGGGCACAGCGGGGGCGGTGAGCGGCTCCCGTGCCTCGCGGAACGGCTCGGTGGCGTGCGGCACCGCCACCACGAACTCCGGGTCGGATCCGCGCAGCCGCACATCGACCGAGCCCGGAGCCAGCTCCCGTGTGACCTCGCCCATGGCGGCGGACAGCGCGTCGAGGAGGGTCAGGCGGGCGGCGGACTCCAGAGGGGCGGTGAGCCGCTCGGCCAGGGCGCGGGCGTCATCACCGCCGGCCTCCGCGGCGACGGCCAGCTCGTGCCGGAGGGAATCGACGTAGGGCGTGAGGTCCATGACGTCATGATGGCACAGTGATGGCGCCATGGCGAGCCATCTTGGCTCATCCTCCTAAAAGTCGCCTCTGAGCTGCCCTTTCTTGCTCACCCTGAGATGCGGTTGCACTGTGCTGGCCATGAATCTGCTTGCGGGAGAGGCGAAGTGATGCCATGGTGGCATCACTTCAGCGCCAGATCCTGGCGCCATACCTCGCCCACCGACAGGAGTTCCCCGCCGTGGCTACCTTCCTCTACGAACTGGGCCGTTTCGCCTTCCGGCGTCGATGGCTGATGGCGTTGCTGTGGGTGGTGGTCCTCTTCGGAGCGGGCTTCGCCGCCTCCGCCGCCCCGGCACCGCCCGCGGACACCTTCTCGATGCCCGGCACGGAGTCGCAGAAGGCCTTCGACCTGCTGCAGAAGAAGTTCCCGGACGCGAGCGCCGACGGCGCGAGCGCCCGGGTCGTGGTCCGTGCGCCCGAGGGCGGGAAGATCTCCGACCCCGCGCGGAAGGCCCATGTCGCCGCGCTGGTCGCGGAGTTGAGGAAGTCTCCGCAGGTCGCCTCGGTGAGCGACCCCTTCACGACGAAGGCGGTCAGCGAGGACGGCTCCACCGCCTACGCCATCGCGACCTACAAGGTCCCCGCCACCGAGGTCGGCGACAAGGCGCACGACGCCCTCCACGACGCACTGGACAGGGCCCGCGACGCGGGCCTGACCGCGGAGGCCGGCGGCGACGCCGTGAAGATCGACGCGGCCATGAGCGGCACCGGCGAGAAGATCGGCATCCTGGTCTCCGCCCTGGTCCTGCTCCTCACCTTCGGCTCGGTGATCGCCGCCGGAATGCCCCTGCTCACGGCCCTCATCGGCGTCGGCGTCGGCATTTGCGCGATCACCGCGCTCGGCGCCACCCTCGGACTGTCCAGCACCACGTCGACCCTGGCGATGATGCTCGGCCTTGCCGTCGGCATCGACTACGCCCTGTTCATCGTCTCCCGCTACCGCGCCGAGCTCACCGAGGGCCGCGACCGCGCCGACGCCGCCGGGCGGGCGGTCGGCACCGCGGGCTCCGCGGTCGTCTTCGCCGGGCTCACCGTCATCGTGGCCCTCGCGGGCCTGGCCGTGGTGAACATCCCGATGCTCACCAAGATGGGCCTGGCGGCCGCCGGAACCGTCGCCATCGCCGTCCTGGTCGCCCTCACCTTCGTGCCGGCGCTGCTCGGCTTCGCACCGGTCAAGGTCCTGCGCCGCCGGGACCGCCACCGCTTCTCCGGCAAGCCGCTCAGCGCCCGCCGGCAGCGCAAGGCCGACAAGCTCGCCGCGAAGGGTGCCCGTCGCAAGCCCAATCTAGGCTCCCGCTGGGCCGGTTACGTCCTGCGCCACCCCGTCGCCGTACTGGTCCTGGCCGTCCTCGGCCTCGGCGCGGTCGCCGTGCCCGCGGCCAGTCTGGAGCTCGGACTGCCCGGCGAGGGCACCATGGCCCCCGACACCACCCAGCGCAGGGCCTACGACATGCTCTCGGAATCCTTCGGCGCCGGGTTCAACGGGCCGCTGACGATCACCGTGGAGGGCCCGGACGCCAAGGCCGCGGCCGACACCGTCGGCAAGCGGCTCGCAGGTCAGGACGGTGTCGCCACCGTCACCCCGGCCACGCCCAATGAGGCCGGCGACACCGCGATCCTGAACGTCGTCCCGGCCACCGGACCCACCGACGCCGCGACCGAGGACCTGGTGCGCCGACTGCGCTCCCTCGCCGACGGCCTCCGGTCCGACACCGGCGCCGAGGTCCTGGTCACCGGCCAGACCGCGATGTTCATCGACTTCTCCGAGACCCTCGACGACGCGCTGCTTCCCTATCTCGCCCTGGTCGTGGGCCTGGCGTTCCTGCTCCTGATGGTGGTCTTCCGCTCGGTCCTCGTGCCGCTCAAGGCCGCGCTCGGCTTCCTGCTCTCGGTGACCGCCGCGCTCGGCGCCGTCGTCGCGGTCTTCCAGTGGGGCTGGCTCGCCGATGTCTTCGGCGTCGACCAGCCCAGCCCGATCATGAGCACCATGCCGATCTTCATGATCGGTGTGGTCTTCGGACTCGCCATGGACTACGAGGTGTTCCTGGTGACCCGGATGCGGGAGGCCTACGTCCACGGGGCGCGGCCCGCCGAGGCCGTCGTCACCGGCTTCCGCTACGGCGGCCGGGTGGTCGCCGCGGCCGCCGCCATCATGATCAGCGTGTTCTCCGGCTTCATCGTGGAGGACAACGACTTCGTCAAGATGATCGGCTTCGGTCTCGCGGCCGCGGTGCTCTTCGACGCCTTCCTGGTCCGGATGACGATCGTCCCCGCCCTGTTCGCCCTGCTCGGCAAGTCGGCCTGGTGGCTGCCGCGATGGCTCGACCGGCTGCTCCCGGACCTCGACGTCGAAGGCGCGAAGCTCTCCGGCACGGCCCCGTCCGGGCAGGTGGCGCCGCCGCGCCGCGCACCCGAACTGGTCGACTAGCGAGCCTGGTCGGCCGGGTCCGGCTCGGCGGCCTCGTCCAGGCGGGCCTGTTCCTCTTCGCCGAGGAGCAGGTCCGCCGCGGCCGCCGAGTCCCTGGCCGTCTCCGGCCGGCTCGACCCCGGGATCGGGACGACGGCCGGGGAGCGCGCCAGCAGCCAGGCCAGGGCGACCCGCTGGGGGCTGACACCGCGCTCCGCGGCGACGGCGTGGAAGGCGGCGAAGCGGTCCGCTCCCTCCGTCCGTGACGGCCCGTCCAGGGAGCTGCGGGCCAGCCCGCCCAGCGGACTCCACGGCAGGAACGCCAGCCCCAGCTCCGCGCACAGCCGCAGCTCCGGCTCGCTGCCCCGGACGGCGGGGGAGTAGCGGTTCTGCACCGACACCAGCCGGTCGCCGAGGATCTCGCGCGCCCGGCGGATCTGGTCCGTGTCCGCGTTGGACACCCCGGCCAGCCGGATCGTGCCCGCGTCGAGCAGCTCGCGCAGGGCACCGACCGATTCCTCGAACGGCACCGCCGGGTCCGGCTTGTGGAGCTGGTAGAGGCCGATCGCCTCCACCCCGAGGCGCTTGCGGGAGGCCTCGGCGGCGGCCTTGAGGTGGCGCGGGTGGCCGTTCACCGTCCAGTCGCCGCCGGCCGGGCGGCCGCGGCCGCCCTTCGTCGCCACCAGCACGCCGGAGGTGTCACCGCCGTAGGTGGCGAGGGCCCGGGCCAGCAGGCGTTCGTTGTGGCCGGGCTCCGCGCCCGGCAGATGGTAGGAGTCGGCCGTGTCCAGGAGGGTCACGCCCGTGTCGAGCGCGGCGTGCACGGTGGCCAGGGCGCGCTTCTCGTCCGGCCGGCCTTCGAGGGACAGCGGCATCGCGCCGAGCCCGATCGCGCTCACCCGCAGCCCGCCCAGTGTTCTGTAGCGCATCTCAGTCGCCCTTTCCGAGCGTCTCGGCGACGGCACGCGGCAACCACTGCCGGGCATCGGTGAAGGCGTGGCCGAGCCGGGTGGCACGGGTGTTGTCCATGCCGTAGGAGCGGCGGAAGGAGAACGGGGAGACCTCGCCGACCTCCACGGGCCGGAACACGGTCCGGCCGCCCGGGACGTGCGCGGCCACCGCCTCGCACAGTTCCTCGGTGCTCAACGCCCCGTGCGAGGCGGCGTTCACCGGCCCGGTGAACCCCTCGCCCGCCGCCCACGCCAGGAAGCGGGCGATCTCCTCGACCCGGATGTACGTGGCGGGCCGGTTCACGGCCGGCACGGCGATCGGCTCACCGGTGCGTATCCGCTCGGCGTAGTGGGCCAGCCTTCCGGTGAAGTCGTCGTCCCCGCCCAGCACATGGGCCACCCGCACCGCGGTGTACGGCAACGCCGGGCCGTCGGCCGCGAGGACCGCCTCGGCCTGCCGCTTGCCCTCTCCGTAGTGCGCCTCCAGGAACGACGGGTCGTCCCAGGGCAGTTCGAGATCGACGGTGACCGTGGCCGGGTCGACGGCCTCCTCGCGCACCAGGTCCGGGGAGTCCTCGTACTCGTACACCTCGACCGTCGAGGTCATCACATAGCGGCCGGTGCGGCCGGAGAGGACGCGGCGGGCGAGCGCCGCCTGGCGCGGGGTGTAACAGACCTGGTCGACGACGGAGTCGAAGACGCGCGAGCCGAGCGCCGCGGTCAGCGACCGCTCGTCGTCCCGGTCGGCGACCAGCTGCTCCACCCCGTCCGGTGGCGGGGAGGATCCCCGGTTCAGCACGCTGACGCGGTGCCCTTCGGCCCGCAGCCGCGCGATCAGACGCTTGCCGATGTAGCGGTTTCCACCGATGACCAGTACGTTCCGGGCGTTTTCCATGGCCATAATTCTCCCGGCGTACATCCGCGTACTGAAGGGGGAACCATGGGAGTTCAGGCCGCCGCGCCGAAAGAACCACGGCATCTGCGCCCCGCCGCCGACGAAACCTCGGTGGCCTTCGACGCGCTGGACCGGCAGATCCTCCAGCTGCTCCAGACCGACGGCCGGATCAAGCTCAGCGAGCTGGGCCGCCGGGTCCGGCTCAGCCCGGCGGCGGTCACCGAGCGGGTACGGCGACTGGAGGCCGCGGGCGTGATCAGCGGCTACGGCGCCCAGGTGGTCCCGGCCCGCCTCGGCTACGGCATCCAGGCGTTCATCCGCGTCAACCCGCACGGCGGCTACAACCTGAAGCACCCGAGGACCCTGGAGCTGATCGAGCGGCCCGAGATCACCGAGGTGCACCACGTGGTCGGCGAGGACTGCTGGATCCTCAAGGTGGCCGTACGGGACACCGTGCACCTGGAGGAGGTCCTGGAGGGCGTCTCCGCGCTGGGGCGCACGACGACGTCGATCGTGCTGACCTCACCGGTGGAGCGGAAACCGCTGTTGCCTTGACGCGGGCGTCAAGGAATACGTTCGTACGCATGCGAATCGGCGAGCTGGCCGCACGGGCCGGGACCACGACGCGGACGCTGCGGTACTACGAGTCGCGGGGGCTGTTGCCCGCGCGGCGCGCGGGCAACGGTTACCGGAGCTACGACGAGAGCGATCTGCGGCTGCTCCGGCAGATCCGGACGCTGCAGGACTTCGGGTTCGACCTGGAGGAGACGCGGCCCTTCGTGGAGTGTCTGCGGGCCGGGCACCCCGAAGGTGACTCGTGCCCGGCGTCGCTCGCGGTCTACCGGCGCAAGCTGGGCGAGCTGGACTCCCTGATCGGTGAGCTGACCACCGTCCGGGACACGGTCGCCCGCCAGCTCGCGCGGGCGGAGCTGGCCGCCGAGGCGGAGGCTCCGGGCGGTCCGGAGCCGCAGTGCGAACTGGGAGGCGACACATGGGGACCGGCGTGACCGACGTGACCGGTGTGACCGACGTGACGGACGCGGATTTCGAGGCGGAGGTGATCTGCGCGGATCTTCCGGTGCTGGTGGAGTTCACCGCCGGCTGGTGCCCGCCGTGCCGGCAGATGGGGCCGGTGCTGAAGGCCCTCGCTTCCGAGGAGGGCGAACGGCTGAAAGTGGTGCAGCTGGACGTGGACTCCAACCCGGAGACGACCAACGCCTACAAGGTGCTGTCGATGCCGACCTTCATGGTCTTCCGCGACGGTGAGCCCGTGAAGTCGATGGTGGGCGCGCGGGCCAAGCGGCGACTGCTGGAGGAGCTGGCCGACGTGCTCTAGGCGACCCGCCCGGACCACAGGAAATCCCCCGAGCAATTGCGCTCGGGGATTTCCTTGCGTATATTTGTTTGTTCGTGACTTCGACTCGAAAAGAAGTCACGTGAAGTTCAGTGAGCACAGTATATCCGGGCGGGAGCGGAATTGTCAAACACCGAATTTCCGGACGATGAATTGCGACAGGAACAGGAATTCATCGACGGGTTGTACGCGCGCGTGGACGCGCTGCGCGGCGACGCCGAGACCTCCGTCGCGGACGCGCTCGCGCAGGGCAACACGCCCATGCAGGCCAGACTCGAGCGGGACATCCTCGTCGCCGAGCGCTCCGGGCTGCTCGCCGCCCTGGACGCGGTGGACGGCTCGCTGTGCTTCGGCCGGATCGACCTCACCTCGGGCGTCACCCACCGCATCGGCCGGATCGGGCTGCGCACGGACGACGCCGAGCGCACCCCCGTCCTGATCGACTGGCGTGCCGACGTCGCCCGCCCCTTCTACCTGGCCACCGGCCACACCCCGATGGGTCTGCGGCGCCGGCGGCACATCGCCACCGACGGCCGCCGGGTCACGCATCTGCACGACGAGATCCTCGACCTCGGTGACGAGACCCGCACCGGCCACGAGGACCCGACGGGCGACGCCGTGCTGCTCTCCGCGCTCAATTCGGCCCGCACCGGCCGCATGAGCGACATCGTGCAGACCATCCAGGCCGACCAGGACCGCATCATCCGCGCCCCGCACCGCGGCGTCATGGTGGTGGAGGGCGGCCCGGGCACCGGCAAGACGGCCGTCGCGCTGCACCGCGCCGCCTATCTGCTGTACGAGCACCGCGAACTGCTCGCCAAGCGGGCGGTACTGATCGTCGGGCCCAACCCGGCGTTCCTCGGCTACATCGGCGAGGTGCTGCCCTCCCTCGGCGAGACGGGCGTGCTCCTCGCGACCGTCGGCGAGCTGTTCCCCGGTGTGAAGGCGACCGCGGCCGACCCGCCCGAGGCCGCCGCCGTGAAGGGCCGGGCCGGTATGGCCGACGTCCTCGCCGAGGTCGTCCGGAGCCGGCAGGCGCTGCCCGACCCCGTCATCGCCATCGAGCACGACCGCGAGGTCCTCATGCTCGACGACGGTCTGGTGAACGTCGCCCGCGAGCGCACCCGCGACGCGAAGCTGCCGCACAACGCGGCCCGCGAGCACTTCGAGGGCCACATCCTCAACGCGCTCACCGACCTGTACGCCGAGCGGATCGGCACCGACCCCTTCGACGGGTCCAGCATGCTCGACCCCAGCGACATCACCCAGATCCGCGACGACATCGCCGAGAACCCCGACGTCTGGTCCGCCATCGACCAGCTCTGGCCGGTGCTCACCCCGCAGCGGCTCGTCGCCGGCTTCCTCGCCGCGCCCGAGGAGTTCCTGCCCGCCGAGGACGCCGAGGCCGTACGCCGTCCGGTGACCCGGCACTGGACGGTCGCGGACGTGCCGCTGCTCGACGAGGCCGCCGAACTCCTCGGCGAGGACGACCGGCTGGCCCGGGAGCGCGCCGCGCGCGAGCGGGAGGAGCAGATCGCCTACGCGCAGGGTGTGCTGGAGGTGTCGTACGCCTCCCGGACCTACGAGTTCGAGGACAAGGAGGACAGCGACCCCGACGGCAGCGAGGTGCTGTCCGCGCACGACGTCATCGACGCCGAGCGGTTCGCCGAGCGGCACGAGGAGGACGACCACCGCAGCGCCGCCGAGCGCGCGGCTGCCGACCGCACCTGGGCGTTCGGGCACATCATCGTCGACGAGGCGCAGGAGCTGTCGCCGATGGCCTGGCGGCTGCTGATGCGGCGCAGCCCGACCCGCTCGATGACCCTGGTCGGCGACCCCGCGCAGACTGCGGAGGCGGCCGGTGTCGGCTCCTGGGCGGGCATCCTCGCCCCGTTCGTGGAGGACCGCTGGGAGCACACCCGGCTGGGCGTCAACTACCGCACCCCGGCGGAGATCATGGACGCCGCGGCGGCCGTGGTCCGCGCCGAGCACCCGGACTTCGAGCCGCCGAGCTCGGTCCGCTCCACGGGTGTACGGCCGTGGGCGCGCGCCACCGACCACCTTCCCGGTGCGATCGCCAAGGCGGTCGAGGAGCTCACCCCGGCCGAGGGGCGGCTCGCGGTGATCGCGCCGCGCGACCTCCACCGCGGCCTCGCGGCCCGGCTGGACGGCGTGACGGCGGGCGCCGAACCCGACCTCACGCAGACGGTCGTCCTCCTCGACCCGCGCCAGGCCAAGGGCCTGGAGTTCGACTCCGTCCTGGTGGTCGAGCCCGGCCGCTACGGCACGAGTGACCTGTACGTTGCCCTCACCCGGGCCACTCAGCGGCTCGGTGTGCTGCACACCGGGGAGTTGCCGAAGGCCTTGTCGGAATCCTTCGTGTAGGAGCGGTAACAGTTCGTGTCGTAGTCACCGCCTGTGCACGGCCGGTGCGGTAAGCGTTGCGGTATGGAAGCCCAGCCCTACGCGGCCGCGCCGGCCGACAGCCCGGTGCTCGGATCTCTGCCCGTCGAGCCGCTGCTCACCCACGAGTTCGACGCCGACCCCGGCGCGGTGTACCGGCGGCTGCGCCGGCTGCACGGGCCCGTGGCACCGGTCGAGCTGATGGGCGTGCCCGTCTGGCTGGTGCTCGGCTACCGCGAAGTCCTCGACGTCCTGCGGGGCGAGTGCCGGTGGCGGCGCGACATCCGCTACTGGCGGGCCCGCGCCCAGGACGAACTGCCGTCCGGCTGGCCGCTGCTGGCCGGGTACGAGGTGCGGCAGACGATGTTCATGGACGACGAGGAGCACCGCGCCGCCCGGCAGACCCTGCACTCGGCGCTGCGGCCCTTCCAGGAGGCACATGGCCCGCAGGGGTGGGAGCTGCGGGCGGCCGTCTCCCGTTACGCGGACGATCTCGTCGCGCTGCTGGCCGCCGAGTCCGGCTCGGCCGGCTTCGCCGACCTGGGCGCCCAGTACACCAGGCCACTGCTCCTCATGGTCACCACCAGGCTGTTCGGCTGCCCTGTGGAACTGGGCGACGAACTGGTCATGGACCTGTGGCGGATGCTCGACGGCGGCCTGGGCGCCGAGCCCGCCACCGCCCGGGCCCTGGCGGCCTTCACCCGGCTCGCCGCCCACCGCCGGGCCCGCCCGGGCGACGACCTCACCTCGTACATGCTGCTGGCCGACCCGCGGTTGTCCGACGAACAGCTCGGCCGGGAGCTGTTCATGAACGCGGTCTACCTCAACGACATCACTGGCAACATGGTCCTCAACACCCTGTTGGAGGTCATCCGGGGCAATGCCACCGTCCGCCGCAGCATGTCGGCGGGGCAGTTCGGCGAGACGGTCGACCGGGCCGCCCTCGTCAACCCGCCGGTCGCCAACATGTGCTTCCGCTTCGCCGCACGGGACGTCCCGCTGGGCAAGTACTGGATCAGGGCCGGGGACGCGGTCTCCCCGTCCGCCGCCGCGGCCCACCAGGACCTGCTGGCGATCGGCAGCACCACCCTCGTCGACGCGGGCCTCAGTACCCACTCCCATCTGGGCTGGGGCGCCGGTCAGCACCAGTGCCCCGCCGCCGCGCGCGAACTCGCCGGGGTGCTCGTGACCCACGCGGTCGGCCGGATCCTCGACCACTTCGAGACCGTGGAACTGGCCCTGCCGCCCGACCAGTTGCCCTGGCGGGCAGGCCCGGTGGTCCGGGGCCTGCGGCTGCTGCCGGTGCGCTACGAACTGAACCGGCCCGCACGACAGCACCGGGGCGGCACCCTCCAGGAGACGGACCGGCGGACCACGGGCCTGCTGGCCGGGCTCAGGAGACTGATGTTCGGGACCCAGGCGTGACGGGTGCCTGGCCTGAACGTGGCTACCGCAACAGCGACTTGGGGTCTCGCAGGGCGTGCCACAGCCCGGCCGCGAGCGGTACGGCCGTCAGGGCGAAGAAGACCCAGAACACGAACTCGGCGCCGGGCGTCAGGTCGTAGGTGGTGCCGTCCTCCCACTCGCAGTAGGCCCGCGGCGGAAACGGCGTGGAGACTCCCCAGGCCTTCCCGTCCCCGAGGAAGCCCTCCCGCATCGGCTCTGCGGGGCAGGGGGCCGTCTCCGGAAACAGGGTGGGGTCGTCCGCCGTCATGATCACGATCCAGGTGACGGCACCGCACGGCACCGCCCAGAACACCGCGGTCCGCACCCACAGCGGCAGCAATGGATGCGCCAGCAGCCCGCGCAGCGCGACCAGGACCACCACGAGTCCGGCGAAGACGGGAAGCAGCGTCATGCCCCCGCCGCCGTCTTCCGGGTGCGGAGTTCGGTCGCGTAGCCCGCGCCGATGGCGAGCACGGCGGCCGACAGGGCGAAGGACACGCTCGCCCGGTTCATCCACACGTAGGAGGAGTCGCTGGAGTAGAAGCTGCCGTCCTCGCGGACGCAGTCGAAGCGCAGGGGCAGGTACGAGGACCGGTGGTGGGACAGGCCCTCGATCGTGTCCGGGCCGAATCCGTCCTGGCAGGCCGGAGCCGGGACCGAGGACGCGCCGTCGCCGAACGCCCACTCCGACTCCAGCACGGCGAAGAGCCCGAGGGAGTAGACGGACACGGCCGCCCATGCCGCCGCCGTGGCCGCACGGCGCAGCAGCAGCGGCAGCCAGGGTTCGGGTCGGCCCGGAAAGGCCATGGCGACGACCCCCGCGACCGCGACCAGTGCGCCGATGGCACACACGGCGGAGATACCGAGACCGATCAGCACGCCGTCACCCCCTCCCGCGCGGGCGGACCCCCACGGCCCGGTGGGGTGGCACGGCGCATCCCGCCACCCCACCAGGGTCCGACCGCACGGGCTGTGGCGGAAGCCACTCCTCCCGTCACAGAGGTGTCACAACGGGCAGCGGCCGCCTACGCCGGGCGCAGCCACACCGTCGACAGCGGCGGCAGGGTCAGGCGGATGCTGGCCGGGCGGCCGTGCCAGGGCTGGGCCTCGGGCTTGACCGGCTCGGGGTTGGTGTTGTCGCCGCCGCCGTAGCGGGCGGCGTCGGTGTTCACGGCCTCGTGCCAGGCGGGGACGTCCTCGGGCACGCCCAGGCGGTAGTCCTGGCGGACGACCGGCGCGAAGTTCGACACCGCCAGGATCGGGGTGCCCTCCGGGTCCAGCCTGAGGAACGCGAGGATGTTGTCGTCGGCGGCGTCCCCGACGATCCACTCGAATCCGGCCGGGTCGGTGTCGAGGCGCCACAGCGCCGGGGTCGCCCGGTAGACGGTGTTGAGGTCGCGGACCAGGTCACGCACGCCCCGGTGGTCGGGCTCGGCCCCGTAGCCCGGGTCCAGCAGCCACCAGTCCGGCCCGTGCGCCTCCGACCACTCGGCGCCCTGCGCGAACTCCTGCCCCATGAAAAGCAGTTGCTTGCCCGGATGGGCCCACATGAAGCCGAGGTAGGCCCGGTGCCCGGCCCGCTGCTGCCACCAGTCGCCGGGCATCTTAGACACCAGGGAGCGCTTGCCGTGCACGACCTCGTCGTGGGAGATCGGCAGGACGTAGTTCTCGCTGTACGCGTACACCATCGAGAACGTCATCTCGTGGTGGTGGTACTTGCGGTGCACCGGCTCATGGCTCATGTACTGGAGCGAGTCGTGCATCCAGCCCATGTTCCACTTCAGCCCGAAACCGAGCCCGCCGAAGCCGCTCGGGCCCTCGTGATGGGTGGCCCGGGTGACCCCGTCCCAGGCGGTCGATTCCTCGGCGATCGTGACCACGCCGGGCACCCTGCGGTACACCGTCGCGTTCATCTCCTGCAGGAACGCCACCGCGTCCAGGTTCTCCCGGCCGCCGTGCTCGTTGGGCGTCCACTGGCCCGCCTCGCGCGAGTAGTCGAGGTAGAGCATCGAGGCCACCGCGTCCACCCGCAGCCCGTCGATGTGGAACTCCTCGCACCAGTACAGGGCGTTCGAGACCAGGAAGTTGCGCACCTCCCGCCGTCCGAAGTCGAACTCCAGCGTGCCCCAGTCGGGATGCGCGGCCCGCAGCGGATCCTCGTGCTCGTACAGGGGCCGCCCGTCGAACTCGGCCAGCGCCCAGTCGTCCCGCGGGAAGTGGGCCGGCACCCAGTCCATGAGGACGCCGATCCCGGCCCGGTGCAGCGAGTCGACGAGGTGCCGGAAGTCGTCCGGCGTGCCGAGACGGGCCGTCGGCGCGTAGAAGCCGGTGACCTGGTAGCCCCAGGAGCCGCCGAACGGATGCTCCGCGACCGGCATCAGCTCGACGTGCGTGAAGCCCAGGTTCTTCACGTACCCGGGGAGCTGATCGGCCAGTTGCCGGTACGTCAGTCCCGGGCGCCAGGAGGCCAGATGCACCTCGTACACCGAGAACGGCGCCTCGTGCGCCGGGGCCTCGGCCCGCCGGGCCAGCCACTCGGCGTCGCCCCACTCGTACTCCGAGGACGTGATGACCGACGAGGTCGCGGGCGGCACCTCCGTGCGCCGGGCCATCGGGTCGGCGCGCAGCGTCTTCGAACCGTCGTGGCGGGTGATGTCGAACTTGTACAGCTCGCCCTCGCCGATGTCCGGCAGGAACAGCTCCCACACGCCCGACGAGCCCAGCGACCGCATGACGTGGCCGGTGCCGTCCCAGAAGTTGAAGGTGCCGGCCACGCGCACGCCGCGCGCGTTCGGCGCCCACACCGAGAAACGGGTGCCGGTCACACCCTCGTGGGTCATCGGGTGCGCGCCCAGCGCCGTCCACAGCTCCTCGTGCCGGCCCTCGCCGATGAGATGCAGGTCGAGGTCGCCCAGCGTGGGCAGGAAGCGGTAGGCGTCCTCGGTGTCCAGGACAGTGCCCTCGTACTCCACGAGCAGCCGGTACGCCGGCACCTCCCGCAGGGGCAGCAGCCCGGAGAAGAACCCCTGCCCGTCGTCGTGCAGCTCCGCCCGCAGTTCCCCGGCGACGACGGTCACCGACAGGGCGTACGGCCGGAACGCCCGGAAGGCGACCCCGCCGGGCACCGGGTGCGCGCCGAGCACGGAGTGCGGGTCGTGATGCGTACCGCCGAGCAGCCGCTCCCGGTCCACCGCGCCGACGGCGGGCGAGACGGCGATCTCCATCTCCGGCGGGACGACCTGGGCGGGGGCGGTCTTCTTGGCGGTGGCTTTCCTGGCGCCCGCTGTCTTGGCCGGGGCCTTCCTGGCAGGTGCCTTCCTGGCGGCGGGGGCCTTCTTCGCCGCGGCCTTCTTGGCAGGGGTGTGGGCGGCCGTGGTCTTGGTGGCCGCGGTCTTCGCGGTGGTGGCCTTCTTGGCGGCAGCCCTCGTGGTCGTCTTCTTCGCGGTCGTCTTCTTCGCAGGGGTCTTCTCGGCGGCCGCCTTCGTCGCGGCCACCTTCTTGGCGGTCGACTGCGCCGCGGTCGCCTTCGCGGGATCCGCCTTCTTCGCCACGGTCTTCTTCGCGACGGCCTTCTTCGCCACGGTCTTCTTCGCCACGGTCTTCTTCGCGGCGGTCTTCTTCGCCGCAGTCGACTTCGCGGCCGTCGCCTTCGTCGCCGGTGACTGCGCCAGGGCCGGTTTCTTGGCGGCGGCCTTCTTCGCCGCCGCCTGTTTCGGCACCGCCGTCTTCTTCGCGGAGCTCTTCCGCTGGGCGGCCGTCGGCTGCTCGGGGATCTTCTCCCCGGCCGTCTTCTTCGGGTGCGAACCGCTGGACTCGGAGCGGGGGTCACGGGCGCAGCCTCCTGGGCGCAGGTGGGTCAGTCAGGTCAGATGGCCGGACGAGGAGAGCCGGCTTATGGCGGCCAGGGGCACCGGCAGCCAGTCGGGGCGGTGGCGGGCCTCGTACACCACCTCGTAGATCGCCTTGTCCGTCTCGTAGGCGCGCAGCAGCACCGGGTCGGTGCGTGGATCGCGGCCGGAGGCCTCCGCGTAGCCGGAGCAGTACGCGGACCGGCAGGTCTCGGCCCAGTCCGGCTGGGGCGGATCGGCCGAGCGGGCCGCGTAGTCGAAGGACCGCAGCATGCCGGCGACGTCCCGCACCGCCGGCTGCGGCATACGCCGCTCGGGCAGGGGCCGGGCCGGCTCGCCCTCGAAGTCGATCAGCCACCACTCTCCGGCCGGTGAGCGCAGGCACTGCCCGAGATGCAGATCGCCGTGCACGCGCTGCGCGGTCCAGGTGCGGCCCTCGGCGGCCAGATCGCCGAGCGCCGTGAACGCCGACCGCAACCCGTCGGCGTAGGGGCGCAGCGCGGGCACCGCCTGGACGGCCGCCTCCAGCCGCTCCAGCATGCCGTCCACCATGAGCTGGAGCTGCATGTGACCGAGCGTGACCGTCGGCAACGCGCGGGCCAGCGCGCTGTGCACCTCGGCGGTGGCCCGCCCCAGCGCCCGGGCCTCGGCGCCGAAGTCCTCGCCCTTGGCCAGCTCGCGCAGCGCCAGCTCCCAGCCGTCGGAGGCGCCCTGCACGAACGGCTGGAGCACCCCCAGCACATACGGCTGCTGGGCGAGGTCCGCCGAGCCCGCCGAGCCCGCCGGGATCACCGGGTCCGCCGTGGGGTCGATGTCCGCGACCATCCAGGCCGTCGGCGCGGGCACCCGGGGGCAGCCCTCGCGGGCCAGCGCCAGCGGCAGCTCCAGATCGGGGTTGACCCCGGGCACGATCCGGCGCAGCAGCTTCAGGATGAACGTATCTCCGTAGACGACGGACGAGTTGGACTGCTCGGCGGTCACCACGCGGGGCACAAGACCGGACCGGATGTCCTGGCCGGGGTCCCGCTCGAAGCGGAGCCTGCCGATACGGGCCTGGGTGCGCAGCGCCTCCAGGAGCAGCTCGGCGGGCCGGGGGTCGTGCAGGGCGTCGTAGACGGTGCGGCCGGCCAGCGGCCCCGTCGGCACGTGTCCGATCAGCGCGGGCGCCAGCCGAGGCGGCAGCGCCTCGCGCACGCCTATCAGGAGCTGGTAGCAGTCGCCGGGATGGCCGGGCGCGCCGGGGGACGGCACGAGCGGCTGATGGGCGCGGACGAGCAGGTGGTACAGGCCCAGCTTGGCACTGACGGGGAGCAGCTCGGTGGCTTCGACCAGCGTGAACCCGGTGACCGGACGGCCCTTGCCGGCGAACCAGCGCTGGCGTGGCAGCCATTCCCGCAGCAGTGGATCCAGGGAGGCGAGAAGGCCGGGCGGGGTGGTGACGGTGCGTGTGACGGCTTCCGACATGACGTCGCGTCCTTTCACCCATGTGTGATGCGTCACCGGGTGGGGTGTTCTTCATGCGTGCCCCGGGCGGGGCAGGAGAAACGCCCCGCCGCGGGGTTTGCGGCCTGCCCTGCGGATCAGGCCTCAGCAGGCCTTTTCAGGCCCTACGCGGTCCCCGTACGGCCCTCATGAGGCCCTCATACGGTGTCCCCGCGGAGCCGGAACCAGTAGAAACCGTGGCCCCCAGGGTCAGCAGGTACGGGAGCTCGCCGATGGCCGGGAAGCGCACCCCGCCGAACAGCTCCACCGGGTGCCGGCCCTCGAAGGCGCTCAGATCCAGCTCCGTGGGCTGCGCGAACCGGGAGAAGTTGTTCACGCACAGCACCAGGTCGTCCTCGTACTCCCGCAGGAACGCCAGCACCGCCGGGTTCGTCGACGGCAGCTCGGTGTACGTGCCGAGTCCGAAGGCGGGGTTCTGCTTGCGGATCTCGATCATGCGGCGGGTCCAGTGCAGCAGCGAGGACGGCGAGGACATCGACGCCTCGACGTTGGTCACCTGGTAGCCGTAGACCGGGTCCATGATCGTCGGCAGGGACAGCCGCCCCGGGTCACAGGAAGAGAAGCCCGCGTTGCGGTCGGGCGTCCACTGCATCGGCGTGCGCACCGCGTCGCGGTCGCCGAGCCAGATGTTGTCGCCCATGCCGATCTCGTCGCCGTAGTAGAGGATCGGCGAGCCCGGCAGGGCCAGCAGCAGGGCCGTGAACAGTTCGATCTGGTTGCGGTCGTTGTCGAGCAGCGGGGCCAGCCTGCGCCGGATGCCGATGTTGGCGCGCATCCGTGGGTCCTTGGCGTACTCGGCCCACATGTAGTCGCGCTCTTCGTCGGTGACCATTTCGAGCGTGAGCTCGTCGTGGTTGCGCAGGAAGATGCCCCACTGGCAGTTCGAGGGGATGGCCGGGGTCTTGGCCAGGATCTCGGAGACGGGGTAGCGGGATTCCCGCCGTACGGCCATGAAGATGCGGGGCATGACCGGGAAGTGGAAGGCCATGTGGCACTCGTCGCCGCCGCTCGGGTAGTCGCCGAAGTAGTCGACGACGTCCTCGGGCCACTGGTTGGCCTCGGCGAGCAGCACGGTGTCGGGGTACTGGGCGTCGATCTCCTTGCGCACCCGCTTGAGGAAGTCGTGCGTCTCCGGGAGGTTCTCGCAGTTCGTGCCCTCCTGCTGGTACAGGTAGGGCACCGCGTCCAGCCGGAACCCGTCGATGCCCAGGTCCAGCCAGAACTTCAGCGCGGAGATCATCTCCTCCTGCACGGCCGGGTTCTCGTAGTTGAGGTCCGGCTGGTGGGAGAAGAAACGATGCCAGTAGTACTGCTTGCGGACCGGGTCGAAGGTCCAGTTGGAGGCCTCGGTGTCGACGAAGATGATCCGCGCGTCCGGGAACTGCTTGTCGTCGTCGGCCCACACGTAGTAGTCGCCGTAGGGCCCGTCGGGGTCCTTCCTCGACTCCTGGAACCAGGGGTGCTGGTCGCTGGTGTGGTTCATGACGAAGTCGATGATCACGCGCATGCCGCGCTGGTGGGCGGCGTCGACGAACTCCACGAAGTCGGCGAGGTCACCGAACTCCGGCAGCACGGCCGTGTAGTCGGAGACGTCGTAGCCGCCGTCCCGGAGCGGGGATTTGAAGAACGGCGGCAGCCACAGGCAGTCGACGCCGAGCCACTGGAGGTAGTCGAGCTTGGCGGTGATGCCCTTCAGGTCACCGACACCGTCGCCGTTGCTGTCCTGGAACGAGCGGACGAGCACCTCGTAGAAGACGGCGCGCTTGAACCACTCGGGGTCGCGGTCCCTGGCAGGAGTGTCCTCGAAGGTGTCCGGAACGGGTTCGTTGACAATCATGTTGTGGGTGACCCTCCCATCTGCGGGGTGGACGGTCGCAGCACCGTGAAGACGTGCGCGGGGCTCCGGCCCGGTTCGAGACGCACGTAGTTGGCCCTGCCCCAGTGATAGGTCTCGCCGGTGAGCTCGTCCCGCACCGGCACCGACTCGTGCCAGTCCAGGCCGAGTTGCGGCATGTCCAACGAGACCGTGGCTTCCTGGGTGTGGTGGGGGTCGAGGTTGGCGACCACCAGAACCGTGTTCGAACCCTGCCGCTTCGAGTAGGCGATCACCGCTTCCTGGTCCGCGTCGTGGAAGTGGAGGTCGCGCAGCTGCTGAAGGGCGGGGTTCTCCCGCCGGATGGTGTTGAGCCTGGTCAGCAGGGGGGTGAGGGTGCGGCCCTCGCGTTCGGCGGTTTCCCAGTCGCGGCGGGTGAGCTGGTACTTCTCCGAGTGGAGGTACTCCTCGCTGCCCTGCTTGAGCGGGGTGTTCTCGCAGAGTTCGTAGCCGGAGTAGATGCCCCAGGTCGGGGAGAGGGTCGCGGCGAGGACGGCCCTCACCTCGAAGGCGGGGCGTCCGCCCTGCTGGAGGTAGGCGTGCAGGATGTCGGGGGTGTTGGCGAAGAAGTTCGGCCGCATGTAGGACGCGGACTCGCCGGACAGTTCGGTGAGGTAGTCGGTCAGCTCCTGCTTGGTGTTGCGCCAGGTGAAGTAGGTGTAGGACTGCTGGAAGCCGATCTGGGCCAGGGTGGCCATCATGGCCGGGCGGGTGAACGCCTCGGCCAGGAAGATCACGTCGGGGTCGGTGCGGTTGATGTCGGCGATGACCCGCTCCCAGAAGACCACCGGCTTGGTGTGCGGGTTGTCCACGCGGAAGATCCGCACGCCGGTGTCCATCCAGTGCCGCAGCACCCGCACGGTCTCGGCGATCAGGCCGTCCATGTCGGCGTCGAAGGCGATGGGGTAGATGTCCTGGTACTTCTTCGGCGGGTTCTCGGCGTAGGCGATGGTGCCGTCGGGGCGGTGGTGGAACCACTCGGGGTGTTTCTGCACCCAGGGGTGGTCCGGCGAGCACTGCAGCGCGAAGTCCAGTGCCACCTCCATCCCCAGCGCTTTCGCCTGCTCCACGAACCAGGTGAAGTCCTCCAGGGTGCCCAGGGCGGGGTGGACGGCGTCGTGGCCGCCCTCCGGGGATCCGATCGCCCAGGGCACGCCGACGTCGTCGGGGCCGGGGGAGAGGGTGTTGTTCTTCCCCTTGCGGAAGGTCGTGCCGATGGGGTGGATCGGGGGCAGGTAGACGACGTCGAAGCCCATCGCGGCGATCGCGGGCAGCCGGCGGGCGGCGGTGCGGAACGTGCCGTGCGGCTGCTTCGCGGTGCCTTCGGAGCGGGGGAAGAACTCGTACCAGGAGCCGTACAGGGCCCGCTCGCGCTCGACGAGGAGCGGCAGGGGCTCGGAGGTGGTGACCAGGTCCCGCAGGGGATGGCGGGCCAGGACCTCGTCCACCTCCGGCGTCAACGCCGCCGCGAGCCGCGCGGCAGCCGGGCGGCTCTCGTCCCGCAGGGCGTCGACGGCGGCCAGGACCACGTTCCGCAGGCCCTCCTCCTCGGGTACGCCGTCTGCCGCCCGCTCGTAGAGGCGCGCGCCCTCCTCCAGGACGACGTCGGTGTCCATCCCGGCGGGGATCTTGATCTGTGCGTGGTGGCGCCAGGTGCCGACCGGGTCGCCCCACGCCTCCACGGTGAACGTCCACAGGCCGGGCTCCCCGGCGGTGACCGTGGCACCCCAGCGGTCCGTGCCGGGGGCCAGCTCCCGCATCGGCGTCCACGGCCCGGGGCGGCCCTCGGGGTCCTTGAGCACCACATTGGCGGCGACCGCGTCGTGCCCCTCCCGGAACACGGTCGCCGAGATGTCGAAGGTCTCGCCGGTCACGGCCTTGGCCGGCCGGCGGCCGTGCTGGACGACCGGGCGGACATCGAGCACGGGTATGCGCCCGACGGCGGTCGCCTCGCCCGCGGGGGGTGGTTGCGGGACCGGTGGACCGGCGTCGGCCGGGCGCACGGGACGTTCCCCGCCGCCGGGCGCGCGCGCCCCGGTGCGGCGGGTCGGGGGTGGTGACGAAGGGTGCTTGGCGGGCATGACCGCTCCTGTCCGCGTCAACGTGGGTGGGCGGAGGTCTATGGGGAGGTGGGTCCTGCGTGGTGCTCCTGAGAGGGGTACCCGCAGGAGCCTTCCCACCCTATTCGGGTGGGCAATCCGGCACTTTGTTAACTACTCACGCGTATGTCGACACACAAGACCGGCCTCGTCCGCGGCGGACGAGACCGGCCCCTGTGCGTGGCTGCTCCTTCGCCCTACGAGTGCGGCACCCGCAGTAACTTGTCCGGCGAACCGGCACCCCGGCCGGAGATCTTCCCGGTCGCCGCTCCCGTGGTCAGAGCCCTCCCGACCTGGGACGGAGTCGCTTTCGGATGATCGGCCAGATACAGCGCGGCCGCGCCCGCCGCGTGCGGAGAGGCCATCGAGGTGCCCGAGAACGTGGCCCGCGCGGTGTCGCTCGCGGCGGCCGCGGAGGTGATGTCGACGCCCGGGGCGAAGAGATCGAGGGCCGGGCCGTGGTTGGAGAAGGCCGGTTTTGTATCCCCGCGGTCGGTCGCGCCGACCGTGATCGCCTGCTTGACGCTCGCCGGGGAGTACAGCCCGGCCGGCCTGCCGTCGTTGCCCGCGGCGACCGTGTAGCTGACGCCGGAGGCGACGGAGGCGCGGACGGCGGCGTCGAGCCTGTCATTGCGCGGGCCGCCCAGACTGAGGTTGGCGACCGCGGGCTTCCTCGCGTGCCGCGTCACCCAGTCGATCCCGGCGATCACCCGGGCCGTGGTGCCGGCGCCCGCGGCGTCCAGGACACGTACGGAGACGATCCGGGCCTTCCCGGCGACGCCGTGGGTCTTCCCGGCGACCGTGCCGGCCACGTGCGTGCCGTGGCCGTTGGCGTCCGCCGCGACCTTGTCGTTCCCCACGAAGTCCCAGCCGTGGCTCGCCCGGCCCCCGAAGTCCCGGTGGCTGGTCCGGACGCCGGTGTCGATCACGTACACCGTCACCCCGGCCCCCGCCGGCTCGGGCCAGGTGTAGCTCCGGTCCAGGGGCAGACTCGGCTGGTCGACGCGGTCCAGTCCCCAGGACGCCGGGTTCCGCCGCGTGCCCTCCAGCCGTACGCGGGTGTCCTGGACGACCGAGGCGACCCGGGGATCGGCGGCGAGCCGCGCGGCCTGTCTCGCGTTCGCCCTGATCGCGTAGCCGTTCAGGACCGTGCCGTAGGTGTGGCTGATGCCCACCCCGTAGGTCTCGGCCAAGCTCATTCCGGCCTCCGACGGTGCCCGCGTGCCCTCCTTCAGTGTCACGAGGTAACTGCCGTGCACGGAGCCGGGTCCTCCGGCGCCGAGTATCCGCCCCTCAGGTACGGCGTGCGCGGGCAGGGTGATGGCCGAAAAAGCCGCGGCGCAGACCGCCGCGGCCAGGCCCCCCGTCCAGCGCGGGCGCCGTGAGCGCGTCCGTGCCATGGTCCGAGTTCCCCTCCTCGACTCGGCGTACGGCGGCCTCGCGGCGCCGCGTGCGGCAGGCTCGGGCCGGTACGCCAGAGGCAGCCTCTCGTGGCGCGTGAAACACCACAAGGACGCCTATGGGGGTGGAATCGGCCATATCCGTGAATGGTGCTGTTCAGGCCGATCGGGCGGCCGACGGCGGAGCCTCAGCGGCGGTGGCACATCCGCCGGTACTGTCGTAGGAGACGTCGATGAAGCCCAGTGTCAAAGCCCTGCGTCAACCAGCGAACGCGCCGAGGTGGAACCCGTGAAGGCGATCCGTCGATTCACCGTCCGACCCGTTCTCCCCGACCCCCTCCGGCCGATCGGCGATCTGGCCCGCAATCTGCGGTGGTCGTGGCACACGGAGACCCGTGACCTGTTCCAGTCCGTCGACCCCGAGCGCTGGGCCGCCTCCGGGTGCGACCCGGTCCGGCTGCTGGGCAGCGTGCCGCCCGCGCGGCTCGCGGACCTGGCCGAGGACCGCCGGTTCCTGCGCCGCCTCGCCGCCGTCGCGGGCGATCTGCACGACTACACGACCGGCGACCGCTGGTACCAGGCCCAGCCCGAGGAACTTCCCGCCGCGGTCGCCTACTTCTCACCCGAGTTCGGCATCACAGCCGCCCTGCCGCAGTACTCCGGCGGCCTCGGCATCCTGGCCGGCGACCATCTGAAGGCGGCCAGCGACCTGGGCGTCCCGCTGATCGGCGTCGGCCTGCTCTACCGGCACGGCTACTTCCGCCAGACCCTCTCCCGGGACGGCTGGCAGCAGGAGCACTACCCCGTCCTCGACCCGAACGAGCTGCCCCTGGTCCTGCTGGAGGAGCCCGACGGCACCCCCGCCCAGGTCGCCCTCGCCCTGCCCGGCGGCAAGCAGCTGCGCGCCCGGATCTGGCTGGCGCAGGTCGGCCGGGTCCCGCTGCTGATGCTGGACTCGGACGTCGAGGAGAACGACCTCGGTGAGCGCGGCGTGACCGACCGGCTCTACGGCGGCGGCAGCGAGCACCGGCTGCTGCAGGAGATGCTGCTGGGCATAGGGGGTGTGCGGGCGGTCCGGACGTACTGCCGGCTGACCGGGCACCCCGCGCCGGAGGTCTTCCACACCAACGAGGGGCACGCCGGGTTCCTCGGTCTGGAGCGCATCGCCGAACTCTGCGCGGCGGGCTCGGACTTCGACGCGGCGCTGGAGGCGGTCCGCTCCGGGACCGTCTTCACCACCCACACCCCCGTCCCGGCCGGCATCGACCGCTTCGACCGCGAGCTGGTCGCCCGCCACTTCGGCCCCGACGCGGAGCTGCCCCGCATCGACGTCGGGCGCGTCCTCAAACTCGGCATGGAGACCTATCCCGGCGGGGAGCCCAACCTCTTCAACATGGCCGTGATGGGCCTGCGCCTGGCCCAGCGCGCCAACGGGGTGTCCCTGCTGCACGGCAACGTCAGCCGCGAGATGTTCTCCGGCCTGTGGCCCGGCTTCGACGCCGACGAGGTGCCGATCACGTCCGTGACCAACGGGGTGCACGCACCCACCTGGGTCGCCCCGGAGGTGTTCCGGCTCGGCGCCCGGCAGATCGGCGTCCAGCGTGCCGAGGACGCGCTGACCGTCGGCGGCTCGGACCGCTGGGACGCGGTGGCGGACATCCCCGACCAGGAGATCTGGGAGCTGCGGCGGGGCCTGCGCGAACAGCTCGTGACCGAGGTGCGGGAGCGGCTGCGGGCCTCCTGGCGGCAGCGCGGGGCCGGTACGGCCGAGCTGGGCTGGATCGACGGCGTGCTCGACCCGGACGTCCTCACCATCGGCTTCGCCCGGCGCGTACCGTCGTACAAGCGTCTGACGCTGATGCTGCGCGACCGCGACCGGCTGATGGACCTGCTGCTGCACTCCGAGCGGCCCGTCCAGATCGTCGTCGCGGGCAAGGCGCACCCCGCGGACGACGGCGGGAAGCGGCTGGTGCAGGAGCTGGTGCGGTTCGCGGACGATCCGCGGGTGCGGCACCGGCTCGTGTTCCTGCCCGACTACGGCATGGCCATGGCGCAGAAGCTGTACCCGGGCTGCGACATCTGGCTGAACAACCCGCTCCGGCCGCTGGAGGCCTGCGGCACGTCCGGGATGAAGGCGGCGCTCAACGGTTGTCTCAATCTGTCCGTCCTCGACGGGTGGTGGGACGAGTGGTTCCAGCCCGACTTCGGCTGGGCCATCCCCACGGCCGACGGCGTCGGGACCGATCAGGACCGCCGCGACGACATAGAGGCCGCGGCGCTGTACGACCTGCTGGAGCAGCGGGTGACGCCCCGCTTCTACGAGCGGGGCCGCAGCGGGCTGCCCGACCGCTGGATCGAGATGGTCCGCCGGACCCTGAGCCTGCTCGGGCCGAAGGTGCTGGCCGGGCGCATGGTCCGCGAGTACGTCGAGCGGCTCTACGCGCCGGCGGCTCTCGCGCACCGCTCGATGGTTCCGGACACGGCTCGGGATCTCGCCGAGTGGAAGGCGCGGGTGCGGGCGGCGTGGCCGCGGGTCACCGTCGACCATGTGGAGACGTCGGCGTCCGAGGCTCTGGCTGAGCTCGGTACGACGCTGGGGTTGCGCGTGCGGGTCGGCCTCGGTGATCTCGGCCCCGATGACGTGGACGTGCAGGTCGTCTCGGGGCGGGTGGACGAGGCGGACCGGATCGGTGACGCGACGGTCGTTCCGCTGAAGCCGGTCGGGTCCCCCGGGGAGGACGGGCGGTGGGTGTACGAAGGGGCCTTGTCCCTGGATCGCACCGGGCCTTTCGGGTATACGGTGCGGATCCTTCCCGCGCATCGGTTGTTGGCCTCAAGCGCGGAGTTGGGGCTGGTGGCCGGGCCGTCCGAGGAATTGGTGGAGGCGGCGGGGTTGCTTATGCGGTGAGTCGTCGTCTGCGGGTGCGTGGGGGGCTGGTCGCGCCCGCAGACGGAGCCACATCTGGAGACAGCCCCGCGCGCCTAAGCCGTATCCAGTTCGGCGACCAGTTGTCGCAGTACGGTGCCGCACCTGCGTGCGTACGCGTGCTGGAAACCCCTGGTCGCCAGGCCGCCCGCCCTCGCGTACCACTTGGCCGCCCGGCTGAAGGCGTTCACCGTCAGCCAGACCGTGCCGTCGCCCGTGCGGTCCACGACGAAGGACTCCTCGCCGCATTCGGGGTGGCCGGTCAGGGTGCCGTAGGCCCAGCCGACGCGGCGGGGCTCCTCCACCGTCCACACCACACGGCAGGGGGCCTTGATCATGCCGGCGAGGGTGATGGTGACGTCGACGCCGGGGGCGGCTCGTTCCGCGCTCGCGTCGACGCCGACGCCCATGGCCCGGTGCATCTCCCAGGTGAGCACCGCCTCCGAGGCCCGTCGGAAGACCTCCTCGCCCTCCCCGAGGCGGGTGCGCACGTTCATGGGGTGGAAGCCCGGCGGGCAGAAGTGCTCCTCGCGGGTGGCGCCGACATCGGCGTAGGTGAAGTCCTCCGAAGACATGGTCCCCAAGAGTAGGGCGGTACCCGGAGCCGCCGTCGCTCCGGGTACCGCCCGTGGGTCGTGCTTCGGTCAGCCGACGTTGACGGCGGACCAGGCGGAGGCGACCGCCTTGTACTCGGTGCTGCTCGCGCCGTAGAGCGCCGAGGCCGCGTTCAGGGTCGCCGTACGGGCCTGCGCGTACTTGGTCGTCGACGTCATGTACGTCGTCAGCGCCTTGTACCAGATCTGCAGTGCCTTGGTGCGGCCGATGCCGGTGACCGTGGAGCCGTTGGAGGTGGGCGAGTTGTAGGTCACGCCGTTGATGGTCTTCGAGCCGCTGCCCTCGGACAGCAGGTAGAAGAAGTGGTTGGCGGGACCGGAGGAGTAGTGGACGTCCACGCCGCCGAGGCTGGAGGACCAGGCGTCCTTGGACGAGCCGTCCTTGCTGGGCTTGTCCATGTAGCGCAGCGGGGAGCCGTCGCCGTTGATGTCGATCTCCTCGCCGATGAGGTAGTCACCGACGTCGGAGGAGTTGTTCGCGAAGAACTCGGCGCCCGCGCCGAAGATGTCGCTGGTGGCCTCGTTCAGACCGCCCGACTCGCCGCTGTAGTTCAGGCCCGCAGTGGCCGACGTCAGACCGTGGCTCATCTCGTGGGCGGCCACGTCGAGCGAGGTCAGCGGGTTGGCGTTGCCCTCGCCGTCGCCGTAGGTCATGCAGAAGCAGCTGTCCGACCAGAAGGCGTTGACGTAGGCGTTGCCGTAGTGGACGCGTGAGTAGGCCGCCTTGCCGTCGTTGCGGATGCCGCTGCGGCCGAAGGTGCTCTTGTAGAAGTCCCAGGTCACCTGGGCGCCGTAGTGCGCGTCGGCGCCGGCGGTCTCCAGGTTGGACGGGCTGCCGGTGCCCCAGACGTCGTCCGCGCCGGAGAAGAGGGTGCCGGTGCCGGAGGTGCCGCGATTGAGGTTGTACGTCTTGTGGCCGCCGCGCGTGCCGTCCGTCAGGTTGTACGACGAACCGGACTTGGTGGTGCTCAGGTCGACCTTGCCGCTGTACGTGGTGTTGCCGGTGCCGGTCTCGATGGCCTGGTGCTCGTACAGCTTCTTGCCGGTGGCGGCATCGGTGACGACGTGCAGCTCGTTCGGCGTGCCGTCCTCCTGGAGGCCACCGACGACGGTCTCGTAGGCGAGGGTGGGCTTGCCGTCGGCCGCCCAGATCACCTTGCGGGGAGCGGAGTTCGCCTCGGTCTTCTCCGAGCCGGCCGCCTTGGCGAGCGTCACGGCCTGCTTCTCGGCCTTGGCGGCGGCGACAGCCGGCTTGAGGGAGGCGACCTCGATGGTGGCCTTCGTCGCTCTGGTCACGCCCTTGGCCACGCCGGACTTCGACTCGTGCACGACGAGGTCGCCGCCGAGGACCGGCAGGCCCGCGTAGGTGCGCTCGTAGCGCGTGTGGACCGTGCCGTCGGCGTCCTTCACGACGTCCTTGACGACCAGCTTCTCCTGTTCGCCGAGGCCTATCTCGTCGGCGGTCTCCGGGGCGTCCGCCTGCTGCTCCTTGACGAGAGCCGTGCGGGCGGGAGCGGAGAGCAGGACGGGGGCGGCGGCGAGGACCGGCTTGGAGGAGGAGTCGGCGGCGACGCTGCTGCCGGAGGTCAGACCGGTGGTGAGCAGGGCGCCGGCGGCGACGGCGGTGGCGATGGCCAGCGTGGTGCGCTTGTGACGCGCGTAGAGGGGGGTCACACGAGCTCCTTGATGTGGGGGTGATGCTGGGGTGCTGTGCGGCGGGTGGGGGAAGAGTGGCACCAAGGGCGCGTACATGTCAGGAGCAGGGCTTGATGTTGGCCGGAAATCGACGACAGGCTGACCGTTCCGGGCATGTGAAGCGGGCGCCGTCCCGGGGGAGTCGAACCCACCGGGGCGGCGCCCTGACTTGGGGAACCGTTGCGGCCTACGGCTCACGGCTCACGGCCTACGGGAAAGTGAGCTTCCAGCTGTTGATGTAGCCGGTGTCGATGGCCGCGTTGTCCTGGACCCGCAGCAGCCAGGTGCCGTTGGCGACCTCGGAGGAGGCGTTCACCGTGTAGGTCTCGTTGATGTTGTCCGCGCTGCCGCCGGTGTTGTAGCCCTTCAGCGTGTACGCCGTACCGTCGGGGGCGACCAGATCCACCTTGAGGTCGCCGATGTAGGTGTGGACGATGTCCACGGCGACCTGGAGGTTGGAGGGCGCGTTGCCCGTCCGGCCGGTGACGGTGACCGGCGAGGTGACCGCCGCGCCCCGGTCCGGAATGGCCACGTCGGCGGCGTTCTCGAAGGACGTTCCGCCGCCGCCTCCGTCGCCGGGACGGGTGCCGACGTTGATGCCGGCCCACGCGTGCTGGACCGCCTTGTACTCGGCGCTGTCGGTGCCGTAGAGCTCGCCGGTCGCGGCGAGGGTGCCGGTGCGGGCGCCCGCGTAGTTGGTCGTGGACGTGAACTTCGTCGTGAGCGCGCGGAACCAGATCTTCTCCGCCTTGTCCCGGCCGATGCCGGTGACCGGAAGGCCGTCCGAAGTGGCCGAGTTGTAGGTGACACCGTTGATGGTCTTGGTGCCGCTGCCCTCGCTCAGCAGATAGAAGAAGTGGTTCGCCGGGCCCGAGGAGTAATGCACGTCGATCGAGCCGATGCCGGAGTACCAGCTGTCCTTGGACGAGCCGTCCTTGCTGGGCTTGTCCATGTAGCGCAGCGGGGTCCCGTCGCCGTTGATGTCGATCTCCTCGCCGATGAGGTAGTCACCGACGTCGGAGGAGTTGTTCGCGTAGAACTCGACGGTCGAGCCGAAGATGTCGCTCGTCGCCTCGTTCAGACCGCCGGACTCGCCGCTGTAGTTGAGGCCCGCGGTGTTCGAGGTCAGCCCGTGGGTCATCTCGTGGGCGGCCACGTCGATCGACGTCAGCGGGTTCGCGTTGCCCGAGCCGTCGCCGTAGGTCATGCAGAAGCAGCTGTCCGACCAGAACGCGTTGACGTAGTTGTTGCCGTAGTGGACCCGGGAGTAGGCGCCCACGCCGTCGCCCTTGATGCCGCTGCGGCCGTGCACGTTCTTGTAGTAGTCCCAGGTCAGCGCGGCCCCGTAGTGGGCGTCGGCACCGGCCGACTCCAGGTTGGAGGGGGTGCCGTTGCCCCATACGTCGTCGGGGCCGGAGAAGAGGGTGCCGGTGCCGGAGGTGCCGCGGCCCAGGTTGTACGTCTTGTGGTTGCCGCGGGCGCCGTCGGTGAGGTTGTACGTCGACCCGGACTGGGTCGTGGTGAGGTCGACCGTGCCGCTGTAGACCGTGTTGCCGGTCCCGGTCTCGATGGCCTCCCACTCGTACAGCTTCGCGCCGGAGGTGGCGTCGGTGACCACGTGCAGTTCCTGCGGGGTGCCGTCGTGCTGGAAGCCGCCGACGACCGTCTCGTACGCCACGACCGGCTTGCCGTTCGCGGCCCAGATCACCTTGCGGGGCTCGCGGTTGATGTCCGGGCTCTTGGCCTCGTCGGCCTTGCCGGCGGTCAGTGCCTGCTGCCGGGCCTTCGCGGCGGACACCGCTGTCTTCGTCGTGGCGGGCTTGATCGCGGCGCGGGCGGCCTTCGTGACGGACGCGGTGGCGTCCGCCTTCGTGCTCTCCACGACCAGGTCGCCGCCGAGGACGGGCAGGCCCGCGTAGGTGCGCTCGTAGCGCGTGTGCACGGTGCCGTCGCGGTCCTTCAGGACGTCGCGGACGACCAGCTTCTCCTGGGCGCCGAGGCCCAGGTCCTTCGCGGCCTCGGCCTTGCCTGCGTTCGCCTCCCGGATCAGCGCGGCGCGCTGGGCGGGGGTGAGCCGGACCGATTCCGAGCCCGGCTTCGCCTTGCTCGCGGCTGCCGGTGCCCTGTTCTCCGGGGCGGCGGTGGCGGTGCCGGTCTGCACGGCGGCGGCGATCAGCGCGGCGACGCCGGCGAGGGCCACGGCCGCGGTGCGGCGAGGGGTGTGGGGAGTGCGTCTGTGGGAGGTGCCTCTTCGCGAGGAACTGCTTCTCAACACTGACTCCTTCTGCAGGGCCGGGGGTCGCCCGGCCTGGGGAGGTGGAGGTGTTGCAGTGGGGTTTCTGTGGAGCAGTCGTGGGAAGCGTGGCAGGCGAGTGCGCTTTCTGTCAGGACCGTGTCAAGAGTATGGCCGGAAACGGTTCGTTGACCGGAAGTTCATGTTCGTTATACGGACCCTTGCCGGTCCTCGGGCAGGTCCCCGTGCCAGGAGTGCCACAGGGCCGCGTACGCCCCGCCGGCCGCCACCAGCTCGTCGTGCGTGCCGAGTTCGGTCAGCAGGCCGTCCTCCATCACGGCGACCCGGTCGGCGTCGTGGGCGGTGTGCAGCCGGTGGGCGACGGCGATGACGGTGCGTCCCTCGAGGACGGCGGCCAGCGCACGCTCGGTGTGCCGGGCGGTCGTCGGGTCCAGCAGGGCGGTCGCCTCGTCCAGGATCAGCGTGTGCGGGTCCGCCAGCACCACCCGGGCGAGGGCGAGTTGCTGGGCCTGCGAGCCGTCCGTACGGCAACCGCCCTGGCCCAGCCGGGTGTCCAGGCCCTCCGGCAGCTCCCGCACCCAGGTGTCGGCGCCGACCACGGCCAGCGCTTTCCACACCTCCTCGTCACCGGCGGACGGCTCGGCGATCCGCAGGTTGTCACGGACCGAGCCGAGGAATACATGGTGCTCCTGGGTGACCAGGACGACCTGGCGGCGCAGCCGCTCCGGCCCGAGCCCGACCACGGGCACGCCGCCGACCGTCACCGAGCCGGCGGTCGGCGCGTCGATGCCCGCCAGCAGCCGGCTCAGCGTGGTCTTGCCTGCCCCGGAAGGCCCGACCATGGCCAGCCGCTCCCCGGGTGTCACCGTCAGATCGACGCCGCGCAGCACCTCGACGCCCCCGTCGTAGGCGTAGCGCGCGCCCGTGACGTCGATGCGGTCACCGGCCGGATCCGGACACTCCCCCTCGCCTGCCGCGCGCGGGGCCCGGGCCAGCCCCTCCACGCGGGCGAACGAGGCGCCGCTGCTCTGCAGTTGCTCGACCCGGACCAGGATCTCGTCCAGCGGCCCGCTCAGCTGGTGCAGATACAGGGCCGCCGCCACGACCGCCCCGAGGCTCATCGAGCCCGACGCGTGCAGGGCCCCGCCGATCACCAGCACCCCTGCCACGGGCAGGACGTAGGAGACCTCCACCGCCGGGAAGAACACGCTGCGCAGGTAGAGCGTGTGGAAGCGGGTACGGCGGGACGTCTCCAGGGCGTCGTGGCTCGCGGCCGTGCGCCGCTCCTGGAGCCGGAAGGCCTCCACTGTGCGCGCCCCGGCCGCGGTCGCGGCGAGGATCTCCGCCACCTCCGAGGTCGCCGCGCCCTCGGCCAGATACCCGTCCCGGGCCCGGCGCAGATACCAGCGCAGCGCCAGCCAGATGGGCGTCAGGCCGAGCACGCCGAGGGCGCCGAGCAGAGGGTCCAGGAAGAACACCGCGCCGGCCAGGAACAGGGTCTGCACGAGGTTGATGAGCAGGATGGGGCCTGCGTCGCGCAGGGTGTTGCCGACGGTCGTGACGTCCGAGGTGCCGCGGGCCGTCAGGTCGCCGGTGCCGGCGCGCTCCACCACCGAGGCGGGCAGGGTGAGCGCGCGGTCCACGAACCGCTCCCGTACCCGGGCGAGGGTGCGCTCGCCGAAGCGGTGGCCCACGTAGCGGGCCCAGCGGGCGAGGAGCAGTTGCGCGAGGGCGCACAGGAGGAGGACCAAGGCGAGGCGATCCACCGCTTCGACGCCGTGGCCCGCCCGGACGTCGTCGATCATCCGGCCCAGCAGCCAGGGGCCCGCCAGACCGGCCACGGCGGCGAGGGCGTTCAGGGCCAGGACCGTGGTGAAGGCTTGCTTGTCGGCGCGGACGAGAGCGAGCAGGGCGCGTCGGACGTCGGTCCGTTCGGCGACGGGGAGGTGACCATGGGTCATCCCAGGACCTCCTCGGTGTCCCTTGCCACGAGGGCGCGGTAGCCGGGGGTGGTGTCGAGGAGTTCGTGGTGGGTGCCGGAGGCCGCGACCTTGCCGTCCTTCAGGTAGTGGACGGTGTCCGTGTGGTCCAGGACCAGGGGGGAGGTGGTGGTGACGACCGTGGTGCGGCCTCGGCGGGCCTCGCTGAGCCGGGCGGCGACGGTGGCTTCCGTGTGGGCGTCCAGGGCTGAGGTGGGTTCGACGCTGAGGAGGATTTCGGGGTCGGCCAGGAGGGCTCTTGCCAGGCGGACGCGTTGGCGCTGGCCGCCGCTGAGGTTGCGGGCCTGGGCGGTCATCGGGGTGTTCAGGCCGTGGGGGAGGGCCTGGACGATGTCTTCCGCCGCGGCGGTGTGGAGCGCCTTGTGCGGTGCCGCGTGGTGTGGAGTGGCGTCCGCGGGTGCGTTGGGGTTGTTCGCGCCGTTCCCCGCGCCCCTGAAAGAAGGGGCGATCATGTCCTGGAGGGTTCCTGCGAAGAGGTCGGCCTCGTGGTCGGCCACCACAATGCCCGCCCGGATCTGGTGCAGGGCGATCTCGTCCAGGCGGATGTCGCCCCAGGTCGCGTTCGACTGGGCATAACGGCCCAGGCGGTCCACCACCGCCGTGGCATCGGCGGGGTCTTCCGCGACCAGGGCCGTGAGACGGCCCGGCCGGATGAGTACGCCCGACTCGGGTTCGTACAGGACCGACGGCTCGGACGGGGCGTCCAGGGTGCCTGTGTCGGGCATCGGTTCCAGGCGCAGGAAACCCACGACCCGGCGCGCGCACACCACGCCCCGGCTGATCTGGTAGCCGCACTCCACCCAGAAGGACACCGGGCCCACCAGGACCGCCACATAGCCGTACACCGACACCAACTGGCCCACGGTGATGTCCCCCTGGGCGGCCAGGCGGCCCGCGAGCCAGGTCACCACGGCCAGGAAGAGGGTCGGCAGGCCGATCCCCAGGGCCTGGACCCAGCTGGTCACCGCGCCGACCCGGTAGCCCTGTTCGCGCAGCCGCTGCGAGTCGCGGCGGAAGGCGTCCGCGATCAGTGTCTTGCCGCCGAGCCCGGCGAGGACCCGCAGTCCGCCCGCCAGGTCGCCGATCCGCGCGGTCAGGACGCCCTGCCGCTCGCGGTACTCCGTCTCGGAGCCCTGCAACCGTCCGAGCAGCGGCCCGACGAGCAGGACGATCACCGGGATGCCGAGCAGGACGATCGCCGCGAGGAGCGGAGAGACCGACACCAGCAGGGCGGCGATGACGAGGTAGGCCACGACCGAGCCGACGCCCGGACCGACGACCGTCAGGGCCTGACTGACCGTCTGTACGTCGCCCACGCCGATCGTGACGACCTCCCCGGCCCCCATCTGCCGCGGCAGCGCGGCGCCGAGCCGTACCGCCTGGCCGACGACGACCTTCACGGTGCGGAAGTTGGCGTCCATCCGCACCCGGGTCATCGTGCGGTGCCGCATGATGCTCAGCCAGGCGTTGAACGCGCCCACCGCGAACAGCGCCCCGCTCCAGAGGGCCAGCGCGCGCGGGTCGCCGGGCTCGAGACCGTCGTCGATCGCCCGGGACATCAGATACGGCGTGGCCGCCAGCAGCACCATCCACACACTGCCGAACATCGCCCCGGCCGCACACCGCCAGGGCTGCCGGGTGACCAGCCACCACAGGTAGCGGCCACCGCCACGGCGGTCGGGTGCGCCGGGGTCCTCGTACGCGTCGATCATCCGCCCGCCCTCCGCCTGCAGGATCCGCGACCTGATGAGCACCGGGACCTGCGGAACGCCGGAATGTGTGCACGGTGAGCAGCGGCGATATCGCTGGTCGGGTGAGCAATCGGTGGTTCTCCGCGATCTTATCGGTGACACCGGGTGACGTCTCACCGGTCACGGTGAACCCCGCTTCCACTGACCGGGGTTCACCGGCTGTGCAACCGGTGCGCGGCTGTCCGGTGGTGACCGGTGGGAGTATGGGAGGACTCTGATGGGCCCGTCGTCGGACCGTACGGAGGCCGTCCCCCGGCTGACCCCTGATATCGCATGGTCCGGCTTCCCAGCCTTCATCGCGTCGGTCGACTGTGCAGCGGATCCGGTCGGTGAGATCCGGACTTCCCTCAGGCGGTGAGGACTTCCAGTGCGGCGGCGTGCACACCCGGCGCGGCGGCGAGGTAGCTCTCGCCGGCCAGTTCCCACGGTTTGCCCTCGATGTCGGTCACGACGCCTCCGGCCTCCTGCACCAGCAGCACACCTGCCGCGTGGGACCGGACGTTGTCGAACTGCCAGTGCAGGTCCATCCGGCCCGCGGCGACCTGGGCGAGCTGGTGGGTCACCGGTACGGAGACCCGCACATAAAGGGCGGAGTTCGTCATCGCGGCGAAGGCGGAGCCCATCCGCTTCGCGAGCTCGGGGTCGTGACCCGGCTGGGCCTGGCCGGTCCCGGCCAGTGCGCCGTCCAACGACGTCTTGACCGAAACCCGCAGCCGTACGCCGTTGAGGAACGCCCCGCCGCCCTCGGTCGCGGTGAACATCTCGTCGAGGACCGGGAAGTAGACCACCGCCAGCACCGGGCGGCCGTCACGGACGAGGCTCACGCCGATGTTCCAGTCGGGCATGCCGTGCACGGCGTTGACGTTGCCGCCGACCGGGTCGATGAGCCACCACTCGCCCGTGGCCAGCGGCCCCGATCCGTGTTCGTCGTTGAGCCAGCCCGCGCTCGGCAGGGCCTCGGTCAACGCTGGGCGCAACGTGTCGACGACGGCCGCGTCATTGGCCTGGAGGTTCGCGAGCAGTTCGGGGAGCCCGGACTGACGGGAGTCGGTGGAATAGCGCGTCATCATCCGGGCGCCGGCGTGGCGGACGGCCGCGCCGGTGGCGGCAAGAAGTTCCTGGCTCATGGGATGCTCCTGGAGTTGATCGAAGTGGATCTATAGCTTGTTAGGATTTACTTTCATGCAACTGGACTTGAATCTGCTGACCGTGCTGGACGCCCTGCTCGAAGAGGGCAGCGTGATGGGCGCGGCCGAGCGGCTGCACCTGTCCTCGCCCGCGGTCAGCCGCACTCTCGGCCGGCTTCGCGCCGTCACCGGGGACGACATCCTGGTGCGTACCGGCCACTCGATGACTCCCACCCCGTACGCGGTGTCGGTTCGGGAGGACGTGCACCGGCTGGTCAGGCAAGCGCACGAAGTGCTCTCGCCGGTCCGTGAGCTGAACCTGGCCGAGTTGGATCGCACCTTCACGATCCAGTGCCACGACGCGGTTGCCGCGTCACTGATACCGGTACTGGTCGAGAGGATCCAGCAGCTGGCTCCCGGGGCGCAGTTGCGGGTACTGGCGGAGAACGCCGTCGACACCGACGACCTGCGACACGGCCGCATCGATCTGGAACTCGGCGGCGGTAGGCCCGCTCTGCCCGAGTTCCGGTCCGAGCCGCTCGGTGACGATCGGCTCGTCGTGGCGATGCGCGCGGACCACCCTTGTGCCGCCGGACTCGACCTGGCCTCCTACGCGGCGCAGCCGCACGTGGTGATCTCCCGGCGTGGCCGCCTCACCGCGCCGATCGACGACGTGCTGGCCGCCGAAGGCCTGCGGCGCCGGGTGGTCGCGGCGGTGGCGACGGTGTCCACCGCCCTGCAGATCGCCGCCCGTGGCGACGCGCTGGTCACCTGTACGGAGATCCTCGGCCGCCCGCTCATCGAGGCGTTCGGGCTCCTCGCCCGGCCGCTGCCGATCGAGGCCCCGGCGCCGACGGTCAACTGCAACTGGCACCAGCGCTACGATTCCGACCCCGCCCACGCCTGGCTCCGCGAGCAGGTCCGGGCGTCGATCGAGGAGATCACCGCCTCCTGACCACTGCCCCTACTCCGCCAATGGCAGGGCCACGGCACCGGGAAAACCAGGCGCCTCGGCTTCGTCGAGCATCGCCGCGGCGACGGTTTCCCGGCTGACCTTTGCGTTGAGGTCGAAGAGGGGCGCGGCCTCCAGGCCGACCGTACGCCGACGGGGACTTTCCGGCCCGTCGGCGAGCATCCCGGCGTGGAAGACGGTGCCCCCGGCCGCGAGGACGGTGTTGTCGGCTTCGACCTTGTCCGCGAGCCGGTCCCCCAGCACCCTGGCGAGTATGTCCGCGCCCTTCCCGGCCGCTTCGGTCGACTTGCCCGTGCCGTAGGCACCGAGCCAGATGACGCGCCGTGGGCCGGCGGCGACCAGGGCCCGGGCGCCGGTCAGGAGAATCCCGGCCCGGTCCGTGCCGAGCGCGGAAAGGACCACGGAATCCCCGTCCACGACGGCGGCGATACTGGCCGCGTCGTTCACGTCACCCGCCACTTTCCGCAGGTTGGGGGAGTCGGGCAGGGCGATCCGCTCGGGATCACGCGCGATGGCGGTCACGGTGTGACCACGTCGCAGCGCCTGTCGGGTGAGAGCGATTCCGGTCTGGCCGGAGGCCGCGAGGACGGTGAGGTTCATGCCGAGAACGCTAGGGAGAACCTCACTTAACATCAAGTGCAAGTAACTGACTTGATGAGTTACCCAGACGCAATGATGGCGGAGGGAAGGGCGGAGTGCGGGGTGCGGGCGGATTCGCGGTTCGTCCATATCGGCAGCGAAACCGCGCCTCATCGATATCCGGTAACGGCATCATCTGGCCCGACAGGATCCTTGCGGCGCCGAATGTATCGCGAGAACTCCACCGCACCGGTCACCGCGAACGCGAGCCCGACGCCGACGCCGACAGCAAGGAGTGTGTTCTCCTGGAAGAAGACGCCACCTAGGTATCCCGACAGTGCGGTATAGGCGCTCCAGGTGGAGGTCGAAATCGCAACGTACAGCATGAATGTGCGCAGCGGGTATCTCACCACCCCCGCCGTTCCTGTGGCGAGATAACGTCCGACCGGAATGAATCGCGTGGAGACGAGTACAAAACCGCCGCGTACTTCGAGTTCGCGCTCGAACCAGTCGTACGCCTTCCGGCGTTTGGTGCCGGCTGGCAGGCGCTTCAGCACGCGTTCCCCCATCAATCGGCCGATGGAGTAGGGGACGAGGTCGCCGAGAAAGGCGCCGGCCGTCGTGGCGGCGATGACCAGCATGATATTCGTCTGCCCGGTTGCGCCGGCGATGCCCGCGAGGATCACGACGGGTTCACTCGGGATCAACGGGAGGAAAGAGTCGAGTAAGGACACCGCAATGAGCACGGCGTAGAGTGCGGGCGACGCTATCAAGGACTCCGTGAGGTCTATCCAGTCCGGCATTTACTACCCGTCTCCTGTGGTACGAATGCGGAACTCCAAGGGTGATTCGCTCATTCGGCCGGCGTCAGGTGGCGGGTGCCGTGGTGAGCATCCAGCGGCTGAACGCGGCATAGCGCTGCGCGAATTCGACTGCGTCGCCGGCGTGTTCGACGGCGGCGGAGTGCTCGCGTACCGTGTCGAAGCGGGCGCTGCGAGCGTGCTCGTAGGCGGTGAGGGCCTTTTCCAGGTCGGCCGCGGCTGTCAGGCTGCCGCGCAAGACGCCGACATCTTCGATGCCGAGAGTGCCGCCGGAAGCGATATGGGGGGACAGTCCGTGCGCGGCGTCGCCGATCAGGGCGACGCGCGCGCTGGTCCAATGGGGCAGTTCCGGGACCAGCGTGACCTGGTTCTCCAGGATGGACTCCTCCGGGGTTTCGGCGATCATGGACAGGAGGTCGTCGTTCCATCCCGCCTCGGCCAGATTCCGTGCGCGTTCCAGTGCCCGTTCGCGCTTGCTTCCGGTGAGCGGTCCGGCATCGAACTGGTTGACCATCCACATGGTCCGATCACGAGCGATCCTCACGTATCCGCCGCGAGTTCGGTGGTGGCCGACGGTGAGCACGGAGGCCTCCGAGCTCTGGTTGCCGGCAGGCACGATCGCGCGCCAGGCGTAGTGGCCGGAGTGCGTTACGGCCTCGCTCCCCGGCACCAGCCGCTTGCGCACGTGTGAGTAAACGCCGTCCGCGCCGATCAGTAGATCCGTGCGGAGTGTCTCGCCATCGGCCAGGTGCACGACGACATTTGATCCGGTCTCGGTATATCCGGTCACGTGGGCGTCGAGGCGGATTCGGTCACGACCGATGGTGTCGGCCAAGAGGTTGTTCAACTCGGGGCGCGATACGAGCAGGAACTGGTGATCGCTGTCGGTGTAACCGGGAGCGCGGACCGGATCGCCGGCGGGGGTGAAGAACCACGTGTTCTGTTCGATGCCCATGCCGCGGATTTCTGGGCCGATGCCGAGGTGGTCGAACTCTCGCAGCGCGTTGGCCCACAGGCCGATGCCGGCGCCGACGGCTCGGACCCGCGGTGCCTGTTCCAGCACGATGACCTTGTGACCGATGAGTTTGAGGGAGGCCGCGGCTGTGAGTCCTACCAGGCCGCCGCCGACGATCACGGTGGATTTCATGGACAACTTCTCTGCTCCTTCGCGGGACGGACAGGGGGGTGGGGGAGTCGCAGCCGGGACCGGGGCAGTGCGTCCGAAGGCTCATGGCGGGAGTTCAGTTGCCGGCTCGACAGTGAGTACCGATGCGGTAGGCAGGGGCCTTTTTCATCAGCGAGGTACGGCCCAGAGGTACGTCTCGACACTATGAGCAGCCACTGATTGCTTCAAATGCAATCTAGTCAAGGGGAGATTTACCCGCATGCATTTGGCCGGGCGCACGCCGCCACGCGGCATGCTGCTCGTCCGCGCCGTTTGCGTGAGCAGCGGTTGTGCGCGGCCTTTGGCGCGGCCGCCGGCGGTGTCCGCACGCGCCGCTCTTGCCGCGTCGGCCGCCTCGCTTCGGCGCCGCGGGATCAAAGTCCGCCACCAGCAGCCGGGATGGGCAGAGTCCATCGGAATGCGGAACCTGCACCGCCGCCGTCCTATGCCAAGCTGTCCCGCCAGGCCCGGTGCAGATCGGCGAACCTGCCCGTGCCCGCGACGAGTTCGGCCGGGGCGCCGTCCTCGACGATCTTCCCCTGCTCCATCACCAGGACACGGTCCGCGATCTCGACGGTCGAGAGCCGGTGCGCGATGACCACCGCCGTGCGGCCCTTCAGCACCGTCGCCATCGCCCGCTGCACGGCGCGCTCACCCGGGATGTCCAGCGAGCTGGTCGCCTCGTCGAGGATCAGCACCGCCGGATCGGCCAGCAACGCCCGGGCGAAGGCGACCAGTTGCCGCTGTCCGGCCGAGATGCGGCCGCCCCGCTTGCGTACGTCGGTGTCGTAGCCGTCGGGCAGGGCGCTGATGAAGTCGTGCGCGCCGATCTCCTTCGCGGCCTGCTCCATCTCCGCCCGGGTGGCGTCCGGGCGGCCGATCGCGATGTTCTCGGCGACCGTGCCGGAGAACAGGAACGACTCCTGCGTCACCATGACCACCCCGCGCCGCAGCTCGGGCACGGCGAGGTCGCGCAGGTCGACGCCGTCCAGCAGCACCCGGCCCTCGGAGGCGTCGTAGAACCGGGCCAGCAGCTTGGCCAGCGTCGACTTTCCGGCGCCCGTGGAGCCGACGACCGCGACCGTCTGCCCGGCCGGGATCGTGAGGTCGAAGCGGGGCAGCACCTCACCGCCGGTGCGGTAGCCGAAGCCGACGCCGTCGAAGACGACCTCGCGGCCCGGGTGCTCGCTCGCCAGGGGCGGGAGCGGCCGGGGGTCCGCCGGCTCGGGGACGGACGGGGTCTGGGCGAGCAGCCCGGCGATCTTCTCCAGCGAGGCCGCCGCCGACTGGTACGAGTTGAGGAACATCCCGAGCCGGTCGATCGGGTCGTACAGCCGCCGCAGGTACAGCACGGCCGCCGCCAGCACACCGAGGGCCAGGGTGCCGCCCGCGACCCGGTAGGCGCCCCACAGCACGATCGCCGCGACCGCCGTGTTGGCGACCAGCCGCGAGCCGGTGACGTAGCGGGCCATCTCCAGCAGCGCGTTGCCGTTGGTCCGCTCGTGCCGCTGGTTGAGCACGCCGAAGTCCGCGTCGTTGACGGCCTCGCGGCGGAAGGCGCGCACCGGCCGGATGCCGTTCATCGTCTCGACGAACTTCACGATGACGGCCGCGATGGCGGTGGACCGCGCCCGGTACACCCGCCCGGCGCGCCGCTGGTACATCCGTACCAGGGCGTAGAGCGGCACCAGGGACGCCACCGCCACGCCCCCGAGGCCCAGGTCGAGCCAGAGCAGCAAGGCCGAGATGTAGACGAAGGACAGGATGACCGTCACGAGCTCCTGCAGGCCCTCCTCCAGCAGTTCGCGCAGCGACTCCACGTCCGCCGTGGAGCGGGAGATGAGCCGGCCCGAGGTGTAGCGCTCGTGGAAGTCGACGCTCAGCGCCTGCGCGTGGCGGAAGATCCGGCCGCGCAGGTCGAGCAGCACGTCCTGGCTGACGCGGGCCGCGGCGGAGACGAACGCCCATTGCAGCCCGCCCGCGGCCAGCGCGCACACCAGATAGCCGGTGCCCACCACGATCAGTGGTCCGTGGTCGCCGGCCCGGAACGCCGGTACGGCACGGTCGATGGCGTACGCCACGAGCAGCGGGCCCGCCTGCACGACAGCCTGCTGGAGCAGCAGCAGGATCGTCGTGACCGTGACGCGGGCCTTCAGCGGCGCGAGGAGGGAGCGCAGCAGGGCGGCGGTGGCGCCCGGGGGAGTGGGCAGGACGTCCTGGTCGAAGGGGTCGCCGGTGGCGGCGGGCCGGTCGTCCGGTTCGTCGCCGGGTTTCCTGTCGGCCGGTGTGCCGGTGGCCGCCGTCATCGTGCGCTCTCCTGTTCCCCCGATGGGTTCCCTGACTGCTCTCCGGACATCAAGTGCGCGTATTCGGCGTTCGTCCGCAGCAGTTCGTGATGGGTGCCGACCGCGGCGATCCGGCCGCCGGACAACAGCGCGACCCGGTCGGCGAGCAGCACGGTGGACGGACGGTGCGCCACGATCAGGGCGGTCGTGTCCGCGAGGACGCGCCGCAGGGCGGCCTCCACGGCGGCCTCGGTGTGCACGTCCAGGGCCGACAGCGGGTCGTCCAGGACGAGGAACTCCGGCTGTCCGACGACAGCCCTGGCGAGCGCGAGACGCTGCCGCTGCCCGCCGGAGAGGCTGAGGCCCTGCTCGCCGACCTGGGTGTCCGTCCCCTGCGGCAGGGCGTGCACGAAGTCGGCCTGGGCGACGGCGAGGGCGCGCTCCAGCTCCGCCGTCCCGGCCGTGCCGTCGGCCCCCATGAGAACGTTGTCGCCGACCGCGGCCGAGAAGAGTGTGGGTTCCTCGAAGGCCACGGCGACCTTGGCGCGCAGCGCGTCCCTCGACAGTTCGGTGACGCCGACGCCGTCGAGGGTGATGCGGCCCGAGGTCACCTCGTAGAGACGGGGGATGAGCGCGGTGAGGGTGGTCTTGCCGCTGCCGGTGGCGCCGACCAGCGCCATGGACTCGCCGGGGTGGATGTGGAGGTCGATGTGCTGGAGGACGGGTGGGGAGTCGGCTGCGGCGTCGGGGTAGCGGAACCGGACGTCGTGAAAGCGAAGTCCCTTGTCCC
Organism: Streptomyces sp. CA-179760; assembly: GCF_050937045.1. Classification (NCBI taxonomy): domain Bacteria; kingdom Bacillati; phylum Actinomycetota; class Actinomycetes; order Kitasatosporales; family Streptomycetaceae; genus Streptomyces; species Streptomyces sp. CA-179760. The sequence goes on from NZ_JBNJLZ010000001.1 coordinate 6,728,579, forward strand.
GCGAGCCGGTTGAGGGGCCGAAGGCAGCCGTCCTCCCCTCCCCGGCCTCCTCCACCTCCTCGTCCATCACCTCGAAGTACCGCTCGGTCGCCGTCGCCGCCTCCTGGCTCATGGCCAGCAGGAACCCGATCGACTCCACCGGCCACCGCAGGGCCAGCGCCGTCGACAGGAACGCCACCAGCGTCCCCGCCGACAGGCCCCCGTCGGCGACCTGCACGACCCCACGACCAGCGCCGCCCCGATCGCCACCTCGGGCAGCGTCACGATGACGCCCCAGATCGTCGCCAGCAGCCGCGCCTTGCGCAACTCCGTGCCGCGCAGCTTCGCCGACAGGTCGCGGAACGCCCGCGCCTGGCTCCGGTGGCGTCCGAACCCCTTGATGACGCGGATGCCGAGCACGCTCTCCTCGACGACCGTCGTCAGGTCGCCGACCTGGTCCTGCGCGCGCCGCGCCACCGCGGCGTACCGCTTCTCGAAGACCACACAGGTCACCATCACGGGCACGGCGGGCCCGAGGACCACCAGCCCCAGCGTCCAGTCCTGGAGCAGCATGATGATCACGCCGATCACTATCGTGACCCCGTTGACCAGCAGGAACGTCAACGGGAAGGCGAGGAACATACGGAGCAGCATCAGGTCCGTCGTCCCCGGGACAGCAACTGCCCGGAGGCCCACCGGTCGTGGAAGGACACCGGGAGCCGCTGCAGGTGCCGGTACAGATCCGCCCGCATCGACGCCTCGACGTGCGCCAGCGGCCGCGCCACCAGCCAGCGCCGCAGGCCGAACAGCAGGGCCTCCGCGAAGCCGAGCAGCAGCAGGCACAACGCCCCGAGCCACACCCCGGCCGGGTCCCGGCCGGCGACCGGCCCGTCCACCATCCACTTCAGGACGAGCGGGATCACCAGGCCCGTGCTGGAGGCGAGTATCGCCACGAACGCGGCGCTGAACAGCCGTGCCCGCGCGGGCCGCACATACGGCCACAGGCGCAGCAGCGTGCGCACGGCAGAACGGTTCCGGGCGGGGGCAGATGTCGTGGCCATCAGCAGTGAGCCTACGGATCGCCACTGACACTGCCCACCGAGTTTTCGCCGAGCCCGGGTCGGTCCTTGGTCCTACGACCTGCGCGTTCGGGGGGTCGTACGGCGGGCATCAGCCGATCGGCTGATAGCCGTTCGAGCGCGTCGGGCGATGCGCGCGGACCCGCCGCACCGGGACCCTCGGTCCATGTCCGTCATCGAAGTCACCGACCTGCGCAAGGCCTACGCCGGCCGCCCGGCCGTGGACGGCGTCTCCTTCGCCGTCGAGGAGGGCGAGATCTTCGGCGTCCTCGGCCCGAACGGCGCCGGCAAGACCACCACCGTCGAGTGCGTGGAGGGGCTGCGCGCTCCCGACTCCGGCCGCGTCCGCGTCACCGGCCTCGACCCGGTCGCCGACCACGAGCGGGTCGCCCAGGTCCTGGGCGCCCAGCTCCAGGAGAGCCGGCTCCAGCCCAAACTCACCGTCCGTGAGGCACTGGAGCTGTACGCCGCGTTCTATCCGCGCCCCGTCGACTGGCGCCCGCTGGCCGAACGCCTCGGCCTGGAGGAGAAGCTGACCACCCGCTTCGCCAAGCTGTCAGGTGGCCAGAAACAGCGCCTGTTCATCGCGCTCGCCCTGATCGGCGACCCCCGGATCGTCGTCCTGGACGAGCTCACCACCGGCCTCGACCCGCGCGCCCGCCGCGACACCTGGCAGCTCATCGAGGAGGTCCGGGCGGGAGGCGTCACGGTCCTGCTCGTCACCCACTTCATGGAGGAGGCGCAGCGGCTCTGCGACCGGATCGCCGTGATCGACAAGGGCCGGGTCGCCGCCCTGGACACCCCGTCCGGACTGATCCGCCGCTCGGCGGGCGCCACCGTCATCAGCTTCACCCCGTCCACGCCCCTGGACGACCAGGAGCTGAACACGCTCCCCGCCCTGGTCGCCGTCGAGAACAAGGACGGCCGGATCACGCTGTCCGGCACGGACGACACGGTCAACGCCGTGCTGTCGCTGCTCGCCCGCCGGCACATCACCGCCCATCAACTCCGCGTCACCGACGCCACACTGGACGACGCGTTCCTGGACCTCACGGAGGCCTCGGCATGAGCACCGCACTGATCAACCCCGCTGTTCTGCGGAGCGAGTTCCGGCTCTTCAGACGCGAGCCGGGCAGCCTCTTCTGGATCCTGCTGTTCCCGCCCCTGCTGCTGGGCGTCCTCGGTTCCGTGCCGTCGTTCCGCGAGGCGCAGGACGGGCTCGGCGGACTGCGGATCGTCGACGTGTACGTGCCCGTGTGCGTGCTGGTCGCCCTCCTCATGGCCGGGGTGCAGGCGATGCCGCCGACCCTCACCGGCTACCGCGAGAACGGCATCCTGCGCCGGCTCTCCACCACTCCCGTCCGGCCCTCGGCCCTGCTGGCCGCACAGATGCTGGTGAACGGAGCGGCGGCCCTGGCCTCCGCGCTGCTCACGCTCGTCGTCGGACGGCTCGCCTACGACGTGACGCTGCCCGAACAGCCCGTCGGGTACCTGCTCGCGTTGCTCCTCGCCGTGCTCGCCGCCATCTCGCTGGGCGCGGTGATCTCGGCCCGGGCCCGCACGACGAAGATCGCGACCGCGATCGGGACCGCCGTGTTCTTCCCGATGATGTTCTGCGCCGGGGTGTGGTTGCCCGTGCAGGCCATGCCGGACCTGCTGGGCCGCATCGTCCGGTGCACCCCGTTCGGCGCCGCCGCCCGGGCCCTGGACCAGGCCGCCGCGGGCGACTGGCCGGGCTGGGGCCACCTGGCCGTTCTCGCCGCCTGGACGGCGGTGCTCTCGGCGTCGGCCGCGCGCTGGTTCCGCTGGGAATGACCGGCGCCCGGGGAGGGGACGGGTCCGTGGCCGACACTGTGGGCATGACGGACGTGGCGGGCGTGGAGCAGCGGTGGGCGGCGTACTTCCGCTGGGGGCCGTACGGGATGCTCGCGGCGGGCACCGTGCTCTCCGCGGCCACGGTCGACGCGGTCGGCATGACCACGGCGGAGCGGTACACCGCCGTCGCCCTGGTCGGCGCCGCGGTGGTCCTCCAGCTGTGGTGGGGGCGCTGGTCCCGCGGACGGCCTCTGGCTCCGTCGGTGCCGGGTGCCTGCTACTACTTCGTGCGCTGGGCGCTGGGATTCGCGCTCAGCTGGTTGAACCCGTTCTTCGCCTTCTACGCCGCCGCCGGGTTCGTCGGCCCCGACCGGCTGCTGCGTGGGCGCCCGCTCAAACTCGGGCTGCTGGCGACCGCGGTGACCATCGCGGGGTCGCAGTCCGGTGGCATGCCCCTGCACGGGCCGCTGAACTGGGCGGTGTTCGGCGGGCTGGTCTGCATCCACATCGCGCTGTTGATCGTGTTCGGCCAGCTGGCCGTGCGGGAGGAGGAACGCAGCCGCATCCAGACCGCGACCATCTCCGAACTGGAGCGCACCAACGCGGCCCTGCAGCAGGCCCTCGACGAGAACGCCGCCCTGCACGCCCAGCTCCTGGTGCAGGCCCGGGAGGCGGGAGTCGCCGACGAGCGTCGGCGGCTGGCCGCGGAGATCCACGACACCATCGCCCAGGGGCTGACCGGCATCATCGCCCAGCTCCAGGTCGTGGCCAACGCCCCCGACCTGGCCGTGGCCCGCACCCACCTCGAACGCGCCTCGGACCTGGCCCGGCACAGCCTCGGCGAGGCCCGCCGCTCCGTGCACAACCTCGCCCCCGTGGCGCTGGCCGACTCCGGACTGCCGGAAGCCCTGAAGAAGACGGTCACCGAATGGGGCGAACGGACGGGAGTGCGCGCCGAGTTCACGGTCACCGGCACCGACGAGCAACTCCACGAGGAGATCGCCGCCACGCTCCTGCGGATCGTTCAGGAGGCCCTCTCCAACACCATGCGGCACGCCGCCGCCGGCCGGGTCGGTGTCACCCTGTCCTTCCTCGGCGACGAGGTCATCCTCGACATCCGCGACGACGGCCGCGGCTTCGACCCGCTCGCCGTCCCCGAACGCACACGCGCCGGCGGCTTCGGCCTGGACGGCATGCGCGCCCGTGCCGAACGCGTCGCCGGGTCCCTCACCGTCGAGTCGGAGCCGGGCCACGGTACGGCGGTCTCCGCTCGCGTACCGTTGGTCCGCCATGACTGACGCCGCCGCGATCACCCTGCTCATCGTCGACGACCACCCCGTCGTACGGGACGGCCTGCGCGGCATGTTCGAGTCCGCGCCGGGCTTCCACGTCCTCGGGGAGGCGTCGAACGGCGTCGAGGCGGTCTCGCTCGCCGCCGCCCTGGACCCGGACGTGATCCTGATGGACCTGCGCATGCCGGGCGGCGGGGGCGTGGACGCCATCCGCGACCTGACGCGCACCGGCGCCCGCGCCGAGGTCCTCGTCCTGACCACCTACGACACCGACTCCGACACCCTCCCCGCGATCGAGGCGGGCGCGACGGGCTACCTCCTGAAGGACGCTCCGAGGGACGAACTGTTCGCGGCGGTCCGCGCGGCGGCGGAAGGCCGGACCGTCCTCTCCCCGGCCGTGGCCTCCCGACTGGTCTCGGCGGTCCGCGCTCCCCGGGCTTCCGGCAACGACACCCTCTCCGCCCGCGAGCGCGAGGTCCTGGCCCTCGTCGCCAAGGGCACCTCCAACCGCGAGATCGCCCGTGAACTCTTCATCAGCGAGGCCACGGTCAAGACGCACCTCACGCATCTCTACGCGAAGTTGGGCGTGAAGGACCGCGCGGCGGCGGTGGCCACGGCCTACGAGCGAGGCATCCTGGGCTAGGAGGCTTCCGGCGAAACGATGCCTCAGCCCGCTACCCGCAGCAGCAGCACCGCCCGCGCCGGCATCGTGATCTCCGTCCCCGCCCGGTACTCCACGCCAGGCGCCTCCCCCTGCTCCTCCAGGCTCGTGTCGACGACGACCTCGTACCGCTCCGCCCAGGGCGGCCCCGGCAGTTCGAAACGCACCGGCGCCTCGCCCGCGTGCAGCACGGCGAGGAAACTGTCGTCGAGGATCTGCGCCCCGCGCTCGTCCCGGCCCGGGATGTCCCGGCCGGACAGGTACATCCCCAGCGTGGCGGCGGGCGCGTACCAGTCCTGCTCCGTCATCTCGGTGCCCCGGGACGTGAACCAGGCCAGGTCGCGCAGCCCGTCCGCGGTCTGGGCCCGGCCCGAGAAGAACGCCCGGCGCCTGAGCACCGGGTGGCGGTGGCGCAGCTCGATCAGCCGCGAGGTCAGCTCGAACAGGGCGTGCCACCCGGGGTCCTCCAGCAGCCCCCAGTCCACCCAGCTGATCTCGTTGTCCTGGCAGTACGCGTTGTTGTTGCCGCGCTGGGTGCGGCCCAGTTCGTCGCCCGCCACCAGCATCGGCACACCGGTGGACAGCAGCAGCGTGGTCAGCAGGTTCCGCAGCTGCCGGCGCCGCAGCGCCCTGATCCCCTCGTCGTCCGTCTCGCCCTCGGCGCCGCAGTTCCAGGCCCGGTTGTCGTTCGTGCCGTCGCGATTGCCCTCGCCGTTGGCCTCGTTGTGCTTGCGCTCGTACGACACCAGGTCGCGCAGGGTGAAACCGTCGTGCGCGGTGACGAAGTTGACGGACGCGTACGGTCGGCGCCCGCCCCAGGCGTACAGATCGCTGGAGCCCGACAGGCGGTAGCCCATCTCCCGTACGTCCGGCAGTGCGTGCCGCCAGAAGTCCCGCACGGCGTCGCGGTACCGGTCGTTCCACTCCGTCCACAGGGGCGGGAACGCCCCCACCTGGTACCCGCCCGACCCCACGTCCCACGGCTCGGCGATCAGCTTCACCCGGCGCAGCACCGGGTCCTGGGCGATGACCGCCAGGAACGGGGAGAGCATGTCGACGTCGTGCATCGAGCGGGCCAGTGCCGCCGCCAGGTCGAAGCGGAAGCCGTCCACGCCCATCTCCGTCACCCAGTACCGCAGCGAGTCCGTGATCAGGCGCAGCACCTGCGGCTGGACCACGTGCAGGGTGTTGCCGCAGCCGGTGTAATCGGCGTAGCGGCGGGGGTCGTCCTGGAGCCGGTAGTAGCCGCGGTTGTCGATGCCCTTCAGGGACAGCGTCGGGCCCAGTTCGCCCGCCTCCGCCGTGTGGTTGTAGACCACGTCGAGGATGACCTCGATCCCGGCCGCGTGCAGGGCGCGCACCATGCGCTTGAACTCGCCGACCTGCTCGCCCCTCGTCCCGGAGGCCGCGTAGGCCGCGTGCGGGGCGAAGTAGCCGATGGAGTTGTAGCCCCAGTAGTTCCCGAGGCCTCTGCGCAGCAGATGGTCCTCGTGCGCGAACTGGTGCACCGGCAGCAGCTCCACCGCCGTCACGCCCAGCTTCACCAGGTGCTCGATCGCGGCCGGGTGCGCGAGCCCGGCGTAGGTGCCGCGCAGTTCCTCGGGGATGCCCGGGTGCAGCCGGGTGAAGCCCATGACGTGCAGCTCGTAGATCACCGAGTCCGCCCACGGGGTCTTCGGGCGCCGGTCGTCGGCCCAGTCGTCGTCATCGTGGACGACGACGCCCTTGGGGACGTACGGCGCCGAGTCCCGGTCGTCGCGCACGGTGTCGGCCACATGCTGCTGCGGCCAGTCGCGGACGTGCCCGTAGACCTCCGGCGGCAGTCCGAAGTCCCCGTCCACCGCCCGCGCGTACGGGTCGAGCAGCAGCTTCGCCGGATTCCAGCGGGCGCCCGTCCACGGGTCCCAGCGGCCGTGCACCCGGTAGCCGTAGCGCTGTCCGGGCAGCACGCCGGGGACGAAGCCGTGCCAGATCTCGTGGGTCAGCTCGGTCAGCCGGGCCCGCGACTCCTTGCCGGACTCGTCGAAGAGGCACAGCTCGACCCCCTCCGCCCCGCCCGCCCACAACGCGAAGTTGGTCCCCGCCACCCCGTCCGGGCCGACCCGGAACCGGGCGCCCAGCGGCGTCGCCGAGCCCGGCCAGGCGGGCACCATGGGCGGCGGCGTGGGCCGCCGTACGCCGTTCGCGGCGGCGGCCTGGCGCCCGTTCCCGGTGGCCTGATGGCCGGCCACCGCCTCCTGCTCGGCTGCGCTGGACACCTGTCAGCCTCCCGCGGCTCGTGGAACGACGGGGGACTCAGGGGTGCGGACCTGTACTGCGGCCCGGGCCGCGGCTCCCCTGCGCGTCGTTCTCCCCACTGTTCTGCCCAGAGCGTGGGTCGCACTCACGTTTCCCCGGGGCGGGCATGGTCGTTTCCCGGGGACGCGGCCGGTCGTTGGGTACCCCGTGAGGCACGTACAAGGGCGCGCGCGGCGCGCGAGGGCCGCGCTGGCCGCCGTAGTGACATGGGCAGGGCTGCTGGCCGGGGCCACGGGCTGTACCTCGGACGACGCGGGCGGGATCGCCGGGGCGTTCGGCGCGCCCCCGGCGCCCGAGGACGTCATCAAGGTCTCGCCCGACGACGGCAGCAGGGGCGTGCGCCCCGGAAGGACGCTGCGGGTGCGCGTGCCCGACGGCAGGCTGGAGTCGGTGAAGGTCACCAGGTCCCAGGACGCGCAGGAGTCCCCGGTGCCCGGGAGGGTCTCGGCCGACGGCCTGACCTGGGAGCCCCACGAGAAGCGGCTGGCGCTCGCCGCCGAGTACACGGTCGACGCGGTGGCCGTGGACGGCGACGGCCACCGCTCGGCCCGGCACACCACCTTCACGACGTACGTCCCCGAGGAACGCTTCATCGGCTACGTCGCCCCGGAGAACCGCGCCACGGTCGGCACCGGCATGATCGTCTCCCTGGAGTTCAACCGGGAGATCGCCGACCGCGCCGTCGTCGAACGCGCGGTGCGGGTCACCTCCCGCCCGGCCGTCGAGATCCGCCCGCACTGGTTCGGCCGGAGCCGCCTCGACTTCCGCCCCGAGGACTACTGGAAACCCGGCACCCAGGTCACCGTCGACCTGCGCCTGCGCGACGTCGAGGGCGCGCCCGGGGTCTACGGCCTGCAGCACAAGTCGTTCTCCTTCACCGTCGGCCGCGGCCAGGTCTCCGTGGTGGACGCCGCCCGGCACACCATGGAGGTCCGGCGCGACGGCGAGACCCTCGCCACCGTGCCGGTCACGGCCGGCGCCCCCGAGACGACCACGTACAACGGGAAGATGGTGGTGACCGAGATGCTCGACGTCACCCGGATGAACGGCGCCACGGTCGGCTTCAAGAAGCGCGACGGCAAAGGCGAGTACGACATCCCGGACGTCCCGCACGCCATGCGCCTGACCGACTCCGGCACCTTCCTGCACGGCAACTACTGGGCGGACCACTCCGTCTTCGGGCGGAGCAACGTCAGTCACGGCTGCGTCGGACTGCGCGATGTGAAGGGCGGCGGTTCGGCCACCCCCGCCGGATGGTTCTTCGACCGCAGCCTGATCGGGGACGTCGTCGAGGTCGTCAACAGCAAGGACAAAGAGGTCTCTCCCGACAATGGCCTCGGAGGCTGGAACATGACCTGGAACGCATGGAAAGCGGGCAGTGCGGTGAAGTAGTCCGACAGGGGACGGATCGACCCCGTGTTCCGTTGGGACGGAACAGTGACAATCGCGGGCCGCCGGTGCCCGGCGCCTTGTGGTTACTATGCGCCGGGGCGCGGGGGACGCGCAGGGGTTGTGGGCCTGACCAGGCCCGGGGAGGGGAGTACGACTTGAACGGGCGACCGATATCGGGGGCGTCGGTTGGGGGCAGGCACGGACTGCTCGCACTGATACTCGGCGGGCTGCTCCTCGCCGTCACGGCGTGTGGCGGCGGGGAGAGCGGAGCCGGTGCCGGCGGGGGCGACGGCACCGGCAAGGGCTCGGACACCGCGCAGAGCAAGCAGTCCGAGGCCGTGGTGAGCATCACCCCCAAGGACGGCGCCAAGTCCGTCGACACCAGCGGGAAGCTGAAGGTCACGGCCGCCAAGGGCAAGCTGACCGAGGTCGAGGTCAAGGACGCCAAGGGCAAGAAGGTCGACGGTGAGATATCCGGCGACGGCGCCACCTGGACGCCGGCCGGCCATCTGGCCGCCGCCACCAAGTACACGGTCCACGCGGTCGCGAAGGACTCCGAGGGCCGCACGGCCGCCGAGGACGCCGGCTTCACCACGCTGACGCCCAAGAACACCTTCACCGGCACCTTCACTCCCGAGGACGGCTCGAAGGTCGGCGTCGGGATGCCGTTCTCCATCCGCTTCGACCGGGGCATCACCAACCCGGAGGACGTCGAGAAGGCCATCCGCATCAAGACGGAACCGGCCGTGGACGTAGAGGGCCACTGGTTCGGCAACGACCGTCTCGACTTCCGCCCCGAGAAGTACTGGAAGACCGGCACCAAGGTGACCGTCGACCTCAACCTCGACGGCGTCGAGGGACGCTCCGGCGTCTACGGCGAGCAGGACAAGACGGTCGACTTCACCATCGGCCGCAACCAGGTCTCCGTCGTGGACGCCAAGAAGCTCACGATGAAGGTCATGCGCGACGGCAAGCTGTTCAAGACCATCCCGGTCACCACAGGCAAGCCCGGCATGGAGACCTGGAACGGCCAGATGGTCGTGAGCGAGATGCTCCCCGTGACCCGGATGAACGGCGAGACCGTCGGCTACGGCGGCGAGTACGACATCAAGGACGTCCCGCACGCCATCCGCCTCACCACCTCCGGAACCTTCCTGCACGGCAACTACTGGGCGGGCGGCGCCTTCGGCGAGTACAACGCCAGCCACGGCTGCATCGGCCTGCGCGACGTGCGCGGCGGCTGGGACAAGAAGGTGCCGGCCGCATGGTTCTTCAACCACTCGATGATCGGCGACGTGGTGGTCGTCAAGAACTCCGAGGACCGGACCGTCGACCCGGACAACGGGCTCAACGGCTGGAACATGTCGTGGGAGAAGTGGAAGAAGTAGCTCCGAGCCGGCCATGAGCTCATGAGCTGACGACGAGGGCCCCGGTGTGACGGACCGCACCGGGGCCCTCGGCGTTAGTCGCCGTTAACCTGCTCCCTATGACCGTCTCTCTGGAAGTCGCTGAAGGTGTCGGCACGCTGCGTCTCGACCGACCGCCCATGAACGCGCTGGACATCGCCACGCAGGACCGGCTGAAGGAACTCGCCGAGGAGGCCACGCGCCGCGACGACGTGCGGGCCGTGGTGGTCTACGGCGGCGAGAAGGTGTTCGCGGCCGGCGCGGACATCAAGGAGATGCAGGCGATGGACCACGCCGCGATGGTCCTGCGCGCCCGCGCCCTGCAGGACTCCTTCACGGCGGTGGCCCGTATCCCCAAGCCTGTCGTCGCGGCCGTGACGGGCTACGCGCTCGGCGGCGGCTGCGAACTCGCGCTGTGCGCGGACTACCGCATCGCCGGTGAGAACGCCAAGCTCGGCCAGCCCGAGATCCTGCTCGGCCTGATCCCCGGCGCGGGCGGCACCCAGCGCCTGGCCCGCCTGGTCGGCCCCTCCAAAGCCAAGGACCTGATCTTCACCGGCCGGATGGTGAAGGCGGACGAGGCACGGGAGATCGGTCTGGTGGACCGGGTCGTGCCCGCCGACGAGGTGTACACGCAGGCGCACGCCTGGGCCGCCAAGCTGGCACAGGGCCCGGCGCTCGCGCTGCGTGCCGCCAAGGAGACGATCGACGCCGGCCTGGAGACGGACATCGAGACGGGCCTGACCATCGAACGCAACTGGTTCGCGGGCCTGTTCGCCACCGAGGACCGCGAGCGCGGCATGCGCAGCTTCGTGGAGGAGGGGCCGGGCAAGGCGAAGTTCCTCTGAACACCCCTCCAGGGGCTTGCAATTGACACGGCGTCTGATCCGGGTCCCTCGATGGGGCGGTTTATGCCGGCCTTAAGGCAGCCTTAAGCGTGTCAGGCCGGTGAACTTCGCCGCTTGCCTCGAAACAGGCCGTATTCGCAGGTCATACGGGCCGATGAAGGCTCCGAAGTGCCTTTGGCATATGCTGACCGACTGCCGGTTCCGGGCCCGTTCCGGGGGGTCCATTCCCCGGGAACGGCCCCGTCGGACGCCCCGGACGGCCATGATGGGGGCATGGCGGGGCTGGAGGGTATGGAACAGCCGCGGGGACACGCACATGCGGCCGCGGCGCGCTGGTCGCCGACCGTCGAGGACGAACACGCGCTGAAGGCGCTGGAGTTGTACGGCAACCCGACGGAGGCAGAGGTTCCACTGCCGTCCCGCCCCGAGTCCGCGGCCACCGCCAGACGGCTCACCCAGGTCGTGGTCCTGCGTCACTGGGGACTCACCCCCAAGATCACCGAGGAGGCGGTCCTGCTCGTCTCCGAACTGGTCGGCAACGCCGTACGCCACACCGGTGCCCGAGTCTTCGGGCTGCGTCTGCACCGGCGCCGCGGCTGGATCCGCGTCGAGGTCCGCGACCCCTCCCGGGGGCTGCCCTGCCTGATGCCGGTCCAGGAGATGGACGTCAGCGGCCGGGGCCTCTTCCTCGTCGACAAGCTCGCCGACCGCTGGGGGGTCGATCTGCTGCCCCGGGGGAAGACGACGTGGTTCGAGATGAGGGTCGTCGACCGCTGACGGCCGCTTACGGCCTGCCGGCGGCGGCTGGGGCTCGACCGGGGGTGTGACCTGCGACGACTCACCTGGACGTCGATCGGGCGAATCACCGATTTCACCGTGAAGCGCCCCTTAAATGGTCCAATGCACCGCCACTTCCTCAAGAGCACCCTCGTCGCGGGCGCCGCCCTCGCCGTCCTCGCCGCCTGCGGCACCCAGGACGAGGAGCGGACCTCCGGGACACGCCCCACCAAGGCCGCCGTGCCCGCCCCGCCCGAGAAGAAGACCGTCCAGGGCCTGCCGGGCATGCCGCCCGTCCTCGACCCGAAGGACGTGTACGCGGCCGACCGCCCCAACAAGCTGTCGCCCGTGGTCAAGGGCTTCCCGTCCCGGGTCTACGTCCCCAACACCGAGTCCGACACCGTCTCCGTCATCGACCCGAAGACGTACGAGATCATCGAGACGATCCCCGTGGGCCGGCAGCCTCAGCACGTCGTGCCCTCCTGGGACCTGAAGACGCTCTGGGTCAACAACAACCGCGGCCACACCCTCACCCCGATCGACCCGAAGACCGGCAAGGCGGGCAAGGAGGTCGAGGTCCACGACCCCTACAACCTCTACTTCACGCCCAACGGCAAGTACGCCGTCGTGATGGCCTCCCTCGACCGCGAGCTGGTCTTCCGCGACCCGCACACCATGGAGATCAAGAAGACGGTCCCGGTCTCCTGCTACGGCGTCAACCACGCCGACTTCTCCCTCGACGGCCGCTACTTCATCGTCTCCTGCGAGTTCAGCGGCGAGCTGCTCAAGGTCGACACCGAGAAGATGGAGGTCGTCGGGCAGCAGCGGCTGCCGTTCGAGGGCGCCATGCCGCAGGACGTGAAGGTCTCGCCGGACGGCAGGAGGTTCTACATCGCCGACATGATGGCCCACGGCATGTGGGTCCTGGACGGCGACACGTTCACCGAGCCCACCCTGCTGCCCACCGGCAAGGGCTGCCACGGCCTCTACGTCAGCCGCGACTCCCGCGAGATGTACGTCTCCAACCGCGGCGAAGGCACCGTCTCCGTCTTCGACTTCACCCGGAACAAGCTCACCAAGAAGTGGGACCTGCCCGACGGCGGCAGCCCCGACATGGGCGGCGTCTCCGCCGACGGCAAGGTCCTGTGGCTCTCCGGCCGCTACGACTCCGAGGTCTACGCCATCGACACCCGCACCGGCGCCCAGCTCGCCCGTATCCCCGTCGGCAGCGGCCCGCACGGCCTCGCGGTCTACCCGCAGCCCGGCCGCTACTCCCTCGGACACACGGGCATCTTCCGGTGAGTCCCATCTGCCGTCCACTCAAGGGAAGTTGACACGCCCTGATCGAGTGAGGGTCCAAGGTCCCGCGCCGCGGACCCGCCATCGTGCCCTCGTGACCACCATGACCCTGCGGCGGCGGATCGCTGCCGCCGCCTTCTCCCTCGCGGCCGTCCTCACGACCACGGCCGCCGCGCCTGCCCCGACGACCGCCACGGTCGCCGCCGCCCCCGCGCCGGCCGCCTGCCCCGTCCAGTTCACGGACAAGATCAAGGCCGCGGCCGACCGCCGTGCCGACATCGACCGCATCACCCCCGAGCCGTCCTGGCGCACCGGCTGCGGCACCCTCTACCGCGCCGACGGCCGCGGCCCGTCCGTCATCTTCGAGGAGGGCTTCCACCCCAAGGACGTCATCACCGGCCAGTACGACCTCGAGAAGTACGTCCTGGTCAACCAGCCGTCCCCGTATGTGTCGACCACGTACGACCACGACCTGTTCAAGCAGTGGAAGTCCGCTTTCAACTACTACGTCGACGCCCCCGGCGGCATCGACGTCAACAAGACCATCGGCGACACCCACAAGTGGGCCGACCAGGTTGAGGTCGCCTTCCCCGGCGGCATCGCCCGGCAGTACATCGTCGGCGTCTGCCCGGTCGACAAGAAGACCAAGACGGAGATCATGAGCAGGTGCGAGAGCAACCCGCACTTCCAGCCCTGGCACTGAGCGGCACCTTTGAGCCCACGGGCCGGTAGCCGGCCTCCTGGTTGAGTCTCCACCCACTGGAGGGCCCAGACTCGCGGACATGACCGAAGACGGCACCGGACTGCTCACCATCGGCGAACTGGCCCGGGTCACCGGACTGACCGTGCGCACCATCCGGTACTGGTCCGACGAGGGCGCCCTGCCCCCGGTGGCCCGGTCCGCGGGCGGCTACCGGCTCTACGACGCCGCTTCCGTGGCACGCCTGGAGCTGATCCGCACCCTGCGCGAACTCGGCCTCGGCCTGGCGGACGTCCGCCGGGTCCTGGCCGGTGAGACGACGGTCGCGCGGGTCGCCGCCGCGCACGTGGTCGCGCTGGACGCGCAGATCCGGTCGCTCAAGGTGACCCGTGCGGTGCTGTCGACGGTGGCGAAGCGGGGTTCCAGCGCGGAGGAGACGACACTCATGAACAGACTGGCACGGCTCTCGGCGGCCGAACGACGGCGGATCGTCGAGGACTTCATGGCGGAGATCTTCGAGGGGATCGACACCGCCGACCCGGACATTCGCGGCAGGCTGCGTTTCGCGGCCGCCGAACTGCCCGAGGACCCCACGCCCGAGCAGGTGGACGCCTGGGTGGAGCTCGCCGAGCTCATCCAGGACCCCGGCTTCCGCGCGCAGATGCGGCAGCTGATCGAGTTCAACGCGGCCGACCGGGGGCCGGACGTACCGGCCGGTTCGTCCCTGTGGTTCATGAGCCGGCTCGTACAGCTCGCCGCCGGGGCGCGGCAGCGCGGCATCGCCCCCGAGGCACCGGAGGCCGGCGACGTCCTGCGGGACCTGCTCGGCGACACCGACCGGGCCGCCGTGCTCGAACGCCTCACGGCCGCCTCCAACGCACGGGTCGCCCGCTACCGCCAACTCCAGGCCGTCGTCAACGGCCTCGGCCCCCAGCCGACCTACGACGAGGAGTTCGCGTGGGTGGTCGCCGCGCTGGAGGCACGCACGGCCAGTTAATCTGACCTGCGTCAGTACGACGCGGAACACGAGAGCACGAGAGTAAAGGCGGATCGGTGGCGGACATCGAGGAAGCACGCAAGCAGTTCGAGCGGATCGATACGGACGGCGACGGATTCATCACCGCTGCCGAGTTCAAGACCGCCCTGGCCCGGTCGGGCGACTGGAACGTCACCGAGTCGGTCGCCGAGGTCGTCATCAAGACCCGCGACCTCGACGGCGACAAGAAGCTGAGCTTCGACGAGTTCTGGGCCTACCTGAACAAGTAGTCGCCTGCACGGGCAGCCGCCCGCTCAGGAGGCTGGAGGCGCTCCGCCTCCTGGACGAAGGGGCCCGGCCCGACCTCGGTCGGACCGGGCCCCTCGTCATGCCCGGCGCGCCGTGCGCACGCTCCAGCGGCCGTCCCGCCGTTCCAGGGCCAGCGGCAGGCCGAAGCACGTGCCGAGCCGGTCGGCGGTCAGCACCTCGGCCACCGGGCCGTCGGCCAGCGGACGGCCCTCGCGCAGCAGCAGGGCGTGTGTGGTGTGCGGCGGAAGCTCCTCCAGATGGTGGGTGACCAGGACCGTCGCCAGCCGCGGATGGTCCCGGCGCAGCTCCTCCAGCGCCCCGATCAGCCGCTCCCGGCCGGGCAGGTCGAGGCCGGTGGCGGGTTCGTCCAGAAGCAGCAGCCGGGGCTCGGGCATGAGGGCCCGGGCGATCAGGGTCCGGCCGCGCTGCCCCTGGGAGAGGGCGGGCCAGCGCGCCTCACGGCGCTCCGCCAGCCCCAGCGTCCGGATCAGCCGCTCCGCCCGCTCCTCCTGCTCAGACGTCGGACGCCACCGGGGCAGGGGCTCCACGGAGTTGGTCAGACCCGTCAGCACCACGTCCCGTACCCGCAGCGGCGAGCCGAGCGGATGCCGCGGGTCGACATGCCCGACGTGCGCGCGCAGTTCCCGCAGATCGACCCGGCCCAGCCGGTGGCCCAGCACCTCCACGGTGCCCCGGGTGGGATGGACGCGCGCGCCGAGCAGGCCGAGCAGGGTGGACTTGCCCGCGCCGTTGGCCCCGAGCAGCGCCCAGTGCTCACCGGCCCGGACCGTGAGAAACACCTTCTGGAGGATCGGCCGGCCGTCGCGTACGACATGGGCGTCCTCAGCGCGCAGGACGACCGCCGTCACCGCAGCGCCCTGTTCACCGCGGACAGCACTGCCCGGACGGACGCGGCCAGGACCGAGGAGTCCTGGCCCGCGCCCCAGCACGTCGTACCGCCGACCCGGCACTCGGCGAAGGCGTTCGCACCGCCCTCACCGGCCTGCTCGTGGAAGTCGAGCACCTCCACGTCGACTCCCGCGCCGGCCAGCGCGTCGACGAACGCGGAGACCGGGCCGCCGCCGGTGCCCTCGTAGTCGCCGGTGCGCTCGCCGGTCCGCAGCGTGCACACGAAGCGATGGCCGCCACCGGTCTCGTCCGGACGCACGGACCAGGCCTCCAGCGCCACCTCCCCGTCCTCCACGACGTACGTCGACCGGAACAGCTCGTACAGCTCCTTCGCCGCCATCTCCCGGCCGCTGTCGTCCGTCGCCTCCTGCACGGTCCGGGAGAAGTCCGGCCGCATGCGCGCGGGGAGGTCGACGCCGTGGCGGGCGCGCAGCAGATAGGCCGTGCCGCCCTTGCCCGACTGCGAGTTCACGCGGATCACCGCCTCGTAGGAGCGGCCCACATCGGCCGGGTCGACCGGCAGGTACGGCACCGACCAGGGCGCCTGCCGCTCCGGGACGCCCAGCTCCCGCGCCCGCTCGGCGTGCCTCGCCAGGCCCTTGCTGATCGCGTCCTGGTGGGTGCCCGAGAAGGCGGTGTGGACGAGGTCCCCGGCGTACGGATGGCGCGGGTGCACGGGCAGCCGGTTGCAGTGCTCGACCGTCTCCCTGACCGTGTCGATGTCCCGGAAGTCGATCATCGGGTCGACGCCTTGGGCGTACAGGTTCAAGGCGAGGGTCACCAGGTCGACGTTGCCGGTGCGCTCCCCGTTGCCGAACAGACAGCCCTCGACGCGCTGGGCACCGGCCAGGACGGCCAGTTCTGCGCAGGCGACGCCGGTGCCGCGGTCGTTGTGCGGGTGCACGGAGAGGATCACGCTGTCGCGCCGGGAGAGATGGCGGTGCACGTACTCGATCTGGTCGGCGTAGACGTTCGGCGTCGCGATCTCCACGGTCGCCGGGAGGTTGTGGGTCACCGGCCGGTCCGGGCTCGCGTCCCACAGCTCGGTCAGCCCGTCGCACAGTTCCAGGACGAAGTCGGGCTCGGTCAGGTTGAAGGTCTCCGGCGAGAACTGGAAGCGGACGTACGAGGCCCGGTCCGCCCGGCGGGCCAGGTGCTCGGCGGCCTCCCGCACGGTCCGCCACACCTCCGCCCGGTCCCGTCCCAGGACGACGTCCCGCCACACCGGCGAGGTCGCGATGTACAGATGGACGACCGCCCTCGGCATCCCCTCGATCGCCTCGAAGGTGCGGTCGATCAGGGCCCGGCGGGCCGGGGTGAACACCACCGGCGTGACGTCGTCCGGGACGGCGTCGCCGGTCGCCAGGTGCCGTACGAAGTCGAAGTCGGCGCGGCTGGCCGAGGGGTAGCCGACCTCGATCTCCTTGAAGCCCATGCCGGTCAGCAGATCGAAGAAGCGGCGCTTGCGGGACGTGTCCATCGGCTCGGCGAGGGCCTGATTGCCGTCACGCAGGTCGACGGGGACCCAGAGGGGAGCGCGCTCTACACGGGCGGCGGGCCAGTCGCGGGTGGTGGCGTCAGGGACGTGCACACGGTCCTGGAAGGGGCGGTAGCGGTGGAAGGGCATGGGGCCCGGGCGCTGGGGGTTCCAGAGGGGGGCAGGGGTGGTGGTCATCGTCGGCTGTGGCCTTCGGCTCGGTCGAACGGTGACCGGCAGCACGGCGCCCCGCGGCGGGGTGCCGGTCGCGTCAGGCCCCGCCGCGGCAGCCGAGAAGAAGGAGACCGCGGAACGTCATACGCCGTACGCTAGCCACTCCTCAGCTCCTCAGACAAGTGAAACCTCGGTAGAATCCTTCCACTCCTCAGACAAGTTGGTGAAGCCCATGCCGCTCGGCGCCGTCCGCCCCAGCCCCCTGGTCGAGCAGGCCGCCGCCCGGCTGCGCGAGCAGATCACCGGCGGCCACTGGCCCGTCGGCACCAAGCTGCCCGGCGAGACGACCCTGGCGAAGGAACTGGGCGTCGGCCGCTCCACCGTCCGCGAGGCGCTGCGCGCCCTGGCGGGTGCCGGACTGGTGCGGCCTCGCCAGGGCGCCGGCGTCTTCGTCCTCGCGACCGAGCCGCTCGAGGACTGGCCCACGCGACTGCGCCGGGCCGCCGTGACCGACGTCTACGAGGTCCGTATGGCGGTGGAGGTCCACGCGGCCCGGCTCGCCGCGCGCCGCCGCACCGACGACGACATCGCGGCGCTGCGGGCGGCGCTGGAGGGCCGCCGCGCCGCCGCCACCGCCGACGACGCGGCCTTCGTCGACGCGGACATCGCCTTCCACGCCACCGTGATCGCCGCCGCCCGCAACCCGGTGCTGGCCGACCTGTTCACCGAGTTCACCCCCGTCCTGCGCGAGGGCCTGATCGAGCTCCTGGCCCTGACCGGCCTGCGCGGCCACGACCCGAACACCGGTGACGACGCCCACGAAGCGCTCGTCCGGGCGGTTGCGGACGGGGACGCGGAGGGGGCGGCGGAGGTGCTGCGAGGGGAGTTGGAGGACCCCTTCGCGCCCGCCCCGAAGTCGGAATAGCCCACCCGCCCCGGAGGTTGACCGTGGTCACCAGCACTGCACGAGGCGCTGTTCATCTCCCGAGGGGCGAGGCGACGACATGAAGATCGGCATCATCGGAGCGGGCAACATCGGCGGCAACCTGACCCGGCGGCTCACCGCCCTCGGCCATGACGTGTCCGTCGCCAACTCTCGTGGCCCGCAGACGCTTTCGGCCCTCGCGGAAGAGACCGGCGCGACGCCCGTGACGGTCGAGGAGGCGCCACAGGGCGCCGAGATCGTGGTGATCACCATCCCGTTGAAGGCAGTCCCGGACCTGCCCTCCGGTCTCCTCGACAAGGCGGCGGACGGTGTCGCGGTCATCGACACCGGCAACTACTACCCCCGGGAGCGGGACGGCAGGATCGCCGGGATCGAGGACGACGGCCTCACCGAGAGCCGCTGGACGGAACGCCAGATCGGCCACGCGGTCGTCAAGGCCTTCAACGGCACCTACGCCCAGGACATCCTGGAACGCCCGCTCCCGTCCGGCGACCCCGACCGCATGGCCCTTCCGGTGGCCGGCGACGACGAGCCGGCCAAGCGCAAGGTACGGGACCTCATCGACGCCCTCGGCTTCGACACGGTGGACGCGGGCGGCATCGACGACTCCTGGCGCCAGCAGCCCGCCACCCCGGTCTACGGCCTCCGCGCCGGCGTCGAGGCCGTCACGAAAGCCCTGGCGGAGGCATCCCCGGAGCGCACCCCCGCGTTCAGCGGATAGGTCAGGCGTCCTCGGCCCATCTCCGCAGCGCGGCCTTGCTCTCGAAGTCGGCGACGTTCTTGTCCAACGGGCTGTCGGTGTACTGGTGGAAGCGCCACTTGGCCTTGATGCGGGGCTTGCCCGCGGAGACGTAGTCGGCGATCCACAGGCCGTCGCCCGCATAGGAGGTCTTGTCGACCGTGAGCCAGAAGTTCCGGTTGCAGTAGAGCACCACCTGGTTGTTCGGCCGCAGGTCCTTCAGCTTGCGGATGAACAGGTCCTTCTCCGCGTTGCTCGCGTGCGTTCCGTTGCTGGTCGTCTCCCAGTCGACGGCGAGGATGTCGCCCGCGCGGTCCGGGGCCCTGCCGACGAAGTACTCGGCCTGGGCGGTGAGGTTGCCGGGCCACAGGAAGTGGTAGAAGCCGACGACCAGCCCGGCGTCACGCGCCCGCTTCGTCTGGGCGGCCAGTTTGGGGTTGACGTAGGACCGTCCCTCGGTCGCCTTGACGAAGACGAAGGAGAGGCCGTCGGTGCCGTAGGAGGAGGACTGGTAGGCGCTCACGTCGATGCCGCGCAGCATGGGGGCTCCCTCTGGTGCGGGTGGGGCTGAAGTTCCCTTGGTGTGGGGGTTGTTGTTATGCCCCGCGACGGCGGCGGTACGCCGGGCGCGAGGAGGCTCGCGGCCCGGCGGTGGTGAACGCCGGTCGGTTTCAGGAGGTGGGGGAGGTGGCGGGGGCGCGGGTCGCGTCGTCGGCGGAGACGGCCTCGCGGTCGTCGAGGGAGAGGTGCTTGGTCTCCTTGCCGAGCAGGAGCGCGATCAACGTCAGCACCGCCATCGCCGAGAGGTAGACGCCGACCAGCCACGGCGAGCCGTCCCCGGCCTCCCACAGCGCCACGGCGATGAACGGGGCGACCGCCGCCCCGAGGATCGAGCTGACGTTGTACGAGATGCCGGAGCCGGTGTAGCGGACGCTGGTCGGGAAGAGCTCGGGCAGGAGCGCGCCCATCGGTCCGAACGTCATGCCCATCAGCGTGAAGCCGAGGACGAGCCACAGCACCACGCCGAGGGTGCCCAGCTCGATCAGCGGCACCCAGACCAGTCCGAAGACCATGATCGCGGCGGTGATCCAGATCAGGGTGGTGCGCCGCCCGTACCGGTCCGCGAGCGGACCCGAGATCAGGGTGAACGCGGCGAAGAACAGCACACCGAAGATCATCATGAGCACGAACGTGGTGTAGTCGTACCCCAGTCCGGGCACGGCGGCATCCTTCGCCGCGCGCCCGTAGCTGAG
Source organism: Streptomyces sp. CA-179760 (assembly GCF_050937045.1). Taxonomy (NCBI): domain Bacteria; kingdom Bacillati; phylum Actinomycetota; class Actinomycetes; order Kitasatosporales; family Streptomycetaceae; genus Streptomyces; species Streptomyces sp. CA-179760. The sequence continues at coordinate 6,748,908 of NZ_JBNJLZ010000001.1, forward strand.
CGAGAACGTGGTCATCAGGTAGAAGAGCACGTAGGTCGCCAGCATGATGAAGGTGCCCAGGACCAGCTGCTTCCCGTGGCCGCGCACCACGGTGACGAGCGGCAGCCGCCGCACCCCGCCGGACTCGCGGGTCTTGGCGAAGACCGCCGACTCGACGAGCCGGGAGCGCACCCACAGGCCGATCGCGACCATCACGGCGGAGAACAGGAACGGGACGCGCCAGCCCCAGCTGACAAAGGCCTCGGAGGGCTGTGAGGGGTCGGCGCCGGCCGTGGACGGCAGCAGCGCGCCGATGACCAGGAACAGACCGTTGCCGATGATGAAGCCGAGCGGGGCGCCCAGCTGCGGGAAGGTGCCGTACAGGGCGCGCTTGCCGCTGGGGGCGTTCTCGGTCGCGACCAGGGCGGCGCCGCTCCACTCGCCGCCGAGCGCGAAGCCCTGCGCGAGCCGCATCAGCACGAGCAGCGCGGTGGCCACCCAGCCGGCCTGGGCGTAGGTGGGCAGGACGCCGATGAGGAACGTGGCGATGCCCATGGTCAGCAGCGAGACGACGAGGGTCTTCTTGCGGCCGAGCCGGTCACCGAGGTGCCCGAAGACGACGGCGCCGATGGGGCGGGCGACCATCGCGGCGCCGAAGACCGCGAAGGACGACAGCAGCGCGGTGGTCGGGTCGCTGCTCGGGAAGAAGAGCTGGGGGAAGACGAGCACCGCGGCGGTCGCGTAGATGTAGAAGTCGTAGAACTCGATCGTCGTGCCCATGAGGCTGGCGACGAGGACGCGGGACCGCGGGTTGACGGGCGTAGGGGCTGAACCGGTGGCTGGTGCGGGCATCGCTCGGTCTTTCACGCTTGAAACATGGGCCCTGCAACGATGTCAGCCGTCTTGTTTTTCGGTATAAGCTTCTCGCATGGTGAGACTGGGAGCCGGGGCCGGACCTAACACTCGATGATGTTCACCGCCAGCCCGCCCCGGGCCGTCTCCTTGTACTTCACCGACATGTCCGCCCCGGTGTCCTTCATCGTCTTGATGACCTTGTCGAGGGAGACCTTGTGGGAACCGTCGCCGCGCAGGGCCATGCGGGCGGCGGTGACGGCCTTGACCGCGGCCATGCCGTTGCGTTCGATGCACGGGATCTGGACCAGGCCGCCGACCGGGTCGCAGGTGAGGCCCAGGTTGTGTTCCATCCCGATCTCGGCGGCGTTCTCGACCTGCTCCGGGGAACCGCCGAGGACCTCGGCCAGGGCGCCCGCGGCCATCGAGCAGGCGGAGCCGACCTCGCCCTGGCAGCCGACCTCGGCACCGGAGATGGAGGCGTTCTCCTTGAACAGCATGCCGATCGCGCCCGCGGCGAGCAGGAAGCGGACCACGGCCTCTTCCTTTTCTCCTTCGGAGGCAGAGCCCGCCCCGAAGTTGACGTAGTAGTGCAGCACCGCGGGGATGATGCCGGCCGCGCCGTTGGTGGGGGCGGTGACGACCCGGCCGCCGGCCGCGTTCTCCTCGTTGACCGCCATCGCGTAGAGGGTGATCCACTCCATGGCGAGGGCCTTCGGGTCGCCCTCGGAGCGGAGCTTTCGCGCGGTGTTCGCGGCGCGGCGGCGCACCTTGAGACCGCCCGGCAGGATGCCCTCGCGGGACATGCCGCGTGCCACACACGACTCCATCACCCGCCAGATCTCCAGCAGACCGGCCCGGATCTCCTCCTCGGTGCGCCAGGCGCGCTCGTTCTCCAGCATCAGGGCCGAGATGGACAGGCCCGTCTCCTGCGCCAGTCGCAACAACTCGTCGCCCGTGCGGAAGGGGTACTTCAGCGCGGTGTCGTCGAGTTTGATGCGGTCCGCGCCGACGGCCTCCTCGTCGACGACGAAGCCGCCGCCGACCGAGTAGTAGGTCTTCGTCAGCAGCTCCGCGCCCGAGGCGTCGTACGCCCACAGGGTCATGCCGTTGGCGTGGTACGGGAGGGTCTTGCGGCGGTGCAGGACCATGTCGTCGTCGAAGGAGAACGCGATTTCGTGCTCGCCCAGCAGATTCAGCCGGCCGTCGGTCTTGATCGCGTCCACCCGGTCGTCGGCCTTCTCCACGTCGACCGTGCGCGGCGAGTCGCCCTCCAGGCCGAGCAGGACCGCCTTGGGCGTGCCGTGGCCGTGGCCGGTGGCGCCGAGGGAGCCGTACAGCTCGGCACGGACCGAGGCGACCGACTCCAGCAGCTCCTCGTTGCGCAGCCGCCGGGCGAACAGGCCGGCCGCGCGCATCGGGCCGACCGTGTGGGAGCTGGACGGGCCGATGCCGATCGAGAACAGGTCGAAGACCGAGATGGCCACGGGAACTCCTGACTACGGGGGTGGTGCAGTGGGGCCGGGCGCCGCGACCGCGTGGCGGGCGCGGCGCCCTGAAGGTTTCTTCGTTACTTGTTGAGGCCTGCGTACAGCGGGTGCCGGTCGGCCAGGGCCTTCACACGGGCCTTGAGGGCGTCCGCGTCGGCGGCCCCGAAGGGAGAAGGCGCCTTCAGCGTCTCGGCGATGACGTCCGCGACCTCCGCGAAGTCCTCGCTCTCGAAGCCCCGGGTCGCCAGGGCCGGCGTGCCGATCCGCAGACCGGACGTCACCATCGGCGGACGCGGGTCGTTCGGGATCGCGTTGCGGTTGACCGTGATGCCCACCTCATGGAGGCGGTCCTCGGCCTGCTGTCCGTCCAGCTCCGAGTGGCGCAGGTCGACCAGGACGAGGTGCACGTCCGTGCCGCCGGACAGCACGTCCACGCCCACGGCCCGGACGTCGTCCTTCACCAGACGCTCGGCCAGGATGCGGGCACCCTCCAGCGTACGGCGCTGGCGCTCCTTGAAGTCCTCGGAGGCGGCGACCTTGAACGAGACCGCCTTGGCCGCGATCACATGCTCCAGCGGGCCGCCCTGCTGACCGGGGAAGACAGCGGAGTTGATCTTCTTGGCGAGTTCGGCCGTGGAGAGGATCACACCGCCGCGCGGGCCGCCCAGCGTCTTGTGGGTGGTCGTGGTCACCACGTGCGCGTGCGGAACGGGGTTCGGGTGCAGCCCCGCCGCCACCAGCCCGGCGAAGTGCGCCATGTCGACCATCAGGTACGCCCCGACCTCGTCCGCGATCCTGCGGAACTCGGCGAAGTCCAGCTGCCGCGGGTAGGCCGACCAGCCCGCGACGATCAGCTTCGGCCGGGACTCCTTCGCCAGCCGCTCCACCTCGGCCATGTCGACCCGGCCGTCGTCGCCCACGTGGTAGGCGACGACGTCGTAGAGCTTGCCGGAGAAGTTGATCTTCATGCCGTGGGTCAGGTGCCCGCCGTGCGCGAGGTTCAGACCCATGATGGTGTCGCCCGGCTTGAGCAGCGCGAACATCGCGGCGGCGTTGGCCTGGGCACCGGAGTGCGGCTGGACGTTGGCGTGCTCGGCGCCGAACAGCTCCTTGACGCGGTCGATCGCGATCTGCTCGACCACGTCGACGTGCTCACAGCCGCCGTAGTAGCGGCGGCCCGGGTAGCCCTCGGCGTACTTGTTGGTCAGGACCGAGCCCTGCGCCTCCATGACCGCGACCGGGGCGAAGTTCTCCGAGGCGATCATCTCGAGCGTGGACTGCTGCCGGTGCAGCTCGGCGTCGACCGCGGCGGCCACGGCCGGGTCGAACTCGTGCAGGGACGTGTTCAGGACGGACATACGGCTACGACCTCTCAGCCGGCGGAGAACGCGGTGTACTCGTCGGCGGAGAGCAGGTCGCCCGGCTCGTCCGTGACGCGCACCTTGAACAGCCAGCCGCCCTCGAAGGGGGCCGAGTTCACCAGCGACGGGTCGTTCACCACGTCCTCGTTGACCTCGGTGACCTCGCCGGAGACCGGGGAGTAGAGGTCGGACACGGACTTGGTCGACTCCAGCTCGCCGCAGGTCTCGCCCGCGGACAGGGCGGCACCGACCTCCGGGAGCTGGACGAAGACGACGTCGCCGAGCGCGTTCGCCGCGTGCTCGGTGATGCCGATCGTCGAGACGCCGTCCTCGGCGCCCGACAGCCACTCGTGCTCCTTGCTGTACCGCAGCTCTTTGGGGTTGCTCATGGCCTGGATTCTCCTGTACGCGCGGGAGTGCTGATGAAGGGGACCGCTGGTGAGCGGGGGTGAGACGCCCGGGACCGCGGTGGCGGCCCGCGGCCGGTGTCTGCTTCTGGCGCTTGGCCAGTGTCTACTTCTGGCGCTTGTAGAACGGCAGCGCCACGACCTCGTACGGCTCGTGACTGCCCCGGATGTCCACGGCCACACCGGGAGTGCCGGCCGCCGCGTGCGCGGGGTCGACGTACGCCATCGCGATCGGCTTGCCGAGCGTGGGGGAGGGGGCGCCGGAGGTGACCTCGCCGATCACCTCGCCGCCGGTGACGACCGGGTACCCGGCGCGCGGGACCCTACGGCCCTCGGCGACGAGGCCGACCAGGATGCGGGGCGGGTTCTGCTCGGCGCGTGCGGCGGCCTCGGTCAGGGCCTCGCGGCCCACGAAGTCGCCCTCCTTCTCGAACTTCACCACCCGGCCGAGCCCGGCGTCGAAGGGCGTCAGGGAGGTGCTCAGCTCGTGCCCGTACAGCGGCATGCCCGCCTCGAGGCGCAGCGTGTCGCGGCAGGACAGCCCGCACGGGACCAGGCCGGCGCCCTCGCCCGCCTTGGTGAGGGCCTGCCACAGCTCGACGGCGTGCTCCGGCTTCACGAACAGCTCGAAGCCGTCCTCGCCGGTGTATCCGGTGCGGGCGATGAGGGCCGGGACGCCCGCGACCGTGCCGGGCAGGCCGGCGTAGTACTTCAGGCCGTCGAGGTCGGCGTCGGTGAGGGACTTCAGGATCCCCGGGACTGTGGGCCCTGTACGGCGAGCAGCGCGTAGGCGTCCCGGTCGTCGCGCACCTCGGCGTCGAAGCCGGCGGAACGTTCCACCAGTGCGTCCAGGACCACCTGGGCGTTGGAGGCGTTGGCGACGACCATGAACTCGGGGGCCTCGGTCTCGGCCAGCCGGTAGACGATCAGGTCGTCGAGGATGCCGCCGTCCGCCTGGCAGATCATGGTGTAGCGGGCGCGGCCGGGCTTGACCCCGCCGATGTTGCCGACCAGCGCGTGGTCGAGGAGGGCGGTGGCCCCCGGGCCCGTGACGGTGATCTCGCCCATGTGGGAGAGGTCGAACAGCCCGGCCTGCGTACGCACGGCGTTGTGCTCGTCGCGCTCGGAGCCGTAGCGCAGGGGCATGTCCCAGCCGGCGAAGTCGGTCATCGTCGCGCCGAGCGAACGATGCACGGCATCGAGCGCGGTGTGGCGGAGTTCTCCTGTACTGCTCACGGTCGGTCGTCTCCCAAGGCATAAGGCATGACGGGCGAGGTCGTTCCTCCCCATCTGTCATCGGAACCTGAGAGGTTCGCCATGACCGCGCGGGTCAACGGCTTGCACCTTGGGTGGGGCCACGCCGCTTCCCCGGACTCCGGAGAGGGCTGCGGCCCGCTTTTCAGATGTGCCTCGCCCGCGCGGTAACGGGGCCTGAGAGATTCAAGGGAGGGACTTGCTCCTTCGGCGCCCCAGCGTCGGACGGTGCTGGGGACTCTCCCGCGCGGATTCAAACGGCCGGTATGCAGTTGGCGCGCACATCATTGCACGCATCGTCGCGGGGTGGCAGGGGGACCACCCTGTAGCAGGGCTGTTGCAGGAAGAGGACTAAAACCAGAGACATCGGGCATTACCTTCTCTTTACACTCGGCGGGCATGGGACTCCGTACCTGGCCCCAGGGGAGGACGATCACGGTGAACAGGACCACCGCGTACGCCACGACGTCGGGCATCGCGCTGCCCGAGCAGCCGGCCGCTCCGGTGCGCGCGGTCTGCGGCCCGCAGCCGGTGCCGGTCGTCCGCGATCTGCGCGAGCGGCCCGGCCGCGGCCCGCACGCGCTGCTGTTCGGCTCCCGGGACATCGTCGTGGTCACGGGCCTGCCCGGCAGCGGCAAGTCCACGCTGATGCGGCGCACCGTGCCGGGTCGGCGCATCGACTCCCAGGACACCCGCGACCACTGGGACCGCCGTATGCCGCGCGCCCTGCCGTACGCGGTCTACCGCCCGCTCGTCCGCCTCGCCCACTACGCCGGGCTGCGCCGCGCCCTGCGCACCGGCGAGGGCGTCGTCGTGCACGACTGCGGCACACAGGCCTGGGTCCGCCGCTGGCTCGCCCGCGAGGCCCGCCGCCGGGGCGGCACGCTCCATCTGCTGATGCTCGACGTCGCCCCCGAACAGGCCCTGGCCGGCCAGCGCGACCGCGGCCGAGGCGTCTCGCGGTACGCGTTCCTGCGCCACCGCGCGGCCACCACCCGCCTGCTCCGCGAGGTCGAACGGGGCGAACTGCCCACCGGCTGCGGCTCGGCGGTCCTCGCCGACCGCGACGCGGCGAACACCCTCCACCGCATCGGGTTCGCGGGCTGACGGCCCCGGCCCGTGGGCGGGCCCTCACGGACCGACTGTCCGCGACGGGGGAGCCGCGGTTCACGGACAGGCGTCCGGGGTTGGCAAGCCACGTTCCACAAGGGCGGGCGTCCGGGGTTCGCGAGCCGTGTTCAGGGGGCGGGCGGCATCCGCGGTCGGGCGTCCGGGAAGCACGGGCCGTCCGTCTGCGGCCCCGCTGTGCGCATGGGGCGGGCGCGCGCCCGCGAGTTGGGCCTTCCGCGTGCGGCCCCGTGCAGCGGGCCCGCTTCGGCGGTCGGTGAGCCCGGAAGCACGGTCCACGGCGCTGCCGCCGGCGAACCGTGTGTACAGGACAGGCATCCACGCGGTCGTTTGCGCCGGGCATGCGGCTCGTCCGCTTGCGGTCTGAGCCGTGTGCACGCGGCAGGCGTCTGCTGCCGGCGCGCCCGGAAGCTCGGGCCCGTGGCGTCTGCCGTCGGCGGACCGTGTGTATGGGGCAGGCGTCCGCGTTCGGCGAGCCCGGAAGCGCCGTTCGGCCGCCCGCGCCCCCCGCCGCGGTTCACGGGGTGGCAGCCCGCCCTTCCCGAGCCGCTAGCCTTTGAGCCACAGCAGTGGTTTCAGGCAGGCGGTAGGCAGATGGACTTCCCGGCGGACTTCTCCGCGGACTTCCCGGCGCAGACGCAGACCCACCCGCACGGCGGATGGCCCGGCAACGAGCTGGAGGAGGTGCTCTCGGCCTCCCTCGGCGCCGGCCCCTCGGCCGGCGGGCGGATCGTCGAGGTGCTCGGCCGCAGCTTCGTGTGGATCCCGCTGCCCAGCGGCGGCGGCCCGCAGAGCGGCCCCCTCGACCTCCCCGGCATCGAGATCGACGGCCAGGCGTTCGTGCCGGTGTTCAGCTCCGAGGAGCAGTTCCGCCAGGTCGTCGGCTCGCACATGTCGTACACCATCGCCCCCGCCGTGGAGTTCGCCCGCGGTCTGCCCCCGCACGCGGGGATGGCCGTCAACCCGGGCGGCGTCGTCGGCATCCCGCTCCCGCCGCCCGCCGTCGCCGAGCTGTGCCGGGCCGGCAGGACCCCGCTGGACGGCCCCGCGAGCGGCGGCCGGGTCCGCCTCTTCGAGCCCGACTGGCAGGACGACCCGGTGGACTTCCTCGCCGCCGCCTCCGCGGAGTTCGAGGCGATCGGCGTCGTCGTCACCGCCCGCCGCTGCCTCGCCGCGATCGAGACCGCCGACCCGGTGATGTTCGTCGGCGTCGAACTCTCCCAGTGGGAAGGCGACCTGCGCGCCCTGCCCCTGGACGCCCTCACCCGCGCCGTCACCGACGCCCCGGCCCCCTGGCCGGTCAACCTGGTGCTCCTGGACGTCGCGGAGGACCCGGTGGGCGCGTGGATGAAGGACAGGGTCCGGCCTTTCTACCAGCGGTAGGCCGGATACTTCAGGGGCGCGGGGCTGTGACACCATGCGGCTCCGCCGCGTGGGCGCGAGAACCACATGCGGCCCGCACCCGCAGGGCGGCACCAAGCCCCGGGCACCTGCGCGGGCTTAAGCTAGGTCACGGTCGAGGCGTTGTACGAAGGGGCGGTAAAGGTGAGCGCGAGCGGCACGGCCGCGGCCGGACAGGTCGAGCACATGCTGCGCCAGGTCACGCCCGGGCGTTATGACGCCTATGAGGCCCTCCTGCGCGCGCTCGCGACCCCCCACAGCGGCCAGATCTGGATGCTCCTGTGGCAGGGCCAGGCCGGATCCCCCGACGCCCAGTACGGAAACATGGAGGTCGAGGGCCACGGCTACGCCCCCTGTGTGACCTCCGCACAGGAACTCTCGGCCAGCGGCTGGAACCGCAGTTACGAGGTCGTCGACGGCATCGACGTGGCCCGCGCCCTCTACCCCGACCACTACGGCCTCTGGCTCAACCCACACGCCCCCGGTGGCGGCGTCGGCATCCCCTGGCTCGACCTGCGCCGGATCGCCACGGGCCTGGACCGCCAGCCCGCCGGACCCCTGCGGCTGTCCGAACCCGCCATCGAGATCCCGCAGTTCTACGCCCTGCTCGCGCAGAACGCCCACCGCACCCCGGCCGTCCGCTCGCTGCGCCGCGCCTGGGTGCAACCCGCGCTCGGGGCGCCGTATCTGGCCATCGGACTCGACGTCTACGACACCTCGCCGCCGGCCGTGGATTCGGTGCGCGCGATGATGCAGCAGTCCCTCGGCGCCGTACCGGACGGGCTCCCCGTGTCGACCGTCGCGATGTCCGACGAGCACGACCCGGTCGCCATGTGGCTGCGCGCCGGCGCACGCCCGTTCTACGACCGTGAGGCCCACGCCACCGCCCCCGTCCAGGCCCCGGCCTCGGGCTACGGATACCCCCCTCCCCAGGGCAGGTACTGACCCGCCCCGGGGCCCGCGAAGCTGTTCCGGAACGCGACGACCGCTCAACTCTCCGCGCGTAGATAAGGGTGAAAAGGGTAACGTTGTCCTAGTATGCCCCTGTCGCGGCGCGTCCGACCCCTGTTACCCGTTGTCCGGATAACGGAACCTCGCAGACAGCATCACGTTTACGCATCCTTTCATCGCCAAGTCTGGCAACAGATCGCCAAAGCGTTGAAGACTCCCCGCAAGACACGGGCCGGGTCGGTCTCGTGTACGAGACAAACAAAACCGCTACAGCGGCAGCCAGGGGGTCGGCGATCGCCGACCCGAGAGGGGTCAATCGCACCGTGACCGCACCGATCGAGACCACCGGGGCGGAAGCCGGAGCACAGCCCGAGGCCGTGCTCGCCGGGGTCAAGAAGAGCCAGATCGAGGGGCGCTCGCTCACTCAGATCGCCTGGATGCGCTTCAAGCGGGACAAGGTGGCGATGGCGGGAGGCGTCGTCGTCATCCTGCTCACGCTGCTGGCGGTGTTCTCCAAGCCGATCCAGTGGATCTTCAACCTCGATCCCAACAAGTTCAACCAGGACCTCATCGACCCGGCGCTGCTCGCGCCCAAGGGTGGCTGGGGCGGCATGAGCTGGGACCACCCGCTAGGCGTGGACCCGCAGTACGGCCGGGACATGCTCGCCCGCATCATCGACGGCTCCTGGGTCTCCCTGCTGGTCGCGGGCGGCGCCACGCTGCTGTCCGTGTGCATCGGCACCGTGCTCGGTGTCGTCGCCGGGTACTACGGCGGCTGGATCGACAGCGTCATCAGCCGGATGATGGACACCTTCCTGGCGTTCCCGCTGCTGCTGTTCGCCATCTCGATCTCGGCATCGGTGCAGGACGGCTTCTTCGGTCTCGACGGCCTGTCCCTGCGCATCTGCGTGCTGATCTTCGTGATCGGCTTCTTCAGCTGGCCGTACATCGGCCGCATCGTGCGGGCGCAGACCATGACCCTGCGCAAGCGGGAGTTCATCGAGGCGGCCACCAGCCTCGGAGCGCGCGGCCCGTACGTCCTGTTCCGGGAACTGCTCCCCAACCTCGTCGCGCCGATCCTCGTCTACTCGACGCTGATCATCCCGACGAACATCCTGTTCGAGGCCGCGCTGAGCTTCCTCGGTGTCGGTATCGCTCCGCCGCAGGCCTCCTGGGGCGGCATGCTCAGCAACGCTGTGGATCTCTACACGGCTGATCCGCAGTACATGTTCGTGCCCGGACTGGCGATCTTCATCACCGTCCTGGCCTTCAACCTGCTGGGTGACGGGCTGCGTGACGCCCTCGACCCTCGCAGCAAGTGATCCATCGAATGAGGGGGCTTCCTCAGGTGAAGACGAGAAGGGTGACCGCCGGCGTTGCGTCGGTCCTGGCGCTGTCGCTGGGTGCTGCCGCGTGCGGCGGCGGAGGTGACGACAACGACGGGGGAGGCAACGGCAAGAAGGACGCCGCGCTGAACTCGATCGTCAACGAGTCGAGCAAGAAGGGCGGGACGGTCGCGTACGAGCACTCGGACGTGCCGGACTCCCTCGACCCGGGCAACACGTACTACGGCTGGGTGCAGAACTTCTCCCGCCTCTACGGCAGAACGCTCACCACGTTCAAACCGGCGGCGGGCAAGGAAGGCCTGGAGGTCGTGCCGGACCTCGCCGAGGGCCTCGGCAAGTCCAGCACGGACGCCAAGACCTGGACGTACAAGCTGCGTACGGGTGTGAAGTTCCAGGACGGCACCCCGGTGACGTCCAAGGACGTGAAGTACGCCATCGAGCGTTCCAACTTCGCGCCCGAGGCGCTGTCCAACGGCCCGACGTACTTCAAGGCGTACCTGGACGGCGGCGACAAGTACAAGGGCCCGTACAAGGACAAGTCCGCCGAGGGCATCAAGTCCATCGAGACGCCGGACGACCAGACGATCGTCTTCAAGCTGAAGCAGCCGTTCGCCGACTTCGACTACCTGGCGACGTTCTCGCAGACGGCCCCGGTGCAGCAGTCGAAGGACACCGGTGCGAAGTACGTGCAGGCCATCCAGTCCACGGGCCCGTACCAGTTCCAGTCCTACGAGGAGGGCCGCGGCGCCACCCTCGTGCGCAACCCGCAGTGGGACGCGAAGACGGACCCGGTCCGCAAGGCTCTGCCGGACAAGGTCACGATCAAGTTCAAGGTCAACCCGGTCACGGTCGACAACGACCTGCTCTCCGACAAGATCACGGCTGACGCGGCCGGCACGGGTGTGCAGCCGCAGACCCAGCCGAAGGTGCTGCGCGGCAAGTACGCCAACCAGACGGACAGCTCGTACGCCGGCGCGACGCAGTACATCGCGCTGAACGTGAACGTGAAGCCGTTCGACAACGCCGACTGCCGCAAGGCCGTGCAGTGGGGCCTCGACAAGCAGTCGGTGCTCGACGCCATGGGCGGTTCGCCGAAGGGTGACGTGGCGACCACGCTGCTGCCGCCGTCGGTGAACGGCTACACCAAGTTCGACACCTACGCGACCGAGGGTCACAAGGGTGACGTGGCCAAGGCCAAGGCGGCGCTGAAGGCGTGCGGCAAGCCGAACGGCTTCAACACGATCCTGACGGCCCGTTCCGACCGGCCCGCCGAGGTCGCGCAGGCCACGGCCGTCCAGGCGTCGCTGAAGAAGATCGGCATCAACGTCGAGATCAAGCAGTTCCCCTCCGGCAAGTACTTCTCCAACTTCGCCGGTGTCCCGAGCTACGTCCACGACAACAAGCTCGGCATGCTCTCGATGGCGTGGGGCGCCGACTGGCCGACCGGCTACGGCTTCCTCGACCAGATCATCAACGGTGCGGCCATCAAGCCCTCGGGCGGCAACAACCTGATGGAGCTGGACGACCCGAAGATCAACAAGGCCCTGACGGACGCGATCGCCAACACCGACGACGCGGCCCGCACCAAGGCCTGGGGCGACATCGACAAGATGGTGCTCGACAACGCCTCGGTCGTTCCTGTCATCTACCGCAAGAACCTGCTGCTCAGGCCCACGTCCGCGGCCAATGTCACGGTGACGCAGGCCTACCTCGGTATGTACGACTACCTGCTGATGAGCTCCTCGAAGTAACCAGCGGGCCGGATCCTTTCGAAAGGCAGGTGAAGGCACCGGGTGGCCGCGGCGGATGATCCCGCCGCGGCCACCCGGGGCCGTACAGCTGTGGCTGCGTACATCCTCCGACGCGTCATGGGCGCGGTGCTGTTGCTGCTGGTGGTCAGCGCAGTCACTTTCGCCATCTTCTTCCTGGTGCCCCGTCTCGGGGGCCAGACGGCCGACCAGTTGGCCACCCAGTACGTCGGCAAGGACGCGAACCCCGAGTCCGTCGCCGCGATCAAGCAGAATCTCGGCCTGGACCAGCCGGTCTACGTCCAGTACTGGGACTTCATCAAGGGCATCGTGATCGGCGCCGACTACAAGTTCGGTCCCGACGCGACGCACTGCAGCGCACCCTGCTTCGGGTACTCGTTCAAGAATCACGTCGAGGTGTGGCCCCAGCTGCAGGAGCGGATCCCCGTCTCCTTCTCGCTGGCCGTCGGCGCCGCGGTGATCTGGGTGGTCTTCGGTGTGACGACGGGTGTGATCTCCGCGCTGCGCAAGGGCAAGCCCATCGACCGCATCGCCATGTTCATCGCCCTCTCCGGCGTCTCGCTCCCGATCTTCTTCACCGGCCAGATCCTGCTCGCGCTCTTCGTGTACGAGATCCCCATCTGGGACAGCGTCGACTACGTCCCGTTCACCGAGAACCCCGCGGAATGGGCCTGGCACCTGATCCTGCCCTGGGTCAGCCTCGCCTTCCTCTTCTCCGCTCTCTACGCCCGGCTCACCCGGGCGGGCATGCTGGAGACGATGGGCGAGGACTACATCAGAACGGCCAGGGCCAAGGGGCTGAAGGAGACCACGGTCGTCGCGAAGCACGGCCTGCGCTCCGCGCTGACCCCGATCGTCACGATCTTCGGTATGGACTTCGGTCTTCTGGTCGGCAGCGCTGTGCTCACCGAGACGGTCTTCTCGCTGCAGGGCATCGGGGCCTACGCCATCCAGTCCATCCAGCAGAACGACCTGCCCATCATCATGGGTGTGACCATGGTCGCCGCGTTCTTCATCGTCTTCTGCAATCTGATCGTCGACCTGGTGAACGCCGCCATCGACCCCCGGGTGAGGTACTCGTGAGCAAGCTCGACAAAGCCGCGCTCGGCGAACCGGACCCCGTCGCCCCGTCCACCGCGGACGACGTGTTCCTGTCCGTACGGGATCTGCGCATCCATTTCGACACGGACGACGGTCTGGTCAAGTCGGTGGACGGTGTCAGTTTCGACGTGCGCAAGGGCAAGACCCTGGGCATCGTGGGCGAGTCCGGCTCCGGCAAGTCCGTCACCTCCCTCGGACTGATGGGCCTGCACCGCTCGGCGCGTGCCAAGGTCTCCGGCGAGGTGTGGCTGGACGGCCAGGAGCTGATCGCGGCCGATCCGGACGCGGTGCGGCGGCTGCGGGGCCGGAAGATGGCCATGATCTTCCAGGACCCGCTGTCGGCGATGCACCCCTACTACTCGGTCGGGCAGCAGATCGTCGAGGCGTACCGGGTCCACCACGACGTCAGCAAGAAGGCCGCCAAGCAGCGGGCGATCGACATGCTCGACCGGGTCGGCATCCCCGAGCCCGCCAAGCGCGTGGACGGCTACCCGCACGAGTTCTCCGGCGGTATGCGCCAGCGCGCGATGATCGCCATGGCGCTGGTGAACAACCCCGAGCTGCTCATCGCCGACGAGCCGACCACCGCCCTGGACGTCACCGTGCAGGCGCAGATCCTCGATCTCATCCATGATCTGCAGAAGGAGTTCGGCTCCGCGGTCATCATGATCACCCACGACCTGGGCGTGGTCGCCGAGATGGCCGACGACCTGCTGGTCATGTACGGCGGCCGGTGCGTGGAGCGCGGTTCCGCGGAGGCCGTGTTCTCCGAGCCCCGGCACCCCTACACCTGGGGTCTGCTCGGCTCGATGCCGCGCATGGACCGGGAGGAGACCGACCGGCTCATCCCGATCAAGGGCGCACCGCCCTCCCTCATCAACCTCCCGTCCGGCTGCGCCTTCAACCCGCGCTGCCCGTACGCGGACCTCCCGAAGGACAACGTCACCCGCACGGTCCGCCCCGAGCTGACCGAGGTCGGCGGCGGACACTGGGCCGCCTGCCACATGACCCAGGAGCAGCGGGAGCGTATCTGGACCGAAGAGATTGCGCCGAAGCTGTGAGCGACGAGAAACCGGTGAGCAAACCGGACACCAGCGGGGCCACCCTCACCAAGGACTCCGCCGCCGCCGGCGAGGTCCTGCTGAAGGTGACCGGCCTGCAGAAGCACTTCCCGATCCGCAAGGGCCTGCTCCAGCGGCAGACCGGCGCGGTGCGCGCCGTCGACGGCATCGACTTCGAGGTCCGCAAGGGCGAGACGCTCGGTGTCGTGGGCGAGTCGGGCTGCGGCAAGTCCACCATGGGCCGGCTGATCACCCGGCTGCTGGAACCGACCGGCGGCACGGTCGAGTTCGAGGGCAAGGACATCACGCACCTCGGCACGAGCGATCTGCGCCCGATGCGCCGTGACGTGCAGATGATCTTCCAGGACCCCTACTCCTCGCTGAACCCCCGGCACACGATCGGCACGATCGTCGGCGCCCCCTTCAGGCTCCAGGGGGTCGAGCCCGAGGGCGGGGTGAAGAAGGAGGTCCAGCGGCTGCTGTCGGTGGTCGGCCTCAACCCCGAGCACTACAACCGCTATCCGCACGAGTTCTCCGGCGGCCAGCGCCAGCGCATCGGCATCGCCCGCGCGCTCGCGCTCAACCCCAAGCTGGTCGTGGCGGACGAGCCGGTCTCCGCGCTGGACGTGTCGATCCAGGCGCAGGTGGTGAACCTGCTGGACGACCTCCAGGAGGAACTGGGCCTGACGTACGTGATCATCGCGCACGACCTGTCTGTCGTCCGGCATGTCTCGGACCGGATCGCGGTGATGTACCTCGGCAAGATCGTCGAGCTGGCCGAGCGCGACCAGCTCTACAAGTCGCCGATGCACCCGTATTCCAAGGCCCTGCTGTCGGCCGTGCCGGTACCGGATCCGAAGCGCCGGGGCGCCAAGAGCGAGCGCATCCTGCTCAAGGGCGACGTGCCCTCGCCGATCTCCCCGCCGAGCGGCTGCCGCTTCCACACCCGGTGCTGGAAGGCGACCGAGATGTGCAAGACGACGGAGCCGCCGCTCAAGGAGCTGCGGGCCGGGCAGCGCGTCGCCTGCCACCACCCGGAGAACTTCGAGGACCAGCAGCCGCAGGACACCAAGCTGCTCTCCTCGGCTCACGAAGCCGCCGCGGAGAACCCCACGACGGCCGTCGAGAAGTGATCCCGCCCGAGCCCCCGCCCCCGCACCTGGGGGCGGGGGCTCGGCCATGGGTAAAAATGTTCGGGTGCTCCAGGAACTCTTCACCCCGTCCGTCCAGCACTCGCTCGAGCTGATCGGCATCTTCGTCTTCGCGATCTCCGGCGCCCTGCTGGCCGTCCGCAAGAACTTCGACGTGTTCGGCATGGCCGTCCTCGCCGAGGTCACCGCGCTGGGCGGCGGTCTCTTCCGTGATCTGGTCATCGGGGCCGTACCGCCCGCCGCCTTCACGGACCTGGGGTACTTCCTCACCCCGCTGCTCGCCACCCTCCTGGTCTTCTTCCTGCACCCCCATGTGGAACGCATCCAGGTCGCCGTGAACGTCTTCGACGCGGCCGGCCTCGGACTGTTCTGCGTCGCCGGGACGACGAAGGCGTACGAGTACGGGCTCGGCCTGACCGCCTCCGCCTGTCTGGGCCTCGCCACCGCCGTGGGCGGGGGAGTGCTGCGGGACGTGCTCGCCAACGAGGTGCCCTCACTGCTGCGCTGGGACCGCGACCTGTACGCGGTCCCGGCGATCGTCGGTGCCACGATGATCGTGCTGTGCATCCACTACGGCGCCCTGTCCCCGCTGACCAGCGCCCTCGCGGTGATCACCGCCTTCGTGCTGAGGCTGCTCGCGATGCGATACCACTGGCGAGCTCCGCGGGCATGGCACCGGCGGTCGACGGTGAGCGAGGAGGAACAGCCCCTCCTGCCGTGACGGGGCGGCGGCCCGTCATCTCCGTCAGCCAGCGGAACGCCGGGACCACCTGCGGCCGCCACAGCGCCATGGTGTGACCGCCCGCGCTCCTCGGCACGAACACCACGTGCACGGTCGTCGGGGCCTTCGCGGCCTGCTCCAGCGCCACGGCGTCCTCGTAGCCGTCGTGCGGCTGGCCGGAGAGGTAGAGCGCGATCCGCGGCGGGACGGGCGCCCCGCGCAGCAGCGTGTACGGATCGTTCCCGGCACGCAGGCCGGGGCTCTGCGCGGCGAGCGAGTCACGTTCGCCGATCGGGTCGTTGTAGCCGGACAGGCTGACGGCGGCCCGGTAGCGGTCGGGGTGGGCGACGGCGAGCTTGGCCGCGCAGTGCGCCCCGGCCGAGTAGCCGGCGACGGCCCAGCCCTCGGGGGCGGACTCGCCGCGGAAGTTGTCCATGACCATCCTCGGCACATCGACGCTCAGCCAGGTGTCGGCGTCGACCGTGCCCGGGATGTTGGCGCACCCGGTGTCCACCCCGGGCAGCAGGCTGGTGCGCGGGGCGACCAGGATGAACGGGGCCACCTGTCCGTCGCGCATCAGCGGCAGCAGCTGCTCGTGCGCGTGCAGCGAGACGAACCAGGCCTTCGCCGATCCGGGGTAGCCGGGCAGCAGCTCGACGACCGGGAACCGGGTGTGCCGGTAGGCCGGGTCGTCGTACTGCGGCGGCAGCCAGACGTAGACCTCGGCGTTCACGCCCGACACCCGGCCCTTGAGGTGGGTGACCCGTACTCCGCCGGCCGCTCGCATGCCGGGCCCGGTGGCCGGCTCGAAGCTCTGGCGCACCCTGGGCAGCCGTTCCAGGGCGAGGCCGCCGGTGCCGTCGGCGCCCAGATCGGCCGCCTGCCGCACATGATCGCCGGTGCCGAGCAGGTCGCCCCAGGTGTCGTAGAGGCTGTTGGCGTTGTTGACCAGGGTGAAGACCAGGGCCACGGCTGTCCCCTGGGCGAACAGCAGCATCAGCGTCCGGGCCGCGGCGCGCAGGGCCCGGGGCCCGCTCAGGCGCGACCAGAGGCACAGCGGCAGTACGAGGGCGACGACGGACAGCACGACCAGCGTGCAGAGGAACGGGGTCCCGGTGAGGCTCATGCCCTGACTGAGCGCGGGGACGGCCTGCGGGTTTACGGATGAGTCGGACACTTACCGAGAAATTGCCCGTGTCTCACCAAGTCGGGGGCGCCTGGCGAGCGGGCAAAGCTACCGCTTAGTAGCTAGTTCTTGTACTGTTCAGCCATGCCAGAAGCAGCCACCGCCCCGACCGTCCGGGCCACGATCGGCGACAGCGAGTTCGACCGCGACACCGCGCTCACCCCCCGCGCGCCCGGCGTCTACGACATCGACCTCTCCGCCGGCTGGACGATCATCAGCGCCGTCAACGGCGGCTATCTGCTGGCCGTCCTGGGCCGCGCGCTCGCGGACGCCCTGCCGCATGCCGACCCGTTCACCGTCTCGGCGCACTACCTGACCGCGTCCCAGCCCGGCCCGGCGGTCGTCCGCACGGACGTCGTACGCACCGGCCGCACCCTGTCGACCGGCCAGGCCTCCCTCTTCCAGTACGACGACGAGGGCCGCGAGGTCGAACGCATCCGCGTCCTCGCCTCCTACGGCGACCTGGACGCCCTGCCCGACGACGTCCGTACGACGGCCGCGCCGCCCGCGATCCCGGCGATGGAGCAGTGCTTCGGCCCCGAGGACGGGCCGGCTCCCGTCTCCGGCAGCTCGGCCATCGCCGACCGCCTGATGCTCAAGCTGGACCCGTCGACGCTGGGCTGGGCCCTCGGGCAGCCGTCCGGCAAGGGGGAGATGCGCGCCTGGTTCGGGCTCGCGGACGGCCGTGACCACGACCCGCTCTCCCTGCTGCTCGCGGTGGACGCCCTGCCGCCCACCGCCTTCGAGATCGGACTGAAGGGCTGGGTCCCCACCGTCGAGCTGACCGTGCACGTCCGCTGCCGCCCGGCACCGGGCCCCCTGCGCGTCTCGATCACCACGCGCAATCTCGCCGGCGGCTTCCTGGAGGAGGACGCCGAGGTCTGGGACAGTGCCGATCGCCTGGTCGCCCAGTCCCGGCAGCTCGCCCGGGTCCGGCTCTAGTGTCTTGAGTCGCGCTTTGCCCCGCTCACAGGCGGGTCACAGGGCGGCCTCAACAGAGCCCCAGGCGACGTTGGTTGAGTACCCGCCTCAGGACTTTCTCGTCTTCCCTAAAGTGGTTGCTCATGAAGCGCGCGCGTCTTCTCCCCGCCGTGGCCCTGCTGGCCCTGTCGCCCCTGGCTCTGGTGGCCTGCGGCTCGGGTGACTCCTCGTCGTCCTCGAACAGCGGCGGCGGCTCCGGACAGCAGCAGGCCTGCCAAGCCCCTTCGGGTGCGCCTTCGGGGGCTCCCTCCGGGGCTCCGTCGGGTGCTCCCTCCGGCGCGCCGTCGGGCGCCGCTTCCGGGGGTGCCAAGCCGTCGGGTGTGCCGTCGGGTGCGCCGTCCGGGGCGCCTTCGGGTGCGCCCAGCGGTGCGCCGGGCGGTGCTCAGGGTGGCGGGCAGGGCGGTCCCGGCGGTGGTCAGGGCGGCGGCTGCGGTGCTCCGGGCGGCGGCGGTCAGGCCTCGGGCGGGCAGGGGCAGACCCCGCAGGCGCAGAAGGAGCAGTAGGCGTAGAGCCACAAGGAGGGCGGCAGGAGCCCTCCGGACAACGGCAGGGGCGGCGTGCTCGGGGACGGGCGTGCCGCCCCGGTGCGTTGTGCGCGGGTTGTCAGTCCAGCCAGTGGTGGCGGCCGAGGCCGATCAGCCGCATCTGGCGGGTCGCCACCTGCGTGACGTGCCGAGTCCGCTCCGCGCGCTCCTTCTCCGGGCCCTCCAGCGCCTCCAGGAAGAGCGACGCCGTGATCAGCATCTGGTCGACGTAGAGGTGGGCGAGCATCAGCAGGTCGTCCTCGGTCCAGCCCTCGGACACCGAGTCCTTGGCCAGCTCGTCCTTGACCTCTCGCGCGAAACGGGCCAGTTGCTCCCGTATCGCCTCCCGTACCGGCTGGACTCCGCCATGGCGTTCACGGGCGATGAACCGGACATGTGCGGGGTACCCGTCGACGTGACGGGCGATCAGCTCAATGGCGCGTGTGATGCGTTCCTCGTGGTCGCCGGTCGCGGACACCGTCGTCCGGATCATCGGGTGCAGGCTGCCGAGTGCCTCCTCGACCAGGGCCACGCCCAGATCCGCCGTGGAGCGGAAGTGCCGGTAGAAGGCCGTCGGGGCGACACC
Source organism: Streptomyces sp. CA-179760 (assembly GCF_050937045.1). Lineage (NCBI taxonomy): Bacteria > Bacillati > Actinomycetota > Actinomycetes > Kitasatosporales > Streptomycetaceae > Streptomyces > Streptomyces sp. CA-179760. Next base: position 6,768,157 of record NZ_JBNJLZ010000001.1, read on the forward strand.
GACGGCGCGCGTGACCTCGCGCAGCCCGAGGCTGCTCAGGCTCTGCTCCTCCAGCAGTCCCAGAGCCGCGTCCAGGAGTGCCTGCCGGGTCTTCTGTTTCTGGGCCTGCCGGATGCCGAGAGTGTGACTCATACCATGCAGTTAACAACTGTTCTCTGGAATTGGAAAGTCATGGGAGGCGCTAGACTGGGAAGTCAGTGAACAACTGTAACCACAACCGTTCACCGAAGCCCAGGGAGCTTTACCCATGCTGTTCATCGTCGCCGCACTCCTGCTGCTGGGGGTCGTGCTGGGCACCGTGGCCCACGCGCCGCTCACCATCTCCGTCGCCGCCGGCGTGGTCATCGCCGCCTGGCTCGGCATCTTCGCGATCCGCGAGCGCCACAGCCGCCGGCGCCACACGCAGGCCCTCTGACCTCCGCCCCGCGACCACCGTCCCGCCGACCCGACTGGGAGTCGATCATCATGCAGCTCACCGCTCCGGCCTCGCGCCGCACCGGAATCCGCGACACCGACGGCATGGCCGTCGCGTCCTTCGTCCTGGGCCTGCTCGGCCTGCTCGTCCTCAACCTCTTCCTCGGCCCGATCGCCATCGTGCTCGCGAGTATCGCCCTGTGGCGCGGCACCGCGCGCCCCGGCCGCGCCTACCTGGGTCTGGGCCTGGGCGTCGCCGACCTGCTGGTCCTGGCGGCGTTCATGGAGTTCGACAGCACGATCTCCTGGAGCTTCTGAGCCGCCGTCGGGCGACCGTGCGCCGGCACGGCGCGGCCGGGCCCGGGGACGACGGGCCGCAGCCGCGCGGGAAAGCGGTTCACGTTCGGCCAACCTTGCTCTGAGGCCCGTGGAAGCAGAGCCGTAGAATCGGGCTCACCATGGCTTACCTCGACCACGCCGCGACCACCCCGATGCTCCCGGAGGCGGCAGAGGCGCTCACCGCGCACCTGGGTGCCACCGGCAACGCCTCCTCCCTCCACGCATCCGGCAGGCAGGCCCGCCGTACCGTCGAGGAGGCCCGCGAGACCCTCGCCGAAGCCCTCGGCGCCCGCCCCAGCGAGGTCGTCTTCACCTCGGGCGGCACGGAGGCCGACAACCTCGCCGTCAAGGGCCTGTACTGGTCACGCCGCGACGCCGACCCGGCCCGCACCCGCGTCCTCGTCAGCCCCGTCGAGCACCACGCCGTCCTCGACGCAGTCCACTGGCTCGGCGAACACGAGGGCGCCACCATCGAGTACCTGCCGGTCGACGCCCACGGCCGCGTCCACCCGGACGCCCTGCGCGAGGCGATCGCCCGCGATCCCGACGACGTGGCCCTCGCCACCGTCATGTGGGCGAACAACGAGATCGGGACGATCCTGCCGGTCCGCGAACTAGCCGACGTGGCAGCGGAGTTCGGTGTCCCCCTGCACTCGGACGCCGTCCAGGCCTTCGGTCAGATCCCCGTGGACTTCGCCGCCTCGGGGCTTGCCGCGATGACGGTGTCCGGCCACAAGATCGGCGGCCCCTACGGCATCGGCGCGCTGCTCCTCGGCCGCGAGCACGCCCCCGTGCCGGTCCTGCACGGCGGCGGCCAGGAACGCCATGTGCGCTCCGGCACCCTCGACGTACCCGCCATCGCCTCCTTCGCGGTGGCCGGGCGGCTGGCCGCCGAGCAGCGAGAATGGTTCGCCCGCGAGGTCGGCGCCCTGCGCGACGCCCTGGTCACCGCCGTCCGCTCGGCCGTGCCGGACGCGATCCTCGGCGGTGACCCCGCGCCGGAGGGCCGCCTCCCCGCCAACGCGCACTTCACCTTCCCCGGCTGCGAGGGCGACTCCCTCCTTCTCCTGCTCGACGCCCAGGGCATCGAATGCTCCACGGGCTCCGCCTGCACGGCCGGCGTCGCCCAGCCCAGCCACGTCCTCCTCGCCACCGGCACCGACCCCGACCTGGCCCGCGGCACTCTCCGCTTCTCCCTCGGCCACACCTCCACCGAGTCCGACATCAAGGCCCTCGCGAAGGCCATCGGTCCCGCGGTGGAACGGGCGCGGGCGGCGGGGCTGACCTGAGAGCAGGTCAGTCGGACGCGCCCCGCGGCGGCTTGTGCGCGCTTCCCGGCGCGGACTGCGGGGTGGCGGCCGGAGCCGTGATGGCGCGGAGCACGGACTGCTGCGGCGCGATGCTCTGCGGCGGCGGGAACTTGGCCGAGAGACCTGTCAGCAGCCGGATGTAGGCGGCCCGTTGAGGCGGACGGGGCTCTGAACGGCCCGCTTCCCACGCGCTCACGGTCTCCCTGCGGACCCCCAGCGCGTCGGCCACACGCTCCTGACTGAGGCTGCCGGCCTCACGCAGACGCTTGCGCTCGGCGGGCTCGGGCAGTCCGTCCGCCGGTGAAGCCTCTTCCAGCAGGGCGTCGACCGCGTCGAACAACGCGTTCCCCTGATCCTCGGACACGCTGGTCACCTACCGTTTCCGTTTCTGGGAGCGTACCGAAGCACACGTTGAACCGCTTGGCGAACCGCCCATCTGAAACGCACGTGTTTCGCACGCGGAACGCTTGCCCCCGCTTTTCGGGGGCGGCGTCGCAAGTACGGTTCTCAACGGGGCGATGACCTGGGATTCAGCGCGACATGTCCGATCTGCGTCACCGAACCGGCTCCCAGGACCTCGCCGGAGGCTTCTGTGAGACCGGGATAGTTTTCCGGGGCGCAGCTTGTGCACTTCTGCCGACGAGGTCCGGGCGTGCGCAACGTTAACGTGAGCTTTGCGCGCACGTTTCTCACGGGTCGCGCACAGTCCCCCGATGCGGGACATCGCCTGCCCTTGGGAACGGAACCTGCCATGCCTTCGCACGCGCTGACCGAAGCCGCTGCCGCTGCCGCGCCCGTGTATCTCACTGCCGTGGTCACGGCCGGCCTCGGGCTTCTCGCTCTGGCGGTCAAGCTCGTCCTGCGCAAGCTCAAGCAGCGCCGTCAGGACCTCGCAGGCCCGCTGGCGGCGCTGACCGAGCTCTTCACCCGGCTCCGTCAGCTGGACACGCGGCCCACGACCGTCAAGGACCTGGAGTTCGTCCAGGAGACGGTCGATGTGTTCGAAGGCGCGGTGCTCAGGCGGAAAAGGCTGGGCAAGGTTCTCGGCGATGTCATCCGTCTCGCCCGTGACTACCGTGACATCGAATTACCCGAGGTCGGCGAACTCCTTCCGGCAGGCCTGAGCGCCAGCGCCCTGTACGAGCGCTCGCGCAGGCAGGGGTCCGTCGCGCGGGAACTCCAGGACGCCGTCGCCGCCGCGACTGAGCGGCTCGAACGGATGCACAGCCGCTGAGCGCCGCTCCCGTCACGCCCGGGCCGTACGCGCCTCCCGCACCAGCCGCATGTACTTCTTCCAGTCCCAGTGCGGCCCCGGGTCCGTGTGGTCCGTGCCCGGGACCTCCACGTGGCCGATGATGTGCTCGCGGTCCACGGGGATGTCGTAGCGGGCGCAGACGCGGGCCGTGAGGCGAGCGGATGCCTCGTACATCTCGTCCGTGAAGTCCTGCGGGCGGTCCACGAAGCCCGCGTGCTCGATGCCCACGCTGCGTTCGTTGTAGTCGCGGTTGCCCGCGTGGTACGCCACGTCCAGCTCGCGGATCATCTGGGAGATGTGCCCGTCCTTGCGGACGATGTAGTGCGAGGCCGCCCCGTGCGACGGGTCCTGGAAGGCCTTCACCGCGCTGTCGAAGCTGCCCTGGGTGACATGGACGACCACCATGTCTATGCCGAAATCGTCGGGGCGGTCCGCGCGGCGCCAGTTCGCGTCCGACGCCGCCACCCAGCGCGCGCCCGCGTAGTCCACCTCGCCGTCCTTGCGCGGCTTCTCCACGCCCGGCACGCGCCACCACAGCCGGCCCAGCTCGTCACGGGCGAGCGCCGCGGACCCCGCGGCAGCCGCCACACCGCCCACGATCAGGGCCCGCCGCCCGATGCGCCGGTCCGTGTCCTTGGATGCTCGTCTCGCCCCCATGTGATCGTCAACGGATACCCGGCAGCCTTGGTTCCCGCGCCCCGTACCCTGGAAGGGCTATGACTGAAACCCCGCAGCGCTCCCGTCCCCTCCGCGTCCTGGCCGCCATGTCCGGCGGAGTCGACTCCGCCGTCGCCGCCGCCCGCGCGGCCGAGGCCGGCCACGACGTGACCGGTGTCCACCTCGCGCTCTCCGCCAACCCTCAATCCTTCCGGACGGGCGCGCGCGGCTGCTGCACCATCGAGGACTCGCGCGACGCCCGCCGCGCCGCGGACGTCATCGGCATCCCCTTCTACGTGTGGGACCTGGCCGACCGCTTCCGCGAGGACGTGGTCGAGGACTTCGTCGCCGAGTACGAGGCCGGCCGCACCCCCAACCCCTGCCTGCGCTGCAACGAGAAGATCAAGTTCGCCGCCCTCCTCGACAAGGCGCTCGCGCTGGGCTTCGACGCGGTGTGCACCGGCCACTACGCCAAGGTCGTCACGCTCTCCGACGGCACCCGTGAGCTGCACCGCGCCTCCGACATGGCCAAGGACCAGTCGTACGTCCTGGGCGTGCTGGACGACCGGCAGCTCGCCCACGCGCTCTTCCCCCTCGGCGACACGCTGACCACGAAGGACGAGATCCGCGCGGAGGCCGAGCGCCGCGACCTGGCGGTGGCCAAGAAGCCCGACTCGCACGACATCTGCTTCATCGCCGACGGCGACACCCAGGGTTTCCTGGCGGACCGGCTCGGCAGGTCCGAGGGCGACATCGTCGACGAGTCCGGCCACCGGATCGGCACCCACGAGGGCGCGTACGGCTTCACCATCGGCCAGCGCAAGGGCCTGCGCATCGGCACCCCGGCCCCCGACGGCAAGCCGCGCTACGTCCTCGACATCTCCCCGGTGGACAACACGGTCACGGTCGGCCCGGCCGCCGCGCTGGACGTCAGCGCCCTGACCGCGATCAAGCCGCGCTGGTGCGGCGCCGCCCCCGCGGGCCCCGGCACCTACACGGCCCAGCTCCGCGCGCACGGCGGCGAGACCGAGGTGCGTGCCGAACTCGTCGACGGCTCCCTGGAGGTCACCTTCACCGAGCCGGTCCGCGGCGTCGCCCCCGGTCAGGCGATCGTGCTGTACGACGGCACGCGCGTGGTGGGCTCGGCGACGATCGCCTCGACGACCCGGGCGACGGCGGGCGTGGCCTGACGCCGGGCCTGTCAGTCCTGTCAGTGTCCTGAGTGTCAGCCCTCTGTGTCAGCCCTGAAGGAAGAAGTCCGTCAGCACCGGCGTCAGCACATTCGGCTCGACCATGTGCGTCTGGCCCTGCAGTGTGCGGTACGTGCCCCGGGGGACCGAGTCCGCGATCGCCCGGGCCGCCTCGCGCAGCCAGGCGGGGCTCGCGTCGCCCGCGACCGCCAGGACGGGGACGCCGACCGCGGTGAGCCGGTCGCGGGGGACCCGGCCGTCGCGCATCACGGCGTCGTCGTAGGCGAGGCTCGCGGCGATCGCCTCCATGCCGGCCCACATGGGGGACTGGCGGGCCCCCTGGATCACCCCCTCGGCCAGGCCGGCCAGCCGCAGGAACAGCTCGACCGCGTCCCCGCGCCGTCCCTCGCCGAGTGCCTCCGTCAGCCGCCCGGTGTACTCCGCGCGCTCCTCGGCGCCCTCCTCGGACATCGCGAACGGCGTCTCGTACACCGCGACACGGCGCACCGGCAGTCCGCTCGCCGCCGCCTCCAGGGTCAGCGCCCCGCCCGAGGAGATGCCGTACAGGAACGCCTCGCCGCCCACCGCCTCGATCACCGCCGCCAGGTCCTCGAGTTCGCGCTCCACCGCGTACGGCGCGGTGTCCCCGCTGGCGCCGCGGCCACGGCGGTCGTACACGACGGCCTGAAAACGCTCCGAGAGCGACACGGCCAGCGGCGCCAGGGTGCCGCCCGTCGACATCGCGCCGCTCACCAGGACGACCGCGGGGCCCTGTCCGGTGCTCTCGTAGGCGATGCGGGTGCCGTCGCGCGAAAGGATCTTCTTGTCCATGCTCATGCAGACTGCCGCACGGCGGGGTGTTCATCGGTGAGGCGGGCCGTGCGTCAGCCGATCACGTCACTTCCACCTCGTAGAAGCACAGGTGGTCCTTGATCTCCGCGACGTCCGGCTTGGGATCCGGATACGCCCACACGAGGTCCGCCGCGTCCGGCAGCGACCAGTAGGAGGCGTCGCCCTTGAAGGGGCAGTGTGTCCGGGCGCCGGACGGTGTGAGCAGGTCCAGGCGTACGTCCTCGGCCGGGATGTAGTACCGCTCGGGACAGCCCGTCTCGCGCAGGACCAGCGACCGGTCACTCTCCGCCAGGATCTGTCCGCCGTGCACCACGCGCACGTGCCGGCCGCTCGGTTCGACGGTGATGCGATGCCCTCTGGTCACGATCGTCCTCCTTGGGTAGCCGAGTCCTTCGATACAGCGCACGCTGTAGCGGAGTTCTTCCCTCGCCGCAGGAGGCCCCCATGCGAGCAACGGAACAGTCCGGAAACCGCAGCACTCTGGCCCACCAGGTCAGGTACGCCCTGCGCCACCCAGGGCGCGTGCCCGCGCACGCCCGGCGCGCGGCGCGGGACGCCTGGCTGCGGCTGCGCTACCGCGACCACATCTCCTACTACCGCGCCGTCATGGCCTCCGACGCGGCCCGCAGCGCGGAGGCGGCGGTGGGGCACAACCCCTCCCGCGAGGCGTGGACGCGGATCGGGCGCATGCAGTTCGACTACCTGGTGGGGCACGGCCTCCAGCCGCAGCACCGGATGCTGGAGATCGGCTGCGGCAATCTGCGCGCCGGACGCCTGTTCATCGACCACCTCGACGCCGGCCACTACTACGGCATCGACATCTCGCCGCACATCCTGCTCGCCGCCCAGGACACCCTCGTGTCCGAGGGCCTGCAGTCCAAGATGCCCTACCTGGCGCTCGCCGACGACCTCACCTTCGCCTTCCTGCCCGACGCGCACTTCGACGTCGTGCACGCGCACAGCGTCTTCTCGCACTCGCCGCCGCACGTCATAGAGGAGTGCTTCGCCCACATCGGCCGGATCCTCGCGCCCAGCGGCTTCTTCGACTTCACCTTCGACCGCACCGAGGGCGAGGAGCACCAGGTGCTCCACGAGGACTTCTACTACCGGACCCGGACGCTGACCGAACTCGCCGCGAAGCACGGCCTGAACGCCCGGTTCATGGACGACTGGGAGAAGCTCCCGCACCGGCAGTCCAAAATGCGGGTCACCACGGCGCCCGACCATGCCCGTACGGTGGGCTCATGAACATCTGTGTCTTCCTTTCCGCCGCCGACCTCGACGAGCGCTACACCCGCCCCGCACGGGAGTTCGCCACCCTGCTGGGCAAGGGCGGACACACCCTGGTGTGGGGCGGTTCGGACGTCGGCCTCATGAAGGTGGTCGCCGACGGGGTGCAGGAGGCGGGCGGCCGGCTCGCCGGCGTCTCCGTGAAATTCCTCTCGGCGAAGGCCCGCCCGGGCGTCGACGAGATGGTCGTCGCCGAGGACCTCGCCGAGCGCAAGAGGCTCCTCCTGGAGAAGGCCGACGCCGTGGTCATCATGGTCGGCGGCACGGGCACGCTGGACGAGGCGACCGAGATCCTGGAACTGAAGAAGCACGGCCACACGGACAAGCCGGTCGTCCTGCTCAACACCGCGGGCTTCTACGACGGCCTGAAGGAGCAGTTCCGCCGCATGGAGGACGAGGGCTTCCTGCCCCGCCCGCTCACCGACCTGGTGTTCTTCGCGGAGGAGCCGGTGGGCGCGCTGGCGTACCTGGAGGAGAGCCGCGGCATCGAGTGACCCTGACGCTGATGCGAGCATGGCGGGCATGGCTACTCATGTGATCACCGGAGCGGGCTCCGGCATCGGCGCGGCCGTGGCCCGCCGTCTGCACGCGCGCGGGGACGACCTCGTGCTGCACGCGCGCGACGCGGCCCGCGCCAAGGAGCTGGCGGCCGGGTTCCCGGGGCGAAGACGCTCGTCGGGGACCTGTCCGACCCGGACAAGCTCTCCTGGGCCTTCTCCCACCAGTCGCTGCCCGACCGCGTGGACTCGCTGCTGCACATCGCCGGCGTCGTCGACCTCGGCCCGGTCGGAGAGCTCACCCCGAAGACCTGGCGCCACCAGCTCAACGTGAATCTCGTCGCCCCCGCCGAGCTGACCCGGCACTTCCTGCCCCAGCTGCGCGCCGCCCGGGGCCACGTCCTCTTCGTCAACTCCGGCGCCGGCCTCAACGCCCATGCCGGCTGGTCCGCGTACGCCGCCTCCAAGCACGGCCTCAAGGCCTTGGCGGACTCCCTGCGCCACGAGGAGCACGCGGCCGGTGTCCGCGTCACCTCGGTCTACCCCGGCCGCACGGCCAGTCCCATGCAGGCCAAGGTGCACCAGCAGGAGGGCAAGGAGTACGACGCCTCCAAGTGGATCGACCCGGAGTCCGTGGCCACGACGATCCTGACGGCCCTGGACCTGCCGAGGGACGCCGAGGTCAACGACCTGACGGTGCGACCGGGGAACTGACCCCGGCGGAGCCGCTGCGTAGGCTTCTCCGGTGAGCGAAAACAGCCAGTTCAGGTTCGGCGCCGCCACCGGTGTGGGGTCCATGCCGGGCGGCGACGCCCGAGAAGCCGCCAAAACCGTCACCGGAACCTTCGAGGACTTCCCCTTCCTGCCCGAACTGCCCGCCCGGGGACCGGGCGCGGACATGATCGGGCGGACCGCCGGACTGCTCGTCGAGCTGTACGCGCGCGTGGAGCCCAGCGGCTGGCGCCTCGGTGACCGGCCCGGGCGGGACACCAAACGGGCCCGCTCCTGGCTCGGTGAGGACCTCGACGCACTGGAGGAGTTCACACAGGAGTACGAAGGGCCGCTGAAGGTCCAGGCCGTCGGGCCCTGGACCCTCGCCGCCAACCTGGAGCTGCGCAACGGCGAGGCGGCCCTCTCCGACCCCGGAGCCTGCCGTGACCTCGCCGCCTCCCTCGCCGAGGGGCTGCGTCTGCATCTCGCCGAAGTGCGGCGCCGGATCCCCGGGGCGCAGCTCGTCCTCCAGTTCGACGAGCCGTCCCTCACCGCCGTCCTGCGTGGCCAGGTGAAGAGCGCCAGCGGCTACCGCACGCACCGGGCCGTCGACCGGCAGATCGTCGAGGCCACGCTCCGCGACGCCGTCGGGGTGCACGCAGACGGCCCGGCAGTCGTCCACTCCTGCGCACCGGACGTCCCGTTCGCCCTGCTCCGCCGGGCGGGCGCGGCGGCCGTCTCCTTCGACTTCTCCCTGCTCACCGAGCGTGACGACGACACGATCGGCGAGGCGGTGGAGGCCGGTACCCGGCTCTTCACCGGTGTCGTCCCGGGCACCGAGGGCCCATTGTCAGACCCTGCCGGTAGCGTCATGGGTGTCAGGACGCTGTGGCGCAGGCTGGGGCTGTCACCGGGGCTTCTCGCGGAGGCGGTCACAGTCACCCCGGCGTGCGGACTCGCGGGGGCCTCCCCGGGGTACGCGCGCACGGCTCTCGCCCACTGCGTCCGGGCGGCGAGATCGCTCGCGGACAACCCAGAGTAACGGGAGGACGACACGGTGGCCGGGGACAAGCAAGCGGAGACGACGACGGTGCCCGCCGAGGCACGGGAGAAGCACGCGCGCCTCGCTGAGCAGATCGAGGAGCACCGCTTCCGGTACTACGTGAAGGACGCTCCCGTCGTCAGCGACGCGGAGTTCGATGAACTGCTGCGTTCCCTGGAGGCGCTGGAGGAGGAGCATCCGGAGCTGCGCACCCCGGACTCCCCGACCCAGAAGGTGTCGGGGTCGTACGAGACGGAGTTCACGGCGGTCGAGCACCGCCAGCGCATGCTCTCCCTCGACAACACCTTCAACGACGAGGAGATGGCCGCCTGGACGGAGCGCATCGCCCGTGAACTGGGGGAGCAGGACTACCACTTCCTGTGCGAGCTGAAGGTCGACGGCCTCGCGGTGAACCTCACCTACGAGCGCGGCCGTCTCACCCGCGCGGCGACCCGTGGCGACGGCCGCACCGGCGAGGACATCACACCGAACGTCCGGACGATCGCCGAGATCCCGGAGCGTCTCAAGGGCGACTCCGTCCCCGACCTCGTGGAGATCCGCGGCGAGGTCTACTTCCCGATGGAGAAGTTCCAGGAGCTCAACGCCCGGCTGGTCGAGGCGGGCGACAAGCCCTTCGCCAACCCGCGTAACGCGGCGGCCGGTTCACTGCGCCAGAAGGACCCGCGCGTCACCGCCACCCGCCCCCTGCACATGGTGGTCCACGGCATCGGCGCCCTGGAGGGCTTCACCGGCCTGACCCGCCTCTCCCAGGCGTACGACCTGCTGAAGACCTGGGGTCTGCCTGTTTCCGGCCACAACCGGGTGGTCGACGGCCTGGACGGCATCCGGGAGTTCATCGCGTACTTCGGCGAGAACCGCCACTCCGTGGAGTGGGAGATCGACGGCGTCGTCGTCAAGCTCGACCAGATCCCGCTCCAGGGCCGCCTCGGCTCCACCTCGCGCGCGCCGCGCTGGGCCATCGCGTACAAGTACGCGCCGGAGGAGGTCAACACCAAGCTCGTCAACATCCGCGTGGGCGTGGGCCGCACGGGCCGGGTCACGCCGTACGCCCAGGTCGAGCCGGTCACGGTCGCCGGCTCCGAGGTCGAGTTCGCCACGCTGCACAACCAGGACGTGGTCAAGGCCAAGGGCGTCCTCATCGGCGACACCGTGGTGCTGCGCAAGGCCGGTGACGTCATCCCCGAGATCCTCGGGCCGGTCGCCGACCTGCGCGACGGCAGCGAGCGCGAGTTCGTGATGCCGGGCGAGTGCCCCGAGTGCGGTACGGCGCTGCGGCCGATGAAGGAGGGCGACGTCGACCTGCGCTGCCCGAACGCACGCACCTGCCCGGCCCAGTTGCGTGAGCGCCTGTTCTACCTCGCGGGCCGCAAGGCGCTGGACATCGAGCACTTCGGCTACGTGGCGGCCGCGGCCCTCACCGCGCCGCTGGAGCCGAAGGATCCACCGCTGCTCGACGAGGGCGATCTGTTCGACCTCACCATCGACCAGCTGCTGCCCATCAAGGCGTACGTCCTCGACTCGGACAGCGGCCTGCCCAAGCGGGACCCGAAGACCGGCGAGGAGAAGGTCGCCACGATCTTCGCGAACCAGGAGGGCAACCCCCGGAAGAACGCGCTCGCCATGCTGGAGAACATCGCGGCGGCCAAGCAGCGCCCGCTCGCCCGCCTCCTCACCGGCCTGTCGATCCGTCACGTAGGACCGGTCGCGGCCGAGGCGCTGGCCAGGGAGTTCCGCTCGATCGAGCGCATCGACCAGGCCTCGGAGGAGGAGCTGAAGAACACGGACGGCGTCGGCCCGATCGTCGCCGCCGCCGTCAAGGAGTGGTTCGCCGAGGACTGGCACCGCGAAATCATCCGTAAGTGGAAGGCCTCCGGCGTACGCACGGAGGAGGAGAGCACCGGTGAGGACGAGGGGCCGCGCCCGCTCGAAGGGCTCACCGTCGTCGTCACCGGCACCCTCGAACACTTCACGCGGGACGGCGCCAAGGAGGCGCTGCAGAGCCGCGGAGCGAAGGTGACCGGATCGGTTTCGAAGAAGACGTCATTCGTCGTTGTGGGTGACAGCCCCGGATCGAAGTACGACAAGGCGATGCAGATGAAGGTGCCGGTCCTGAACGAGGAGGGTTTCGGAGTCCTGCTGGAGCAGGGACCGGACGCGGCGGCCGAAGTCGCGCTTTCGGCCGAGGAGTAGCGGTTGAAGGCCACCCGTTCAGCGCATATCAGATGCATACGGGTGGCCGGGGCGCATTCGGGCAACCGTCCGCGACCGCTGCCCGTGGAAGCCTTCTGCGGCCTACTGTTGAGATGTGCGCCTGCCGTGCCCAGCTGCGGTCGGGGCATCTTCGTGCTCGCACCAGAGCGCGGGGCAGGGATTTCCAACGCGGGCCGTTGAGGGTTGTCGGGCACCGGTCCGCGGGGCGTGGGCACCGCCGGCTGTGAGAGGGACGGGAATGGAACCGACCGAGAGCGCCGTGCCGGGCGCACGGCTGCGCCTGCGCCGCATGGCGGTCGTATGGCGAGCGGTCCGTGGGGTCGGACGGCCGGCGGCGCGTCCGGGTGCTCAGGTGCGCGCCGTCGGACAGTACACCGCGGACGGGCGTGCCGTCGGGGGGCGCGCCGCGGCGGACGGCCGCGGCGCCGCACAACCGGTCACCGAGCACACCCCCGGACTGACCGGCGAGGACGCGGACGGCGAACGGCACCACTCCTGGCCGGCGCTGCCAACGGCGGTCGTCGCGGCGGCCGGGTTCGTCCTGGGCGCCGGCTTCTACCGCGCCTTCACCGGCGGCCACGCGCTGTTCCCGTCCGGCACGGCCGGCTGGGCGCTGGCCGTGCTGACCGGCATCATCGTCGGCCACCTCGTCATGCTCGGCCGCTCCCGCTGGTGGGGCGGCACCGGCTCGGGCGCCGCACTCACCCTCGCCGTGCTGCTGCTCTACGGCTGGGTACCGGCAGGCATGGTCAGCCTCACGGTCGTCGTGCTGGTCGGCGTGGCCCGCCGCAACCGCTGGCGCCAGGGCGTGCTGCACGGGGCGGTCGACCTCCTCGGCATCGGCGCCGGCGCCCTGGTGCTCGCCGTGTTCGGGACCGTGCCGTCCGTCGAGTCCCCCGCGCGGCCCGACGCCTGGACGCTCGCCACCGCACCCCAGGTGGCCCTGGTCGCCGCCGCCTACCTGATGGTCACCCGCGTCCTGCTCTGGTACCTGCACGCCCCGCGCCCAGGGCTGCCCACCGTCGCCCGTACCGCCCTGGTCAGACAAGGACTGGTCGCGGTCGCGCTGCTGGGGATCGCGCCGCTGGTCTGCGTGGTGGCCGTGGCCAAGCCGATCCTGCTGCCCCTGTTCTCCATCCCCCTCATCGCCCTGGACTCCACCCTGTGGATAGCCCGGGCCCGCGCCGAGGAGCAGCTGCGCGACCCGCTCACCGGGCTTCCCAACCGGCAGTGGCTGCTGGAGCGCATCTGGACCGCGCTGGACGACGCCGAACGGATCGACGCTCGCGCCGCCCTGATGCTGATCGACCTCGACCGGTTCCGGTCGGTCAACGACACGCTGGGGCATCTCGCCGGCGACCGGCTGCTGCTGCAGATCGCCGACCGGCTGCGGGTGGCACTGCCGCGCGGGGCCGAGGCCGCCCGGCTCGGCGGGGACGAATTCGCCGTCTTACTGCCCGTCGCCGACTCCACGACGTCCGCGACCCGGGTCGCCCGGAGCCTGGTCGCCGCGCTCAGCTCCCCCCTCGACCTCGACGGCCTCACCCTCGTCCTGGAGGCCAGCGCCGGAGTCGCCGTCTTCCCCGACCACGCCCTGGACGCCGAAGGGCTCCTGCGCCGGGCGGACGTGGCGATGTACCAGGCGAAGCGGGACCGTACGGGCGTGGAGGTCTACGAGTCCAAGCGCGACTCCAACACCCCCGACCGGCTCGGCCTGCTGGGCGATCTGCGCCGCGCCCTCGAAGCGGGCGAGGTGCATCTGCACTACCAGCCGAAGGTCCGCTTCGACGGACAGGTCGTGGGCCTGGAGGCCCTGGTCCGCTGGGTGCACCCGGAGCGGGGCAAGGTGCCGCCGGACGAGTTCATAGCGATCGCCGAGTCCTCGGGCCTGATGCCCCACCTCACCGAATACGTCCTGGAGGCCGCGCTCGGCCAGGTCGCGCGCTGGCGGTCCCAGGACCTGTTCGTACCGGTCGCGGTGAACGTCTCCCCGCGTGATGTGCACACGCCCGGCTTCGCGGGCTCCGTCGCCGCCCGGCTGGCCCGGCACGGTGTCCCGGCGGGAGCGCTCCAACTGGAGATCACGGAACACGTCCTCCTGGAGGACCCGCAGCGCGCGGCCGACACCCTCAACGCCTTGACCGGGCACGGCGTCAAGATGTCCCTGGACGACTTCGGCACGGGGTACTCCTCGCTCGTGCACCTGCGCCGGCTCCCGGTCAGCGAGCTGAAGATCGACCGCTCGTTCGTGGCCCGGCTCGCGGTCGACACCGAGGACGCGGAGATCGTGCGCTGCACCGTCGACCTCGCGCACTCCCTCGGCCTGCTCGTCGTCGCCGAGGGCGTCGAGGACGACGAGACCTGGGAGCGACTGCGAGACCTGGGGTGCGACGCCGTACAGGGATGGCTGGTCGCGGCGGCGATGCCCCCGGAGGAGACCACGGCGTGGCTGCGGGCGCGGGGGCCCCGGGGGTGGCAGCGGCCGCGTGCCGCGCTGCCCGTGGCGACGGCCGACGAGTGACCCTCCCGCCCCCCGTTCCGTTCGCCTGGCTCCGGGGTTCGGCCGTGGGGTGAGCCCCTCCCGCCGACGGCCGCCCGGCGGTCGGGCCTGCCGCCGGTGCGAGGCGGGCCGGCGACGGCGGTTCGAGCCGCGCGGTACGTCCCCGCGGCTCCGCTCCTTTCGGACGAGCGCTCAGTCCGTGCCGTGAGGCACGAAGTGGCCGATCAGCAGCGCCAGCCGACGCTCGTGCGCCTCCTCGGGCAGCCGGCCGCTGCGCATCAGGGTCACCAGCCCGTGCAATCCGGCCCAGTAGGTCTCCGTCAGCAGTCCGGTGTCCTCGCCCTCGGCCGCGATGGGCCGGACGGCCTGCAGCAGTTCGTCGAAGGCGTCCCACAGGGCCGCCGGCGCCTCGGGTGTGGCGAACGGCAGGTCCACGGCGTGCGTGAACATCGCGTCGTAGAGCGCGGGTCGCCGTCGGGCGAAGGCGGTGTACGCCCCGGCCACCGCCGCCAGCGCCTCGCGGGCGCTGCCGGCCGCCGTGCGCGCCGCGCGAAGCTCGACGGCCAGGTCCGCGCAGCCCTGCACGGCCACGGCCGCCATGATCGCGCCCTTGCCCTTGAAGTGGCTGTAGAGGACCGGCTGGCTGTACTCGATCTGATCGGCGAGCCGCCGCGTGGTCACCGCGTCCCAGCCCTCCGCCTCGGCCAGTTCCCGTGCGGCCGTCACGATCAGCCGCTCACGTTCGGCTCGTTCGCGCTCCCGGCGCGTCTGGATCGTCATGAGTGAAATTCTAGCACCGCTAGCGTTCCTGTCGACGCTCTGCTAGCTTCGCTCTCATCCCTAGCGCTGCTAGTAAGGAGAAGAGATCATGACCGTCGCCGCCTACACCCTGGCCGTCGTGCTCAACCTGTTCTGCCTGTTCCTCGGCTACGGGTTCCTGTTCCGGCCCGCCCCCTCCGCCGCCGGTTACGGTGTCCCGGCCGACCCCGGCGGCGATGCCGGCGCCTACCTGACGATCAAGGGC
This sequence comes from Streptomyces sp. CA-179760, assembly GCF_050937045.1. NCBI lineage: Bacteria > Bacillati > Actinomycetota > Actinomycetes > Kitasatosporales > Streptomycetaceae > Streptomyces > Streptomyces sp. CA-179760. The sequence continues at coordinate 6,783,470 of NZ_JBNJLZ010000001.1, forward strand.
CTGCGGGACGGAGCCTTCGGCCTGGTCGGTCTGGCGCTGCTCGCCTTCGCGGGGGCCCGTGCCGAGGCCTGGTTCATGCTCGGTGTGGCACTCATACCGCTCGGCGACATGCTGATCGTGCTGCGCCACGGTGGTACGAAGGCGGTGGCCTTCGGGATCCACTTCGCCACCGCGGTCGTCGTCCTGATCAGTGCCGCACTGCTCTTCGCGGTCTGAGTGCGCCCACACCGCCATCCGGAGGTTCGGAGATGTCGTTGTTCGTCCCGGAGTTCGACGAGTCCGTGATCGTCCGCGAGGCCGAGGCGGAAGTCGTCGGCCGGGCGCCCACCACCGTGCGCCTGCTGGCCGACAGCAGTGCCACCGGCGGTGCGCTGTCCACTCAGCGAGTCACCCTCACATCGGGCGCCGACGGCGCGAAGCCGCACTGGCACGACAACTCGGCCGAGATGTTCTTCCTGCTCGCCGGGGCCGCCGAGATCCTCTCCGGCGACGAGATCGTCAGCGCCGGGGCCGGCGACCTCGTCGTCGTCCCGCCCGGCAGACCCCACGCCTTCGCCGCCGTCCCCGGGGCGGACGCCGACCTGCTCATCGTCATCACACCCGGCGTCGAGCGCTTCGAGTACTTCCGCCACCTCCGGCGCGTCGCCCTCGGCGAGGTCACCCCCGAGAGCCTCCTGGAGGTGCAGGAGCTCTACGACAACCACTTCCTGAAGAGCGAGGCCTGGGAAAACCGCCGCCACTGACGAGCACGGCAAACCGTTTCACGGGCACGGCCCCTCGCCCCATAGGATTAGGCCAAACCAATTCACTCACCCCAGAGGATCGCTGCATGCCTGGCATCACGCGCGAGGAGGTCGCCCACCTCGCCCGGCTGGCGCGTCTGGAGCTGAAGCCCGAAGAGCTCGAGCACTTCGCGGGACAGCTGGACGACATCATCGGCGCGGTCGCCCGCGTCAGCGAGGTCGCCGACCAAGACGTACCGCCGACCTCGCACCCGCTCCCGCTGACGAACGTCATGCGCGTGGACGAGGTCCGTCCGTCGCTCACCCCCGAGCAGGCGCTCTCCGGCGCCCCGGCCCAGGAGCAGCAGCGTTTCAAGGTGCCGCAGATCCTGGGGGAGGACTAGAAGTCATGACGGACATCATCAAGCTCACGGCCGCCGAGACCGCCTCGAAGATCGCCTCAGGCGAGCTCACGGCCGTCCAGGTCACCGAGGCCCACCTCGCCCGGATCGAGGCCGTCGACGAGAAGGTGCACGCCTTCCTGCACGTCGACCGCGAGGGCGCCCTCGCCCAGGCCCGTGCCGTCGACGAGAAGCGCGCCAAGGGGGAGAAGCTCGGTCCGCTGGCCGGCGTCCCCCTGGCGCTCAAGGACATCTTCACCACCGAGGGCATCCCGACCACCGTCGGTTCGAAGATCCTCGAGGGCTGGATCCCGCCGTACGACGCGACGCTCACCAAGCGCCTGAAGGCCGCCGACGTCGTCATCCTCGGCAAGACCAACATGGACGAGTTCGCCATGGGGTCCTCCACCGAGAACAGCGCGTACGGGCCGACCGGCAACCCCTGGGACCTCACCAAGATCCCCGGCGGCTCCGGTGGCGGTTCGTCCGCCGCGCTCGCCTCCTTCCAGGCCCCGCTCGCCATCGGCACCGACACCGGCGGCTCCATCCGCCAGCCGGCCTCCGTCACCGGCACGGTCGGTGTGAAGCCGACCTACGGTGCGGTCTCGCGCTACGGCATGGTCGCCTTCTCGTCCTCCCTGGACCAGGGCGGGCCCTGCGCCCGCACGGTCCTGGACGCGGCCCTGCTGCACGAGGTCATCGCCGGGCACGACCCGCTCGACTCGACCTCCATCGACGAGCCCGTCCCGGCGGTCGTCGAGGCCGCCCGCAACGGCAGCGTCGAGGGCATGCGCGTCGGCGTCGTCAAGCAGTTCCGCGGCGAGGGCTACCAGGCCGGCGTCATCCAGCGGTTCGACGAGTCCGTCGCGCTGCTGAAGGAGCTGGGCGCCGAGATCGTCGAGCTGGACTGCCCGTCCTTCGACCTCGCGCTGTCGGCGTACTACCTGATCGCGCCGTCCGAGTGCTCCTCCAACCTCGCCCGCTTCGACGGCCTGCGCTACGGCCGGCGGACCGGCGACGACGGCACGCACTCCGCTGAGGAGGTCACCTCCCTCACCCGTGAGGCGGGCTTCGGCCCCGAGGTGAAGCGCCGCATCATGCTCGGCACGTACGCCCTGTCGAGCGGCTACTACGACGCCTATTACGGCAGCGCCCAGAAGGTCCGCACGCTCATCAAGCAGGACTTCGACACGGCGTTCGAGCAGGTCGACGTCATCGTCTCGCCGACGACCCCGACCACCGCCTTCGCGATCGGCGAGCGCGCCGACGACCCGATGGCGATGTACCTCGCCGACCTGTGCACCATCCCGACCAACCTGGCGGGCAACGCGGCCATGTCGCTGCCGTGCGGTCTCGCCCCGGAGGACAACCTCCCGGTCGGCCTGCAGATCATCGCCCCCGTCATGAAGGACGACCGCCTTTACAAGGTGGGAGCCGCCGTAGAGGCCGCCTTCGTGGAAAAGTGGGGCCATCCGCTGATCGAGGAGGCTCCGTCACTGTGAGTGCACTGACCAAGGCCAAGGGCTTCAAGAAGTCCAAGTCCGGCACGTACCTGTCCATGGCCGGGACCGCGTTCGGCGCGATCGGCGTCGCCAAGCGGCTGAAGAAGGCCCGCGCCGAGCAGGACACGCTGGTCCTGATCGACGCCACCGTGTCCGCCGTCGCCATCGTCACCGGCCTCGCCATCCTCTACCGCGAGCTGAAGCGGCTGGGCGACGACGACGTCCTGCTGGGCTGAGAGGGAAGTTTCACCGTGACCACCACGACCGACCTGGCGTCGTACGAGGAAGCACTCGCGTCGTACGACCCCGTCATGGGCCTCGAGGTCCATGTCGAACTCGGCACCAAGACCAAGATGTTCTGCGGCTGTTCGACCGAGCTCGGCCAGGACGCCAACGCGCAGACCTGCCCGGTCTGCCTCGGCCTGCCCGGCGCGCTCCCGGTCGTCAACGCGACCGGCGTCGAGTCCGCGATCAAGATCGGCCTCGCGCTGAACTGCGAGATCGCCGAGTGGTGCCGCTTCGCCCGGAAGAACTACTTCTATCCGGACATGCCGAAGAACTTCCAGACCTCCCAGTACGACGAGCCGATCGCCTTCAACGGCTACCTCGACGTACAGCTGGAGGACGGCGAGACCTTCCGCGTGGACATCGAGCGCGCCCACATGGAGGAGGACACCGGCAAGTCGACGCACGTCGGCGGTGCCACCGGCCGTATCCACGGCGCGTCCCACTCCCTGCTCGACTACAACCGCGCCGGCATCCCGCTCATCGAGATCGTCACCAAGCCGATCGAGGGCGCGGGCGAGCGTGCCCCCGAGGTCGCGCGTGCCTACGTCCGTGAGCTGCGCGAGCTCATCAAGGCGCTCGGCGTCTCCGAGGCCCGTATGGAGATGGGCCAGATGCGCTGCGACGTGAACCTGTCGCTGCGCCCGAACGGCACCGAGAAGTTCGGCACGCGTTCGGAGACGAAGAACGTCAACTCGCTGCGGTCCGTGGAGCGCGCGGCCCGCTTCGAGATCCAGCGGCACGCTGCCGTGCTCTCCTCCGGCGGCACGATCATCCAGGAGACCCGGCACTTCCACGAGGACACGGGGTCGACGACCTCGGGCCGTGTGAAGGAGGAGGCCGAGGACTACCGGTACTTCCCGGAGCCCGACCTGGTCCCGGTGGCCCCGTCGCGCGAGTGGGTCGAGGAGATCCGCTCCGCGCTGCCGGAGCTGCCGCTGGCCCGCCGCAACCGGCTCCTCGCGGAGTGGGGCATCAGCGCCGTCGACATGCAGTCGATCACCAACGCCGGCGCCCTGGACCTGATCGTCTCCACGATCGACGCGGGGGCCGACGCCGCCTCCGCCCGCAAGTGGTGGATGGGTGAGCTGGCCCGCGCCGCCAACGAGTCGGGCAAGGCGCTCGACGAGCTGGATATCACCCCGGTGCAGGTCGCCCGGGTCACCGAGCTCGTCTCGAAGGGTGACCTGAACGACAAGCTGGCCCGTCAGGTCATCGAGGGCGTCCTCGCGGGCGAGGGCACCCCGGACGAGGTCGTCGACAAGCGCGGTCTGAAGGTCGTCTCCGACGAGGGCGCGCTGGGCACCGCCGTCGACGAGGCCATCGCCGGCAACCCGGGCGTCGCGGACAAGATCCGCGGCGGCAAGGTGGCGGCGGCCGGCGCCCTGGTCGGCGCGGTCATGAAGGCGACCCGGGGCCAGGCCGACGCGGCTCGCGTCAAGGAACTGATCCTGGAGAAGCTGGGCGTCAGCGAGGGCTGACCTCCGCGGGACCCGACAGGGGGGATGCACCGGACCCGGTGCATCCCCCCCTGTGCATGCGCCCTACAGCCGGCGCCCCACGACCCGGACGAAGCCCAGCGTGCCGCCCTGGTCGAGACGCAGCATCTCGGCGCACTGGCCGGCCATCCGGAGGTGCCACTCGTCCGTGTGCTCGTCGGCGACGACCTCGCACCAGCGCAGCCAGTCGCGCCAGCCGTCCTCGAGCCAGTCGGCCGTCTCGACCTCCGCGGCCCCGCTGCGGGTCCAGTGGCGACGCCACCAGGCGGCGGTGTGGAAGCACCAGAATCCGGGCTCCCAGAACGGCTTGAGGTGCTCCGGCGGCTCGACGCCGTCGATCTCCTCGCGCAGCGCCGGTACGACGACACCGATCCGGCCGCCGGGCTTCAGCAGCCGCGCCAGCTCGGGCAGGTACAGGTCGTTCGTGCCGAAGTACTGGTAGGCGTCGACGGAGACGATCGCGTCGAAGCTGCCCTCGCCGAACGGCAGGTCGTGCGCCTCGGCGAGCACGGGCAGGACACGGTCGGCCACGCCCGCCTCGGCGATGCGCGGGGCGTTCTCGCCCGGCTTGACCCACAGGTCGGCGGCGGTGACCGACACGTCGTACTCCTTGGCGGGGAAGATCGACGTCATGGCGCGGCCGCAGCCCAGGTCGAGCACGCGGGAGCCGGGGCTCAGGGTCTCGAGACCCAGGGCCGGGGCCAGCCACTCCAGCAGCCAGAGCGCGTGCGGGCCCATCTGGTTGTCGATGGTCCAGCGGGCGTCGTAGCGGTTGCTGCGCGGGTAGCTGGGGTGGTCGGTCCGGTCAGAGAGGGGGTCGTTCGGGGTCCGCGAAATGATGTCCGACATCGGTGAACGGGCTCCTTGAGTCCTTGAGGAGGAAAAGGGATGCGTAGGAGCTCGGTCGGACCGTCAAACAATGCACCTGCTTCGGCCGGGCGGCGGGCTGCCGCGGGCGTTTCCTCGGACCGGCGGACGTTAACAGGGGGCCGCACGACCCCGCACCCGCTTTTCGTTCACGACGCGCTACCGTCTCGCCCATGAATGGACGCGCTGATTCCGACACCGAACCAGAGATAGCGGACTCGGAGACGGCCGCCGTTCAGGAAGCCGACCAGAAGGCCGACCAGGACGAGGAGCCCGACGACGATCCGGACGATCCGACCGCCGCCGCCGATGATCCGGACGACGGCGATCCGGACGACGACGATGATCCGGACGACGACGATGCCGATGTCGACGACGATGCCGATGTCGAGGACGACGATGACGACGACGAGGACGCGCGGCGGGCCCGCTGGACCGCCGCCGGGACCGGGGCCCTGCTGACCCTCGCCGGCCTGGCCGCGGCGCTGCTCCGCCTCACCCGCCCCGTCGCTCCGGCGCTCGTCCCGGCGGCGTACGCCTGCGGTGCGGTCGTGTGCGCCGGCGCCGCCGTGCTGGGCTCCCGTGGACGCACCCGGCGGGCGCTGTGGCTGCTGATCGCGGGGACGATGGTGATGGCGCTGGGGGACCAGTTCGACTGATCACGGCCGTTGTGAACAAGCCCACGAAAGCGACAAACGATCTCGTGTGCCTGTAAGAGTGGCTTCGCATTGCTCATGCGTTCTTTGCTGGATGTTCAGGTCATGGACGACTGCTCCCGGTCAAAGATCCACAAACAGTCACCCTGGGAGCACGTTTCGTGGCAGCCCTAGCACGCTGGTGTGTCCAACGCCGTCTGGTCACCGTTCTGCTGTGGCTGCTCGCCTGCGCGGGGGTGGCCACGGGCGCCGCCGTCGCCGGCTCCGCGTACTCGAACGACTACCAGGTCCCCGGCACCGAGTCGGGCCGCGCCACCGAACTGCTGCACGAAGGCTTCCCGCAGCTCGGCGGAGACAGCGACACCGTCGTCTGGCACACCACCTCCGGCACCGTCCGCGCCGCCGACGTCGAGCAGACGATGACCCGGACCCTGGACCGGATCGAGACCCTGCCCGGCGTGGCCTCCGTGACCAGCCCCTACGACGGTCCGGGCACGGGCCGGATCAGCGAGGACGCCCGCACGGCGTACGCCACGGTCACCTTCGACGACCAAGCCGAGGACATCGACCAGGGCGAGGCCAAGGCCGTCGTCGGCACCGCGAAGGCCGCGGAGACCGACGGGCTCCAGGTGGAGCTGGGCGGCAGCGCCGTCGCGCTCACCCAGTCCTCCGGCGGGCACGTCGCCGAGATCGTCGGCGTGGTCGTGGCCGCTGTCGTGCTGTTCCTCGCCTTCGGTTCGCTCGCCGCCTCCCTGCTGCCCATCGCCACCGCACTGGTCGGCGTGGGCACCGCCTACGCCGGGATCGTGCTGCTGGGGCACGCCATGACCGTCGCCGACTTCGCCCCCATGCTCGGCATGCTGATCGGGCTCGGAGTCGGCATCGACTACGCGCTGTTCATCGTGACGCGGCACCGCCGCGGGCTGAAACGCGGGCTCTCGGTCACCGAGGCGGCCACGAACGCCGTCGCCACCACGGGACGCGCGGTCGTCTTCGCGGGTGCCACCGTTTGCATCGCCCTGCTCGGCATGCTGATCCTCAGGCTGAGCTTCCTCAACGGCGTCGCCATAGCGGCCAGCCTGACCGTGGTCCTCACCGTCGCGGCCTCCGTGACCCTGCTGCCCGCCCTGCTGTCCCTCATCGGCATGCGCGCGCTCAGCCGCCGCGAACGCCGCCGCCTGGCGGAGCACGGACCCGAACCGGAACTGCCCACCGGTTTCGCCGCCCGCTGGTCGGCGTTCGTGGAGCGCCACCCCAAGGTGCTCGGCGGGGTCGCCCTGGTCGTCATGGCCGTCCTCGCGCTGCCCACGTTCTCCCTGCACCTGGGTACCTCCGACCAGGGCAACGACCCCAAGGCGGCCACCACCCGGCAGGCCTACGACCTCCTGGCCGACGGCTTCGGGCCCGGCGTGAACGGACCGCTCACCCTCGTCACGAAGGTGGACGGAGCCGACGACAAGCTCGCACTGGACAACCTCGACGGCACGCTCCGCGCCACCGACGGCGTCGCCTCGGTCACCCCGGTGACCTTCGACTCCGGCGGTCACACGGCGTACCTGACCGTCGTACCGGAGTCCTCGCCGCAGTCGAAGCAGACCAGCGACCTCGTCGACCGGCTGCGCGGCGAGGTGCTGCCGCGCGCCGAGACGGGCACGTCGCTCGATGTGCAGGTCGGCGGCATGACGGCCGGCTACGACGACTTCGCCGACGTCATCGTCTCCAAGCTGCCCGTCTTCGTCGGGGTCGTGATCGGCCTGGGCTGTCTGCTGCTCCTGCTGGCCTTCCGGTCGATCGGCATCCCGCTGAAGGCGGCCGCGATGAACATCGCCGCTGTGGCCTCCGCCTTCGGGGTGGTGGTCGCGATGTTCCAGTGGGGCTGGGGCAGCGAACTGCTCGGCCTCGGCAGCGCGGGCCCCATCGAGCCCTTCCTGCCCGTGATCATGGTGTCGGTGCTCTTCGGCCTCTCCATGGACTACCAGGTGTTCCTGGTCAGCCGGATGTACGAGGAGTGGCTCGAGACCGGTGACAACCGGCGAGCCGTGCGCGTGGGCCTCGCCGAGACCAGCCGGGTGATCAACTCGGCGGCGGTCATCATGATCTCCGTCTTCCTGGCCTTCGTCCTCAGCGGTGACCGCGTGATCGCCATGTTCGGCATCGCCCTGGCCGCCGCCGTCGCCCTGGACGCCTTCGTCCTGCGGACGCTTCTCGTCCCCGCCCTCATGCACATGCTCGGCGGCGCCAACTGGTGGCTGCCCCGCTGGCTCGACAAGCGCCTGCCGCGGATCAGCATCGAACCGCCCGAGGCCCGGGCCGCCCATGAGAGGCTGGCCGCCGCGACGGACGCAGAGGTGGCGGATGTCCTGGCGGAGGAGGAGCGGCAGCGGGATGTACGCGATATCCCTGGGTGACGACGCCGAGCTGAGGCCCCTCGAGCCCTGGCATGCCGAGGAGTTCTTCGCGCACCTGGAGCGGGGCAGGGACTTCATCGGGCAGTTCATCAACTTCGGGTCGCAGGAGACGGACGTGGAGTCCGCGCGGGCCATGCTCCAGCGGTACGCCGACATGCGCGCGGCCGACACCCGCTCGCTGCACGGCCTGTGGCTGAACGGCAAGCTCGTGGGCGGCGTGCTGTTCCTGAACTTCGACGCGGCGACCGGCAACTGCGAGGTCGGCTGCTGGCTGGAGCCCGCCGGGACGGGGCGCGGCCTGATCACCCGGGCGATGCGCGTCCTCATCGACTGGGCGGTCGAAGAGCGCGGCATTCACCGGATCGAGTGGGTCGCCGCCTCGGGAAATCAGCCGAGTCTGAACGTCGCCCAGCGCCTCGGTATGACCCGCGACGGTGTGCGACGCGAGGCGCACCCCTATCGTGGCGTACGGCACGATCTCGAAGTCTGGTCGGTGCTGGCGCCCGAGTGGCGCGCCGCACGCGCGCGTGCCGCTCACAACGATCATTAAGAGACTTCTCAGACAGCGACTTTACGGTGCGAGACATGGCAACGAACGCAGTGGACGAGACCAAGGCCACCGAGGCCACGACCGAGAAGGCGGTGGACACCACCGAGTCCGACGAGGCGACCCGGACCCAGACCGATGCCCCGGCCGAGACCGAGGTCATCGAGACAGAGGTCGCCGAGACAGAGGTCGTCGCGACCAAGGAGGAGGCCCCCTCCGGCACCGGCCAGGGTGCCGCCGCCGTGGTCTCCGCCGCGCTGGGCGTCGTCTCGCTCACCGGCAGCTGGGTCGGCACGATCGCCGCGGCGCGCCAGAACCTGGTCGGGCAGCTGGAGACCGCGCAGGGGGCGGGCGTGGCCCAGCAGATCCAGGCGGTCTACGGCGACGCCTGGCAGGCCACGGCCCTGTGGGCCGGCCTGTTCGCGGCGCTCGCGCTGGTCGTCGGCGTCGTGACGCTGGCCCGGCCCGCGTTCGGCACGCCCGGCAGGATCCAGGCCTCCTGGATCAAGTCCGTCGCCTGGGCGGGCGTCGCGCTCGGTGTCATCGGCCTGTTCCTGGCCGTCCTCAAGTACACCGGCATCCTGCTCGGACTGCCCTCCGCAGGCTGAGTCACCGCAGATCCTGAGGGGTCTTAGGAGTTCCGTAAGCACCTTACGGAGCCCCTGGGGCCCCTCAGCCGTGTCTAAGGCCCCGACACCGGCCGAAGATGCGGAACTCTCCCGATGTGGCGGGACCGCCTGGGAGACGAGAGTGAAGTCATCACGGAGAAACCCTCCGTGACCGGCCTCTCACCTCTCACCAAGGACACGCCATGTACGAGTACGAGCTCCAGCAGCTGCGCACCGCCGACCTCATCCGCCGGGCCGACCACCAGCGCCTGGTCCGCGAGGCCGCCCGCGCCCGCCGCGCCGCCCGCCGCGCAGCGGCCGCGAACTCCGCCGAGCACGAAAGCCATACCCGCGGCTTCCGCCGAACCCGGTCCGCCCGGGCCGCGTGAACGACGGGGCGGCACCGGCCGGAGCGTCGGCCGTCGGTGTCCTGGCCGTTCCCCGGAAAACCGGTGCCGATGTGTCGGACGCGCATGCGATGCTCGGGGCCGTGGAGACCAGGTCCGTCAGCCCCGTGTTCGTCGGCCGTGCCGAGGAGTTGGGCACGTTGCACGACGCCCTCGCCCGCTCCCGGGAGGGCGAGCCGCAGGCTCTGCTCATCGGCGGGGAGGCCGGAGTCGGCAAGACCCGTCTGGTCGAGGAGTTCGCCACCGCCGCCCGCCGCCGGGGGCGGTGGTCGCACTCGGCGGCTGTGTGGAGATCGGCGCCGACGGGCTGCCCTTCGCACCGTTCTCCACCGCGCTGCGCGCCCTGCGCCGAGAACTCCCCGGCGAGCTGGCCGCCGCGGCCGCCGGACAGGAGGAGGAGCTGGCCCGGCTGCTGCCCGAGCTGGGCGAGTCGGGCACCGGGCGGCACGACGAGGACGGCATGGCCCGCCTCTTCGAGCTCACCGCACGCCTGCTGGAGCGCGTCGCCGCCGATCACACGGTCGTCCTCGCCCTGGAGGACCTGCACTGGGCCGACGCCTCCACCCGCCACCTGCTCGCCTATCTCTTCCGCACCCTGCGCACCGGCCGCCTCGTCGTCCTCGCCACCTACCGCTCCGACGACATCCACCGCCGCCACCCGCTCAGGCCCCTGCTCGCCGAACTCGACCGGCTCCGCACCGTCCGCCGCCTCGAACTCGCCCGCTTCAACCGCGAGGAGGTGTGCCGGCAGGTCGCCGGCATCCTCGCCCACGAACCCGACCCGGACCGGATCGACGCGATCTTCGAACGTTCCGACGGCAACGCCTTCTTCGTCGAGGAACTCGCCGTCGCCGGTGACGAGGGCTGCCGCACGGGCCTGACCGACACCCTTCGCGACCTGCTGCTCGTACGCGTGGAAGGGCTGCCGGAGACCGCCCAGCAGGTCGCCCGCATCGTCGCCGAGGGCGGCTCCACCGTCGAGTACCGGCTGCTGGCCGCCGTCGCCCGGCTCGCCGAGGACGACCTCATCGAGGCGCTGCGGGCCGCCGTGAACGCGAGCATCCTCGCCCCCGCACCCGGCGGCGACGGCTACCGCTTCCGCCATTCCCTGGTCCGCGAGGCCGTCAGCGACGACCTGCTCCCCGGCGAACGCTCCCGCCTCAACCGCCGCTGTGCCGAAGCGCTGGAGACCGACCCGGCCCTCGTCCCGGCCGACCAGCGTGCCGCCCGCCTGGCCAGCTACTGGTACCACGCCCACGACCCCGCCAAGGCCCTGCCCGCAGTCCTCGACGCCGCCGTCGAGGCCCGCCACCGCCACGCCTACGCCGAGCAACTACGGCTGCTGGAACGGGCCATGGAGCTGTGGGACGCCGCCCCCGACGCCGTACGGAGCACCCTGCGCCCCGTCGACTACGCCGAGGTCTACCCTCCCTGCGGCTGCGACCCGGCGACCACCGCGCTGCGTTACCTCGACCTGCTGGCCGAGGCGGCCGTGGCCGGACGGCTCTGCGGGGAGCGCGAACGCGCCCTGAAGATCACCAAGCGGGCGCTGCGCCTGCTGGACGACGAGGACGACCCCCTGCGCGCCGCCTGGTTCTGGATCCAGCGCTCGCGGCTGGTGCAGAGCCTCGCCCGCGGCGACGGCTGGAAGGAGATCGCCACCGCGCAGGAGCTGGTCCGGGGCCTGCCGCCGTCCGAGGTGCACGCCGAGGTGCTCGCCCTCGCCGCCCACTGGTCGATGCTCCACGAGCCCGGCCCGGAAGCCCTGACGGCCGCCGAGCGGGCCGTCGAGTACGCGCGCATGGTGAGCGCCGACGACATCGAGGCCAACGCCCGTCTCACCCTCGGCGGCCTCATGGTCGACGCCGGGCAGACCGAGGCCGGGCTCACGCACATGTACGAGGTGAGGGACGAGGTGGTCGCCCGGAGCCTGGCGTCGATCGTGGGCCGCAGCCATGTGAACCTGCCCCACGCCCTCGAAGGCGTCGGCCGCTCAGAGGAGTCCGTCGAAGTCCTGCGTGAGGGCCTGCGGCTCACCGGGGCGATGGGCCTGCGGGTCGCCGAGGCATGGATCTGGGGCAACCTCGCGGAATCGCTCATCTCGCTGGGCCGCTGGGACGAGGCCGTCGAGGCGGCCGGCAACGCCCAGCGGCGCGGGCAGACGGCCGGGCCGCACGGCTCCGGCGCCAACAGCCTGGCGTTCCTCGCGCTCGCCCGCGGCCGGCTCCCCGAGGCCGCCCGCCACCTGGCCGAGGGCCGCGCCGCCTACGGCCCGCTCGACCCCATGCCGCAGCACGACCTCCCGCTCTCCTGCCTCACCATCGCCGTAGCCGTCGCCGAGGGCCGCCTCCTCGACGCCCGCGCCGAACTGGCCCGCACCCGGGAGTCCGGCTTCCCGCCCGGCACTCAGCGCTACGCCTGGCCGCTGCTGCTCGAAGCGGCCGGCGCGGAGGCCGACGCCCGCGCCCTGCCCGCCGCGCGGGACGGCCGCGCGAAGGCCCTGGACGGCATCTCCAAGTCCGCCAAGCGCCTCACCACCAACGCCCCCGTCTGGCTCGCCCACGAACAGTGGGTCCGCGCCGAACTCCAGCGCGCCGAGGGCCGGAGCACCCCGGACATCTGGTCGCGGGTGGTCACCGCCTTCGAACTCCTGGAGCGGCCCTACGACCTCGCCCGTGTCCGGTACCGCCTGGCCGAGTCCCTGCTGGCGGGCGGTGGCGAGGACGAACGCGACCGCGCCACGGAGCTGCTGCGCCTCGCCCACACCGTCGCCCGGCACCTCGCGGCCGGGCCCCTGGCGGAGTCCGCCGCCGCGCTCGCCCAGCGCGCCCGCCTCCCGCTCACACCCGTCTCGGAACCGGCCCTCGCCCCCGCCGACCCCGTCGAGGCCCTCGGTCTCACCAGCCGGGAACGGGACGTACTGCGTCTTGTCGCCGTGGGCCACACCAACCGCCGGATAGCCGAGGAGCTGTTCATCTCTCCGAAGACCGCGAGCGTCCACGTCTCCAACATCCTCGCGAAGCTCGGCGTCTCCGGGCGCGGCGAGGCGGCGGCGGTGGCGCACCGGCTGGGGCTGTTTTCGGTGGAATCCGTCCTGCCCGGTCCGCCGGGCTGAGGTATACGCTGTAAAGGACGTCGGGGGTGTCGCGGTTCAGGGAGGATCCGTGTTCAACGTGTTCGAGGAGCTGTTCTCGCCCGGCCGCAAACACACCCGTGACGAGCAGAACCGCCTGGAACTGACCCGTGAGGACACCGGGGACGGCGATCCCGGACGCGGCCCGATAGACCTGTCGTCCGGGAAGGTCGTCGTACGCGCGCCGGAGGAACCGCAGGACACCGAGGACTGAGGCGGGGGGCTACTTCACCTGGAGTTCCAGGATCCGGTCGTCCCCGTCCTTCGGGCTGCCCCTGCCGTCCGTGTTGCTGGTCACGAGCCACAGCCGGTCGCCACCCGCCGCGACCACCGTACGCAGCCGGCCGTACTCGCCGTCCAGGAAGGCCTGCGGTTCGGCCGAGGCCTCCGTGCCGCTCAGCGGGACGCGCCACAGCCGCTTGCCGCGCAGGCCCGCCATCCAGACGGAACCCTCGGCGTAGGCGATGCCGCTGGGGGACGCCTCGGCCGTGGTCCACTGGTCGATCGGGTTGTGGAAGTCCCCGTCGCCCGACCTGCCCTCGGCCTCCGGCCAGCCGTAGTTGTCACCCGGCTTGATCGCGTTGAGCTCGTCCCAGGTGTCCTGGCCGAACTCCGAGGCGAAGAGCCGCTGCTTGGTGTCCCAGGCGAGGCCCTGCACATTGCGGTGGCCGTACGAGTACACCGGCGAGCCGGAGAACGGGTTGCCCGGCGCCGGCTCGCCCTCCGGGGTCAGGCGCAGGATCTTCCCGCCCACGGAGTCCTTGTCCTGGGACAGGCCGGTGTCGCCGCTCTCGCCGGTTCCGGCGTAGAGCATCTTGTCCGGGCCGAACTCGATCCGGCCGCCGTTGTGGATGAAGCCCTTGGGGATGCCCTTGAAGACCGTGTCGGGAGCGCCCAGCTGCTCGCCGGAGGGCTTCTTCTCGTCGTACAGCATCCGGACGACGCGGTTGTCCGAGGCCGAGGTGAAGTACGCGTAGACCATGTGGTCCGAGGCGAAGTCGGGTGACAGGGCGATGCCCAGCAGGCCCCCTCGCCCGCGGCCGATACGCCCGGCACCTCGCCCAGCTCGGTCTTCTTCCCGGTCTTCTCGTCGACCCGGACGATCGTCCCCTCGTCCCGGGAGGAGACGAGCAGACCGCCGCCCGGCAGCGGGGCGAGGCCCCAGGGGGAGTCCAGGCCCTCGGCGACGGTGCGCACCACCTTCACCGAGCCCTTGGCCGCAGGTGTCTCCTCGCCGGCCTTCCCCGGCGGCGCGGAGGACCGCGATGCCGTACGACTCGGGGACGCGCCCTCGTCCGAGCCGGACGGCCCTTCGCCGTCGGAGGAGCAGCCGGCCGTCAGCAGGAGCGCGGCAGCGGCCAACACGGACGGCACGGCTCGACGTTGCACGATCATGGTCCCTTCGACGCGGCGGGTTCTCCCTGTCATACACCGCGCGCGCCTCACAAGTTCCCGATCGCCGAACCCCGAACCGAGAACAGGGGGCCTGGGCGGTTTTGTGCCGTAGCCCCGGCTCCGGATCCGGCTCAGTCCCACGACCCCTGGGCCCGGGGCAGCACCGCCACTTCCCGCAGATTGTCCGGCGTCAGGCGCAGGTTCGTCGCTGCCGCGTTCTCGGTGACCCAGCGCTCCTGCTTCGTGCCCGGGACCGGGACCACGTGCGGGCCCTGGGCGAGTATCCAGGCGAGGGCGACCTGGGCGGGGGTGACGTGCTCGCCGTGGCGGCGGGCCACGCGGCGCAGGCCCGCGACGATCGGCTGGTTCGCGGCCATCATCTCGCCCGTGAAACGGGGGTGCCGGGCACGCAGGTCGTCCGCCTCGAAGCCCGCGCCGGTCCGCAGCCTGCCGGTCAGATAGCCGTTGCCGAGCGGCATCGCGGCGAGGAAGCCGACGCCCCGCGTCTGGCACCACGGCAGCAGGGTCTCCAGCGCCTCGGGCGACCACACCGACAGCTCCGCCTCCACCGCGCTCACCGGGAAGACCTGCTGCACCCGCTCCAGCTGCCGTATCGTCGCGTCGTGCGGCCGTGCCCCGCGACGGCCGGCCCGGGCGCCGACCGCGCACAGGCCCAACGCCCGTACCTTCCCGGCCTGTACGAGCTCCGCCATCGCGCCCCACGTCTCCTCGACGGGCACCTCCGGGTCGGACCGGTGCAGCTGGTAAAGGTCTATGACGTCCGTCTGGAGGCGCCGCAGCGAGGCGTCGCAGGCACGTTTCACATACCCCGGGCGGCCGTTGGCGACGATGTGCTGGTCGCCCACGAGCAGACCGACCTTGGTCGACACGAACGCGTCGGACCGGCGCTCCTTCAGCGCCCGCCCCACCAGCAGTTCGTTGGTGAAGGGCCCGTACATGTCGGCCGTGTCCAGCAGGGACGCGCCGAGGTCGAGGGCCCGGTGCACCGCCCTGAGCGACTCGTCGCCACGCTGCCGAGACGTGCTGTAGGCCCAGCTCATCGGCATGCACCCGAGTCCGACGGCCCCCACCGCGAGCGCCGCCGCGCCGATCGTCCTGCGCTCCACCTGGTCGTGACCCTCCCTGTTCCGGCCACCCCAACCTAACCTCTGCTGTCGCACGCTCCTGACATAGCCTCCAGAGCATGACTGCTGACGTGTGGCTGCCCATCCCGCCGGAAGAGATCGAGGGACTCCCCGAGGGTCCCGGCTACCGCTACTGGAACGGCGGGGAGGACTTCCCCGCGGACCCGGCGGACTGCGCCTTCTACGTCGTCCCCTACATGAAGCCCAGCCCGCTGTGCGTGCGCCCCATGCCGCAGATGAGCCACGTCCAGGTCGTGCAGACCCTCTCGGCCGGGATCGACCATGTGCAGCCCGGGCTGCGGCACCTTCCTCCGGGCGTGCGGCTGTGCAACGCGCGCGGGGTGCACGAGGCCAGCACCGGAGAGCTCACCCTCGCGCTGATCCTGGCCTCGCTGCGCGGGATCCCCGACTTCGTCCGCGCGCAGGGCCGGGGCGAGTGGCTCGGCGGGTTCCGTCCCGCGCTCGCCGACAAGAACGTCCTCATCGTGGGATACGGATCCATCGGCGCGGCCATCGAAGACCGGCTTGTGCCGTTCGAGGTGGCGCGGGTGGCGCGCGTCGCGCGCTCCGAGCGCACCACGGCGCGCGGTCCAGTGCATCCGCTCACCGAACTCGCCTCCCTGCTCCCGGAAGCGGACATCGTCATCCTGTCGACGCCGCTCACCGAGACCACCCGTGGCCTGGCCGGGGCCGACTTCCTGTCCCGGATGAAGGACGGCGCGCTGCTGGTCAACGTGGCACGTGGCCCCGTCGTCGACACCAAGGCCCTGCTCGCCGAGGTGGAGACCGGCCGCATCACCGCCGCCCTCGATGTCACCGACCCGGAGCCACTGCCGCGCGAACACCGGCTGTGGCGTGCGCCGGGGGTACTCATCAGCCCCCATGTCGGCGGACCCACCTCCGCGTTCCTTCCGCGCGCCAAGCGGCTCCTGGTGGACCAGTTGAACCGTTATGTGAACCGGGAGCCGCTCCGCAACGTGATCCTTACGACGGGTGCATCAACCGACTGAGAGACCTTCGAGTACCGTCCGCAATCCTTCAGGTGCGGTGGGTACTCATATATCTATTGATCGTCACGGAGCGTAGAGAACCTATGTCCCTGAGTGACGAGACTGGTGTATCGTCCCGACAGGGGCAGCGCCGGGGGACATTCGGCGCCGGGGACGGACACTTCGGACTGTGAGGGGGGCGACAGGCGATGCACGGCCTATGGACGAGCGATCCGACGGGGCGGGGCGGCCGGCGGCGACCCTGGCGGACGGCCGCGTGCAGACGCGGTCAGCGCGCCGATCACGGCGGCCACCACACCCACCACAGTGATCACCATCAAGGGGCGGCGCGGACCGGGAGGGTCCGGTGAGCGCGCCCCCGACCCCGATGCTGGACGGAGCGCTGCGGGCACAGTCTCCGTCGCCAGGGCTGCTGCTGCCCCGAACGCCGGCCTCCGGCCACCGGCCGGGCCTGGCCCTCCAACTGGTCCTCGCCCTGGTCTGCGCGGGATACGCCGTCGGTTCCGCGCTCGGCTGGGGCTCGTACCAAGTGGCCCTGATCATGGGCGACTTCGGACTGAGCGCCGCGGCGGCCACCGCCTCCGTCTCGTGCTTCCTGTACGCCCGCAACCGCCGCACCCGCTTTCGACCCGCCTGGCTGCTGTTCGGCCTCTCCTCGGCCATGGCAGCCCTCGGCAACCTGGTCTGGGGGTGGTACGAGGTGGTCCTGGGGCTGCCCGTGCCCAGTCCCAGTTACGCCGACCTGTTCTTCCTGTGCTTCGCGCCGCCCGCGATCGTCGGGCTGCTCGTGCTCGCCAAGCGGCCGGTGTCCAAGGCCGGCTGGGTCTGTCTCGGGCTGGACGCCTGGCTGATCGGCGGCTCGCTGCTCACCCTGGCGTGGAGCCTCGCCCTCGCCCAGGCCGCGAAGTCGGAAGGGCCCGGCGTGGCGCACGCCGCGCTGTCGCTGGCCTACCCGCTGCTCGACATCGCGCTGGTCAGCATGGTCCTCGCGTTGCACTTCAGGCGCTCCGCGGGGAACCGCTCCGCTGTCAACACCGCCATCGGCGCGCTCGCGCTGACCGTGATGTGCGACGCCCTGTTCACCTCGCCGCTGATGCACCACGACTACCGCTCCGGCCAGCTCCTCGACGCGGGCTGGTTCGCCGGCTCGCTGCTCCTGGCGTACGCCCCGTGGGCCGCGCCCCGCACGCCGGACACCGACCGGCACGGCCCGGACCGGCAGAGCACGGCGGGGCACACGCGCGTGGTGCACGAGCATGTGCCCGGGCAGCGCGGCGGGCAGCACCACCAGCCGCCCGCACCCGGAGGCGAGCTCGGCCGGTATCCGGCCGCCCGGCCCATCTCCGGCTCCCTCGCCGCCCTCACGCCGTATCTCGCGGCCGCCGTGTGCACGCTGGGGATCCTCTACAACGTCCTCAACGGCCGCAGTGTCGACCGCGTGGTCCTGCTGACCGGTGGCACGGTCGTGCTCGCGCTCGTCGTGCGCCAGGGCATCATGCTGCTCGACAACATCACCCTCACCCAGGAACTGGCGCAGGCGGAGAACCACTTCCGCTCCCTGGTGCAGGGCTCCAGCGACGTGATCATGATCGCCGCGCCGAGCGGTGTCCTGAGGTACGTCTCCCCGGCCGCCGCCGGTGTCTACGGCCGCTCGGCCGAAGATCTGGTGGGGACGGAACTGGCCAATCTCATCCACCCGGAGGACCTGGGCTGCGTCGTGCACGAGGCGCGCAGATTCCTCGCCGCCAACCCGGTCGAGGAAGCCACCACGCGCATCGAGTGCCGTTTCCGGTCGGGTGACGGAGGCTGGCTGAACGTCGAGTCGACCGTCAACCGCCATCACGGCGGCCTCATCTTCAACAGCAGGGACGTGACCGAAAGGGTCCGGCTCCAGGCCCAGCTGCAGCACAACGCCGAGCACGACCCGCTCACCGACCTGCCCAACCGCGCCCTGTTCACCAAGCGGGTCCAGCACGCGCTCTCGGGCCGCCGGGCCTCCGACCGGGGCGTGGCCCTGCGGAACACGGCCGTGCTGTTCATCGACCTCGACGGCTTCAAGGCCGTCAACGACACGATCGGGCACCAGGCGGGGGACGAGCTGCTCGTCCAGGCCGCCCGCAGACTCCAGGACTCGGTCCGCCAGGGCGACACCGCCTCCCGGCTGGGCGGCGACGAATTCGCGGCCCTGATCGTCGGGGACAACACCCGAGACCGGGCCGCCCGGGAACGGCACATAGTGGAACTCGCCGACCGCCTCAGGACGACGCTGTCCCAGCCGTATCTCATCGACGGCAACGATGTCCGTGTCAACGCCTCCATCGGCGTGGCCTTCGCGGACGCGGGCCTCGGCGCGGGTGAGCTGCTGCGCAACGCCGACCTGGCCATGTACCGCGCCAAGGCCGGCGGCAAGGGCCGCGTCGAGCTGTACAAGCCGCAGATGCAGCAGGACGTCGTACGCAAGGCGGAACTGGCCACGCGCCTGCGGGCCGCGCTGCACGACGGCGAGTTCGCCCTGCTGCACCAGCCGGTGGTCTGCCTGGAGGACGGCCGGATCGCGTCGGTGTCCGCTCAGGCGCGCTGGCGCTCCTCACAGGGGGTGCTGTTCACCCCGGCGGAGTTCCTGCGGGTGGCCGAGGACAGCGACAAGACCGCGGAGCTGGGCCGGTGGGTGATAGAGGAGGCCGTCGAGCAGGCCGCCGAGCGGCAGGCGACCGGGCTGTCCGTGCCGGTCGTCGTCCGGATGAGCGCCCGCCGGCTGCTGGACCGGTCGATGCCGCTCGGCTCGGTCGAGGCATTGCTCACCCGGCACGGGCTGCCCTCCGGGTCGCTGATCATCGAGCTGTCCGACACCACCGACCCGAAGGTCTCGCCGGACGAGCTGGAGCGGCGTCTCGGCGCCCTGCGGCGGGTCGGGGTCCGGATCGCGCTCGACGGATTCGGCAGTGACTGCGCGGCGATCACGGCCCTCAGGCGGCTCCCCGTCGACATCCTGAAGCTCGACCGCGCGCTGGTCGAGGGTGTCGTCGAGTCCGCCCGGCTGTACAAGATCACCAGTGGGCTGCTGCGCATCGCCACCGATCTCGGGCTGAAGTCCGTGGCCGAGGGGGTCGACCTGCCCGAGCAGGTCGTCGCCCTGCGCGCGATGGGCTGCACGCACGGGCAAGGCATGGCGTTCTCCGGACCGATCGACGAGTACCGGCTGCGCCGCGCACTCGCCGGCGGTCACTATCCGGTGCCGAACGCGCCGGCAGAGCCGGCGTACGCGGGCAGTGCTCCACGGGTGTACAGCTCCGGGGTGTCCGCCGTCATCGGAGGCGGTACGGCCCTACGCTCACATAATGAGACTCCCGTCCCACCCACTTGACAGTGAGTGTGCGCCGGGGGGAGGGTCTGTGCCATGCGCACCCGAATTCTCGTACTTGGAAAGCGCGTCGGCTGACGCTGAGCCTCGACCGCTCAGCGACTCCACCCGGCGCGCTCCCCTCGCTTGCCTTATGGCACGAGGGGTTTTTTGTTGCACAGGCGCCTTACGTGCAGCAGCCGAAGACCGCACGAACCTCGCAAAAAACCCTCAGCATCTGAGAAGAGAATGCCGATGACCGAGCAGGCCACCGGGGCCCATCACCCGCAGCCCCGGCCCCGATCCGGAGGACACTCCGCCCCCGAGCAGGTGACGGGCGCGCAGTCCCTCATCCGCTCTCTCGAGGAGGTCGGCGCCGACACGGTATTCGGCATTCCCGGCGGTGCGATCCTCCCGGCCTACGACCCGCTGATGGACTCCACCCGGGTGCGCCACGTCCTGGTCCGGCACGAGCAGGGCGCCGGTCACGCCGCCACCGGCTACGCGCAGGCCACCGGCAAGGTCGGCGTCTGCATGGCCACCTCGGGCCCCGGCGCGACCAACCTGGTCACCCCGATCGCCGACGCGCACATGGACTCCGTGCCGCTGGTCGCGATCACCGGCCAGGTGGCGTCCAAGGCGATCGGTACGGACGCCTTCCAGGAGGCGGACATCGTCGGCATCACCATGCCGATCACCAAGCACAACTTCCTCGTCACCAAGGCCGAGGACATCCCGCGGATCATCGCGCAGGCCTTCCACATCGCCTCCACCGGCCGCCCCGGCCCGGTCCTGGTCGACATCGCGAAGGACGCCCTCCAGGCGAAGACCACCTTCTCCTGGCCGCCCGCCATGGACCTGCCCGGCTACCGCCCGGTGACCAAGCCGCACGCCAAGCAGATCCGCGAGGCCGCCAAGCTGATCACCCAGGCCAGGCGGCCCGTGCTGTACGTCGGCGGCGGCGTGCTCAAGGCCAAGGCCACGGCCGAGCTGAAGGTCCTCGCCGAGCTCACCGGCGCGCCCGTCACCACCACCCTGATGGCGCTCGGCGCGTTCCCCGACGACCACCCCCAGCACCTGGGCATGCCCGGCATGCACGGCTCCGTGGCCGCCGTCACCGGTCTGCAGAAGGCCGATCTGATCGTCGCCCTCGGTGCCCGCTTCGACGACCGCGTCACCGGCAAGCTGGACAGCTTCGCCCCCTTCGCCAAGATCGTCCACGCGGACATCGACCCGGCGGAGATCGGCAAGAACCGCGCCGCCGACGTGCCGATCGTCGGCGACGCCCGCGAGGTCATCGCCGACCTGATCCAGGCCGTCCAGAAGGAGCACAGCGAGGGCCACCAGGGTGATTACAGCGCTTGGTGGAAGGACCTGAGCCGCTGGCGCGACACCTACCCGCTCGGCTACGACCAGCCCGATGACGGCTCGCTCTCACCGCAGCACGTCATCCAGCGCATCGGACAGCTCGCGCCCGAGGGCACGATCTTCGCGGCGGGCGTCGGCCAGCACCAGATGTGGGCCGCCCACTTCATCGAGTACGACAAGCCGGGCACCTGGCTGAACTCCGGCGGCGCCGGAACCATGGGCTACGCCGTCCCGGCCGCCATGGGCGCCAAGGCGGGAGCGCCGGACACGGCGGTCTGGGCCATCGACGGCGACGGTTGCTTCCAGATGACCAACCAGGAACTCACCACCTGCGCCCTGAACAACATCCCGATCAAGGTCGCCGTCATCAACAACGGCGCCCTCGGGATGGTTCGCCAGTGGCAGACCCTCTTCTACAACCAGCGGTACTCCAACACCGTCCTGCACTCCGGCCCGGACGACGTCAACCCGCAGGCCCGCGGCACCCGCGTCCCCGACTTCGTGAAGCTGTCGGAGGCCATGGGCTGCTACGCCATCCGCTGCGAGTCCCCGGACGACCTCGACAAGGTCATCGAGGAGGCGAACTCGATCAACGACCGCCCGGTCGTCGTCGACTTCATCGTCCACGAGGACGCGATGGTCTGGCCGATGGTCGCCGCCGGCACCTCCAACGACGAGATCATGGCCGCCCGGGACGTTCGCCCCGACTTCGGCGACAACGAAGACGACTGAGAGCCGTAAAGGAAGCAGATCATGTCCAAGCACACGCTCTCCGTCCTGGTGGAGAACACGCCCGGCATCCTCGCCCGGATCGCCGCCCTGTTCTCCCGCCGCGGCTTCAACATCGACTCGCTCGCGGTCGGTGTCACCGAGCACCCCGACATCTCCCGCATCACCATCGTCGTCGGCGTGGAGGACCTGCCGCTGGAGCAGGTCACCAAGCAGCTCAACAAGCTCGTCAACGTGCTCAAGATCGTCGAGCTGGAGCCGTCGCAGGCCGTTCAGCGCGAACTCGTCCTGGTGAAGGTGCGCGCCGACAACGAGACGCGCTCCCAGATCGTCGAGATCGTCCAGCTGTTCCGCGCCAAGACCGTCGACGTCTCCCCGGAGGCCGTCACCATCGAGGCCACCGGATCCGGCGAGAAGCTGACCGCGATGCTCAAGATGCTGGAGCCGTACGGCATCAAGGAGCTGGTCCAGTCCGGCACGATCGCGATCGGCCGCGGAGCCCGTTCCATCACGGACCGGTCGCTGCGCGCCCTGGACCGGTCGGCGTAAGACCTGGAACGGGCGGTCGGCGCGCCGTCGGCCGCCCGTATTCCGAGACCCTCAGACTTCCCTTCCGCCCCCGTCATACGGTGGGACGCAACACCTGCACTCCCGAGGAGAGAACCCAAAGTGGCCGAGCTGTTCTACGACGCCGACGCCGACCTGTCCATCATCCAGGGCCGCAAGGTCGCGGTCATCGGGTACGGCAGCCAGGGCCACGCCCACGCGCTGTCGCTCCGTGACTCGGGTGTCGACGTCCGCGTCGGTCTGCACGAGGGCTCCAAGTCCAAGGCCAAGGCCGAGGAGCAGGGCCTGCGCGTGGTGAGCCCGTCGGAGGCCGCCGCCGAGGCCGACGTCATCATGATCCTCGTCCCGGACCCGATCCAGGCCCAGGTCTACGAGGAGCACATCAAGGACAACCTGAAGGACGGCGACGCGCTGTTCTTCGGCCACGGCCTGAACATCCGCTTCGGCTTCATCAAGCCCCCGGCCGGTGTCGACGTCGCCATGGTCGCCCCCAAGGGCCCGGGCCACCTGGTCCGCCGCCAGTACGAGGAGGGCCGCGGCGTTCCGTGCATCGCCGCCGTCGAGCAGGACGCCACGGGCAACGGCTTCGCGCTGGCCCTGTCGTACGCGAAGGGCATCGGCGGCACCCGCGCCGGCGTCATCAAGACGACCTTCACCGAGGAGACCGAGACCGACCTCTTCGGCGAGCAGGCCGTCCTCTGCGGTGGTACGGCCGCGCTGGTCAAGGCGGGCTTCGAGACCCTGACCGAGGCCGGCTACCAGCCGGAGATCGCCTACTTCGAGTGCCTGCACGAGCTGAAGCTGATCGTGGACCTCATGTACGAGGGCGGCCTGGAGAAGATGCGCTGGTCGATCTCCGAGACCGCCGAGTGGGGCGACTACGTCACCGGCCCGCGCATCATCACGGACGCCACCAAGGCCGAGATGAAGAAGGTCCTCGCCGAGATCCAGGACGGCACCTTCGCCCAGCAGTGGATGGACGAGTACCACGGCGGTCTGAAGAAGTACAACGAGTACAAGACCCAGGACTCCGAGCACCTGCTGGAGACCACCGGCAAGGAGCTGCGCAAGCTCATGAGCTGGGTCGACGAGGAGGCGTGAGCCTCTGGGGCCTGCTGCGGCACCGGTGCCGCAGCAGGCCCCCTTCTCGTCCGGGTGATCCTTCCGCACAGGCGTGAGGCGCCCCCGCAGCACCACTACACTGCTGCATATATACGCGTCAGGCTCACAGCGTCGTGCGTCTTCCACGCGGCTAGCCCTCCACCGCCTGCGGCCGTCGGGACGGCCGTCCGCAGCACTGGATTTGTGAGGACTCACGTGAGCTCGAAACCCGTCGTACTCATCGCTGAAGAGCTGTCGCCCGCCACCGTCGACGCGCTTGGCCCGGACTTCGAGATCCGCCAGTGCAACGGAGCGGACCGAGCCGAGCTGCTCCCGGCCATCGCCGATGTGGACGCGATCCTGGTCCGTTCGGCCACCAAGGTCGACGCCGAGGCGATCGCCGCCGCCAGCAAGCTCAAGGTCGTCGCGCGAGCCGGCGTCGGCCTGGACAACGTGGACGTCTCCGCCGCCACCAAGGCCGGCGTGATGGTCGTCAACGCCCCCACCTCGAACATCGTGACCGCCGCCGAGCTGGCCTGCGGGCTGCTCGTCGCCACCGCCCGTAACATCCCGCAGGCCAACGCCGCTCTGAAGAACGGCGAGTGGAAGCGCAGCAAGTACACGGGCGTCGAGCTGGCCGAGAAGACCCTCGGTGTCGTCGGCCTCGGCCGCATCGGCGCGCTGGTCGCCCAGCGCATGTCGGCCTTCGGCATGAAGGTCGTCGCCTACGACCCCTATGTGCAGCCGGCCCGCGCCGCGCAGATGGGCGTCAAGGTGCTGTCGCTGGACGAGCTGCTCGAGGTCTCCGACTTCATCACCGTCCACCTCCCCAAGACGCCCGAGACCCTCGGTCTGATCGGCGACGAGGCGCTGCGCAAGGTCAAGCCGAGCGTGCGCATCGTCAACGCCGCGCGCGGCGGGATCGTCGACGAGGAGGCGCTGTACTCCGCCCTCAAGGAGGGCCGGGTCGCCGGTGCCGGTCTCGACGTGTACGCCAAGGAGCCGTGCACCGACTCCCCGCTCTTCGAGTTCGACCAGGTCGTCGCCACCCCGCACCTCGGTGCCTCCACGGACGAGGCGCAGGAGAAGGCCGGTATCGCCGTCGCCCGCTCGGTGCGCCTCGCCCTCGCCGGTGAGCTCGTGCCGGACGCGGTGAACGTGCAGGGCGGTGTCATCGCCGAGGACGTCAAGCCGGGTCTGCCGCTCGCCGAGCGTCTCGGCCGGATCTTCACAGCGCTCGCCGGTGAGGTCGCGGTCCGCCTCGACGTCGAGGTGTACGGCGAGATCACCCAGCACGATGTGAAGGTGCTGGAGCTGTCCGCCCTCAAGGGTGTCTTCGAGGACGTCGTCGACGAGACGGTGTCCTACGTGAACGCCCCGCTGTTCGCGCAGGAGCGCGGGGTCGAGGTGCGCCTGACCACCAGCTCCGAGGCGTCCGAGCACCGCAACGTCGTCACCGTGCGAGGCACTCTCGCCGACGGCGAGGAGGTGTCGGTCTCCGGCACGCTGGCCGGCCCGAAGCACCTCCAGAAGATCGTCGCGGTCGGGGAGTACGACGTCGACCTGGCGCTCGCCGAGCACATGGTCGTGCTGCGGTACGAGGACCGTCCGGGTGTCGTCGGCACCGTGGGCCGCATCCTCGGCGAGGCCGGCATCAACATCGCCGGCATGCAGGTGTCGCGGGCCGCGGTCGGCGGCGAGGCGCTGGCGGTGCTGACCGTGGACGACACGGTGACCGCCGGGGTGCTGGCCGAGGTGGCGGCGGAGATCGGTACGACCTCCGCTCGTTCCGTGAACCTGGTCTGACCTACCTCTGAACGCCGGACGGGCTGAGTTGATCAGCCCGTCCGGCGTTTTGCTTTTCGGGGATCCGCCGCAACGTCACCGTGGCAGCTACCGCCGCTCCGGCCAGCAGCACCGTGCTGGTGATCGCCGCCGCGTGCATACCGCTGGTGAAGGCCTCGCGTGCCGCCGCCGCCAGGGCGTCTCCCGCGCGCCCCGGCAGCCGGTCGGCGACGGCCAGGGCGCCGCCCAGGGTCTCGTGGGCCGGGGCGGGCGCCGCGGCCGGGATCTCGTGGCGGTAGACGGCCGTACCGATGGAGCCCAGGAACGCCATGCTCAGCGCGCCGCCGAACTCCGTGCCCGTCTCCAGCAGGGACGAGGCCGCGCCCGCCTTCTCCACCGGGGCGGCATTCAGGGCCAGGTCCGCCACCTGCGACATGACCACCACGACGCCGGAGGCCAGGACGGCGCACGCGGCCAGCAGCAGCCAGAGCGAGTCCGTGCCGGTCAGGGCCAGCAGCACGTAGCCGCACGCGGTGGCCACGAAGCCTCCGCCGACGACATGGGCGCGTGAGACGCCCCGCTGTACCAGCTGTGCGCCGGCGACGGCCGCCAGTCCGATGGGCACCGACGGCAGCAGGCTCCACAGCGCCGCCTCCAGGGGACCCTTGTCCAGGACCGACTGGACGTACTGCGTCGTGAAGTACGCCGAGCCCATCATGCCGAAGGCGGCGACGAGGTTGAGGACGACGGCCGGGCCGAAGCCGCGGGCCCGGAACAGCTTCGGTGAGATCAGCGGGGACACCGCCGTGCGCTGGCGGTGGACGAAGAGCGCGGCGAAGAGCAGTCCGGCGGACACCGACATCGCGTATCGCACGTCCCAGCCCTGAGACGCGAGCTCCTTCAGGCCGTAGATCACGGGCAGCACCGCCGCCATCGACAGGGGAACGCTCAGCCGGTCGAAGCGGCCGGGATCCGGGTTCCTCGACTCGGGCAGCAGCAGCGGCCCCAGGACCAGGAGCAGTGCCATCGCGGGCAGATTCACCAGGAAGACCGAGCCCCACCAGAAGTGCTCGACGAGCACACCGCTCATGACCGAGCCGAGCGCGATGCCGGCCGTCATCACACCCGACCACAGACCGATCGCCTTGGTGCGCTGCGCGGGGTCGGTGAACATCGTGCGCACCAGCGCCATCGTCGACGGCATCAGCGTCGCGCCGCCGATGCCGAGGACCGCACGGGCGGCGATCAGGGTCTCGGCGCTGTTCGCGTAGGCCGCCACCAGGGAGGCCGCGCCGAAGGCGGCGGCGCCGAACAGCAGGAGCCTGCGGCGGCCGATGCGGTCCCCCAGGGAGCCCATCGTCATCAGCAGGCCGGCCAGGACGAAGCCGTAGATGTCGAAGATCCACAGCTGTTGGGTGGCGCTCGGTTCCAGGTCGGCGCTGATCGCGGGGATCGCGAAGTAGAGGACGGAGACGTCCATCGAGACCAGCAGCAACGGCAGCATCAGCACGCCGAGCGCCGTCCATTCGCGGCGGCCGGCGCGGGCCGGAGGGGTGGGGTTCGTCGTCATGGGCAGGACTGTACGAGCGTATTAAACGCTTGTCTAGTACGTTTGTTTAATACGTGCGTATGGGACGCGTGTATGGACTCCGGGGTAGGGTGACGTGCCATGGGACACCGTGAGGATCTGCTCGAAGGCGCCCAGCGCTGCCTGCTGGCGAAGGGCTTCCTGCGTACGACAGCGCGCGACATCGTCAAGGAGTCGGGGACCAACCTGGCGTCGATCGGCTACCACTACGGCTCGAAGGACGCGCTGCTGGCACAGGCGTACGTCGAGATGGTGGAGGGGATGTCCGACGCCTTCGAAGGAGGCGGTGAGCTTCGGGGAGAGCCGGGGACGCTGGAGCGGTTCAACGAGGTCTGGGCGAACATCATCTCCACCATGCGGGAGCCCGGTTCGATGTGGCGGCTCAGTATGGAGATCGTGGCCATGGGGGACCAGCTGCCGGAGGTGCGGGAGCATCTCGCGCGGGCCCAGCGGGAGGGTGCGCGGGGCATCGTCACTCTCTTCCACGGCGGGCGCGAGGAGGACGTCCCCGAGGAGCGGGTGGACACCCTCGGCTACTTCTATCTGACCCTGATGATGGGCCTCATGGCGCAGTGGACCTTCGATCCGAAGAGCGCGCCCGAGGCCGGGCAGCTTGCCGAGGGGCTCCGTCAGGTGATCGAGGGTGCTACCCCGAAGTGACCACGGGACGTCCCTCGCGCATCTCGATCACCCGGTCCGCGAAGTGCCGTACGACCGCACGGTCGTGGCAGATGAACAGGTAGCCGAGGCCCAGGTCGTCCTGGAGGTCGGCCAGCAGGTTCAGCACGCCCGCCCGTACCGACGGGTCGAGCGACGACACCGGCTCGTCCAGGACCAGCAGGCGAGGATCGCAGGCCAGGGCGCGGGCGATGCCGGCGCGCTGGCACTGGCCGCCGGAGAGTTCGTGCGGCCGGCGGTCGCCGTACGCCGGGTCGAGACCTACCCGGTCGAGGAGTTCGGCCACGCGGGCGGGCCCGGCCGTGGGATGCCAGCGGTCCTGGACCTTCAGCGGTTCGGCGATGGCGTCCCGGATGCGGTGGCGGGGGCTCAGCGAGCCGTACGGGTCCTGGAAGACGGGCTGCATGCGGGGCCGCAGCGGACGCAGTTCGCGCTCCGGGAGGGACGTCAGCTCCCGTCCCTCGAAATGGACTTCACCTTGGGTCGGGCGCCGCAGCTGGAGCACCGCCAGGGCCGTGGAGGACTTGCCGCAGCCGGACGGGCCGTTCAGGGCGAGTGTCTCGCCGGCGGCCAGGGAGAAGGAGACGCCGTTCACGGCGGTGACCTGGCCGTAGCGGACGACCAGGTCCCGGACGTCGAGCAGGGGATCGGTCATGCCGGCTGTCCCTCCTTCAGGAACAACTCCGTCGCGGGGTGGGGGAGTTCCTCATGGCGGTGGCAGGCGACCAGGCGTCCGGCCACCTGCCGGGGCTCCGGTTCCGCCGTGTGGCAGGGGTCCGCGGCGAGCGGGCAGCGCGGGGCGAAGGCGCAGCCCGGCGGGAGCGTGCCAGGAGCGGGCGGGGTGCCGTGCAGGGCGGGGAGGCGGCGGCCCGGGGGAGCGTGCTGCGGGAGGGACGCCAGCAGGCCTGCCGTGTAGGGGGCGCGGGGACGGGCCAGCACCTCGTCCGCCGGGCCGAGTTCGGTGAGGCGCCCGGCGTACATGACCAGCATCCGGTCCGCGTGGGCCGCTACGGCGTCCATGTCGTGGGTGACCAGGACGAGCGCGGCGCCGACCGCCTCCCGCTGCTCGGCGAGCAGCCGCAGCACCTGGTCGCGGCGCTCCTCGTCGAGGGCGGTGGTGGGTTCGTCGGCGATGACGAGGTCGGGCTCGTTGATCGTGGCCATGGCGATCACCGCGCGCTGCCGCATGCCGCCGGAGTACTCGTGCGGGTATGCCCGTGCGTTGCGTGCCGCGTCCGGGATGCCCACCCGGTCCAGGGCAGCGACCGACCGGGCCCGGGCCTCCTTGCGGGAGACCCCGGTCACCGACCGTACGGCGGCGGCGAGTTGGTCGCCGACCGGGTGCACGGGGGAGAGGGCGGACAGGGCGTCCTGCGGGACGAGGGTGATGCGGCGGCCCCGGTGGGCGGAGAGGTCCGGGGTGATCGTCCCGCTGGTGGTCGCGTCGCGCGGCGGCATGCCGAGGAGCGCGCGGGCCGTGAGGGACTTGCCCGCCCCCGACTCGCCCACGATCGCCAGGACTTCACGCGGCAGCACGTCGAAGGACAGGCCGCGCACGGCCTCGACCCCGTCGAAGGCGATCCGCAGTTCGCGCACCGACAGCAGTGGCTCAGACTCCAACAGGGGGCTCCTTCTTGACCTCGACCTCGACCTTGACCGGAGCCGGGGTGGCTCGCGGTACGCTCCGGCCCCGGGTGAGCGCGGCGCCCGACACCGCGAGTCCCGCCAGCAGGGCCAGGGCCACCGCCGGGGCGAGGGCCGCCCAGGGGGCGCGTTCCACATAGGCCCGGGACTCCTCCAGCAGCAGGCCCCACTCGGGGGCCGGCGGCTGGGCGCCGAGGCCCAGGAAGCCGAGGGAGGCCAGGGCCAGGGCGATGCCCGGCAGCCGCAGCAGGGCATGGCGGGCGACCGGGGCGGCCACGGACGGCAGGACATGCCGGGTGAGGATCCAGAACGGGCTCGCTCCGATGGCCCGTTGGGCGGTGAGGAACGCCGACGCCCGCACCTCCTGCACCAGGGCCGCCGCGTGCGCGGACAGGGCCGGCCAGGAGATCAGCGCGACCGCGAGGGCCGCCCCGCCGGTGCCCGGTTCGACGGCCGCCGCGACCAGGATGCCGACGATCACCGGGGGCAGCGCGTTGGCGATGTCCGACGCGCCCTCCGCGATCCGCGGCAGGAAACCCAGCGCGAGCGCGACCAGCAGGCTCAGCAGGCAGACGGCCGCCGCCGTACCGACCGTGGAGGCGGCGCCGTGGCCCAGCCGGGCGAGCACGTCACGGCCGAGGCCGTCGGTGCCGAGCGGGTGCGTCCACGAGGGCGCGGCCAGCCTGGCCGTGGTGTTCACCGCGTACGGGTCGCGCAGCAGGCCCCAGCCGATGGTCACGGCGAGGAACGTGAACAGCGTCAGCGGGACCGCGGGATGCGCGCGTACCGGCCGTGCCGGGGGCAGCGCCAGCGAGGCGTCCCGCAGGGCCGGGCCCAGCAGCCGCCGTCGCGCGAACGCCGCCAGCGCGCCCGTGACCAGGCCGAGCGCGAGCAGCACCAGCACCGAGCCCTGGAGCAGCGGCAGGTCCTGCGATTTGGCCGCGCCGAGCGCGGTGCGGCCGATGCCCGGTACGGCGAAGACCGTCTCCACGGCGACCGCGCCACCGGTGAGCCCGACGGCGGCCATGCCGAACTGCGGGACCAGCGGCGGCAGGACGCGGCGCAGCGCGGCCGCGGCGATGCTCGGCCGGCTGACCCCGGCGCCCCGCCACAGCTCCACCCACCGCTCGTCGAGCACGGCGGGGAGCGCGTCCGCGACCAGCCGGCCGAGCAGGCCGCCCGCGGGGACACCGAGGGCCACGGCGGGCAGGACCATGTTCTGCGGCCCCACCCAGCCCGACGTCGGCAGCCACCCCAGCCACACCCCGAACACCAGCAGCGCGACCGTGGCCAGCAGGAACTCGGGTACGGCGGCCAGCATCGCGCCCCACGCCCCGGCCGAGGCGCGGCCCCGCACCAGCACCGGCGCTACCAGCACGCACGCCAGCAGCGCCGCGACGCCGAGCGAGGCGCCCATCAGCGCCAGTGACACCTGGAGCCCGGAGACCACGGAGGGCAGGACCTCGGTGCCCGACACCCAGGAGGAGCCGAGGTCGCCGTGCAGGAGGCCGGAGGCCCAGCCGCCCAGCAGGGACAGCGGCCCGGAGTCCAGGCCGAGGTCCCGCCGTACGGACTCCAGGGCTTCCTCGGTCGGGTCCTGCTCGGCGGAGCGGGCGCGCAGCACGGCCAGTGCCGGGTCCCGGCCCGAGAACCAGGGCAGCAGGCCGACGGCGGCCAGGACGGCGATCAGGCAGCACAGGCGGGTCAGCGCGGCGGCGCCGGCCAACCGTCGTATACGGGACCTCACTTGACGTGGGTGTCCGCCGTGACGAGCTCCCGCTCACGCGGGTCGTGGGCGGCGCCGGTGACGCCCGCGGCGTCGCCCTGGATCACTCGCTCGTGCAGCATCGGCACGGCCGCGTCGGTGCGGAGCACGGCGGCCTCGGCGGCGATGACCGCGGCGCGGCGCGGGTCACCGGTCCTGGTCCCGCCGGCCTTCTTCAAGGCCTTGTCGACGGCCGGGTCGGCGAGCTGGGCGATGTTGAAGGAGCCGTCGGAGGCGAAGTCGCTGTAGAGATAGGCGGCCGGGTCACCGGAGTCGAGGACGGTGGCGCGGGAGAGGATGAACGCGTCGAACTCGCCCGCCAGCGCGTCGGACTCGATGTTGGCGTACTCGCGCACGTCGAGCTTCACCTTGAAACCGGCCTTCCGCAGCTGCTGTTGCAGCGCCGCGGCGACCTCGGGCAGCTCGGCCCGGTCGGTGAAAGTGCCGATGGTGATCGTCCGGCCGGCCGGGTTACCCGCCGCGGCCCGCTTCACCGGCTTCCGCAGCTCCCCGGCCCACGGCAGGGCGGGGCCGAGCAGCCCCTCGGCGACGTCGGCGCGCCCCTCGTAGACGCCCTTCACGATCGACTCGGCGTCGATCGCCTCACGGGCCGCCGCCCGCAGCCCGGCGTCCTTGAAGGCGCCCTTCTCCGTGTTGAGGTAGAGGGTGTTGGTGCGCGGCATGGGAACCTCGGTGATCAGGTCCTGGTCCAGTACCGCCGCCTGCGAGACCGGGACCGCCTCGACGATGTCGGCCTCGCCACTGCGCAGGGAGGCCGCGCGGGCGGTGCCGTCGGGCACGAACCGCACGTCGATCCCGGGGGCCTTGGCCTTCTTCCCCCAGTAGCGGTCGTAGCGGTCGAGGGTGGCGGAGGAGGTGCCGTTGACCTTCGTCAGTTCGAACGGTCCGGTGCCCGCGCCGACGGGATCGACGGACTTCCCCCGGTAGGCCTTGGCGGCCAGAATCGACAGCTGCGGGGAGCTGAGCCGCTGCGGGACCAAGGGGTCCTCGGTGGCCGTCGTCACGGTGACCTTGTCGCCGTCGGCCTTCGCGGTCAGGTCCACGCCGTCGAGGATGCGGGGCTTGGGAGAGGCCGTGGCGGCCCTGGTGAGGGAGGTGACCACGGCTTCGGCGGTGAGCTCGGTGCCGTCGTGGAAGGTGACGTCGTCGCGCAGGGTGAAGGTCCAGCTCGTGCCGGACTGGGTCCACTCGGTGGCGAGCGCGGGCTCGGCGTCCCCGTCGGCGTTCAGCTTGACCAGGGTCTCCGCCGTGGACCAGCGCGACAGTTTGAAGGCGTCGTCCGAGAGCGGGGACAGTGCCGAGCGCGGTGGCAGCATCATGGCGACGCGTATGCGCTTCCCTCCCGCCCCGGAGTCGTCCGTGGCCGACTGCCCGCCGGTGAAGCAGCCGGTGAGCAGGGCGGAGGCCGCGGCAAGGGCGGTGAGGGGGACGAGACGAGCGGAGACGCGCACGGGGACACCTCGGTCAAGGCATGGTCAAGCAATGGTCAATGGTTGAATGCGCCACGACCGTAGCACGATGACAATCGTTTTCAAGAGTGGGGTTTCGGTCGCCTCGGGCCGAGGATGGTCAGCGGACCGGCCGGAAGTACGTGCGCAGCGCCCAGGAGGCGAGGTCCCGGCCGGTGGCGTTGCCCACCTCGTCGGCCGTCCGCGTGTGGATCCCGCCCCAGACCCGGGCGTCGATGACGTCCCGCTCGTACTCGTGGGCGAAGCGGTAGTGGCGAGTCGTACCGGTGGTGGCCGAGTGGATGCGCAGGTCGACCTCGGGGGTGCCGAGGATCCCGGTCAGGGTGCGCATCAGCGCGCCGCCCATGGTGGTGTGTCCGCTGAGGTAGTCGGGATGCGCCGGGGTGGCGAGCAGCGGCTCCCAGTCCCGGTCCGCCCGGGTCGCCGGGTTGCCGTCGGTGTCGGCCTCCCGGATGGCGGTGACGGGCCGCCAGGTGCCGTAGTGCAGCTTGGCGTCCCAGGCGGCGATGACGGCGTCCGCCTGGGAGGTGTTGGCCGCCGCGAACAGGCGCGCCGTCTCGGCGATGTCCAGTCCGTGCCGGGTGGCGCGGTCGCCCAGGGCTTCCTGCAGGTTCGGGGCGACGAAGTACAGCGCGGTGTCCGTCTGTGCGGGGGTCCGGCGCGAGCCGGTCCGGCCTCCGTACCGCGCCAGTTCGTCGAGGTCCTTCGCGTACCGGGCGGACGTGAGCGCAGGAGGCGGGCCGGGGCGGAACTGGTGCGGGGAGTCCAGCAGCAGGGGCCGGACCCTGCCCACCCAGGCCGTCGTGAAGGGCTCGTGGCCGGGAGGGGTGGGCCGCCAGACGCCGGGGCGCGGGCGGGCGGGGAAGGACACCGACGCGCCGCGGCCGTCACCGCGGCGCAGGTCGATGATGTGATCGGCGGCGAGCTTCCCGAACGCGACGCCCTCGTTCTCGGCCTCGCCGTCGGGGATCAGCGCGAGGGTGCCGCTCAGGGCGGTGTCCAGACGGGGCGCGGCCGCGGGGAAATGGTTGCGCAGCACCGTGTGCGCCGCCGAGGCGGCGGCCGCGGCGGACGAGGCCGGACGAGAGGCTCGTCCGTCCCACTTGTACGGGGCGAAGCGGCCCTCGACACCGACGACGGCGTTGTAGACGGCGGTGGAGACGTACGACTCCAGGATGAACAGCTCGGGCGGGGACGGGCGGGCCTCGGTCTTGATGACGGCATCCGCCGTGCGCATCCACTCGACGACGACCGACGCGCTCCGCTCGTCCGGGGCGGCCTGCCCGGTACTCGCGTGAGCGCCGGGCAGCGCGAGCGCGAGCATCCCGAGGGTCAGCCCGGTCACGGCCGTTCGCGTCGCAGACCAGGCACGTCGGTTCCGCACGTGAGCTCCTCCCGCCGATGGCACACAGGGAGAAGTGACCGGCTGAGGCGAGCCGGAATGCGGGCCCCTTCTGAGAACCGCCCGTTCGGGCGAAGGTGCTCACCCGGACGGCCCCGTGGCCGCACCGTGTGCGAGCCGGACCCCCTTCAGCGCCATGTGCAGCAGCAGCCGGTCCTCGCCGTCGTCCAGGTCCAGGCCGGTGAGCTTCTCGACGCGGGAGAGCCGGTAGTACAGGGTCTGGCGGTGGATGCCCAGCTCGGCGGCGGCCCGGCCGGCCTGGCCGGCGCAGTCCAGATAGACCTCGGCGGTGCGGGCGAGTTCGCGGTGGGCGGGGGAGAGCAGCGCCTGAACGACGGGGTCGTGGGCCACCTCCGGCGGCAGGGCGGTGAGCAGCCGGAACGGCCCGATCGCGGACCACTCGGCGACTGGCCCGAACCGAGGCTCCGCGAGCGCGGCCCGAGCAGCGGCCGAGGCCTCCCACCAGGCGAGCCCCAGCTCGGCGAGACCGGAGCGGGGGGTGGCGACACCCGCGGCGGGACCGCGCGAGGCGCTCCAGGCCGCTCCGTGCGCGACCGGCCTCCCGGCCCTGCGCGACGTGCCGCCGGACGCCCCGCCCGCGACGCCGGGGGCCGGTCCGCCCGGGGCGGCGTCGGACGGTTGCCCACCCGCTCCGCGGGCAGCCGTTCCGCGGGCACCGCCCGGGGACGATCCGCCCCGGGTGGCGCCCGTCCTTGTCGGATGTCCCCCCGGCCCGCTTCCCGCACGCCCCCGCTCCAGCAACCGGCCCGCCGCCGTCGTCGCCGGTGTCAGCACGTCGGTCGAGCGCAGGCGCATGAGAACCGCCACACACTGCTCGGCCGCCCCCCACGGCAACGTGCACAGTGCCGTCGCGCCCGGCATCGTACGGACCGACGGCGCGTCGTCCGGGTCGGCCGAGGGCCAGGGGGCGACGCAGACCATGGTGTGGGGACCGTCGGCGCGGGAACCGAGGGCGGTGCGGAGTTCCGCGATGGCCATGTCGCGCTGCCAGTCGCGTTCCGCCGTGAGGACGGCTCGCAGTTCACGGCTGAGGTCGGCACCGTGCTGGGCCTCGTCCGCGAGCAGGGCCCCGATCCGGGTCGTGACCTCCATGGCGGCGGAGAGCCGGCGTTCGCTCGGGCCGGGATCGTCGTCCAGGAGCCAGACATAGCCGTGGACCACGCCCCGGTGGCGGACGGGGAGGCAGATCCGCCCCCGGTTCACCCCCGCCTCCGGCGTCGGCGGGATACGCACCGGGCCCGTCGCACGCGTGATGCCGAAGCCCTCGAACCACGCCCGGACGGCCGCGGTCGAACGGCGGGTGAGGATCGAGCGGGTGCGCACCGGGTCCAGGGCCGACGGATCGAGGTCGCCCTCACTGTCGTACGCCCCGAAGGTGATCAGCTCGAAGTCCCGGTTCTCCAGCGTCGCGGGCGCGCCGAGCAGCTCCGAGATCTCGTCGACCAGCTCCTCGTAGTCGCCCCGGTGTTCCGACGTCATGCGGGCATTGTCCCCCACCACCCACGACCCTTCATACATCTGTCTGAGATCTGCGGCACGGATGCGTGACAGCTGTCGATGGCCGACGATCGAGGGGATCCCTAGGTTTCACGGTGGTTCTCCGCGCCGTACCCGAGGCGTCATCCGCCCGGGGTCCGGCCATCCGTTTGGTTGTGCTCTGGAGGTGCCCCGTGCTGGGTCCCGTGATTCTCGCCGCGTCTCGCAGCGACCGGATGCGACGCCTGATCTCGGCGGCCCCGGTGACCAGGCAGGTTGTCGACCGCTTCATCCCGGGCGAAGGCGTCGACGACATCGTCCCGGTGGTCCAGGGCCTCGCCGGCCGGGGTCTGGAGCTGACGATGGACGTCGTCGGCGAGGACATCACCACCCCCGCGCAGGCCGCCGCCGCCCGGGACTCCTACCTGGAGCTGATCGACCGGCTGAAGCCGCTGGAGCTCGGCAGCCGCGCCGAGATGTCGGTGAAGCTGTCGATGTTCGGACAGGCCCTCCCGTCGCCCACCACCGCCCTGCTCGAAGGGCCCTCCGGGCCCGCCCCCACATTCAAAGACGGCCACGAGCTGGCCCTGAAGAACGTCCGCCCGGTCGTCGAGGCCGCCGCCGAGATCGGCACGACGGTCACGCTGGACGCCGAGGACCACACCACCCTCGACTCGATGTTCGCCATCCACGAGGAGCTGCGGAAGGACTTCCCGCAGACCGGCTGCGTCATCCAGGCCTACCTCTTCCGCACCGAGGCCGACGCCCGACGCCTCGCCGCGAACGGCAGCCGGGTGCGCCTGGTCAAGGGCGCGTACAAGGAGCCCGCCTCGGTCGCGTACCAGGACAAGCATGAGATCGATCGGGCGTACGTACGGATTCTCGGTACGTTGATGGAGGGGACGGGGTACCCGATGATCGGGTCCCACGACCCGCGCCTGATCGCGATCGGCCAGGAGCTCGCCCACCGCGCCGGGCGCAAACTGGACGAGTACGAGTTCCAGATGCTCTACGGCATCCGCAGCGACGAGCAGTCGCGCCTCGCCGCCGAGGGCCACCGCGTGCGCGTGTACACGGCCTACGGCACCGACTGGTACGGCTACTTCATGAGGCGCCTCGCGGAGAAGCCGGCCAACCTGCGCTTCTTCGCCCGCTCGATGCTCACCAAGGGCTGACAGCCCTTCACGGGCTGAGACCGAACCACCGCTCAGTAAGGAGTTACGGAAAACATGGACGCTGTGACCCAGGTCCCCACCCCCGTCAACGAGCCGGTGCACGGCTACGCCCCCGGCTCGCCCGAGCGTGCCCGGCTGGAGGCCAGGCTGAAGGAGCTGGCCGACAACCCCGTCGACCTGCCCTGCACCATCGGCGGCGAGAAGCGGATGGGCGGCGGCGAGGCCTTCAAGGTCGTCCAGCCGCACAACCACCAGGCCGTGCTGGGCACGTACCGCAACGCCACCCAGCAGGACGCCCAGGACGCCGTCGACGCGGCCCTGGCCGCCGCGCCCGCCTGGCGTGCGATGTCCTTCGACGACCGCGCGGCGATCATCCTGCGCGCCGCCGAGCTGCTGTCCGGCCCCTGGCGCGAGACGCTCGCCGCCTCCACCATGCTCGGCCAGTCCAAGACCGCGCAGCAGGCCGAGATCGACACGCCCTGTGAGCTGATCGACTTCTGGCGCTTCAACGTCGCCTACGCCCGCGACCTGCTGGCCGAGCAGCCCCCGGCGAACTCCCCGGGCGTGTGGAACCGTCTGGACCACCGCCCGCTGGAGGGCTTCGTCTACGCGGTCACGCCCTTCAACTTCACCGCCATCGCGGGCAACCTCCCGACGGCCCCCGCCCTGATGGGCAACGTCGTCGTCTGGAAGCCGTCCCCGACGCAGACCCACGCCGCCGTGCTGCTCATGCAGCTGCTGGAGGAGGCCGGTCTGCCCAAGGGCGTCATCAACCTCGTCACCGGCGACGGCATCGAGGTCTCGAAGGTCACGCTGGAGCACCGTGACCTCGCGGGCATCCACTTCACCGGCTCGACGCCCACCTTCCAGTACCTGTGGAAGACGGTCGGCGCGAACATCGAGAAGTACCGCACCTACCCCCGCCTCGTCGGCGAGACCGGCGGCAAGGACTTCCTCGTCGCCCACCCCTCGGCCGACCCCGCGATCCTGAAGACGGCGTTCACCCGGGGTGCCTTCGAGTTCCAGGGCCAGAAGTGCAGCGCCACCTCGCGCGCGTACATCCCCGCCTCGATCTGGAACTCCGGCTTCAAGGAGGAGCTCGCAGCCGAGGTCGACGGCATCAAGATGGGCGATGTCACCGACCTGTCGAACTTCATCGGCGCCGTCATCGACGAGCGTTCCTTCGCCAAGAACAAGGCCGCCATCGACCGCGCCAAGGAGGACGCCTCCTGCACGATCGTCGCGGGCGGCACCTACGACGACTCCGAGGGGTACTTCGTCCGCCCGACCGTCATCGAGTGCACCGACCCGGAGAACGAGGTCTTCCGCACCGAGTACTTCGGCCCGATCATCGCCGTGCACGTCTACGAGGACGACGCGTACGACGAGATGCTGACCCAGATGGAGTCCGTCTCCGACTACGCCCTGACCGGCTCGGTCATCGCGAACGACCGTGCGGCGGCCGCCTACACGGCGGACAAGCTCCGCTACGCGGCCGGCAACTTCTACATCAACGACAAGTCGACCGGTGCCGTCGTCGGCCAGCAGCCCTTCGGCGGCGGCCGTGCCTCCGGCACCAACGACAAGGCCGGCGCCCCGCAGAACCTGATGCGCTGGACCCTGACCCGCGCCATCAAGGAGACGCTGGTCCCGCCGACCGACTACACCTACCCGCACATGGGCTGAGCTCCCGCGGAACCGACGGGCCGGGTCGTACGACCCGGCCCGTCGGCGTATATCCGGTCGAGAGCCGCCCGGCCCCTTCCCATACTGGGCCGATGACCATCCGCGTACGCACCGCCCACACCGCCGACCTCACCCCCGCCGAACTCGACGCCGTACGGGCCCTCCTGAACGCCGCCTTCGAGGGCGACTTCGGCGACGACGACTGGGACCACGGCCTCGGCGGCATGCACGCGCTCGTGCACGACGACTCCGGCCTCGCCGCGCACGGGGCGGTCGTGATGCGCCGGGTGCGGTACCGCGGGCGGTGGCTGCGCGCCGGGTACGTCGAGAACGTCTCCGTCCGCGCCGACGCCCGCCGCCGCGGCCTCGGCGGGCAGGTCATGGGCGAGCTGGAACGCGTCGTCGAGCGCGCCTACGACCTCGGCGCCCTGTCCGCCAGCGACGACGGCGCCCGGCTCTACACCTCCCGCGGCTGGCGGCTGTGGCGCGGTGAGGTGCACGCCCTCAGCCCGGCGGAGGGGATCGTCCGCCTGCCGGACGAAGAGGACAGCGCGTATGTCCGGCCGGCCCTCGCCGGTGCGCTCGACCCGGCGCACGCGCTGCTCTTCGACTGGCGCGACGGAGATGTGCTCTAGGAATCACCGCAGCTCAGCGTGGTGTGACGTAGTCCACCGTCTCAGATAGTAGGAAGTCCGAGTAATTGTGGAGACAGACGCTCCGGCCTCCCTTAGTTTTGTAGGAGCCGAACGTCTCGCTCGACCAAGCGAATGGCGGTCGTGAGCCGGGCCCCGTGCAGGCAACCCCTGCGGCACCGCTCCCCGCCCCTCCGGCGTCTCCCATCTCTCTGAGCGCTCCATGCTGTCGAAGGAGTCGATTTCCCATGGCCGAGACGACCGTCCGCCGCCGAGTCCGTCACGTTTCCCGGACGACCGAGTCCGACCGCAAGAACGCCGCCGCCGCGCTCCAGCGCGCCCTCGACCGCAGGGACAACGGCGGATCCACCGGCCACTGAGCCGCACCGGAGCCGCTGACAGGACCGGGAGCCGCCCGACGAGGCGCGGTGCGGGGCCTCACGCCCCGCGCCGCACCTCGAAATGGTCGATCCGCTCACCGCTCGACGCCAGCGCCGACACCTTCAGCTTTGGCGCGGCGCCGCTCTCCGCCTCCACGGAGAGGAACGAGAACCCGCGGTAGCGCACCCGCGACCACCGCACCGACTCGCCCTTCGTGTCCTGGGACTTGGTCCACCGGAACGTGGCGACCGACTCGTGGTCGGCGGTGTTCCCCTCGTAGCTCTCCTTCACGCCGTCAGGGAAGCCGTACAGCTCCTTGCCGCCGCCGCCCGCGGTGACGTACACGATCCCGTCCCGCCTGGGGTCCGTCGTCCCGCCCACCGGCACCGGCCTGCCCACGTCGCCGTTCTTGATCGCGTCGGTCCGCTCATACACGTGGTTGTGCCCGTTGATCACCAGGTCCACCTCGTGCTTCGCGAACAGCGGCAGCCACTCGGCACGCACTCCGCCGTCGGAGGCGTGCGTGGACGTCGAGTACGCGCAGTGGTGGAAGTAGACGACGATGAAGTCCACGTCCTTCGCCGCCCTCAGCTCGCCGAGCTTCTTCTCCAGCCACTTCGTCTGCCTCCCCTCCGTGTAGCCGAAGTTGGCGGGGATCTCGTACGACACGTCGTTCGCGTCCAGCGCGACCACGCCGACGTTGCCGTACGTGAAGGCGTACACGCCCGGTGCCGTACGTGCGTCGAAACCGCTGTCCGGCAGGGAGAAGCGGGCGAGCTGGCCGCCGTAGCCGTCCGGCGAGTACCAGGCCTCCATGTCGTGGTTGCCGGTCGTCACCATCCATGGCACCGACCTGGCGACCGGCTCGGTCTGCTTGAGGAACCGGTCCCACTGCCCGGCGTCGAAGACGTCCGACTCCTTGCCCTTGCCGGTCGGGTCGGCGTAGCAGATGTCGCCGGCGTGGAGGTGGAAGGCGGCGTTCTGGCGCAGCAGCAGACGGTCGTTGAGGACCGCCTCCTCGCCGACGCCCTGGTCGCCGAACGCGGTGAACACGAACCGCTCGGGCGGGCTCGCGGGAGCCGTACGGAAGGAGGTGATGGTGGACCGGTGGTCGGGGGAGGCGGGGTCGAGGCCTTCATGGCCGACGCCGTAGTAGTACGTCGTGTCCGGGCGCAGGCCGTCCAGTGCCGCGTGCAGGTAGTACTGGTCGACCGCTGCCCGTGCGCCCTTCAGCTCCGGGGTGTGCAGATCGCGCAGCTCCGCCTCTGTCTTGCGGCCGAGGTCGTCGGGGCGCGTGCCGATGCGGATGTACGGCTTCTTCACCGCGAGCGGTACCTGCCAGGAGATCCGCATCTGGGTCTTCGGGTCGGCGCCGAAGGCGAGATGGCGGCCGAAGGGGGTGATGAAGGAGCCGGGGGCCTTCGACGTGCTCGGCGACGGGTCCCCGGTCGCCGTGGCGCCCCCGGAGCCGGAACCGGAACCGGAGCAGCCGGTCAGCAGCCCGCTCGCCACCGCGCCGGCCGTCACCAGCGTGCGCCGCCGCGACAGTCTCGTCCGCAGATACTCGTGCTGTTCCGCCATACTCATCCGGTCCGCGAGCCGCCGGGGAATGCCGAAGTCGGGAGTCTCCATGGGGGTCAACTTCCCAGCAAGGCCCAACACCGGGCTGACGTACGGGTGAACGAGGGGCGACGTGTCCGTATCGCGGACACCGCGTGTCATCCCATGGGACGAGGAGTAGGGTGCCCGCATGTCTCGCAGCATCAATCTCGCAGTGATCCCCGGTGACGGAATCGGCCAGGAGGTCGTGACCGAAGGGCTGAAGGTCCTCTCCGCCGTCCTTCCGCAGGATGTGAAGCTGGAGACCAAGGAGTACGACTTCGGCGCGCGGCGCTACCACGCCACCGGTGAGACCCTCACCGACGCCGACCTCGACGCCCTCAAGCAGCACGACGCCATCCTGCTCGGCGCCATCGGCGACCCGAGCGTGCCGTCCGGCGTGCTGGAGCGCGGCTTCCTGCTCAAGCTCCGCTTCGCCTTCGACCACCACGTCAACCTGCGCCCGTCGAAGCTGCTCCCGGGCGTCGCCACCCCGCTGGCCGGCGAGCCGGAGATCGACTTCGTCGTGGTCCGCGAGGGTACCGAGGGCCCGTACACCGGCAACGGCGGCACGATCCGCAAGGGCACCGAGCACGAGGTCGCCACCGAGGTCTCCGTGAACACGGCCTTCGGTGTGGAGCGCGTCGTGCGTGACGCGTTCGCCCGTGCCCAGGCCCGCCCGCGCAAGAAGCTGGCGCTGATCCACAAGAACAACGTGCTGACCTTCGCGGGTCACCTGTGGACGAACATCTTCAACAAGGTGGCCGAGGAGTTCCCCGAGGTCACCACCGAGTACATGCACGTGGACGCGGCGACGATCTACCTCGTCACGCAGCCCGAGCGCTTCGACGTCATCGTCACGGACAACCTCTTCGGGGACATCGTCACCGACCTCGCCGCGGCCGTCTCCGGCGGCATCGGCGTGGCGGCCTCCGGCAACATCAACCCGTCCGGAGACTTCCCGTCCATGTTCGAGCCCGTGCACGGCTCGGCCCCGGACATCGCCGGCCAGGGCAAGGCCGACCCGACCGCCACGGTGCTGTCCGTCGCCCTGCTCCTGCGCCACCTCGGCCACGAGGCCGAGGCCGACCGTATCGACGAGGCGGTCGCCGCCGACCTGTCGGAGCGCACGGGCAAGCCCGCCCGCTCCACCACGGAGATCGGCGACGCGCTCGCCGTACGAGTAGCCGGCTGACCCGCCGCTGCTTTACGCAGAGCCGCCGGGTCGCATCCGCACCCGGCGGCTTTCGCATGTTCCCCGCCGGGTGCCACCATCGACCACCGGGTCGCATTCACCCCGTTCCTTCCTCCGCCGCCCACGGGCGATAATCGAACGCGAGGCCGCGGAACGAGGGAATGCTCGGACGTCCTAGCACTGGTCACATTCAGAGCAGCACCGAGCGCGGCCCGTCACTACAACCGGTGAAGGACATCAACCCATGACGACGCCCACGATCGAGCTCAAGCCCTCCGCCAACCCGCTCTCCGCCGCTGAACGCGAGGCGATCCTGGCCAGCCCCGGGTTCGGCCGCCACTTCACCGACCACATGGTGACGATCAAGTGGACGGAAGGCCGTGGCTGGCACGACGGACAGCTCGTGCCGTACGCGCCGATCCCCCTCGACCCCGCCACCACGGTCCTGCACTACGCGCAGGAGATCTTCGAGGGGCTGAAGGCCTACCGCCGCCCCGACGGGTCGGTCGCCACGTTCCGCCCGGAGAAGAACGCCGAGCGCTTCCAGCGGTCCGCGCGCCGGCTCGCGATGCCCGAGCTGCCGGTCGAGACGTTCATCGAGGCGTGCGACGCGCTGGTGAAGCAGGACAAGGCGTGGGTTCCGGCGCACGGTGGCGAGGAGTCCCTGTACCTCCGTCCGTTCATGATCGCGACCGAGGTCGGGCTGGGCGTGAAGCCGGCCAACGAGTACCTGTTCCTGGTCATCGCCTCCCCGGCCGGCGCGTACTTCCCGGGCGGCGTGAAGCCGGTCTCCATCTGGGTCTCCGAGGACCGGGTGCGTGCCGTCCCCGGCGGCATGGGCGACGCGAAGACGGGCGGCAACTACGCGGCGTCCCTGCTCGCGCAGGCCGAGGCCGCGACGAAGGGGTGCGACCAGGTCTGCTACCTCGACGCCGTCGAGCACACCTGGGTCGAGGAGCTGGGCGGGATGAACCTGTACTTCGTGTACGGGGAAAGGATCGTCACGCCGTCCCTCACCGGGTCCATCCTGGAGGGCGTCACGCGGGACTCCCTGCTCGCCGTCGCCCGTGACCTCGGGTACAAGGCCGAGGAGGGCCGGGTCTCGGTCGAGCAGTGGCAGCGGGACTCGGAGAACGGGTCGCTGACCGAGGTGTTCGCCTGCGGTACGGCCGCTGTGATCACGCCGGTCGGTACGGTGAAACGGGCCGGGGTGGAGTGGAAGCAGAGTGGGGGAGAGCCGGGGGAGGTCACCCTGAAGCTCCGCCAGGCGCTGCTGGACATTCAGCGGGGTACGGCCGAGGACAAGCACGGCTGGATGCACCAGCTGGGCTGAGTGGTCCTGGTCTCCGGGGGCTCCGCCCCCCGGACCCCCGGACCGATGCCCACCCACCGCCCGACTCGGTCGGACAAGAAGCCGTTGTCGTGACATCGGCCCCGGGCTCCGTCGCCACCGAGCCCGGGGCGGTCAGCACATACGTCACCCTGCCCACCAGCCCCGACAGCAGGAAACTGCAGTCCACCCCGCCGGTCAGTGACAGCAGCGGCCCCTCGTGCGACGGCTGGGACACCGCCAGGACGCCGACGCCCGCTCCGGCTGCCCAGGAGAGCGTCGCCGGGACGTTCCAGCCGGCGCGGTACCAGTAGGCGCCGCCCCGTGCGCGGCGGTTGAACACCTGGAGGGCCTCCGCGTCGTACACCCCGCCGCAGCGGGCGAAGCCGATGAGGGTGATGACCGCCCAGGGCGTGCCGATCGCGGTCAGGAGCAGCACGAAGGACGTCATCGCGGCCTGCGCGGTCGAGTAGCAGTGCCCGGCGAGGACGCAGGCCGTGGCCACGGCGGCGACGGTGTAGGTGGCCGTGGCGCGGGAGGCGCGCGGCAGGATCGAGTCCAGGTCGAGGCCCATCGAGTGCAGCATCAGTCCCGCGTTGCCGACCGAGCCGGCGGACGCGGCCAGCAGCAGGGGGACCAGGTACCAGCCGGGAGGCGGAGACCAGCGGTCCGGAGTAGTCGAGGGCGGCCCCCGCCGCGTACGCCGTGAAGGTGCCGAAGAGCTGCGGGATCAGCAGGCCGAGGGAGAGGCCGAGCCAGGTCGCCTGGAGCACCTTTCGTGAGGAGTGGCGGGCCGGGGAGATGTGGCGCGTGTAGTCGCCGAGCAGCGTGATGAAGGCGATCGGCCCGGACAGGCCCGCGGCCACCGTCGCCAGGAACCAGGTAGGCCAGGAGCCGCCCAGCGGATACCCGCCCGCTTCCGGCAGCGCGCCTGTCGTGAAGTGCGGGGCGTAGGCGATCACTCCGAGGACCAGCAGGGCCGTCATGCCGATGGCGAGGACGCGGGACATGGCGAGCAGCACGCGGTAGCCGTACACCGCGCCCGCGACGGTCGTCGCGGCGAGCAGCCCGTAGACCACACCGTACGAGATCCCGCTCGCCGGCAGTCCGGCCAGCCGGCCCAGCACACCCACCATCACATCCCCGCCGATCCACACGGTCAGC
Source organism: Streptomyces sp. CA-179760 (assembly GCF_050937045.1). Lineage (NCBI taxonomy): Bacteria > Bacillati > Actinomycetota > Actinomycetes > Kitasatosporales > Streptomycetaceae > Streptomyces > Streptomyces sp. CA-179760. Next base: position 6,828,171 of record NZ_JBNJLZ010000001.1, read on the forward strand.
GCGGTGTAGCCGAGGCCCAGCAGCAGCCCGACCACCGAGCCGACCAGCCGGCCGAGCTCACCGACGCCCACCAGTCCAGGCCGGACGACGGCGGCAGCCAGCCGAAGACGATCACTCCGAGGCAGAGGTTGGACCCCAGCAGGATCGAGACGAGATCCCGGGGCCCGCTGGTGCGTTCCCCGTCGGGGATGGTGTCGACTCCGCGCTGTTCCATCGGCATATTGGTCTCCCTCAGTTAGAGCGACGTTCAATGTGATGGGTCCTAACGTCTGCAGTCAAGGTTTCGGGCAGGCGAGATCAGTGTTTAGAGTGATGTTCTAAAGTGGCGAAGGTAAGGAGGTGCCGAGACGTGAGACTGACCCCCACGGAGCGCGACCGGCTGCTGCTCTTCTCGGCCGCGGAGCTGGCCCGCGCCCGCAAGGCGCGCGGCCTGAGGCTCAACGTGCCGGAGGCGACAGCGCTGGTCGCGGACACCGTCTGCGAGGCCGCCCGGGACGGCGCCAGGCTCGCCGAGGCGATCGAGCGTGCGCGGGCGGTGCTCGGCCCGGACGACGTGCTGCCCGGTGTCGCCGACGTCGTCACCGAGGTGCACGTCGAGGCGGTCTTCGACGACGGTTCGCGGCTCGCGGTCGTGAGCGACCCGATCGGCGGGAGTCTCGGTGAGCGGGCTCCGGGCGCGCTGCTGCCGGGTCCCGAGCACGCCGGGCCCGAGGCGGCCGTCCGGGTGACGGTCGTCAACACCGCGACGGTGCCGGTCTCCGTCACCTCCCACTTCCACTTCTTCGAGGCGAACCCGCGGCTCGACTTCGACCGCGGGCGGGCCTATGGCATGCGGCTCGCCGTGCCCGCCGGGTCCTCCGTGCGGTTCGGGCCGGGGGAGAGCGTCGAGGTGGGGCTGGTGCCGATCGGGGGTGAGCGGGTCGCGATCGGGTTCGCCGGACTCGTTGACGGGCCGCTGGACGCGCCGGGCGCGAAGCGAGAGGCCCTGCGGCGAGCCGCCGCCTGCGGATATCGGGGAGCAGCGGACCAGGGGGGCGCAAGCCAGGGAGCAGAACGATGAATCCTCACGAGTACGCCGCCGCCCACGGCCCCCGCGCCGGCGACCGTATCCGGCTGGGCGACTCCGGCCTGACGATCCGAGTGGAGTCCGACTCCCAGCGCTACGGCGACGAGTTCCTCGCAGGGTTCGGCAAGACGGCCCGCGACGGGCTGCATCTCAAGGCGGCCGCTGTCCGGGAGACCTGTGACGTCGTCGTCAGCAATGTCGTGGTGATCGACGCCGTGCAGGGCATCCGGAAGGTGTCCATCGGTATCCGCGAGGGCCGGATCCGCTCGATCGGGCGGGCCGGGAACCCCGACACCCTCGACGAGGTCGATGTCGTCGTCGGTACCGGCACGTCGATCGTCTCCGGCGAGGGTCTCATCGCCACGGCCGGGTCCGTCGACACGCACGTCCACCTGCTGTCGCCGCGCGTCATGGAGGCCTCGCTCGCCTCCGGGGTGACCACGATCATCGGGCAGGAGTTCGGGCCGGTGTGGGGCGTGGGGGTCAACTCGCCCTGGGCGCTGCGGCGCGCGTTCAACGCGTTCGACGCCTGGCCGGTCAACATCGGCTTCCTGGGGCGGGGTTCGTCGTCCGACGCGGCCCCGCTGGTGGAGGCCCTCGCCGAGGGCGGCGCTTGCGGCTTCAAGGTCCACGAGGACATGGGCGCCCACACCCGCGCCCTGGACACCGCCCTGCTGGTCGCCGAGGACCATGACGTCCAAGTGGCCCTGCACAGCGACGGGTTGAACGAGTGCCTCTCGGTCGAGGACACCCTCAAGGTGCTGGAGGGCCGGACCATCCACGCCTTCCACATCGAGGGCTGCGGCGGCGGGCATGTCCCCAACGTCCTGAAGATGGCGGGCGTGCCGAACGTCATCGGCTCCTCCACCAACCCGACCCTGCCCTTCGGCCGGGACGCCGTCGCCGAGCACTACGGGATGATCGTCTCCGTCCATGACCTCAAGACCGACCTGCCCGGCGACGCCGCCATGGCCCGCGACCGCATCCGCGCCGGCACGATGGGCGCCGAGGACGTCCTGCACGACCTGGGCGCGATCGGCATCACCTCGTCGGACGCGCAGGGCATGGGGCGCGCGGGCGAGACGGTCCGCCGTACCTTCGCCATGGCCGGGAAGATGAAGTCCCAGTTCGGCGCCCCGGAGGGCCACGACAACGAACGCGTCCTGCGCTACATGGCCAAACTGACCATCAACCCCGCCCTCGCCCATGGCCTCGCGCACGAGGTGGGGTCGCTGGAGGTCGGCAAGCTCGCCGACATCGTGCTGTGGCGCCCGGAGTACTTCGGCGCCAAGCCGCAGCTGGTGCTCAAGTCCGGCTTCCCGGCCTACGGCGTGACCGGCGACCCGAACGCCGCGACCGACACCTGCGAACCCCTTGTCCTCGGCCCGCAGTTCGGCGCATACGGCGCCACACCCGCCGACATCTCGGTCGCCTTCGTCGCCCAGGCCGCCGTCGACCAGGGCAACGACTCGATGCCGACCCGCCGCCGCAGAGTCGCCGTGCGCGGCACCCGCGGGATCGGCCCGGCCGACCTGCGCCACAACTCCCGTACCGGAGCGGTCGACGTCGACCAGCGCACCGGCCTGGTCACCCTCGACGGCGAGCCGTTGCGCTCCGAACCGGCCGAGTCGGTCTCCCTCAACCGCCTGTACTTCCTCTAGCACCTCGGACAAGGACCCCAGATGAACAAGGCTGCCGCCGACGGCTTCCGCATCCCCGCAGAATGGGCCCCGCACGAGCGCACCTGGATGGCCTGGCCGGGCGAGAACCCGACCTTCGACGCTCCGGGGGAGCTGGCCGCCGCCCGCGTCGCCTGGGCCTCGGTCGCCCGGGCGGTCCGCCGCTTCGAACCGGTGACGGTGGTGTGCGGCCCGGGGCAGTCGGAGCAGGCGCGTGCGCTGCTGGGCGAAGGCGTCGACACGGTCGAGCGGGACCTCGACGACGCCTGGATGCGTGACATCGGCCCGACCTTCCTGACGGACGGGAAGGGCGGACTGGCCGCCGTCGACTGGACGTTCAACGGCTGGGGCGCCCAGGAGTGGGCCCGCTGGGAACACGACGCGAAGATCGCCGCGCATGTCGCCGACCTCGCCGGGGCACGGACGTACGCCTCGCGGCTCGTCAACGAGGGCGGGGCGATCCAGGTGGACGGCGAGGGCACCGTCCTGCTGACGGAGACGGTCCAGCTCGGGCCGGAGCGCAACCCGGGCTGGACACGGGAGCAGGTCGAGGAGGAGATCCACGCCCAGCTCGGCACCCGCAAGGCGATCTGGCTGCCGCGCGGACTGACCGGCGACTACCCTCCCCCACTGCCTGAACGGCGTGGGGGGACCCCCATGGGTTTCGGCACCCTCGGCCACGTCGACATCGTCGCGGCCTTCGCCCGCCCCGGAGTCGTCGTGGCGCACTCCCAGCCGGACCCGGCGCACCCCGACCACGAGGTGACCAAGGAGGTCATCGGGCTGCTGAGGGCGCAGACGGACGCACGCGGCCGCCGCCTGGAGGTGGTGGAGGTCCCCGCACCGACCGTCCTGGAGGCCGACGGCCACTGGGCCGACTACTCCTACATCAACCACTACCTCTGCAACGGCGGCGTGGTCCTGTGCGGCTTCGACGACCCCCGTGACGAACTCGCGGCCGGTATCTTCCGCCGCCTCTTCCCCGAGCGGACCGTGACACTGGTGGACGCCCGTACGATCTTCGCTGGTGGTGGAGGCATCCACTGCGTCACACAGCAACAGCCGAAGATCTAGAACCGGGAGCCGCAGATGGCCGGTGGGCGCAGGCAGGCGCCGCCCCGCGAGGACGTGCTCGCCGCCGCCATGGAGATGATCGCCGAGCGCGGTCTGGAGAAGCTCACCATGGCGGCGCTCGGCCGTGAGGTCGGGATGAGCAGCGGGCACCTGCTCTACTACTTCGGTTCCAAGGACGAACTGCTGCTGCGCACCCTGGAGTGGAGCGAGGGGCGGCTGGGCACCGAGCGCGGGCGGCTGCTGACCCGGGCCGCCTCCGCCCGGGAACGCCTCGATGCCTACGTCGACCTGTACGTCCCCGACGGCCACCGCGACCCGCACTGGACGCTGTGGCTGGAGGTCTGGAACCGCTCGCAGACCGCCGACGAGACCGCCCGCGACCGGCAGGCCGCCATCGAGGGCGTCTGGCACCGCGATCTGGTCGCCCTGCTCGCCGAGGGCATCTCGCGGGGCGAGTTCCGCCGCGTCGACCCCGACCGCTTCGCCGCCCGCCTGCGGTCGCTGCTGGACGGATTCGCCATCCACGTGGCCATCGGACTGCGCGGCACCGACCGGGCACAAGTCCTCCAGCACGTGCGGGAGTTCCTCGAGGACAGCCTCCTCGCGGACACCTGAACGCCCGCCCGCGTTGTACTCAGTTCGGCGGATTGACCCCCTGACCGGTGGTGATGTTGGCTCTGGGTGAGCCCTCGGCGCGGGGCCGGGGGAGAAGCGTCCACGGGGCCACGGGGGCACGGGGATGCGGGAACACAGGGGGAAGCAGCACATGACCAGCATCAGGAGGGCCACGTCCGTCGCGCTCGGAGTGGCCCTGGCCGTCACGCTCGGTACCGCCGCCGCGCTGCCCGCGACCGCCGCGCCGGTTCCGGTGCCGCGGACCGAGAAGGCGAGCGTCGCCCCGGACGGCAGCGACGGTGACGCGCCGTCGGGCGGGCCGAGCCTCAGCGCCGACGGCCGCCGGCTGGCCTTCGTCTCCCGCGCCGACAACCTCGTCGCCGGTGACACCGACGGCCTCGCCGACGCCTTCGTGCGCGACCTCGACACCGGCACGACCCGTCTGGCGAGCGGTGGCGTGGACGGCACCGTCGACGACGTCGCCCTGAGCGGCAACGGCCGCTACCTGGCCTTCGCCGCCACCGCCGCGAGCGACGGCCGCAGCCACATCTGGGTCGAGGACCTGAAGACCGGCACCCTCCAGCGCATCGCGGACACCGCCGACGCCGGCTACGACGCCGGCAGGCAGCCCGCCATCAGCGCCGACGGCCGCTATGTCGCCCTCGTCGCCGAGCGATCCGGATTCGGTGAGGGCGAGGACCGCTGGGGACGCGTCTACCGTGTCGACCGCACCAGCGGCGAGGCCGTCCGCATCAGCCAGGTGCCCGCCGCGACCGACCGGAAGACCGCCGCCACCAACCCGTCCATCAGCGCCGACGGCAGCCGCGTCGGCTACCAGTTCTTCGTCCCACACCCCTCCTCGGGCGACTGGAGCGACGCCTGGGTCCGTGATGTGCCGAGCGGGAAGCTGTTCCACGCCGACCTGGCGCCGGACGGCCTGAAGTCCGACGGGCAGACCGAGTTCCCGCAGATCAGCGCCGACGGCCGGTACGCGGTCTTCAACTCGCTCGACTCGCGGCTGACCCCGGGCGACACCAACCAGGGCCACAACGTCTTCGTCCGTGACCTTCAGACGGGGGAGCTGCGCCGTATCGACGCCGCCGACCCGGCCGCCTTCACCGCGTACCCACGGCTCAGCGCCGACAGCCGGTACCTCGCCTTCGTCTCGGCCGACCCGGGCGACCCGGACCGTACGACGCGTGCCTACGTCCGTGACCTGCGCACCGGGCGCACCGTCCTGGCCAGCCCGGACGCCGAGGGCGGACCCAACGACCAGAGTGCGTCCGCCCCGGTCATCGACCGGCACGGCCGCACGGCCGCCTTCAGCAGCTCCTCGCCCGACCTCGTGCCCGGCGACAGGTACGACACCTCGCACGTCTACGTCCGCCACATGCGGTGACCGGATGTGGTGACCGGTGAGGTGGCCGACCGCATTCTGAGACAACCGTGAGCGAGGCGCGGGGGCTGTGCCAGACTGCCCCCGTGCTCTCGTTCGCCATGATTATTGGCAGCAGGCGCGCCGGTCCGCAGTGACCGCCACGTACGACCAGGTACGGGCGGACACCGTCGTCCTCGACCCGCGCGCAGACCTCTCGCACCCGCGAGAGGTTTTTCGCTTTTCTGGCCCACCCGCAGCCAGGAGCGAGAGCGCGAGGGAGTATGTGGGGGCGGTGGAGCCGGTCATTCCGGTACGACCGAGATCCAATCCTCAGGAGTCTTGAGACCATGACCGCAACCAGCGAGCTCGACGATTCGTTCCACGTCTTCGACACCACCCTGCGCGACGGCGCCCAGCGCGAGGGCATCAACCTCACCGTCGCCGACAAGCTGGCCATCGCACGGCACCTGGACGACTTCGGCGTGGGCTTCATCGAGGGCGGCTGGCCGGGCGCGAACCCTCGGGACACCGAGTTCTTCGCCCGCGCCCAGCAGGAGATCGACTTCCGGCACGCCCAGCTGGTCGCGTTCGGCGCGACCCGGCGCGCGGGAGCGAAGGCGGCGGAGGACCCGCAGGTCAAGGCGCTGCTGGAGTCGGGCGCCGAGGTGATCACGCTGGTCGCGAAGTCCCATGACCGCCATGTCGAGCTCGCCCTGCGCACCACCCTGGACGAGAACCTGGAGATGATCCGCGACACGGTGTCGTTCCTGAAGGAGCAGGGCCGCAGGGTCTTCGTCGACTGCGAGCACTTCTTCGACGGCTACCGGGCGAACCCGGAGTACGCCAAGGCGGTCGTCCGTACGGCTTCGGAGGCCGGCGCGGACGTGGTGATCCTCTGCGACACCAACGGCGGCATGCTCCCGGCGCAGATCCAGGCGGTCGTCTCCACGGTCCTGGCCGACACGGGCGCCCGGCTCGGCATCCACGCACAGGACGACACGGGCTGCGCGGTGGCGAACACGCTGGCCGCCGTCGACGCGGGTGCGACGCATGTGCAGTGCACGGCCAACGGCTACGGCGAGCGGGTGGGCAACGCGAACCTCTTCCCGGTCGTGGCGGCGCTGGAACTGAAGTACGGCAAGAAGGTCCTGCCCGACGGCCATCTGCGCGAGATGACCCGGATCTCGCACGCGATCGCCGAGGTCGTCAACCTCACCCCCTCCACGCACCAGCCCTACGTCGGCCTCTCCGCCTTCGCCCACAAGGCCGGTCTGCACGCATCGGCCATCAAGGTCGACCCGGACCTGTACCAGCACATCGACCCCGAGCTGGTCGGCAACACCATGCGGATGCTGGTCTCCGACATGGCAGGCCGCGCGTCCATCGAGCTCAAGGGCAAGGAACTCGGCATCGACCTGGGCGGCGACCGGGAGCTGGTCGGCCGGGTCGTGGAGCGGGTGAAGGAACGCGAACTCCAGGGCTACACGTACGAGGCGGCCGACGCGAGCTTCGAACTCCTGCTGCGTGCCGAGGTCCAGGGCAAGCCGCTGCGCTACTTCGAGGTCGAGTCCTGGCGTGCCATCGTCGAGGACCGGCCCGACGGGTCCCACGCCAACGAGGCCACGGTCAAGCTGTGGGCCAAGGGCGAGCGCATCGTCGCCACGGCCGAGGGCAACGGCCCGGTCAACGCCCTCGACCGCGCCCTGCGCGTCGGCCTGGAGAAGATCTACCCCCAGCTCGCCAAGCTGGAGCTCGTCGACTACAAGGTCCGCATCCTGGAAGGCAAGCACGGCACCCAGTCCACGACCCGCGTCCTGATCTCCACCTCCGACGGCACGGGCGAGTGGTCCACGGTGGGAGTCGCCGAGAACGTCATCGCGGCGAGCTGGCAGTCCCTGGAGGACGCGTACACGTACGGCTTGCTGCGGGCGGGGGTGACTCCGGCGGAGTAGCGGACCGCGAGCCCGCCCCTAGCTGCGGGCAGGCGGGCCGCTAGGCCGTTTCTGACGGCTCTTGGACGGTGTCTCGAAGCCAGATGACGATCGCGGTGACGGTGAGGGTGCCGTTGAAGATGTAGTCGCGTTTGTCGTACCGGGTGGCCACCGCGCGGAACTGTTTCCACTTGTTGATGCACCGCTCGACTGCGTTGCGGCTGCGGTACTGAGTTTTGTCGAAGGCTGGGGCCCGGCCACCAAAGCGTCCGCGGCGCTTCCGGTGGGCCCGCTGGTCATCGGGCTGCGCGATGGTGGCCTTGATCCCGCGCCGCCGCAGGTAGGCGCGGTTGTCGCGGCTGGAGTACGCCTTGTCGCCGCGCACCCGGTCCGGCCGGCTGCGCGGGCGGCCCATACCGCGCCGCTGGATGCGCAGGCCGTCCAGCACCGGGGCGAACATCGGGCTGTCACCCCGCTGACCGGGCGAGGTCAGCCAGTGCAGCGGGCGGGCCCGGTCGTCGGAGAGCAGATGGACCTTGCTGGTCAGCCCGCCCCGTGAGCGTCCCAACGCCTCCCGCCCATCTGCCTCCTCACGCGCCCCGCCCCCTTTTGCGGGTAGTCGGCCGGGGGCTTGCGCGGTGCCCCGGCTGCGTGCTGATGCGCCCGGCAGGAAGTCGAGTCGATGTTCACCGCCCACTCTTGTCGGGCAAGCGCCCCGTCCGGGTCGCCGGCATCCGCCTCGATCTGTAACTCGCGCAGGATCGCCCTCCAGGTGCCGTCGGCCGACCAGCGGCGATGACGCTCGTAGACGGTTTGCCAGGGACCGTACCGTTCCGGCAGGTCCGGCCAGGGCACCCCCGTCCGGGCCCGGAACAGCACCCCATTGATCACCCTGCGGTGATCCGCCCACTGCCCACCCGGCCTGCCGTTACCGGGCAGGAGAGCTTCGATCTTCCGCCACTGCGCGTCCGTGAGCTCGTGTCGCCGCACCATACGAGCGTCCTGCCCGGCTGACCACGAGATCCACCCAGCCAACAAGAGCCATCAGAAACGGCCTAGGGGCGGCACGGGTGGGCGGTGGGGCCCCGTTGCGCCGGGCTGCGGACCCACCCGGCCCCAGCGACAACGCCGGGTGCCGGGAAGCCGCCTGGTGGGTCACATGACCGAGTCGCGGGCGCGCGGCACCTGGGCATCGCCCGCCCGCTCGCGCCCCGCCGCCCGGTCCAGCCGGAACAGCCCCGCTCCGTTCGGCCGCTGGCCGGGCGCGTGGACAGTGGCGCGGGTCAGCTCCTCCACGCCATCGGCCAGGTAGCCGACCCAGGCCGACCCCTCGTCCTCGATGATCCGCTGCGCGTCCGTCCGCAGCCGCTCGATCACCCCGAGCAGCGCGGCCTGCTCCTTGTCACTGGGGGAGTCCGTGGCCCGCAGATACGTCTGCGCCCACTCGGTCTGGGCCCTCTTGAGGATCTGCTGCAGCGCCTGCTGCGTACGGATGTAGCGCGTCCAGGACGCCGAGAACCCGAAGATCCGGTCGAAGAGGACACAGCCCGCCCCGCCGGCCAGGAACACGAAGCCCCACTCGGGCTGCAAGGCCGTAGGGGCGGCCGCGTGCACCAGCGGAGTCAGCGTGCCGACGATGCCCAGCAGCGCTGCCAGAGCCCGCAGCGACCGTGACCACAGCGACGGCCCTCTGCGGCGCGCCAGGTACCAGCCGATCGCCGTCGTCACCTCCGCCTCGGCATGCCGGAAAAGCTCCCACAACAGGTCGGCCCGCGAACGCGAACGGTCCAGCTCGGTCAGTGCGGACACCGTCATGTCCGCGGCCCTGCGTCTTCCGAACATGCCCCTGATCCGCCCTTTCCGCTGCGACCGGTGGACCGGCCGGACCCGGCCCGCAGCCCACGGCAGTGAGCCAGAAGGCATCGTAGGCGCAGCGGCGTCCCGAAATCCCCGCTCCCACCGATATCCCTTTCTGTCCCGATTCAGGTAGCTTCGAACATATGAAGGCCGCGCTGGTGCGTACCCTCGTACGTCTGCTGATTGTGCCGGTCGCCGCCGTACTGGTGGCGCTGATGGCCGGTGCGCCGGGCGCGCACGCGGCCACCGACCTCTCGAAGGTCGCCGAGGAACTGCGCGAGAACCCCGTCTACGTCGATCCGGCGGCCTCCGACCAGCTGGCCGCCTCGGACGCCGAGGCGCTCGCCGACAAGATCAAGGACGCGGACAAGCCCGTCTTCGTGGCGGTCCTGCCTGCCGATGTCCCCACGCAGGACCTCTTCCGGAACCTCCGCACCGAGACCGGCGTCACCGGCCTGTACGGCGTCCGCGTCGGGGAGAAGTTCGACGCCCGTGCCGACAGCGCGGTGATGAGCCGCCAGGCGGTGTCCAACCTGGTGACGGCCGTGCAGGACAGCGGCGACACCAAGGCCCAGCTGAACGACTTCGTCGACGACGCCCTGCGCGGCGTGGGCGGTTCGGCGCCGAGCAGCTGGAGCGACGGCTCCCGCACCGACGTGCCGGTCGGCGGCCTGATCACGTTCGGCGCCCTGGTCGCGGCCGGCGGCGTTGGCACCTACGCGGTGGTCCGGCGCAACCGGCGCCGCCACGAGGAAGAGCAGCGGGCCGCGCTGGAGAAGCTGCGGGTGGTGGTCGACGAGGACATCACCGCCTTCGGTGAGGAGCTCGACCGCCTCGACTTCCACCCCGGGGAACCCGGCGCCGACGACGCGATGCGGGCCGACTACGAGCATGCCCTGGACGCCTACGAGCAGGCGAAGTCCCTGATGGCGGCCGCGGCGAAACCGGAGGACGTCCGGCCCGTCACCCAGACCGTGGAGGACGGCCGTTTCTCACTGGCCCGACTCGCGGCCCGGCGCGAGGGCGACCGCCTGCCGGAGCGCCGCCCGCCCTGCTTCTTCGACCCGCGCCACGGACCCTCGGTCGCCGACACGAGCTGGACGCCCACGGGCGGCGCCACGCGCGACGTTCCCGTCTGCGCTGCCGACCGGGCCCGGCTCGCCGAGGGCCGTGACCCGGTGATCCGCGAGGTCGACACCGACCACGGCCGACGCCCGTACTGGGAGGCCGGCCCGGCGTACGGCCCCTGGGCCGGCGGCTACTTCGCCGGCGGCATCCTGCCCGGCCTCCTCGTCGGCACCATGCTCGGCAGCATGATGGCCGCCCCCGCCTACGCGGCCGACTACGGCTCCGGCTACGGCGACTTCGGCGGATACGAGGGCGGTGACGTCTCAGGCGCCGACTTCGACTCCGGCGACTTCGGGGGCGGATTCGGCGGAGGGGACTTCGGAGGCGGGGGCGGCTTCGGCGGAGGGGACTTCGGAGGCGGGTTCTGACCCCGGCCATGCCGTAGACCCCGGACCGGCGCGAGCGGGCAATGCCGCAATCCCGCCCATGCCGTGATGCCCCGCTCGCCCCGACCGCCCGCCCGAGTTCAACGCCGTAGCGTCTCTTGGCCGTCCGCCACGAGCCGCCCCCGCTGTTGCCACACCACCCCGGCCACGGCACCCGCGAGCGCGACCAGCGCCGCGCTCACCCACAGCGGCGACCGGTATCCCAAGCCGGCGCCGATCGCCGCGCCGCCGGCCCAAGGGCCCAGCGCGGCGCCGACGTTGAACGCGGCCGTGGCGAAACCCCCGGCCAGCGTGGGCGCGCCCGGTGCCGCGTAGAGCACCTGGGCGATCAGCGTGGAGCCGACGCCGAAGGACAGCGCCCCCTGGGCGAAGACGAGCCCGAGGGCCAGGACCGGGTGCCCGGCCCCGAGGGCGAGCAGGCACCAGCCCACCCCGACCCCTACGCCCCCACCGGCGAGGACCGGCACCGGACTCCGGTCGGCGAGCCGCCCCGCGGCGGTCACTCCTACGAACGACCCGGCCCCGAACAGCGCGAGCACTCCGGGCACCCACGCGCTGCCCAGCCCGGTCACCTCGGTGACCAGCGGCGCGAGATAGGTGAAGGTGCAGAAGGTCGCGCCGTTCACCAGAGCGCCCAGCAGCAGGGTGACGACCAGCCGAGGGCTGCGCAGCGACCGCAGTTCACCGCGCAGGGCGGGCGGCGCGCCCTCGGCCGTCCCGCCCGGCACGGACCACGCCACCGCCACCAGGGCCGGCAGCGACAGCAGCGCCACGGCCCAGAACGCGGTACGCCAGCCCCACAGCCCGCCCAGCAGGGCCCCGGCGGGCACCCCGGCCACGCAGGCCAGCGTCACCCCGCCCAGCAGCGCGGACGTCGCCCGGCCCTTCGCATCCGCAGGGACCAGCTCCACGGCGGCCACGAGGGCGACCGCGAGGAACCCGGCGTTGGCGAGCGCCCCCACGACCCGGGTGGCGAGCAGTACCTCGAAACTGCCGGTGAGAGCACCGACGACATGGACGGCGAGAAAGACGACGAGGAACGCCAGCAGCGCGCCCCGCCGCGGCCAGCGCCGCGCGAGACCCGCCACGAGCGGCGCCCCTACGACCATCCCCGCCGCGAAGGCGGAGGTCAGCGCACCCGCGGCGGGAACGGACACCTCCAGATCCCGCGCGATGTCCGGCACCAGCCCGGACAGCATGAACTCGGACGTCCCTTGCGCGAAGACGGCAAGGCCCAGCAGAAGAAGAGCGAACGGCATGAGGAAACTCCGCACCCGGAAGTCGACGACGAACACGACACGTCGGTCGGCGATCCGGCGGCGGAGCGAAGAAGGGGCCTCAGCGGCCCGGCATCACAAGCAGCCACCGGAGAGCCGGTGGCCGCGTTCTGGACGCCTCGGGGCTGGACACGAGAGGCACGTTAGGCGGCTTCGGAGGACCGGGTCCACCGGTTTTCCCGCCGCTCTCCCCGGGCGGCGGTCACGGCCGCGTCCCCCCGGCCCCCACCGCGGTGGACGATGACGACGGCCGTGAGGCAGACGGCCAGCCCGAGGGCGGTCTGGACACCGAACGGCTCGCCGAACATGAGCGCGCCCCAGACGGCCGTGACCGGGGCCATGAGGAACATCAGGGTGTTGACCTCGGTGACGCCGGAGCGCTTCAGGATGAGCCAGTACAGCCCGTACCCGCCGAACGTGGACAGGCCCACCAGCCAGGCGACCGCCACCCAGAACGCGCCCTCGGCCGGCGGCGCGGCGGCTCCGGCGGCCAGGGCCAGCACGGTGAAGAGGACGGCGCTGGTGACGCAGTGGACGGTCAGCGACACCGAGGGTGCGACCCGCGAGCGGGACCGGCTCTCCAGGAACGTGGCCGCGACCAGGGACAGCATGCCGAGCAGCGGAACGGCGTACGCCCACCAGGCCACGTCGGTCCCGGCGGCGGCGTCGGCCAGGGTGACCACGGCGACGCCGCTCAGCCCGAGACCGAGGCCGATCCACTGCCGGCCCGAGACGTGACTCCCGAGCAGCGGTCCCGCGAGGGCTCCGGCGACGAGGGGCTGGATGCCGTCGATCAGGGCCGTGGTGCCGCTGGAGACGCCCAGTTGGATGGCGTAGTAGACGCTCAGCAGATAGCCGCTCTGCGACAGCACTCCGACCACGGCCTGCCGGGTCACGTCCCGGGCGGTGAGCCCCCGCCAGGCCGAGCGCGTGAGGACGGCGACGGCGACGAGGGCGACCGCCAGCGGCAGGAACCGCCACATCAGGACCGTGAGCGCGGACGCGCTGCCCGCACCGAGTTTGGCTCCGATGAACCCTGAGCTCCAGCACAGGACGAAGGCGAGGGAGAGCAGGATGTTCACGGCGTCACCACCACTAGACAGATCGGTATACCTGTTCCCTCTCGACTATACAGATCGGTATACTCGGGTGCCATGGGTACCACTGCCGAGAACCCCCGCCGGATCGCGATGACGCCGGCTGCCCGCCGCGCCCTGGAGGCCGCCGCGCGGCTGTTCTACGAACGCGGCATCCACGCCGTCGGGGTCGACCTCATCGCCGCGGAGGCCGGGGTGACGAAGAAGACCCTCTACGACCGGTTCGGCTCCAAGGAGCAGATCGTCGTGGAGTACCTCGCCGACCGCGACGAGCGCTGGCGGACTTTCCTCGGCGAGCGCCTCGACGCGGCCGGGCAGGACCCGAGGGGGCGTGTCCTGACGGTTTTCGACGCCTCGGGCGCATGGGCGCGGGACAGCAGCCCCAAGGGGTGCAGCATGGTCAACGCCCACGCGGAGATCAGCGACCCCGCGCACCCGGCCCACCCGATCATCACGGGCCAGAAGCGGTGGATGCTCGCCCTGTTCACCCGCCTCGCGGCGGACATCGCCCCGGACGAACCGGCCGGTCTGGCCCGGGCGTTGATGCTGCTGCACGAGGGCGCGCTCGTCGCCCACGGCCTCGGCATCTTCCCGGACGCCATCGAACACGCCCGCGAACAGGCACACGCGCTGCTCACGTAGCGGACGGGATCTGTCCTGTTCGGTCCCTACGGTGGTGCCATGACCTCCTCCGACGGTACGGCCCCGCTCACCTTCGCCACCGTGGCCGACCTGGACTCATGGCTGACCGCCCACCCCGCCCCGCATCCCGGCCTCTGGGTCGAGGTCGCCAAGAAGGGGTCGGGCATCCCCTCCGTCAGCGCCGCCGACGTCAACGACGTGGCGCTCTGCCACGGGTGGATCACCGGGCAGCGCAAGGGCCTCGACAGCTCCCACTACCTCCAGAGGATCACCCCACGCCGCCCCGGCAGCCTCTGGTCCATGGTCAACGTCCGGCGGGTGGAGGAACTGATTTCCGCCGGCCGGATGCGCCCCGGCGGGCTCGACGAGGTGACCTCCGCGAAGGCGGACGGCCGTTGGGACGCGGCCTACGCCTCCCAACAGGAGGCCGAGGTCCCGGCCGACCTCACGGCAGCACTGGCACGGAGCCCGCAGGCCGCGGCAGCCTTCGACGAACTCGGCCGAACGGACCGTTACCTCACGATGCTCCCTGTCCTCCGCGCCCGGACACCGCGAAGCCGGGCAGCACAGGTGACGGCGGCGGTGGCGAAGCTGGAGGCGGGCGGACGGGGGTGATGAGCCCGACCGGGCGGGCGGACGTGCCGACTCGGCCGGCCGTCACCCCACCGCACGACCACGGGCCCGGCGCCCAACAGCACCGGACCCGCGAGCTGTTCTGTGACTGCCGAGGGGCGCGTCAGAGTGTGGAGGCCGCCGAGGCTATCGCGGAGGCGAACGTGGAGACCTCCGTGTAGACGCCGGGAGCCTCGGGACGGGCACAGCCCTCGCCCCAGCTGACGATGCCGACCTGGATCCAGGCGCCGGCGTTGTCCTTGCGGAACATGGGGCCGCCGGAGTCGCCCTGGCAGGTGTCGACGCCGCCCGCGTCGAAGCCGGCGCAGATCTCCTCGTTCGCGACGAGGCCGCTGTACAGACCGCCGTAGGCCTTGCACGCGGCGTCGCTGACGAAGGGCACGGTCGCCTTCAGGAGGTAGCGCTGCTGGGAGCCGCCCTCACGGTTCGCGCCCCAGCCGGCGACGGTGAAGTCACCCGTGTTGTACTGCGAGGTCGTGGCGATCTTCAGGGTCGGCAGATTGATCGGCTGGGCGAGCTTGATGAGCGCCCAGTCCTTGCCGGTGCCGTTGTAGCCGGGCGCGCGGAGCACCTTGGTGGAGCGGACCTGGACCCGGCCGCTCGTGGACTGGAGGTCGACGACCCCCGCGGTGGCGGTGATGCTCGTGTTGTTGCCGGAACTGCCCACGCAGTGCGCGGCCGTGAGCACGATCTGCTGGGTGTAGAGCGCGCCGCCGCAGCCCATGGACAACCTGACCATGAACGGGAACTCGCTCTGCGCGGCCCGCGTTCCGCCGACGACGGGCGACGGCGCGGCCTGCGCGGCGGTGACGGGCTGAAGGCTGGCGATCGCGAGCGCGGCGGCGCCGACGACCGCGCATCTCTTGAGGGCCGTGAGGAGTCTCTTCAACGTGATGCCTTCCGTGGGGGGTTGACCTGGGGAGATGTACAACCGAAGCATCCGTTTGACGAGCACATGTCAGCAGCAGGGTCAAAAAAACGTCCATGTGCTGGCATGGACCGGTCAAAATTCTGCTGCTGGATTATGAGAACGACGAGAGTCCTCGCACAAGAGGCCCTATTCGGCCACACCGCACGGAGTCGTCCCGTACGGCGTAGCCGGTGGTGCGGGCGGTTCAGGCGTTCCTGATCGCCGAGATGTCGAAGTTGAGCTTGATCTTGTCGGACACGAGGACGCCGCCGGTCTCCAGCGCGGCGTTCCAGGTCAGGCCCCACTCGGACCGCAGGATCTCCGCCTTGCCCTCGAAGCCGACGCGCTCGTTGCCGAAGGGGTCCTTCGCGGCGCCGTTGAACTCCAGGTCGATGGCGAGGGGGCGGGTCGTGCCGAGGATCGTCAGCTCGCCGGTGATGCGGTAGTCGTCGCCACCGAGGGACTCCGCCTTGGTGGAGCGGAACGTCATGGCCGGGAACTCGTCCGCCTTGAAGAAGTCCGCGCTCTTGAGGTGGCCGTCCCGGTCGGCGTTGCCCGTGTCGATGCTGTCCATCACGACGTCGAGGGAGGCCGAGGACCGCGTGGGGTCGGTGCCGTCGAGGCGCAGTGTGCCGGTGAAGTCCTGGAAGCTGCCCTTGACGTTGGTGACCATGGCGTGCCGGGCGGTGAAACCGATCGTCGAGTGGGCGGGGTCGATCGTGTAGTCACCGGTCAGGGCGGCCAGGTCGGGGCTCACGGCGTCGGCGGTCCCGTTGTCGTTGCGGCTGAAGATGCTCATGGTGTACGCCTCCTGCGGCGGGTCGATGTCGAGGACTAATGTTGAATCTTGAACTAGTTCAACGCGGCCCACCATAGACCTATTCCGTTCAACGTTCAACAGTATTGCCCGGTGTGGCGTGGCGCTCCCGTGAGGCCGCCTTCGCCCGTTCGGGTGTGCGGTGGGCAGGGGAGCGGTTCGCCCGGTGGACAAGCCCCTCCGGGCGGCGGGCCGGGCCCGCGGGGACGGCGTGGGGTGGCGGTGGCCACGAAGTCAGGGTTCCGTTTTAGGGACCGTATGGAGACAGACGAGTCCACGGCGGACGTACAGCGCAGGGGAGAGCGACTCGTGACACTCACCGGCTCCGGCTCGGCCTACGACCCACCGGGCCCCGCCCCACGCGGCCACGCGACCCCCTCGCACGTGCGCGAGCACGGGCCTGCGCGGCGTTTGGACCGGCGCGTGGCCCTCGTGACCGGAGCCTCCTCGGGCATCGGGGCGGCGACGGCACGGCGATTCGCCATCGACGGCTGGCAACTGCTCCTCAACGGACGCGACCGGCGGTGCCTGGAGCAGACGGCGTCCGGCACCTCGGCCCTCGTACTGCCCGCAGACCTCGCCGCCCCGGGCGGCCCGCGTCTGCTGGCTCAGTCCGCGCTGCACGCGACGGGCCGGATCGACGTCCTGGTCGCCGGGGCGGGCATCGGCTGGACGGGCCCGTTCGCCGCCATGCCGCACACCGACATCGACCGGGTTCTGGCCCTCAACCTCAACGCCACGCTCCATCTCGTGCGCGAAGTGCTGCCGTCCATGATCGCGACCGGCCGGGGCCGGGTGGTGCTGCTCGGTTCGGCCGCGGGCTGCGCGGGCGTACGGGAGGAAGCGGTGCACTCCGCCGCCAAGGCCGGTCTCGCCGCCTTCGCCGGGGCTTTGCGCCAGGAACTGCACGGCACGGGCGTGGGCGTGACCTTCGTCGTACCCGGCCGCACCGGCCCCACCCGCAGGGACAGCCCCTACGGCCACGCCACCCCCCGTCCCGTCTCGCTCGGCAGCGTCGCCCGCGAGATCTTCGAGTCCGTACGCCAGGACCGTGACGAGGCGTACGTCCCCGCTTGGCGACGCCCCCGAACCCTGGCCCCGGGCCTGTACCGCCGCTTGCTGAACCGCTTCGGCTGACCGGTGTGCGTGCAGGCGCCCGTGTCCGGGCCCCCTGGCTCCGCGTGGTCTCCCACCAGGGGTTCGGGTCTCGGCTCGTGCCTGGTTCCTCGATCTGCGCCTGAGCCTCCGTCCGTGGCCTCGGCCCCCGTCTGTGCCGGGCCTTCACCGGCGTGCCCGGCACCTGCCCGGCCGCGGCCACGGGGGCCGCCGGCTCGAGTCCGGGAACCTGCCGGGCCCTCGGGCCCGTGCCGAGGCCCTCGCCCGTGCGCCCGAGCCCTGCCCGCGCATCGTTCCCGGCTCCTGGCTGGCACTCGGCTCGTGGGCGTTCGCCTGCTCGTGCCTGGCTCCTGGCTGGCACCCGGTTCGTGGGCGTTCCCCAGCTCGTGCCCGGCTTCCCACTCCCTCCCCAGCTCTCCGTCCCCAGCCCTCCCTCCCTCCGGTGTAGCCCTCCCGCTGCCCCTCCCTCCCGCAGCCCGCCTCCCGGCCCCGCACTCCGCCGAACCGCTCGCCCGGCTCACCGTCCGGCAGCCCCCGCACCCCCGGCGCCCAGCCGCCCCGCATGACGCCGCCCCCTCCCCGGGGGACCGCTCGCGCTTGCCCCTCCACGCCCCGTTCCCCCATCCCGGTCACTCCGGCCGAATCCTCCCGTTCAGGTGCCCCTCTCTCCGTGGTAGGGCATGAGCATGACTCCCCAGCGTCGTGTCTTCCCCCGCCGCACGGCCAAGGCCGCCGCCCCCCTGCCGCGCCCCAGCCGCCGCGCCCTGCTGCTCGCGGCCGCGGGGCTGGCGGCGACCGGCGGGGCGGCGCCCACGCCCCGCGGTACGGATGCCTCCGAAGCCGAGGACCCGTACGAAAGCCTCCGCCGGCGCTGGCTCGGTATCGCCCTCGGCGCCGGCTACGACCCGGCCGCGGAGCCGTACGCCGCCCGGCTCGCCGAGACCGGTGAACTCGCCCGCGGCTTGCGCGCCTCCATGACCCCGGCGGCGAACTCCCTCTGGCCCGGGCACCCCTTCGACCCACCGGCCGGCATCACCCTCAGCTACGGCCGCCTGTGGACCATGACCCAGGCCTACGTCCAGCAGGGCACGGGCTCGACCGCAGACCCGGGCCTCCTCGCCGACGTACTGCGCGGCCTCGACCACCTCTCCGCGACCGTCTACAACCCCTCCACCACCCGCTACGGCAACTGGTGGGAATGGCAGATCGGCAGCCCCCGCCTGCTCACCGACATCATCACTGCCCTGTACGACGCACTGGGCGAATCCCGCGTCCGGGCCGCCTGCGCGGCCGTCGACCACTTCGTCCCCGACTCGGCCCTCGGCGACTACACCGGCACCTCCACCGGCGCCAACCGTGTCGACCTGTGCCGCTCCGTCGCCCTGCGCGGCATCCTCGGCCGCGACCCGGCCAAGATCGCCCTCGCCCGGGACGCGCTCTCGCCGGTCTTCCCGTACGTCACCCGGGGCGACGGCCTCTACGCCGACGGCTCCTTCGTCCAGCACACCTGGGTCGCCTACTCGGGCACCTACGGACAGGTCATGCTCGACGGTCTCGGCCGGCTCTTCACCCTGCTCGCCGGATCCGACTGGGCTGTCACCGACCCGAACCGGCAGATCATCCTCGACAGCGTCGAGCAGGCCTACGCCCCGCTCCTGCACGACGGACTGGTCATGGACAGCGTCAACGGCCGGGCCATCAGCCGCGGCTACCTCACCACCGACGACCGCGAGGTCATGCGCAGCGACCACTTCCACGGCCAGCAGCTCATCGCGGCCATCGCAGTCCTCGCCGCCGCCGCGAGCCCCGCGGAACGCGACCGCTGGCACGCCCGCGTCAAGGGCTGGATCGAACGGGACACGGTCACCCCGATCCTGACGGCGCCCCAGTTCGGTGTCGCCGACCTCGCCCGGCTGCACGCCATCGCCGCCTCGCCCACCCCGGCCGCACCCGAACCCACCGGACACCATCTCTTCGCCGCCATGGACCGTGCCGTCCACCGCCGACCCGGCTTCACCGTGAACATCGCCATGGCCAGCGACCGCATCGCCCACTACGAGTGCGGCAACGGCGAGAACCCGCGCGGCTGGCACACCGGCGCGGGGATGGTCAGCTGGTGGTCCGGCGAGAGCGACCAGTACACGGACTGGTTCTGGCCGACGGTGGACTGGTACCGCCTGCCCGGCACCACCGTCTCCACCAAACGCCTCGCCGACCGGGAGGGCGGCGAGTGGGGCACCGCCCGCCCGGACGCACGCTGGGTCGGCGGCACCACCGACGGCGAGTACGCCGCGCTCGGCCAGCACCTCAAGGGCCTCGGCTCCACCCTCCAGGCCCGCAAGTCCTGGTTCTGCGTCGCGGACGCGGTGATCTGCCTCGGCACCGGGATCAGCTGCGCCGACGGCGTCCCGGTGGAGACGATCGTCGACAACCGGAACCTCGGCGAGTCGGGCACCCAGCGCTTCGTCAAAGGCCCGAACTGGGCCCACCTGGAGGACCACGGCGGCTGGGTCCTGCTCGACGGCGAGCCCGAGGCGGTACGCGAGGACCGCACCGGCGCCTGGGCCGACATCAACACCGGCAGCACCGCGGAGCGCCGCACCCGCCGCTGGCAGACCCTCTGGCTCGACCACGGCACCGACCCGCAGGACGCCACGTACACCTACGTCCTCCTGCCCGGGGCGTCCCGCCGCGCGGTCGCCCGCCGCGCGACCGACCGACACTGGCTGTCGGTCCTCGCCAACGACGCGACCTGCCAGGCGGTCACCGTGCCCTCCCTCGGCTGCCTGGCCGCGAACTTCTGGCAGGCCGGCACGGCGGGCCCGCTCACCGTCTCCGCCGGCGCGAGCGTGCTGACCGTCCGGCGGGGCCGTACCGCTACCCTCTGTGCGAGCGAGCCGCCCCGCACGGGCAAGCCTCTGGAGATCACCTGGGACCGCCCGGTCCGCCGGGTCGTCCGCGCGGACGAGACCGTCGAGGTGCTCTCGACCGGCCCTCGACTGAGGCTGCGCATCACCCCGGGGGAGGAATGCGCTACCCACCGATGTGAGGTGACTCTCGGTTGAGGTCTTTGTGTGACCCCTACAAGCCGCACACCCTCTGAGCAGTCGGATTGGCTGCACTCCGCCCTGGTTCTGTTCAGGGGTACCAGGAAAACACGCCGGAGACTGTGAGGAGTCGACGGCCCGCTTTCCTGGGTTGGCTTCGTAAGGTCACTACATGACCGTTTTGGATGAGGCGCCGGGTGAGCCGACCGACGCGCGCGGACGCGTGGCCGAACTGCACGAGATCCGTGCGCAGGCGGTGGCCGGACCGAGCGAGAAGGCGACCAAGGCGCAGCACGCCAAGGGCAAGCTGACCGCACGGGAGCGCATCGAGCTGCTCCTCGACCCGGATTCCTTCCGCGAGGTCGAGCAGCTCCGCCGGCACCGGGCCACGGGCTTCGGCCTGGAGGCCAAGAAGCCGTACACCGACGGTGTGATCACCGGCTGGGGGACGGTGGAGGGCCGGACGGTCTTCGTCTACGCCCATGACTTCCGCGTCTTCGGCGGCGCGCTGGGCGAGGCCCACGCCACCAAGATCCACAAGATCATGGACATGGCCATCGCGGCCGGTGCGCCCCTGGTCTCCCTGAACGACGGCGCGGGCGCCCGCATCCAGGAGGGCGTCTCCGCCCTCGCCGGATACGGCGGCATCTTCCAGCGCAACACCAAGGCCTCGGGCGTGATCCCGCAGATCAGCGTCATGCTGGGCCCCTGCGCGGGCGGCGCGGCGTACAGCCCCGCCCTGACGGACTTCGTGTTCATGGTCCGCGAGACCTCGCAGATGTTCATCACCGGCCCGGACGTCGTCAAGGCGGTCACCGGCGAGGAGATCACTCAGAACGGCCTGGGCGGCGCCGACGTCCACGCCGAGACCAGCGGTGTGTGCCACTTCGCCTACGACGACGAAGAGACCTGCATCGCCGAGGTCCGCTACCTCCTCTCGCTCCTCCCGCAGAACAACCGCGAGAACCCGCCCCGCGCGGAGGCCACGGACACCGTCGACCGCCGCTCGGACGTCCTCCTGGACCTGGTCCCGGCGGACGGCAACCGGCCGTACGACATGGCCAAGGTCATCGAGGAGATCGTCGACGACGGCGACTACCTGGAGGTCCACGAGCGCTGGGCGCGGAACATCATCTGCGCGCTGGGCCGGATGGACGGCCAGGTCGTCGGCATCGTCGCCAACCAGCCCCAGGCGCTCGCCGGTGTCCTGGACATCGAGGCCTCCGAGAAGGCGGCTCGCTTCGTCCAGATGTGCGACGCCTTCAATATCCCGATCATCACTCTTCTGGACGTACCCGGCTTCCTGCCCGGCGTCGACCAGGAGCACGGTGGGATCATCCGCCACGGCGCGAAGCTGCTCTACGCCTACTGCAACGCCACCGTGCCGAGGATCTCGCTGATCCTGCGCAAGGCCTACGGAGGTGCGTACATCGTCATGGACAGCCAGTCCATCGGTGCCGACCTCACCTACGCCTGGCCGACGAACGAGATCGCCGTCATGGGCGCGGAGGGTGCGGCCAACGTCATCTTCCGCCGCCAGATCGCCGAGGCCGAGGACCCCGAGGCCATGCGGGCCCGCATGGTCAAGGAGTACAAGTCCGAGCTGATGCACCCGTACTACGCGGCGGAGCGCGGCCTGGTCGACGACGTCATCGACCCCGCCGAGACCCGCGAGGTGCTGATCAAGTCCCTCGCCATGCTCCAGACCAAGCACGCGGACCTGCCGTCCCGCAAGCACGGCAACCCGCCGCAGTAACCCTGCGGACATCTTCCTCACGGAGACTGACACCCATGGACTTGCCTGACATCCGCGTCGAGAAGGGCCACGCCGAGCCCGAGGAAGTCGCCGCCATCACGGCGATCCTCCTGGCCCGCGCCGCCGCCCGCCCCACCGACCCCACCCCGACGCACCGCGGCCGCGTGAAGGCCGGCTGGCGCCGCCTGGAGCGCGAGCCCGGCTTCCGAGCCCCCCACAGCTGGCGCTGACCCTCACGAAAGGGCCCCCTCCGACAGGAGGGGGCCCTTTCGCATAGTCGTCGGCTGCGGGCCCGTCGTGGTTTCTCGCGCAGTTCCCCGCGCCCCTTAAAAGCGCAGTTCCCCGCGCCCCTTCAGGGGCGCGGGGAACTGCGCGACAAGCCACGAACCACCCGCGGTCGGCAACGAACCGCCAGGGGCAGCCCAGGAACCGCAGCTACCGCAAGCGGGCCATCAACGCATGCTCGACCAGCGTGATCAACGCGGACTTCGCATCGGCCCGATGCCGCGCATCCGTCGTGATGATCGGCGTGTCAGGCCCGATCTGCAGAGCCTCCCGCACCTCGTCCGGGTTGTACGGCTGCTGCCCGTCGAACCCGTTCAGCGCGATCACGAACGGCAGACCCGAGTTCTCGAAGTAGTCGACGGCCGGGAAGCAGTCGGCCAGACGCCGCGTGTCCACCAGGACGATCGCGCCGATGGCGCCGCGCACCAGGTCGTCCCACATGAACCAGAAGCGGTCCTGACCGGGCGTACCGAAGAGGTACAGGATCAGGTCCTGGTCCAGGGTGATACGGCCGAAGTCCATGGCGACCGTGGTGGTCGTCTTGTCCCCGGTGTGGGTGAGGTCGTCGATGCCGGCCGAAGCTGACGTCATGACGGCCTCGGTACGCAGCGGGTTGATCTCCGAGACGGCCCCGACGAACGTGGTCTTGCCCACGCCGAAGCCACCCGCCACCACGATCTTCGCTGATGTGGTGGAGCGGGAAGGACCGCCGCTAGAGCTTGCGAAGTCCACTGAGCACCCTTTCGAGCAGTGTCACGTCTGGCTGGCCGCCGGCGTTCTCGTCGCCGCCGGGCTGATGGATGGCGACCAGTCCCGCCTCCGCCAAGTCGGCGACGAGGATCCTGGCCACGCCGAGAGGGATCGTGAGGAGCGCCGAGATCTCGGCGACCGACTTGATTTCCCGGCAGAGGTTGCAGATCCGCTGATGCTCGGGCAACTGGCCCTGCATCTGGTGCGGCTGCGCAGTGGTGTGCACCAGCGCCTCGATGGCGAGCTGGTAACGCGGGCGGGTCCGGCCACCGGTCATGGCGTACGGACGCACCAGCGGGTTGTTCGACGCCCCGGCGGGCGCAGGCTCGGGGGTGCGGCGCTGCGGCTGCACAGGCTGGATACGCGGGGCCGGCGGCTGGTCGTACGGCGAAGGGCCGGGGCCCTGCGGCGCGTACGGCTGCCGGTGGCTCGGTGTGGAGGGGAAGTTGTAACGGTTCGGGTTCTGCGCACCGTCGTTCTGGCCCTGGGCAGGGCCGTACGACCAGTTGCCCGAAGACGAACCGCCTGGGGGTGTTGCCACTTTCTCCTCCTCCGACTGTGCCTGGCACCCATCGCTGTGGAGCCGCGTCTCGAAACCTTACGGCCACGGGACGCCAAAACGCACCGTCCGTCCGTTAGTTGAGCAGGCTCCCCTGGAGCTCCGCACGAAGGTCCGGTGTCAGGACCGTACCGGCTCGGTCGACCAGCAGTGCCATCTCGTACCCGATGAGACCGATGTCCGCCTCCGGATGTGCGAGAACCGCGAGAGACGAACCGTCGGATACGGACATGATGAAGAGGAATCCCCGCTCCATCTCCACAACCGTCTGGTTCACGGCGCCTCCCTCGAAGATCCGGGAGGCGCCCGCCGTCAGTGACGTCAGACCGGAAGCGACGGCCGCGAGCTGGTCGGCGCGGTCGCGGGGGAAGCCTTCGGACATAGCCAGAAGGAGTCCGTCGGCGGAGACCACCACCGTGTGGGACACCCCCGGGGTGTTGTCCACGAAGTTGGTGATCAACCAGTTCAGGTTCTGTGCCGCCTGGCTCATCGGGCTCACACTAACGCTCCTGGTTGTAGGTGCTGTCAGGACCACCGTGCGGATTCCACGTGGCCTGGCCGTTCGTTTCACTGCCTGCGTTGCGTCCGCGTTCCACGCCGCGACGCAGGTTGCTCAGCCTGCCCCGGACGTCCTCCGGGGCGCGGGAGACCTGGGGGCCTCCCTGGGGGGTGTTCTCGGCGGCCCCCTCGATCAGATTGGCCTTGGGGACCCGCCTCGGCAGGCCGGAGGAGGTGACCCCGCCCGCCCTGGGCTTCCGGAGCTGCGAAGCCTGCTGCCACCGCTCGTCGTTCGCCGAGCGCCAGTCGCGGTCGCCGTTGCTCTCCGGGGTGGAGGCCGGAGGCTCCTGGCTCGCCTGCCGGGCACCGCCCGTGCCGTTCGCACCGCTCGCGGCGGATCCGCGGCGCGGAAGCCCCGAGTCGGTCAGCGAGTGGGCGGCGGAGTGGGCCGGTCCCGGACGGTCGAAGCCTACGCGGTCCTGCTCACTTGCGTCAGCGGCCTGCGCGGATTCCGTTTCCTGGGCCTGAGTAGGGTACTGGCTCGGATAGCCGTTCTGGTAACCGTCCTGCTGCGGCCAGTCGTCCTGGTGACGGCGCTGATCGAAGGCGGGGAAGCTCTCGGGCACGCCCGCACCCTGCGCCGAGGGCTCCTCCTGGGTCGGCTCCGCATAGGAGGGCTCAGGGTAGCCGCCGTTCGGCGAGAAGGTGTCGTTCTGCGGCATGCCGCCGTTCGGCGCGTAGTACTGCTCGCCGTACGCAGGCTGCTGCGGCTCCTCGTACGCCGTGTGCCGCTGCTCCTCGTACTGCGCCTGCCGGCCCTCGTAGGTCGCCTGACGGTCGTACGCGGAGGGCTGCTGCTGGGGGTAGCCGGTCTGGCCCGTGTCGTAGGCCTGGCCGGTGTCGTAGCCCTGCTGCCCGTTGTACTCCTCGGGGTACGCGTGCCCCTCGTCGGGGTCCTGCGGGTTCCGCCCGGGCAGGGCGGGCTGTTCGTGCGACTGGGCCTCCAGGGCCGCCCTGCGCTCCTCGCGCATCAGGGAACGGCCGACGGGGTCCAGCTCACGTATGTCGTCCGGGACCTCGGAGTAGCGGCTGTCGTCGAAGCCGAGTTCCGCGGCCGTGCGCATGGGCTGCTGGTTGAAGCTCTCGCCGCCGAAGTTCTGCTCGGGGATGATCTGCGAGACGGTGAACTCGTCGCGGTCCACGTGCTGCTCGCCGCCACCGCCGTGCGTGATCGCGTCGGGCAGCATGACCAGCGAGGTCGTTCCGGCCTGCTCGCCCGAGGGGCGCAGCTGGACGCGGATGCCGTGCCGGTCGGACAGCCGGCCGACCACGAAGAGGCCCATGCGCTGCGAGATCGCGGCGTCCACGGTCGGCGGGTTGGCCAGCTTGTGGTTGATGTCCGCGAAGTCCTCGGCGGTGAGGCCGATGCCCTTGTCGTGGATCTCGATCATGACCCGGCCGTCGGGGAGACGGGTGGCGGTCACGCGAACCTTGGTCTGCGGGGAGGAGAACGTCGTGGCGTTCTCCAGCAGCTCGGCGAGCAGGTGCACGAGGTCGGTCACGGCACGGCCGTGGATCTCGGCCTCCGGGACACCGGACAGCTCGATGCGCTCGTACTGCTCCACCTCGGAGGAGGCGGCGCGCAGCACGTCGACCAGCGGCACCGGCTGGTCCCAGCGGCGGCCGGGCTCCTCGCCGGCGAGGACCAGGAGGTTCTCGCCGTTGCGGCGCATACGGGTCGCGAGGTGGTCCAGCCGGAAGAGGTTCTCCAGCTGGTCCGGGTCGGCCTCGTTGTTCTCCAGTTCGGTGATCAGGGTCAGCTGGCCCTCGATCAGCGACTGGTTGCGGCGCGACAGGTTGGTGAAGATCGCGTTGATGTTGCCCCGCAGCAGGGCCTGCTCGGCGGCGAGCCGGACGGCCTCGCGGTGGACCTGGTCGAAGGCGCGGGCGACTTCGCCGATCTCGTCCGTGGTGGAGATCGGGATGGCCTGGACACGGGTGTCGACGCGGCCGGGGTCGGTGCGCGAGAGCTGGTCGACCAGCATCGGCAGACGCTGCTCGGCGATGCCGAAGGCGGCGTTGCGCAGCTGGCGCATCGAGCGGCTCATCTGGCGGGCCACCGCGCCGGCCAGGATGAAGGCCAGGAGCAGGGCGACCACGACGGCGGCACCGGTGATGTAGGCGTCACGCTGGGCGTCGTCGGCGATGTCGGAGGCTTCGCTCACGGCCTTGTCGGCCATGTCCGCCTCGATCTTCTCGTACGCGTTGAACTTGAGGGTGTTGACCGCCCACCAGTTCTCGGCGGTGACGCCCTTCTCGGCGAGTGCGGCGCGGGCGCTCGGGTCGGTGCTCGGGAGCGTCGCGACGGCCGAGACCATCGTCGTCGGGTTGGCCGGCGGGGGGACGTAGTCCGGGTTCTTGGCCTTGGCCTCCCGGGCCATCGCGGCACCGTCGGCCTTGATCTTGGCCTCGGCGGTCTCGAGCTTTGCCGCGTCCTGCTCGGTACCGCCGCCGATGTACTCCTCGACGGCGATGCGCTCGAGGTAGGCGTACGAGGACAGGGCGATGCGCTGGCTGGCCAGGTTGCCGTCGTCCGGGCCGGGCTTGACCAGGATGTGCATGCCGATCGAGCGCTGCAGCGACAGGGCCGCCTTGGTGAGCTCGATGGCGTACACGGTCCGGCCGTAGCTGGTGATGTTGCCGGTGCCGAGGCCCAGCTCGTTGGCGAACTCCGTCAGCGGGTGGGCGACCTCGACGTAGCCCTCCTCGGTCTGCACACCCTTGAGCTTGGAGGTGTACGCGACCTGGCGCAGGGTCTGCAGCTTCGGCTCCGCCTCGCGGAACAGCTTCAGACGGCGCTCGAGGCCGGGCTTGGCCGGCATGCTCTGGGCCGCCGTGTCGAAAGCGTCGGCGGCCTCGTCGGTGGCCTTGCGGACCTGGGTGACGGCCGCCTTGTCCTGGGCCGTCTGAGCGCTCCCCTTCAACAGGGGTGCCGCCGAGCTGTCGCGCTCGTTGTAGAGGGCGTTGGCGTACAGCAGGGAGGCCCGCACCAGGCGCGCGGTGTTCTGCGCGTCCTCGGCCTCCTGCCAGGTGTCGATCGAGCTCTTCACCTGGAAGCCGCCCATGACGAGGCCGACCAGCACGGGTATGAGCAGGATCGCGTTGAGCCTGGTCGCCACGCGCCAGTTGCGCGGGGAGAGACGGCCGCTGCTCTCGGCAGGCGCGGCCGTCGGCTCCGAACCGGGCACGGGGGCGGGCGCCGCTGTGCGCGGCGGCGGGGTGAAGTTGCCCCGGGCCGACGGCTCGGGACTGTTCTTGCTTCGCCTCACTCGACCAACAACCTCTCGGCGGTCGGCACCAACGTTGTGCCGCAGTGTCTCAGCGCCCAACAAGCCATCGACGGACGAGTGCGTCGTTGACTATTGGGCAGTTCAGGCATTCCAGCACGACGACCTGCGCTCTTCCAAACAGTCCGGGGGGCGGATTCAGAGTGATGTAAGCCCCAGATAAAACGGTCATAAAGAGCGAGCCCCGCCAAAAGGCGGGGCGATTGTGCGCGCAGCGAGACCGGTTGTGCGCGACGCGTGGCCGTACCACCCGATTCCTCTGCCGAAACGTTATGAACACCTTGGCCGACCGTGTCAAAGGACACAGCCGGCTCCGGTGCATCTACGACAACTGCCGTATGGCGCTCTTGAATTGGGTGCTACCTCAGCCGTGCCATCAAAGCGTGCTCGACCAGCGTGATCAGGGCACTCTTCGCATCGGCCCGGTGGCGGGCGTCCGTCGTGATGATCGGGGTGTCCGGCCCGATCTGCAACGCCTCGCGCACCTCCTCGGGCTGGTAGGGCTGCTGGCCGTCGAAGCCGTTCAGCGCGACGACGAAGGGCAGGCCGCTGTTCTCGAAGTAGTCGACGGCCGGGAAGCAGTCGGCCAGACGCCGCGTGTCCACCAGGACCACCGCGCCGATGGCGCCGCGCACCAGGTCGTCCCACATGAACCAGAAGCGGTCCTGGCCCGGCGTACCGAAGAGGTACAGGATCAGGTCCTGGTCCAGGGTGATACGGCCGAAGTCCATGGCCACCGTGGTGGTGGTCTTGTCCCCGGTGTGGGTCAGGTCGTCGATCCCCGCGCTGGCGGAGGTCATGACGGCCTCCGTGCGCAGCGGGTTGATCTCCGAGACGGCGCCGACGAACGTGGTCTTGCCCACGCCGAAGCCGCCCGCCACCACGATCTTCGCGGAGGTGGTGGAACGACCCGCGTCAGAGCTTGCGAAGTCCACTGAGCACCCTTTCGAGCAGTGTCACGTCCGGCGCGCCGGTGGCGTCGTCGCCGCCCGGCTGGTGGATCGCGACGAGACCGGCCTCCGCGAGGTCCGCGACGAGGATCCTGGCCACACCCAGCGGCATGTTGAGCAGCGCCGAGACCTCGGCGACCGACTTCACCTCACGGCACAGGTGGCAGATGCGCTGGTGCTCCGGCAGCAGCCCCATGAGCGCAGCGGGGTCCGCGGTCGTGCTGATCAGAGCCTCGATGGCCAGCTGGTAGCGCGGCCGCGTCCGGCCGCCGGTCATGGCGTAAGGCCGTACCAGCGGCTGGTCGCCCTCGTCCTCGTACGGCTCCGCGTACGGATCATGAGAGGCGGGGGGCGGGGTCATGGGTCCTCCGGACGGGACAGCAAGTCGGTCAGTCGAGCCGTCTGACGGGGCCTGTGTGGGGTGTGTGGCGGCCGGACGGTGATGTGGTGAGACGGGTGGTGCCGGGGCCGATCAGTGGAGCAGACTGCCTTGGAGCTCAGCTCGCAGGTCCGGGGTGAGGACCGCGCCCGCGCGGTCGACCAGGAGCGCCATCTCGTAGCCGACGAGGCCGATGTCGCAATCGGGGTGTGCCAGGACGGCCAGCGACGAGCCGTCGGATACGGACATCAGGAACAGGAACCCCCGCTCCATCTCCACGACCGTCTGCGCGACGTCGCCCCCCTCGAAGATCCGGGAGGCGCCCGCCGTCAGGGACGTCAGGCCCGAGGCGACGGCCGCGAGCTGGTCCGCGCGATCGCGCGGGAAGCCCTCCGACATCGCCAGGAGGAGACCGTCGGCGGACACGACGACGGTGTGGGACACCCCGGGGGTGTTGTCCACGAAGTTGGTGATCAACCAGTTGAGGTTCTGTGCCGCCTGGCTCATCGGACTCAACTAAAGCTCCTGCTGGTGAGAGGGTCGAGGGAAGCTGCCGGTCTGAGTGGACCCGGCCTGACGACCCTGTGCGATACCGCGGCGGAGATTGGTCAGCCGGCCCCGGACGTCATCGGGCGCCCGGGAGATCTGCGGACCGCTCTGCTGCGCCGGTTGCTGCTGGGCCGTGCCCGCGACGAGGTTCGCCCGGGGCACACGGCGCGGCAGGCCGGAGGTGGTGACACCGCCCGCGGCGGGCTGGCGCACGCGCTCGGCCTGGCGGCCGAGGTCGTCGTTCGGTGAACTGCGCCAGCCGGCGGGGGCGGAGGACCGCTGCGGACCGGTGGGTCCCTGCGGTTGCTGCGGGGCCGGAGCCGAGCCGTTGTTCTGCGGCTGCTGCTCCTGCTGGCCGTGGAACCAGTTGGTCTCCAGTGTGTCGTACAGCGGCGTACGCCCGTCGCCCGGACCGGACGCCGGCGGCAGGGCCTCGGGCTCCTGCCGGGCGGGCCGGGCCTGCGGGGCGGGCGGCCGCGGGGCGCCGAAGTCCGCCGGGCCCCGGCCGCCGTTGACCTGCGGCCGCGCGAACTGGCCCGTGCCACCGGGGTCGGCCGGGGTGGCCGGACCGGGGAGGGTGTGCCGACCCGAGCCGTTGTCCTGGCGTGGCGCCGGGTACTGGCCGGTGCTGCCGTTGTCCTGGCGGGGTGCCGGGTACTGGCCGGTCGAGCCGTTGTCCTGGCGCGGTGCGGGGTACTGGCTGCCGTTGTTGTCCTGGCGCTGCGCCGGGTACTGGCCCGTGGAGCCGTTGTCGTAGGACTGCGGGGCCTGCGGGGCCGGGTACTGGCCCGTCGTGGACGACGGGTCGCGGTGGCCGGCCGGAGACCCGAAGACGTCCGGGCGGACGAACTGGCCGGGGTCCTGCGATCCGTTCGTGCCGGTGGCGAACTGGTCCGAGTGCTGAGGGCCGCCCAGGCCGAAGTCGGCCGGCGAGCCGGGGCCCTGCCGGTCGCCGTCACGCGGCACGGCCGGGATCTCCGCGGTGGCGCCTGGGCCCTGGCGGTCGTCGATCCGCGGCATCTGGGACGTACGGGAGACGTCCGGCTCCTCGTGACCACGCGGGGCGTCCAGCGAGGCACGCGGCACCGGCGGCTGGGCGTTCTCGTCGCTCCAGCTCGGCACGCGCGGCTGCGGGTCGCCACCGGGCAGCTCGGCACGCGGACCGCCGCGCGGCGGCAGCTGCGGCCGACGGCCCTGGCCCTGCTCGCTGTTGCCGCCCGGGCGCTGCTGGCCACGGCCGCCGCCGAAGGCGTCCTGGCCCTGCGGCCCGTTCGTGCCCGCGGCCTGCAGGCCCTGCGGGGCGCCCGGGGTCTGCCCGTACCCGGCGCCGGCCGGAGCCGGACGGCCCTGCGGCGGCACGGAGGGAGCACCTTGGTCGAACAACGACGGGGACTTCTCGGGACCCTGGGGTCCGCGTGCTCCACCCGGTGCTCCCGGACGGCCGCCGTCCGCGTCCCGCCCGGGCAGCGCGGCCCGCGGGCTCTGCCCCGGACCGAGCCGTCCCGCGCCGGACGCACCGGCACCGGACGCGCCGGTACCGAAGGCACCGCCACCGGAGGGACCCGCCGCGAGGGCGCCACCGCCCTGGCCGGCACCGGCACCGGCGCCACGCCGGGCCGCGGCCACACCGGCGGCGGCCTGCGCGGCGGCCGGACCACCGCCGCCGAGCGGCGGCTGGCCGGGCTGCTTGGGCTGGGGCTTCCTGCCGCCCTGGGCGACATCGACGGGCAGCATGACCAGCGCGGTCGTACCACCGGAGTCGGAGGGGCGCAGCTGGATGCGGATGCCGTGCCGCTGCGACAGACGGCCGACCACGAACAGACCCATGCGGCGGGAGACGGAGACGTCCACCGTCGGGGGAGAGGCGAGCCGCTCGTTGATCGCGGCCAGGTCCTCCGGCGACAGACCGATACCCGTGTCGTGGATCTCGATCAGCACACGGCCGTCGGGCAGTGCGTGACCGGTGACCTTGACCTTGGTCTGCGGCGAGGAGAACGAGGTCGCGTTCTCGAGCAGCTCGGCGAGCAGGTGCACGAGGTCGTTGACGACCCGGCCGGCCACTTCGGTGGTCGGCACCGAGGCCAGCTCGATGCGCTCGTACTGCTCCACCTCGGACGCGGCGGCGCGGAGCACGTCGACCAGGGGGACCGGGCGGGTCCAGCGGCGGCCGGGCTCCTCACCCGCGAGGACGAGGAGGTTCTCACCGTTACGGCGCATGCGCGTCGCGAGGTGGTCGAGCTTGAACAGCGAGGACAGCTGGTCCGGGTCGGCCTCGCGGGACTCCAGCTCGGAGATGAGCGACAGCTGGCGCTGGATCAGACCCTGGGAGCGGCGCGAGAGGTTGGTGAACATCGCGTTGACGTTGCCCCGCAGCAGGGCCTGCTCGGCGGCGAGGCGGACCGCCTCGCGGTGCACGTCGTCGAACGCCGCGGCCACCCGGCCGATCTCGTCCCGGGAGTGCACACCGACCGACTCCACGGACGTGTCGACGTCCTGCGGGTCGGACTCGGACAGCTGCTTGACCAGCTCGGGCAGCCGGTCGGAGGCGACCTTGGTCGCGGTCTCCTCCAGGCGGCGCAGCGAGCGGATCATGGAGCGGGCCACGACGAAGGCGCCGACCAGCGACACACCGAGCACGATCAGGATGAGCGCACCGGAGATGATCGCGTCGCGCTCGGTGGCGCTGCGCAGCTCGCGGGCCTTCTGTTCCATCTCCTCGAGCAGCGTGTGCTCGATGTTCTTCATCTGCTGGATCTTGGTGGAGCTGTCGTCCAGCCAGTCGCGGTAGGACCGCTTGTCCTGCTGGGCGAGACCGCTCGCGGAGACCAGGGCACGGCCGGCGTAGGTGTCGGTGGCCTTGATCGTGGAGTTGCCGCCGTCCTCGATCGGCTTCAGCAGCTCGGCGGCGGTGTCCTCGCCGTAGATGCTCTTGAAGCTGCGGATCTCGGACTTCTGGCTCTCCAGGGACGACTCGGCGTAGAGCCGGTCGTTGGGCGAGAGCTTGCCGGTCGTGGTGTTGCTCGCCGGCAGCGCCGCCGCGAGGGCCGCGCGCTGGATCGAGGAGTACTCCTTGGCGGAGGAGAAGGCCGCCAGGGCGCGGGTGCGCTGGATCATGTCCGGGTTGCTGGTCGCCTCGGCCATGTCCTGGGAGAGGTCGATCAGGTTCTCGATCAGACGGTGGTACGCCTCGATCGTCTGCGTGGAGTTGCCCTCGGAGGCGTAGGCGCCCTTGCGGATCTGCTCCAGGTCGCCCAGCTCGCCGGCGAGCTGGATGAGGTACTCGCGGACGCCCTTGAGGTTGCCGTCCTTGCTGGCGCTGTCGATCTGCTCGGAACTGTCGAGGAAGTTCTTCCTCGCCCGGTCGGTCTTCTCACGAAGGCCCTTGACCGTGAAGTCGGTCGCCTTGCCGCCGTGCGCGAGCGGGCCGGCCGACTGGTCGCGCTCCTCCTGGAGCGCGGCCGACAGCTCGGTGGCCTGCTTGGTCATGTCTGTCAGCAGCTTCATGTTGTCGAGCTGCTGGATGTCGTCCATGGACTGGTTGATACGCAGCGCGCCGAGCGAGGTGGCCGCGACCACCGGGAGAGCGAGCAGCGAGACCAGCCGGGTGGAGATGCGCCAGTTACGCAGGGCTATTCGCGGGCCGGGGCCGGTGGGGCCCGTCGGCGGCTTCAGCGCCGCGGACGGGTTCCCGGCACCCGCGGGGGCCGATGGACCGGATCGCCCGGAGCGCTCACCGCCGTCGCCGGCCGAGCCCGGGTTCTGGGCGTGCTGGGGCGCGGGGCCGCCCTTCATGGCGCCAGTCCCGCCGTGCGGCTCCGGCTCCGCCGAAGCGCTGCCATCCCTCTTGAAACGTCCCTGCACTAGCGTCGCAACCTCTGGACCAGGCGCCCCGTCGCGCGAGCGGCGGAGCACGGTGTCGGCGTTCTGGGGACGCCCTGAGTACGCCCCCGTGGTGGTCGTGAGTGACCGGCGCTGGCTCCCCCTTCTCGCCGCCACTCGGCGCGTCGGTGCGCCCCCTGTGCGCCGGCTCGATCCTGCGGCGGTCCGTGAGATTCCAGCACAGCACAGGATCTCCAACAAGGCCCGTATGCCAGGCCGTGACATAGGTGACACCACGTGAGGGACGGATCACCGGACGTAGAAAATGAGTTCGTCCATTTCGGACGTAAGTCCGCAAGTCGTCAGGCCGTGACGGGTGTCCCAGTCGCCATGATCAGGAGCGGAATGGTGGCTTCAGGGGGGCAATGTCCGTTTCGTGGGGGTGGGGTATGAGTCCGGATTGACCGATTCGGCCTCTGATTCGTGAGGAAACTCACATGCTGATCATGGTCCCTCAGTGATTGGGCCGGGAATCCCATGTTTAGCCTGACGCTTTACAGAGATGGCAAAACCGACAACCCGCGCCCGGCGCGAGGTCCATGGACCCGCCCGGCGCCGTCACAGGACAGGGTCAAGTAAACAGTGAAGACGACGACGATGTTCCACAAGATCGCCAACCCGCGACGCACGACGCTGGCGCACTTGGAAGACGCCGACGAACTGCGGACGCCGGAGCAGCCGGAGCACACCGTCGAACTCCCCGCCCAGACAGCCAACCCCAAGCGCACCATCCTCACCGAGGTCCCCGTCGCGGCCGCCGCGGCCGCGGTGTGACACCAGGTAGTACGCGCACCGGCCGCCGCCTGCTCAAGGCGGCGGGACAAGAACACCGAGGGCGCCCTCCGACAGCGGGGGGCGCCCTTCACCATGAGCACGGCGCGGACACCCGCCCGCGTTAGCCTGGAGCGTCAGACTCCAGCCGCTTCAGTCAAGGGGCCAAGCAACTCGTGCGCATCGCCAGATTCTCCATCGACGGGAACGTCGCCTTCGGCGCCATCGAGGGCGAAAAGCAGGACGAACTCGTCCTGGACATCATCAAGGGCATCCCGTTCGCGGACTTCGAACTCTCCGGCACGAAGGTGCCGGTGAGCAAGGTCAGGCTGCTGCCCCCGGTGCTCCCCAACAAGGTGGTGGCCTTCGGCCGCAACTACGCCGAGCACGCCAGGGAACTCGGCAACGAGGTCCCCGACGCCCCCTTCGCCTTCTTCAAGCCCTCCACCTCGGTGATCGGCCCCGGCGACGACATCCAGTACCCCTCCTTCTCCGAGGAGGTGCACCACGAGGCCGAGCTGGCCGTCGTCATCGGCCGGATGTGCCGCGAGGTCCCGCGCGAGCGCGTCCGGGACGTGATCTTCGGCTACACCTGCGCCAACGACATCACCGCCCGCGACGTCCAGAAGCGCGAGAAGCAGTGGGCCCGGGCCAAGGGCTTCGACTCCTCCTGCCCGCTCGGCCCCTGGGTGGAGACGGACCTGGACCCGAGCGACCTGACCATCCAGCTCACGGTCAACGGCCAGCAGCGCCAGCTGGGCCGTACGAGCGAGATGATCCATTCCATCGAGGACCTGATCGTCAACATCTCCGAGGCCATGACGCTGCTCCCCGGCGACGTGATCCTCACGGGCACTCCGGCTGGGGTCGGCCCCCTGAACGTCGGCGACGAGGTCGCCGTCACCATCGAAGGCATCGGCACTCTCACCAACAAGGTTGTCAAGCGTGGCTAGCGCACCCGGCACTCCCGTACGCGTCCGTTTCTGTCCGTCGCCCACCGGTAACCCCCACGTGGGCCTGGTGCGCACCGCCCTGTTCAACTGGGCGTTCGCCAAGCACCACCAGGGCACCCTGGTCTTTCGCATCGAGGACACCGACGCGGCCCGCGACTCCGAGGAGTCGTACACCCAGCTGCTCGACTCGATGCGCTGGCTGGGCTTCGACTGGGACGAGGGCCCCGAGGTCGGCGGCCCGCACGCGCCGTACCGCCAGTCGCAGCGCATGGACCTCTACAAGGACGTCGCGGCCAAGCTCCTCGACGCCGGTCACGCCTACCGCTGCTACTGCTCCCAGGACGAGCTGGACACCCGCCGCGAGGCCGCCCGCGCCGCCGGCAAGCCCTCCGGCTACGACGGCCACTGCCGCGAGCTGACCGACGCCCAGGTCGAGGAGTACCAGGCCCAGGGCCGGGAGCCGATCGTCCGTTTCCGGATGCCCGACGAGACGATCACCTTCACGGACCTGGTCCGAGGCGAGCTGACCTTCACCCCGGAGAACGTCCCGGACTTTGGGCTCGTCCGCGCCAACGGCGCCCCGCTCTACACGCTGGTCAACCCGGTCGACGACGCCCTGATGGAGATCACCCACGTCCTGCGCGGCGAGGACCTGCTCTCCTCCACCCCGCGCCAGATCGCCCTGTACAAGGCGCTGGCCGAGCTGGGCATCGCCAAGGAGATCCCCTCCTTCGGCCACCTGCCCTACGTCATGGGCGAGGGCAACAAGAAGCTCTCCAAGCGCGACCCGCAGTCCTCCCTCAACCTCTACCGGGAGCGCGGTTTCCTCCCCGAGGGCCTGCTCAACTACCTCTCCCTGCTCGGCTGGTCCCTCTCGGCCGACCAGGACGTCTTCTCGATCGACGAGATGATCGCGGCGTTCGAGATCTCCGACGTGAACCCCAACCCGGCCCGCTTCGACCTGAAGAAGTGCGAGGCCATCAACAGCGACCACATCCGCCTGCTGGACGTGAAGGACTTCACGGAGCGCTGCGCCCCCTGGCTGCGGGCCCCGTTCGCCCCGTGGGCCCCGGAGGCCTTCGACGAGGCGAAGTGGCAGGCCATCGCGCCGCACGCGCAGACCCGCCTCAAGGTGCTCTCCGAGATCACCGACAACGTCGACTTCCTGTTCCTGCCGGAGCCGGCGGTGGACGAGGCCAGCTGGACCAAGGCCATGAAGGAAGGCTCGGACGCCCTCCTGCGCACCGCCCGCGAAAAGCTGGAGGCCGCCGACTGGACCTCCGCCGAGTCGCTGAAGGAGGCCGTCCTGGCCGCCGGTGAGGCCCACGGCCTCAAGCTCGGCAAGGCCCAGGCCCCTGTCCGTGTCGCCGTCACCGGCCGCACGGTCGGCCTGCCGCTGTTCGAGTCCCTGGAGGTCCTGGGCAAGGAGCAGACCCTGGCCCGGATCGACGCGGCGCTGGCGAAGCTGGCCGCGTAACGCACCACCCACCACAAGGGCGGCGTCCGCTTCGGACGCCGCCCTCGTCGTGTCCGCCCAGCCGTCACCCGGAGTTCACCCTTCCGGCCAACTGCCGTCCCCTGCGGAGACGTTGGATGCCCCCTGTGCACACGGTGTGCGTGTGCGCCCTGGTACCGGGGGAGGGAACATGAGCCGTTCACGAAGACTTGTCCACGCGGCCGTCGGCGGGGTGGTGGCCCTGTCCTGCACCGTGCTGCCGGCCGCACCCGCGCAGGCGGCACCCGACGCCGACGCGCCGGTGGGCACGGTGCGGCTCGTCACCGAGAAGCGCGTGACCGTCGACTACCCGTGGGCCGGCGCTTCCGGCTTCCAGTACCGGCCGGGGACCACCTCGGTCACCACGGTGGACGACTCGGTCCCCCCTGCCCACGCCGACCCGGACGACCTGGCCAGCGGCACCGACGTCGTGAACACCCGCGACGGCCAGACCGTCACCCAAAGGCACCGCTCCACGGGCGTCACCGCCACCGTCACGATCCCCTCCGGCCAGGCCTACCGGGCCGCCGCGGGCTGGAGCGTGCTGACCATGGACGGCACCGGCGCCCTGCACGTGCTGCGCACCGTCGACGGCACCCTCACCGTGGACACCCCGGTCACCGGCTTCCCCGCCGGCGCCCGGCCCGTCCTCTACCGCACCGGCGGCTCGGTCAGCCGGCTCGCGATCGTCACGTGCTGCTGAACAAGCCGTCCACCTGGACCCTGACCCTGACCACCGCCTCCGGCACGGTCGTCCGCACCCTGACCGGCACCTCCACCGGCGCCGCCGTACGCCCCGCCTGGGACGGCACCACCGACACCGGCGCCGGGGCCCGTCCGGCGGCTACACCTGGAGGCTCGGCGCCCACCCCCGCGACGGCCAGGGGCCGGACCTCACGGTCTCCGGCACGATGACCCTGGGCTGAGCGCCGGGCGCGGTGGGTACGGTCGGACCATGAGCATCCAAGCCGTGGTCTGGGACGTCGACGACACCCTCTTCGACTACACCACCGCCGACCGCCTCGGCATGCGTGCCCACCTGACGACCGAGGGCCTGCTCGACGACTACGACAGCGTCGACCAGGCACTCGCCCGCTGGCGGGAGATCACCGACTTGCAATGGGCGCGCTTCGCGGCGGGGGAGGCTTCCTTCGAGGCCCAGCGGCGCGACCGCGTACGGGTGTTCCTGGGCCGGGACCTGACGGACGCCGAGGCCGACGCGTGGTTCCGGCGCTACCGCGACCGCTACGAGGAGGTCTGGAACCTCTTCCCGGACGTCCTGCCCGTCCTCGACGCCCTCGCCGCCAGCCACCGGCACGCCGTGCTCTCCAACTCCAGCATCCACGTCCAGGATCACAAGCTGCGCGTCCTCGGCGTCCACGACCGCTTCGAGAGCATCCTCTGCGCCGCCGAGCTCGGCGTCTCCAAGCCCGAGGCCGGCGCGTTCCTCGCCGCCTGCACGGCCCTCGATCTGCCGCCCCACCAGGTCGCCTACGTCGGTGACCACCCGGAGATCGACGGGCGGGGCGCCGCCGACGCAGGCCTGCTGTCGGTGTGGATCGACCGCGGCGGCATGTACGCCACGATCGAGCCGCCCGTCGGTCCGCACCGCATCGCCTCCCTCGCCGAACTGCCTTCCCTGCTCGGCGCGGATAGTCGTTTTGGAGCCCCGTCCACCTTCAGGTAATGTTCTTCCTGCGCCGCGGGGAGCGGGCCGGAAGGCAGGAATTCCCAGGCGCACAACTAGAACAAGAACCCCCTCGGGGGCTTGCGTTCCAGTGGCCTATGGTGTAATTGGCAGCACGACTGATTCTGGTTCAGTTAGTCTTGGTTCGAGTCCAGGTAGGCCAGCTCGCAGAGCTCATCTGCAAGGCCCCCGTTGTGTAGCGGCCTAGCACGCCGCCCTCTCAAGGCGGTAGCGCCGGTTCGAATCCGGTCGGGGGTACAGGGTTCCGAAGGGTCGACGATCATCTCGGAACTGCTAGGGCCCCCGTTGTGTAGCGGCCTAGCACGCCGCCCTCTCAAGGCGGTAGCGCCGGTTCGAATCCGGTCGGGGGTACTGACTGGTCTAAACCACATTGGTCTATGGTGTAATTGGCAGCACGGCTGATTCTGGTTCAGTTAGTCTTGGTTCGAGTCCAGGTAGACCAGCTCGGACCTGCGGCGGTGTACTACTAAACGCCTGCAGGCTCCACGCCCCCGTTGTGTAGCGGCCTAGCACGCCGCCCTCTCAAGGCGGTAGCGCCGGTTCGAATCCGGTCGGGGGTACACAGAGAGAAGGCCCTCCACTTCGGTGGAGGGCCTTTTCGTGTCCAACCTCAGGGGCGCGGGGAACTGCGCGACCAGTCACTGCGGGCCGACACTCGACAGCGAGACCGCACCTACTGCGGCGCCTGGTCGGGGAAAGCCTGCCGCGGCGTTGAGGCCTGCTCTCCCCAAGGGTGATCAGTCGGTTCAGCCAGTCCGTCGCAGCGCCTCGGAGAGGCGCCCGGCCGCGTCGATCACAGCCTGCGCATGCATCCGTCCGGGGTGCCGCGTAAGACGCTCGATCGGCCCGGACACCGACACGGCCGCCACCACGCGGTTCGACGGCCCCCGCACCGGCGCGGAGACG
The DNA here is from genome assembly GCF_050937045.1 of Streptomyces sp. CA-179760. Classification (NCBI taxonomy): domain Bacteria; kingdom Bacillati; phylum Actinomycetota; class Actinomycetes; order Kitasatosporales; family Streptomycetaceae; genus Streptomyces; species Streptomyces sp. CA-179760. Next base: position 6,867,609 of record NZ_JBNJLZ010000001.1, read on the forward strand.
GACGCCACGCCCGGCTCGCGTTCGCCGATCGACTGGGCCCAGCCCCGGCGCCGTACGCCCGACAGGGCCGTCGCCGTGAAGCGGGCGCCCTGCAGACCGCGGTGCAGCCGCTCCGGCTCCTCCCAGGCCAGCAGGATCTGTGCCGAGGAGCCGGCCTTCATCGTGAGCGTCGAGCCGACCGGGACCGTGTCCCTCAGGCCGGACAGGCGCTCCGCCGCGGCGACGCAGATCCGCATGTCGCCTTGGCGGCGGTAGAGCTGCGCGCTCTCGCCCGTGATGTCACGGACATGGGTGAGCACCGGGCCGGCGGTTGCGAGGAGACGGTCCTCACCCGCGGCCGCGGCGAGTTCTGCCAGGCGAGGGCCGAGAATGAAACGGCCCTGCATGTCGCGCGCCACCATGCGGTGGTGTTCCAGGGCCACGGCCAGGCGGTGGGCCGTGGGTCGTGCCAGTCCGGTAGCGCCGACCAGGCCCGCGAGGGTGGCCGGACCGGACTCCAGAGCGCTCAGGACGAGGGCCGCCTTGTCCAGAACGCCGACGCCGCTACTGTTGTCCATGAAACGATACTCGCGTCTCACTCTGTGAAACGCAAGTTCAATTTTCCGTGGAACCCGCCACTCTGGAAGACACGAAGTCACAACGGCCCGTGACGTACGGGCCTGGCGGCGGATGCCCGGAATCCAGGGGCGCGGGCCCGCCTCCTCAAGATCTCTAGTTGGGCCGGCGGATCGTCGTCGGCCGGAGGGAACAGCGATGGGTAGGACACTCGCGGAGAAAGTCTGGGACGACCATGTCGTCCGGCGCGCCGAGGGCGAGCCCGACCTTCTCTTCATCGATCTGCACCTGCTGCACGAGGTGACCAGCCCGCAGGCCTTCGACGGCCTCCGCAAGAGCGGCCGCACGGTGCGGCGCCTCGACCTCACCATCGCCACCGAGGATCACAACACCCCCACCCTCGACATCGACAAGCCCATCGCCGACCCGGTCTCCCGGGTCCAGCTGGAGACGCTGCGCAAGAACGCCGCCGACTTCGGTGTGCGCCTGCACCCGCTGGGCGACGTCGAGCAGGGCGTCGTGCACGTCGTCGGCCCGCAGCTGGGTCTGACCCAGCCCGGCACCACGGTCGTCTGCGGCGACTCGCACACCTCCACGCACGGTGCCTTCGGCGCGCTGGCGTTCGGCATCGGCACCTCCCAGGTGGAGCACGTGCTGGCCACCCAGACGCTGCCGATGTCCCGTCCCAAGACCATGGCGATCACGGTCAACGGCGAACTGCCGGACGGCGTCACCGCCAAGGACCTGATCCTGGCGATCATCGCGAAGATCGGCACCGGCGGCGGCCAGGGCTACGTCCTGGAGTACCGCGGCGAAGCCATCGAGAAGCTCTCGATGGAGTCCCGCATGACCATCTGCAACATGTCGATCGAGGCCGGTGCTCGCGCGGGCATGATCGCCCCGGACGAGACCACCTTCGCCTACCTCCAGGGCCGCCCGCACGCCCCCGAGGGCGCCGACTGGGACGCGGCCGTCGAGTACTGGAAGACGCTCAGGACCGACGAGGGCGCCGAGTTCGACGCCGAGGTCGTCATCGACGCCACCGAGCTGGCGCCGTTCGTCACCTGGGGCACCAACCCCGGCCAGGGCGCACCCCTTTCGGCGTCCGTCCCCGACCCTGCTTCGTACGAAGACGCATCGGAGCGCTTCGCCGCCGAAAAGGCCCTGGAGTACATGGGGTTGGAGGCGGGGCAGCCGCTGCGCTCCATCAAGGTGGACACCGTCTTCGTAGGCTCCTGCACCAACGGACGCATCGAGGACCTGCGCGCCGCCGCCGAGCTCGTCAAGGGCCGCAAAGTCGCCGACGGCGTACGGATGCTGGTCGTCCCGGGCTCCGCGCGGGTCGGTCTGCAGGCCGTTTCCGAGGGCCTGGACGTCGTCTTCAAGGACGCCGGCGCCGAATGGCGGCACGCGGGCTGCTCGATGTGTCTGGGCATGAACCCCGACCAGCTGGCCCCGGGGGAGCGCTCCGCGTCCACCTCCAACCGCAACTTCGAGGGCCGGCAGGGCAAGGGCGGCCGTACGCACCTGGTGTCGCCGCAGGTCGCGGCCGCGACCGCCGTCCTGGGCCACCTGGCCTCCCCGGCCGACCTGTCCGCCGCCGACGACCGTACGCCCGCTGGAGTCTGATCAGTCATGGAAGCCTTCACCACCCACACCGGCCGGGCCGTCCCGCTGCGCCGCAGCAACGTCGACACCGACCAGATCATCCCCGCCCACTGGCTCAAGAAGGTCACGCGCGACGGGTTCGAGGACGGGCTGTTCGAGGCCTGGCGCAAGGACGAGTCGTTCGTGCTCAACCAGCCCGAGCGGCAGGGCGCGACCGTTCTGGTCGCCGGCCCCGACTTCGGCACCGGCTCCTCCCGTGAGCACGCCGTCTGGGCGCTGCAGAACTACGGCTTCAAGGCCGTGATCTCCTCCCGCTTCGCCGATATCTTCCGCGGCAACTCGCTCAAGAACGGCCTGCTCACGGTCGTTCTGGAGCAGAAGATCGTGGACGCGCTGATGGAGCTCGCCGAGAAGGACCCGCAGGCCGAGATCACCGTCGACCTGGTCGCCCGCGAGGTGCGTGCCGAGGGCATCACCGCCTCCTTCGAGCTGGACGAGAACTCCCGCTGGCGGCTGCTGAACGGCCTCGACGACATCTCGATCACCCTCCGGAACGAGGAGGACATCGCCGCGTACGAGGCGAAGCGCCCCGCGTTCAAGCCGCGGACGCTCCAGCTCTGATCCGGAGCACGAGCCGCCGCCTCTGAGCAAGGCGACTTTCGGCCACCGAATCACCCCCGCTGTACCCCCGATCAGCCCGATCGGGGGTACAGCTGTGTCTGTACCCGAACGGCCCTGTCCACCCGGAATGCGGCGCTCAACTTCCCGCGTTATGCCGGTGGTTGCCGGGGTACGCGAGGTGTACAGCCGTGACTTCCGCGTGTGCCCGGAAGGCCGTTTGCGGCGGCAGTTGTCCCCTGCGCAGGCGACAACTCGCCCCAGATGGCACAATCTGTGCATGGAACACGACGGCCAACTCGAGCTCTATGCGGCAGTCGCGGGCCAACTCAAGGAAGCGCATGCAAGGGTGCGCGCACTGCAAGTCCCGGAGGGCGTACGGATGGCGCTGACCCGGAAGCTGCTGGTCATTACGGCCGCGGCCAAGCACGATCTCGCCGACGCGGCAAGGCGGCTGGAACGGTTCACCACGGACCTCGACGAGGGGCGACTCCCCGAAGAGGAACGCTGAACCGGACGACACCGTCGAGTTCGTTGCGGCACAAGGGTGAGAAGCCCGTTTCGTGTTTGATTTGCGGTATATATCTGCCTAACGTGCGAAAAAGCTTGAACACTTTCGTTCTGGCGATGTCTCCGAAGGGGAAGACGTGAACAAGGCGCAGCTCGTAGAAGCGATTGCCGACAAGATGGGCGGCCGACAGCAGGCCGCCGAGGCTGTCGACCATGTACTGGACGCCATCGTCCGCGCGGTCGTCTCGGGTGAGCGGGTCTCCGTCACCGGCTTCGGTTCGTTCGAGAAGGTCGACCGTCCGGCCCGGTACGCCCGTAACCCCCAGACGGGCGAGCGGGTTCGGGTCAAGAAGACCTCCGTTCCGCGCTTCCGTGCGGGTCAGGGCTTCAAGGACCTGGTCAGCGGCTCGAAGAAGCTGCCGCGCGGTGGCGAGGTCTCGGTCAAGAAGGCGCCGAAGGGCAGCCTGACCGGCGGTGCCGGCGCGACGGTCAAGAAGGCCGCAGCGAAGAAGGCGACCGCGAAGAAGGCCGCCGCCAAGAAGACCACCGCCAAGAAGACGACGGCGAAGAAGGCGACCACGAAGACGGCGGCCGCGAAGAAGACGACGGCGAAGAAGGCGCCCGCCAAGAAGACCACGGCGACCGCCAAGAGCACCGCCGCGAAGAAGACCACCGCCAAGAAGGCCCCGGCGAAGAAGGCCACGGCCAAGAAGGCGCCCGCCAAGAAGTCGACGGCGCGCAAGACCACCGCCAAGAAGACCACCGCCCGCAAGAAGTAGGGGCGCCGGGTCACTCACGCGACGGGCCGGACTCCCGTATGGAGTCCGGCCCGCGGCGTGTTCAGGCTGAGATCGTTCAAGCAGAGGTCAGAGGGTCTGCAGCGTCACGAGAGTGATCCTGAGGTCGCCCTTCGCACCTTCCACCTCGATACGCACGCGCTGGCCCGGGCGCAACAGCCTGAGACCCCCCGCGTCGAACGCCGGCGCGTCGAAGGGCACCGGGGTGCCGTCGTCCAGGAGCACCTGCCCGCTGCGGCTTTCGGGGTCGTACGTGTACGCGGTCGCCTGCATGGCCGCAGCCTACTGCCCGGGGATCAGCAACCGCGCGGCGGCCGCGGCCGTATGAGGGCCGACCCCCAGGGCCAGCGCGTTGCGCAGGTCGTCGCCGGTGTCCACGTCCTGGCGTACGGAATCCACGTCGGCGAGGCCCAGTTCCACGGCCCCTGACGCGCGGTGCCGGGCCCGGGAATCCGCGCCGAAGGCCGGGAGCAATTCCCCGCCCGGGGCTGCGGCCAGCAGGGTCGTTCCGATTGTGGCGGCGTCCGCGAGAAATGCGCGCGGGAATTCAGCGGCCGCGTCGAGTACGCGGGTCAATTCCAGTGGGTGCAGTGCCGGCAGATCGGCGTTGAGCGCGGCCACCGGACTTCCGGGGCGAGTGGACCGTATGATCCCCGCCCCGTGTGCGAGAGCGGCGTTGAGGCCGCTTCCCGGCTCGTCGGGGATGATCGCCGCGCCGAGTACCGCCAGCTCACGGCCCGCCCGGGCGTCGTCCGTGACGACTGCCACATCCCGTACCGCGGGACAGGCCAGCGCGGCCGCCACGGTGTCCTGGGCGAAGGCCAGCGCCAGGCCCGGCCGCAGCCCGTCGTCCGCGGTGTCCGCGAGCCTGCTCTTGGCCTGGGCCAGGGGTTTCAGGGGTACGACCAACGTCCACTGCACAGGTGTTCCGTCCCTCTCTTGTCGCGGTCATTGTCACCCGGGGCATCGGGCGGCGGGCGGGTCGGGGCGTACGGTGTTCTCGACAGACAGGCGGCCTGGGGCGACACTTGTGCGGCCCCCGGTGGCCCCCGCTCCAGGCCCTAGAGGAAGGTGTCCGCGTGCCCCGCCGCAGAATCGGCTTCTGGTACCGCTTCGCTGCGGTGATCTGCAAACCGCCGCTGGTGGTTCTGCTCAGGCGGGACTGGCGCGGAATCCAGCACATTCCGGCTGATGGTGGATTTATCACCGCGGTGAACCATAATTCGCACGTCGATCCCTTCGCTTACGCGCACTTTCAGTACAACACCGGGCGAGTCCCGCGATTCCTTGCGAAGAGCGGCCTTTTCAAGAGCGGATTCGTAGGGGCCGCGATGCGAGGCACCGGGCAGATCCCCGTCTACCGCGAGAGCACGGACGCGCTCAGCGCTTTCAGGGCCGCGATCGACGCCGTGAACCGCGGTGAATGCGTCGCCTTCTATCCCGAGGGCACGCTCACACGCGATCCGGAAGGGTGGCCCATGACCGGCAAGACCGGGGCGGCGCGCGTGGCCCTGGAGACCAAGTGCCCGGTGATCCCCGTCGCCCAGTGGGGCTGCAACGAGCTGCTGCCGCCGTACGCGAAGAAGCCGCACCTCCTGCCGCGCAAGACGCACCGCGTGCTGGCGGGGCCGCCCGTGGACCTCACGCGGTTCTACGACCAGGAGATGACCGCGGATCTCCTGAAGGAAGCCACCGAGGTCATCATGGCCGCCGTCACCTGTCAGCTGGAGGAGATCCGCGGGGAGAAGGCGCCCGCCATGCCCTACGACCCGCGCCGGGAGCGGATCGAACAGCGGCGCCGTACCCAGGCGCAGACACAGCTGGGCGGGCAGGAATCGGTGCAGTCGGTGCAGCCGGCGCAGGAAGAGGGGCTGGGCAAGTGAGCAAGCCGGTCAAGGCGGCGGTCCTGAGCGCCGGTTCGTGGGGTACGGCGTTCGGCATGGTGCTCGCCGACGCGGGGTGCGAGGTCACCTTGTGGGGACGCCGCCCGGAGCTCGTGGAGGCGATCAACTCCACCCGGACCAATCCCGACTACTTCCCGGGCGTCGAGCTGCCGGAGAACGTACGGGCCACCACGGATCCCGCGGAAGCCGCTGTGGACGCCGACTTCACGGTCCTCTCGGTCCCCTCACAGACCCTGCGCGGCAACCTCGCCGAGTGGAGCCCGCTGCTCGCCCCGAACACGGTCCTCGTGTCGCTGATGAAGGGCGTCGAACTCGGCTCCGCGATGCGGATGAGCGAGGTCATCGACGACGTCGCCAAGGTCGGTCCGGAGCGCATCGCCGTGGTCACCGGGCCCAACCTGGCCCGGGAGATCGCCGCGCGGATGCCGGCCGCCGCCGTGGTCGCCTGCACGGACGAGGCCGTCGCCCAGCGGCTCCAGGCCGCCTGCCACACGCCGTACTTCCGCCCGTACACCAACACCGACGTCGTCGGCTGTGAACTCGGCGGCGCGGTGAAGAACGTCATCGGGCTGGCCGTCGGCATCGCGGACGGCATGGGCCTCGGCGACAACGCCAAGGGCTCGCTCATCACCCGCGGTCTCGCCGAGACGACCCGGCTCGGCATGGCCCTGGGCGCCGACCCGCTGACCTTCTCCGGACTCGCGGGCCTGGGCGACCTGGTGGCCACCTGCTCCTCGCCGCTGTCCCGCAACCACACCTTCGGCACCAATCTCGGCAAGGGCATGACCCTTCAGGAGACCATCGCGGTCACCAAGCAGACCGCCGAGGGCGTCAAGTCCTGCGAGTCGGTGCTGGATCTGGCCCGGCGGCACGGAGTCGACATGCCGATCACCGAGACGGTCGTGGAAATCGTGCACGAGGGCAAGCCTCCGGTCGTGGCCCTCAAGGAGCTGATGTCGCGCAGCGCGAAGCCCGAACGACGCTGAGCGACGCGACGCCGGGGGCGCTGTATCCCTGTCCTACCAACGGGTACTCTCAACCCGATATGAGCACCGAGAACCTCCCCCAGAGCCCCGAGCAGCCGCCTCGCAAGCCGCGTGTGGCCGTCGTGTTCGGCGGGCGCAGCTCCGAACACGGGATCTCCGTGGTCACCGCCGGCGCTGTCCTCAAGGCCATCGACCGGACCAAGTACGACGTCCTGCCGATCGGCATCACCCAGGACGGCCGTTGGGCGCTCACGGCGGACGAACCGGAGCGGATGGCGATCGTCGACCGGCGCCCGCCGAGCGTGGACGCGCTCGCCGAGTCGGACGAGGGCGGAGTGATCCTCCCCGTCGACCCCGCCAACCGCGAAGTCGTCTACAGCGAGCCGGGATCGGTTCCCAAGGCGCTCGGCGAGGTCGACGTGGTCTTCCCGGTGCTGCACGGTCCGTACGGCGAGGACGGCACCCTCCAGGGCCTCCTGGAGCTCTCCGGCGTCCCGTATGTGGGTTCGGGTGTGCTCGCCTCAGCCGTGGGCCAGGACAAGGAGTACATGAAGCGGGTGTTCACCTCCTTCGGGCTCAAGGTGGGCCCGTACGTGGTGGTCCGCCCGCGTGAGTGGGAGCGCGACGAGTCCGCCGCCCGCAAGAAGATCGTCGACTTCGCCGGCGAGCACGGCTGGCCGCTGTTCGTGAAGCCCGCGCGCGCCGGTTCGTCGATCGGCATCACCAAGGTCGACGACCTCTCCGGACTCGACGGGGCGATCGCCGAGGCTCAGCTGCACGACCCGAAGATCCTCGTGGAGGCCGCGCTGCGCGGCCGCGAGATCGAGTGCGGCGTCCTGGAGTTCGAGGACGGCCCCCGGGCCTCGGCCCCCGCCGAGATCCCCACTCCCGAGGCGCACGCGTACTACGACTTCGAGGCCAAGTACATCGACTCGACGCCGGGGATCGTGCCCGCGCCCCTGACGCCCGAGGAGACGGCCGAGGTCCAGCGCCTGGCGGTCGACGCCTTCGAGGCGGCGTCCTGCGAGGGCCTGGTTCGCGCGGACTTCTTCCTCACCGAGGACGGCGAGTTCGTGATCAACGAGATCAACACGATGCCCGGCTTCACGCCCATCTCGATGTACCCGCAGATGTGGCAGGCGAGCGGGGTGTCCTACCCGGAGCTGGTGGACCGCCTGGTGCAGGCGGCACTCGGCCGCTCGACGGGCCTGCGCTGAATCGACCGCGCGTCGCGGGAGGTGTCAGGAGGCGATCCCCTCGGGGATCGCCTTCTTCACCGCGGAGGCCAGATCGATCAGCACCCCGGAGCTGTCCGGCCCTTCGGGCACGCGCACTTCCACGTACACCTCCCGGTTGGCGGTGGTGAAGACGTGCCCCCCGTCGCCCCGCTCCTCCATGAGCCAGTCCACCCCGTTCACACCCCCGGCGACCGCGTCCGGATCACGTCCGTCCGCCACCTTCGGATCGACCATCTTCGGCGGCTGCGGAACACCGCAGCGCAGTATGATCGCCGGGCTGCCCCAGCCCGCCGTCAGCGCCGATGCGGGCTCGGGATCCTCGCGGCGCTCACCGTCCACCTTCGCGGGCAGTACCTTGTCCAGGTTCCGGCACAGTTCCGTGGCCTTGGTGCCCGGACTGGGAACCGCCGCCGACGCGCTGTCGTCTGCTGAGGAGCAGCCCGCGACAGTGATCAACAGCGCGAGAGCGGGCAGGCGGAACACGCGGAAGACAGAACGGTGCCGGTGACGGAAAGAGTTCACCGGCACAGGGTAGACGGGGGCTAGATATGGACGACCGGGCAGGTCAGGGTGCGGGTGATGCCGTCCACCTGCTGGACCCTGGCAACCACCAGACGGCCGAGATCGTCGACGGTGTCGGCCTGGGCCCGCACGATGACGTCGTACGGGCCTGTCACGTCCTCGGCCTGGACGACCCCAGGGATCTTGCTGATCGTCTCGGCGACGGTCGACGCCTTGCCGACCTCCGTCTGGATCAGGATGTACGCCTGTACCACGGAACCTCCAGGGCGGCCACGAGGATCATGTGGGGAAAAGGAACGCCACGGTATCGCGTCGCCGCTCACCACGGGGAGACCCGCGGGGACCGGGTCTTGCGCGCCGAGGTGCGGATCCGGCAGAACATGACGGTCACTTCGACCGTAGCGAGGCGCGAGATGCCTCGCGACCGGGCATGGACAGGGACAGAAGGGGAGAAAGGGCAATGAAGGGCACTGTTGGTGAGCTCGGTGAGTTCGGGCTCATCAGGGAGCTCACCTCCCGTCTGACCACCACCCCGGCGGTCCGGGTCGGCCCCGGCGACGACGCCGCCGTGGTGGCCGCGCCCGACCGCCGGGTCGTGGCCAGCACGGACATCCTGGTGGAGGGCCGGCACTTCCGCCGGGACTGGTCGACGGCCTACGACGTGGGCCGCAAGGCCGCCGCGCAGAACCTCGCCGACATCGCCGCCATGGGCGCCGTGCCGACCGCGCTGCTGCTCGGTCTGGTCGTCCCGGCCGAGCTGCCGGTGACCTGGCCGAGCGAGCTGATGGACGGCCTGCGCGACGAGTGCCAGGTGGCGGGCGCGGCCGTGGTCGGCGGTGACGTCGTACGCGGCGACTCGATCATGGTGTCCATCACGGCGCTCGGCGATCTGCGCAACCAGGAGCCCGTTACGCGGGCGGGCGCGCAGCCCGGCGACCTCGTCGCGGTGACCGGCTGGCTCGGCTGGTCGGCGGCCGGGTACGCGGTGCTGTCCCGGGGGTTCCGCTCGCCGCGCGCGTTCGTGGAGGCCCATCGGCGTCCCGAGCCGCCCTATCACGCGGGTCCGGCCGCCGCCGGGCTCGGGGCGACCGCGATGTGCGATGTGAGCGACGGGCTGATCGCCGACCTAGGGCACATCGCCGAGGCCAGCAAGGTGCGGATCGACATCCGCTCCGGGGCGATCGACATCCCGACCCAGATGAACGACATCGGGCAGGCCGTCGGCGTCGACCCCATGCAGTGGGTGCTGACCGGGGGAGAGGACCACGCGATCGTGGCGACGTTCCCCTCGGACGTGAAGCTGCCCGCCCGCTGGAAGGTCATCGGTGAGGTCCTCAACCCCTCGGCGCTGCCCCAGGTCACGGTCGACGGGGCGCCGTGGACCAGCAAGGGCGGCTGGGACCACTTCGGAGACATAGAATCATGATCCCCAACGTCCTCACGGTGGCGGGCTCCGACTCCGGCGGAGGCGCGGGCATCCAGGCCGACCTGAAGACGATGCTCGCGCTCGGCGTGCACGGCATGAGCGTCGTCACGGCGGTGACGGCGCAGAACTCCCTCGGCGTGCAGGGGGCTTGGGAGCTGCCCGTGGAGGCCGTGCGGGCCCAGTACCGCAGTGTCGTCGACGACATCGGTGTGCAGGCGGTCAAGACCGGGATGCTGGCCTCCGCGGAACTCGTGGAGGCGGTGGCGGAGTTGCTCGCGGGGACGGACGCCCCGGCGGTCGTCGACCCGGTGGGCGTCTCCAAGCACGGTGACTCGCTGCTCGCCGCCTCGGCGCTGGACTCCGTCCGTACGAAGCTGCTCCCGGTGGCGACGGTCGCCACCCCGAACCTCGACGAGGTGGCTCAGCTGACGGGGGTGCGGGTCGAGTCGGAGGAGCAGCTGCGGCGGGCCGCGGCGGCCGTGCTCGGGTACGGGCCGCGCTGGGTGCTGATCAAGGGCGGGCATCTGCCCGGGGACGCCGTCGATCTGCTCACCGACGGCTCCGAGGAGCACTGGCTGCGGGCGCCGCGCCATGACAACCGGCACACGCACGGCACGGGCTGCACCCTGGCCTCCGCGATCGCCGCACAGCTCGCGAAGGGGCGGTCGGTGCCGGAGGCGGTGGCGGCGGCCAAGGAGTACGTCACGGGAGCCGTCGCGGCCGGCTTCGCACTCGGCGGGGGCATCGGGCCGGTGGATCACGGCTGGCGGTTCCGAGCCGGGTCCTGAGCGAACGGGCACGGCAAAGAGCCGGTCCACCCTCAGGTGGACCGGCTCTGTAAGCGAACCAGCAGTGGCCGCGCGCTAGCTGAGCGTCAGCGCGAGACCTTGCCGGCCTTGATGCACGAGGTGCAAGCGTTCACGCGCTTCGGCGTCCCGCCCACCACGGTACGCACACGCTGGATGTTCGGGTTCCAGCGACGGGGCGTACGGCGGTGCGAGTGCGAGATGTTGTTGCCGAAGCCCGGCCCCTTGCCGCAGACGTCGCAGTTGGCAGCCACCGGTCACTCCAAAGACTTCAGATGCACTTACGGTTGAACCCGGCATGCCGGGTTCAGGATCAAGGATCTGAGTGGCGTTGCCAGGGGAATGGCCCGATTGGGATCGGGCAACCGGAGCAGCATACAACGACTGCCCCAGGACAACGAAACTACCATGGTCGGGCCGTGGTCCCGCCCGGCCCGCTTCCGGTGCGGACCGCCCCGGAGACTACGCTGCGTGCCACGTCCAGCAGCTGAGGGAGGCGCGGTGGCGCAGGTGCCGCAGACATTCTTCGATGCTCTCGCGGTGCGCACCTGGTGCGGTCTCGCTCTCGAGACCCTGGGGCGGGCACGTGAGGAGATCGACGCGATCAATGTCTACCCCGTGGCGGACGGGGACACCGGCACGAACCTGTACCTGACCGTGGAGTCCGCGGTCGCGGCGGTCGAGGCGGTGTTCGCGGGCCATGCGGCGGGGTCGGGTCCCGAAGGGCCGACCTTCGCCGATGCCGCCCGGGCGATGGCGCACGGGGCGCTCATCGGGGCCCGTGGGAACTCCGGGACGATCCTCGCCCAGCTGCTGCGCGGCATGGCCCAGGTGCTGGCCGACGACGAGGCCGCCCACGCCGACGGCCAGGGGCTGCGGCTCGCCCTGCGGCACGCGGCCGACTCCGCCCGCCGGGCCGTGGCCCACCCCGTCGAGGGCACCGTCCTCACCGTCGCCTCGGCCGCCGCCGATGCCGCCGACGGTGCCGAGGGCGACTGCGGGAAGGTGGCCCGGGCGGCCTACGAGGGAGCGCGCACGGCCCTCGCCGCGACCCCGGGCCAGCTGCCCGTCCTGGAACGCGCCGGGGTGGTCGACGCCGGTGGGCGAGGGCTGGTGGCGGTGCTCGGGGCGCTGGTGGAGACGTTCACGGGAGAGACGCCCCGGGCGGTGGCTGCGGGTGTGGTGAGCGTTCCGGGGGCCAGGGCGTCCGGGGGAGTGGTGGCTGAGGAGCCGGTGGGCCCGCGCCTCGGCCCGGACGAAGCCCGCCGCGACCTCCACGCGCGTGTGGAACCCGCCGACGCTCCCGCACAGGGCGAGTGCGCGGACAGCACCGCCGCGGCGCACCAGGACGGCCCCGCCTTCGAGGTGATCTACCTCCTGGAGGCCGAGGACACGGCCGTGGCGCGGTTGCGGGAGCGGCTCGACGCCCTCGGGGACTCCCTCGTCGTGGTCGGCGGTGACGGGCTGTGGAACGTCCATGTCCATGTCGACGACGCGGGCGCCGCCGTGGAGGCCGGCATCGAGGCCGGGCGGCCCTACCGGATCCGCGTCACGCACTTCGGCGCGGGCGATGTGCACACCACCGGCGCCGAGCGGCCGCCCCGGGAGCCCGCCCAGCGTGCCGTCGTGGCCGTCGTGCCCGGTGAGGGCCTGGCCGGGCTGTACACCGAGGCCGGCGCCACCACCGTGCTCGCACGCCCCGGGGAGCCGCCCGCGAGCGGCGAGCTCGTACAGGCCGTACGGCGGGCCCACGCGCGCGAAGTCGTGCTGCTGCCCAATGACGCCGAGCTGCGTCATACCGCCGCGGCGGCGGCCGAGCAGGCCCGTACGGAGGGCATCCGCGTGGCCCTCATCCCGACCCGCTCCGCGGTCCAGGGCATCGCCGCGCTGGCCGTGCACGAGCCGGAGCGCCGCTTCGACGAGGACGTGGTGTCGATGACCTCGGCGGCCGGCGCGACCCGCTACGCCGAGGTCACCGTCGCCGAACGCCAGTCCTGGACGATGGCCGGCATCTGCCAGGCCGGCGACGTCCTGGGCTTGATCGACGGTGACGTGGCCGTGATCGGCGCGGATGTCGCGGCCACCGCCGAGACCGTCCTCGACCGGATGCTCGCGGCCGGGGGCGAGATGGTCACCCTGGTGCTCGGCGACGAGGCCCCCGAGGCGATCGCCGAGCACCTGGAGGGCCGGGTCCGCGAGGGGTACCTCGCCGTCGACACGGTCGTGTACCGGGGCGGACGGCAGGGGGCCCTGCTCCTCATCGGCGTGGAGTAGGACCGGTAACTCAGCCCTGCCGCTCCGCCAAGGCCTGGAGCATGTGCCCGGCCTCGGCCCGCCGGGCCCGCACCTCCTGGTCCTCGTCGGCTTCCGTGTCGTCCAGGGCGTCGTGTCCCTCGTACGCCGCCAGCACCGCACGCGCGCGTGCGGTGGCCTCGGCGGGGCGGCCCAGATCGGCCTCCAGCCAGCCCGCGGCCAGCTCGGCGCCGGTACGGCTGTGCAGGGCGCCGTCCCCGAGGGAGCCGAACACCTCCACCGACCGGACCACTTGGGACAGGGCCTCCTCGATCACGGCCCGGGTCGAGGCTTCTTCGACGTCCTCGGAGACGGAGCGGGCCAGCAGATCCCCGAACTGCCGGTGAGTGTGGCCGAGTTCGGCTTCGATCCGGAGCCGGGACTCCTCGTCGGCGGCCGTGTCCCGCGCCGCCTCGCACGCCCGGACCGCGCTCGCCATCAGGCCACGTGCCTCCTCGGGCCCGTCCGGCTCGTGCAACGCCAGCCAGGCGCGGGCGCGCAAGGAGCGGACCAGCCCGTGGGTGTTGCCGAGTCCGCGCCACAGGTCGCCCGCGCGCGTGTAGGCCCGGTCCGCCTCGGCGGCCAGCCCGGCCTGCGCGAGCGACTCACCGGCCAGGTGGGCGAGGGTGGCATGGTCGTGCTGCTCGGGCCAGTTCCGGGCGATCTCGGCCGCTTGCAGACGCCGTTCGGCGGCCGCGCGGTGCTCGCCGAGTTCGCTCAGGCAGTCGCCCAGCCACCACAGCGTCTGTACGACCGCCCCGTCGCCGTGCGTCTCGGCGGTCAGATCGGGCAGCGCCGCCTCCAGCACCTCGGCGGCCTCGGCCCACCGCTCCTGCCGCAGCAGGAACCCGCCGAGCTGCTGCCGTGCCCAGGCACCCAGCGTCGCGCTCTCGCCCGCTTCGTCGGCCCAGTGCGCCGCCTGAAGGGCGTGCTCCGCGGCCTCCACGGCCTCACCCCGGCCGCCGGTCACCTCGGCGAGCTGGAGGTGCAGCTGGGCCCTCCCCGGCGCCTCCAGATGTGTCCCGCCGTGCTCCAGGGCCGCCCGCAGCGCCCGTTCCGCCTCCGCCATGTCGTCGAGGTGGTGGGCCAGGGAGGCCAGCCGGGCCTCGTACTCCACCGCGTACCAGGGCAGCCCGGCCGCGACGAACGCCGCCGCGCCCCGCGCGAACAGCTCTGCGGCCGACTCCAGGTCCCCGGCCAGTCCCGCCAGCTCGGCGAGCATCGCCTGCGCCTCGGCGGTCCGCGCGGCCAGCCGTACGTCCTCACCGGTCCGTCCGTCGACGAGCGCCAGGAGTTCGCGGACGGCGGCTTCGGCCTCGGCGAGCACCGCCTCCGTCCCGGGGCCCTCGGCCTCGTGTGCCCGGCGCATCAGGATCCGGGCCCGTCCCATCACTACGGACGCCGTCTGACGCAGGCCAGTGCCGCCGGCGGCGTACAGCGCGAGGATCTCGTCGTACAGGCCGGCCACGGCAGCGACCGCCTCGGCCACCTCGCCCCCGAGAGCGCGTACATACGCCGCACGCGCGCGTGCCGCCAGGGCCTCACCCAGGTCGCCGGCCTCCGCGTACAGCTCGGCGGCCCGCTCGAAGAGCGCGGCACCCTCAGGGCCGAGGCCCATCGCCTCGTGGTCCGCGATCTCGGCCCGGTCGCACGCGTCCAGCTCGACGCCCTCCGCCGCCCCGGCGACCGCCGCCCACGCCTCCACGGCGTTCGGCCGCAGGGTGTCCGACAGCCGCCGTGCCTCGGCCAGCAGGGCGGACAGATCCGGCTGCCCGGTGACAGCGGTCGTCACGGCCGGGGGAGCGGGCGCAGGGGCCGTCCGCACCGACCGCACTCCCAGCGGCAGCCGCTCCACGACGGGTTGCCGCGCCATACGCGCGCGTGCCCGCTCGCTGACGTGGGCCGTGCCGTTGCGCTCGTCGAAGCGCGCCGCCAGGGCCAGGGCCTCCGCACGCGCGTGCGCGGCCAGTTCCCGGGCGGTCCACTCCCGGCCGGACGGCCCCGGCACCTGCCGGTCGCCGAGCCCGAGTCCGGTCAGACGGTCCATGAGCAGGGCCACCACGCTCATGAAGTCCAGCTTGCTCTGCGGCTGCCCGTCGTCCGTGAAGTACGCCGGCCGCTCCGCGAGCAGCTCGAGACCGCGCGCCTCGTTCCCGGTCAGCGCGCAGAACTCCACGTGCTCCGCGTACGCGCCACGCATGCTCTCCATGGCCCGGACGAGCCGGAAGCCCCGCAGGTGGTGCGCGCGTGCCTCGTCGAGGCGGCCCAGCCGCAGCAGCGGCACCAGGGAGGAGGCGAGGGCCGTGTGCGGCTCGTGGGCGCAGGCGTACTCGCCCTCCAGCACCGGCCGCCACAGCTCCACGGCCTCCGCGTCCCGGCCCAGCTCCGCCTGCCACCAGCCCTGCCCGTGCAGCTCGCACGCGTGGCAGTCGGCCATGCCGTCCCGGTCGGCGGCCAGCCACGCGGCGTACGCCCGCCCGGCCCGGGCGAGGTCCCCGACATGGGCGGCCACGCTGTGCTCGGCGCTGCGCACGGCCCGCTCGGAGTACCCGCCGATCCGGTAGCGGTGCTCCATCTCGCCGAGCCACTTCTCGATCGACGCGAGCGGGATGTGCGGCTGGTCGAGCATGCCGGACGAGACCCACTTGAAGACCCAGTGCAGCGAGTGGGTCTCGTACTCGTCGAAGTCCTCGGGGTGTTCGTCCCACAGCCGCAGCAGCCGCGAGAAGGGGACGAACATCTTCCCCTTCTCGGAGCTGTAGTTGTAGACCTTCAGCTGGTGCCCGAGGGCCTCGATCACGGCGAGCGGGATGTTCAGCTTCTCGGCCGCCGTCAGCAGCTCCTCCGCGCGCGCGTTGCGGGCGGGCCCCTCGGGCTCGTCGGAGTTCTCCGCCATCGCCCGGCGCAGGGCGTCGAAGTCGGTGATCTCACTCATGCCTGACCGTCCTCGCTGTGCGTGGCCCACTCCAGGAGCCCGATGAACGCGCGGTTGAGCAGCGCCGAGTCGGCGGGCCTCAGCGGCCGCTGCGCCATCAGCAGCGCCTGCCCGTACAGCGACTCCGTCGCCGTGCCGATCAGCTCCGGGTCGTGCAGCGCGCTGATCCGCCGGACCAGCGGATTGAGGTGGTTGAGCACCAGACGCGCGCGGGGAGCACTGCCGCGCAGGGAGCCGAGGATGCCCGCCCACAGGTCGTCGGCCTGCGCCTCGGCGTCGGCCCGGGCCTGTTCGTGCCGGGCGTCCCGGTCGTCGAGGTGCAGCGCGGGCACCGAGAGCGGGTGGAAGGCCCGCAGCACCACATCACAGCCCAGCTGGTCGAGCCGGGCCCGCGCCGCCGCCAGGAAGTCCGAGAGGGCCAGCTCCTCGGCCGGGTCGACGTCGTCCAGATGGGCGGTCACCGTGTCCGCGTCCAGCTCGGCGACCACGGTCCCCGGCCGCACCGACGGCAAGGCCTCCACCAGCTCGCTGTCGTACGTGTAACCGCCGTTGATCACGCCGATGCCCTGCGCGGACGCGATGGGCGCGACCTGCCGGTACTCCTCGACGGTCCGCGTGAAGTGCACCACCGGGTGCCGCTGCGCGAACTCCTCCAGGGACAGCCGCCCGTCGGTCGTCTCGAAGGGCAGCCACGGCAGCATCGTGCGCAGCATCTCGCGGTCGTGCCGGGCCAGGGACTTCACGCCCAGGTGGTGCACCGACAGGAACGCGGCCAGCCGCTCCGGATCACCGGCAGCCAGGCCCGTCAGCCACCCGCGGATCCTCTCGCCCAGCGCCTCCCGTACGGCGGCCAGGGTCTCGTCCTCGTACAGCGCCTCGCGCGAGGCCGTCGGCCGCAGGCTGTCCGTGTCGAGGACGCAGCGCACGAAGAACGCCCAGTCGGGCAGCAGCTGCTCGGCCCGCTCGGTCAGCAGCATGCCCTTGAGATGCACACGATGACCCGCGCGCTGGGCCGGGCTGACCGCCGAGGGCAGCACATACGCCACCCCGCGGATGCCGGCCAGTGGCACGGCCAGGTCGATCGTGTCCAACGGGGTGAAGCCGAACAGGTCGTAGCAGTGCCGGGCGAGGGCGACGCGGCGGGTGGCCGGGCTCGGATAGGACCGGTCCCAGGGCGCCGGGAGGTCGGTGACCGTCTCGTCGCCCACCCGGACGTCGTACGGCAGCAGCGACCCGAAGTCCCGTGCCAGCGCACCGACACGCTCGGGCGTGAGCCACTCGGCGGCCCCCGCCCGCGCCACCAGATGCACGGTGGTGCCCGGTTCGGGACGTTCGGCGTCCGGCAGCGTCCGCACGGTGTACGAACCGTCGTCGCGCGCCGTCCACTCCACGGGCGGCGCTCCGGGCGTACGGGCGCTGCGGCTGACGACCCGGATCCGCTCGGCCACGACGAAACAGGCCAGCAGCCCGATGCCGAACTGCCCGAGGAAGTCGGAGCGGGCCTCCTGAAGACCCTCGGCGCGCTTGGAACTGCGCCCGATCGTGGCGAGCAGGCTGTGCACGTCCGCCTCGGTGAGCCCCACGCCGGTGTCCTCGACACGCAGGGTGCCGTCCCGCGCGGTCAACCGCACCCGGGCCGGGGCGTCGGGCTCCGTCGCGCGTCTGGCGGTGATGGCGTCCACCGCGTTCTGCAGCAGCTCGCGCAGATACACCTTGGGACTGGAGTAGAGGTGGTGGGAGAGCAGGTCCACCAGACCACGCAGGTCGACCTGGAACGTGTGAGGTGACTGGGGCGAACGGGGTGCCTGGGAAGGCTGTGAGGTCTCGGAATCCATCATCACGGCGCCGGTGGGAGGACTCGCGACGGCGCGGGGTCGGGCGGTCCCGGTGGGGCGGTGACCGCGAAGAAGGGCCGGGAGCGCGCCATCCTAAGGCCCGAAGCAGCCGTCTGACCAGGGATTTCCGGGACGTATACGGCAACGTCCACCGCGGCCTCTACGGCAATGTCAGTGGCGTGGTGTGCAATGGATCTCGTGCCCGCACTGGAAGAACCGCTGCAACAACCGCTGAAGTCGGTGCTCGGCCCCGCCACCGCGAAGGTGATGGCCGAGCACCTCGGCCTGCTCACCGTCGGCGACCTGCTCCACCACTACCCGCGCAGATACGAGGAGCGCGGCCAGCTCACCCACCTCGCCGACCTCCCCATGGACGAGCACGTCACGGTGGTCGCCCAGGTGGCCGACGCCCGCCTGCACAGCTTCGCCTCCGCCAAGGCCCCGCGAGGCAAGGGCCAGCGACTCGAAGTCACCATCACGGACGGCAGCGGCCGCCTCCAACTGGTCTTCTTCGGCGCCGGTGTTCACAAGCCCCACAAAGACCTTCTGCCCGGCACGCGCGCGATGTTCGCGGGCAAGGTCTCCGTCTTCAACCGCCGCCTCCAACTCGCCCACCCGGCATACGAGTTGCTGCGCGGCGACCCGGATGAATCCATCGAGACCTGGGCGGGCGCCCTGATCCCGATCTACCCCGCCACCGCCAAGCTGGAGTCCTGGAAGATCGGCAAGGCCCTCCAGACGGTGCTGCCCACGGCCCAGGAGGCCGTCGACCCGCTGCCGGACTCCCTGCGCCAGGGCCGCGGCCTGGTCCCCCTCCCCGAGGCCCTGCTGAAGATCCACCGCCCGCACACCAAGGCGGACATCGAGGACGCCCGCGCCCGCCTGAAGTGGGACGAGGCCTTCGTCCTCCAGGTAGCCCTCGCCCGCCGCCGCCACGCGGACGCCCAACTCCCGGCCGTGCCCCGCAAGCCCACCCCGACGGCCTCCTCGCATCCTTCGACGCCCGCCTCCCTTTCACCCTCACCGACGGCCAGCAGCGGGTCTCCAGGGAGATCTTCGACGACCTGGCCACCGACCATCCGATGCACCGGCTGTTGCAGGGGGAGGTCGGTTCGGGAAAGGCCCAGCCGCTCGACTCGCTGGTGCTCACACCCACGGGCTTCTCTCCCATGGGAGACCTACGGGTCGGCGACGAGGTGGTGGTGCCGGATGGGGACATCGCGCTGATCGACGGCGTCTTCCCTCAGGGAGAGCGTGATGTGTGGCGCCTGGTCCTGTCCGACGGGAGTTCCGTCGAGTGCGACGACGAGCACCTCTGGATCGTCGGTACGAGCCGCGGGTGGCACCGCGGCCAAGCGCCCAAGGTCATGACGACCCGGGAGATCCGTCTCGGCACTTTCAAGGCCGACGGGTCGTCGAAGTGGTACATCCCAGCGGCGAAGCCGGTCGATCTCGGCGGCGACTCCGGGCTGCCCCTCGACCCGTACCTGTTCGGTCTGCTGCTGGGAGGTGGCTCGTTCCGGCACGATCTCCGCCTCTCCACCACCGACGACGAGATCCGCGAAGCGGTGGCTACGGCAGTGGCGCCCGAATGCCGGCTGGTACCGGTGAAGGAATCGCACTGTGACTACACGATCCAGCTCGTGCGGCGTGCGGGAGGCGCGCGCGATCCCGTGATCCAGGCCTTGCGGGAGTGGGGCCTCTGGGGAGTCACTTCCCCCGGCAAGTTTGTCCCGGACGACTTCAAGAACACGCCGGTCAAGAACCGTCTCGCCCTGCTGCAAGGGCTTCTGGATACGGACGGCACCATTCAGGCCGACGGCCTGAGCGTCTCCTTCTGCTCGGCTTCGCGCCGACTCGCGGAGGACGTTGCCTGGCTCGTGCGGTCTCTGGGCGGCCGGGCGCGGGTACTCCCGAAGAAGGCCGCGTACACCGTGTCCGTGGCCCTGCCTGAGGAGTACGCCCCGTTCCGGCTCACCCGCAAGGCCGAAGGCGTGCGCGCAAGGCCGAAGTGCGACACGTTCCGACGCGGCATCCGGGCGGTCGAGTACGTGGGACGGAAGCCCGTCCAGTGCATCAGCGTTGCCCACCCGAGCCATGCCTACGTCACCGACAACTTCACCGTCACCCACAACACGATGGTCGCCCTGCGCGCCATGCTCGCCGTGGTCGACGCCGGCGGGCAGGCCGCCATGCTCGCGCCCACCGAAGTGCTCGCCCAGCAGCACCACAGGTCCGTCGTCGAGATGATGGGCGAGCTGGCCGAGGGCGGCATGCTGGGCGGGGCCGAGCGGGCCACCAAGGTGGTGCTGCTCACCGGATCCATGGGCGCGGCCGCCCGCCGTCACGCCCTGCTCGACCTCACCACCGGCGAGGCCGGCGTCGTCATCGGCACGCACGCGCTGATCGAGGACAAGGTGCGCTTCCACGATCTGGGCCTGGTCGTGGTCGACGAACAGCACCGCTTCGGCGTCGAGCAGCGCGACGCCCTGCGCGGCAAGGGCAAACAGCCCCCGCACCTCCTGGTCATGACCGCCACGCCCATCCCGCGCACGGTGGCCATGACGGTCTTCGGCGACCTGGAGACCTCCGTCCTCGACCAGCTCCCGGCAGGTCGCTCGCCCATCGCCAGCCACGTCGTCCCGGCCGCCGACAAGCCCCACTTCCTGGCCCGGGCCTGGGAACGGGTGCGCGAGGAAGTGGGCAACGGCCATCAGGCGTACATCGTCTGCCCGCGCATCGGCGACGAGGAGGACGACCCCGGGAAGTCCGGCAAGAAGAAGTCCTCCCAGTCCCCGGAGGACGCCGCCGAGAAGCGCCCGCCCCTCGCCGTCCTGGAGGTGGCGGACCAGCTCTCCAAGGGCCCGCTGAGCGGCCTGAAGGTGGAGGTCCTGCACGGCCGTATGCAGCCCGACGACAAGGACGCGGTCATGCGCCGCTTCGCCGCGGGGGAGACCGACGTCCTGGTCGCCACGACGGTCATCGAGGTCGGCGTCAACGTGCCCAACGCCACCGTGATGGTGATCATGGACGCCGACCGTTTCGGCGTCTCCCAGCTCCACCAGCTGCGCGGCCGCGTCGGCCGTGGCTCGGCGCCCGGCCTGTGCCTCCTGGTCAGCGAGATGCCCGAGGCGAGCGCGGCCCGCCAACGCCTGAACGCCGTCGCCGCCACCCTCGACGGCTTCGAACTCTCCCGCATCGACCTGGAACAACGCCGAGAGGGCGACGTCCTGGGCCAGGCGCAGTCGGGCGCCCGCACCAGCCTCCGGATGCTCGCGGTCATCGAGGACGAGGAGATCATCGCGGAGGCGAGGGAGGAGGCGGCGGCTGTCGTGGCGAGGGACCCGGAGCTGACGCACCTCCCGGCACTGGGGACGGCTCTGGACGCCCTCTTGGACGAGGAGAGGGAGCAGTACCTGGAGAAGGGCTGAGGGAGAGTGACCCTCCCGGGGGCGCGGGGCTGTCATCCAGGTGCGGCTACCGCCGCGCGGGCGCGAACCAGCCACAATGAACCTGAAGCCGCCCACCATCAAGGACCACAAATGACCCGCGTGATCGCCGGCGCAGCCGGCGGACGTCGCCTGGCAGTCCCCCCAGGCACCGGCACCCGCCCCACCTCCGACCGCGCACGCGAAGGCCTCTTCTCCACCTGGCAGTCCCTCATCGGCGGCCCTTTGGAGGGCGAACGCGTCCTCGACCTGTACGCGGGCTCGGGCGCAGTCGGCCTCGAAGCCCTCTCGCGCGGCGCGAGCCACACCCTCCTCGTCGAGGCCGACGCACGAGCGACCCGCACGGTCCGCGAGAACGTGAAGTCCCTCGGCCTCCCCGGCGCCGAGGTCAGATCAGGCAAAGCGGAACAGATCATCCGCGCATCACCCCCCGGCGACCCGTACGACCTCGTCTTCCTCGACCCCCCGTACGCCGTCACGGACGACGATCTTCGCGAGATCCTCCTCACACTCCGCACCGAGGGCTGGCTCGCGGAAGAAGCCCTCGTCACCGTGGAGCGCAGCACCAGAGGCGGTGAATTCCGGTGGCCCGAGGGGTTCGAACCCCTCCGGGCCCGTCGCTACGGCGAGGGAACGTTTTGGTACGGTCGCGCCGCCTCAACGTGCGAAGACGCACGATGACCGGACCGGAGAGCGAGGGAACACAAGTGCGCCGAGCCGTTTGTCCCGGGTCGTTCGACCCGATCACCAACGGACACCTCGACATCATCTCCCGCGCCTCCAGGCTGTACGACGAGGTCTACGTCGCGGTGATGATCAACCAGGCCAAGAAGGGCCTGTTCGAGATCGAGGAGCGGATCGACCTGATCCGCCGGGTCACCGCCGAGTACGGCAACGTCCGGGTCGAGGCCTTCCACGGCCTGCTCGTCGACTTCTGCAAGCAGCGCGACATCCCCGCCATCGTCAAGGGCCTGCGCGCGGTCAGCGACTTCGACTACGAGCTGCAGATGGCCCAGATGAACAACGGCCTCTCGGGCGTGGAGACCCTCTTCATCCCCACCAACCCCACCTACAGCTTCCTGTCGTCCTCCCTGGTCAAGGAGGTCGCGACCTGGGGCGGGGACGTCTCCCACCTGGTCCCGGCGGAGGTCCTCCAGGAGCTCAACGAGCGTCTGCGCAAGGACTGATGGGACTGCCGATGGGACTACAGTCGTCCCGTCCGTCTCCAACGCATCCGTAGAGAGTGGCGAGCACACCGTGGACGTGCAGAAGAAGCTCGACGAGATCGTCTCCGCGGTCTCCGGCGCCCGGTCCATGCCCATGTCGGCCTCGTGCGTGGTCAACCGCGCCGAGCTGCTCTCGCTGCTGGAAGAGGTGCGCGCGGCGCTGCCCGGCTCGCTCGCCCAGGCCCAGGAGCTGATCGGCGGCCGCGAGCAGATGGTCGAGCACGCCCGCCAGGAGGCCGAGCGCATCATCGGGCAGGCGCACGCCGAGCGCGGCTCTCTGATCTCCGACACCGAGGTCGCCCGCCGTTCCCAGGCCGAGGCCGACCGGATCCTCGCCGAGGCCCGTCAGGAGGCCGAGGAGGTCCGCGCCGAGGCCGACGACTACGTGGACTCCAAGCTCGCCAACTTCGAGGTCGTCCTCACCAAGACCCTCGGCTCCGTCGGCCGCGGCCGCGAGAAGCTCCTCGGTACCGGCCCCGGCGTCGACGAGCAGGGCTACGAGGACGAGGACGCCCCCGAGCGCAGCCAGGACCCGGAGACCCTGCGCCGTACCGCCGACGAGTATGTCCACGCCAAGCTGGGCTCCTTCGAGGCGGTCCTCGCCAAGACCCTGGAGGCCGTCGGCCGCGGCCGGCAGAAGCTGCACGGCCGTATCGCCAGCGACGACCTCGGTGCCCTCGCCGGCGACCTCAGCACGGTCCAGCACTCCAGCGACGCCGACTACCTCGCCGACCTGGCCGCCCTCGCGGACCAGAAGCCCCCGGCCGAGCAGCCCGCCCAGCAGCAGGAGCAGCAGGACTACGGACAGCCGCAGCCCGCCTACGGCTATCAGCAGCAGCCCGACCCCTACGGCGGCGGCTACCCGCAGCAGCAGCCCTACGCCGGCCAGCAGGACCCGTACGGCTATCAGCACGCCGATCCCTACTCCCCCACCTCCGGCTACGTTCCGGCGGGAGGCGCCCCCTTCCAGGGCTACGACGCCCAGCAGGCCGTGTACGACCCGAACCAGGTCCAGCAGGTCCAGCAGGCGCAGCAAGCCCAGCAGGGGCACCAGGGCCAGCAGGAATACGCCCTCGACGAGACGAGCCTGTTCGACACCGGCATGATCAGCGCCGAACAGATGAGGGCCTACGAGCAGGGTCGCGGCAACGGCTGAGCACCGGATTGGGCCGACAGCGAAAGGTCCAGTATCCTGGCTCTTCGGTCGCGCGTACGTCCGCGATCAACGCTGCCCGGGAACATTCAAGGGCGGCAACCCTCTCAGCTCGCAAGATCGAAAGCAGGAATGGCTCTGAACGCCCGCCTCGACCACCGCAACCCCCTCGTGTTCGACACGCACGAGCTGGGCCGGCGGCCCGGTGCGCTGCAGCGCCTGACCCGCACGGTCGACGCTCCCAAGGACTTCGGTATCAAGGGAGTCATCGGAGTGCCGGAAGGCGCCCCGGTGGAGCTCGAACTCCGCTTGGAGTCGGTCTTGGAAGGGGTGCTTGTCACAGGCACCGCCCGTGCCGGGGCCGAGGGGGAGTGCGTAAGGTGTCTGGAGCCGCTTCAGCTCGACGTCGAAGCGGAATTCCAGGAGATGTTCTCGTACCCTGACGCCGACGACCGGGGCCGCGTGATCGCGGAACCGGGCGACGACGCCGAGGACGACGAGGACAGGCTCTTCCTCGAGGACGGTTTGTTCGACCTCGAGCCTGTGCTGCGTGATGCGGTGGTGCTCGCACTGCCGATGCAGCCGGTGTGCCAGGACGACTGCCCTGGTCTGTGTGCCGAGTGCGGTGCGCGACTGGCGGACGACCCGGACCACCACCACGACGCCGTCGACATCCGTTGGGCGGCTTTGCAGGGACTCGCCGGCACCATGAAGGACGGCGAGAAGGACGAGATGAGCGGCGCCGAACCTGGCGTCGACGAGAAGCAGGAGAAGTAGCCGTGGCTGTTCCGAAGCGGAAGATGTCGCGCAGCAACACGCGCCACCGCCGGTCGCAGTGGAAGGCTGCGGTCCCCACCCTGGTTGCGTGCGAGCGCTGCCACGAGCCCAAGCAGCAGCACATCGCGTGCCCGTCTTGCGGCACCTACAACAAGCGCCAGGTCCTCGAGGTCTGAGCGGCTGGTGAGAGGCACTGTGTCCACGCCGAAGAAAAACTCTGCGGACAACCAGGCCTCGTCCCACACGCTGTTGGAAGGGCGGCTCGGGTACAAGCTCGAGTCCGCCCTTCTGGTGCGTGCGCTGACCCATCGTTCCTACGCGTACGAGAACGGCGGTCTGCCGACCAACGAGCGCCTGGAGTTCCTCGGGGACTCCGTCCTCGGCCTCGTGGTCACGGACACGCTGTACCGAACCCACCCCGACCTGCCCGAAGGCCAGCTGGCCAAGCTGCGGGCCGCGGTGGTCAACTCGCGTGCGCTGGCGGAGGTGGGCCGTGGGCTCGACCTGGGCTCCTTCATCCGGCTCGGCCGGGGTGAAGAAGGCACGGGCGGCCGGGACAAGGCGTCCATCCTCGCCGACACCCTTGAAGCGGTGATCGGTGCGGTCTATCTCGATCAGGGACTGGAGTCCGCGGGGGAGCTCGTGCACCGCCTGTTCGACCCCTTGATCGAGAAGTCCTCGAACCTCGGAGCCGGCCTGGACTGGAAGACCAGTCTCCAGGAGCTCACCGCGACCGAGGGGCTCGGTGTGCCCGAGTACCTGGTCACGGAGACCGGCCCCGACCACGAGAAGACCTTCACTGCTGCCGCCCGCGTCGGAGGCGTCTCGTACGGCACCGGCACCGGCCGCAGCAAGAAGGAGGCGGAACAGCAGGCCGCGGAATCCGCGTGGCGGGCCATCAAGGCCGCAGCGGACGAGCGCGCCAAGGAGGCGGCCGCTCAGCGGGCCGCCGACGAAAGCGCCGGTCCCGAGCCGGCGTCCGCCTGACCGAACAGAAACAGCGCACCCGAGCGCCCGCCCCTGCCCGGGGCGGGCGCTCGGCTCGTACACCGGGGGAGCCCATGCCCGAGTTGCCCGAGGTCGAGGTCGTACGACGCGGCCTGGAGCGGTGGGTCGCCCACCGGACCGTCGCCGAGGTCGAGGTGTTGCACCCGCGCGCGGTGCGCCGCCACCTCGCGGGCGGCGACGACTTCGCGGACCGCCTGAAGGGCCATCGCATCGGCACGCCCAGCCGCCGGGGCAAGTACCTGTGGCTGCCCCTGGAGGACACGGACCAGTCGATCCTGGCCCACCTCGGCATGAGCGGTCAGCTGCTGGTGCAGCCCCACACGGCTCCCGACGAGAAGCACCTGCGTATCCGCGCCCGCTTCACGGACGCCCTGGACACCGAGCTCCGCTTCGTCGACCAGCGCACCTTCGGCGGTCTCTCGCTGCACGACAACACCCCCGACGGCCTGCCCGACGTCATCGCGCACATCGCCCGCGACCCGCTCGACGAGCTCTTCGACGACGAGGCCTTCCACCAGGCACTGCGCCGCAAGCGGTCCACGATCAAACGGGCCCTGCTCGACCAGTCGCTGATCAGCGGCGTCGGCAACATCTACGCGGACGAGGCCCTGTGGCGCGCCCGCATCCACTACGAGCGCCCGACCGCGACCTTCACACGGCCGCGCACGCTGACGCTCCTGGGCCATGTGCGGGACGTGATGAACTCCGCCCTTGCGGTCGGCGGCACCAGCTTCGACAGTCTCTACGTCAACGTCAACGGCGAGTCGGGCTACTTCGACCGGTCCCTCGACGCGTACGGCCGCGAGGGTCTGCCCTGCCGGCGTTGCGGCACGCCGATGCGCCGGCGGCCCTGGATGAACCGGTCGAGCTACTACTGCCCGAAGTGCCAGCGACCGTCGCGGATCACGCCCTAGCGGAGTCGTACCGCTCGCGCGCGGCCAGGACGTCGTCCATGCTGCCCTCCACGAAGTGGATCAGGGCGAGCAGCCGCTCGGCCACACCGCGTCCCAGCGGCGTCAGTTCGTAGTCCACCCGGGGCGGATTGGTCGGTTGGGCCTCGCGGTGGACCAGGCCGTCGCGCTCCAGCGCGTGCAGCGTCTGGGACAGCATCTTCTCGCTCACACCGTCGACCCGGCGGCGCAGCTCGTTGAAGCGCAGCGACCCCTCGTACAGAGCGCCCAGCGCGAGCCCGCCCCAGCGACCGGTGGCGTGCTCGAGCGTGCCACGCGAAGGGCAGGCCTTGGCGAACACGCTGTACGGGAGGTCGTCCAGCCCCTCCGTGAGCTCCTGGGTGGTGGTCATCCCCCAAGAATACGCCAGCACAGCGCTCGCCAAAAGGTTGCGCTAACTTCTGGTTAGTGTGCGGTGGATCTTAGTAGCCGAAGTTCTGGGTCCACCACGGGCCGCCCGACCCGAGCTCGACACCGACGCCCAGCGTCTTGAAGTCGCAGTTCAGGATGTTGGCGCGGTGGCCGGGGCTGTTCATCCAGGCATCCATCACGGCCGCGGCGTCCGCCTGGCCGCGGGCTATGTTCTCGCCGCCGAGGTTGGATATCCCGGCCTTCTCGGCCCGGTCCCACGGCGTCTTGCCGTCGGGATCGGTGTGGTCGAAGAAGCCCCGGGCGCGCATGTCCTCGCTGTAGTTCTGCGCCAGCTCGGTCAGCGCGCTGTTCGCGGCGAGCGCGCTGCAGCCCACCTTGGCCCGCTCCTCGTTCACGAGCTTGAGCACCTGGGCCGCGGCGGCGGACTCCTCGGAGAGGGCGGCGGGGGCGCTGGGCTTCTCGGGCGCCTGTGTTGCCGTGCGGGAGGGCGTGTTCTCCGGCTTCTTGCTGGGGGTGGCCGCCGGCTTCTTCTTCTCCGGCGTCTCCTCCTGCGTCTTCTCCGGCTTCTCGGGCGTCTTGGTCGGCGCGGCCGACGACTTCGAGGCGGACGGTGACGGGGACAGGGAGCGCTCGGCGTCCCGGCTCGTGGGCGTGCCGCCCCGGCCGTCGGCGCTGCCGGAGGTGCCGCCCTGCTCGCTCGGGGTGTTGGTCGGCGTGTCCGCGGCCTGCACCTTGTCGGCGCCACCGTCGCCGCCGAGCTTGTAGTTCTCGAGGCCGGGAACCGCGCCCGTGGCCACCGCGACGGTGCCGAGGGCGACCGCGGCGGACACGCCGAGCAGGCCGGTGCGCATCGGCCGCGCGGCCTTCTTCCGGCGGCGGTGCGAGCCCGCCCGCCGGGTGCCGCCCTCGGGGGTGAAGCCGTCGCTCGCGAAGACGGCCGTCTCGGCGGTCCGCTGGCGGGGGATGGGGGCATACCCGTCACCCGTCGCGGTGGCCTCCGTGTCGTCGAACAGGTAGGCCTCGCTCCGCGCGTAGGTGTCGGCGTAGGCCTCCGGGTTCAGATAGGGCGCGATGCCCATGGTCGGGCCGTCTTCCCCGCCGTACAGCGGATCGTGGCCCTCCGCGGTGCCGTCGGCCTGCATGATCCCCGTGGCGCTGCCCGTGGCGGCGCGGTCGGCGTCGGAGCGACGGTGGCGTCCCATGTTCTGGCCTTCCTCGTCCTGGCGGTCGACTCGTCCTCGAGATCAACACCAAACTCACTCGATGGTGTGAGTTTCATATGAGATTCGTTGGGTGGGGACGGTACCGCATGGCGCAAGTGAAGGAAGTGCGCCCGAGGGAGTTTGGGCGGTTAGGTTGCCGTCATGAGCGAGGATGTGCGACTGGTCGCCTGGGTGCGAGGACGCGTCCAAGGAGTGGGTTTCCGCTGGTTCACGCGGGCCAAGGCCCTGGAGATCGGCGGCCTGAGTGGTTTTGCTCTCAATTTGGGCGACGGCCGGGTCCAAGTGGTCGCGGAGGGCGCGCGAGAAGGCTGTGAAGGCTTGCTGGAGTGGCTCGAGGGCGACGACACGCCCGGCCGTGTGGACGGCGTCACCGAGATCTGGGACACACCTCGCGGCGGCTACGACGGCTTCGCCATCCGCTGATCCCGCACCGCCGGGCGGCCCTCAGGGGCGCCCGCGAGCAGGCCCCCGACAGCTGCCCCGGACGGAAACTGGCTGGTGATTCCAAGAATCGCTTGCCGTGGCAGGCTCCGCACGCAAGGATGATCGCCACGCCCCGAGGGCCCCGCAGAAGCCGCAGTGCCGCCGTATCAGGCCGCGTGCGCCCGGTCGGCCCCCAATACGGGGCGTGATCGTGTTGACCGTCAAACTTTTTGGTGAGACGCTGAAAGCCCCGCGCACCTTAGCTGTTTGGCATGGCTGAACGGCGGTACAACTCCAGGCCCTGCCAAGCATCGCGGGTGCGAATCCCTCACGACCCACACCGCATCGGTCGGTCACGCATTGTGGAGGACCATCCATCATGGCAAAGGCGCTTCTCGGTTACGTCGGCGGCTCCGACCCTCGACTCCTCGCCGAGATGCGACGGCTCCAGCAGCGCGTCCAGGACCTGGAATCCGAGCTCGGACGGATCCAGGCCGAGAACGAGGCGCTGACGGCTGCCGCTTCTCACGACAGGATCATGGAGAGCGTTGACGCACACCAGGCGGAGCCTGCGCTCACCTGATCACTGCACCGCTCCGCAACAGCACAGCAGTGGTTGGGCCGCCCGTCATAACCGCTAAGTTGTCAGAAGTGCAAGGGACGCCGTCGGCGTCCCTTCTTTCTTTCCCCCGCGTCCTTTCACCGTCTTTAACGTGTGGTCTGCCCTGCGCGTTCAGCGGCGAAACCGTGGGTTCATGGAGTGAGACGAACCCGGGCGGTAGAGTCCGGCGGCGTGCACCTCAAGGCCCTGACCCTCCGCGGGTTCAAGTCGTTCGCCTCGGCCACCACACTCCGGTTCGAGCCGGGGATCACGTGCGTCGTCGGACCGAACGGCTCGGGCAAGTCCAACGTCGTGGACGCGCTCAGCTGGGTCATGGGCGAGCAGGGCGCCAAATCGCTGCGCGGCGGCAAGATGGAGGACGTCATCTTCGCCGGCACCACCGGCCGGCCCCCGCTGGGCCGCGCCGAGGTTTCGCTGACCATCGACAACTCCGACGGGGCCCTGCCCATCGAGTACGCCGAGGTCACCATCACGCGGATCATGTTCCGCAACGGCGGCAGCGAGTACCAGATCAACGGCGACACCTGCCGTCTCCTCGACATCCAGGAACTCCTCTCCGACTCCGGCATCGGCCGCGAGATGCACGTCATCGTCGGGCAGGGCCAGCTCGACTCCGTCCTGCACGCCGACCCCATGGGCCGCCGCGCCTTCATCGAGGAGGCAGCCGGGGTCCTCAAGCACCGCAAGCGCAAGGAGAAGGCGCTGCGCAAGCTGGACGCGATGCAGGCCAACCTCGCGCGCGTGCAGGACCTCACCGACGAACTCCGACGCCAGCTCAAGCCCCTCGGCCGCCAGGCCGCCGTCGCCCGCCGGGCCGCCGTCATCCAGGCCGACCTGCGCGACGCCCGCCTGCGGCTGCTGGCCGACGACCTCGTACGGCTGAAGGAAGCCCTCAACGCCGAGGTCGCCGACGAGGCCGCGCTGAAGGGACGCAAGGAGGCCGCCGAACAGGAGCTGCGCAAGGCGCTCCAGCGCGAGGCCCTCCTGGAGGACGAGGTACGGCAGCTCACGCCACGCCTCCAGCGCGCCCAGCAGACCTGGTACGAGCTCTCCCAGCTCGCCGAGCGGGTGCGCGGCACGATCTCGCTGGCCGACGCCCGCGTGAAGAGCGCCACCTCCGCGCCCCCCGAGGAGCGGCGCGGCCGCGACCCCGAGGACATGGAGCGCGAGGCCGCCCGCATCCGTGAGCAGGAGGCCGAGCTGGAGGCCGGCCTGGAAGCGGCCGAACGGGCCCTGGAGGACACGGTCGCCCACCGCGCCGAGCTGGAGCGCGCACTCACCGAGGAGGAGCGGCGCCTGAAGGACGTCGCCCGCGCCATCGCCGACCGGCGCGAGGGCCTGGCTCGGCTGAACGGCCAGGTCAACGCGGCCCGCTCGCGCGCCGCCTCAGCCCAGGCCGAGATCGAACGCCTGGCCGCCGCCCGCGACGAGGCCCAGGAGCGAGCCGTCGCCGCCCAGGAGGAATACGAGGCCCTCAAGGCCGAGGTCGACGGCCTCGACGCGGGCGACGCCGAACTCGCCGAACGACACGAGGCCGCCAAACAGCAGCTCGCCGACGCCGAGTCCGCCCTCACCGCAGCCCGCGAGGCCGCCACGGCGGTGGAACGGAAGCGCGCCGCGACTCAGGCCCGCCACGAGGCCCTGGCCATGGGGCTGCGCCGCAAGGACGGCACCGGAATACTGCTCGCGGCGAAAGACCGCCTCTCCGGCCTGCTCGGCCCGGCGGCGGAACTCCTGACCGTGACCCCGGGATACGAGGTCGCCCTGGCAGCGGCCTTCGGAGCGGCGGCGGACGCCATCGCGGTCACGACCCCGGCCTCAGCTGCCGACGCCATCAGGCTCCTCCGCAAACAGGACGGGGGCAGAGCCACTCTGCTCCTGGCAGGAGCTCCCGCCTTCAGGGACGCGGGGAACTGCGCGAGCAACCACGACGCACCCGCAGACGCACGACGCCCCTTCGCCGCAGACCTCGTCCGCGGTCCCACCGACCTCATGCCTGCCGTACGACGGCTGCTCCACGGGATCGTCGTCGTCAGCACCCTCGAAGACGCCGAGGACCTCGTCTACACCCACCCCGACCTCACCGCCGTGACAGCCGAAGGCGACCTCCTCGGCGCCCACATCGCCCACGGCGGCTCCGCAGGCGCCCCCAGCCTCCTGGAAGTACAGGCCTCCGTGGACGAGGCCGCTGCCGAGCTGGAAGAGCTCGCCGTGCGCTGCGAGGAGCTGACGGAGGCCCAGCACGCCGCCGTCGAGCGCCGTAAGGAAACCGCCGCACTGGTCGAGGACGTGGGGGAGCGGCGTCGCGCCGCCGACCGGGAGAAGTCGTCCGTCGCCCAGCAGCTCGGCCGGCTCGCCGGGCAGGCCCGGGGCGCGGCGGGGGAGGCCGAGCGGTCCACGGCCGCCGCCGCCCGGGCACAGGAGGCCCTCGACAAGGCCCTCGCCGAGGTCGAGGAACTCGCCGAGCGGCTCGCCGTCGCCGAG
Organism: Streptomyces sp. CA-179760; assembly: GCF_050937045.1. Classification (NCBI taxonomy): domain Bacteria; kingdom Bacillati; phylum Actinomycetota; class Actinomycetes; order Kitasatosporales; family Streptomycetaceae; genus Streptomyces; species Streptomyces sp. CA-179760. Next base: position 6,899,328 of record NZ_JBNJLZ010000001.1, read on the forward strand.
GAGATGCCGATCGAGGAGGAGCCCGACACCTCCGTACGTGACCGGCTCGCCGCCGACGGTGCCAACGCCCGCCAGACCGAGATGGAGGCCCGCCTCCAGGCCCGTACGCATGAGGAACGAGTCAAGGGACTGGCCGGACGGGCCGACTCGCTGGACCGGGCCGCCCGCGCGGAACGCGAGGCACGCGCGCGTGCGGAGCAGCGGCGGGCCCGGCTGAGGCACGAGGCCGCCGTCGCCGAGGCGGTCGGCGCGGGCGCACGGCAGCTGCTTGCGCACGTCGAGGTCTCCCTGACCCGCGCCGACGAGGAGCGCACCGCCGCCGATGCCGCCAAGGCCCGCCGCGAGCAGGAACTCGTCCGTGCCCGCACCGAGGGACGCGATCTCAAGGCCGAACTCGACAAGTTGACGGATTCGGTCCATCGAGGCGAGGTACTCGGCGCCGAGAAGCGGCTGCGGATCGAGCAGCTGGAGACGAGGGCGCTGGAGGAGCTGGGTGTCGAACCGGCCGGACTGGTGGCGGAGTACGGACCGCACCAGCTTGTGCCGCCCTCGCCCCCCGCCGAGGGGGAGGAGCTGCCGGAGGACCCGGAGCACCCGCGCAACCGGCCGAGGCAGTTCGTCCGGTCCGAGCAGGAGAAGCGACTGAAGTCGGCCGAGCGCGCCTACCAGCAGCTCGGCAAGGTGAACCCGCTCGCCCTGGAGGAGTTCGCGGCGCTGGAGGAACGCCACCAGTTCCTCAGCGAGCAGCTCGAGGACCTGAAGAAGACACGGGCGGACCTCCTGCAAGTGGTGAAGGAGGTCGACGAGCGCGTCGAGCAGGTCTTCACCGAGGCCTACCGGGACACGGCCCGGGAGTTCGAGGGCGTCTTCAGCCGGCTCTTCCCCGGAGGCGACGGGCGGCTGATCCTGACCGACCCCGACAACATGCTCACCACGGGTGTGGACGTCGAGGCCCGGCCGCCGGGCAAGAAGGTCAAACGGCTGTCGCTGCTCTCCGGCGGGGAGCGGTCGCTGACCGCCGTGGCGCTGCTTGTGTCGATCTTCAAGGCGCGGCCCAGCCCGTTCTACGTCATGGACGAGGTCGAGGCCGCCCTCGACGACACCAACCTCCAGCGGCTCATCCGGATCATGCAGGAGCTGCAGGAGGCCTCGCAGCTGATCGTGATCACCCATCAGAAGCGCACGATGGAGGTCGCCGACGCGCTGTACGGCGTCTCCATGCAGGGCGATGGTGTGTCGAAGGTCATCAGCCAGCGCCTGCGCTAGATGGATGCGGTCTACACCGGTCTCACCTGCGAGGCTCGATGGCTTCAATTCTTGAACACATCCTCCCCACACTCCTGTCGCAGATTCGCGTCTCCCGACCTATTGACTTCGAAACTTGAAGGCATAGTCTCGGCAACGTTCCTTTTACCTTCAGGTACCTTCAGGTGGACCTCGAAGGGCTGATCCCCTCCGGCAGCGTTGCCGGTGGCCTGAGGAGTACACGTGACCAGCACAGCGCAGGCACCCAAGTCCGGAGCCAGGACGGCTCACCCCGAACATCTCGGGCACGTCATCTTCATCGCGGCGGCGGCCGCGATGGGCGGTTTCCTCTTCGGTTACGACAGTTCCGTGATCAACGGTGCCGTCGAGGCCATCCGCGGCCGCTACGACATCGGCTCCGCAGCCCTCGCCCAGGTCATCGCCGTCGCCCTCATCGGCTGCGCCATCGGCGCAGCGACCGCCGGCCGGATAGCCGACCGCATCGGCCGCATCCGGTGCATGCAGATCGCCGCGGTCCTCTTCACGGTCAGCGCCGTCGGCTCGGCGCTCCCCTTCGCCCTGTGGGACCTCGCCTTCTGGCGCGTCGTCGGCGGCTTCGCCATCGGCATGGCCTCCGTCATCGGCCCGGCGTACATCGCCGAGGTCGCCCCGCCCGCCTACCGCGGCCGGCTCGGCTCCTTCCAGCAGGCCGCGATCGTCATCGGCATCGCTGTGTCGCAGCTGGTCAACTGGGGTCTGCTGAACGCCGCCGACGGTGACCAGCGCGGCGAGCTGATGGGCCTGGAGGCCTGGCAGGTCATGCTCGGCGTCATGGTCATCCCGGCCGTCCTGTACGGCCTGCTCTCCTTCCGGATCCCCGAGTCCCCGCGCTTCCTCATCTCTGTCGGCAAGCACGAGCGCGCCCGGGAGATCCTCGCCGAGGTCGAGGGCAAGGACATCGACCTGGACGCCCGCGTCGCCGAGATCGAGCACGCCATGACGAGCGAGCACAAGTCCAGCTTCAAGGACCTGCTCGGTGGGAGCTTCTTCTTCAAGCCGATCGTCTGGATCGGTATCGGCCTGTCGGTCTTCCAGCAGTTCGTCGGCATCAACGTCGCGTTCTACTACTCCTCGACGCTGTGGCAGTCGGTCGGCGTCGACCCGGCGGACTCGTTCTTCTACTCCTTCACCACGTCGATCATCAACATCGTCGGCACCGTCATCGCGATGATCTTCGTCGACCGCGTCGGCCGCAAGCCCCTCGCGATCATCGGCTCCGTCGGCATGGTCGTCGGTCTGGCGCTGGAGGCCTGGGCGTTCTCGCACCCCCTGGTCGACGGCACGCTGCCGGCCGCGCAGGGCTGGATCGCCCTGATCGCCGCGCACATCTTCGTCCTCTTCTTCGCCCTGTCCTGGGGTGTGGTCGTCTGGGTCATGCTCGGCGAGATGTTCCCCAACCGGATCCGTGCCGCAGCCCTGGGCGTGGCCGCCGCCGCGCAGTGGATCGCCAACTGGGCCATCACCGCGAGCTTCCCCTCGCTGGCCGAGTGGAACCTCTCCCTGACGTACGTGATCTACACGGCCTTCGCCGCGCTCTCCATCCCCTTCATCCTGAAGTTCGTCAGCGAGACGAAGGGCAAGGCCCTGGAGGAGATGGGCTGAGCCCGCCCCCGCACTCGGGGAGAAGGGCCAAAGTCCCCGCTGCCCCTCTCCCCGTAACCCGCCGTCGCCCCGGTTCGGCCACTGCCCGAGCCGGGGCGGCGGTCTCATGTCGTCAGGGGGCCGCCAACCCCGGCAGCACCCGCTCACAGAACAGCTGCAGACTCCGCCACCCCTCCTCCACCGGCATCCCGCCCGCCAGCGGATGCAGCACATAGGAGTCCAGGCCCAGCTCCGCGCACGCGTCGGGCGTGAGGATCCGGTACACGCCCTCGGCGCGCAGTTCCCCGACGGTCGTCGCGGCCGACTTCACCGCCGAGCGCACCCCGCTCGACTGCCAGGCGGCATACGTCCGCGCCTCGTGCAGGAAGTGCTCGCCGTACTCCGCCCAGGCCCGGTCCGGGTCCTCGGCCAGGTGCAGCAGCGGCGTCTCGGCCGCGGGCATCATGACCCAGCCCTCGGTGCCGTACTCGGCCAGCCGGTCCTTGTAGTACGCCTCCAGCTCCGGCAGATGCGCGCTGGGGAAGAAGGGCAGGCCGAGCCGTGCGGCCCGGCGGGCGGCGGCCTGGGAGGAGCCGCCGACCAGGAGCAGCGGATGCGGGTCGGTGTACGGGCGCGGGGTGATGCGGACCGTGCGGCCCCGGTAGGCGAAGGGCTCGCCCGTCCACGCCTTCAGCAGCGTCTCCAGCAGCTCGTCCTGGAGCCGGCCGCGCCGGGCGAAGTCCACACCGAACAGGTCGTACTCCTCGGGCCGGTACCCGATCCCGGCGACCGTCACCAGCCGGCCGCCGCTCAGCAGGTCCAGCACGGCGATCTCCTCGGCCAGCCGCAGCGGGTCGTGCAGCGGGCCGATGATCGCCGAGACGGTGACCGCGACACGCCGGGTCGCGCCGAAGACGGCCCCCGCGAAGGCGAACGGCGACGGCAGCCAGTTGTTGTCGGCCCCGTGGTGCTCCTCCGTCTGCACCGTGGTGACGCCCCGGTCATCGGCGTACGAGGCCATCTCCAGGGCCGCCCGGTAACGGGCGCCGAGCTCGGTGGGGGAGGCCCCCGGAGCGACGAGGTTGAAGCGTGCGACCGTGACGGGCATGGGGACGTCTCCCTTCACCGGGCGGGTGTCCGGGGGACGTTAGCTGACGTGTCGTCAGACATCCAGGGGTGTGGAGATCCGGCGGCCCTCGGCCCCGCAGGACGGCACAAGCGGGGTGTCCCGGGGGCCCATGACTGATACTGGACGCGTTATGGACATCGTCATCCTTGCTGTAGTCATCGCCGTGGTCGTGCTCGGCGCGCTCGGCGGGCTCATCGTCGGCAGCCGGCGCAAGAAGCAGCTGCCCCCGCCCCCGCCCGCAGCGCCCGACATCACCGCCCCACCGGCCGAGCCGCACGTCGGCGACGAGGCCGAGACGCCGCGGGAGGAACCGCGGCGAACCATAGAGGAGGTGGATCTCCCGGACGGCTCGGCTCCCGTCACCGTCGAGGAGCCGCCCGCCGAAGCTCCCGAGATCGAGATCCCGGAGCCCACCGCGGGTCGCCTGGTCCGGCTGCGGGCCCGTCTCTCCCGCTCGCAGAACGCCCTCGGTCAGGGGCTGCTCACGCTGCTGTCGCGCGAGCACCTCGACGAGGACACCTGGGAGGAGATCGAGGACACGCTGCTCACCGCCGACGTCGGCGTGCAGCCCACCCAGGAACTGGTCGAGCGCCTGCGCGAGCGCGTGAAGGTGCTCGGCACCCGCACCCCCGTCGAACTGCGCACCCTGCTGCGCGAGGAACTGCTCACGCTGGTCGGCCGCGACATGGACCGCGTGGTCAAGACCGAGCCGGAGGACCGCAAGCCGGGCATCGTGCTGGTCGTCGGGGTCAACGGCACCGGCAAGACCACCACCACGGGCAAGCTGGCCCGCGTCCTGGTCGCGGACGGCCAGAGCGTGGTCCTTGGCGCTGCCGACACCTTCCGGGCCGCCGCCGCCGACCAGCTCCAGACCTGGGGTGAGCGCGTCGGCGCCCACACCGTGCGCGGACCGGAGGAGGGCGATCCGGCCTCCGTCGCCTTCGACGCGGTCAAGGAGGGCAAGGAGATGGGCGCGAACGTCGTGCTCATCGACACCGCCGGCCGCCTGCACACCAAGACCGGCCTCATGGACGAGCTCGGCAAGGTCAAGCGGGTCGTGGAGAAGCACGCCCCGGTCGACGAGGTGCTGCTCGTGCTCGACGCCACCACCGGACAGAACGGCCTGGTTCAGGCCCGGGTCTTCGCCGAGGTCGTCGACATCACCGGCATCGTCCTCACCAAGCTGGACGGCACGGCCAAGGGCGGCATCGTGGTCGCGGTCCAGCGCGAGCTGGGCGTGCCGGTCAAGCTCGTCGGGCTCGGCGAGGGCGCGGACGACCTGGCGCCGTTCGAGCCGGAGGCGTTCGTTGACGCCCTTATCGGGGAGTGAGCTCGGCCCCTGCCGAGGCACCGCCTGTGAAAGTCGTATGCGCCGAGAAGCGCCCGCCCCGAGGTCCAGTCGGGGTCGGGCGCTTCGCTGTGTACGGGGTCAGGCCCGTGACCGGTGCGCCACATACGCCAGCGTGCCCAGCACCAGGCGGGCCTCCGGCGCCCGGGACGCCGAGTCCAGGGCGGGGGAGCGCAGCCAGCGCACCGGGCCGAGACCGCCGCGGTCGGAGGGTGGTGCCGTGATGTGCGTGCCGGGACCCAGGCCCCGCAGGTCGAGGGAGGCCGGGTCGTCCCAGCCCATGCGGTAGAGCAGGCCGGACAGGTCGGCGGCGGCGCCGGGGGCGACGAAGAAGTGGGCGCGGCCGTCCGGGGTCGCGGCGACCGGGCCGACGGGCAGACCCATGCGCTCCAGGCGGGCCAGCGCGCGGCAGCCGGCGGGTTCGGCCACCTCGATGACGTCGAACGCCCGGCCGACCGGCAGCATCACCGAGGCGCCGGGGAACTCGCCCCAGGACTCGGTCACGTCGTCCAGCGTCGCCCCGGCGGGGATCACCGGCGCGAAGTCCAGCGGATGCGCACCCGGCGCCGGGCAGTCGCGGCGGCCGCAGGAGCAGGCGCCCGCCGAGGCCCGGGCGCCCGGCACCACGTCCCAGCCCCACAGCCCGGTGTACTCGGCCACGGCGGTGCCGTCCGACGTACGGCCGCGGCGGCGCGAGCCGGACCGGATGTCGCGCATGCCCCGGCTGATGCCGATCGTGAAGCCCATGCCCCCTCCAACGGGTCCGACGTACCGGTGGTTACGCAGCGGTCGCTCTGCGTGACTCTCTGCTTCCGCCTTCCCGGGTGTCGTTCCGTTCACTCAGCGCCCGGAAGTGCCCGGCGTGGCGCGCTCGACGACACGCGCCCCTCAGTGCATCGCTGCACCCGCTCCTGGTTGTGTTGTGTCAAGTGAATCGCGAGGAGCCGTACGTGAGTTCATTCGAAGGGGTGGCGAATGGTGGCGTTTCCGTGTGAGCCATGGCTGGACGGGTGATCGTAGGATTACTTTGTGTGCACGAGTCCTGGGGGCATATGCACTCGTGGGTATGCCGGAGGTAAGTCGCTATTCCGTTCGATGGGTGACAAGGGCCGGACGGACGGCCGCACGAACCGGCATGCTGATAGGGCTTGGCGCACTCGGCGACAAGTGGTCTCAGGGATGGGGGCGTTCCAGTGAGCGGCAACGGCGGAAGCGGAACGAACGCTGCGGGCGCGACGCACGCTGACAAGCGCCCGAACGAGCTGCTCACCTCCTGGTTCGTACGCAGCGGCTGGTCCAAGGGCGAGCTCGCCCGCCAGGTCAACCGCCGGGCCCGCCAGCTGGGCGCCAACCACATCTCCACGGACACCTCGCGCGTGCGCCGCTGGCTCGACGGCGAGAATCCCCGCGAGCCGATCCCCAGGATCCTGTCCGAGCTGTTCTCGGAGCGCTTCGGTGTCGTCGTCTCCGTCGAGGACCTGGGGCTGCGCACCGCACGCCAGTCACCCTCCGCGACCGGCGTCGACCTGCCCTGGACGGGCCCGCAGACCGTGGCCCTGCTCAGCGAGTTCTCGCGCAGCGACCTGATGCTGGCGCGGCGCGGCTTCCTCGGGAGCTCGCTGGTCCTGTCTGCGGGCCCGGCCCTCATCGAGCCCATGCAGCGCTGGCTCGTCCCCTCGCCCCCGGCCCAGCGGTCGGAGTCCGAGCCCGGCTCCGCCGGGCGGGCCCGGGGCCGGCTCTCCAAGCCCGAACTGGACCTCCTGGAGTCCACGACCGTGATGTTCCGGCAGTGGGACGCCCAGTGCGGCGGCGGCCTGCGCCGCAAGGCGGTCGTCGGCCAGCTGCACGAGGTGACGGACCTGCTCCAGGAGCCCCAGCCCGAGGCCGCCACCCGGCGGCTGTTCAAGGTCGCCGCCGAACTCGCCGAGCTGGCCGGCTGGATGTCGTACGACATCGGGCTCCAGCCGACCGCGCAGAAGTACTTCGTCCTCGCGCTGCACGCCGCCAAGGAGGCCGGTGACCGGCCCCTCGGCTCCTATGTGCTGTCCAGCATGAGCCGGCAGATGATCCACCTCGGGCGGCCCGACGACGCGCTGGAGCTGATCCACCTCGCTCAGTACGGCAGCCGCGACTGCGCGAGCCCGCGCACCCAGTCGATGCTGTATGCGATGGAGGCCCGCGCCTACGCCAACATGGGGCAGCCCGGCAAGTGCAAGCGGGCGGTCCGGATGGCCGAGGACACCTTCGCCGACGCCGGTGAGTGGGACGAGCCGGACCCCGACTGGATCCGTTTCTTCTCCGAGGCCGAGCTGTACGGCGAGAACTCCCACTCGTACCGCGACCTGGCCTATGTCGCCGGCCGCAGCCCGACCTACGCCTCGCTGGCCGAGCCGTTGATGGAGCGGGCCGTGCAGCTGTTCGCCGAGGACGGCGAGCACCAGCGGTCGTACGCGCTCAACCTGATCGGCATGGCCACCGTGCACCTCCTCCAGCGCGAGGCCGAGCAGAGCACGGTCTTCGCCACCCAAGCCATGCACGTGGCCAAGAAGGTCCGCTCCGAGCGGGTCAACACTCGTATCCGAAAGACGGTCGACACGGCCGCGCGCGACTTCGGCGACCTCGGTGAGGTCGTCGACCTCACCGAGCGGCTCGCCGCGGAGCTGCCCGAGACCGCGGAGGCGGTCTGACCGCCTCCCCTGACACCCCTGAGCCCCGGCCGCGGCCGGCCCTCCCGAACTGCCCGACTCGGCTCCCCCATGCCAGGTCATCGGAAGGCCGACCGCGGCCGGCCTGTGTTCCCACGGCCGCGAGAGCCGAAGGTTGCGCCACGATAACGATCGGCGCGCCCGCGATCCGGCAGTTCATCGACGCGTAACACAGCACGCGCCTTCGTCACGGCGGCGAAACAACGAGGGGCGTCCACCGAAACCGCGCTGCGCCAATCTCGTGGCGCATAACCGGCCCACCCCTCGGATCCGCTCGAGGCTTCGCCCGCACGGGGCCGTACCAACGACGAGGAGACGCCGATGGCACCAGCCATCACCCTTGCCGCAGAGGCGCCCAAGCTGTCTGCCGCCAACACAGGGTTCATGCTCATCTGTTCCGCCCTGGTGATGCTCATGACCCGGGCCTGGCCTTCTTCTACGGAGGCATGGTCCGCGTCAAGAGCACCCTGAACATGCTGATGATGAGCTTCATCAGCCTCGGGATCGTCACCATCCTGTGGGTGCTGTACGGCTTCTCCATGGCGTTCGGCACCGACTCCGGGAGCCTCATCGGCTGGAATTCGGACTGGGTCGGCCTCACCGGGGTCGACAAGGGCGAGCTGTGGGGTTCGTACAACATCCCGCTCCTGGCCTTCATGGTCTTCCAGCTGATGTTCGCGATCATCACGCCGGCCCTGATCAGCGGTGCGCTCGCGGACCGCGTGAAGTTCTCCGCCTGGGCGCTGTTCATCGCGCTGTGGGCCACGATCGTCTACTTCCCCGTCGCCCACTGGGTCTGGGGTGAGGGCGGCTGGGCCTTCGACCTGGGCGTGATCGACTTCGCCGGTGGTACCGCGGTCCACATCAACGCGGGTGCCGCGGCGCTCGGCGTGATCCTCGTCATCGGCAAGCGCTCTGGGTTCAAGAGGGACCCGATGCGCCCGCACAGCCTCCCGCTGGTCATGCTCGGCGCCGGTCTGCTGTGGTTCGGCTGGTTCGGCTTCAACGCGGGCTCGTGGCTCGGCAACGACGACGGCGTCGGCTCCCTGATGTTCGTCAACACGCAGGTCGCCACCGCCGCCGCGATGCTGGCCTGGCTCGCGTACGAGAAGATCCGCCACGGCGCGTTCACCACGCTGGGCGCCGCCTCCGGCGCGGTCGCGGGTCTGGTCGCCATCACCCCGGCCGGTGGTGCGGTCACTCCGATGGGCGCGATCGCCGTCGGTGCCATCGCCGGTGTCCTGTGCGCCATGGCCGTGGGCCTGAAGTACAAGTTCGGCTACGACGACTCGCTCGACGTCGTGGGTGTCCACCTCGTCGGCGGTATCGCCGGCTCCGTCCTGATCGGCTTCTTCGCCAGCGGTAAGGGCCAGTCGGACGCCACGGGCGTGTTCTACGGCGACCACAAGTTCGACCAGCTGTGGAAGCAGCTCGCCGGTGTCGGCGGTGTGCTCGCCTACTCCCTGATCGTCTCCGCGGTCCTCGCCTTCGTCCTCCACAAGACCATCGGTATGCGGGTCTCCGAGGACGAGGAGGTCGCCGGTATCGACCAGGCCGAGCACGCCGAGACCGCATACGACTTCAGCGGCGCCGGTGGCGGTTCCGCCAAGACGGCCGTCACGGCCCCGGTCGCCGCAGCCGCGAGCAAGAAGGTGGACGCATGAAGCTCATCACCGCCGTCGTGAAGCCGCACCGGCTCGACGAGATCAAGGAGGCCCTGCAGGCCTTCGGAGTGCACGGTCTGACGGTCACCGAGGCCAGCGGCTACGGTCGTCAGCGGGGCCACACCGAGGTCTACCGCGGCGCCGAGTACACCGTCGACCTGGTCCCCAAGATCCGTATCGAGGTCCTGGTCGAGGACGACGACGCCGAGCAGCTGGTCGATGTCGTGGTCAAGGCCGCCCGCACCGGCAAGATCGGTGACGGCAAGGTCTGGTCCATCCCGGTCGAGACGGCCGTACGGGTCCGGACCGGCGAGCGCGGCCCCGACGCGCTCTGAGGACCCCTAAGGCAGGCAAACAGAACAGGAGTCGCCGGGTGACGGGTACGGACGTGCAGAAGGAAGCAGAGGACTCGGGACCCAGCGGCTACGCGGCGGCCCGGCTGCGTCTCCTCACCGAGGAGACGCGGTCCGGGCCGCCGCGCCGTGCGGCCCTGGCCGAACTGACGGACGAGTGGCTCACCGGCCTGTTCGCCGCGGGGGCGGAGGGACTGCGCGGGGCCTCCCTGGTCGCCGTCGGCGGCTACGGACGCGGCGAGCTGTCGCCACGCAGCGACCTCGACCTGCTCCTGCTGCACGACGGCGGCGACACCAAGGCGGTCGCCGCCCTCGCCGACCGGCTCTGGTACCCCGTCTGGGATCTGGGTCTGGACCTCGACCACTCCGTCCGCACGCCCGCCGAGGCCCGCAAGACGGCCGGCGAGGACCTCAAGGTGCAGCTCGGCCTGCTGGACGCCCGGCACATCGCCGGCGATCTCGGTCTCACCGCCGGACTGCGCACGGCCGTGCTGGCCGACTGGCGCAACCAGGCGCCGAAGCGTCTCCCCGAGCTCCAGGAACTGTGCGCCGAACGCGCCGAGCGTCAAGGCGAGCTGCAGTACCTGCTGGAGCCCGACCTGAAGGAGGCCCGGGGCGGGCTGCGCGACGCCACAGCCCTGCGCGCCGTCGCCGCCTCCTGGCTCGCCGACGCCCCGCGCGAGGGCCTCGCCGACGCCCGGCGCCGGCTCCTCGACGTACGGGACGCCCTGCATCTGGCGACCGGGCGCGCCACCGACCGGCTCGCCCTCCAGGAGCAGGACCAGGTGGCCGCCGAGCTCGGCCTGCTCGACGCCGACACACTGCTGCGGCAGGTGTACGAGGCGGCGCGGCTCGTCTCGTACGCCAGCGATGTCACCTGGCGCGAGGTGGGGCGCGTGCTGCGGTCACGCGCCGTGCGGCCCCGGCTGCGCGCCATGCTGGGCGGCGGAAAGCCGACCGCCGAGCGTTCCCCGCTGGCCGAAGGCGTCGTGGAGCAGGACGGCGAGGTGGTGCTCGCCCGTGCCGCGCGCCCTGAACGCGACCCCGTGCTGCCGCTGCGCGCCGCGGCGGCCGCCGCGCAGGCCGGACTCCCGCTCTCCCTGCACGCCGTACGGCGCATGGCCGCCGCCACGCGCCCGGTGCCCACGCCCTGGCCCGCCGAGGCGCGCGAACAGCTCGTCACCCTGCTCGGCTCCGGCCGCCCGACCGTCGAGGTCTGGGAGGCGCTGGAGGCCGAGGGGCTGATCACCCGGCTGCTGCCCGACTGGGAGCGGGTCCGCTGCCGCCCGCAGCGCAATGCCGTGCACCTGTGGACCGTCGACCGGCACCTCATCGAGACCGCAGTCCAGGCCTCCGAGTTCACCCGCCGGGTCAGCCGCCCCGACCTGCTGCTGGTCGCCGCGCTGCTGCACGACATCGGCAAGGGCTGGCCCGGCGACCACTCCGTGGCCGGCGAGATCATCGCCAAGGACGTGGCCGCCCGCATCGGCTTCGACCGCCACGACGTGACGGTCGTCGCCACCCTCGTACGGCACCACCTGCTCCTCGTCGAGACGGCCACCCGGCGTGACCTGGAGGACCCGGCCACCGTGCGCTCCGTCGCCGAGGCCGTCGGCTCCCAGGGCACCCTGGAACTGCTGCACGCGCTCACCGAGGCCGACGCCCTGGCCACCGGACCGGCCGCCTGGTCGTCCTGGCGCGGCTCGCTCGTCGCCGACCTCGTCAAGCGGGTCTCGGCGGTACTCGCCGGGGACGCGCCGGACGACCCCGAGGAGGGCGCGCCGACCGCGGAGCAGGAGCGGCTCGCACACGAGGCGGCCGCGACGGGCAGCCCGGTCCTCTCCCTGCGGGCACAGACCGAGCCGCCCGCCGGGCAGGAGCCGTCCGGTGATCCCGAGCCGCTGGGTGTGGAACTTCTCATCGCCGTCCCCGACCAGCCGGGCGTCCTGCCCGCGGTGGCCGGTGTCCTCGCCATGCACCGGCTGACCGTACGCACGGCGGAACTGCGCTCCCTTACCCTCCCGCACGGCGTAGACGGCTCCGTCCTGCTGCTGGACTGGCGGGTCGCCGCCGAGTACGGCTCCCTGCCGCAGGCCGCCCGGCTGCGCGCGGACCTCGTGAGGGCCCTGGACGGCTCCCTGGACATCGCCGGCCGCCTCGCCGAACGGGACGCGGCCTATCCGCGCCGCCGGGGCGTGGTCGCCCCGCCGCCCCGGGTGTCGGTCCACCCGGCCGCCTCCCGGCTGGCCACGGTGATCGAGGTACGCTCCCAGGACGCCCCCGGCCTGCTGTTCCGCATCGGCCGCGCCCTGGAGGACGCGAGCGTACGGGTGCGCAGCATGCACGTCTCGACGCTCGGCGCCAACGCCGTGGACGCCTTCTACGTGACCGGCCCGGAGGGCGCGCCCCTGCCCGGGGACGAGGCGGTCTCGGTGGCACGGAAGCTGGAGGAGACACTGCGTGGGTGAGGCCGACCCGGCGACTTGTCACGCCGGGATACCCTGGAGGGCGATTCCCTGTAGCCACCAACCCTGAGGACCGCGAGCGCCGTGTTCGATACTCTTTCCGATCGCCTCTCAGCGACCTTCAAGAACCTGCGCGGCAAGGGGCGTCTCAGCGAAGCGGACATCGATGCCACGGCCCGGGACATCCGGATCGCGCTCCTCGAGGCGGACGTGGCGCTGCCGGTCGTCCGGACGTTCATCAAGAACGTCAAGGAGCGCGCCCTCGGTGCCGAGGTCAGCAAGGCGCTGAACCCCGCCCAGCAGGTCCTCAAGATCGTCAATGAGGAACTCGTCACCATCCTCGGCGGTGAGACCCGGCGCCTGCGCTTCGCCAAGCAGCCGCCCACCGTGATCATGCTGGCGGGTCTGCAGGGTGCCGGTAAGACCACCCTCGCGGGCAAGCTCGGCCGCTGGCTGAAGGAGCAGGGCCACTCGCCGCTGCTCGTCGCCTGTGACCTCCAGCGCCCGAACGCCGTGAACCAGCTCAGCGTCGTCGCCGAACGCGCCGGTGTCGGCATCTACGCCCCGGAGCCGGGCAACGGCGTCGGCGACCCGGTCAAGGTCGCCAAGGACTCCATCGAGCACGCCAAGACCAAGGTCCACGACATCGTGATCGTGGACACCGCCGGCCGCCTCGGCATCGACCAGGAGATGATGCGGCAGGCCGCTGACATCAGGGACGCGGTCAGCCCCGAGGAGATCCTGTTCGTCGTCGACGCGATGATCGGCCAGGACGCGGTCAACACCGCCGAGGCCTTCCGCGACGGCGTCGGCTTCGACGGCGTGGTGCTCTCCAAGCTCGACGGTGACGCCCGCGGTGGCGCGGCCCTGTCGATCCGGCAGATCACCGGCAAGCCGATCATGTTCGCGTCGAACGGCGAGAAGCTCGACGACTTCGACGCCTTCCACCCTGACCGGATGGCCTCCCGCATCCTCGACATGGGTGACCTGCTCACCCTGATCGAGCAGGCGGAGAAGACGTTCAGCCAGGAAGAGGCCGAGAAAATGGCCTCCAAGCTGGCGTCCAAGAAGGGCCAGGACTTCACCCTGGACGACTTCCTGGCCCAGATGGAGCAGGTCAGGAAGATGGGCTCCATCTCCAAGCTGCTCGGCATGCTTCCGGGCATGGGCCAGATGAAGGACCAGATCCAGAACCTCGACGAGCGCGACGTCGACCGTACGGCCGCCATCATCAAGTCGATGACCCCGGCCGAGCGCCAGGAGCCGACGATCATCAACGGCTCGCGCCGCGCCCGTATCGCGCGGGGTTCCGGTGTCGACGTCAGCGCGGTGAAGAACCTGGTCGAGCGGTTCTTCGAGGCCCGCAAGATGATGTCCCGCATGGCCCAGGGCGGCGGCATGCCCGGGATGCCCGGTATGCCGGGCATGGGCGGCGGCCCGGGCCGGACGAAGAAGAAGCAGAAGCAGGCCAAGGGCAAGCAGCGCTCCGGCAACCCGATGAAGCGCAAGCAGCAGGAGCAGGAGGAGGCCGCCCGCCGGGCCGCCGCGGCCGAGGGCGGCGGTGCCTTCGGGCTGCCGCAGCAGGGCGCCAAGGACTTCGAACTCCCCGACGAGTTCAAGAAGTTCATGGGCTGACGGCCCGTCCCGCACGGCAAAGAGGGCGCCCCCTTCCGGAAGGGGGCGCCCTCTTTGCCGTGCGGGCAGGTCAGGCGTTCGGGAACTTCCAGATGTAGGGCTCCCCGTCCTCCTCGGACCAGTTGACCTCGAGGCTCTTGGCGTTCGCCGGGATCACGTACGTCTCGCAGAAGACATGGCTCTCGCCCTGCTTCCAGCTGTCGACGTCGTAGGGGTCCTCGCAGCCCGCGGCGTCCTCGGCCGCGCCGATGAGGACGCTGCCGCGCTGCCCGTCGGCGGAGACCGTGGTGCTGTCGTGCACGTCGGACCCGTCGGTGAGGGCCGGTCCGCTCTTGTGGGTGTACTTCAGGTACGCGGTGGCCAGCACCTTGCCCTTGACCTTGTCCGGCTCGGAGACGGCCTTGGCGGCCTCGGCCTCGGTGCCCACGTCGACCTTCTGCGCCAGGATCTCGTAGGTGACCTTGCCGGGGTCCTCGTCGACCTTGCCCGTGGCGCTCTCGCCGCTCCCCATCTCGCCCCCGGACGTCGGCTCCGGCGAAGGGGAGACCTTGGCCTTCTCGGTGGCCGGGCTCTTCGCTTCGGCGTTGTCGCCGCCGCCTCCGCAGGCGGTGAGCGACAGGGCGAGGACGGCGACGGGCGCGACGAGACGCAGCGCGGTCGTGTGGTGCGGCAAAGCAGCTCCTGTATGCAGATGTGTAGATCCCCCGAACGGTGGATCAGATTAAGCGGTCAAGATCCACTTGATGGCACCAGAAGCACCGCGCCGTGCTTTCTTCACGCCATTCACACCTGCACCGGACAAAGCTCGATGCTCAAGGAACCCGGGCGATCAGATACCGGAACACATTGGGCATCCATACGGTCCCGTCCTGCCGCTGGTGCGGATGCAGCGCCTCGGTCAGCTCCTTGTCGACCTGCACCTGATCGGTCGCGGTCATCGCCGCGTCGAACAGCCCCGTCGACTTGAGCCCGCGTACGGCGCTGACCACGTCCGCGTAGCCGAAGGGGCACGCCACCCGCCCGGACCCGTCCGGCTTGAGCCCGGCCCGCTGGGCGACGTCCTCCAGGTCGTCGCGGAGGGCGGGACGCCAGCTGCCCGTGTTGCGCAGCGGCTCGGCCAGCTTCGCCGCCACCCGCAGCACGGACGTCGTGGCGCACCGCTCCGGAGGGCCCCAGCCGGCCAGCACCACGGCCGCACCCCGCTCGGCGAGCGGCGTCGCCTCGGCGAGCAGCCCGCTCATCCCCTCCGAGTCGCCCGCCAGGCACCCGATCGGTTCGAAAGCGGTCACCAGGGTGTACGCGGGAGCACCCGGCACCGCGGCGTCCCGGGGTGAGCCCTCGACCAGCCGGGCCTCCGCACGCGCGCGCGTGCCCCACGCCTCGGGCCGCAGCCGCTCCCGCGCGAAGGTCATTCTTTCGGGGGAGGAGTCGACACCGGTGACCGCCGCTCCCCGGGCGGCGGCCATCAGCAGGGCGAGCCCGGAACCGCAGCCGAGGCCGAGCAGCCGCGTGGCGGGACCCACGTCCAGTCGCTCGTGGACGGCCTCGTAGAGCGGGACGAGCATCCGCTCCTGGATCTCGGACCAGTCACGCGCGCGTGCACGCAGGTCCACGCGGGGTGCGGCCCCCGCGTGAGGCAGGTGCTGCCGCACGAGCGTAGGTGTCATAAGTAAGCGCCCCAATCCGCCGAGAGTTGCCTCTTGCCCGATTCCATGGCCCCCGTGACAGTGCGCTCGCACTACCCCCGTATGCCAGGAAACTCCCCCCTCGACCTGTCGTCCAGTGGAATGCACCCCGCCATGTGAGTTGTCATGTGCCTATGGCGAGATTTCACATTCCGGCAACCTGGGCCCGTACGATCTCGCCATGGCCAAGGCACCCGTTCTCACCCCCCAGGCGGATGATTTCCCGCGCTGGTACCAGGACTTGATCACCAAGGCGGAACTCGCCGACAACGGTCCGGTGCGCGGCACCATGGTCATCCGACCGTACGGGTACGGGTTGTGGGAGCGGATGCAGTCCGAGATGGACGCCCGCATCAAGGAGACGGGCACCCAGAACGCGTACTTCCCGCTGCTGATCCCCCAGTCGTATTTGACCAGGGAAGCGGACCACGTCGAGGGCTTCGCGCCCGAGCTGGCCGTGGTCACCCACGGCGGCGGCAAGGAACTCGAAGAGCCCGCCGTGGTCCGGCCCACCTCCGAGATGATCATCAACGCCTCCTTCTCGAAGTGGGTGCAGAGCTACCGCGACCTGCCGCTGCTCATCAACCAGTGGGCGAACGTCGTGCGCTGGGAACTGCGGCCCCGCCTGTTCCTGCGCACCTCCGAGTTCCTCTGGCAGGAGGGCCACACCGCGCATGCCACGTACGAGGAGGCGCGCGACTTCGCCGCGCGCATTCACCGGCAGGTCTACGAGGACTTCATGGTCAACGTCCTCGCGATGGACGTCGTCCCGGGGCGCAAGACCGTCAAGGAGCGGTTCGCCGGCGCCGTCAACACCCTCACGCTCGAAGGCATGATGGGCGACGGCAAGGCCCTCCAGATGGCCACGAGCCATGAACTGGGCCAGAACTTCGCGAAGGCCTTCAACACCCGGTACCTGTCCAAGGACGGCCGGCAGGAGCTGGTCTGGCAGACGTCCTGGGGCTCCACCACCCGCATGATCGGCGCCCTGGTGATGATGCACGGCGACGACAACGGCCTGCGCGTCCCGCCGCGGCTCGCGCAGATCCAGGCCGTGGTGCTCGCGATCAAGGGCGACGAGGCGGTTCTGGCCAAGGTCCGCGAGCTCGGCGACCGCCTGAAGGCGGCCGGCGTCCGCGTCCAGGTCGACGACCGCACCGACACCCCCTTCGGCCGCCGCGCCGTCGACTGGGAGCTCAAGGGCGTCCCGGTGCGCATCGAGGTCGGCCCGCGCGACCTGGAGAACGGCACGGCGATGCTGGCGCGCCGCATCCCCGGAGGGAAGGAGGCGGTCTCCCTGGACTTCCTGGTGTCGCTGCTGCCCGGGATCCTGGAGGAGGACCAGGCGCTGCTGCTGAAGCAGTCCCGCGAGCGCCGCGAGTCCCGTACGACCGAGGTCTCCACGTTCGAGGAGGCCGTCGAGGCGGCCACCGCCGGCGGCTGGGCGCGCATCCCCTGGGCCGTGCTCGGCGAGGAGGGCGAGTCCAAGCTCGCCGATCACGCGGCGACCGTACGGTGTCTGGTCGCGGAGGACGGGTCGGTGCCGGACGCCGACGACGCACCCGGTAACGTCGCCGTCGTGGCACGCGCTTACTGAGCGGGACGCAAGGCGGCCGAAACGCCTCTTGCGTACGTGCGGACCCCTGGTTCCCCGGCGCGTGGACCTGATCTACGCGTCGGCGCGTAGGTGGAACTACGCACCACCTTGTGGTGAGCTGCGAGGCTTCTCCACAGATCAGCGCAGGCGCCCTCGTCGGGACGCATCAGAGGAAACTGACGGGTACGTGCAAATTATTTGGGATGGCCCGGAATCGGAACACTGTGGCACCCCGGCTCGTTGTCATTACGTGAGCACGACACAGACACCACCTGTTCTCGCCGCAGAGCTGGCACAGGCGTGGGCCGACATTCAGCGGTACCACCCCGAGCTGCCCGACCTTGCCGCGCCAGAGTCCCTGATCGGGGAGTCGTCGTCCGCTTGCGGTCACGAGCTCTCCTTCGAGCGACTGCTCCATGAGGCAGTCCATGGCATCGCCGCCTCGCGCGGCGTCCGCGACACCTCCCGTGCCGGCCGCTACCACAACCGCAGATTCCTCGCGATCGCCGAGGAGCTGGGCCTGGACCACCCCGAGGAACCGCATCCCAGCAGCGGTTTCTCCCTGGTCACGCTCACCCCCGAGGCGAAGCGCCGCTACCGCCCGACGATGGAGCGACTCCAGCGAGCCCTGAAGGCCCACACGGCCGCCACCTCCTCCGACACCTCCCGCACCTTCCGGGGCCCGGCCGCACGCCACGGCTCCTCCGGCGGCGGCGTACGCGTCAAGGCGGTCTGCGACTGCGGCCGCAACGTCCGCGTGGTGCCGTCCGTACTCGCCCAGGCGCCGATCGTCTGCGGCGGCTGCGGCAAGCCGTTCCGTATCCCGGACGTGGTGGGAGCGGGAGCGGTGGCGGGCTGACGTCGGCACCGGCATCTCGTGGCTGCCGGTCGAGACGCGCTGCCGGGGTGTGCACCCGACGTACCTCACTTCCGCGCCGGGTGCCGGCCCGGTATGCGCGGGGAGCGGCGTACCCCCGGCAAAGCCGCCCGGCAGGGTGTGGCACAATGGCTAGCTGTACTCGACAGTCGCACAGGACCCCTCTCTCCTCCGGCTGACGCGTCCATCGGGCACTCGGGTACCGCAACCCCACGCGGCCGTCTCGCCGTGCCCAACCACGTCAAATCCAGGAGAATCCACTCCCGTGGCAGTCAAGATCAAGCTGAAGCGTCTGGGCAAGATCCGTTCGCCTCACTACCGCATCGTCGTCGCCGACTCCCGCACCCGCCGTGACGGCCGTGCGATCGAGGAGATCGGCAAGTACCACCCGACGTACAACCCGTCGGTGATCGAGGTCGACGCCGAGCGTGTGGCGTACTGGCTGGGTGTCGGCGCGCAGCCGACCGAGCCCGTGCTCGCCATCCTCAAGAAGACCGGCGACTGGCAGAAGTACAAGGGCGAGCCCGCCCCGGCTCCGCTGCTCCAGGCCGCCGAGAAGTCGGCCCGCCCGTCGTTCGAGGCCCTCAGTGGCGAAGACGAGGGCAAGGGTGAGGCGATCACCCAGAAGAAGAAGGCTGAGAAGAAGGACGAGGCGGCCGCCGAGTCCGCGTCGACCGAGGCCTGAGCATGCTCGAGGAGGCTCTCGAGCACCTCGTGAAGGGCATCGTCGACAACCCTGACGATGTGCAGGTCGCCTCGCGCAACCTGCGCCGCGGGCAAGTGCTCGAGGTCCGGGTCCACCCGGACGACCTCGGCAAGGTGATCGGCCGTAACGGCCGCACCGCACGCGCCCTGCGTACCGTCGTGGGCGCCATCGGCGGTCGCGGTGTCCGCGTCGACCTCGTCGACGTGGACCACGTCCGCTGACGCTTATCGCAACCGGCTCGGGCCGGGGAGGGCCACAGGGCCGTCCCCGGCCCGCAGTCGTATGACAGGAGAGTTGGACACGTGCAGCTGGTAGTCGCACGGATCGGCCGTGCCCATGGCATCAAGGGCGAGGTCACCGTCGAGGTCCGTACCGACGAGCCGGAGCTCAGGCTCGCGCCCGGCGCCGTACTCGCCACCGATCCCGCCGCCACGGGACCGCTGACCATCGAGACGGGCCGCGTCCACAGTGGCCGTCTCCTCCTGCGCTTCGAGGGCGTCAGCGACCGCACCGGCGCCGAAGCCCTGCGCAACACCCTCCTGATCGCCGAGATCGACCCGGAGGAACTGCCCGAGGGCGAGGACGAGTACTACGACCACCAGCTCATGGACCTCGACGTGGTCACCGCCGACGGCACGGAGGTCGGCCGGATCACGGAGATCTCGCACCTGCCCTCGCAGGACCTGTTCATCGTCGAGCGCCCCGACGGCACCGAGGTGCTGATCCCCTTCGTCGAGGAGATCGTCGCCGAGATCGACCTCGAGGAGCAGAAGGCCGTCATCACCCCGCCGCCGGGCCTGATCGACGACAACGCCGAGATCGCCTCCAGCCGGGACGAGTCGTAATGCGCCTCGACGTCGTCACGATCTTCCCCGAGTACCTGGAACCGCTGAACGTCTCCCTCGTCGGCAAGGCACGCGCGCGTGGACAGCTCGACGTCCAGGTGCACGACCTGCGGTCCTGGACCTACGACCGTCACAACACCGTCGACGACACGCCCTACGGCGGCGGTCCAGGCATGGTCATGAAGACCGACCCCTGGGGGGACGCGCTCGACTCGGTCCTGGCAGACGGCTACGAGACCGGCTCCCGGGAGCCCGCCCTCATCGTGCCCACGCCCAGCGGGCGCCCCTTCAGCCAGGAACTCGCCGTCCAGCTCTCCGAGCGCCCCTGGCTGATCTTCACGCCGGCCCGCTACGAGGGCATCGACCGGCGGGTCGTCGACGAGTACGCGACACGGATGCCGGTGTACGAGGTGTCCATCGGCGACTACGTCCTGGCAGGTGGCGAGGCGGCCGTCCTCGTCGTCACGGAGGCCGTGGCACGGCTGCTGCCGGGCGTCCTCGGCAACGCCGAGTCCCACCGGGACGACTCCTTCGCGCCCGGTGCCATGGCGAGCCTGCTGGAGGGGCCCGTCTACACCAAGCCGCCCGAGTGGCGCGGCCGTGACATCCCCGACGTGCTGCTCAGCGGCCACCACGGGAAGATCGCCCGCTGGCGCCGGGACGAGGCCCTGAAGCGTACGACCGCCCACCGGCCCGACCTCATCGAGCGGTGCGACCCCAAGGCCTTCGACAAGAAGGACCGCGAGATGCTCTCCATCCTGGGCTGGGCACCGGACCCCGCAGGGGAGCCGTACGGCCGATTTTGGCGCAGGACCGACGGCGTGGAAGAATAGCTCGCTGTTGTGCGTCCGTCCGGCGTGCGCCCCTGCCACAGGGGGAGATGACGCCCGTTCCGACGCGTACAGCCCAGATCCGAAACACCTAGTTTCCGTTGATGACCTGTGGCATCAGCGAAGAAAGCAGACGAAATGTCTCACCTGCTCGACACCGTCGACTCCGCGTCGCTGCGCAGCGACGTCCCCGCCTTCCGCCCGGGTGACACCGTCAACGTCCACGTGCGCGTCATCGAGGGCAACCGCTCCCGTGTGCAGCAGTTCAAGGGCGTTGTGATCCGCCGCCAGGGCTCCGGCGTGCGCGAGACCTTCACGGTCCGCAAGGTCTCCTTCTCCGTCGGCGTCGAGCGCACCTTCCCGGTGCACACCCCGATCGTCGAGAAGATCGAGCTCGTCACCAAGGGTGACGTCCGCCGCGCCAAGCTGTACTACCTGCGCGAGCTGCGCGGCAAGGCCGCGAAGATCAAGGAGAAGCGCGAGAACTGAGCGCTCTCCGGGGTTCGCGTCGGGGCCGGATAACATCTGGCTCCGATGGACACCGAAGCACAGCCGACGGAGCGCGACCGCTCCTCCCGCCCTTCCGAATCCGAGGACACCTCGGACCCAGGAGGGCCGGAGGAACGGTCGCGTTTCGCGTTGGTGTCGCGTGTCAGCGCCTGGGTACCCGGCGGCCGGATCACTCTGACCCTGCTGACGTGCCTGCTTTTCCTGCTGCTGCTCAGTACGTTCGTGCTGCGCCCGTTCCAGATCCCCAGCGGATCCATGGAACGCGGATTGAGGATCGGGGACCGGGTTCTCGTAAATAAGTTGGCGTACCGTTTCGGTGCCCGGCCGCAGCGGGGAGACATCGTCGTGTTCGACGGGACGGGGTACTTCGGGCACGCGGACTACATCAAGCGCGTTGTCGGTGTGGGAGCGGACCGCGTGGTCTGCTGCGACAAGAAGGGGAGGATCCAGGTGAACGGCCGGCCGGTCGACGAGTCGGGCTTCCTGTACCCCGGGGACGGCCCCTCCGAGGTTCCCTTCGACGTCGTGGTGCCCGACGGCACCCTGTTCGTGCTCGGCGACCATCGAGCCGACTCCAGCGACTCCCGCGACCACCTCGGCTCCCCGGGCGGCGGCATGATCCCGGTCGGCGAGGTGATCGGCCGCGCCGACTGGATCGCCTGGCCCTTCGGCCACGCCACCCGGCTGCAGCGCCCGGACGCCTACGCGCGCGTGCCAGCCGCCGACAGGGCGGGCGCCCATGGGTAACCGCGGCAAGCCGCGCGGCGTCGCCACGAGCGCCGCGGAAAACCTGCTGCCCACCGGCGCCCGGCGCGCCGCGAGCCCGTCCGGCGGACGTACCCGCGCCGAGCGGCGCAAGCTCCAGCGCAAGGTCAAGCGGCGCCGCAGGCGCGGTGCCGTCAAGGAGATACCGCTCCTCGTCGGCGTCGCCGTCCTCATAGCGCTCGTGCTGAAGACGTTCCTCGTCCAGGCCTTCGTCATCCCGTCGGGCTCCATGGAACAGACGATCCAGATCGGCGACCGCGTCCTGGTCGACAAGCTCACCCCGTGGTTCGGCTCCGAGCCGCAGCGCGGGGACGTCGTCGTCTTCAAGGACCCCGGCGGCTGGCTCCAGGACGACCAGACCGCCACCCCGAAGGAAGACCCCGTCGTCATCAAGCAGGTCAAGGAAGGGCTCACCTTCATCGGTCTGCTGCCGTCCGAGGACGAGAAGGACCTCATCAAGCGGGTCGTCGGGGTCGGCGGCGACAAGGTCAAGTGCTGCGACACCCAAGGGCGCGTGACCGTCAACGGCATCCCGCTGAACGAGGACTACCTGTACCCCGGCAACGCCCCGTCCGACACGCCGTTCGAGATCACGGTCCCCCAGGGGCGGTTCTGGGTGATGGGCGACCACCGGAACAACTCCGCGGACTCCCGCGCCCACCAGGACACCGACTACGGAGGCACGGTCTCCGAGGACGAGGTCGTGGGCCGCGCCATGGTCATCGCCTGGCCCTTCGGCCACTGGAACATGCTGGAGGAACCGACTACGTATGCCTCCGTGTCCGACTCGGCCACCGGGTCGACCGCTGCCGCCCGGCTGTCGCATAGGGTTGTCTCCGACGATTCGAACGGAACGATCCAGCTCCCGACCCCTGCGGAACTCCCGCTCGTTATGGGAGTGGTGGGCCTGCGTCGTGTATGGGGCAGGCGGCGGCACAGAGTGAGGAGTTGGCGTGGGGGATGTGGCGGTCGGCGCACGGTCCGGACACGACGGCGAGGAGCATCGCGGGCGCCCCGCGGAATCCGCCGTCCCGGCCGCGGACAGCGCCGTGACCTCCGGGAATGACTCCGGAGCAGCCGAGGACGACAGGGTGACAGGCACGCACAGCACAGCCGATGGCCAAGGGCCGGGCGGTACGAACCGGACGCCGAAGAAGGCACGCTCCTTCTGGAA
Source organism: Streptomyces sp. CA-179760 (assembly GCF_050937045.1). NCBI lineage: Bacteria > Bacillati > Actinomycetota > Actinomycetes > Kitasatosporales > Streptomycetaceae > Streptomyces > Streptomyces sp. CA-179760. Next base: position 6,922,502 of record NZ_JBNJLZ010000001.1, read on the forward strand.
GGAGCTGCCCATCCTGATCGGCATCGCGCTGGTGCTGGCGCTGCTGATCAAGACCTTCCTGGTGCAGGCGTTCTCCATCCCCTCCGACTCGATGCAGAACACGCTCCAGCAGGGTGACCGCGTCCTGGTCGACAAGCTCACCCCCTGGTTCGGCTCCGAGCCCGAGCGCGGCGAGGTCGTCGTCTTCCACGACCCCGACAACTGGCTGGCGGGAGAGCCGACCACGGATCCGAACGCCCTGCAGACGTTCCTCAGCTGGATCGGCCTGATGCCGTCCGCCGAGGAGAAGGACCTCATCAAGCGCGTCGTCGGGGTCGGCGGCGACACGATCGAGTGCAAGGGCACGGGCCCGTTGACGGTCAACGGCAAGGCGCTGAACGAACAGTCGTACGTCTACCCGGGCAACACGCCGTGCAGCGTCGACGACCAGGGCGGCCAGTTCAAGGTGAAGGTCCCTGAGGGCTCCATCTGGGTCATGGGCGACCACCGGCAGAACTCCCGGGACTCCCGCTACAACCAGACCGACCGGCACAAGGGCATGGTCCCGGTCAAGGAGGTCGTCGGACGGGCCGTCGTCATCGCCTGGCCGATCAACCGCTGGAACAACCTGCCGGTGCCGGACACCTTCGACCAGACCGGTCTCAACGCCCAGTCGGCCGCGGCCGCCCTGACGGTGGCGCCGCAGGGGCTGGCGCTCGCCGGTGCGGCGCCGTTGGTGCTCTGGCGTCGCAGGAAGCGCTGACATCACGACAAGGTCACCTAAGCGCGGACGCATCTTCCGGACCCGGCCGATCATATGTTCGGTCGGGTCTTCGCGTGACCAAGCACGTTCACTTGTTTCCCAGGCCCTGCTCGAAGTACTCGTACGCCGGGTCCGACACGTCGGCGTGCTCGCACGGTGCGAAGGGCTACTTCGAGGCGGAGGGCGACTGTCGGGCGGCGTGAACGAGTGGAAGCACGAGAACCACAACTTCGCGGAGGTGCGACCGTGTGTGTCCGCGCGGGCATCGGTGACCGCTCCAGTGGTGAGTGGGGCCCGTGGGGCGAGTGGGAGTGCGGCAAAGCGTGAGCCCTGCCGGTCCCGGTCCGGACCGGGCGTTGCCGCGATCCCGACCGCGGGCTGACCCCGGCTGGTACCCCCGGGTAGGGTGCGGACCCATGGGTGGCGAGAGCATGACGCACACGGCCCCGCGCAGCGGTGGCACAGGTACGGGCCCGGTGGGCAGCCGGACCGGACAGCGGTTGTCCGGGATGGCCGTCGCGCTGGGCCTTGTGCTTTTCCTCGGCGGGTTCGCCTGGGGAGCGGTGGTCTACCGGCCGTACACCGTGCCCACCGGTTCGATGACGCCGACGATCGACGCGGGCGACCGGATCCTCGCCCAGCGCGTCGACGGCGATGAGGTGCGCCGCGGCGATGTCGTCGTCTTCAAGGACGCGGCCTGGGCCAACGCGCCGATGGTCAAGCGAGTGGTCGCCATCGGCGGCGACACGGTCTCCTGCTGCCAGGACGGCAGGCTCAAGGTCAACGGCAAGGAGATCGACGAGCCCTACCTGCCCAAGGGCACGCCGGCCGAGATCAGCAACTTCCCGACCGTGACCGTCCCCAAGGGGCGGCTGTTCCTGCTCGGCGACGAGCGCGGCAGCTCCGTGGACTCCACCGCCCACCTGACCGACGCCGCCAGTGGCACGGTGGCGCGCTCCGCCGTCGACGCCCGCGTCGACTCCGTCGTGTACCCCATGAAGGGCATGCTGGAGCGCCCGACCGGCTTCGAGGCGCTCGGCAACCTCTCCTCACCCGGACCGCTGCGGACGATCACCGCCGCGGTGATCGCCGGCGCCGTACTCGTTCTGGGCGGGGGCGCCTACGGCCCGATCGCCAGGCGGGCGGGCGCGGCCCGTGCCCGGCGGGGCAGTGCGGAGCCCGCGGGTGTCCGCTGAGGCCGTGGGGGCGGGCCAGGACTCCTACGAGGGCGGGCTGCGCAAGGTCGCCCGCGTGGTGCTGCTCGACCCGCAGGACCGCATCCTGCTGCTGCACGGGCACGAGCCGGACGACCCGGCCGACGACTGGTGGTTCACCCCCGGCGGCGGAGTGGAGGGCGACGAGACCCGTGAACAGGCCGCCCGGCGGGAACTCGCCGAGGAGACGGGCATCACCGAGGTCGTGCTCGGCCCGGTGCTGTGGCGGCGGAAGTGCTCGTTCCCGTTCGCGGGCCGCCGCTGGAACCAGGACGAGTGGTACTACCTGGCTCGTACGGACCGAACGGAGATCGCCGCCGCCGGGCTGACCGAGCTGGAGCGGCGCAGTGTCGCCGGAGCGCGCTGGTGGACGTGTCCGGAACTGACCCGGGCACATGAGACGGTGTATCCGACCAGACTCGCCGGGCTGCTGCGTACGCTGCTCGACGAAGGTCCCCCGGCCAGGCCCGTGATCCTTGACCCGGAAATCGTCTAGGGGCTCACAGGACTGGCGCACAATGGTGGGATCGCACGGCTGAAGGGGAACATGCCATGAGCGCCGAGGACCTCGAGAAGTACGAGACCGAGATGGAGCTGAAGCTCTACCGGGAGTACCGCGATGTCGTCGGTCTGTTCAAATACGTGATCGAGACCGAGCGGCGCTTCTACCTGACCAACGACTACGAGATGCAGGTGCACTCGGTCCAGGGTGAGGTGTTCTTCGAGGTTTCCATGGCGGATGCTTGGGTGTGGGACATGTACCGGCCGGCGCGGTTCGTGAAGCAGGTTCGGGTTCTCACATTCAAGGACGTGAACATCGAGGAGCTGAACAAGAGCGATCTCGAGCTGCCGAGCGGGTGACGTCCAGTGATGTTCACCCAGGCGGGTGAGGGAGTTTTCCACACCCGCTGAGCTGTCCACCAAGATCCACTTGTTGGTGGCGGGTGCGTGATCGTTGGCGCCGGAGGTGGTGCCGACATGAACGCACATCGGGCGCGCAGCGCCATGGGCAAGTACGGCGAGAGCCTGGCCGCGCGGCGGCTGGCCGAGGCCGGTCTGACGGTCGTGGAGCGCAACTGGCGCTCCGGCCGGACAGGTGAGATCGACATCGTGGCCAGGGACGGTGACGTCCTGGTCGTCTGCGAGGTGAAGACCCGCAGGGAGGGCCCCTTCGAGCATCCGATGGCGGCCGTGACACCGCAGAAGGCGGAGCGGCTGCGGGATCTCGCCGAGCGGTGGATCCAGAGCCACGGGGGCGCACCGCCCGGCGGGGTCCGCATCGACGTGGTCGGCGTGCTGCTGCCGTACCGCGGCGCGGCCTTGGTCGAGCATGTGCGGGGGGTGGCCTGATGGGATTCGCCCGTACGTGTTCGGTGGCGCTGGTGGGCGTCGAGGGTGTGGTCGTCGAGGTCCAGGCCGATCTCGAACCGGGGGTCGCGGCGTTCACGCTGGTGGGACTGCCCGACAAGAGCCTCACGGAGAGCCGGGACCGGGTGCGCGCCGCCATCGTCAACTCGGGCGCGGCATGGCCGCAGAAGAAACTCACGGTGGGCCTGAGCCCGGCCTCCGTCCCGAAGTCCGGCAGCGGCTTCGACCTGGCCGTCGCGGCAGCCGTCCTCGGCGCGGCAGAGCGCATCGACCCCCGGGTCCTCGCCGACATCGTGATGATCGGGGAACTGGGGCTGGACGGGCGGGTCCGGCCGGTCCGCGGGGTGCTGCCCGCGGTGCTGGCGGCGGCGGACGCGGGGTACGAGCAGGTGGTGGTGCCGGAGTGCGCCGCCGTCGAGGCGTCCCTGGTGCCCGGCGTCTCAGTGCTTGGCGTCAGGAGCCTGCGGCAGCTGATCGCCATCCTGGCCGACGAACCCGTGCCCGACGAGGAACCGGACGAACTAGGTCGCCCGGACCCCCTCCTCGCCGGTCTGCGTGTGCCCGGTACGGGCGCGGCCACCGGGATGCACAGCGTCGGAGCGGCCCAGCACGACCATGGTCACGACCTCGCGGACGTCGTCGGGCAGACTTCGGCGCGCACGGCGGTGGAGGTGGCCGCGGCAGGCGGACACCACCTGTTCCTCGAAGGGCCTCCCGGCGCGGGCAAGACGATGCTCGCGGAGCGGCTGCCGGCCATCCTGCCCCTGCTGGGCCGGCAGGAGTCGCTGGAGGTCACAGCGGTCCACTCGGTGGCGGGCCTGCTGCCCCTGGGCAAGCCGTTGATCGACGTCGCCCCCTACTGCGCCCCGCACCACTCGGCCACGATGCAGGCACTCGTCGGCGGAGGTCAGGGCGTCGCACGGCCCGGCGCCGTGTCGCTGTCCCACCGGGGTGTTCTGTTCCTGGACGAGACACCCGAGTTCAACGGCCAGGCCCTGGACGCCCTGCGTCAGCCGCTGGAGGCGGGGCATGTCGTGATCGCGCGCAGTGCGGGAGTCGTACGCTTCCCGGCGAAGTTCCTCATGGTGCTCGCGGCCAACCCCTGCCCGTGCGGCAGGTTCTCCCTGCGGGACGACCTGTGCGAATGCCCGCCCTCGGCGATCCGTCGCTACCAGGCCAGGCTCTCCGGCCCGCTGCTCGACCGCGTCGACCTGCGCGTCGAGGTCGACCGCGTCACCCGGACCGAGCTGACCGCCCTCGGAGCACGGGGCGAGTCCACGGCGACGGTCGCCGACCGGGTACGGGCAGCCCGGGAACGGGCCTCGGAGCGCCTCGCCGGCACTCCCTGGCGCAGCAACAGCGAGGTGCCCGGCCGCGAGCTGCGCAGCCGGTGGTACGCGGTGCCCGGCGCCATGGACGAGGCCGAGCGGAACCTGGAGCGGGGTGTCCTGACCGCCCGCGGACTGGACCGCGTCCTGCGGGTGGCGTGGACCGTCGCCGACCTCGTCGGCCACGACCGGCCCGACGCCACGGACGTCGCCCTCGCGCTCCAGCTGCGCACCGGTGTGCCCCGGGGTATCCCGATGGCCATCGGAGCGCTGACATGAGCGCCGTCGACGAACCGGACGACGAACTGCTCGCCCGGGTGTTCCTCACCCGGGTCGTCGAGCCCGGGGACGAGGCCGGTGGGCGGTGGGTGCGGGAGTTCGGGGTCGGGGAAGTGGTTCGGCGGCTGGTGCGGGGCGGGCGGCCGCTGCCCGGGGTCAGCGGCAAGCGGTGGGCGGGGCTGCTGGCCAGGGCCGGGGTGGCGCGGCCCCGTGAGGATCTCGCCGTCGCCCGGGAGGCCGGGGTGCGGTTCGTGTGTCCCGGGCACCCGGAGTGGCCGGGACAGCTCGACGATCTCGGGGATGCCCGGCCCCTCGGGCTGTGGGTACGGGGGCGGGCCGGCCTGCGGATGTGGGCGCTGAAGTCCGTGGCCGTCGTCGGCGCCCGGGCCTGCACCGAGTACGGGGCGCACATGGCGGCCACCCTCGCCGCCGGCCTCGCCGAGCAGGGCTGGGTCGTGGTGTCCGGCGGCGCCTACGGAGTCGACGGCGCCGCCCACCGCGGTGCCCTCGGCGCGGGTGGTGCCACCGTCGCCGTCCTCGCCTGCGGTGTCGACCGCCCCTACCCGCGCGGACATACCCAGCTGATCGGCAGAATCGCCGAACAGGGCCTGGTCGTAGGCGAGTTGCCGCCCGGCGATCATCCGACACCGAGCCGGTTCATCCTGCGGAACCGGGTGATCGCGGCCCTCACCCGCGGCACCGTGGTCGTCGAGGCCGCCCACCGCAGCGGCTCCCTGGTCACGGCGCGGGCGGCACAGCGCCTCGGCCGTCACACGATGGGAGTACCGGGCCCGGCCACCAGCGGACTCTCGGCCGGAGTGCACGAACTGCTGCGCGGCGAGGCGGTCCTGGTCACCGACGCGGCTGACGTCGTCGAGCTGGTCGGCGACATCGGACAGCTGGCTCCCGACCGGCGCGGCCCCGTCCTGCCCCGGGATCTGCTGGAACCCGCCACCCGGCAGGTGCTCGCCGCCCTGCCGGGTGGCCGGGCCGCCCGGCCGGACGAGATCGCGCGCCGGGCACAGACCGCGCAGGAGGACGCAGTCGCGAGACTGTACGAACTCAGGGCACTCGGTTACGTCGAACGACACGGCGATGGCTGGAAGTTGACACGCCAGGCGGTGATGTCGGTCCGTGGTGATCCCGAACCATGCTGACCGCACGTGTTCGGCCGTCCGGGGGAACCTCGACACCCCTTGGAAATGCGCCCAGTTGGGGTCCTCCGGTGATCACGCTGAGCGACCGCGGCGGTCCTCCGTGACGCCTCCGGAACGCATCCGTGTCCGCCTTGGCCTCCGTTCTTCGCACACCGCGACACCGCAGTCACGCTACGCTCACGAGGATCCCGACACGGACAGGCAACTCGACATCAGACAGACAGCTCACCCCGGCAGCACCACTCCGCAGCAGAACGGCACAAGGCGACGAATGCCCCAGCACACCTCCGGGTCCGACCGGGCGGCGATCCCCCCAGCCGCCCGTGACGGTGGCAGCGTACGGCCGCCCGCTCCCTCGACGCTCGACGAGCTGTGGCGGTCGTACAAGGCGACGGGGGACGAGCGGCTGCGGGAGCAGCTGATCCTGCACTACTCGCCGCTCGTGAAGTACGTCGCGGGACGGGTCAGCGTGGGCCTGCCGTCCAACGTGGAGCAGGCGGACTTCGTCTCGTCCGGGGTGTTCGGGCTGATCGACGCGATCGAGAAGTTCGACATCGACCGGGAGATCAAGTTCGAGACGTACGCGATCACCCGGATCCGGGGCGCGATGATCGACGAGCTTCGGGCGCTCGACTGGATCCCCCGCTCGGTGCGGCAGAAGGCGCGCAACGTGGAGCGGGCGTACGCCACTCTGGAGGCGCGGCTGCGGCGGACGCCGACGGAGGGCGAGGTGGCCGGCGAGCTGGGCATCGCGGTGGAGGAACTCCACGCGGTGTTCAGCCAGTTGTCGCTGGCCAACGTGGTGGCCCTGGAGGAGCTGCTGCACGGCGGAGGTGAGGGCGGCGACGGGCTGAGCGTGATGGACACGCTGGAGGACACCGCCGCCGACAACCCCGTGGAGGTCGCCGAGGACCGGGAACTGCGGAGGTTCCTGGCACGGGCGATCAACACGCTGCCCGAGCGGGAGAAGACCGTGGTCACGCTGTACTACTACGAGGGGCTCACCCTGGCCGAGATCGGGAACGTGCTGGGCGTGACCGAGAGCCGGGTCAGCCAGATCCACACCAAGTCGGTGCTGCAGCTCAGAGCGAAACTGGCGAGCTTCGGCCGCTGACCTGGGCGGATACCGATGGGGCGGGGTGAGCCACTCCCGCCGGGCGTGACGCGTCCGTAGAGTGTTGACGTGCCAAGGATTCGAGCGGCCTCCGTGGCCGAGCACCGGTCGATGCAGCGAGCCGCCCTGCTGGACGCGGCTCGTGCCTTGTTGTCCGAGGGCGGTACGGAGGCGCTGACCTTCCCGGCCCTCGCCGAGCGGACGGGCCTCGCGCGGTCGTCCGTCTACGAGTACTTCCGTTCGCGGGCGGCCGTGGTCGAGGAGCTGTGCGAGGTCGACTTCCCCGTCTGGGCGGCGGAGGTGTCGGCGGCGATGGAGCGGGCGGAGACGGCCGAGGCCAAGGTCGAGGCGTATGTGCGCCAGCAGCTGGAGCTGGTCGGGGACCGGCGGCATCGTGCCGTGGTCGCGATCTCCGCGAGTGAGCTCGACGCGGGGGCCCGGGAGAAGATCAGGGCGGCGCACGGCGGGCTGGTCGCGATGATCGTGGAGGCGCTGGCCGGGATGGGGCATGGGCAGCCCCGGCTGGCGGCGATGCTGCTGCAGGGGGTTGTCGACGCGGCCGTGCGGCGGATCGAGCTGGGGGCTGCGGAGGAGCCGGGCGTCATCGCGGACGCGGCGGTGGGTATGGCGCTGCGGGGTGTGCTGGGCTGAGGGGCGTCGGTGCCGGGTGGGTGCGCAGCCCGGCGTAGCGGGGTGCCGCCCTCTTCGGGACGGATGCCGCCCTGGGGTCACCTCCCAGGCCCTTGAGGCGCTGGGGGAGGCACGCACGCCCGCAGCGGGGTCAGTACACGGGCAACAGCCTCGACGGGCCCCTGTGCAGCAGCCACGGGGGCAGGAGGGACAGCGGGTTCAGGTACGTCTCGCCTCTGCGCAGGCCCCAGTGCACGCATGTGGCCGTGCAGTGGGAGCCCGCCGCGTCCACCGTGCCGATCACCTCGCCCGGTTCCACCTCCTCGCTCTCCTCCACCGTCGCCGTCACCGGTTCGTATGTCGCGCGCAGGGGTGGATCGCCGGTTCCGTTGAGTTCCACGGACACGACGCCCTTGCCGGCCACCCGGCCCGTGAAGGAGACCCGGCCCCCGGCCACCGCCCGTACCGGCGTTCCCGGTGCCGCCGCCAGGTCCACGCCCCGGTGGCCCGGGCCGTACGCCGTCGCCGGCGGTTCCCAGCCGCGCAGGACCTGCGGGCGTGATCCGACAGGCCACGCGCGTCCCACAGCCGGAACGCCGGTATCCGGGCCGGGCGGGGCCGCGAACAGCCGTGGCGGCGGGGACAGCAGGACGGCCGTCGTCAGAACCAGCAGCAGGATCAGCCGCGTACACACACGCACACATCGCTTCGTTCGCATGCGCAGAGCGTCCCGCACCACCGCGATCACCGTGCGTGGCTGTGGACCACTGCCCGGTTGTGGACAACGGCGTCACCCGGCACCCCGCGGGTCCCGTACACTTCTGGTGGCGATCCGGGTCACCGGGTCGACTTCGCACGCCCCGATACGCACCCCGGCAACGGGCTGTATCAGCGCCCCTCGGTCCCTCGTGGAACGGCGCGCAGTGGGCGTCAGGCGCGGAAGCCGTCCGGCATCCGCGGCACAACCGAGAAATTCAAGGAGATACGGCCATGGCCGTCGTCACGATGCGGGAGCTGCTGGAGAGCGGCGTCCACTTCGGTCACCAGACCCGTCGTTGGAACCCGAAGATGAAGCGCTTCATCTTCACGGAGCGCAACGGCATCTACATCATCGACCTGCTCCAGTCGCTGTCGTACATCGACCGCGCCTTCGAGTTCGTCAAGGAGACCGTCGCCCACGGCGGCACGGTCATGTTCGTCGGCACGAAGAAGCAGGCGCAGGAGGCCATCGCCGAGCAGGCCACCCGCGTCGGCATGCCCTTCGTCAACCAGCGCTGGCTGGGCGGCATGCTCACCAACTTCTCGACCGTCTACAAGCGTCTGCAGCGCCTCAAGGAGCTCGAGCAGATCGACTTCGAGGACGTCGCCGCATCCGGTCTGACCAAGAAGGAGCTTCTCGTGCTCTCGCGCGAGAAGGCCAAGCTGGAGAAGACCCTCGGTGGTATCCGCGAGATGCAGAAGGTGCCCAGCGCCGTCTGGATCGTGGACACCAAGAAGGAGCACATCGCCGTTGGTGAGGCCCGGAAGCTGAACATCCCGGTCGTCGCGATCCTCGACACCAACTGCGACCCCGACGAGGTCGACTACAAGATCCCGGGCAACGACGACGCGATCCGCTCCGTCACCCTGCTCACCCGCGTCATCGCCGACGCCGTCGCCGAGGGCCTCATCGCCCGTTCCGGCGTCGCCACCGGCGACAAGGGCGACAAGGCCGCGGGCGAGCCGCTGGCCGCGTGGGAGCGCGACCTGCTCGAGGGTGAGAAGAAGGCCGACGAGGCTGCCCCCGCCGCTGAGGCTGCTCCGGCCGCCGAGGCTGAGGCTGCCCCCGCCGCTGAGGCTGCTCCGGCCGCCGAGGCTGAGGCTGCCCCCGCCGCTGAGGCTGCTCCGGCTGCCGACGCCGCTCCGGCCGCCGAGGCCGCCCCCGCCGCCGAGGCCGAGAAGCCGGCCGAGGGCGAGAAGGCCGCCGAGGCCGAGCAGGCCTGACCCGTCAGTCCGAGGTGACGGCGGGAGCGAGACCGCAGCCAACAGCGCCTTCGGCGCGGTGAAGTCCGCTCCCGCCGTTCACCCGTAGGTCAGCGGAAAGACAGCGCCCTCCGGCTCCATGGGGGGCGCATCCGCAGATCTTCGATCTTCCAGACTTCGAGAAAGATTCACAGACTCATGGCGAACTACACCGCCGCCGACGTCAAGAAGCTCCGTGAGCTCACGGGCGCCGGCATGATGGACTGCAAGAAGGCGCTGGACGAGGCCGAGGGCAACGTCGAGAAGGCCGTCGAGGCGCTCCGCATCAAGGGCCAGAAGGGCGTCGCCAAACGCGAAGGCCGTTCCGCCGAGAACGGTGCCGTGGTCTCGATCATCGCCGACGACAACTCCTCCGGTGTCATCGTCGAGCTGAAGTGCGAGACGGACTTCGTCGCCAAGGGTGACAAGTTCCAGGCCGTGGCCACCACCATCGCCGAGCACGTCGCCAAGACCTCCCCGGCCGACCTCGAGGCCCTGCTCGCCTCCGAGATCGAGGCCGGCAAGACCGTCCAGGCGTTCGTCGACGAGGCCAACGCCAACCTGGGCGAGAAGATCGTCCTGGACCGCTTCGCGCAGTTCGGTGACGGCTACGTGACGGCGTACATGCACCGCACGATGCCCGACCTGCCCCCGCAGATCGGTGTCCTCGTCGAGCTGGACAAGCCCAACGCCGAGATCGCCAAGGGCGTCGCCCAGCACATCGCCGCCTTCGCGCCGAAGTACCTCTCCAAGGAGGACGTGCCGGCCGAGGTCGTCGAGTCCGAGCGCCGCGTCGCCGAGGAGACCACCCGCGCCGAGGGCAAGCCCGAGGCCGCCCTGCCGAAGATCGTCGAGGGTCGCCTCAACGGCTTCTTCAAGGACGCCACGCTGCTCGGCCAGCCCTACGCGCTGGACAACAAGAAGTCCGTTCAGAAGGTCCTGGACGAGGCCGGTGTCACCCTGAAGCGCTTCTCGCGCATCAAGGTCGGCATCTGAGTCCGTACCGCGATCGACGCCCGACCCCGATAGGGTCGGCAGCAGTCGTCCGTGTACGCCGTCACATGGGTGGCGGACGACAGCAGATCTGACAAGGAGGCCATTGCCGTATGGGATGCGAAACACGCCCCACCGGCAATGGCCTTCTTGGTATGTGCAACACGTGAAAGAGGCGGAATCCCCCATGACCACCAAGCCCCAGAAGAGCGACGACGGCAAAGTGCGCGGCCGGTTTCTGCTGAAGCTGTCCGGAGAGGCCTTCTCCGGTGGCGGGGGCCTGGGCGTCGACCCCGACGTGGTGCACAAGATCGCCCGCGAGATCGCGGCCGTCGTGCGTGACGGCGCGCAGGTCGCCGTCGTCATCGGCGGCGGCAACTTCTTCCGCGGTGCCGAACTCCAGCAGCGCGGCATGGACCGGGCCCGCTCCGACTACATGGGCATGCTCGGCACCGTCATGAACTGCCTCGCCCTCCAGGACTTCCTGGAGAAGGTCGGCGTGGAGACGCGTGTGCAGACCGCCATCACCATGGGGCAGGTCGCCGAGCCGTACATCCCGCTGCGCGCCGTACGGCACCTGGAGAAGGGCCGCGTGGTGATCTTCGGCGCCGGTATGGGCATGCCGTACTTCTCCACCGACACCACCGCCGCGCAGCGCGCCCTGGAGATCGACGCCGAGGCGCTGCTGATGGGCAAGAACGGCGTGGACGGGGTCTACGACTCCGACCCGAAGACCAACCCGGACGCGGTCAAGTTCGACCACCTCGGCTACGGCGAGGTCATCACGCGCGACCTGAAGGTCGCCGACGCCACGGCCGTCACGCTGTGCCGCGACAACAAGCTCCCGATCGTGGTCTTCGAGCTGCTGGCGGAGGGCAACATCGGACGCGCCGTCAAGGGTGAGAAGATCGGCACGCTCGTCGGGGACGCGGCCGGCCGGGACTGAGGGCCGACCCGCACCACCCCGTCCGGGGGACGGGCGGGACGGAGCCGGGCCGGGGGATGGACAATGTCCTGCCGGTCGGGAACCGTGCAGGAAGAAGACGCGACGCAGCCGGCCGCCGCCCCACATGGAACCGCAGCCGGGCCTACTTCAAGACACGCAGGAGCAAGTGGTGATCGAAGAGACCCTCCTCGAGGCCGAGGAGAAGATGGAGAAGGCCGTCGTGGTCGCCAAGGAGGACTTCGCCGCGATCCGCACCGGCCGTGCGCACCCGGCGATGTTCAACAAGATCGTGGCCGAGTACTACGGCGCGCCGACGCCGATCAACCAGCTGGCTTCGTTCTCCGTGCCGGAGCCGCGCATGGCGGTGGTGACCCCGTTCGACAAGACGGCCCTGCGCAACATCGAGCAGGCGATCCGTGACTCCGACCTGGGCGTCAACCCGAGCAACGACGGCAACATCATCCGGGTGGTGTTCCCCGAGCTGACCGAGGAGCGCCGCCGCGAGTACATCAAGGTCGCCAAGAGCAAGGGCGAGGACGCGAAGATCTCGATTCGCTCCGTGCGCCGCAAGGCCAAGGAGGCCATCGACAAGCTGATCAAGGACGGCGAGGTCGGCGAGGACGAGGGCCGCCGTGCGGAGAAGGAGCTCGACGACACCACCGCGAAGTACGTCGCTCAGGTGGACGAGCTCCTGAAGCACAAGGAAGCGGAGCTGCTCGAGGTCTGATGAACGACTCTTCCTGGGGGGCGCCGCAACAGGCCGGGTACTGGGGGCCCACCGACCAAGGGCATGGCCACGGGCACGTCCAGAGCCCGGGCCACGTCCAGAGTCCTGGCCATGGGCACGTCCAGGGGGCCGCTCCGGCGGGTCCCGCATACGATGCGTATGAAGCGCCTCAGACTCGCCCCATGCCCATCGTGCCTGACGTAGCCGACCACGGCGAAAACCAGGATGACGGCCGGAGGGCTGCTCGGCTGAGCGGCCCCCCGGTCCGAAACGAGACGAATCCGGAACCCATGCCCGACGCCTCGCAGCCGGCACCCAAGCCGCCGAAGAAGAGCGCGGGCCGCGACCTGAGTGCCGCGATAGGGGTCGGGGTCGGGCTCGGTGCGGTGATCGTCGCCTCGCTGTTCGTCGTCAAGGCCGTGTTCGTCGGCGTCGTCGCGGTCGCCGTCGTGGTGGGCCTGTGGGAGCTGACCAAGCGGCTGGACGAACGCAAGGGCATCCGCGCGCCGCTCGTTCCGCTCGCGCTCGGCGGTGCCGCGATGGTCGTCTCCGGGTACGTCCGGGGCGCCGAGGGCGCCTGGGTCGCCATGGCGCTCACCGCGCTGGCTGTGCTCGTCTGGCGTATGACGGAACCGCCCGAGGGATACCTCAGGGATGTCACCGCGGGTGTCTTCGCGGCGTTCTACGTGCCCTTCCTGGCGACGTTCGTCGCGATGATGCTGACCGCGGACGACGGGCCGCAGCGGGTGCTCACCTTCCTGCTGCTCACGGTCGTCAGCGACACCGGTGCCTACGCCGTCGGCTGGCGCTTCGGCCGGACCAAGCTCGCCCCGCGCATCAGCCCCGGCAAGACCCGCGAGGGCCTGCTCGGCGCGGTCTCCTTCGCCATGGTCGCGGGCGCGCTGTGTATGCAGTTCCTCATCGACGACGGCGCCTGGTGGCAGGGCCTGGTGCTGGGCCTCGCGGTCGCGGTCACCGCCACGCTCGGCGACCTCGGCGAGTCCATGATCAAGCGGGACCTCGGCATCAAGGACATGGGCACGCTGCTGCCCGGTCACGGCGGCATCATGGACCGGCTGGACTCGCTGCTGCCCACGGCTCCAGTGGTGTGGCTGCTGCTCGTGCTCTTCGCGGGATCCGGCTGAACGGACCTCGTCCAGTGAGCTCCCGTCCTTGTGGGCGGGAGCTCACTGTCGTTCCGGCCCTGCATCGAGTCGCTCCGGGGAGGCACCGACGGGCGCCGAGTGGGACGATTCAGGTGTAGGTCGCAAAGGGGGACATCATGTCCATCATTCGACAGAGCATCGATGTCGACCGGCGTCCCGAGGACGTCTACGACTACGTCATGGACACCCCGCGGATGCCGGAGTGGCAGCTGAGCGCCGTGTCCGCGGAGCGCCTCGACGAAGGGCCCCTCGGTATCGGCTCCCGGTTCCGGGTCACCCGGCACGTCGGCCGCCGTGTGATGCCGATGACCATGGAGGTCGTCGAGTACGACCCGCCCCACACCTGGGGCATGCGCGGTGTCGACGGCCCCGTACGGGCACGGGTGCACGGCGAGGTCGAGCCGTTCGACGAGGGGCAGCGCTCGCACGTGACGATCGAGATCGACTTCGAGAGCCACGGCGTCGGCAAGATCCTGGTTCCGCTCGTCATGCGCCCCCAGGTCCGCAAGGAACTCCCGCGCAACGAGCAACTCCTCAAAGACCGGCTGGAGCACGCGGGCGCGTAGGGCGTATTCCCTCCGGTGTCGCGGGTGGAGCGGGCGGGGCACGGGCCACCGTCGGCGATCTGCGACACTGGTTGAGCCATGCCTAAGCCCGGAGAACTCACATTCGTCGCCCCCCGCGGAGCCAAGAAGCCGCCGCGGCATCTCGCTGATCTCACTCCTGCCGAGCGCAAGGAGGCCGTCGCGGCTGTCGGGGAGAAGCCGTTTCGTGCCAAGCAGCTCTCGCAGCACTACTTCGCGCGGTACGCGCACGAGCCGGAGCAGTGGACCGATATTCCGGCCGGTGCTCGCGGGAAGCTGCGGGAGGCGTTGCTGCCCGAGCTGATGAGTGTCGTGCGGCATCTGTCGACCGACCAGGGCACCACGCGCAAGACGCTGTGGCGGCTGTTCGACGGGACGCTCGTCGAGTCCGTGCTGATGCGTTATCCGGACCGGGTGACCATGTGCATCAGCTCGCAGGCGGGGTGCGGGATGAACTGCCCGTTCTGTGCGACCGGGCAGGCGGGTCTGGACCGGAATCTGTCCACCGCCGAGATCGTGCATCAGATCGTCGACGGCATGCGGGCGCTGCGGGACGGGGAGGTTCCCGGTGGTCCGGCGCGGCTCAGCAACATCGTCTTCATGGGCATGGGCGAGCCGCTCGCCAACTACAACCGGGTCATCGGGTCCATCCGGCGGCTCACCGACCCCGAGCCCGACGGGGTGGGGCTCTCGCAGCGCGGGATCACCGTCTCGACGGTCGGTCTCGTCCCGGCGATTAACCGGTTCGCCGACGAGGGCTTCAAGTGCCGGCTCGCCATCTCGCTGCACGCCCCCGACGACGAGCTGCGCGACACCCTCGTCCCCGTGAACACACGGTGGAAGGTCCGCGAGGTGCTGGACGCCGGGTTCGAGTACAGCGCCAAGTCCGGGCGGCGGCTGTCCATCGAGTACGCCTTGATCCGGGACATCAATGACCAGGCCTGGCGCGGTGACCGGCTCGGCCGGATGCTCAAGGGCAGGCCCGTGCACGTCAACCTCATCCCGCTGAACCCGACGCCCGGGTCGAAGTGGACGGCCTCGCGGCCCGAGGACGAGAAGGCGTTCGTGGAGGCCATCGCCGCCCATGGTGTGCCGGTGACGGTCCGGGACACCCGTGGACAGGAGATCGACGGGGCGTGTGGTCAGCTCGCGGCCACCGAACGGTAGTCTGACCGGCGTAAGAACATCTGCATATCCGACACCTGCATATTCCGACAGGGGAGCGCCACAGCGCTGAGAGTGCGGCACACGGCCGCAGACCCTCCGAACCTGGCCCAGGTCATTCTGGGTAGGGAGATCGGTCATCACTCGAGCTGTTGCGTCCTGCCCGGGATCCCCCGAGTTCCCGGGCAGGACCGCGTCTTCTCCTGGTCATCCAGGAGGAATCCAGTGAGTAACAAGAGCAAGCGGCTGACGGCTGTGGTCGTCGGGCTCGGCATGGCCGGCACGCTCGCCGCGTGCGGGTCGTCCGGTGACGGCCAGGGGTCCGGTGACTCCAAGACCGTGACCCTCGTCAGCCACGACTCGTGGGCCGTGTCCAAGGGCGTCATCGCCGCCTTCGAGAAGCAGTCCGGCTACAAGGTCGACGTCCTGGAGGACGGCGACGCCGGGCAGGCCGTGAACAAGGCGATCCTGACCAAGGACAACCCGCAGGGCGACGTCTTCTTCGGCGTCGACAACACGCTGCTCTCGCGGGCGCTCGACAACGGGCTGTTCCAGCCGTACGAGGCGAAGGGTTCCGAACAGATCAAGGCCGAGTACCGAGCCGACCAGGACAAGCACCGGGTCACGCCCGTCGACACCGGCGACATCTGCGTCAACTACGACAAGAAGTACTTCGCCGACCACGAGCTGGAGCCGCCGAAGAGCTTCGAGGACCTGGTCAAGCCCCAGTACAAGAACCTGCTCGTGACCGAGAACGCCTCCGCTTCCTCGCCCGGCCTCGGGTTCCTGCTCGGCACCGCCGCGAAGTACGGCGACGAGGGCTGGGAGGGCTACTGGAAGAAGCTCAAGGCCAACGGTGTGAAGGTCGTCGACGGCTGGGAGCAGGCCTACAACGAGGAGTTCTCCGGCTCGGCCGGCGGCAAGAAGGCCAAGGGCGAGAGGCCGCTCGTCGTGTCGTACGCCTCCTCGCCGCCCGCCGAGGTCATCTTCGCCGACCCCAAGCCGGGCACGGCACCGACCGGGGTCGCCGAGGGCACCTGCTTCCGGCAGGTCGAGTACGCCGGGCTGCTGAGCGGCGCGAAGAACACCAAGGGCGGCAAGGCGTTCCTGGACTTCCTGGTCAGCGAGCGGTTCCAGGAGGACATGCCGCTCAACATGTTCGTGTACCCGGTGCGCGAGGGCGCCCAGGTGCCGCCGGAGTTCGTGAAGTTCGGGCCGCAGGCCGCGGATCCCGAGACCATGGACCCGGCGAAGATCGCCGACCACCGTGACCAGTGGGTCAAGTCGTGGACCTCACTCGTACTGAAGTAACCGATGCGGCCGTCCGCAAGGACCGGCGCGGGAGCGCGGCGCGGTTCGGGCTCCTCGCCCTGCCCGTCGCGTTCTTCGCGGCCTTCTTCGCCTACCCCGTCGCCGCGATCGTCGCGCGCGGACTGAAGGTCGACGGGGTCTGGCGGTTCGGGCGGATCGGGGAGGTGCTGGCGCAGTCCGACGTCCGGCACGTCCTGTGGTTCACCACCTGGCAGGCTCTGGTCTCCACCGCGCTCACCCTGGTGATCGCGCTCCCCGGCGCGTACGTCTTCGCCCGCTTCGAATTCCGGGGCAAGCAGGTCCTGCGGGCGATCGTGACCGTCCCGTTCGTGCTGCCCACGGTCGTCGTCGGTACGGCGTTCCTGGCGCTGGTCGGGCGGGGCGGGCTGCTCGACCAGCTGTGGGGCGTACGGCTCGACACCACCGTGTGGGCGATCCTGCTCGCGCACGTCTTCTTCAACTACGCGGTCGTCGTACGGACCGTCGGCGGGCTCTGGGCGCAGCTGGACCCGCGGCAGGAGGAGGCCGCGCGGATGCTCGGGGCGTCCCCGACGAAGGCCTGGCGGCAGGTGACGCTCCCGGCTCTCGCCCCGGCCGTGGCCGCCGCCGCGCTCATGGTCTTCCTGTTCACCTTCACCTCCTTCGGTGTCGTCCAGATCCTCGGCGGGCCCACCTTCTCGACCTTGGAGGTGGAGATCTACCGGCAGACGTCGGAGATCTTCGACCTGTCCACGGCGGCCGTGCTGACGCTGATCCAGTTCGTCGCGGTGGGCGCGATCCTCGCCCTGCACGCCTGGACCGTACGGCGGCGGGAGACCGCGCTGCGGCTGGTGGACGCGTCGGTGACCGCGCGCCGGCCGCGCGGCGCCGGGCAGTGGGCGCTGCTGGGCGGGGTGCTGCTCACGGTCGTCGTGCTGCTTCTGCTGCCGCTCGCCGTGCTGGTCCAGCGGTCCCTGGACGCGCCCGGCTTCGGCTACTACCGTGCGCTGACCAGGGCGGACGGCGGGATCTTCCTGGTGGCGCCGATCGAGGCGATCGGTAACTCGCTGGGGTACGCCCTCGCCGCCACCGTCATCGCCGTGGTGATCGGCGGTCTTGCCGCCGTCGCACTCACCCGCAGGGACGCCGGGCGGTTCGTGCGCGGCTTCGACGCGCTGCTGATGCTGCCGCTCGGGGTGTCCGCCGTGACCGTCGGCTTCGGGTTCCTGATCACCCTCGACGAGCCGCCGCTGGACCTGAGGTCCTCGTGGATCCTGGTGCCGCTCGCGCAGGCGCTGGTCGGGGTGCCGTTCGTCGTGCGGACCATGCTGCCCGTGCTGCGGGCGGTGGACGTGCGGCTGCGGGAGGCGGCCTCGGTGCTGGGGGCCTCGCCCTGGCGGGTGTGGCGGGAGGTGGACCTGCCGATGGTACGGCGGGCGCTGCTGATCGCGGCCGGCTTCGCCTTCGCGGTGTCGCTCGGGGAGTTCGGCGCGACGGTGTTCATCGCGCGGCCCGACAACCCGACGCTGCCGGTGGCCGTGGCGCGGCTGCTGGGGCGCCCCGGGGAGCTCAACTACGGCCAGGCGATGGCCCTTTCGACGATTCTGATGGCGGTGTGCGCCGTGGCGCTGCTGGTGCTGGAGAGGCTCAGGACCGCCGACCGGACAGGGGAGTTCTGATGCTGCTGGCACTGGAGGGCGCGACGGTCCGCTTCGGCGGGCGGGCCGTGCTGGACGCCGTCGACCTGGAGGTCGCCGAGCACGAGATCGTGTGCGTACTCGGGCCCAGCGGCAGCGGCAAGTCGACCCTGCTGCGGGCGGTGGCCGGGCTGCAGCCGCTCGACTCCGGGCGGGTGTCGCTCGACGGACGCGACCAGGCGGGCGTGCCCGCGCACCGACGCGGGGTCGGGCTGATGTTCCAGGACCACCAGCTTTTCCCACAGCGGGACGTGGGCGGCAATGTCGCCTTCGGACTGCGGATGCACGGGGCGTCCAAACGGCAACAGGTCGAGCAGGTAAGGGAGTTGCTGAACCTCGTCGGGCTGCCCGGCGCGGACCGCCGGGCCGTCGCCGTGCTGTCCGGCGGGGAGCAGCAGCGGGTGGCGCTGGCCCGGGCCCTGGCGCCGAGCCCCAGGCTGCTGATGCTGGACGAGCCGCTGGGGCAGCTCGACCGGTCGCTGAGGGAACGGCTGGTCGTGGAACTGCGCGAGCTGTTCGGCCGGTTGGGCACGACCGTGCTCGCCGTGACGCACGACCAGGGGGAGGCATTCGCACTGGCCGACCGGGTCGTCGTGATGCGGGACGGGCGGATTGCCCAGTCCGGTACGCCGCTTCAGGTGTGGCAGCGGCCGGCCGACGCGTTCGTGGCCCGCTTCCTCGGCTTCGAGAACGTCGTCGAGGCGACGGTGGGTGCGGAGGCCGCGGACACGCCGTGGGGCAAGGTTCCGGTGCCGGAGGGCGCACCGCAGGGCACACGGACCCTCCTGGTGCGGCCCGCCGGCGTACGTCTGGTGCCCGCGGGCGAGGGGCTGCGCTGCACGGTGACCGCCCGCACCTTCAAAGGCACCCACGTCGCCGTCCGCCTCCAGCCCGAGGGTGCCCCGCACCTGGAGGCGGCGTGCGCGCTGCGGGCGGCGCCCGAGGTCGGGGACGAGGCCGGGGTGGAGTTCGACGCGGCGGAAATCGCCGTGCTCGACTGATCGCCGCCCGCCTATGGTGCGGGCATGACCCTCCTCGCGCACGACCGCTACTGCGACGAAATCGCCCACCAGGTCGCCCTGTTGAGGTCGGTGGTGACCTCCGGGACGGACTTGGCCGCCACCGTGCCGACCTGCCCGGAATGGTCGCTGGAGGAGCTGGTCCGGCACACGGGCGGCGCCCTGCGCTGGGTGGAGCTCATGGTGCGGACCCGGGCCCAGGAAGAGGTGCCCGAGGAGCAGGTGCCGGATGCCGAAGGGCCCGAGGTCCGGGGTGACGCCGCCGCGCTGGACGTGTGGCTGGGGGAGGCGGGCGAGCAGGTCGTCGCCGCGCTGCGGGAGGCCGGGCCGGACGCGAAGGTGTGGGGCTGGGCGGGGATCCTCAACGCCGGGTTCTGGGCCCGCCGGATGACGCACGAGATCACCGTGCACCGCGCGGACGCCACGCTCGCCGCCGGGCTGCCCTACGAGGTCGCGCCCGACGTCGCCGCCGACGCGATCGACGAGTGGCTGCAGATCGTGGAGTACGTACAGCGGACGGACCCGCACGACATCGCGGCGAGGGAACTGCGCGGCCCGGGCCGCAGCATCCACCTGCACGCCACCGACACCGGGCCCGAGGTGAACGCCGAGCGCAGCGAGACGGGGGTCCCCCCGCCCGAAGGGTGGGGGAGGCTGATCGTGCTCACCGAGGACGGTGTCACCTGGCGCCGGGGCCACGAGAAGACCACGGTCGCCCTGCGCGGGCCGCTGACGTCCGTCCTGCTCGCGTTCTACCGGCGGCTGCCGCTGGACGCTCCTGAGCTGGAGGTGCTGGGGGAGCGGGAGGTGCTGGAGTTCTGGCTGGAGCGGGCGTCGTTCGGATAGGGCGGTGGCCCGCCCCCGTGAAGGGGACGGGCCACCACCGTGCACGGACGCGCGGGCGTCAGCTGTCGCTGTTCGCCCCACGACGGCGCATGCCGAAGAACACCGCGCCACCACCGACGACGACCAGGGCCGCCGCGATGCCGGCGATGATGCCGGTGTTGGAGTTGGCGCCGGTCTCGGCGAGGTTGGAGTCACCGGCCGGGCCGGGCGCGTTGCCCGCCGGCGTGGTGCTCTCGCTCTCCGACGGCGTCGGAGCCGGGGTGTCGGTCTCCTCGGCCGGCTTCGAGGGGAGGCCGACGGGGTCGGCGTGGCCGGGGGAGTCGAAGCCGGGGGCTCCTCCTCCTTCTTGCAGGCCGTGGCCGGGGTGACGAGGTTCGGCTTGATGTCCTCGTCGACGTACGGAGTGGCCTTCACGTGGATGCGGTACTCCGCGTTGGGCTTCCAGTCCTCGGCGAAGGTGATGGTGGTGCCTTCGCGCGAGCCCTTGACCTCCTGCTCGCCGACCTTCTTCGCGTCGGCACCGTTGTTCTGCAGGTACACGGTGACGGTCGCCTTGATGCCGGCGGGGTCCACGTCGGTGACGGTGATGACGCCCTTGTCGCCGTCACACTTCGCCTCGGCGGAGAACTCGTTGATGTTGCAGGCGAGCGCGTTGCCGGCGGTACCGAGCGCGAGCGCGGCCGAGGCGGATACGACACCGAGGATGCGCACGGCACGTGCGCGGCGGGATACGGACAGAACTGCCACGTTTGTCCTTTACAGGATGTGTTCAAGCGGGGGCTGAGGCAGTGGTGACGGAACATCAGCACTACCTGGAGACTCACAGGTCTATAAGCGCCGCATAAGTAGTGTCAACGCATATGCAGCTTGCAAGCACTTGCTTTGCCTGCTTATTAACCGCCGAGGCGTTTCAACGCCTCCGGCGCCTCCTCGATCCGCTCGACCAGCGCGATCCGCGCCTCCATCGAACGCCCCCTGGCCAGCGACTGGAGCAGCGGCCACGTCGGCAGCTTCTCCGTCCAGTGCGCGCGGTTCACGAGCACCATGGGCGTCGGCTCGCCGCGCGACTCATAGTAGTTCGGCGTCGCGTTGTCGAAGATCTCCTGTACGGTTCCGGCGGCGCCCGGCAGGAACACCACACCCGCGGTCGACCGGGCCAGCAGGCCGTCCTCGCGGGTGGCGTTGGCGAAGTACTTGGCGATGTGCGAGGCGAAGGCGTTCGGCGGCTCGTGGCCGTAGAACCAGGTCGGGATGCCGACGGAGCGGCCGCCCTGCGGCCAGCGGGCGCGTATCTCGAAGGCGGCCGAGGCCCACTGGGTGATCGAGGGAGTGAAGTGCGGCGCCTTGCCGAGCAGTTCGAGCGACTCGGTGAGCATCTCGTCGTCGAACGGGGCCGCGTACGCGCCGAGGTTGGCCGCCTCCATCGCGCCCGGGCCGCCGCCGGTGGCGACCGTGAAACCGGCGCGGGCCAGTTCGCGGCCGAGCCGCGCCGCTCCCGCGTACTCCTCGGTGCCCCGGGCCATGGCGTGGCCGCCCATCACGCCCACGACCCGGGCACCGGACAGGAGTTCGTCGAGCGCGTCCGAGACGGAGTCGTCGTGGACCGCGCGCAGCATGGACGCGTAGATGTCGCCGTCGGCCTTCGTGCGCTGGAACCAGGCGTAGGCGCGGGCGTCGGGCGTGGCCTCGTAGCCGTCCGGCAGGGAGGCGAAGAGCTCGTCCGGCGAGTAGACCAGGCCGCGGTACGGATCGAAGGGCAGATCCGGGACGGGCGGGAAGACCAGGGCGCCGTCCGCGCGTATCTTCGCGGCCGCGTCCTCGCGCATCGCGCAGCCGAGGAAGATCGCGCCCGCCGTGTCCGTGGTGAGGAGTTCGCGCGTACGGTCCGTCAGGTCGACGGCCTGGACGCGGTGACCGGCGAGTGTGCCGCGCGCCGAGACGGTCGCGTCGAACTCCTCGAGCGTCTCGATCTCACGGTCGTCATGGTGGGCCGCATGGGCGGGCATCGTCTGCACCCGCCCATGCTGGCACAGCGCGTCTCAGCCCTGGACGGCCGCGGGGTCCATCCAGATGACCTCGAAGGTGTGGCCGTCCGGGTCGTCGAAGGCACGGCCGTACATGAAACCGTGGTCCTGGGTCTCGCCGGAGACGGAGCCGCCGGCCGCGACAGCCTTCCCGACCAGCTCGTCCACCTTCTCGCGGCTCTCGGCGCTCAGCGCGATCAGCACCTCGCTGGTCGTCTTCGAGTCCGCGATCTCCTTCTTCGTGAACTGCCGGTACTTCTCCTCGGTGTGCACCATCACGACGATGGTCTCGCTGATCACGACCGAGGCGGTGGTGTCGTCGCTGAACTGCTCGTTGATCGTGTAGCCGAGCTCCGAGAAGAACTTCTTCGAGGCGGCGACGTCGCTGACACACAGGTTCACGAAGATCATCTGCTGGTACATGTGCGGTCTCTCCCATCGGGGCCGTGCTATCGGGTCCGTGTCGTTACGCGGGGATAGACCGCGGGCCCGCGCGGAACTCATCGCGGTCCGGAGATTTTTTTCGTACGAGTTCTCGGACGGGCCCTCAGCGCGCCAGCGGCAGCGCCGCCAGCTCCGCGACCGTCAGGGTGAGCGGGGCGAACAGGGCGAGCAGCGCGCCCGCGCGCAGGGCCGCGGCACTGCGCAGCATGGTCGCGGGGGCACCCAGCCGCAGCAGCGCGGAGGTGGTGTCGGCGCGGGCCTGCCGGGCCTCGACGGCCGCCGTCAGGAGCGTCGCCACGGTGCAGCCGGTCACGAGGAGCACGCCGAGGAGGGTGAGCGGACCGAGCGACAGTCCGTCCGGGGCGTGCAGCAGCACCATCGCGTAGGTGGCCGACAGCACCGCGCAGACCACGCCCAGGGGGCGGCCGATGCGGGTGGCCTCCGTCATGAGGATGCGGCCGGCCAGCAGCCGCAGGGCGCCGGGGCGGGCCGACTGGAGCAGCCGGCCGCACAGGTGGGTCAGACCGGGACCGGCCAGGGCCAGGCCGACGGCGGCCAGCGTCCAGCCCGCCATGACGCCGGGGGAGGCGCCGGAGAAGGTGAGGTCGGGCGCCCTGGGGGCGGTACGGCTCGCGTAGGTCTCCATGGCGAGCCCCGCGGCCAGGACGGTGGTGCCCCAAGGGAGGCCGGAGGGGGCGGCGGTGGGGGCACCGTCGGCCGTGACGGCGTCCGGCAGCACCGCCGCGGAGGCCGCGGCGGCGTTGGTGGTGTCGGCGGTGTCCGGTGCCGCGGCGTGCCGGACGGACGGCTGAGCGGGTTCCTCGATCGTGCTCACCGCGCTCACAACGCTCACCGCGATCCCGGGGTCCCCGACTGCCGCCGCCGAGGCCGGTTCACTCGTCCGAGCCGGTGGGGGCGTGCTCTGCTGCCCGGCGGGAGCGCCCCCGGGCCGGTTGATCTGCCGGCCGAAGCGGCCGTACGCCCCGAAGGAGTCGAGCGGGCTGGTGCGCCGGTACGCGCCGAAGCGGCCGTACACCACCCGGGCCGCCGCGGCCGCCTTCTGCTCCCTGGGCCGCAGCGCCAGCACCACCGCGAGCGACGCGCCCCCGGGCACGAGCGTCAGCAGCGTCAGGGCCCCCGGCAGCGGCAGTGGCTGGTCCGCCGCGAGGGCCTCGGCCGCCGCGCCGTCGAACGGCATACCCGTCAGATCGCCCCGCAGGTGCAGGAAGAGCAGCAGGGCCAGCATCGAGCCCAGGGTGCAGGACAGGGCCGTCGTCGTCGCCGAGACGGCCATCAGGCGCACTGGGCCGAGGCCGATCGCGGAGAGGCCGGTGCGGGGCTTGGTGCCGGGGTCGGCGCGGGCCACCGCGAGGGCGAAGTACACCGTGGCGGCGAGGGGTGCCGCGCACCAGGCCAGGCGCAGCAGGGCGGCGCCGGGGTCGCCGGGGTGGCCCAGCGCGTAGCCCAGGGCGCAGAGCAGCAGGAAGTTCGTGCCCGCGGAGGCCGTCGCGACCAGCAGGCGGCGCAGCTGGACGGCGGGGTGGGCGGCGCGGGTCAGACGGAGAGCGAGCACGCCGCCCGGCCTTCCGGCTCGGTGGTCTCCGCGACCGGCGGCAGGTGCACGGTCCGCACGCGCCGCCCGTCGAGCAGGAAGACCGTGCGGTCGGCGAGGGCCGCGGTGTCCGGGTCGTGGGTGGCCAGGACGACCGTGATGCCGTGCGAGCGGGCCGCCGTGGTGAGGGTGCGCAGCGCGTGGGCGCGGTCGGCGCGGTGCAGGGGCGCTGTCGGCTCGTCGGCGAACAGGACCGAGGGCGACGGGGCGAGGGCGCGGGCGATGCACACCCGCTGGCGCTCGGCCTGCTTCAGCTGGTGCGGGCGCTTGCGGGCGCCGTCGCCGATGTCCAGGCGCTCCAGCCACTCCAGGGCCGCTCGCTTGGCGCGGTGCCGGCTGGTGCCGCGCAGCATCAGCGGCAGGGCGGCGTTCTCCCAGGCGTTGAGTTCCGGCACCAGCGAGGGGACCGGGTCGATCCAGCCGAAGCGGTCGCGGCGCAGCCGCTCCCGGGTGAGGGCGCCCATGGTGTGCACGGGCACGCTGTTGAACCAGACCTCGCCGCGCCGGACGGGCGCCAGACCGGACAGGCACCGCAGCAGGGTCGTCTTGCCGCTGCCGCGCGGGCCGCTGACGGCGAGGATCTCGCTCTCCCGGACGCCGAGGGAGACGCCGCAGAGCGCGGGCGAGCCGTCGTGGTGCTGGAAGTGCAGGGCGCGTGCCCAGAGCACGTCGTTGTCCGGCGGGGCCTCCATGCGTACACCTCGGTTCAGATCCGTAGTTCCCGTGCCATCCCCCGTGCGGGGGAACGAAGGCGGGGCCGATCAGTCACTGGGCACGCTAGGCATCAAGGGGCTGGACGCCGGACAGCACGCGGCCCCGGGCCGCCGTTTCTCACTCGAACGGGCGGCACCGGGGCTGGTGTTGATCGTCCGATCAGACGATCGGAGCGACGACGCTCAGAGCTTCGTCCAGGCCTCCGTGAGGGTGGCCCGCAGGATCTGCTCGATCTCGTCGAACGTCGACTGGTCGGAGATCAGCGGCGGGGCGAGCTGGACGACCGGGTCGCCGCGGTCGTCGGCGCGGCAGTACAGGCCGTTGTCGTACAGCGCCTTGGAGAGGAAGCCGTACAGGACGCGCTCGGTCTCCTCGTCGTCGAAGGACTCCTTGGTGTTCTTGTCCTTGACCAGCTCGATGCCGTAGAAGAAGCCGTTGCCGCGGACGTCGCCGACGATCGGCAGGTCGTGGAGCTTCTCCAGGGTGGAGCGGAACGCGCCCTCGTTGTCGAGGACGTGCTGGGGGAGGTTCTCGCGCTCGAACAGGTCGAGGTTGGCGAGGCCCACGGCCGCGGAGACCGGGTGGCCGCCGAAGGTGTAGCCGTGCAGGAAGGTGTTGTCGCCCTTGTAGAACGGCTCGGCCAGGCGGTCGGAGATGACGCAGGCGCCGATCGGGGAGTAGCCCGAGGTCATGCCCTTGGCGCAGGTGATCATGTCCGGGACGTAGTCGAACTTGTCGCAGGCGAAGATCGTGCCCAGTCGGCCGAAGGCGCAGATGACCTCGTCGGACACGAGCAGTACGTCGTACTGGTCGCAGATCTCGCGGACGCGCTGGAAGTAGCCGGGCGGGGGCGGGAAGCAGCCGCCCGCGTTCTGCACCGGCTCCAGGAAGACCGCGGCGACCGTGTCCGGGCCCTCGAAGAGGATCTGCTGCTCGATCTGGTCGGCGGCCCAGCGGCCGAAGGCCTCCGGGTCGTCGCCGAAGAGCGGGGCGCGGTAGATGTTGGTGTTCGGGACCTTGTGCGCGCCCGGGACCAGCGGCTCGAACGGGGCCTTCAGGGCCGGCAGGCCGGTGATGGACAGGGCGCCCTGGGGGGTGCCGTGGTAGGCGACCGCGCGGGAGATGACCTTGTGCTTGGTGGGCTTGCCGGTCAGCTTGAAGTACTGCTTGGCGAGCTTCCAGGCGGTCTCGACGGCCTCGCCGCCGCCGGTGGTGAAGAAGACCTTGTTCAGGTCGCCCGGGGCGTGGTGTGCGAGACGCTCGGCCAGCTCGACGGCCTTGGGGTGGGCGTAGGACCACACCGGGAAGAACGCCAGCTCCTGCGCCTGCTTGAAGGCGGTCTCGGCGAGCTCGACACGGCCGTGCCCGGCCTGCACCACGAACAGGCCGGCGAGACCGTCCAGGTAGCGCTTTCCCTGGTCGTCGTAGATGTAGGTGCCCTCGCCCCGGACGATGGTGGGGACGGGGGCCTTCTCGTACGACGACATGCGCGTGAAGTGCATCCACAGGTGGTCGTACGCGGACTGGGAGAGGTCCTTGCTCACGGCTATCGGGTCCTCACGGTTATCGGGTTCCCCACATGTAGGTCTGCTTCTTGAGCTTCAGGTAGACGAAGCTCTCCGTCGAGCGCACACCGGGCACGGCCCGTATGCGTTTGTTGATGACCTCGAGGAGGTGGTCGTCGTCCTCGCAGACGATCTCCACCATCAGGTCGAAGGAGCCGGCGGTCATCACCACGTACTCGCATTCGGGCATGGCCGTCAGCGCGTCCGCGACCGACTCCACGTCGCCCTCGACGTTGACGCCGACCATCGCCTGTCTGCGGAAGCCCACGGTGAGCGGGTCCGTGACGGCGACGATCTGCATCACGCCCTGGTCGAGCAGCTTCTGGACGCGCTGGCGCACGGCCGCCTCGGAGAGGCCGACGGCCTTGCCGATGGCGGCGTACGGCCGGCGGCCGTCCTCCTGGAGCTGTTCGATGATGGCGAGGGAGACGGCGTCCAGCTGGGGCGAGCTGCCGTTCCTGGACTCGCGGGAGGACTCGCGGAGTTCCCGCGGCCCCTTCTGCTCTGCGCTTCGACTGGCCACGAGCTCACTGTGCACGAGGTCTCGTCACTTCCGCAAGGCGTGATCGATGAAATCCGTTGTTTTGCTTGCCGAAGCCTGCGGATTCCGCACGAATGAAGGGAGTGGGGGTGTTGAAAACGTGGACCTGGCGACTAGGGTGGGTGTCTCAAGTACTGGACATCCGAACTGGAGGGCCGGCAGTGAGCACCGAGCTTCGTCGTCTGCGCAATTACATCGGCGGTGAGTTCCGGGACGCCGCCGACGGACGGACCACCGAGGTGGTCAATCCCGCGACGGGTGAGGCGTACGCGACCGCTCCGCTGTCCGGGCAGGCGGACGTGGACGCCGCGATGGCGGCGGCCGCCGAGGCCTTCCCCGGCTGGCGCGACACCACGCCCGCCGAGCGCCAGAAGGCACTGCTGAAGATCGCGGACGCCTTCGAGGAGCGCGCCGAGGAGCTGATCGCGGCCGAGGTGGAGAACACGGGCAAGCCCATCGGGCTGACCCGCTCCGAGGAGATCCCGCCGATGGTCGACCAGATCCGCTTCTTCGCGGGCGCGGCGCGGATGCTGGAGGGCCGCTCGGCCGGCGAGTACATGGAGGGCCTGACCTCCATCGTCCGCCGCGAGCCGGTCGGTGTCTGCGCACAGGTCGCGCCGTGGAACTACCCGATGATGATGGCCGTGTGGAAGTTCGCCCCGGCGCTCGCGGCGGGCAACACCGTCGTCCTGAAGCCGTCGGACACCACCCCGGCCTCGACGGCCCTGATGGCCGAGATCATCGGCTCGATCGTCCCCAAGGGCGTCTTCAACGTCATCTGCGGCGACCGCGACACCGGCCGCCTGATGGTCGAGCACGACACCCCCGCGATGGCCTCCATCACCGGCTCGGTGCGCGCCGGCATCCAGGTCGCCGAGTCCGCCTCCAAGGACGTCAAGCGCGTCCACCTGGAGCTGGGCGGCAAGGCGCCCGTCGTGGTCTTCGAGGACACCGACATCGCCAAGGCCGTCGAGGACATCTCCGTCGCGGGCTACTTCAACGCGGGCCAGGACTGTACGGCCGCCACGCGCGTGCTCGTCCACGAGTCCATCCACGACGAGTTCGTCTCCGCGCTGGCCAAGGCCGCGTCCGAGACGAAGACCGGGCAGCCGGACGACGAGGACGTGCTGTTCGGCCCGCTCAACAACCCCAACCAGCTCAAGCAGGTCGAGGGCTTCATCGACCGGCTGCCCGCGCACGCGCGCGTGGAGGCCGGCGGCAAGCGCGTCGGCGACAAGGGCTACTTCTACGCGCCGACCGTCGTGTCGGGCCTGAAGCAGACCGACGAGATCATCCAGCAGGAGGTCTTCGGCCCGGTCATCACCGTCCAGTCCTTCTCCGACGAGGAGCAGGCCGTGACGTGGGCCAACGGCGTTGAGTACGCGCTCGCCTCCTCCGTGTGGACCAAGGACCACGGCCGCGCCATGCGCATGTCCAAGAAGCTCGACTTCGGCTGCGTGTGGATCAACACCCACATCCCGCTGGTCGCCGAGATGCCGCACGGCGGCTTCAAGAAGTCCGGCTACGGCAAGGACCTCTCGTCGTACGGCTTCGACGACTACACGCGGATCAAGCACGTGATGACGTCGCTGGACGCGTAGTCACCGGTCAGGCTCGACGGCCCCGGACGGTTGGTTTCCGTCCGGGGCCGCCGCGCGCTCAGGAGCTGTTCGCGCTCGACGGGCCGAAGAACTCGATCTCCGCGATGGCGACCTGCTTCTTCGCCGAGATGCCGTGGGCGGACTCGATGGTGAAGCGGACGGCGGTGACCTCGCCCACGCGGAAGGCACGCCGCTGGGGGCCCGCGCCCTGGTCGAGGGTGATCTGACGGGTCGACTTCTTGCCGTCGGCCCCGGTGATCGTCGCCTCGAGACGGTGCGGGAGCGCCGACTCGCGGAGCTTGTCGGGGCGGATGGAGACGCCCGGCGTGATGATCAGGTCCAGGAGCCGGGTCGGCTGGTCGAAACGGGCCTCCACCCACTGGCCCTTGCCCGACTCGGAGACGCCCGGGCCCCACCAGGTGTCGTTGAGCTTGTCGAAGGCGAGGTCCGGCTTGTGGCCCGGGAAGTGGCGGGACGCGGCGTAGCGGTCCGGGGACACCTCGGCGCGCTTGGTGAAGTGGTCGCGGGTGGCCTGGACGCCCTGGGGGATGTTGATCACCAGAACGATCAGCAGGGACAGCACGATCACGATGCCCAGCCAGGACAGGACGCGGTCGAAGGCACGGCGCAGCCGGGGGCGGTCGCCCGCCCACGGTGCCTCCTGGCTGCCGAACGGGCCGAACCGCCGCCACCAGGGGAGCCGGCCCGGGCCGGCCGGTCCGTCGCCGGCCATGGGCATCGCGCACCGGGCGCAGAAGTGCCGCTCCGGCCGGTTGCGGGTGGCACACCAGGGGCAGGGGGCGCCGCCGTCCATGCCGTGTTCCTGACCGGGGGCGCGTACGGCCTGCGGGCGCTGGGGGTCGGGGCGGCCGGGCAGGACCGGGGTGACGGAGGGGTGCGGCTCGGGCTGGGGCTCGGGGTCGCCGACCGGTATGAGGAGGCTGCGGGCGCGGTCGGTCATGCCGTGCGTGTCGGAGCCGGAGCCGGAGCCGGAGGCCGAGCCGGCGTCGGCGGGGTGGTGCGGGTTCTGGGTGGCCGGGGGGATGGGCTCGGTGGGGGCGGTTTCGTCCGGGAAGCGGTCGGTCGGGGAAGGAGTGCCGGGGCCGGTGGTGTCGTGGTGAGGGGCGGTTCCGGGACCGGTGGTCGTGTCCGGGTGAGCGGTGGTGCCGTGGCGGGCGTGGGTGCCAGGGCTCGGCACGGTGGTGCCGGGTGTGCCGGGGTGGTCGCCGTGCCGGGCGGCGGCCGCGCCGGGGGCAGGGTCGGATGCGCGGGGGTCGAGCCGGCCGTGCGGGTGGCGGCCTGGTGCGTCGCCGTGCCGGTGCCGAACCGGTCGCGGGGCGTCTGGGCCAGACCCGTCCCGCCGTCCGGCCGGGCGAAGGCGTCCCAGCCGGGCTCGGGCGAGGGGGACGGGGAGGCGCCGCCCGGCTGACCGTCGGGCCTCACGTGGCCGGTGGGCGCCGAAGCCCTGGAACCTCCGGCGGGTCCGGTGGTCCCGGAGCCTCCGGCGGGCTCGGACGCCCGGGCCCGCCCGGTGGACTCGGGCTCGCCGGCGGTCTCCGAGGTCCGGGAGGGGCCGGTCCGCTCAGCCGCCCGGCCCGGGGCGGATGGCCGGGAGGACTCGGGCGGCGCGGACGCCCCGGCGCGGGGGCCGGTACTGCCTGCGGGGCGGTCCGTCCAGCTCAGTACCGCCCCGCAGGCGTCGCAGAAGGACTGGCCCGGTTCCGCGCGGGTGCCGCAGTCGGCGCAGTTCTGGGGGGTTGTCATGTCTCCCGGGTCCTTTCGGCGGGGGCACCGGCGGTCACCTGGACCGTGTACGGCATATGAGCGGGGCGGGCGGCGGAGACGAGGGTCTCCAGGCGGTAGTGGTCCGCGGGGGTCGGGGCGGGAAGCCGTAGGTGGACGTGCAGACGGGGGCGGGGCGCGCCGGGGAACGGGCCGAGCGGCCGGGCGCTCCACGCGGCGCCACCGCTCTCGGTGATCTCTGGCTCCACGCCGAACGCGAGCCGGACCGCCTCGGACAGCCCGCGGCGGGTGCCGCGGATGCGGTGCAGATACGCGGCGGCGGCCACGGCCGCCCGCAGCCGTGCCTCGGGTTCGTCGCCCGAGGTCTCCGCGCCGACCCAGTTCCCCAGCCACTGGGTGAAGTCGAGCGGGGTGAGGGAGGGGCGGAAGTAGGTGTCGAGACAGTCCAGCACGCCCAGGATCGGGGCGATCACGTCATCGAGCCCGGCGACGAAACGCTGGGCCAGGTCGTCGTCGGCGAAGACGGCCGGCAGCATCGTGCCGATCGGAGTGGAGGATCCGAGGCCGTCGATCGAGCCCCTCATACGCCGGCCCCCATCCGAAGCCCCGTCACGAACCGTCTCCGATCACCCGGACGCGGTGGTCGAACGAGAACACCAGTGACGGCGCGGACAGATCGATCCGGTTCGTCGGCTCGCCGCGTTTGCCGGTGAGCGGGTCCGCGGGATGCAGGACCACCTCGTCGACCAGCTCCACCCCCGGCACGCGTTGCAGCACCGCGAACACCTCACCGGCCTGGACGGGTCGCCCGAAGGGCCAGCCGGTGCCGTCCGTGCCGCCGGTCAGCGGATCGAGGTGCCGGTAGAGAGCGTCGTGCGCCTCCCGGCGCACCCGGTCCGTGTCGACACCCCGGAAGGCATGCACCGTGGCCACCACGGTGACGCCCTGGTAGTACGGCGGGCCCACCGCCAACCGGGTCCCGATCAGACGCCGTTCGTCCAGGTGCCGGGTGATGCGGTCCAGCAGCGCGTCACCGGGCACGAGTTGTTCGAAGCGCAGCCGGCCGCCGGGGTCCGGCACGGCCTGCGGCACGACCAGCAGCCGTACCGCGTAGGCCCCGTACTCGTTCTCCTCGCCCTCCAGGCAGGTGATGCGCGCGGTCTCCGGGGCGGCGCGGCGGGCCAGCTCCTCGTAGTCGCGCAGCGTCACGGCACGCTCCTGGGCGCGCAGGGTGATCGGGGCCCGGACCTTCGCCTCCTGAACCGTCTCGCCGTCCACACCGCCGCGCGCGGCCTCGCGGTTGACGACCTCGGAGATGTACGGGATGGAGGTGCGCAGGACCTGTACGGCACCGCGCGCCACATTGCCCGCGCGCCCGCCCCCCGTGCGGTAGCGGCGGGCCCGGACGGGTGCTCCCTTGGGGGCGACCATCCCGTACTGCCGCAGGGACCCGTCGGGTTCGCGCACGGCCGGGCCGAAGGCGATCTCGCCGGTCGTGGCGTCGAGGGTGATGTGCCGGTCGTACGGCCCGAGCCCGCGAAGTTCGCTACGACCCGCCAGTCCGTCCAGCCGTCGTGCTCGGCGGTCTGCAGCAGCACCGGCGGGTCGTCGCCGACCACGGGCGCGTGCAGCAGACGCAGCCGCTGGCCCGGCAGCCCGGTGGACTCGCCGAGCGCCTCGTCGTAGACCGTCTCGGCGTGCACGGCCCCGGTGGTGCCGCCGATCGTGAACGCCTCGGCGGCGCGCACGGTGGGCGAGGTGGTGTAGAAGGGCTGGTTCGGCCTGGGGTCGGTGACGCGGCAGCGCAGCCAGCCGGCCTCCTGGCCGGCGTTGCGGGACAGCACATGCCCGGCGGGGATGTGCAGGACCACCTCGCCGGGCCGGTTCAGGCCGCCCGTGCCGTCCCGGTCGACCTCACACGGCTGCCAGCCGTCCGCGGTCCACGCCTCCCACACCAGCGGCGGCTGGCGCGGGTCCACGCCGACGCCGTCCACCCGGCTGTCCAGGTCCAGGGCGACCGCGCAGTGCGGGACCGCGGCGGTCAGGCCGAACAGCACGGCGTCACCGGGCTCGGGCGACTCGGCGAAACACAGCAGGTCCTTGTCCTCCTCGGCGAGGTCGGAGGTCCGGTCGGCCATCGGCTCACCCCGGTGCTGCACCAGCAGATGACGCAACGCGCAGGGCACCACCGTCAGTTCGCGCTCGGTCCCGAAGACCACCGCCTCCTCGCTCTCGGTGCGCAGCGTGGCGACCTCCGTGCCCACCGGCACCCACACCGCTTCCTCCTGCGGAGCCGACAGCCAGAACGTCACCTCGGTGCGGGCCGCGGACGGCGGGAACAGGGTGATCCCGACGAGGTCCAGGAACGCCAGGTGGTTCTTCTCCGGCACCCGGTTGAGCCGGTAGACGATCTGGTCGGCCATGTGCGCGACCGTCTCGACGAGGGTGACGCCGGGGTCGGAGACGTTGTGGTCCGTCCACTCCGGGGCGCGCTGCTGGATGTAGCGCTTGGCGTCGTCGACGAACTGCTGGAAGCGGCGGTCGTCGAGGTTGGGGGAGGGCAGTGCCATCAGCGGTCGCTTTCGGGGGCGTCGGGCTCGTCGTGGGACGGAATGACGTAGAAGGGGAAGACCAGGCTGCGCGGGTTGTTGGTGCCGCGGATCGAGTACCGGACGTCGATGTAGAGGACGCTCTGGTCGGTGCCGGCGCTGACCTCGACGTCGTCGACCTCGATGCGCGGCTCCCAGCGGTCCAGGCTGGCGTACACCTCGTGCTGGATACGGCCCGCGGTCTGCTCGTTGACCGGCGCGAACACCAGGTCGTGGATCGCGCAGCCGAAGTCCGGCCGCATCGGCCGCTCGCCCGGCGCGGTCGACAGGACCAGCCGGATCGCCTCCTCGATCTCCCGCTCGCCGCTGACCAGGGCGATCCCGCCGGTCGGCCCGATGCGCAGCGGGAACGACCAGCCGGAGCCGACGAACTGCTCGGCCATCAGAACCACACCCTGTCTTCTCTGGAAACGGTCACGGGATCGGCATCGGTACGGGAATGGTCTTGACGCCGAACACCGGCGACCCGATGAGGGTCGTCGGAGCCTTGATCGTCGTGTTGATGAGCGAGTTGATCTGCACGGTGCCGACGCCGGTGAGGTTCGCGACGCCCTTCGCGTCCAGGTTCAGGGCGCCCAGCGCGTTCACGCTGATCGCTCCGGCGGCCCGCATGTTGACCACCCCGCCGCCCTGGATGGTCAGCGGCCCGCCGCTCTTGAGCGTCAGGCTGCGCCGGGCGCTGAGCAGGAGATCCGTGCCGGCCTCCACCGACACCGACCGGCTGCCCTTGATGGTGACCGAACCCTTGCTGTCCACGACGATCTCGGTCTTCGTCCGGTCCAGGTTGATGACCAGCTGCTTGTCGCCGGAGGCCAGCCGGACGCCCTGTTTGCGCAGGCCGGTCTTCTGGCTGAGCAGGTCCATCCGGTTGCCGTCCCGGTCCGAGACGGTGTGCCGGCTCGCCTTCTTGCGCACGGTGTCGTGCAGCGGCACGTCGTTCACGGGCGTCGGCTTGTCCTTGCCGTTGTAGAGCCCGCCGATGACGAAGGGATGGTCGAGGGCGCCCCGGTCGAACGCGACGAGCACCTCGTCGTTGACGTCCATGGGGAAGATGCCACCGCCGCCGAGGCCGCCCCACTGCACGGTCCGCGTCCAGTCGCTGACATAGCTGTCGTCCAGCCAGGGGAACCGCAACCGCACCCGCCCCTGCTTGAGCGGGTCGTTCACATCGGTCACCAGGGCGTTGGCCACGCTCGGCAGCCGCGGCGCGCTCTCGGCGCCGCCGGAGGCGAGCCCGTACAGCGACCGCCACTGCCGCCCGCTGACCGTCACCCACGCCTCGTAGTGCCTGCCGTCGCCGAAGACATGCCGTACGGACGTCGCCGTGTACTTGCCCTCGAAGGGCTCCCCGACGTCCGACAGCGTCACCGGAACTCCCGGGCGCAGCTTGGGATTTCCGCGCGCCACGACCTCCATCTCGGCGAACGAGGAGGTGAGGTCGTCGGCGAGGGCGTCGGCGGCGAACTTCACCTCGTTCTGCCGGTCGTACGGCGTGCTCGTCTCGACCAGCGTGGCCGGCTTGAACTTGCCCGCCGCCGCGCCGGGTGTCGTGCCGATGCCGATACCCGGGTTGTCGGTGGCGGGCGCGGTCGCCGTCAGCTTCTTCTTCGTCGTGACGTCCCAGCCCCGCGACTCGACCTTGCCGACCTGGTCGGCGGCGGTGACGGCGGACCGCAGCCGCAGGATGTCGTGCCCGGCCTGGAGCACGAACGGGCTCCGGTCGCCGTCGGTCCGCGGCGAGGGCGCCCCGGACGACGGCTTCGGCTTCACGAACTGGAACGTGCCGTCCGCGTCGACGGACATCACCATCTCGTTCTCGTCGGCGAGCCGGGCGAGGAAGTCCCAGTCGGTGACGTTCGACTGACTGATGAACTCGTACACCGTCTTCGTCGACTGCACCCGCCCCACCGGCACCCCGCCCTGCGCGGCGAGCTTGCGGGCGATGTCCGACGCGCTCTGGTTGCGGTAGGCGGCCACGCGGCGGCGGCGCAGCAGACGGTGCCCGAGGTCGTAGCCGCGGATCACGGTGAACGTGCCCGTACCGTCGTAGTCGGCCTCCAGGCCGGTGACCTCGCCGGTCAGCAGCGGGTCGGCGGCACCCTGGCCGTCGGACACCGGCGTGATGACCACCGGCGTGCCGAAGGTGACCTTCAGGTCGCGCAGGAGGACCCGGTACGGGTCCCGGAACGTCAGCCGGAACGCGGCCGGCACCCCGGCGCCCTGGTCGACGTGGCTTTCGACCAGCGCCCGGGCGAAGTCGGGCGGCAGCTTGGCGCCCCCGAGCTTCACCTCGACGACGTTGGAGAACGCGGACTGCACCATTACGGACGTACCTCCTCGGCGGCGGGCAGCACCAGTTCCGCGCCGGCCGGCAGCCGGGACGGGTCGTCGATGCCGTTGGCCTCGGCGATCGAGCGCCAGGCGGCGGCGTTGCCGTACTCCCGCCAGGCCAGCGACTGCAGGGAGTCGCCCGCCACGACCCGGTGCACGCGCTGCGCGGTGAGCGCGCCCGACGTCGGGTTCTGCCGCTTGGTCTTGCTCGGGATCTCGTGCAGCTGGAGCCGGCAGGTGGCGCGGATGGGCACGCCCGTCGTGCCGAAGAGGGAGTACGTCGCCTCCACCGAGCTCACGTACGCCGTGAACCGGGCCGTGGAGAACGACCCCCACTGGAACACCACCCAGGGCGGCGACGGCTGCTTCGCGGCGATGCTGGCGTTGGTCACCTCGCAGCAGGCGAGCAGCGACTCCACCTTCTTCAGCACGGTGTTGCCGGTCGGCTTGGCGGAGGAGTCGAGGAAGATCTCCACGCCCATCTCCCGTGCCTCGGCGCCCATGAACTCCGGGAGGGAGCCGTCCCGTTCGATCTGCGCGGGCGTCGACTTCCACTGGGCGCGGCGCGTCAGGGACAGCTGCGCCGGATTGAAGTCGAAACCGAAGGTCTTGATGATGCCGCCGGGCGTGGTGCTCTTGCCGACGGGGGGCTCGTGGATCGCGAGCGTCGCCCTGACGAGGCTCTTTCCGGCGCCCGTACTGCTGGCCCTTGC
This sequence comes from Streptomyces sp. CA-179760, assembly GCF_050937045.1. NCBI lineage: Bacteria > Bacillati > Actinomycetota > Actinomycetes > Kitasatosporales > Streptomycetaceae > Streptomyces > Streptomyces sp. CA-179760. The sequence goes on from NZ_JBNJLZ010000001.1 coordinate 6,958,664, forward strand.
CATGTCGTGATGCCCCTTCAGTCCGTGAACCCGTGGTGGGCGATCTCCAGGACCTCGGTCGCCACGGCCGGGTTGGCGGGGTCCAGGCTGGGACCGGTCCAGCTCACCGGCAGCACCTCGATCAGCCCCCAGCGGGCCACCTCCGAACCGTCCGCGCGCAGCGCCGCGATCTGGGCGGTGGGCCGCTTGATCCCCGTCTGCACGGACGAGATCCACTTGGCCACCTTCGTGGTGTCCGGGGTGAGCGGGCGGGTCAGCCGGATGGTGGAGAAGGTGACACGGGTGGGCAGTTGCCAGACGAACCCGTTGTTGCCGCCCTCTTGGCGCTGCTCGACCTCCACCTGGGACGACAGCCCTTCGCATCCGTTGAAGTAGCCGAGGCTCTCACCGTCGATGCTGAGGGTGAACCAGATGGTGGAGCCCGGGTCCTGGCGGGACATCGAGGGCCTTTCTGTGTCAGTGGCGGGGGTCGCGGAGTCTGCCGATCCGCTCGCGGTCCATGCGGAGTTCCGTGCGGATCAGCCGGGTGATGCGGCCGATGAGGCGGTGGACCAGTTCGTCGAGCTGGAAGTCGGTGAGGTCCCGGGGGTCGAAGCCGCCGTTCGGGATCTCCGTGTAGGGGGGTGGGGCGGATTCGGAGTACGGGGGCGGAGGGCTTTGGGGCGGTGAGGGGGGTGTGTACGGGGGTGGCGCGGTGGTTTGGGTGGTGAGGGGGTGAGGGGGGTGAGGGGGGTGAGGGTGTGGGCGATGGTGGCGGCCGCGGCGGATGCGAGGGCACCGGTGGTGTTCTTGGGGGCGTTCTTGGTGGTGGTCTTCGGCTTCTTCCAGAAGCGTTGGACTACGGGGAGGGGGGTGGTGGCGGATGGGGTGGTGGGGGCGTTGGCGGCCGGGGGTGTCGGGGCTGTGCTCGCCGGGGCGCCGAGTGGAGTGAGGGAGCGGCGGGGCGTGGTGGGAGGGGCGGGGAGGGGTGGGGCCGGCTGGGGGGTGATCGGTGCGCCGAGGCCGAGGTGGGGGGTGTGGCGCGTGGCGCCGGGTGCCGTGGTGGGAGGTGATGCCGCTCGCTGAACGGTGTGTAGGGACGGTGGGGCGACGGTTTCCTTGACTGCGGGTGCTGCGGGTGCTGCGGGCGGGGTGGTGTGGGGCGGCTGTGGTTCGGGGCCCCTGAGGGACGGCGTGTCGCCGGTGGGCGCCGGGGCAGGCCTGTCGGCGGACGGCCGGGAGTTGGTCCGGCTGTTGTGGGCGGGTGCTGGTACGGCCTGCTGGCGTTGGACCGTCGGGGCGGGGCTGGTGCTGGTGCGGGCACGTGTGGGGTGCGGTGGAGCGGGGGTGCCTGGCGTCGATGTGGTTGCGGTGCGGTGGGGCGTGGTGTCGCCGGAGGGTGTTGTCGGGCTGCCGTCTGGCTGTGTGCGTGGGGGTAGGGCGGGCGTGCCCGTCGGCGGTGTGGCGGTGATGGGTGTTGTGGCGCCGTTGTCGCCCCGGGGGCGTGGCGGCCGGACTGGGGCGGTCTGCCGGCGTTGGACCGTGGGGGCCGGGCTGGTGCGGGTAAGCGGGTGGGGCGGTGGGGCAGGTTCGGCTGTCGGCGGTGTGGGGCGGCTGCTGGGTGTGGCGGGGTGGGGGACGGTCTCGCCGGTGGGTGTGGTGGTGCTGCTCCCGGGCTGCGGGCGTGGGGCGGAGGTGCCCGTCGGGTGGCTGTCGCGGCCGGGTGCCGGTGCGGTGTTGCCGGTGGGTGACGTCGTAGCGGCGTTGCCCGGCTGCGTGCGTCGTGGCGTTTGGGCGGGGGCGGTCGGGGGGTGAGCCGGGCCGGTGCTCTTGGAGGTGGGCGAGGGCTGCGGCCGGGCGGGGGTGGCCGGGCTTCGTTGGACGGACGGAGCCGGTGCGGCTGCGGCCGTGCTGCGCGGGGACTGGCCCGGCAACGACGGAGTGCCTGCGGGCCCTTGCGCCCCGGCCGGTCCTGACGGCGGGGTCACCGCACCCGGCCGGGGACGTGTGAGTGCTGCCTCGGCGGCCGGGCGGGTCGTCGTACGGCTCGTGACGGCCGGGACCGACGGGAGATCGTCGCCTGGCGCGGCGGGGTCCGGGGTGTTGCCGTGGCCCGCACCGGCAGGGCCGGTGACCGACCGCCGCACTGTGTCCGGGGCTGCGGGCGCAGGTGTCTCAACTCCCGCCCCGCTGGCGCTCGTTGAAGGCCGGTCGGGCTTCGCTGCTCGCCGCGTCGCCGGGAGCGTCCGGCGCTGTACCGGTGCCGCTCCTGCCGGTGTCCTCGTCAGGGAGTCGGGCCGGGCCGGTCGGCTGCTCGCCGGTACGGGCTTCACTTCGAGGCCGGGAACGGGGAGCGGTGCGGCGAACTCCTCCCGGACGGGCGGCGGCAGCGGGGACACCACGGGCACCGCCGGAGCAGCCGGAGTGACGGGAGCGGTCGAACGGGCGGTCGCGGCACGTGCGGCTTCCGGGGCGGGCAGCGACCCGCCGCGCGAAGGTGTGGAGCTGTTCGTACCCAGCCGCTGGACCACTGGCGCCTGCGCCCGGGCAGTCTTCACGATCCCGCCGGCCTCCGCGCTTGCGGCAGGCCCCGGCGTCATACCGGCTTCCGCCCCGCCGCCGACCCGCTCCGAGCCCCCGGGGACGTCTGAGGCCCCGACACTCCTGGAGGCCCCGGGGGTCCCTGAGGCCTGGGGAATCTCAGAGGTCGCGGCATGCTTCGAAACCCCGTAAGTCCGCGAGGTCGCGGCGTTCTTCGAGGCCCGGGGAGTCCCTGAGCCCTGGGGGCCCTTCGGGGCACCGGGATTCTTCGAAGCGCCGAGAACCTCCGGGGCACCCGGAGTCCCTGAGGCCTGGGGAACCTCCGGGGCACCCGGAGTCCCTGAGGCCTGGGGAATCCTCGGGCCCCAGGCATTCTTCGTAGCACCGGGAACCTCCGTGGCCTCGGCGACCTTCGAGGTCGACGAGGCTCGGGGAGTCTTCGAGTCCGCGGCGCCCTTCGTAGCACCGGGAACCTCCGTGGCCCCGGCATTCGTCGAGGCCCCAGGAGTCCCTGAGGTTCTGGGAGCCCGCGAGTCCCCGGCACTCTTCGGAGTTCTGGGAGTCCCCGCGGCTCCGGGAGCCTTCGCCCTCCGGGCGCCCTTCGGAACCCCAGGATTTCCCGAGCCCTCGGAAGCCATCGAACCCCCGGCGGCCTCCGAGCCCCAAGGCGCCCCCGAGCCTCCCGGAACTCCGGCAACGCCCCCAGCCTCGGCGGTACCGACACCGGTACTGCCACCAGAACCGGCAATACCACGGGTGACGGCACCGGCACCGGGACTGGGAATGCCACCAGCACCAGCCTTGCCACCGGCCCCGGTACTTCCACCCGGCCCGGCTACGCCACCGGCACCAGCACCAGCACGGGCCCCGCCGACCCCCGCCCCCCTCGCCGGAATCTCCCGCAACGGCACGGCCGGTGCCCGCTGTACCACCGGCTCCGGGCCGGTCAACGGCAGAGTTCCCGTGGGGCGTTCGAGGCCGAACACCGGGCGGCCCGTCATCGGTTGGTGGGAGAGATCGCCCAGCAGGGTGTGCGACTGGCCGTTGAGGACCGCGGGCGACGCCGTGCCCGCGAACGACGGGTTCTGCCACGTCGGCAGGCGCCCGCCGAACCCCGCGTCCGCGACCCCGGCCTCCTGCCCGGAAGCCAGGGTCCGCTGGATCGACGGCAGCCTCGACCAGGCGGCGCTCACCACAGGCCCGGCACCCTCAGGCCCGGCACCCCCGGCACCCGCCTCGGTGTCCGCACTCGTACTCGCGGAACCACCGCTCGCCGGCACCGGCACCGGCACCGGCACCGGCACCGGCACCGGCACCGCCTCAGTGGCAGCGGCAGCCGCAGCGACTCCACCGTCCCGCCGTCCCCGCAACCGGTCCAGGAACCCCATACCTCAGTCCTCCGCCCCGGCCCGCGTGACCAGGGACGCGATCTCGGCCGTGTAGCGGCGGCGGTCGCGGTGTTCCAGGTCCAGGATCTCGTCCATGCTCCAGTGGAAGTGGTAGGCGACGTACGCGATCTCCTCGTGCAGCCGGTCGGTCGCGTACGTCACGATTCCCCCAGGCGGCTCCCGCCGAGTTCCACCTCGAAGGGCTCCGCGCAGTGCGGGCACTCCACGGCCGCGCGGGTGTGGCCCTCCGCGTTGATCTGGCGGTAGAAGTCCTGGAGGAAGGCGAGGTCCGAGGCGAACATGTTCTCCACGGTCCCGTCGTGCACATTCGGCAGCGTGCCGAGCCGGGTGATGACCCGGCCCAGCAGCACCACCGACAGGAAGGCCGGGTTCTCCTGCACCCGTACGTCCCGCAGCGGCACGAGTTCGTCCCGCGCCGTCGACAGGCGCATCACGCCGTCGCGGTGGACGGTGCCCGCCTCGTCGACGTACCCGCGCGGCAGCTGGAAGGGGAACTCGGTGCGCAGTTCGTGCTGTTGCAGCACAGGGGCCGGGCCGGGTACCGCCTCCGCCCCCGATTCCGTGGCGGGGGCCGGCGCCGCCACCTCGGCGCCGCCGGCCCTGGCAGCCGTACGCCGCATTACTCGATGTCCAGTTCTTCGAACACGATGGTGACGGTCTCGGTGAGCGCCGACGCCTCGCCCGCCTTCACGGTGCTCGTGTCGATCTTGCTGCACCACGCGTTGCGCATGTTGTAGCGCTTCACCGGGTTGCTCTGGTAGTCCATCATGATGATGGACGCGTTCTTGCGGGCCGTGCTCATCTGGCCGGTGATCGACTGGTTGATCCACTCGGTGAACGCGGCCGACTGCGTCATACCGCGGACGACCGTGCAGGTCCCGTTCTTCTTCACGCCCGGCAGGTTCACGACCTTGTTCTGGCCGTTCTGGGTGTTCTGCTGGTACGTGATGACGTCCTGCTCCATGGACAGGCCGCTGACCTCGGCGAGGTACTCGACCATGACGCCGTCGATCTGCAGCCCGAAATTGTGTGAGGTGAGGGAGTCACCCGGCGAAAGGCTCATGTGCTGTTCGCAGTCCTTCTAGGGGGTCTTGGTGGATGGCGGGTGTGCGGCCGGGTTACTCCTCCAGCTCCCCGCCGCCGCTGGAGAACTGGGCCAGCCTGAAGATCACGAACTCGGCGGGCTTCACCGGGGCGATGCCGATCTCGCAGACGACCCTGCCGACGTCGACCGACTCCGGCGGGTTCGTCTCGTCGTCGCACTTGACGTAGTACGCCTCCTCGGGGCGCTGGCCGAACAGGGCGCCGTCGCGCCACTCGTTGACCAGGAACGCCGAGATGTTGCGCCGGATCCGGGCCCACAGGTTGTGGTCGTTCGGCTCGAACACCACCCACTGGGTGCCGATCAGGATCGACTCCTCCAGGTAGTTGAAGTACCGGCGGATGTTGAGGTAGCGCCAGGCCGGGTCGGAGGAGAGGGTGCGGGCGCCCCAGACGCGGATGCCGCGGCCGGGGAAGGCGCGGATGCAGTTGACGCCGATCGGGTTGAGCAGGTCCTGCTCGCCGCGGGTGATCTGGAGTTCGAGGTCGACGGCGCCGCGGACGACCTCGTTGGCAGGGGCCTTGTGGACGCCGCGCTCGGAGTCGTTGCGGGCCCAGATGCCGGCGACGTGGCCGCTCGGCGGCACCAGCCGGGAGTGGCCGGTGGCCGGGTCGAAGGTCTTGATCCAGGGGTAGTACAGGGCCGCGTACTTGGAGTCGTAGTTGGCGGTCTCCTGGCGCCAGACCCGGATCTGGCGGGCATTCATGCCCGGCGGCGGGTCGATCACGGCGACCCGGTCGCCCATCAGCTCGCAGTGCGCGATCAGCCCGAGCTGGACCGCCTTGACGGCCTCCAGGTCGATCGCGCCGCGCTGGTAGGCGGCCATCAGGTCGGGGACGGCCACCATGGAGACCTCGTCCACGGCCTCCAGACCGCCGAAGCCGGTACGGTCGGCGGAGTCGCCGAGGTACTGGGCCGGGCCCGGGTGCGAGGCGTCCGCGTTACCGGCGGAGGCGGCGGCGGGCGCGGGCGCCGGGGCCGCGAGGGCCACCGTCTGGTTGTCCGGGCGGGCCAGCTGCGCGGCCGGCGCGGCCTCGGTGACGGTGATGAGCTTGGAGCGCTCCTTGACCTGCGTGACGACGTAGTTGCGGCCGCCCTTCTTGGCGGTCACGTCGAACGTCTCGACCGGCCTGTCACCGTCCTTGACGATGAGCTTGAAGCGTTCGGCGGGGCCCTCGCCCTCGGGGTCCGCGACCTCGACGCTCAGATCGCCCTGCGCCACGGCGGTGACGGCGAAGGTGCCGAGCTGCTTCGGCTCGCCCGCGGGCAGTGCGGCCGGGGCGTTGCCGGAACGGCCGGTGACGGCGGCGGGGCCCTGGCCGGCCTCGGCGGGAGCGCTCTCGGAGGAGCCACCCACGCGGACGACGTACGCGGCGGAACCGCCGTTGTTGAAGAAGCCGTAGACGGAGTGCGCGAGGTAGTACCCGTCGGTGAACTCACCGAAGGCCGCCACGTACTGCGTCCAGTTGGTGACCAGTGTCGGCTCGTTCAGCGGTCCGGTCGGCGCGAGTCCGACGAAGGCCGCCACCGACGTCCCCACCCCCTCGATCGGGCGCGAGCCGCTGGCCACCTCCTCGACGTAGACGCCGGGCGACAGGTAGGACGGCATGCTCTGCTCTCCTCGGGGTACGAGACACGAACAGCCCTCACCCTCGCGCGCGCCGGACCGGCGCGGGAACGGCCTCCGGTGCCGAAGCGGGGGCAATCCGGTTGCCCGCAAGGGCAGGTCCGACGGTGCCCCGACCCTCGTCACGCGGGCCCTGCCCTCATCTCTGCCCCCATGGCCCTCCCCTTGCACGCCCACGGCGGGTGGGACTGACGGGTCAGCCGTCCGGTGACGAGTCGAATGCCGAGGAGAACGCCGAGCACGCACACGGAACAGGGGGCAGGCGGGCCGCCGACCGGGACGACCGCGGCGCGAACGCGCCCGGCGTGCCGGTGCACCCGATGCCGGCCCTCCAGCGCATGGCCGGTAACGCGGCCGTGGCCCGGACCGTGGCGGAGGAGCGGCACGAGCACGACGCGCACTGCGGGCACACGCCCTCCGTGCAGCGCCGCGCCCTGGTGCACGACGTGCTGAACACCCCGGGGCAGCGCATGGACTCCGGGCTGCAGACCGAGATGGAGGCCCGTTTCGGCGGCGCCGACTTCAGCGGCGTACGCGTGCACAAGGGGCCACTTGCCCAGGAGTCGGCGGCGGAGACGGGCGCGAAGGCGTACACCTCCGGGGCTCACATCGTCGAGGGCGCGCCGCTGACCAAGGAGGACTGGGCGCACGAACTCACCCACTTCCAGGACCAGATGGCCGGCCTTGTCCCCGGCACGGACAACGGCGCCGGCGTCAAGATGTCCGACGTCGGCGACTCGGGCGAGCGGCACGCGGTGGACAACGCCCGGCGGGTGATGAGCGGGCCGGTCCCGGCCGTTCAGCCGACCCCGGCCCAGGACACGGCGGGGCCAGTCGCGAGTACACCGGCCCCGGGGGCGGTCCAGCGGACCGTGTGACGTTCGACCAGGGCGCCAGCGTTCAGGACGAACGCGAACGACCTCACTACCGGTGGCGGAGCGAGGGCGGCTCCGGCGCGCTCAGGACCTCCGCCGAGCTGGGCCTCGACCCCGGGCGGAAGCCCCATCCGGGTGACACGTACGACGACGAGAGCGAGCAGCTCCACAGCAGCGAGAACGTCGCGTTCTCCACCAAGGGCCGGATCGCCGACAAGGACCTCGTCCGGCGCAGGACACAGACCAGCCGCGCGGTGGCCGAGGCCAAACACCGCATCGCCTCGGCGCCGAAGATGCTCAAAGACGCGCACGGCGCGCCCGCGGGCCCGCTGCTGGCGGGTCTGCAGTCGGGCTTCCCCGTGTTCCGGACCGCCCCTCCCGGGGCGCTCGCGCCGTTCCTGCCCCGGATCGCCGAGATCGTCCAGCAGCGGTGTGCCGGGCGTGCGGGCAACGCCACCGCCTGGGTCGACTGGAACCTGTCGGAGAACGTGGCGGGTCTGTTCAGTCTCGGCCACGACAAGATGAGTGAGGAACTGCCGCCCCTGATGGAGCGCTCCGGGCCGATCCACCTGCTGGAGCGGGGCCAGGACGCGTGGTACATCGTCCACGAGGCCACGCACCGGTTCGCCGGCACACTCGACTTCCAGTACAGCCCGTACTTCGATGAGATGGCCGAGGACAACTCCCAGGCCGCTGCCGGCCCGGAGACGGTGGAGGCGATGGAGCCCTCGGTCCTCGCCCGGCGCGAGGTGCGTGATCCGAAGGAGTTCATCGGCAAGGACGAACAGACCTTCCTGCCCAAGCAGGCCAACTGGTACGCCCTGGGCCGGCGCGCCCTCATGAACGCCGACTCCTACGCCCAGTTCATCCTGACGGCAACCGGAGCGCCCATGCCCCGGACCTGACGGCCCGCACCCTGGCCCGTTCGGCCCTCCCATCGTGCCCTTTTGCTTCCTGACGGGCCGTGGACACCCCGGCTAGCGTCGCGACGTGAGCCTGTGGACATCCCTGGAACCCGCCTCCGCGACCGTCGACCCGGGCAGCAGCACGCGCGTGCGCCTGCGCCTGCGCAACACCGGTGACGTCGTCGACGAGTACCGCTTCGAACCGGTCGGCCCCGTCGCCCCCTGGACGACGGTCGAGCCGGCGTCCCTGCGCCTCTACCCCGGCACGACCGGCACGGTGGAGCTGACGTTCGCGCCGCCGCGTACGCCGGACGCCACGGCGGGCCCGAACCCCTACGCGGTGCGGATCACGCCGACCGAGCATCCCGAGGCGACGACCGTCCCCGAGGGGAACCTGACCATCACGCCGTTCACCGAGGTGCGGGCGGAGCTGGTGCCGCCCACGGTCAAGGGGCGGTTCCGGGGGCGGCCCCGGCTCGCCGTCGACAACGTGGGCAACACCAAGCTGACCGCGTCCCTCAGCGGCAGCGACAACGGCGACGAACTGTCGTACGACATCCACCCGGCCAATGTGCAGATCGAGCCGGGCCGGGCGGCGTTCGTCAAGACCACACTGAAGCCCAAGAACATCATCTGGTTCGGGTCGAAGGAGCAGCGGCCCTACACCCTCGCCGTGCAGCGGTCCGGCGCCACGGCGATGCCCGTGGAGGGGACGTTCGTCCAGCGCGGGTTCCTGCCCGGCTGGCTGGCGACCCTCTTCGGAATCCTGTTCGCCCTCGCGTTCACCTTCCTCATGCTGTGGCTCGCCTACAAGCCCTCGGTCAACACCAAGGCCGACGCGTCGCCCGTCGGCGCCGGCAGCACCCTCGAGCCCTCCCCGACACCCACCCCGTCCCTGACCTCGGCGCCGCCGCCCCCGTCACCCACCCCGCAGCAGCCGGAGGGCGGCGACGGCCAGGGCGGCGGAGGAGGCGGAGGCGCGCCCAAGCAGACCAAGAAGCCTCCCAAGCCCGTGGTGCCGGCGGAGAACATCCTGCTGCGCAACACCACCACCAAGATGTGCGTCGGCCTTCCGGGCACCGGTAAGGACGACGGCCGCCCGCATCAGTACACGTGCAACGAGTCCCCGCAGGGCACCCAGCGGTGGAACCTCGAGGAGACGGAACCGGACAAGGGGCCGGGCGGCCACGCGCTCTTCCTGATCCGCAACGTCAAGGAGCAGCTCTGCGTGGACCTGCCCTACTACGGGGCGGCTGCCGTGCGGTCCCCGATCACCAAGTACACCTGTGACGGCACGACCCGCGACAACCAGCTGTGGTGGATCGACAAGCAGCCGAGCGGCGCCTACTGGATCCGCAACTTCGCCAGCAACAACAAGTGCCTGGACGTGGCCGGTTACAGCACCGGCGTCGACGGCACCAACCTGACCCTCTTCGACTGCTCCAACACCGACGACCAGGAATGGGAAATCGTCAAGCCGTCGGAGGACTGAGCGCGAGGCCGCTACCAGGAGCCTTCCCCCGGCACCAGGCGGCCGGCCTTGCGGTACTCACGGCGGGCGCCCTCCAGGAGGTCGTCCGCCGTGACCTCGCCCCCGCGCCCGGCGGCCAGGTACGCGGCGGTCACCACCGCGCTGCGGATGGAGCCGCCCGCCAGTTCGAAGCCGCTCGCCACCGCGTCCAGTTCGATGCCGCCCCCGCCGGGTACGTGCGAGAGGCTGTGCCGCCACAACGCGACGCGCTGCCCGGCGTCCGGGAACGGGAAGTCGACGATCAGGTCCAGGCGCCGGGTGAACGCCTCGTCGATGTTGGCGCGCAGGTTGGTGGTGAGGAGCGCGATGCCGTCGAAGGACTCCAGCCGCTGGAGCAGATAGGCGCTCTCCAGGTTGGCGTACCGGTCGTGCGCGTCCTTCACCTCGGACCGCTTGCCGAAGACGGCGTCGGCCTCGTCGAAGAGGAGCACCGCGTCCGTGCGGTCGGCCTCGGTGAAGATGCGTTCCAGGTTCTTCTCGGTCTCGCCGACGTACTTGTCGACGACGGACGACAGCTGGACGACGTAGAGATCGAGTCCGAGGTCGGCCGCGACCACCTCCGCCGAGAGTGTCTTGCCGGTGCCGGACTCCCCCGCGAACAGGCCGAGGACGCCCCGGCCCCGGCCGCCGCCCGCGCTGAGCCGCCAGTCGCCGAGGACCCGGTCGCGGTGGCGGGCGCGCAGGGCGAGTTCCCGCAGCTGGGTCAGGGGCCCGTCGGGCAGGACGAGGTCCCGCCAGTCCACGTCGGGCCGGATCCGGCGGGCATGCTGCTCCAGGCCTGAGGCGGACTGCTGCCGGGCGGCGAGGCGCAGATGGGCGGGGGAGAGCGGCGTTCCGTCGAACTCGGCGAGGCTCCGGGCCGCGCGGGCGGCACGCGTGATGTGCTCCCCGGCCAGGTGGTACGGGGCGACGGTGGCGGCCAGGTCGAAGCCGGGATCCCCGCCGAGGGCGGCCGACCAGGCGTCCACCGCACCCGCGCGCCGTGCGGGCGCCTCCAGGACGAGAGGATCCTGGTCGCACCACCGGGGGTCGTACGGGCGTGGCCCGGTCACCAGCACGGGGACGTCGACGGCTGCGGCCAACTCCCGGAACAGCGCGGCCGGTTGCTCCGGCAGGCCCGTGACGACGACCGCGCGGGCACCCAGCCGGGCCTCCCGCAGCAAGTCCGGGACGCGCTCCACGGGCCCCGTGAAACGCACGGCCGCGACGCCCGCGGCACGCAGGGCGGCGACGACACAGGGCAGCCCGTCGCCCTCGCGGCGCTCGCGCAGATACACGGCGAGCGGGGGGCCGGAGACCAGTCGCTCGGCCAGCCGACGGGCGATCCGGGCGGCTTCGTCGTCCGGGCCGGTGAGGTCCGTACCCGGCTCCGGCGCGGACAGGATCTGTAGATGCCGGGCGAGTGACACGTCGGGAGTGTCGTCCCCGAGCAGGTGGGACACGACACGGTCCGGTACGCGCAACGCGCGGCTGAGGAGAGGTCGGTCGGGCTCCTCCACGCTGAGCAGGCCGAGTGCGGACAGCGGGGCCGTGGGATGCAGCCGGGCCCGTCCCCCGGGCAGGTGGACGGGGATGCCGCACAGGTCGAGGGCGAGCGCGACGGTGGCCCGCCGACGGCTGACGTCGTCGTTGAGGTAGCCGTACAGCGGCTCGAAGCCGCGGTCCAGGTCGGGTGCGAGGGCGATGAGGAGCAGCGCGGTGTCGAGCTCGGTCAGGCGGAGCCGGGCGGAGAGGCGTGCCAGACGGTCATCGGGCGGCCCGCCGGGCCCGGGCCGGCCGAGCGGCAACGGCTCGGCCGGGCGCAGCAGATGCCGTACGGCCTCCTCCGACAGGTACAGGCCACGCAGCGGATCGCCGGCCGTGGGGTCGTCGGCGGACCGGTGCTCCACCAGCAGGGCGACCCGGTCCCGCAGTTCCGCGAGGCGGGACAGGAGCGCGAGGGCAGAGGTGTCGGACGTCTGCGTGGTCATGTCGAGCGGTTCAGTCCCCGGTTCCCTCGTGCGGCCCTCCTGGCCTCCCGGGCCTCCTGGGCCGCCGCCACCTGCCGTGCGCTGTGCGCGCGTTCCTCCGCCCCCGGCGGCGTGCCGTCCACGGTACGGACCCGGACCGCCACGCCCTCGGTGACGGGCGGACCGGCGTCGTACTCGGGGTAGGCCGGGAAGGGGGCGGTGATCACCAGGTCGAGGGACGGCTTGAGTTCGCCGCCGAGGGCGGACCAGATCTCCGCGAGGGAGCGCGACTCGGTCTGGATGCCGGCCACGGACATCGGGATCGTCATGCCCAACGCGCCGAGGGAACCCGGCAGTTCGGAGGGCGCGATCAGCTCGCGCGGGATCAGCGTGGCCAGCACCGCGGACAGCAGCCGGTGTTCGTCCTGGGGCTGCTTCGTCCACGCCGTCACCAGGTACGACAGCCGGAACCAGCGCGGCGGCTGCCGGTGCCTGACGACGAGGTCCCGGTCGTCGTGGATCGGGACATGCCCCCGCTGACGGCGGGCGACGTCCTCCCGGATGTCGTACAGATAGGCGTTGATCGTGGGCGCGTTGCGGCGGGCGGCCCAGTCACGGGTCGGCGCGTCGAGGGCCACGTCGATGCCGGAACCGGCCAGTGCGCCGCCGCTGAGCAGGCCCTTGAGAACCTCGTCCACTTCGTGGATCACCGATGTGCTCCCGTTCCCGCCCTGCCGTGCTGTACGCCGCCGTATCCGATCCTGCCCTCCGACCCGCCCCGGCCCGCAGGGACGCCGGGGACGGCCGTGGGGCAGAAAGCGCTGCCCGTGGGGGCGACTTCGGATGCCCGTTCGGTCAGATGTAGCCTTCCCGCAGGGCATGGGCCACGGCGTGGGCCCGGTTACGCAGGTGCAGTCGGGTGGTCAGCCCGTGCATCACGTTCTTGACGGTGCGCTCGGAGTAGGACAGCTTGCTGGCGATCTCACCGGTGTCGAGTCCCTCGGACACCAGCCGCAGTACGTCCACCTCCCGGGGTGTCATCCCCGAGGCCGGAGCGCCGGTACGGCCGGCGGCGCCGCGATGCAGGGTGCCCACCTGGTTGATCAGCCGGCCGAGCAGATCCGCGGGCAGGTCGCCGTCGCCGCGGGCGGCCGCGAGCACGGCCTGCACCAGCCGGGTCGCGGTGGCCTCGCGGCGCCACACGATGGCACCGACCCCGCACTCGATCACGTCGAGCAGCTCCGTCTCCCGCAGCGCGGACACCACGAGCACCGCCCGCGCGCCCTCGCTGCGCACCAGCCGGCGCAGCCGGGTCAGGGCCGTGTCGTCCAGGACGTCGTCGATGAGCAGGGCCACCGTGCCGGGGCCCGACTCGGTCTCCTCCCGCAGGTCGATCTCCGGGAACCGGCGCAGCTGGCTGAGCGCTCCCTCGCGCGATATCGGGTCCGTGGCGTACACCGCCACGGGTATCCGGGACGCGGAGTCGGCCGTGCCGGGGCGTGTGGTCCGCGATGTGCTGAGCAACCGTTTCCCCTATGTCCGCGTACGCGCCACCTCGGTGGGGCCGGTGGCGGATGTGCACTCCTCACCCTTCTGGGGCGGACGGTCCGGTCGCAATCGTGGATCACCACGAGACGCACCACGAGATCGGCCCCGCGCCGACCACGAGAACGACCCCCGCGCCGACCACGAGAACGACCCCCGCGCCGACCACGAGAACGACCCCCGCGCCGATCACGAGAACGCAGGCGGCCGCACGACAGCCGTGAGGTGACGGCCCGACCGGTTCCACCGGGGCCGGAACTCGCCGCCGTGGCCCTTGTCACGGCACCGGCCCCGGGCGCAGGCCGTCCTCGACGGGGAAAGACGCCACGTCCGACCAGGGAGGCAGGAATGCCCGATCCTCAGTCCGAGCAGTTACGGCGTGCGCAGCCGGCCGAACACCGGGAGGCCGCCGCCCTGCTGGCGGCCGGCATCGCACGCGCCCGGTCCGGGACGGGCGGCCTCGTGCTGCTGCGCGGAGCCACCGGCACCGGCCGGACCAGCGTCCTGGAAGCGGCCGCCGAGGCCGCCGCCGCACAGGGCATGCGCGTGCTGCGCGCCCGCTGCTCCCCGGACTGGGCGGCCGCGCCCTTCGCCGCCGTGCTCCAACTCCTCGCACCCGTACCGGGCTCGGAGCGGACCGACCCGGCCGGCGACGAACGCCAGCAGGCCGCCCTGCTCCGGCACGCGCTGCGCTCGTACGCCGCCGAGTCCCCGCTGCTGCTCGCCGTGGACGACGTCCACCTCGCCGACGGCCCCTCCTACCGCTGGCTGGTGGAGGCCGCCCGGCACGTGGACCGATTACCTCTGCCGGTCCTGCTGGCCGTCACCGAACGCGGCCAGTACGACATCGATCCGCCGTCCCCGGGCTTCACCCACACCCTCTCTCCCGCCCTCGTCGACACCCACACCCTGTCCCCGCTCACCCCGGACTCGGCGACCGGCCTGGTGCGCGCGGAGCACCCGAACGCCCCCACGGCATGGGTCGAGAGCTGCGTCCGGGCCGGCGCGGGCAGCCCCCTGCTGCTGAGGGCCCTCCTCGACGACCTCAGCGCCTCCGGCGGGTACGCGACCGACGTCCCGCTGCCGTACCCCGCCCTTCCCGAGTCCTCCGCCGCCCTGTACCAGGGCTCCTACGTGGCCGCCGTGCGGTGGTGGCTGGACAGTGCCGGGAACGGCACGGCGGAGGTGGCCCGGGCTCTCGCCGTGCTGGAGGAGGGATGGGGGCGGGCGGAGGGGGGAGCGGGCGGGGACGCGTCACCGGCCGGTCTGCTCGGGGAGCTCGCCGGTGCCGATCCGGCCCGGGTGGCGGGCTGGCTCACCGCGATGACCGGGCTCGGCCCGCTGCGCCCCGGCCCGGACGGCCTGCCTCGCTACGCCCATCCGCTGCTGAGGGACGCCGTACTCACGGATGTCCCCGCGGCCCGGCGGCACGCGGTGCACCGGACCGCCGCCGAGGCGCTGCTGCAGCGCGGCGCCCCCACCGCGGCGGTGGCACGGCACCTGCTGCGCTCCGGCCCCGTGGGCGCCGGCTGGGCACCGGCCGTACTGCGGGACGCCGCCTCCCTCGCGCTGCGCGACGGCCGCTCCGACGACGCCGTCGCGTTCCTGCGCAGAGCCCTCAAGGAGCCGCTGCCCGACGACCACCGGCAGCGAGTGCTGACCGAGCTGGGCTCCCTGGAGTGCGCGGGCCGGGACTCCTCGGCCGGCATCCCCCGGCTCACCGAGGCGCTGGGACTCAACGGCACACCGCAGGACCGGGTACGGGCCGCCGTGGCCCTCGGCACCGCGCTGGCGGGACGCGGCCGGACCCGCGCCGCCGTGGAGGTCCTGCGCACGGTGGACGGCCAGCTCACCGGACACCCCGACCTGGGAAACGCCCTCCAGACCGCGTCCGCCCTGCTCTCCGACCAGGACCAGACGGTCCGCAGCGAGGTGTACCGCCGGCTCTCCGAGACCGCCGAGCGCTCACCGGAACTCGTGGGCCCGGCGACCCGGGCGCTGCTCGTCCGGTACGCGGCCAGCGCCGCACTGGCCTCGGCGGGCGACGCGATGCGGCAGGTGCGCACGCTGCTCGCCGAGCCGGCCCATCCGCTGACGGAACCCTTCCTGCTGGGCACGTCCGCGGCCGTCGCCCAGTGGGCCGACGAACTCGACGAGGCCGACCGCCTCGTGGACCGCGGCCTGGCCGGACAGCGCCCCGACCTGCTGCACCCCATGCACGCGGCGCTGCTCAACACGCGGGCCGACATCGCCGCGGCGCGCGGCCAGTACACGCTGCTGCCGGCTGAACCCCCCACTCACGGCCAGTGCCCCTCCAACGTGCACGCCACCACTCTGATCGCACTCGTGGAGACCGGCCGCACCGCCGAGGCCCGGCGGCTCGCGGACGGCTTCGACCTGCGCGAGGCGCCCGACAGCTGGGAGCTCAACCGCTTCCTGTACGCGCGGGGCGTGCAGCGCGCCGACGCGGGCGACACGGCCGGGGCCCTGCACGACTTCCTGGAGTGCGGCCGCCGCCAGAGCGCCCGCGACGTGATCAGCCCGGTCGTCACCCCGTGGCGCTCCGCCGCCGCAGAATGCCGCCTCGCCCTCGGCAGCCCCCAGGACGCGCTCGCACTGGCCGAGGAGGAACTGCGCCTGGCCCGGGTGTGGGGCACACCCCGCACCGTCGGCCGCGCCCTCAGGGTGCTCGGCACGGTCACCGGCGGCCGCCGGGGCCTCACCCTGGCCGAGGAGGCCGTAGCCCTCCTCGCGCACGCGTCGGCCGCCACGGAGGGAGAGCTGGTGGCCGCGCTCCTCGCACAGGGCCGGCAGCTGACCGCCGCCGGCGAACGCGCCCGCGCCCGGGAGTGTCTGCGGACCGCCGCGGAACACGCCGAACGCCTGGGCGCGGTGCGGCTGCGGACCCTGGCGGAGGAGGCCCTGCGCGAGGGCGGGGCCCGCCGCGCCGCCACCGCCCGCACCGGCTCAGGCGCCCTCACCGGAAGCGAGCTGCGCATCGCCCGGCTGGCGGCCGGAGGCAGTACGAACGCCGAGATCGCCGGCCTCCTCCACCTCGCCCGGCGCACCGTGGAGACCCATCTGACCAGCACGTACAAGAAGCTGGGCATACGGCGGAGGGGGGAGCTGGGGCAGGCACTGAGCGAGAACTGAAAAAGTGTTATCGCCGTTCCTCCACGTCGTCTCCACCGTGTGATCCCCGACATGGCGAAGTACCCCGGGCCGCAGAAGAGTGTGCGTGCGGAACATCAGTGATCCGGACATCTTTGACTCCAGGCGTCGAGAGGCCATCGTGGACAGTCAGCACTGGCACGCCACCGTCACGGCGGCGCAGGACGGCGACCGGCGGGCGCTGGACGAGCTGGTCGCGGGCTGGCTGCCGCTGGTCTACAACATCGTGGGCCGGGCCCTGAACGGCCACGCCGACGTCGACGACGTCGTCCAGGAGACCATGCTCCGCGCGGTCGGTAACCTCGGCTCACTGCGCGACCCGGACAGCTTCCGGTCCTGGCTGGTGGCGATCGCCATGCGGCAGATACGGGACCGCGCGCGCCGCAGGACCCCGGGCCGGCTGGAGGAGACGGAGTCCTCCGACTTCGCCGAACTGACCGTGCTGCGGCTCCAGTTGGAGGGCCAGCGGCGCGAGGTCGCCGAGGCGGCGCGCTGGCTCGACGACGAGGACCGTCACCTGCTGTCGCTGTGGTGGCTGGAGGTCGCGGGCGAACTGACCCGGCGCGAACTGGCCGCCGCCGTCGGCATCACCCGCCAGCACGCCGCCGTGCGCGTCCAGCGGATGAAGGAGCGCCTGGAGACCTCGCGCGGCATCGTCCGCGCCCTGGACGGCGCCTGCGCCGACCTGCGCGAGCTGACCGGCCGCTGGAACGGCCGGCCGGACTCGGTGTGGCGCAAACGGCTGGCCCGGCACATCCGCGGCTGCGGCTACTGCGGCGGCACCCGCGAGTCCGTCGTACCGGCGGAACGCCTCCTGGTCGGCATCGCGCTCGTCCCGCTGCCCGTCGGGTTCACCCTGTCGCTCGCCTTCGGCGGCAAGACGGCCGTGGCGGTCGGCTCGGCCGGCTCGGTCGGCTGGTCCGCCAAGCTGCTCGGCGCCCTCACCAAGCCGGCCGTCGCGATGACCGCCGGCGCGACCATCGTGGCGGGCGGCGCCTACGTCGTCACCCAGCCGCCGGACGCCCCGCCGCCCCGGGCCGCGGCCACCCCCACGGCGACGGCCACCACGTCCGGCCCCCGCCGTCCTCCGCCCCGCCCGCCCCGAAGCCCTCGCCGACGAAGAAGGCCGACCTCTACGGCACGGTCGTCGACGCCGTCGACCGCGCCCCCGACCCGAACGCCCGGCCCGCCGCCCTGCCGCGCCGCCCCGAGCCCGGCATCACCAGCACCGGAGGCCCGAAGGCCGTCATGCAGCACCGGGGCGACAGCGTGACGCTGAGCGGCCGGGGCTACGTCCTGGTCCGCTGGCAGATCTCGCCCAAGTCCCGGCCCGGCGCGCTGGTCATGCCCTCCTGGACCGGCCTGAAGGGCAAGCTCTTCCACGTGGCGTCCGGCGGCTGGCGCCGGATGGACGACCCGCTGCCCGGCGCCCCGAACGGCTACGCCACCGGCATGGGCGGGCCCGCCATCGGCCACGCCGAACTGCCGCCCGGCACCCAGCAGATGTGGCAGAACGAGTACTTCTATGTCGACGGCACCGTCACCCTCACCCAGAACGAACGGGGCTGCGACTACGGCCTGATCGTCTTCCCCTCGAACCGGCAGGCCGTGGAGGAGGACATCAACGCCGGTCCCGCCCAGGGCGCCCTGCGCTACGGCCTCGTCCGCGACACCGGCACGGACAGCGCGCCGGTGCCGCAGTACGTCACCCGCTCGGCCCCGGCCGATCCGGCGGCGGTGCCGCAGCGCTCGCGCGTGTAGCGCACAGCACGTCGACGCGGTTGGTCGTGATCGAGTCAACCCCGGCGTCCAGGAGCCGTCGCATGGAGCGGCGGGTGTCGGGCGTCCACACGGACACCAGATACCCCTCGCGGTGCACCCGCTCGGCGAGGGGCCGGTCCACCAGGGAGAACCGGTAGTTGAGCCAGCGCGGGCGGATCGCCTTCAGCAGGACCGGCCGGGGCGGGGCCAGGGTCGTCCAGGTGAGGGCGATCTCCGCTTCCGGGTCCGCCGCGCGCACGGCGAGCATGGCGTCGGCGCCCGCGCAGTAGTACACACGGCCCGCCGCCCCGGCGTCCCGTACGGCGTCCATGATGCGGCGCACCGCCCGCACGCCGGGCGAGCCGGGCAGGTCGATCATCACCCGGTGCCCGTCGGTCGCGGCCAGCGCCTCCGTCAGCGACGGCACCCCGCCGCCGGTCAGCCCGCGCACCTCCTCAAAGGACAGCGCGCGCACCGGCCGCTCCTGCTCCCACAGCCGCTTCAGCGTGTCGTCGTGCAGCAGGACCGGCACGCCGTCCCGGGTGAGGCGTACGTCGATCTCCACCGCGTCCGCGCCCCGTCGCAGTGCGGAACGCAGCGAGGCGACGGTGTTCTCGCGGTGGCGGTAGGGGTCGCCGCGGTGGCCGACGGCGAGGGGAACAGGCGTCACCGGTCGAGCCACCCCGCGGTGTACGTGTCGATCTCGCCCTTGATCCGGGCCTGGCCCGCCGCGTCCAGGAAGGACACGTCCACGGCGTTCTTCGCCAGCTCGGCCAGGCCCCGCTCGTCGAGGCCGAGCAGCCGGGCGGCCACCGCGTACTCGTTGTCGAGGTCGGTGCCGAACATCGGCGGGTCGTCGGAGTTGATCGTGACGACGACTCCGGCCTCGACGAACTCCTTGATCGGGTGCTCGTCGAGGGTGCGGACCGCGCGCGTGGCGATGTTGGAGGTCGGGCACACCTCCAGCGCGATCCGGTGCTCGGCGAGATGCGCGAGGAGCTTCGGGTCCTGCGCGGAACTGGTGCCGTGGCCGATGCGCTCGGCCCGCAGCTCCGTGAGGGCGTCCCACACCGTCTCCGGGCCGGTGGTCTCGCCCGCGTGCGGTACGGAGCGCAGCCCGGCCGCGATCGCCCGGTCGAAGTAGGGCTTGAACTGCGGACGCGGCACGCCGACTTCGGGCCCGCCCAGGCCGAAGGAGACCAGGCCCTCCGGGCGCAGCCGGTCGTCGGTGGCGAGCCGGGTCGTCTCCTCGGCGGCCTCCAGACCGGCCTCGCCCGGTATGTCGAAGCACCAGCGCAGGATCGTCCCGAACTCGGCCTCGGCGGCCTTGCGGGCGTCCTCGATCGCCTCCATGAAGGCACGCTCGTCGATGCCGCGCCGGGTGGAGGAGAACGGCGTGATGGTCAGCTCGGCGTACCGCACCTGCTGCCGTGCCAGGTCACGCGCCACCTCGTAGGTGAGCAGCCGGACGTCCTCCGGAGTGCGGATCAGATCGACGACCGACAGATACACCTCGATGAAATGGGCGAAGTCGGTGAAGGTGAAGTAGTCGACCAGGGCGGCGGGGTCGGTGGGCACCTTGGAGTCGGGGTGCCGGGCGGCCAGCTCGGACACGATCCGGGGGGAGGCGGAGCCCACGTGGTGCACATGCAGTTCGGCCTTGGGCAGTTCCGCGATGAACGCGGTCAGGTCGCGCGGGGCGTGGGGGTCGACAAGATGCTGGGCCAAGGGTTCCTCCCCGGAACGGCGCCCTTGCCGCACGAGGGGGGCGGGCGCGGGTGATCGGCTGATCGATGACTCGGATGCATCGTATGCGGTGGGTGCGGCGCCCTTTCTTCTCAGGGGCGCGGGGCTGTATCGATGTGCGGCTCCGCCGCGTGGGCGAGAGCAACCCCCCACGCACCCGCACGACGGCACGCACCGCACCGCCCCGTAGCATGACGGCACGAACGATCCCGGGGGGATACAGGATGACGGACGCGACGCAACCCGACGGCAGCAGCCACGACCCGTGGGCGCCGCCGGAGAGCAAGACCTCTCTCGACAAGAACCAGACGCCACAGCCGCCGTCCGTACACGACCAGGCCACGGTCACCTCGATGCCGGGCTTCACCCCGCCCACCGGCACGCCACAGTTCGACACCTCCGGCACGGGCGCCGTACCTCCACCGCCCGCCGCCCCCACCGCCCCCGGCGGCTACGGCTACCCCGGCTACCCCCAGGCGGGCCCCGGCTACCCCCAGGGGGGCCCCGGCTACCCCCAGGCCGGCTACGGCTGGCCCGGCATGCCCCCGGCCCCCCAGAACGGCATGGGCATAGCGGCGATGGTGCTCGGCATCGTCTCCTGCACGCTGTTCTGCCTCTACGGCATCGTCTCCCTCGTCACCGGCATCCTCGCCGTGGTCTTCGGACTCAAGGGCCGCAAGCGCGCCGAGGCCGGAGTCGCGACCAACCACGGCCAGGCCCAGGCGGGTCTGATCATGGGCATCATCGGGATCATCCTCGGCATCACCGTGATCGTCCTGATCGCCGTCGGCATCACGGCCGCGATCAACAGCGACACCTCGTCCGACGACGACCCGTACTACGGCGCCCGCGGCCCCGTGGCCACCGCCCCGTCCCACCACTGAAACACCCGTCCTCCTCGGCGGACTTGGCCACTACGATGCCTTGGTCTGACAACGAGGGGAGATCGTCCATGTCCAACACCAACCCCACACCCGGTGGGTTCGGTCCGCCGTCCCAGCCTCCGCAGCCCCCGCAGCAGCCGGCCCCCGGCTACGGCTATCCGCAGCAGTCCGGCCCGGGCTACGGCTACCCCCAGGGCAGCCCCGGTTACCCGGCCGCGCCGCCCGTCGGCTACCCGCAGGCGCCCGGCTACGGTATGCCCGCGCAGCCGAGCAACGGCATGGGAACCACCGGACTGGTGCTGGGCATCATCGGCGTGGTGTGCAGCGTGACCTTCATCATGTGGTTCTTCGGCGTGATCCTGGGCATTCTCGCGATCATCTTCGGCGCCATCGGCCGCGGCAGGGCCACCCGCGGTGAGGCCACCAACAAGGGTGCGGCGACCGCCGGCCTGGTCTGCGGCATCATCGCGACCGTGATCCTGCCGCTGCTGGGTTTCCTGCTCTTCGCCAGCATCATGGGCGGGCTCGGCGCGGCCAGCTGAAACCGCCGCTCACAGGGGGCCGGTCCCATGGACCGGCCCCTCGCTCATGCCCTCACCGAGGTCCTCTGTGAGGACCTCGCTCAGACCCCGCGCAGCCGCTCCCGCGCCGCCATCAGCGCGAATCCCAGCAGGTTCGGCCCCCGCCACCGCTCCGGATCAGCAGCCGCCTCGTCGTCCGCGGCCAGCCCGATGCCCCACACCCGGTCCACGGGGCTGGCCTCGACCAGCACTCTCTCGCCGGTGCTCAGCAGGAACTCCCGCAGCCTCGGATGCTCGGCGAACTTGTGGACGCTGCCGTCCACGACGATCCGGAACCGCTCCCGCTCCCATATCGCCTCGTCGAAACCGCGCACCAGCCGCCCGGCCTTCTTCGCCTCGGCGGGATGCGCGGCGGCCAGCACGGCCCGCTCCGCCGCCGCGTCCTCGAACAGCCGGGCCTTGCCCGCCATCATCCAGTGCTCGGCCGTCGCGTACTCCACGCCGGCCACCGTGAACGGCGCCGGCCACCACTGGCTCAGACAGCTCGGTCCGATCCGGCCGTCCGGCCGCGGCCGGTGCCCCCAGAAGTGCAGATACTTGATCCTCGCCCCATCCCGGGACGCCCTGATCAGGGCCTCCCGGGAATCGACCGCCCCCGTGATCTTCTCCATGCACGCGAGTCTGGCACGCACCACTGACACACCGTCCTGCCTTTTCGCGGCGAACTCGACACCTGGTCGACAGATTCCGTCGCGTAACCAAAAATCAACAACGGAATCCCTTGTTGGTGTGTCATTGCTCTGCCAGGATCGGCACTCAAATCGAGCCTGAGCCACGCCGGCCCCACCAGGGGACACGGAGGAGAGCCACATGCACAACCCGGGCAACGCCACCCCGGACCGATTTCCGGCCGCGGAGCGCTTCGCGGAGGGCGCGCAGTTCATCGCGGGCCGTCTGACCAGGGGCACCTCCGGCCGTACCCACGCGGTCGTCGACCCGGCGTCGGGCGAGGAGGTCCTGCGCTACGAACTGGCCGGCACGGCCGACGTCGACCGTGCCGTCGCCGCCGCCCGCGAGGCCTTCCCCGGCTGGGCGGGGGCCACGCCCGGCGAGCGTTCCGACGCCCTGCACCGGTTCGCCGCCGTCCTGGCCGACCGTGCCGAGGACTTCGCCCGTGCCGAGTCGCTGCAGTGCGGCAAGCCGCTGAAGCTGTCCCGCGAGTTCGACGTCCCGGGGTCCATCGACAACACCGCCTTCTTCGCCGGTGCCGCACGGCATCTCCAGGGACAGTCCGCCGGTGAGTACTCCGGCGACCACACGTCGTACGTCCGGCGTGAGCCCATCGGCGTCGTCGGGTCGATCGCACCCTGGAACTATCCCCTCCAGATGGCCGCCTGGAAGGTGCTCCCGGCGATCGCGGCGGGCAACACCATCGTCCTGAAGCCCGCCGAGCTCACCCCGCTGACCTCGCTGCTCTTCGCCCAGGCGGCGACGGACGCCGGGATCCCGGACGGTGTCATCAACATCGTCACCGGCACCGGCAAAGAAGTCGGCGAGCACCTCGTCGGCCACCCGGAGGTGGCCATGACCTCCTTCACCGGCTCCACCGCCGTCGGCAAGCGCGTCGCGGAGATCGCCACGGCCACCGTCAAGCGCCTCCATCTGGAGCTCGGCGGCAAGGCGCCCTTCGTGGTCTTCGACGACGCCGACCCGGAGGCCGCCGCCCACGGCGCGGTCGCGGGCGCGCTCATCAACACCGGGCAGGACTGCACGGCCGCCACGCGCGCGTACGTGCAGCGGCCGCTGTACGAGGCCTTCGTGGAGGGGACCGCCGCGCTCATGGAGAGCGTCCGGCTCGGCGATCCCTTCGCCGCCGGTACCGACCTCGGGCCGCTGATCTCGCACGCCCAGCGGGACCGGGTCGCCGGTTTCGTCGACCGGGCGCGGGCCTACGCGCGCGTGGTGACCGGCGGAGAGGCACCGGAGGGCGAGTTGGCCAAGGGCGCCTACTACCGGCCCACCCTCATCGCCGACGCCGCCCAGGACAGCGAGGTCGTCCAGTCGGAGATCTTCGGGCCGGTCCTGGTCGTGCTGCCCTTCGACACCGACGACGAGGGCATCGCGCTCGCCAACGACACGCCGTACGGGCTGGCGGCCTCCGCCTGGAGCCGGGACGTGTACCGGGCGAACCGCGCCACGCGCGAGATCAAGGCGGGCTGTGTGTGGGTCAACGACCACATCCCGATCATCAGCGAGATGCCGCACGGCGGCCACAAGTCCTCCGGCTACGGCAAGGACATGTCCGCGTATTCGTTCGAGGAGTACACCCAGATCAAGCACGTCATGTTCGACAACACCGCGGTGGCCGCGAAGGACTGGCACCGCACCGTCTTCGGGGACCGATAGTCGTCCGCGTGCCGCCTGACCAACGGCCGACCACCCTTCGAAAGGGCACCACGCGCATGGAGCAGTACGAGCCCGACCGCCTGTCCCCGGCCCAAGTGGCCGCCGTGCGGCGCAGCTTCAGGAACGGCAGGGCCGCCCTCACCCGGCGTTCCCTGCTGCGCGCCTCCGCGGGCGGGGCGCTCGCGGCAGGCGGACTCGGGACGCTGAGCGCCTGCGGCATCCCGGCTGCGGGCACGTCGCAGGGCGGCGTCTCGGCGGAGGACCGCTCCGCGAAGGAGAAGACGGTCGCCTTCTCCAACTGGACCGAGTACATGGACGTCGACGACAGCGGCAAGCACCACCCGACGCTGGAGCAGTTCACCAGGCGCACCGGCATCAAGGTCAAGTACACCGAGGACATCAACGACAACAACGAGTTCTTCGGCAAGATCAAGCCGCAGCTCGCCGCGGGCCAGGACACCGGCCGGGACCTGATTGTCCTCACCGACTGGCTGGCCGGACGGCTCATCCGCCTGGGCTGGGTGCAGAAGCTCGACCCGGCCAACCTGCCGCACGCCTACGCCAACCTGTCGGCCCAGTTCCGCAGCCCCGACTGGGACCCGGGCCGGGCCTATTCGTACGTCTGGCAGGGCATCTCCACCGTCATCGCGTACAACAAGAAGGCCCTCGACGGCGTCGAGGTGAAGTCGCTCTCCGACCTGCTGGACAATCCCAGGCTCAAGGGACGCGTGGGCTTCCTGTCGGAGATGCGCGACAGCATCGGCATGACGCTGCTCGACATGGGCAAGGACCCGGCGAAGTTCACCGCCGACGACTACGACGCGGCCATCGCCCGGCTCCAGAAGGCCGTCGACAAAGGACAGATCCGCCGCTTCACCGGCAACGACTACACCTCGGACCTGACCAGCGGCGACTTCGCGGCCTGCGTCGCCTGGGCCGGGGACGTCGTCCAGCTCAAGGCGGACAGCCCCGACATCGACTTCCTGGTCCCGGACAGCGGCTACATGACGTCGACCGACAACCTGCTGATCCCCAACAAGGCCCGTCACAAGACGAACGCCGAGCGGCTCATCGACTTCTACTACGAGCCGAAGCCGGCCGCCGAACTCGCCGCGTACATCAACTACGTGTGCCCCGTCGACGGGGTGAAGGCCGAGCTGGAGAAGATCGACAAGGACGCGGCGAACAACCCGCTGATCATTCCCGACAAGGCCATGGCCGCGAAGTCCCACGCCTTCCGCTCGCTGAGCTCGAAGGAAGAGACCGAGTTCGAAGCGAAGTTCGCGAAGCTGACGGGGGCGTGACCACCATGACGAACAAGACAGACGCCACGGGCGACGTCCGCCTCAAGGGCATAGCCAAGACCTACGGCGCCTTCACCGCCGTCCACCCCCTCGACCTGACCGTGCCGCAGGGCTCCTTCTTCGCCCTGCTCGGCGCCTCAGGCTGCGGCAAGACCACCACCCTGCGCATGATCGCCGGCCTGGAGGAACCTTCCTCCGGGACCGTGTCGCTGGGCGACCAGGACGTGACGGCGCTCCCGCCGTACAAGCGGCCGGTGAACACGGTCTTCCAGTCCTACGCCCTCTTCCCGCACCTCGACATCTTCGAGAACGTCGCCTTCGGTCTGCGCCGTCGCGGCATCAAGTCGGTGAAGAAGCAGGTCGGCGAGATGCTCGACCTCGTGCAGCTCGGCGAGCAGGCCCGCAAGAAGCCGCACCAGCTCTCCGGCGGCCAGCAGCAGCGCGTCGCCGTGGCCCGCGCGCTGATCAACCACCCCAAGGTGCTCCTGCTCGACGAGCCGCTCGGCGCCCTCGATCTCAAGCTGCGCCGCCAGATGCAGCTGGAGCTCAAGCGCATCCAGACCGAGGTCGGCATCACCTTCGTGCACGTCACGCACGACCAGGAGGAGGCCATGACCATGGCCGACACGGTCGCCGTGATGAACGCGGGCCGAGTGGAGCAGCTGGGCGCGCCCACCGACCTCTACGAGAACCCGCGCACCACGTTCGTCGCCAACTTCCTCGGCACCTCGAACTTCATCGAGGCCGAGGTCGACTCCAGGAACGGCGAGGAGATCGTGCTGAAGGCCGGCGGCGGCAAGCTCGTCCTGCCCGGAGCCCGGTGCGGCGCGCCCACGACGACCGGCGGCAAGGTGCTGGTCGGGGTCCGCCCCGAGAAGATATCCCTCACCCACGCCGACGACGCCGGCGAGATACCGGAGGGCCGCAACCGCATCACGGGCCGGATCGCCGACTCCAGCTTCATCGGCGTCTCGACGCAATACGTCGTCGACAGCCCCGTCTGTTCCGACTTCGAGGTCTACGCCCAGAACATCGACCGCGACCCCCGTCTGGTGCCCGGCGCCGAGGTCGTCCTGCACTGGAACCCGGCCCACACCTTCGGTCTGGACGCCGACCAGGACGCCGATGCCGGAGTGGAAGAGGCGGCCTGATGTCCACACTCACCGAGGCACCACCGCCCCTCGCACCTCAAGCCCCCGAGCCGAAACCCCCGAAGCGCAGGGGCCGCTGGACGCCGTACTGGCTGCTGCTGCCGGGCATCCTCTGGCTGCTGGTCTTCTTCGCGCTGCCGATGATCTACCAGGCCTCCACGTCCGTGCAGACGGGCTCCCTGGAGGAGGGCTACAAGGTCACCTGGCACTTCGCCACGTACTGGGACGCGCTGTCCTCGTACTGGCCGCAGTTCGTCCGGTCGGTGCTCTACGCGGGCACCGCCACGATCCTTTGCCTGCTGCTCGGCTATCCGCTCGCGTATCTGATCGCCTTCCGCGCGGGCCGCTGGCGGAACCTGATCATGATCCTGGTGATCGCGCCGTTCTTCACCAGCTTCCTGATCCGCACCCTCGCCTGGAAGACGATCCTCGCGGACGGCGGCCCGCTGGTCGGCGCGCTCGACACGCTGCACGTCCTGGACGTCACCAACTGGCTCGGCTGGACGGCCGGCGACCGCGTCCTGGCCACGCCGCTCGCGGTGGTCTGCGGTCTGACGTACAACTTCCTGCCGTTCATGATCCTGCCGCTCTACAGTTCGCTGGAGCGTATCGACGGCCGGCTGCACGAGGCCGCCGGTGATCTGTACGCACGCCCCTCGACGACGTTCCGCAAGGTCACATTCCCGCTGTCGATGCCGGGCGTCGTCTCCGGCACGCTGCTCACCTTCATCCCGGCGACCGGCGACTACGTCAACGCCGACCTTCTCGGCTCCACGGACACCCGCATGGTCGGAAACGTCATCCAGACGCAGTTCCTGAGGGTGCTGGACTATCCGACGGCGGCCGCGCTCTCCTTCATTCTCATGGCGGCCATTCTGCTCATGGTCACCCTCTACATCCGCAGGTCCGGGACGGAGGATCTGGTCTGATGCCCTTCGTCAACTGGCTCAAGAGAAATCTCGTCGTCATCGCGGGACTGCTGACACTCGGCTATCTCCTGCTGCCGAACGTCATCGTGACGGTGTTCTCCTTCAACAAACCGAAGGGGCGCTTCAACTACGAATGGCAGCGGTTCTCCCTGGACGCCTGGAAGGACCCGTGCGGGGTCTCCGATCTGTGTGGCTCGTTGTCGATCAGCCTCCAGATCGCGGTCTGGGCGACGCTCGGCGCCACCCTCCTCGGCACCCTGATCGCCTTCGCGCTGGTCCGCTACCGGTTCCGCGCCCGCTCCGCCGTGAACTCGCTGATCTTCCTGCCGATGGCGATGCCCGAGGTCGTCATGGCCGCCTCGCTGCTCACCCTGTTCCTCAACATGGGAGCTCAGCTGGGCTTCTGGACCATCCTCATCGCGCACATCATGTTCTGTCTGAGTTTCGTGGTCACGGCCGTCAAGGCGCGCGTGATGTCGATGGATCCCAAACTGGAGGAGGCGGCGCGGGACCTGTACGCGGGCCCGGTGCAGACCTTTGTGCGGGTCACCCTGCCGATCGCCGCCCCCGGAATCGCGGCGGGCGCCCTGCTCGCCTTCGCCCTCTCCTTCGACGACTTCATCATCACCAATTTCAACGCCGGCTCGACCGTCACCTTCCCCATGTTCGTCTGGGGATCGGCGCAGCGCGGAACGCCCGTTCAGATCAATGTCATCGGCACGGCCATGTTCGTCGTCGCCGTACTGTTCGTGCTGGCTTCCATGGTCGTAGGAAATCGCCGCAACAGGCAAAAGGCATAAAGGCATCACTGTAGGGAGTTGAAATCATGGCCCCGAGCGCCATGAATCAGTGGACTCATTCGCTTTCCGACGTCCAGCCGGTCCCGTACTGGCTGGACGACCCCGGCCGGCCCCGTCCGGAACCCGCCCTCACCACCTCCGAGACCTGCGACCTGCTGGTCGTCGGCGGCGGCTACAGCGGACTGTGGACGGCGCTGATCGCCAAGGAACGCGACCCGGGACGGGACGTGGTGCTGGTGGAGGGCCGCGAGGTGGGCTGGGCCGCCTCCGGCCGCAACGGCGGCTTCTGCGCCGCCTCCCTCACCCACGGCCTGCCCAACGGCCTGGCACGCTGGCCCGGCGAGATCCACAAGCTCCAGGAGCTCGGCACCCGCAACCTCGACGCGATCGAGGCGGCCGTCTCCCGGCACTCCATCGACTGCGACTTCGAACGCACCGGCGAGATCGACGTCGCCACCGAGCCGTACCAGGCGGCGGAACTGCGCGCCTGGCACGAGGAGACGGCCCGCCGGGGCCTCGCCGAGGGCGTCGAGTTCCTGGACGCGGAGGCCGTACGGGAGCAGGTGGACTCACCCACCTTCCAGGCAGGCCTGTGGGACCGCAGGGGTGTGGCGATGCTGCACCCGGCGAAGCTCGCCTGGGGCCTGAAGCGGGCGTGCGTGGAGCTCGGCGTCCGGGTCTACGAGCGCACCCCCGCCCTGACCCTGAAGCCGTACGGCCCCGGCATGGCCGTACGCACCCCCTACGGCCGGATCCGCGCCCGCCAGGTCGCCCTCGGCACGAACATCTACCCGAACCTGGTCCGACGCGTCCGCTCGTACACCGTCCCGGTCTACGACTACGCCTTGATGACCGAGCCGCTCACCGACTCGCAGCTGGCGTCGATCGGCTGGAAGAACCGCCAGGGACTCGGCGACAGCGCCAACCAGTTCCACTACTTCCGCCTCTCCGCCGACAACCGGATCCTGTGGGGCGGCTACGACGCGATCTACCCCTACGGCGGCCGCGTCCGCGCCGAGTACGACGACCGCCCGGAGACCTACGCCAAGCTCGCCGGGCACTTCTTCACCTGCTTCCCGCAGCTGGAGGGCGTCCGCTTCAGCCACGCCTGGGGCGGGGCGATCGACACCTGCTCCCGCTTCTCGGCGTTCTTCGGCACCGCCCACCAGAAGAAGGTCGCCTACGCGGCGGGCTACACGGGCCTGGGCGTCGGCTCCACCCGCTTCGGCGCCGAGGTGATGCTGGACCTGCTGTCCGGTGAGCGCACGGAACGCACGGAACTGGAAATGGTCCGCAAGAAGCCCCTCCCCTTCCCGCCGGAGCCCTTCGCCTGGACGGGCATCGCCCTGACCAAGTGGTCCCTGGCCCGCGCGGACGCCCACGACGGCCGCCGCAACCTGTGGCTGCGCACGATGGACCGGCTGGGGCTCGGCTTCGACAGCTGACCGGGCAGGGTGTGATCCGGTTCACTCCAACGAGGAGCCGAAACCCGCGTAATGACCGTACGGAGACCCCCTTCTCCCTCGTGACGCCCTCGGGACGCGCCGCGTCCGCGAGATTCACGAGCTTCACGAGAGAACAGGGGGTCTTCCTCATGACCGGTGCGAAGACGGCGGTCGAGTGGCTCGCATCCGCCGCACCCGACCCCGAGGCCTGCCGCTGGGAGTGGGAGCGCAACCCGCTCGGGGTCGCGCTGCTGCCGGCCGGCGGCGCCTGGGACGTGCTCATCCTGCCCCCGGACCTCGGCTACGCCACGCTCGACGTGCTCAGCCGCGTGCTCGACCGGCCGGGGCCCGTGCTCGTCGACTTCGGCGACGAGCGCATCGGGTTCTTCGTGCCGCCGGGCACCGCGGCCCGCTGGCTGGGCACGGGCATCAGGACGGCGGGCGCCGGCACCTGGATCGTCGTGCCGTACCCGGGCCGTTCCTCACCCGGCGGCGTCCGCTGGCTGATCCCGCCGGACGGCTCGGGCATGCTGACGGACCCGACCCTGCTGGAACTGGCGATGCACGAGGCGGCGGCGCGACTGGCCACGGAACGGGACGACTAGGGAATGCTCACCGCGGCTGTCCGGCCGTCCCCCGCCTGAGGAGCAGCCACAGCGAGGAGAGCAGCACCGCACCCAGACACCAGCTGGCCGCCACGTCCAGTGGCCAGTGGTAGCCACGGCGGACCAGGCCGTAGCTCGCGCCGAGTACGAGGGCGCCGCAGGCGGTGACCAGGGCGCCGCGGGCGAGGGGGGTGCGGAGCCGGGGGAGCAGGAGCAGGGTGGCGCAGCCGTAGGCGATGGCGGCCGTGGCGGTGTGGCCGGAGGGGTAGTAGCCGGTGCCCGGCGGGACGGCCGGGGTGCCCGGGCGGTCCGTGAGGTCCTTCAGGGGGATGATCAGCGCCGGGACCAGGGCCATGAGGAGGGCCGCGGCGGTGACCGGCAGCCACCAGCGCCGCGTACGGCGGGTCCGCAGGGCCACGTATCCGAGGGCGACGGCGAGGACCGGGACCGCGACCTGGACGTTGCCGAGGTCGGCGAGGAGTTCGGAGTAGCGGTCCGGGTGGACGAGCTCGGCGCTGGCGCGCTCGTCGAGGCGGATCAGCGGGCCGTCGGCGACGACCTGCCAGGTGATCAGGACGAAGAGCAGGGCCGGGAGGCTGAGCAGGAGGGCCACGAAGCGCGTGTGTGTCGCGGTGGGCTCGTCGCGGACCTGGTTCCCGGAGATCGGCATGGGACACAGCTTGGCACGGGCACGGATGCCCTCCGCCGCGCGGACGGCCGCCGTGTTGTCAGTGGCGGGTGCCAGACTCCCTGCATGACCGGATCCAACCCGAAAGCCGACCTGCTCCGTTACCTCCAGGACGCCCGCGACGCCCTGCTCTGGAAGCTCGAAGGACTCTCCGAGTACGACGTCCGCCGCCCGCTCACACCGACCGGGACCAACCTGCTGGGCCTGGTGAAGCATGTCGCCGGGGTGGAGCTGGGGTATCTCGGCGACACGTTCGGGCGGCCCTACTTCGTCGAGGAGCCGCCCCCGCCCTGGTGGTACACGCGTGACGCCGAACCCAACGCGGACATGTGGGCCACCGCGGACGAGTCGCGCGAGCGGATCACCGGGCTCTACCGCGCGGCTTGGGAGCACTCGGACCGCACGATCGAGGCGCTGGCGCTGGACGCGACCGGTCAGGTCCCGTGGTGGCCCGAGGAGCGCAGGGAGGTGACGCTGCACCACATCCTGGTGAGAGTGATCGCCGACACACAGCGGCACGCGGGCCATGCCGACATCGTGCGGGAGCTCATCGACGGCGGTGTCGGGCTGACGAAGAGCACCGACAACATGCCGCAAGGCGATCAGGAGTGGTGGGAGAAGCACCGGCGGCGGCTGGAGCGCGTCGCGCGGGAGGCCGATGGCCGATGAGCGAGAAGAGGGAGGTCGGCCGCCCCGGAACAGGGGGGGTGGTTCCGAGGCGGCCGTCCGGACCGGAACGTCGCGCGCCCCGGGGGGTTTGGGGCGGGCGACTGTCCGATCGGTGAGGAGATCCAGAGCCACAGGCTCCGGTTGTGTGCGCGAGGGCACGACCAGGTCGAAGCTGGGGAGGCCCCGGCCTGATGTCACCCACAGTCCCCTGTGGGCGGGGGTGTATCTCTCATCTGGGTAGAACCTACGACAGCGGCTGGGCGGAGGACAGGCCACAGGGCCGCCTGTCATCCACCTCGCACACCTTCTTCACACGCTCTGCCGCTCGCCGCCCCTCGGAGCGGAACCGGGACGGCTCACCTGCCCCGACGACGGCTCAGATGCGCAACTGCCGTGTCAGATACGGGCGAAGGCCTGCTCGATGATGTCGAGGCCCTCGTTCAGCAGGTCCTCGCCGATCACCAGCGGGGGCAGGAAGCGGAGCACGTTGCCGTAGGTGCCACAGGTCAGGACCAGCAGGCCCTCCGCGTGGCAGGCCTTGGCGAGCGCGGCGGTCGCCTCCGGGTTCGGCTCCTTCGTGGCACGGTCCTTGACCAGCTCGATGGCGATCATCGCGCCGCGCCCGCGGATGTCGCCGACGATGTCGAACTTCTCGGCCATCGTGGTGAGGCGGGCCTTCATGACCGCCTCGATGTGCTTCGCCCTCGTGTTGAGGTCGAGCTCCTTCATCGTCTCGATGGAGCCGAGCGCACCGGCGCACGCGACGGGGTTGCCGCCGTAGGTGCCGCCCAGGCCGCCCGCGTGCGCGGCGTCCATGATCTCGGCGCGCCCGGTCACGGCGGCCAGCGGCAGACCGCCGGCGATGCCCTTGGCGGTGGTGATCAGGTCCGGGACGATGCCCTCGTCCTCACACGCGAACCACTGTCCGGTGCGGCAGAAGCCGGACTGGATCTCGTCGGCGACGAACACGATGCCGTTGTCCGAGGCGAACTGGCGGATCGCCGGCAGGAAGCCCTCGGCCGGCTCGATGAAACCGCCCTCGCCGAGCACCGGCTCGATGATGACGGCTGCCACGTTCTCCGCGCCGACCTGCTTGCTGATCTGGTCGATGGCCTGCGCGGCGGCCTCGGGGCCCGCGTTCTCCGCACCGGTCGGCCAGCGGTAGCCGTACGCCACCGGTACCCGGTAGACCTCGGGCGCGAACGGCCCGAAGCCGTGCTTGTACGGCATGTTCTTCGAGGTCAGCGCCATGGTCAGGTTGGTACGCCCGTGGTAGCCGTGGTCGAAGACGACGACGGCCTGACGCTTGGTGTAGGCGCGGGCGATCTTGACGGCGTTCTCGACGGCCTCGGCGCCGGAGTTGAACAGGGCGCTCTTCTTGGCGTGGTCACCGGGGGTCAGCTCGGCGAGCGCCTCGGCGACCTCGACGTACCCCTCGTACGGCGTGACCATGAAACAGGTGTGGGTGAAGTCGGCGAGCTGGGCGGAGGCCCGGCGGACGACGGCCTCGGCGGAGGCGCCGACGGACGTCACGGCGATGCCCGAGCCGAAGTCGATGAGCCGGTTGCCGTCGACGTCCTCGATGATCCCGCCGCCCGCACGCGCCGTGAACACGGGCAGTACGGAGCCCACGCCCTGCGCGACCGCGGCGGTGCGGCGGGCCTGCAGTTCCTGCGACTTCGGTCCGGGGATGGCGGTGACGACGCGGCGCTCCTGCGGAAGTGAGGTCATGCGGGGCTCCTGGGTGGTGCGAAGGGGTTTCTGCGGACGCTTGGCTTCTTTTCTCGCAGGCTAGGGCGGGGACAGGGGGTGGGCATGCTCCATGTGGGCGTTGTCGGCGGGGCGGCTTGTCCGGGTGGACATGGCGCTCTGGTGGGCTGCTGCCCACGACCCGGCCGTGTAAGCGGTGAACTCCCCAGGGGAGGGCGTTAGATTGGCACGCTGATGGTGGACGGAGCGGCTGGTCAGGGGGAAAGGGCGATGGACAGCGACGG
Source organism: Streptomyces sp. CA-179760 (assembly GCF_050937045.1). Taxonomy (NCBI): domain Bacteria; kingdom Bacillati; phylum Actinomycetota; class Actinomycetes; order Kitasatosporales; family Streptomycetaceae; genus Streptomyces; species Streptomyces sp. CA-179760. The sequence goes on from NZ_JBNJLZ010000001.1 coordinate 6,992,201, forward strand.
GACGCAGGAGGCGCGGGGTACGCAGGCGAATCCCGTACCGCGTCCGGCGGGGGCGCCGGAGGTGCCCTCGGTGCCACCGAACGGCCCCGGCGAGCCACCGGGCGGCCGGAGCGCGCCCCCGGACGGACCGGCGGTGCCGCCCCGGCCCACGCGGGCGCCCGGGACACCGCCGGTGCCCGACGGCTCGTCCTTCATGACATGGCTGCGCACGCCCCGGCCGGACGCGGCGCCCGGCGTCTGGCGGTTCGGGCACCGGCCGCGGCCCGCGGAGGAGCCCGAGGAGATCCCCACCCGGCAGCTGCTGAGCGGGGCCCTGATCGCCTTCCTGGTGGGATGGCTGATCTGGTCGCTGCTGCAGAACGGGTACCTCGGCAACTGGTGGTGGGTGCCGTTCGACCTGATCATTCCCGATGCCTGGCGCGGCGGCGACAGCGATCTCGGCGAGACCGGCACCTTCATCGTGTACCAGGGGTACGAACTGCTCGTCGCCCTGGCGATCATGGTCGGGGTGGCCCGGCTCGGCCGCTGGGGCGAGGTGTGGCGCCGCTTCGTCGTCCCCCGCTTCCGCCGCCAGGAGCCCCGGACACCCGATCGGGACCCGCAGGACGACCCGGCCCAGTGGAACGAGCTCCGCGCCGCCGGAGCCGTCGACGCCGCCGAGAGGCTCGCCGCCGAGGCCCGCTCCGGGCTGATGCGGGACGTCGACCACGCCCGGATCCTCCGCGCCTGGCAAGGCGTGCGCGCCGGACGGCACAGCCTCGCCACCTTCAGCTCCACCGTCCTGCGGGACGGCGCGGCCGCCTGCCTCCACCCCTCCGGAGAGCGCGATCTGCCGGCGCGCCTCGCCCGGCACGACCTGTTCACCGGCCAGGTACGGCTCGGGACCACCGTGGACGACTCCCGCAACCCCTACGCCTACCGCGGGGCCGGGCTCGCCCTCGGGCCCGACCTGCTCGGAACCTCGCTCGTGGCCGTCGGCCCCGCGGGGTCCGGCAAGACCGGCACCGTCGTCCGCCCCCTCGCCGAGTCGCTGTGTCTGCACGCGCTGGCCGGGCGGGCCGCGGTCGTCGTGGTCGGCGGGGCGGGCGCGGGGCTCGGGCCGGCCGACGCGTACGACGTCGTCGTGCGGATCGGGAACCAGGACTCCGAGTACGACCTCGACCTGTACGGAGGAACCGCCGACCCGGACGAGGCCGCCGCCGTGCTGGCCGAGGCACTCGTCGGGGACCTCGCCGATCCGCACCCGGGCAGTGACACCCGGCGCTCCACGACCGTCCTCGCCCAGCTGCTCGGCCCCTTCCGCGCCGTGCACGGGCGTTTTCCCTCCGTACCGGAGCTGCGGCAGCTCGTGGACGGGGCGCCCGGGCCGTTCGCCGCGCTGCGGCAGGGGCTGCAGGACTCCGGGCAGGAGTCGCTGCTGCGGGAGCTCGACGCCCGGGAGCGGCAGATGGGGCAGCCCGGAGATGTCGGCGGGGTGCTCGCGGACCGGGTCGCGCTGCTGGACCGGCCCGCCTTCGCCTCGTTCTTCGACACCTCAGGGTCCACCCGGCCCTTCACTCTCAAGGCCCTCGACCACCCCGTGCGGGTGCGGATCGACCTGCCCGAGCGCGGGCACGCCGACGCCTCCCGGATGCTGGCGCGGCTGGTGCTCGCGCAGTTCTCGGCGAGTGTCGCGGTACGCGAGGACCGGTCCCTTTTCGCCTGTCTGGTGCTGGACGACGCGACCGGTGTGGTGACGCCGGAGGCCGTGCGCGGCATCCAGCGGCTGCGGTCCGGCAACGCCGGTGTCGTGCTCACCCTGCGGACACTGGACGACGTGGCCCGGCCGCTGCGAGGGCCCCTGCTCGGCTCCACCGGCTGCCGGATGGCCCTGTCGGGGCTCACGCCCTGGGACGGACAGGACTTCGCCGAGGTGTGGGGCAAGGAGTGGACCGAGGCCCGGGACGTCACCGACCGGCAGATCATCGCCGAGACCCCGGCGGGCAAGGCCGTGCACATGCTGCGCCGGGTGATCACCGGCAAGGCGCCGACCGCGCGGGCGGTGACCGTGCGGCAGGTCGAACGGGAGCGCTGGTCCGCGTCCGAGCTGGCGCACGGCGTACCGGCGGGGCACGCGGTGCTGTCGCTGACGGATGTGAAGGGCGAGCACGCGCCGCCGCTGCTGGTGGATCTTCGGGGCTGACGTCCACGAGTGGGTGCGGGTACGCGGGGACCGTACGGTGAGGCAGAATCGTCACAGGTCGTTCATACGTGGCGGCCAAAAGAGCACAGAGATCTCACAGCACCACACAGCCCTGACGCAGACATGAAGGCCTCATGCCCCCGACGCTCGCCTCGCTCGTCCACCACTCCGCGCTGAAACTGACCGTGCGGGCGGGCGAAGACCGCCTCGACGTGCCGGTGCGCTGGGCACACGTCAGCGAGCTGGCCGACCCTGTGCCCTACATGGAGGGCGGGGAACTGCTGCTGATCACCGCGCTCAAGCTGGACGCCGAGGACCCCGAGGTCATGCGCCGTTACGTGCGGCGGCTGGCCGAGGCCGGAGTGGTCGGGCTCGGCTTCGCCATAGGCGTCAACTACGAGGAGACGCCCAAGGCGCTCGTCGACGCGGCCGGGGAGGAGGGGCTGCCGCTGCTGGAGGTGCCGCGCCGCACCCCCTTCCTCGCCATCAGCAAGGCCGTGTCCGCCGCGATCGCCGCCGACCAGTACCGGGCCGTCACGGCCGGGTTCGCCGCCCAGCGCGAGCTGACCCGGCAGGCGCAGACCGGCGGGCCGGAGGGGCTGCTGTCCGCGCTGGCCTCGCAGGTCGACGGGTGGGCGGCGCTGTACGACGCCTCGGGCGCCGTCGTCGCCACGGCACCGGAGTGGGCCGGGCGGCGGGCCGCGCGGCTCACCGGCGACGTCGAGCGGCTGCGGGAACGCCCCGCGCCCGCCTCCTCGGTGGTCGGCGGGCCGGAGAACGAGGACCGGGTCGAGCTGCACACCATCGGCACGGGCCGGCGCCCTCGCGCGGCCCTCGCGGTCGGCACGGCCGCCGCCCTCGGCACCGCCGAGCGCTACGCCGTCCACTCGGCCATAGCACTGCTGACCTTGACCACGGAACGCTCCCGGTCCCTCCAGGCCGCCGAGCAGCGGGTCGGTGCGGCGGTGCTGCGCATGCTGCTGGCCGGGGAGCCGGACCACGCGCGCACGGTCGCCGGGAGCCTGTACGGCGGGCTGCTGGACGCGCCGTTCCGGATGCTGGTCGCGGAGCGCGTGCCGGTGTCGGCGTCGGCCGCGCTGACCCGTGCGGAGACCCGGGCGGGCGTCCCGGCCGTCGACCGGCCCTCCGCCGCCGCGCTCGCGGCGGCCGACACCGGCGGCGACCCCCTCGCGGCGCTCTCCGACGTCATGGAGTCCGCGGCGGCCCGGGCCGGCGAGGCCGTCCTGGTGGTGCCCGAGGGGGAGCGTCTTGTGGTGCTGGCCGCGGACCGGGGTGCCGCCGCCGCTGCCTGCGGGGAGTACGCGGCAGCCCTGGAGGCGGCCCGGGCGGGCGTCCGCGAGAAGGTGCCGGGCGGCGAGGAGGCCGAGCTGGTCGTGGGCCTGTCGGCACCGGCCGGGCCCATCGCCGCCTCCGCCGCCTACAAGCAGGCCGGGCAGGCCCTGTCGGTGGCACGACGGCGCGGACGCGTCCTGGTGGAGCACGAGCAGATGGCGGCCGGATCGGTGCTGCCGCTGCTGGCGGACGACGCGGTGCGGGCCTTCGCCGACGGGATGCTGCGGCCGCTGTACGAGCATGACGCCACGGGCCGCGGCGACCTCGTCGCCTCCCTGCGCGCCTGGCTGTCCCGGCACGGCCAGTGGGACGCGGCGGCGGCCGACCTCGGCGTCCACCGGCACACCCTGCGCTACCGCATGCGCCGCGTCGAGGAGATCCTCGGCCGCTCCCTGGACGACCCGGACGCCCGTATGGAGCTCTGGCTGGCTCTCAAGGCGACGACCACGGAACCGGCCCCGCCCGCCAAACCGTAGTGTTCGCCGCCGGCACTGCTACACCCCGGACAAACACCCTTCGGCCACCCCGCCCCTACCGTGGGACCCGTAACACCACAGGACCACCCCCGACGCCGAAGGGCCGGAACCCAGACATGACTTCCACCCACGCCTTCTGGCTCGCCGGCCGTCAGGCCACCGGCGAGGACACCTTCGACGTCAGCTCCCCGTGGGACGGGCGGCTCGTCGGACGGGTGAGCGTGCCGACGGACGCGCAGGTCGAGGAGGCCGTGGCCGCCGCGCACGCCGTACGGGACGAGTTCGCCGCCACCCCCGCCCATGTACGGGCCGCCGCCCTCGACCACGTCAGCAAGCGGCTCGTCGAGCGCACCGAGGAGATCGCGCGGCTGATCTCCGCCGAGAACGGCAAGCCCCTGAAGTGGGCGCGCGGCGAGGTCGGACGGGCGGTGTCCGTCTTCCGGTTCGCCGCCGAGGAGGCCCGGCGCTTCAACGGCGGGGAGGCCCAGCGCCTCGACACCGACCTGGGCGGCCAGGGGCGGCTCGCCCTCACCCGCCGCTTCCCCAAGGGCGTCGTGCTCGGCATCGCGCCCTTCAACTTCCCGCTCAACCTCTGCGCCCACAAGATCGCCCCGGCCATCGCCGCCGGCGCGCCGATCATCCTGAAGCCGGCCCCGGCCACCCCGCTGTCCGGCCTGATCATCGGCGACCTGCTCGCCGAGACGGAGCTCCCGGCGGGATCCTGGAGCGTCCTGCCCGTCGCCAACGACAAGATGCCGGCCCTCGTGCGGGACGAGCGCCTGCCCGTCATCTCCTTCACGGGCTCCGAGAAGGTCGGCTACGCGATCATGGACTCGGTGCCGCGCAAGCACTGCACCCTGGAGCTGGGCGGCAACGGCGCGGCCGTCGTCCTCGCCGACTGGGCGAGCGACGAGGACCTGGACCGGGCGGCGCAGCGCATCGCCACCTTCTCCAACTACCAGGGCGGCCAGTCCTGCATCTCCGTCCAGCGCGTCATCGCCGACGCCTCGGTCTACGACCGGCTGCTGCCGCGCGTCGTCGCCGCCGTCGAGGCCCAGGTCACCGGTGACCCGGGCGACGACGCGACCGACGTCGGCCCGCTGGTCAGCGAGGACGCGGCCAAGCGCGTCGAGACATGGGTCCAGGAGGCCGTGGACGCCGGTGCCGCGCTGCTCACCGGCGGCAAGCGGGACGGCGCCTCGTACGCGCCGACCGTCCTGGCCGACGTGCCGGCCGACGTGACGATCTCCTGCGAGGAGGTCTTCGGCCCGGTCCTCACCGTGCGGAAGGTGAACGGCGAGGCCGAGGCCTTCGCCGCCGTCAACGACTCCAAGTACGGCCTCCAGGCGGGCGTCTTCACGCACGACCTCCAGACCGCCTTCCGTGCCCACCGGGCCCTGGAGGTCGGCGGTGTCGTCGTCGGCGACGTGCCGTCCTACCGCGCCGACCAGATGCCGTACGGCGGCGTCAAGCAGTCCGGCGTGGGCCGCGAGGGCGTGCGGTTCGCGATGGAGGACTACACCTATGAGCGTGTACTGGTCCTGACGGGGATCGACCTCTAGCCCGACCGCTCTAGCTCATGGGAATCATTTTCATATAGGGTTCCCGAAGAGGCCCGGCACCGATGCCTTCCGGTGCCGGGCCCCTTCTTTACGCCGGCCTGCTCCGGACCCTCAACCGGAGAAGCCGACGTGCGCGAGCCGCAATGGGCCGCGCAGCCTGAGGCGGACGTCGTGCACGCCCGCGGCGGCGACGGGTGCGCCGAGGGAGACGTAGTCGTACGGGCCCGAGGTCGGGTCGGCGGGCGACAGCACCGCGAGGGCCGGGCCGCCGTCGAGGGACAGCTCGACGGTGCCCTCGCCGGACACCTCCACCGTCATCCCGGCAATTCCGCGCCCGAAGTCGCAGCGACGGTAGACCAGTTCACCAAAAGCTCCGTCCACCGGAGTCACCGCGTCGCCCGACACCTTCGTACGGTCGACGATCTCGACGCCGCTCTGCTCGTCGAAACCGGCCGCGGTCAGACCGCCCGCGACGACCGCACGCGGCAGGGTGGGCTCGCCCTCCAGTGTGACGGCCGTCCGCAGCCGGACGTCCTCGCTGGACGCCCCGGCCAGCAGCTCGTACGCGCCGGGCTCCACGCGCCACCGGTCCTGGGCGACGTCCCAGAACGCGAACGCGGTCAGCGGGACCTCGAAGCTCAGCTCCGCTGTCGCGCCGGGCGAGAGCGTGACACGCCGGTGGTCCAGCAGCTCGCGGCGCGGACGCGGCACGGACGGGTCGACGGCCCGCGTGTAGAGCTGGGCGACCTCGTCGGCGGTGACGTCACCGGTGTTGGTGACCGTGAAAGAGGCGTGCAGTGTGCCGTCCTCGACCCGGGTCGTCAGGCCGTCGTACGCGAACGACGCGTACGACAGGCCGTGCCCGAACGGGAACAGGGGCGTGCCCTCGAAGTACAGATACGTCTGGCGGGCGCCGATCACGTCGTAGTCGAGGAGGCCGGGCAGATCGGCGTCGTCGGCGTACCAGGTCTGCGGCAGGCGGCCGGCCGGGGAGACGTCGCCCGCCAGCACGCGGGCCAGGGCGGTGCCGGCCGCCTGGCCGCCGTGCGCCGTCCACAGCACGGCCGGGAGGTTGGCCGGGTCGACGGCGTACGGGTAGGCGCAGACCAGCGCCAGCACGGTCGCCGGGTTCGCCGCCCGGGCGGCCCGCAGCAGCCGCTCCTGGTGCTCCGGCAGCCGCAGGGTCGTACGGTCCTCGGTCTCGCGGCCGTTGATGTGCGGGTCGTTGCCCGCGACCACCACGACCACGTCGGCCGCAGCGGCGGCCCGCGCCACCGCGTCCTCGCCGCGCTCGGCGACGACCAGCTCGAACACCTCGGGATCTTCCTCGGCAACCTTCACGCCGTCGGCGGAGACACACACGTGGCGACCCGTTCCCAGGTGCTTCAGGAGGTGCCCGTTCCCGTGCGGTTCCAGGCTGAACGTCTCCTGGACGACCCAGCCGCCCGGCTGGTCGGCGGAGGCGCGGACCCGGCCGTCCTCGGCGACCGAGAGATAGCGGCCGTCGGGCGCGCGCAGCGTCAGCACGCCCTCGCCCCAGTCGACCAGCGCCAGCTCGGTGCCGGCCGCGTCAGTGGTCAGCGGGGGCAGGTCCGTGCGGCCCGCGAGCAGCGCCGGGTCGAGCGCTCCCTCGGCGCCGCGCACCTCGTCGGCGGCGTCCGCCACCACCGGCACGTGCAGGAACGCGCCCGCGGAGGTCCTCAGCCGGACCCGGTCCACGCCCTCCGCGAACTCCACCCGCTCGGCGCCGAACCGCTCGTACAGCCCCTCCAGCGGGGTCGAGCGGTGCAGGAGCGTGCCGCTGTACCAGTCGAGCTTGCACTCGTCGGCGAGCAGCCCGACCACGGCGAGGCGGGTGTCCGGGGCGAGCGGCAGCACCCCGTCGTTCTTCAGCAGCACGACCGACTGCTCGGCCGCCTCCTGGGCGAGGGCGCGGTGCCCCGGGGAGTCGAACTCGCTGGTGGCGTCGTGCGGGTCGTACTCCGGGTCGAATTCGCCGAGGCGGTAGCGGACCGAGAGCTGACGGCGGACGGCCGTGTCGAGGTCGGCCTCGGTCAGCAGGCCGCGCTCCAGGGCGCCGCGCAGCCGTCCGATCATCTGCGAGGAGTCCGTGCCGTGGTCGGTGAAGCTGTCGACGCCCGCGACGAGGGAGGCGGCGGTGGCCTCCTCGTGGGTGTCGAAGTAGTGCTCGGAGTCGACCAGATTGCTCGGCGCGCCCGCGTCCGAGCAGACCAGCAACTCCTCGTCGGTCCAGGCCCGCAGGTGCTCGCCGAGGTAGGGGGAGACGTGGTTGGGGCGGCCGTTGACCAGGTTGTACGCGGGCATCACCCCGGCCACCGCGCCCGCCTCGACGGTCTCGCGGAAGGCCCGCAGGTCGTACTCGTGCAGCACGCGCGGGCGCACCGAGCTCGACGTCGTCGACCGGTCCGTCTCGTTGTTGTGGGCGAGCCAGTGCTTCAGCACGGGCGCGGTGCGCCAGTAGGTGGGGTGGTCGCCGCGCAGGCCGTGCGTATAGGCGGTGGCGATCGCCGAGGTGAGCTTCGGGTCCTCCGAGTAGCCCTCCTCGTTGCGTCCCCACAGGGGGTGGCGCAGCAGGTTGACCGTCGGGGCCCAGACGTTGAGCCCGACGCGGTCGTCCTTGGCGCGCATCGCGCGGACCTCCTTGGACACCGCGTCGCCGACCCGCCGCACCAGCTCCGGGTTCCAGGTGGCGCCGAGGCCGACCGCCTGCGGGAACACCGTCGCCGGGCCCATCCATGCCACGCCGTGCAGGGCCTCCTGGCCGGTGCGGAAGGCGGCGATGCCGAGCCGCTCCACGGCTGGCGCGAACTGGTGCAGGAACGCGGTCTTCTCCTCCCGTGTGAGCCGCGACAGGAGGTCGTCGATCCGCTTCGCGAACGGCAGGCGCGGATCGCGGAACGGCGGCGTGGGCGGCGTGTGTGCGGTCACGTGGGATTCCCTTTGCGATGGAGCGGCCAGACGCTTTCGAAGCGCTTCGATGCTGATTCGACCTGGGGGTGGGTGTCAAGACATCTCGGCGCAACAACTCCGACCCTGCGGCGCCATTCCAAGCGCCATTTGCGTCAGTCCGCGATCGTGCACACCTCGGGAGAATCTTGGAATCGCCCCTTGTGCACCCCTGGGTGTTCACTTAATCTCGCAGCAACATCGAAGCGCTTCGACTGTGAAGTCCGCCACCCGGTGGTGCGCATTCCTCGTCACTCGTCGGAGTATCGCTTCGGCTCAGCCAGTTCCACTCGAGACACCGCAGCCGACGGCCCTCCGCCGGGTGTCCTGGTGTGCCATGAAGGGTTGACGCAATGACGAACGCCGCCTCCGCCTCCTCCGGACCGAGCCGGAGATCCTTCCTCGCCTCCACGGCGGTCGCCACCGCCGCCGTGGCGGGCGGGATGCCGTTGCTCGCCGCCTGCGGCGGTTCGGACAGTGGCTCGAAGGACGGCACGACGTCCGGCAAGAGCGCCAAGAAGCTGTTGCCGGCCTACGTCGCCGGCAACGTGGTGACGCCGGACATCCCGTCCAAGAACGGCTCGCCGGTCGGCTTCACCAAGGCGATCCCGGCGGCCGAGCTGAAGACCTCGGTGCAGCAGAAGCTGGGCAGCGGCGGCAAGCTGACCATCATGGCCCCCTACTGGGGCGCCCCGCCCAAGGGCGACAACCCCTACTACACGGCCATGAACAAAGCCGTCGGCGTGGACATCACCTGGCAGAACCAGGACGGCGTCACCTACGACCAGAAGCTCGGCGCGATCCTCGCCTCCAGCGACATCCCCGACGCCGTGGTGGTGCCCGACTGGAACCTGACGGGCCGGATACCCAGCGCGATCAACGCCAAGTTCGCCGACCTCGGCCCGTACCTGTCCGGCGACAAGGTCAAGGACTACCCGAACCTCGCGGCCGTGCCCACCGACGCCTGGCAGCGTGGCATCTTCGGCGGCCAACTCCGCGCGATACCGATGCCGAACTCCTCGGTCACCACCATGGCGGCCATGTACCGCAAGGACATCTTCGAGGAGAAGGGCTACGCCGTCCCGAAGAGCCCCGAAGAGTTTCTCTCCTGGGCGAAGGAGGCGACGCAGGCCAAGTCGAAGGTCTGGGCCTGCGACGACATGAAGTGGTCCGCCTTCCAGTTCTTCGGTGTCCTGCCGGGCGGCGACAAGGCGCTGTGGTGGAACATGGAGGACGGCAAGCTCGTCAACCGCATCGAGACCGAGCAGTACCTGGAAGCCCTGGAGTGGACGCGCAAGCTCTACGCGGCGAAGGTGGTCCACCCGGACGCGGTCTCGGGCAAGGCCGGCGGCAGCGCGGCCAACCGCTTCACCGCCGGACAGGTCCTGGTCTACAACAACAACGTCTCCGACTGGTGGGGCAAGACCGCCGAGCAGCGGACCCAGAACCCCGACTTCGAGATGGGCGTGTTCGACATCTTCGGGGCCGACGGGGGTGATCCCACGCTCTGGGCCAGTCAGCCGGGCGGCATGTTCACCTTCGTCAGCAAGAAGGCGAGCAAGCAGCAGATCAAGGACTTCCTCGCACTCTGCAACTACTGCGCCGCTCCGTACGGCACCAAGGAGTTCATGCTCACCGCCTACGGCGTCGAGGGCACCGACTACACGGTGAAGAAGGGCCTGCCGACCAAGACGCAGCAGGGCGTCAACGAGGTCAGCAGCACCTACGACCTCACGGGCAACCCGGCACCGTACGTCGCCTACCCCGACTTCCCGGACATCACCCGGGGCATCGTCGAGTGGCAGCAGCGCATGGGCGCCTTCACCAAGAAGTCCTCCTTCTACGGGCTGACCGTCACCGAGCCCAACCGCTGGGCCAACCTCGCCGACGACTTCGAGCAGCTCGAGGACGACGTCGTGCGCGGCCGGAAGAAGATCAGCGACGTGCAGCAGGCGGTGTCCGACTGGAAGAAGAAGGGCGGCGACGACCTGCGCGACTGGTACCAGAAGCTGCTCGACGACAACGGCTCGGCGAACTGATCCGGGGCTCAGGCAAGGAGACGGCCGTGTCCAACAGCACGGTGCCTCGGACACGGACCGAGGCGAAGACCCCCGCGGGGACTCCGGCGGCGTCCGGTGATGCCGCCCGACACCGGACCCGTGGGGGGAAGAACTCGGGCAAGCTGAGCCTGAAGCTCAGATTCAGGCGTGACCGCACGCTGATCCTCATGACGCTGCCGGCGGTCCTGCTGATCCTGGTCTTCAACTACATACCGATCCTCGGCAATGTGGTGGCCTTCCAGGACTACGACCCGTACGCCGGTGACAACGGCTTCGTCGCCATCTTCAACAGCCCCTGGATCGGCTTCGAGCAGTTCGAGCGGATCTTCGCCGACTCGGCCTTCTGGCACGCGGTACAGAACACCCTGGTGCTGTTCTTCCTGCAGCTGGTGCTCTACTTCCCGATCCCCATCCTGCTCGCGCTCCTCATCAACAGCGTGGTCAGGCCCCGGATACGGGCGGTCGCCCAGGCGGTCATGTACCTGCCGCACTTCTTCTCCTGGGTCCTCGTCGTCACCGTCTTCATGCAGATCTTCGGCGGAGCCGGGATCATCGCCCAGACCCTGCGCCAGCACGGCTACGAGGGCTTCGATGTGATGACCGACCCGGAGGTCTTCAAGTACCTGGTCACGGCCCAGACCGTCTGGAAGGACGCGGGCTGGGGCATCATCGTCTTCCTCGCCGCGCTCTCCTCGGTCTCGGGCGACCTGTACGAGGCCGCCGCCATGGACGGCGCCGGACGCTGGCGGCGCATGTGGCACATCACGCTGCCCGCCCTGCGACCCGTGATCGCCCTCCTGCTCGTACTGCGCGTCGGCGATGCCCTCACCGTCGGCTTCGAGCAACTGCTCCTCCAACGACAAGCCGTGGGTGTCAACGCCTCGGACGTCCTCGACACCTACGTGTGGTGGAACGGCATCCGCAACCAGGACTTCAGCTACGCCGCTGCCGCCGGGCTCATCAAGGGCGTGGTCGGACTGGCGCTCGTACTGATCGCCAACAAGGTGGCCCATCTCATGGGCGAGCAGGGGGTGTACAAGAAGTGACCGCCGTCCTCGACACTCCGCCCGACGACACCCGGCGCGTCAGGAAACCGAGCCGCTGGGCGGCCCCGCCCCGCCCGGTCTGGGAGGAGCCGCCGAACAAGGCCGGACTGGCCGGCAAGGGCACCGCCCTGACCCTGGCCTGCCTGGCCATCCTCTTCCCACTGTGGATCGTCATCGTCACCAGCCTCCAGTCGAAGAAGACCATCGACGAGGCCGGCGGCCTGGTGGTGATCCCCAAGGGCATCACCTTCGTCGCCTACCAGGAACTCCTCAGCGGCGGCCAGGTCCAGAAGGCCGCCCTGGTGAGCATCGGCGTGACCGTGGTCGGCACGCTGTTCAGCATGACGGTGTCGGTCCTGTGCGCGTACGGCCTGTCGCGCAGCGGCTCGCTCGGACACCGCGGAATCCTGATGACGCTGCTGGCGACGATGTTCTTCGGGGCCGGCCTCATCCCCACCTACCTGCTGGTGCAGGCCCTCGGCCTGACGGACACCTATCTGGCACTGATCCTGCCCAGCGCCGTGAGCGTCTTCAACATCCTGGTGCTGCGCGCGTTCTTCATGAACATCTCCCAGGAGCTGATCGACAGCGCCCGCATCGACGGCGCCGGCGACTGGCGGATCCTGTGGAGGATCGTTCTGCCGCTCTCCCGCGCGGTCCTCGCCGTGATCGGCCTCTTCTACGCAGTGGGCTACTGGAGCGCCTGGTTCAACGCGTCGATCTACCTGACCGACCAGGAGATGATGCCGCTGCAGAACGTGATGATCCAGCTGGTGCAGATGCAGCAGCGTCCGGTGGGCCTCCAGGCGCAGATCAACACCGGCCAGCTCTCGCCGCTCGCGATCCAGATGGCGGTGATGGTGATGGCGCTGCTGCCGGTGGCGGTCCTCTCTCCCTTCGTCCAGAAGCACTTCAAGAAGGGCATGCTCACGGGGGCCGTCAAGGGGTGACGCCCCTTGTCCCGAGTCTCGCCGCAGGGCTTCGGTCGTCCTCTGTCTGCGGCTGCGTTGTGGTGGTTCGCGCAGTTCCCCGCGCCCCTGGGTGCCTCAACTCCCCCTCTCTTTGCAAGAACCGAGGTATGTCATGAGCACGTTTCACCTCAGCAGACGTTCCGTGCTGGCCGGGACCGCTGCCGTCGCCGCGGTCGTCTCCCTCCCGATGGTCCAGGGCAGCGCGCAGGCCGCCGCCCCGGCGGGGACCACGTACCGCTGGCGCAACGCGGTCCAGGGCGGCACCGGCTTCGTCACCGGCGTCCTCTTCCACCCCTCGGTCCGCGGGCTCGCCTACGCCCGTACCGACATCGGTGGTGCCTACCGCTGGGACGACCGGACCGGCCGGTGGGTCCCGCTGACCGATCACATCGGCTGGGACGACTGGAACCTGCTGGGTGTGGAGGCCATGGCCGTCGACCCGGACCGTCCGAACCGGTTGTACCTCGCTCTCGGTACGTACGCGCAGTCCTGGGCCGGCAACGGGGCCGTGCTGCGGTCCGAGGACCGCGGTGCCACCTGGAAGCGCACCGACCTGACCGTGAAGCTCGGGGCCAACGAGGACGGGCGCGGGTGCGGGGAGCGGCTGCTCGTGGACCCGAGGGACAGTGACACCCTGTGGCTCGGCACCCGCCACGACGGACTGCTCAAGTCGACCGACCGGGGCGCCACCTGGAAGGCCGTGAGCTTCCCGGCCACGCCCGGCGCCACCGGCCAGGGCGTCACGCTGCTGGTCGCGGCGGGCCGTACGGTCTACGCGGGCTGGGGCGACTCCGACGGCACCTCCGCGAACCTTTACAGAACCGCTGACGGCACCGCCTGGGAGGCCGTCCCGAAGCAGCCCGCCGGCACCGCCGCCAAGGTGCCGGTCCGGGCCGCGTACGACCGGCACACCCGCGAGCTGTACGTGACGTACGCCAACGCCCCCGGCCCCAACGGCCAGTCCGACGGCAGTGTGCACAAGCTGCGCACGACGGACGGGAAGTGGACCGAGGTCACGCCGGTGAAGCCCGGCGGGGCGACGGAGGACGGCGGGACCGACTCCTTCGGATACGGCGGTGTCGCCGTCGACGCCCGCAGACCCGGCACCGTCGTCGTCTCCACCAACAACCGCTGGGCGCTGGTCGACACCCTGTACCGGACCACCGACGGCGGCCGCACCTGGAAGTCCCTGAAGGACAAGGCCGTCCTCGACGTCTCCGAGACCCCCTATCTCACGTTCGGCGCGGACAAGCCCAAGTTCGGCTGGTGGATCCAGGCCCTCGCCGTCGACCCGTTCGACTCCGAGCACGTCGTGTACGGCACCGGCGCGACCCTCTACGGCACCCGCGACCTCAAGCACTGGGCCCCGCAGATCCGCGGTCTGGAGGAGGCGTCCATACGCCAGCTGATCTCCCCTCCGGCCGGAGAGGCGCACCTGCTCAGCGGGTCCGGGGACATCGGCGTGATGTACCACGAGCGGCTCACCGCCTCCCCCTCCCGCGGCATGGCGTCCAACCCCGTGTTCGGCACGTCGACCGGCCTGTCGCTGGCCGCGGCCGAGCCCTCGTACGTCGTCCGGGCCGGGTGGGGGGACAACGGCAACGGGGCCTGCTCGCACGACGGCGGCAAGACCTGGGCTCCCTTCAAGGCCCAGCCGCCCATGGCCAAGTCCGCGCCCGGGCCGATCGCCACCAACGCCGACGGCAGCGTGCTGCTGTGGTCCTTCGGCACGGCCGATCCGGGATTCCGCTCGGCGGACAACGGCACCACCTGGTCCGAGGTCGCCTCCTTCCCCAAGGGCGCAGTCCCGGTCGCGGACCCGGTCGACGCGACCCGCTTCTATGCCTTCGACACCACGACCGGGACGCTCCACGCCAGTACCGACGGCGGCAGGACCTTCACCGCCCGGGCCACCGGCCTGAACTCGGGCGACAAGGAGTTCCAGCTGACCGCCGCCCCGGGCCGGTCCGGCGACCTGTGGCTGAGCCTGAAGTGGAACGGCCTGTACCGCTCCACCGACGGCGGCGCGACCTTCACCAAGGTCGCCGGCTGCTGGGCCTCGTACACCCTTGGCTTCGGCAAGGCCGCCGAGGGCGCCTCCTACCCGGCGGTCTACCTGGTCGGCTCCACCGAGAGCATCACCGCCGTCTACCGCTCCGACGACGAGGCGAAGACCTGGACCCGGATCAACGACGACCGGCACCAGTGGGGCTGGATCGGCGCGGCCGTCACCGGCGACCCGCGCGTGTACGGCCGGGTCTACATCGCCACCAACGGTCGCGGTGTGCAGTACGGGGAGCCCGCCTGATGCCCGAGCGAAAAGGGCCTGCCCTGAGCGACGCCACCCGGGGTCGGCTCCTCTTCGGCGGCGACTACAACCCGGAGCAGTGGCCCGAGGAGACCTGGCACGAGGACGTCCGGCTGATGAAGGCCGCCGGCGTCAACTCCGTCACCCTCGGCGTGTTCTCCTGGTCGAAGCTGGAACCGGTACCGGGTGCACGGGAGTTCGGCTGGCTGGACACGCTGATGGACCTCATGCACGAGAACGGCATCGGGGTCGTCCTCGCCACCCCTACTTCCTCGCCCCCGCCCTGGATGGGCCGGCTGCACCCCGACACCCTGCCCGTCACCGAGGACGGCCGCACCGAGTGGTGGGGCGGCCGGCAGCACTTCTCGCACTCCAGCGCCACCTACCGGCGGTACGCCGCCGCGATCACCGAGGACCTGGCCGCCCGCTACGGCGGCCACCCGGCCCTGACGATGTGGCACATCAACAACGAGTACTGCACCTTCGACTACGGGGACGAAGCAGCCGCCTCCTTCCGGCGGTGGCTGCGCGAGAAGTACGGCACGCTCGACGCCCTCAACGAGGCCTGGGGCACCGCCTTCTGGAGTCAGGGCTACGACACCTGGGACGGCATCCTGCCGCCCCGGCTGCCCCACTACATGCGCAACCCCGGCCAGGTCCTGGACTTCCGGCGCTTCACCTCCGACATGCTCCTGGAGTGTTACGCCGCCGAGCGGGACATCGTCCGGCGCCACACCCCGCACCTGCCGGTCACCAGCAACTTCATGCCGCTGTGGGTCGGCCAGGACGCCTGGCGCTGGGCGGAGGAAGAGGACGTCGTCTCCGTCGACCTCTACCCCGATCCGCGCGATCCGCTCGGCGCCCAGAACGGCGCCCTGGTGCAGGACATGACCCGCTCCCAGGCGCGTGGGCCGTGGATGCTCATGGAGCAGGCGGCCGGGCCGGTCAACTGGCGCGGCGTGAACCACCCCAAGCCGCGCGGCCTCAACCGGCTGTGGTCCCTGCAGGCCGTGGCCCGGGGCGCCGACGCCGTCTGCTACTTCCAGTGGCGGCAGTCCCGGCAGGGCGCCGAGAAGTTCCACTCCGGAATGGTCAGCCACGCCGGGGAGGAGGGCCGTACGTACCAGGAGGTCAAGCGGCTCGGGGCGGACCTGGCGCGGATCGCCCCCGAGGTGACCGGCCGGCACATCACGGCGGACGTTGCCGTCCTGCACGACTGGAACGCCTGGTGGGCCGGTGCCCAGGACGGACGGCTGTCCACCCAGGTCGACTACCCGGACGTGCTGCGCGCCTGGCACCGGGCCCTGTGGCAGGCCCACCTCACCACCGACTTCGCCCACCCCGAGCACGATCTGACGCCGTACTCGATGGTCGTCGTGCCCCAGCTGTACGCGCTCACCGACGCGGCGATCGACAACCTCCTCGCCTACGCACGCGGCGGCGGCACCCTCGTCTGCGGATTCCTGACCGGCGTCGCGGACGAGGACGACCGGGTGCGCCCCGGCGGCATGGACATCCGGCTGCGGGAGCTGTTCGGCATCCGCACGCTGCACGAATGGTGGCCGCTGGACGCGGGGGAGACCGTCGCCTGCGAGGGCTTCCGGGGCACCCTGTGGTCCGAGGAGATCGAGCCCGCCGACCCCGATGACACGACCCGCTACAAGGGCGGCGAACTGGACGGCATGCCCGCCGTGCTGCGCAAGGACCGCGCCTGGTACCTCTCCACCCTCCCGGAGCCGGAGGCGCTGCGCGAGCTGCTGTCCCGGATCGCCGACGGCGCGGGCGTCCGGCCCGTGCTCGACCGTCTTCCCGGGCAGGTCGAGGCCGTACGCCGGGGAGAGCTGCTGTTCCTGCTCAACCATGGCCGCGAGCCGGTGACCGTCGAGGTCCCCGGCACCCACCACGACCTGCTGACGGGCACGGCCGTCACCGACCGGGTCACCCTCGGCCGCTACGAGGCGGCGGTGCTCCGGCCATGACCACCTCCGCCCCCGTTCACGGCACCTGGGAGCCTCACCCGGCGGCCCGCTGGGAGGACGGCTTCCTGAGCGGAAACGGTCACCACGGCGCTCTTGTGTTCGGTGATCCGGACGTCGAGCGGGTCGTCGTCACACATCACACCCTGGTGCGCCCCAACGGCAGGGACCCACGGCCCCCGCAGCTCGCCGGAGACCTCCCCGCGCTCCAGGACCGTCTCCTGGCCGGCGACACGACCGCCGCCGAGAGCTTCACGGACGGCCGCCCGCACCAGTGGGTGCGGCCCTTCCACCCGGCTTTCCAGGTGCGGCTGCGCAGGCCGCCCGGCGACCGGCGCGACTACCGCCGCGACGTCGACTTCACCACAGGCGTCGTACGGGCTTCCTGCGCGGGCTGGACCAGCCGGGTCTTCGTCTCCCGCGCCGACGACGTGATCGTCCAGCAGATCACCGGCCCCGGCCTCACCCTCGATCTCGACCTGGACCACCGGCTGCCCGGCGCCCCCGCCGGACTGGGCATCGGCCACGGAGCCGTCCTCACCCCCGAGGGCGCCCTGCTGAGCCTGCGCGCCCGCTACCCGGACAGCGACCTGGCCTGCACCGGCGTCACCCTGATCGCCGTCACCGGGGGCACGACGACCCTCGCGCCCCCCGGCGCGCACATCGAGGGCGCCCGCTCCGTGCTGCTCCTCACCCGGGTGCACCGGCACACCGGCGAACTGGACGTCGTCGCCGAGGGCCGCGCCCTGCGCGATCTGCCCATGGAGTACGACGAGCTCCTCGACCGCCACGTCGCCCCGCACCGCACCGCCTACGAGCGCGTCACCCTCGACCTGGACGCCGACCCCACCGAACGGGCCCTGCCGGGATCCGAGTTGCTGAAGCGGCCCCGCGGCACCGCCCTGCTGGAGCGCCTCTTCGCGGCCGGCCGCTACCACCTGCTGTCCGCCAGTGGCCTCTTCCCGCCCCGGCTGACCGGACTGTGGACCGGCGACTGGAACACCGCGTGGTCGGGCGCGTTCACCAACGACGCCAACCTCAACCTCCAGACCGCCTCCGCCGCTTCCGCCGCCCTCCCCGAGGTCACCGAGGCCCACGCCTCGCTGATCAGGCGGCAGCTGCCCGACTGGCGTGACAACGCCCGCGCGATCTTCGGCACCCGGGGCGTCGTCGCCCCCGGCCACACCGACGGCGAGTCGGGCCACTCGTACCACTTCAACCGCGAGTACCCGCTGCACCTGTGGACCGCCGGCGCCGACTGGCTGCTCAAGCCGCTCGTCGACCACGACGAGACCCAGGGCACCCGCGACCCGCGCACCGCCGCCGCCCTCGCCGAAGTCGCCCTGTTCTACGAGGACTTCCTCACCCGCACCGACGAGCACGGCCGGCTCGTCGTCGTCCCGTCCTACTCGCCCGAGAACCGCCCCGCGGGCGCGAGCTGGGGCACCCTCAACGCGGCCATGGACCTCTCCGCGGCCCGCCACGCCCTGCGCACCGCCGCCGTCTACCACCCCGGCCCCGACGCCGACCGCTGGAACGCCCTCGCCGACCGCCTCCCACCGCACCGGGTCAACGCGGACGGGGCCCTGGCCGAATGGGCCTGGCCGGGCCTGGAGGACTCCTACGACCACCGCCACCTCAGCCACCTCTACGGCGTCTGGCCGCTCGACGAGATCACCCCCTACGACAGCCCCGAACTCGCCACGGCCGCCCACCGCGCCCTCGAACTGCGCGGCGCCGAGAACGACTCCGCGCACGGCCATCTGCACCACGCCCTGATCGCGGCCCGGCTCAGGGACGGCGGCCGCGTCGCCCACGCCCTCGGCCAGGTCCTGGACGGCGACTTCTTCCACGCCTCCCTGATGAGCGCCCACTACCCGAAGCGCGACGTCTACAACGCGGACGCCGCGCACACCCTGCCCGCCGTCCTGATCGAGATGCTCGTGCAGTCGACCCCGGACCGGCTGGTCCTGCTGCCCGCGCTCCCGGCGGCGTATCCGAGCGGCGCGCTGCGCGGTGTACGCACCCGCTTCGGTGCCGAACTCGACCTCACCTGGACCCGGGACGGCGTCGCCGCCGTCATCAGGCCGGGCCGCACCCACCGCGTCGAACTGCGGACTTCCACCGGCACAGAATCCCTCCACCTGGTCGCCGGAGAAGACCACGTCCTCTCCCTGAGGGCGCGGTAGCTCCTCCCCTCATCCCCCCACCCCTGGAAGGGACCCCATGGCATCACGCACGCTCGGCAGGGTCACCAAGGCCCTGGTCGCCCCGGCCCTGGCACTCGGCGCGACGATCGCTCTCGCCTCCGCGCCGGCCTCCGCCGCCGTCTGGAACTCCTGCGACCAGTGGGGCAACACGAGCCTGAACGGCTACACGCTCTACAACAACATCTGGGGCGGCGGCGCCGGCGCCCAGTGCATCTGGGCCAACTCCGGCACCAACTGGGGCGTCAACGCCAACCACCCCAACACCGGTGGCATCAAGTCCTACCCGAACGCCAAGAAGGTGGTGAACAAGTCCATCACCTCGCTCGGGTCGCTCAACAGCAGCTACAACGTCACCGTCCCGTCCTCGGGCTCGTACAACACCTCGTACGACGTCTGGGACACGGACCACGACTACGAGATCATGCTCTGGGTCAACTACAACGGGGCCGTCGGCGCGCTCGGCAGCTACCAGGAGCGCGTCTCCGTCGGCGGCCACACCTGGGACGTCTACAAGGGCCGGGCCCAGCGGTCCGACGGCACCTACTGGGACGTCTTCTCGTTCCTGCGCACCTCCGACTCCACCTCCGGTTCCGTGCAGATCCTGCCCGTCCTGAAGTGGATCAAGGACACCAAGGGCTGGATGGGCAACGAGACCATCGGTGACGTCCAGTTCGGCTTCGAGATCACCTCGTCGTCCGGCGGCCTGGACTTCCGGGCCAACAGTATGAGCATCACCAGCAGCTGACCCGCGACGTGGCCGGGGCCGGCCGCACCCTCAGGTGCGGCCGGCCCCGGCCTTCCGCTTGTGGCGGCTACTCCGCCACCGGCAGCCGTGCCCCGTCCCGCAGGAACAGCGGGATCCGGTCCAGCGGGGCGTCGACCGTCACGGACCGGCCACCCTCGTACGTCTCACCCGTCCACGCGTCCGTCCAGAGAGCTCCCGCCGGCAGATACGCCGTACGGGCGGTCGCGCCGGCGGTCAGCACCGGGGCGACCAGCAGATCCGGGCCGAAGAGGTAGGAGTCGTCGACCGACCAAGTGGCCTGGTCGTCCGGGAACTCCAGGAACAGCGGCCGCATCACCGGCAGGCCCTCCTCATGGGCCGCGCGCATCACGTCCAGCACATACGGCTTCAGACGCTCACGCAGCCGCAGATACTTCTCCAGGACGGCCCCGGCCTCCTCGCCGTACGACCACACCTCGTTCGGGCCGCCGGTCATCTCCGGGCCCAACGGCATGCCCGGGTCGCGGAAGCCGTGCAGGCGCATCAGCGGGGACAGCGCGCCGAACTGGAACCAGCGCACCATCACCTCCCGGTACGCCGGGTCGTCCGGGTCGCCGCCGTGGAAGCCGCCGATGTCGGTGTTCCACCACGGGATGCCCGACAGGGCCGTGTTGAGGCCGGCCGCGATCTGGCGGCGCAGCGTCGGGAAGTCGGTGCCGATGTCACCCGACCACAGGGCGGCGCCGTAGCGCTGACTGCCCGCCCACGCCGAGCGGTTGAGGGTGACGATCTCCTCCTCGCCGGTCGCGAGCAGGCCCTCGTAGAAGGTCCGGGCGTTCTCGGCCGGGTAGGCGTTGCCGACCTCCAGGCCCGGGCCCGCCCAGTAGCGCAGGTTCTCCTGGAAGCCCGGCTTCAGCTCCGGCTCGCAGGCGTCCAGCCAGAACGCCGTGATGCCGTACGGGTCGAGGTAGTTCTCCTTCACCTTCGACCACACGAACTCCCGGGCGTCCGGGTTGGTGGCGTCGTAGAAGGCCACCTGGACCGTGGACGCCACCTCCTTGTCGGGCCAGTCGGCGTGCGCCATCGGGCCGTACTGGGTGCCGATGAAGTACCCGCGCTGCTCCATGACCGGGTGGTTCTCGCTCAGCGGCGACACCGAGGGCCAGACGCTCACCACCAGCTTGATGCCGAGTTCTTCCAGCTCACGCACCATGACGGCCGGGTCCGGCCACTCCTTGGGGTCGAACTTCCAGTCGCCGAGGTGCGTCCAGTGGAAGAAGTCACAGACGATCGCGGAGACGGGCAGACCGCGCCGCTTGTACTCCCTCGCCACCGCCATGAGTTCGTCCTGGGTGCGGTAGCGCAGCTTGCACTGCCAGAAGCCCGCCGCCCACTCCGGCAGCATCGGCGTCCGCCCGGTCACCGCGCTGTAGCGGCTCTGGGCGCCGGACGGATCGCCCGCCGTGATCCAGTAGTCGATCTGCCGGGCCGAGTCGGCGACCCACCGCGTGCCGTTGTGCGCCAGCTCCACGCGGCCGATCGCCGGGTTGTTCCACAGCAGCGTGTAACCCCGGCTTGAGGTGAGTACCGGGATGCCGACCTCGGCGTTGCGCTGGACCAGGTCCAGCACCAGGCCCTTCTGGTCGAGGCGCCCGTGCTGGTGCTGGCCGAGGCCGAACAGCTTCTCGTCGTCGTAGGCGGCGAAGCGCTGCTCCAGGCGGTGGTGGCCGTTGCCGACGGCCGTGTAGAGGCGGGAGCCGGGCCACCAGAAGTGGGCCCGGTCCTCGGAGAGGATCTCGGCGGAGTCCTCCGTCCGCAGGAAGCGGATCAGACCCTCGGCGTTCACCTCGACGGTGAGCGCGCCGACGGTCAGCTGTCCCCGGCCGTCCTCGACCTTCACCGTGGACGGCGTCGCGGGGGCCTCGTCGAGCAGCGCGCCCGGGAGCCCCTCGATGATCGGGCCGCCGAGCCGGGCACGCACCCGGACCGCGTCCGGACCCCACGGCTCGATCCGTACGGTCTCCTGGCGGCCGCTCCACTCCAGCGCGCCGTCCCGCTCGCGGAACGTGCCGACAGTGGGGGAGGACTGCGCGAGGCTCACCTGGGGCTGGGTTTCAGCAGGCTGATTCACGGGGCGGGCTCCTGTGCGGAAGCAGACATGGGGGTGCCCCGGAAGGGGCGCTGTTCGATGAGCGGGGCGTTGTTCGGAGAGGAGGGGCGCTGTTCAGTGAAGGGAAGGGAAGGGCCGATTACGGGCGGCTCGGCGCCGGCCCGGTGCTCGCCCGTACCGTCAGCTCGGGCGCGATCAGCACGACGTCGTCGCTACCGCGCCTCTCCAGCTTGGCGACCAGGTGTTCCACCGCGTGCCGGCCCATCTCCTGCGCGGGGATGGCGACCGACGTGAGCCGCACGGAGGCCTGCGTCGCGACCTGGTCGGGGCAGATCGCGACCACCGACACGTCCTCCGGCACGGCCCGGCCCTGCTGCCGCAGCAGCGCGAGCAGCGGCTCGACCGCCGACTCGTTCTGCACGATGATCCCGGAGGTGTCCGGGCGCTCGTCGAGGATCCGGGCGAGGGTCACGGCCATCGCGTCGTATCCGGCCTCGCACGGCCGGTGCAGCAGCCGCACGCCCAGCTCCCGGGCACGGGTCCGCAGCCCGTCGAGGGTGCGTTCGGCGAAGCCGGTGTGCCGCTCGTAGACGGCCGGGGCCTCGCCGATGACGGCGATGTCCTGGTGCCCCTGCTTCGCCAGGTGCTCCACACACAGCGCGCCCGTCGCCCGGAAGTCCAGATCGACGCAGGTCAGGCCGGAGGTGTCGGCGGGCAGCCCGATGAGCACGGACGGCTGGTCGGTCGCCCGCAGCAACGGCAGTCGTTCGTCGTCGAGCTCGACGTCCATCAGGATCATCCCGTCGGCGAGCCCGCTCCCGGCGACGCGGCGCACCGCGTCCGGCCCCTCCTCGCCGGTGAGCAGCAGCACGTCGTACCCGTGCGTGCGGGCGGAGGTCGCCACCGCGATGGCGATCTCCATCATCACGGGTACATACATGTCCGTGCGCAGCGGAATCATCAGCGCGATGATGTTCGACCTGCTGCTGGCCAGGGCGCGGGCTCCGGCGTTCGGGTGGTACCCGAGCTCGCGGATGCTCCGCTCGACCCGCTGCCGGGTGTTCGCGGAGATGGACCGCTTGCCGCTGAGGACATAGCTCACCGTGCTCGCCGAGACTCCGGCGTGCTGGGCGACCTCGGCGAGGGTGACCATCCAGCTCTCCAAGCTTTGTGAAGCGCTTCGACAATGCGCCTTGCTGATATGGGCGGGTGAGGGTGATTCGACAGTAGCTCCAGCAGGAGTACGTGTCCATAGGTTGTCGAAGCGCTTCGATACCGATTTCCCGGGACGAGTCAGCCTCCCGGGAGGCACCTCGATGCAACACCGTCCTCGGGTGCGCGACAAGTGCCGGGAGCGCTGCGCCCCCTTCGGCTGAACGGACGCGCGAGGACTGGTGGCGGCGTCCGGTTTCGGGTACGAACGATCCAGTAGCACTGGTCGGTAACGTACAGTCATCAATAACCCTAGTTGCGGCGAGGTGCCCCTCATGTCCGCTTCCATCACTCCCTCTTCCCGTCCCGCCGTCACCGAGCGGGAGGCCCGTGAGGTGGCGGAGGCCGCCCGGGAACAGCACTGGCGCAAGCCCAGCTTCGCCAAGGAGCTGTTCCTCGGCCGCTTCCGGCTCGACCTCATCCACCCCCACCCGCTCCCCGGCGACGAGGCGGTCCAGCGCGGCGAGGAGTTCCTCGCCAAGCTCCGCGACTTCGTCGAGACGAAGGTGGACGCGGCCGTCATCGAGCGCGACGCCAGGATCCCCGACGAGGTGATCGACGGTCTGAAGGAGCTCGGCGCCTTCGGCATGAAGATCGACACCAAGTACGGCGGGCTCGGGCTCGGGCAGGTGTACTACAACAAGGCGCTCTCCCTGGCCGGCTCGGCCAGCCCCGCGATCGGCGTGCTGCTCTCCGCGCACCAGTCGATCGGCGTGCCGCAGCCCCTGAAGCTGTTCGGGACGCAGGAGCAGCGCGAGCGCTTCCTGCCGCGCTGCGCCCGCACCGACATCAGCGCCTTCCTGCTCACCGAACCCGACGTCGGCTCCGACCCGGCCCGGCTCGCCACCACCGCGGTGCCCGAGGGCGACGACTACGTCCTCGACGGCGTGAAGCTGTGGACCACCAACGGCGTCGTCGCCGACCTGCTGGTCGTGATGGCCCGGGTGCCGAAGAGCGAGGGCCACCGCGGCGGCATCACCGCGTTCGTCGTCGAGACGAACTCGCCCGGTGTCACCGTCGAGAACCGCAACGCCTTCATGGGCCTGCGCGGCATCGAGAACGGTGTCACCCGCTTCCATCAGGTCCGCGTCCCCGCCGCCAACCGCGTCGGCGAGGAGGGCCAGGGCCTGAAGATCGCCCTGACCACGCTCAACACCGGGCGGCTCTCCCTGCCGGCCTCCTGCGTCGCGGCGGGCAAGTGGTGCCTGAAGATCGCCCGCGAGTGGACGGCGGTCCGCGAGCAGTGGGGCAAGCCCGTCGCGCACCACGAGGCGGTCGGCTCCAAGATCTCCTTCATCGCGGCCACCACCTTCGCCCTGGAGGCCGTGACGGACCTGGCCTCGCAGATGGCCGACGAGGACCGCAACGACATCCGCATCGAAGGCGCCCTCGCCAAGCTGTACGCCTCCGAGATGGCCTGGACGATGGCCGACGAACTCGTCCAGATCCGCGGCGGACGAGGCTTCGAGACGGCCGAGTCCCTCCGGGCCCGCGGCGAGCGCGGCGTCCCCGCCGAGCAGCTCCTGCGCGACCTGCGCATCAACCGCATCTTCGAGGGCTCCACGGAGATCATGCACCTGCTGATCGCCCGCGAGGCCGTCGACGCCCACCTCTCCGTCGCCGGCGACCTCATCGACCCGGAGAAGTCCCTGGGCGACAAGGCGAAGGCCGGCGCCAACGCGGGCGCCTTCTACGCCAAGTGGCTCCCCAAACTGGTCGCCGGACCAGGCCAGCTCCCCACCTCCTACGGCGACTTCAAACACGGCGTGGACCTCTCCGGGCACCTGCGCTACGTCGAGCGCACCTCCCGCAAGCTCGCCCGTTCCACCTTCTACGCCATGTCCCGCTGGCAGGGCCGGATGGAGTCCAAGCAGGGCTTCCTCGGCCGGATCGTCGACATCGGCGCCGAACTGTTCGCCATGAGCGCGGCGTGCGTACGGGCCGAACTCCTGCGCACCCAGGGCCAGAACGGCCGCGAGGCCTACCAGCTCGCCGACGTCTTCTGCCGCCAGGCCCGCATCCGGATCGAAGAGCTCTTCAACCGCCTGTGGACCAACACCGACGACCTCGACCGCAAGGTCGTCAAGGGCGTCCTATCCGGCACGTACGAGTGGCTGGAGCAGGGCATCATCGACCCCTCGGGCGACGGCCCCTGGATCGCGGAAGCGACACCGGGAGCCTCCCAGCGGGAGAACCTGCACCGCCCGATCCGGTAGACCCGGCCCTCCCAGGGGCGCGAACTGTCATGGCGCGCGCCCCTGGGAGGGGGATGCGCTGTCCTCACACACCACCCTTACGGCAACAATGGAGGAATGAGCGACAGTCCAGCCCCCCTCGCCGATCCACACCTGGTCTACGACCCCGTAGCGGGCGACGGCCCGAAGGACGTGGTGATCCTCGGCTCCACCGGGTCCATCGGCACGCAGGCCATCGACCTCGTGCTGCGCAACCCCGACCGCTTCCGGGTCACCGGCCTGTCCGCCAACGGCGGCCGGGTCGCGCTGCTCGCCGAGCAGGCGTACCGGCTGCGGGTGCCCACGGTCGCGGTCGCCCGCGAGGACGTCGTCCCGGCCCTGCGCGAGGCGCTCTCCGCGCAGTACGGCACGGGCGAGCCGCTCCCCGAGATCCTCGCAGGACCGGACGCGGCCACGCGGCTCGCGGCCTCCGACTGCCACACCGTCCTGAACGGCATCACCGGCTCCATCGGCCTCGCCCCGACCCTGGCCGCCCTGGAGGCGGGCCGCACCCTCGCGCTCGCCAACAAGGAGTCGCTCATCGTGGGCGGCCCGCTGGTCAAGGCCCTCGCCAAGCCCGGCCAGATCATCCCGGTCGACTCCGAGCACGCCGCCCTGTTCCAGGCCCTGGCCGCCGGCACCCGCGCCGACGTCCGCAAACTGGTCGTCACGGCCTCCGGCGGACCCTTCCGCGGCCGTACGAAGCGGGAACTGGCGAACGTCACCGTCGAGGACGCCCTCGCTCACCCCACCTGGGCGATGGGCCCGGTCATCACGATCAACTCCGCGACCCTCGTCAACAAGGGCCTGGAGGTCATCGAGGCCCACCTCCTCTACGACATTCCCTTCGACCGCATTGAGGTGGTCGTGCATCCGCAGTCGTATGTCCACTCGATGGTTGAGTTCACGGATGGATCGACACTGGCCCAGGCGACCCCGCCCGACATGCGCGGGCCCATCGCCATCGGCATCGGCTGGCCCGAGCGCGTCCCCGACGCGGCCCCCACCTTCGACTGGAGCAAGGCCTCGACCTGGGAGTTCTTCCCGCTCGACAACGAGGCCTTCCCCTCGGTGAACCTCGCCCGGCACGTCGGCGAACTCGCGGGCACCGCCCCCGCGGTGTTCAATGCGGCCAACGAGGAGTGCGTGGAGGCGTTCCGCCAGGGCGCGCTGCCCTTCAACGGCATCATGGAGACCGTCACCCGGGTCGTCGAGGAGCACGGCACCCCGCGTACGGGAACCTCACTCACCGTGTCGGACGTCCTCGAAGCGGAGACCTGGGCGCGGACCCGGGCCCGGGAACTGGCGGCACAGACGGCGGAGGCCCGTGCATGACGACCCTGATGTTCATCCTCGGCATAGTGATCTTCGTGGTCGGACTGCTGTTCTCGATCGCGTGGCACGAGCTGGGCCATCTGTCGACCGCCAAGCTGTTCGGCATCCGCGTGCCGCAGTACATGGTCGGCTTCGGCCCGACGATCTTCTCGCGCAAGAAGGGCGAGACCGAGTACGGGATCAAGGCCATCCCGTTCGGCGGCTACATCCGCATGATCGGCATGTTCCCGCCCGGCCCCGACGGCCGGCTCACCGCGCGCTCCACCTCCCCGTGGCGCGGCATGATCGAGGACGCCCGTACCGCCGCCTACGAGGAGCTCAGGCCGGGCGACGAGAACCGCCTGTTCTACACGCGCAAGCCCTGGAAGCGCGTGATCGTGATGTTCGCGGGCCCCTTCATGAACCTCGTTCTCGCCGTGGTGCTGTTCCTCTCCATCCTGATGGGCTTCGGCATCACCCAGCAGACGAACACCGTCAGCTCCGTCTCCCAGTGCGTCATCGCGCAGAGCGAGAACCGCGACAAGTGTGAGAAGGGCGACCCGGCCAGCCCGGCCGCCGCCGCCGGCCTGAAGGCGGGCGACAAGATCGTCTCCTTCAACGGCGTCAAGACCGACGACTGGAACAAGCTGTCCGACCTCATCCGCGCCACCCCCGGCCAGGAGGTGCCGATCGTCGTCGACCGCAAGGGCCAGGACATCACCCTGCAGGCGAAGATCGCCACCAACCAGGTCGCCAAGAAGGACTCGAGCGGGCAGATCGTCGAAGGCCAGTACGTCCAGGCCGGCTTCCTCGGCTTCAGCGCGGCCACCGGCGTGGTCAAGCAGGACTTCGGTGAGTCCGTGAGCTGGATGGGAGACCGGATCGGCGACGCCGTCGACTCCCTCGCCGCCCTCCCCGGCAAGATCCCGGCCCTGTGGAACGCGGCCTTCGACGGTGCGCCCCGTGAGGCCGACTCCCCGATGGGCGTGGTCGGAGCGGCCCGCGTCGGCGGCGAGATCTTCACCCTGGACATCCCGCCGACCCAGCAACTGGCCATGGCCCTCATGCTGGTCGCCGGCTTCAACCTCTCCCTGTTCCTGTTCAACATGCTCCCGCTGCTGCCGCTCGACGGCGGCCATGTCGCGGGCGCGCTCTGGGAGTCGCTGCGCCGCAACACCGCCAAGGTGCTGCGCCGGCCGGACCCGGGCCCCTTCGACGTGGCGAAGCTCATGCCCGTCGCCTACGTGGTCGCGGGGATCTTCGTCTGCTTCACGATCCTCGTCCTGATCGCGGACGTCGTTAACCCGGTGAGAATCTCCTAGTCATACGCGGTTCCGTGGCGGCCCGGCACTCCTCGTGCCGGGCCGCCTCCATGGGGCGCGATGCGGGGCGGGATGTGCCCGGCCCCAGCCATGTGCCGTAATCTCGAAGCGCGAAGCTCGGAGCCCGCCGCTCACGGGACCGGACCTTGATCCACGACTTGGGGTTGCACTGCAGATGACTGCGATTTCTCTCGGCATGCCGTCCGTACCGACCAAGCTCGCCGAGCGCCGGAAGAGCCGGCAGATCCAGGTCGGGACCGTGGCGGTCGGCGGAGACGCCCCCGTCTCGGTGCAGTCGATGACCACGACGCGTACGTCCGACATCGGTTCCACCCTCCAGCAGATCGCCGAGCTGACCGCCTCCGGCTGCCAGATCGTCCGCGTCGCCTGCCCGACGCAGGACGACGCCGACGCCCTGTCGACCATCGCCCGCAAGTCGCAGATCCCGGTCATCGCGGACATCCACTTCCAGCCGAAGTACGTCTTCGCCGCGATCGAGGCGGGCTGCGCGGCCGTCCGCGTCAACCCGGGCAACATCAAGCAGTTCGACGACAAGGTCAAGGAGATCGCCAAGGCGGCCCGGGACCACGGCACCCCGATCCGCATCGGCGTCAACGCGGGCTCCCTCGACCGGCGCCTCCTCCAGAAGTACGGCAAGGCGACCCCCGAGGCCCTGGTCGAGTCGGCCCTCTGGGAGGCGTCCCTCTTCGAGGAGCACGACTTCCGCGACATCAAGATCTCTGTCAAGCATAACGACCCGGTCGTCATGATCGAGGCCTACAAGCAGCTCGCCGCCCAGTGCGACTACCCGCTGCACCTCGGCGTGACGGAGGCGGGCCCGGCCTTCCAGGGCACCATCAAGTCGGCCGTCGCCTTCGGCGCGCTGCTCTCCCAGGGCATCGGCGACACGATCCGCGTCTCCCTGTCGGCACCCCCCGCCGAGGAGGTCAAGGTCGGCATCCAGATCCTGGAGTCCCTGAACCTCAAGGAGCGCGGCCTGGAGATCGTCTCCTGCCCCTCCTGCGGCCGCGCCCAGGTCGACGTCTACAAGCTCGCCGAAGAGGTCACGGCCGGCCTCACCGGCATGGAGGTCCCCCTCCGCGTCGCCGTCATGGGCTGCGTCGTCAACGGCCCCGGCGAGGCCCGTGAGGCCGACCTCGGCGTCGCCTCCGGCAACGGCAAGGGCCAGATCTTCGTCAAGGGCGAGGTCATCAAGACGGTCCCCGAGTCCAAGATCGTGGAAACCCTCATCGAGGAGGCCATGAAGCTGGCCGAGCAGATGGAGGCGGACGGCATCGCCTCGGGCGAACCGTCGGTGGCTGTGGCGGGCTGACCGACCCGCACCGCACCGACCGCACCGATCCGGTCCGGGAGGACCGCACGCCGCCTCCCGGCCGCACGCCGCCTTCCGGCCGCACGCCGCCTTCCGGCGGGCGCCGTCTCATGGCAGGTCGCGCGAGGGCGTGCCGGCCCCCGCCACCGCGCCCCTCCGGTCACCGTGAGCGATCTCCCGGCCCACCACGGCGGGGCCCGCCCCGGCGCACCCCGCGCGCACGGCGAGCCGTCAGCGCGCCGGAGTACGTGGTGAACAGCGACACCCGCGATGTGTCGTGCCGTACCCCGCGCAGGGCCCACCTGAAGCCCAGGAACAGCAGAACCTGCCGAAGCAGCACCGGCCCCGTGAGCACGATGAGGGCCAGGACGGCGACGACCGGTGAACCGTCCAGCAGACCGACGACGAAGTGAAACACGGCACCTCCCCAAACCGCCCGGCAGCACCACCGGGCACCTGAGACGAGTGCACCTCCCGAGCGCCCGGCCCGGGGAAATCCCGGACGTCCGGGAACGGCAGCCGGACCGGTCGATTCCGCTGGACGGCCCCGGACTCCCCGGACACCATGGACACCTGTCCCGGACAGGCTCCGTCGAGAGGGCACCGTGGAGACATGGCGGCAATTCCGGGCGGAGCTCGCCCGGCTCATGCGAGACGGCGACGTCACCGTCGCACAGGTGGTCAAGGCCACCAGGCCGGCCCGGGAAGCCCGCGGTCCGTCCTTCACCATCGGGCGCGAGACCCTCTACGGCTACCTGAGAGACCGTGAGGCGGGCGTCGGCAACGGCGACTGGACGACCGTCGAGGCGCTGCTGCGCTGCGTCGACTCCCTCGCCGGCGACAAGGGCCACGCCCTGGACGTCGACTACGCCCACTGGCAGGAGTCCTGGCAGAACCTCCGGGACCGCCAGGGAAACTCCGGCACCCGACCGGACAGGGACTTCGCCCCACGTCTTGCGGCCGACACCTGGATCGGCGGCTGGGACGGCGCCGCCGACGCCGTACTCGCCTACTCCTCGGCCCAGGAGTTCGTGGTCTGGGAGGCGGGGGAGGAACGGCTCGACGCGCTGGCACAGGCCGTCGCGAGGCTCGGCGCCGCCTGCGAACCCGAACTGGCGCGGGACGCGGCGGCACGGCTTGTCACCGGCGCCGAAGCGGAGTTGGGCGACACGAGCCCCAAGACCCTGGCCGCCCGGCACGCACTCGCGTTCTGGACCGGCCACACCCAGGACGTCCGCCGCGCCCTGGAGCTGACGACGGAGCTGCACGCCGACTGCCTGCATCATCTGGGGCCGCAGCACATCCTCACCCGGCTCGCCGCCCTGCGGGAGGCACTGTGGCTCGGCCACATGGGCCGCTGGCACGAGGCCAACCGCCTCTACGCCCAGACCGCCCACAGTGAAGCGGCGCTCCCCGACCGGGACCGGACCCTGTGGCTGCTCGCCCGCTGGGGCATGGCCCGCACCGGCGGCCGGTCGGGCAACTGGATCCACGCGCACACCGAACTCGCCCAGCTGCTGCCGGACATGATCGAGACGTTCGGACGGGCCGGGCCGGCCGCACTCGCCGCCCGCCACTCCCATGCCTGGGCCACCGCACGCGCGGGCCACCACGACGAGGCGTGCACGCTGCTCGGCCGGCTCGCCGACGAGACCGACACGGCCCTCGGCAGCGGCCACCCCACCAGCCTGCGCACCCGCATCTCGCTGGCCTACTGGGCCCATCGCTGCGGTTCGGCCGAGGAGGCCCTGGCCATGGCCACTGCCGTGCTCAAACGCAGCGAGGCACTGCTGGGCGCGGACCACCCCCTGAGCACGGAGGCCGCCGAAGTCGAGGCGCTGTGCCGCCTGGACACCGATCAGGGCACCGCCATCGACGACCTCCGGGACGTGGCGACCCGTCGGGAGCGGCATCTCGGCCGCACGCATCCCCACACGATGCAGGCCCTTTCGAACTACGCGGCGGTCCGGGCCACGATCGAAGGTCCCCTCCAGGTTCTCGACCTGTTCCGGGAGCTCGCCCGGGAGTCCGGCCAGGCCCTGGGCGAGGACCACCCCGAGACCCTCCGCGTCCGGATGAACCTGGCCATCGCCGCCTTGGAGACCGAGGGACCCGCCGCGGCCCAGTGGCGGTGTGCGCAGGTCGTCGCTTCGCTCCGCAGGGTTTTGGGGGACGAGCACCCCGAGACCGTCCTGGGCAGGGCGCTCCTCAAGGACATCGACCGCGAAGCGCCGCCGATCCGTGCCCGGGCCTCGTACAGAACCTATGGCGAGGCAGGAGGCGCCTCGAGTGATCGCGCCCTCAAGGTCGACATCACCCCCGTCACCTGGTCGCCCGGTCCCGACGCCCACCCCCCGACGGACGGAGACGCGGTCCTGCGTGTCGTCGCCGCGCTGCCGGTGAGTACGTGGAGCTACCGGGGCGAGGAGGGCGTACGGCACCTCGGCCCCATGGCCCAGGACTGGTACGCCGCGCTCGGGCTAGGGGCCGACGACCGGACCATCCACCCCATCGACGCCAACGGGGTCGCCGTCGTCGCCGTGCAGGCCCTGTACCGGATGGTGCACGGCCTCCAGGACGAGGTGAGTGAGCTCAGGAAGCGACTCGGCGACCGACCGCCCCGCGCCGGCGAATGCCCCACTGGTCACAGCACTGCGGGCGGGCGGCGCTCCCCAGCTCCGCCAGGTACAGTGCGGGGATCAGCCGACCCCAGTGTGTGAGGGCCCCGCACGTGTTGACGCAGACCACCTCACGGGTCCTCGAACCGAGCGACCTGGACGCCGCGCTCGCCGTACTCGACCGCGAGCCGGTCGCGAACGCCTTCGTGACGTCCAGGGTGCAGATCGCCGGCCTCGACCCGTGGCGGCTCGGCGGCGAGATGTGGGGCTGGTACGAGGACGGCATGCTGACGTCCCTGTGCTACGCGGGCGCCAACCTCGTCCCGATCTGCGCCGGCCCGCGCGCCGTCCGCGCCTTCGCCGACCGGGCCCGCCGGGCCGGCCGCCGCTGCTCCTCCATCGTCGGGCCCGCCGGGTCCACCGCAGACCTGTGGCGGCTGCTGGAACCCCAGTGGGGCCCGGCCCGCGACGTCCGCCGGCAGCAGCCGCTCATGGTCACCGACAACCTGCCGGCCGGCATCGCCCCGGACCCCTACGTCCGCCGCGTCCGCAAGGACGAGCTGGAAACGCTCATGCCGGCGTGTGTGGCGATGTTCACCGAGGAGGTCGGGATCTCCCCGCTCGCCGGCGACGGGGGCCTCCTCTACCAGGCCCGTGTCGCCGAACTCGTCGGCTCCGGCCGCGCGTTCGCCCGCTTCGACGCGGACGGCAAGGTCGTCTTCAAGGCGGAGATCGGCGCCGCGACGGACCGCGCCTGCCAGATCCAGGGCGTGTGGGTGGCCCCCGAGTACCGCGGCACGGGCCTGGCGGCCCCCGGCATGGCAGCCGTGCTTCGCTACGCCCTGGCCGACGTCGCCCCGGTGGTCAGCCTCTACGTGAACGACTTCAACACGGCGGCCCGCAGGACGTACCAACGGGTCGGCTTCCAAGAGGTCGGCGCTTTCATGAGCGTGCTCTTCTGACCGGGCGTGAGGGGGACGAGCCTCAGGGGCGCGGGGAACAGCGCGACCGGCCAAAGACAACCTGCGCCCGGCTGACAACCGAAACCCCCCTGTAGGCTCCCCGCATGGACCTCGTGATCGGCCCACTGGACCTCTCCGCCCACGTCGACGAGGCCCTGGCCGTCCAAGCGGTGGCCTTCGGCCTGGGCCCGGACGAGGTAGCCGTCCGCCGCCAGATCGTCCTCCGCCACATGACCTGCCCGGGGGCGAGGGCCCTCGGAGCCAAGGCCGACGGCACCCTCGTGGGTTTCGTCTACGGCATGCCCAACGACCGCACCCACTGGTGGTCCACCGTCGTGGAGCCCTACCTCAGAGCCAACCACCACGACCACTGGCTCGACGACTCCTTCGTGATCACCGAACTGCACGTCCACCCCGCCCACCAGAGCCGCGGCATCGGACGCACCCTGATCACCACCATCACCGACGGCGCCGCAGAACCCCGCTCGATCCTCTCCGCGATCGACACCGAGAGCCCCGCCCGCGCCCTCTACCGCTCCCTCGGCTACCAGGACCTGGCCCGCCAGGTCCTCTTCCCCAGTGCCCCGAAGCCGTACGCCGTGATGGGCGCCCCGCTGCCCCTGCGGCGCCCCTAACCGATTTCCACCGCCCCGCACCCCCCGGATAACCTCCTGCCATCACCCTCCCCACTCTCGACCGCGCTCGAGCGGGGGGACCCCCAGTAGCAGGAGCTAAACCATGGCGAACGTACCGGTCCAGCGCATGTCCCAGTTGATGGCGAAGACGTTGCGCGACGACCCGGCGGACGCCGAGGTCCTCAGCCACAAGCTCCTCGTCCGCGCCGGGTACGTGCGCCGTACCGCCGCCGGCATCTGGAGCTGGCTGCCGCTCGGCAAGCGGGTCCTCTCCAATGTGGAGCGCATCGTCCGCGAGGAGATGGACGCGATCGGCGCCCAGGAGGTCCTGCTCCCCGCCATCCTGCCCCGCGAGCCCTACGAGGCCACCGGCCGCTGGGAGGAGTACGGCCCCGAGCTGTTCCGGCTCCAGGACCGCAGGGGCGGCGACTACCTCCTCGGCCCCACCCACGAGGAGATCTTCACCCTGCTGGTGAAGGACCAGGCGTCCTCCTACAAGGACCTGCCGGTGATCCTCTACCAGATCCAGAACAAGTACCGCGACGAGGCCCGGCCCCGCGCGGGCATCCTGCGCGGCCGCGAGTTCCTGATGAAGGACTCCTACTCCTTCGACACCGAGGACGAGGGCCTCGCCCGGTCCTACGCGCTGCACCGCGAGGCCTACCAGAAGATCTTCGCCCGCCTCGGCCTCGACTACCGCATCTGCGCCGCCACCGCCGGCGCCATGGGCGGCTCCAAGTCCGAGGAGTTCCTCGCCCCGGCCGAGGCCGGCGAGGACACCTTCGCCGACTGCCCGAACTGCGACTTCGCCGCCAACACCGAGGCGATCACGTACGAGTTGAAGTCCGTCGACGCCTCCGGCGTCCCGGCCGCCGAGGACATCCCGACCCCCGACACCCCGACCATCGAGACCCTCGCCGCCTCCCTCGGCGTCCCGGCCTCCGCCACGCTGAAGAACCTCCTGGTCAAGGTCGACGGCGAGATCGTCGCCGTCGGCGTCCCCGGTGACCGCGAGGTCGACATGGGCAAGGTCGAGGCGCACTTCGCCCCGGCCACCGTCGAGCTGGTCACCGAGACGGACTTCGCGACCCGCCCCGACCTGGTCCGCGGCTACGTCGGACCGCGGGGCCTGGAGAAGGTCACCTACATCGCCGACCCGCGCGTGGCACCCGGCACGGCCTGGATCACCGGCGCCAACAAGGCCGGCACACACACGAAGAACCTCGTCGCGGGCCGCGACTTCGAGGTCGGCGAGTACGTCGACGTCGTGGTCGTGCAGGAAGGCGACCCCTGCCCGAAGTGCGGCACCGGCCTCGTCCTCGACCGAGCGATCGAGATCGGCCACATCTTCCAGCTGGGCCGCAAGTACACCGACGCCCTCAAGCTCGACGTCCTCGGCCAGAACGGCAAGCCGGTCCGCGTCACCATGGGCTCCTACGGCGTCGGCGTCTCCCGCGCGGTCGCCGCCCTCGCCGAGCAGAGCGCCGACGACAAGGGCCTGTGCTGGCCCGCCGAGGTCGCCCCGGCCGACGTCCACGTGGTCGCCGCCGGCAAGGCCCTGCAGACCGAACTGGCCCTCGACATCTCCCAGAAGCTGGCCGCGGCCGGTGTCCGCGTCCTGGTCGACGACCGCCCCGGTGTCTCCCCGGGCGTCAAGTTCACGGACTCCGAGCTGATCGGCGTACCGCAGATCCTGGTGGCTGGCCGGCGCGCGGCCGACGGCGTGGTGGAACTGAAGGACCGCCGCACCGGCGAGCGCGAGGAGCTGACGGTCGAGGAGGCCATCGCCCGGCTCACGGCCTGAGCCACTACCGAGCCCTGTGAGCGCCCCGGTCCTCCCGGGGGCTCACAGCCAGCTTGCGAACTCCAGCAGCAACTCCGCGTCCCGGGGCCGCCCGACCCGCCCCGCCCGCACACCGGACTCCACGGCCCGGAACAGCGTCCACCCGCGCAGCCGCTCCTGGTCCACGTCCAGGGACTCGGCCAGCCGTTTCACCCGGCGTCTGGTCGTGGCCGCGCCGGACGGCTGGGCGATCAGATCCTCCACCCGGTCGCGCACCAGCCGGGCCAGATCGAAGGCGCACTCGCCGACCACCGGGTCGGGGCCCACGGCCAGCCACGGCATCCGCTCCCCGGCGAGCACCTTGCTCTGCCGGAACGTGCCGTGCAGCAGCCGGTGTTCGGGCGGCGCGGCCAGCAGCTCCTCACGCGCCGCGAGCGCCAGGTCGACGAGCGGGGCCACCGCGGAATCGGCCCGTGCCCGCGCCCGCATCGCCTCGGCCTGCCGCCCGGTCCGCTCGGCCACGGTCTCGAAGGGGAAGCTGGCGGGCGGCTCCACCCACAGCCGCCGCATCGTCCCCGCTGCCTCCAGCAGTGCCTTCGCCTCCGGCAACGACCGCACCGACACGTCCGGATGCAGCCGCTCCAGCAGCAGCACACCCTCGGCCGTGAAGGGTTCCAGCAGCTGTACGGCGCCCAGGCCGCCCCAGTGCGCGAGTGCGGCCCGCTCCGCCTCCGGGCGGGCCCGGTCCGGCGCCAGCTTCAGTACGGCGGGCGTCCCGTCGGCCGTGCGCACCAGCACGACCAGGCTGCTGCGCCCGCCGGGCACCTGCACCCGGTCCACGGTCAACTCGCGTAGAGCGACGGCCCGCCGCGCCGCCTCGGGCAGCTTCTCCAGCCAGTCGTCACCGTCCGGTGCCGTCTCACCGAGCGCCCTGACCAGGCGCTTCGGCGGTTCGAAAACCATGCGCGAGTCGTTCCCTTCGTACTGTCCGCGATGCGTGCCCTACGGGGTCACGGCGTGGGCGCGGCCGCGGGCGGAGCCGTGTCCGCCCGCTCGGCGAGCCCAGGGAAGGCTACGCTCTCGCCGCGCCAGCGCACCGCCCGCACCGCGGCCTCCCGCAGCGCCTCGGCGGCCAGGACCCGCCGCCCGCCGCCCGCCGCGCGCACCAAGTCGGAGTAGACCCCGGCCACCCGGTCCTCCAGCTCGGCGGCGAGCCGCACGGCGGCCGCGGCGTCCGGTACCGGGAACGGCAGCGCGTATCCGGCGGCAGCGGCCGCGGGCCTGCCGCCCAGGTCCTTCACCTCGCGCGCCAGCGCATCCCTGCGCGCCCGGTGCGCGTCGTACGCCGTCCGTGCCTCGACGCGCTGCCCGTCGCCGATCCGCCCGCCGACGACGCCGTACCCGTACACCGCCGCGTGCTCGGCGGCCAGCGCCGCCTGGAGGGCCCGCAGCTCCTGGTCCTTCGAGTCGCTCACGCGTCCCCCTCCGTCAGCAGAAAGACGTGCGCCGCACCGGCGCCCGCCACCGAGGCCAGCAGCCGCGCCAGGTCGCCCTCCACTGCGACCAGTGCCTTGGCCCGCCGGTCGGCGAGGTCCCGCTCCGCCGCGGCGAGCACGGTGAGCGCGTCCCGGTCGTTCCCCGGCACAGGAGCGGCCGAGGGGGACGATGAAGCGGAGGAGACAGAAGGGGACGAAGACGGCTTCCGGCCGCCGCCGAACGCCCGCGCGTGCCGTACGACCTCCCCCCGCAGCGGCCGCAGCAGCTCCTCGAGCCCCGGGCGGGCGGCGATCACCGCGTCGTACCGCTCGACCAGTTCCTCGCTGTCCCGCGCCGCACGCGCGCGTGCCCTGCGGTCGGCGGCCGACGGGCCGTCGCCCGGGTCACCGGAGTCCTCGCCGCCGGCGGTGCAGCCGGCCAGGGCGAGGGCCGTCGAGCCGACGGCGAGCAGACTCCTCCTGCGCGGCCCCGAGCGGGCGCGCGGCGATGGGGAAAACGGCACTTCGGACGTCCTCGGGGGCTCGTACGAGAAAGAAGAGGCTGGCAGGGCTGCACGCCCGTGATCACGGTACCCGGGCCGTCGCCCGGGACCGGTCAGCGGCACCGTTCGTCACCGGGTGGACGGCAACACTCCCTGCGACCGGATACCCTTTGACCAGACACGCGCCCCATCCCACAACAGCACACGCGGCCGAGGAGTCACCCGGATGAGCACCACCCAGAGCGAGAGGCTGCGAGAACTACTGGAACCGCTCGTCAGCTCTCAGGGCCTGGACCTCGAAGAGATCGAAGTGGACTCCGTCGGACGCAAGCGG
This sequence comes from Streptomyces sp. CA-179760, assembly GCF_050937045.1. Lineage (NCBI taxonomy): Bacteria > Bacillati > Actinomycetota > Actinomycetes > Kitasatosporales > Streptomycetaceae > Streptomyces > Streptomyces sp. CA-179760. The sequence continues at coordinate 7,029,871 of NZ_JBNJLZ010000001.1, forward strand.
GTGCTGCGCGTGGTCGTCGACTCGGACACGGGCGCCGACCTGGACCAGATCGCCGATGTGAGCCGCGCGCTCTCGGCGAAGCTCGACGAGTCGGACGCGATGGGCGAGGGGGAGTACACCCTCGAGGTCGGCACCCCGGGCGCGGAGCGCCTCCTCACGGAACACCGGCACTACGTGCGCGCCCAGGACCGCCTGGTGAAGTTCCAGCTGGCGGACGGCGAGCTGGTCGCCAGGATCCTGAAGGTCGACGACGACGGTGTCGACACCGAGATCCCCGGGGTCAAGGGCCGCAAGCCCACCGCGCGCAGACTCGCCTTCGACGACATCGTCCGGGCGCGTGTCCAGGTCGAGTTCAGCCGCAAGGACAACAAGAAGGAAGAGGAGGCGTAGCCGTGGACATCGACATGAGCGCCCTGCGGGGCTTGGTTCGGGAGAAGGAGATCTCCTTCGACCTGCTGGTCGAGGCGATCGAGTCGGCCCTCCTCATCGCCTACCACCGCACCGAGGGAAGCCGCCGTCACGCGCGCGTGGAGCTCAACCGGCAGACCGGCCATGTGACCGTGTGGGCGAAGGAGGACCCCGACGACCTCGAGGAGGGCCAGGAGGCCCGCGAGTTCGACGACACCCCCACGGGCTTCGGCCGTATCGCCGCCACCACGGCCAAGCAGGTCATCCTGCAGCGCCTGCGCGACGCCGAGGACGACGCGACGCTCGGTGAGTACGCCGGCCGCGAGGGCGACATCGTCACCGGCGTGGTCCAGCAGGGCCGCGACCCGAAGAACGTGCTCGTCGACATCGGCAAGCTCGAGGCCATCCTGCCGGTGCAGGAGCAGGTGCCGGGGGAGTCCTACCAGCACGGCATGCGCCTGCGGTCGTACGTCGTCCGGGTGGCCAAGGGCGTCCGCGGCCCGTCCGTGACGCTGTCCCGTACGCACCCCAATCTGGTGAAGAAGCTGTTCGCCCTGGAGGTGCCGGAGATCGCCGACGGATCCGTGGAGATCTCCGCGATCGCCCGTGAGGCCGGTCACCGGACGAAGATCGCCGTCCGTTCCACCCGCTCCGGTCTGAACGCCAAGGGCGCCTGTATCGGCCCCATGGGCGGCCGGGTGCGCAATGTGATGGGCGAGCTGAACGGCGAGAAGATCGACATCGTCGACTGGTCGGAGGACCCGGCCGAGATGGTGGCGAACGCGCTCTCCCCGGCCCGGGTCTCCAAGGTGGAGATCGTGGACATGGCGACCCGGTCGGCCCGGGTGACCGTGCCCGACTACCAGCTCTCCCTGGCCATCGGCAAGGAAGGGCAGAACGCCCGGCTCGCGGCCCGGCTGACCGGCTGGCGGATCGACATCCGCCCGGACACGGAACCGGCCGGGAACGGCGCCAGGGACGGCTCCGGGGAAGGCTCCGGGGACAGCTCCGGGGAATAGATCCAAGCCGCGGGCCGTTCAGATCACGACAGGTTCATGCGCGGCAACTGTTCGAATCCTGCCCCAAAGGGGTCAGGCGCGTACGGGGAGGTAGACTTAACGGTGTCTGGCCGGACGCGCGTCCGCGCATGCCCTGAACGCACTTGTGTGGGGTGTCGGGAGCGAGCGGCCAAGGCCGATCTGTTGCGGATCGTGTTGATCAAGGACGCATGCGCCCCTGATCCTCGCGGTACGCTGCCCGGCCGGGGTGCGTACGTACACCCCGCCCAGATCTGTCTGGACCAGGCGGTACGCCGACGGGCGTTCACGAGGGCACTGCGCGCCCCGGGACCGCTCGACACAAAGGCGTTGCGCCGATACGTCGAGCAGACAACAGTTGCCGACCAGGCAACACGGTAAAGACGTGTCGCACGGAACACCGTGCGGCTTGGTACCTCGCGAGTCGAAAGCAGGTCGAGATTGCGATGAGCACTCGATGAGTACGCGATGAGTACGCCCATGAACTAGCGACGGTCCGGACGTAACCCGGACCTCAAAGGAGCGAAGTGGCTAAGGTCCGGGTCTACGAACTCGCCAAGGAGTTCGGTGTAGAGAGCAAGGTCGTCATGGCCAAGCTCCAGGAACTCGGTGAATTCGTCCGTTCGGCGTCTTCGACGATCGAAGCGCCCGTCGTACGCAAACTGACTGACGCCTTCCAGGGTGGTGGCAACGGCAAGTCCGCCGCGAAGCCCGCAGCCCCCAAGAAGGCCACCCCCCGTCCCGCCGCGCCCTCTCCGGCGCAGGCGGCCCGTCCGGCTGCCCCGAAGCCGCCGGCCGCACCCAAGCCCGCCGCGGCCCAGGAGCCGTCGGCCCCGTCAGCCCCGTCGGCCCCCGCGCCGGCCCCGGGTCCGCGTCCGACGCCGGGCCCCAAGCCCGCGCCGCGTCCGGCCCCGGCCGCGCCCGAGTTCACGGCGCCGCCCGCTGCGGCTCCGTCCCCGGCCGCGCCGAAGCCCAGCGGTGGTGGGCGCCCCGGCGCCCCCAAGCCCGGTGGTGGCCGCCCCTCCGGCGGTCCCGGCCAGGGCCAGGGCGGCCAGGGCCGTCCCGGCGGCGAGCGGGGCCCGCGTCCCGGTGCTCCGGCGCCGCGTCAGGGCGGTTCTCGTCCGTCCGGTCCGCGTCCGGGCAACAACCCCTTCACCTCCGGTGGCTCCACCGGCATGGCGCGCCCGCAGGCGCCCCGTCCGCAGGGTGGCCGTCCCGGCCCCGGCGGCCCGGGTGGCGGTCCCCGTCCCCAGGCGCCCGGCGCCCAGGGCGGCGGCGGTCCGCGTCCGCAGGCTCCGGGTGGCAACCGTCCGAGCCCGGGTTCGATGCCGCGTCCGCAGGGTGGCGGCCCGCGTCCCGGCGGTGGCTCGGCCGGTCCTCGTCCGAACCCCGGCATGATGCCGCAGCGTCCCGCTGCCGGCCCGCGTCCCGGCGGCGGTGGCCCCGGCGGCCGCGGTCCCGGTGGCGGCGGTCGTCCCGGTGGCGGCGGCGGTCGCCCGGGTGGCGGCGGCTTCGCGGGTCGTCCCGGTGGCGGTGGCGGCGGTTTCGCCGGTCGTCCGGGTGGTCCCGGTGGCGGTGGCGGCGGTTTCGCCGGTCGTCCGGGTGGTCCCGGCGGCGGCGGTCGTCCCGGCTTCGGCGGTCGTCCGGGTGGTCCCGGTGGCCGTGGTGGCACGCAGGGTGCCTTCGGCCGTCCCGGCGGTCCGGCGCGTCGTGGCCGCAAGTCGAAGCGGCAGAGGCGCCAGGAGTACGAGGCCATGCAGGCCCCGTCGGTCGGCGGTGTGATGCTGCCTCGCGGCAACGGCGAGACCGTTCGCCTGTCGCGCGGTGCTTCCCTCACCGACTTCGCGGAGAAGATCAACGCCAACCCGGCGTCGCTCGTCGCGGTCATGATGAACCTCGGCGAGATGGTCACGGCCACGCAGTCCGTCTCCGACGAGACGCTTCACCTCCTTGCCGGCGAGATGAACTACACGGTTCAGATCGTCAGCCCGGAGGAGGAGGACCGCGAGCTCCTCGAGTCCTTCGACATCGAGTTCGGCGAGGACGAGGGCGACGAGGAGGACCTGATGGTCCGCCCGCCCGTCGTCACCGTCATGGGTCACGTCGACCACGGTAAGACCCGGCTCCTCGACGCCATCCGCAAGACGAACGTCATCGCGGGCGAGGCCGGCGGCATCACCCAGCACATCGGTGCCTACCAGGTCGCGACCGAGGTCAACGAGGAAGACCGCAAGATCACCTTCATCGACACCCCGGGTCACGAGGCGTTCACCGCCATGCGTGCCCGTGGTGCGAGGTCGACCGACATCGCGATCCTGGTCGTCGCGGCCAACGACGGCGTCATGCCGCAGACGGTCGAGGCGCTCAACCACGCCAAGGCGGCCGAGGTCCCGATCGTCGTCGCGGTCAACAAGATCGACGTCGAGGGTGCCGACCCGACCAAGGTGCGCGGTCAGCTGACCGAGTACGGCCTGGTGGCCGAGGAGTACGGCGGCGACACCATGTTCGTCGACATCTCCGCCAAGCAGGGTCTGCACATCGACTCCCTCCTGGAGGCCGTGGTCCTCACGGCCGACGCCTCGCTCGACCTGCGGGCCAACCCGCACCAGGACGCGCAGGGCATCTCGATCGAGTCCCGTCTCGACCGCGGCCGCGGTGCCGTGTCGACGGTCCTCGTCCAGCGAGGCACGCTGCGGGTCGGCGACACCATGGTGGTCGGCGACGCGTACGGCCGAGTCCGGGCGATGCACGACGACAACGGCAACAGCGTTGCCGAGGCCGGTCCGTCGACGCCGGTTCAGGTCCTGGGCCTGACCAACGTCCCGGGTGCGGGCGACAACTTCCTGGTGGTCGACGAGGACCGTACGGCCCGTCAGATCGCCGAGAAGCGCGCCGCCCGTGAGCGGAACGCCGCGTTCGCCAAGCGCACGCGCCGCGTGTCGCTGGAGGACCTGGACAAGGTGCTGAAGGCCGGCGAGGTCCAGCAGCTGAACCTGATCATCAAGGGCGACGCTTCTGGTTCGGTCGAGGCGCTGGAGTCCTCCCTGCTCCAGCTGGACGTCGGCGAAGAGGTCGACATCCGCGTCCTGCACCGCGGCGTCGGTGCGGTCACGGAGTCCGACATCGACCTGGCGATGGGCTCCGACGCCATCGTGATCGGCTTCAACGTGCGCGCCGCCGGGCGTGCGCAGCAGATGGCCGAGCGCGAGGGTGTGGACGTCCGCTACTACTCGGTCATCTACCAGGCGATCGAGGAGATCGAGGCGGCCCTCAAGGGCATGCTCAAGCCGGAGTACGAAGAGGTCGAGCTCGGTACGGCGGAGATCCGCGAGGTCTTCAAGTCGTCCAAGCTGGGCAACATCGCGGGTGTTCTCATCCGCTCCGGCGAGGTCAAGCGGAACACCAAGGCCCGCCTGCTGCGCGACGGCAAGGTCGTCGCGGAGAGCCTCAACATCGAGGGCCTGCGTCGCTTCAAGGACGACGTCACCGAGATCCGCGAAGGGTTCGAGGGCGGTATCAACCTCGGCAACTTCAACGACATCAAGGTCGACGACGTCATCGCGACGTACGAGATGCGCGAGAAGCCGCGGGTGTGACCCACGGTTCCACCAACCGGCCGACGGGGCTTGCCCCGTCGGCCGGCTGGCCGTTGGCAAGCCGGTAGGGGTGCTGGGGCGAATCGCCGTGAGGGGTGCAGGGGACGCAGTCCCCGCCCGGGTCCGGGGCGGAGCCCCGGGAAGCACCTCGAACCCACCGCGTCGGGTGGCGGGTCGGCGGGCAAAGGAAACCCCGTCGAGCCACCGGCAGGTTCGCGGTACCGTTCTTGATGTCCCTGCCACCCGAATCCGCAGGGCCATCGATCCCGTACCGGCGGGTCATCCGGATACACATGTACGTGGGGACTCTGTCCTTCGACCTGCTCCTCGGCGACGTCCGGTCGCTGAAGGAGAAGCGCTCCGTCGTCCGCCCCATCGTCGCCGAGCTCCAGCGCAAGTACGCGGTGAGCGCGGCCGAGGTGGACCACATGGACCTCCACCGCAGGGCCGTCGTAGGCCTCGCGTTGGTGTCCGGCGACGCGGGGCACCTGAGTGAGGTGCTCGACCGGTGTGAACGGCTGGTCGCCGCCCGCCCCGAGGTGGAACTGCTGTCCGTCAGGCGGCGTTTCCACGGCGAAGACGACTGACGACCCGAGAACGACCCAGACAGGAAAGAACGGGAGACGGACCAGTGGCCGACAACGCGCGGGCTAAAAGGCTGGCGGACCTCATCCGAGAGGTGGTGGCCCAGAAGCTGCAGCGCGGGATCAAGGACCCGCGGCTCGGCTCGCACGTCACCATCACGGACACCCGGGTCACGGGTGACCTGCGGGAGGCGACCGTCTTCTACACCGTGTACGGAGACGACGAGGAGCGCAACGAGGCCGCCGCCGGCCTGGAGAGCGCCAAGGGCATCCTGCGCTCCGAGGTGGGCCGGGCCGCCGGTGTGAAGTTCACGCCGACCCTGACCTTCGTCATGGACGCCCTCCCCGACACGGCCCGCAACATCGAGGACCTCCTCGACAAGGCGCGCCAGTCCGACGAGAAGGTGCGCGAGGCCTCCGCCGGCGCGAAGTACGCCGGTGAAGCCGACCCGTACCGGAAGCCGGACGAGGACGACGAGACGGACGACACCGCCGAATGACCCAGAAGCACACCACGCCCGACGGCCTCGTCATCGTCGACAAGCCGTCGGGCTTCACCTCGCACGACGTCGTCGCCAAGATGCGCGGCATCGCCAGAACACGACGCGTCGGGCACGCCGGCACCCTCGACCCGATGGCGACGGGCGTCCTCGTCCTCGGCGTCGAGAAGGCGACCAAGCTCCTCGGCCACCTCGCGCTGACCGAGAAGGAGTACCTGGGCACCATCCGGCTCGGGCAGAACACCCTCACGGACGACGCCGAGGGGGAGCTCACCTCCTCCGCCGACGCCTCCGAGGTCACCCGCGACGCCATCGACGCCGGTGTCGCCAAGCTGACCGGCGACATCATGCAGGTGCCGTCCAAGGTCAGCGCCATCAAGATCAACGGGGTGCGGTCCTACAAGCGGGCCAGGGAGGGCGAGGAGTTCGACATCCCGGCCCGGCCCGTCACGGTCTCCTCCTTCGGCGTGTACGACGTCAGGGACGCCGTCGCCGAGGACGGCACGCCCGTACTCGACCTGGTCGTGTCGGTCGTCTGCTCCTCCGGTACGTACATCCGGGCCCTGGCCCGCGACCTGGGCGCCGACCTCGGTGTCGGTGGCCATCTCACCGCCCTGCGCCGTACCCGCGTCGGCCCCTACAAGCTGGACGCGGCCCGCACGCTCGACCAGCACCAGCAGGAGCTGGCGGTGATGCCGATCGCCGAGGCCGCGACGGCCGCCTTCCCGCGCTGGGACGTCGACGCCCGGCGGGCCAAGCTGCTCACCAACGGCGTACGGCTGGAGATGCCCGACGAGTACGCGGGCTCCGGCGCCGTCGCCGTCTTCGACCCGGAGGGCCGCTTCCTCGCCCTCGTCGAGCAGGAACGGGGCAAGGCCAAGAGCCTGGCCGTCTTCGGCTGACGGGCGGGACCGGGGGACCGGTGTCCGCCCGTGGAGCGGCGACCACGGGGTACCTCCACTGTCGCCGCTCCACGGTCCCCCCTCGGTTCCCCCACCCCTAGGGTGTATCCAGCCGTCCCCGTCGATTCACCCGTGCGTGCGGGCGCTCGGAGTGAACGGGGGGAGCGGAAGGGGGCGCTTTCGCCGAGCGGCCTGTCCCGCTGATCATCTCGCCCCTACCGTCGAACGCAGGGCACGGATGTACGGCGGGGAGGCTCGACGATGGCGTCGCGGAACCGGTCCCGGGAGTCGGACGGCAGCGCACGAGACTCCCAGGACCGCGCCGGAGCAGCGCATCAGGCCACGGCGGATCAGGCAGTAGCGGCGGCGGAGCAGGCGGGCCCGGTCCCCGGCGAAGTCCTCGTCCGTATCCACGACCTCGCCGGCCGCCCCCGAGGCACCGGCTTCCTGGCCGACCACCACGGCACACTCGTCACCAGCCACGAGGCCGTCGACGGACTGCCCCGGCTCGTCCTGCACGGGGCCGGGGACCGACGCCGTGCCGTGACCGCCGACGCGGTCACCCCGCTGCCCGCCCTCGGCCTGGCCCTCGTACGGACCGAGGGCCTCGATGTGCCGCCGCTGCCGGTCACCGTGCGGGACGGCACCCGGACGGGCACCTATGTGCGGATCGCCGCCGGCGGCTGGCGCGAGGCACGTGTCCTGGGCTCGGCCGCCGCGACGTACACGGCCACGAACCGTGTCCACCACCTCGACGCGCTGGAACTGGCGGTCGGCACGGCAGGGCGGGACGCACTGCGGCCGGCCGGGGGAGCGGCAGGCGGCCCCGTGCTCGACGCCGCGACGGGTGCCGTCGTCGGTGTACTCGGTACGGCGCTCAGCTCCGACCACCGCGACGTCGGGTTCGCGGTGCCGCTGCGTCTCCGGGGCCCCGGAGCGCCGGGCCTGCTCGCCGAACTGCTCGCCGAGAACGCGGCGACGGTCCCCGCGTACGGCGCGGACCTCAACCTGGCCGGAGTGCTGGAGCTGACCGGCACATCGGTGGCGCAGGACGGCCCCGCCCGTCCCCGGCCGGAACCGGTCGAACGGGAGGCCCTGGCTGCCGAGTTCAGCGCCTTCACGGCGGGCCCGGCCGCCGTCCTCGGCCTCGTCGGACCGCCGGGCAGCGGTCGTACGACGGAACTCGCGGCGCTCGTGGCCCGCCGGGAGCGCGGCGGGCACCCCACGCTGTGGCTGCGCGGGTCCGGACTCCGGGACGACGACGTGTCGGTGGCGGACGCGGCGGGCCGGGCGCTGGCAAGGGCCGCCCTGGCCGTGGCAGCCGACCGTGCCCCCTTCCCGGCCGACCTGGGCGACACCACGCCCGAACGCCTCGCCGTCCTCGCCCGAGCCCTCGGCCGCCCCCTGCTGCTCCTCCTCGACGGCCCCGAGGAGATGCCGCCTGCCCTGGCCCGCCGGCTGGGCTCGTGGGCCGACGGGACCGTGCGGTGGCTGCGGGAGACGGGAGTGCGACTGGTGGTGGCGTGCCGGGCGGAGTACTGGGAGGAGGCGCCGTTCCCGGCCGATGTACTGCACCGGCCGGCCGATGCGCAAGCGCGGCCCGCGTCTGTACGCCTCGGCGATCTCACCGAGGACGAGGCCCGGGAGGCCCGTCTGCGGCACGGCGTCCCGGACGGCGCCCTCGCCGGCACCGACGCCCGGCATCCCCTGGCCCTCCGGCTGCTCGCCGAGATCCGGACCGCCCTCGGCGATGCCCCCGGCATGCCCGCCACCGGCGTCGACCGGCACGACGTCTTCGCCGCCCACCTGGACCTGATGTCCCTGCGCGTCGCCGCACGCCTGGCCGCCGGGAACGGCCTGCGCGGCACCGCCGTGCGCAGGCTGGCCGCCAAGGTCGCCGGGCAGGTGCACGAGGCCGCCCGGCGCGGCCTCGGTCCCGGGGCGGGTGATGTGGACCGGGAGGCGTTCGAGGCGGTGTTCCCGTGGGGGCCCGCCCCCGCTCGGCTCGGCGGCGGCACCGGCTGGGCGCGGGCCGTCCTCGACGAGGGCCTGCTCGTGCCCGCCGGAAACGGCTACCGCTTCGCCCACGAGGAACTCGCCGATTGGCTCCAGGGCACGCACCTCGACCTCGACGAGGCCCTGCGGGCCCTCGTCCACCACGGCGGAGAACCGCAGTCCGACCCGGTGCCGCACCATCGCATCGGGCCCGTGGTCCAGGCCCTGCTGCTCCTCGCCCGCCAGCACGGCACCGGTCGGCTCGCCTCCCGGCTGGCGGACCTGGTGCACGCGCTGGACGCCGATCCGCGGTCCTGGTGGGCCGCCCGGCTTCTCGCCGGGACCCTGTCGGCCGTGCCCGACGCGGCGCCGTACGCCGAGGTGCTGCGGCTGCTCGCCGACCGGATCGTGGCCTGGCGGCGGCGGGAGCGGCCCGTGCCGGAGGAGGTCGGGCCCGCCTTCTGGACCGGCGTACGCCTGCCGCAGGACGTGCGCCTCGGTCTGCTGCGGCGCCTGGTCCACGCCGACGGCCCGCCGTGCGAGGCAGGTCCCCGCTTCCTCGACGCCGTGGCGCGGCTGCTCACCGACGACCCCATGGGGGTGCAACCACTGCTCGCCGACTGGTTCGACGACGAGCGGCCGCTGCCCGCCACCCCGCACGCGACCGTGGCCACGGCCGCCCAGGCACTGCTGCACACCCACCGCCGGCGAGCCCTGGACGCGCTGACGGACGTGCTCGTCGACCGCGCGCACCGGCGGGCCGACGAACTGCTCGCCGCGCTGGCCGAGGAGGAACCGTCGGCGGTGTGCCGGGCCGTGGACCGCTGGGCGCTCGACGAGCGGCCCGCGCGCCGCGACGCCGCGGTGGCGCACGGACTCCGCGTCGCACCCCACGCGAGCACCGGAGAGGACCGCGCCCTCCTGCGGTACGCGGCCCTCGCCCTGCTCGCCCGCCCCGCCGGCCACGCCCTGCACGGCGGTGCACTCGCCCTCCTGGTCCAGGACCCGCACACCCGAGCCAAGTACCTCCCCCGGGCACTGGAGCGCTTCGCGGCGGGCGACCCGCGCTTCCCTCAGGACGTACCGGCCGGTGCCCTCCTGGCCCACCCCGAGCCGGTCCTCGAAGCCTTCGCCGCGCGGCTGGAGCGACCCGACGCGGAAGAGGCCCTGCGGGCACTCGCCGACGCCACCCCGCCCGGCCTGGCCCGGCGGGTCGCCGCACTGCTCCGGGAGGCGACGGAGCGGCGGCCGGAACTCGCCGGGCAGGCAGCCGCGTACGTCGACCAGCGGCTCGACCGGGGCCCGGAAGCCCGGGCAGTGCTGCTGCCCCTGGTCACCGGCCTGCTGGACGGCGGGACGGTGCGGCTGCGGTGCGCCCTCGCAGCCGTCCTCACCCCGCCCGGCATCCCGGCCTCCCGCCCGCTGCGCCGCGAACTGCGCGACGCGCTCCTGGCCCGCGAGCACGACACCGACGTGCTGGACGCGCTGCTCCAGGCCGCCGCCCGGAACAGCGGCGACGACCTGCGCGACCTCGTCCACCGCGTCGGCCTGCTCCTCGTACGCACCCCGGAGGGCGCCGGCCGCTTCGACCGCGCCCTGGTCGATCTGGGCCGGCACGTGCCCGGCTTCGCCGCCCGCGCGGCCGGCTGGCTGGCCGACGCGCCCGAGGAGTGGGCGGCGGTGGTCGGGCCGAGCTCCCACCGGACGATCGAGAACCTGGCGGGCGTACGCGTCCCCGCCTGACCATGCCGATGCGGGCCGGAAGCTAGCGGCATGGCACCCTTAGACCTGCGTACGAGGCAACCACGGACAACCACGGACACGGCTCGACGAGCTTTCGACAAGGAGCAGGCACAGTGCAGCGCTGGCGTGGCTTGGAGGACATCCCCCAGGACTGGGGGCGCAGCGTCGTCACCATCGGCTCCTACGACGGAGTCCACCGCGGACACCAGCTGATCATCCGGCATGCCGTGAACCGCGCCCGGGAGCTGGGGGTGCCCGCAGTCGTCGTCACCTTCGACCCGCACCCCAGTGAGGTCGTCCGGCCCGGCAGCCACCCGCCGCTGCTCGCCCCGCACCACCGCCGCGCCGAACTCATGGCCGACCTGGGCGTGGACGCCGTGCTCATCCTCCCCTTCACGACCGAGTTCTCGAAGCTGTCCCCGGCCGACTTCGTCGTCAAGGTGCTCGTCGACAAGCTGCACGCCAAGGCCGTCGTCGAGGGCCCCAACTTCCGCTTCGGGCACAAGGCCGCCGGCAACGTGGAGTTCCTGGCCACGCAGGGCAAGACCTACGACTTCGAGGTCGAGGTCGTCGACCTGTACGTGACGGGTGAGGCGGGCGGTGGGGAGCCGTTCTCCTCCACGCTGACGCGGCGGTTGGTCGCCGAGGGCGATGTCGAGGGTGCGGGAGAGATCCTGGGGCGTCCGCACCGGGTCGAGGGTGTCGTCGTCCGCGGTGCCCAGCGCGGGCGCGAGCTGGGCTTCCCGACGGCCAACGTCGAGACGCTGCCGCACACGGCCATCCCGGCCGACGGTGTGTATGCCGGCTGGCTGCACGCCCAGGGGGAAGTGATGCCGGCCGCGATTTCCGTCGGTACGAATCCGCAGTTCGAGGGGACCGAGCGGACGGTCGAGGCGTATGCCATCGACCGGGTCGGGCTGGATCTGTACGGGTTGCATGTCGCCGTTGATTTCCTGGCCTTTGTGCGGGGGCAGGCCAAGTTCGACACGCTTGACGCTCTGCTGGAGCAGATGGGGCAGGACGTCAAGAAGTGCAGGGAGTTGGTGGCGGCGGACGGGGCTGCCTAGTCCGCTTGATCGCCGTCCGCGGGTGAGCGGGGGCCGGTCGCGCAGTTCCCCGCGCCCCTTGAGGGCGATGTGGCCACGGCCCAGTGGCACGCGACCTGCGAGTCCCCGCTCCCGCTCAGCACCTCCAAGTCCTGGCCCCTGCACGCGTCCGCCACCCCTGCCCGGGCCGCCTCACCCGCGGCGAGGATTTGGCAGCGGGCGTGGAAGCGGCAACCGGCCGGGACGCGTGACGGGTCCGGGGGCTCGCCGGTGAGGATCACCGGGGCGCCCGGGGCTTCCGGGAGGACGGACAGCAGCGCCTGGGTGTAGGGATGCCGGGGTGCGGTCAGCACCTGTTCCACCGCTCCCGTCTCCACGATCCGGCCCAGATACATCACGGCGACCCGGTCGGCGATGTTCCACGCCAGGCCCAGGTCGTGCGTGACGACCAGCGCGGACAGGCCGAGTTCGGTGCGCAGCCGCAGCAGCAGGGCGAGGATCTCACCGCGCACGGAGGCGTCCAGGGACGCCACCGGCTCGTCGGCGACGAGGAGTTCGGGTTCCAGGACGAGCGCGCCCGCGATGACGACCCGCTGGCGCTGCCCGCCGGACAGCTCGTGCGGATAGCGCAGGAAGAAACGCTCCGGGGGCCGTAGCCCGGCCCGGGACAGGGCCTCGGCGACCGCGGTCCGCTCGTCTCCGCCGTAGCCGTGGATGCGCAGGCCCTCGGCGACCGCGTCGTACACCGTGTGCCGTGGGTTGAGTGAGCCGCTCGGGTCCTGCAGGACCAGCTGGACGCGCTTGCGGTAGGCCTTGAGGGACCGGCCGGAGTAGTCCAGGGGGCGGCCGTCGAAGGTGACCCGGCCCGCGGTCGGTTCGACCAGGCCCAGCAGCGAGCGGGCCAGGGTCGTCTTGCCGCAGCCGGACTCGCCGACCAGGGCGACGATCTCGCCGGGCCGGATGTCGAGGTCCACCCCGTCCACCGCGCGGGCCCGGGGCCCGCCGTGCCGGCCGGGGAAGGTGACGTAGAGGCCCTGGGCGCTGAGCAGGGGTGTGGTGGTGACGTCGGATGCCGTGGGGGACATGGTCATGGCGTGCCGGGCCTCGCTTCCTCCAGGGCATCGGGATTCTCGCGTGCTTCGCTCGTCGGACCGCCGACCAGGACACATGCCGCCCGGCGTTCGGGCCCGGCCTCCCGCAGGGCCGGGTCCTCCTCGGCGCAGGACTCCAGCGCCACGGGACACCGGGGGTGGAACGTACAGCCGGACGGCAGCGAGGCCGGGTCGGGCGGGTCGCCCGCCAGCCCTTGCGGCGCGAATCGGGACGCCGGGTCGCCGATGCGCGGGAAGGCGGCCGACAGGGCCCTGGCATACGGGTGCCGGGCGTCCTCGTAGACCTCGGCGGCCGGGCCCTCCTCGACCACCCGCCCCGCGTACATCACCGCGAGCCGGTCGCAGGTGTCGGCGAGGACCGCCAGATCGTGGCTGATCATGATCAGACCGAGGTCCTGGTCCGCCACGAGCTGCTCGATGAGCCGCAGGATCTGCGCCTGGATCATCACGTCGAGCGCGGTGGTCGGCTCGTCGGCGATGACCAGTCGGGGGTCGCAGGCCAGCGCCATGGCGATCATGACGCGCTGGCGCTGGCCGCCGGACAGCTCGTGCGGGTAGGCGTCCGCGCGGGCGGCGGGCAGTCCGACCTGCTCCAGCAAGTCGCCGGTCTTCTTCTTCGCCCCGGCCGCAGTGGCCTTCTTGTGCAGCAGGATCGGCTCGGCGATCTGGTCGCCGATGCGGTGCACGGCGTTCAGGGAGTGCATCGCGCCCTGGAAGACGACGGAGGCGCCGGCCCAGCGGACCGCCCGCACCCGGCCCCACTTCATCGTCAGCACGTCCTCGCCGTCGAGGAGCACCTCGCCGGTGATCCGGGTGCCCGTCGGCAGCAGCCGCAGCAGGGCCAGCGCCAGTGTGGACTTGCCGCATCCGGACTCACCGGCCAGGCCGAGCTTCTGGCCGGCGTCCAGGCGCAGGTCGACGCCGCGCACGGCGGCCGCCCCGCCCGGGTACGTCACCGTCAGGTCCCTGACGTCGAGCAGACTCAACGCGACACCCCCAGCCTGGGGTTGAGTACGGACTCCACGGCTCGTCCGCACAGCGTGAACGCCAGCGCCACCACGGCGATGGCGATGCCCGGCGGCACCAGGTACCACCAGTCCCCGGCACTGACAGCGCCCGCCTCCCGCGCGTCCTGCAGCAGCCCGCCCCACGACACGACCGTGGGGTCGCCCAGGCCGAGGAAGGCGAGTGTCGCCTCGGCGAGGATGGCCGAGGAGATGATCAGGGTCGTCTGGGCCAGCACCAGCGGCATGACGTTGGGCAGGACGTGCCGGGACATGATGTGCCCGTGCCCGCCGCCGAGCGCCTTGGCCCGTTCGATGTACGGCCGGGTCTCCACCGCCAGGGTCTGCGCCCGCACCAGCCGGGCCGTGGTCGGCCAGGTGGTGACGCCGATCGCCACGACTGTCGTCGTCAGCGAACGGGACATCACGGTGGCCAGCGCGATCGCCAGCACCAGCGTCGGCATGACCAGGAACCAGTCGGTGATCCGCATCATCACCGTGGCGTACCAGCCCTTGAAATGCCCGGCCGTCACCCCGATCAGGGTGCCGATCGCCACCGACAGCACGGCGGCGAGCAGCCCGACCAGCAGCGACACCCGCGAGCCCCAGATCACCAGGCCCAGCAGGTCCCGGCCGAACTGGTCGGTGCCGAGCGGGAACTCGGCGCTCGGGCTCTGCATCGGACGCCCCGGCGCGTCGGTCACACTGCTCACGTCCGAGCCGACGAACAGCGGCGCGAACAACGCCAGCAGCGCGCACAGCGCGAGCGCGGTCAGCCCGTACAGCCCCGCCCGCTCCGCGCGGTACTGTCGCCAGAAGCGGGCGACGGAGGCCCGGCGGCGCCGGCGGGCGAGGGCGCGCGGGCTCAGGGCGGCCGGGTCGGTTGTCGTCGTCATCGGGCCACCCGGGGGTCCAGCAGCGGATAGACCAGGTCGGCGAGGGTGTTCATCACGATCACCGCGGCGGCGAACACGAAGAACAGACCCTGCACCAGCGGCAGATCGGGCACGCTCAGCGCCTGGTAGAACAGCCCGCCGAGCCCGGGCCAGGAGAACACCGTCTCCACCAGGATCACGCCCGCCACCGTCCGGCCGAGGTTGATGAAGATCAGCGTCACGGTCGGCAGCAGCGCGTTCGGTACGGCGTGCCGACGGCGTACGAGATCGTCGCGCAGTCCCTTGGCCCGCGCCGTCGTCAGATAGTCGCTGCCCATCTCGTCCAGCAGCGCCGACCGCGTGACCAGCAGCGTCTGCCCGTACTCCACCGCCACCAGCGTCACCACCGGCAGCACCAGATGGTGCGCCACGTCGAGGACGTACGCGAAGCCCTCCTTGCCGCCCGATTCCATGCCGCCGGTGGGGAACATCCCGGGGAGCGGGCCGATGCCCACCGACAGCACGATGATCAGCAGCAGCCCGAGCCAGAAGGACGGGATGGAGTACAGCGTCAGCGCGAGACCGGTGTTGACCCGGTCCCCGACCGTGCCGCGCCGCCACGCCGAGCGCGTGCCGAGGAAGATGCCCAGCGCGGTGTACAGGACGAAGGCGGTCCCGGTGAGCAGCAGGGTGTTCGGCAGCGCCTCGGTGATCCTGTCGACGACGGGCGAGCGGAACTGGTACGACGTCCCGAAGTCGCCCGTGAGCGCCTTGCCGCAGTAGTCGGTGAACTGCCGCCACAGCGGCAGGTCGAGCCCGAACTCCCTGCGGTAGGCGGCCAGCTGCTCGGCCGACACCTGACGGCCGCCCGTCATGGTCTTCACCGGGTCGCCGGGGATCAGCCGGAAGAGGAAGAAGCTGGTGACGAGCACGGCCAGCAGCGATACGGCTGCCCCGGCCACCTTGCCCGCCAGGTACCTCGGGTACGCGGAGCCCTTGCGTACCCGGGGCCCGGCCGCCGGTTCCCTCTCCTCGACCAGCGCGGGTGTCGCTTCAGCGGTCATTGTGCCCGCTCGCCCGCGCTACTCGCGGTCCTCGGCGGTGGCCCGCCGCCGCAGGGCAGCGAAACCGCCGAGCCCGGCGAGGAGCACGACAGCGGCGACGACCCCGACCACGACTCCCGTCGAGGACGCGTTGTCCGACGACCCTTCGGAGTCCGCCGGGACCGCCGACCACCAGCTCCAGTAGCCGTCCTGGCCGTAGATGTTCCCCGCCTTCGCCGGCATGGTGGTGATCGACTTGATCTGGTCCGTCCGGTAGGCCTCGACCGCGTTCGGATACGCCATGACGTTCATGTACCCGAGGTCGTACAGCCGCGACTCCATCTGCTGGACGATGTCCGCCCGTTTGGCGGGGTCGTACTCGGCGAGCTGGCGGGCGTAGAGCTCGTCGTACTTCTTGTCGCAGATGAAGTTGTCGGTGGCACCCGTGTCCTCGGGGGTCGCCGGGAGGGCGCCGCAGGTGTGGATGGACATCACGAAGTCCGGGTCGGGATTGACCGACCAGCCGTCGAACGCCAGGTCGTACTTCCCGGCGAGCCAGGGGTCGGTCACGTTGTCCAGGCAGTTGAGCTGGACGCCGATGCCGAGCTCGCCCCACCACTCCTGGAGGTACTTGCCGACCGCCTTGTCGTTCGGGTCGGTGGCGTGGCACAGCACGCGGTAGCTGATGGGCTTGCCGTCCTTGCCGACGCGCTTGCCGTCGCCGTTCTTCTTGTAACCCGCCTGGTCGAGCAGCCGGGCCGCCTCGGCCGGGTCGTAGGCCAGCTTCTGGTCCGCGGACGGCTTCCAGAAGTAGTTCTGGAAGCGCGGCGGGATGTAACCCTCGCCTTCGACGGCGTGCCCCTGGAACACCTTTTCGATGATGGCTTCGCGGTCGACGGCCATGAACAGCGCGTTGCGCACCCGCTGGTCCAGCAGGGAGGGGTGGCCGTCACCGAACTTCTTGCCGTTCTTGGCCTTCGCGCCGGGGTTGGTGGCGAGGGCGTAGAAGCGGCGGCCGGGGGCGTCGTTGACCTGGATGTTCTCCGCGCCCTCCAACGACGCCGCCTGAGCCGGCGTCAGGGACGGCGACCCGGCGACGAAGGACACCTCGCCCTTGCGCAGCGCCGACACCGCCGCGTCCTGGTCCTTGTAGTAGCGGAAGACGACCTCGTCGAACTTCGGCGCCCCGCGCCAGAAGCCCTTGTTGGCCTTGAGCTTGACGTAGCTGTCGGCCTTGTAGTCCGTCAGCGTGAACGGCCCGTTCCCGACGACGGGGAAACTCTTGTCGTTGTTGAACTCGGAGAAGTCCGAGACCTTCTCCCACACGTGCTTCGGCACGATCGGCACATCGAGGGACGTCATCGTGGCCTGCGGCTTCTTCAGCTCGATGACCAGCTCGGTGGGGCTCGGGGCCGTCACCTTCTTGAAGTTGCCGACGTAGCTGCCGTTCGCCGTGGCCGCGCCGTCGTCGGTCATCATCTTGTTGAACGTCCACGCCGCGTCCTCGGCGGTGGCCTGCTTGCCGTCCGACCACTTGGAGTTCGAGCGGATCGTGTACGTCCAGGTCAGCTTGTCCGGCGACGACTGCCACTTGGTGGCCAGGCCCGGGATGGCGTGGTTGTCCTTGGGATCGTAATTGGTCAGGTACTCGTACATGAGCCGGTGAATGCTCGTACTGAGCAGCCGGACTGCCAGGAACGGGCTGAGCGAGTCCACGCTCTGCGCCACCGCGACGGTCAGCACCTTGCCGTCGTCGGCCGCCCGGGCCTGCCGGGGCGCCGGGTCGAGCGGGGTCGCGAGCCCGGCGGTGAGAGTGAGCGCGGCCGCCCCGGCCACGGCGACGAGCCGGAGGCCGCGCGGGAGGCTGCGTGTCTGATCGTTCGTGCCCATGGTCGGACCTCGCGTCATCGCTCGGACGGGAAGGACGGGTTGATCAGCTGTCAGACGTTTGATGTGTGTGTATCAGCGGCCGTCTCCACCCGTCAACGGCGCGTTCACCCCTTGTGGCCTGCGGAAATAACGAATTGGCGAGCTTTTCGCACCCATTGGTCGAGACCACTGACGCCCTCCTGGCCAGGGGCTGGCAACGGATTTCGCCCCTGAACGCGCCGAAGCCCGCGCCGAGTGGGAACGGCGCGGGCCAGGAAGGCGAACGGCCCCTCGAAAGGGGCCGATCGGGTGAGGCGATTACTGCGTCGGGGGCGCAGGCGGCGGGGTCTGCCCGTCGGGCTGAGCCGGGTACCCGGGCTGGCCCTGCTGCGGGTAGCCGTAGCCCGGCTGCGGGGGAGCAGCGGCCGGGGGCTGTCCGGGCTGGGCGTAGGGCTGCGGCTGCTGCGGGTACGGGCCCGGCTGGCCGGGCTGCGGGTACGGCGGCTGACCCGCGGCCTGCGGGTACGGCTGGGCCGGGGGCTGACCCGGCTGGGGGTACGGCTGGCCGGGCTGCGCGTACGGCTGGCCGGGCTGCTGCGGGTACGGGCCGGGCTGACCGGGAACCTGCTGGTCGGGGCCCGGCTGGCCAGGGTACGGGTGCTGGGCCGGGACCTGCTGGCCGGGCATCGGCGGGGCGGCTACCGGCGGCGGGTTGCCGTCGGAGGTCCACAGGCCGTGCGCCTGCTGGTGGCGGGTGAAGTCCTCGGCGATCAGCGCCGCGAGGTTGAAGTACGCCTCCCGCACCTTCGGCCGCATCATGTCGAGGTTGACCTCGGCGCCGGCGGAGAGATGCTCGTCGAACGGCACGACGACGACACCGCGGCAGCGTGTCTCGAAGTGCGACACGATGTCCTCGACCTTGATCATCTTGCCGGTCTCGCGCACACCGGAGATGACGGTGAGGGACCGCGAGACGAGGTCGGAGTACCCGTGCGCGGACAGCCAGTCCAGCGTCGTACTCGCGCTGCTCGCACCGTCCACGGACGGAGTCGAGATGATGATGAGCTGGTCGGCGAGGTCCAGTACACCGCGCATGGCGCTGTAGAGCAGACCGGTACCGGAGTCGGTGAGGATCACCGGGTACTGCTTGCCCAGCACATCGATCGCGCGCCGGTAGTCCTCGTCGTTGAAGGTCGTGGAGACGGCGGGGTCGACGTCGTTGGCGATGATCTCCAGCCCGGACGGGGCCTGGGACGTGAAGCGCCGGATGTCCATGTACGAGTTGAGGTGCGGGATCGCCTGGACCAGGTCACGGATGGTGGCCCCGGTCTCCCGCCGCACCCGGCGCCCGAGGGTGCCGGCATCCGGGTTGGCGTCGATCGCGAGGATCTTGTCCTGCCGCTCGGTGGCGAGGGTGGAGCCGAGCGCGGTGGTCGTGGTCGTCTTGCCCACGCCGCCCTTGAGGCTGATCACGGCGATCCGGTAGCAGGACAGCACGGGCGTGCGGATCAGGTCCAGCTTCCGCTGCCGCTCGGCCTCCTCCTTCTTGCCGCCGATCTTGAACCGGCCGCCACCGGCCGCCGGACGGCTGCTCTTCGCCTTCTGCTTCTTGCTGTTGAGCAGCCGGTCGGACGACAGCTCCACGGCAGCGGTGTAACCGAGCGGAGCGGCCCCGGGGTTGGTCGGCTGCCGCTGGTCATGCTGTACGGGCTGCGGCCAGGCGGCCCCGGTCCGCGGGTCCACGGGCTGCTGCGGCTGACCGGGCTGCTGCCCCGGATGCCCCGGCTGCGCGGCCTGACCGGGGTACGGGGGCTGTGCCTGCGGGGGCACACCGGGCTGGGGCTGAGGCTGGGCCGGGGCTGCTGGGGGAAGCCGTAGCCACCCTGCGGGTCGGGCCCCGCAGGAGCCGGCCCGCCCTGCTGCGGGAAGCCATAACCACCCTGCGCGTGGGGCGCGGGGGCCGGCGGGGTGCCGGGCTGCTGGGCCGGGGGCTGCTGCGCCGACGGGGCGGGTGCGCCCTGCTGCGGGAACCCGTACCCGCCCTGCGGGTTCGGCGCCGGGGCCGGCGGGGTCTCGGGCTGCTGCGCCGGCGGCTGCTGAGCGGCCGGGGCCGGGGCGCCGGGGTGGGGGAAGCCGTATCCGCCCTGTGCGGCGGGTGTGCCTTGCTGCGGGAACCCGTACCCGCCCTGTGCGTGGGGCGCGGGAGCCGGCGGGGTGCCGGGCTGCTGGGCGGCGGGGGCGGGCGCCCCCTGCTGCGGGAAGCCGTAGCCACCCTGTGCGGGGGGCGCGGACGGGCCCGGACCACCCTGCTGCGGGAAGCCGTAACCGCCGGGCTGGGGTGCGGGCTGGGCCGGCGGCTGGTGCGGCGGCGTCGGCGCGGCCGGCTGGTTCCAGGCGGCAGGCGCGGGCTGCGGCGCCTGCGGCTGGAACGGCGGCTGCTGGGCCGGCACCGACGGCTGCGGCGGCACGGGCGGCTGCCCCTGCGCGGCCGTCGGCTGCGGCTGAGCCGGTGTGTCCGAGTCCGTGGGCTGTCCCTGCGGCTGTGCCGGCCACTGGCTCGCGGGCGCCGGCGCGGCCGGCTGGTACGACGGCGGCAGCGGCGGCACGCCCTGCGGGGCCGGGGGAGTCCAGGCGGGCGGGGCGTCGGTCGCATCCCGCCCGGCGGCGTCCTGCGGAACGCTGTCCTCGGGAGCGGCGTCGGCGGGCTCCGCGTCGGAGGGCTCGGGAGCGGCGGAGTCCTCATCCACGGCCATGGAGTCGGCCTCGGGGGCCGGGGACGCCGGAGGCGCGGGCACCCAGTCCTGAGGTTCGTCATCCTGCGACACGGCCTCGTCGGGCTCGGCCTCCGCGGCCGCATCGTCCGAAGGCGAGTCCTCGTCCTCGGCATCAGCCGCGTCCAACGCGTCCACCGCGTCCGCAGGCTCGGAGGAGACACCGTCACCGGCCTCATCGGCGTCGGCGGAGGGCGCACCCTCGACGTCATCGCCCGAGTCCTGGACCTCGTCCCCGTCCCCGTCCTTGTCCTGCTCCTCGTCCACCGGCTCGCGCTGAGTCTCAGCCTCCGCCTCGGTGGCACGCTCCGCGATCTCCCGCTTCAGGGCGACGGCGGAGAAGCGCATGGTGGCACCGCTCTCCAGATCGCCGTTCCCCGACTCGGCTTCCTCGGCAGCCGGAGCCTGCGGAGCCACCGGAGCCACCGGAGCAGCCGGAACCTCCGAAGCCGTCGGAGCCACCGGAGGCTGCTCCGGAGTGGCAGGCGCGACCGGGGCCTCCGGCGGAGCCGACGGCGTCCACTGCGCCTGGAACCCACCGACGGGGATGTTCGGCACGGCCGTAGGAGAGGCCGGATCCGCCGCGTGCGTCTCGGGCCGCTCCTGCGGCTGCGACACCTGCGGCTCGAAACCGCCCTTCATCGGAAGCCTGGGAACGGCGGAAGGACCCTCACCAGAAGGCGCGGGTGGCGTGAAGGGCGCACCCGGAGCGGGAGCGGGCGCGGGCGGCGTGAACGGAGCGCCCGGAGCGGGCGGCGGCGCGGGTGGCGTGAAGGGCGCCCCGGGCGCCGGAGCCGGAGCCGGAGCCGAAGACGGACCAGAGGCCTGCCCCGGAAGGGACGAGGTCCCGCCGGAAGCATTCGCGTGCGGCGGCGGAGTGAGCCCCGGCAGCGGCGGCACCGGCCCCTTCGGTACCCCGGAAGCCCCCGTCGGCGCCCCGGAACCCCCGGAGTTCGCGGGCGCCCCGGAAGCGCTGGAGTCCTCGGACGCACCCGCCCCCTGCCCCGAGCTCGAACTCGCCGAGGCGTTCTGCGTGTACCAGGCGGGCGGCGCGTAGTCGATGGTGAACTCGCCCGTCACCTCTGCTGCGGACTCCGCGTCGGGCTGGTCATCGCCGGGTGTCGCCCAGCCCCCGCGGATCCCGTCCCGATCGCTGCTCACAGTGTTCCTCCTGGTGTGGTCGAGCACCCTCATGCCGTGCTGGGGCGACCCTTGCTTGTCGTCCGACGTCGTACGAAGTCGATTTGCGGCGTACCGAGGTCGTCCGAGGTCGTCCGATCCACAGGCGCCCCCGCTCTCCCCCTGGGGCACCGACGCCCACTCCACGGGTTCTGACGCGGCGCCCCGTCCCAGCCTAATCACCACAAGCCCCGCCTCGGCAGGCCCGTCCACCCCCGAGCGCCTGTCCGCCGCGTCACAACCTGCCCAGAAGCTGCCCGGAAGTGACGTACGCAGCACACACTTTGGTGAACAAAAAGGGCGATAAGCGTGAAGAACCTCGAACCACCTTGCCGGAAAGGTGTCTTGAGGTCACAAAAAAGAGCGACGAGGGGGGCCGGTCACCGGCTCACCCCTCGTCGCGCCCCGCGGCAGCTACCGCTGCCCGGCCTCCGCCTCCGAGCCGCCGTCGTGCGCCCCCGGCTCCAGATCGAACTCGCCGTCCCGCGCCCCCAGCACGAACGCCCGCCACTCCGCCTCCGTGTAGCGCAGCACCGTGTCCGGGTCGAGCGAGGACCGCATGGCCACGGCCCCCTCGGGCAGATACGCGATCTCGACCCGCTCCTCGTGCTCCTCGGTGCCCGGTGCGCTGTGCCACTCCACACCGGAGATGTCGAGGGCGTAGAGCTCGTCCCGCTCCCGCTCCTTGCGTGCCTTGATCTCCTCAGCCGTCTCCGCCATGCCGCAGCGACCCCTTCCCGACGTACCGTTCCCGAAGTGCGGATCATCGACGTACGGACGATCCGAACCCGCTCACCCTAGTGGCCCCCTCCGCTCCGGCCGTGAGGTTCGAAAGACCGGGGCGAAGACGCCCCTGACCGCCTGGTACCCTGGTCGACGGCCGTTTGTGTACGCACCCCCGGAGCTCACCGCTCTGGAGGCCGCGCCCAGCGGATCCCCGCCTTCCGAGTCATGGAAGCTCCCCCGAGACACAGACCGGGGGCACTCGGTGGCCATCAGAGACTACGAGGAGTACGCGTGCCGCTCGACGCCGCTACGAAGAAGCAGATCATCACCGAGTTCGGTCAGAAGGAGGGCGACACCGGCTCCCCCGAGGTCCAGGTCGCCATGCTCTCGCGCCGTATCACGGACCTGACCGAGCACCTCAAGACCCACAAGCACGACCACCACTCCCGCCGTGGCCTGCTGATTCTCGTGGGTCAGCGTCGCCGCCTTCTCCAGTACCTGGCGAAGAAGGACATCCAGCGCTTCCGTGCGCTGGTCGACCGCCTCGGCATCCGCCGTGGTGCGGCGGGCGCCAAGTAAGACGTCGTGAGGGGAGCGGTTCCCGGGGAAACGGGACCGCTCCCTTTGCTGTACGTGCGGAGTGTCACCGCCCCTTTGTAGTGTGGTAGCACAACGCATGTCGTACGACACAGGACGTACGACACAGAACGAGGAGAAGCGCACCTAGCCGCCGCCGGTCCTCGGTAGTGGCCCCCGGGGAATGCGAGCCCCGAGGGCTTCGATCGAAGACCGGCCCGCACAGCACGGCGCGCTCTCCGCAACCGTCTCCCTGCCACACGGGCAGCGGAGACGAGGACGAGGAGATATCGCTAGTGGAGAACGAGACCCACTACGCCGAGGCCGTCATCGACAATGGCGCCTTCGGCACCCGCACCATCCGCTTCGAGACGGGCCGCCTGGCCAAGCAGGCCGCCGGCTCCGCCGTGGCGTACCTGGACGACGACACCATGGTGCTGTCGGCCACCACCGCCTCCAAGAACCCCAAGGACCAGCTCGACTTCTTCCCGCTCACGGTGGACGTCGAGGAGCGGATGTACGCCGCCGGCAAGATCCCCGGCAGCTTCTTCCGCCGTGAGGGCCGTCCCTCCGAGGACGCCATCCTCACCTGCCGGCTGATCGACCGCCCGCTGCGCCCGTCCTTCAAGAAGGGCCTGCGCAACGAGATCCAGGTCGTCGCCACGATCATGGCGCTCAACCCCGACCACCTGTACGACGTCGTGGCGATCAACGCCGCCTCCGCGTCCACGCAGCTGGCCGGCCTGCCCTTCTCCGGCCCGATCGGTGGCGTCCGCGTCGCTCTGATCAACGGCCAGTGGGTGGCCTTCCCGACGCACTCCGAGCTCGAGGACGCAGTCTTCGACATGGTCGTCGCGGGCCGCACCCTGGAGGACGGCGACGTCGCGATCATGATGGTCGAGGCCGAGGCCACCGAGAAGACCATCAAGCTGGTCGAGGGCGGCTCCGAGGCGCCGACCGAGGAGGTCGTCGCCGCCGGTCTGGACGCAGCGAAGCCCTTCATCAAGGTGCTCTGCAAGGCCCAGTCGGACCTCGCCGCCAAGGCCGCCAAGCCGACCGGCGAGTTCCCGATCTTCCTGGACTACCAGGACGACGTCCTCGAGGCCCTCACCGCCGCCGTCAAGCCGGAGCTCGCCTCCGCGCTGACCATCGCCGGCAAGCAGGAGCGCGAGTCCGAGCTGGACCGCGTCAAGGCGCTCGCCGCCGAGAAGCTCCTGCCGGAGTTCGAGGGCCGCGAGAAGGAGATCTCCGCCGCGTACCGCTCGCTCACCAAGCAGCTGGTCCGCGAGCGCGTGATCAAGGAGAAGAAGCGCATCGACGGCCGCGGTGTCACCGACATCCGCACGCTGGCCGCCGAGGTCGAGGCCATCCCGCGCGTGCACGGTTCCGCCGTGTTCGAGCGTGGCGAGACCCAGATCCTGGGCGTCACGACCCTGAACATGCTCCGTATGGAGCAGCAGCTGGACACCCTCTCCCCGGTGACCCGCAAGCGCTACATGCACAACTACAACTTCCCGCCGTACTCCGTCGGCGAGACCGGCCGCGTCGGCTCCCCGAAGCGCCGCGAGATCGGCCACGGCGCTCTCGCCGAGCGCGCCATCGTGCCGGTCCTGCCGACGCGCGAGGAGTTCCCCTACGCGATCCGTCAGGTGTCCGAGGCGCTGAGCTCGAACGGCTCGACGTCCATGGGCTCGGTCTGCGCCTCCACCATGTCGCTGCTGAACGCCGGTGTGCCCCTCAAGGCTCCCGTCGCCGGTATCGCCATGGGCCTGATCTCCCAGGAGATCAACGGCGAGACCCACTACGTCGCCCTCACCGACATCCTCGGTGCGGAGGACGCCTTCGGCGACATGGACTTCAAGGTCGCCGGCACCAAGGAGTTCGTGACCGCCCTCCAGCTCGACACCAAGCTGGACGGCATCCCGGCCTCCGTCCTGGCCGCCGCCCTCAAGCAGGCCCGTGATGCCCGCCTCCACATCCTCGACGTGATGATGGAAGCGATCGACACGCCGGACGAGATGTCCCCGAACGCCCCGCGGATCATCACCGTCAAGATCCCCGTGGACAAGATCGGCGAGGTCATCGGCCCCAAGGGCAAGATGATCAACCAGATCCAGGAGGACACCGGCGCCGACATCACGATCGAGGACGACGGCACGATCTACATCGGCGCGGTCGACGGACCGTCCGCCGAGGCCGCCCGCACCACGATCAACGGCATCGCCAACCCGACGATGCCGGAGGTCGGCGAGCGCTACCTGGGCACGGTCGTGAAGACGACCACCTTCGGCGCGTTCGTGTCGCTGCTGCCGGGCAAGGACGGTCTGCTGCACATCTCGCAGATCCGCAAGCTCGCCGGCGGCAAGCGCGTGGAGAACGTCGAGGACGTCCTCGGCGTGGGCCACAAGGTCCAGGTCGAGATCGCCGAGATCGACTCCCGCGGCAAGCTGTCCCTCATCCCCGTGATCGAGGGCGAAGAAGACGCAGAGACGAAGGACGACACCGACAAGTGACGTCGAGCAGCTCGACGGCGACGGCCCGCACCTCCTCGGAGGCGCGGGCCGTCGCCCGTACCCAAACCCTGATCAAGGGCGCCAACGGCATCGGCACGGTCCGCAAGACCACCCTCCCGGGCGGCCTGCGCATCGTCACCGAGACCCTGCCCTCGGTCCGCTCCGCGACCTTCGGCATCTGGGCGCACGTCGGCTCCCGCGACGAGACCCCGGCCCTGAACGGCGCCACGCACTATCTGGAGCACCTGCTCTTCAAGGGCACCGACCGCAGGTCCGCCCTGGACATCTCCGCCGCGATCGACGCGGTAGGCGGCGAGATGAACGCGTTCACGGCGAAGGAGTACACGTGCTACTACGCGCGTGTCCTCGACACCGACCTGCCGCTCGCCATCGACGTCGTCTGCGACATGCTGACGGGCTCCCGCATCCTCGAGGAGGACGTCGACGTCGAGCGGGGCGCGATCCTCGAAGAGATCGCCATGACCGAGGACGACCCGGGCGACTGCGTGCACGACCTGTTCGCGCACACGATGTTCGGCGACAACCCGCTCGGCCGCCCGGTCCTCGGCACGGTCGACACGGTCAACGCCCTCACCGCCGACCGCATCCGCCGCTTCTACAAGAAGCACTACGACCCGACCCACCTCGTGGTCGCCTGTGCGGGCAACGTCGACCACGCCAAGGTCGTACGGCAGGTCCGCACCGCCTTCGAGAGGGCCGGTGCCTTCAGGAACCAGGGCGCCGAGCCCGTCGCCCCGCGCAGCGGCCGCCGGGCCCTGCGTACCGCCGGACGCCTGGAGCTGATCGACCGCAAGACCGAGCAGGCGCACGTCGTGCTCGGCATGCCCGGCCTGTCCCGCACGGACGAGCGGCGCTGGGCCCTGGGCGTGCTCAACACCGCGCTCGGCGGCGGCATGTCCTCCCGCCTCTTCCAGGAGGTGCGAGAGAAGCGCGGCCTCGCCTACAGCGTGTACTCGTACACCTCCGGCTTCGCCGACTGCGGCCTCTTCGGCGTCTACGCCGGCTGCCGCCCCTCCCAGGTGCACGACGTGCTGAAGATCTGCCGCGACGAACTCGACCAGGTCGCCGAGCACGGTCTCTCCGACGACGAGATCGGGCGCGCCATCGGCCAGCTCCAGGGCTCCACCGTCCTAGGCCTCGAGGACACCGGCGCGCTGATGAACCGTATCGGCAAGAGCGAGCTGTGCTGGGGCGAGCAGATGTCCGTCGACGACATGCTGGCCCGGATAACGTCGGTCACCCCGGACGACGTCCGCTCGGTCGCCCGCGAGATCCTGGGACGGCGGCCTTCCCTGTCGGTCATCGGCCCGCTGAAGGACAAACAGGCGGCCCGCCTGCACGACGCTGTCGCCTGACGAACCCCTGGTGAAGGAAGCACAAGAGATGAGCAAGCTGCGCGTGGCGGTCCTCGGCGCCAAGGGCCGGATCGGCTCGGAAGCCGTTCGAGCCGTCGAGGCCGCCGAGGACATGGAACTGGTCGCCGCCCTGAGCCGGGGCGACAATCTGGAGACGCTGGCCGAGACCGGCGCCCAGGTCGTGGTCGAACTGACCACACCCGACTCGGTCATGGCCAACCTCGACTACTGCGTGAGCCACGGCATCCACGCGGTCGTCGGCACCACCGGCTGGACCGACGAGCGCCTCGCGCAGCTGAACGGCTGGCTGGCGAAGTCCCCGGAGACCGGCGTGCTCATCGCGCCGAACTTCTCCATCGGCGCCGTCCTGACCATGAAGTTCGCGCAGCTCGCCGCCCCGTACTTCGAGTCCGTCGAGGTCGTCGAGCTGCACCACCCGAACAAGGTGGACGCCCCTCCGGCACCGCCACGCGCACCGCCCAGCTCATCGCCGAGGCCCGCCGGACCGCCGGCACCGCCCCGGCCCCCGACGCCACGACCACCGCCCTGGACGGCGCCCGCGGTGCCGACGTCGACGGTGTCCCGGTGCACGCCGTCCGGCTGCGCGGACTGCTGGCCCACCAGGAGGTCCTGCTCGGCGCCGAGGGCGAGACTCTGACGGTCCGGCACGACTCGCTCCACCACAGCAGCTTCATGCCGGGCATCCTGCTCGGCGCCCGCCGCGTGGGGAGCGTTCCCGGCCTGACCTTCGGCCTGGAACACTTCCTGGACCTGAGCTGAGCCCCTGACCGTCATGCGCGCGAAGCTCACCTACGCCCTCACGGCCGCCGTCCTGGTCGTCTACTTCGTCCTGGTCGGCAGCCGCGGCGTCCTGCTCATCGAGACCGGTACGCCCCTCACCGTGACCTTCGGCGTCGCGGTGCTGATCCTGCCGGTCATCGGCCTGTGGTTCCTCTGGAAGAACACGCAGTTCGTCCGCAGGGCCAACCAGCTCGCCGCGGAACTCGACGCCGAGGGCGGCCTGCCCGTCGACGAACTGAAGCGCACTCCCAGCGGGCGCATCGACCGGGACTCGGCCGACGAGGTCTTCGCCCGGCGCAAGGCCGAGACGGAGGCCGCACCGGGCGACTGGCGCACCTGGTTCCGCCTGGCCGTCGCCTACCACGACGCCCGCGACACCCCGCGTGCCCGCAAGGCGATGCAACGTGCGATCGCCCTGCACGACGGCAAGCAGCCCGAGGCCGCCTGAGACGCACCCGCACATGCCTGAGGGGCCGGACCGCGTACGGTCCGGCCCCTCAGGCATGTCACCGGGACGTCAGCGAAGGCCGTACTCGTGGGCCCACGCCTCCACCGCGTCGGCCGCCCGCTCGAAGGCCTCCGCCCGGCCCAGGAAGTCCGCGTTGTGCGTCGTCAGCAGCGGGGGCACACCGTCCGCGGCCTGCCCCCGCCGGACGAGCAGCAGCGCCTGGCCCTGCAAGGTCCGGGGGAGCCCCAGCCAGCGCACCGGCTGCTGCACCGTGCGTACCGAGACGACCTGCTCCCAGGGCGCCGTACGCGTCGTGAGGAAACCCACGTGCCGCAGCCCGCGCGCGCTCACCCACACGCCCATGCGCAGCAACCGCATGGCCCCGGCGATGACGAGCAGCGCGAGAGCGAAGACCAGCCCGGCCGAGGCCGGTTCGGCCGTCGCCGCGATGATGACCGCGGCGAACAGCACGAACGAGGCGAGCAGCAGCGCCAGCGCCGCCGCCCCCACTCGCCACGGCCCGGGGCGGTACGGCCGCCGCCAGGTGTCACGGTCTTCGTGCGGCAGCGGAACGTCGTCCGCCGCGTCGAAAACGCGGTCGGCCGTCAGGAAGGGCAGGGGCACGGCTGGTCCTCACTCGATCCATGCGTGGGCTGTGCCCGGTGAGGCTACCGATCTGATTCCGCGGTCACCACCGGCAGGGGGCCGGATGGAGTCACCGCCGGCCCGCGGTCGCTCAGTGGTTCTGGGACGCCTGCGACTGCTGCGGATGCGACTCCGGGCGATCGACCGTCAGCGCGGGTGTCCCGATGACCAGGGAACCCACGAGCCCCGCCACGATGGTCAGCCCCATCAGCCAGCGGCCGGCCTGCTGGCTGACCGACAGCCGCTCACGCGGTGGGGGAGTGATATTGCTGCGGAACCTGTCGGCCTCGGCGACGAAGGCAAACGGTACGGGTTCACGCCGACCGAACATCAGGGGTGCTTCTCCTTCGGAGTGGAACGGATCACTTTCATCAGTAGAGACGAAAGAACTCCCTCAGAGGTGCCCTGTTTCACCGACTTCATTGCGGCACGCCACCGATCGCTCTGATTTCGACGGGCCGTAGAGTGACGTCGCCACACGACGAGATGGGAAGGCCCTGCCAACCGTGACCGACACCCCCGCCGACGACCCCAAGCCCAGCTACCGCAGCGACGTCACCGTCGAGCTGGTCAAGCACACCGCGTCCGACGCGGACGTCCTCTTCGCCGCCCGCGTCTCGACCCTCGGCGAGCAGTCCCTGGAGGAGCTGGGCAAGGACCCCGAGCGTTCCAAAGGCCTGATCAACTACCTGATGCGGGACCGGCACGGCAGCCCCTTCGAGCACAACTCGATGACCTTCCTCATCAGCGCCCCGATCTTCGTCTTCCGCGAGTTCATGCGGCACCGCGTCGGCTGGTCGTACAACGAGGAGTCGGGCCGGTACCGGGAGCTCCAGTCGGTCTTCTACGTCCCCGACGAGTCCCGCAAGCTGGTCCAGGAAGGCCGTCCCGGCAAGTACGTCTTCGTCGAGGGCACCCAGGCCCAGCAGGAGCTGGTCGGCCGTGTGATGGAGGACTCCTACCGGCAGGCGTACGAGGCCTACCAGGAGATGCTGGCCGCCGGCGTCGCCCGCGAGGTCGCCCGCGCGGTCCTCCCGGTCGGCCTGTACTCCTCGATGTACGCCACCTGCAACGCCCGCTCGCTGATGCACTTCCTCGGCCTGCGCACCCAGCACGAGCTGGCCAAGGTCCCCTCCTTCCCGCAGCGCGAGATCGAGATGGTCGGCGAGAAGATGGAGGCCGAGTGGGCCCGGCTCATGCCGCTCACCTACGCCGCCTTCAACGCGAACGGACGCGTCGCGCCGTAAGACGGCCCGGCTCCCCGATCAGGCACAGATGTACGGTTCAGCCGTGCGAAGTGTCCGTATTGCGGCATTTCGAGAAGTTCACTTAGCCTGATCGAACGGGTCCGGCACTGCTTGAACCCCCGAGCAGGCAGTGCCGGGCTCCACCTTTGTCGCGACTTGTCGCCTGCCCCTAGGGCAGACCCGGTCCTGAGCAACGAGTAGCGTGTAACCCATGGCTCCGACCTCCACTCCGCAGACCCCCTTCGGGCGGGTCCTCACCGCTATGGTCACGCCCTTCACGGCGGACGGCGCACTCGACCTCGACGGCGCGCAGCGGCTCGCCACCCACCTGGTGGACGCAGGCAACGACGGCCTGATCATCAACGGGACCACCGGCGAGTCCCCGACCACCAGCGACGCGGAGAAAACGGATCTCGTACGGGCGGTCCTGGAGGCCGTGGGCGACCGCGCCCACGTGGTGGCCGGCGTCGGCACCAACGACACCCACCACAGCATCCAGCTCGCCCGCGCGGCGGAGCGCACCGGCGCACACGGCCTGCTCATCGTGACGCCGTACTACAACAAGCCCCCGCAAGAGGGCCTCTACCGGCACTTCACAGCCATCGCCGACGCCGCCGGCCTGCCGGTCATGCTCTACGACATCCCCGGCCGCAGCGGCGTCCCGATCAACACCGAGACGCTCGTCCGCCTCGCCGAGCACCCGCGCATCGTCGCCAACAAGGACGCCAAGGGCGACCTCGGCCGCGCGAGCTGGGCCATCGCCACCTCAGGCCTCGCCTGGTACTCCGGCGACGACATGCTGAACCTCCCCCTCCTCTCCGTCGGCGCGGTCGGCTTCGTCTCCGTCGTCGGCCATGTGGTCACCCCCGAGCTGCGCGCCCTGGTCGAGGCGTACACCTCGGGCGACGTCCAGAAGGCCACCGAGATCCACCAGAAGCTGCTCCCCGTCTACACGGGCATGTTCCGTACCCAGGGCGTGATGACGACGAAGGCGGCGCTCACCCTGAAGGGCTTGCCCGCCGGGCCCCTGCGCGCCCCCATGGTCGAGTGCGCGCCCGAAGAGATCGAGCAACTCAAGATCGATCTTGCCGCCGGCGGGGTACAGCTCTGACACCAGACTTCGCGCGGACCCCCGCGCGCGTGCTTCACAACTGAATAAGCGGGCCACCGGTGCCCGCGCATCCCATACAGACAACTGCTTCTGCACGAACGTCACGCGCGCCACGTGCCCCACCGGTACGTGGCGTGCGTGGTGAGGAGAGTCTTTTGAGTCATCCGCATCCCGAACTCGGCTCGCCCCCGCCGCTCCCCGAAGGCGGCCTGCGCGTCACCCCGCTCGGCGGTCTCGGTGAGATCGGCCGCAACATGACGGTCTTCGAATACGGCGGCCGCCTGCTGATCGTCGACTGCGGAGTGCTCTTCCCCGAGGAGGAGCAGCCCGGAATCGACCTGATCCTGCCGGACTTCTCGTCCATCAGGGACCGCCTCGACGACATCGAGGGCATCGTCCTCACGCATGGCCACGAGGACCACATCGGCGCCGTCCCGTTCCTCCTGCGCGAGAAGCCGGACATCCCGCTGATCGGCTCGAAGCTGACCCTCGCCCTCATCGAGGCCAAGCTCCAGGAGCACCGCATCCGCCCGTACACCCTCGAGGTGGCGGAAGGACACCGCGAGCGCATCGGCCCCTTCGACTGCGAGTTCGTCGCGGTCAACCACTCCATCCCGGACGCGCTGGCCGTGGCCATCCGCACTCCGGCGGGCATGGTGGTCCACACCGGCGACTTCAAGATGGACCAGCTCCCGCTGGACAACCGTCTGACGGACCTGCACGCGTTCGCACGTCTGAGCGAGGAGGGGATCGACCTCCTCCTCTCCGACTCGACGAACGCCGAGGTCCCGGGGTTCGTCCCGCCCGAGCGGGACATCTCCAACGTCCTGCACCAGGTCTTCGGGAACGCCCGAAAGCGGATCATCGTGGCGAGCTTCGCCAGCCACATCCACCGCATCCAGCAGATCCTGGACGCGGCCAACGAGTACGGCCGCAGGGTCGCCTTCGTCGGCCGCTCGATGGTCCGCAACATGGGCATCGCGAGGGACCTGGGCTATCTGAAGGTCCCGCCGGGCCTGGTGGTCGACGTCAAGACGCTCGACGACCTTCCCGACCGCGAGGTCGTCCTGGTCTGCACGGGCTCCCAGGGCGAACCGATGGCGGCCCTGTCCCGCATGGCCAACCGCGACCACCAGATCCGCATCGTCAGCGGCGACACGGTGATCCTGGCGTCGTCCCTGATCCCCGGCAATGAGAACGCGGTCTACCGCGTCATCAACGGCCTCACCCGCTGGGGCGCCAACGTGGTCCACAAGGGCAACGCCAAGGTCCACGTCTCGGGCCACGCCTCGGCCGGCGAGCTGCTGTACTTCTACAACATCTGCCGCCCGAAGAACCTGATGCCGGTGCACGGCGAATGGCGCCACCTCCGGGCCAACGCCGAACTGGGCGCCTTGACCGGCGTCCCGCACGACCGCATCGTCATCGCCGAGGACGGAGTGGTCGTAGACCTCGTCGAAGGCAAGGCGAAGATCTCCGGCAAGGTCCAGGCGGGTTATGTCTACGTCGACGGCCTCTCGGTCGGCGACGTGGGCGAGCCGGCCCTCAAGGACCGCAAGATCCTTGGCGACGAGGGCATCATCTCGGTCTTCGTGGTCATCGACTCGTCCACCGGAAAGATCACCGGCGGCCCGCACATCCAGGCCCGCGGCTCCGGCATCGAGGACTCCGCCTTCGGCGACGTGGCACCCCGGATCACGGAGGTGCTCGAACGCTCCGCCCAGGACGGCGTGGTCGAACCCCACCAGCTCCAGCAGCTCGTTCGCCGCACGCTGGGCAAATGGGTCTCGGACAACTACCGGCGCCGGCCGATGATCCTGCCTGTGGTCGTCGAGGTCTGACGGACCGTCGGGCCCGACCAGGCGCCAACTCGGAGCGGGGCTCCTCGATTTGCATCGAGGAGCCCCGCTCCAGTAGGTTTACAACTCCTCCCGACGGGGCACCCGGCCAACTCAGCGCCGGGGATCATGCTTCGGCCGAGGGAGGGGAAATCCGACTCAGGAACTTCTGATAAAGTCGGAACCGCCGGAAAGGGAAACGCGGAAGCGGGAACCTGGAAAGCACCGAGGAAATCGGATCGGAAAGATCTGATAGAGTCGGAAACGCAAGATCGAAGGGAAGCGCCCGGAGGAAAGCCCGAGAGGGTGAGTACAAAGGAAGCAACCGTTCCTTGAGAACTCAACAGCGTGCCAAAAGTCAACGCCAGATATGTTGATACCCCGTCTCCGGCCGTCAGGCTGGGACGAGGTTCCTTTGAAAAAACACAGCGAGGACGCTGTGAACGGTCGGGCCTATTCCGCCTGACTGTTCCGCTCTCGTGCTGTGGCACCGGATTACCGGTACACATTCACGGAGAGTTTGATCCTGGCTCAGGACGAACGCTGGCGGCGTGCTTAACACATGCAAGTCGAACGATGAAGCCCTTCGGGGTGGATTAGTGGCGAACGGGTGAGTAACACGTGGGCAATCTGCCCTTCACTCTGGGACAAGCCCTGGAAACGGGGTCTAATACCGGATAACACTTCCACTCTCCTGAGTGGAGGTTAAAAGCTCCGGCGGTGAAGGATGAGCCCGCGGCCTATCAGCTTGTTGGTGAGGTAATGGCTCACCAAGGCGACGACGGGTAGCCGGCCTGAGAGGGCGACCGGCCACACTGGGACTGAGACACGGCCCAGACTCCTACGGGAGGCAGCAGTGGGGAATATTGCACAATGGGCGAAAGCCTGATGCAGCGACGCCGCGTGAGGGATGACGGCCTTCGGGTTGTAAACCTCTTTCAGCAGGGAAGAAGCGAAAGTGACGGTACCTGCAGAAGAAGCGCCGGCTAACTACGTGCCAGCAGCCGCGGTAATACGTAGGGCGCGAGCGTTGTCCGGAATTATTGGGCGTAAAGAGCTCGTAGGCGGCTTGTCACGTCGGTTGTGAAAGCCCGGGGCTTAACCCCGGGTCTGCAGTCGATACGGGCAGGCTAGAGTTCGGTAGGGGAGATCGGAATTCCTGGTGTAGCGGTGAAATGCGCAGATATCAGGAGGAACACCGGTGGCGAAGGCGGATCTCTGGGCCGATACTGACGCTGAGGAGCGAAAGCGTGGGGAGCGAACAGGATTAGATACCCTGGTAGTCCACGCCGTAAACGGTGGGCACTAGGTGTGGGCAACATTCCACGTTGTCCGTGCCGCAGCTAACGCATTAAGTGCCCCGCCTGGGGAGTACGGCCGCAAGGCTAAAACTCAAAGGAATTGACGGGGGCCCGCACAAGCGGCGGAGCATGTGGCTTAATTCGACGCAACGCGAAGAACCTTACCAAGGCTTGACATACACCGGAAACGTCTGGAGACAGGCGCCCCCTTGTGGTCGGTGTACAGGTGGTGCATGGCTGTCGTCAGCTCGTGTCGTGAGATGTTGGGTTAAGTCCCGCAACGAGCGCAACCCTTGTCCCGTGTTGCCAGCAAGCCCCTTCGGGGGTGTTGGGGACTCACGGGAGACCGCCGGGGTCAACTCGGAGGAAGGTGGGGACGACGTCAAGTCATCATGCCCCTTATGTCTTGGGCTGCACACGTGCTACAATGGCCGGTACAATGAGCTGCGATACCGCGAGGTGGAGCGAATCTCAAAAAGCCGGTCTCAGTTCGGATTGGGGTCTGCAACTCGACCCCATGAAGTCGGAGTCGCTAGTAATCGCAGATCAGCATTGCTGCGGTGAATACGTTCCCGGGCCTTGTACACACCGCCCGTCACGTCACGAAAGTCGGTAACACCCGAAGCCGGTGGCCCAACCCCTTGTGGGAGGGAGCTGTCGAAGGTGGGACTGGCGATTGGGACGAAGTCGTAACAAGGTAGCCGTACCGGAAGGTGCGGCTGGATCACCTCCTTTCTAAGGAGCACTTCTTACCGATCCCCTCCGGGGGTGAGGTCAGAGGCCAGTACATCAGCGAATGTCTGATGCTGGTTGCTCATGGGTGGAACGTTGACTATTCGGCACACTTGATCGTCTTCTCCTTCTAGTACTGCTCTTTGAGTGTGGAACGTTGAGGGGAGCGGGGAGTGTGTCGGGCACGCTGTTGGGTGTCTGAGGGAACGAATTTTTCCTCAGTCGCCGGCCCCAGTGCACTCACCTGGTAAGGGTGGGGTGATGGGTGGCTGGTCGTTGTTTGAGAACTGCACAGTGGACGCGAGCATCTGTGGCCAAGTTTTTAAGGGCGCACGGTGGATGCCTTGGCACCAGGAACCGATGAAGGACGTGGGAGGCCACGATAGTCCCCGGGGAGTCGTCAACCAGGCTTTGATCCGGGGGTTTCCGAATGGGGAAACCCGGCAGTCGTCATGGGCTGTCACCCTTGCCTGAACACATAGGGCAAGTGGAGGGAACGCGGGGAAGTGAAACATCTCAGTACCCGCAGGAAGAGAAAACAACCGTGATTCCGGGAGTAGTGGCGAGCGAAACCGGATGAGGCCAAACCGTATGCGTGTGAGACCCGGCAGGGGTTGCGTATACGGGGTTGTGGGATCTCTCTTTTACGGTCTGCCGGCCGTGAGACGAGTCAGAAACCGTTGATGTAGGCGAAGGACATGCGAAAGGTCCGGCGTAGAGGGTAAGACCCCCGTAGTCGAAACGTCAACGGCTCGTTTGAGAGACACCCAAGTAGCACGGGGCCCGAGAAATCCCGTGTGAATCTGGCGGGACCACCCGCTAAGCCTAAATATTCCCTGGTGACCGATAGCGGATAGTACCGTGAGGGAATGGTGAAAAGTACCGCGGGAGCGGAGTGAAATAGTACCTGAAACCGTGTGCCTACAAGCCGTGGGAGCGTCGGGCAAGCACTTGTGCTTGCCTCGTGACTGCGTGCCTTTTGAAGAATGAGCCTGCGAGTTTGCGGTGTGTTGCGAGGTTAACCCGGGTGGGGAAGCCGTAGCGAAAGCGAGTCCGAACAGGGCGTTTCAGTAGCACGCTCAAGACCCGAAGCGGAGTGATCTAGCCATGGGCAGGTTGAAGCGGAGGTAAGACTTCGTGGAGGACCGAACCCACCAGGGTTGAAAACCTGGGGGATGACCTGTGGTTAGGGGTGAAAGGCCAATCAAACTCCGTGATAGCTGGTTCTCCCCGAAATGCATTTAGGTGCAGCGTCGTGTGTTTCTTGCCGGAGGTAGAGCACTGGATAGGCGATGGGCCCTACCGGGTTACTGACCTTAGCCAAACTCCGAATGCCGGTAAGTGAGAGCGCGGCAGTGAGACTGTGGGGGATAAGCTCCATGGTCGAGAGGGAAACAGCCCAGAGCATCGACTAAGGCCCCTAAGCGTACGCTAAGTGGGAAAGGATGTGGAGTCGCAGAGACAACCAGGAGGTTGGCTTAGAAGCAGCCACCCTTGAAAGAGTGCGTAATAGCTCACTGGTCTAGTGATTCCGCGCCGACAATGTAGCGGGGCTCAAGCGTACCGCCGAAGTCGTGTCATTGCGATATATACCCCCAACGGGGATCGTGATGGGTAGGGGAGCGTCGTCTGCCGGGTGAAGCAGCCGCGTAAGCGAGTTGTGGACGGTTGACGAGTGAGAATGCAGGCATGAGTAGCGATTCACACGTGAGAAACGTGTGCGCCGATTGACTAAGGGTTCCTGGGTCAAGCTGATCTGCCCAGGGTAAGTCGGGACCTAAGGCGAGGCCGACAGGCGTAGTCGATGGATAACCGGTTGATATTCCGGTACCCGCTGTGAAGCGTCAAACATCGAGCATCGTGATGCTAAGGCCGTGAAGCCGTTCCGGACCCTTCGGGGAAAGGAAAGTGGTGGAGCCGCCGAACCAAGCGGTTAGTAGGTGAGTGATGGGGTGACGCAGGAAGGTAGTCCATCCCGGGCGGTGGTTGTCCCGGGGTAAGGGTGTAGGCCGTGGTCTAGGTAAATCCGGATCACTTGTGGCTGAGACCTGATGCCGAGCCGATTGTGGTGAAGTGGATGATCCTATGCTGTCGAGAAAAGCCTCTAGCGAGTTTCATGGCGGCCCGTACCCTAAACCGACTCAGGTGGTCAGGTAGAGAATACCGAGGCGTTCGGGTGAACTATGGTTAAGGAACTCGGCAAAATGCCCCCGTAACTTCGGGAGAAGGGGGGCCACATCCGGTGATCCGATTTACTCGGTGAGCTGGGGGTGGCCGCAGAGACCAGCGAGAAGCGACTGTTTACTAAAAACACAGGTCCGTGCGAAGCCGTAAGGCGATGTATACGGACTGACGCCTGCCCGGTGCTGGAACGTTAAGGGGACCGGTTAGTCAAGATTCGTCTTGGCGAAGCTGAGAACTTAAGCGCCAGTAAACGGCGGTGGTAACTATAACCATCCTAAGGTAGCGAAATTCCTTGTCGGGTAAGTTCCGACCTGCACGAATGGCGTAACGACTTCTCGACTGTCTCAACCATAGGCCCGGTGAAATTGCACTACGAGTAAAGATGCTCGTTTCGCGCAGCAGGACGGAAAGACCCCGGGACCTTTACTACAGTTTGATATTGGTGTTCGGTTCGGCTTGTGTAGGATAGCTGGGAGACTTTGAAACTCGCACGCCAGTGTGGGTGGAGTCGTCGTTGAAATACCAGTCTGGTCGTGCTGGATGTCTAACCTGGGTCCGTGATCCGGATCAGGGACAGTGTCTGATGGGTAGTTTAACTGGGGCGGTTGCCTCCTAAAGAGTAACGGAGGCGCCCAAAGGTTCCCTCAGCCTGGTTGGCAATCAGGTGTTGAGTGTAAGTGCACAAGGGAGCTTGACTGTGAGACCGACGGGTCGAGCAGGGACGAAAGTCGGGACTAGTGATCCGGCGGTGGCTTGTGGAAGCGCCGTCGCTCAACGGATAAAAGGTACCCCGGGGATAACAGGCTGATCTTCCCCAAGAGTCCATATCGACGGGATGGTTTGGCACCTCGATGTCGGCTCGTCGCATCCTGGGGCTGGAGTCGGTCCCAAGGGTTGGGCTGTTCGCCCATTAAAGCGGTACGCGAGCTGGGTTTAGAACGTCGTGAGACAGTTCGGTCCCTATCCGCTGTGCGCGTAGGAATATTGAGAAGGGCTGTCCCTAGTACGAGAGGACCGGGACGGACGAACCTCTGGTGTGCCAGTTGTTCTGCCAAGGGCATGGCTGGTTGGCTACGTTCGGGAGGGATAACCG
This sequence comes from Streptomyces sp. CA-179760, assembly GCF_050937045.1. Classification (NCBI taxonomy): domain Bacteria; kingdom Bacillati; phylum Actinomycetota; class Actinomycetes; order Kitasatosporales; family Streptomycetaceae; genus Streptomyces; species Streptomyces sp. CA-179760. The sequence continues at coordinate 7,068,126 of NZ_JBNJLZ010000001.1, forward strand.
CTGAAAGCATCTAAGCGGGAAGCCTGCTTCGAGATGAGTATTCCCACCTCCTTGAGAGGGTAAGGCTCCCAGTAGACGACTGGGTTGATAGGCCGGATATGGAAGCACGGTAACGTGTGGAGTTGACCGGTACTAATAGGCCGAGGGCTTGTCCTCAGTTGCTCGCGTCCACTGTGTTGGTTCTGAAACCACGAACAGCCCCATGCCAGGTGATGGTGTGGTGCGGCAGTTCAACAGTTTCATAGTGTTTCGGTGGTTTTAGCGTTAGGGAAACGCCCGGTTACATTCCGAACCCGGAAGCTAAGCCTTTCAGCGCCGATGGTACTGCAGGGGGGACCCTGTGGGAGAGTAGGTCGCCGCCGAACAATCATTCAAAGGGCCGGTCCCGTAACTTTGGTTACGGGACCGGCCCTTTTTTGTTCCGCGTCACTTGAAGTTCACGTTGCGCGCTCAGCATCCAAAGCATGGGTACTGCTGCAATGCTCAGGGCTGCCGGAGTCGGACTCGGTGACGAGGTCGTCGTGCCGGCCTTCGGGAACGTCGAGGTCGCCGAGGCCGTTGCCATGGCTGGGGCGATGCCGGTGTTCGCCGACATAGATCCTGTCACCTACTGCCTCGACGCCGTCGCTGTGGAAGCGGCGGTAACTCCGCGCACCGCGGCCGTGGTTGTCGTGCACCGCTTCGGACGGCTCGCCGACCTCGCGCGGTTGCACACGCTGGGAGCACGGCACGGACTGCTCGTGCTGGAGCAGGGAGAGTCCGAAGCGCCGTACGACGAGATAGCGCAGCGCAGGGAGCGTGCCGGCTATCTCGACGCGAAGCTGAGGGGCGTGCGGACGCCGGACGACGGTGACGGGCACACCTACCAGCAGTACGTCGTGCGGGTTCCGGGCAACGGGCGACCGGACCGGGACGCGTTCGCGCGGGCTGTGCGGGCCAAGGGAGTTGAATGCCGGGTGCCGGTGAAGACCCCGGTGCACAGGCTGCCCGAATTCCGTCGGTGTGTTTCTCTCCCGGAGACGGAGCGAGCTGCTGACGAGACGCTTGCGCTGCCCGTCGATGCGACGCTGACCAAGCGGGAAATGCAGCGGATCGTCTCCGCGTGCAACGCCCTCGGAGGGCTGCTGCAGCCCGCCTTCTGACGTGGTTGGGAGCACGGGTCTGTTCGGGGTATGATCTATTCCGTTGCCGCGCGGGAAACCGCAAGGCGACAGGCCCCTATAGCTCAGTCGGTAGAGCGTCTCCATGGTAAGGAGAAGGTCAGCGGTTCGATTCCGCTTGGGGGCTCCAGCAAAAAGGCCCCACCCTCACGGGTGGGGCCTTTCGCATGTCCTAGTCCTTGTGGAGGCCCGGGACGCGCATGGCCAGGATCGCCATGTCGTCCGACGGGGCGTCCGACGCGAAGCGTTCCACCGCGCGCATGATGCGGGCCGCTACCGCTCCGGCTGTCAGGCCCGTGCAGGTCGTGAGGACGTCGGCGAGACCGTCGTCGCCCAGCATGCGGGCGCCTTCGCGGCGTTCGGTGACGCCGTCCGTGACGCACAGGAGGACGTCGCCCGGGTCGAGGGTGACCGTCTGCTCGTACAGCTCCAGGTCCTCGATGACGCCGAGGAGCGGCTGGGGTTCGGCTGCCGGTTCGACCGAGCCGTCCTGGCGCAGGCGCAGCGGGAGCGGGTGTCCGGCGCAGACGACCTTCAGTTCCGCGCTGCCGTCCTCCTGGGGCCGCATCTCGCCGTAGAGGAGGGTGAGGAAGCGGCTGCGGGCGCCCTCGTCGAGGATCGCGGAGTTGAGGCGTTCCAGGACCGCCGGGCCGCTGAGGCCCTCGCGGGCCAGGAGGCGCAGGGCGTGGCGGGCCAGGCCGGTGACCGCCGCCGCGTTCGGGCCCGTACCGCAGACGTCGCCGATGGCGAAGCCGTAGGCGCCGTCGCGGATGGGGAAGACGTCGTAGAAGTCGCCGCCGACCTCGTTGCCCTCGCCGGCGGCGCGGTAGATGACCTCGACCTCGACGCCCGCGATCACGGGGAGCTCCGGGGGCAGGAGGCTGCGCTGGAGGGCCTGGCTGATCGCCGTGCGCTCCGAGTAGAGGCGGGCGTTGTCCAAGGCCAGGGCGGCGCGGCGGGAGAGGTCCTCGGCGAGTTCCAGGATTTCCTGGCGGAAGTGTTCGTCGGTCGGCTTGCCGAGGGTCAGCATGCCGATGACGCGGTTGCGGGCGACCAGGGGGAGGACGACCGTCTCGCCGCCGACGGCGGAGGCTGTGGCGAGGGTCGGGCCGATGCCGGTCGTGACCTGGTGGGTGGGTCCGCCGCTGAGGCCGAGGCTGCGCATGGAGGTGCGCAGCGCCGCCTGGTGGGCCACCTCTGCGGGGGCTGTCCAGACGCGGGCGCCGGGGGTGGGGACCGGGTCGGGCGGAGGGACCTTCGACAACAGGGACTTGATGCCGTCGATGAGTTCCTCGTCCTCGTGCAGGACGTACGAGAGGTACGGCTCGGAGGCCTGGTCGGCGATCGTGTAGACGGCGCACCAGGTAGCGAGGGTCGGGACCGTCATCTGGGCCATCAGGGCCAGGGTCTGGTCGCGGTCCAGGGTGCCGGCCAGCAGGTCGGACGCCTCGACCAGGAAGCTCAGGGAGCCTCGGCGCAGGCGTTCCAGTTCGCCCAGGCGGGCCGATTCGACGGCGAGCGCGATGCGGTCGGCGGCGAACTGGAGGCGCAGCGCCTCCTCGTTGCTGTATCTGCCGGGGGCTTCGGCGGCGACGCCGAGGGAGCCCGTGAGGCGGCCCTCCACCTTCAGGGGGACGGTGACGACCGAGCGCATGCCCGTGCTGTTCAGCAGGGGCACCGCGCCGGGGACCGCCGTCAGATCCTCGTGGACGGCCGGCATGCGGGCTGAGCCGTAGCGGCCGGGGCCCGCCTCGACGGGGACACGGGCGAAGCGCTGACGGGCGGAGGGCAGGCCCGTGGAGGCGCGCACCTCCAGTTCCGTCTCGTCGTCGGTCGCGAGCAGGAGGAAGGCCGAGTCGCCGTCGAGCATGTCGCGGGCGCGTTCCACCGTGCGCTGGAGGAGGCCGTCCAGGTCGTCCGGGGCGGGGGAGCCGATGAACACCTCGAAGGGGTCGGTGCTCTGGCCCTCGGAGGTGGTCGAGGTGTCGGAGGCGGGGACGCGCAGGGGCGTCTGCAGAACGGCCCTTTCGTGGTCCCTCACGAGGAGGCACACGGTTGACGGCTCGCCGCCGGTGTCACGGACGCGCAGGTGCGAGGCGTAGACCGGGGTGACGCGGCCGGTGGCGGCGCGGATGCCGTAGCTGCCCTCCCAGCGGGAGAGCTGGAGTGCCTCGGCGACGCCGGTGCTGGTGCCCGGGGTGTGCGGCCAGGCCGCGAGGTCGGTCAGGGGCTTGCCGGTGACCTGCTCGGCCGGGTAGCCGAAGAGTTCCTCGGCGTCCTCGCTCCAGGCGGTGATGTGGCCGACGCGGTCGATCTGGATGACGGCCACGCGGACCCGGCCGTCGGCGAGGGGGAGGAGGGCGGCGGGGAGGGCCGGTCCGGCCGCTCGGGTGCCCACCGCGCGTGCGGGCAGGTCGAGTTGGAACCAGACGGTCTTGTGCGTCGGGGTGTACTCGACGCCCCAGCGGCCGGCGAGGGCCGCGCAGAGCTGGAGGCCGCGGCCGCCTTCGCGGTCGGGGCTGCCCATGTTGATGGCCGTGGCCTGGAGCGGGATCTCCCGCTCGGGGTACCGGTCCGCCACCTCGATGCGCACGCCCTCGTCGCTGCGCAGGCACAGCAGGTCGGCGGAGGTGCCGGCGTGGACCACGGCGTTGGTCACCAGTTCGCTCGTGAGAACCACGGCGTCGTCGACGATGTCGGCGAAGCCCCAGCCCTGGAGGGTGTCGCGGACGAAGGAGCGGGCGCTCGCGACCGAGCGCCCGACGGGCTCGAAACTGGCGGCCGCGCGCGCGGTGATCACAGAACTCCTTGACCGGTTCTCGACGTGCTGGGCTGCGTGGCCGACCGGCTCGCGCCGCTGTTGCGGCAGGCTGCCCGTCGGCCGGGGGTCCGGGGGCTGTCCCCCGGGATCAGTCCGGTGGTCATGTGTGCGGCCGCCCCTCCGATGCCCGCTCGTCTTCGTGCCACCGCCCAGGCCGGACGGACCGGCGCGGCTGGACAGCCGGATGCAAGGTTACTTACCTTCGCGGTCCATTCGGATGCCGGTCTGCAGTGTTTCCGTCCGGAGGGTGTGCGGACGATGTGCGAAGCTGCCGAACTGTTATGGCCTGGTTCGGCCAGGGTGAAACACTGGGCAAGCTTCTTGTGAAGGTCCGGGCAGGCTGAGTGCCCGAGGCGTACGGCGGGCAGCAGCCCTCTGGCAAGAGCCTGATATGCAGGGCAGAGAATACGCAGTAGTAACTGGTACGCCGAGCGCGGTACCCGAGCACAGCAGTGACGGTCGACCCCTGCGGGAGGGACACAGTGGAGTCTGGCGCAGCGACGCGTGGCACGAAGACGCGCGCGAAAGGCGGACAGTCCCCGAGCAACCAGGGCAAACAGTCCCCGGGGAACCAGGGCAAAGCGCGCAATGGCACCACCGAGGTGGACACGGCGGCCCTGAACCGTCTGATGGCGGCCCTGGTCTCGATGCGGGACGGGAACTTCCGCAAGCGGCTCACGGTGTCCGGGGACGGCGTGATGGCCGAGATCGCGGCCGTCTTCAACGAAGTGGCCGACCGCAATCTGCATCTGACGGGCGAGCTGGCCCGGGTGCGGCGGATGGTGGGCCGTGAGGGCAAGCTGACCGAGCGGTTGGAGACCGGGGCCTGCGAGGGCTCGTGGTCGACGGCGATCGACAACTCGAACGCCCTGGTGGACGATCTGGTGCGGCCGGTTTCCGAGGTCAGCCGGGTGCTGTCCGCGGTGGCCGAGGGTGATCTGTCGCCGCGTATGGAGTTGCGGACGCAGGCTCCGGATGGCAACGGGCATCCCCTGCGCGGCGAGTTCCTGAAGGTCGGGCGGACGGTCAACAACCTGGTCGACCAGCTGTCGACGTTCACCGACGAGGTCACGCGTGTGGCCAGTGAGGTGGGCACCGAGGGCAAGCTGGGCGGTCAGGCACGTGTGCGTGGCATGTCGGGTTCGTGGCGGGATCTCACGGACTCGGTCAACACGATGGCGTACCGGCTGACGGCCCAGGTGAGGGACATCGCGCTGGTGACGACGGCGGTCGCCAAGGGTGATCTGTCCCGGAAGGTCACGGTCCAGGTGGCCGGCGAGATGCTGGAGCTGAAGAACACCGTCAACACGATGGTGGACCAGCTGTCGGCGTTCTCCTCCGAGGTGACCCGTGTGGCCCGTGAGGTGGGCACCGAGGGTGCGCTGGGCGGTCAGGCGCAGGTGCCGGGCGTCGCCGGTGTGTGGAAAGAACTGACCGATTCGGTGAACACCATGGCCGGGAACCTCACGGCCCAGGTGCGCGGGATCGCGGAGGTGACGACCGCGGTCGCCAACGGTGACCTGTCGCGCAAGGTGACCGTGCCGGCGCGCGGTGAGGTCGCGCAGCTCGCCGACACGATCAACCAGATGACCGAGACGCTACGGATCTTCGCCGACGAGGTCACGCGTGTAGCCAACGAGGTCGGGGCCGAGGGGCAGCTCGGCGGTCAGGCGAACGTGCCGGGTGCGGCGGGGACGTGGAAGGACCTCACCGATTCGGTGAACACGGTCTTCCGGAATCTGACCACTCAGGTGCGGGACATCGCCGCCGTCACGACGGCGGTGGCCAATGGTGATCTGTCGCAGAAGGTCACGGTGGACGTGGCCGGCGAGATGCTGGAGCTGAAGAACACCGTCAACACGATGGTCGACCAGTTGTCCTCCTTCGGTGCCGAAGTGACGCGTGTGGCGCGGGAGATCGGTGTCGAGGGTGAGCTGGGCGGCCAGGCACAGGTGCCCGGTGCGGCCGGGACATGGAAGGACCTGACGGACTCCGTCAACACGGCGTTCCGGAACCTCACCGGACAGGTGCGGAACATCGCCCAGGTGACGACGGCGGTGGCCAACGGCGACCTCTCGCAGAAGGTCACCGTCGACGTCTCCGGCGAGATGCTCAAGCTGAAGAACACCGTGAACACGATGGTGGACCAGCTGTCGAGCTTCGCCGACCAGGTGACGCGGATGGCCCGGGACGTGGGCACGGAGGGCCGCCTCGGCGGTCAGGCCCGGGTGGACGGTGTTTCGGGCACGTGGAAGGAGCTCACCGACTCCGTCAACTCGATGGCCGGCAACCTCACCTCCCAGGTGCGCAACATCGCGCAGGTGACGACGGCCGTGGCGCGGGGCGACCTGTCGCAGAAGATCGACGTGGACGCGCGCGGGGAGATCCTCGAGCTGAAGAACACCATCAACACGATGGTCGACCAGCTGTCGGCCTTCGCCGACCAGGTGACCCGGGTCGCGCGCGAGGTGGGTACGGACGGCCGGCTGGGCGGTCAGGCGCAGGTGCCGGGCGTGGCCGGTGTGTGGCGTGACCTGACGGACTCCGTGAACGGCATGGCGTCCAACCTGACCGGCCAGGTGCGCAATATCGCGCAGGTGGCCACGGCGGTGGCCCGGGGTGACCTGTCGCAGAAGATCACCGTGGACGCGCGCGGGGAGATCCTCGAGCTGAAGAACACCCTGAACACGATGGTGGACCAGCTGTCGTCCTTCGCCGAGGAGGTCACGCGTGTGGCCCGCGAGGTGGGTACGGAGGGCATCCTGGGTGGTCAGGCCGAGGTGCAGGGTGTCTCCGGCACCTGGAAGGACCTCACCCAGTCCGTGAACGGCATGGCGAACAACCTGACCATCCAGGTGCGCAACATCGCCGAGGTCACGACCGCGGTCGCCCGGGGCGATCTGTCGAAGAAGATCACCGTGGACGCCAAGGGCGAGATCCTCGAGCTCGTCACGACCGTCAACACCATGGTCGACCAGCTGTCCTCCTTCGCCGAGCAGGTGACCCGGGTGGCCCGGGAGGTGGGCACCGAGGGCATCCTGGGCGGACAGGCGCACGTGCCGGGTGTCACGGGCATCTGGAAGGACCTGAGCGACAACGTCAACCTGATGGCCAAGAACCTCACCACACAGGTGCGGAACATCTCCCAGGTCTCGGCGGCGGTCGCCAGCGGTGACCTGACACGGCAGGTCACCATCGAGGCGCGCGGTGAGGTCGCGCAGCTCGCCGACACCATCAACACGATGGTGAAGACGCTGAGTTCGTTCGCCGAGCAGGTCACCAAGGTGGCCCGTGAGGTGGGTACGGACGGCATCCTCGGCGGGCAGGCGCATGTGCCGGGCGTGGCCGGTACGTGGAAGGACCTGACCGAGTCCGTGAACGGCATGGCCTCCAACCTGACCGGCCAGGTGCGCAACATCGCCATGGTGACCACGGCCATCGCCAAGGGTGACCTGACGAAGAAGATCGACATCGACGCGCGCGGCGAGATCCTGGAGCTGAAGACGACCATCAACACGATGGTCGACCAGCTGTCCTCCTTCGCCGAGGAGGTCACCCGGGTCGCCCGCGAGGTGGGTACGGAAGGGCAGCTCGGCGGGCAGGCACGCGTGCGTGACGTCGACGGGACGTGGCGCGACCTGACCGAGTCCGTGAACGAGATGGCCGGGAACCTGACGCGGCAGGTGCGTGCCATCGCGCGCGTGGCGACCGCGGTGACCCGTGGCGACCTGAACCTGAAGATCGACGTGGACGCGTCCGGGGAGATCCAGGAGCTCCAGGACTACATCAACAAGATGATCGCCAACCTGCGTGACACCACGATCGCCAACAAGGAGCAGGACTGGCTCAAGGGCAACCTGGCCCGGATCTCCGCGCTGATGCAGGGCCGCCGTGACCTGGAGGACGTGGCCTCGCTGATCATGAGCGAGCTGACGCCGGTGGTGTCCGCGCAGCACGGCGCGTTCTTCCTGGCGATGCCGCTCGTCGACGGCGAGGACAAGAACCCCGCGGGCGACGACCAGTACGAGCTGCGCATGCTCGGCTCGTACGGCTACTCGATGGGCTCCATGCCGACGTCGTTCCAGCCCGGTGAGGCGCTCATCGGGACGGCCGCCACGGAAAAGCGCACGATCCTCGTGGAGAACGCGCCCAGCGGCTATCTGAGGATCTCCTCGGGGCTCGGTGAGGCACCGCCCGCGCAGGTGATCGTGTTGCCGGTGCTGTTCGAGGGCAAGGTGCTCGGGGTCATCGAGTTGGCCTCCTTCACTCCCTTTACGCAGATCCAGAAGGATTTCCTCAACCAGATCGCCGAGATGATCGCGACGAGCGTCAACACCATCTCCGTCAACACCAAGACCGAGCTGTTGCTGGCGCAGTCGCAGGAGCTGACCGAGCAACTGCGTGAACGGTCGGCGGAGTTGGAGCAGCGGCAGAAGGCCCTCCAGGCGTCCAACGCCGAACTGGAGGAGAAGGCCGAGCTGCTGGCCCAGCAGAACCGTGACATCGAGGTGAAGAACACCGAGATCGAGGAGGCGCGCCAGGTCCTGGAGGAGCGCGCCGAGCAGCTCGCCGTGTCGATGCGCTACAAGAGCGAGTTCCTGGCGAACATGTCGCACGAACTGCGTACGCCGCTCAACTCGCTGCTGATCCTGGCCAAGCTGCTCGCCGACAACGCCGAGGGGAACCTCTCCCCGAAGCAGGTCGAGTTCGCCGAGACCATCCACGGGGCCGGTTCCGACCTGCTCCAGCTCATCAACGACATCCTCGACCTGTCGAAGGTCGAGGCGGGCAAGATGGACGTCTCCCCGACGCGCATCGCGCTCGTCCAGCTCGTGGACTACGTGGAGGCCACCTTCCGTCCGCTGACCGCGGAGAAGGGCCTTGACCTGTCGGTGCGGGTGTCGCCGGAGCTGCCCGCCACGCTGCACACCGATGAGCAGCGGCTGCTGCAGGTGCTGCGCAACCTGCTGTCGAACGCGGTGAAGTTCACCGACTCGGGGTCGGTGGAGCTGGTCATCAGGCCGGCGCGGGACGATGTGCCGCAGCGGATCCGGGCGCAGCTGCTGGAGACCGGGTCGCTGACCGACCCGGACGCCGAGCTGATCGCGTTCTCCGTGACGGACACCGGCATCGGTATCGCCTCCAGCAAGATGCGGGTGATCTTCGAGGCGTTCAAGCAGGCCGACGGCACGACCAGCCGCAAGTACGGCGGTACGGGCCTCGGGCTGTCCATCTCGCGGGAGATCGCCCAGCTGCTCGGCGGTGAGATTTACGCGCAGAGCGAGACGGGCCGCGGCTCGACGTTCACGCTGTACCTGCCGCTGCACCCCAGCGAACTGCCGCCACAGGGCTACCAGCAGCAGCTGCCCGCCCTGGAGGTCGGTGACCTGGTGGCGCCGTCGTCCGACCTGTCCGAGCTGTCCGAGGCGGAGGTCGACACGCCGGCCGAGGTGAAGTCGTACCGCGACACGCAGAACGGACCGGCGGCCCTGTTCCGGCGGCGCCGCAGGATGCCCGAGCTGGAGGCGCGCCCCGCGCCGCCGGAGCAGTGGACGCCCTCCGAGCGGGAACTGGCGCCGAAGACGCACCGCGGCATCCGGTTCGGCGGTGAGAAGGTCCTCATCGTCGACGACGACATCCGCAACGTGTTCGCCTTGACCAGTGTCCTGGAGCAGCACGGCCTGTCCGTGCTGTACGCCGAGAACGGCCGAGAGGGCATCGAGGTGCTGGAGCAGCACGACGATGTGGCGGTCGTCCTGATGGACATCATGATGCCCGAGATGGATGGGTACGCGACGACCACGGCGATCCGCAGGATGCCGCAGTTCGCCGGGCTGCCGATCATCGCGCTGACCGCGAAGGCCATGAAGGGCGACCGGGAGAAGGCGATCGAGTCGGGTGCCTCCGACTACGTCACGAAGCCGGTCGACCCCGATCACCTGCTCGCGGTGATGGATCAGTGGATGCGAGGGGAATGAGGGGAACATCGGGTCGTCGCGCAACCGTGCGGGGAAGGTTCGGTGTTCACGCGGAGTTGCCGACTCGATGTGCGCATAGTCGTGTAGAAGTACAAGATCTGGGGAACCTTCTGGTCTCCTGCCGCGTTTCCGCTACGTGCACAGTGACATCACGGTGACAGGGTGTGGCGACAGGCAGGGTGCGGCTACGATGACCGGCACAAGGACGGGCGACGTAAGGGAGTCGTCCCCTGGGGCGGCACCGACCGGTGCGTCCCCAGGTCCTGCGGACAGGGGAGGCCCCACGCCGGGGCGAGGAGGGCGGGCCATGGTGCAGAAGGCCAAGATCCTCCTGGTCGATGACCGGCCGGAGAATCTGCTGGCGCTGGAGGCGATCCTCTCTGCGCTCGATCAGACGCTGGTGCGGGCATCGTCCGGGGAGGAAGCACTCAAAGCGCTGCTCACGGACGACTTCGCGGTCATTTTGCTGGACGTCCAGATGCCGGGCATGGACGGCTTCGAGACAGCGGCGCACATCAAGCGACGTGAGCGGACCCGGGACATCCCGATCATCTTCCTCACGGCGATCAACCACGGCCCGCACCACACCTTCCGGGGTTACGCGGCGGGCGCGGTCGACTACATCTCCAAGCCGTTCGACCCGTGGGTGCTGCGCGCGAAGGTCTCCGTCTTCGTCGAGCTGTACATGAAGAACTGCCAGCTGCGTGAGCAGGCGTCGTTGCTGCGGCTCCAGTTGGAGGGCGGCGACAAGAGCGAGGGCGGCGAGGCCAAGGAGTCGGCCGGGCTGCTCGCGGAGCTCTCGGCGCGGCTCGCGGCCGTCGAGGAGCAGGCCGAGGCGCTGACCAAGCAGCTGAACGACGAGTCGACGGACGCGGCCGCGGTGGCCACGGCGGCTCATCTTGAGCGCAAGCTCACGGGGTTGCGGCGGGCGCTGGACGCGCTGGAGCCGGGCACCGGGAGCACACCTTCGGTGTCCTCGCAGAACTGACGCGCGGGCGGGCGTGGTTGCCCGTCCATGAACGCGCGTCAGTTTCGCGCCTCTCCCGGAGCGACACGAACGGGTGAAGCCGCAGGCACACGTGTCCCCTGCCGTCTCCACCGGTAACCTCACACCCATGGCCTCACGTTCCTCCGCAGCCAAGAAGCCGCCCGCGAAGAAGGCGGCCGCTTCCGCGAAGGCTCCGGCGAAGAAGGCCGCTGCCAAAAAGGCTCCCGCGAAGAAGGCGCCCGCCAAGAAGGCCGCGGCGAAGAAGCCCGCGCCCAAACCGGCACCCAGCCCGACCGGGGGCATCTACCGGCTCGTGCGTGCCGTGTGGCTCGGCGTCGCACACGCCGTCGGCGCCGTGTTCCGCGGCATAGGGCAGGGCGCCAGGAACCTCGACCCGGCGCACCGCAAGGACGGTGTCGCGCTGCTGCTGCTCGGCATCGCGCTGATCGTCGCCGCCGGCACCTGGGCCGACCTGAAGGGCCCCGTGGGCGATCTGGTCGAGATCCTGGTGACCGGTGCCTTCGGCCGGCTCGACCTGCTCGTGCCGATACTGCTCGCGGTCATCGCCGTGCGGTTCATTCGCCATCCGGAGCAGCCCGAGGCCAACGGACGCATCGTCATCGGCCTGTCGGCGCTCGTCATCGGCGTGCTCGGCCAGATCCACATCGCCTGCGGCTCGCCCGCGCGTGGCGCAGGCATGCAGGCCATAAGGGATGCCGGCGGGCTCATCGGCTGGGCCATGGCGACGCCGCTGTCGTACGCCATGGGCCATGTGCTCGCCGTGCCGCTGCTCGTGCTGCTGACGGTCTTCGGGCTGCTGGTCGTCACGGCCACTCCCGTCAACGCCATTCCGCAGCGGCTGCGGCTGCTCGGGATGCGGCTCGGGATCGTCCGGGATCCGGCCGAGGACGAGTTCGGCGAGGACGACGAGCGCTACGAGGAGCAGTGGCGGGAGGCACTGCCCGCCAGGCCGCGGGGCAGGCGCGCGCCGGCGCCCGCGGAGTACGACCCCGACACTGCCGAGCAGGAGGCTCTCTCCCGGCGCCGCGGCCGTCCCCGCCGGTCCGCCGTGCCGCAGCCGGACATGAACCGGCCCATGGACGCCGTGGACGTCGCCGCCGCGGCCGCCGCCGCGCTCGACGGTGCCGTCATGCACGGGATGCCGCCCTCGCCGATCGTCGCCGACCTCACCCAGGGCGTCACGGTAGGGGACCGCGAGGCGACCACGCCGACGCCCGTCCCGGCCGCACGCCCCCAGCAGGACAAGGCCAAGCCCAGGCAGGAGAAGCTCAAGAAGGACGAGCCCGAGCGGGAGAAGCCGAGGGCGGGCGTCCGGGACCTCACCAAGGCCCCGCCCTCCGAGCCCCGCGACCTGCCCGCGCGTGCGGAGCAGTTGCAGCTCTCCGGGGACATCACGTACTCCCTGCCGTCGCTCGATCTGCTGGAGCGCGGTGGCCCGGGCAAGGCCCGCAGCGCCGCCAACGACGCCATCGTCGAGTCGCTGACCACCGTCTTCACCGAGTTCAAGGTGGACGCCAGTGTCACCGGCTTCACTCGCGGGCCGACGGTCACGCGCTACGAGGTGGAGCTCGGACCCGCGGTGAAGGTCGAGCGGATCACCGCGCTGACCAAGAACATCGCCTACGCCGTCGCCTCCCCGGACGTACGGATCATCAGCCCGATCCCCGGCAAGTCCGCGGTCGGCATCGAGATCCCGAACACCGACCGGGAGATGGTCAACCTCGGTGACGTACTCCGTCTGGCGGAGTCCGCGGAGGACGACGACCCGATGCTGGTCGCCTTCGGCAAGGACGTCGAGGGCGGCTTCGTCATGCACTCGCTGGCGAAGATGCCGCACATGCTGGTCGCCGGCGCCACCGGATCCGGCAAGTCGTCCTGCATCAACTGCCTGATCACCTCGGTCATGATGCGGGCGACCCCGGAGGACGTCCGGATGATCCTCGTCGACCCGAAGCGGGTCGAGCTGACCGCCTACGAGGGCATCCCGCACCTGATCACGCCGATTATCACCAACCCCAAGCGGGCCGCCGAGGCGCTCCAGTGGGTCGTACGCGAGATGGATCTGCGCTATGACGACCTGGCGGCCTACGGATACCGGCACATCGACGACTTCAACCGGGCCGTGCGCGAGGGCAAGGTCAAGCCGCCCGAGGGCAGCGAGCGGGAGCTCCAGCCGTACCCCTATCTGCTGGTCATCGTGGACGAGCTCGCCGACCTGATGATGGTCGCGCCGCGGGACGTCGAGGACGCGATCGTGCGCATCACGCAGCTCGCGCGCGCGGCCGGCATCCACCTGGTCCTCGCCACGCAGCGGCCCTCGGTCGACGTCGTCACCGGTCTGATCAAGGCGAACGTGCCGTCGCGGCTCGCCTTCGCCACCTCGTCGCTGGCGGACTCCCGCGTCATCCTCGACCAGGCGGGTGCCGAGAAGCTCATCGGCAAGGGCGACGGGCTGTTCCTGCCGATGGGGGCCAGCAAGCCGACCCGTATGCAGGGCGCCTTCGTGACCGAGGAGGAGATCGCGGGTGTCGTCCAGCACTGCAAGGACCAGATGGCACCCGTCTTCCGGGACGACGTCACCGTCGGCACCAAGCAGAAGAAGGAGATCGACGAGGACATCGGTGACGACCTCGACCTGCTGTGCCAGGCGGCCGAACTGGTCGTCTCCACGCAGTTCGGGTCGACGTCCATGCTCCAGCGCAAACTGCGTGTCGGCTTCGCCAAGGCCGGGCGGCTGATGGACCTGATGGAGTCCCGGAACATCGTCGGACCGAGCGAGGGTTCCAAGGCACGTGACGTTCTTGTGAAGCCTGATGAGCTGGATGGCGTGCTCGCGCTGATCCGGGGGGAGTCTGAAGGGTAGGGAAGCGGCGGTCGCCTCGCGGGGCGGGTACGGCAACCGGGCCGGGTGTCCGGATCGTGACTCACCCGTTAGGAGTCATTGAGCAACCGTTTCCCTCCGGCGTACGTCAAGTTGAGGGAGGCGAAAAGCACCGACCCCACCATCGGAATGTCGGGCCATTCCGATGGCGTACAAAGTGACTCCGCCCGGTTGCCCCACCCTTTCACACCCCCCCTAGACTGAACTTCCAGCACAGGCGGCTACACGCTCGAAAGGCGCCCCCGTGTCCATCGGCAACTCCCCTGAAGACGAGCGTCCGTTCGAAGACGAGCGCGTCGAAGACGACCGCGAGGAAGCCCGCCCCTCCATCGGCCGTGTCCTGCAGCAGGCGCGTATCGCAGCCGGACTGACCGTCGACGACATCAGTAGCGCCACCCGGGTCCGCATGAACATCGTGCACGCCATCGAGGCCGACGACTTCACCGCCTGCGGTGGGGACGTCTACGCCCGCGGGCACATCCGGACCCTGGCCAAGGCCGTCCATCTCGACCCCGCGCCGCTGCTCGCCCAGTACGGCGACACGCACGGCGGCCGTCCCGCGCCGACCCCGGCGGCTCCCCTGTTCGAGGCGGAACGCATCCGTCCGGAGCGGCGGGGCCCGAACTGGACCGCGGCCATGGTCGCCGCGATCGTCGTCGTGATCGGTTTCGTAGGGTTCACCATGTTCCAGGGCGGCGACGACGGCGCCGGCGAGGCCAATGTGGCCGACGGCTCCACGCCCGGTGCGTCCGTCTCCCCGACCACCAAGTCCAAGAAGCCCGCCGAACCCAAGCCCAAACCCTCCGACAGCGCCATCGCGGCCGCGCCTCAGGACAAGGTGACGGTCCGGGTGGCCGCCGCCGACGGCCGCAGCTGGATCGCCGCCAAGGACCACAACGGCCGGATGCTCTTCGACGGCGTCCTCAAGCAGGGCGATTCCAAGACCTTCCAGGACAGCTCGAAGGTGCACCTCGTCCTCGGGGACGCCGGCGCGATCGACCTCTTCGTCAACGGCAAGAAGATCGAGGACGACTTCCAGCCGGGGTCCGTGGAACGTCTCACGTACACGAAGGGCGACCCCGAGGCCGGGTGACCGCGCCCCAGGGGTGTCCGACGTACGGGGTTGGCCGGGATCGGCCAACCCCGTCGACGTGGGGTGTCAGCGGGACGAAGTACTCTTGAGCCCATGCCTGAACGCCGTACCGTCGCACTGGTCACCCTTGGCTGCGCCCGTAACGAGGTGGACTCGGAGGAGCTCGCAGGCCGTCTGGAGGCCGACGGCTGGCACCTCGTGGAGGACGCCGAGGACGCGGACGTCGCCGTCGTGAACACCTGCGGCTTCGTCGAGGCCGCCAAGAAGGACTCCGTCGACGCCCTCCTGGAAGCCAACGACCTCAAGGGGCACGGCAGAACCCAGGCCGTGGTGGCGGTGGGCTGCATGGCCGAGCGGTACGGCAAGGAACTCGCCGAGGCCCTCCCCGAGGCGGACGGCGTGCTCGGATTCGATGACTACACGGACATCTCGGACCGGCTCCAGACCATCCTCAACGGCGGCATCCACGCCTCGCACACCCCGCGCGACCGGCGCAAGCTGCTGCCGATCAGCCCGGCGGAGCGACAGGAGTCAGCCGCCGAGGTCGCCCTGCCCGGGCACGCCCCGGCCGACCTTCCGGAAGGCCTCGCTCCGGCCTCCGGTCCCCGCGCGCCCCTGCGCCGTCGCCTCGACGGCACCCCGGTCGCCTCCGTGAAGCTCGCCTCCGGCTGCGACCGGCGCTGCTCCTTCTGCGCCATCCCGTCCTTCCGCGGCTCGTTCATCTCCCGCCGCCCGAGCGATGTGCTGAACGAGACCCGCTGGCTGGCCGAGCAGGGCGTGAAGGAGATCATGCTGGTCTCCGAGAACAACACCTCCTACGGCAAGGACCTGGGCGACATCCGCCTGCTGGAGTCGCTGCTGCCCGAGCTCGCCGAGGTCGACGGCATCGAGCGGGTCCGGGTGAGCTACCTCCAGCCCGCGGAGATGCGGCCCGGCCTGATCGACGTCCTGACGTCGACCCCGAAGGTCGCGCCCTACTTCGACCTCTCCTTCCAGCACTCCGCGCCCGGCGTGCTGCGCGCGATGCGCCGCTTCGGCGACACCGACCGCTTCCTGGAGCTGCTCGACACCATCCGGAGCAAGGCGCCCGAGGCCGGTGTGCGCTCCAACTTCATCGTCGGCTTCCCCGGCGAGAGCGAGGCCGACCTCGCCGAACTGGAGCGGTTCCTGAACGGCGCGCGGCTGGACGCCATCGGCGTCTTCGGCTACTCCGACGAGGAGGGCACCGAGGCGGCGACCTACGAGAACAAGCTCGACGAGGACGTGGTCGCCGAGCGGCTGGCCCGGGTCTCGCGGCTGGCCGAGGAGCTCGTCTCACAGCGCGCCGAGGAGCGCGTCGGCCAGACGCTGCACGTGCTCGTCGAGTCTGTCGACGAGGAGGGCGTGTACGGCCGCGCCGCGCACCAGGCGCCCGAGACGGACGGCCAGGTGCAGCTCACGAGCGGCGCGGGACTCCGCACCGGTCGTATGGTCGAGGCGAAGGTGGTCGGTACGGAGGGTGTCGACCTGGTGGCCGAGCCCCTGCAGGGTTCGTTCGCGTCGCCTGCGTGGAGTGAGGAGGCGGGCAGATGACCGGTGTCCCGGCAGCTGCGGCGGGAGGCGCCTCCGGCGCGAGGAGGGCCGCGGCCGGTGCGGCCTCGGGGCAGGTGCCCGGGTCGGCGGTCGGCCGTACGGCCGCGAGGTCGGCCGAGGGCGGGACGTCCGGTGCGGGGCACGGTGCGAGTGGCAGTGGGGCTTTCGTCGGTGAGAGCTCGGACGGGGCCGGCGTCGACGCCCAGGGTGAAGACAAGGGTGCGCGGGGCGGGAAGCTGACGGCGGCGGCCGTCAACCAGGCCAGTGTCTGGAACATCGCCAATTTCCTGACCATGCTCCGGCTGGTCCTCGTGCCGGCCTTCGTGGCGCTGATGCTCGCGGACGGCGGGTACGACCCGGCGTGGCGCGCCCTCGCCTGGGCGGCCTTCGCCATCGCCATGATCACGGACATCTTCGACGGTCACCTGGCGCGCACGTACAACCTGGTCACCGACTTCGGGAAGATCGCCGACCCCATCGCCGACAAGGCGATCATGGGTGCGGCGCTGATCTGCCTGTCGGCGCTCGGGGATCTGCCGTGGTGGGTGACCGGCGTCATCCTCGGGCGGGAACTCGGGATCACCCTCCTGCGTTTTGTTGTCATCCGGTACGGCGTCATCCCCGCCAGCCGCGGCGGCAAGCTCAAGACCCTCACCCAGGGCGTGGCCGTGGGCATGTATGTGCTGGCGCTGACGGGGTGGCTGGCCACCTTGAGGTGGTGGGTGATGGCCGCTGCGGTCGTGCTGACCGTGGTGACCGGGCTCGACTATGTGAAACAGGCCATTGTGCTGCGCAGGCAGGGAATCGCCGAGCGCAAGGCCGCGTTGGAGGAGAAGGAAGCGTGAGTTCCACGGCCACTTACGTGGTGCGACTACTCACGGTGAAGGGCCGGGCGCTCGCCGTCTCGGAGTCGTTGACCGGTGGCCTCGTAGCGGCGGCGGACGTCACATCAACCTCCAGAGCGTCACAGGCACCCTGGAGGGGCCCTTCGGGGGCGATTCCGGTTCTGCCCGCGGCGGAAAAGTGAAGGCTCTGCGGTTGAACGGCGACCGCGAGGAAATTCGTAGAGAGAGTGTACGGAGCGTACTCGCACTGCTCCTGAAGGAGCTTGCGGGCGAACAGACTGGGAATGAGCGGACACAGGATACGGAACGGAACGGGGGGTTTTGATGTTTGCAGCCCTGAGTGAACACGACATCGCTCCCCGCACGGCCGCGGCGCAAGGCGGTACGGTGGGGCGTAATGGATGCGGCTACGCGGTCCGAGGAGGGAGCCACCGATGATTCTGCTCCGTCGCCTGCTGGGTGACGTGCTGCGTCGGCAGCGCCAGCGCCAGGGCCGTACTCTGCGCGAAGTCTCCTCGTCCGCCCGAGTCTCACTCGGCTATCTCTCCGAGGTGGAGCGGGGGCAGAAGGAGGCTTCCTCCGAGCTGCTCTCCGCCATCTGCGACGCGCTGGACGTACGGATGTCCGAGCTCATGCGGGAAGTGAGCGATGAGCTCGCCCTCGCCGAGCTGGCTCAGTCTGCTGCGGCCACCCCCAGCGAGCCTGTACCCACGCCGGTTCGCCCGATGCTGGGTTCCGTTTCGGTGACCGGTGTGCCACCGGAGCGGGTGACCATCAAGGCGCCCGCCGAGGCGGTGGACGTCGTCGCCGCGTGAGCGTTTTCGCGTACGCGGTATGAAGCGAACGGCGCCGATCAGGCGCTGAGAAGTGCTGAGGCCCCGGCCGGGCCTCTCCGGGAGATCCGGAGGGGTGCCCGCCCGGGGTTTTTGCTTGCGCGCGGACAGTCCGCCGTCGGACGCCCGTTTTTTCATGTGCGTTTGCTGGTGTGGCGTACGGCGGTCATCGTTGAGGGGATGGCGGGGGCCAGTCCACGGAGGTGCGGATGTACGTCGTGAAGAGCCCGTTGTCCGACGCGAGCCTGAAGACCGTGTCGGAGGCGCTGCAAGGTGCGCTGGTCGACCTGGTGGATCTCGCGCTCGTGGCGAAGCAGATCCACTGGAACGTGGTGGGACCGCGCTTCCGTTCAGTCCATCTCCAGCTCGACGAGGTCGTCGACACCGCGCGGAAGTACTCCGACACCGTGGCGGAGCGTGCCGCGGCGCTCGGTATCTCGCCCGACGGACGTGCCGCGACGGTGGCCGTCGGCAGCGGAATCGGCGTGACCCCCGAAGGGTGGGTCGATGACACGACCGCCGTGGGGACGCTCGTGGAGGCGCTGGGCGCGGTGATCGCGCGGATGCGGGAGCGGGTCGAGGCGACAGGCGAGCCGGACCCGGTGAGCCAGGACATCTTCATCGGGATCACAGCGGAACTGGAGAAGCATCACTGGATGTTCCAGGCCGAGAACGGGTGACGGAACCGGGTGACAGGCCGGCCGGGTGCGATGCCGCCCGGCTTCGAGTGGTGCGCGGTGCGCCTGTGTGCCGTTGGTGCGCCCTGCCCGCGGGTCCGAGCGGCCGAATAGCGTCGGGCTGGAGGTGTCGGCCATGGCGGGGATAGGGCGCTGGGGGCCTGGGGCTGGGGGATCCGCGGAGCCGTGCTCGGCCTGGGGTTGCTGTGGTGGTGGGCCGTGCTCCGGCTGGCGGTCGTGCCCGCGGCCGGGGAGCTGGAGGCGGCGGTCGTGGCCGGGGGATGGGGGCTGAGCGTGTTGCCGGTGCACTGTGTGCCGAAGGGGAGGGCGAGTGGTGTGCTCGGTTCGGGGCGGTGGCGGAGGGTGTGGGGGGTGCGGGGTGAACGCGGGACGCGTGCGGGGTGATCGTCGGACCCGCGCTACCACGGCATCGCCACACCCCCGTTCGGGCGGAGAATCTGGCCTGTGGTGAAGGCCGAGGCGTCGGATGCCAGGTGCAGGACCGCGTGAGCGATGTCCTCGGGCTCACCCACCCGGCCCAGGGGTGACATGCGGGCCATGAAGGACTCCGTGTGGGTCTGGGCCTCGCTGTCGTGGCGGTCGGTCATCGGCGTACGGATCCAGCCGGGAGCGACCGCGTTGACGCGGATACCGTGTCGGCCGACCTCCGTCGCGAGGGTCTTCGTCAGCTGGACCACTGCCGCCTTCGCCGCGCCATAGCAGAGCAGCCCGGGACCGCCGGTGTCGACGGCGCCCGAGGCCATGGTGACGATGCTGCCCCGGGTGCCGGTGGCGATCATCAGTCGGGCCGCCTCCTGACAGGTGTACAGCACACCTTTGAAGTTGACGTCGAGCACCCGGTCGAGGTCCTCGTCCCGGGTCTCCAGTACGGGGCTGCTGTGCATGATGCCGGCGATCGCGGCCAGGGCGTCGAGGCGTTCGCAGGAGGTGATGGCCTGCTTCAGCTGGGAGCGGTCGGTGACGTCGAGGAGGTGTGGGTGGGCCGTGCCGCCGGTGTCCTTGATCAGGGTCGCCGTCTCGTGCAGCCCCTCGCTGTCGCGGTCCGCGCAGTGCACGGTCGCGCCCGCCTCGGCGAGCAGCAGGGCCGAGGCGCGGCCGATACCGCTCGCGGCCCCGGTGACGAACGCGCTGCGGCCGGTGAGGTCGTACGCCGTGACGGGCATGCAAGGACCGTACGAGCGGATCTGACGGGTCGTCAATTGCCTGGGGCGGGCCGGATGCGTCTGGCCGGGGCCGGGGCGGGGCCCGGCTGGCAGGTGGGACACCAGTAGGTCGGACGTTCGCGCGAGCCGTCGCCCTGGTCGGCGACGCGTACGGAGGTACCGCAGCGCAGGCAGGGGCGGGGAGCCCGGCCGTAGACGAAGAGGTCCTGGCCGTGGCGGCCCGTCGTGCTGCGGACCGGGCGGTCGCGGTTGGTCTCCAGCAGCTTCTTGGCCAGCGCGGGCAGCTTCGCGGTGCGTTCGGCGGGCAGGTCGCCCACGGGGAGCCAGGGGGTGACGCCGAGCAGGAAGCAGAGCTCGCTCTTGTAGACATTGCCGATGCCGGCGAGATTGCGCTGGTCGAGCAGGGCTTCCCCGAAGGGGCGGGCGGGGTCCTGGAGGACATGGGCGAGGGCCCGCTCGGGGTCCCAGTCCGGGCCGAGGAGGTCCGGGCCGAGGTGGCCCACCGCGCGGTGCTCGTCGGTGGTGCGCAGGAGTTCCAGGACGGGGAGGCGGTAGCCGACGGCTGTGCTGTCGGCGTTCGCGAGGATCGCGCGGATCTGGTGGCCGGGGCCGCCGGTCCATCGCCGGCCGTTCGCGTAGACCTTCCAGGAGCCGTCCATCCGCAGATGGGAGTGGAGCGTCAGGCCGCCCTCCACGCGGGTCAGGAGGTGCTTGCCGCGCGGGGTGACGTCGAGGACCGCACGGCCCGTGAGGTCGGCCGTGGCGAACCGGGGCACCCGCAGGTCGCTGCGGGTCAGCACCTTGCCCGCGAGGGCGCCGTGCAGCCGCTTCGCGGTCTGCCAGACCGTGTCACCTTCGGGCATGGGTCAAGGGTGGCACGGGGCGTTCGCGCATGCGCCGGGAGTGGTGGGCGTCAGGCGCGGAGGCGGAGTCCGCGGGGTGTGGCGATGAAGCCCGCTCCTTCCAGGAGGGTGCCGATGGGGGAGGTCAGGGCCTGCGTGCCGTTGACCCGCTCCACCGTGACCGTGCCGAGGGAGCCCGCGCGGGCGGCTGCGGCGAGTGCCTCCGCCGCGGTGCGCAGCCGGGGGTCGTCGGTGGGGGCGCCGTCCGGGTCGGCGGCCCAGGCCAGCAGGGTCTTGCCGCCGCGCTCCATGTAGAGCGTCAGCTCGCCCTCGACGAGCACCACCAGGGAGCCCGCCTTGCGGCCCGGCTTGTGCCCGGCGCCGGTCGGGGGCTCGGGCCAGGCCAGGGCGGCGCCGTACGCGTTCGCCGGGTCGGCGGCGGCAAGGACGACGGCTCTGGACGCGGGGTCCGGGCGGGTACGGCGGCCCGGGAACCCGGCTTCGTAGGCCGCGCGTCCGCCGTTCTGCCAGGGCGGGGCGGCCTGCGGGGGGTGGTCGCGAGGCGAGACGTAGTCGCCCGGAGACGGCTGGGGTGCTGGTGTGTCGTAGGTGGGGCCGAAGTCGGGGAGGCCGTCGGGGCCCGGGTCGTCGGTGTGGTCGTTGGAGCGGGGCGCGTCGTCCGGCTCGGCGAAATCATGGGCCGGGAACGGATCGAGGTCGGGGCCCGTGTGGGGGCCTGGCAGGCCCTGGCCGCGGTCGCGGGCGTTGGACACCGCGCGCAGGCGGTCCACGGCGCCGTCCATCGCGAACTGGGCCGCGCCGAGGCCCTCCACCACATAGCCGCGGCGGGCCTGGCCGCTCTCCTCGAAGACGGACAGGACGCGGTACGTCGCCGAGAACCCGCCCTCGACGCCCTCCGCCGAGACCGCCCCCCTGGTCACCACGCCGTGCCGGTCGAGCAGGGTGCGGGCGAGGGCGTGGGCGCGCACCGTGAGGTCCGGCTCGTGGGACGGGAGCAGGGACCAGCGGCCGGCGACGGTCGGCGGACCGGAGCGGGACGCGGCGGGGCGGGCCGCGGCCGTCAGGGTGCCGTACCGGCCGCGCGGGACCGCGCGCTTGGCGCGGTGGGCCGTGGACCCGGCGGTACGGCCCGAGCCGAGCAGCGAGCGCATGGGGGTGAGCGTGTCGTTCGTCAGGCGGCCGGACCAGGCCAGGTCCCAGAGCACGTCGGCCAGCTGGGGATCGGTGGCGTCGGGGTGGGTGGTGGCGCGGACCTGGTCGGCGATCTGGCGGAAGAACAGGCCGTAGCCGCCGGAGAGGGTGTCCAGGACGGACTGGTGGAGGGCGGTCAGCTCCAAGGGGTGCGGGGGCGGCAGGAGCAGCGGGGCCGCGTCCGCCAGGTAGAGGGAGACCCAGCCGTCCTTGCCGGGCAGCGAGCCCGCCCCGGCCCACACCACTTCGCCCGCGGCGGTGAGCTCGTCCAGCATCCCCGGGGTGTAGTTCACGACCCGGGAAGGCAGGACGAGTCTCTCCAGGGCGGAGGCCGGCACCGACGCGCCCTGCACCTGCTCGATGGCGCGCACCAGCCCGTCGACGCCGCGCAGGGAGTGCCCTTTGCCGATGTGCTGCCACTGCGGGAGGAACTGGGCGAGCGCGGCGGGCGCCACCGGTTCCAGCTCGTGCCGCAGGGCGGCCAGGGAGCGGCGGCGCAGCCGGCGCAGCACGGCCGCGTCGCACCACTCCTGGCCGATCCCGGCCGGGTGGAACTCGCCCTGGACGATCCGGCCCGCCGCGCTGAGCCGCTGGAGGGCGCCCTCGGTGACGGCCACACCCAGACCGAAACGGCTCGCCGCCGTGGCCGAGGTGAACGGGCCGTGGGTGCGGGCGTAGCGCGCGAGGAGGTCGCCGAGCGGGTCCTTGACGGGCTCCGTGAACGCTTCCGGGACACCGACCGGCAGGGCCGTGCCCAGGGCGTCGCGCAGCCGGCCCGCGTCCTCGATCGCCGCCCAGTGGTCCCCGCCCGCGATCCGGACCCGGATGGCACGGCGGGCACCGGCCAGCTCCTGAGCCCACTGGGGTTCAGCGCCCCGCTCGGCGAGTTCCGTATCCGTGAGCGGGCCGAGGAGGCGGAGCAGGTCCGCGACTCCTTCGGCGTCCTTGACGCGGCGGTCCTCGGTGAGCCACTGCAGTTCGCGCTCCAGCTCGGTCAGCACCTCCGCGTCGAGCAGCTCGCGCAGCTCCGCCTGGCCCAGCAGCTCGGCCAGCAGCCGGGAGTCCAGCGACAGGGCGGCGGCGCGGCGCTCGGCGAGCGGGGAGTCGCCCTCGTACAGGAACTGGGCGACGTAGCCGAAGAGGAGGGACCGCGCGAAGGGTGACGGTTCGGCGGTCGTGACCTCGACGAGGCGCACCTTGCGGGACTCCAGGTCGCCCATCAGCTCGACGAGCCCGGGGACGTCGAAGACGTCCTGGAGGCACTCGCGGACCGCCTCCAGGACGATCGGGAACGAGCCGAACTCGCTCGCCACCTGCAAGAGCTGGGAGGCGCGCTGCCGCTGCTGCCACAGAGGCGTGCGCTTGCCGGGGTTGCGGCGGGGCAGGAGCAGGGCGCGGGCGGCGCACTCGCGGAAGCGGGACGCGAACAGGGCCGAGCTGCCCACCTGGTCGGTGACGACCTGGTCGACCTCGCCCTTGTCGAAGACCACGTCGGCGGCGCCCACGGGGGCCTGATCGGCGTCGTACTCCCGGCCCGTCTTGAGCGGTTCCTGGTCCAGCAGGTCCAGGCTCATCAGGTCGGCGTCCGGCAGGCGCAGCACGATGCCGTCATCGGCGTGCATGACCTGCGCGTCCATGCCGTACCGCTCGGAGAGCTTGGCGCCGAGCGCGAGCGCCCACGGGGCGTGCACCTGGGCGCCGAAGGGGAGTGCACCACCACCCGCCAGTCGCCGAGCTCGTCGCGGAAGCGCTCCACGACGATCGTCCGGTCGTCCGGGACGTGGCCGCAGGCCTCGCGCTGCTCCGTCAGGTACGAGAGCACGTTGTCCGCCGCCCAGGCGTCCAGGCCCGCGGCGAGGAGGCGGAGGCGGGCGTCGTCCTCGGGCAGGGAGCCGACCTCGCGCAGGAACGTGCCCAGCGCCCGGCCCAGTTCGAGCGGCCGGCCCAGCTGGTCGCCCTTCCAGAAGGGCAGCCGGCCCGGCACGCCCGGGGCGGGGGAGACCAGGACGCGGTCGCGGGTGATGTCCTCGATGCGCCAGGAACTGGTGCCGAGCGTGAAGACGTCGCCGACGCGGGACTCGTAGACCATCTCCTCGTCGAGCTCGCCGACCCGGCCGCCGCCCTTCTTGGGGTCGGCACCCGCGAGGAAGACACCGAAGAGACCGCGGTCGGGGATCGTGCCGCCGGAGGTGACGGCGAGGCGCTGGGCGCCGGGGCGGCCGGTGATCTCGCCGGTGACGCGGTCCCACACCACGCGCGGGCGCAATTCGGCGAAGGCGTCGGAGGGGTAGCGGCCGGCGAGCATGTCGAGCACCGCCGTGAAGGCGGACTCGGGGAGCGAGGCGAAGGGGGCGGCCCGGCGGACGGCTGCCAGCAGGTCGTCGAACTGCCAGGTGTCCAGAGCCGTCATGGCGACGACCTGCTGGGCCAGGACGTCCAGGGGGTTGGCGGGGACCCTGAGCGACTCGATGGCGCCGGTGCGCATGCGCTCGGTGACCACCGCCGCCTGGACCAGGTCGCCTCGGTACTTGGGGAAGACGACGCCGGTGGAGATGGCGCCCACCTGGTGGCCCGCGCGGCCCACACGCTGGAGGCCGGAGGCGACCGAGGGCGGGGACTCGACCTGGACGACCAGGTCCACCGCGCCCATGTCGATGCCCAGCTCCAGACTGGAGGTGGCGACCACCGCGGGCAGCCGGCCCGCTTTGAGGTCCTCCTCGACCAAGGCGCGCTGTTCCTTGGAGACCGAGCCGTGGTGGGCACGGGCGATGACCTGGGGGCGCCCTGGACGGCTCCCGAGCCGCCCATCAGCTCGGCGGGGGAGTGGTGCTCGTCGAGAGGCTCGCCGGTGGCCCGCTCGTACGCGATCTCGTTCAGGCGGTTGCACAGGCGCTCCGCGAGGCGGCGGGAGTTCGCGAAGACGATCGTGGAGCGGTGGGACTGGACGAGGTCGGCGATCCGCTCCTCGACGTGCGGCCAGATCGACGGGCGCTCGGCGCCCTCCGAGCCGTCCGCCACCGGGGAGCCGCCCAGCTCGCCCAGGTCCTCGACCGGAACGACCACGGACAGGTCGAACTCCTTGCCCGACTCCGGCTGGACGATCTCCACCTTGCGCTGGGGCGACAGGAAGCGGGCCACCTCGTCGACCGGGCGGACCGTCGCCGAGAGGCCGATGCGGCGGGCCGGCTTCGGCAGGAGGCCGTCCAGCCGCTCCAGGGAGAGGGCCAGGTGGGCGCCGCGCTTGGTACCGGCGACCGCGTGCACCTCGTCGAGGATCACCGTCTCGATACCGGTCAGCGCGTCGCGCGTGGCGGAGGTCAGCATCAGGAACAGCGACTCGGGCGTCGTGATCAGGATGTCCGGCGGGCGGGTGGCCAGGGAGCGGCGCTCGGCGGCCGGGGTGTCGCCCGAGCGGATACCCACCTTGACCTCGGGCTCGGGCAGGCCCATCCGCACGGATTCCTGGCGGATGCCGGTCAGGGGGCTGCGGAGGTTGCGCTCGACGTCCACGGCCAGGGCCTTGAGGGGCGAGACGTACAGGACCCGGCAGCGCTTCCTGGGATCGGCGGGGGGAGGGGTCGAGGCGAGCTGGTCCAGGGCGGCCAGGAAGGCGGCCAGGGTCTTGCCGGAGCCGGTGGGGGCGACGACCAGCACGTCCGAGCCCTCCTGGATGGCCCCCCATGCGCCGGCCTGGGCGGTGGTGGGCGCGGGGAAGGCACCTGTGAACCAGGCGCGGGTCGCGGGGGAGAAGCCGTCCAGGGCTCGGTGCGCATTGCTGGGCATGCGTCCATCGTGCACCTCGGCACTGACAACGGGTCCCGTGGCGGCTCGGCCGGGGCGGCTTCGCGAGCGTTGCGGGCGCCCGAGACGGGTGACCGGGGAGCCGTGGGCGGGGCAGCGGACAATGGCCGTATGACAGAGCGCGCTCGGCACTGGCAGTACGACGAGCTGCCCGGGGTGGATCTGCTGCGGGCCCGGTACGTGCGGAAGACATTCGTCCGGCACACGCACGAGAACTTCGTGGTCGCCGCCATCGCCGACGGGGTGGAGGTGTTCCACCACGGCGGGGGTGATCAGTACGCCGGGGCGGGGGCTCTCGCGCTGGTGAATCCCGACACTCCGCACACCGGGCGGGCCGGCGTACCCGAGGGGTGGCGGTACGGGGCCGTGTATCCCCCGGTCGACGTGGTGGCGGAGATCGCGGCCGAGACGACGGCATTGCGGGGGACGCCGGGGTTCGTCAGCCCGGTGGTGGACGATCCGTACGCCGCCGGTCTGGTGCACCAGGTGCTGCGGGCCGCCGACGAGGGCAACGCACTGGCCGCGGACACGCTGCTGCGGGTCGCCGTGACCAGGCTGCTGCGGTTGAACGGTGGGCCGATGCCGCGGCGGCAGGTGCGGACGGCAGGGACCCGGATCGCGGCACGCGCGCGTGGTGTGCTGCAGGAACGGATGGCGCGGCCGCCGACCCTGGAACAGCTGGCGGCTGATCTCGGGACCAGTCCGTTCTCGCTGCTGCGGGCCTTTCGGGACACCTACGGGATGCCCCCGCACGCGTGGCTCACGGACGCGCGAGTCCGGCGTGCGCGGCGGCTGCTGGACCTCGGGACGGCGCCCGCCGAGGTCGCCGTCGCCGTGGGGTTCACCGATCAGCCGCATCTCAACCGGCACTTCACCCGGATGGTCGGGGTGCCTCCCGGGGCGTATCAGCGGGAGCGCAAGAACGTACAAGACCTGCGGTAGCGGCTCCTCGTAGCGTGCGGGGCGTGGTGGATCAGACAGCTCTCGGAGATACAGGGACCGGTGGGAAACAGGACCGGGCCGTCGTGCGGGACGCACTGGGCGTCGGGGTGGCCGTCGGGCTGTCCGGCTTCGCCTTCGGAGTGACGTCGGCCGGCAGCGGACTCACGCTGACGCAGACATGTGCGCTCAGCCTTCTGGTGTTCACCGGGGCGTCCCAGTTCGCCCTGGTGGGTGCGCTCGCGGCGGGAGGCAGTCCGTTCACGGCCGCTGCCGGGGCCTTCTTCCTGGGCGTGCGGAACGCTTTCTACGGCCTGCGGCTGTCGCAGCTGCTGGCCCTCCCGCGCGCGGTGCGGCCGTTCGCCGCCCAGTGGGTGATCGACGAGACGGCCGCCGTCGCGCTGGCCCAGCCCACGCGGCGCGGTGCGCGGATCGGGTTCTTCGTGACCGGGCTGACCCTGTACGTCCTGTGGAACCTCACCACCCTGCTCGGCGCCCTGGGCGCCGAGGCCATCGGGGACACCGACGCGTGGGGGCTGGACGCCGCGGGGCCCGCGGTGTTCCTGGCCCTGCTCGCGCCGATGCTGAGGACAGGCCCCGAGCGGGCCGTCGCCGGGCTGGCCGTGCTGCTGGGGCTCGGGCTGCTGCCCGTGCTCCCCGCCGGGGTGCCGGTGCTGTTGGCCGCGCTGGCGGCGCCGGTCGTCCTCTGGGCGGACGGCCGGCGCCGGGGTGCGCCTGCTTCCCGGGAGGACGACGAGTGAACGTCTGGATCGCCATCGGTGTGACCGTCCTCGGGTGCTACGCCGTCAAGCTGGCGGGGCTGCTGGTACCGGCCGGAGCCCTGGAGCGGCCCGTCGTCAAGCGTCTCGCCGCGTTGCTGCCCGTCGCGCTGCTGGCGGCGCTCACGGCCCAGCAGACCTTCGCCGACGGGCAGACGCTGGTGCTGGACGCACGGGCCGCCGGGCTCGCAGCGGCGGCCGTGGCCCTGGTGCTGCGTGCCCCCTTCCTGCTGGTCGTCGCGGCGGCCGTGGTGGTGACCGCGGGGGTGCGGGCCACGGGGGCCTGGTGATCAGTCGATGGTGCGGCCGTAGGCGCTGAGGACGCGCAGGGCCTCGATCGTCACGACCGGCCGGGCCTCCAGGGCGGGAGCCGGGGCCCAGTGGCGCCATCGGACGGGCCAGCCGCCGTCCTCCTGCTGCCGGGCCGCGAGGTGGTCCAGGGAGCGGGTCATCTCGTCGTCCGTGAACCACGCGCGCGCGAGGGAGCGCGGCGTCCTCGCATAGTCGTACGGGAAGTGGTGCGCGCCGGAGGCGTAGCCGGGGGAGACCGGATACGCCTCCAGGTTGTCGGGGTCCAGGGCCACAAGGCCCTGTGCGCGTACCAGGCGGCCCAGACGGTCGGCGGCCGCCTCCGCGCGCGGGCGGTCGGGGACGGAGTCCAGGAAGGCCACGGCGGCCTCGATCTCGTACGGGTGCGACTTCTGCAGGGACTCGACCGCTTGCCAGCAGAAGTCAGTGGCCCGGAACAGCCAGGCGTGCCACACCTCGTTGCGGTGCAGCAGCCCCACCACCGGCCCGGTGGCCAGGAGGTCGCCGGCCGGGTCGGCCACGACCGGCACGAAGGGGGCCGTCGGGTAGCCACGCCCGCTGGGATGGATCACCGGGAGCGCGCCGTCCGCCGTGGAGACCGATGTCAGGTAGCGGCACACGCGTTCCACGCGCTGGCCGGCGCAGCGCGCCACGGCGTCCAGGACGCGCAGGGCATGGGCGGTGTGCAGCGGCCGGCTGACCGGGCCGCGCAGATCGGGGTCCAGCGCGTGGCCGTACCCGCCGTCCTCGTTGCGGTAGGCGTCCAGCGCCGTCTCCACCGGGTCTGCGGCGGCGCCGCGGAAGCGGTGGGCGAAGAGACGCTGCTCCAGCACGCGCGCGGTGAGCCAGACGAAGCGCTCCGCGCGCGTGACAGGGCTGTGCGGCATGGGCGTCGGGGGGAGTGTGGAAGCTCCTGTTTCGGCCATGGGTCAGACCGTAGGGCGGAAAGCGGCGCCGGCAGGCGGTCCTGGCTCAGGCCCACCCCAGGGGCGGGATACTGGAGTCATGCGGTTGACGGTCTTCTGGCAGCGGATGGCGGAGCACTTCGGTGCGGGCTACGCCGACACCTTCGCGCGCGATCACGTGATGACGGAGCTCGGCGGGCGCACCGTGCACGAGGCGCTGGAGGCCGGCTGGGCAGCCAAGGAGGTCTGGCAGGTGGTCTGCTCGGTCATGGACGTGCCCCGGGAGAGGCGCTGACCGACCCGGCGCGCAGTGCGTCGACCGGTCGCGGTGGACGGCCGACCGGTCGCACAGACCGCTGACGGGTCACGAAGATCGCAGGCGGGCAGACGGCTGTCGGTGGCGTGGGTGAGACTTGGTCCGTGGCACCCATTGACGAGAGCGGGCAGGAAGCCCGGCAGTCCTCCCCGTTCGGTACGACGCCGCCGGCCGGGCCCCCGCCGGCGGAACCGCCGAGCCGAACGGCCGCATGCCGCGCTGGCTGCCGCGCGCCATGGTGCTCGCGCTCGCCCTCGTCGCCGCCTTCCAGCTGGGCAGCTGGGCCTTCCACCAGGTCACCGGCCTGCTGATCAACATCCTCATCGCGTTCTTCCTGGCGCTCGCCATCGAACCGGCGGTGGGCTGGATGGCCTCGCGCGGCATGCGCAGAGGCCTGGCCGCGTTCGTCGTCTTCATCGGCGTGGTGATCGTGTCGGCGGGCTTCGTCACCCTGCTCGGCTCCATCCTCGCGGACCAGATCATCAAGATGATCGAGGGCTTCCCGGAGTACCTCGACTCCGTCATCCACTGGATCAACACACACTTCAAGACCGACCTGAAGCGCGTGGACATCCAGGAGGGTGTGCTCCGCTCCGACTGGCTGCGCAACTACGTGCAGAACAGCGCCACGGGCGTTCTGGACGTGTCCGCCCAGGTCCTCGGGGCCTCTTCCAGCTGCTGACGATCGGGCTGTTCTCGTTCTACTTCGCCGCGGACGGCCCGCGACTGCGCCGCGCGCTCTGCTCCGTCCTGCCGCCCGCCCGGCAGGCCGAGGTACTGCGCGCCTGGGAGATCGCCGTGAACAAGACCGGCGGCTACATCTACTCACGCGGCCTGATGGCGCTGATCTCCGGCGCGGCGCACTTCGTCCTGCTGCAGATACTGGACGTGCCGTACGCGCCCGTGCTGGCCGTGTGGGTGGGCCTGGTGTCGCAGTTCATCCCCACCATCGGCACGTATCTCGCGGGCGCCCTGCCCATGCTGATCGCGTTCACGGTGGATCCCTGGTACGCGCTGTGGGTGCTGACCTTCGTCGTGGTCTACCAGCAGTTCGAGAACTACGTGCTTCAGCCCAAGCTGACCTCGAAGACCGTCGACATCCACCCCGCGGTCGCCTTCGGCTCGGTCATCGCGGGCACCGCGCTCCTCGGCGCCGTCGGCGCGCTGATCGCCATCCCCGCCATCGCGACGCTCCAGGCCTTCCTGGGGGCGTACGTGAAGCGCTACGACGTCACGGACGACCCGCGTGTGCACGGCCATCGCTGGCGCGGGGAGGGGCCGGGCCTGATAGCGCGGACGAGGCGGCTGTGGGCACGGCGGCCAGGTGCGGAGGGACCGGAGGACTCGAAGGACCCGGAGGGCGGAGGACCCGGCCAGGGCTCCTCCTGATCTCGTCGTTCGCTGGACCGAGCCACGACGTGGCACCGCTGCCGTCGCCGAGGGGGTGCGCTTGACACGAAAATCGAACATCCATTCTTATGGAGTCTCCGGCAAGGCTCAACGGCGAGCATTTCGACGTACTTTGGGTAGAGAAGTGCCCGAGTTATCCACAGGCTGGACGTGCGTCGGGGCGCATTGTCAGTGGCAGGCATTAGCGTCTTTGACGTGAAGCGATCGACTCAAGCAAATCGGGTGGAACCCATGGCAGGAACCGACCGCGAGAAGGCCCTGGACGCCGCGCTCGCACAGATTGAACGGCAATTCGGCAAGGGCGCTGTCATGCGCATGGGCGAGCGGCCGAATGAGCCCATCGAGGTCATCCCCACCGGGTCGACCGCACTCGACGTGGCGCTCGGCGTCGGCGGCATCCCACGCGGCCGAGTGGTGGAGGTCTACGGCCCGGAGTCCTCCGGCAAGACGACCCTGACTCTGCACGCGGTGGCGAACGCGCAGAAGGCCGGCGGCCAGGTCGCCTTCGTGGACGCGGAGCACGCCCTCGACCCCGAGTACGCGAAGAAGCTCGGCGTCGACATCGACAACCTGATCCTCTCGCAGCCGGACAACGGCGAGCAGGCCCTGGAAATCGTGGACATGCTGGTCCGCTCCGGAGCCCTCGACCTCATCGTCATCGACTCGGTCGCCGCGCTCGTCCCGCGCGCCGAGATCGAGGGCGAGATGGGCGACTCGCACGTGGGTCTGCAGGCCCGCCTGATGAGCCAGGCCCTGCGGAAGATCACCAGCGCGCTCAACCAGTCGAAGACCACCGCGATCTTCATCAACCAGCTCCGCGAGAAGATCGGCGTGATGTTCGGTTCTCCGGAGACCACGACCGGTGGCCGTGCGCTCAAGTTCTACGCCTCGGTGCGCATGGACATCCGCCGCATCGAGACCCTGAAGGACGGTACGGACGCGGTGGGCAACCGCACCCGTGTCAAGGTCGTCAAGAACAAGGTCGCGCCGCCCTTCAAGCAGGCCGAGTTCGACATCCTCTACGGCCAGGGCATCAGCCGCGAGGGCGGCCTGATCGACATGGGCGTGGAGCACGGCTTCGTCCGCAAGGCCGGCGCCTGGTACACGTACGAGGGTGACCAGCTCGGCCAGGGCAAGGAGAACGCGCGCAACTTCCTGAAGGACAACCCCGACCTGGCCAACGAGATCGAGAAGAAGATCAAGGAGAAGCTGGGCGTCGGCGTGCGACCCGAGGAGCCGGCCGCCGAGCCGGGCACGGACGCCGCGGTCTCCCCCGCTCCGGCCGACGCCGCGCCCGCGGTGCCCGCCCCGGCAGCGGCCAAGACCGCCAAGTCCAAGGCCGCCGCAGCCAAGAGCTGACCCGTGACACGACGAACCGACTGGGCGGAGTACGAGTACGCCGCCTCCGGTACCCCACGGGGGAGGGGCACCGGAGGCGACGCGGGCTCGGCCGTGGACGGTGACGGCGAGTACGGGACCGACGGGCCGTACTCCGACGGGCCGTACAGGGAGGACGAGGGGCCGTACGGGGGCGGCTCCCAGGGCAGCGACTCACCCGGCGCGGGCGCACGCGGAGGCGGTTCACGCCGGGATGGCTCACGCGGGGACGGCTCGCGTGACGGCGGGGCGCGTCGTGGGCGTGGACGTCGCCGGCAGGGCTTCGGTGAGGTGATTACCGAAGACGGAGGCTCCCCCTCCTCGTCGAGGGCCGAGCAGGGGGAGCTTCCAGGGGACCCGGTCGAGCAGGCCCGGGCGATCTGCCTGCGCCTGCTCACCGGGACCCCGCGGACCCGCAAGCAACTCGCCGACGCCCTGCGCAAGCGACAGATCCCGGACGACGCCGCCGAGGAGGTGCTGTCGAGGTTCGAAGAGGTCGGCCTCATCAACGACAGCGCCTTCGCGGACGCCTGGGTGGAGTCCCGCCACCACGGCCGGGGACTGGCGCGGCGTGCGCTCGCCCGGGAACTGCGGACCAAGGGCGTCGACTCCACGCTGATCGACGAGGCCGTCTCCCAGCTGGAGCCCGAGCAGGAAGAGGCGACCGCGCGTGAACTCGTCGCGCGCAAGCTCCGCTCCACCCGGGGACTCGACCGCGACAAGCGGCTCCGCCGTCTCGCGGGCATGCTCGCCCGCAAGGGCTACTCCGAGGGCATGGCCCTTCGCGTGGTCCGGCAGGCGCTGGAGGAGGAGGGCGAGGACGCGGAGTTTCTCGGGGACGAGCAGTTCTGAGACGAGCCGTTCGGATTCACCGGTGATCACACGACCGGAAGCCCCGACGCCTTCCACGCCTGGAACCCGCCGACCAGGTCGGTGGCCCGGAGCAGGCCCAGCTGGTGCAGGGACTGAGCCGCCAGGCTGGAGGCGTAGCCCTCGTTGCAGATCACGACGACACGCAGGGAGTGGCTCGTGGCCTCGGCGGCGCGGTGGCTGCCCTGCGGGTCGAGACGCCACTCCAGCTCGTTGCGCTCGACGACGAGAGCGCCGGGGATGAGGCCGTCGCGCTCGCGCAGTGCCGCGTAGCGGATGTCCA
Organism: Streptomyces sp. CA-179760; assembly: GCF_050937045.1. Lineage (NCBI taxonomy): Bacteria > Bacillati > Actinomycetota > Actinomycetes > Kitasatosporales > Streptomycetaceae > Streptomyces > Streptomyces sp. CA-179760. Next base: position 7,101,222 of record NZ_JBNJLZ010000001.1, read on the forward strand.
CCAGCAGCGCGTCACCCGCCTCGGCGGCCTCGTACGCCTCCTGCGGCTCGATCCGCTCGTAGCCCGCGCGTACGCGTTCCAACAACTCGTCGATGCCGACGGGAGGTTGCGCACCGCTGCCGCTGCCGCTGCCGCTGCCGCTGCCACCGCTCACCGGCTCGTGCGCGCCGGCGCTCACTGCCAGTCCTCCGGCCGCTCCACCTGCTCGAGCCGGAGGATCGGCCCGCTGCGGCTGTAGCGGCGGATCTGCGGCAGGGGCGGGTAGTAGGCGTGGACGGAGATCGCGTGCCGCTCGGGGGACTCGTTGAGCACCTCGTGGACGTGGTGGCGGCCGAAGGCGCGGCCCTGCCCGGACGACAGCCGGCGCTCCCGGTCCACACCGTCGGAGAGTTCCAGGGTCTTCCAGCCGTCGGTGGGCAGCCGGGCGGCGAGCGAGTTCTCCTTGAGCTCGCCCGACGCGGTCAGAAAGGCCCCGACGGAGTCGGCGTGGTCGTGCCAGCCGGTGCCCGAGCCGGGCGGCCAGCCGATCAGCCAGGCCTCGCTGCCGCCGGGCCCCTCCAGCCGCACCCAGGTACGGCCTTCCGGGTCGAGCGGCAGGGAGTCGATCAGCTCGGTGTCGGCGGCCGTACGACGGACGAAGTCGAAGAGGTCGGCCTGGGTGGGCCCGGAAGAGGTGGAGGTGACGGACGTGGAGACAGGGGAAGGGGATGCGGAGGGGGAAACAGACACGGGTGCCGTCCTGGAAGTCCTGATGCGGGTTCGCATGGGGACGCGTCGGCCGGCGTGGAGAGCGCGGCGCGCGCGGAGGGGAAGAAGGATGCGAAGTCAGCAGGACGGGCGACACACGCAGCCCGCATAGCGGAGGAGGTCCATATGGACCCTCCGCCACAGGCGCACACAGGTGTCAGTCACGCACCGGAGTACACCACGGCCGTCCGAACCGGTCAACTCACTGTCACCTGCGGACGCACTGTGACAGAGAGCACGTCCCCTCCGGCACCCGAGGTCAGCGCAAACCGGCCGAGGCACCGGCCTGTGCCTGTGCCTGCGCCTGTGACTGCGCCTGTGCCTGCGCCTGCGCGCCCAGCGCGGCCTCGGCCGCCGTGTACAGATCGGCCGGGCGCACTCCGCCCAGCGCGGTCACGAGATGGCCGTCGGGGCGCACCAGAAGCACCGTGTGCGCGGCAGCGCCGGGATAGCTCTCGGCGACCAGCAGCTCGGCGTGGTGCGGCAGCGCCATGACCGCCGCGGCGAGCTGGGGCATGATGCCGGCGCTCACCCAGTGCCTGCGCTCCCACACGCCCGTGCCAGGGGCGATCAGCACGACGAGCAGCGCGCCGCGGCCCAGCCGGTCCCGCAGCCGGACGAAGGTGCCGTCCTCCGCGGTGACCCGTACGTCGATGACCGACGAGCCGGGCGATGTCCGGACCGGGACCTCACCTTCGAGGGGTGGGGGCGCGAGCGGCGAGTCGGCGTACGCCCCCGGCGCGCCCAGCTGGCCGTGCCCCAAGTGGCCGTCCGTGAGGAGCGAGTCGTGGCCCCGGGCCGAGCCGGGGACGTAGGAGCGCAGGCCTCCGCCGCCGCGCAGCAGGGGCAGGGCCTGGTCGGCCGCGCGGAGCCGGGCCGCCACAATTGCCCGGCGTTCGGTCTGGTAGCTGTCGAGGAGCGCCTCGTGGGGTCCGTGGTGCCAGGCCAGGGCCAGTTTCCAGGCGAGGTTGTCGGCGTCCCGCAGACCTTCGTCCAGCCCGTGCGTGCCCAGCGAGCCGTGGAGGTGCGCCGCGTCCCCGGCGAGGAAGACGCGGTCGGCGCGCCAGCGGCGGGCGAGACGGTGGTGGACGGTGTGCACACCGGTGTCCAGGAGCTCGTACGGCGGGGTCGTACCGCCCGACCAACCCGCCAGAGTCTCCCGGATGCGGGTCAGCAGCAGCTCCGGTGTGACCAGATCCTTGCCGGGTGGCAGGAGCCAGTCCAGACGCCAGACGCCGTCCGGCAGGGGACGCGCGGTGACCTCGCCTGCCGAGGGACCCGACATGCGCCACGGCGGCATACGGTGCAGCAACGCCTCGTTGTACCAGGGCAGTTCCGTCCGCAGCGCCGCGACGGCGTGGCGTTCCACCGCCGTACGGCCGGGGAAACGGATGTCCTGGAGCTTGCGCACGGTCGAACGGGGGCCGTCGCAGCCCACCAGGTAACTGCCGCGCCACCATGTGCCCTGGGGGCCGCGGGTGTGGGCCGTGACGCCCGAGGACTCCTGCTCCATGCTGTCGAGCCGGCTTTCCACCGCGACCTTGACGAGCGGTTCGCCCGCGAGGGCCGCGCGCAGGGCGCCGGTCAGCTCGTGCTGGGCGATGTGCAGCGGGACGGGCTCGGTACCGTCGAAAAAGACCTCGCGCATCACCTGCTTGCGCCGCACCGACCGCCATCCGGCCCAGTGGGCGCCGATCCGGTCCAGGGGGACGCCGGTCAGCCGTTCGATGAGAGCGGTGGTGTCCTCGCGGAGGACCACGGTGCGCGACGCACGGGGTTCGTCCTTGCCCGGCCCCTCGTCGAGAACCACGCACGGCACCTCCTGACGCGCCAGCGCCAGGGCGAGCGTGAGCCCGACGGGCCCCGCTCCGACGACGATCACCGGGTCCACGGCGCGGCGCCCCCTGCCCGTGGTGACGTCCCGAGGGACGCAGGTGAACACGAAGTTGGAGCAGGGTGCACGATCACAGAACGTATGCAACCCATTGCCGGTGCTTGCGTCAAGTGACCAGGGGCAGTGGCGATCATGCCACTGCCCCTGATGGTGTCACATGAGGTGACCGAGTGTCAGACGCCGCCTCCGGCGCCCGCTCCAGGCCCGCCGGCAATCTGCGCGTCGTTCGCGCCCACGACCGCCCCCGTCGACTTCTTGGCCTGCCGCAGCCGGCGCTCGAGCCAGCTCGCGAAGGACGTGAGGGCGAAGTTGAGCGCGATGAAGATGACCGCCACGACCGTGAAGCTGGCGATGATGTTCGCGCCGTAGTAGCCGCTCATCGTGTTCGCCGCGGAGAGCAGTTCGGAGTAGGTGAGAACGGCGCCGCCGAGCGCGGTGTCCTTCACGATGACGACGAGCTGGCTCACGATGGCCGGGAGCATCGCGGTGACCGCCTGCGGCAGCAGGATCAGGCGCATCAGCTGGCCCTTGCGCAGGCCGATCGCCTGCGCCGCCTCGGACTGGCCCTTGGGCAGGGCCAGGATGCCCGCCCGGACGATCTCGGCGAGGACGGACGCGTTGTACAGCACCAGACCGGTGACGACCGCGTAGAGCGGACGGTCGTCGGAGCTGACGTTGGTGTACTCGGCGAACAGAGCGAGGCCGAAGATCATCAGGACCAGCACGGGGATGGACCGGAAGAACTCGACCACGACCGCGGCCGGAACCCGGACCCACACGTGGTCCGAAAGGCGGGCGATGCCGAGAACCGCGCCGAGCGGCATCGCGATGATCACCGCCAGGACGGCGGCCTTCAGTGTGTTCAGCAGGCCCGGCCAGATGTAGGTGGACCAGGCCTCGGTGCCGGAGAAGAACGGCTCCCACAGCACCCATTCCAGCTGGCCCTTGTCCTTGAGGGTGCTGAACACCCACCACAGCAGGGCCGCGGCGGCGGCCACGAAGACCACCGTGAGGATGACGTTGCGCCGCTTGGCCCGGGGGCCCTGGGCGTCGTACAGAACGGAGCTCATCGCTTCACCGCCACCTTCTTGCCCACCCAACCGAGGATCAGACCGGTCGGCAGCGTCAGTACCACGAAGCCGAACGCGATGATCGACGCGATCAGCAGCAGCTGGGCCTCGTTCTCGATCATCTCCTTCATCAGTACCGCCGCCTCGGCGACACCGATGGCGGCCGCGACCGTGGTGTTCTTGATGAGGGCGATCAGCACGTTCGCCAGCGGGACGACGGACGAACGGAACGCCTGCGGCAGCACGACCAGCCCCAGTACCTGGCTGAAGCTGAGACCGATCGCCCGGGCTGCCTCCGCCTGCCCGACCGGCACCGTGTTGATGCCGGAGCGCAGCGCCTCGCACACGAAGGACGACGTGTAGAAGATCAGGCCCAGGACCGCCAGCCGGAAGTTGATCGTCTCGACGTCGTCGGCGCCGAGGGAGACACCCAGCGTCTGGTTCAGGCCCAGCGACGTGAACAGGATGATGACGGTCAGCGGGATGTTCCGCACGATGTTCACGTACGCGGTCCCGAAACCCCGCATCAACGGCACCGGGCCGACGCGCATGGCGGCCAGCATGGTGCCCCAGATGAGAGAGCCCACGGCGGACAGCACAGCGAGCTGCACTGTCGTCCAGAAGGCTCCCAGCAGGTCGTAACCTTCAAGAAAGTCGAACACGATCTCCCGCGCTTCCGCGTATAGGGATGCCCCGGTGCGCCGCCCCGCGGGGCGGCGCACCCGTCAGGCGTTGCCTCAGCTCTTGATGTCGCCGATCTTCGGCGCGGGCTCGTTCTTGTAGTTCGCCGGGCCGAGGTTCTTGTCCACGGCCTCCTGCCAGGCCTTGTCGGCGACCATGGCCTCGAGGGCCTTGTTGATGTCGGCCTTGAGGTCGCTGCCCTTCTTGACGCCGATGCCGTAGTTCTCGTTGGTCAGCTTGAAGCCGCCGAGCTTGAACTTGCCCTTGAACTGCGACTGGGCGGCGTAACCGGCGAGGATGGAGTCGTCGGTGGTCAGCGCGTCGACGGCACCGTTCTGCAGGCCGGGCAGACAGGCGGAGTACGTCGGGTACGGCTGCAGCTGCGCCTTCGGAGCCAGCTTGTCCTTCACGTTCTGCGCGGAGGTGGAGCCGGTCACCGAGCAGAGCTTGGCGTTGTTCAGGTCCTTCGGCGACTTGATCTTGTTGTCGTCGGCACGGACCAGCACATCCTGGTGAGCCAGCAGGTAAGGACCGGCGAAGTCGACCTTCTCCTGGCGCTCAGGGGTGATCGAGTAGGTCGCGGCGATGAAGTCCACGTCACCACGCTGCAGCATGGTCTCGCGGTCGGCGCTCTTCGCTTCCTTCCACTCGATCTGGTCCGCGTTGTAACCGAGCTTCTTCGCGACGTACGTGGCGACGTCGACGTCGAAGCCGGCGTAACCCTGCGGCGTCTTCTGGCCGAGGCCGGGCTGGTCGAACTTGATGCCGACGGTGATCGTCTCGCCGCCGCCGTCGGAGCCGGAGTCGCCGCCCTCACCGCCGCACGCGGTGGCGGTCAGAGCGAGAGCGAAGATGGTGGCCGAGGCGGCGGTGACCTTGCGGAGCTTCATGATGAACATCCTTTGGCTGGTGAAGAGATGCGGGCCGGCAGGGCGTGCGACGCGGGGCGCGTCGCACGCGCAGTGCGCCGTCAGTGGTGCAGGATCTTCGACAGGAAGTCCTTGGCGCGGTCACTGCGCGGGTTGCTGAAGAACTGGTCGGGCGCAGCCTCCTCGACGATTCGGCCGTCCGCCATGAACACCACGCGGTTTGCGGCCGATCGTGCGAAGCCCATCTCATGGGTGACGACGATCATGGTCATGCCGTCGCGGGCGAGCTGCTGCATGACCTCCAGCACCTCGTTGATCATCTCGGGGTCGAGCGCGGAGGTCGGCTCGTCGAAGAGCATGACCTTCGGCTCCATGGCCAGCGCCCGCGCGATCGCGACGCGCTGCTGCTGGCCGCCGGAGAGCTGTGCGGGGTACTTCTCGGCCTGTGCGCCGACGCCGACCCGGTCGAGCAGGGTCCGAGCCCGCTCCTCGGCCGCCTTCTTGTCCTTCTTGCGGACCTTGATCTGGCCGAGCATCACGTTCTCGAGCACGGTCTTGTGCGCGAAGAGGTTGAAGGACTGGAAGACCATCCCGACATCGGCCCGGAGCTTGGCCAGCTCCTTGCCCTCGGCCGGCAGGGGCTTGCCGTCGATCGTGATCGAGCCGGAGTCGGTCGTCTCCAGGCGGTTGATGGTGCGGCACAGGGTGGACTTACCGGACCCGGAGGGTCCGATGACCACGACGACTTCGCCGCGGGCGATCGTCAGGTCGATGTCCTGGAGTACGTGCAACGCGCCGAAGTGCTTGTTGACGCTCTTCAGGACGACCAGTTCGCCGGTCGCGGCCACATCTTCCTTGGCCACCGATACTTCGGTCATCGCTCTCAGGCTCCGTCCTCCTCGGTTTCGGAGGACAGTAGTTACCCTCTACGACCTGCGTCATTACATCTGAGGGGAATCTGAGCATCACGATCCGATAGCAATCGGACACGTGTCGTAGCACTTATGAGCAGCGCTCATATCGGCCGGGTAACGGAAGCTCTCCGCAACCGGAACCCTCTTGACGCCGTCCTCATCCATCAGCGTGACTGCACAAGGTGCACGCGCGCGCGTGCACGCGTTTTTTGTACACAGACAGATCGTACGGCCAGTGAACCGAAGGGGGCCCGGGTGAGACTGCTGCTCGTCGAGGACGACAACCACGTCGCCGCCGCCCTGTCGGCGGTCCTGGCACGCCACGGGTTCGACGTCACGCACGCGCGCAGCGGTGAGGAGGCCCTCCAGGCACTCGTCCCCGAGAGTGACTGTTTCGGTGTCGTCCTGCTCGACCTCGGCCTGCCCGACCAGGACGGGTACGAGGTCTGCGGCAAGATCCGCAAGCGCACCGCCACCCCGGTGATCATGGTCACCGCCCGCTCCGACGTCCGCTCCCGCATTCACGGCCTCAACCTCGGCGCCGACGACTACGTAGTGAAGCCGTACGACACCGGAGAGCTGCTCGCCCGCATCCACGCCGTGAGCCGGCGCACCTCCCACGAGGACACCTCCAGCGGCATCGAGACCGAGCTGCGGCTCGGCCTGGTGCACATCGAGCTGCCCAATCGCCGGGTCAGCGTGGACGGCTCGGTGATCCAGCTGACCCGTAAGGAGTTCGACCTGCTGGCCCTGCTCGCGCAGCGGCCCGGGGTGGTGTTCCGCCGGGAGCAGATCATCAGCGAGGTGTGGCAGACGAGCTGGGAGGGGACGGGGCGCACTCTGGAGGTGCACGTGGCGTCGCTGCGCGCCAAGCTGCGCATGCCGGCCCTCATCGAGACCGTACGCGGAGTCGGATACCGGCTCGTCGCGCCCGCCGGTTAGCGGGGCCGGGTGCGCACTCGTCTGCTCCCGCTGCTGATCATCCTGATGGCGGCCGTGCTGCTCGCGCTCGGGGTCCCGCTGGCCGTCAGTCTGGCCGGGGCCCAGCAGCAGAGGGTCGTCGTCGACCGGATCGACGACACCGCGCGCTTCGCCGCCCTCGCCCAGTTCGTCACCGACTCGCCCGACGGGACCACCGGTGCGTTCGAGAACGAGCGCCTGGCCACGCTCAGCAGTGAACTCGACAGCTACTACGACGTCTACGGCATCCGTGCCGGTGTCTTCTATCGCAGCGGCAGTGCCATGGCTCACGCACCGGCCAGGTGGTCCCTGCCGGAAGAGGGCGAGGTGCGCGACGCCTTCGACGAGGCGCTGCTCAGCCGCCGCAGCCACGACCCGCAGCAGGTCTGGCCCTGGCAGCGCAACAACCTCGTGGTGGCCTCGCCCGTCATCCGGGACGGGGACGTGGTCGCGGTCGTCGTCACCGACTCGCCCACCGGGCAGCTGCGCTCGCGCACCCTGCACGGCTGGCTGGTCATCGGCGCGGGCGAGGCCGCCGCGATGCTGCTGGCCGTGGGCGCCGCCCTGCGACTGACCGGCTGGGTCCTGCGGCCGGTGCGTGTCCTCGACGCCACCACCCACGACATCGCCACCGGACGGCTCAAGTCCCGGGTCGCCGCCGCCGGCGGTCCGCCGGAACTCAGGCGGCTGGCCCGGTCGTTCAACGAGATGGCGGACAACGTCGAGGACGTGCTGGAGCAGCAGCGCGCCTTCGTCGCCGACGCCTCGCACCAGTTGCGCAACCCGCTCGCGGCGCTGCTGCTGCGCATCGAGCTGCTCTCCTTCGAACTGCCCGAGGGCAACAAGGAGATCGCCTCCGTCCAGGCCGAGGGCAAGCGCCTCGCGCAGGTCCTGGACGATCTGCTGGATCTGGCGCTGGCCGAGCACACCGAGGCGGACCTGAGGATCACCGACATCGGAGAGCTCGCCGCCGAACGACTCGCGGCCTGGGCCCCGACCGCCGAGGCCAAGGGCGTACGCCTGGTCGGCGACTGCCCGCCCACGACCGCGTGGGCCGACCCGGTCGCGCTGTCCAGCGCGCTGGACGCGGTCATCGACAACGCGGTGAAGTTCACGCCCGAGGACCAGACCGTCGAGGTGACCGTCGCCTCCAACGGGGACACCTCCACCATCGCCGTCACCGACCACGGCCCGGGCCTCACCGACGAGGAGCTGGCCCGGGTCGGCGACCGCTTCTGGCGCAGCGCCGGTCACCAGAACATCAAGGGGTCGGGCCTTGGACTGTCCATCTCACGGGCGCTGCTCGCGGCGGGCGGCGGTTCGATCACGTACGACCGGCACGAGCCGCACGGGCTGCGGGTGACAGTGAGCGTGCCGAGGTCGGCGCCTACGGCTTGACGGACTGGTAGTAGCGCTGGGCGCCGCGATGCAGCTGGAGCGGGTCGGTGTAGATCGCGGTGCGGACGTCGACCAGCTGGGCGGAGTGCACGGTCGCGCCGATGCCGTCCCGGCTGTCGATCACCGTACGGGTCAGCCACTCGGTGAGCCGGGGGTCCATGTCGCTGCGCGTGACCAGCACGTTGGACACCGCCAGGGTCGGCACCGGGTCACCGCGCTGGATGGTGGGGTAGGCCGACTCCGGCATCTTGGTGGCGCGGTAGTACCGCGTCGCACCGCCCTGGTCGTGCAGCTTGGCGACGAGCCTGGCGTCGATCGGCACGAACCGGAAGGCGGAGGACGACTTCTTGGCGAGGCGGCTGAGCCCGTCCGTGGGCAGTCCGCCCGACCAGAAGAACGCGTCGAGGCCGTGCCCCAGCCGCTTGGGACCGGTGTCGATGCCGTCCGAGGAGGGCTTGATGTCCTTCTCCGGGTCGATCCCGGCCGCCTTGAGGACCCCGTTCGCGATCAGCCGCACGCCGGAGTTCGGCAGCCCTATGGCCACGCGCTTGCCCCGCAGGTCCGCGACGGAGCGGATGTCCGAGTCCGGCGGTACGACGAGCTGCAGGTAATCGTCGTACAGGCGGGCCATGCCGCGCAGCCGGCCGGCACCTGCGCCGTGGTCGAGCTTGTACGTGGCGACCGCGTCCGCCGCCGCGATCGCGAAGTCGGCCTTGCCCGTCGCCACGTCCGAGACGTTCTCCTGCGATCCGGCGCTGGTCAGCAGGCGCACCCTCAGGCCCGGCATGTCCTGGTCGATCTCGGCGCGCAGGAGTTCGCCGTACTCGTGGTAGACCCCGGCGCGCGTGCCCGTGCTGAACGTGATCGCCCCGCCGGGAGGCTCCTCGGCCCAGGGGCGCAGCCATGCCAGCAGCAGCCCGAGGACCAGGAGGGAGGCGGCGCCGCCCTGCAGGGCCCGGCGCCTGCCGATACGGGGGAACATCTTGGACATGCGCGAGATCCTGCCAGCCTGGGTGCCCCGCTGACCAGGGGCCGCGGTCGGCGCCGGGGCGGGGAGGACTGTCAGTGGCGGCCGATACTGTCGTCCCCATGAGCTCCTCGCCCGCTGACCTGGTCCGCGAATTCCACCTCGCCTTCGGCCTGGACGCCCGCAGTACCCCGACGGAGATCTCCCCCGGACTCGCCGCCCACCGCGGCGAACTCCTCGCGGAGGAGGCCGCGGAGGTCGCCGAGGTGTCGGTCCGGGGCCCGCTCGACAAACTCGCCCACGAACTGGCGGACGTCGTCTACGTCGCGTACGGCACCGCCCTCGTCCACGGCATCGACCTCGACGCGGTACTGACCGAGATCCACCGCTCCAACATGACCAAGATCGGCCCCGATGGCTCGGTCTCGCGACGCGAGGACGGCAAGGTCCTCAAGGGCGAGCACTACGAGGCACCGGATGTGCCGGGGGTGCTGCGGAGGCAGGGGTGGGCTTCGGGCGGGGGCGACTGACGCTCCCAGGGCCAGGGCCCCAGCCCCCGGGAACCCCGGGGGCCGGCCCACGCCCTCCTCAGTCGCCCACCGGCGTCCCCTCCTCAGTCGCTCACCGGCGCCTCCGCCTCGGCCTTCCGGGGCGCGGGCGCCGGGGTTTCCCGACGGGCCTCGCGGCGTCCGCTCCACCACATCGCCACCGGCTCCGTGTAGCGCGCGGTGAGGGGGCCCAGGACGACCAGGATGAGGACGTAGGCCGTGGCCAGGGGGCCGAGGGACGGTTCGATGCCGGCCGCGACCGCCAGGCCCGCGATGACGATCGAGAACTCCCCGCGTGCCACCAGCGCACCGCCGGCTCGCCAGCGGCCCTTGACGGAGATCCCGGCCCGCCGGGCCGCCCAGTACCCGGTGGCGATCTTCGTCAGCGCCGTGACGACGGCCAGCGCGAGGGCGGGCAGCAGGACGGGCGGGATGCTGGACGGGTTGGTGTGCAGTCCGAAGAAGACGAAGAAGACCGCCGCGAACAGGTCCCGCAGGGGGCTGAGGAGGGTGTGCGCACCCTCCGCCACCTCGCCCGACAGCGCGATGCCCACCAGGAAGGCGCCCACCGCCGCCGACACCTGGAGCTGCTGCGCGACACCGGCGACCAGGATCGTCAGGCCCAGCACCACCAGCAGCAGCTTCTCCGGGTCGTCGCTGGAGACGAACCGCGAGATGACCCGGCCGTAGCGCAGGGCCAGGAACAGCACGAGCCCGGCCGCGCCCAGCGCGATCGCCAGGGTCACACTGCCTGCCATCAGCCCGACTCCCGCGACCAGTGCCGTGACGATGGGCAGGTACACGGCCATCGCCAGATCCTCGAGCACCAGCACGCTGAGGATGACAGGTGTCTCCCGGTTGCCGACCCGGCCCAGATCGCCGAGCACCTTCGCGATCACGCCGGACGACGAGATCCAGGTGACACCGGCCAGGACGACGGCGGCCACCGGCCCCCAGCCGAGCAGCAGCGCCACCGCCGCTCCCGGCAGCGCGTTGAGCGCGCAGTCGACCAGACCGGACGGATAGTGCGTCTTGAGGTTGGAGACGAGATCGCTCGCCGTGTACTCCAGCCCCAGCATCAGCAGGAGCAGGATGACGCCGATCTCGGCGCCCGTGGCGACGAACTCCTCGCTCGCGCCCAGCGGCAGCAGCCCGCCTTCGCCGAAGGCCAGTCCGGCCAGGAGGTACAGCGGTATCGGCGAGAGCCGGAAGCGGGCGGCGAACCGGCCGAGCAGGCCGAGGCCGAGGATGATGGAACCGAACTCGATGAGCAGGACCGCGGAGTGCACAGGCTCACTCCCGCCCGAGTATCGTCGCGGCGGCGTCGACGCCCTCACGGGTCCCGACGACGATCAGCGTGTCACCGCCCGCCAGCCGGAAGTCCGGCGTGGGCGACGGAATGGCCTCGGCCCGGCGCAGCACCGCCACGACCGACGCGCCGGTCTCCGTCCGCATCTTCATGTCGCCCAGCACCCGCCCGTTCCAGCGCGAGGTCGCGGCCACCTCGATCCGCTCGGCCACCAGCCCCAGGTCCGTGGTGTACAGCAGGCTCGGGCTGTGGTGGGACGGCTTCAGCGCGTCGATCAGCGAACCCGCCTCCGAGCTGGTCAGCCGCAGCGAATGCGCGCAGGAATCGGGATCGTCGGCCCGGTACACGTTCACCGTGCGCGTGCCGTCGCGGTGCGCCACCACCGACAGATGGCGGTGTTCCCGGGTCTCCAGGTCGTACTGGACCCCGATACCCGGCAGCGGCGTCGCCCTCAGGCGCGGAGCTGACACGTTTCTTCCCCTTTTGCGTCTTGTTTGGTTTGTTTGTCTTGTAGGTCGTGCCGTGTCGGTGTCGATCAACGGACGAGTCAAGTCCGCATGCTGCCATCCGGCCGTACGGTGACGACATGGGTGTTGTGACGGATATACACAGCGGCCGGTCGCCGGAAAGGGTGGAGAGGGAGGTGCCGTACGCGAAGGCCGGAAGGGGCGGATCCAGGAACGTGTCGTTGTTCTGGCGGATCTTCTCGCTCAACGCCGCGGGCCTGGTCGTGGCCACGGCGTTGCTGCTCGGGCCGGTCACCGTGTCCACCCCCGTCCTGGCGGGCGAGGCACTCGTCCTGCTCGGCGGCCTGGTGATGCTGCTGGCGGGCAACGCGCTGGTGCTGCGCTTCGGACTCGCGCCCCTGCAACGGCTCGGCAGGGCCATGGCCACCGCCGACCTGCTGCGTCCGGGAACCCGCCCGGTGGTCGCCGGACCGGCGGAGACGGCCGCGCTGATCACGACGTACAACACCATGCTCGACCGGCTGGAGGCCGAGCGGGCCGCGGGCGCTGCCCGGGCCCTGTCCGCGCAGGAGAGCGAACGGCACCGGATCGCCCGCGAACTCCACGACGAGGTCGGGCAGACCCTGACCGCCGTCCTGCTCCAGCTCAAACGCGTCGCCGACCGGGCGCCCGAGGAGCTGCGCGAGGAGGTGGGCCAGGCGCAGGAGGCGACCCGGGCCGGTCTGGACGAGATCCGCCGCATCGCCCGCCGGCTGCGCCCCGGTGTCCTGGAGGAGCTCGGGCTGGCCAGCGCCCTGCGCTCGCTCGCCTCCGAGTTCACGGCCCATGGGCTGACCGTGCGCCACCATGTCACCGGCGACCTCCCCGCCCTGAGCCCGGAAGCGGAACTCGTCGTCTACCGGGTGGCCCAGGAAGGCCTGACCAACACCGCCCGGCATGCCACCGCCGACCGCGCCGAACTCCGCCTCCAGCAGGTCCCCGGCGGCGTCGAACTTCTCGTACGCGACAACGGCACGGGCGTCGGCGACGCCCCGGAGGGCGCCGGCATCACGGGCATGCGCGAACGCGCACTCCTGATCGGCGCCGCCCTCACCGTCGAACCGGCCCCCGGCCGGGGCACCGACGTACGCCTGCGCGTGCCCATGACGGAAGGAGCCCCCTGATGTGTCCCCACCGGCCGGGCCGAGGCGCCCGCTGATGTGTCCCCACCCGTCAGGCCGAGGAGCCCCCTGATGCCCGCCCCCATCGCCGCCCCCACTCCGATCCGTGTCCTGCTCGCCGACGATCACACCCTCGTACGCCGGGGAGTGCGCCTCATCCTCGACGGGGAGCCGGACCTGACGGTCGTGGCCGAGGCCGGAGACGGGGCCGAGGCCGTCGCCCGGGCCCGGGACACCGCCGTGGACCTGGCCGTCCTCGATGTCGCCATGCCCCGCATGACCGGCCTCCAGGCGGCCCGCGAACTCTCCCGCCGGCTGCCCGACCTGCACATCCTGATCCTGACGATGTACGACAACGAGGAGTACTTCTTCGAGGCGCTCAGGGCCGGAGCCAGCGGCTACGTCCTCAAGTCCGTCGCCGACCGCGACCTGGTCGAGGCCTGCCGGGCGGCCGTGCGCGACGAGCCGTTCATCTACCCGGGCGCCGAGCGGGCCCTGGTCCGCTCCTACCTGGAGCGGCTGCACCAAGGCGACGGCCTGCCGGAACGGGCCGTCACCGAGCGCGAGGAGGAGATCCTCAAGCTGGTCGCCGAGGGCCACACCTCGAAGGAGATCGGCGAACTCCTCTTCATCAGCGCCAAGACGGTCGAACGTCACCGCGCCAACCTCCTCCAGAAGCTCGGTATGCGCGACCGCCTGGAGTTGACCCGGTACGCGATCCGGGCCGGGCTCATCGAGCCGTGAGCCCGGGCGCCCTCACGTCGTCGTCGGCGAGTCCGCCCAGCGCACGAGCGACCGCCTCCGGAGTGACACCGTCGGCCCGGTTGTCGAACACCAGGCTGTGACGGCTCGACCACCTGCACTCGTTGTCCTGGGACTTCTGCCAGAAGGCGTCCCAGTCCGCGAGCTTGGACAGGTCCCGTGCGCAGCCGCGGGCACGGACGCGGGCCCGGGCGGTGCCGGAGTCGGTCTCGACCCGCACCACCACCGGTTCGGCGTGGCGGGGCCAGGAGTGGCGCTCGGCCACCTCGGCCAGATAGCCGGGGCGGGAGAAGTACCGGCCGAACGGGGCGTCCAGGACCACCGGCCGGCCCACGGCGAGGTTGTCTCGCGCCAGGTCCAGGATGGTCAGGTACTCCAGGTCCATCACCGCCGACTGGTAGTACGGGTTGAGGTCCCGCTCGGAGGGGTCCGTTCCTGCGAGTTCCAGGAGCGCCTCCGTGAAGCGGGTGCAGGCGGTGTCCTTGTCGATGCAGGCCGCCCCGGTCAGCCGGGCGAGCAGCCGGGCCACGGTGCTCTTTCCCGACCCGGCCGGCCCGATCACGAAGTAGGCCCGTGGAACGGTCATGTGAGGCTCTCCTTGGGGGCCCTGCGGTCCTTGACGAAGAACAGGTACGAGGAACCGCCGACCAGCAGCAGCACCCCGCCGACCAGGAAGACGAGGTTGTAGCTGCCTCCGGTGGCATCCAGGATGCTCCCGGTGACGATCGGAGCCAGCGTCGCGCCGAGGAAACCGCCGAAGTTCTGGATGGCACCCAGCGAGGCCACCTGGTGCGGCTCCGCGACGTCGGACGCCAGGGTCCACAGACAGCCGATCGGCACCTGCGCGGCGAAGTAGCCCACCGACAGCAGCACCATCGCGAGCGGGGTGCTCTCGACGTAGGCCACGGGCAGCACGGCGGCGGCCGCCAGGGCCGCGCCGCCGGCGATCGGGATCTTGCGCGAGGTGACGGCGGAGACCCCGCGGCTGATCAGGCGCCCGGAGAGGAAGCCGCCGAAGAGTACGCCCGCGATACCGCACAGGAACGGCAGGGACGCCAGCCAGCCGGTCGCGGTGAGGCTGAAGCCGCGGGAGGTCTCCAGGTAGCTGGGCAGCCAGGTGAGGTACACCCACACCGTGTAGAAGATGCCGAAGGCGCCGAGGATCATGAAGTACGTGTTCCGCTGCCGGAACAGCTGTCCCCACCCGGCCTTCGCCTCGGCCTCGGCCTCGGGCGCCGGGGGCGCGGACTCTTCGCCCAGGACGGCCGCCTGCTCGCGCACCGTCGGGTCACGGTAGACACGCAGCCACACGAGCACGAGCACCACGCCCAGCGCGCCGATGGCGACGAACATGCCGCGCCACCCGAGCAGCAGCATCAGTGTGGTGAGCAGCGGCGGGGCGATCGCGTTGGCTATCTGCGAGCCCGTGTTGACGATCGAGATCGGCAGCGCGCGCTCGTGCTGGGCGAACCACCTCTGGTTGACCTTCAGGCTCGCGGTGAAGAAGGGGGCCTCGGCGACACCGAGAGCCACCCGGGCCGCGTACATGAAGCCGTACGAACTCGCGGTCGCGGAGAGCATCGACACCAGTGACCACAGCGCGGCCGCCCAGGCGTACATGCGCTTGGGCCCGAAGCGGTCCACGAGATAGCCGGCCGGGAGGTTGGCCAGCGCGTAGGGCCAGGCGAACGCCGCGAGCAGGAGTCCCATCTGGGTGGAACTGAGGTCGAACTCCCTGGCGACGGTCGTGTTCGCGACGCTCAGGTTGGAGCGGTCGAGGTAGTTGACGACGCCGCCGATGACCAGAAGGGCGACCAGGACCCAGCGGATCCTGATCGACCGCGGGGCGTCGGCGTCAGTTCTCTCGGGAACCTGGGCATCGGAGAGTGGTTGGGACATGGGGGGCTCCTGGGGGATCACCGCAAGGGTTGGGGAGGGGGACGAGACACCGCAAGGGTCAGGAGTGGGGGGTGGGCGGAGTCGGGTGTCCGGGCGTCAGGCCCGGGCGTCTTCGATGGACCGCAGGACGGTCCGGGCCGCTTCGGTCACGCGTCGGTAGTCACCGTCGGGACGGGCGGCCTTGGTCACGGAGCTGCCGACGCCGACCGCGACGACACCGGCGTCGAACCACGCCTTGACGTTGTCGGGCGAGACGCCGCCGGCGGGCATGAGCGGTGCCTGGGGGAGGGGGGCCTTGACGGTCCGGACGTATTCGGGGCCCATGAACTCGGCGGGGAAGAGCTTCACGATGTCTGCGCCCGCCTGCATCGTGTCGACGATCTCCGTCGGGGTGAAGGCTCCGCTGACCGTGACGGCCTGATAGCGGTTGGCCGCCGCGATCATCGCCGGGTTCAGATTGGGGCTCACCAGCAGGTTCGCCCCCGCCGAGACGCACGCGTGGGCCGCCTGCTCGTCCAGGACCGTCCCGGCGCCGACGACCACGCCGTCCTTGCCGTAGCGCTCGGACAGCTTCGATATGACATCCAGTGCGCCCGGCACCGAGAGCGTGATCTCCAGTGCGCGCACACCGCCCTCGATCGCGGCCTCGGACACGGCCAGGGCCTCTTCCGCGCTGTCCAGCCGGACGATCAGCAGGGCTCCGGTACGGACGATCGCGTCAAGAGACTGAAACTTCGTTACCATGGCGGAACACGCTAGAACATGGATTCACACATTGTCACTAGGTCGGAGGCGGGAAGTTAATCTGATCTCCCTCGGTACCGTTCTGGAGGAGACGTG
Organism: Streptomyces sp. CA-179760; assembly: GCF_050937045.1. Lineage (NCBI taxonomy): Bacteria > Bacillati > Actinomycetota > Actinomycetes > Kitasatosporales > Streptomycetaceae > Streptomyces > Streptomyces sp. CA-179760. Next base: position 7,117,707 of record NZ_JBNJLZ010000001.1, read on the forward strand.
ATGGTCAGGGCACCGCTGATTCCGGAACAGCGGCACCAGGAACTCCTGCGCCTGCTGCGGAGCACCGGCGTGCTGAGCATCCGGGAGCTCATGACGCGGCTGGACGTCTCCCACATGACGGTGCGCCGTGACATCGCCGCCCTGGAGAAGAACGGCCAGGTGGTGTCGGTCCAGGGCGGCGTCAGACTGGCGGACTGGACGGGCCACGCCCCGCCCCGCGAGAGGGAGTCCCGGGCCCAGCTGGAACTTCCCCGCAAGCAGGCCATCGCCGAGACCGCGGCGGGCCTCGTCGAGGACGGCATGGCGGTCTTCCTCGACGCGGGAACGACCTGCCAGTCCACCGTCCCGTTCCTGGCCGGCCGCAAGGACCTCACCGTCGTCACCAACGACTTCCACGCCGCGATCGCCCTCTGCGGTCTTCCGGAGATCCGCGCCATTCACACCGGGGGCGAGATCGACGTGTCGAGCGGATCGAGCAGCGGGCCGCTCGCCGCCCACGCCATCGGGGCGCTGAACATCGACATCTGCTTCCTGAGCGCGGGCTCCTGGGACCTGGCCCACGGCGTGACCAGTCCCTCGACCGACAAGGTGCTGCTCAAGCAGACCGTGATGCGAGCGGCGACCTCCGTCGCCCTGCTCGCCGACAGTACGAAGTGGGGCATCGTCGAGCGGTTCAACGTGACCCCTCTCAACGGGCTCGACACCATCGTGACCGACGACCGCCTGCCGCCCGCGATCGTCGAGCGCATCGCCGAGGAGGGCCCCTCGGTGCTGCAGGCGTCCTGAGCCGGTCCGGACACGGCCCTCGCCCGGGAGCGCCTACCCTTGAGCCATGACCATCAGCAGCGACCGGAGCCCGGCAGTGGATGAGCAGACATCCAGGACATACGAAGTTCGCACGTACGGATGTCAGATGAACGTCCACGACTCCGAGCGATTGTCCGGTCTGCTGGAGGACGCGGGTTATGTGCGCGCCCCCGAGGGCTCCGACGGCGAGGCGGACGTCGTCGTCTTCAACACGTGTGCGGTACGGGAGAACGCCGACAACAAGCTGTACGGCAACCTGGGCCACCTCGCGCCGAAGAAGGCGAGCCGCCCCGGCATGCAGATCGCGGTCGGCGGCTGTCTGGCGCAGAAGGACCGCGACACCATCGTGAAGCGGGCGCCCTGGGTGGACGTCGTCTTCGGCACGCACAACATCGGCAAGCTGCCCGTCCTGCTGGAGCGCGCCCGCGTGCAGGAAGAGGCGCAGGTCGAGATCGCCGAGTCGCTGGAGGAGTTCCCCTCGACGCTGCCGACGCGCCGCGAGAGCGCGTATGCGGCATGGGTGTCGATCTCCGTCGGGTGCAACAACACCTGCACCTTCTGCATCGTCCCGGCCCTGCGCGGCAAGGAGAAGGACCGCCGACCCGGCGACATCCTCGCCGAGATCGAGGCCCTGGTCGGCGAGGGCGTCTCCGAGATCACGCTGCTCGGCCAGAACGTCAACGCGTACGGCTCCGACATCGGCGACCGCGAGGCTTTCAGCAAGCTGCTGCGCGCCTGCGGCAGGATCGACGGCCTGGAGCGCGTCCGCTTCACGTCCCCGCACCCGCGCGACTTCACCGACGACGTCATCGCCGCCATGGCCGAGACGCCGAACGTGATGCCGCAGCTGCACATGCCGCTCCAGTCCGGCTCGGACCCGGTCCTGAAGGCCATGCGCCGCTCCTACCGCCAGGAACGCTTCCTGGGGATCATCGAGAAGGTCCGCGCCTCCATCCCGCACGCGGCGATCAGCACCGACATCATCGTGGGCTTCCCCGGCGAGACCGAGGAGGACTTCGAGCAGACGCTGCACGTGGTGCGCGAGGCGCGCTTCGCCCAGGCCTTCACGTTCCAGTACTCCAAGCGGCCCGGCACCCCGGCCGCCGAGATGGACGGCCAGATCCCCAAGAAGGTCGTCCAGGAGCGCTACGAGCGTCTCGTCGCCCTTCAGGAGGAGATCTCCTGGGAGGAGAACAAGAAGCAGGTCGGCCGCACGCTGGAGCTGATGGTCGCCGAGGGCGAGGGCCGCAAGGACGAGACCACCCACCGGCTGTCCGGCCGCGCCCCCGACAGCCGCCTCGTCCACTTCACCAAGCCGGACCAGGAGGTCCGCCCGGGTGACGTGGTGACGGTCGAGATCACCTACGCCGCTCCGCACCACCTCCTCGCCGAGGGCCCCGTGCTCGACGTGCGCCGCACGCGCGCGGGCGACGCCTGGGAGAAGCGCAACGCCGAGAAGACGGGCAAGCCGGCCCAGCCTGCCGGCGTCCTGCTCGGTCTGCCGAAGATCGGCGTCCCCGAGCCGCTCCCCGCGGCGACGAGCGGCTGCGGCTTGGACTGACCGGGCTCTCCACGCGGTTCCCCGGCCCTGGCCGGCGAGGCGGGCGGGCCCTTACCCCGGGGCTCCTCGTCGGAGATCTGCCGGGCGGTCCGGGCCGGGGGTCTGCCGGCCTGTGTCGGGGGTGGGTTCCTGCCGGGGCTGCCTGGTCGGCGGTGCCGGGTGGGTCCTCACCGAGGGGTCCCGGCTGGTGTGGCGGGCGGGCTCTTGCCCGGGGTTGCCTGGTCGCCGGCCTGCTGGGCGGGTCCGGGCCGGGGGTCTCCCGGCCGGTGTAGTGGGTGGGTTCCTGCCCGGGGTTCCCTGGTCGGAGGTCTGCCGGGCGGGCCCCGCCCGGGATTTCCCGGTCTCGCGTCGCGGGTCGCCTCCTGCCCGGCTTCCGCAGCCGGTCCGTCCGGCGGTGGGCCCCAGCCGGTTCGCCGGGTGCGGGATGCGCGCGCGAGGGTTCCCGGGGTTACCCTGCCGATCATGCTTGTCGCCGCCGCTGCCTGCCCCTGCCCGCCCCTTCTGGTCCCCGAGGTCGCCGCGGGCGCCGCACCGGAGCTGGACGCCGCGCGGGCCGCCTGCACGGACGCCCTGGGCGTGCTCGCCGCCGCCCGTCCCGACCGGCTCGTGGCCGTCGGGCCGGTGGGGAGCGCCGGGCCCGAGACCTATCCGGAGGGGGCACGGGGGTCGTTCCGGAGCTTCGGCGTCGATCTCGACGTACGGCTGGGACCGGCCGAGGGCACGCGGGGAGAACAGCGGCTGCCGTACTCCCTGGCGGTGGCCGCCTGGCTGCTGGAGCGGACCGGGTGGTCCGACGCCCCGGTCGAGGGACTCGGCGTCGGGGAATCCCTCACGCCCGAGAGGTGCGCCGAGACCGGACGGGACATCGCCGCACGAGCCGAGCGGGTCGCGCTGCTGGTGATGGGGGACGCCAGTGCGTGCCGGACGCTCAAGGCCCCGGGTTATCTGGACGAACGGGCGGCGCCCTTCGACGCCGAAGTCGGGCGAGCCCTCGGCATGGCGGACCTGGCCGCCCTCACGGCGCTGGACACACGGCTGGCGCACGAGCTGAAGGCGTCCGGCCGGGCCCCCTGGCAGGTCCTGGCGGGTGCGGCCGAGGGCACGGACCTCGGCGGATCCCTGCTGTACGCGGACGCGCCGTACGGCGTGGGATATTTCGTGGCCGCCTGGTCGTAGACCGGACAGCAGGGCACGGGAAACGGCGGACGGCCGGGAGCCCTCGTGCTCCGCGGCCGTCCGCCGTTTCCCGTGCCCGTCAGGAAGTGGGCGGTGGTCCGTCCGGCGGCGTGGTGCCGCCCGCGGTCGGCGGTGGCGTCGTACCACCTGCGTCCCGCGGCGGTGTCGTGTCCGCCGCGTCCGGTCCGTGCTCGCCCTTGTGCGCGAGTCGCTCCACGGCACCCTTGGCCTTGCCCGTACCCGACTGGATCTTGTCGCTGTACTTGCCCTTGGTCCTCTTGTCGACGGCATGCGCGGCCTTCTCGAGACCGTGGTGGACCTTGCCCTCGTGCCGCTGCGCGAGGTCCGAGACCTTGCCCTTGGCCGGGCCCAGCTTGGCCTTCACGTTGTCCAGGAGACCCATCGCTTCACCTTCCCTGGCGCGGGGCGGTCACGTACGGGCGCCCTCGCCGGCCTCGTTGTCGGCCGCCTTGTCGGTGGACTGCTGCTTGGGGATGTCGACGCCTTCGCCCTCGGTTGCCTCGGTGGGGGCCCCCGCACTCGCCTCTGCCGCTTCCGTGGCTCCGTCGGCCCCCTTCGCCTCCGGGGCCTCGGCCGCCTCCTCCGCCTCGGGCCCGGCCTTCGCCGTGTCTGACTGAGCCTCGGCGGCATGCGCCTCAGGCGTGGCCTTCGACCGCCGGAGAAGTCGTGCAAAAACGCCCATATCCACTCCATACGTTACTCGTGCGGGCGAAATCCCGCGTTGCCCGGTGCGTCCGTTTGCGCGACCAGGGCCACTGCCTCCGTGATCCGGCGGCAGGAACCTCGCAACGGGCAACGACCCCGGAGCTGCGGCGTCACGTAACTCGTTCGAGAGAGGGGCTCCAGGTTTGCGAGACTGTGTCGGTGAGCAGTGCACCCACCGCCCCCCGCGTCATCGCCGTCGTCGGACCAACTGCGGCCGGAAAGTCCGATCTGGGCGTTTTCCTGGCCCAGCGTCTCGGTGGCGAGGTCGTCAACGCCGACTCCATGCAGCTCTACCGAGGGATGGACATCGGCACCGCCAAGCTGACGCCCGAGGAGCGCGGCGGCGTCCCGCACCACCTCATGGACATCTGGGACGTGACCGTCACCGCGTCCGTCGCCGAGTACCAGCGCCTTGCCCGGGAGCGCATCGAGGCGCTGCTCGCGGAGGGCCGCTGGCCGGTCCTGGTCGGCGGCTCCGGACTGTATGTGCGCGGGGCCGTCGACAAGATGGAGTTCCCCGGTACCGACCCCGAGGTCCGCGCCCGTCTGGAGGAGGAACTCACGCTGCGCGGCTCGGGCGCGCTGCACGCCCGCCTGGCCGCCGCCGACCCCGAGGCCGGTCGTGCGATCCTGGCGAGCAACGGCCGCCGGGTGGTCCGGGCCCTCGAGGTGATCGAGATCACCGGCAAGCCCTTCACCGCCAACCTCCCCGGCCATGACTCCGTCTACGACACCCTCCAGATCGGCGTCGACGTGGCCCGCCCGGAGTTGGACGAGCGCATCGCACGCCGGGTCGACCGGATGTGGGACGCCGGCCTCGTGGACGAGGTGCGCGCACTGGAGGCGCAAGGGTTGCGAGAAGGGCGTACGGCCTCGCGCGCGCTCGGCTACCAGCAGGTCCTCGCGGCGGATGCCGGGGAGTGCACGATCGAGGAAGCGCGGGCCGAGACCGTGCGTGCCACCAAGCGCTTCGCGCGCCGTCAGGATTCATGGTTCAGGCGCGATCCGCGGGTGCACTGGTTGAGTGGGGCCGCGGCCGATCTCACAGAACTTCCGCAGCTCGCGCTGTCCTTGGTCGAACGACCGGTTACAGCCTGATCACGTCATGGCATCGGGACGCCCAGGCCGTCATCCGGGTCTCCGGCGGCGTGCCATCATCGAGCTTCGATCGACCGAGTGAGTCCTAGTTGGGAGGGCGCGTGGCGATGGAGGCCGGCCCTCGCGACACCGCACACAGCACCGATCACATCACCGCCGACCGGGATGAATCGGAGCGTCTGGACGGACCGGAGCACCAGGACGGATCCGAGCAGGAGACGGACCGTCTCAGCTCCGACGGGCCCGACGACGAGACGCAGGGTGTGACGGACGACGGCCCCGAGCCCGACGAGATGTTCGCGGAGGAGGTCGAGGTCGAGCTGCGCCCGCAGCGCCGGATGCGCATCTGGCAGCTCGCGCCCATCGTGGGCCTGGCCGCACTCGGCTCCTTGATGTTCGCGTTCCCGCTCGCCTTCGACTTCGGCGACAGCGGGGCCGTCATCGCCATGCTCGGCCTGCTGATCTGCTCGTGCGCCGCCGGCTGGGGCATGATGGCCGCCCGTCGCGTCGGCCACACCTGGCCGGGCCTCCCGCCCCGCGGCTCCGGCCGCAGACCGGACTGGCGCGTCGTCCTCGCGTACGCCCTGATCGTCGCCGTCGTGGTGACCCTCGCCGTCTGGCGAGTAGCAAGGCTCCGCTAGAGCAATGCCCTGAGGGCCGCGCCCCAAAGGGGCGCGGGGAACTGCGCGACAAGCCACGACCGGCCCGCACACCGCGACGGACCGTACTGGGACCTCACCACCCCGTACTCGGTCCGCTCAGCGAAGCGCCCCGTACGATCGAGGAATGAGCACGCGCACGCGGATCGCCTTCCTCAAGGGCCACGGCACCGAGAACGACTTCGTGATCGTCCCGGACCCCGAGAACACCATCGACCTGCCCCCGGCCGCCGTCGCCGCCCTGTGCGACCGCCGCGCGGGCATCGGCGGTGACGGACTGCTGCATGTGGTGCGCTCCGCCGCGCACCCCGAGGCCCGGCACCTGGCGGCCCAGGCGGAGTGGTTCATGGACTACCGCAACGGCGACGGCTCGATCGCGGAGATGTGCGGCAACGGCGTGCGGGTGTTCGCGCGCTACCTCCAGCGCGCCGGGCATGTGACCGAAGGCGACATCGCCGTCGCCACGCGCGGAGGCGTGAAGGCCGTGCACATCGCCGAGGACGGTGACGTCACCGTGGGCATGGGCAGGGCGCTGCTCCCCGAAAGCGACGTCACGGTGAGCGTCGGCGAGCGGAGCTGGCCCGCGCGGAACGTCAACATGGGCAACCCGCACGCGGTCGCCTTCGTGGAGGATCTGTCCCACGCGGGCGATCTGCTCTCCCCGCCGCCCTTCAGCCCGGCCGCAGCCTACCCGGACGGTGTGAACGTCGAGTTCGTGATCGACCGGGGCCCCGGGCACGTCGCGATGCGCGTGCACGAGCGGGGTTCCGGCGAGACCCGCTCGTGCGGCACGGGCGCGTGCGCGGTCGCCGTGGCCGCCGCCCGCCGCGACGGCGCCGACCCGGCCGCCACCGGCACCCCGGCGACGTACATCGTGGACGTCCCCGGCGGCACCCTGGAGATCACCGAGCGGCCCGACGGCGAGGTCGAGATGACCGGCCCGGCCGTGATCGTGGCCGAGGGCGAGATCGACTCGGCCTGGCTGGAAACCGTCAGCGGCGCGTGAGCCGGGGTGATCGGCCCGAAACAGCCGATCACCCTCGGCCACTCGACCCGAAACCATCGCGAGAATCGGCCACTTGGCGGAAAAAGATCGTCAGGGGTGCGGCGTAGCGGGGCACAAACCTCACATTCGTCCCTCGAATGGGTGATCAGTTTCACGCTCGGCGAGAGGCGGTCAGCCGGACGTGGTGGGCTCGGTAGCATCAAGCACCGGCCCGGACGGGGGACCGAAGCCGCCCCGTGAGCCGTGTCCGCCCAGGGGCACCCGTCCGCCGGTCCACGCAGCCGGAGGTGCCCATGAGTGCGGAGGCCACGAATTCCGTGACCCCAGGCCCGATGCCGGGCGCGGTGTCATCACCGCTGACGCCGACGGCCCCGCGCAGAAAGGCCCGTCCCCGGATCGACCTGCGCCGCCTGGGCAGAGCCGCGCTCCTCGGCTCCGCCGCGCGCGACCGGCTGCCCGACGCCATCAGCCATGTCGTCGAGGCCCACCGCGCCCACCACCCCGACGCCGACCTCGAACCCCTGCGCCACGCCTACGTCCTGGCCGAGTCCTCGCACCGCGGGCAGATGCGCAAGAGCGGCGAGCCGTACATCACGCACCCGCTCGCCGTGACCCTGATCCTCGCCGAACTCGGTGCCGAGACGACGACGTTGACCGCGTCCCTGCTCCACGACACCGTCGAGGACACGGACGTGACACTCGACCAGGTCCGCGACCAGTTCGGCGAGGAGGTCCGCTACCTCGTCGACGGCGTCACCAAACTGGAGAAGGTCGACTACGGCGCCGCCGCCGAGTCCGAGACCTTCCGCAAGATGCTCGTCGCCACCGGCAACGACGTCCGCGTCATGTCGATCAAACTCGCCGACCGGCTGCACAACATGCGCACCCTCGGCGTCATGCGCCCCGAGAAACAGGAGCGCATCGCCAAGGTGACACGTGACGTGCTCATCCCGCTCGCGGAACGGCTCGGCGTCCAGGCGCTCAAGACCGAACTGGAGGACCTGGTCTTCGCGATCCTCCACCCCGAGGAGTACGCGCACACCAGGGAGCTGATCGTCCGCAACGCCGCCCGCGCGGACGACCCGCTCGCAGAGGTCGCCGACGAGGTGCGGACTGTGCTGCGCGAGGCGGACATCCCGGCCGAAGTCCTCATCCGTCCCCGTCACTTCGTCTCCGTGCACCGGGTCTCCCGCAAACGCGGCCGGCTCCGCGGCTCCGACTTCGGCCGCGTCCTGGTCCTGGTGAACGAGGACGCCGACTGCTACGGCGTCCTCGGCGAACTGCACACCTGTATGAAGCCGGTGGTCTCGGAGTTCAAGGACTTCATCGCCGTACCGAAGTTCAACCTCTACCAGTCGCTCCACACCGCCGTGGCGCGGGAGGACAGCCAGGTCGTCGAAGTCCTCATCCGTACGCACCAGATGCACAAGGTCGCCGAGGCCGGAGTGGTCGCGCTCGGCAACCCCTACGCACCGGCCCCCGACTACCCGGCCGACGGCGAGCGTGTCGACCCGACCCGCCCCGGCTGGCTCTCCCGGCTCCTCGACTGGCAGGAGGCGGCGCCCGACCCGGACCACTTCTGGTCGACGCTGCGCGAGGACCTCGCCCAGGACCGGGAGATCACCGTGTTCCGGCCCGACGGCGGCACGATCGGCCTGCCCGAGGGGGCGACCTGTGTGGACGCCGCGTACGCGCAGTACGGCGAGGACGCGCACGCGTGCATCGGCGCCCGGGTCAACGGCCGCCTGGCGACGCTGAGCACCGTCCTCAAGGACGGCGACACCGTCCAGCTCCTCATGGGCCAGGACCCGGCGTCCGAGCCGTCCCGGGAGTGGCTGGAGCACGCCCACACACCCGCGGCACGGATCGCCATCCAGCGGTGGCTGACCGCCCACCCGGCACAGGCCGAGGCTCAGCGGACCGAGGCCCGGGAGGACCGCCAGGCCGAGGATCGCGCGGCGGCTCCCCGGCCTGCCGGCGGCGACGCGTCCGGCACGGACGGGCCGGCCCCCGAACAGACGTCCGCCCGACCCACCGCCGGCCACGTCCTCGCCGACCTGCCCGACGCGACCGTCCGGCTCGCCGGCTGCTGTACGCCCGTACCGCCCGACGAGATCACCGGCTTCTCCGTACGCGGGGGAGCGGTCACCGTGCACCGTGTCGAGTGCGCCGCCGTGGCCCGTATGAAGGACGCGGGGCGTCCGGAGGTCGGCGTGCGCTGGGGCGACACCACCGAGTGCCGGGTCACACTCACCGCCGAATCGTTCGTCCGGCCCCATCTGCTCGCGGACCTCACCGAGGCCATGGCCCTCGAAGGCGCCGAGATCGTCTCCGCGACCGTCGAGCCCCCGACCCAGCAACAGGTGCGGCACACGTACACCGTGGAACTCCCGGACGCGGCCCGCCTGCCCGCCCTCATGCGCGCGATGCGCAACGTGGCCGGGGTGTACGACGTCAGCAGGGCGCAGCCGCAGCCGCAGCCGCAGCCGCAGGGCGGCTGAGCAGGTACCGACGGACGGCCGGGCGGGTGAGCCCCGGGAGGGCCGGACGCGCGCCGTCCCCACCGCGCTCGCCTGCGCTGATAGCCGTGGGGCATGCTCCTCACCCCCCAGATCCAGGCCCCCGTTCGCGCCGCCGGAGAACGGCAGCGGCGCTGCTCGCCTCGGCCGTCTCCGTCTGCCTCGTCGCCGCGAGTGCCCCTGTCGTCCCGCTCGGCGTCGGCGACCGCCTCTTCCCGTACTTGGGCAACCCCGGCTACGACGTGGCGTCGTACGACCTCTCCTTCACCTATCCCGGCAGCAACAGCCGGCCGCTGCGGGCCGTCACCACCATCAAGGCCAGGGCGACCGCCGACCTGGACCGCGTCAATCTCGACTTCGCCCATGGCACGGTCGACTCGGTCGAGGTCGACGGCGAGCCCGCCGGATTCAGCACCGCCGGCGAGGACCTGGTGATCACGCCCCAGCAAGCCGTGCCGGACGGTGACTGGATGCGGATCACCGTGCGGCACACCAGCGACCCCGTGTCCGCCAAGGGCCTCGAGAGCGGCTGGGTACGCACCACGGACGGCCTCGCCATGGCCAACCAGGCCGATGCCGCGCACCGGGTGTTCCCCTGCAACGACCATCCCTCCGACAAGGCGATGTTCACCATCCAGGTCACCGCGCCGACGGGCCTCACGGCCGTCGCCAACGGCCTGCCCGCCGGTGTGGCCAAGAACAACGGTTCGACCACGTGGACCTACCGCACCCATCACCCCATGGCCACCGAGCTCGCGCAGGTCTCCATCGGCCGCTCCACCGTGCTGCACCGCACGGGCCCGCACGGACTGCCCCTGCGGGACGTCGTACCGACCCGGGACCGCAAGGCGCTCGAACCCTGGCTGAGGAAGACCCCCGCCCAGATGGCCTGGATGGAGAGGAAGCTCGGCCGCTACCCCTTCGAGACGTACGGCATGCTCGTGGCGGACGCCTCCACCGGCTTCGAACTCGAGACCCAGACGCTCTCCCTCTTCGAGCGGGAGCTCTTCACCCAGTCCGCCTACCCGGAGTGGTACGTCGAGTCGATCATGGTCCATGAGCTGGCCCACCAGTGGTTCGGCGACAGCGTCAGCCCTCGCACCTGGTCGGACCTGTGGCTCAACGAGGGATACGCCACCTGGTACGAGGCGCTGTACGCCGAGGCGCGGGGCGGCAAGCCGATGCGGGACCGGATGAAGGCCGCGTACGCCTCCTCCGACGGCTGGCGGACGGTCGGCGGCCCGCCGGCCGCGCCGAAGGTCCCCGAGCCCGGCCGCAAGACCGGCATCTTCCGGCACAACGTGTACGAGGGCGCGACGCTCGTCCTGTACGCCCTGCGCGAGGAGATCGGCAGCCCGGCCTTCGACCGCCTGCAGCGCGCCTGGGTCGGCCGCCACCAGGACGGCACGGCCTCGACGGCGGAGTACGTCCGGCTCGCCTCCGAGATCTCGGGGCGCGACCTGAGCGGCTTCTTCAAGGACTGGCTGTACGGCGAGAAGACCCCGCCGATGCCGGGCCACCCGGACTGGAAGCGTCAGGCGCCCGCGAAGCAGACGGCGCCCGCGAAGCAGACGGCGCCCGCGAAGCAGACGGCGCCCGCGAAGCAGACGGCACCCGCGAAGCAGGTTGCGCCCGCCCCGGGAGCCGCCCGATAACACGGTGACGAGACGCCCCGTGCCGTGCGACTATCGACAGGTCGGCGCGGCACGGAGCGCCGGGAATCTCCCGGAGTGCTCGTGCGTTCTGAACATTGAACGGCTTCCCAGCTACGTAAGGATCCAATGACCTCCTCTTCTTCCCCCTCCCAGGACACCAAGCGCTTCACGCAGAGCCACCCCGAGGGTCTTCGGGCCGATGCCCTGATGGAAGAGGACGTCGCCTGGAGCCACGAGATCGACGGAGAGCGGGACGGCGAACAGTTCGACCGCTCCGACCGCGCGGCCCTGCGCCGTGTGGGGGCCTCTCCACCGAGCTCGAGGACGTCACCGAGGTCGAGTACCGCCAGCTCCGCCTGGAGCGGGTCGTGCTCGTCGGCGTCTGGACCACGGGGACCGCGCAGGACGCGGACAACTCCCTCGCGGAGCTCGCCGCCCTCGCGGAGACCGCGGGCGCGCTCGTGCTCGACGGCGTGATCCAGCGCCGCGACAAGCCCGACGCGGCCACCTTCATCGGTTCCGGCAAGGCCCTGGAGCTGCGTGACATCGTCGTCGAGTCCGGCGCGGACACCGTCATCTGCGACGGTGAGCTCAGCCCCGGCCAGCTCATCGCCCTCGAAGACGTCGTCAAGGTCAAGGTCATCGACCGTACGGCCCTGATCCTCGACATCTTCGCCCAGCACGCCAAGTCCCGAGAGGGCAAGGCGCAGGTCGCGCTCGCGCAGATGCAGTACATGCTGCCGAGGCTGCGTGGCTGGGGTCAGTCGCTGTCCCGGCAGATGGGCGGTGGCAAGGGCGGCGGCCTCGCCACCCGTGGCCCCGGTGAGACCAAGATCGAGACGGACCGGCGGCGGATCCGCGAGAAGATGGCGAAGATGCGCCGGGAGATCGCGGAGATGAAGACCGGCCGCGAGATCAAGCGCCAGGAGCGCAAGCGCAACAAGGTGCCCTCGGTCGCCATCGCCGGCTACACCAACGCCGGCAAGTCCTCGCTGCTCAACCGGCTCACGGGCGCGGGCGTGCTGGTCGAGAACGCCCTGTTCGCGACCCTCGACCCGACCGTGCGCCGGGCCGAGACCCCGAGCGGACGGTTGTACACGCTGGCCGACACCGTCGGCTTCGTCCGCCATCTGCCGCACCACCTGGTCGAGGCGTTCCGCTCCACGATGGAGGAGGTCGGCGAGTCCGACATGATCCTGCACGTGGTGGACGGTTCGCACCCGTTCCCGGAGGAGCAGCTGGCCGCCGTGCGCGAGGTGATCAGGGACGTCGGCGCCACCGACGTACCCGAGATCGTCGTGATCAACAAGGCCGACGCGGCCGACCCGCTGACCCTGCAGCGGCTGCTGCGCGTCGAGAAGCGGTCCATCGCCGTCTCGGCCCGGACCGGCCAGGGCATCGACACGCTGCTCGGGCTCATCGACAACGAGCTGCCGCGCCCCTCGGTCGAGATCGAGGCGCTCGTGCCGTATACGCACGGCAAGCTGGTCGCCCGTGCCCATGACGAGGGCGAGGTGATCTCCGAGGAGCACACCCCGGAGGGCACCCTGCTCAAGGTGCGGGTGCACGAGGAGCTGGCGGCGGAGCTCGTGCCGTACGCTCCGGCACCGGCGCTCTGACGTAAGCGCAAGCGCGCAAGCCCGCCGAAGGCCCGCTCCCTGTCCGCAGGGAGCGGGCCTTCGGCGCGCTTCGGTCAGCGACCGCCGTACGTCTTGCTCATGTTCTGGTAGAGCGCCTCGGCGTCGCGGCCCAGCTGCGGGCCCGCCAGCCAGGAGTTGTCGGCCGGGCCGATCGAGGTGTTGGACACCAGCACGGACTTGCCGTCCCGCACCCGGAACCAGCCGCCGCCGGACGAACCGCCGGTCATGGTGCAGCCGATGCGGTGCATCGTCGGCAGGGTCGGGCTGAGTGAGAACCGGCCGGGGATGTCGACGCACTTGAACATCTTCAGGCCGTTGTAGGGCGGCGCGGCCGGGTAGCCCCAGGCGCCCATCTTGCGCGCCTCGGCCGCGGAGGGGGCGGAGAAGTCCACGTCCAGCGCGGCGCCGACCGTCTCCTCCAGGGACTTGCCGCCCCGCTCGGGCTTCACGTGCAGCACGGCGTAGTCGTACGCGGCCCCCTCGCCACCGGTCTCCGAGCCGCCCTTGATCCACTGGTTCGAGGTCGAGGCCCAGTCGGCCCACCAGTTGCCGTACGGGGCGATCTCGGCAGGGTTCGCGTTGGTCAGCTCCGCCTCGGACTTGCCGTAGTCGTTGTAGGCGGGGACGAAGGTGATGTTGCGGTACCAGCCGCCGTTGCCACCGGCGTGCACGCAGTGGCCCGCCGTCCACACCAGGTTGGACTTGCCCGGGTGGTTGACGTCCTTGACGACCGTGCCGGAGCAGACAGCCGGGCCGTCGGGGGAGTCGAAGAAGACCTTGCCGACCGGCGCCGCGTTCCGGTGGTACGGCGTCTTCTCCGCCTGTGCCCGTACGGGCGCCGGATCCGGGTCGCTGACGCCCTGACCGGCCGACGCGTCCTTCGTCGTGACCGTCTTGTCGGCCTCCTTCGCGGACTGCATCCGGTCCGGCTTCCAGAGGCCCTCGATCACCGGGTTGACGAAGTCCTTGGCGTCACTGAGCCACTTGTCCTTGTCCCAGTCCTTCCAGCCCCCGTCCTTCCACCGGTCGGCGTCGATCCCGTGCTCCTTGAGCTTGCCGGCGAGTTCGGCCGGGATCCGTACCTTGCCGCCGCCGTCCGCGGCCTGCGAGGTGGTGGCGTCGGGCTTGTCGCTCGCCGAGTCCGCCGAACCGTCACAGGCGGTGGCCGTGAGTGCCAGGGCGGCGACGAGCCCGGTCGCGGCGAGGACGGTGCGCCGCCCGCGGTTCGGTGCCGCGGACGTACGTGTGGAGCGCATGGTGCGATGACCCCCGTTGGTGCGTGCTGTGCGTGCTGTTGGTGCTGGGGTGCTGCTGCGTGTGGATGTCATGTGCTTGTCACGCAGAGGCCTCGGTGTGGCCTGCGATGCGCGACACCCCACTATGCCCGGGGAGTTGGGGGCGAACGGCGGTGGGCCGGTGAAGGTTTCCGTGAGTCCCCGGCCCCACCGCCGTGCTGATCAGCCTGCCGTCAGCGGCCCGCGAACTTCTTGCTCACCGAGTCGTACACACCCTTGGCCACGTCGCCCAGGCGCGGTCCGGCCAGCCAGCCCGACGTCACCGGGCCGATCGAGGTGTTGGACACCAGCGCCGGCTTGCCGTCAGTCCCCGGCGCGATCCAGCCGCCGCCCGAGGAACCTCCGGTCATGGTGCAGCCGATGCGGTACATCGTCGGATCCGACGCCGTGATCGACAGCCGCCCGGGCCGGTCCTGGCACCGGTACAGCTTCTGCCCGTCGAACGGCGGCGCGGCCGGGTAGCCGATCGCCGTGACACTCTTCGTCTTCGGCACGGCGGGAGCCTTGAAATCGACCGGCAGCGCCGAACCGGTCATCTCCTCCAGCGACTTGCCGCCGCTGCCCTTCTCCGGCGTCACATGGATCACCGCGAAGTCGTACGGAGCGCCGTCGCCGCCCGTCGAACCGCCCTGCTCGATCCACTGGTCAGAGGTCTGCGCCCAGTCGCCCCACCAGACACCGTAGGGAGCCACGTCCTCCCGGGTGACGTTCTCCAGCTCCGCGACCGGCTTGCCGTCGTCGTTGTACGACGGAACGAACGCGATGTTGCGGTACCAGCCGCCCTTCTTGCCCGCGTGCACGCAGTGGCCCGCCGTCCACACCAGGTTGGACTTGCCCGGGTGGGCGGGGTCCTTCACCACCGTCGCCGAGCAGACGGCCGAGCCCTTGGGGGAGTCGAAGAACACCTTCCCGGCCGTGGGGGCGTTGGCGTGGTAGGACGGCGGCACGGCCTGCGCTTCGACGGGCTCGGGCGTGGGGTCGGTGACGCCCTGGTCACCGGCGAGGTCGCTGTCGTCCACGCCCTGGTCGGGCTCCTCGGCATCCCGCATACGGTCCGGGTCCCAGAGGCCTTCGATGATCGGGTTGATGTACTCGTTGGCCTCGCGCAGCCAGTCGTCCCGGTCCCAGTTCTTCCAGGCGCCGTTCTTCCACTTGTCGACGTCGATCCCGTGCTCACGGAGCCGGTCCCTGATGTCGTCCGGGATCTTGAGCTTGCCGTCGTCGGAGGCGGAGGCGGAGGCGGCCGCGGATGAGGAGGCCTCACCGCCCGCCGCGGCGTCACCCGACTCGCAGGCGGTGGCGGTCAGTGCGAGGGCCGAGGCGAGGGCGGCGGCCAGCACGGGGGAGTTCCTGCGGCGCGTCCACCCCCCTCGGCTGGTGGTGGACGACGGCCGTATGGATCGCATGATCTGACTCCCCCTGATGTGAACGAACTGGGACGAACCGGCGCCTCGGGTGCGGTGTCCGGCGAACTCGCGGGGAGTTCGGGCCGGCCTCCCGGCGCCCGGGAACGGCACCACACACTATGCGGTGGCTGTGGGGGCGATCCGACGGGACCGCAACAGTTCCGTCACGGAAAGGATCTTGAAGCAACCCGTAACCCGGTGAGCGGTCGGGGGTTGGTAGCGGTGGGGGGTCTGCTGTCTGCGTGCGGTCCTCTGTGCCCGTGCCCAGTGGGAGGTCAGGGAAGTCGTGGCGAAATCCACCCGTGGGGGATGTGCGTCAGAGGAGGTCGCTGTGGGGCGTACGCCGGTGAGAACCCTCCCGGGTGGTGCGGTCGACGGCGACACGGCACCAGGAACGCGCGCCGCACAGGAGGGCATCCTGCGCCGCCAGTCCGCGCGTGAGCCCGCGGCCCGGACGTACGCCCGGGCCCTGCCGATCGTCCCGGTGCGGGCGCGGGGGCTGACCATCGAGGGCGCTGACGGTCGCCGCTACCTGGACTGCCTCTCGGGCGCCGGCGCGCTCGCGCTCGGGCACAACCACCCCGTCGTCCTGGAGGCCATTCGCAAGGTCCTCGACTCCGGTGCTCCGCTGAACGTCCTCGACCTGGCCACCCCCGTCAAGGACGCCTTCATCACCGAGTTGTTCCATACTCTGCCGCCAGGCCTCGCCGACCGGGCCCGGGTGCGCTTCTGCGGACCGGCCGGCGGCGACGCCGTGGAGACCGCCTGCGAACTCGTCCGCGCGGCGACCGGGCGGACCGGCCTCATCGCGTTCGCCGGTGCCTGCCACGCAAGGGCCGCCGGGCCGCCCGACGCGTCCACCGTCGCCCACGACGTACGGGTCACCCGCCTGCCCTATCCGCAGGACTACCGCTGCCCGTTCGGAGTCGGCGGCGAGGCCGGTGCCGACCTCGCCGCCCGCTGGACCGAGTCCGTCCTGGACGACCCCGATCCGGGAGTACCGCTCCCCGCCGGGATGATTCTCGAGCCCGTCCAGGGCGAGGGCGGGGTGATCCCGGCGCCGGACGCCTGGCTGCGGCGCATGCGGCAGCTGACGGCCGACCGGTCCGTCCCGCTGATCGCCGACGAGAGCCAGACGGGCGTCGGGCGGACCGGCGCTTTCTGGGCGGTGGAACACAGCGGAGTGACCCCCGACGTGATGGTCCTCTCCAAGGCCATCGGAGGCAGCCTGCCGCTGGCCGTCGTCGTCCACCGCGACGACCTCGACGCCGGCGAACCCGGCGCCCCCACCGGCACCTTCCGCGGCAACCAGCTCGCCATGGCAGCCGGCACGGCAACCCTCGCCCACGTCCGGGAGAACCGCCTCGCAGAGCGCGCGGCGACTCTCGGTGCGCGCATGCTGAACCAACTTCGTTTGCTGGTAAGAGAGTTCCCCTGTGTAGGGGATGTCCGGGGGAGGGGGCTGATGATCGGGGTGGAATTCGTGGATCCCGAGGGGGAGGCAGGAGAGAACGGGGAAGTCGCGGGACTTGGGCGGATTCCCGGGGGATCGGTAAGTGGTGACTGGGGCGCCGATGGGACTGGGGGACGCTGCCGGGACCACGCGGCGCAGGCATCCGCCCCACTGAAGGCACCGGTTGTCCCGGACCGAGCGCGCCGGCCCCTTCCCGCCGCGCCCGAACTTGCCGCCGCGGTCCAGCGGGAGTGCCTGCGGCGCGGCCTCATCGTCGGACTCGGCGGCTCTCACGCGAGCGTCGTACGACTGCTGCCGCCGCTGACGATCACCGACGAACAGGCGACCGCCGTGCTGGACCGCCTGGCCGACGCCGTGCTAGCGGCCGCTCGGTGCCACGCGGGCGCGGCAGCGGAGCCGTATACGCCGTGAGCCCTCGGCTTCCAACCAGCGAGCCGCGTGGAACTCCTCGGCTCGTACGCCCCGACCGCACGTCCCTGAACCACTCCACGAGGTAACCGTGCTGAACGCCCTTCCCGAGCCCAACGAACACGCCGCGATGCGGGGAGCAGGCCCCGTCGACGCCCGGCTGCCGCGTGCGTGCGCGGAGTCGGCGGTTCCTGGTCAGAGGCCCGGCTCACCGTCCGCCGAGGAGCTGAGCCCCGGACCCGTCACCGAACTTCTGGACCACCCCGACCCGCACATCGCCGCCCAGGCGGCCGCCGTGGAGAACCTGCTGCGCTGCTGGGTGCGCGAGAACGACCAGCCCGCCCCCGCCGACGGGATCCTTCGCATCCCCCTTCCCGCCAGCGGCACGGCCCTTCTCGCCCCGGTCCGCTATTGGTCCCTGACGGGCTGGCACCGCTTCGGCCCGCCGCAACTGGCCGACGCCCCCGACCACGCCCCGTCGGCCGATGCCGTCACCGTCGCCGCCCTGCTCACCAGAGAGACGTTCACCGAAGGCGCCGACACCGACACCGGCACTGGCACCGACACCTGCGTCAGCCCCGCCCCGGACTCCGGTCTCACAGGCGCCCACGACCCCACCGTCGGTGTCGCTGCCGGCGACGGCCTCGGCGGCGTCTCGCTGGTCGCGGGCGTCGCCGACTCCCTCCGCCGTGTCGCCGCCTTCGTCAGCGATCGCCGGGAACATCCGGCCGACGGGTCTGACCTCTTCCTCGCCGCGGAGCAGGCACTCGTCCTCGGACACCCCCTGCATCCGTCACCGAAGAGCC
This sequence comes from Streptomyces sp. CA-179760, assembly GCF_050937045.1. Classification (NCBI taxonomy): domain Bacteria; kingdom Bacillati; phylum Actinomycetota; class Actinomycetes; order Kitasatosporales; family Streptomycetaceae; genus Streptomyces; species Streptomyces sp. CA-179760. The sequence goes on from NZ_JBNJLZ010000001.1 coordinate 7,135,943, forward strand.
GAGAGGGCCTCTCCGAGACCGAAGCCCGGCTCTACTCACCCGAGTTGCGCGGCTCCTTCCCTCTGCACTGGCTGGCTGTCGCTCCCTCCGTCCTCGCCACCGACTCCGCCTGGACCGAACGCGGCCGGACCGTCCCCGCCGCCCGGCTCACCGCACGCCTGGCCGGCACATGCCTGCCGCTGCCGGACGGGTACGCCCTGCTGCCCCTGCACCCCTGGCAGGCGGGTGAGGTCCGGCACCGTCCCGAGACGGCTGCCCTGCTGGACTCGGGGCTGCTCCGTGACCTCGGCACTCACGGCACTTCCTGGCAGCCCACCTCCTCCGTACGAACCGTCTACCGAACCGATGCCCCCGCGATGCTCAAACTGTCGCTGGGCCTGCGCATCACCAACTCCCGCCGCGAGAACCTCCGCAAGGAACTCCACCGGGGCGTCGAGGTCCACCGCCTGCTCCGCAGCGGACTCGCGCAGCAGTGGCGTGCCGTGCACCCGGGCTTCGACATCGTGCGCGACCCGGCCTGGCTGGCTGTAGACGATCCCGACGGTGCTCCATTGCCCGGACTGGACGTGGTGATCCGCCACAACCCGTTCACCCCCTCCGACGACGTTTCCTGCGTGGCCGGACTCGTCTCGCCGCGCCCGAGCTCGCCGGCCCGGCCCGGGGCCGTTCCGGACCGCCCGGAGGCCCATCGCCCGGTACTTCGGTCCAGGCTGGCCGAGGTCGTCACGCGTCTCGCCCGCCGGACCGGCCGACCGCACGGAGCCGTTGCCGCCGAGTGGTTCCTGCGCTACCTCCAGCATGTCGTGCGCCCCGTTCTGTGGCTGGACGCTGAGGCCGGCATCGCCCTGGAAGCGCACCAGCAGAACACCCTGCTTGTCTTGAACGCCGAGGGCTGGCCCACGGGCGGCCGCTACCGCGACAACCAGGGCTACTACTTCCGCGAGTCCCGGCGCGCGGAGCTCGAAGCCCGGTTGGCCGGCATCGGAGAACAGAGCGACACGTTCGTCCGTGACGAGGTCGCCGACGAGCGCTTCGCCTACTACCTCGCCGTCAACAACGTGCTCGGCCTCATCGGCGCGTTCGGCTCCCAGGGACTGGCCGACGAGCGGCTGCTGCTCGCCGCCTTCCGCCGCTTCCTGGGAGACGTAGCCTCCGGTCCGGCCCGGCTGCGCACGTCGCTGCCCGCCCGCCTGCTCGACTCACCGGTGCTGCGCTGCAAGGCCAACCTGCTGACCCGGCTGCACGGCCTCGACGAACTCGTCGGCCCGGTCGACACCCAGTCCGTCTACGTCACCATCGCCAACCCCCTGCACTCCTGATCGCCCTGACCGTCCCCGACCACAACCGACCTCTCTCATCTCTGCGGACATGCCCACCTCCCCTACTGAGAGGAGCGTTCGGTGCCCTTCGCCGATCCCACCACCGCCCCCGGTACCGCCGCTCCCCTCACGGCCGTCCTCGGCTCCGATGCCGGTGAGGGCGAGTGTGGCGAGGACACGATGGATCTGAGGCTTCCGGGCGTCGTCTCCCTCACCACGACCCGTGACACATCGGTCCTCCCGGCTGCGGCCGACCTCCTCGACCACGTCGCCGACTGGGGCCCGGCCCGTACCTCCGCAGGCGACTTCCACCTCGTCCCCGTGCGTGTCGACCGTGACCTTCCGCTGATCAGCGGATGGATGAACGACCCTGCCGCGGCGTTCTGGGAGCTGTCCGGACCGCAGGACAGGACCGAGGACCACCTACGGGCCCAGCTCGCCGGCGAAGGACGCAGCGTGCCGTGCGTCGGAGTGCTGGACGGAACGCCGATGAGCTACTGGGAGATCTACCGAGCGGACCTCGACCCGTTGGCCCGCCACTATCCCGCCCGGCCTCATGACACGGGGATCCACGTCGTCGTCGGCGCTGTCGCCGACCGGGGACGCGGTCTGGGCGGTCTGCTGTTGCGTGCCGTGGCCGATCTCGCTCTCGCGCAGCGGTCCTCCTGCGCCCGCGTCATCGCAGAACCCGACATTCGCAACACCCCCTCCATCGCCGCCTTTCTGACCGCCGGCTTCCGGTTCTCCGCCGAGGTCGCCCTGCCCGAGAAGCGGGCCGCCCTCATGGTCCGAGACCGGTCTCTCCGGCATCTGCTGTAGCGCTGTGTCACCGCCGCATCACTCATTGAACGCGGCGCGTGGCGCTGTAGTTCCCACGAGCACCCACCCCGCCGAGGAGCCCAAGGTCTTGATCCCGTCCCCCGCCCCCGCCTTGATCACCCGTTTGTCAGTGCCGGGTCGTAGGGTGGTCGCGCTATGACGAAGCCCTCACTCCCCGAACTCCTGCATGCTGCCGTCACCGCCGTCGGCGGTACGGAGCGCCCCGGTCAGGTGACCATGGCCGAATCCGTCGCGGAAGCGATCGACGGCGGCTCCCACCTGCTGGTCCAGGCCGGCACCGGCACCGGCAAGTCCCTGGGCTACCTGGTGCCCGCGCTCGCGCACGGGGAGCGTGTGGTCGTCGCGACAGCCACCCTGGCCCTGCAGCGCCAGCTCGTGGAGCGCGACCTGCCGAGAACGGTCGAGTCGCTGCACCCCCTGCTGCGCCGCCGCCCGGAGTTCGCGATGCTCAAGGGCCGGTCGAACTACCTGTGCCTGCACCGTCTGCACGAAGGTGTCCCGCAGGACGAGGAAGAGGGCCTCTTCGATCAGTTCGAGGCGGCCGCGCCCACCAGCAAGCTGGGTCAGGACCTGCTGCGGGTGCGCGACTGGGCCGACGAGACCGAGACCGGGGACCGTGACAACCTCACGCCCGGTATCTCGGACCGGGCCTGGGCCCAGGTGTCGGTGTCGTCGAGGGAATGCCTGGGCGCCTCGAAGTGCGCGTACGGAGCGGAGTGCTTCGCCGAGATGGCCCGCGAGCGGGCCAAACTCTCCGACGTCGTCGTCACCAACCACGCGCTGCTCGCCATCGACGCCATCGAGGGCGCCCCGGTCCTTCCGCAGCACGAGGTGCTGATCGTCGACGAGGCCCATGAGCTGGTCTCCCGGGTCACCGGAGTCGCCACGGGTGAGCTGACCCCGGGCCAGGTCAACCGGGCGGTGCGCCGCGCCGCGAAGCTCGTCAACGAGAAGGCGGCGGACCAGCTCCAGACCGCCTCCGAGGGGTTCGAGCGGCTGATGGAACTGGCGCTGCCGGGCCGGCTCGAGGAGATCCCCGAGGATCTCGGCTACGCACTCATGGCATTGCGCGACGCGTGCCGCACCGTCATCTCCGCGATCGGCGCGACCCGCGACAAGTCCGTCCAGGACGAGGACGCGATCCGCAAACAGGCTCTGGCGTCCGTGGAGAACGTGCACGACGTGGCGGAGCGGATCACGAACGGCTCCGAATGGGACGTGGTCTGGTACGAGCGCCACGACCGCTTCGGCGCCTCCCTGCGCGTCGCCCCCATGTCGGTCTCGGGTCTCCTGCGGGAGAAGCTCTTCGCGGATCGCTCCGTTGTGCTGACGTCCGCGACGCTGAAGCTGGGCGGCGACTTCAACGGCGTCGGTGCCTCCCTCGGCCTCGCCCCCGAGGGCACCGAGGGCGGCGACCTCCCTCAGTGGAAGGGCATCGACGTCGGCTCGCCTTTCGACTACCGCAAGCAGGGCATCCTGTACGTCGCCAAGCACCTGGCGCGCCCCGCACGGGACGGCGATCGCGCGGACATGCTCGACGAGCTCACGGAGCTGATCCAGGCGGCGGGCGGCCGCACCCTCGGCCTGTTCTCCTCCATGCGGGGGGCCCAGCTGGCCGCCGAGGAACTGCGCTCCCGGATCCCGGAGTTCCCGATCCTCCTCCAGGGCGAGGAGACGCTCGGCGAGCTCATCAAGAACTTCGCGGCGGACCCGAAGACCTGCCTGTTCGGCACGCTGTCGCTGTGGCAGGGCGTGGACGTACCAGGGCCCAGCTGCCAGCTGGTCGTGATGGACAAGATCCCGTTCCCGCGTCCCGACGACCCCTTGATGAGCGCCCGCCAGAAGGCCGTGGAGGACGCGGGCGGCAACGGCTTCATGGCGGTCGCCGCCACCCACGCCGCGCTCCTCATGGCCCAGGGCGCCGGCCGTCTCGTACGGGCATCGGGCGACCGCGGTGTGGTCGCCGTGCTGGACCAGCGGCTCGCGACGGCCCGCTACGGCGGCTATCTGAAGGCGTCGATGCCTGACTTCTGGTTCACGGCCGACCGTAATCAGGTGCGGAAGTCGCTGGCGGCGATCGACGCGGCGGCGCAGGAGACGGAAGCGGGATGAGTCTCGGGGGTCGGTCCGCGGCCGCGGAGTCACACGCCGACCCCCGCCACGCACCTCGGCCCCAGGCTGACCTACGGGCTACCGGGCCCGGACAGCACAGGGCCCCGGAACCGGCGCAGAGGTCCCGGGGCCCGGTCAGAGGGCGGGCCCGCTGGGCCCACCCGACGCGGTGCGTGGCGTCAGACGCGGCGCAGCACGGCCACCACCTTGCCGAGGATGGTCGCGTCGTCGCCGGGGATCGGCTCGTAGGCCGCGTTGTGCGGCAGGAGCCAGACATGGCCGTCCTCGCGCTTGAAGCGCTTGACGGTGGCCTCTCCGTCGAGCATCGCGGCCACGATGTCGCCGTTCTCCGCGACCGGCTGGCGGCGGACCGTCACCCAGTCGCCGTCGCAGATCGCGGCCTCGATCATCGAGTCGCCGACGACCTTCAGGACGAACAGCTCACCGTCGCCGACGAGCTGGCGGGGGAGAGGGAAGACGTCCTCGACGGACTCCTCGGCGAGAATCGGGCCACCGGCGGCGATGCGGCCGACCAGCGGGACGTAGGACGCGGCCGGCTTGCCCGCGGTGTCCGTGGGCTGCACGGAGGCGGCCTGGTCCGAGCCGCGCACCTCGTACGCACGCGGGCGGTGCGGGTCGCGGCGCAGGAAGCCCTTGCGCTCCAGTGCCATCAGCTGGTGTGCGACGGAGGAGGTGCTGGAAAGGCCGACGGCCTGTCCGATCTCCCGCATCGACGGCGGGTAGCCGCGCCGCTGCACTGAGTCCCTGATGACCTCGATCACGCGGCGTTGGCGGTCGGTGAGTCCGGAGCTGTCAGCCCGGATGCCGGGAGGTCGTCCCGGCAAGGAGCGCTTGTGCCCCTCCGGGTTCGTAACTTCGTTCATCGCGTGCACCGGCTCGAGTCGGCCCTGGGAGCGGTCCTGGGCAGTGATGGTGGCGCTGTCTGCGGTGGTGGTCACGTCGGCCCCTCTCGATGGTCTCCCTGCTGGACAACGGTAGTTGGTTTCGAAAGGTTGCGCCAAACACACGTTCGAGTGAAAAATCGCGAATCGACTGTCGCGATCATGTGTCCGGGTGTATTGGCTGCCGTGTTTCCTGGCGGGCGAAAGGGTCCATTGCTGTACTCTTCACCGCCGGGGTGATCGCCTCGTGGACTGTTGCCCCAGTCTGCCATCCGGCATTCCCCTGCCCTGGGACCAGCGGTCATCTGTGCGGGAGTCCCACGCCCCCTCCTCGCGGCGCTCACCGTATCTCCGCATGTGCCGCAGCGATACGGCCGTGCGTGAACTGGTGCGGCTGCGCACGCGTGGCGCGTCCGTCCGCGCGCGAAAAGCAGGGTGGCGCTGTGCGGCGTGGGGCGGTGCGGCTCGGCTTGCCCGCCTCACCTGCGTCTGCGCGTGCGACACGCGTGGACGGTGTGGATGTATGAGCCAATCCCCACATCTAGTGGTTGGATTGCAGCAGCAGCCCACAAGTTGTGGTCCCCCGGGTCTCGGTGCCCATGGTCATCGCCTATGCTTGGGACTGCTTCGTGGGGCGCAAGATGCCCAGCGAGGCCATTGAGTCTGCTGTGAGGAGGGTTGGGAGTTCATGCACTGCCCCTTCTGCAGGCACCCCGACAGCCGTGTCGTCGACAGTCGTACGACCGACGACGGCACGTCGATCCGCAGGCGCCGCCAGTGCCCGGACTGCTCCCGTCGTTTCACGACCGTGGAGACGTGCTCGCTCATGGTGGTCAAGCGGTCAGGAGTCACCGAACCCTTCAGTCGTACCAAGGTCATCACCGGTGTGCGCAAGGCATGCCAGGGACGGCCCGTCACCGAGGACGCGCTCGCCCAGCTCGGCCAGCGGGTCGAGGAGGCGGTGCGGGCCACCGGAAGCGCCGAGCTGACCACTCACGACCTGGGGCTGGCCATTCTCGGTCCGTTGCAGGAGCTCGACCTGGTCGCCTATCTGCGATTCGCCTCCGTCTACCGGGCGTTCGACTCGCTCGAGGACTTCGAGGCGGCCATCGCGGAACTGAGGGAAGAGACGGGACGCACCGACGCGGACGACGACGACCGCGAGGACGCGGCTGCGGGGAGCCGGGAAGACGACGGCGGGCCTGGGGGACGAAGCAGGTCCCCGAGCCCGCAGGCGCCGCCGACTGACCGGCGGGCCGGACCCGGACGGCAGCTCCGGGCCCGGCCGGGCGGCGGCGACGTGAAGACCTGTTGCGGGCGATGCGAGTCGGTGCCCGCAACACCAGACAGAACACCGTGCCACGGGAACAACGGGGCACTTCAGGGCGTTTTCGCCCGTACAGGGAGGCGGCATGACAGAGACGGCGAGCGGTCCGGCACGGAGTTCCCGCGCCAAGGGCACCAAGGCGAACAAGGGGCTGCGTATCGAGCGCATCCACACCACCCCTGGGGTCCACCCCTATGACGAGGTGGCGTGGGAGAGCCGTGACGTCGTCATGACCAACTGGCGCGACGGCTCGGTCAACTTCGAGCAGCGCGGCGTCGAGTTCCCCGACTTCTGGTCGGTGAACGCGGTCAACATCGTCACCAGCAAGTACTTCCGCGGTGCCGTCGGCACCCCGCAGCGTGAGACCGGCCTCAAGCAGCTGATCGACCGCATCGTGAAGACGTACCGGAAGGCCGGAGAGGACCACAAGTACTTCGCCTCTCCCGCCGACGCCGAGATCTTCGAGCACGAGCTGGCGTATGCCCTCCTGCACCAGATCTTCAGCTTCAACAGCCCTGTCTGGTTCAACGTCGGCACCAAGCAGCCCCAGCAGGTCTCCGCCTGCTTCATCCTGGCCGTCGACGACTCCATGGAGTCGATCCTCGACTGGTACAAGGAAGAGGGCATGATCTTCAAGGGCGGCTCAGGCGCCGGTCTGAACCTCTCCCGGATCCGCTCCTCCAAGGAACTCCTGTCCTCCGGTGGCAACGCCTCCGGTCCGGTCTCCTTCATGCGCGGCGCCGACGCCTCCGCAGGAACGATCAAGTCCGGTGGCGCCACCCGCCGTGCCGCCAAGATGGTCGTCCTCGACGTGGACCACCCGGACATCGAGGACTTCATCGAGACCAAGGTCAAGGAAGAGGAGAAGATCCGCATCCTGCGGGACGCGGGCTTCGACATGGACCTGGGCGGCGACGACATCGCGTCCGTCCAGTACCAGAACGCCAACAACTCGGTCCGTGTGAACGACGAGTTCATGACCGCGGTCGAGCAGGGCGGCCAGTTCGGCCTGCGCGGCCGGATGACCGGCGAGGTCATCGAGGAGGTCGACGCCAAGGCGCTCTTCCGCAAGATCGCCGAGGCCGCGTGGGCCTGTGCCGACCCCGGCATCCAGTACGACGGCACCATCAACAACTGGCACACCTGCCCCGAGTCCGGCCGGATCACCGCGTCGAACCCGTGCAGCGAGTACATGCACCTGGACAACACGTCCTGCAACCTGGCCTCGCTGAACCTGATGAAGTTCCTCAAGGACGACGGCAAGGGCAACCAGTCCTTCGCGGCCGAGCGCTTCCAGAAGGTCGTCGAGCTGGTCATCACCGCGATGGACATCTCGATCTGCTTCGCCGACTTCCCGACCCAGAAGATCGGCGACAACACGCGCGCGTTCCGCCAGCTCGGCATCGGCTACGCCAACCTCGGCGCCCTGCTGATGGCGACCGGCCACGCCTACGACTCCGACGGCGGACGCTCCCTCGCCGGATCCATCACCTCGCTGATGACCGGTACGGCGTACCGGCGCTCCGCCGAACTCGCCGCGGTCGTCGGCCCGTACGACGGCTACGCCCGCAACGCCGACGCTCACAAGCGCGTCATGCAGCAGCACTCGGACGCCAACGACAAGGCCGTCCGTATGGACGACCTGGACACCCCGGTGTGGGCCGCAGCCAGCGAGGCCTGGCAGGACGTGGTCCGCCTCGGCGAGAAGAACGGTTTCCGTAACTCCCAGGCGTCCGTGCTCGCCCCGACCGGCACCATCGGCCTCGCGATGTCCTGCGACACCACCGGTGTGGAGCCCGACCTCGCGCTGGTCAAGTTCAAGAAGCTGGTCGGCGGCGGCTCGATGCAGATCGTCAACGGCACCGTCCCGCAGGCCCTGCGCCGCCTCGGCTACCTCGAAGAGCAGATCGAGGCGATCGTCGCCCACATCGCCGACCACGGCAACGTGATCGACGCCCCGAGCCTCAAGCCCGAGCACTACGAGGTGTTCGACTGCGCCATGGGTGAGCGGTCCATCTCCGCGATGGGCCACGTCCGCATGATGGCCGCGATCCAGCCGTGGATCTCCGGCGCCATCTCCAAGACGGTCAACATGCCGGAGTCGGCGACCGTCGAGGAGGTCGAGGAGATCTACTTCGAGGCCTGGAAGCTGGGCGTCAAGGCGCTCGCGATCTACCGCGACAACTGCAAGGTCGGCCAGCCGCTCTCCGCCAAGAAGAAGGAGGCGGAGAAGGTCGAGGAGCCCGCAGCCGTCGAGGCCAAGGTCGAGAAGGTGGTCGAGTACCGCCCGGTCCGCAAGCGCCTCCCGAAGGGACGTCCCGGCATCACCACGTCCTTCACCGTCGGCGGTGCCGAGGGCTACATGACCGCCAACTCCTACCCGGACGACGGTCTCGGCGAGGTCTTCCTGAAGATGTCCAAGCAGGGCTCGACCCTCGCGGGCATGATGGACGCCTTCTCCATCGCGGTCTCCGTCGGCCTCCAGTACGGCGTCCCCCTGGAGACGTACGTCTCGAAGTTCACGAACATGCGCTTCGAGCCGGCCGGCATGACGGACGACCCGGACGTGCGGATGGCGCAGTCGATCGTCGACTACATCTTCCGTCGCCTGGCGCTGGACTTCCTGCCCTTCGAGACGCGCTCCGCGCTCGGTATCCACTCCGCCGATGAGCGCCAGCGCCACCTCGAGACGGGTTCGTACGAGCCGAACGAGGACGAGGTCGACGTCGAGGGCCTGGCCCAGTCGGCGCCGCGCGCCCAGGAGCTGAAGGCCGTCTCCGCGCCGAAGAACGAAGTGGCGGCCCAGCCCGCCCCGCAGCAGGCCCACACCAGCGCCGAACTGGTGGAGATGCAGCTGGGCATCCAGGCCGACGCCCCGCTGTGCTTCTCCTGCGGTACGAAGATGCAGCGCGCCGGTTCGTGCTACATCTGCGAGGGCTGCGGCTCGACCAGCGGCTGCAGCTGACGCCGAGCGCCTGAGCCGATGACGGAGGGGCACCGCCTTCGGGCGGTGCCCCTCTTGTCGTGCGCCGGCCGCGGGTCCCGGTCGCGGGCGCGGCGGACCGTGTGCGGCGGCGGAAGAAGCTCAGGGCCGGCGTGCGGCGCCCATCGTCCTGGCGAAGTCGGACGGGTCGCCCTCGAAGCCGTGCAGACCGCGGCGGTACTCCCACGGACCCGAGCCGTCCCGGACGAACTCCGCGACCGTCGCCGCCGTGGCGCCGAGGACACCGCCGAAGTCGTCCTCCGCGAGGACCGTGTACCCCTCGCGGATCCGCAGGCCCGGGTTGATCACGCTGACGAAGGTGCGCTCCGCCGGGCGCTGCTGGATGACGACACCGACCACCACGCGCGCGTACCGGTCGGCGAGCCGGCCGAGTTCCAGCGTCATGACCTCGTCGTAGCCGAAGCCCTGGCCGTCCTTGCTGTCCCGGTTGAGATAGATGGTGCCGTCGGGGGAACGGCTGTCGAAGTGCACCACGTAGGCGGGATCGCCGTGCGGGTCGTCCGCCGGATACGTGGCCGCGACGAGATCCAGATCGGTGGACGGATGCCCTGCCGGACTGGGATCCCACCTCATCGCGATCTCGATCTTGCTCAGTCCCTTGTTGAGCCCGTCCACCAGAGTCCCCTTCCCCGTACCGACCCGCCTGTTCGCCCCAACTGCCGGGCGCTTGCCACTGTTTGCCCATCCTGCCACGCGTGCGGGTGCGCGCGGGGAGGAGTGGTTCGGCCGAGAGTGACCGGGGCCACGCTCCGTGGCCTTACCATGGCGCGGTGCTGGTCAAGTGGATTCGCTGCACCGTGGTGGACCGCCGCGGGTTCGAGCGGGGGCAGCGGAAGTGGGCGGGGCTTCTGGGGGAGCCGGGGTTTCGCGGGCAGGGGGTGGCTGGAGCCGGGGGCGGCCGGATGTGGCGCACATCTTCGCGTTCTGGGAGAGCCGTGCCTTCTACGACTCCTTCATGGCGCGGTCCCACGACCGGCTGGCGTCGGCCCAGTCGGGCACCTTCAAGGACGCCCAGGTCAGGCTCTTCGACTACCGCTTCGACGTGAAGACCGGCTTCGAACCTCGCTTCACGGACGCCGACCTGCTGCGAGTGGCGCTCTGCCGTGCCCACGAGGAGCGGGCCGAGCATTTCGTGCTGATGCAGGAGAAGGTCTGGAACCCGGCGATGGCCGGCTCTCCCGGCATGGTGCGCGGGCTGTTCGGAGAGGCGCCCGGGCACGAGTTCCTGGTGCTGTCGATGTGGCGCTCGGACGCAGAACACGGCAAGTACCGAACCGAGCGCGTGGAGCGGCTCGCCCTGAGGGCTCAGACGGAGGCGGACGTGGCGGCGCTCACCGGAGACATCGTGGGCATGGAGTCGAGCTGGACCGTCTGATTCGGACGGCTCGGATGGCCCGGACAGCCCGGACAGCCCGGACAGCCCGGACAGCCCGGACAGCCCGGACGGCCCGGACGGCCCGATTCGGAAAAGTCTGATTCGGGCGGTCCGATTCAGAATGGTCTGGGCGGATTGGTTCCGGTCGGCAACGGGCGTGACCTGTGTGACCTGTGGTGCAGGATCTGTGTGACCTACGCTGTATGGGTGAGGTATGAGTGCTGCGCAAGCGCTCACCCGATCTAGGGTCTTGGCATGGCACGACCACGGCGCATCGTCCTTGTCCGGCACGGCGAGTCAACGGGCAATGTTGATGACTCCGTGTACGAGCGTGTACCCGACCACGCCCTGTCGCTGACCGAAAAGGGCCGGCGGCAGGCGGAGGCGACGGGAGAGCGGCTGCGTGACCGGTTCGGTGGTGAACACGTCAGTGTGTACGTCTCCCCGTACCGCCGTACGCACGAGACGCTGCGCTCCTTCCATCTCGACCCCGACCTCATACGTGTACGTGAGGAGCCCCGGCTGCGCGAGCAGGACTGGGGCAACTGGCAGGACCGGGACGAGGTCCGTCTCCAGAAGGCCTATCGGGACGCGTACGGTCACTTCTTCTACCGTTTCGCCCAGGGGGAGTCCGGCGCCGACGTCTATGACCGGGTCGGCGGTTTCCTGGAGAGCCTGTTCCGCAGTTTCGAGGACCCCGACCACCCGCCGAACGTCCTCATCGTGACCCACGGTCTGGCCATGCGGCTGTTCTGCATGCGGTGGTTCCACTGGACGGTCGCGGAGTTCGAATCGCTGGCGAACCCGGGGAACGGCGAGGTGCGGATGCTCGTTCTGGGGGAGGACGGCAAGTACACGCTTGACCGGCCGTTCGACCGCTGGCGAGATCCCGAACCCTACGGGATCACCGGATAGAGTGGCAGGGCGATGACCGCTGACTCCTCCCCCGAAGGGCGCTTGGACCGCGCCCTGGCCAGTCTGCGCGGACTGGCCGTCGGAGACGCCCTGGGTTCCCAGTACTTCGTGCCGGTGAACTACCCGCTGCTGAAGCGCCGAGAGGTGCCTTCCGGACCGTGGCAGTGGACCGACGACACAGAGATGGCCTCTTCCGTCGTCGCCGTGCTGGCCGCACACCATCGCGTCGACCAGGACGCCCTGGCCCGCTCCTTCGCCGAGCACCACGACTTCGACCGCGGCTACGGCCCCGCGGTCAACCGGCTGCTGCGACTCGTCCGGGAGGGCGGGGACTGGCGTGAACTCGCCGCGGCGCTCTTCAACGGGCAGGGGTCCTGGGGGAACGGCGCCGCGATGCGGATCGCCCCGCTGGGCGCCTGGTACGCGGGCGACCCGGAGCAGGCGACCCACCAGGCGGAGATCTCGGCCTACACCACCCACCAGCACCGCGAGGCGGTAGTCGGTGCGATGGCCGTCGCCGCGGCCGCCGCCTTCGCGGCCGCCCCCGGCGGGCCGCCCGGTGCCGAGGCCCTCCTCGACGGGGTCATCGACCTCGTACCGAAGAGCGCCGTGGGCGCGGGGCTGCGCCGGGCCCGGGACATGCTCGACTACGGCGACCCGGCCACGGTCGCGGCGGTACTGGGGTGCGGCCGGCGCACGACCGCCCACGACACCGTGCCCTTCGCCCTCTGGTCGGCGGCGAGAAGCCTCGGTGACTACGAGCAGGCGTTCTGGACGACCGCGCAGGTCGGCGGGGATGTCGACACCACCTGCGCCATCGTCGGCGGCGTGATCGCCGCGGGCAAGGCCGGGGCGCCGCCCGCCGAATGGGTGGGGCGGACAGAACCGCTCCCGGGCTGGGTGCCCGCGTCGGCGTAGCGGCAAGAGCCCTTCCACCTCTTCGAGAACTCTCCGTGGACAGCGGGAACCTTCCGTAGTCGCCCGCTCCTCTTTCCGTCCCGGCGTCGCGCTTCGCTCCCTGATTCACTAATGCGATATGAGGTGGGCCGAGGGGTTCATGCCGTGATCCTCGGGGCCGTGGAGCCTGCCATCGAGATGCTGTGAGAGGTCATCAACCGGGGAGTCAGGAGAGGCTAGGTGCGCTTCTGGCGCTGCGAACGGCTCTGCCCTGGAGGTCATCCCCACGACGATGATGTGCCGCTCCGGGATGTGCGGTTGCGAATGGCAGGATCATGAAATCGAGGAGATGATCGACCAGTTGACGGTTCCGCTGCTGCTGCCGAGCGGCTCCTTGCGGGGGCTCGCGAGAGGCGTGACGCCGCCAGGGCGGGCCGGGGTGTCGCGGGCGCTTCCCGGCGGCGTAACCTAGGGGCGCCATGCCGTACGAACCACCTACTCACACCGTCGAGCGCTCCCTTCGAGCCACGACCGGAGCGAAGATCGTTGCAGGTGTCGACGAGGTGGGGCGCGGCGCGTGGGCCGGCCCTGTCACCGTCTGCGCGGCGATCACCGGACTACGCCGGCCGCCCGAGGGCCTGACGGACTCGAAGCTGCTCACCATCAAGCGGCGCACCCAACTCGCCGAGACACTGCGGACGTGGGTGACGTCGTACGCCCTGGGTCATGCCTCCCCGGAGGAGATAGACGATCTGGGGATGACGGCCGCCCTGCGCCTCGCGGCGGGGCGTGCGCTGGATGCCCTGCCGGTCCGCCCGGACGCGGTCATCCTCGATGGCAAGCACGACTATCTCGGCACGCCCTGGCGGGTCCGTACGGTGATCAAGGGCGACCAGTCCTGCGTGGCGGTGGCCGCGGCATCGGTGATCGCCAAGGTTCAGCGCGACAAAATGATGGCCGAACTGGGTATCGACCATGCAGACTTCGGTTTTGCGGACAACGCCGGGTATCCATCCCCCGTGCACAAGGCCGCACTGGCGGAGCGGGGCCCCACCCCCTACCACCGGTTGTCATGGGCGTATCTTGATGCGCTGCCCCAGTGGCGGCACCTCAAGAAGGTCCGCAGCTGGGCGGACGGAAGTGTTCCGGAAATCGAGGGTCAGCTCGGCTTCGATTTCTGACGGTTTCGTTCGCACTCGTGCGCTACCCGCCGACGCGGGCCGTACCAACGTTTGATAGATATCAACTCATGCCTCTCATTCCCGAGGAGCCTCAGATTCACGAGAGTGCCCAGGGTCCCCGCGCCACTCCGGCCAGCGGCCGCACCGCGCCGACCCCCGTCCCGTACCCGGCCCCCGTCCCGCGGCTCCGTCGCGTCCCGGTCGTCCAGGCCCTCTCCGGCCCGCGCCTCCGGTGCAACGTTCGTCGCGTGACGCAGCCGCCAAGCCCGGCCCGTCCGGGCCCCCGGCCGGTGCCGCCGCTTCGGCCGCCCCGCAGATCCAGCTGATCCCGGCTTCCGCACAGGGCGCGCTCGACGCCGCGGAGGAGGCCGTGGACCTGCTCCTGGACTCCGGTCGCGCCCCCAGTGACGTCCTGGTGATCACGACCGGTGAACAGCACCCGTGGGCCATCCACGAGCTGTCCTTCGGAGAAACCTCCTACTGGGCCCAGCACGACGCCCGTGACGACGTCTTCTACACGGACGCCACCGTCGCGGCCCGCGCCGCGTCGCGTCCGGTGGTCGTGGTCGCCGTCAACGGTGGTTCCGAGGCCGTAGCCGCGAGCGTGCTGTCCCTGGCCCACACCCGGGCGAACACCCTGCTGATCGTCTGCGGTGACCCGCAGCAGATCAACTCGGTGCTGGGCGCGGGCGTCTGAGCCGCTTCCTCAGCGTCCGGTCGGGCGCTGAGGAGGGCTTCAGCGCCGCTACGGCGTCTCCGCAGGGTGGGCGGTTCGTCATGCCCGGAGGACTGGACGCCGTGGCTGCGTACGGGTTTTGCGCGGTGGGGAGACGCGCCCGGCGGCCCTGTGCTCGTCGGTACACGGGCTCTTATGCCGCGCCTTGAGGGCACAGCCCTGGAGGCACGGCACAGCACCCGTGCGAACGGTCGGGCCAGAGGGTTTCAGCGTGCCGCCGCCGCGCGGCGCAGGACCTCCGAGGCGGCGCCACCGGTGCGCGGCAGCGGTGGCACCGCCTCGGACGCGGCGAACGGCTCCGGTGCCGAGGCCGAGTGGGGGCGGCGTCCGCCGCGGCCTTCGCCGAGGACCTGCCAGCCGTCACGCGTCAGCGTGATGTACGCCCCGCAGCGCAGCCCGTGCAGGGTGCAGGCGTCGCGCAGGCCCCACATCCACGCGCCGTCCTCCTCCGTCCAACGAGCGTCGCCCTCACGGCAGTAGAGCAGCACCGCGGTCCGCACCGGGGTGCGACGCCGCAGATCGTGCGGGATCACCCGGCGCAGCTGCGCGAGCAGCACGTTGCGGAACATCCAGCCGTCGGCCAGGGCCGGGCGGCGGACGAACGAGGCGCTCGCCCGCAGCCGCTCGTCCGGGTCGAGCACGGCGACGACAGCCGTCGCCGGCTGCGGGTGGTGCCGGGCATGCAGTCCGCTGACGACCTCACGGGGGTCACGCAACAGTGGGATCCCGGCGGCGGCCCATTCCGCGGGTTCGAGCAAGCGGTTGGCGGAAGCGGCGGACGTCGACGCCGCTGCCGAGGCCGGAGCGAATCCGAAGGTCACGGTCCTCCCTTCGGCTACGCGCCCACACTGCGGGCGAGGTCGGATTCCTGGGAGCGCGCACCGCAGCGAAGCCCTACCGGATCGGCGGGCGCGCCGTGCGGGAGCGGACTTCAATTCTTCCTGTCGAACTTGAATGCGGCAACGAGCAATTGAGGCCGTCGACCGTTATCAGATGATGCGCGGCTAATATCCCTACCCAGTGCGCCGCCGGGCCACCCATGGGGCGTTCGAGCACGACACGTTCGTACGCCACAGGTGTGTGCGGCGTCCAGAGGGGTGCGCAACTCGTCAGGTGGCGGGTGCCCTGTGCTCCTGAGCCGACACCTTGCAACCGGAGGCTCGGCCGTCAGCCCTGCAAGGCCAGTACGAGCGGCAACACCCCCTGCGCACCGGAGCATGCGGGCCGCGACCGCGAGGGTCCACCCGGTCTCCGTGTAGTCGTCCACGAGGAGGACCGGCCCCTGGGCCTCGGCCAGGGCGGAGGCGAGGGCGTGCGGCACGGTCAGAGCGCCGTCGAGTGCCTTCAGCCGCTGCGCGCTGTTGCTCCGGGAGCCCGGGTGCGCTTCGTCGGTGTACTCGATGGACCCCAGCAGCGGCAGCCGGCCGACTTCCGCGATGCGCGCGCCCAGGGAGTGGATCAACGCGGGGCGGGTGCGGGAGGCCACAGTGACGACGCCGACCGGGCGCGGCTGGGCATCCGATGTGCCGGAAGCCCAGCCGCCGGGACCCTTGGCCCAGTCGGCCAGCACGCCCACCACGGCCTTCGCCACATCGTCCGGAACAGGTCCGTCGGGGGCCTGGGGTGCGAACTGGGGCCGCAGCCGGTTGCCCCAGCCGATGTCCGACAGACGTCCCAAGGCGCGTCCCGACGCGGCCTTCACCGGCCGGGATACGTCCCTTGAGGTCCACCCCGATCGCCGGCAGCCCTGTGGGCCACATGCGCCGGGGCTCCACCTCGACCCCCGCCCGGCCCAGGTCCACGCGCGTGGCGTCGAGCGCCTCATCGGACGTCTCGGCGACGAAGCGGGGGCCCGTGCAGTTGTCGCAGCGACCGCACGGCTTGGCGGCCTCGTCGTCGAGCTGGCGCTGCAGAAACTCCATGCGGCAGTCCGTCGTCGACGCGTACGCGCGCATGGCCTGCTGCTCGGTCTCCCGCTGGCGTGCCACCCACGCGTACCGCTCGGCGTCGTACGTCCACGGCTGCCCGGTCGAGACCCAGCCGCCCTTGACCCGCCTGACCGCGCCGTCCACGTCGAGGACCTTGAGCATGGTCTCCAGACGGGACCGGCGCAGTTCCACCAAGGGCTCCAGAGCGGGCAGCGACAAAGGCTTCTCCGCGTGCGCGAGGAGATCGAGCGTTCGGCGCACCAGGTCTTCCGAGGGGAAGGCGAGCGACGCGAAGTACTTCCAGATCGCCTCGTCCTCCTTCCCCGGGAGCAGGAGCACCTCGGCGTGCTCCACACCGTGTCCCGCGCGGCCCACCTGCTGGTAGTAGGCGATGGGGGAGGAGGGCGAGCCGAGGTGCGCCACGAAGCCCAGATCGGGCTTGTCGAAGCCCATGCCGAGCGCGGAGGTGGCGACCAGCGCCTTCACCTTGTTGGCGAGCAGGTCCTCCTCGGCCTGCTGACGATCTGCGTTCTCCGTCTTGCCCGTGTACGGCGAGACCGTGTGCCCGCGCTGCCGGAGGAACGCGGTGACCTCCTCGGCGGCGGCCACGGTGAGTGTGTAGATGATCCCGGAGCCCGGCAGTTCGTCGAGGTGCTCGGCGAGCCAGGCCATCCGATGCGCCGCGTCCGGCAGCCGCAGCACACTCAGACTCAGGCTGTCGCGGTCCAGCGGGCCCCGCAGCACAAGGGCGTTCGAGCTGACGCCGGTGCCGAGCTGTTCCGCGGCATCGGCCGTCACCCGCGCGTTGGCGGTGGCTGTGGTCGCGAGCACCGGCACACCGGGCGGGAGGTCGGCGAGCATGGTGCGCAGCCGGCGGTAGTCCGGCCGGAAGTCGTGGCCCCAGTCGGAGATGCAGTGGGCCTCGTCCACCACCAGGAGCCCGGTGGCGGCCGCGAGCCGGGGCAGCACCTGGTGCCGGAAGTCCGGGTTGTTGAGCCGCTCCGGGCTACGAAACTGGGAAGGCATTCAAATTCCAGGCGGACTTGAGGTCCTGACCTGTGTAAACGTGTAGCGCGAGGGGTGTCAGGGCAGCGGTGCGGTACGACTGCTCTCTCGTTGGTCCCCCAGGTTTTCTGGCGGCACGGTCGCTGTCACTGCTGCGGGTAGCTGGCCGTTCAGGACTTCGGGTCGAGGGTGCGCGAGCACGGCTGAAGAGGCTGGTGGAACGGGGCTGGCTGGTGGAGGTGAGGCCGGGAAGATTCAGCCTGCCGGCAGGACAGCGGACTGATGAGACTGTGCGGCCAGGCGGCGTTCATCAGGGCGATCATCGACCAGCGGATGACTGCTTCGCTCGTGTCGGTGCGGCGTTCGTAGTCCCGGACCTGGCGCCGACTGCGCAGAAACCAGGCGAAGGACCGCTCGACGACCCAGCGGCGGGGCAGTGGCTGGAAGCCTCGGACTTCCTCACCTCGGCGGACGATGTCTAGGACGATCCCCAGATGCTGGCTGGTCCAGTCGGTGAGGTGGCCGGTGTAGCCGCCGTCGGCCCAGACCCGTGCCAGCCGCCTGAAGCGGCCGGTTGCTGTCGGCAGAAGGGTCCGGGCGCCGTCCCGGTCGGTCACGGACGCCGGCGTGACCAGCACGGCCAGGAGGAGCCCGAGCGTGTCGGTGAGCAGGTGCCGCTTGCGCCCGTCGATTTTCTTGGCCGCGTCGAGCCCGCGTGAGGTGTGGGCGACGGTGGCGTCCGCCTTCACCGACTGTGAGTCCACCACCGCCGCACTCGGCTCCGGACCACGGCCTTCGGCTTGGCGAACGGCCTGGTGCAGGCGATCATGCAGTTCGCCCACCAGCCCGGTGTCCCGCCATCGGGCGAAGAATGCATAGACCCGCGGCCAGGGCGGAAAGTCGGACGGCATCGCCCGCCACTTGATGCCCTTGTCGACGAGATAGCGCACCGCGTCGATCATCTGCCGGTGGCAGAACCCCTCCGGCCGGCCGCCTCGGCCCGCCAGCCAGCCCGGAACCGGCAGTAGATCTTTCACCACAGCCCACTCGGCATCGCTCATGTCCGAGCCGTACCGGGGCCGGCGCCCCGGCCGGTCGGCCGCGTTCCCGAACCTGTGGGCGAGACAGTCACACCCAGGAGTGGACGGACTGGACCCGGCAACCATGAACAGCCAGTTAGACACATGACTGACTTCCTCGGACACCCCGGCCCGCTGCCGTCGCCGGTCATCGTCCGCCCACTCCCGGGGCAGGAACAACTCCCACTCCAGCGGGCACGAGGCGGTGTCGGTGGCCGCGTGCACGCTGACCGCGACCTGACAGTTCGCCCCGCTTGCCCAACGCCCCGCGGTACTGCCGGGCCACCCCCACCGACGCGGTGCCGCACTTGGGAAACGACACATCGTCGACCACCCACACCTCAGGGCTGATCGCCTCGCACAGCCTCTGGGTGATCCGCCGCCGCACCGGCAGCGGATCCCACGGCGACTGGTTCACGAACTGCTGCAGGGCCTGCATGTTGCCGTCCGGCAGACGCTCGGCCATCGGCTGGATCGACTTCCGACGGCCGTCCAGCATCAGACCCCGCAGATAACACGCGCCCCACCGCCGCTGATCCCGCCGCGGCAGCGAGGCGAACACATCGGCAACGAACTCCGCCAACTCACCCCGGAGCCGTTCCACCTCCCCCAACCTCATACCGAAGAAGATGCCCACCACCAGGCGATATCACCCGGCGTAACGAAGCACTACTAGACTAGTGGTCTGCGGCCGGCCTGGTGTCGCGCCTACCCCGGCGGCGACTTCGGCCCCTCAGCCGATCCTGACCGGAAAGCGGATCGTGATTGGGGTGTCACAAGGGGTGAAGTGGCCGACAGTCCCTGCCATCGGGTTGCATGGAGACATGGACAACCTGGAGCTCCGTGCTGAAGCCGATGCCATCCTTGCTGAGCTAGTCGGTGCCCCGGGGGGTTCGGCGCGGTTGCGGGAGGACCAGTGGCAGGCGGTGGCGGCCCTGGTGGAGGAGCGTCGGCGTGCTCTGGTGGTGCAGCGCACTGGTTGGGGCAAGTCGGCGGTCTACTTCGTGGCCACAGCTCTGCTGCGCCGGCGTGGCTCCGGGCCGACAGTGATCATCTCGCCGCTGCTGGCGCTGATGCGCAACCAGGTCGAGTCGGCGGCGCGGGCCGGTATCCAGGCACGCACGATCAACTCGGCCAACCCGGAAGAGTGGGACACCATCTACGGAGAGGTCGAGCGCGGCGAGACCGACGTTCTCCTCGTCAGCCCGGAACGCCTCAACTCCGTGGACTTCCGCGATCAGGTACTGCCCAAGCTCGCCGCCACGACTGGTCTGCTGGTGGTCGACGAGGCGCACTGCATTTCTGACTGGGGCCACGATTTCCGGCCCGACTACCGTCGACTGCGCACGATGCTGGCAGAGCTGCCGGAGGGCGTGCCGGTGCTGGCCACGACGGCGACCGCGAACGCGCGGGTGACCGCGGATGTGGCCGATCAGCTGGGCACGGGGGGTGGGGATGCTCTGGTTCTGCGTGGGCCGCTGGACCGGGAGAGCTTGCGGCTGGGTGTGCTGGAGTTGCCGGACGCGGCGCACCGGCTGGCGTGGCTGGGGGAGCGGCTGGGGGATATGCCGGGTTCGGGGATCATCTACACGCTGACTGTGGCGGCGGCGGAAGAGGTCGCGGGGTTCCTGCGGCAGCGGGGGTTTCCGGTGGCTTCCTACACGGGGAAGACGGAGAACGCCGACCGGTTGCAGGCGGAGGAGGACCTGTTGGCGAACCGGGTGAAGGCGCTGGTTGCCACGTCCGCGCTGGGGATGGGCTTCGACAAGCCTGACCTCGGCTTTGTGGTCCATCTGGGGTCGCCCTCGTCGCCGATTGCCTATTACCAGCAGGTGGGGCGTGCGGGGCGTGGCGTGGATCACGCGGACGTGCTGCTGCTTCCGGGCAAGGAGGACGAGGCGATCTGGGCGTACTTCGCTTCGGTGGGCTTTCCGCCCGAGGAGCAGGTCCGGCGCACTCTGGCGGTGCTTGAGGAGGCGGGCCGTCCGTTGTCGCTGCCGGCGCTGGAGCCGCTGGTGGATCTTCGGCGCTCGCGCCTTGAGACGATGTTGAAGGTCCTGGACGTGGACGGGGCCGTCAAACGGGTGAAGGGTGGCTGGACCGCGACAGGGCAGCCGTGGGCGTACGACGCGCAGCGGTACGCCTGGGTCGCCAAGCAGCGGGAGGCCGAGCAGCAGGCCATGCGGGACTACGTGGCGACCGCGGAATGCCGGATGGAGTTCTTGCAGCGGCAGCTCGATGATGAGAAGGCGGTCCCGTGCGGCCGCTGTGACAACTGTGCCGGGTCCTGGCTCGATCCCGCCGTCTCTCCTTCAGCCCTTGCGGCAGCGACGGGAGAGCTGGACCGCCCGGGCGTTGAGATCGAGCCCCGCAAGATGTGGCCGACCGGGCTCGCCGCGGTCGGCATGGATCTTAAAGGCCGTATCCCGGTGGGCCAGCAGGCGGTCACGGGGCGTGCGCTGGGAAGGCTGTCGGATATCGGCTGGGGCAACCGGCTGCGGCCGATCCTGGCGGCGCAAGCGGCGGACGGGCCGGTCCCGGACGACGTGCTGGCCGCCGTCGTGACGGTGCTGGCCGACTGGGCTCGCTCGCCGGGCGGCTGGGCCAGTGGTTCTCCTGACGCGGTGGCGAGGCCCGTGGGCATCGTGGCCATGCCCTCCCGCTCCCGCCCCCAGCTGGTCGCCTCCCTGGCCGAGGGCGTGGCTCGTGTCGGCAGGCTCCCGCTACTCGGCAGCCTTGCCTACACCCCGCAAGCGGATGAGTATGCGGCGCACCGCAGCAACTCCGCCCAGCGGCTGCGGGCCCTGGCTGCCTCGTTCACTGTGCCCGACGAACTTGCCGCCGCCCTGGCCGCCGCCCCGGGACCGGTCCTGCTTGTCGACGACTACACCGATTCCGGCTGGACCCTGGCCGTAGGCGCACGCCTCCTGCGCCAGGCCGGAGCCGGCCAAGTGCTGCCACTCGTCCTTGCGTTGGCCGGGTAGGCGAACTCCGTTGGCTTTGGCGTCAGCCGGCGAAGTGCTCGTCTCCTGGTTGTCACGGATGGCGCAGGTCTGGAATGCTGCCGCGCCCTCGCAGGCGAAATGCACACCGCGAGCACGGCACCCAAGCGATACCGGCGCCCCTGGCGGCGGCGCGGGTCCGGCTACAAGTCCAGGACATCGGCCCGCGATCCGGAGAAACGGTCGGAGCGCTACTCCTCGGTCTTCGCGAGGGAACTCTTCCACCGTGACCCGGACGGCAGTTGCTTCCTATCCCGGTCGGGGTGAACCACTTCGGCTTCCGCATGGAGGACAGTCGGAAGCCCACGCCCGCCGTCCCACTCCACCGGGACCTGAATACCACGAGAGTGGCCGCAAGTCCCACCATGATAAGGGCGTCCGAACTCCTCCGTCTGTCCCCTTTAATGGGGACGCCGTAGCCCGTTGACTCGCGTACCCGGCCGACGAAATCCTTCTCTGCGAATTCACGGAGAGACGGGCGGTCGTGACGGTGACCATAGCGGAGACCGAGGAAACAGGTTCAGCGAATCCACTCGCCGAGGGTCCGACGGGGGCGGTCTGGTCAGGGGATCAACTCGTCGGCAGAGAGAAGCTGTGGCGTGTTCCCTTCCCGCCGGACGTGGCCGCCGAACTCGTACAGGCCGCCGGCTCGGCGATGTCGGGCGGCGCGGGCTTCGAGATCGGCGGGGCCGTTCCCACGGGACTGTCCCGTGCCCGGGCGTTCGCCGCCGGTCTGCGCCATCGACTGGCAGGCGGCCCGGGGTTCGTAGTCCTGACCGGGTTCCCGGTGGACCGCACCGACCCGCGTGAGGTCGAGATGGCCTACTGGATCCTCGGGCAGCTCCTCGGCCGCCCGGTCTCGCAGAGCCGCAAGGGTGATGTGCTGGGCCGGGTCGAGGACCGCGGCGCCGACGTGTCCAGTCCGGTGCAGCGGGGCTACGAGAGCTCTGCCGAACTGCCGTTCCACGTGGACCGTACCGATGTGATCGGCCTGCTGTGCGTGCGCCCGGCGCGCAGCGGCGGCCTGAGCAGGCTCGCGTCGTCCCGGTACGTGCACGACGTACTGGCGGACGAGCATCCGGAACTGCTGGCGGAACTGTGCCGGCCGTTCCCCAACGACCGGCGCGGCGAGGAACAGCCGGGCGAGGCCCCCTGGTCCGGCATCCCCGTGTTCAGCGAGACCGGCGGGGACTTCGCCGCCCGGTACGTGCGCCGCTTCATAGAGGGCTCGCAACGGCACGCCACGGCGCCGCGGCTCACCGAACGCCAGATCGCCGCCATGGACGCGCTCGATCGGACACTGCGGCGGCCCGGGGTCGCCCTCGACATGGAGCTGCGCGCCGGTGACCTGCAGCTCATCAACAACTTCCACATCTTTCACGCCCGGACGGCCTTCACCGACGGCGGCGGGCGGGGACGGCTGCTGCTCAGGCTGTGGCTGGCCTTCTCCGGCAGCCCGGAACTACCGGACGACTTCGCCTCGTTGTACGGCGCCACCGCCGCCGGCAGCTACCGGGGCGGGGTCTGGCCGACCAGCGTCACCCCGCCCGGGCTGGGCCGGCCGCTGACTGAGCTCCGCTGAGGCCGCGGAGACGTCGATGCCCTACGCACTGCCCGAGCTCCACCGGGTCGGCACAGTGGAACTTCTCGACCACGACCTGCTGTCGGGGACCGCGACCGGTCCCGCCGCACCGGGGTCCCTGCTGCTCCTGCACGGGTTCGGCGAGGACAAGACAGCCCTCCGGGCCATCGGTGACGCCCTCTGCCCCGTGGGCTCCGTCGCCGTCTACCCCTCGCTGCGGGCACACGGTGCCAGCCCGGCCCCGAAGTGGGGGTACTCGCCGCTGGACTTCGCCGCCGATGTACAGCGGATCCTCGACCCGCTGCCCGGGCCGCTGCATGTGATCGGCTACTCGTACGGGGCCCTGGTCGCTGCCGTACTGGGGGCCGCCCTGGGACCTCGCCGGATCGCCGGCGTCGTCCTCCTTGACCAGTCCTTCGAACGGCTCCCGGAACGCTACGAGGCCGACGACTGGGCTGAGGCCAGCTTCCTCAAGTGGCACTACGACTATCGCCACCTGCTGGACGCGCTGGATGGTCTGGGAATCCCCGTCCTTTCCGTCGTCGCCCGGCAGAGCCCGGTGGTTCCGGAAGCCGAGCGGGCCCGCATGCTCGCCCGCGCGCAACGCGGAGGACACTTCTCCTGCGTCGTCACGGAAGGCACCCACCAGTCTTTTCTGAAGGATTCCGTCATCGGCATTCTCGCGGAATTCTACGGCCGATCAATGGAGACCCTCACGTGACCGAGAGTAATACCGACGAAAGCTTCCCGGTCGCCATGAACGCTCTGTTGCGCATTCACCGCGAGTTGCTTCAAGCGCCGGACATCGCGCCCGACGACAATTTCTTCGACCGTGGCGGCAACAGCATCCTCGCCTTCCGGCTGATCCGCCTCGTGGCGGAAGAACTCGGGGTCCGGCTGTCCGCGCGTACGGTCTTCACCGCCGCCTCCGTGCGCGAGCTCGCCGAACGGATGGACACGAGCGCAGCGGTAGCGGCACCGAAGCCCGCCGCCCTGCAGTCCGACGGCCGTGCCTCGATGGCCCAGGAGTGGGCTGGATTGTCCGCGCTGGGCGATCCGGACGCACCGGCGCTCCAGTTCCACGCGGTCTACCGGCTGAGGGGCCCCCTCGAACCGGCGCTGCTGGAGGGCGCGTTGCAGGCCGTGGCCGAGCAGCACGCGACGCTGCGCACCGGGTTCGAGACTCGCGAGGGCACCGTCCGCCAGTACACCGTCGCCGGGGCCCGCGTGGAACTCCTGGCCGACGAGTTGTCGTGGCTCCCTGAGGACGAGCGGTCAGAGGAGGCGATACGGCTCCTCGACAAGGAGGTCCGCCGCACCTTCGACCGCACCGCGCCACCCCTGTTCCGGGCCCACCTGGTGCGCTGTGCCGCCGACGACCACTACCTGGCCCTGGTGTTCGACCACATGGTCGCCGACGGCTGGTCGCTGGACGTCCTGACCGCCGACCTGGCCACCGCTTACCGTGCCCTGGCCGCCGGTGAGCCGCCCCGGCTCACCGCCTCCGGCAGCTACGCGGAGTGGTCGGCACTGCAGTGGGAGAGCTTCCTCGACGGCCGCGGCGACGAGGTCGCACGCTACTGGCTGGACCAACTCGGCTCCGACCCCACGGCGTTGGAGCTGCGCCTGCCCGGCTATCTGCCGGACGGCGGTCTGCACGACCCGGCGAGCCTGGAGTACAACGTCCCCGCCCCGGCCGTGGAGGCACTCGACTCCTTGTGCGCACGTCTGCGCACGACGCCGTACGTCGTGACGCTCGCCGCGCTCAAGGCGCTGGTCGCACAGGGCACCGGGCGCTCCCGGGTCACCCTGCTGACCAGTGCGGCCAACCGGCTGGAGCCGGGCTTCCAGGACACCGTCGGCTGGTTCGCGAACGGGGTCTTCCCGACGACCGACGTCGATCTCTCCCGCGGCTTCGGCCATCTCGTCGCCGCCGTGCGGGAGACCGCGCTCGCCGCGACCGCGCACGGGGACCTGCCCGCCGCTTACGTCCGCGCCGTGATGTGGCCCGGCTCGGCCGCCGGCAACGGCGGGTTCCGCAAGTCGCCCGGCGTGTACTTCATGTTCAACGACGTGTGGGGCGGGTCGCTGCAGCTCGGCGGGACACGGGCCGAGCCGGTCTTCCTGCCGGAGACGGCGGACTCGCCCGGCCTCCACCTGTGGATGCTGCGGCATGGCCCGAACGTGCGCTTCACCGCGCTGTACTACCGCTCCGAGTACCCGGACGCCGTGGTACGGGAGTTCGCCCACGACTTCCTGGCCGCCGTCCAGGCCCTCGCGGCCCAGCCCGATCTGCCGGTGCGCGAGGTCCTCGCAGCCGGCCCCTCCTCCCAGCGACAGGACCGCCATGCCTGACATCGACTACGACTCCTACGCCCGCGACGGCCACCACCTGCTGCCCGGGCTCCTGGACGACAAGGACCAGCAGCTCGCCGTCGAGGCCTTCGACACCTTCGACGCCGCCGACGAGGTGCCCGCCGGCTACGAGGCCGAGTACGACCAAGGGGGCGCCGACGGTGAGGGCCGTAGGCTGCGCAAGCTGCGCCGGCTGCTGTGGAACGACCCCGAGCTGTGGGGTCCCATGCTGGTGCGCTCCGGCGTCACCGGCATCGCCCGGCGACTGATCGGCGACGGCGCCACCGTGGTGTTCCACGCCGCCTTCCTCAAACCCGCCTTGGTCGGAACCGAGGTGACCCTCCATCAGGACCAGGCCCTGTGGACGTACCAGTATCCGAAGGCGTTCAGCGTCTGGTTCGCGCTTACCCCGGTATCCCCGGCCAACGGCGGTCTCTTCGGCAGTCCCGGTTCGCACGCCGGCGGCCACATCCCGCACCGCGAGCGCCCGCACTACCGCTGGCACCCGGGCCTGGACGCCGTCGAGGACGGACTGCGCGAGCCCGTCCAGTTCGAGCTGAACCCCGGTGACGCCGTCATGTGGGACCGCCACTTCGCCCACGGCAGCGCCGCCAACACCTCACCGGACGACCGGCGCGGCATGGTCGTCGTCTTCGCGGACGGCTCCGACCCGGAGTTCCGCGCCAAGGACAGCTTCCCGCTCGCCGACCTCCAGGACCTCCGGGAGACCCGATGACGTACATCATCGACAGCACGCTGCGCGAGGGCACGCAGTCCGCGCACGGCCGCTTCACCCTCGAACAGAGCGTCGACATCGCCACCCTCCTGGTGCGCTCGGGGGCGGACGCCATCGAGTGCGGCCATCCCGCCGTCGGCCCGGAGGAGGTCCTGCGGACCGCCGCCGTGGTGGAGGCGGCCGGCGGCGTACCGGTGCTGGCCCACGCCCGCGCCCACGTCGACGACATCGAGGCCGTCGCCAAGAGCGGCGCGGCCTGGGTGGGCGTCTTCCTCGGGGTCAACGAGATATCGCGCCGCTCCCGGCTGCCCGGCCACAACGTGGAGGACCTGCACCTGCGGATCGAGGAGTCCGTCACGCACGCCCGGCGCCTCGGACTCCGGGTCCGGTTCACGGTGGAGGACAGCAGCCGCACGGAGACCGCGGACCTGGTCGAGGCCTACCGGATCGCGGTGGCGGCGGGAGCCGAGCGGATCTGCTTCGCGGACACCGTCGGAGTGCTGGAGCCGCACGAAGTGGGCGAGCAGATCGGCAGGTTGCGCGCGGCGTGTCCCGGCACCGACATCGAAGTGCACCTGCACGACGACCGCGGACTCGCCCTGGCCGGCACCCTCGCGGCGCTCGACGCGGGCGCCACCTGGGCCTCCACCTCCGTCAACGGACTTGGCGAGCGGGCCGGCATCACCGACTACGCCGCCCTCGCCACCAACCTCGACTTCCGCGGCACCCGGCCGCTGACCGCAGGTGAGCTGCTGCCCGAGCTCAGCCGACTGGTCGGCGCGCACTCCCGCTCGATGCCTGACCACCGGCGCCCGATCGTCGGCCGGGACGTGTTCCACCACGTCGCCAAGCTCCACGTGGCGGCCGTGGAGCGGGAGCCGTCCTCCTACGAGTGGATGGATCCGGCTCGGGTCGGCCGTACGGGCACCACGCACCGGGCGGGCCTGCCCGAGCGGCCGGAGGAGTGGATCAACGACCCGCAGATCATCTCCGCGACCGAACTGCGCCACCACCGCAAGGGCCCGGGCGACCGCTTCGTGGTCGTCGACAACCGGTTCGTGCCCGGCGCCGAGCAGTACTGCATCGCTCGCCGCATCCCGCTCATGGACGACTACGGCGCCGGGCACGTCGACACCCATGTGCACCACTGCGACAGCCTGTTCGTCTTCCTCGGCGAGGAGGAGGCGTACCAGGGCCTGTCCGTCGAGGTGACGCTCGGCGACCGCACGTTCCCCGTCCAGAGCCCGGCCGGCGTGTTCATCCCGGCCGGCGTCCCGCACGGCTACCGCGTCGTGGGCGGCGCCGGGACCTACATCAACCACGTACTGGCAGGCGACTACAACTCCAGCCTGCTCGACCCCGTAGGGAGCCACCAGTGACCACCACCGCGACCGAGACCGCGTCCGAGAACGAGAAGTCCGCCGCCTGGGACCTGATCGGCTCCCTGTTCTGGGAGTCGGGGCGCACCACCGCCAAGCCCAGCGACGAGGAGATCGGCCTGTTCATGGACGGCATCGGCGCCGGTGACACGTGCACCGTCGTCGGCGCCTCCACCAAGGACCTCGTCGAGGCGCTGATCGCGCGCGGCGCCGAGGTGACCGTCCTCGACTTCTCCGCGCGCATGTGTGACGACCTTCGCGCCGCGCTGCCCGCCGGTTCCTGCCGGGTGCTGCGGCACGACATCACCAGGCCCGCGCCCGAGGACCTGCGCGGCACGCAGCAGTTCGTCCTCAACGACCGGCTGGTCAACCGCTTCAGCGAGACCGAGGCCCGCCGGGGCGTCGAGGGCATGCTGGACCTGCTCGCCGACGGGGGCCGGCTGCACACCTCGATCAAGCTGGGCCTGTACCCGATGGACGAGCGCATGATCGCCGTCGGGCGTGAGCGCGGATGCCTGGAGCGCTTCTACGACGCCGACGCCAAGATCGTCGACTTCGCCGCCGCCGGGGACGTCCTGACCGACGCGCTCCTCCCGCACGGGGCCATCGACTCGGCGACCCTGCTCCAGTGGTACCGCGGCCGGGGACGGGAGCAGCGGTTCGACCACGACGACATCGTCGCCCTGCTGGACGCGGCGGACGTGGCCGGTCGCACTCTGGCCCTGCTGGCCACCACGCCGTTCGGGCAGGCACCGTCGACGCGGATGTACACCGCCGAGGCACGTCCCGCACGACAGGACGGCTGACCGGTGTGCGGCGTCGTGGGCGTGAGCCTGGCCCCCGCCCCGTCCCGGCGGTGGCGGGCCGACCGGCTGGCCCGGCAGGCCATCGGCAAGCTGCCGCACCGGGGCCCGGACGGCCATGGGGTGGTCGGTGACGACGGGTCCGCGGTGGCCATGTGCCGGCTGCGGGTCCGCAGCCGGCCGGGCGACGCCGTGCCCTTCGCCGGCCCGTCGGCCGCGTACGCCTTCAACGGTGAGGTGTACGTGGCCGGCGGGACCGTGCCGGCGGGCGGCCTCGACGAGGCCGAGGCGGTGCACGCTGCCGGGGATCCGTCCGGCACGGCACTCGACGGGATGTACGCCCTGGTCCGCCGGGCGCCCGACGGCTCGCTCACGGTGGGCCGGGACCTCCTCGGCATCAAACCGCTGTATCTGCGCCGCCACCCGGCAGGCGTCGCCGTGGCCTCGGAGATCCCGGCGCTGCTGGACTTGTTCGGGCCCGCCGAGGTGCGCCGGGCGGCCGTCGCCCAGTTCCTGCTGTACGGCCGCGTGGTCGACGGCGGCACCTTCTACGAGGACATCACGCCGGTGCCGCCGGGCGCCCGACTGCTGATCAAGGAAGGTCACGTACAGCACCTCGGCACGGACACGGTCGCCCCCGCACCACAGCCGGCCGGGCCCGGCGAGCTGCGGGCGGCCGTCGCCGAGTCGGTGCGGCGGCTGCTGGTGTCCGACCGGCCGCTCGGCCTGGCGCTCAGCGGTGGCCTCGACTCCACGGTGCTGGCGCTGGAGCTCGCCCGCCTCGGCGTCCGCGACCTGTCGACGGTCAGCGTCGTGCCCGACGGCAACGGCGACGGGGTCACCGACCTCTCCGCCCTCGGCCTTCCGGGCACCGTCTGGCACGGCTGGCGGCACCGCTGGGCCCGGTTCGGCCCCGACGACCTGCTGGACGGCATCCCGGACGCGGTGCGCGCGCTGGGCGAACCGACCGCCATGACGAGCGTGCCCATGTACGCGGAGCTGGCCCGGCTGGCCCAGGAAAGCGGCATCGTAGTCTTGCTGGCCGGTGAGGGAGCCGACGAACTCTTCGGCGGCTACCGCAGCTACCTCCGTCTGCCGGACACCACGGACCCGGCCTCCTTCTACCTCCCCACCGCCCGCGCGGACCTGCTGCGCTCGCTGCTGGACCCGGACGCCCACGAGGCGGCACACGGCGCGCTCCACGACGCCCTTCCCACCTCCGGGGATCGCCAAGTCACCGAGATAGTGCGGGAGTTCGAGTACACGCACAGTCTTGAACCGCTGCTGCGCCGGGCCGACCATCTGCTGATGGCGCGGGGAGTGGAAGGACGCACACCGTTCCTGCACGGTGGTCTTCCCGCCCTCGCGGCGGCTCTGCCGTTCGCCGGTCTGGTCGGTGGCGGGCAGACCAAACTGCCCCTGCGGCAGGCGTACGCCGCGGACCTGCCCGCCTACCGCGACGAGATCAAGAAGCCTTTCCGGGCGCCGGTCGCCGACTGGCTGACCGGCCCGGCAGCCGAGCGGGCCGTCGCCGGACTCCAGGGCCACCGGGACCGCCTGACCGGCCCCGGCCTCCGGCCGGAAGGCGTCGACCACCTGGTGGCCGGGCTACGCGCGGGCGACCCCACTGCTGCCGAACTCGCCTTCCCGCTACTGACGTTGGGGGCCTGGCTGGAACTGCGGGCCGACCAGAGCGCATCCCCGAGGAATTGACCCATGTCAGATCGAGAACTCCCCACCCTGCATGCGGCGGTCGCACGCCAGGCACTGATGCGACCGGACGTCACGGCCCTCGCGCACAAGGGGACCCGGACCAGCTATGCGGAGCTGAACATCGCCGCGGACGCCGTCGCGGCCGGGCTGCGCGCCCTCGGTGTCGGCCCGGGCAGCCTGGTGCCGGTGCTGCTTCCCCGTTCACCGGGACTGGTCGTGGCACTGCTGGCGGTACTCAAATGCGGGGCCGGGTACTCCGCGCTCGACCACCGGTGGCCGGCCACGCGCATCGCCGCCGTGGTGGAGGCGCTGGGAGCGCCGTTCGTCCTCACGGACAGGACCTCGCAGGGCTTCGGCGTTCCGGCGCGGCCGCTGCCCTACGGCGATCCGGCCGGGGCGGCGGAACCGGCCGAGGTGGACGCCGCCGCCCCGGCCGCGGTGTTCTTCACCTCGGGCACCACCGGCACGCCCAAGGGGGTGCTCTCGCCGCACCGGGCCACCACACGCCTGTTCAGCGGCCGGACCTTCGCGGACTTCGGCCGGGGCCGGGCGATGGTCCAGGCGGCGCCGGTGTCCTGGGATGCCTTCCACCTGGAGCTGTGGGGCATGCTCACGACCGGCGGCACCGCCGTGCTCGCCGAGGGGGAGTACCTCTTCCCCGGCGACCTGCGGGACCTGGTCAAGTCGGCGGGCGTGGACTCGCTGTGGCTCACCGCCTCGCTGTTCAACCTGTTCGTCGACGAGGACGTCGACTCCTTCGCCGGGATCCGGCAGGTGATGACGGGCGGGGAACGCCTTTCGGTGCCGCATGTGCGCGCCTTCCTCGCCCGCCATCCGCACATCGCCCTCCTCAACGGCTACGGCCCGGTGGAGAGCTGCGTGTTCGCCACCACCCGGGCGGTCCGTCCGGCCGACTGCGAACAGCCCGACGGCATTCCTGTCGGCCGCCCCGTCCCCGGCACCGCAGTGCACCTCCTCGACGGCGACACGGTGCTGGACGACGGCAGGCCGGGCGAGATCTGCGTCGCGGGCGACGGACTCGCCCTCGGCTACCTGGGCCGACCGGAGGCGACCGCCGAGAAGTTCGTCGTCCTGGACGTCGACGGCGTCCCCACCCGGCTGTACCGCACCGGCGATCTCGGCCGCCGGGACCCCGACGGCGTCCTGCACTTCCTCGGCCGCGCCGACCGCCAGATCAAGATCTCCGGCTACCGTGTCGAACCCGCCGAGACGGAGCGCGCCGCACTCGGTGTGCCGGGCGTCAGGGAGTGCTCGGTGGTCCCCGTGCCCGGCGGCGACGGCACGTGGGAGGGACTCGCCCTGTTCTACCGGAGCGACACCGGCCACCCGACCCCGGATGCCCTCCAGCGCATTCTGGCCGACCGGCTCCCGCACTACCTGACACCGGCCTGGGTGCACCACCGCGCTGAGGCGTTCCCGCGCACCGCCCACGGCAAGCTCGACCAGGCCGCTCTGACGGCCTCACTCGAGGAACCCCACGGAGGCACCCCGTGACCGCGCTGCCCACTCACCACGACCTGCATCTGATCGCCGAGTCGGCAGGTGCCGACCTCACGGTGATGCCGTACACGGCGCGGGTCCTGCTGGAGAACGCCGCGCATCTCGCCGCCACCGGCCGGGCGGAGGCCGCCTTCGTGCGGGCCGTGGCGCGTTGGAGTGCCGGTGACGGTACGCCGGGCGAGTTGTCGTTCCAGCCGTCCCGGGTGATCCTCCAGGACTACTCGGGCATCCCCGTGATCCTGGACCTCGCCGCACTGCGCGCGGCGGCCGTGCGCCAGGGCCTGCCCGCCGGGCGGGTCAGCCCGGTGATCCCGGCCCATCTGGTCGTCGACCACACGGTCCGCGCGGATGTCACGGGCCGTCAGGACGCGCTGCGGATCAACACCGACCTGGAGTTCGCCCGCAACGAGGAGCGCTACGCCCTGCTGCGCTGGGCGGAACAGGCGTTCCCGGGGCTGCGGGTGGTACCGCCCGGCAAGGGGATCGTCCACCAGATCAACCTCGAACGGCTCGCCCAGGTCGTCGCCGTCGGCCCCGGCCCCGACGGACGGCCCCTGGCCAGGCCCGACACGGTCCTGGGCACCGACTCCCACACCTCCATGGTGGGCGCCCTCGGTGTACTCGGCTGGGGCGTGGGCGGCATCGAGGCCACCTCGGCGCTGCTCGGCGAGCCGGTGCTGATCGCCCCGCCCCGGGTGGTCGGGGTCCGGCTGACCGGCCGCCCTCGCCCGGGCACCACCGCCACCGACCTCGTGCTGACGCTCAATCAACTCCTGCGCCGACACGGCGTGGTCGGCGCGATCCTGGAGTTCCACGGCGAGGGCACCCGGCAGCTCACCGTCCCGGACCGCGCCACCATCGCCAACATGGCGCCGGACCACGGCGCCACCACGTCCTTCTTCCCGGTGGACGACGAGACGCTCCGCTTCCTGCGGGCGACCGGTCGAGACCCGGAACACGTGGCGCTCGTCGAGTCCTACTGCCGGGCCCAAGGGCTGTTCCACGAGGCGGGCACCCGGTCCACGGTGCGCTACACCGAGGAACTGACGGTCGATCTCGGCGGAGTGGAGCCCTGCGTGGCCGGCCCGCACCGCCCTGACCAACGGCTCCCGCTCTCCGCCGTCCCCCGCAGTCTGGCCGAGGCCGCCGGCGGGAAAGCGCCCCGCTCGGACGACGAGGGCACGCCCCGGGACGGCGCCGTGCTCATCGCCGCCCTGACGAGCTGCACCAACACCTCCCACCCCGCCTCGATGATCACGGCCGGTCTGGTGGCGCGGCGCGCGGTCGAACTGGGCCTCACCGTCCCGCCGTGGACCAAGACCAGCCTGGCCCCGGGCAGCCGTACCGTCCCGGCCTACCTGGACGAGGCCGGGCTGCTGGCCCCACTGGAGAAGCTGGGCTTCTCAGTGGTGGCCTTCGGCTGCACCACCTGCCACGGCAACAGCGGCCCGCTCACCGAGGAAGGAGCCCGGGCGGTGACGGAGGACGGCGTCCTCGGCGCCGCCGTCCTCAGTGGCAACCGGAACTTCGAGGGCCGGATCCACCCGCAGATCCGCGCCGCCTACCTGGCCTCCCCCGGGCTCGTGGTCGCGTACGCCCTGGCCGGCACCGTCGACCGCGACCTCACCCGCGAGCCCGTCACCGTCGACCCGGACGGACGGCCCGTCCACCTGCGTGATCTGTGGCCCGACCCGGCCGAAGTCGCCGAGGCGGTACGGGCAGCCACCGGTCCCGGTCTCTTCACGGACGTCTACGACGACCTGTTCGAGGGCGACGAGCGCTGGCGATCGATCGAGGTGCAGGGCGACGAGCTGTACGCCTGGCCACCCGACTCTCAGTACATCCTCCGGCCGCCGTACCTCGAGACCCACGGGAGCCACGGGCCCGTCCCGGACGAACTGAGCGGGACGCGGATCCTCGTACTGCTCGGCGACCGCGTCACCACCGACCACATCTCGCCGGTCGGCCCGATCGCGCCGGACAGCGAGGCCGGCGCGTACCTGACTGGTGCCGGGGTGCCGCCGGACCGGCTGGGCAGCTTCGGCACCCGCCGGGGCAATCACCACGTCATGGTCCGCGGCGCCTTCGCCAACCCCAGGCTGCGCAACGCCCTGGCCGCAGACGGCCGACAAGGCCCCTGGACCCGGCACCAGCCCTCCGGCGAACCCGCCACGATTTACGCGGCGGCCGAGCGTTACCGGTCCGAAGACGTGCCCGTCATCGTCGTCGCCGGGCGCGAGTACGGCGCCGGAAGTGCCCGCGACTGGGCGGCCAAGGGCACCGCGCTGCTGGGGGTCCGCGCGGTGCTGGCGGAGAGCTTCGAGCGGATCCACCGGGGCAACCTGGTCGGCATGGGCGTGCTGCCGCTGTGCTTCCCGGCGGGGGAGGGCAGCGGCACGTACCGGCTGGACGGCTCCGAACGCATCGACCTCGTGGGACTGGCGGTCCTCCGCCCCCACGGCCCGGTCCGCGTCCGGGTGTGCCGAGCCGACGGCTCCGTCACGGAGTTCGAGGCCACCGCCGCCGTGGAGACCGCCCGCGAAGCCGATTACCTGCGCCTGGGCGGGATCCTCCCGTACGTGACGTCCCGGTTCGCCGCGGAGACAGCACGGTGACGGGCACCGCCCGCTCAGCCCGCCGTGTCGGACGTCTCTTGGGCGACCTGTGCGGCGAACCAGTCGGCGAGCCGCCGCATGCGGTCCTCGACCTCCCGCTCGTCCGCCCCGGAGACGACCGCGAGGCCGGCCCGCAGGTTCGTGGCCTCGGTGGTGTCGGGCAGGACCGTGCCGGGACCCGCGCTGACTTCGGCGTACACCACCCCGGGCCGGTCCAGGACCTCGCCGGCCGAGGGAACGGCGCGTACCGGGCCCGGCCGTGCGGACAGGTTCATGCCGCCGAAGACCTTGTCGTCCGCGTGGCCGGGGGAACTGGTGACACCGGAGGGGCGGCCGGTCGCCAGCCGGGCCCACACGTCGTGCAGCCGGACGCCGAAGGCGCGCTCGACGACCTCGTCGGTCCGGCCTCCGCCCACCCGTGCCCCGCATTCCCCGAACACGATCTCCCCGTCCTCGGCGTGCTGGAACACCTCCAAGTGGAAGACGCCGTCGTGGTGCCCGAGCGCCTTGAAGGCCGTCTCGGCCAGCGCCCGCACCTTCGCGTACAGCTCTGGGTGGGTGCGGGGCGGCAGCACGATGTGCGCCACCAGCCCGCCGCTGTGCACCTCGATCAGGTTCTGCACATACCGGGAGATCGACATCAGCCGCAGCTCCCCGCCCTCGACGAACCCGTCTACCTGGAACTCGACACCGGGTATGTACTCCTCCAGAAGCCAGGGCCCGCCCCCCGCGGTGAACTCCGGCTGTCCGAGGGCGGCGGTCAGCTCCCGTTCGTCGGCGACCAGGAACGTGTTCCGGGCCCCGCCGCCGTCCAGCGGCTTGAGCACCTGCGGGAACGACGGCAGCGCGGTCGCGGCGGCGCCGGTCTCGTCCAGCACGGCGCAGTCGGCGGTCCGCACCCCGGCGTCCCGGACGCCACGCTTCTGCACGAACTTGTCCCGCATCGCCAGAGCCCGGCTGACCCCCGCCTGGTCGCCCGCGATCGCTGCCGCGTCCAGGAGGCAGAACTCCAGCCCGCTGCACACGGCGTCGAAGGCGTCAGCGGCCAGCCCCGCCCGTGCCAGTCCGGCCAGCACGTCGGTGCTACGGGTCGGGTCGGGCACCACGATCGTGCGCGCGCAGACGGTGCGGGCGGCCGGGGCGTCGGCGGGTTTCACGGCGCAGGTCACCTCCGCACCGGAACGGACCAGTGCGTCGACGGCACGAGACATCCAGCCGACGTGGAGGACGGTGGGCGCTTGCTGCATATCAGCTCTCCGAGAAGGACGAGAAGGATCCCAAAAGAAAAGAATCAGGAAGAAGAAGGATGATCCGGAAGGTATTGCCGTGGTCCCGGACGGTGTGGGTGCTCAGCCTCAGCACCCTCGCGCGCAGCGTCGGCCACGGCATCGTGGTGACCATCTCCGTGCTGTACTTCACCCGTTCCGTGGGCATCGAGGCGGGCCAGGTCGGTCTCGGCCTGACGCTCGCGGCGATCGCGGGCATGCTGGCGAGCATCCCGGCGGGCCGCCTCGCGGACGTCGTCGGCGCCCGGGGCGCCTCGGTCGGTTATGTGCTCCTGCAGGCGGTTGCGCTGTGGGGCTACGCCCTCGTCGGCGGCTTCGGAGGCTTCCTGCTGGCGGCGAGCGTGGTCGCGGTCGCGGAGTCCGGATCCACCGCGGCCCGGGGCGCGTTGGTCGCCAGGGCGGTGCCGGGGACGGACCGGCTGCGCACCCGGGCCTATCTGCGCTCCGTGACCAACGTGGGCTTCTCCGTCGGCACGGTGGCCGGTGGTCTCGCCCTCGACGCGGGGTCCCGGACCGTGTACATCGCCGAACTCCTGGCAGGCGGGGCGGTGTTCGCAGTAGCCGGGGTGACCCTGCTCGCCATTCCCGAGTTGCCGCCGGTGGCCGTGGACCGGGGCGAACCCCGGTGGGCGGTGCTGCGCGACCGGCCGTACGTAGCGGTGGGGCTGCTCAACGCGGTGCTGATCACAAACTCCGGCATCCTCAACGTGGCCCTTCCCCTGTGGATCGCCGAGCGCACCGAGGCCCCGACGTCCGTCTTCGCGGGCCTGCTGCTGATCAACACCGTGCTGGTCGTGTTCGGGCAGGTTCCGGTGAGCCGGGGCGCCGAGGACGTCAGGGGCGGAGCCAGGGCGATGCGCCGGTCGGGGCTGTGGCTCGCCGGGTGCTGTGTGCTCTTCGCGTTCGCCGCCGGGCGCCCGTCGTGGTTCGCCGTGGGTGTGCTCGCCGCGGGCGTCGTCGTCCACACCATGGGGGAGTTGCTGTACAGCGCGGGTTCGTGGGCCCTGTCGTACGAGCTGGCGCCGGAGCACGCCCATGGGCAGTACCAGGGGCTGTTCGGGCTGACCACGCAGCTGGGCACGGCGGTCACCCCCGCCGTCACAACCTTGTTGATCATCGGTCACGGTATGGCAGGGTGGGCCGTGCTGGCCGCCCTGCTGGCCGCCGCGGGGCTGGCCGCTCCGGCCTTGGCCCGGTGGGCGGAACGGACCCGTCCCCACCCGGCGACGCCGCTGCCGGCCGACGCGTAGCCACCCTTGCGTCCCTTTTCTTGTCCCACTTCCAGGAGAACCGCCATGAGCAGCACGTTCCGCCCCGACTTCGGGCTCACCGCGCAGGACTACGGCCGCCACCGGGCCGGTTTCCCCCCGCAGATCGTCACGCACCTGTACCGGCACGGCATCGCCTTCCCCGGCAAGGACGTGCTCGACGTCGGGACCGGCACCGGCACCCTGGCCCGGCTGTTCGCGCAGGCAGGGGCGCGGGTGACCGGCTTGGACCCGGCGGCGCCGCTGCTCGAGCAGGCCCGGGAGCTCGACAGGGAAGCCGGCGTGGAGACCGACTACCGGGTGGGTACGGCGGAATCGACGGGACTGCCGGACGGGTCGTACGACGTGGTGGCGGCCGGCCAGTGCTGGCACTGGTTCGACGCGCCCAAGGCCGCGGCCGAGGTGCGGCGGCTGTTGCGGCCCGGTGGCCGCGCGGTCATCGCCCACTTCGACTGGCTGCCCCTGCCGGGCAACGTGGTCGAGGCGACCGAGGAACTGATCCTCTCCTTCAACCCGGCCTGGACGATGGGCGGCGGCACCGGTCTGTACCCGCGCTGGCTGACCGACCTGGCCACCGCGGGTTTCACCGGCATCGAGACTTTCTCCTTCGACCTGGCCGTGCCCTACCCGCCCGAGGCGTGGCGGGGCCGGATCCGGGCCAGCGCCGGGGTCGGCGCCAGCCTGCCGCCGGACGAGGTGGAACGATTCGACGACGCCCTCGGGCAGGTGCTGCGCGACCGGTTCCCCGGCGAGGTGATCCCTGTCCCTCACCGCACCTGGGCCGTCGTGGCGACGCGGAGCGACGACTGACACGCTCACCAGGCGTCCGTCAGGACGGCCCGGGTGAGTTCGGCCTTGTTGCCGAGGCCGAGCTTGCCCTTGGCGCGTTTGACGTACGTGTGGACGGTGTGCGGACTCAGGCCCAGCCGGCGGGCGGTCTGGTCGTGGGTGTAGCCGTCCGCGATCAGCCGCAGCACCTGACGCTCCCGCGCGGACAGGGCGAAGCCGCCGCCGTCCGGCGTCCCGGGAGTGTCCCGTGCCGCCGCGTCCCGGATCGCGGCGGCCAGTTCGGCGGCGGTGCACCGCTCGGAGAGGTGACCCGCGAAACCGGACGCGGCCATGTCCAGGTCCGGCGGCGGGTCGTTCGGTGACATCAGCAGGATCCGGGTGGCCCGCGCGCCGATCGCCGGGTCGCGCGGCGGGTGGTCGGTGACCAGGACGTCCAGGTGGCGGGGCGCGCTCTCGCCGCCGTCCTCGGGGACACTGTGCACCTGGAGCTCGGGCACCGCCTTCAAGGCCGTGCGCACCGCCCAGGCGGTGAACTGACGGTCGTACAGCAAGCCGATCTGATACACGGGCTCACTGCCAGCCCACGTCGGAGGCGCCGGCTTCGGCACTCGCCGTGACGGTGGTGCCTGTGGTGTTCCGGGGGGAGTCGGCCGCGGTCGGGACGGACAGGCCGGCGAGCACCGTGCCCAGGACGAGGGCGGTGACGGCCACCGCCCGGGTGATGTGGTCGCGGATCAGGTTCATGGTGGTAGCCCCTCTCAGGAAATCCCTCACGGGAGTCACGGAACGAAGCGTCCTGACACGGACGCGCTCGGTTCGTGATCAGCACTTTGGCCCCGCCGCCGGAAGGGCGGAAGGCACCCTCGCTGGACGGAAAATGCAGTGGCCCGTTCCGTCCACGCGGACCGGGTCAGCCAGGTGGGAGCGGTCCCCGTCCATGCCACCGGCCCGGCGGCGGGGCGGCCGGCAACTCCGCGCCGACCACCTCCCAGTCCGGATGCAGCGACGGGGACCCCCTCAGCATCCGGATGCACATGTCGTGGGCCCTGGACCGGGCGTCCTCCGCCCGCTCCGCGACCAGGTACAGCCCTAGAACCGGATACGGCCGGGCCCGCCCGTGCGCCACCACGTGCTCGAGCCGGTCCGCCACCCGGGCGGACGACCGGACCAGGCACTCGACACCTTCGGGCAGCGTGGCACTCGGCGGGCCCTTGAAATGGACGTGGATGAGATACACGCGCCGACTCTGGCAATCCGCCACGACCCGCACCACTGATCCACTAGGACGGTTCCGGCCATGGACACATCCGTCCTGACCGGCATCTCTCCCCCTTCCTCCCGTGAATCCAGTCACAGCCGTCTCCGGCCCTGTCCGGAATAATGCGGCGCACGTTGAGTGGCGTACGTGTCGGGTTCGTACGCTTCACGAACAGGGGGCGACGTGCTCGAGCTGCTGGGATTCGACGACAAGACGGAACAGGTCTACCGGGCCATGTTGTCGGGGCCGCAGGCCGGAGTGGCCGGACTGGTGGAGCGGCTGGGCCTGACCGAGGAGGCGGTCCGTTCGGCGCTGGACGCGCTCAGTGAACTCGCCCTGGTCCGCCCCTCCTACGACCGGCGGGGCGAACTGCGGGCGGTCTCGCCGGACATCGGCATGGAGATCCTGCTCGCCCGTCAGCAGGCCGAACTTGCCGCCCAGCAGCAACGCGTGGAGGCGTCCCGCGCCGCGGCCGCCCAACTCATCGCCCAGTACGCCGATCTGCGTCCTGACGCCGCCCATCCCGAGGTCGAGCAGCTCGTCGGCCTCGACCGGGTCCGCGACCGGCTCGCCACCCTCACCGCCGAGGTGCGCACCGAGGTCCTCACCCTGGCACCCGACGGTGCGCAGACCGACGACAACATGCGCGCCTCCCGCCCCCTGAACGAGGCGCTGCTCGGACGCGGGGTCCGGATGCGCACCGTCTATCTCGACAGTGCGCGCAACAGCACCGCCACCGTGCAGCACGCCACCTGGCTGGCCGAACACGGCGGCGAGGTCCGTACCGCGCCGTCACTGCCCACTCGCATGATCATCATGGACCGGTCCCGGGCGGTCCTCCCGGTCAGCAGCGACGACACCTCGGCGGGCGCCGTCGTCCTCACCGGCAACGGCACACTCGCCGCCCTGTGTGCGCTGTTCGAGAGCATCTGGCAGACCGCCGCCCCGCTCGGCGAGACCCATCGCCGCGACAGTCAGGGCCTCACCCCGCAGGAGGCCAGCGTCATCCAGCTGCTCTCCAACGGCCACACCGACGAGAGCATCGCCAAGCGCTTGGGCGTCTCACCGCGCACGGCCCGCCGTATCGCCGGCGAGCTCATGGAGCGCCTCAGCGCCCGCAGCCGCTTCGAAGCCGGCGTCCGCGCCGTCCAGTACGGCTGGCTGCCCTCGACGCTCTGAAGCGAACTCTCAGCCCTCCGCCAGGGGTTCGTCCTGCCGGCTCACCCTCATCACCATGAAGATCTCGCCGTCCCTGGGCGGTCGCGTCCAGGAACGGCTGGTGAAGGTGTGCAGCCGTCCGTTCACCAGGGCATGACGGGGCAGCCGGACACCGAACTCCCCGGCCACCGCTTCCAGCAGTGACCGTTCCGTCCCGACGCCGTGGCCCGCGGCGCCGAAGAACAGGCTCGGGTCCAGCGCCCGTGGTGTCTCCCCGCTCTGCCGGACCTCTCCGTCCACGTAGGTGAATGCGTACTCCTCGGTACCGTCCCGCGCCACCGACAGGTGGAAGAACGGTTCCCGGTGCGCTGCCCTCAAGCCGTTCCACACCACCACCGCGCGGGTGCCCGCGGCGGCGGACGCGGCGGGCGAGACGAACCGCCGCCGGTCGAACGGGGCCGGCCGGCCGTCGAAGGCGAAGCTCCAGCCGGCGCCGGCCCGGCCGACCGCCATGAGAGCCCTGTCGTCGTAGGGCGAGAGTTCCTCGCGGACGCGCAGCGCTCCGTGGCGCGCCTCCCAGAAGGTCATGGGTTCGTTCAGCACGGTGGCGTTCCCGTCACCGTCGCCTTCCTCTTCCGCGAGGCGTCCGGCCAGTTCTTCCGGCTCCACGCCCTCCACCAGGACGAACCGGTAGGACGTACGGTTGTTGCCCGGGTCCGGCTCCGCGAGCCACGCCAGACCACCCGGGTCGAGACCGGCAGTCGCACCCGGTACCTCACCGAACTGCCCGCCCCTCGGTGTGGAGAGCAGCTCCCGGCCCCGCTCCGGGGTCAGCAGCGGCCCGAGCACGGGATCCGCCACCCAGCCCAACGACGCCTGATGGTCGGGCCCCAGCGCCTCCCACAGGGGCAGCGCATCGACCAGTGTCCGCCACGCCCCGTCGGTGTCTCCCCACCGCGCAAGCTCCCGTGCCCCCTCGACCGATTGCCCGAACGGGCCCGCCGCCGTGTAACGGTAGGTGCCGTTCCGCATCTGGTCCAGCATCGTGTACGCCAGTGACACCAAGTCGCCGTCAGCGCCCCGCAGATGGAACCTCAGTGAGGAGTCACCCCGGTACGAGTGCTCCGCGTGCTCGGCGACCAGCGGCGGCAGGAGCTCGCGCGCATACCGCGGGTCCGCCGCCAGGTCGTCGAAGTACACCATGGAGGTCTGTCCAAGCAGGCGCCGTATCTGGTCCCCCAGCCCGGCCGCCCGCGGTCTGCCGTACTCCTTGGCCTCGTCCAGTACTTCCACGGCTCGCTCCCAGCCGCCGCGCAGCGCCTCCAGCCGGGCCTCCTCCAACCGCGCGTCCAGGGTGCGCGTCGTGTCGTTGACGAACATCGGCTCCCCGTCGCTCGGGCGCGCCCGCAGGCTGTGGAACTCTCGGTGCATGTCCCGCATGAACGCGAGGAAGTTCGCCTTCCGCTCGGGAGGCGCGGCACGCCAGCTCGCCCACGTGTACACGGCCCACTCGCCGTCCTCGTCCACCTCCTCGGGATCCATCAGGACGTAGATGGCGTCGGCCTCGACGTCGAGCCGCAGTCCGCGCCGCCAGACGTCCACCTCCTGCCGCTCCTCTAGGCCGGCGTCCTCGTCCAGGTACTCCTCGAACGTGTCTGCGAGCCCTGACTCGTTGTCGTGCCAGTGCGCGTCCTCGGTCCCCGCCAGCAGCCACACGAACCCGCCCGCGTGCCGCCATCCGTTGCTGACCCCGAGGAACTCCCGGTACGAGGGGGGCATCCGCCGGCCGAGGCGCTGCTCCAGAGCGGCGATCCGTTCCTCGGACGCGGGCGGAAACCCCAGCCACCGTGCCTGCCGCGCGGCCTCGTCGTCCTCGTTCCGCGTCTCGTCGTCCGGCGGGGAGTCCGCCCACTCCCCGCTCCACCGGAGCAGGAAGGACCGCCAGTCGAATGCCGTGGTGTTGGTCATGCGTCCGATGCTGCCACCCACCACTGACAACGCTCCGGACCTCAGCGGCCTCGAGTTTGACGGCCCGTCAGCCGCTCCTCCGGTTTTGGATGAGGGTGCCCCTCTCCTCGGTCAGCAGCCGACGCGGAAGGCCGCGTCCTGGCGGTCGGTGCTGGTGGAGATCGGGTCGATGCACCGGACGCACGGAGTCCTTCTACGGCTTGAGCTTGGAGCTGACCGGCTGGGTGTAGGTCTTCTGGTCGAGCGCGCTCCAGATGCCGGAGGCGAGGTTCTCGGTCTGCCAGGCGCAGAAGACCGGGTCGGGGCCTCGGTGCCGCCGTGCGCGACACCGGTGCGAACTCGCTGAAGCTCGGGGTCGAAGAACATCTGCGGAGCGAAGGCGGTTGTTGAGTTCACCATGATCAGGTTATGGCTGCTGCTGTTGGCCGAGGAGTAGATGACCGCGTACTGGCCCCGGCCGCGTCCCAGACGGCCTCGGGCGCCCAGATGTGGGTGGTCATGTCGGTGCCCTTGAGATCGGTGGCCAGCATGTGGGGCGCAGGTGTCGTCCTGCGTGCGCAGCAGATAGGGGCGGTGTCCAGTTCAGCGGTGTCCAGTTCAGCCATCTCATCGTCGACCGCCGCAGTCTCTCTGTCGATCAGTGTCTCCGCCGCGAATCTCCACGACAACCAGGCTCTCATTCGGCCCATCCGCTCACTGTGACCGTCGGTCCCATCAGACGCGCGGGTCAGGAAGTCCGCGGGCAGGCATCCATAGACGTGAGCAGTGAGTCGCATGTGCCGTTGCCGTTTGCATTTGGAGAAGTCAGTGGTTCCGGACTGACCAGCAGGACGTCCACCTCTCCCGCGGCGATCTCGTCCTGAACGGCATCCCACTCCTCGGTGTTCGAGGAGTTGATGGTCCGGGCGTGGATGCCGGCCCGGGCCGCCGCCTCGACCTGGTTACGCATGAGGGCGAGCAGCGGGGAGACGATCACCGTCGGGCCGCTGCCCCGCGCCCGCAGGAGCGAGGTCGCCGCGAAGTAGACCGCGGACTTGCCCCAGCCCGTGCGCTGGACGACCAGGGCCCGTCGTCTGTCGGCGACCAGTGCCTCGATCGCCCGCCACTGGTCCTCGCGCAGCCGGGCCGCCCCTGGGACGTCCCCGACGAGACGGGCGAGGACCGTGTCGGCGCCGCCCGGAGATCCGCGTTGCTCGTGTGCTCCATGGGTTCCATGAAACAGGACGGCGGTGACAACGGGAGCGGTGCCCGGGGAGACGCGAGAGCCGGGAGATTTCTGGTGACATGTCCCTGATTGAAGTTATCCACAGGGCAAACCGGAGCTGCGGATTCCGCGAGATCGTCTCCGCATGACGAACCACAGCGAAGCGACTGGATCCCCTGAGAACGGCGACATCACCGGACCCGATGCGCCGGGTGGGCACAAGGACGGTGGGCGGCAGAAGCGGGAGCCGAACGCGGGTGACACGCCCGGACTGCAGGTTCCCGGCCCCGCGCACGACAGTCACGGCGGCGAGCATCAGGTCACCCTGCGCACCCCGGCCGAACTGGCCGACGCCCTGCCGTATCTGCTCGGGTACCGCCCCGAGGACAGCATCGTCCTGGTCGCCCTGCACGACAGGGACGGCCGCGGACGGTTCGGAGGGCGGGCCAGGCTCGGTATCCCCGCCAACGCGGACGACTGGCCGTCCGCGGCCGGACAACTCGCCCATGGCCTGGTGACGGGCAGCGAGCGCCGAGGGGCCAGGCCCCAGTCGATGGTCGCCTTCCTCTGTCAGGAGCCGCGGAAGGGCGAGTCCGGACAGCAGGTCATGGAGCGGCTGAGGCCACTGGCCCAGAGGCTGCGCGTCGAGTGCGGTTCCCGCGACGTGGTGGTGGTCGAGGCTCTGTGCATCTCGGAGGGTCGTTACTGGTCGTACTGCTGTGACAACGCGGCATGCTGCTCACCCGAGGGAGCTCCCATGGGCCTGCCCGGCACCTCCGTGCTGGCCGCCGCGGCCACCTACGCGGGGATCCAGGTGCGCGGCACGCTGCGGGAGCTACGGGCGCGGCTGCTGCCCTGGGAGAACGCCGCCGCCCTCGAACAGGAGGCCGCCCTCGACACCGCCAGCATGACGCTGGTCCCGAGGCTCCTTGACGAGGTGGGCCGCGCCTGCGTGGCCGACGAGACGCTGGAACTGGCCGGGAGGATCCTGGACCGCTTCGCCGAGGCGAGGCCCGTCTCCGGCATGCTCCTGGCCGACCTACGCGACGACGAACTTCTCGGGCACGACGAGGCCGCCCGGCTGATCCTCGGCATCCAGGACCGCGCGACCCGCGACCGCGCGGCCGAGTGGATGGAGGGCGACGAGGCCGCGCGTGCCCTTCGTCTCTGGCGGACGCTGGCCCGCCGCTGCGTCGGCCCCTACGGCGAACATGCCGCCGCGCCGCTCACTCTCGCGGGCTGGGCCGCATGGTCGACCGGTGACGAACTCGAGGCCCGGGAAGCCCTCGCCATGGCCCTGGGTGCGGATCCCGACTACCTCTTCGCCCATCTCCTGCACCAGGCTTGCAACGAAGGCCTCGACCCGGAGTCGATCCGCACCTGTCTGCGAGCGGAGCGCGAAGGCCGTGGGCGAGCGGTGGTC
The DNA here is from genome assembly GCF_050937045.1 of Streptomyces sp. CA-179760. Lineage (NCBI taxonomy): Bacteria > Bacillati > Actinomycetota > Actinomycetes > Kitasatosporales > Streptomycetaceae > Streptomyces > Streptomyces sp. CA-179760. Next base: position 7,180,623 of record NZ_JBNJLZ010000001.1, read on the forward strand.
GACCACGCCATGATTCGTGCGCACGTTGCCGAGGCTGCCGGGCGAGAGACAGTGGTGCCGCAGACCGACCCCGGACCCACGTCCACAGCGGCTCCTTCACGCCGTCGCCGACGCTCCCGTTCCGCCCTTGCTCCCGACCCCGCCTCCGGCCGTACCCGTGCCGACCGCGACGCGAGCGGGCCTACCTCGCTCGGGCGTAAGCAGTCAGGTGCCAGGCGCCCTGCGGGTGCCGCGGAAGCCGGCACACGCCCCCAGCGTGCGACGACGGGGCCCGCGCGGTCCGGCAGTGCGCGCACGGGGAGCACGCGTGCGCATGCCTCACGGAAGGCGGCCATGCCCTGCCGGGACGCGGGGCAGGAAGGCGTGCAGCCCGGCCACGAAACGGAGAAGGAAAAGTGACTCGCCGCCACCCCCTGTCGCCGGGTGGCCTTGACGCACAAGGGCCGGGGCGCGGGCGTGACCCGGAGGACGCCCGCGGCGTTCACCTGAGTGGCGGAACGCCCGAACGGGGTGTGACGCCGCACTGCCCCTGTCCCGTCGGAGCCCTCCGGCAACCGCGCCGAACCCGATCGAGGCGCACAGAGCGCAGAGGAAGCCTCCCTATGCATCAGCCGACTCCGCCCTCCTCCGCCACCGGCGACCGCCGTCCCGCAGACGGGCCGCTTCCGCCCTTCGTGCCGGGCTTCGGCCTGTCCGGGGCCGGCGCTCCGGGGTCGGGGGACCAGGATGCCCCTCCGCGACCAGTTGCGCGGGTCGACGGTTACGGGCCCAGGTTCCCTGGAGGTGCCTCACATGCCTCGTCGCCCAACGGCCCGGACTCCCGCTCCCCCTCGCCGCAGGGCCCGGGCCGTTCGTCGCCCCGATGGGCGGGCCAGAGCCGCCGTCCCCCACCCACGTCGGGGTACGGCTCAGCCGCACCGCCCTCGGCTCACGGCAGAGCAGCAGCGCCCGTCGGACACCCGCCCCCGCCCCGGGGCGCCACGATCCCCGGACTGCGCTGGTCCGCGGACCTGCCGCCCGCCCACACTGCGATGATCTGTGTCGCCCTTCCCGGTCTGGCCATTTCGACGGAGGAGGGGCAGCTGACCGGCCAGGGGCTGGAGGGCTTCTACCGCGGCGGCCGGCGCGTGCTCTCCCGGTGTGAGATCCGCGTGGGCGGACGGGAACCCCTCGCGGTGCAGGCCCGCATGGCCTCGGCCGACCGCGCCAGGTTCGTGGGCACGCTCCGCACGTCCCCGCAGGCCGGTCCGGACCCGGACGTGGTCGTGGAACGCAACCGCTTCGCGGACGGCACGGAGCGGATCACCCTGCACAATGCGTCTCCCCGCCCGATGCGCCTGCCGGTCGAGGTGGTCCTGGGCACGGACCTGGCCGACCTCGGCTCGATCGCCTCGGGCACCGCGGGACCCGAACTGCCCGCCAGCGTTCACGGCTCCGGCCTGCGCTGGTCCGGCCCCACCGGCAACGCGTCCGTGACGGCCGAACCGCCACCCACGGACGCCCTGGCCTCGGCCGGGCTGCTGCGGTGGGAGCTCGATCTGCCGCCGGGCGGAAGCAGAAGCGTGGAACTGCGGGTGCGGCCGGACGGTGCGGGTCCCCTCCGAACCGTGGGCCGCACCGCGACCAGTCCTCTGGCAGCGGCATGCGCGGAAGGCGACGACCCCAGAGTCGCCGCCTTCTTGCGGACAAGCATCGAGGATCTCCAGGCCCTGCTGCTGCGCGACTCCGCGAACCCCACCGACACCCACCTCGCCGCCGGAGCACCCTGGCGCTGCGGTCTGGCACCCGCTGACGCACTCGTCGCCGCCCGGATGGCCCTGCCACTCGGCACCGGCCTGGCAGCGGGAACGCTCCGGATCCTCGCCCGGACCCAACTCACAGGCCCGGGACCGCAGTCCGGGATGATCCCCGGCCCGAGACGGGACGCCGGGCCGTACCTTCCGCCGCAGTGCACCGGTACGGAGGCGACGCTGCTCTTCCCCGTACTGCTCGCCGAAGCCCGACGCTGGGGGCTCGGCGAGCAGGAGACGGAGGAACTCCTGCCCGCCGCCGAGCGCTGCCTGACCTGGCTGCGGACCACCGTGGGCGACGACGCCTACCTGCGCGACCCGCACCCGGGCGGCCCCATCCGCTGCGAGACACAGGCCCACGCCCACCGTGCCGCACTGCTCGGTGCAGATCTGCTCGACGCCTGCGGCCGTGCCGGCGGAGCGGCACTCCGGGAGTGGGCGCAGGCCTTACGGCCCGCGTTCCGGGAGGACTTCTGGCTCGACGACCGCGGGGGCGGCAGGCCCGCGGCGGCCCGTGCCCCGGACGGCAGGCCCGTGCCTCATCTGGGCGCGGCCGCCGTCCACCTCCTCGACACCGGGCTGCTGGGAGGGGGCGCGGTGGCACCCGGTCTGCTCGACAAGGTTCAGACCGAGAAGCTCGCCCGGTTGCTCGGCAGCCCGGCCATGGACTCGGGCTGGGGCCTGCGTGGACTGGGCACGAAGGAACCGGGATTCAATCCGTTCGGCCACCGTGCCGGCGCCGTACGGATCCAGGAGACGGCACTCGCCGTCGCCGGTCTGGCCGCCGCGGGCTACGAGAAGGAGGCGAGCTCGCTGCTGCGCGGCGTACTCGAGGCCGCCGAGACATTCGCCCATCGGCTGCCCGAGATGTACGCGGGAGAACAGCGTACGGAGGGAAGCGCTCCCCTCCCGCACCCGGCGGCCTGCCGCCCCGCAGCCACCCCGGCGGCGGCCGGAATCCTGCTGCTCACCACGCTCGCCGGCATCCGCCCTGACGCCCCTGCCGGGACCGTCACCCTGCGCCCTGTGCGCAGCGCACCCCTGGGCGAGGTCGGCTTCACGGGACTGCGCGTGGTGGGAGCCCCGTTCTCCGTGCGGGTCAGCAGACTCGGACTCGTCATGGTCGAGGAGGCGGCCGACGGACTGCAGCTGGGGGCTTGACCTGCCAAGACAGATCACCGCCGGATCACTGGGGATCTACAGTGAAGCCGATACCCGACCGAAGTGGATCAATCCGCGAAGCGAGCCGCGAAGGGAGTGTTTATCGTCAGGCAGACGACTATGATCGCCGCATGCCCTACGACCCGTCAGCGTTTCCGCCCTTCGCCGTCACCGTGGACCTGGTCGTACTGACCGTGCGTCGCCATGCCCTGTGCGCGCTGGCGGTACGGAGGGGCGAACCACCGTTCCAGGGGCGTTGGGCACTCCCCGGCGGTTTCGTACGGGCCGACGAGGACCTGGCTCAGGCCGCGGCGCGCGAGTTGGCCGAGGAGACGGGGCTGCGCGTCCACGACCCGGCCGTCCCCGCTCAGGACAACGGCGCACATCTGGAGCAGCTCGCCACCTACGGCGACCCCAAGCGGGACCCCAGGATGCGGGTCGTCAGTGTCGCCCACCTCGCCCTCGCTCCCGACCTGCCCGCGCCCAGAGCGGGCGGCGACGCCAGCAACGCACGCTGGGCTCCGGTCGAGGAACTGCTGCAGCAGGGCGGGTACGGGCGTGACGCCGAGCCGGTCGCCCCGCTCGCCTTCGACCACGCGCAGATTCTGGCGGACGGAGTGGAACGAGCCCGCTCCAAGATCGAGTACTCGTCACTGGCCACAGCCTTCTGCCCGCCCGAGTTCACGGTCGGAGAACTGCGTCGTGTCTACGAGGCGGTGTGGGGCGTGGCGCTCGACCCGCGCAACTTCCACCGCAAGGTCACGGGGACCCCGGGCTTCCTGGTGCCCACCGGTGGGACGACCACCCGCCAGGGCGGCCGCCCGGCACAGCTCTTCCGGGCGGGTGGCGCGACGCTGCTCAACCCTCCGATGCTGCGCCCCGAGGTGTGAGGCCGGGCCCGGAACGCGATCCGCCCGCAGCCCGGACAAGGGTGATTGCCCCACCCGAGACGGCCTTGCGCTGCCCGAAAAAACGGACATAGCGCGCTATCTTGCTGTGAGTGATCCAGGCCTTCGGACTGACCAGCAACCCTCGCAAAGAGCTTCCGCCCGCGGCCGACGACGTCTCCTTCGAGGCGCGAGCGGGCCGCGTCACCGCGCTGCTCGGAGCCCCGGGCGCCGGTAAGACGACAGTCCTCAGGCTCATGCTCGAGCTTCAACAAGGTCGTGGCATCACCTACTTCCGGGGCCGCCCCCTGCATCGCATCGCCCATCCCTCACGCGAGGTCGGTGTGCTGCTGGGCGACGTGCCGGGGCACCCGGCCCGCACGGTCCGTGGCCATCTGCGCATGCTGTGTGCCGCCGCGGGGGTTCCGGTCCGGCGTGCGGACGAAGTCCTCGAGGCGGTCGGGCTCGTGAGTCTGCAAGACGAACGCCTCGGTGCCCTCTCGCGCGGCATGGACCGCCGTCTCGGCCTGGCCTGCGTTCTCCTGGCCGACCCGCACACCCTCGTCCTCGACGACCCGGCCGACGGGCTCTCCGTCCGCGAGGGCGGCTGGCTGCACGGCATACTTCGCGCGCACGCCGGCCACGGCGGCACGGTCCTGTTCACCACGGCCGACCCCAAGGAGGCCGCGCGCACCGCCGACCGTGTCGTCACGCTGGAGCAGGGCAGGCTCGTGGCCGACCAGGAGGCCGTGGAGTTCTCACGCACCCGCCTGCGTCCCCGTGTGGCCGTACGCAGCCCCCATGCGGCCCGTCTCAGGGCTCTCCTGGCCAAGCAGGCCCGCACCGCCCAGCGCTCCGTCGAAGTCGTACGAGAGGGCGACAACCGTCTCTCCGTGTACGGCAGTACCTGCGCGGACGTCGGGGAGACCGCGTTCCGTCACGGCATCGTCGTCCACCAACTCGCCGACGAGATCGGCGACATGGGGCCTGGAGCAGGAGCCGCGCAGTCAGGTGATCCGCACGGCGACCTTGACGCGGGCCTGGCCGGATGGAGGCAACCGGCGGAAGAGGAGCGGCAGCGGGCTGACACGGCGCGCACCTCCGCCGACAAGCCGGATCGCGACAGCAGCGGGCCGGACAACAGCAGCGTCGAGCAGGTGCAAGCCAGTGCCGAGCCGGAGCGAGTCCCGGCTCAGCCGAGGCACATCGCCAACGCTCTCTGGCCCACCGCCGCGCCCCGGGCCGGTGAGCCGGAGTCCTCGCTCGATGTGTCGGCACCGACAACGGCGGACCTCACGGCCGCCGCCCCTGAGCTGCGCCCCACCCTCGAGTCGCGGCCGGCGGCTGGCCCTCCGGAACCAGCCGCCGGCGAGCCGCTGCCAGCCGTCGGCGATGCGCAGCTCGTCGGGCCTCACGAGTGCTCGGACGTGCCCGCAACCGACCACTCGGGCGATACCGCCGCATCTCCCCAAGCCGAGCCTTCCCCTGAGCTGCGACCCACCCTCGAGTCGCGGCCGGCGGCTGGCCCTCCGGAACCAGCCGCCGGCGAGCCGCTGCCAGCCGTCGGCGATGCGCAGCTCGTCGGGCCTCACGAGTGCTCGGACGTGCCCGCAACCGACCACTCGGGCGATGCCACGGCCCCTCCTCAGGCCGCCTCCTCCTCAGCCCCCGCGCCGCACCCCGTCGAAGCCCACGGCGCGGCTCGTACCCTCGACGCGCTGCCCCCGCTGCCGCCTCCCATCTCCGTCCGCCCCGCCCCCAGTCCTCTCCGCCCCCTCCGCTACGAGATCCGCCGTGCCGCCGGGATCGGCACCGGCTTTCTCACCGGGGCCGTCGTGCTCGTCGTGTCCGCCGTGACCGCCGTCGTGCTCGCACGCATCGGGCACACCCCGCAGCCGCGCCTGCTGGCCGCCTGGCCGCGGGAGCTGCCCCTGCCGCCCGCTGCGCTCGGTGCGGGACTGCTCGGCGCGCTGGCCTTCGGTGACGAGTTCCGTCACCCCGCCCTGGCCGCGGACCGCGGCACCGTGCCCCGCCGCCTGGGGCTGCTGGTCGCGAAACTGCTCGTCTCCTCGGCCGCCGCGCTGGCGCTGGCCGTTCTCACCGTCGGCTGCGACGCCGAGGTGCTCTATCTCGTCTACGGACGGGAGCTCGCGCAGGTTCCCGCTGACTGGCTGCCGCTGAGTGCGAGTTGGGTCGGTCTCGTCATCGGCTGTGCCTGGGCCGGCGTACTGGCCGCCGGAGTCTTCCGGTCCACCACGGCCGGCCTCGCCGCGGTGGCCGCCGTACCCCTCCTCGTCGTACCTGTCGTGCACAAGGTCCTGGACGGGCCGTCCGTTCGAACCGCGGCCGGACTGCCCCTGCGACTGCGAGAGGTCCTCGTACCGCGATGGCCCTTCGGGGGAGAGCGCTACCTGGAAGCCGCGCTCGGTGTGCTGTCCCAACCTGTCGGCGGCGCAATGACGTTGTCGCTGGCCACGCTGCTCTGCGCGTACCTGCTCACCACCCTCCGGAGCAGATTCCGGTGACGACTGTCCGTAACCCCCCGTCCAGCCATGCGCACAACTCCCCGCACAACGCCCATTTCTTTCCGATAAGGCGTCAATTGCGACGGGGTGAGCGATCACCCTTTCGTGTGCTTTTCACCAAAGACCTCAAGGGAGTTGGAGACGGCGCCGACAAAGGATGCGTGAGTACCCTTGCGCACACCATGATGACCGCCGCCCGCTCCGCTGACTCCGGCCTCGCGAGCCCGGGCGAACTCGACCGCTACCCGTACGCCGAGACGCCCGCCGTCGACCGCGTCGGGGCCTCTGCCTGGGACGTCGCGGACCCCGAGCTGGGCCGTGTGGGCCGACGTGCCGCGGGCAGCCGCGGGCGCGGGCTGCACGGCCAACTCGTCCAGCAGCTGGGTCAGATGATCGTCTCCGGCGACCTGGGTGCCGACCGCCCGCTGGTGCCCGAGGAGATCGGCCAGCGCTTCGAGGTCTCCCGCACCGTCGTCCGCGAGTCGCTCCGCGTTCTGGAGGCCAAGGGCCTGGTGAGCGCCCGCCCGAACGTCGGCACGCGCGTGCGCCCGGTCAGCGACTGGAACCTCCTCGACCCGGACATCATCGAGTGGCGGGCCTTCGGGCCGCAGCGTGACGACCAGCGCCGCGAGCTGAGCGAGCTGCGCTGGACGATCGAGCCGCTCGCCGCCCGCCTGGCCGCCGGCCACGGGCGCGAGGACGTCCAGCAGCGCCTCGTGGACATGGTCGAGATCATGGGGCACGCGATGGCCCAGGGTGATGCGCTCACCTTCTCCCGCGCCGACTCCGAGTTCCACTCGCTGCTCATCCAGGTCGCGGGCAACCGCATGCTGGAGCACCTGTCGGGGATCGTCTCCGCGGCCCTCCAGGTCTCGGGCGGTCCGGTCACGGGCTGTGACCGGCCGAACGAAGCGTCGCTGGCGCACCACGGCCGCATCTGTGACGCCCTCGCCGCCGGTGACGGAGCCGCGGCTGAGACGGCGATGCGGCAACTCCTCACGGTCCACCCCGAGGTGGAACGGGTAGTGCCCGCCCCGCGCGAGCACTGACCGCGTTCTGCGGGCGGCGCGGCCGGGTGTGCCACCCCCCTCCTGTGGCAGCGCCCGATCGGCGAACCGCCTCCCGTCGGGCCCCGCGGGATCTTCGCGATCCCGCGGGGCCCGACGGCGCGAAGGGGGTCGCCCATCCGCCGCGGCGGTAAAGTCGCGTCCAGGAGTGACAGTCTCTATCCGTATCTGACCGTTTTTATTCGCTTACGGGGTGTGACTCGGGCCACGCGGATTGGGCGTAACGCTCGCGGGAAGAACGCGATGACCTAAGAGGTGACAGCCGCGGAGGGAATACGGACGCCGTTCACGGCGCTGTGCATCTTCCCGGCCCCCGCCCGCGCCGTCGGCCCATCCCCAAGCCGGCGGTCGGCTCCTGTCCACTGTGGACGGGGCCGGAAGCCGTTTTCCAACGTTCCGAGAGGTTGTTCGTGTCGGCCAGCACATCCCGTACGCTCCCGCCGGAGATCGCCGAGTCCGTCTCTGTCATGGCGCTCATTGAGCGGGGAAAGGCTGAGGGGCAGATCGCCGGCGATGACGTGCGTCGGGCCTTCGAAGCTGACCAGATTCCGGCCACTCAGTGGAAGAACGTACTGCGCAGCCTCAACCAGATCCTCGAGGAAGAGGGTGTGACGCTGATGGTCAGTGCCGCAGAGCCCAAGCGCACCCGAAAGAGCGTCGCAGCGAAGAGTCCCGCCAAGCGCACCGCCACCAAGACGGTCGCGGCCAAGGCGGTGACCACCAGGAAGGCCACTGCCACCGCCACGCCGGCGGCGCCCGCAGCCGAGCCCGCCGCTGACGAAGAGGCGCCCGCCAAGAAGGCAGCAGCCAAGAAGACGACCGCCAAGAAGGCGGCCGCGAAGAAGACCGTCGCCAAGAAGACGGCGGCCAAGAAGACCAGCGCCAAGAAGGACGACGCCGAACTCCTCGAAGAGGAGGTGCTCGAGGAAGCAGCCCCCGGCAAGCCCGGCGAGGAGCCCGAGGGCACGCCGGAGAACGCGGGCTTCGTGCTGTCCGACGAGGACGAGGACGACGCGCCCGCCCAGCAGGTCGCCGCCGCCGGCGCCACCGCCGACCCGGTCAAGGACTACCTCAAGCAGATCGGCAAGGTCCCGCTGCTCAACGCCGAGCAGGAGGTCGAGCTCGCCAAGCGCATCGAGGCCGGTCTGTTCGCCGAGGACAAGCTGGCCAACGCCGACAAGCTCGCCCCCAAGCTCAAGCGCGAGCTGGAGATCATCGCCGAGGACGGCCGCCGCGCCAAGAACCACCTCCTGGAGGCCAACCTCCGTCTGGTGGTCTCTCTGGCCAAGCGCTACACCGGCCGCGGCATGCTCTTCCTGGACCTGATCCAGGAGGGCAACCTCGGTCTGATCCGCGCGGTCGAGAAGTTCGACTACACCAAGGGCTACAAGTTCTCCACGTACGCCACCTGGTGGATCCGTCAGGCGATCACCCGTGCCATGGCCGACCAGGCCCGCACCATCCGTATCCCGGTGCACATGGTCGAGGTCATCAACAAGCTCGCGCGCGTGCAGCGCCAGATGCTCCAGGACCTGGGCCGCGAGCCCACCCCGGAGGAACTGGCCAAGGAACTCGACATGACCCCCGAGAAGGTCATCGAGGTCCAGAAGTACGGCCGCGAGCCCATCTCGCTGCACACCCCGCTGGGCGAGGACGGCGACAGCGAGTTCGGTGACCTCATCGAGGACTCCGAGGCGGTCGTCCCGGCCGACGCGGTCAGCTTCACCCTCCTCCAGGAGCAGCTGCACTCCGTCCTGGACACGCTGTCCGAGCGAGAGGCGGGCGTCGTCTCCATGCGCTTCGGTCTCACCGACGGTCAGCCGAAGACCCTCGACGAGATCGGCAAGGTCTACGGCGTCACGCGCGAGCGGATCCGTCAGATCGAGTCCAAGACCATGTCGAAGCTGCGTCACCCGTCCCGTTCGCAGGTGCTGCGCGACTACCTCGACTAGTCGCCGGTCGTACGACGCGGAAGGCCCGGTTCCCTCAGGGGACCGGGCCTTCGCCTTGCCGTGTCTCTCCGTGTCTCTCCGCGGGTGCGGCGCGGCGCCGGGTGAATCACTCTGGGTGCTCAGTGAATACCACGGAGTGAGGAGTGTGTATGCGTCGTCGCCTTGCCCGGGCTCTGATCCGACCGCTGGTCCTGGCGGCCGCGGCATCCGCCATATCAGTGGCCTCCAGCGCCCCTGTGGCCGCCGACAGCGTGGTCATAGGTGGTTTCCCGGTCGATGTGTCCGAGAGTCCGTGGACGGTCGCCCTGTCCAGCCGTGACCGGTTCGGGGGTACGCGTGCGGGGCAGTTCTGTGGCGGTGTGGCGGTGGGGCGCAGCACGGTGCTCACCGCGGCCCATTGCCTGGACAAGGAGGTCTTGGGCGTGGCGCCGGAGCGCGTACGTGACCTCAAGGTCATAGCGGGACGCACGGACCTGCTCTCGGACCGCAGCGGCCGGGAGATCGCCGTCCGGCGGTCCTGGGTGAACCCGGCGTACGACGGTGTCAGCAACTTCGGGGACTACGCCGTACTCACTCTGGCCGATCCTCTGCCCGCGGGCTCGGTCATCGGTATGGCGGCCGACGGTGATCCCGCGTACGCGGTGGGCGGGGTTGCGACGGTGTACGGGTGGGGCGACACCTCCGGCGCCGGCGAGTACCCGAACAGTCTGCGTGCCGCGCGTGTGCGCGTGTTCTCCGACGAGCTGTGCGAGGACGCCTATCCGGGCGGATCCGACGGCACGTACGAAGCGGAGAGCATGCTGTGCGCGGGGGAGAAGGAAGGGGGCCGGGACGCCTGCCAGGGCGACAGCGGGGGGCCGCTGGTGGCCCGAGGGCGGGTGATCGGGCTGGTGTCCTGGGGGATCGGCTGCGGGCGGGCCGGCAGCCCCGGCGTGTACATGCGTGTGTCCGAGATCATGCGGACGCTCGGCTGGGCACGGGGGTGAGATGACTCGAAGGGCGTTCGGCGGGGCCTGGGCGGGCTTGCGGGGACGAGGACGGGCGGCTGCCTCTGCTCTTCAGAGGCAGCCGCCCGTTCACCGGCCTGTGCCGTGCTGGCTCGTCGTCGGACGCGAGGTCTCAGCGCTCTTCTTCGGAGGCGGTCGCGGGAACGGTCGTGAGCCGCTCCGTCTCGTCCTGTATCTCAGCGGCGATCTTCTTGAGTTCCGGCTCGAACTTGCGGCCGTGGTGGGCGCAGAAGAGCAGTTCTCCGCCGCTGAGCAGCACGACGCGCAGGTACGCCTGGGCGCCGCAGCGGTCGCAGCGATCAGCGGCCGTCAGGTGGCTCGCGGGGGTCAGAACAGTAGTCACGTCGCCTCTTCTCTAGCTCGACGAGCTGTCGTACCTGGGTCAACATCCAACCAGCCATAAAACGTTCCCGCTCGTGGCTTTTCCTCGAAAAAATCTTGCGAGGCGGCTGTCTGCTGCCGGTTGGCGGCGAATGTGCCGTATTGCGTGTCTATGTGCTTACGGGGCTTCGCGTTGTGTCGGTGGTCGGTCCTCCCGGCTGGGTTGCCGGTTGTTCATGAGGACGTGCCCGGAGCCTAAATGGTTCATGCCTGTAAGGGAACGTGATGTGTACTTCACTCCATCGAGGGATCGAACACGCATGCGAGCCTGGACTAGTCTGAGTCTCTGACGAGGGTGGCGTTACAACGGCTCTACCAGGCCTCGGTACCCTCTCACCGGTGACTGAAGCCGCGCCCTTACCCATGAGGGCCCCATCTGAAATTCAGCGAGGAGCGAACCGCGTGACCGCCGAAACGTCCGTGCCGTCCACAGCTCTGCTGGCAGGAGCAGACCGGGACGGTTCCAACTACACCGCGCGGCACCTGCTCGTCCTTGAGGGGCTCGAGGCCGTGCGCAAGCGCCCGGGCATGTATATCGGGTCGACCGACAGCCGCGGTCTCATGCATTGCCTCTGGGAGATCATCGACAACTCCGTCGACGAGGCCCTGGGCAACTACTGTGACCACATCGAGGTCATCCTCCAGGACGACGGATCCGTCGAGGTCCGGGACAACGGCCGAGGTATCCCGGTCGACGTCGAGCCCAAGACCGGCCTCTCCGGTGTCGAGGTCGTCATGACCAAGCTGCACGCCGGCGGCAAGTTCGGCGGCGGCTCGTACGCCGCCTCCGGCGGCCTGCACGGCGTCGGCGCCTCCGTGGTGAACGCCCTCTCCGCCCGCCTGGACATCGAGGTGGACCGCGGCGGGCACACCCACGCCATCAGCTTCCGGCGCGGCGTCCCGGGCGCTTTCGCCGGGAACGGCCCGGACGCCAAATTCGAGGCCAAGGGCGGGCTGCGCAAGGCCAGGAAGATCCCGAAGAGCCGCACCGGCACGCGCGTGCGGTACTGGGTCGACCGCCAGATCTTCCTCAAGGACGCCAAGCTAGCCCTGGAGACGCTGCACCAGCGCGCCCGCCAGACCGCGTTCCTGGTGCCCGGCCTGACCATCGTCGTACGCGACGAGTACGGGCTCGGCGAGGGCGGAAGCAAGGGTGAGGAGTCCTTCCGCTTCGACGGCGGAATCAGCGAGTTCTGCGAGTACCTGGCGAACGACAAGCCGGTCTGCGACATCCTCCGCTTCTCCGGACAGGGCTCCTTCAAGGAGACGGTCCCCGTCCTGGACGACCACGGCCAGATGACGCCCACCGAGGTCACTCGCGAACTCGGCGTCGACGTCGCGCTGCGCTGGGGCACGGGCTATGACACGACGCTCAAGTCGTTCGTGAACATCATTGCCACGCCCAAGGGCGGTACCCACGTCGCCGGTTTCGAGCAGGCCGTCGCCAAGACGATGAACGAGGTGCTGCGCACCAAGAAGCTCCTGCGCGTCGCCGAGGACGACGTCGTCAAGGACGACGCCCTGGAGGGCCTCACGGCAGTCGTCACCGTGCGCCTCGCCGAGCCCCAGTTCGAGGGCCAGACCAAGGAGGTGCTCGGCACCTCGGCGGCCCGCCGGATCGTGAACAACGTGGTCACCAAGGAGCTCAAGGCGTTCCTGACCTCCACGAAGCGGGACGCCGCACAGCAGGCCAGGGTCGTGCTGGAGAAGGCCGTCGCCGCGGCCCGTACGCGCATCGCCGCGCGCCAGCACAAGGACGCGCAGCGGCGCAAGACGGCCCTGGAGTCCTCCTCGCTGCCGGCCAAGCTCGCCGACTGCCGCAGCGACGACGTCGACCGCAGTGAACTGTTCATCGTCGAGGGCGACTCCGCGCTCGGTACGGCGAAGCTCGCGCGGAACTCCGAGTTCCAGGCGCTGCTGCCGATCCGGGGCAAGATCCTCAACGTCCAGAAGTCATCCGTGACGGACATGCTGAAGAACGCCGAGTGCGGTGCGATCATCCAGGTCATAGGAGCCGGATCGGGCCGGACCTTCGACATCGACACGGCTCGCTACGGCAAGATCATCATGATGACCGACGCCGACGTCGACGGCTCGCACATCCGCACCCTGCTCCTGACCTTGTTCCACCGCTACATGCGGCCCATGGTCGAGGCCGGCCGGGTCTTCGCGGCGGTGCCGCCGTTGCACCGCATCGAGATCGTCCAGCCGAAGAAGGGCCAGGACAAGTACGTCTACACGTACTCGGACCGGGAACTGCGCGACAAGCTCATGGAGTTCCAGAGCAAGGGCATCCGCTACAAGGACTCGATCCAGCGCTACAAGGGTCTCGGCGAGATGGATGCCGACCAGCTGGCCGAGACGACCATGGACCCGCGCCACCGCACCCTGCGCCGTATCAATCTCACCGACCTGGAGTCGGCCGAGCAGGTCTTCGATCTGCTGATGGGCAACGACGTGGCACCGCGCAAGGAGTTCATCTCCAACTCGGCGGCGACGCTGGACCGGTCGCGGATCGATGCGTAGCCGCTGCGCCGGGCTGTAGCCGGGCAGGCGGGGTGTCGCCGGCCGGGCGTCGGCGGCGCCCGGCCGGCAGCCTCTTCGCCGAGGCGGCGGTCAAGGACCGTGCCCAGGCGGTGCGGTACGCCCATGGAAGGGGCCTCGTGCGGCCACCAGCGGGTTGAGTCACCTGAAGGGGTGAAGAGAGCGAGGAAGAAGAGTCGGGGATCTTCCCGTTCTGTCCATCCTTGGGCATGCAGCCAAGCAAGGGCCGTCCCCGTGACAGCGGGGCCGGTCAGGACAGTTGGGTCGAGTCTCTCGACGCTCATGACCCGGGCCCGGCCGAGGAGGCCGGGCATCTCAGGTATGACGACCCCTGGTACGACGCCCTCGCCTCAGGCTGGGGCGAGTCGGCCGGTGCCGGGGTGCCCGCTCCGGCGGTGGTGCCGTCCGCGCGAGGGGAGGGCGAGACCGGGGCCGCGCCGGCCGAGGTGTACCTGGAGGTGCAGCGCAGCGCCGCGTTTCGGGAGGTGCGGCGGCGGTACCGGAGGTTCGTGGTGCCGGCCTTCGTGGCCTTCTTCGCCTGGTACGTGGGCTACGTCGTGGCCGCCACGACCGCGCCGGAGCTGATGGCCCGGCCGGTGGCGGGAGCGGTGAACGTGGCGATGGCCGCGGGGCTCGGGCAGTTCCTGACCACGTTCCTGCTCACCTGGGCGTACGCCCGGCACGCGCGGCTGCGCAGGGACCGGGCGGCGCTCGAACTGCGCTGGGACACACAGGAACTGACGCGCGGCGCGAACGGCGGTGTCTCGTGACGGGAGCACACCAGACGCTGGCGCTGCTGCTGTTCAGCGCGTTCGTCGCGGTCACGCTGGCGATCACGACGTGGGTGAGCCGTAAACGGCGTGGTTCGGCGGAGGAGTTCTACGCGGGCGGGCGGCTCTTCTCACCGATGGAGAATGGTTTTGCCCTCGCCGGTGACTACATGTCGGCTGCCTCCTTCCTGGGGGTCACCGGGCTCATCGCGCTGTTCGGCTACGACGGGCTGCTCTATGTCGTCGGGTTCCTCGTGGCCTGGCTGGTGGTGCTGTTCCTTGTCGCCGAACTGGTGCGCAACTGCGGCCGGTTCACGCTCGCCGACGTCGTGGCGGCGCGGATGAGGGAGCGGCCGGTGCGGATCGCGGCGGGAACCTCCTCGGTCACCGTGTCCGTTCTGTACCTGGTGGCGCAGATTGTCGGCGCGGGCAGCCTGGTGGCGCTGTTGCTGGGAGGCACGAGCGAGGCGGCGCGGTCCTGGACCGTCATCGGTGTCGGGGCTCTCATGGTGATCTATGTGTCGTTGGGAGGAATGCGGGCGACCACGTGGATCCAGATCGTCAAGGCCGTTCTGCTGCTCGGCGGCACCATCGCGCTGACGGTGCTCGTCCTGATGCGCTTCCACGGCGACCTGGACCGGCTGCTGCTCACGGCGGCCGAGCGCAGCGGTCACGGGGCGGCGTTCCTGGCGCCCGGGCTGAAGTACGGCGGGGACTGGACCGCTCGCTTCGACTTCATCAGTCTGGGACTGGCCCTGGTGCTGGGTACGGCCGGGCTGCCGCACATCCTGTCCCGCTTCTACACGGTGCCCACCGCGCGCGCCGCGCGCCGCTCCGTCGTCTGGGCCGTCGGACTGATCGGCGGCTTCTACCTGATGACGATCGTGCTCGGCTTCGGCGCCGCCGCCATCGTCGGGCCGGACGCCGTACGCGGGTCGAACGCGGCCGGGAACACGGCGGTTCCGCTGCTCGCGCTCGATCTGGGCGGCGGTGCCGGATCCACGGGAGGAACGGTGCTCTTCGCGATCGTCGCCGCGGTCGCGTTCGCCACCATCCTCGCCGTGGTCGCCGGGATCACGCTCGCGTCCTCGGCCTCGGTGGCCCACGACCTGTACGCGTCCTTGCGGCGCCGGGGCGGCAAGCCGCGCAGCGAGGTGGCGGTGGCCCGCGTCGCGGCCGTCGGAGTGGGCGTGCTGGCGATCGCCCTCGGCTTGCTGGCGCGGGACCTCAACGTGGCGTTCCTTGTGGGTCTCGCCTTCGCCGTCGCCGCGTCGGCGAACCTCCCGGTGCTGCTCTACTCCCTGTTCTGGCGCGGCTTCACGACACGCGGCGCCGTGTGGGCCGTCTACGGCGGCCTCGTTCCGGCCGTGGTGCTCGTGGTGCTGTCACCTGTGGTCTCGGGCAGTCCGGACTCGCTGTTGCCGGGCGTCGACCTCCAGTACTTCCCGTTGCAGAACCCGGGCCTGGTCTCGATCCCGCTGGGCTTCCTCGCGGGCTGGCTGGGCACGGTCACCTCGGCGGACGCCCCGGACGAGGCCAAGCACGCCGAGACCGAGGTGCGGTCGCTGACCGGGGCGGGAGCAGCGTAGGGCAGCAGCCTTCCCGCGGTGCTGCTCACTGCTCTGCTAGGCGCGGGTCGCCCACACGTAACGGTGTTCCGGGCGGCCCGCGTCCCCGTACTTGAGGGTCAGTCTGGCCCGTCCCGTGCGCTCCAGGAGCTTCAGATAGCGCTGGGCGGTCTGGCGGCTCACTCCGGTGCGCTCGGCGATCTCCTGGGCGGACAGGGGCCCGTCGGCGTGCATCAGGGACTGCCGGACCAGCTCCGCGGTGGTGGGGGAGTGCCCCTTGGGCAGATCGGGCTCCGAGGGGGTCGACAGCGCCCCGAAGATGCGGTCCACCTCCGCCTGCTCGGCCTCCCCGCCGCCGTCGAGGGTGCGGCGCAGCTCCGCGTACGCCTCCAGCTTGGCGCGCAGGCCGGCGAAGGCGAACGGCTTGACCAGGTACTGCAGCGCGCCCTGCCGCATCGCCGCCTGCACGGTGGACACGTCCCGGGCCGCCGTCACCATGATCACGTCGGTCTGGTGGCCGCGCCGCCGCATCTCCTGGACGACCGCCAGCCCCGTCTCGTCAGGCAGGTAGTGGTCCAGGAGCACCAGGTCCAGCCGGGGCAGCGCCTCCAGCTGGAGCAGCGCCTCGGCGGCGCTGTGGGCCTCGCCGGCTACATGGAAGCCCGGCACCTTCTCGACATAGGCGGCGTTGACCCGCGCGACTCTGGTGTCGTCGTCCACGACCAGGACCTCGATCATCACGACTCCTTCTTGGCGGTCTGCGGAGCTGACGGCGCGGTCAGGGCCGGTGCGGGGCCCGGCTCGGTTAGCGCCTCGGGCAGGACGACGGTGAACTCCGCACCCCCGCCGTAGGACTCGTCGACGGTCGCGCTGCCCCCCTGCCGCTCGGCGAGCCTACGCACCAGGGAGAGGCCGATGCCCCGCTCGCGGTGCGCCGGCGGCTTCTTCGTGGACCATCCGGCGGTGAAGATCAACTCCCGGTGCTCCGGTGGGATTCCCGGGCCGGTGTCGCGCACCCGGAGAATTGCCGTACGCCCTTCGGCGCGCAGCTCGACCTCCACGCGCGCGTGCGGCTTGCCCGCCACGGCGTCGAGGGCGTTGTCCACCAGGTTGCCGACGACGGTCACAAGCCCCTGGGGGTCGATCAGCCGGTCGGGCAGCCGGGTCCGGTCCGACACGCCAAGGGCGACGCCACGCTCGGCCGCCACTGTCGCCTTGCCCACCAGCAGCGCGGCGAGCAGCGGGTCTGCGATCCGCTCGGTGACCTGCTCCGCGGTGGCCCGGTGGTCACCGACGACCTCGCCGACGAACTCGACGGCGTCGTCGTACATCTCCAGTTCGAGCAGCCCCAGGAGCGTGTGCATACGGTTGGCGTGTTCGTGGTCCTGGGCGCGCAGGGCGTCGATCAGGCCACGGGTGGAGTCGAGTTCGCGGCCCAGTTGCTCCAGCTCGGTGCGGTCGCGCAGGGTGGCCACGGCGCCGCCGTCGTCGGTGGGCATGCGGTTGGCGACCAGCACGCGCTGGCCGCGCACGGTGAGCAGGTCCGTGCCGGTCACGCGCCCGGCCAGTACATCGGCCGTGCGGCCCCCGCCCAGCGCCTCGTCGGGGGAACTCCCCACCGCCGCGTCACCGATGCTCAGCAGCCGCTGCGCCTCGTCGTTGAGGAGCCGGATGCGGCCGGTGCGGTCCAGGGCGACGACGCCCTCCCGGATGCCGTGCAGCATCGCCTCGCGTTCCGACAGGAGCGCCGCGATGTCGGAGAAGGCCAGGTCCCGGGTCTGCCTGTGGACCCGCCGGGAGATGAGCCACGCGGCCAGCGCACCGACGGCCAGCGCGCCGCCGGCGTACGCGAGCAGCCCCGGGATCGCATGGATCAGCCGGGCCCGGACGCTGTCGTAGGCGATGCCGACCGAGACGGCACCGACGACGGAGCCGTCGCTGTCGCGCAGCGGCACCTTGCCCCGGGCGGAGCGGCCCAGGGTGCCGCTGTCGATCTCCATGACCTCCTTGCCGGCCAGGGCCTGGCCGGGGTCGGTCGAGACGATGCCGCCGATCTGCTTCTTGTCGGTGTGCGACCAGCGCACACCGCGCCAGTCCATGACCACGACGTACTCGGCCTGGGTGGCCTTGCGGATCCGCTCCGCCTCCCGCTGCACCGGCCCGTTCGGGGAGGGCGGGGTGTCCCTCAGGTCCTGTGCGAGATCCGGCTGCTGGGCTGTCGTCTGCGCGATCGCGAGGGCGCGGCGCATCGCCTGGTCGTCCAGCTGGTTGCTCAGAGGCGCGAGGAACAGCCCGGTCGCGAGGACCGCGACTCCCGCGGCGATCGCCACCTGCATCAGCAGCACCTGCGAGAACACCCGCCGTGGGAGGCCGAGGCGCAGGCGGCGGGCGGGGGGAGTGGGGCTCATACCCAAGACGGTACGTGCGGCTGGCTACCTGCCGTAACGGGTGTGGCGTGGATCTCTTGATCAATGCTTGCGAAGGCGACGGCGAGCGAAGGCGACATCAATGGTTGACGAGGACGGCGCCGCCATGGACACCGACCGGTCAGCTCGCCAGTGCCGTCGTCACCCTCATCTCGCTAACCGCCACGACGTCCATCCGCGCGGGCGAACCGAGGACGGACGCCCCGCAGCTCTCCGGGCGGGGCGGCAGGGCCGCACCCTGGGCCACCTCGACCTGCCAGCGGCGCCCGTCGGTGTGGGCGACGGTCACCTCCCAGCGCGGGGCCGCGCCGGACGTCCGTACGACGCTCAGCGCCTCCGCCGCGTACTCGCCTGTCCGGGTGCGTACAGCGAGCTCCGCTGCCTGACCGGGCCGTTCCCAGGCCGAGCTGCCACGGCAGCCCTCCACGACGATCCGCCCCTCCCTGGCGCTGTGCAGGACCTCCTTGAGGGTGTGGGCCTCGGCCCGGCCGTACGCGTATCCGTACGGCAGCACGAGCACGGTCGGGGAGAAGCGGTGACCACCCAGATGGGTGACCTCCCAGACGCCCTTGGCCCCTGACGTGGCGAGCTCGGCCGCGAGGGGCCGGCCCAGGAGGGCGCAGCAGCGGTCCCGCTTGCCGTTGGTGCAGACGAGGGCGAGCGGATCACCGTCGTGGGGCCGGCCGCCGAGCGCCGCGTCGAACGTGTGGTGCTCGCCCCGGCCCAGCGCGGCGAAGTCGAGATCGAGCAGTGACTCGGGGTCCGAGGTCGTGGCGCCGTGCAGCCACACGTTTCCGGGCACGGTGTGGGCCGCGTACACCCGGCGCGAGGCGGGCATACGGCGGTCCGCGTGGCGCCCGGGGCGGCGGATGAGGGCGATCCGTAGGCCCGTGTCCTTCGCGGCCGTCTCCAGGGCACGGCCCAGCGCGGGGTCCAGGTGGCTCGAGGTGAGCGCCTTGGCACCCCACGGACCGGGCTGTTCCAGCAACAGCCAGGTCCTCGCGGTGGCGGCGGTTGCCGAAACGGGCTCGTCGAAGTCCCGGGAGACGCTCGTGCACGTACTCACACAGGTGAGCCTAACCTGAGTTGGCGCGCGGCGGCGGCCGGGCCCGCCCTGCCCTACTCCGGCAGTGGCTGAGGCGGCTTCGGACCCGCGTAGAGACCGCTCGGACGCATGCGCAGGGGGCGTTCGCCGTACTCCTCCAGCGCGTGAGCGATCCAGCCCGCCGTACGGGCCACGGCGAAGATCGTCTCGCCGGCTGTCGAGGGCATGCCGCAGGACGCGGTGAGCACGGCGAGCGCCAGGTCGACGTTGGCGTGCAGCGGGGCATGGCGGGCCGTGGTGTCGACGATGTCGCGGGCCGCGAGCAGGGCGGGCTCCGCGCACGGGATCTGTTCCAGGAAGGTGAACAGGGCACGCGCGCGTGGGTCCTCGCCGGGGTAGAGCCGGTGGCCGAGTCCCGGGATACGGCGGCCGGCGCGCAGTTCGTCCGCGATCACGGGCGCCGCGTCGCCCTGGTCGAGCACGTCGAGGAGCAGCCGGTGGGCGAGCCCGCTGGCCGCGCCGTGCAGCGGGCCCTCGATCACGCCCAGTCCCGCGGAGACAGCCGCGTAGGCGTGGGCACGGGCCGACGCGGCGACACGCACGGCGAGCGTGGAGGCGGCAAGGTCGTGGTCGACGAGCAGGGCGAGAGCGGCGTCCAGGGCGCGCAGCGACGCCTCGTCGGCGTCCCGCCCGGTCAGCCGGGTCCACAGGCGGTGTGCCAGGGGGCCCTCGTCGCGGCGGTCGTGTCTCACGGGTGGCAGCGCGGCGACGAGCGTGGGAATGAGCGTGCGCGCCGTGCCGAGCACGGCCTCCTCGGACAGGTCGAACCGCAGCGGGTCGGCGGTCGCGGCGGCGATCGTCGCTACGCGCAGCAGATCGGTGGGCGCGGCGTGTTCGGGCAGTGCGTCGACGGCGCGGCGGGCCACGGCGACGGAGGCGGGGGGCGCGGTGAACGTGCCGCCCCGGTGCATCCGGCCCGTCCACAGCCACTCGGCGACCTCCTCGTAGGTGTGCCGTGCGGCCAGGTCCACCGCGTCGACACCGCGGAAGCAGTAGCGGTCGCTCTCGATGAGCGTGATGCGGGTCCGCACGGACAGCTCGCCGCCGGATCCGGAACTGCCCGCGCCCTCCCGCCTGTTGCGCCGGGCGAGCGCCTCGACCTCCCCGGCGTCGAAGGTGCTGCCCCGGCCGCCGGTCACCCGTCGGCTGCTGAGCTGACCTCGGCTCACGTACGCGTACACGGTCTCCGGCTTCACGCCGAGCAGCTCGGCGGCCTCCTTGGTGCTCAGCCGCCTGTCCGCGTCGCGGGGAGCGGGTTCTTGATCGCGCATGGGGGTCACCGTATCCGCCTAGCGGTCCATTGAGTGATGTATTGATTGGATCAATATTGACATGGCTTGAGTCAATCATGGACAGTCGAATCAAGTCCAGGGAGGAAGACATGTCCGTCAACAGGTCCGCAACCACTCTTCTCGACGTGCCACGGGGGCTCGCCGGGGTCGTTGTCACCGACACCCGGATCGGTGACGTCCGCGGCCTCGAGGGCTTCTACCACTACCGGCAGTATTCGGCCGTCGACCTCGCGCGGACCCGCGGCTTCGAGGACGTCTGGCACCTGCTCGTGCACGGCGAACTGCCGGACGCCGGGCGGAGGGCGGCCTTCGCGGCCGAGACCGCCGCGCTGCGGCGGCTCCCCGACGAGGTGTGGGCCGCCCTGCCGGCCATAGCGGCGGCCGGCGGGCGCTCCGGCCCGCTCGCCGGGATGCGTACGGCGCTGTCGCTGCTGGGTGCGGCGAAGGGGTTCCGTCCCGTGTACGACGTCGACGCCGAGCAGCGCCTGCGGGACACGCTCGAGGCGGCCGCCGCCGTACCCACGCTGCTCACCGCGCTGCACCGGCTGGAGCAGGGGCTCGAGCCCGTGGAGCCGCGCGAGGACCTGTCGTACGCGGCGAACTACCTCTACATGCTGACCGGCTCGGTACCGACCGAGCAGCATGCGCGGGCGATCGAGCAATATCTGATCTCAACCATTGATCACGGATTCAATGCGTCAACCTTCACGGCCCGGGTCATCGCGTCGACCGGTGCGGATGTGGCCGCGTGCCTCGCCGGTGCGGTGGCGGCGCTGTCCGGGCCGCTGCACGGAGGTGCGCCCAGCCGTGCGCTGGACACCCTGGACGCGATCGGCACCCCGGACCGGATCGACCCCTGGGTGCGTCAGCGGGTGCTCGCCGGGGATCGCATCATGGGCTTCGGGCACGCGATCTACCGCACGGAGGACCCGCGGTCCCGGATGCTGCGCGAGGTCGCCCAGGCGTTCGGCGGGCCGCGCGTGGACTTCGCCGTGGAGGTCGAGCGTCACGTCGAGGCGATCCTGGCGGAGCTGAAGCCCGGCCGTGAGCTCCACACCAACGTCGAGTACTACGCGGGGGTCGTCATGGAACTGTGCGGTCTGCCCCGGGAGATGTTCACTCCGACCTTCGCCGCGGCGCGAGCGGTGGGCTGGAGCGCCAACATCCTGGAACAGGCGGAGGACACGAAGATCATCAGGCCGGTGGCGCGGTATGTGGGGCCAACGGCGCCCGAGTCGGTGCCGACTGTCTGATCGGTGCCGACTGCATAAACAGTCATAAATGCCTCAAACGGGCTGATGATCGATTCTTCACTGCCTTCCATCACTCTTGCGGATGTTCTCCGGGAACGTGAGTGGCCCCACCCTCGCGGGTGATAAAACAGGGCCGCAAAGATGCCTTGCGTCCTTGGGGCGCGGGGGCGGACTGTGCGCGTGCCGCACGGCGATCAAGGCTTGGGCCTGCGAGGATGCCACCGCTCGCGCGGCCGCGGGCGCATGCGCTTGTGCCTTGAGAACAGAGGAATGCAACAGTGAGTCAGATCATCCGCCGCCTTGGTGTCGCTCCCCGCTATCGAGGCAGTACCGGTGGCGGGACATGTCCCGACATCTTCGAATTGGCCGACGGGAACTTCGCGGTCATCGGCACGGATGTCACTGACTCCCTCGACACTCAACTGCCCGACGACGCCGGACGCGCCGACTACGAACGCATCGTCGTCATCACCCGGGAGACCCTGGTCAAGGCGAAGAAGGACATCCCCGACGCCTGACGATGTCGTGGTCGTGAAGGAGCCGGCCCGGCTCGGCGCGGTGCCGTGCGGGTCGGCTCCTCCCGTCATGGGCCGGTGGGAGGCTCACCGACCACCCACCACTCATCGGTGTCCGCTTCATCGAGTTGCAGGAGCAGGTCGTCGACGAGCCGGCCGAGTTCCGCCTCCTCGGTGCCCGTGAGACTCGCGCGCTGTTGCTGGGTCGCGTACCAGTATTCCCTGACGATCGGGTTCTGGAAGATGCCCCGGACGTGCTTGAAGAACTCGTCCCTTCCCATGTTGCCGATGCGGTAGTAGCAGAGCAGGTTGGTGTACAGCGCGTTGGCGAAGAGGTACTGCCGGCGCCGCTCAGGGGTGACGGGCCGCTCGAAGATGTCCAGGACCTCGGCGAGTTCGGGATCGTCGATCGCCTTGCTCAGCAGCTCCCAGTGCTGCCGCTGCTGCCTGGCCAGATTGGAGCGCTGCTGTGTACGGGCGTGCCGTTCCAGCTGGTCCAGGCGTTCGTGCAGCGTGTCCATCGCCTGCTTCTGTGCCGCCATGGCGACGAGAGCGCCGGCCACCATGCCGAGTCCGGCCGCGGCGGCTGAGCGCAGTCCCTGTATGCCAATATTCCGTGTGGCCATGTCAACCCCCGAGTCAGGCGGCCGTCCGCCGGTCGTCGGGATGCGGGTCGACTGGAGGGGACCGGCGAGCAGTGGGCGGCGCTTGCCGTCTCCCCAGAGTGCCGAGCGGCTCTGATCGGCGGGGAGGCGGAGAGGCGGCGCACGGAGGGAAGCGAGGGTCGCACGATCCGGCGCCTTGCCGAACGTCTGCCCCGCAAGTGCAGCTAACAATCGTTCACTTCGGCGTGATTCCTGCGGCTCGTATCCTGGTTCGGCATTCATTCTTCGTCCCTGTGCCGAGAACGCGAGCCGGTGCACGCGTCGGCGTGAGAGAGGTCGCACGGTGAGCCAGCCGAGCCCGAGCCCGAGTCAGCGGCAGATCCCGGTCGTGATCCTGGCCGGATTCCTCGGATCCGGAAAGACCACGCTGCTCAATCATCTCCTCCACCGCAGCGGAGGCAGCCGGATCGGCGCGGTCGTCAATGACTTCGGG
The DNA here is from genome assembly GCF_050937045.1 of Streptomyces sp. CA-179760. Taxonomy (NCBI): domain Bacteria; kingdom Bacillati; phylum Actinomycetota; class Actinomycetes; order Kitasatosporales; family Streptomycetaceae; genus Streptomyces; species Streptomyces sp. CA-179760. The sequence continues at coordinate 7,203,964 of NZ_JBNJLZ010000001.1, forward strand.
GCCATTGAGATCGACGCGATGGCCGTCGCGGGCGCGCTCGGCGATTCGACCGTCTCGCTCGGCAACGGATGCCTGTGCTGCGCCGTCGACGCCGGCGAACTGGATCTCTATCTCGAGCGGCTCACGGAGCCGTCCCTGGGCATCGACGTCATCGTCATCGAGGCCAGCGGTCTCGCCGAGCCGCAGGAACTCGTGCGGATGGTGCTCGCGAGCGAGGATCCGGGGATCGTGTACGGCGGGCTCGTCGAGGTCGTCGACGCCGCCGAGTTCGACGACACCCGGGCCAGGCATCCCGAGATCGACCGGCATCTCGCGCTGGCCGACCTCGTCGTGGTCAACAAGGCCGACCGGGTGGCCGACGGTGAGCGCGTCCTCAGGCTGGTCCGGTCCCTGGCCGACCGCGCGGCCGTCGTCCCGGCCACCTACGGCCGGATCGACCCCGAGTTCCTCTTCGACTGCCGGCCGAGCGAGGAACGTATCGGGCAGCTGTCCTTCGACGACCTGCACGAGACCGGCGCGGACGGCCATGCCGGGCATCTGCACAGTGCGTACGACAGCCTGCCGTTCGTCTCCCGGGAGCCCCTCGACCCACGCCGGTTGATGAAGTTCCTCGACAGCAGGCCCGAGGGGCTGTACCGGATCAAGGGGTACGTCGACTTCGGGCCCCACGACGTCCAGAACCGCTACGCCGTCCACGCCGTCGGGCGGTTCCTGCGCTTCTACCCGGAGCCCTGGCCGGCCGGCGACGAACACCTCTCCCAGCTGGTCCTCATCGGCTCCGGCATCGACACCGCCGCCCTCGGCAAGCAGCTCGATGCGTGCCGGAGTGAGGCCCCACACGCCGATGAGCACGGCATGTGGGGCGTACTGCGATACGTACCGGGCACCGAGGAGGATCTCGCGGAGCCTGCCTAGGTGAGCTGTCCGGACCTTCCGGAGTCCGCCTAGACCGGCCCCGCCACCACCCACACGGTCTTCGCCAGGGAAACCCCCGAGCCGTCCCGCCGCGGGTCGATCTCCGGAAGGTCGACCGGAGTGCCGTTCTTCTGTGCCGCGAGGGCAGGGACCGGGCCCGCCCAGGCCAGGGACAGGCAGTCCTCGCCCTTCAGGAACCGCTGGCAGCGGACGCCGCCCGTGGCGCGGCCCTTGCGCGGGTACTGGTCGAACGGGGTCAGCTTGGCCGTCGTCTGGACGGAGTCGTCCAGCGTGCCGCGCGAGCCCGCGACGGTGAAGACGACGGCGTCCGTCGCCGGATCCACCGCGGTGAAGGAAATGACCTTCGCGCCCTCCGTGAGCTTGATGCCCGCCATGCCGCCCGCCGCGCGGCCCTGGGCGCGGACCTGCGCGGCCGGGTAGCGCAGCAGCTGGGCGTCGTCGGAGATGAAGATCAGATCCTCGTCGCCGGTCCGCAGTTCCACCGCGCCGACGATCCGGTCGCCCTCCTTGAGGGTGATCACCTCGAGCTCTTCCTTGTGGGACGGATAGTCCGGCACCACGCGCTTGACCACGCCCTGCGCGGTGCCGATCGCCAGGCCCGGCGACGACTCGTCCAGGGTCGTCAGACAGATCACCGTCTCGTCGTCCTCCAGGGAGACGAACTCCGCCAGCGGGGCGCCCCCCGCGAGGTTCGGCGTCGACATCGACTCGGGGAGCTGGGGCAGGTCGATCACGTTCAGCCGCAGCAGCCGGCCCGTCGAGGTGACCGCGCCCACCTCGCCACGGGCGGTGGCCGGCACCGCCGAGACGATCACGTCGTGCTTCACGCGCGCGGCGCCGGTGCCCTCTTCGAACGGCTCGCCGTTCGCCGTACGGGCCAGCAGACCCGTGGAGGACAGCAGCACCTGGCACGGGTCGTCGGCCACCTGGAGCGGTACGGTCGCGACCGGAGCACCGTTCGACTCCAGCAGGTCCGTGCGCCGGTCGGTTCCGAACTTCTTGGCGACGGTCGCCAGTTCGGAGGAGACCAGCTTGCGCAGCTCGGCGTCCGAGTCGAGGATCCGGGTCAGTTCCTCGATCTCCGCGTTGAGCCGGTCCTTCTCCGCCTCCAGCTCGATGCGGTCGAACTTGGTGAGACGGCGCAGCGGTGTGTCGAGGATGTACTGCGTCTGCACCTCGCTCAGCGAGAACTGCTCCATCAGGCGCTGCTTCGCCTGCGCGGAGTTCTCGCTGGAGCGGATGAGGCGGATGACCTCGTCGATGTCCAGCAGGGCCGTCAGCAGGCCCTCGACCAGGTGCAGCCGGTCGCGCTTCTTGCCGCGGCGGAACTCCGAACGCCGCCGTACGACGGTGAAGCGGTGGTCGAGGTAGACCTCCAGGAGCTCCTTGAGGCCCAGTGTGAGCGGCTGGCCGTCGACCAGGGCCACGTTGTTGATGCCGAAGGACTCCTCCATCGGCGTCAGCTTGTACAGCTGCTCCAGGACCGCCTCCGGCACGAAGCCGTTCTTGATCTCGATGACCAGGCGCAGGCCGTGCTGGCGGTCGGTGAGGTCCTTGACGTCGGCGATGCCCTGGAGCTTCTTCGAGCCGACCAGGTCCTTGATCTTGGCGATCACCTTCTCCGGGCCGACCGTGAAGGGCAGCTGGGTGACGACGAGGCCCTTGCGGCGGGCCGTCACGGGCTCCACGGCGACGGTCGCCCGCATCTTGAACGTGCCGCGGCCCGTCTCGTACGCGTCCCGGATGCCGGGCAGTCCGACGATGCGGCCGCCGGTGGGCAGGTCCGGGCCCGGGACGTGCTTCATCAGGGCGTCGAGATCCGCGTTCGGGTACCGGATCAGGTGGCGGGCGGCCGAGATGACCTCGCGCAGATTGTGCGGCGGCATGTTCGTGGCCATGCCGACCGCGATGCCCGAGGCGCCGTTGACCAGGAGGTTCGGGAAGGCGGCGGGCAGGGCCACCGGCTCCTGCTCCTGGCCGTCGTAGTTGGGGTTGAAGTCGACGGTGTCCTCGTCGATGGAGTCCGTCATCAGGCTCGTCGCCTCGGCCATCCGGCACTCGGTGTACCGCATGGCGGCCGGCGGGTCGTCGTTGCCCAGCGAGCCGAAGTTGCCGTGGCCGTCGACCAGGGGGACGCGCATCGAGAAGGGCTGGGCCATGCGCACGAGGGCGTCGTAGATCGACGCGTCGCCGTGCGGGTGCAGCTTACCCATCACCTCGCCGACGACCCGGGCGCACTTGACGTACCCGCGCTCGGGACGCAGGCCCATCTCGCTCATCTGGTAGACGATGCGGCGGTGCACCGGCTTGAGGCCGTCGCGTGCGTCCGGCAGGGCGCGGGAGTAGATGACCGAGTACGCGTACTCGAGGAAGGAGCCCTGCATCTCGTCGACGACGTCGATGTCGAGGATCCTCTCCTCGTACGAGTCCTCGGGCGGCGGGGTCTTCGTGCTGCGGCGGGCCATCGCTGCCGGCTCCTCCTGTTTGCTGGTCGCTCGCCTGCGGGGCGTTCATTCGGCCCTTCGGCTCGCTCTTGCCTCTGCGATCCGGATCTGACGCCGACCATTGTGGACCGCCGCACTGACAACCGGGACCAGGACCCGGTCTCTGACGTCCGTCACGCCGTCCGGGCCGGCACAGCGGGTCACTCGATCTCGCTCTCCGCGTACGCGGCCGGGAACTTCACCAGCGCTCCGCACGCTTGCATACAGTGGCAGGACCGGCAGGAATCCGCGGTCGGAACGACCGCACCGCGATCGAAGGGACGTACATGCCCATGGGTCACACGGCCACAGCCCAGGCAGGCTCCGGGGGCCTGACAGCGACCGAGCACCGCCTGGCCAACGGCCTGCGCGTGGTGCTCTCCGAGGACCACCTGACCCCGGTCGCGGCGGTGTGCCTCTGGTACGACGTCGGCTCGCGCCACGAAGTCAAGGGGCGTACCGGCCTGGCTCACCTTTTCGAGCATCTGATGTTCCAGGGCTCCGCCCAGGTGAAGGGCAACGGCCACTTCGAGTTCGTCCAGGGCGCGGGCGGCTCGCTGAACGGCACCACCAGCTTCGAGCGCACCAACTATTTCGAGACCATGCCCACCCACCAGCTGGAGCTCGCCCTCTGGCTGGAGGCCGACCGCATGGGCTCCCTGCTGACCGCCCTCGACGACGAGTCGATGGAGAACCAGCGCGACGTCGTCAAGAACGAGCGCCGCCAGCGCTACGACAACGTGCCCTACGGCACCGCCTTCGAGAAGCTGACCGCCCTCGCCTACCCGGAGGGCCACCCCTACCACCACACCCCGATCGGCTCGATGGCCGACCTGGACGCGGCGACCCTGGAGGACGCGCGCGCGTTCTTCCGGACCTACTACGCGCCGAACAACGCCGTGCTCTCCGTGGTCGGCGACATCGACCCGGAGCAGACCCTGGCCTGGATCGAGAAGTACTTCGGCTCCATCCCCGGCCACGACGGCAAGCACCCGCCCCGGGACGGCTCGCTGCCGGAGACCATCGGCGAGCAGCTGCGCGAGGTCGTCGAGGAGGAGGTCCCGGCGCGCGCCCTGATGGCCGCCTACCGGCTGCCGCACGACGGCACACGCGCGTGCGACGCGGCCGACCTGGCCCTCACCGTCCTCGGCGGCGGCGAGTCCTCTCGTCTCTACAACCGCCTCGTACGACGGGACCGTACGGCCGTGGCCGCCGGCTTCGGCCTGCTGCGGCTCGCCGGGGCACCCTCCCTGGGCTGGCTGGACGTGAAGACGTCCGGTGACGTGGAGGTGCCGGTCATCGAGACCGCCATCGACGAGGAGCTCGCCCGGTTCGCCGAGGAGGGCCCCACGGCCGAGGAGATGGAGCGCGCCCAGGCCCAGTTGGAGCGCGAGTGGCTGGACCGGCTCGGCACGGTCTCCGGACGGGCCGACGAACTGTGCCGGTACGCCGTGCTGTTCGGCGACCCGCAGCTCGCCCTGACCGCCGTGCAGCGCGTCCTGGAGGTCACGGCGGAGGAGGTCAAGGAGGTCGCCAAGGCCCGTCTGCGGCCCGACAACCGCGCGGTGCTCGTCTACGAGCCCGTCGCCGACGAGACCGGCGAGGACGCCGACAGCATCGAGGACACCGCGGCCGCGGCCACGGACGAGAACGAGGAGGCGGCCAAGTGACCGAGCTCGCCACGATGGACTTCCACCCGCAGCCGCAGGCGGGCGACGCCAAGCCGTGGGCCTTCCCGGCCCCCGAGCGCGGCACGCTCGACAACGGCCTCACGGTGCTGCGCTGCCACCGCCCCGGCCAGCAGGTCGTCGCCGTGGAGGTGCTGCTGGACGCCCCCCTGGACGCCGAGCCGGCCGGCCTCGACGGGGTCGCCACGATCATGGCCCGGGCCTTCTCCGAGGGCACCGACAAGCACTCCGCCGAGGACTTCGCCGCCGAGCTGGAGCGTGCCGGCGCCACCCTCGACGCGCACGCCGACCACCCGGGCGTCCGGCTGAGCCTGGAGGTGCCGGCCTCCCGGCTCGCCAAGGGACTCCACCTGATCGCTGACGCCCTCAGGGCGCCCGCGTTCGCGGACAGCGAGGTCGAGCGGCTGGTCAACAACCGCCTCGACGAGATCCCGCACGAGCTGGCCAACCCCGCCCGCCGTGCCGCCAAGGAGCTCTCCAAGGAGCTGTTCCCGGCGGGCTCGCGCATGTCGCGGCCCCGGCAGGGCACCGAGGAGACGGTCGCCGCGATCGACTCCGCGGCCGTACGCGGCTACTACGAGAAGCACGTCCGCCCCGCGACGGCCACCGCCGTGGTCGTCGGCGACCTCACCGGCATCGACCTCGACGCGCTGCTCGGCGACACGCTGGGCGCCTGGACCGGCTCCTCGGCCGAGCCGCGGCCGGTGCCGCCGGTGACCGCCGACGACACGGGCCGGGTCGTCATCGTGGACCGTCCGGGCGCCGTCCAGACGCAGCTGCTGATCGGCCGGATCGGCTCGGACCGGCACGACCGCGTCTGGCCCGCCCAGGTGCTCGGCACGTACTGCCTCGGTGGCACCCTCACCTCCCGCCTGGACCGCGTCCTGCGCGAGGAGAAGGGCTACACCTACGGCGTGCGGGCGTTCGCCCAGGTCCTCAGGTCCGCCCCGGACGGGACCGGTGCCGCGATGCTCGCCATCAGCGGCTCCGTGGACACCCCCAACACCGGCCCCGCGCTCGATGACCTCTGGACGGTGCTGCGCACCCTCGCCGCCGAGGGGCTGACCGACGCCGAGCGGGACGTCGCCGTGCAGAACCTGGTCGGCGTGGCGCCGCTGAAGTACGAGACGGCGGCGGCCGTCGCGAGCACGCTGGCGGACCAGGTCGAGCAGCACCTGCCCGACGACTTCCAGGCCGCGCTGTACCGGCAACTCGCCGCGACCGGCACGGTGGAGGCCACCGCGGCGGCCGTCAGCGCCTTCCCGGGGACCGTCTGGTGACCGTCCTCGTCGGTGACGCGGCGCAGATCAAGGGCCCCGTGGAGGCCCTCGGCATCGGCGAAGTCGCCGTCGTCGCCGCCGAGTAGCGGGAGGAGAGCGGCGCGCGCGTAGGGGCCCTGGTTGTCTTCTAAGGCACCAGGGCTCCTTTATGCCCGAATTGGGGCGGGAGTTTCCCGTCTGCCCTGTGGGATGCGCTACAAAAACCGGGATTCGTTTGGGAATTGAAAGTGGCGCCGCTTAGCGTCGTCCGGGCTGTTCGTCAGGCAGTGCGCCGCACCCGCGGCACCGGACAGTCATCGCCGAGTCCCCGTACGGCGCGAGCCAGGGGAGCCGGGGACCCACGCAGTCCCTGGGGTGAATCGGACGCCCGCGCGAGTCGCGAGGGGGTCCGTAGGAGACCTTCCTGCTCCGAACCCGTCAGCTAACCCGGTAGGCGAGAGGGAAGGAAAGGACCAGCCACCACATGGCGTTCACGCGCGCCACCGGGAAGCACCGTCGTCCCAGCCGGATCCAGCGCCGCACGGCCCGCGCCGCGGGTGTCGCGGCCCTCGCCACCACCGGTGTCGTCGGCACCGTGGCCGCCCCGGCCTTCGCCGCGGAGCCCGCTGCCGAGCAGACGGGCCTCACCCCGGTCGTCACCATGGGCGACACCGTGGCCCAGAAGATCGACGCCCAGGCCGTCGCCCAGAAGCAGGCGGCCGAACAGGCCGCCGCCAAGAAGAAGGCCGAGGAGGCCGCCCGCGAGCGGGCCGCCGAGGTGGCCAAGGAGGCCAAGGAAGCGGCCGAGAAGGCCCGCGAGGCCAAGGAACGCGCCGCCCGCGAGGCCGAGCGCAAGCGTCTCAACACCTTCGTGTCGCCGATCTCCGGCTCGTACGTCTCCACCGGCTACAAGTCCGGCGGCGCCGTCTGGTCCTCCGGCAGTCACACCGGCGTCGACTTCCACGCCGCCAGCGGCACGGCCGTCCACTCGGTCGGCATGGGTGAGGTCGTCGAGGCCGGCTGGGGCGGTTCCTACGGCAACCAGGTCGTGATCAAGATGAACGACGGGACGTACACCCAGTACGGCCACCTGTCGTCCAGCAGCGTGTCGGTGGGCCAGAAGGTCACCCCCGGCCAGCAGATCGGCCTGTCCGGCGCGACCGGCAACGTGACCGGCCCGCATCTGCACTTCGAGGCCCGCACCGGCCCCGAGTACGGGTCCGACATCGACCCCGTCGCCTACCTCCGCTCGCACGGCGTGAACGTCTGAACATCTGAGGCGACTGTACTTCCCGAAAGCCCCGGCTCCCCGAGCCGGGGCTTTCGGCGTTCGTCACGGCCGACTGTCCAAAAAATATCCCTCATTTCCTGCTCGCCGTCGGAAATTCCGGCTCATTGCAATAGAGTCACGGAACACGCGTCACCAGTAGACGTTTCACGGGGATTAAGCGGAGGTCGGTATGCGTATTCCCGCGCACTCGGTGTGCACGGCCATCCGGGACGACATCGTCGCGGGTGTCTACGAGCGCGGCAGCCGGCTCACCGAGGAGCTCCTCGCGCGCCGCTACGGCGTCTCGCGCGTCCCTGTCCGGGAGGCCCTGCGCACCCTGGAGGCCGAGGGCTTCGTGGTCACCCGGCGGCACGCGGGCGCGTGTGTCGCCGAACCCACCGAGCAGGAGGCCGCCGACCTGCTGGAGATGCGCGTGCTGCTGGAGCCGCTGGGTGCCGCCCGCGCCGCCCAGCGCCGCACAGAGGCCCATCTGAAGGTGCTGCGCGGTCTGGTCAGGCTCGGCCAGGAGCGCGCCCGCCGGGGCAACAGCGACGACCTGCGCTCTCTGGGCGGCTGGTTCCACGAGACGCTGGCCCAGGCCTCGGGCAGCCCCGCGCTGACCTCGATGCTCACCCAGCTCCGGCACAAGATCGCCTGGATGTACGCCGTGGAGGCCCCGGCCGGACCTGTGGAGTGCTGGGCCGAGCACGGCGCGATCGTGGACGCGGTGGCGCGCGGGGACAGTGAGCGCGCGCGGGCGGTCACGGCGCTGCACACCGAGCGTGCGACGGGCGCGCACCGGCTGCGTTTCGGCTCCGCCGGGGAGCGCGCCGAGCGTGTGAGGAACTCGCAACATGCCGTAAACACGGCAAGCCTGCGGCATTAACACGGGAGCCGTATACAAAGAGCGGGAAATCGCGGGGGATTATTTCTGCTGCCCGCCGACTGTCCGCCGGCTGTTCGTCGACAGGAAATGCGCCGGAAAGGCGAAGAGCTCGCCCGAGGAATTCGGACGAGCTCTTCAGTGTGCGCCGGTTCGGGCGCGGGGAAATACTCAGACGGTCTCGGGCAGTTCCTCCAGGCCCTCGGAGACCAGCTTGGCCAGCCGGTCCAGGGCGGCGTCCGCGCCCTCGGCGTCGGAGGCGAGGACGATCTCCTCGCCGCCCTGGGCGCCCAGGCCGAGGACGGCCAGCATGGAGGCCGCGTTGACGGGCTTGCCGTCGGCCTTGGCGATCGTCACCGGGACGCCTGCGGCCGTGGCGGCTCGGACGAAGATGGAAGCGGGGCGGGCGTGGAGGCCCTCGGCCCAGCCGACGTTGACGCGGCGCTCAGCCATGTGTTGCTGCCCTTCGGTGTTCAGGGTTGTCTAGACCAGTTTCCCATAACGTGAAGCTGTGCCGGAGCGGTCCTGATGAACCGCCCCGGGGTGCCGTCGGATCGCGGCCTCGACCCGACTGACGCCCTCCACAGACTGCCTCGCGCCCGCTGTCGGACGCTAGCCGTACTCTGGGGCCCATGCAGACCTCGCCGGACCGGCACGAGTATCCCGCCCACTGGGAAGCCGACGTGGTGCTGCGCGACGGGGGTACCGCGCGCATCCGGCCCATCACCGTTGATGACGCCGATCGCCTGGTCAGCTTCTACGAGCAGGTCTCCGACGAGTCGAAGTACTACCGCTTCTTCGCGCCGTACCCTCGCCTGTCCGCCAAGGACGTCCACCGCTTCACGCACCACGACTTTGTGGACCGGGTGGGACTCGCGGCCACGGTCGGCGGCGAGTTCATCGCCACCGTACGCTACGACCGGATCGGCGCCGACGGAACGCCCGCGTCGGCACCGGCCGACGAGGCCGAGGTGGCCTTCCTGGTCCAGGACGCCCACCAGGGCCGGGGCGTCGCCTCCGCCCTGCTGGAGCACATCGGCGCGGTCGCCAGGGAGCGCGGCATCCGCCGCTTCGCCGCCGAGGTGCTGCCCGCCAACAGCAAGATGATCAAGGTGTTCACGGACGCCGGGTACACCCAGAAGCGCAGCTTCGAGGACGGTGTGGTCCGTCTGGAGTTCGACCTCGAACCCACCGACCGCTCCCTCGCCGTGCAGTACGCGCGTGAACACCGCGCCGAGGCCCGGTCGGTGCAGCGGCTGCTCGCGCCCGGCTCGGTCGCCGTCATCGGCGCGGGCCGCACACCGGGCGGCGTGGGCCGCAGTGTTCTGGGCAACATTCGCGACGCCGGGTTCACCGGCCGGCTGTACGCCGTGAACAAGGCCCTCCCCGAGGATCAGAAGGAGCTCGACGGGGTGCCCGCGCTCCGATCGGTGCGCGACATCGACGGCCCGGTCGACGTCGCGGTCGTCGCCGTACCGGCCGAGCACGTCCCCGAAGTCGTCACCGAGTGCGGCGAGCACGGCGTGCAGGGGCTCGTCGTGGTCTCCGCCGGGTATGCCGAGAGCGGCCTCGAAGGGCGCGAGAACCAGCGCGCACTCGTGCGGCACGCACGCACGTACGGCATGCGGATCATCGGGCCGAACGCCTTCGGCGTCATCAACACCTCCCCGCGGGTACGGCTCAACGCCTCCCTCGCCCCCGAGACGCCCCGCCCGGGCCGGATCGGCCTGTTCGCCCAGTCCGGCGCGATCGGCATCGCCCTGCTGTCCCGGCTGCACCGCCGCGGCGGCGGCGTCACGGGCGTGACCGGCGTCTCCACCTTCGTCTCCTCCGGCAACCGGGCCGACGTCTCCGGCAACGACGTGCTCCAGTACTGGTACGAGGACCCCGACACCGATGTCGTCCTCATGTACCTGGAGTCCATCGGCAACCCCCGCAAGTTCACCCGCCTCGCCCGCCGGACGGCAGCGGCGAAACCCCTGGTCGTGGTCCAGGGCGCGCGACACGCGGCCGCTCCCCAGGGGCACGCAGTCCGGGCGACCCGGCTGCCGCACGAAACCGTCTCGGCCCTGCTGCGGCAGGCCGGAGTCATCCGCGTCGACACCATCACCGACCTGGTGGACGCGGGCCTCCTCCTCGCCCGACAGCCCCTGCCCGCCGGGCCCCGGGTGGCGATCCTCGGCAACTCCGAGTCGCTCGGCCTGCTCACGTACGACGCGTGCCTCGCCGAGGGTCTCAGGCCGCACCCTCCGCAGGACCTGACCACGGCGGCTTCCGCGGCGGACTTCCACGCGGCCCTCTCGCGCGCACTGGCCGACGACCGGTGCGACGCTGTCGTCGTCACGGCCATACCGGCGGTGGGGGAGGTCTCGGTAGCGGACGCGGCCCTCGCCGAGGCCCTGAGGTCGGCATCGGCCGCCGCCCCGGCCAAGCCCGTCCTGGTCGTGCACGTGGAGCTCGGCGGCCTGGCCGAGGCCCTCTCGGCGGCGGCGAGCACGGCACCACAAACAGAGTCGGGCATACCGCCGCAAACCACCCCTCGTCCGTCGCTCACCGAAGAGCGGCCCCCCGCCGTCGAGGCCCCCGAAGGCGCCCATCTCATCCCCGCCTACCCCGCGGCCGAGCGTGCCGTCCGCGCCCTCGCCCAGGCCGTCACCTACGCGCAATGGCGACGCGACGCCGCCGACCCCGGCAAGGTGCCCGAGTACGAGGACATAGACGAGAGGGGCGCCGCCGCGCTGATCGACGGGCTGCTCGCGCGCGGGCAGGGACTCACGCTCGGCACGGAGGAGACCTGCGACCTGCTCGGCCACTACGGCGTCCACGTCCACCGCGCCCTGCCCGCCCCGACCCCCGACGCCGCGGCCGAGGCCGCCCGCACCCTCGGCTACCCCGTGGCCCTCAAGGCCACCGCCCCGCACCTGCGGCACCGCGCCGACCTGGGTGGCGTCCGGCTCGACCTCGCGGACGAGGAACAACTGCGACGTTCGTACACCGAGTTGACCGAGCTGTTCGGCGCACCGGACGAGCTGCGCCCCGTGGTGCAGCGGATGGCGCCGCGCGGCGTGGACGTCGTCGTGCGGGCCGTCATCGATCCCGCTGCCGGAGCCGTGCTCTCCTTCGGGCTGGCCGGCGCCGCCTCACAGCTGCTCGGGGACACGGCGCACCGGCTGATCCCGGTCACCGACCGGGAGGCGGGCTCGTTGGTGCGGTCGATCCGCACCGCACCCCTGCTGTTCGGCTGGCGCGGCTCCGCACCGGCCGACACCCGCGCCCTGGAGGAGCTGCTGCTGCGGGTGTCCCGGCTGGTGGACGACCACCCCGAGGTCGTCGCGGTCACCCTGGAGCCGGTCGTCGTCGCCTCGCACGGCCTGAGCGTCCTGGGCGCCTCCGTCCGCCTGGCGACCCCGCCCGCCCGTGACGACCTCGGCCCGCGGACCCTCCCCGCGTACTGACAGGGGGCGAGCGGTGCCTCGCAGTCAGTGGGCCCCCGTAGGATGGGCGTCATGGCCAAGACCAGTACGACGACCCAGGGGCTGCGGGCGGCGATCGAGCGCAGCGGCTACTACCCGGCCCTCGTGGCCGAGGCGGTGGAGGCCGCCGTGGGCGGCGAGCCCATGCGGTCGTACCTGGTCCACCAGGAAACGACGTTCGACCAGAACGAGGTGCGGCGGCACGTGACGGTGCTCGTCCTCACCGACAACCGCTTCATCGTCAGCCACACCGACGAGCAGGCCGCCGACAGCACCTCCCCGACGCCGTACGCCACGACGTCGACGGAGTCCGTGAAGATCGGCCGCATCTCGTCGATCGTGGTCAGCCGGGTTGTCGCCAACCCGGAGTCGTACAAGCCGGGCACTCTGCCCCGCGAGGTCGTCCTCACCATCGGCTGGGGCGCCGTCTCCCGCATCGATCTGGAGCCGGCCGCCTGCGGCGACCCCAACTGCGAGGCGGACCACGGCTACACCGGCAACTCGACGGCGGACGACCTCAGCCTGCGCGTCAGCGAGGCGGGGGACGGACCGGAGACTGTGCGCCAGGCACTCGCCTTCGCGCAGGCCCTCTCCGAGGCGACCGCGGACGCCACCCGCTGATGGCGCAGCCCGACACGGTCTGGGACCACTACCCCGAACCGCTCGCCGTCGCCTCCGCACCGGTCCCCGAGTACGGCAGCGGCTCCCTCGCCGACCTGCTGCCCACCCTGGCCGCCGGCCTCGGCGTGCCGGGGATGAGCGCCGCGATCTCCGAGCTGACCCCCGCCGACCGGAACTGCGTGTTCCTGATCGACGGCCTCGGCTGGGAGCAGCTGAGGGCGCACCCCGAGGACGCCCCGTTCATGACATCCCTGCTCGCCACCTCGCGCGGCGGCACCGGGCGCCCGCTCACCGCCGGCTACCCGGCGACCACCGCGACCTCCCTCGCCTCCGTCGGCACCGGCCTGCCGCCCGGCGCGCACGGCCTGCCCGGTTACACCGTGCGCAATCCGGACACCGGCGAGCTGATGAACCAGCTGCGCTGGCAGCCGTGGGCCCCGCCCGGTCCCTGGCAGCCGTACCCGACGGTGTTCCAGCTGGCGCACGAGGCGGGTGTGCACGCCGCGCAGGTCTCGTCCCCAACCTTCGAGAACACTCCGCTGACCAAGGTCGCGCTCAGCGGCGGAAGGTTCCTCGGGCGGTTGCCCGGCGAAGACCGGGTCGACCTGGCGGCCGAGCAACTGGCCGCGGGCGACCGCTCCCTGGTGTACACGTACTTCGCCGAGGTCGACGGCGCCGGCCACCGCTACGGCGTCGACTCCGACGCCTGGCGCGGCCAGCTCATGTACGCCGACCGCCTGGTCCAGCGCCTCGCGGAGCAACTGCCGCCCCGCAGCGCCCTCTACGTCACCGCCGACCACGGAATGATCGACGTGCCCTTCGACGAGGAGCACCGCCTCGACTTCGACGAGGACTGGGAACTGAGCGCCGGAGTCGCCTTGCTCGGCGGCGAGGGCCGCGCCCGGCACGTCTACGCGGTACCCGGTGCCGCGAACGACGTCCTGACCTGCTGGCGCGAGGTGCTCGGCGAGCAGTTCTGGATCGCCTCACGCGACGAGGCCATCGCGGCGGGCTGGTTCGGCCCGCGGATCGACGAGCGGGTGTACGGCCGTATCGGCGACGTGGTCGCCGCCGCCCGGGACGATGTCCTGATCATCGCCTCCGAGCGGGAGCCCAACGAGTCGGCGATGGTCGGCAACCACGGTTCGATGACCCCTGCCGAGCAGTTGGTACCCCTGCTCGAAGTACGCTCCTGACGTCCCGCCACATCCCCGCTTCACCGAAAGGCGCTCACCTTCCCATGCCCGAGCTGGTGTTCTTCTCCGGAACGATGGACTGCGGGAAGTCGACCCTGGCTCTCCAGATCGAGCACAACCGCTCGGCGCGCGGCCTGGCGGGCATGATCTTCTCGCGCGACGACCGCGCCGGCGAGGGCAAGCTGTCCTCGCGCCTCGGCCTCGTCACGGACGCGGTGGAGGTCGGGGACGGGCAGGACCTGTACGCCTACCTCGTCGACCACCTCTCGCAGGGCGGCCGCGCGGACTATGTGATCGCCGACGAGGCGCAGTTCCTCGCGCCGGAGCAGATCGACCAACTCGCGCGCGTGGTCGACGACCTGGGCCTCGACGTCTACGCCTTCGGCATCACGACGGACTTCCGCTCCAAGCTGTTCCCCGGCACCCAGCGGCTGGTCGAACTGGCCGACCGGGTCGAGGTGCTCCAGGTCGAGGCCCTGTGCTGGTGCGGCGCCCGCGCCACGCACAACGCCCGCACGATAGGCGGCGCCATGGTCGTCGAGGGCGCCCAGGTGGTCGTCGGCGACGTCACCCACTCCGCCGACGAGGTCGGGTACGAGGTTCTGTGCCGTCGCCACCACCGCCGTCGGATGACCGCGGCGGCGGCCCACGCGGCGGCCCTGTCACCGGATGTGCTGCCGATGTCGTCGGCCTGACCGCCCACTCGCCCGGCAACAAGTCAGCCCTGCCACTACCGCTGCAGCAGCGCGAACCGAGCCCCCTCCGGATCCGCCACGGTCGCCACCCGGCCGTGTGCGGTGTCGTGGGCCGGCCTGAGGACGTGCCCGCCCAGGTGGACGAGATGGTCCAGCGTGTCGCCGACGTCGGCGACCTGGAAGTACGTCACCCAGTGCGGCCCCCGGTCGCGGGGCAGGGCCTGGCCCAGGCCGTGGATGCCGGCGACGGGCTCGCCGTCGCGGAGCAGGGTCACGTAGTCGAAGCCGGCGGAGACCACCGGCTCCTCCTCGTAGCCGAACACCGTCTGGTAGAACTTGGCGACGCTCGCCGACTCGAAGGTCAGCAGCTCGTTCCAGGCGGGCGTCCCGGGGATGCCCGAGACGGCCGTGCCGAGGTGCGCGGCGGCCTGCCAGATGCCGAAGACCGCGCCCGAGGGGTCGGAGCCGATCGCGAGGCGGCCGGCGTCGGAGGCGTCGAGTGGGCCGACGCCGATCGTGCCGCCTCGGCTGCGCACCGTCGCGGCCGTCAAGTCCGCGTTCCGGGAGGCGAAGTAGGGGGTCCACGCGATGGGCAGCTGACGGTCGGGTGGCAGCCGGCCGAGGCCCGCGACCTCGCGTCCGTCGAGCAGCGCACGTACATACGGGCCGAGTTGCTGGGGGCCGGGGCGGAACTCCCAGCCGAACAGGGCCCCGTAGAACTCCTCGGTCGCGGCCAGGCCGTGCACCATCAGGCTCACCCAGCAGGGCGTGCCGGGCGTGTGCCGGGCGGGCGCATCGCCGTTCGGGCCGGTGGAATCCCGTGCGTCGGTCATCGTCACTCTCTTCTCGGCCTCGCGGTGGCCGTGCTCTCCGCAGCCCTTGTGGGGCCCGCCCGGTGGGGCGACCCGTGTCCGGGAGAATGCCCGATGTGCGGGGCACTGTCCCTGGCGGCGCGCTTGTCGGCACGTGTCGTTCAGCTGTACAGCATGTGCTCGTCCCTGTACGTCACGTGATCGTCCCGGTCCGGCCGAGCAGAGTAGCCGGACACGGACGGCTCGGCCACCCCCGTGCGCGAGGATGGGGCCATGAACGCCATCATCTCCGCATCCGACCTCGCGAACGATCTGACGGGCGCCGCCCCGCCGGTCCTGCTCGATGTCCGCTGGCAGCTCACCGCGGCCAGGGCCGCGGGTGAGCCGCCGTACGACGGCCGGGCCGACTACGAGAGGGGGCACCTGCCCGGGGCCGTCTTCGTCGACCTGGACCGGGAGTTGGCCTCCGCGCCGGGCGAGGGCGGCCGGCATCCGCTGCCCGGCCTCGCGCACTTCGGCGCCGCGATGCGCCGGGCGGGCGTGTCGTCCGGGACGCCGGTGGTCGTCTACGACGGCGGCCAAGGCTGGGCGGCCGCCCGGGCGTGGTGGATGCTGCGCTGGACGGGTCACCCGGACGTGCGGGTCCTCGACGGCGGGTTGCCGGCCTGGGAGGGGGCGTTGGAGAAGTCGGTGCCCGCGCCGGTGGAGGGTGACTTCGTGCCCGAGCCCGGCGCGACGGGTCTGCTCGACGCCGACGCCGCCGCGGAGTTGGCGCGGTCCGGGGTGCTGCTGGACGCGCGGGCGGGGGAGCGGTACCGGGGCGAGGTGGAGCCGATCGACCCGGTGGCCGGGCACATTCCGGGCGCGGTTTCGGCGCCCACCACCGAGAACGTGGGGGCGGACGGGCGCTACCTCCCCGCCCAGGAGCTGCGGGAACGCTTCAAGGGGCTCGGGGTGTCCGAAGGTTCGCGGGTCGGCGTGTACTGCGGGTCGGGGGTGTCCGCGGCCCATGAGGTCCTGGCACTGGCGGTCGCGGGCATTCCGGCAAAGCTGTACGTGGGGTCGTGGTCGGAGTGGTCCTCGGACCCGGACCGGCCGGTCGCGGTGGGGCCGGATCCCCAGTAACTCGGCGTGCACAGAGGGCCGCGTCCGGAAGGCGCGGCCCTCATGCCCGTACGGTCGGCGTCAACGCCGGGTGTCCTGGCTACTCCTGCTTCTTGCGCCGCGTCCCGAACACGATCTCGTCCCAGCTCGGGACGGCGGCTCTGCGACCCGGGCGGACGCCGTCGGCCTCGGCCTGGCGGTCGGTGGAACCGATGAGCCGGTCGCGGTGGCTGCCGACGGAGCGCGGCATGAGGACGTCCGCGTAGGCGGAACCGGCCGAGGCGGCGGGGGCCGGGGGCTCCTCCTCCTCGGGCTCGACGATGAGGGGCTCCTCGTCCTCGGGCTCCGGCGTCGGGCGCTCCGGCACCACCAGGTCACCGCGGAAGCTCGGCACCGCCTCCAGCAGGCTGGTCAGCGAGTCCCGCTCGCCCGTGGCGGTCGTGCTCTCCTCGGGCGGTTCGGACGCCTGCGCGGGCAAGGCCGGCCGCTCACGGTCGGCGGGCCGGTCCAGCGGCCGGTCGCGCGGGAGCCGGGCGATCCGCGGGACGAACGGGAAGCTGGGCTCGGGCGCGGCCAGGTCGTCGGTCTCGCCGATGAGCATGCGCGCCTCGTCGTCGACGGCCTGGACGAGCCGCCGGGGCGGGTCGTAGGTCCAGCTCGCCGAATGCGGCTCGCTCGCGACGCGGTAGACCAGCAGGACCTCCCACGTGCCGTCGTCACGACGCCACGAGTCCCACTGGACGGTGTCCTTGTCGACACCGCGCACCATCAGCCGCTCCTGCACGGCCTCGCCGAGTGGCGGACCGGAGTTCTCGCCGGGGCGGCGGACCGGGGTCTTGCGGGCCCGCTCGGCCATGAACGCACGCTCGGCGAGCACCGGGCCCTCGAAGCGGCGTACCCGGTCGACGGGGATGCCTGCCATTTGCGCGACCTCTTCCGCGGTCGCGCCGGCTCGTATACGCGCCTGGATGTCGCGGGGGCGGAGGTGGCTCTCCACCTCGATCTCGATCTGGCCGAGGCGGGGACGGTCGCCACGCACGGCGGCACGCAGTCGTTCGTCGATCGGAAGCGTGTACTCCGTGCTGTCCGCAGCCTTCAGCACCAGCCGTGTGCCGTCATTCGAGACGGCCACGACACGCAGTTCGGGCATGGGGACCTCCCGGGTGGTGCCTGCCGACGTCACGTGCGTCGCTGCTTCCGCTAGTCGAGTGTGGCCTGCCCGGGTGCAGCCTGCCACAACCTTGCCGAGTTGCCCGGCGTGTCGGGCGGGGGCCCTGGATCGCCGTTATGGCACGGTTACCTATTCGCAACGCTAAGTGACGAACTCTGTCACCCTGTGCAACTAGCCCCCTCCCGGCGGTCCTTAAAGGCCCCGTACACCCTGGTGGGAGACCGGACCCAGGGCTCGCCACAGTACTCCATTTGGGCCACGTGCGTGGATTGGCGCGCCGCCCAACTTCTGACAAGAGGGGGGACTTGGTCGCCCCATGCCCCCAATTCGTGATCTTGAACGTGGGGAAGTTCACGTAATCACCAGAAACGGAACTATCGGTTTCGGCCGCCCGTCCCCTTCTTGTGCAGTTGAACGACCGTGCCTGCCAGGCCGCCGGCCGGGCCCGCGGGGCAAGCTCCTCCGGAGCCCGGCGAGTTCGCAGAGGGCACCGTCTGCCGCGCCCGGGTCAGGGGATGGAAGCGGCCGGTGCTCGCGGCGGCCGCGGTCTTCGGTGTCACGATGGCCGGAATCACTACCTACGAGCTGGCCTCGGGCCACAGCCTCAGCGGCGGACGCAGCACGACCGTCGGTGACGGCTTCTCCGGTGGCGGCAAGGCCGGGTCGGGCTCCGGAGGTTCGGGCGGCAGGGGTTCGAAGGGCTCCGGGACCGCCGGCGATCCCGGGGGCTCCGAGCCCGGTGCCGACACCACGACGCCCAGGCCGTCCGGCACGGGCGAGGCCACCGGCACCGGCGCACCGCGAGGTGGGGAGAGAACCTCGCCCTCTCCTGGCGAGGACACCGGCACGGCGACCGGCCCGGCGCCCACGCCGAGCGACGGGGGGAGTGAGGGCCCCGATAGCACAACCCCCAGCGCGTCGCCTACGCCCCCAGAACCCGCCGCAAGTAGTCGTTCTGGAACCGCCGATCAGGGTCGAGACGGTCCCGCAGCGCCGTGAACTCGCCGAAGCGCGGATACACCCGGGAGAAGTACTCGGCGTCCCTCGTGTGGACCTTGCCCCAGTGCGGACGGCCCTCGTGGGCGGTGAAGACGCGCTCGGCCGCGGTGAAGTACCGCTGGTAGGGCGTGCCCTGGAACATGTGGACGGCGATGTACGCGGTGTCGCGGCCGGAGGCGGTGGACAGCGTGATGTCGTCGGCGGGAGCGGTGCGCACCTCTACGGGGAAGCTCACCCTCAGGCCTGAGCGGTCGACCATGGCTTTCAGCTCACGCAGCGCGTCCGCGACGGCCGCGCGCGGAACGGCGTACTCCATCTCCACGAAGCGCACCCGGCGCGGAGACGTGAAGACCTTGTAGGGGATGTCGGTGTAGCTCCGCGCGGACAGGGCCTTGCTGGAGATCTGTGCGATCGCGGGGATCGTGGCGGGCACCGCGCGGCCGACCCAGTTGGCCACCTGGAAGACGCCGTTGGAGAGGAACTCGTCCTCGAACCAGCCCTGGAGCTGCGGCACGGGCTTCTCCGGGCCCGCGCTGCGGTTGTTGCGCTTGGTGTTGGTGCTGCCGGTGTGCGGGAACCAGTAGAACTCGAAGTGCTCGTTCTCGGCCCAGAGTTCCTCGAAGTCGGCGAGGACCTTGTCGAACGGCATCGGTTCCTCGCGGGCCGTGAGCAGGAAGACCGGCTCGACGGCGAACGTGATCGCGGTGACGATGCCCAGCGCCCCGAGGCCGATACGGGCCGCCGCGAAGACCTCCGGGTTCTCCTTCTCGGAGCAGGTGAGGACCGAGCCGTCGGCGGTGACCAGTTCGAGGCCCCGGATCTGGGCGGCGATCGAGGCGGAGTCGCGGCCCGTGCCGTGCGTGCCTGTGCTGGTGGCCCCGGAGACGGTCTGCTCCATGATGTCGCCCATGTTCGTGAGCGACAGGCCCTCACGCGCGAGGGCCATGTTGAGCCTCTTGAGCGGGGTGCCCGCCTCCACCGTGACTGTCATGGCGTCGCGGTCAATGCCGCGTATGCCGGTCAACAGTTGAGGACGGATCAACACACCGTCCGTCGCGGCTATGGACGTGAAGGAGTGCCCGGTGCCGACGGCCTTCACTTTGAGGCCGTCCTCGGCGGCCCGCCGCACGGCGGCGGCCAGCTCGTCGACGGAGGCCGGGGTCACCTGCCGCGCGGGACGCGCGGAGACGTTGCCGCCCCAGTTACGCCACGTGCCGTTCTTTCCGTTCGCTGTGCTGCTCAACGGAGCCTCCCCGACCCGGAGCCGGCCGCTTGAGCCGGCGGAATCCCAGGAAACCCACCGCGACCGCGACGGCCCCGGCCACCGCCGGAACCCCGTACCCGGCACGCGCCCCGGCCGCGTCGATCACCCAGCCGGCCGCGGAGGAGCCGAGTGCGACCCCCACCGCGAGCCCGGTGCTCACCCAGGTCATGCCCTCGGTGAGCTGCGCACGTGGTACGTGCTCTTCGATGAGGGACATCGTCGTGACCATCGTCGGAGCGACGGACAGACCCGCAACGAACAGCGCCACGGCCAGAAACGGCAAGTTTCCGACCAGTAGGAGGGGGATCATACTCACGGCCATGGTGCACACGCCCAGCAACCACCGACGTTCGGGCGCCCCGGCGAAGTGCAGGAGCCCGAAGATCATGCCCGCCACACAGGAGCCCGCGGCGTACAGCGCGAGGACGATGCTCGCGGCGGCCTTGTGTCCCTCCTCGTCGGCGAAGGCCACGGTGACCACGTCGACCGCCCCGAAGATCGCCCCCGTCGCTGCGAAGGTCGCCACCAGGACCTGAAGACCCCCCGCGCGGATCGCCGAACCACCGCCGCCGTGCCGCTCGCGCGGGTGCGGCTCGGGCTCGGTGGCGCGCTGCGCGGTCAGCCAGAAGACGCCGGCCGCGAGGAAACAGGCGGCGAGCAGCGGACCGGCCTCCGGGAACCAGGCCGTCGACAGGCCGATGGAGATGATCGGCCCGAAGACGAAGCACACCTCGTCCACCACGGACTCGAAGGCGTACGCGGTGTGCAGCTGCGGCGTGCCCCGGTACAGGGCCGCCCAACGGGCCCGGACCATCGCGCCGACGCTCGGTACGCAGCCGATCCCCGCACACGCCACGAACAGCACCCAGTCCGGCCACCTGTAGTGCGCCGCGAACAGCAGCACGGCCGCGGAGGTCAGCGACAGCAGCGTCGCCGGGCGCAGCACGCGCCGCTGTCCGTGCTGGTCGACCAGCCGCGAGACCTGCGGTCCGGCCACCGCGGCGGCCAGCGCGATGGTCGCCGCCAGGGCACCGGCCAGGCCGTACCGACCGGTGAGCTGGGAGACCATCGTGACCACGCCGATGCCCATCATCGACAGCGGCATCCGGCCGAGGAAGCCGGCGGCGGAGAAACCCTTTGAGCCTGGGGCTGCGAACAGAGCGCGGTAGGGGCTGGGCAACGGGGTCTCCGAGGGCTCAGTAAGCTGCGAACGCAGTCGGCACAGCTTACGCCCGGAACGACCCGTCGCACCCGTGCGGGCCCAGCCCCGGATCCGTCCCGACCCGGGTGCCGCGCAGGTGTCACCCCGCCGTTTCCCGGGTGTCGGTGCAGGGTGGCAGGATCGACCCATGCCAGACGCGCGCGATGTCACCCCCTACGACGCCCTGCTGCTGCTCTCCTTCGGCGGCCCGGAAGGCCCGGACGACGTGGTCCCGTTCCTGGAGAACGTGACACGAGGGCGTGGCATCCCCAAGGAACGCCTCAAGGAAGTCGGGCAGCACTACTTCCTGTTCGGCGGGGTCAGCCCCATCAACGACCAGAACCGCGCCCTGCTGGACGCCCTGCGCAAGGACTTCGCCGACCACGGCCTCGACCTGCCGGTCTACTGGGGCAACCGCAACTGGGCGCCGTATCTGACGGACACGCTGCGCGAGATGGTCCGCGACGGCCGCCGCCGCGTTCTGGTCCTCGCCACCAGCGCCTACGCCTCGTACTCGGGCTGCCGCCAGTACCGCGAGAACCTCGCCGACGCGCTCGCCGCCCTGGAGGCCGAGGGCCTGGGGCTGCCGAAGATCGACAAGCTGCGGCACTACTTCAACCACCCGGGCTTCCTGGAGCCCATGATCGACGGGGTGCTCCGGTCCCTCGCCGAGCTCGACGAGGACGTCCGGGCCGGGGCGCACCTCGCCTTCTCGACGCACTCGATCCCGACGGCCTCCGCCGACACCTCCGGGCCCGTCGAGGAGCACGGCGACGGCGGCGCCTACGTCAGACAGCACCTGGAAGTGGCGCAGCTGATCGCGGACGCCGTCCGGGAGCGCACCGGCGTCGACCACCCCTGGCAGCTCGTCTACCAGTCGCGGTCCGGCGCCCCGCACATCCCGTGGCTGGAGCCCGACATCTGCGACCACCTGGAGGAGCGGCACGCGGCCGGTGTCCCGGCCGTGGTGATCGCGCCCATCGGGTTCGTCTCCGACCACATGGAGGTCCTGTACGACCTCGACACGGAGGCCAAGGCGAAGGCCGAGGAGCTGGGGCTGCCCATGCGCCGCTCGGCCACCGTCGGCGCCGACCCGAGGTTCGCCGCCGCCGTCCGCGAGCTCGTCGTGGAGCGGGCCGCCGTCGAGCGCGGGCAGGAAGTCACCCCGTGTGCCCTCGGCGCCCTCGGGGCGAGCCACGACCTCTGCCCGGTCGGCTGCTGCCCGGCCCGCGCCCCCCGGCCCGCCGCCGCGGGCGCCGACAGCACCTACGCGTGAGGAGCCCCGTGACCGACCCCCTGCACACGGACCTGCTCGAACTCGCCCAGGAGGCCGCCCGCCGTGCGGGCGCCCTGCTGCGGGACGGGCGCCCGGCCGACCTGGCGGTCGCCGCGACCAAGTCCAGCCCCATCGACGTCGTCACGGAGATGGACATCGCGGCCGAGAAGCTGATCACCGGACTGATCGCCGAGCGCCGCCCGGACGACGGCATCCTCGGCGAGGAGGGCGCCGCCACGGAGGGCACCAGCGGCATCCGCTGGGTGATCGACCCGCTCGACGGCACGGTCAACTACCTGTACGGGCTCCCCACCTGGGCCGTCTCCATCGCCGCCGAGCAGGACGGCGAGACCGTCGTCGGAGTCGTCACGGCCCCGATGCGCGGCGAGACGTTCCACGCCGTGCTCGGCGGCGGTGCCCGGGCCACGGGAGCCTGGGACGGCGAGCGCCGGCTGGCCGTCCGTCCCGCGCCGCCCCTGGACCAGGCGCTGGTCTCGACGGGCTTCAACTACGTCGCCGAGGTCCGCACCCACCAGGCCGAGGTCGCCCGGCGGCTGATCCCGCTGCTGCGCGACATCCGGCGCGGCGGCTCGGCCGCGGTCGACCTGTGCGACCTGGCCGCGGGACGCCTGGACGGCTACTACGAGCGCGGTCTGCACGCCTGGGACCTGGCGGCGGGTGACCTCATCGCCCGGGAGGCGGGCGCCCTGACCGGTGGACGCCCCGGAGAGCGTCCGTCCGGTGATCTGGCAGTCGCGGGGACCCCGGGTGTCTTCGAACCCCTCCAGCGCCTCCTGGAGGACTTCGGAGCCTGGCACGACTGAGGAGGGCCCCACCGGCGTACGACGGCCCGCGTCGTGCTGAACACCGGGTGAACGAGCCCGTTCGACGACGAAGCGGGCCCCGGCGCTGGATTCGCCGGGGCCCGCTTCGTACGCCTTGATCAGACGCTCGCTGCGCCGACCTCCACACCGTGCTCGGCGGCGAGGCGGCGCAGGTCGTCGAGCTCGCCCTGCTCCACTTCGACGAGGAAGTCGTCGCCCTCGTCGCGAGCCCGGGACAGATCGGACTCGGTCGTCCTTATGCGCTGCAGAAGTCCTGCGGTGAATGCGTCCATGCTGCGCCCCCTCGTCCTGGGTCGTGGGTCGATGGCACGGGGGTGTGCCGTTCGGAAGGGACGATCACGCCTCCGGTGGATGCCCAGCGCCGCTCAGCCGGGCGGCGGCGGTGCCGGACACCCACGCCCGCTCTGCGGAAAGCGGACTGATGCGCACCGCATGGTGGCGCGGTACCAGCAGAGTGTGATCGTGGGATGTAAAGCCGTCCTCCCCCAGCTCCCTTCCGTGGAAACCCAACCGGAGGAGAAAATCTCCTATTCCCCGCGCTCACACCCGGGCCCGACCCCTCCCTCACCCGCCTTACCTCCGACTTATGGCCGAAAAGGGCAGGATGGAGGGCAACACACCAGCAGACCTGGAAGACCCCTGCTCGCGTGCGCCCGTGAGGCGCTGCGCGGGTGGACATGAGGAAGGACAAGGGACGTGCGCGTACTCGTCGTCGAGGACGAGCAACTGCTCGCCGATGCGGTGGCCACCGGACTGCGCCGGGAGGCCATGGCCGTCGACGTCGTGTACGACGGTGCGGCCGCCCTGGAGCGCATCGGCGTCAACGACTACGACGTGGTCGTCCTCGACCGCGACCTCCCGCTCGTGCACGGCGACGACGTCTGCCGCAAGATCGTCGAGCTGGGCATGCCCACGCGCGTGCTGATGCTCACGGCCTCCGGCGACGTCAGCGACCGTGTGGAGGGCCTGGAGATCGGCGCGGACGACTATCTGCCCAAGCCCTTCGCGTTCAGCGAGCTGATCGCGCGCGTGCGGGCTCTCGGCCGGCGCACCAGCGTGCCCCTGCCGCCCGTCCTGGAGCGCTCCGGCATCAAGCTCGACCCCAACCGCCGGGAGGTCTTCCGCGACGGCAAGGAGGTCCAGCTCGCGCCCAAGGAGTTCGCCGTCCTGGAGGTGCTGATGCGCAGCGAGGGCGCCGTCGTCTCGGCGGAGCAGCTGCTGGAGAAGGCCTGGGACGAGAACACCGACCCGTTCACGAACGTCGTGCGCGTGACCGTCATGACCCTGCGCCGCAAGCTCGGCGAGCCACCCGTCATCGTCACTGTCCCCGGCTCCGGATACCGGATCTGATACCCCGTGGCAGCGACTCCCGCGCCCCCGCAGGCGCCCCCGAAACCCACCTGGGATCCCAGAAGGCCCGCCCCGCCCATCCCGTGGCTGCGCCCGACCATCCGCATACGGCTCACGCTGCTCTACGGCGGCATGTTCCTGATCGCCGGCATCCTGCTGCTGTCGATCATCTATCTGCTGGCCGCACAGGCACTGAACGTGGGCAGCGAGCTGCCGTTCAAGATCGTCGAGGGCAAGGTCACCAGCGACATCTGCAACCTGCCCAGCCAGGCCTCGCCCAGCGAGTTCAACGAGGCCATGAACCGCTGCGTCAACGACCAGCGCCAGCACGCCCTGGACAACCTGCTCAGCCGCTCGCTCCTGGCCCTGCTGGGCCTGGCGGTCATCGCCTTCGCCTTCGGCTACGCCATGGCCGGCCGGGTCCTGTCGCCGCTGGGGCGCATCACCCGTACCGCCCGCACGGTGGCGGGCTCCGACCTGTCCCGCCGGATCGAGCTGGACGGCCCGGACGACGAGCTGAAGGAGCTGGCGGACACCTTCGACGACATGCTGGAGCGGCTGCAGCGTGCCTTCACCGCCCAGCAGCGCTTCGTCGGCAACGCCTCGCACGAGCTGCGGACGCCGCTGGCGATCAACCGCACGCTCCTGGAGGTGCATCTCTCCGACCCGGGCGCACCGGTGGAGCTCCAGCAGCTCGGCAAGACGCTGCTGGCCACCAACGAGCGCAGCGAGCAGCTCGTCGAAGGACTGCTGCTGCTCGCCCGGAGCGACAACCAGATCGTGGAGCGGGGGCCGGTGGACCTCGCCGAGGTCGCCTCGCAGGCCATCGACCAGGTGCACGGTGAGGCCGAGGACAAGGGCGTGCGGATCCGTGGCGAACGGAAGCCCGCGGTCGTCCAGGGCAACGGCGTGCTGCTGGAGCGGATCGCGCTCAACCTGGTGCAGAACGCCGTGCGCTACAACGTGGCCGAGGACGGCTGGGTCGAGGTCACCACGGAGGTCCAGCACGGCCAGGCTCTCCTGGTCGTATCGAACACGGGCCCGGTCGTGCCGGCGTACGAGATCGACAATCTCTTCGAGCCGTTCCGGCGGCTGCGCACGGAGCGCACGGGCAGCGACAAGGGCGTCGGACTCGGCCTGTCCATCGTCCGGTCCGTGGCCCGGGCGCACGGCGGGCACATCTACGCCCAGCCACGCGAGGGAGGTGGGCTCGTGATGCGAGTCACGCTGCCCATCTGAGATCATGTCGCCGATCAACTCGGCGGTGCACGGGGATGTTCGCTTTGAGCGGAATTTCTGAGGCCTCACCTCGGGCACCCCGTGTGTGATCGATCACAGGGGCGCCTTTCAGGCCATCTACTCTCCGTGATCATGAGTCCTGTCGGAAAGCCGGGAAAATCCCGGTTTTCGGGGGTCTTGATCACGGGAAGTACAGGGTGAGACGCCTTTGAGGTGCGGCATTCGGACCGTGTACGGTCCCCATCGCCATCCAAGCCGATCACTCGTGAGGAGTCCGGTTGGGTGTCGATTGAGTAACAGACCTTGATGTGAGGCAAAATCTCCGCCTCAGGTCGGGCACAAGTCCGGCCTCTCACGCGTTACGTGCGCTGGAGACACCGCAGACACCCAGAGGGGGAGAGCGACCATGGCAACCGATTACGACACTCCACGCAAGACCGATGACGACGTTGACTCGGACAGCCTTGAAGAGCTGAAGGCTCGACGGAACGACAAGTCGGCTTCCGCAGTGGACGTCGACGAATTCGAGGCCGCCGAAGGCCTCGAGCTGCCCGGAGCCGATCTCTCGAACGAGGAGCTGGCCGTCCGGGTGCTCCCGAAGCAGCAGGACGAGTTCACCTGCATGAGCTGCTTCCTGGTGCACCACCGCAGCCAGCTGGCCCGGGAGAAGAACGGTCAGCCGATCTGCCGCGACTGCGACTGAGGACGGGTCGGCCGTGACTGGCTCGACCCCTCCCTGGAAGCGCCGCTTCTCCAAGCGGAAAGCGGACGAAGGGCCGATGGACGGCCCGCAGTACGGCGCGCGTGACGACGAGCGAGGCCCAACCGGTACGGGGGCGGCCTCGCTCGAATCGGCCGCGGACCGGAGTGACCTCCCGGCGTCCGTGGATGTCCCCGCACCCGTCGCCCGACGGCGGGCGGGGACGATCCGGGAGAGGGCCAGGGAGAGCGCCCGCAAGGGCGGTGCCCGGGCCCGGGCGGGGCTCGCGTACCTCGCCGACCGGATCATCGAACTCGCGCCGCGGATCCCCGTACGGGACCTGGCGGCGCTCCGCAGGCAGTTCCCGGGCCTCGGGCCCGAAGAGCTCGCGGACAAACTCGTGGCGGGCGCGGCGAGCGCGACGGCGACGGTCGGAGCGGGCATCGGCGCGGCCGCGATGCTTCCCGTGCCGCCCGCGATGCCGACGGAACTGGCCGCCGAGATCACCGGCGTCGCCGCGATCGAGC
Organism: Streptomyces sp. CA-179760; assembly: GCF_050937045.1. Classification (NCBI taxonomy): domain Bacteria; kingdom Bacillati; phylum Actinomycetota; class Actinomycetes; order Kitasatosporales; family Streptomycetaceae; genus Streptomyces; species Streptomyces sp. CA-179760. Next base: position 7,230,956 of record NZ_JBNJLZ010000001.1, read on the forward strand.
TGAAGCTGATCGCCGAACTCCACGAGGTCTACGGCGTACGGCCGCCCGGCAACCTCAAGCAGCGCAGCACGGCCTACCTCGACTCGTGGTCGGGGGAGCGCGGGATCGACGCGACCAAGCCGTCGACGCTGAGCGTGGCGCTGAACAGCCGCATGAAGCGGGAGCTGCGGCAGCGGATCATGAAGCGGATGGTCCGCAGCATGCCGAACCTGATCCCGTTCCTGGTGGGCGCCGCCGTGGGGGCGGCCATGAACCGCAGCGAGACGAGAAAGCTCGCCGCGCGGATCCGTAAGGACCTGCGCGAGCTCCAGGTGCCCTGGGAGGCTCTCGAGACGCTTCCCACGCTGGAACGTCCGGCGGACGCCCTGGAGATGGGCGAGATCACCAGCGACCCTCTGGGCCGCCGCGCGGACGCGGAACGCGACGACAAGGGCGACAAGGGCGACAAGGACGACAAGCACGACGACGGGCGCTGAAGTCCGCCCGTCCGCCGTCGGGTGAGGCCCCGCTCGGATGTACTACTACTCCGGCTTCGCCGGCTTCGTGGCCCTCAGCGCCTCCGCCAGACGCTCCGGCTCGCGCGTGGACAGATACAGGTACGGAGTCGGGTCCTCCGGGTCCGTGACCTCCACGCGCAGGGCCGTGGGGATGTAGGCGCGCAGCAGCATGAAGGCGCGCGGGTCGGCCTTGTGCGTGCGCCAGGCGCGGGTCTCCTCCGCGTCCAGGATCTCGGCCTCGCCCAGCGCCGCCAGCGGGATCTTCGCCTCGCCCGCGATCAGCGAATCGCCCACCACGCGGATGCGGACCGCGCCGTACGAACTCGCGGCGACGGCCGCGACCGCGGTGCCTCCGGCCAGGCCGCCGAGCATGGGCAGCGTGCCGAACGGAAGCAGGATCAGGGCCATCGAGACGCCGACGAGGAACGAGATCAGCCACCAGGTCCGGGGGCGGTGAGGCGTTCTTCGTACGGGGCGGCGGAGAGCTGCATGGAGCCAAGCTTGACACGGTGTCCGGAACGGGCCGACGCGCGGGTAAGGTCTCCGGCTGTGAGTCGTACTTCCGCAGCTCTTCAGCCTCCGGCCGACGCCGTGCGACCGGTGCGGCATCCGGACGCTCCGGCGCCCGGTGAGCTCCTCGGCGCGCACTACGGCCAGTGCTTCGGCTGTGGCGGCGACCAGCCGCACGGGCTGCACCTGGAGGCGCGGGCCGGCGAGGGCGTGTCACTCACTGCGGAGTTCACCGTGCGGCCCGCCCACCAGGGCGCCCCAGGTCTCGCGCACGGCGGGGTGCTCGCCACCGCCCTGGACGAGGCCCTCGGCTCGCTGAACTGGCTGCTGCGCACGATCGCTGTGACCGGGCGGCTGGAGACCGACTTCGTGGGGCCCGTGCCCGTCGGCACCACGCTGCACCTGCAGGCCGAGGTGACCGCGGTGGCCGGGCGGAAGATCTACTCGACCGCGACCGGACGCGTGGGAGGCCCCGACGGGCCCGTCGCCGTGCGCGCCGACGCGCTCTTCGTCGAGGTGAAGGTCGACCACTTCGTCGACCACGGCCGCCAGGAGGAGATCCAGGCGGCCATGAGCGACCCGGACCAGGTCCGGCGCGCCCGCGCCTTCGAGGTGAACCCGTGAGCCCGGAAAGCCCCGTGAGCCTCACCGACGCCATCAACCCCGCGAGCACGGAAAGCCCCATGACTCCCACGAGCCCCGCGAGCCGGCAGCCCCTGGACGTGCTGATCCGGCGCGTCGACCCGGACGTACCCCTTCCGTCGTATGCGCAGCCCGGCGACGCGGGAGCCGATCTGCGCACCACCGAGGCGTGTCAACTGGAGCCGGGCGAGCGGGCCGTGCTGCCCACGGGCGTGTCTGTGGCGCTGCCGGAGGGGTACGCGGCCTTCGTGCACCCGCGATCCGGTCTGGCCGCGCGCTGCGGCGTCGCCCTGGTGAATGCCCCGGGGACGGTTGATGCCGGGTACCGTGGGGAGATCAAGGTGATCGTGGTGAATCTCGACCCGCGCGAGGCCGTGCGGTTCGAGCGCTTCGACCGGATTGCCCAACTGGTAGTCCAGCAGGTCGAGAAGGTTCGCTTCCAAGAGGTGGCAAAACTTCCCGACTCGGCGCGGGCCGAGGGGGGCTTCGGGTCCACCGGAGGCCATGCGGCGGTGGACGGGACGAGCGGCACAAGCGGTCAGGCCGCCTTGGGCGGTCGGACGGGTGGGAATCGATACGCTTCGGTCGTATCCGACCGGGAAGGACAGTGACGTGTTCGGACGTCGCAAGAATAGGGATGCCGCCGAAGACGCGGCCGGCGAGACCGAGCAGGTCGTCGACGGTGTCGACAGTGAGGCGGACGAGGGCGAGCGCCTGAGGCTCGAGCCGGCACCGCGGCCCGACGGGCCCTGGGACAGCTCCGAGGTCCACGATCCGGCCGAGGGCCGGGTCGACCTGGGCGGTCTGTTCGTGCCGGGCGTCGAGGGCATGGAGCTCAGGGTCGAGGTCGCGGGTGACGCGATCGTGGCGGCGACAGTCGTGCTGCGGGACAGCGCCGTGCAGCTGCAGGGCTTCGCCGCGCCCAAGCGTGAGGGCATCTGGGGCGAGGTGCGCGAGGAGATCGGCTCGGGCATCACCCAGCAGGGCGGCATCGTCGACGAGGTCGAGGGGCCGCTGGGCTGGGAGTTGCGGGCCCAGGTGCCGGTGCAGCTGCCGGACGGCACCGGCGGCTTCCAGGTCGTGCGGTTCATCGGCGTGGACGGCCCCCGGTGGTTCCTGCGCGGGGTCATCTCGGGCCAGGGCGCGGTGCAGCCGCAGGCGGCCGGGCTGCTCGAGCAGATCTTCCGGGACACGGTCGTGGTCCGGGGCGAGGGCCCGATGGCGCCCCGCGACCCGATCGTCCTGAAGCTGCCGAACGACGCCCAGATGGTCCCTGAGGGCGTCCAGCAGGAGGAGGGCTCCCGCTTCGCCGGCGGAATGGGCCAGCTCCAGCGCGGACCGGAGATCACCGAGGTCCGCTGAGACGCGCGGAGACAGCCTCGTAGAGACAGCAGGGCCGTACCCCCAGGGGGTGCGGCCCTTTCTCATGCCTGCTCATGCGTGAAGCCTTGACGGGGTATTGGTCTGTACCTACCGTCTCCGTTCCACGCGTCTGTTCATAAAGGAGCTTCGCGTTCATGTACAAGAACGGAAGGCCCTCATCTATGCGCAGAACCGCTCTGTTGACGGCTGCGGCTGCCCTCGTCGCCGGTGTCCTCGCCTGGCCCGCCGACGCCGCTCCCGGAACCTTCGTCCACCCCGGAGTCACCGTCTCCAAGGGGCAGCTGGACTTCACCCGCTCCAAGGTCAACTCCGGTGCCCAGCCCTGGAAGGGCGCCTTCGACCGGATGATGGCGAGCAAGTACGCAGACCTGAACCGCACGCCCGAGCCCCGGGCCGTCGTCGAGTGCGGTTCGTACTCCAACCCCAACCACGGCTGCACCGACGAACGCGAGGACGCGATCGCCGCCTACACCCAGGCCCTCGCCTGGTACGTCACCCGCGACGAACGGCACGCGCGCAAGGCGATCGAGCTGATGGACGCCTGGTCGGCCGTGATCAGGGACCACACCGACAGCAACGCGCCCCTGCAGACCGGCTGGGCCGGCTCCTCCTGGCCCAAGGCCGCCGAGATCATCAAGCACACCTACACCGGGACCTGGGCGAACTCCGGCCGCTTCGCCACCATGCTGCGCAACGTCTACCTCCCCGAGGTGATCAACGGCTCCCACTCCAACGGGAACTGGGAACTGTCGATGATGGAGGCCGCCGTCGGCATCTCCGTCCTCCTGGAGGACAAGACGTCGTACGACAAGGCCATGGCGAAGTTCCGCACCCGTACGGCCGCCTACGTCTACCTGGCCTCCGACGGTGAGCTGCCGAAGACCGTGCCGAGCCAGAACCTGAACACCCGGGAGAAGATCGTCCGGTACTGGCAGGGGCAGTCGACCTTCGTCGACGGGCTCAGCCAGGAGACCTGCCGGGACTTCACCCACACCGGCTACGGCCTCTCCGCCATCTCGCACGTCGCCGAGACCAGCCGGATCCAGGGCCAGGACCTCTACGGCACCGACGTGGGCGAGCGGCTGCGGCACGGGCTCGGCTTCCACGCCAAGTATCAGCTCGGCGCCGCCGCCCCGGACCGGCTGTGCGGCGGCTCGCTCAAGCTCGGGCTCGGACCGGTCCCCGAGGTCGGCCACAACGCCCTGGCCAACCGTCTCGGGCACGCCATGACCAACACCGAGACGCTGACCCTGCGCGGCCGCCCGGCCGGGAGCAACAACCTCTTCGTCGCCTGGGAGACCCTCAGCCACGGCGACAATCCCGCGTGAGGCTCTGACCCGCCGGGCGCGTCAGAGTTCCGTCAAGGACGGACCCGGAGCCGCGCCCGGCACCCGAATGTCGCAATTGCTGGCCGTAAGGTCGACGCTGCGCAGGCAGCGGACCGGAAGACAATGAGGCCATGGCACGCGGCAAGTTTCGGATCTACCTCGGTGCGGCACCGGGCGTCGGCAAGACGTACGCGATGCTCTCCGAGGCGCATCGACGTGTCGAGCGGGGCACCGACTGCGTCGTGGCCTTCGTCGAGCACTACGACCGGCCCCGCACCGAGGTGATGCTGCACGGCCTGGAGCAGGTACCGAGCAGGCAGCTGGAGTACCGCGGCGGAGTCTTCCCCGAGATGGACCTCGACGCCGTCCTGCGGCGCGCCCCCGCGGTCGCCCTGGTGGACGAACTGGCCCACACGAACGTCCCCGGCTCCCGCAACGCCAAGCGCTGGCAGGACGTGGAGGAACTGCTTTCGGCCGGCGTCGACGTGATCTCGACCGTCAACATCCAGCACCTGGAATCCCTCGGCGACGTCGTCGAGTCGATCACCGGGGTGCGGCAGCGGGAGACCGTGCCGGACGAGGTGGTGCGGCGGGCCGATCAGATCGAGCTCGTCGACATGTCGCCCGAGGCGCTGCGGCGGCGGATGGCCCACGGCAACATCTACAAGCCGGACAAGGTCGACGCGGCCCTGTCGAACTACTTCCGGCCCGGCAACCTGACCGCCCTGCGGGAGCTGGCGCTGCTGTGGGTGGCCGACCGGGTCGACGCCTATCTCACCCAGTACCGCAGCGAGCACCGGGTGTCGAGGATCTGGGGCTCGCGCGAACGGATCGTCGTCGGCCTGACCGGAGGCCCGGAGGGCCGGACGCTGATCCGCCGCGCCGCCCGGCTGGCCGAGAAGGGCGCCGGCGGCGAGGTACTCGCCGTCTACATAGCCCGCAGCGACGGACTGACCTCGGCCTCGCCCAAGGAACTGGCGATGCAGCGGACCCTGGCCGAGGACCTCGGCGGCACCTTCCACCACGTCGTGGGCGACGACATACCGGCCGCCCTCCTCGCCTTCGCCCGCGGAGTGAACGCGACCCAGATCGTGCTGGGCTCCTCGCGCCGCAAGACCTGGCAGTACGTCTTCGGGCCCGGCGTCGGCGCGACGGTCGCCCGGGAGTCCGGCCCCGACCTCGACGTGCACATCGTCACCCACGACGAGGTCGCCAAGGGCCGCGGACTGCCGGTGGCCCGGGACGCCCGCCTCGGGCGCTCCCGGCGGGTGTGGGGCTGGATCGTCGGCGTCGGCGGACCGCCGGCCCTGGCGGCGCTGCTCAACACCGTCGACCTCGGCCTAGCCAACGACATGCTGCTGTTCCTGGCGCTGACGGTCGCGGCGGCCCTGCTCGGCGGGCTGCTCCCGGCGCTGGCCTCGGCGGCGGTGGGATCGCTGCTGCTGAACTACTTCTACACACCGCCGCTGCACCGGTGGACCATCGCCGACCCGAAGAACATCGTCGCCATCGTGATCTTCGTGGCCGTCGGTGTGGCGGTGGCGTCCGTGGTCGACCTCGCGGCTCGCCGCACCCACCAGGCGGCCAGGCTGCGGGCCGAGTCCGAGATCCTGTCCTTCCTCGCGGGCAACGTGCTGCGCGGCGAGACCGGCCTGGAGGACCTGCTGGAACGCGTCCGGGAGACCTTCGGCATGGAGTCGGCGGCCCTGCTGGAGCGGGCGAGCGATGTCGAGCCGTGGACCTGCGCGGGCCGCGTCGGGCAGGGGCATCCCGTGGAGCGGCCCGAGCAGGCGGACGTGGACATGCCGGTCGGGGACCATATGGCGCTCGCGATGACCGGCCGCGTGCTGCCCGCCGAGGACCGCCGGGTACTGGCCGCCTTCGCCGCCCAGGCCGCCGTCGTACTGGACCGCCGCCGGCTCCAGGAGGAGGCCGACCGGGCCCGCGCGCTCGCCGAGGGCAACCGCATCCGTACGGCGCTGCTGGCCGCCGTCAGCCACGATCTGCGCACCCCGCTCGCCGGAATCAAGGCGGCCGTGTCCTCCCTGCGCTCCGAGGACGTCGAGTGGTCCGACGAGGACCAGGCGGAACTGCTGGAGGGCATCGAGGAGGGTGCCGACCGCCTCGACCACCTCGTCGGCAACCTCCTCGACATGTCCCGCCTCCAGACCGGCACGGTCACCCCGCTGATCCGCGAGATCGACCTCGACGAGGTGGTGCCGATGGCGCTCGGCGGGGTGCCCGAGGGCAGCGCCGGCCTGGACGTGCCCGAGACCCTGCCGATGGTCGCCGTGGACCCGGGGCTGCTGGAGCGGGCGATGGCCAACCTGGTCGAGAACGCGGTCAAGTACAGCCCGCCCGGCTCGCCCGTGCTGGTCGCCGCCAGCGCGCTCGCCGACCGGGTGGAGGTGCGGGTGGTCGACCGGGGGCCGGGCGTCCCCGACGAGGCCAAGGACCGCATATTCGAACCCTTCCAGCGTTACGGCGACGCCCCGCGCGGCGCCGGCGTGGGCCTGGGGCTCGCGGTGGCGCGGGGCTTCGCCGAGGCCATGAGCGGCACCCTCGACGCCGAGGACACGCCCGGCGGCGGGCTCACCATGGTCCTCACCCTCCGCGCGGCGGGAACACGCCCGGAACCGCTCCACGCGGCAGAACCCGAAAGGCAGGCCTCATGACCCGCGTCCTGGTGGTCGACGACGAGCCCCAGATCGTGCGCGCTCTCGTGATCAACCTCAGGGCACGCAAGTACGAGGTCGACGCGGCCCATGACGGTGCCACCGCCCTCCAGCTCGCCGCCGCCCGCCACCCCGACGTGGTCGTCCTCGACCTCGGGCTGCCCGACCTGGACGGTGTCGAGGTGATCAGGGGGCTGCGCGGCTGGACGCGGGTGCCGATCCTGGTGCTCTCCGCCCGGCACTCGTCCGACGAGAAGGTCGAGGCGCTGGACGCGGGTGCAGACGACTACGTGACCAAGCCGTTCGGCATGGACGAGCTGCTGGCCCGGCTCCGGGCCGCGGTACGCCGGGCCGAGCCGGCCGGAGGAGGTGAGGACGACGTGATCGTGGAGACCGACGAGTTCACCGTCGACCTGGCCGCGAAGAAGGTCAACCGCGCCGGGAAGGACGTACGCCTGACGCCGACGGAGTGGCATCTGCTGGAGGTCCTGGTGCGCCACAGCGGCCGCCTGGTCGGGCAGAAGCAGCTGCTCCAGGAGGTGTGGGGGCCGTCGTACGGGACGGAGACGAACTATCTGCGCGTGTACATGGCACAACTGAGGCGGAAGCTGGAAGCGGACCCCTCGCATCCGAAGCACTTCATCACGGAGCCGGGGATGGGATACCGGTTCGAGAAGTGAGCGGTTCGGCACACGGCCGGGGGTCCGGGGGTTGGCCCCCGGGGGACGCAGGATCACGGAGCCGGGGATGGGCTACCGCTTCGAGAGGTAAGGCCCGTGCCACAGGGCTGCGTGGCTGTCAGCGGGCCCCGGTACGCTCTAGTCATGAGTGCTGTTCCTCGTTCGCAGAAGCCGGCGGGCCGGTTCCGGCGCATGCTCGACCGGCTCTCCTCGTCGCAGGAGGACCTGGAGTCCGAGGAGCTGCGGGAGGACACCGAGACGACCGGCTGTATCCGGATCGGAGACTGTCAGGACCGGCAGGTAGTGACGGTTACTGGTACCTTGCGCACGGTCACCCTGCGGCCGCGCGCGGGAGTCCCGGCCCTGGAGGCCGAGCTGTTCGACGGCTCCGCCGCGCTGGACGTGGTGTGGCTCGGCAGACGCTCCATCGTGGGCATAGAACCGGGGCGCAAGCTGATCGCATCCGGCCGGATCTCGATGAGCCGGGGCCGCCGGGTGCTGTTCAACCCCAAGTACGAACTGAGACCCCTCGGACGGGAGTAGCCGGTGACGTCGCTCGACAAGCCGACCGAAGAGACATCTGCGGACGACAACCGGGCGGTGACCGAGGCCGCCCTGTTCGAAGCGTTCGGCGGCGTCCGGGGCATGGTCGAGACGGTGCTGCCCGGCCTGCTCTTCGTCAGCATCTACACGATCAACAAGGATCTGCATCTGTCGGCGATCGCGGCGCTGGCCGTGTCGCTGGTGCTGGTCGTGGTCCGGCTGGTGATGAAGGACACCGTCAAGCACGCCTTCAGCGGTGTCTTCGGTGTCGCCTTCGGTGTCGTCTTCGCGATGATGACCGGCAACGCCAAGGACTTCTACCTGCCCGGCATGCTCTACACGCTGGGCCTCGGACTCGCGTACATCGTCACCACGCTGTGCGGTGTCCCGCTGATCGGGTTGATGCTCGGCCCGGTCTTCAAGGAGAACCTCTCCTGGCGCACGCGCAACCCCGGCCGTAAGAAGGCCTATGCCAAGGCCAGTTACGCGTGGGGTGCGATCCTGCTCGCCAAGTGCGCGATCCTCTTCCCGCTGTACTGGTGGGCCGACACCACGCAGCTGGGCTGGGTGCTGATCGCCCTGAAGATCCCGCCGTTCCTGCTCGCCGTGTGGCTGACCTGGGTGTTCCTGGCGAAGGCGCCCGCGCCGATCGATGTGTTCGCGGAGATGGAGGCGGAGGAGAAGGCCGCCGAGGAGAGGGAGCGGGAGGCTGCCGCCCGGTCGGCCGAGCAGTAACCTCCGGAGCAAGCAGGAAGGGGCGTCCCGAGCACTCGGGACGCCCCTTCCTGCTTGCTCAGTTCAGCTCGCCGCGCTGTCCTTGCGCACCGACAGCAGGTCCTCCAGCTGCTCCTCACGCGCCTGCGCGGCCACGAAGAGGAGTTCGTCGCCCGCCTCCAGGGAGTCCTCCCTGGAGGGGGTCAGCACCCGGGTACCGCGGATGATCGTGACCAGGGACGTGTCCTCGGGCCACTCCACGTCGCCGACCTGCGTGCCGGCCAGGGCCGACTCCTCCGGCAGGGTCAGCTCGACCAGGTTGGCGTCGCCGTGGCTGAAGCGGAGCAGGCGGACCAGGTCGCCCACGCTCACCGCCTCCTCGACCAGGGCGGACATCAGACGCGGCGTGGAGACGGCTACGTCCACGCCCCAGGACTCGTTGAAGAGCCACTCGTTCTTCGGGTTGTTCACCCGCGCGACCACCCGCGGAACGCCGTACTCCGTCTTGGCGAGGAGCGAGACGACCAGGTTCACCTTGTCGTCGCCGGTCGCGGCGATGACGACGTTGCAGCGCTGGAGCGCCGCCTCGTCCAGGGAGGTGATCTCGCAGGCGTCGGCGAGCAGCCACTCGGCCTGCGGGACGCGCTCGACCGAGATGGCCGTCGGCGCCTTGTCGATGAGCAGGACCTCGTGGCCGTTCTCCAGCAGCTCGCCCGCGATCGAGCGGCCGACCGCGCCGGCTCCGGCAATGGCGACCCTCATCAGTGACCGCCCTCCTCTTCGGGACCCTTGGCGAATGCCGCCTCGACTTTGTCGACCTCGTCGGCGCGCATCATCACGTGCACCAGGTCGCCCTCCTGCAGCACCGTCTGCGAGGTGGGCAGGACCGCCTCGCCGAGCCGGGTCAGAAACGCCACGCGCACGCCGGTCTCCTCCTGGAGCCGGCTGATCTTGTGGCCGACCCAGGCGGTGGAGGCGTGCACCTCGGCGAGCTGGACGCCGCCGGTCGGGTCGCGCCACAGCGGCTCGGCACCCGAGGGGAGCAGCCGGCGCAGCATCTGGTCGGCCGTCCAGCGGACCGTCGCGACGGTGGGGATGCCCAGACGCTGGTAGACCTCGGCGCGGCGGGGGTCGTAGATGCGTGCGGCGACGTTCTCGATGCCGAACATCTCGCGGGCCACGCGTGCGGCGATGATGTTGGAGTTGTCACCGCTGGAGACGGCGGCGAAGGCGCCGGCCTCCTCGATGCCGGCCTCCCGCAGGGTGTCCTGGTCGAAGCCGACCCCGGTGACCCGGCGGCCGCCGAAGGAGGACCCCAGGCGGCGGAAGGCGGTGGGGTCCTGGTCGACCACGGCGACCGTGTGGCCCTGTTGCTCCAGGTTCTGGGCCAGGGCGGAGCCCACCCGCCCGCAACCCATGATGACAATATGCATCGCGTCACACCGCGCTTCCTGCAGGCCCTCTGACCTTCATGAATGTTGTGATCATGTCTCTCTCTCGGCTCGCCGGGCATCACATCGCGGCCTGCGTGCGGACCGCCGGGCAACATCATGCCGGGGGAATCAGGCCATGATGCCCTGCGGGGGCGGTGCCGCGTTCGACTGCCCGACTCCAACGTATCGGCAAAGTCGAGGGGGTTGCCGAGGGCCCTGCCCCGGCTTCGGGCGGGCCTTCGGCCGAGGAGGAACTCGTGATGAGCACCGAGATCGACGTCCTGGTCCTGGGCGGCGCCGGAGTGGACACCATCGTGCACGTGCCCGAGCTGCCCGTGCCGCTCGCCGACAGCCACATGATCCGGCCCGGGATCGTGACGCGCGCGGGCCAGAGCGGAGACTTCGTCGCCCTCGGGACGAGCGCGCTGGGCCTGCGCACCCACCACCTCGACATGCTGGGCGACGACCCCGAGGGCGACCTCGTCCGGGCCCTGCACCGCGACCGCGGCATCGCGCTCACCGCCGTCCCCCAGCCGCTCGGCACCAAGCGCGCGGTCAACCTCGTCGGCCCCGACGGCAGGCGGCTCTCCCTCTACGACGCCACGCGCGCGGCGGACACGGACCGGCTGCCCGAGGCGACCGTCCGGGAGCTGGCCACCGTCAGCCGGCACGCCCACGTCGTCATCACCCAGCCGTGCGGCCACGCGCTGACCGCCCTGCGCGAGGCGGGCGTGACCGTCTCGACCGACCTGCACGACTGGGACGGGGCCAACCCGTACCACGAGGCCTTCGCGCACCAGGCCGACCTGGTCTTCCTGTCCAGCGCGGCCCTGGCCGACCCGGAGCGCACCATGCGGCGGATCACCGAGCGGGGCAGGGCCCGGGTGGTCGTCGCCACCGCCGGGGCCGACGGGGCCTACCTGCTGGCCGACGGCGAGCTGACCCACGTACCCGCCGCGACACCCCCGGCGCCGGTCGTCGACTCCAATGGCGCGGGCGACGCTTTCGCCGCCGCGTTCCTCTACGCCTGGCTGAACGCCGAGCCGCCCCGCCGCTGCGCCCTGTACGGCACGGTGGCGGGGGCGTACGCCTGCACGGTGCCGTCGACCCGGGCCGACAGCGTCGGGCGGGCGGAACTGTGTGCCCGGGTCGCCGGCCTGGTCAGCGGCGGCTGATGCTGCGCACGCTCGCGAGAGTCAGGATTCCGAGGGCGATGACGGTGGCCGCGGCGCCGATCAGTTCTGCGGGCGTGTGCATGGGACCTCCGGGGTCGACAACGGCCGGGAAGCGGACGGAGCTTAGTCATATAGGCATGGGAACCGGGTGGCCTGCGGAATCCGCAGCCGCAGCGGCCTTCGAATTCACTCGGAGGGCAGATGGGAGGCCGATGAGGGGTGGCGGGTGGGCGAGCGCGCAATCGAACGCTTACGATCCTCTGTTGTGTCCAAACTGACCGACGTGCCCAAGCGGATCCTGATCGGGCGCGCACTGCGCAGTGACCGGCTGGGGGAGACTCTCCTGCCGAAGCGCATCGCACTACCCGTCTTCGCATCCGACCCGCTGTCCTCTGTGGCGTATGCGCCAGGGGAGGTGCTGCTGGTCCTGTCCATCGCGGGCGTGACGGCGTACCACTTCAGTCCGTGGATCGCCGTCGCGGTCGTCGTACTGATGTTCACCGTGGTGGCCTCGTACCGGCAGAACGTGCACGCCTACCCCAGCGGCGGCGGCGACTACGAGGTGGCGAACACCAACCTCGGCCCCAAGGCGGGCCTCACGGTCGCCAGCGCGCTGCTCGTCGACTACGTCCTCACCGTCGCGGTGTCGATCTCCTCGGGCATCGAGAACCTGGGCTCGGCGATCCCGTTCGTGGTCGAGCACAAGGTGCTCTGCGCGATAGGCGTGATCGTCCTGCTGACGCTGATGAACCTGCGCGGGGTGAAGGAGTCCGGCTCGCTCTTCGCGATCCCTACGTACATCTTCGTCGCGGGCGTCTTCACCATGATCGCCTGGGGCGCGTTCCGCGGACTGGTCCTGGACGACACCATGCGGGCCCCGACGGCGGACTACGTCATCAAACCCGAGCACCAGGGCCTCGCGGGCTTCGCCCTCGTCTTCCTCCTTCTGCGCGCCTTCTCCTCCGGCTGTGCCGCCCTCACCGGCGTCGAGGCGATCTCCAACGGCGTCCCGGCCTTCCGCAAGCCCAAGTCCAAGAACGCCGCGACCACCCTCGCGGCGATGGGCCTGCTGGCCGTCACCATGTTCTGCGGCATCATCGCGCTGGCCGCCGCGACCGACGTCCGCATGGCCGAGAACCCGGCCAAGGACCTCGTCCACAACGGTGTCCCGCTCGGCGCGGACTACGTCCAGAACCCGGTGATCTCCCAGGTCGCCGAGGCCGTCTTCGGCAAGGGCAGCTTCCTCTTCATCATCCTGGCCGCGGCCACCGCACTGGTGCTCTTCCTCGCAGCGAACACCGCCTACAACGGCTTCCCGCTGCTCGGCTCGATCCTCGCCCAGGACCGCTACCTGCCGCGCCAGTTGCACACCCGCGGCGACCGCCTGGCCTTCTCCAACGGCATCGTGCTCCTCGCGGGCGCCGCCGGACTCCTGGTGGGGATCTACGGCGCCGACTCCACGCGCCTGATCCAGCTGTACATCGTCGGCGTGTTCGTGTCCTTCACGCTCAGCCAGACCGGCATGGTCCGGCACTGGAACCGCCACCTGGCCACCGAGCAGGACCAGGCCAAGCGCCGCCACATGATCCGCTCGCGCGCGATCAACGCCTTCGGCGCGTTCTTCACCGGCCTGGTGCTCGTCGTCGTCCTCGTCACCAAGTTCACGCACGGCGCGTGGGTCGCCCTGCTCGGCATGGTGATCTTCTACGCGACGATGACGGCCATCCGTAAGCACTACGACCGGGTCGCCGAGGAGATCGCCGCACCCGAGGGCCCGAGCGACGACAGTGTGCGGCCCTCCCGCATCCACTCCGTCGTCCTGATCTCCAAGATCCACCGCCCGGCGCTGCGCGCCCTGGCCTACGCCAAGCTGATGCGCTCGGACAGCCTGGAGGCGCTGAGCGTCAACGTCGACCCGGCGGAGACCAAGGCGCTGCGTGACGAGTGGGAGCGGCGCGGCATCGACGTACCGCTGAAGGTCCTGGACTCGCCCTATCGCGAGATCACGCGGCCGATCATCGAGTACGTCAAGGGACTGCGCAAGGAGTCGCCGCGTGACGCGGTGTCCGTGATCATCCCCGAGTACGTCGTCGGCCACTGGTACGAGCACCTGCTGCACAACCAGAGCGCCCTGCGGCTCAAGGGCCGGCTGCTGTTCACGCCGGGCATCATGGTGACCTCGGTGCCGTACCAGCTCCAGTCCTCCGAGGCGGCCAAGCGGCGGGCCCGCAGGCAGCAGGACTGGAACGCGCCGGGGGCGGTGCGGCGGGGGCCGGCGCAGGTGCGGTCGAAGGAGTCCTCGGAGCGCAAGTCCTGAGGCGGGCCCTGAGGCGACGGCTCGTGTGAAACGGCTGGACGGCAGCCACGTAGACTGGTGGGCTGTTGTCCGGCCGTTTTCGTTCGGCCCTTCCCCTCACGTGTTTTGGAGTCACCCCGCCATGCAGGCAGAACCGAGGAAGTCGCTGGTGGGGGAGGAGTACGAGGTCGAGGTCGGCCCCGTCGCCCACGGCGGTCACTGCATCGCCCGTACGTCCGAGGGCCAGGTGCTGTTCGTACGGCACGCGCTGCCCGGTGAGCGGGTCGTGGCGCGGGTCACGGACGGCGAGGAGGGCGCCCGGTTCCTGCGCGCCGACGCGGTCGACATCCTGGACGCCTCCAAGGACCGCATCGACGTCCCCTGCCCGTTCGCCGGTCCCGGTCGCTGCGGCGGCTGCGACTGGCAGCACGCCAAGCCGGGCGCGCAGCGGCGCCTGAAGGCCGACGTCATCGCCGAACAGCTCCAGCGGCTCGCCGGGCTCACACCGGAGGAGGCCGGCTGGGACGGCACGGTGCTGCCCGCCGAGGGCGACAAACTGCCCGCCGGCCAGGTCCCCGCGTGGCGCACCCGAGTCCAGTACGCCGTCACGGCCGACGGCCGGGCCGGTCTGCGCCGGCACCGCTCCCACGAGGTCGAGCCGATCGACCACTGCATGATCGCCGCCGAGGGGGTCAGCGAGCTGGGCATCGAGAAGCGCGACTGGACCGGCATGGACTCCGTCGAGGCGATCGCGGCGACGGGTTCGCAGGACCGCCAGGTGGTCCTGACGCCGAAGCCGGGCGCGCGCCTGCCACTGGTCGAACTGGACCGTCCCGTGTCCGTCCTGCGGGTGGACGAACGCGACGGCGGCGTCCACCGCGTCCACGGCCGCCCCTTCGTCCGCGAACGCGCGGACGGCCGGACCCACCGGGTCGGCAACGGCGGCTTCTGGCAGGTCCACCCGAAGTCGGCCGACACCCTGGTGACGGCGGTCATGCAGGGCCTGCTGCCGCGCAAGGGCGACATGGCCCTCGACCTCTACTGCGGCGTCGGCCTCTTCGCGGGGGCCCTCGCCGACCGGGTCGGTGAAGGCGGGGCGGTCCTCGGAATCGAGTCCGGCAAGCGCGCGGTGGAGGACGCCCGGCACAATCTCGCCGAGTTCGACCGTGTGCGTATCGAGCAGGGCAAGGTCGAGAGCGTGCTGCCGCGCACGGGCATCACGGACGTCGACCTGATCGTGCTTGATCCGCCGCGGGCGGGGGCGGGACGGAAGACGGTGGAGCATATGGCGTCGCTGGGGGCGCGGCGGATCGCGTATGTGGCTTGTGATCCGGCGGCGTTGGCGCGGGACCTGGGGTATTTCCGGGATGGGGGATATCGGGTGCGGACGCTTCGGGCGTTCGATCTCTTTCCGATGACGCATCATGTGGAGTGCGTGGCGATCCTTGAACCGGCCGCGAAGGGCGCCTGACCTGCTGCTTATCCCGGTGAGTCGGTCGATGGCAGTCGAGTCGAGGCCACGAGCGTCCCGGCGTCCTCGCGCCAGCCGGCTCCGTGCGCCGGGGCGTGGCAGTCGGTGTACACCATTCGTTCGACGCCGGATGCTGGTGCGGGCGAGGCTGGTGGGCGTGCGGGACACGGCTGGCTGCCTGGTGGGGAGACCGGCTGTCGTCGGGCGAAGCCGGCCTCGTACAGGTGCCGGGTGACCTCCTCCAGGCGGAGCGGTGGTGATGCCTGGGGACTGTCCCGGGACGAGCCGCGGAGGTCCGCCCCGGCCGCCCCGGGTGACGGTGAGCGCTTGACGAAGGTTCGTCCGGCACCGCGAACTCCGATCCCGCGGCGGCTGTCACGCTGATGACCCGCCGCCGGCCCGCAGGCACGCCAGCTGGGCCGAACCGCCGGGGCAGTCCATTCCCGCGATCGGCGGCGCCATCCTCCCGGGGGGCTTCTCCGTCCTTGAACCGGCCGGTGGCCGCGCGCAGTGCCGCGCACCTCGCTCGCCCAACGGTCACGCCAGCAGCCGGCCAGGTGTGAGGCACGGAGCGCCGGGTGATCGACGCGATCAAGGTCCGCGATCAGGACCTTCGCCCTTGCGCTGGTCATTGCCGGCGACGGCACCGGCTTGCCCGCCGCCGTCCACCAGGCCTCCTGCGCCGGGCTCGCCCCGACGACCAAGTCCTCGGGGGACCCCGAGCCACGGCGAACACGTCGATCTCCCCGACCACCTCCCGGACCCGGTCGTCGTCGAGGGCGTTCAGCTCGGCGAATTTCTCGACCAGGAACAGCTTGGCGGGCGGGGAGGAGATCGAGACCACGGTCCGGGCGGCCACCCCGGCGTGCCACGCGGTCAGGGCCCACAAGCCGCCCATGGAGTGGCAGACCACCGCGTGCAGGCCGGTGAGCCTACAGGCGCGCAGCAGGGCGCGGATCTCGGTGGGATCGCCCGTGGTGCCCAGTGCCTCCCCGTGCGGTGGCACGTCGAGCAGCACCACCCGGTAGCCCTGCGCGAGGAGTTCCTCGGCGAGGGCCACCATGCTGCCCAGATTGGTGTTCGGGCCGTGGACGAGCAGGACGGTCGGGCCGCTTCCGCTCTGGAAGTACTCGTAGAAGCGGCCGTTCACCTTGACGGTGTGCGAGCGGCATCGCCCCCTTCGGCCGTCGTGGTGGCCGCCGGGCCGGTGGCCGTCCCGGGCGCCGCGTCCAGTCCCGCCTCCAGCAGCTTCGTCGGCAGGAAGTCGCCCAGCGAGGTGAGGTTGGGGTGATCGAAGGCGATCTTCGCGGGCAGGGCGAGTCCGGTCAGGTCCGCGAGCTGGTTGCGCATCAGCACCGCGGTCAGCGAGTCGATGCCGATGTCCTGGAGCGGCACGTCGACGTCCACGGCTGTCGGGCCCGGCCCCCCGCGGCATCGCGTCCTTCCACCATGTCTATGTCGCCGCGATGGCCGTCAACCTCCTGTGTGCGGCCGTCGTGTGCACGATGCTCACCATGCTGCGACCGAAACCGGCGCCGGCGGCCGCGGACGCGGCGCAGGCGCCAGAGGGCCGGGTCACGCCCACCCAGTGACCCCGGCTCCAGGGGAACCCGGCCCGCCGGGCTCGCGGACGGTCCCCGGCCGCGCCGCGCCGACCGGCCCTCAGGCGGACGGCACGCGGATCAGCAGGGCGTCGCCCTGACCGCCGCCGCCGCACAGGGCCGCCGCGCCGAGACCGCCGCCACGGCGGCGCAGCTCATAGGCCAGGTGGACGATGAGCCGGGCACCGGAGGCGCCGATCGGGTGGCCGAGCGCGATGGCTCCGCCGTCGACGTTCACGATGTCCGGGCTGATGCCCAGCTGCTCGGTCGAGACGATGCCGACGGCGGAGAACGCCTCGTTGATCTCCACCAGATCCAGGTCGGACGGCTCCAGCTTGGCCTTGACCAACGCCGCACTGATCGCGTTCGACGGCTGCTCGTGCAGGCTTCCGTCCGGTCCGGCCACCACGCCGTGGGCGCCGATCTCGGCGATCCAAGGCAGGCCCAGCTCCTCGGCCTTGGCCTTGCTCGCCACCACCACGGCCGCGGCGCCGTCGGAGATCTGAGACGCCGTGCCCGCCGTGATGGTGCCGTCGGCGCTGTAGACGGGACGCAGCTTCGCCAGGGCCTCCGCCGTGGTGTCGGGACGCACACCCTCATCGGTGTCACACACCACCGGGTCGCCCTTGCGCTGTGGGACCGTCACCGGCGCCATCTCCTCGGCGAACCGCCCGGCGGCCGCCGCCGCGGCCGCCCGCTGGTGCGAGGCCGCGGCGAAGGCGTCCTGCTTCTCCCGGGTCAGCCCGGCGTAGCGGCTGTTGTACTTCTCGGTCGAGACGCCCATGCCCAGCTGGTCGAAGGGGCAGAACAAGCCGTCGTGGACCATGTGGTCGATCAGCTGTACATCGCCGGCCTTGAAGCCCGCACGCGACTTGGGAAGCACGTGCGGAGCCTGTGACATGGACTCCTGGCCGCCCGCCACGACCAGGTCGAACTCACCGGCCCTGATCAGCTGGTCGGCCAGCGCGATCGAGTCGATCCCGGAGAGGCACACTTTGCTGACGGTCAGCGCCGGGACGCTCATCGGGATGCCGGCGGCCACCGCGGCCTGGCGGGCCGGGATCTGGCCGGCGCCCGCGGTGAGCACCTGCCCCATGATCGTGTACTGCACTTGCTCGGGCGCCACCCCCGCCTTCTCCAGAGCCGCCTTGATCGCGATGCCCCCGAGCCGGGCACCGGAGAAGTCCTTCAGAGCCCCGAGCAGGCGACCGGTAGGAGTACGGGCCCCAGCCAGGATGACGGATCCGGACACGACGTCCTCCGTGGTAGAAGTTGTGAACCACAACACGACTACGTTACCCACGAGTTGGGTCAAGGAAATGCGGCCTTCGACGGTGTGAGCCACGGCACAGCCGAGCGGAGTCGTCCCGGCACCGCCCCGGCGAGGAAGGGCCCGCCGCCTGGTGAGTAGATGGCCTCTGAGCTGCATGCTTTCAGGTAGTGCCAGAGGTCCAACCGCTCCCGATGACGCATCATGTGGAGTGCGTTGCCATCCTTGAACCGGTGGACTACACCCCCTTCGCCCACCTCACCACCCCCAATGCCCCCTCTACCGCCAGGTGATGCGCGACGAGAAGCGGTGGGACGCGGAATTCCTCTACGAGGAGTGGGAGCAGGTGATCCTCGGCCAGTCCCTCGGCACCCGCAAGGCGTACGTCGACGCGCGGCGAGCCGGACGGGGGAACTCACCAAGGAGGGCGTCAAGGGAGACGGCGACATCCACGTCGGCACCATGCACCGCTTCAAGGGCCTCGAATACCAGAGTCTCGCCATCGGCGGTGTCCGCGACGGCGTCATCCCCCGCGCGTCCGTCGTCCATCGCTACCGCGATACGGACCCCCGGCGCCTCGCCCGCGAGGAACTGAAGGCCCGGTCACTGCTGTTCGTCGCGGCCACCCGCGCCCGCGACACCCTGCGGATCAGCTGGTACGGGAAGCCGAGCCCGTACCTGCCCAAGTAGAGGTGTGCGTGAGTCCTGCCGTCCCCAGAAAGGCGGCAGGGCTCACGCTTCGCGTACGACCGTCAGGCCTCCCCGATGAACCCCGCCCACGCCTCACCTGACACACGGATGACGGGTCCGGCCACGGCCTTGGAGTCACGGATGTGTACGACTCCCGTGTCGGCCGCGACCTCGACGCACTGACCGCCTTCGGTTCCGCTGTAGCTGCTCTTGAACCAAGCGAGGTCGGACGCGACGGTTGAGGACTCAGCGTTGCTCATAGCGATCCCAACAACCCTTCGATCAACTTCAGCGACTCTCGCGGAGTGAGAGCCTGCGATCGGATAATCCATAACGGGCGGCGGCGAGGACTGTCTGCTCCGAGTCGGTCTCAAGGGTGCTGGTCGCATGCGCCTCGGAGTACACGAACTTCTTGCCGTCTTTATGCGTGAGGACCGTGAACGGTCCATTCACACCCGCGTTGTCCTCGCAATCGACCGGCATGACTTGAATCTCCACGTTCCGCTTGTCGCCGATCAGTAGAAGGTGCTCCGACTGTCCCCGTAGGACGTACTTGCCGCCGTAGCGGTGTCGCAACACCGCCTCGTCCATAACGAAGCTCAGCAGTGGTGCGGGCCGACGGTCGAAGATGTCCTGCCAGTCGGGCGGTCACCCGCTGCTCGATCGTTTCCTGGTCAAGGGGAGGACAGCGCATGGCGAGCAGGGCCCTCATGTACTCCTCGGTCTGCAAGAGGCCGTTGACGACATGGGTGTCGTACATGAGCAGCTCCAGAGCCCCCTTCTCCAGCGTCGCCATCCCCTGGAAGAACACCGGATACTGAGCCCGCTCCACCTGCTCCTTCCACACCGTCAGCAACCCGCCCGCGTCCAGAACCTCGTCCGCCCGCTCGATGGTCCTGGGCGAGGGGATCCGCCGCCCCTGCTCGTACGACGCGACGGTGGACGCCGAGTATCCGATCCGCCGTCCGAAATCCTCTCGCTCCAGCCCCGCCCGCACCCGCAGTGTCTTCATCGTCTGCCCGAACGCGATGACCACAGCCTGGCCGGACGTGTCCGCCGTCGCCTGTCCCGCGTCGTCCGCCAGCACGGTCTCGGCCCTCTCGTCCGTACCCTCGGTCATCGCTACCGCCTCCCCGGCCCAACGCCGTCCCGGCGGCCTCGTCACGCCGCGCACCTCGTACCCGTACCGCCACCACGCGTACAACGGCCCGCGTCGTAGCGTCACCACTGGTCACGCTACGCGACCGGGGGCACGGTTGTCGGCGTGACGAGCCAACTCCCCAGCCCTGTCAGCGCCTCGCAACCCGTGCGCCCCAGCAATGACTTGAGCCGCACCTTCGAGATGCGTTTCACCTCCACCCCACGGGGCGCCCGCCTTGCCCGCCGACTGGCCGCACACAGGTTGGACACGTGGGGCCTTCCGTACGGCACCGGCCCGCACGAAGAGATCGTGCTCGTTGTCGGCGAGCTGACCGCCAACGCCGTACAGCACAGCCACGTCCCCAGCCGGGACTTCCACCTGCTCCTGCACGCGATCGCACCCGCCCGCACGGTCAGGATCGAGGTCACCGACACCCGTACCGAACGCACGCCGCCCGAACCGGAAGGGCTGCCCGCCCCCGGCTCCGAGGACACCTGCGGCCGAGGGCTGCTTCTCGTCGCGGCGCCCGCCACCCGCTGGGGCCGGCACCTCCGGCCCGGAGGTCCGGGCAAGACGGTCTGGGCGGAGTGCGTGTTCACAACTCCCACGTGAGCTCGTGAACGCGGTGGAAGAATGTGCCGAGATGACCTCCGCCGACTACACCCCCTTCGCCCACCTCACCACGCCCAACGCCCCCCTCTACCGCCAGGTGATGCGCGCGTTCCTGGTCGCCAAGGAGCGGTTCGCCGTGCATCTGCGGCCCGAGGACGTGTTCGCCGCGCTGGACGCGGGGAGTCGGCCCGCCGACCTCGAGCCGGTGACGCAGGCGCTGGACAAGCTCGTGGAGTGGGGCAACCTGCGGGCCGACCCGGACCACGCGCGGGTGACGGCGGTCGAGGACTTCTACCGCAGGCGGTTCATCTACCAGCTCACCCGGGCCGGTGAGGCGGCCGAGGCGGCACTCGGGACATACGACGAGGTACTGGGGCGGCGTGGGGAGCTTCAGGCCGTCGCGCTGCACGACATCGTCACGCAGCTGCGGGCGCTGCTGGTGATCGCCGCGGAGGACGAGCCCGACCCGGCCAAGGCGTACATCGCCCTGTCCGTGCTGACGGCACGCTTCACCGACCTCGCGGACAACGCCCGTGCCTTCATGGGCTCGCTCCAGCGCACCATCGACCTGCACGACATCGAGGTCGAGGCGTTCCTCGCGTACAAGGACCGGCTGATCCAGTACCTGGAGCGGTTCATCCAGGACCTCATCACCCTCGGCGGGCGGATCGCCCTGCTGATCGGGGAGCTTGAGGAGCAGGGGAGGGTGGGGCCCCTCCTGTCCCTCGCCGCTGGCCGTGAGGCCGCCGATGCCGCCCCCGAGGACGCCGGGCGAGCGGAAGCGGTGGCGTACCAGCGGTGGGCCGCCCGGTGGGCCGGGCTCGCGCAGTGGTTCGTGTCGGGGGAGGGGCGGGAGTCGCAGGCCAGGCTGCTGCGCGGGCGGGCGCTCCATTCGATTCCGCAGCTCCTGGCCGTGGTGCGGCAGTTGAACGAGCGGCGGGCCGGGCGCTCCGACCGTTCGGCCGACTTCCGCACGCTGGCGCGCTGGTTCGCCCAGGCGCCCGACGACGCGGCACGGCACCGGCTGTGGCGGGTGGCGTTCGGCCTGCACTCCTCCCGGCACCTCACCGTCGACGCCGACACCCTCGCCGAGCGGACGGCCTCACCGGAACCGGCCTCCACGCCGTGGGGTGAGGCGCGACCGCTGCGGATCAGCCCCCAGCTGCGCCGCACCGGCAGCTACGAGCGGCGCGGCAAGCCGCGCAAGGTCGCGGACCGCAGTGAGGCGAAGCGCAAGCTCGCCGAGATTGCCACCCGGCAGGCGGGCGAGGCCCGGCAGGCGCGGGAGCGTCTTGTGACGGGCGGGCCGGTGCGGCTGTCCCGGCTGGGTGAACTCGATCCGGCCGCCTTCCAGTTGTTTCTGCGCCTGCTCGGTGACGCACTCGCCACCTGGCGGCCGGGCATGACCACCAGCACGGCCACCAGCGGGGACGGCTCGATGGAGATCCGGCTGACCGCCGTCGACGACGGTTCCACAGCCGAAGTGCGCACACCTGAGGGCGTGTTCAGCGGCCCCGACCACCTGATCGACATCATCGA
This sequence comes from Streptomyces sp. CA-179760, assembly GCF_050937045.1. Classification (NCBI taxonomy): domain Bacteria; kingdom Bacillati; phylum Actinomycetota; class Actinomycetes; order Kitasatosporales; family Streptomycetaceae; genus Streptomyces; species Streptomyces sp. CA-179760. The sequence continues at coordinate 7,253,156 of NZ_JBNJLZ010000001.1, forward strand.
CCTCACGGTGGGCGGCAACGGCAACGGCAACGGCAACGGCAACGGCAGCGGCAACGGCAGCGGCAGCGGCGGTAGCGAGGCCGGTGCGCCCGCCGAGTACGCGCCGGACCCGGCCGAGGCGAACGGACCGACGACCGCGCCCGGGCCCGCGCCCGTGGCTGTGCCGGTCCCTCGGCGGGACGGCGCCCTCCAGCCCTCCGGGGCCGCCACGCACCGCGCGGAGGGCCGATGAGCGGGCCCCTCGCCGAGGTGCTGGACGGCCAGCGGCAGGCCGACCTGCAACGGGCCGCGCGAGCGCTGCTGAAAGTGCCGCTGCTCACCGCCGACGGGCCGCACTCCGACGAGTTCCGGCTGGTGCGCAGGCATGCCGCCGAACTGCGGGAGTGGTTCGAGCGCAACGCCGGATGGTCGCTGCGCACCGACGCCGACGCCGCACGCCTGCGCAAGACGCCGGGCACCCTCACCGACGCCACCCACCCCGCACGTGAGGCCACCCGTACCGCCCTGCCCTTCACCCGTCGGCGCTACGTCCTGCTCTGCCTGACGCTGGCCGCGCTGGAGCGGGGCGAGTCGCAGGTGGCGCTCGGACGCCTGGCCGAACAGGTCGTTCTGGCCGCCGCCGAACCCGAACTCGTCGCGGCCGGCATCACGTTCACCCTGGAGCGACGCGACGAGCGCCTCGACCTCGCGGCCGTCGTCCGCCTGCTGCTGCGGCTCGGTGTGCTGCGGCGGGTGGCAGGGGACGAGGAGGCCTACGTCAGCGGATCGGGTGACGTGCTCTACGACGTACGGCGGCGGGTGCTCGCCGGGATGCCGGCCACCCTGCGCGGCCCCTCCATGGTCGAGTCCGGCGACTTCGACGAACGCCTGGTGGAGATGACGGCGCGGACCGCTCTCGACAGCGACGAACTCAGGTTCCGCGCCATCCGCTGGAAGCTGACCCGCTGCCTCCTCGACGACCCGGTGCTCTACTACGACGACCTCACCGACGACGAACTGGCCTACCTCACCCGGCAGCGCGGCTTCATCACCGCACGCATCAACGAACTGACCGGACTGGTCCCGGAGGTCCGGGCCGAGGGCATCGCCATGGTCGACCCTCTCGACGACCTCACCGACGTACGCATGCCGGAACAGGGCACCCACGGTCACATCACCCTGCTGCTGGCAGGGCATCTGGCGCGGGCCGCCGGGCCCGTCGATCCGGCGGAGCTGGCCGCACGCGTACGGGAACTGGCCGTGGAGCACGGCGGCTTCTGGTCCAAGTCGGCGCGGGAACCGGGCGCCGAGCCCGAACTCGTCGAGCAGGCGCTGGCCAAGCTGGTGGCGCTGGGACTCGCCGAGCGCACGGAACGGGGCGTGGTACCGCGACCGGCCCTCGCCCGGTACGCGGTCGGAGAGCCCGTGATCAGGGAACCGGGACCTGCCCGGCACCATCCCGCCGCGACGCTGGATCTGGCCGAACAAGCCGAAGTGAAGGACGAAAGGTGAACCGCGCCGTGATCGCGCTGCCCAGCCCCGCGCCCGGCCGGTGGAGGCCCCTGCGCATCGGGCTCGTCGACCTGTTCCACTACGACGTCGAGGAGTTCTGGTTCCGCGACGGCCGGCTGCTGCTGCGCGGCAACAACGGCACCGGCAAGTCGAAGGTGCTCGCCCTCACCCTGCCGTTCCTCCTGGACGGTGACCTGTCCGCCCGACGCGTCGAGCCCGACGGCGACCCGGGCAAGCGGATGGAGTGGAACCTGCTCCTCGGCGGCGCCCACCCGTACCCGGAACGCCTCGGCTACACCTGGATCGAGTTCGGACGGCTCGACGACACCACGGGCGAGGCGCATTTCCGCACGCTGCTGTGCGGGCTGAAGGCGGTCGCCGGACGCGGTATCGCCCGCCACTGGTTCGCGGTGACCGACCAGCGGGTCGCCGTCGGCCTGAACCTGCTGGACGCGACCGGCACGGCGCTGTCCCGGGACCGGCTCGCGGAGGCCGTCGGCAGCCACGGCATGGTGTACGACACGGCGAAGGCGTACCGAAGGGCGGTCGACGAGGCCCTCTTCGGGCTCGGGGAGCGACGCTACGGCGCCCTCGTCGACCTGCTGATCCAGCTGCGCCAGCCCCAGCTGTCCAAGCGCCCGAGCGAAGCCGCCCTGTCCCGGGCGCTGACCGAGGCGCTGCCGCCGATGGACCAGGCGGTCGTCGCCGACGCGGCGGAGGCCTTCCGGTCGCTGGACGAGGAGAAGGAGGAACTGCGGGCGGCCCGCGAGGCCGAACAGGCCTCCTCGGCGTTCCTCGACCACTACCTGCGCTACGCCCGCCTCGCCTCGCGGCGCCGCGCCCGCCTGCCCCGCCGCGAGCACGCCCGTTACGAGCACCTCCAGCGGGAACTCCTCAAGGCACAGGCGGACCGGGACCGGGCCGTGACGGAGCGCGAGGAGGCCCGTGCCAGGGGCGCCGCACTCGACGAGCGGGCCGCGCGGCTGGCCGCCCAGGACGCCGCGCTGCGGTCCGGGCCCGAGATGCGTGACGCCCGCGCACTCGACCAGGCGGCGGCCGACGCCTCCCGCACGGCCGGAGAGCTGAAGCGGGCCGAGGCGGACCGGCAGACGGCGGCCGAGGCGCACACCCGGGCTCTGGGGCGGCTCGACACCGCGGGCAACCGGTTCACGGCGGCCCAGGAGGCGCTGGACGACATCCACGACCGGGTGGCGGAGAGCGCTGCGGCGGCACGGCTCGAGGTTCCCCGGACGGAAGGAGCCCCCGACGCGGTCCTGCGCAGGGAGGCAGACGAGGCGGCGGCGAGCCGGCGACGCGCGGTCGAGCACGTGGCGGAACTCGCCGAGCGGGCCGAGCGGGCCGAGGAGCAGCGCGGGGCCGCCCGGCTGCGCGCCGACGAGGCCGATGAGGAGGCCGTGCACAGCGGTGAGCGGCTGGCCGAGGCGCAGGAGGGCGTCGCCGTGGCGGGGCGGGCGCTCGTCACGGCCTTGCGGGAACACCTGTCCGGGTGCGTGGAGTTGCGGGTGACCGGGCTCCCGGGGGTCCTGGACGCGGTGCAGGACTGGGTGAGTGGGCTGGACGGCCCGCTGCCCGCCCGTACGGCGGCGGCCGAGGCACACCGCACCGCCGCATCCCGCCTGGCCGACCGGGCGGCCGGACTGGCACACCGGGAAGCGGCGCGGGCGGAACGGCAGCGGCTGGGGGCCGAGGAACTGGCCGCCCTCGAAAAGGGCGGGGAGCGCGGTCCGGTGGCTCCGTACACGCGCACACCCGGCATGCGGGACCGGGGCCTCGGTGCCCCGCTGTGGCGGCTCGTCGACTTCCGCCCGCACGTCACCGAGGCCGACCGCGCGGGACTTGAGGCCGCGTTGGAGGCGTCGGGCCTCCTCGACGCCTGGGTACGGCCGGACGGCTCCGCGGTCACGGCGGACGGCCACGACGTGCTGCTCGACCCGGTCGGCCTGCTCGGCGGCACCGGCCTCGACGGCGTGCTGTGCCCGGCGGTCAACGCCGCGGACGTGGGGGCCGCCGCCGTGGGCGAGGAGACGGTCGCGAGGCTGCTCGCCTCGATCGGGCTGGCCGGAGGGAAAGACGACCGATCCGAGGGCACCGCGTGGGAGGCCGGCGGTCACGACACCTGGGTCCGCGCCGACGGGCACTTCCGTGTCGGCGCGCTCATCGGGAGCTGGGCGAAGGACAGCGCCCAGTATGTGGGAGAAGGAGCACGGGAACAGGCCCGGCGCACCCGGATCGGTGAACTGCGCGACGAACTCGCGGTGTTGGTGACGCAACAGGAACAACTGGCCGAGGAGTCCCGCGCCGTCGCCGAGCGCCGCACCGTGCTCGACGCCGAACTCGCCGCGGTGCCGGGTGACGACGACCTGCGTCACGCTCACGCGCGCGTCACCGCCGCCTCCGACGCGGCCCACCGCGCCCGTGCACGGCAGGACGAGCGGGCGGCGGCACTGGCCCTCGCGGGGAGCGGGCCGACCGTGCGGCGGCCGAACTCGCCGAGACCGCGACTGCTCTGAACCTCCCCACCGACATGGCGCGACTGGGCACCGTGCGCCAGGCGATCGCCGACCACACCGCTCTGCTCGCGGCGCTGTGGCCCGCACTGCGCGAACGAGCGGAGTCCGAGCGCGCGGTGACCGCGGAGCAGGCGGAGACCCGCCGGGCCGAACTCCTCGTCGCCGAACTCGCGGAGCGGGCGACACAGTCGGCCCGGGCCGCCGCTGCGGCGGACGAACGCCTCACCACACTCCGCTCCACCGTCGGAGCGGCCGTCGCCGAACTGCAGCGGCGGCTGGAGGAGACGGACGAGGCAGCCCGCACCTGCGAGAGTGAACAGCAGAAGGCCCAAGCCGACCACCAGGACGCCGTCGAGCGGGCCGGCCACGCCGAAGGGCGCATCGAGCGGCTCACCGAGGACGTCACCGACGCGACCGCCGCCCGCGAAGAGGCCGTCGCCGCGCTCCAGCGGTTCGCCTCGACGGGGCTGCTCGGCGTCGCCCTGCCCGACCTCGCCGTACCGGACGACGTAGGGGGGACCTGGGCGGCGACCCCCGCCGTCGCACTCGCCCGCGCCGTCGAGTCCCAGCTCTCCGGGGTCGACGACTCGGACGCTGCCTGGGAGCGCGTGCAGAAGCAGCTGAGCGAGGAGTTCGGCAGGCTCCAGGACGCGCTCTCCCGGCACGGCCACACCGCCACCGCCCGTCCGAGCGAGGACGGCATGCGGGTCGACGTCGTCTACCAGGGCCGGGAACGGACCGTGCCCGAACTCGCCGAGGCACTGGCCGTGGAGGTCGCGGAACTGACCCGCATCCTGTCCGCACACGAGCGGGAGATCCTCCAGACCCACCTGATCACCGAGGTCGCCGGGACGCTACAGGAACTGATCGCAGCCGCCGAGCGGCAGGTGAACGCCATGAACAGAGAGCTGGAGGAGCGCCCGACCTCGACGGGAATGAAGCTGCGGCTGGTGTGGCGGGCGTCCCGCCGGGCCCCGCAGGGACTGGCTCAGGCGCGTGAACGGCTGCGCCAGTCCGCCGACGCCTGGTCACCGGAGGACCGGGCGGCGGTCGGCGCGTTCCTCCAGGAGCAGATCGCCCAGCGGCAGGCCGACGACAGTGTCGGCAGCTGGCTCGAGGACCTCACCGCGGCCCTCGACTACCGGGCCTGGCACGAGTTCGGCGTCGAACGCCACCAGCACGGCAAGTGGGTACCGGCCACCGGCCCCGCCTCGGGCGGGGAGCGGGTACTGGCCGCGTCCGTGCCCCTGTTCGCCGCCGCGTCCTCGCACTACGCGAGCGCGGGGGGTGCGCACGCCCCGCGCCTGGTCACCCTGGACGAGGCGTTCGCCGGCGTCGACGACGACTCGCGCGCCAAGTGCCTCGGCCTGCTGCGCGCCTTCGACCTCGACGTCGTCATGACCAGCGAACGCGAATGGGCCTGCTACCCCCAGGTGCCGGGCATCGCCATCGCCCAGCTCTCGCGTGTCGACGACATCGACGCCGTGCTGGTGACGCGGTGGGAGTGGGACGGCACCGACAGGCGGCGGGGTACGGAGCCCGGTGCGAGGACGGGCGCGCCGAGGGGTGATTTCCGCGCCGACGGTGCCGGCGAAGGGGCCGACGGGCCGGTGGGTTCCGTTGGTGAGCCGGGGCGGTACACCGAGGGCACCGGCGAACAGGAGTCGTTGTGGAGGTGAATCCCAGGGCGACTCCGTCCGCACACGGCGACCGGAAGCCCGGCATACAGACGGCTGCCGCACGGGAGACACCGGCGGACGGCACCGTCGTGGACCCGGCGGCGACCGCGTCACCACCGGCCGGAGACCAGGCCGGCATCGACACCGAGCGTCTCGGCCGTCTGCTCGGTGACCCCGGCCTCGCCTGGCTCGTGGACCGCGTACGGCAGCGGATGACACGCGGGCGGCCGCTCACCGGCTCCGTCACCCTGTCCGACCCCGACGACACCCAACGCCAGGCCGCCGATCGCCTGTTGGGCCGGGCGCCACGGGCCGCCGGTTCCCTGAGCGTGCGTCTCGACTCCGTGGACGCGGTCCTGCGCCGCTCCGGCGTCAGCCCCGAGGGACTGGAGGCCGCCGTAGTGGCCCTCACCGGCCCCGTCACACTCCACGCGGAGACGCGGAACAGGGAGGAACGGGCCTGGGAGGAGGCGTACACCCCGCTGGGCACCCTCGACGGAGAGCTCGGCCACTGGGCGCGGCGGATCCGCAGGGACGGTCTCGTACGGCGCCTCGCTCGCACGCCGGAGAACGCGGGCCCTCTGGTGAAGGCTGCCGTACGCGCGCTGGTTGAGCTGCCCTTGTCGCCCCCGACATCGCGAGCGACGTTCGCCGCGCGGTACCTCTCGGGCGCCCATGTCCTGGACGAGGGGACACCACTCGCCACTCTGGTCCTGTCCGGGCTCCGTGTCCTCACCGGCTTCCCCGACGGTTTTGGTGCCCAGTGGCGACGAGAGGCATGGGCCTCGGCGGGGCTGCTCAGGGACGACCTGTCTTCGACCGTCCTCACCCTCAATCTGCGCGGTACTCCGTCTCTCGACTGGATGGCCGACGCGGGGGAGCCCGTGGTACTGACGCTCCGCTCCCTCACCCGTGGCGCACCGGTTGCCGCCGTTCCGACGACGGGGACCCTATACATCTGCGAGAACCCGGCCGTGCTGTCCGCCGCCGCCGACGCCTTCGGCCCCGCATGCCCACCCATGGTGTGCCTGCAGGGGCAACCGTCGGCAGCCGCCCTCACGCTGCTGCGCGACCTGTCCACGCGGGAGGCCTGCCTGCTCTACCACGGCGATTTCGACTGGGGCGGTGCACGCATCGCCGCAGCGCTGGCGCGGAGTGTCCCTTGGCAGCCATGGCGCTACACGGCTGAGCACTACCGAACAGCAGTGGTCTCAGTGGCCGAAGCGCCCGGCCTGACGGGCCCGCCTGCCGAGACTCCCTGGGATCCGGCCCTGGCAGTCGCTCTCGCCGAGCACGGTGTGCGGGTCGAGGAGGAAGCGGTGCTGGACGACTTGCTCGCGGACCTCGGCCTGGGAGCGAGTGGCCGTCGAGGATGACGACTTCGACGTCTCTCGTGAGTCGGCTGCTGCCTGAAGGTGCCATGTCGCCCGGCGACAGCGATCGATTGCTGCGTTCCGTGGCCGCGAAGCTGGTCAAGGCTCAGCATCTGCGGGACATCGAGCCTCTGTTCGGCGAGTTGCCGGACGAAATCGAGAGTCCGGCGGTCGAGCTGCGGGCCTGTCTCCTGGGAGAGCTGGCGCTGATCGGCTCGGGGACCGGTCGGCGCGCCCTGGACGCGTACGCCGAGAAGCTGCGTGAGCTGGGGCACCCGCTGGCTCGGCTGCCCAGGACGCGACTGGACATCGAACACCGGTTCACGGTTCGTGTCCGGGGACTGGGATCGATCAAGACCGCGAAGCAGCTCCGGTCGCGATTCCCGGAAGCTCCTTCGACCGGCGGCGGTGCGGTCGCAGGCCGCGGTGCCGGGGACGCTCAGGACGACGGACGGGCGAACGCGGCTGCCGAACCGTTCCGGGCCGGTGGATGGGCCCGTGAGCCCGAGGCACGGTTCTTCACGCTCCCGAGCCCGCTCAGCCCTGACGACTTCGGGATCTCCTTCCTCGAGGAACTGCCTTTGCGCTGCCTGGAAGGCGAGGGCAGCCGCCGGGGAAGTGCGCTTGCCTGCGTGACGACACCCGACGATGTCCTCAACGAACTCTTCTCGGCTTCGTACGTCGGCGGAGTGAACGGCCAGGGGCAGGGCGGTGCGTACGCGCGGCTGTACGCCTGGGAGAGTCTCTACGCGCTCATGGGGCTGCCCGCCGGGGTGGTGCCCCTCCTGGAAGCCGTGAGGCGCGCGGCTGATCACCGGTGGCTGCGGTTCATGGCGTTCACGGACTGGTTCCACCATGACACCTCGGACCTGGCTTTCGCCGTGCTCGATCCCACCCGGACTCGGGTCGCGGTGCTGGCGGCGACCGATACCGATACCGACCCGACGTTCTCGGGTAGTGGAAACTCTCCCGGCACTTCTTCGACCCACCCACGCTGAACTGCGGTTGTATCGACTGGCGGCTCGTGGGTCCTCAGAAACGTCGCTGAGCTGCCGCCCGGTCGTCAGCGTGCTGCCCGGACGTCAGCCGCTGCGCGGAGTGACCAGGCCGGACTCGTAGGCGAGGACCACGAGTTGGGCCCGGTCGCGGGCGTGAGCCCGAGGCGCGCTTCTTCACGCCCCGACCGACCTCGGCATCTCCTTCATCCATGACACCTCGGACCGGTGAGGCCGGCGAGCTCGTCGGAACAGGGCTTACGGGGTCGGCGTCCCGCGGCGCTTGAACCACCACACGCCGCCGCCGAGGACGAGCAGTACGGCGGTGCCGATACCGGCCCACGCGGCCGGAGACATCCCGCCCTCGGCCTCGTCGTCGGCCTGCTTCGCGGAAGGTGACGCCGGCGGATCCGACGGCTCGCCCGGTGCCGCACTGGAGGGCGCCGCGGTGGGGGCTTCGCCCGTAGGGCTCGGGCCGACCGGTGTCGCGCCGGGTTCGGCGGGCCCCAGTTTCAGGGTCGGCGCGGGGTGGCCGTGCCCATGGCCGTCGTCTCCCGAGTCGTCCAGGTCGATCCAGCGGTCGATGCGGCCGTCGCTGTAGCTCTGGAGCGTCTTGAACACAAGCTCCTTGGCGTCCGGCAGCTGACGGACGGTCACGGAGAACTCGGCGTCTTCGCCGACGGCGAGCTTGCTGCCCGAGACGGTGTAACCCCGGCCGGTGGTGTCGAATGTCCAGCCCTTGGGGCCCTGGTCATAGGTGATGTCGGAGGGAGTGATGCCCTTGGGCAGGACCACCTCCAGCTTGGTGATGCCGGCTGAGGAGGACTCGGATGCGGCGTGGAAGTCCAGGGTGACGTTCCGGGCGAGGGCGCGCGCGTCTTTCGCCTCGACCTCCGTGTGGGCGTACGCGGGGCCGGCGGTGGCGACGACGCCGGCCACGAGGACCGCGCTGACGGTGGTGAGACGGCGCGCGGTGCGCGCCTTGCCGTGACGGGACACAACGGACTCCGGATGGTCGTCGGTGCATGACGTCTCACCCGGCCCGGCGCGGACACGTGGTGGGGCACGCGGGCCACGGCGGGCGCGAGCGGTGGATCGTTCAGGGAGTCGGACCGCGGCCCCGGTGAGTTCCATCCAGGGGGTGTGCTGTGCGTCACAGAGGTTGTCCGGGATTCAAGAAGTGGGCCGCCGATGGCCGGCCGGACCACCGCGGCCCTCCGAGCCCCGGCCGGCACGATGAAGCCAACCCGGAGAAGAACCTACGTGGGGGGCGAGCACCTCGCGGGTCGGAGCCGGCTCACAAGCGGGGACTCTCCGTCGGGTTCAGGGGCGGGAAGGTGATCGCGCGGCCGGCATAGGAACGGGACAGGCGGCTGAGGGGGACGCGGTCGTGTGTCTGGCCCCACGCTGAGGGGTCCCGGAAGTGGACGACCGGGTCGGGTCCGTCCTCGTAGCCGCGGAGGATGACCAGATGGCCGCCGGAGCGGCCGTCGTCGGGGAGTTGCTCGGTCACGGAGACGATGAGCGGGGCGTCGTGGAGGCGGCCGGGAAGGTCTTCGACGGGCACGGGTTCTGCGAGTGCGGGCACTCCGAGGTCGGTCGCCAGGTTCGCGATCCCCGCGTGGAGGGCTCCACGCGGGGTGAGAACCTCGTGCTTGACCGCGAGCTTCAGGAGTTCCGTCACCGTGGGCGCCGCGCGGCCGTAGGCGAGCAGGATCATTCTCAGTGATGCCAGGCCGCATGCCCGGTTGGACCATTCGACCCTGTCTCCGAGCGCCCAACCACCGTGCAGATCCCACTCGGTGGGGTCGATGCGCTGTCTGCACAAGGGGACATCGTGGACGCGCGACACAGTGGCAGGCTCCTACGGCGAGTGGGCAGCCTCCCGCGTCGGGGTGATGCTGGAGAAGGCGGGAGTGGGCAGGGGGCCATCGTATGGCGGGCGGGCCGGCGCCTCGTGCAACGTCGCCAGAACGGCATCCGTGTGTGAGACCGACCCTCGCGGCCGCTCCCGCGAAGTCGCCGTCGCGGGACATGCCCGCGTCCACGAAGTCGATCAGTTCGATGACCACCAGATGGAGCTGCGGAGGGCACTGTCTTCGACCTCCAAGGTGGTCGCGTCGTCCGCCGTCGCCGGATTCACGTCACCTTTCCCGGCAGCCCGTTCTGGCCATGGCCGACTCGCGCCCTTCTCGCGCTGCCTCGAGCTGCCCAGACTGCCGTACACGGACCGGTGGGGGAGGGCTTCGATCGTGGCTGGGCGTAGACGGAGAGCGGCGGCCCGCAGGCGGCAGGCGGCGCGATGGAAGGTGGTGGCGGCCGGCGGTGGTCTGGTGCTGGTCCTGCTGGTGGTGTTCTGGTCGGCCGTGTGGCCGTACATCACGGGCGCGTTGGTCCTCGGCAGCGTCGGAGCGACGGGCTGGTGGCTGTGGCACACGGACCGGCTCGCGCGAGGGCGGGACCGTCTGTGGCGGCAGGAAGAGGCGGTGAAGGCCGGCCACCGGACCCTCGCCGAGGTGGACGCGATGACCGGCACCGAGTTCGAGGACCTGGTCGCGACCCTGTGCCGACGGGACGGCTGCACAGAGGTCCGGCGGGTGGGCGGTGCGAACGACAACGGCGCCGACGTCGTCGGCCGTCTCCCGGACGGGCGCACCATGGTGATCCAGTGCAAGCGCTATGCGCCGAGCAGCTCGATCGCGAGTCGCGAGTTACGCGATCTGCTGGGTGCCAAGGTGCACTTCGGGGCCGACCTGGCGGTGTTCGTGACGACCACGCGCTTCAGCCGGCCCTCCGAGAGGTTCGCGGTGCAGCACGGCATCCTCGCGGTGCACCGCGATCACCTCGGCATGTGGAACAACGGGGCCTCCCTGCAGTCCCTGAGCAAGGTGAACGGCAGAGGACAGGGAGACTCCAGGCACCAGGCACGCTGGAAGCGCGCGTATGGGCGATGACCGGCTGCTCAGCCGGCCGTTCCGCCCTTCCTGTTCACGGTCGGTCGGTCACCATGTCGCGGCGGCGTGCATCCGTCGCCCGCCGCGGGAGCCAGTGGCTACGACTGCCCCGAGGCGGGTGCGTCGGCGGCGTGGACCTGGCGGATGAAGCGTCGTTGCCACGGTACTTCCACCGCACGGGGGTGGTAGTTCCGCCTCACCCATTTGACCGCCTCCTTGGGATCCATGCCCTCGAAGACGCAGAGGGCCGAGAGCCCCGTACCAGTCCGGCCGATGCCGCCCCCGCAGCAGATCTCCACGCGTTCGTCTTCGGCACGGTCGTAGGCGACGCGGAGTTTGCGCATCGCGTCCATGGGGTCGGCGGGAAGCCAGAAGTCGCGCCACGGAATCCACAGGGACTCCCACGGCGTCTCGGGCGGCTCGTGGTCCGTCAAGTGCACGGCTAACGTGGGGGTTTGCCCCTCCGGCAGGTCGTACCTGAGTCCGCGTCCGCGAATCGTCCGCCCCGAGGGGAGGGTAACTACCTTGGGGGTGTCGGTGTTCCACATTTCGGTCATGATGAATTCCGTTTCGATCGGTTTCGCAAGATCGAGGTGTCCGCCATGGCGATCATCCCCAGCGGGATCTGGGGAAGGATCTGTTGAGCATGGAGGACCAATGCGAAGGCTAGCCCCTCGGCCTGCCCGAGGACGCCCGCTGTAGCGCCCAGCACGGCCGCCTCGAAGGTACCCAGCTGGCCCGGCAAGGTCGGCAGGATGTTGGAGACCTCGATGGACAGCAGTACAACCACCAGGACGGCCACCGACAGCGGTAGGTCCAGAGCCTTCGCGACGGCCACCGCGGCCAGGAAGTCCAGTGCCCGGGTGGCGACCGCGGCCGCCCCCACCTCCGCGAAGACGCGCGGACGCCGCACCGGCCCGAGTGCCGTGCGCGCGTCGAACACGACTTTGCGCAGTCGGCCCTCCCGGGCGGGGGCGGAGGGAGTGCGCGCGACCCTCACGATCAGCACGGTCTCCACCGTCAGCACGGCCACATACAACCAGGCGACGGCCATCGCCCAGCCCGGCACATCGCTCCCCGGCCACCAGACGAACACCAGGAAGGGCACCAGACCCAGGCTGGAGAAGTACTTGCGGACCAGCATGAGCGTGACGGTCACCGTCCGGGCTATCCCATGGCGCAGCAGATAGCCGATCCGGACGAACTCGCCCACCCCCTCCGGGCTGACGGCCGCCGCCGCCTGGACGGCGAACTCGATCCGCACCAGTAGGGGGAACCGGATCCGGGGCTCGGTGAACATCGCGTTCCAGCCCATGGCCCGGGTCACCTGAGAGGCCACGTTGGCCAGTGCCGCCAAGACCAGCCAGCGCCAGTCGGCGACCTTCAGCGCCGCCCACAGATGCCCCAGGTCCATACCCCATAAGGTGACCACCAAGCTGACGCCGACCGCCACGAACAACAGCGCCCGGATCACCCGGTCGCGCGTGCTGTGATCCTTCGGCGGGGACTCGGTCGGGGTCACGGCTCGCTCCGCAAGCGCACGGTGCCCGCATCGCCGTCCACGGTCACCATGTCCCCGGTTCCGATCCGCGAGGTCGCGGTCCTCACGCCCATCACCGCCGGGATGCCGTACTCGCGCGCCACCACCGAGCCGTGGGACAGCGCGCCCCCGACGTCGGCCACCACGGCCCCGGCCCGGGTCAGCAGTGGCGCCCATGCCGGAGTCACCTGGCGGACGACGAGGACCTCGCCCGACTCCAGTGCGTCCGCGTCCGCGACTTCGTGGATCACCCGAGCCCGGCCCGTGTAGCTCCCCGGGCTCACCGCTGATCCGCTCAGCCCGTCGCCCTTGTCCTGGCCCCGCTCGGCCCCGAACAGCGCCAAGGAGGTGATGTCGGACCCGAAGAGCATGATCCGCGCGTCGGCGGGGACCACATCGGGCGGATCTAGCCGCCGCTGCCACTGGCGTCGCAGCCGGCGCTCACGCACCAGGTCGCGCCACCGCGCGTCGCCCGCGCCGGCGTTCACCCAGCCGCTCAGCTCCTTCCCGGTCAGGTAGAACACGTCTTCGTCGACGTCGAGCAGGTCGGCGAGGACCAGCCGGCGGCCGAGTTCGAGATATCCGGCCCGCATGAACGGCCAGCCGAGCGTGAAGTAGTGCAGGGCCTCGTCCCGTACCCCGCTCCAGTGGTTCGCCCACCGGTGCACCCCGCGCCGCAGCCGGCCCAGAGGACCGCGTCCGAGCCGGAGTGCCGGGACGCCGCCAGGGCCCGATGCCGGTGCCGGGTAGCCCGGTTCGCCTTTGCCGCGGCGGTCGGCGATCACCGAGCGAAGCATCGAAGGATCGTCGGCCGCGGTGGGTTCGGCGGGGTCGAGGCTGTACACCAGGTGGCCGAAGCGTCGCAGGTACTCCTGCAGCAGTTGTTCCTCGTCCTCCAAAGCGGCCGCGGCGACCCGGTCCAGGGCACGGTCGGCCTGGTGGGCGAGCCGGTCGTCGCCGACGAGGAGGGATCCGGGCGTGAGCCCGGCTGTGCGCCGGCCGCCGCGCGCCAGGAGTACCCCCAGCAGCCACTCTGTGGTGTTCCAGTGCCAGGCGAGGCCGCCGATCACCGCCCAGTAGCGGGCGCTCAGGTCCTCGACTGCCCGGATCCGGCGCAGCACTTCGGCGGACGTCAGGTCCTCGAGAGGTGTGTCCCGCGCATGCTCCAGGCCCGCCTGGAGCGCGGGCAGTATGTCGTCCCGCCAGCGCCGCTCCACTGGTGAGAGGTGGAAGGCAAGCCAGCGCGCGGTGAGTCGCAGGGTGCGCAGCGGATGTTCGGAGAGGGGGAAGTCGAAGCGCAGATAGGCGAACCCGTTCACGGTCCCGTGCATGGGCTCCGGGATGAGCGGGCTGCGGGCGCGCAGTCTGCGTGGACCTCCCCAGTTCGTCGCCCACCGGTCGATGAGCGAGGGGAACAGCGTCGTGGCGAAGAGCGGGGAGAGCGGATCGGACAGCCACGAGTCGCAGATACTCATCCGGGCCCACCGCGCCCCGGGCACCTCGCTCGCCCAGTCGCCGAACTGCGTGGGCTGCGGGACGGCCGCGGTGATCGGGCGAGCCTGCAGCAGGTGCAGCCCGGTGTCGTCCAGCGCCCACTCGATGTCCTGCGGTCCGCCCAGCGCCCGTTCCACGGCCAGCGCTGTGCGCACCAGGGAACGGAGCGGGCCCTCGCTTCCGTCCGTCCCGCCCAGCTGTTCCCCGAACGCGGTGCTGAACACGGGCGCGTGCGGTTCCTGCCGGGAGAACGCCGCCCGGTTCGGCTCCACGGTGCCCTCCACGAGCTGATCGCCGAGCCCCTCGACCGCCTCCACGAGCACCAGATGGTCGTCGTTCGCGACAGGTGCCTCCGCGGTGAACACCACCCCGGCCCATTCGGGGGCCACCATCGCCTGGACCACGACAGCCATCGCCGGGGCCTGCTCGGCAAGACCGAGCCGGCCCCGGTAGACCTCGGAGGCGACGGAGTGCCGGGACCGCTGGCAGCGGCCGACGGCGGCCAGCAGCTCGTCGAAGGTGCGGACGCCGAGCACGCTCTCGTACTGGCCGGCGGCACTGCCCGCCACACCGTCCTCGTTGGTGGCCGACGACCGCACGGCGACGCCGTGCGGGGAGGGCAGGGCCTCCCAGCACGCCCTCACCTGGGCGACCGCGTCGTCGCGCAGTCCCGACCCGCCGGTGGTCTCCCCTCCTTCCCCACCTTCCTCCAGGCCCGCCGTGGTGGTGAAGACATCCACCGGGAGACAGAACCCCGGAGGTACGGGAAATCCCGCCGCCACCAGTCGGCCCAGCCCTTTGGCCTTGCCCCCGACCCGTTCGACGGGCAAATCCGCGGCCTCGGCCAGGCTCACGACACCCTCAGCCATGCTCTGCCACCTCCACCCACTGCTGATAGAAACGTCGGAATCGCCGTACGGCCTCGTCACCGGGCACGTAGATGCCGTGCCGGTCCCCCGGCAGCAAGGTGTCGAAGATCGGGAGGTCCTGGCGGGCGGCCACCTGCACCTCCGCGCGGTGGACGAGCGCGCGCAGCCACCCCAGGGCCCCCGCCCCGTCAGGGTCGACGACAGCGTTGATGTGCTGAATGCTGTGGTGCTCCCCGATCGGGGTGACGGCCAAAATCATCCGGTACAGGCGCCGGCCGTCCGCGTAGTACTCGATCTCCTGGCAGCTTGCCCAGCCGCGCATCCGCAGGGTGAACTCGCCCGCGTTGAGCCCGAACACATTCGACACGGTGCCCAGCACGCCCCGGTATGCGGGCCAGGTCAGGGTCGCGTCGAGGCGGGGGTCCGGTTTGTCGTCCTGCGCCCCGTCACCGGCCGTTTCCTCGCGCGCGTCCTGGAACGCGATCCTGGCCTCCCCGGTCACCGTCAGCCCGTGCAAGGCCACCAAGTGGTCGGGGTCGTAGGTGTTCTCCAGGATCCGCCGGGTGGTGGCTCGGGTCGGGTCGGCCAGCCGGAACCTCCGGATGCCGGGAACCTGCCGCGATTCGAGGTCCGGGAGATCCGGCGGTTCGTAACGGGGCGCCCCGCCGCCGTACCAGGCCCACACATAACCCGAGCATTCGCGGGTGGGCAGCGCGGTGATGGCGGCCCGCGCCGGAGGACGCCGCCCCGGCACGAAGACACATGCCCCGGACTCGTCGAACCGCCAGCGGTGGAAGGGGCATTCGAGCGTGCCGTCGACCACCTTGCCGCCGTGCAGGGCGGCCCCCGCGTGCGGGCAGGTCGCGCTCTGTACGTGGGCACGGCCGTCGCTGCCGCGCCAGCCCACGTAGGAGTCGCCGAAGAGGGTGATCCGGCGCGGCCGCCGCTTCAACTCCTCGGAGGGCAGCGCGACGTACCAGCCCGAGGCGAGGTTTGTGGTGGGCCTCGCCGACGCCGCGATCCGATCGGACGTACTGCGCCTCATCGCGCCTCCTCCCGAACACCCCGCCGGAGTTTCCGCGCCGCCCTCGGACGGTCTCTCACGTGTCCCCCCGTCCCGTCCAACGGCGATGAAACTGGCGGAATCGCAGTACTCCCTCGTCGTCGGCGGTGTTGATCGAGCCGTCGGTTTCCTCGGCGTCCCGGTAGATGCGCAGATCCGCCCGGGTCCCCCACCAGTGCTGGAGCCGGTACCCCAGAAGACGGGGGAAGAGCCGAGCAGACCACCGGACCGCGGCACGACGGTCCAGCCGTGCATCGTGGTCCGCCCCTGCGCCACCGGCGTCACGGCGAGCAGCTCGTGTGCCACCGGTCGGTCGTTCAGCTCGAAGGTCAGTACCTGGTAGGAGGGCGTCGAACGCAGGTGCAGACAGAGTCGGCCCAGACCGCCCGGCCGCCGGTCCAGCGGAGCCGGCAGGGTGATCTTGTCGGTAGTGATGCGCGCCGCGATCGTGTGCGGGTCCTCCTTGGTGTCCCAGGTGAGCCGCAGACCGTCGGCGAGCCCGTGCACCACCGGAAAGTGGGGTACGTCGAATCCGTTCTCCAGCACCCGGCGTGCCGGTGCGGGGGTGTCGAAGGCGAACCGGTAACGCCGGTGGGCCGGTGAGCGCCTGTCCAGGTGGGGGAAGTCCGGCGGCGGGTACTCGGGGTCCGCCGAGCCCACCCAGGTCCAGACGTAGCCGAGCCCCTCCCAGGAGGGATGGACCCGGGCCGAGGCCCCCCGCGGCACCCTCCGGGTGGCGGGGGCGGCCACGCAGGTCCCCTCGCCGTCGAACCGCCAGTGGTGGAACGTGCACCGCAGCTCACCGTTCACCACCCGGCCCAACTCGAGAGCGGCCCCCTGATGGGGACAGAAGCGGTCCATCACGACCGCTGCGCCGTCTCCCGCGCGCCAGAGCACCACCTCCCGCCCGGCCACCACGGCGGCCCTGGGCCGCCCCCCGACGTGGCTGGAACGCCCGGCCACATACCAACCGCGCGCCAGATCGCGGGGCGGTTCGAGATCGCGGGGTGGTCGCCCCCGTACCGGCGCGAGACTCATCGGCCGACCCTTCCGTCTTCCGCGGCGCGGTCGACCCATGACTGGTAGTAGCGACGGAACCGGAGCAGCCCGTTGTCATAGCGCACGTACACGGTGGGCTGGGCGTTGCGGGTGGAGTCGTAGACGGGTACGTCCTGGAAGGTGCCGGCGCGGTTCTGGACCCAGAACAGGACGTAGTTGAAGAGGGTGCGGTACCAGCGGCCGGTGCGGCGCACCCCCGCCCAGCCGACCTGGCGGGTGACCCGGTCGCCCTCGGGGACGATGCCCATGATCACCTTGTAGATCTCGGTGCCGTCCACGTACGCCGTGAAGCGCTGGCCGCCCGGCCACCCGTCGACCAGCAGCTGCATGTGCCGGCCCATCGCGAAGGTGGAGACGACGCCGGTCAACCAGCCCAGGGGCGAGCGGCGCAGCGGCGGCCGCCATGGCCGGCCTGAGAACCAGACGCCGAACCAGGCGTCGTCCCGCGTCAGCGGCGGGCCGTTGTCCGCTGCCTCGGACTGTTCGGCCAGCACGCGGAACTCCACCCCGTCCAGGGCCAGTCCGTGCAGGGCGCTGAAGTGCTGGTGGTCGACCGCGTTCTCCAGCAGTTGGCGGACCGTCCCGGTGGTCGCGTCGTCGTAGTGGAAGCCGAGGTAGCGGCGGGGCCTGTCGGTCAGCGCCGGGAACTCCGGGAGTTCGAAGAGGGGTTCGGCGGTGCCGTACCAGACCCAGACGAAGCCGTATGCCTCGCGGGTGGGGTAGGACCGGGTCCGGGCCGTCGTCGGGATGCGTGAGAGACCGGGGATGGCGGAGCAGACCCCGTTCCCGTCGAACCGCCAGTGGTGGAAGGGGCAGCGCAGTTCGCCTTTGACGACGTCCCCGAGGCCCAGGTTGGCGCCCTGGTGCGGGCAGTGCGCGGCCACGCAGCGCGGCGCTCCCTTCCGGTCGCGCCACAGCACGACCTCGCGCCCGAACAACCGCATCCGGTGCGGTCCCTTGCCCAGACGGGAGCTCTTGATCGCGGCATACCAGGACGCGGCGATGTTCGCCCCGGCTGGATTCGGCGGAGCGGCCGAGGCGGGGACGGTCCGCAGCTCTTCCTGGGAGCCCTCTGCGCCGATCACGCCGCCGCCCGGCCGTGAACCACCTGCGCGGCCCAGCGAAGCATCGCCGCGCGCTCGCCGAACCCGTCGAGCTCCGCCACTGCCTGCGTGATCAGTCCGCGCACCCGCTCGCGGGCCTGCTCCACTCCCACCAGCCGGGGATACGTCCACTTGCCCGCGGCCCGGTCCTGGCCGACCTCCTTGCCGAATTCTTCGAAACTCGATGTCTCGTCGAGGATGTCGTCGACGATCTGATAGGCGAGTCCGAGGTTTCGCGCATACGTGGTGAGGCGGGCTATGTCGGCCTTCGACGCCCCTCCCAGAATCGCCCCGGTGACCACGGCCGCCTCGATGAGCGCGCCGGTCTTCTTGATGTGCATCTCCTCCACGGTCAACGGGTCGACATGGTCGCGTCCCTGGGAGTGCAAGTCGATCGCCTGACCGCCGGACAGCCCGGACGGGCCGACCACCTCGATCAGTTTGGCCATGACGCTCAGCAGTCTTTCCGGATGCAGCGAGTCGGAGTTCTGGAGTATGAACTCCAGTGCGTAGGCGAGCAGCGCGTCGCCCGCCAGGAGCGCCATGCCCTCACCGAACACCCGGTGGTTGGAAGGGCTGCCGCGCCGGAAGTCGTCGTCGTCCATGGCCGGCAGGTCGTCATGGATGAGCGAAGCTGTATGCAGCATTTCCAGGCCGCAGGCGGTGGGAAGCGCAACCGAGACGTCGGTGTCGAATATCTGGTAGGCCAACAGGCACAGAGTCGGCCGGACACGCTTTCCATCGGCCAGCAGCGAGTAGGCCATGGCCTCGCGCAGTCGAGGCGGCTCCACCGAGTCGACGGAGGAGCGCAGTTTTTCGTTGACCTGGCGACGGAATTCTTCCATCGGTGCCGGAAAGTCTGTTTCTGCTTGGGTGCTGTCAATCGCGAAAGACACGAGTGCTCACTCTCCCCATGGATACGCCGGACGGGCCATCGAGTGATCGAGGAAGGTGATGGCGCCGCTTCACGGCGATGAAATAGAGACTGACGGCTGGATCCAGCGCCCATCGCATTCATCCGGGCTGCGGAAGAGCTGCGTTCGGCTCGCCGGGGTCCTTCGTGCAGAGATTGCGGAGATGACGACGGGGGACCGCGGTGCGACAGCGGATCCGCTCAGATCGTCAGTACACGCGCGCCCACGCCGGGCGTCGTCCCGGACAGCGGACTGCCGGCCACGCTCATGCGCTTCAGCCAGCGGTCCGTACCGTCGAAACGCGGTAGGAACGCCCGGCGGCCGTGCACCGCGCGGTAGTTGTCCACGATCAGCACGTCGCCCTGGCCGACCACCACGTCCTGCTGGGCGCGAGTGAGCTCGTCGACGATCGCGGCCAGCGCCTCGGCGGCCTCGCCGTCGTCGGCCACCGCGGTCGTGTACGGTGCGTCGATCCGCAGACAGGGGGACTCGGGGTCACCGAAGAGGAGCGCGGCCGGCTCCGGGTTCTCGTACATCTCGCGCGCACGCCTGAGCATGTCGCTGTCCGGGGCGAACCTGGCCAGTTGGCGCAGATGCTCCAGGTCGGGCCGGATGAGGAAGCGGGGCTCGCGGAGCACGGACCGGTGGTGCTCGGTCAGCCGCACGTCGTTGACCGTGCCGAGCGTGGTCGGCACCCGGTCGGGGTTTCTGATGCCCAGGAGCGCCAGATAGCGGCATCTGTCCTGGTGGAAGCCGTCCTCGGTGTGCCACTCCAGAGCGACTGAACCATGGCCGCTCTGTTCCTCTCGGTCGCTTTCGACCGGGACGAGGTTCTGCACCATCCGACCGCGCTGGATGGTCGGCCAGGCGAAGACCTCGCCCAGACCGGCGGCCAGCAGGGCCAGCTGCGCCTCCTCCAGCGCCTGACGTCCGCTGTCGAGGGCTTCCTGCCAGGAGAGCGGTGTGGGCCCGCAGCGGTCGGGGTCGACGCGTACCCCTGAGATTTGCAGTGCGCACAGCGAGGAAGAGTCCTTGAACTCATTCAGTACCGAGCGAATCGACTCCGGTATTCGATGAATGTGTTCTTCCAGGCCTTCATAGAAAAAGGGCCTCGCGGGAGACCCCTGAGCGGCCAGAGCTGTCTGGGCCGCCGCGCACAAACCATCAGCTTCTTCAACCGACAGCACGCACGCTAAAACATATGGAGAGTGTTCTAATGCGACGTCCATTGCGAGTCCCCCATGGTCGGTTGGACATGAATCTGTGTGTCAAGTCTTCCGAGCGAGCCTGGACGGTGCGGATCTTGATGGTACACCATGTTCATCATCCGTTCAGGGGAAGTTGTCCTGAACGGCCCGTCCTGGCACCCCAGTTGAGCGTCCACGGATCGGACGCGCTGCGCGGGGGCTCGGCTCTAGGAGGCTGGATTGAGCACGATGCGAAATCTGAGGCTGGCGGCTTCTCAGCGCGCCAAACGGTTGTTGGCTTCGGCCGTCACCCAAGTGGCCCCGCCCATTCGGCGCGGCACCGAGTCCGCCGTCAGTGAGCGTATGCACGACCCCGTCCTCGGGTCCTCCCTGAAGCGGCAACTCCGGGCTGCTCCAGTCCGGTTGACGGCGCGGTATCTCGCCTTCGCGGTGAAACGCGCCCGCCATGCGGCTCTCGCTCCGGAGCCTATTGGAGGCAATCTTTCCGGACATTTGGCGGAACTTCGGGATGCAGGTATCGAAAAGATCCTGAACCGTCTTTGCGCCCGCATCCCCGATGGCCGGCGGGCTCAGCGGGACGTCACGGAACTCGCCGAAGTGGAGTTCGCGATCCGTGCGGGCGAGGCGAAACCGGAACAACTGCGGCGGCTCGTGGAGTTGGCTCCCAGTGAACTGCGCATCGTCCGCGACCTCGGCCGGCCCTGGGACCACGACGGTGACGAGGAGCTCCGCGAGGCGCTGCGTCCCGCCGAGAGCCTGGCCTACGTCGCGTGGGACCTGAAGCAGTACGCCTCCGCCACCGAACCGATCAAACGCACCAACATCTACGCGGCCTTCGTCGAGACCTACGGCGACACGGCGGCGGAACGAGTGCGCGAAGAAGTCGCGTACTTCGAGGCACAGTTCGAGCGAGGACTGCGATCGGTCGGCGTGGCGGACCGGGAGCGACTCGAACGTGCGTTTGCGCTCACCTGTGCCCCGCTCCGGGACGCCTTACCGGATCCGGCCGCCGACCGGCACGAGGAGAGGAACGCGGCTGAAGGCGTCTCCAGCGCCGTCGTCCTGTTCGGCCTGCTGTGCGCCCTGGGATGGCTCGTGGCCTACGTGGCGATCGTCTACCGGGGATTCGCCGACCAGACGTACGGCGTGCCACTCGCCGCCTTCTTTGCCAATCTCACCTGGGAGTTCGCCTACGGTTTCCTCCTGGACCCGTTGGGCGACTACTTCCACACCGCGAGCATCGCCGGCTTCCTGGTCGACGTGGTGATCGCCTGGCAGGTGTGGAAGTACGGTGCGGCGCAGTTCCCGAACAGCACGCTCGGCCGCTATTTCCGGCCACTCTTCGGAGTGTGCGTGGCCGCCGCCCTGTCGGTCAACTACCACGCGTTCATCGACCTGGCTGACCCCGACGGGGAGTACACCGGATTCGGCATCAACCTCATGATGTCCATCCTGTACCTCAAGATGCTGGAGGACCGCGGATCGCCCGCGGGCCAGTCGATGTACATCGCCGTCGGCAAATGGCTGGGCACGCTGTGCGCCTGGATCGCCACGGCCCTCACCGTCACCACCTCGTCGCAGCGGACCTGGCCCACCAGCTGGTCCGAATTCGTACGGAAGTCGCTGGGCCATCGCTCGTACCCGCTGACGCCGTTGATCAATGTCATGTACGCCTGGACGTTCCTGCTCGACGTCGCCTACTGCGTCCTGCTCCACCGCTCCCTCAAGGCCGCCGGCATGTCGCCTTGGCGCCGGCTCTGAGCACCTCCGCTCCACACCAAGGCCGCGGTCCGCGCTCGCACGACAGGAAGGAAGTGCGGTGAACGTGCCCCGCCGACAGGACGCGCGCAACGCCGAGGGAGCACGCCGGGACACCCCAGGCAAGGTCGTCACGACCAGGATGGGCGGCGCCGGCCCGATCACAGGCGCCCCCGTCGAGCCCACGCCGTGACCGGCGCCGCAGCCGGGACCGCCTCCAGACATCTCCTCGGATCGGCGGTCGCGGCGTCGGTGCTCGCCGCACTGACCGCGCTGGTGGCGTCCGGGAGCGACCTCGTCAGCGCGTTCGACGCCCGGTTCCGTGCAGGGGCCGACCGTGCCTTCGGGACGCCGGCCGGCTGGCTCGGCCCCGACGGGCCGGCCGACGCGGTCGGCTCGGCCCTGTTGGGGCAGGCCTGCTCACGGCGCTCGGCGTACTGCTGTACCGTCGCCGGCCCGGCGCCGCACTGTGGGTGCTCGTCGGCCTGACCGTGCAGTTCGCGGCGGAAACGGCACTCGAAACGCTGGTGGGACGGCCCATGCCGCTGCCGGCCGACGGCTCTCCCCCGACCCCGGGTACAGCTTCCCGTCCGGGCATGTGGCCTCCGCGACGCTCGTCCTCATGGTGCTCCTGGCCGTGCTGCGTAGCGGCACGCGAGTGTGGTGGTCGTGCCTGGTCCTGGGCTCGGCCCTCGTGGGGGCCGTGGGCGTCTCGCGCGTACTGGCAGATGCCCACCACGCCGCCGACGTCGCGGGCGGCGTCCTCCTGGGGCTCGTGGTCGGCTTCGCGGTCGCCTGGCGTGTCGACGTCCGCTCCCCGCACCTCTCCAGAAAGGAAACCTGATGAACAGCTTGGCCCGCCTGGCGGCCACCCCGTTGGGGAAGGCGGTGGGCATCACCCGGGACTACGTGTCGCGGATGTACTACGTCGTGGACGAGGTACCGCGCAGACAGCGCTTACGTCTGACCCCCGTGTTACTTGCCGTCGAGTACCTGGTCTATCGCGTCGACTCACTGGCGGAACGCAACTCGGAGGTGGACCTCGACGCCGAACGCACCAGCGACTACGAGGCGTTCCACACGTACAAGAAGGCCTTCGAGAAAGTCCTGCGGGCCCTCGGAGCATGGAGTGAGGATGTGGCCTTCCTGGTCGACGAGGCGGAGCGGTTCATCCGCTTGGAGAACGCCACCACGTCGCGCGGCACCGTCACCCGTCAGGACACCCTCGCCCTGGTCGAACTGCGGCCCACCGACGTACGCCTGCTGCGCGCCATGACCTTCGCTCTGCGCGGACGGACGATGGACCCCGCGACCCGGGACCTGCTCTGGCCGGTGGAAGTGCTCGCGGACATCGCGAACGATCTCGAACATTACGAACAGGACGTCGCCCAGGGCACCCTGAACGTCTACGCCGCCTTCGTGAAGCTCTACGGCGACAAGGCCGACACCGAACTGCGCCGCGAGGTCGAGCGGTACGAATCGATGTTCCTGGAACGCGTCTCGGCCCTGCCGCCCGAGCGGAGCGCGCAGGTCGCGGAGGTGTGCCGACGCCGCTATGCGGCGGCGGTGCGGCCGTTCCCCCGGATGATCACCCAGCCCCCGGCCCTCGCGTCCCCCGCGTCCCCGGCCCGGCCCACCGGCACGAGCCTGCGCAAGAAGGCCGCCATCGGCGCGGCCCTGGCCGCCGGCGCGCTCGCCGCAGCGGCGTACGGCCGTGGACGGCCCCGGCCGTCGCTCACCTCCTCATTGCTACGCACAACGAGAGGAAACACCGCATGAGCAGCGCGATGCGCCAGACCCCGGTCATGTTCAACCCGCTCTCCGAGGGGTTCATGGAGGACCCGCACCCCCACTACGCGGAGGTGCGGCGGCACGCGCCGGTGCACGAGCACCCAGGCGGCTTCTGGATGGTCTCCCGGCACGAGGACGTGGAGGCGCTGCTGCGCGCGGAGCACTCCGTCGACAAACGCAAGGCCCAGGGGTCCGGCGGCTCCGCACGCGCACCGCGTCTCAAGGGCCTCGCGCTGATCGACCTGGACCCCCGCACCACACCAGGCTGCGCAAACTCGTCTCCCAGGCGTTCACCCCCCGGGCGATGAGCGGCATCGAGCTGGTGGTGCACGACCTGGTCGACAAGGCACTGGACGATCTGGGCCTCGCCGGGGGCGGCGACCTGGTCGAAAAACTCGCGTTCCCCCTGCCGTTCGCCGTGATCACCCGGATCCTGGGGATGCCGGAGATCGACACCGCACGCCTGCGCGAGCTGACCGGCCTGCTGATCCGGCTGGGCGAGCCGGGTGGCGACTCCCGCTCGAAACAGGACATCGAAGCTGCCGACGCGGAGATGTTCGAGCTCGTGTCCGACGCGATCTCCCGCAAGCACCGGGAGCGCGGCGACGACCTGCTCACCGCCCTCATCGATGCCGAGGACGACGGTGACCGGCTCAGCCACGACGAACTGGTCGCCCAGGTCGCGATGCTCTACGTCGCCGGATACGAGACGACCGTCAACCTGCTCTCGGGCGGGATACTCGCGCTGCTGCGCAATCCCGACCAGCTCGGACTCCTGCGAGCCACACCCGATCTCGACCGGAACGCGATCGAGGAGCTGCTCCGCTACGAACCTCCGGTGCACCTCGCCCGGCGCATCACCCTGCACCCCCACCGGGTGGGCGGGCACGAGATCCCGGCCGGCTCGGTCGTCCTGGCAAGCCTGGCCGGGGCCAACCGCGACGAGGAGTTCTGGGGCCCGGACGCCGGCCAACTTCGGCTGGACCGCGAGAACGCACGCCGCCACGTCTCCTTCGGCGGTGGCGCCCACTACTGCATCGGCGGGATGCTCGCCCGTATCCAGGGAAGGATCGCCGTCGGAGGACTGGTCCGCCGCTTCCCCGGCCTGGAGCAGGCGGGGGAGGTCCGCTGGAACGGCCTTCTGAGTCTGCGCGGGGCCACCCACCTCCCCGTCAGCGTCTGATTGTCACGCCCTGCGCGGGCCTCTGGGGCAGCAGGCGATCCTGCCGCCCCAGAGGCCAGGACGGGGAAGTGAACGGCCAGGGGCAGGGCGGCGTGTACGCACGGCCGTATGCCTGGGAGAGTTCCGGCGGATTGGTTCCGCCACGACACGGCGGACGTGGTGGCTGTCAGATCGTCTCCGGGCGTTCCAGATGGTCGACGAGCAGGCTCAGTGCCCGCTCCACGGCCTGGCGGCGTACCTCGTCGCGAGTCGAGCCGGTGCTTGTGAACTCGTGGCTGACCGTGTGCTCCGCGTCGGAGACGCCGATGTGGACGAGGCCCACGGGCTTGCCGTCCTGGCCGGTGGGGCCGGCGACGCCGGTGGTCGAGAGACCGAGGGAACTGCCGAACAACTCCCGTACGCCGCGCGCCATCTGTTCGGCCGTCGCAGGGCTCACGGGTCCGTCGGAGGCGAGGGTCGCCTCGGCTACGGAGAGGACCGTGGCCTTGGTGTCCGTCGCGTAGGTGATGGCGCCGCCGCGGTAGTAGTCCGACGCGCCGGGGGTTGCGGTGATCGTCGCTCCGAGCATGCCGCCGGTGAGGGATTCCGCGGTGCTGACGGACAGTCCGCCGGCGCGGAGCAGCGAACCGAGCTGTGCCGCGATGTCCTCCAGTGTCACAAAGACTCCTCCGTTGCGGGGCCGCGCCGGGGGGTCCGTCGCCGCGAGTGCTCATTGAATCAACTCGGTACGCGGCGGAGTCGCGCCGTGCCGTGCCCCGGGAATCGCCAGGAGATTCCCGGGGGCCGGTACGTCTAGCGGGACAGGTTGCTGATGTTCACCGGGAGGAGGCTGGTGAGGGGGTTGAGGGTGTTGAGTGCGTTGGTGGTTCTGCTGAGGAGGTTGTTCTCGCTCGTGCTCACGGCAGTGCTGCTGGACCGGTCCCTCGTCTGCTCGCCCTGGTCGCCGGGGTCGGCGGCGTGAGCCGAGGTGGCAGTGGTCAGGGCGGCTCCAGCGAGAATCAGGGCGGCGAGCGTGCGTCGTGTGTTGGTCATGCACTGCTGAACGATGAAGGACCGTATGCGTAACTAGGCCAAAACGGCGCTACTCGGTCGTCCCGGTCGGTGCCGACCGGCGCGCCCGACCAGGACTCCCGGGTGCGGACCACGACGCTGTCGCCGTCCTCGGTGAAGGTCCATGCGCGCACGCCGGTGATGCCGTGCGCGGGACCGTCCCAGAAGCTGCGGTGCCGGGCGCCGCGCCACCCGAACGCCGAGCGGACGTACGCCTCCCCGGCGAGCACCCCCAGACGGTCCCGGCCGGCCACCGGCCGTCGGCACGCGGTACCCGCGGAACGATCTCCGCGCGGTCCATCACAGCCTTCATGGACCGGGTCCCGCTCCGTGGGCACCGCGTGCGCGTCGGTGGTCATCACCTGGACGGGTGTGCGCTGTACCCGTCAGCCGGAGAACGGGACCGCGTCGGCCGGGTCGGCGTGCCAGTTGGTGGCGACGGGCCTGTCGACCAGGGCGGTGTCGGGGAGGTCGAGGCTGACGGAGTTGGCCTCGTCGCCCGCGACGGACAGGTGGATCCGCTCGAACTCCTTGCCGTGGTCGTTGTTGGTGGTCTTGGGGTTGATGCCGGCGTACGCCCGGGTGGAGCCGGAGAGGACGACGTTCTCGCTGACGGCGTGCTCGGCCGGTCCCACCTCGGTGTCGGCGGCCGAGCCGAAGGACGCCGAGGGGAAGACACCCTTCAGGTAGCAGGTGACGCCCGGCTTGGCCTTGGCGGTGAGGAGGTAGTAGCCACCCGCCTGCGTCTGCGAGGTGAGCTTGAAGGTCAGGTCCTTGGTCACGCAGGCCCGCGCGGCGCTGCCTCGGCTTTCGGCGGTGGCGGTCGCGGTGGCGGTGGCGGTGAGGGCCACCGCCGCGACGGCGGCCAGGGCGAGGCGGGCGGGGCGGGCGGCAAAGCGCGAACGCATCGGTATCTCCATCGTGCAGAGGTGCGTCGTCCAGCGGCTGCTGGGACGACCGCAGCTTGTTCCGCGATCCGTCCCGCCCGCCACAGGTGGCGGTGATTGCGGGACGCCGGAATGCTGGAACGGGGTCTGACCAGCAGAGATGCAGGTGGCCTGGAACGGCGGTCTGGGACGGCTGACGTCCAACGAGGTGGTCGGTTCCAACGAGGAGGTCGGTCTCGTACGGAGTGGCCTCGGAGGCGGCGAGGCCTGATCCCCGTTTCCGCTCAGCGGCGCGGCTCCCAGCGGAACATGCGGGAAGCCAGCGCGATGGCGACGACGACCCAGCTCAGTGTGGGCGCCAGCAGGAGGAGCGAGTCCGCCACGGGGACGCCGCCGTTCCAGGCGTTGAGGACGAGCTCCGTGGCCGAGCCGCCGGGGAGCAGCCGCTTGAGCAGGGTGAGTTCCTCGGTGCCGCTGATCCCGACCCAGCTGGCGACGGCGATGGTGCCGAGGCTGACCGGCAGCGTGGTCACCTGGGCGTGCTCGGGGGAGTTCGTCAGTCCGGCCGTGGCCAGTCCCAGGCCGAGCATCATGACGATGGTCGAGAGGATCGCCGCCGCCAGGAGGGGAACATTGGCGGGTTCGCCGGCGACCGTGGCCAGGACGGCGAGGATCGCGACCACCTGGACCAGCGCCAGGACCGTGACCGGGAGCATCAGGCCGGAGAGGATGCCGGCGTCGCCCGCCGGAGTGGAGCGCAGCCGCTTGAGGAAGAGGTTCTGCCGGCGCGAGGCCAGAGTGGTCACCGTCGTCGTGTAGAGGCCGAACGCCCCCACGGTGAACACCACCACCGCCGCGATGTATCCGAGGCTGCCCAGGTCCGCGAAGACCTCGTGCCGGCGGATGAAGTACGCGCTGACCGCCGTGGGCATGATGAAACTGGTGACCAGGACCAGCCGGTTCCGGAAGATCTGGATCAGCTCGCCGAGAGCGATTGAGAGCATGGTGAAGGCCTTTTCCTGGGAGGTGCCGGAGGGGCGACCGTTCTTTGGTCGGGGGGCTAGTCGTTGGCGATGGCGCGGAAGACGTCGTCCAGCCGGGTCGGCCCGGCTTCGAGTTCCCGCAGCTCCAGCCCGCTGGCGTGCGCCCAGTCGAGCAGGGCGTAGAGGGTCTCCTGCAGGCCGAAGGTCTCGACGAGGAACCTGCCGTCACTCTCACGCGTGGCCGGCAGCGGCAGCGCCGGTGCGGTGGCCGGGAGGGAGAAGCGGACGGCGGCCGGCAGGGTCCGCGTCAGCTCGGCGACGGTCCCCTCCTGGTGGAAGGTGCCCTTGTGCATGAGCCCGATGCGATCGGCACGCGCCTGGGCCTCCTCCAAGTAGTGCGTGGTGAGCACGATGGTGGATCCGTCTTCGCGCAGTTTGTCCACGGCGTGCCACAGGGCGTCCCGGGACCGGATGTCCAAGCCGGTGGTGGGCTCGTCGAGGAAGATCAGCTCGGGCTTGCCGTACACGGCCGTGGCGAAGTCCAGACGCCGCTTCTCACCGCCGGACAGCTGGGACACCTTGGTGCCGGCCTTGTGCGTGAGGTCGACGATGTCGAGGACGCGTTCCACGCTGTCTCCGCGCCGGGAGAGCGTTCCGATGATCCGGACGGATTCCTTCACCGTCAGATCGGGGGAGAACCCGCTCTCCTGGAGCATGATGCCCATCCTTGGCCGTACGGCCCGCCGGTCGCGGGGGCTCCGGCCGAAGACCCGCACGGTGCCCGAGGTGGCCGCGCGGTGGCCTTCGACGGTCTCCAGGGTCGAGGTCTTGCCGGCCCCGTTCGTGCCGAGCAGCGCGTAGAGCTCCCCCTTGCGCACCTGGAACGACAGGTCCTTCACGGCGTGGAAGTCGCCGTAGCTGAGGTTGAGGCGTTCAACGTCGATGACTGGTGTCGAGGTCATGCGTCGATCTCAGCCGTCGTCACGCTCCTCCGGCAGTGCCGTGGCGTCATCGCCGCGGTATGACATTCCGGAGGGCGAACCCATGACGCGGTGTCACTGGTGCCGCTCATGACCAGCCAGAACACTACGGGGGACGCTGCTGTTCGACCCCGGAGCGCCCTACATGGACACCAGACCCCTGCGCATACTGCTGACGGCCAACGCGGCCGTCTTCCTCCTGGTGTGCGCGGTCTTCCTCGGCCATCACCTCGGCGTCGGTCTCTACCCTGACGACATGGAGTCCTGGCTCGAGAACCACCAGTGGCTGATGTGGGCGGCCGCGGTCCTCGCCGTGGCGAGCGCCTCGGCGATCCCGCTGCTCAGTGTGCGGACGCGGCGGTGAGACCACTGGACCGCGAGGGAACACGGGAACGGCTGCGCCGGCTGAACGTCATCACGATGGTCACCGTGAACGCCACTGTCGGGACCCTGCTGGTGGTGGTCGACGCCGGGACGTGGTGGGACGCCGTCATCCTGAGCCTGGGCGTGGCGGCGGCGCTGGTGGGCTCGGCGCGGTGGACGGCGAGCGGCATCCCGCGGATCGTTCTCCCGTGCCTGATCGTCACCGCGATGGTGTGGATCGCCGGGGTGCTGGTCCTGGGCGCCCACACGGCGTTCTACGGCATCTCCGTCCTGGGCCCCCTGTACGCGCCCAAGCTGCCGCGCCACCGCATCGTGGCCGCCGTCGCGCTGATCGCCTTCGTCGCCGCCGTGGGCGCGGCCCGGCTGCCGGTCGCACCGGCGGCTGTGCCGGACACCCTGCTCCTCTATGTCCTCATCCCGGCAGGCGTCATGGTCGTCGTGACCGGCGGCATGTTCGCCGGGCAGGTCTTCTACGACCTTGTGGAGGAGCTGGAGCAGTCACGGGAACGCGAAGCGGAGCTGGCCGTCGTCCGGGAACGTGTGCGTTTCGCCAGTGACCTGCACGACATCCAGGGCCACACCCTGCATGTGGTGAAGCTGAAGATCGCACTGGCCGAGAAGCTGGTGCGCAGCGACATCGGGCGGGTGGAGGAGGAACTGCGGGAGGTGCGCGCCCTGGTCGGCGACACCATCACCCAGACCAAGGAGCTGGCCTACGCACAGCGGCGGCTCAATCTGTCCGTGGAGCTGGAGAACGCGAAGAATCTCTTCGAAGCCGCGGGCATCCGCGTGCGGGTCGACCGTGAGGCCGAGGCCGACGAGCGGGTCAACGAGCTGCTCGGCCAGGTCCTGCGGGAGACGACGACGAACATCCTGCGCCATGCGCAAGCCACACAGGTGCGGATCACTGTCGCGGAGTCGGGCATCACCATCGTCAACGACGGCGCGGGCACGGCTCCCCTGTCCGGGCTCAGCGGACTGTCCACCCTCAGGGAACGCGTGGGCGACAACGGAGGTGAGCTGACGGTGGAGCAGTCGGACGGGCGCTTCCTCACGGCCGCGGCTTTCTCGTACGGGAGGACCGACCGATGACCACCGTGGTGCTCGCCGACGACGAGGCCCTGCTCCGCAAGGCGCTGGCGGCGTTGCTGAGCCTGGAAGACGAGATCGCCGTGCTCGCCGAAGCACAGGACGGCGAATCGGCGGTGCGGGCCACGCTCCGGCACCGGCCCGACGTGCTCGTCATCGATCTGGAGATGCCCGGTGTGGACGGACTGGGCGCCGTCGCGGAGATCCGCCGTGCCCGGCCGGAGCAGGTGATCCTCATGCTGACCCGCCATGCCAGGCCCGGCGTGCTCCGCAAGGCCCTGAGACTGGGCGTCCAGGGATTCGTCAGCAAGTCGGCGGAACCCGCGCACATCATGTCGGTCATCCACACCCTGCACGCCGGCAAGCGCTGGATCGACCCGGACGTCTCCGCGCTCGCCGTCGTCGACGACTGCCCCCTCACCGACCGGGAGATCGACGTCCTGCGCGTCACACGCGACGGCTATTCCGTCGCCGACATCGCCGCCCGCCTCCACCTGGCGGAGGGCACCGTACGCAACTACCTCTCGAACGCCATGCAGAAGACCCAGACCCGGACCCGGCACGAAGCGGCGCGTTACGCGCGGGAGCACGACTGGCTGTAGAGGCGGGCACCGCGAGAAGAGTCCGGGCAGTGCATGCTGTCGGCCCGGGGCTGCCGGCTCACCGTGGACAAGGCATCGGACCCGCGGGCCGAGCGGTTCCTGACCAAGTACGTTCAGGGCTCGCAGACTCCCGAGCCGGGCGCCGCCCGCACGAACGGACTGACCCAGTAGGTGCGCGTGTTGGTGAACTCGCGGATGCCGGCGGCGGCCAGCTCCCGGCCGTAGCCGCTGCGTTTGGTGCCGCCGAACGGCAGGCGGGGATCGGAGGCCACGACTGCGTTGACGAACGCCGCGCCGCTGGTGATGCGGCGGGCGACGTCGACGCCGCGGGCCGGGTCGGCGGTCCACACGCTCAGGCCCAGCCCGTAGGCCGTGGCGTTCGCCAGCCGGACGGCGTCCTCGTCGTCTCGGGCGACGGACAGGGCGGCCAGCGGGCCGAAGGTCTCCTCGTCGAAGGCGGCCATGCCCGGCCCGGTGCCGGCCAGCACGGTCGGCTGATAGAAGAAGCCGTCGCCCGGCACCGGCTTGCCGCCGGTCAGCAGGCGTGCTCCGGCCGCCACCGACTCCTCGACCTGCCGCTGGACCGCCGCGCGCAGGTCGTCCCGCGCCAGCGGGCCGACCTGAGTGTCCCGCTCGCGCGGGTCACCGAGGCGCAGGTCCTCCACGGCGTTCACGAACGCGGTGGTGAAGGCGTCGGCGAGGGCCGTGTGGACGATGAACCGCTTGGCGCACACGCAGCTCTGGCCGGAGTTGGTGAACCGGGCCTTGACCGCGGCCGCCGCGGCCTGGTCGACATCGGCGTCGGCGAGCACGACGAAGGCGTCCGAACCACCCAGCTCCAGCACGGACTTCTTCGCCGCGCGCCCGGCCGCCGCCCCGACGGCCGCACCGGCCCGGTTGCTGCCGGTGAGGGTGACCGCGGCGATCCGGTCGTCCTCGATGAGCCGGCCGGTGGTCTGCGGCACCTCCGCGTCCGCGATCAGCAGTGCGGTCACCAGGTGCTCGGGGAAGCCGGCTTCGACGAAGAGGTCCTGCAACGCGAGGGCGCTGCCGGTGACGTTGGAGGCGTGCTTGAGGAGGATGCCGTTGCCCGCCACCAGTGAGGGGACGGCGAAGCGCATGACCTGCCAGACGGGGAAGTTCCACGGCATCACGGCCAGCACCAGGCCGGCCGGCTCGTACGCCACCCAGGCCTGCGCGCCCTCGACGGCCACCGGCTCGTCGGCGAGGATGCCCGGGCCCTGTTCGGCGTAGAAGTCGGCGGTCAGCGCGGACTTCTCCACCTCGCCCGCGGCCTCGGTGACGGGCTTGCCCATCTCGGCCACGGCCAGGTCGGCGAGCCGGCCGGCGTGCTCGCGCAGTGTGCGTGCCAGGCGGGCGGCACGGGCGGCCCGTTCGGCGACCGGGACCAGGGCCCAGTCGCGCGACGCGGTGTACGCCCGCTCCACGGCGGCCTCGACCCGGGGGCCGTCCCACGTCTCGTAGGTGGCTGTCGGTTGCCCGGTGGCCGGGTCGACGGTGGTGATGACGCCGCTCATGCGGTGGGGGCCCCTCCCTTGTCGTGCTCCGAGAGGTGCTCGAAGGTCTCGCCGGTCGCGGTGATGGTGCGGGTGACGTCCCGGCCGCCGTAGACCCAGTAGATGCGCATGACGCCATCGCCGCGGTTGAAGAACCGGTGCGGGACGCCCGCCGGGACCCAGGTGGCCTGGCCGGCCTCCAGGTCGAAGAACTCGCCGTCGATCTCGGCGGTGGCCTCGCCCTCGACGATCAGCACCGACTCCTCGACGTTGTGACTGTGCAGGGGCAGGCCGGTGCCGGGCTGGAAGACGGTCTGGCCGGTGGTGATGACCGCCTTCTCGGAGTTCCACTTGCCGACGTAGGGGACGGTGGCGACACCGCCGCCGCGGTCGAAGCGTTCGACCTCGTCAGGGTGGACGATCAGGTGGTGGGTGCACATCAGAACGGCTCCGTTCAGGAATGGTGGAACAGGCGGCGGGAGAGGGTGTTGACCTGGCTGCCGGGGACGACGTACTTCGCCGCCGCCTCGCGCCAGACTTTGAAGTGGGGTGCGGCGCGGTGGGCCTCGACGGCGGCCTCGTCGTCGTACAGCTCGTGGAAGACGAAATGATGGTCGTCGTCCAGGTCGCACACGACGTCGAAGTAACGGCAGCCGGGCTCGTCGGTGAAGGAGCGCTCGGCGTTCTCCTCGATGGCTCGGAGGAAGTCGTCACGGCGGCCGGGGACGACCTGGAGGGACACGGTCAGCGCGATCACGCGGGCAGCTCCTGGGGGATGACCGGGGTGGGCAGGGGTACGGCCGTGGCGTCGGCGACACGGGCGAGGGAGGCCCAGGTGCCGTCGGCGAGGGTGATGCCCTCGGTCCGCAGCCGCTCGGCGGTGCGCGTCTCCGGCTCGCCGGGGACGAAGACCTCGGCCGCGCCCGGGGCGGTGGGGACGGACTTGGTCTCCTCGATCAGGGCCTCCATCCGCCGTCCGAACTCGGCCGGGTCGGCCATGGAGCGGATGTCGACGCAGATCAGCAGATGGCCCACGCCACTGCGGCCGGTCGGCCGGTAGGGGCCCACGACGCCGGTTCCGAACGCGCTGCCGGTGAGGACACCGGCCAGCACGTCGAACATGAAGGAGATGGCGTAGCCCTTGTGACCGGCCATCGGCAGGATCAGGCCCTCGATGGCGCGGCGCGGGTCGGTGGTCGGTACGCCGTCCGCGTCGGCCGCCCAGCCCTCGGGGATCGGCTCGCCGTGCTCCTCGGCGTGGTAGATCTTGCCGCGCGCCACGGCGGTGTTGGCGATGTCCATCACGACCGTGCCGTAGCGGCCGCCGGGCGCGGCGATCGACCACGGGTTGGTGCCGACCCGCTTCTCCCTTCCGCCCCACGGCGCCATCGCCGGGCTGGCATTGGTGGCCAGCAGTGCGACGCAGCCCTCCTCTGCCGCCTTGCGGGTGAAGTAGGCGGCGGTCCCGAAGTGCCCGGAGCCGCGGACCGCGACGGCACTGATGCCGTGCTCCCGGGCCCGCTCCACCCCCAGACGCGTCGCGCGATCGGCGAGCACCTGGCCCAGACCGTCGCGGCCGTCCAGGACGATGACCGCGCCGTTGTCGCTGACGACTTCCGGGGCGGCGGTCGCGGTGGTCGCCCCGGAGGCGACACGGGCGAGGTACCACGGCAGACGCAGCACGCCGTGCGACGGGTGCCCCCACAGTTCCGCGGTCACCAGCGTGTCCGCGAGCAGACGGGCGTCCTCGGCAGGAACGCCGTGGGCTTCCGTGGTGGCCGCGGCGAATCGAAGCAGATCCGCCGCCGCGACGTTGTAAGGCATCAGGGGCCTTTCGCCTGCGAAGGGTAACGGTGTCTTGTATCCACTCCTGTATACAGTAAATGGTCGCGACTGGGGAACCAGGAGTCCGCGAACGCGTGTGTCCCCGCTCCGGTGCCGGAGCGGGGAAGTCAGCCGACGACGCCGAGCTGAACCTCGCCGCCGAAGGCGAAGTCCTGTGCGGTCAGGCTGTCGATGAGGGCCTGCAGTGTCTGCGCCAGGTGGTGGCGGCAGGCCGCCGACGCGGCCTGTGCGTCGCCCCGCGTGATCGCCTTGAGCATGGCGCGGTGCTCCTCCAGCGACGTCAGCATGCGCCGGGGGCCACTGTGCGACAGATGCCGCAGCCGCACGGTCTGACTGCGCAGGTCGCCGATCGTGCGGGCGAGGTAGGGGTTGCGGCACGCCGCGATGACCGCCTGGTCGAACCGCTCGGCCAGATCGTAGAACCCCTGGTAGGCCCGCTCCTGCTCGGTCGCGCTCAGTGGCCGGAAGGCCGAGTCGAACTCGTCCAGCCGTTCCAGGAGTTCCCGGAACGGCGCGAGCGTCTGCTCTCGGGCCGCGCCCGCCGTCGCCACCGAACCGGCCGCCTCCGGCTCCAGCAGCATCCGGAAGTCGAACAGGGCGCGCACCCCGCCCAGCGAGATCCCCGCCACGCGGGCCACCTCGCCCGGCACGAAGTCCACCAGCCCTTCACGGGCCAGCCGCCGGATCGCCTCGCGCACCGGGGTCCGGGACGCCCCCAGCTCCTCCCCGAGCTGGATCTCGCTCAGCTTCGCTCCGGGACGCAGGCGCAGCGACTCGATGTCACCCTTCAGCCGCTCGTACACTGCTTCGCTCTTGCCGGTCGCCCGGACCATGACACTCCCTCGTCGCCAGACCGCACCTCGTCCTGTATACAGCCTATAGCGGCGAGGGCCGGTCAGCGGGCGACATAGCCGCCGTCGACGGGAAGGGCGACACCGACGACGAAGCCGGCGCCCGGGCTGCACAGCCACAGCAGGGTCTGGGCGATCACGTCGGCGGTGCCGAGCCGGTTGATGGGCTGGTCGGCCTCGGCTCCGGTCCGGCCGAGCTCGCCCTTGGCGATCATGCCGCTGACCATGGGGGTGTCGATGGTGCCGGGGCCCTCCGGTCAGGCCGCCCGCGACGGCGACGCCGCCGACCGCGGTACCGGTGGCTATGAACGTGCGCCGGCTCGGAGCCGGGGCGGGGTCACCGGCTCCGGTGGGGGTGGGGCAGTGGGCTCGGGGAGTTCAACAGACAGGCGTCGCCTTCGCATCACCTTGGCAGCGGGCTGGTCGGTCGGGATTCCGGCCCCACCAACACCACGCGTGGCAGGGAGAGTTTCGTCCCGCTTGCGGGCTCCGGTGGGCGCCGCCCGTCGTAGGCGCCGGCACAGATAGGCATCGCCTATACGGGGCATCGATGGACCCCCGACGAGGTGCTGTCCCTGGTCCGCAGCGGTGCCTGCGAACTGGGGCTGCTGGGCAGTGCCGCCCCGGTGCGGCCGGCCGGGCTGGACGTCCTGCACGTCGAGGACCAGCCGTTCGTGGTGGTCGCCGTCCCGGGCGGGGTGATCGAGGACGACGTCACGATCCGCCCTGGGGACCTCGCCGGGCAGAAACTCATCGCCTCCCGTACCGGCAGCCTGATGCGCGGCATCGTCGACGACATCACCGCGGGCGGCACCGGCACCGAGATCGTGACGGTCGTGGACCACCGCACCTCGATCCTGCCGTTGGTCCTCACCGGGGTGGGCGTCGCGGTCCTGCCGTCCTCCTGGACTCGGCTGGCCCGCCGCTGCGGTGCCGTGGTCGCGCCCATCGAGCCGACCGCTCAACTCCACGTGGCGATGGTCAGCCTGCCCGCGCACCTCACGCCGGCCGCGCGCGCCTTCCTCGCCCTCACCGGATCGCTCGCGCGGCGGCGGGCGGCACACGACGCCTGATGCGCGACGCGTGACCGATCGGCCGCGCCTATACGTCGCATCGGAACCAGGTCTTGGACGCCGTACGAGCGCCCTGTGTCGACTCGCAACCGATCCCGTCACAGCGAGCCAGCGAGCCGGAGGCCCCCATGACCATCGCAGACCGTACGTCCCGTATCGCCGCCATTCCCGCCGACGGCGTGGGCAAGGAGGTCGTCGCCGCCGGGCGCACGGTCCTGGACGCCCTGGCCGCGGACTCCGGCGGAGCCTTCGCCTTCGAGTGGGAGGAGTTCCCCTGGGGCTGCGCCCACTACGAGCGCACCGGCCGGATGATGGACGAGGACGGGCTCGACCGGCTGAAGGACTTCGACGCGATCTACTTCGGCGCCGTCGGCTGGCCCAACGTCCCCGACCACATCAGCCTGTGGGGCCTGCGCCTCAAGATCTGCCAGAGCTTCGACCAGTGGGCCAACGTCCGCCCCGTGCACTTCCTTCCGGGCGTCGTCAGCCCGCTGCGCAAGGCCGACGACACCGAGCTGGACTGGGTCGTCGTCCGGGAGAACAGCGAGGGCGAGTACGCCGGGCTCGGCGGGCGCAACCTCGGCGGTCGCGGGCCGGGCGGCGAGGTCGCCGTGCAGTCGGCCCTGTTCACGGAGGTCGGCTGTGAACGCATCATGCGCTTCGCCTTCGACCTGGCCCGCACGCGCGGCCGTCGCAAGGTGTCGTCGGTGACGAAGAGCAACGCCCAGCAGTACGGCATGGTCCTATGGGACGACGTCTTCAAGCGGGTCGCCGCCGACTACCCGGACGTGGAGACCGAGAGCGTCCTGGTCGACGCGATGTCCGAGAAGTTCGTCCTGCGCCCCGAGGACCTGTCGGTGGTCGTGGCCTCGAACCTGAACGCGGACATTTTGTCCGACCTCGGCAGTGCCCTGGCCGGCAGTCTGGGCCTGGCGGCCAGCGCCAACCTCAACCCGGAGCGCCGCTTCCCGAGCATGTTCGAGCCGGTGCACGGCTCCGCCCCGGACATCGCGGGCCAGGGCCTGGCCAACCCGATCGGCGCGGTCGGCAGCGCGGCCCTGACGCTGGAGCACTTCGGCCTGCCGGACCAGGCGGCCCGGCTGCGGAACGCGATCGAGGCGACCACGGCAGCGGGCATCCTCACCCGCGACGTCGGCGGCACCGCCGCCACGGAGGACGTCACCAAGGCCCTCATCGATGCCCTGACCATCTGAGTCGGCTCGAATCACCCGCAATCGCGAGACTCATCCGCATCGCTCCGCTAGCATGTTCGAGCTTGTGACGAGCGCCCTCATAGTCCTTCTTCACCGGAAAACAGACTAAAAAATTGATACCCATGGCATCGCGGTTGTTTGCGCGAATAAGCAGCAGGACGACGTTCGCCGCATGGCGTCAACCGCGAGTGCTGCTATGGGCCATCGCGGGGGTGGTCACCCTCGGCTTCCTCATCGCGCTGGAGATCGCCGCGCGTCGCTACGGAGTGCCGGGGCCGATCACCTGCCAGGTGCAAGAAGTGATACTCCCTCCCAAATCGGGCTGGTTGCTGTATGCCTGCCTGGCCATGGCGCTGATCGTTCTCAACCGGCGGCAACGGTTCATCGCGGTCGGCATCGCGGTCGGCATCGACGCCGTCTTCCAGTTGGTGCGGTGGGCGATCGGCGCTCCCTTCCTGGCCGAAGGTCACCCGTTCGGAAACGGTGCGTTGTGGGTGATCCTGGGCATCGCGGTCATGGCCGTCACACGCCGCACCGGCGCGGACCGCGTCCTGCTGCTGAAGGGTGTCGGGCTCGGCCTGCTGCTGGTGGCCGGCCGTAAGGTCGGCGACACCTGGCTGCTCATCACGTCGGAGACCCAGCCGACGGTTCTCGACCAGTACCTGGCGTCCGCCGATCACGCGCTCGGCAACCCGTCGTGGCTGGTGGGCCGTCTCGTCACGGCGACCGGCCCGGTCGGCACCGGGTTGCTCGACGTCGTCTACGCACAGCTCGCGGTGGGCGCGGTCGTCGTCGCGCTGTACCAGCTCCGCAACGTGGCCGCCGAGCGCCGCTTCCCGCAGCATCATCTGGTGCGCACGTTCCTGGTGATCGGCCTCCTCGGACCGGGCATCTACATGATCTTCCCGGTGGTCGGGCCGGTCTACGCCTACGGCGCCGACGGCGGGCACTGGGCGCTGGCCAACCTGTGGCCCGAACTGCCGCCGCCGATCGGAGCCCCGCAGTCGATGCCGTTCGACGGGATCACCCCGCGCAACTGCATGCCCAGCCTGCACACGGCATGGGCCGTCGCGATCTACCTCCACTCCCGCCGGGGCCCGCGCCTGCTGCGCCACGGG
The DNA here is from genome assembly GCF_050937045.1 of Streptomyces sp. CA-179760. Taxonomy (NCBI): domain Bacteria; kingdom Bacillati; phylum Actinomycetota; class Actinomycetes; order Kitasatosporales; family Streptomycetaceae; genus Streptomyces; species Streptomyces sp. CA-179760. The sequence continues at coordinate 7,291,754 of NZ_JBNJLZ010000001.1, forward strand.
GGCACGTTCTGGCTGATCGCCACGCTCGCCGCCACGCTGGGCTTCGGCTACCACTACGGCGTGGACCTCGTCGCCGGCGTGGTGTTCACGCTCACCATCGAGGCGGCCCTGCGGGCCCAGGCGCGCGGCTGGGACCGCTCGGGAATCCAGCTGGTCACGTACGGCACGGCGGTGTTCGCCGCGCTCCTGGTGTCCTACCGCTATCTGCCGGTGGAGATGGCCGCCCACCCGAAGCTGTTCGGACCCCTCCTCATCGCCTTGATGGCCTCCGTGATCTACGGCTACATACGGACCACCCGGGTGTGGGAACCCGGGCCCGCACCGATGCCGAAGCCGGAACCGCAGCCCGAACTGGTCTGACCGCCGGACGGCCTTTCGTCACGCGCCCCGCAGGTCGGCGGCGAGTTCGTCACGCCAGTGGAGGGAGAGCCGCCGCTGGAGGACCGCCTCGGCGGCGACGGGCAACGGGAGCAGGAGGAAGGCCCGTAGCGCGTCGGCGGCGTCTCTTCGCGCGAGCCATGCGGTGAGGTCCTTCCCGGACACGGGTCCGCTGTCGCCGTCGGACAGCATCGTCCTGGTCGCGTGGACCTCCGCGACCAGGGTCCGCATCCGCACGGCCAGGGGGTCCTCCTGGGCGCAGTCGACCGGCAGGCCGCGCCGGACCCGGTCGAGGGCCTCGGTCACCTCCGGGTGGGTGTCGAGGTGCGTCTCGGCCGCCAGCCGGGTGACCTGGGCCGCGACGGCCGTGCGCAGTCGCCGGTGCGGGGTGCGCTCCACGAGTCCGGCCAGGTCGAAGTCCCTTACATACGCCCCGGGTTCACGCTCCGGCAGGTCGTCCAGGAGGGGCAGCAGCAGAGCGCTGGTCAGCTCCGTCGGCCCTTCCTCGTCCGGGTGGTAGGCGATCTTGAACTCCTCCTCCAGGACGGCCAGGAAGTCGGTGTAGGCGGCGGTGGAGCCCGGCCAGAGGTCCACACCGAGACGCCGCGCCCACGGTCCGCCGGCGTGGTTGCCCTCCCGTGGTGACATGACGCGCCGGGTGTCCTCCTCCGGGCCCGGCACCCCGTCCTCCGCGAAGGTGAGGGCGACCTCGGGGCCCTGCCGGGTCAGGACCACCACCCGGGTTCCGGCGGACAGGGCGCGCAGCACCTCGGGCCGGGCGAACTGCGCGGCCCCGCCCTCGATCGTGGCGTACGCCCACCCGTCGACAGCGCCCGCACGGGCCAGGGGCCGGTGGGCGGCCCACGCCGACTCCACGGCCCGCTGGGCCTGCCGCCGGTCGCGCGGCCGGACGGTGTCGGGGATCGCGCCGAGCCGGCGCAGCATCTCGGCCGGGGACAGCCCCGCGGCGAACGCCACGTCCGGCTGGTCCGGGAGCGGTTCGCGGCGCGGCCGGCCTGTGCGGACGAAGAAGAGTCTCTGCGTCCCTGCCTCGGTGACGCCCTGCGCGGCACCTTCGGCGTGGTTCGGGAAGACCGGGCTCTGGGGAAACGGCGGGTCCGACTCCGGCTCGGTCAGCGTGGTGGCGTGGGTGAGCGGGGAGACCGCGTCGGCGGGCACGGTTCTCTTCTCCTCCCACAGCAGCTTTCCGTCCACGGCGAGGGGGGTACGGCCGAAGAACGGCAGGCCCTGCTCCAGGGCATCCGCGAAGTCCGCCAGAACGTGGCGCAGCGAGGGCCAGTGCGCGGGGGAGAGCATGTCCTCCTCGAAAGAGCGGCCCACCTGGCCGTGGTGGGGCCCGGGCCGGCAGGAGACGAACAGGCTGTCCGAGGACCTCCCGGCGATGCCCAGCGTGATGGGCAGCCGGTCCTCACGGACCTCCGCCGCGACGCTTCGGAGGAATGTCGTGCTCCGCACGATGTCCGCGACTGCGGACAGCGGCCCGTGATACGTCAACTCCAGAGCGGCACCGCCGGGTTCCACCCCGTCATGGCACCGCAGTGACGCCACCAGGTCGGGAGGGAATGCCACCCCGAGCGAGCGCTCGGCCGCCTCGACGCCGGCCTCGGCCGCCGGCGGGCGCAGGGTGGCACGGGTGAGGGGAGCGTGCCGGGTCAGCCAGGCGTCGATGCGGAGCCAGGACTCCTCGACGGCGGGGATGCTCATGGCAGCGGACCCTACGCCGGGCCACTGACAGTGCCCTGCCGATTCCGGGGCGGCAGGGGCGTAATCCCGCCGAATTTGTGTGCGGGGGCACGGCGAGGTGAGCGGGGCGGCAAGCGGCGGAACAATGGTGAGTGAGGGCCTGGCGAGTTTCCAGGGCAGGTTTCGGCGAAGCGTTCCGCAGGCACGCTCCGCCGCCGGGCCCGCGATCTTCGGACCGGCGCGAGCGCGCCGAAACGGAGGACCGACGCATGGCCACACCACTCACCGCCGCCCGGCTCGTCGCCGCGTTGAAGGCCGAGGGCTGCGCCGTCCACGAGGTCGGCGGCTGGCGTACCAACAACCGTAATCACAAGGGCCCCTGGGGCCCCGTGCACGGTGTGATGATCCACCACACCGTCACCGGGCCGAGCACGGACGTCGTCGGGTTGATCTACCACGGCCACAGCGCCCTGCCCGGCCCGCTCGCCACCGGGTGCATCACCAAGGACGGTGTCGTCCACCTGACCGGCAACGGCCGGGCCAACCATGCCGGCGGCGGCGACGGTGACGTGCTGAACGCCGTCATAGGCGAGTCGTACGGCACGTACCCTCCGGCGACGCATGAGCACGACGGCTCGGCCGGCGCGGTCGACGGCAACGCCCGGTTCTACGGCTGGGAATGCGAGAACAAGGGCGACGGCAAGGACCCGTGGCCGCGCGAGCAGTACCTCGCCATGGTCAAGGCCACCGCCGCGGTCTGCCGCGCGCACGGCTGGGGCCACAAGAGCGCCATCGGCCACCTGGAATGGAGCGACTGGAAGGTCGACCCGCGCGGATTCGACATGGCCGACTTCCGCCGTGATGTCGCCGACGCCCTGGCCCTCCCGGCGGGCCGGTGGGAAGGAGAGGACCCCATGCCCCACTACGTCAACTTAGGTGTCGCCGGGGAGTACGAGCTCGCGCCCGGCGCCTGGGACTCGGTCGAGTTCACCACGGAGTGGACCGACGAGACCGGTCACCACGCCACCGGCGGGAGCGTGTTCGCCCGTGGCCCGGCCCGCTTCAGCGGGACCCTCAGCCTCCAGATCGACGGTCTTCCGGCGGGCGCGGTCGTGCAGGCGCGCATGTCGGAGTACGAGGGCGACGAGCACCACGCGGACCACCCGATCCACGAGATCACCGGGACCGGCGGCGGCAGCTTCGTCGTCGTGCCTCTGACGAAGCGGCTCGCCTCCGGTCGGAGTATGCGGGTGCGGCTGCTGAGCCAGGCCGCCGTGCCCGTCACTGTCGCGAACGCGGTGCTGACCGTGCTGGTGTGGACGGAGGCCTGAGGCCGGCGCTCTCTACCGAACCGTCGGCAGGCCCGGGCCCGCGCAGCGCACGTCCGCCCCTGGCACAGTTCCGCGCACCAGATAGTCCGCCACGGTGTCGTCCACACACGCGTTGCCGCGGCTCGCGAACACGCCGTGGGAGTAGTCGTCGTCGAGGGTGACCATGCGTGAGCCGGGCAGCAGGCGCCGCAGGGCACGGGCCCCCTCGACGGGCGTGACGGGGTCGTGCGCGGAGGCGACGAGGAGGACCGGGGGCGCGTCCGGACTGCCGAGCGGCGTGCGGTGGCCGGGCCGGTGGTGCCAGTAGGCGCAGGCGTTCGCCTCCATGCCCGTCAGGACCGGCCGCGGGTCGAGGCGGCGGGTGCGGCGGATGTCCGTGACGATGTCGCGGGGGCCGGGGCCCGGCCCGTCGGCGCACTTGACGACGCGGTTGGCCGCCTCGTAGTTGCGGGACTCCGGGCCGTCGAAGGCGGTGGCCGGGCGCAGCCCGTCCGGATCGCCGTCGGCCAGATAGCCGCGCAGGCCGTCGGCGAGGCCCGCCCAGCGTTCGGTGCGGCCCAGCGCGCGGTACACCGCCCGGTCGAACTCGGCCGGACCGAAGCCCGCCACCGGCCGCGCGGCGAGCCCCAAGCGCACCCGCAGATACGCCTCCCGCACCGCTTCCGGTGTCCCGCCCAGGCCGAAACGCTCGCCATGGGCCGCCGTCCAAGCGAAGAAGGTCGCGCGCTGACGCAGCAGCGCCCGGCTCTGGATCACGTCGAAGTCGTACCAGTCCCACGGCCCGACCACGCTGTCCAGCACCATCCGGCCGACGCGGTGCGGGAAGCGTGCGCTGTAGGCGGCGCCGAGCCAACTCCCGTAGGAGACGCCGAGGAAGCTCGTCCGCGGCTCGCCGAGGGCTTCGCGTATCGCGTCCATGTCGTACGCCGTCTGCTCGGTGGACAGATGGGGCAGCAGGCGGCCCGCGTGCGTCGCGCAGTCGTCGGCCATCGCGCGCAGGGACGACAGATACGCCCGCTCCGCCCGCGCCCCGGCCGGCACCGGGTCGCCGCCCGGGCTGTCGAAGAGGCCGCCCATCGGGCCGCAGGAGACCGGGGTGCTCCGCCCGATGCCGCGAGGGTCGAAGCCGACCACGTCGTACGCGCGCCGCACGCTCTCGGGCAGCTTGGCCCGCTTGGTGACCGCGTAGGGGAGTCCGGAGCCGCCCGGGCCGCCCGGATTGACCAGCAGGATGCCGCGCCGTTCGGCGGGGGTTCCCGAGGCGCGGACCCGTGAGACCGCCACCTCGATACGCGGCCCTCGGGTGCGGTGCCAGTCCAGCGGCACGCTGATCCGCCCGCACTCGACGCGCTCCGGCGCGGCCGGCCGGGGACGGAGTCGGGGCAGTCGGTGAAGCGGAGCGGGGAGCGCGGCTCGGCCGCCCGGACGGGGGCGGCGGGGAGCAGGGCGGTGGCGGCCGCGAGGGCGCACAGCAGTGCGGTGCGGCGTGCGGGACGGGTCAAGGGGTCTCCAGAAGATCTTCGCCCAATCAGATGACAATGAAAATGATTATCGATAACGTCTGTCGCGGGCAACCCCCGGCACCCTCCTCCCGGAGGGCTCGCCGGGCTGCCCGTACGCCTCTGACTCACTGCAAGAAAGGGGGAGTTGTGGCTCATCTGTTGGTGGTCGAGAGCTGGGTCGGGTCCATGAGCCGGCTGCTGCCGCGGGCGATCCGGGAGAACGGGCACGCGTTCACGTTCCTCACCCGCGACCTGCACCACTATCTGCGCTCGGCCCCGGAGGGAACGGCCCATCCGCTGCTCGGCGCCCGCCATGTCATCACCGCCGACACCAACGACATCGAGGCGCTGCTGCCCGAGGTCGAGCGGCTGCACGGGGTGCTCGGCTTCGACGGGGTCGTCACCTCCTGCGACTACTACCTGCCGGCCGTGGCACGGATCGCGGAGCGTCTCGGTCTGCCCGGCCCCGGCCCCGAGGCGGTCCACGACGCCTGCCGCAAGGACGCGACACGCCGCGTCCTCGCCGACGCGGGAGTGCCCGGCCCGCGCTTCGCCGTCCGGGAGGAGTGGGCCGACATCGTGCGGGCCGCGCGGGACATCGGCTACCCGCTGGTCGTCAAGCCCGTCGACCTCTGCGCGGGCATGTACGTGCGCCGCGTGGACGACGAGGCCCAGCTCGCCGCCGCCTGCCGGGCCCTGGCCGACTTCCCGGTCAACGCCCGCGGACAGCGGCGGACCCCCGCGGTGCTGCTCGAAGAGCTGCTGGACGGTCCCGAGGTGAGCGTCGAGACGGTGTCGCACGCGGGCGCGGTCCATGTCGTGGGAGTGACCGACAAGAGCGTCGGAGGGGCGCCCGCCTTCGTCGAGACCGGCCACATGTTCCCCGCCGACCTGACGACGGCCGACACCGACGCCGCCGAACAGACCGCTCTGGCCGCCCTCAAGGCCCTCGGCCTGACCGACGGGGTCGTGGCGCACACGGAGATCAAACTGACCTCCGCCGGGCCGCGCGTGGTCGAGGTCAACCCCCGGCCCGCCGGGAACCGCATCACCGAGCTCATCCGGCATGTCACCGGGATCGACCTCGCCGCCGCCTTCGTGGACGTCGCCCTGGGCCGCGCACCCGACCTGCGGCACACGGACACCGGGCTGCGCAGCGCGGCGGTCGGCTTCCTGGTGCCGGGCTCCTCGGGCACCCTCGAAGTGCTGGACGGTGTGAGCGTGTGCGACCTGCCCGGTGTGCTGGAGGTGCAACTCGCCGAACCCGGCAAGGAGGTGAAGGCGGCGGGCAGCAACAACGAGTATCTGGGGCACGTCATGGCCGGCGACCCCGACGGACCCGGCGCCCGCGCACGCGTCGAGACCCTGCTGGACGGGCTGCGGGCGGGACTGGTGATCCGATGACCGCCCTCACCGGCACCCGCACCTCGCACGACGACCTCCTGGGACTGGTCAGCCTGGTCCGCGCGGGAGCCCTCGGGCCCGACCCCGGCACGCTGAGCATCGCCGTCGCCTTCACCACCCGGCAGGCCGTCCGGCACCACGGACGGGGCACCGGCTACCGCAACGAGGTGCTCAGCCTGCGCCTCGCCGAGGCGGTCGGCTCCTGCGCGGTCGAACCCGGGGCGCTGCCCGACAGCGCGGTCGAGGAGTGTGTGGGCGCGGACGTGGCCCGGCTGCTGGAGCACCCCCTGCCGGCGGTGCGGGTCGCGGCCCTCGACGCCTATCTGACGCACGTCCTGCCGCACACCCCGGCGAACGGGGCCGACCCGGTCCCGCTGCCCGCAGGGTCGTCGCTGGAGAAGTCCCGGGCCCGGGCCCAGGTGGTCGCCGGCCTGCTCGACCTGCCGCCCGGAGCCACGGTGCTCGTGGTGGGAGTGGTCAACTCCCTTCTGGAAGCGCTTCGTTCGCGTGATCTGCGCTACATCCCGTGTGACCTCAAGGGCGGCGCGACCGAATGGGACGAGCCGGTCGTCGCCGACGCGCTCGCCGCGGCCGGCCGGTGTGACGCGCTGCTCGTCTCCGGCATGACCCTGGGCAACGGCACCTTCGAACCGCTGCGGCGGCACGCGCTGGCGCACGGCAAGCAGCTGGTGATGTTCGCCCAGACCGGGAGCGCCGTACTGCCGCGCTTCCTCGGACAGGGCGTCAGCGCGGTGTGCGCGGAGCCGTACCCGTTCTTCTGGCTCGACGGCGGCCCCGGTGTCCTGCACCGCTACGACGGCTCCTGTCCGGGAGGCGGGCGATGACCGCGACCGCGCTGCGACCGGCCGCGCGACGGGAACTGCTCTCCCTGGTCGGCCGTACCCCACTGGCCCGCATCACCGCCGATCTGCCGGGCCCGCACCCCGGGTTCTGGGCCAAGCTCGAAGGGCTCGCCGCCGGTGGGATGAAGGCACGGGCCGCCGTGTCGATGCTGCTGGGCGCCCGCGAGCGCGGTGCACTGCTGCCCGGAGCTCCGGTGGTGGAGTCCACCTCCGGCACCCTCGGTATCGGGCTCGCCTTCGCCGGACAGGCCCTCGGCCACCCCGTCGTGCTGGTCGGCGACCGGGAACTGGAACCGTCCATGCGCCAGTTGCTGCGTTCCCACGGAGTACGGCTGGAGATCGCCGACCGCCCGGCCGAGCGGGGCGGCTGGCAGGCGGCGCGCCTGGCCCGGCTGCGGGAACTGCTCGCCGAACTGCCCGGCGCCTACTGGCCCGACCAGTACAACAACCCCGACAACACCGCCGGTTACGCCTCCCTGGCCGCCGAGATCGCCGTCGAACTCGACCATCTGGACATCCTGGTGTGCAGCGTCGGCACCGGCGGCCACAGCGCCGGCATCATCGGCCCGCTGCGCCGGCACTGGCCCGCCCTGCGGCTCATCGGCGTCGACGCGACCGGCTCCACCATCTTCGGCCAGCCCGCCCGGCCCCGGCTGATGCGCGGCCTCGGCAGCAGCATCCACCCGCGCAACGTCGCCTACGACGCCTTCGACGAGGTCCACTGGGTCGGCCCCGCCGAGGCCGTCGACAGCTGCCGCCGGCTGGCGCGGGGCGCCTTCGTCAGCGGCGGCTGGTCCACCGGCGCCGCCGCCCGGGTCGCCGCCTGGGCCGCCCGCGTCCACCCCGGGTCGGTCGTCGCCACCGTCTTCCCGGACGGCCCGCACCGCTACCTCGGCACGGTCTACGACGACGAATTCACCGCGGCCCACGGCCTCGACCCGGCCGCCGCGGCCACCCGGCCCGTCGAGATACCGCACCCGCACGCGGCGGAGGCCGCCGGCTGGGCCCGCTGCACCCGCGTCAGCGACCCGCTCGCCGCCCTCGCGTCGCAGAACCCGAAGAAAGAGAGCCCGTGAAGTCCAGCCTGCGCACCGTACGCCTCGAACTCGCCGAGCCGCTGCGCATCTCCCGTTCCACCATGACCGCACGCGACGCCGTATGGCTCACCGTCGAGCACGACGGACTGCGCGGCCACGGCGAGGCCGTCACCAGCGTGTACTACGGACTGGGCACCGAAACGCTGGTACGCCTCCTGGCCGCCGTGGACCTGAGCCGTTTCGCCGATCCGGAGAGCGCCCTGGAGGCCCTGCGGGCGGGGGAGCCGCCCGCGAGGGACGCGCCGCCCGCGGTCGCGGCCGCCGTCGAGTCGGCGCTGCTCGACCTCGCCGGCCGGCGCGCGGGCGTCCCCGTGCACCGGCTCCTCGGGACCACCGCCCCGCCCGTCGCCGTGACCGCCCGCACCATCGGCATCACGACGCTCGCCCGTGCGGCTGCCGAGGCCCGGAGCCTGGCGGCGAGCGGCTTCGAGGTCATCAAGGTCAAGGCGGGCGCCCCCGACCCCGAGGACGACATCGAGCGCGTGCGCGTCATCCGCGACGCCGCTCCCCGGGCCCGGCTGCTCCTCGACCCCAACGGCGCCTGGTCCGTGGCACGGGCGGACGCTCTGCTGCCGCGCTTCGCCGACCTCGGCGTGGAGGCCGTCGAGCAGCCCGTCCCGCCCGGCGACCCGGACGCCCTGGGCGCCCTCGCGGACCGCGCGCCGCTGCCCGTCATCGCCGACGAGGACGCCGTGACCCTGGAGGACGTCCGCCGCCTCGCCGGACGGGTCCAGGGCGTCAACGTCAAGCTCGCCAAGTGCGGCGGCGTCCACGCGGCCCTGCGCGTCGCCGAGCTGATCGAGGGCAGCGGCACCGGCCTGATGCTCGGCTGCCTGACCGCCAGCACCCTCGGACTGGCCCCCGCCGTCCACCTGGCCGACCGGGCCCGCTGGGCCGACCTCGACGGGCATCTGCTGCTCGCCCACGACCCGTGGACCGGCATCGGCGGCGCCGACGGCGTCGTCCGCACCAGTGGCCTCCCCGGCCTGGGCGTCGAGGAGGTGGCGGTCCGTGCGCACGTGGCATGAGGTACGGCGCTTCCCGCTCGCCGTGCGGCTCCTGCTGGTCAACCAGCTCGGCGTCAACACCGGCTTCTACCTGCTCATCCCCTACCTCGCCACCCACCTCACCGAGAACCTCGGCCTGTCGGCGGCGGTCGTCGGCATCGTCCTCGGGGTCCGCAACCTCAGCCAGCAGGGCCTGTTCATCATCGGCGGCTCCGCCTCCGACCGGCTCGGCGCACGCGGCGTCATCATCGCGGGCTGTGCCCTGCGCACCCTCGGGTTCGCGCTGTTCGCGCTCGGCGACGGGCTGGCGGTGCTGCTCGCCGCGTCCGTGCTGAGCGGGCTCGCGGGGGCGTTGTTCAACCCGGCCGTGCGGACGTATCTCGCGCAGGAGTCCGGCGAGCGCAAGGCGGAGGCGTTCGCGCTGTTCAATGTGTTCGCCACGACCGGAGCGCTCATCGGCCCGCTGCTGGGCAGTGCCCTGCTGCTCGTCGACTTCCGCACGTCCGCGCTCACCGCGGCCGGGATCTTCGCCGTCCTCACCGTGGCGCAGGCCCTCGTCCTGCCCGCGCGGAAGGTCGAGCCGAGCGGCGGGGGCGTCCTCGGGGACTGGCGCGAGGTGCTCGGCAACCGGGCCTTCGTGGCCTTCGCGCTCGCCATGGTCGGCATGTTCACCCTGGAGAACCAGCTGTATCTGCTGCTGCCCGCCGGAGCCAGGGAGGCGACCGGCTGGGACGGGGCGGCGGGCATCGTCTTCCTCGTGGGCACGGTCGCCAACCTGGCGCTGCAGCTCAGGATCACCAAGCGCCTCAAGGCGCGGGGAGACAGGGCGCGTTGGATAGCCGTCGGGCTCGCGGTGATGGGGCTCGCCTTCCTGCCGCCGGCCCTCACGGGAGGTGCCGTGCCCGTGCTGGCGGGCGCGCTGCTGCTCTACCTCGGCATCATGATCGCGCAGCCGTTCGTGATGGAGCTGATCCCGCGCTTCGGCCGGCCCGAGCTGACCGGCACCTGCTTCGGGATCTTCTACGTCGTCTCGGGCGTCGCCGCCGCCCTCGGCAACACGGCCGTCGGCTGGGCCATGGACACGGGTGACAGCGACGGGCACCGGTGGCTGCCGTGGGTCTGCTGCGCGCTCTTCGGGCTGGCCTCGGCGGGCGCGGTCGCGTGGCTGTATCGCCGCGGGGCGCTGCCGGAGCCCGCGGAACCGGTGCGCGAGCGGAGCACGGCATGAGCGTCTTCCGCGACGGAGTGCCCGGCAACCTCCTCACCGACAACCCGGAGCTGTACGAGGCCCGCTTCCCCGACCCCGAGCGGCTGGCCGCCCGGTGGACGGAGGACACCCTGCGCCGCCACGGGGCGGGGCCGCGCGTCCTGGACCTGGGCTGCGGCACCGGCCGCGACGCCGCCGCCCTGCACCGCCGCGGCCGGACCGTGACCGGCGCCGACCTCTCCGAGGCGATGCTCGCCCACGCCCGCACCCGCCATCCCGGCCCCGCCTACGTCCGGGCCGACCTGCACGGCTTCGACCTGGGCCAGGGCGCCTTCGACGCGGTCGTCTGCCTGGACAGCTCCCTGCTGTACTGCCACACCAACGACCAGCTCGACGGCTTCCTCGCCTCCTGTCGCCGCGCCCTCGGCCCGGGCGGTCTGCTGGTCGCCGAGATGCGCAACGGCGCGTACTTCCTCGGCCGCGCCGACCTGCTCGACCGGCCGGCCGTCGACGAGTTCGCCTGGCAGGGCACGGCCTACCGGTCGACGACCAGGCTGACTGTCGACCGCACCGCCCAGCTCCTGCGCCGTACCCGCGTCTGGACCACGGACGACGGCGCCCCGCCCGCCGCACAGCACTCCGCCTGGCGACTGCTGTTCCCGCAGGAGCTACGGCGCTTCCTGGCCGCGCACGGCTTCGAGGTGCTCGAACTGCACGACGGCCCCGGCCCGCGCACCGAACCCCGTTGGCGGCAGGGCGAGTTGCCCGGAACCACCACCGACGGGGACCGGCTGCACGTCGTCGCGCGCCTCCACACCCCCTGACCCGCAGAACGCGAAGGAACCAGTCATGCACGACGAACACTTCCCCGGCCTGCGCCGACGCGGCTTCCTCGCCGCCACCACGGGCGCCGCCGCCCTCGCCCTCGCCGGCTGCGGCGGCGGCCCGGACGGCAGGACGGACAGCGGCAGCGGAGACCAGCCGAAGCGGGGCGGACGGCTGCGCGCCGCCTTCGCAGGCGGCGGCGCGAGCGAGACCCTCGACCCGCATCTGGCCAGTCTGTTCGCCGACGTCGCCCGCGCCAAGGCCCTCTACGACAAGCTCGCCGACTACGACGCCGATCTCTCCGCAAGCCCCCGCCTCGCCGCCAAGTGGGAGCCGAACAAGACCCTCGACCGCTGGCAGGTCACCCTTCGCGAGGCAGCCTTCCACGACGGCAGGCCGGTCACCGCCAAGGACGTCCTCCACAGCTACCGCCGTATCGCCGACCCCAAGCAGGCGTTCCGCGCCAAGGCGTCCCTGGAACCCATCGACCTCGACGCCAGCCGTGCCACCGGCGAGCGGTCGGTCGAGTTCGTCCTCAAGCGCCCCACGGCCGAATTCCCCAACGTGCTGGCCGCGTTCGGCGCGTACATCGTCCCCGAGCACGCGACCGACTTCGACCAGCGGCCGATCGGCTCCGGCCCCTTCCGGTTCGTCTCCTTCGCGCCCGGCCGCTCCGCCGTCCTGCGCCGCCACGAGGACTACTGGGACGGCGCCCCCTACCTCGACGAACTCGAATTCGTGGTCGCGGGCGAGGAGTCCGCGCGCGTCAACGCCCTCCTCGCGGGCCAGGTCGAGTACGCCCACGAGCTCAACCCCACCACCGCACGCGCCCACGAGGGCCGGGGACAGATCGAGATCGTCCGGCTGCGCAACAGTGTTATGCAGGCGTTCTGCATGAAGACCGACCGGCCGCCCTTCGACGACCGGCGGGTGCGCGAGGCGTTCTTCCTCATCGCCGACCGGAAGGAACTCGTCGACGGCGCCCTGTCCGGCGCGGGCGAGACCGGCAACGACCTGTTCGGCAAGGGCTACGAGTACTACGCCGACGGTCTGCCCCAGCGCGCGCAGGACCTCGACCGCGCCCGCGCCCTGCTGAAGAAGGCCGGCGCCGAGAAGCTGAAGGTCACCCTGGACACCTCGGCCGTCGCCGCCGGTTTCACCGAGGCGGCCGGTATCTTCCGCGACCAGGCCGCCAAGGCCGGCGTCACGATCGACGTACGGATGGGCAGCAAGGATTCCTACTGGAGCGACATCCTCGACGGCGGCACCCTGTGCTGCTACCGCTCCGGCGCCATGCCCATCGAGGCCCACATCTCCCAGCGGCTGCTCACCGACTCCACGACCAACGCCACCCACTGGCGGCACAAGGACTTCGACGCCCTCTACCAGCAGGCACAGTCCACTCGCGACAAGACCGAGCGGGCCGCCGTCTACGGGCGGATGCAACGCCGCCTGTACGCCGAGGGCGGCTTCCTGATCTGGGGCTTCGCCGACTGGATCCTCGGCACGGCCCGCAAGGTCAGGGGAGTCGAGACCAAGGCCCCGGCCAACACCCTCGACTGGGCCCGCTTCGACAAGGTGTGGCTGGCGTGACGGAGAGCGCCCTGGGCCCGTTCGTCGCCCGGCGGCTCATCCTCGGCTTCGTCCAGACCGTGGCCGTGGTGCTGCTGGTCTTCACCCTCACCGAGGCGTTGCCGGGCGACGCCGCCGTGGCCCTCGCGGGCGACCAGCCCGACCCCGCGCGCATCGCGGCGATCCGGGAGGCCATGGACCTGGACCGGCCCGCTCACGAACGGCTGCTGAGCTGGGCCGCGGGCCTGCCCCACGGCGACTTCGGCACCTCCCTGACCTCCGGCCGCCCGGTGGCCCACTACATCGCGGACGGCTTCGGCCCGAGCCTGCTGCTGGCCACGCTCACCCTCGCCCTGCTGGTCCCCCTCGGCTTCGGCCTCGGCGTGCTCGCCGCACGCCACGAGGGGCGGCTCATCGACCGTCTGATCAGCTCCGTCACGCTCGCCGTCTACGCCGTCCCCGAATTCGCCCTCGGGGTACTGCTGGTGACGGCCGTCGCGCTGAAGCTGGCCTGGCTGCCGCCGACAGCGGTGGGCTACGGCACGGACCTGCTCGGCCACCCGGCCGTGCTCGTCCTGCCGGTGCTGGTCCTGCTCTCCCGCCCGGTCTGCTCCCTGTCCCGCCTGGTCCGGGCGGGCATGGTCGACGCCCTCGCCTCGCCCTACGCCGCCCACGCCCGCCGCTACGGCGTCCCCGGCGCCCGCGTCCGTTATGCGCACGCCCTGCCCAACGCCCTCGCCCCGGCGGCGCAGCAACTCGCCCGCACCGTCGACTGGCTGCTGTGCGGGGTCATCGTCGTGGAGGCGCTCTTCGTGATCCCCGGCCTGGGCACGGTGCTCCTCAACGCGGTCGCCGAGCGGGACGTGCCGGTGGTGCAGGGGCTGGCGGTGGTGTTCGGCGTGCTGACCGTCGTACTGAACCTGGGCGCGGACGTGGTGGCGTACCGGCTGACACCGCGGGCGGGGGTGGCGGCGTGAGGGCCCCGCGCCGGCTGCTGCCCGGCCTCGCCGTCGTCGCGGTCCCGCTGCTTCTCGCGCTCCTGGGGCCCCTGTTCGCCGGCGACCCCGGCCCTCGCGCCGTCTCCTTCACCCTCGGCGGCGGCCACTGGCTCGGCACCGACTTCGTCGGCCGGGACGTCTGGCAGCAGGTACTGCACGGCGGCCGTACGGTCGTGCTGACCGCGCTCGCCGCGACGGCCCTCGCCTACGTCGTCGCCCTGCCGGTCGGACTCGCCGCCGCTGTCACCCGCGCACGGTGGCTGGAGGAGCTGCTGATGCGGCCGCTGGACGTGCTGCTCGCCGTACCGTCGCTGCTGCTGATCCTGCTCGTGGCGTCCGTGTTCTCGCCGGGTGCGGCCGGGCTCGCGCTGCTCGTCGCGCTGGTGAACGTGCCCGACGCCGCTCGGATCGTACGGGCAGCGGCGGCCGAGGCGGCGGCCCGGCCCGCCGTGGAGGCGCTGCGTATGCAGGGCGAGTCGTGGTGGCGGGTCGCCGTCGGCTACGTCGGCCGCTCCGCCCTGCGCACCCTGGCCGCCGACGCCGGTGTCCGGCTGACCGGTGTGCTGTATCTGGTGTCCACGGCCGCGTTCCTCGGCGTGGGCGTCGCCCCGGACGCCGCCGACTGGGCGGTCATGGTCGACCGCAACCGCACGGGCCTGTTCATCCAGCCCTGGGCCGTGATCGTGCCCGCCCTGTTGATCGTCGGCCTGACGACGGGCACCAACCTGCTCTTCGACGCCGCACTGGACAAGAAAGGGCGCCGCCCGTGAGCCATGAGACCGACCTGGTCGCCGAGATCCGTGACCTGCGCGTCGAGATCGCCCAACGGGCCATCGTCGACGGTGTGGATCTGCGCGTCGTCCCCGGCCGGGTGACCGCCCTGGTCGGTGCCTCGGGGAGCGGCAAGACCACCACCGGCCTCGCGCTGCTGGGGGAGTACCCGCCCGGCGCCCGGGTGACCGGGGAGGTACGCCGGTCCGGTGACGGCCCGGTCGGATACGTGCCCCAGCACCCCGCCGCCGTCCTCAACCCGGCCCGCCGCGTCAGTGCCCTGCTCGACGACATCGCCCGCGACCGGGTACGCGGGCTGCCCCGCGCCCAGCGCCGCACGGCGGCCCGGGAACGGGTACGCGAAGCGCTGGCCGCCGCCCAACTCCCCGACCCCGAAGCCCTGCTGCGTCGCTACCCCCACCAGCTCTCCGGCGGCCAGCAGCAACGCGTCGTCCTCGCCCAGGCCCTCCTCCTCGGCGCCCGTGTCATCGTCGCCGACGAACCCACCACCGGCCAGGACGCGCTCACCAAGCGCGGCGTCGTCGACCAGCTGGCGGCGGTCGCGGACCGCGGCATCGCGGTCGTCCTGCTCAGCCACGACCTGGACGTGGTCCGCGCGCTCGCGGACGAGGTCCTCGTCCTGCGCGCCGGCCGGGTCGTCGAGTCGGGCCCCGCGCAACGCCTGTGGCACGCACCCCGCCACGCATGGACCCGCCGCCTCCTGGCTGAACACGTCCCGGCGCTCGCCGACGAGACCGGCGCCGACTCGGCTCAGAACGGCCTCGCCCCCGCCCGTCGCCCCGCCCCGCCGGAACCCGACCGCCCCGCCCGTGCCGAGGCCGACGAAGACGCCCCCGGCCCGGCCCGTCACCCCGTCCTCCGCGTCAGTCACCTCACCGCCCGGCACCACGGGGGCGCCCGCACCGGCACCACCACCGTCCTGCGCGCCCCGCACCTCGCCCTGCACCCCGGCGAATGCCTCGCCGTCGTAGGCCGCTCGGGCAGCGGCAAGACCACCCTCGCCCGCTGCCTGGCCGGACTCCACCGGGACCACGACGGCGAGATCCTGCTCGACGGGACCCCGCTGCCGCGCAGCCTGCGGCGGCGCAGCCGTGCCCAACTGGCGGCCGTGCAGTACGTCTTCCAGGACGCCCGGGCCGCCTTCGACGAGCACCGGCCCGTCCTCGCCCAGGTCGCCCGCACCGCCGTCCGGCTGCGCGGCACCGACGAGGAGACGGCCACGGACGAGGCCCTGACCACGCTCGCGAGCCTCGGGCTGCCGGACGGTCCGGTCCGCCGCCGCCCCGGCGAGCTCTCCGGCGGCGAACTCCAGCGCGCCGCCCTCGCCCGCGCCCTCCTCGCCCACCCCCGGGTCCTGGTCTGCGACGAGATCACCTCCGGCCTCGACACCGTCACCCGCCGCGGCATCCTCGACCTGCTCACCGCACTGGTCCGCGACCGCGACGACCTCGCCCTCGTGCTCATCACGCACGACCTGGACACGGCGGCGCTCGCCCACCGCATCGCCGTACTGGACGCCGGCGAACTCGTCGAACAGGGCCCGGCCCGAAGGGTCCTGACCGAACCGCGGCATCCATTCACCGCCGCACTCGCGGAGACGATCGCCCGTCTCGGTACGTATACCCGGGCATGAGCCGAAGCGATTCACACCCGTTACGAGTTGAACGAGGGCACGGCACTGTGATTAAGGTGCGGGCGATGTTCTGCGCAGACACCACACCTTTACTCCAGGCAAGACGAGGCACAGCCGCTTCGAGTCGCTGGGGGAGGGCCCGTGAGTGACACGGTGACGACGGCCCGTCCGGCGGCCGACGGAGGCACGGCCACTCGGACGAAAGAGCAGGACGCGCCGGCCCGGCCGGTCCGGCAGCGGGACGCGTTCTTCGACAACGCCAAGTACCTGGCGATCGTACTGGTGGCCGTGGGTCACGCCTGGGAGCCGTTGCGGCCGGGCAGCAGGGCCGTCACCGCTCTGTACATGCTCGTCTACGCCTTCCACATGCCGGCGTTCATCATCATCTCCGGCTACTTCTCGCGCACCTTCGACGGGAGCCCGGGGAAGCTGAGGCGGCTGGTCACCGGCGTCGTCGTGCCGTACGTCGTGTTCGAGACGGCGTACACCCTGTTCACCCGCTGGACCAGCCAGGACTCCGACCGGCCGATCAGCCTGCTTGATCCCCTGTATCTGACCTGGTTCCTGGCGGCGCTGTTCATCTGGCGGCTGACCACGCCGCTCTGGCGTCATGTGCGATGGCCGCTGCCGCTGGCCTTCGTCATCGCGATGCTGGCGACGCTCTCGCCGTCCATCGGTAACGACCTGGACCTGCAACGCACCCTGCAGTTCCTGCCGTACTTCGTCTTCGGACTGCTGCTGCGGCCGGAGCACTTCCGGCTGGTGCGCCGGCGCAAGGTGCGCCTCCTCGCCGTTCCGGTCGCCGTCTGCGCCCTCGCCGTCGCGTACTGGGCGGTTCCGCGGATGAACTACGCCTGGTTCTTCCACGCGGACAGCGCCCGGGCCCTGGCCGCGCCCTTCTGGTACGGGCCCCTGATGACCCTGGCTGCCTTCGGCTGCTCGGTCGTCCTGGTCGCGTGTTTCCTCGCCTGGGTGCCGGGACGCCGGATGTGGTTCACCGCGTTGGGCGCGGGCACGCTGTGCGGCTATCTGCTGCACGGCTTCGTCGCGCAGGCCGCCAAGTACTGGGGCTGGTACGAACCGGCCTGGGCCCAGGGACCCGCAGGCGCGCTCACGGCCACCCTGGTGGCCGCCGCGGTCATGACCGCGCTGTGCACGCCCTCCGTACGGCGCCTCTTCCGCTGCGTGACGGAACCCGGGATGCGCTGGGCCTTCCGCCGAGCTGCGGGGTGAGCGTCGAGCCCGCACGCTGGAGAGACAGCACACCTCTCCGCGAGGGAGCACGGGCATGGCGAAGCGCCGCAGTGAGGGCGGGAAGCCGAAGAAGGGCGACAAGGTCACCTGGAGCAGTCACGGCAGCCGGACCGAGGGCGAGGTGGAGAAGGAGATCACCGAGCGGACCCGGGCGGCGGGCCGCACGGTCGACGCCTCGTCCGACGATCCGCAGTACGAGGTGCGCAGCGACAAGTCCGGCAGGACAGCCGTGCACAAGCCGTCCGCGCTCAAGAAGAAGAAGTGAGGCGGCGTGGACGGCGAGGAACGCGAGGAGACCTGGAACGACTTCCGTGAGCTGGTGAACATGACACCGGCCGAACTGGAGAAGTGGCTGGCCTCCGACGAGTCGCGGAGCGTCGGTCAGCAGCAGGGCGGGGGCGAGTCCACCGGGCACGCCTCCGGCCGGCGGATCGTGGCGATCCTGCGGGCCAAGAAGGCCGATCTCACGGACGACGACCATCAGCACATGCGCAAGGTCGTCGGCTACGTCCGCCGCCACCTGGCACAGCGGCCCTCCGGCGACCTGCAGGACAGCCGGTGGCGCCACTCACTCATGAACTGGGGCCACGACCCGCTGGTGTGAGACCGTTCAGCGCCTCCGTCATCTGGTGCTGCGTCTCCTCGGCCACCACGCGGGCCTCCTCGACGACGTCACCGCGTTCGCGGATGAGGCTTTCGTAGATCGGCAGTTCTTCGGTTCGGGTCGAGTCGGGTATCACAGGGTTGGTCCTATCGCTTTACAGCCGGGTCTGATGGGCCCGTGTAAGTCTGCGTCATGCCCTTCTGCGGTGTTACCCACCCCCGTCACGTACATATTTCCGTCACGTGCTTCGCGAATTCCACAACATTGCGACCATGTGCAGCACGAAGGGCCCCGGCAATCGCGCCGGGGCCCTTCGTGCGGGGGTTCGTCAGAGCGAGGTCGTGTGAACGCCCGCGTTGGCGCCCGCCGCGGCGCCCTCCGTCGACAGCGCCGCCTGCAGGTTCCCGCAGACCTCGGCGGTCAGCGGCCCGACCAGGCCGGCGGAGAGGCCGCCCGCGAGGCCCGCGGCGGCAGCGCCGCCCGCGTTGCCGCCGGAGACCTGCTCCAGGTCCGCGTCGGAGAGCTCGGCGATGTCAACCCGGGGGGTGAGGTTCATGGGGGTGTTTCCCTTCGCGTGAAAGTGCGCAATGGCGGAGCGGCGCGGGTGATCGCGGGATTCCGGGGACCGGGTTCCCGCATCCGCGGTGCCGCCGTGCGGAGGATCAAAACATTCCGCTGAGCGGAGGGCCAGCCGCATGCCGTCGCCGCACCCGGCATTTCGGTGACCGCCTTCACCGCCATGACCACGGGGTCGCCGAATTGCGCACACTCCTTCACGCACCCCGTCGCCCGGCGGCACACAGGTGTATTGCGCCCCGAATTTTGAAGCGGGCACTTCGGCGTCAAATTCCCAAGCCGTGGGACGTACTTGGCGCCGGGCGCGCCGTCCTGCGGTGTCCTGGCGGGCGGTGTGCAGATGTGCTGGATGTTCGGTCCCGCCCCGTCAGGTCGCCCTGTCAGGCCGCGCCGTCAAGCCGCCGCGGCCGGCTGCATCAGCCGGGCCAGCAGGTCGTCCAGGGTGACCAGGCCGGTGAGACGGCCGGCGGGGTCGCGGACGACGGCCAGGGACGACCGGCGGCGGCGCAGCACCTCGATCGCGTCGGCGACCGTGGTGGCCTCCGTCAGCTCGGGCACCGGCCGGGCCAGTTCGCGCGCGGTCGTGGCACGCCCCCGGGCCCGGGCGACCAGGGCGTCACGGGCGTGGACCGAGCCGAGGACGACGCCGTTCTCCCGGACGAGCAGCCGGGTGCGGTCGTGCTCGGCCGCGAAACGCAACAGCGCGTCGACGTCCGCGCCGCCCTCGGCCCAGGTGATCTCCGCGGCCGGGATCCGCAGCGCCGCGACCGGCGTCTCCGGCTCGGTCAGCGAGCGGGTCAGCAGCTCCGAGTCGGTCGCGCTGATCAGGCCCAGCCGCTCGGACTCCTCCACCAGCTGAGTCAGCTGCTCCCGGTCGTGCACCGAGGCCAGCTCGTCGCGGGGGGCCACCCGGCACAGCCGTACCAGCGCGTTGCTCACCGCGTTGAGCAGCCGGATCAGCGGGTGCACGGCCCGCACCACGGCCCGGAAGGGCGGGGAGAGCAGCATCGCCGAACGCTCGGGGTGGGCGATCGCCCAGGACTTGGGCGCCATCTCGCCGACGACCATGTGCAGGAACACCACCACGACCATCGCCACGGCGAAGGCCACGCCGTAGCTCACGGCACTGGGCAGGCCCAGCTTGTGCAGCAGCGGGTCCAGTTCGTGCGAGATCGCCGGCTTCGACACCGAGCCCAGCCCCAGCGTGCACACGGTGATGCCCAGCTGGGCGCCGGCCAGCATCAGCGACAGCTCGCGGATACCGGCCAGTGCCGCCCCGGCACCGCGCCGCCCCTCGGCCGCCGCCTTCTCCATGCGGTGGCGTTTGGCGGCGACCAGCGCGAACTCGGCCGCCACGAAGAAACCGCTGCCGATCAGCAGCAGCACGGTCACGAAGACCGCCATGGGGAAACTCACGCCATCTCCTCGGCTTCCACGAGCGGGCTGATCCGCACCCGGTCGGCCACGTGCCGGTCGAGCGTACGGACGTCGATCACGGCCCGGCCGCCCTCGGGCAGCTCGACCGTGACGCTGTCGCCGACCGTCGGGAAGCGGCCGAGCCGGTCCACGACCAGGCCTGCCACGGTGTCGTAGTCGTCGTCCGCCGGCAGCAGGACACCGGTGGCCTCGGCCACCTCGTCCAGCCGGCGGCCGGCGTCCACCAGCCAGCCGTCGCCGTCCGCGACGGCGAGCACGGTGACCGTGTCGGACTCGTCCGCGATGTCACCGACCAGTTCCTCGGCGATGTCCTCGTAGGTGACGATGCCGGCCACGCCACCGTGCTCGTCGAGGACGACCGCGAACTCGTCGTCCTGTTCCCGCATCCGCGTCACCGCGTCGGGCAGCGCGAGCGTGTCCGGCAGCAGCAGGGGCCGCCGGGCCACCTCACCGGCGGTCGCGCCGGCGATGCGGGCGGCGGACAGCGCCATCAGCTCGCGTACGCCCAGCACACCCGCGATGTCGTCCGGGTGGTCGCCGAGGACGGGGTAGTTGGAGTGGCCGTGCCCGGCGATCAGACCGATCGCCTCCTCGGCGCCCGCCTCCTTGCGGACGAACACGGCGTCGGCGCGCGGCACCATCACCTCGTCGAGCGTGCGCTCGGAGAACTCCAGCGCGTGGTCCAGCAGCGCCGCGGTGTCCTTCGGCAGCGCGCCCTGCTCGTGGGACTCGCCGATCAGATGGCCCAGCTCCTCCAGCGTGGCGCCGTGGTGCAGCTCCTCGACGGGCTCGATACCGACCTTGCGCAGCAGCTTGTTCGCCGCGTTGTCGAAGACGCGGACGACGGGGCCGACGACCTTCAGATAGGCCAGCGTGGACGGGGCCAGCGCCTTCGCCAGCCGCTCGGGAACCGCGATCGCGAGGTTCTTCGGGGCCAGCTCGCCCAGCACCATCTGCACGACCGTGGCCAGTACGAAGGCGAGGACGACGGCGATACCGCTCACGGCCGCGTCGGGCAGGCCGAGCCCGGACAGGGCGGGCCTCAGCAGCGCGGACACCGACGGCTCGGCGATGAAGCCGACGACCAGGCCGGTGACGGTGATGCCGAGCTGCGCGCCCGACAGCATGAACGACAGCCGCTCCAGCACCTTCAGGGCCCGGGCCGCCTTGCGGTCCCCGGCCTCGGCCGCGCGCGCGAGGGCGAGGCGGTCGGCGGAGACGTAGGCGAACTCCTGGGCCACGAAGTAACCGGTGCCGGCGGTCAGCAGGAATACGGCGAGCAGGCCCAGCAGGGCCTCGGTGGCGCTCATCGTGGCAGGTCCGTCGCTCTGGCGGACAAGAAGTCGCTCCTCATGTGGGGTGTGTACTCGGGTCAACGATCCTTCTCGCGCCCGTGTTCCCGGATTCTACGACGGTGTAGAGAAGGCTGCCCCGCTCCGGGCGGGCAGGGTGGGTGCCCCTCACTGCGCGCGGGATTCCTCGGCGAGGTCCGGCACCAGCGCGCACAGGGCCGCACGCTGGTCCGGGCCCATGAAGCGGGCGAGGGCCTGCCGGACCGTCTCGGAGAGCGGGGCGGAGGCCTCGGTCAGGACTCGGCGGGCCTTGTCCGTGAGGGCGACCTCGATGCCGCGCTTGTCCCCGCACACCGATCCGCGGGTGACGAGGCCGGCGTGCTGGAGGCAGGCGATCTGATAGGTGAGGCGGGTCTTGGGGCGGCCCAGCAGCTCCGCGACGCGTGTCATGCGCAGGCCGCCCTCGGGCTGCTCGGCGAGCAGGCACAGGATCAGGAACTCGTCGTGCGAGATGTCCAGCCTCTCCTTCACGACCGCTCGCAACCGCTGCTCCACCGCTCCCGTCGCGGCGAGCAGCAGCATCCAGGCGCGCAGCTCGGCGGGCAGCAGCCCGCTGCCCTCGGCGGACGGACATCCGGGCAGGTCGGCGGGGTGCTCCTGGGGGTCGGCCATGCCGTCCAGCCTACCTGTCGTCCAAATTTGGAGCAGGGGGTTGTTCAATTTTGGACGAGCCGCTAGCGTGCAGTCATTGTAGTCATCCAAATTTGGACGATACGAGTGGGAGAAACATCATGACCGTCGCCGTGGAAACCGGACTGTGGCAGCTCGACGCGACCGCCTCGACCGTCGGCATCCGGCACAGGACCATGTGGGGCCTGGTCACCGTGAAGGGAAGCTTCGGCGCGCTGAGCGGCACGGGCGAGGTCCGGCCCGACGGCTCCGCCGTCGGCACCCTGACCTTCGACGTCGCCTCCCTCGACACCGGGAACGCCAAGCGCGACACCCACCTGAGGTCCGCCGACTTCTTCGACGCCGACCACCACCCCGAGATCACCTTCGCGGCCCGCGGCGCCGAACTCCGCGACGGCGACCAGGTGCGTGTCGTCGGTCAGCTGACCGTGCGCGGCATCAGCAGGCCGCTGTCCCTCACCGCCCGCCTGACCGACAGGGACGCCGCCGGGCTCACCCTGGACACCGAGTTCAGCGTGGACCGGGACCAGTTCGGCATGGGCTGGAACCAGCTGGGCATGATCCGCGGCCGGACCACGGTCGCCGCCGCCCTCCGGTTCGTCCGCACCACGGGCTGACAGCCGGGCCGGTACCGTTCCTGTGGACTGAGTGGAAGTGGGTCCTGCTCAGCCGCACGCCCCGAACGGTCTTGGGCGCACTGGTCACCGGCGTACTCAACCCCGGGGCAGCGACACGCATCCGGTGCGTGGTCCGATCCCGGGAGGCCGGCTCCCTCACGACCTGGCCATATGGGTACGGCCAAAGGTGACGGGGAGGCCCCGAGCCATCTCGCTGGTGGAGCGGGGGCCCCGCACACTGGCGCCGTACCCGGCGTCCCAGATCGCACGGTCACCGTAGCCCGAACGGCCCATCACGCCGCAAAGCACAGAAGCCGACCTTCACACGATCGAGCTGAAGCGACGTTATGCACGCTCCAGAGCGAGCAGCTGACAACCCCTCCCGGCCCCGCGGGTCAGTACACGTCCCGCACGTACCGCTTGTCCGACGCGAGTTGCTTCACGTACGCGGCGGCCTCCGCCTCGCTCAGCCCGCCGTGGGTCACCGCGATGTCCCTGAGCGCCCGGTCCACGTCCTTGGCCATGCGGGAGGCGTCGCCGCAGACGTAGAAGCGGGCACCCTCGCACAGCCAGTGCCACAGCTCGGGCCCGTGCTCGCGCATCCGGTCCTGTACGTACACCTTGTTGCGCTGGTCGCGGGAGAAGGCGGTGTCCAAGCGGGTGAGGGTGCCCTCGTCGAGCAGCCCGGTCAGCTCGTCCTCGTAGTAGAAGTCCGTCGCGCGGTGCTGCTCGCCGAAGAACAGCCAGTTGGGAGCCCGGTGGCCGAGGGCCCGCCGCTCCTCGAGGAAACCGACGAAGGGCGCGACACCGGTACCCGGGCCGACCATGACCATCGGCGTCGAGGCGTCGCCCGGGGGCCGGAAGTGCGGGGAGCGCTGCACGGACACGGGCACCTCCGTGTCCGCCCCGGAGTCCGCGAGGAAGGGCGAGCAGACCCCGCCGCGCGCCCGGCCGCGCAGGTTCTCGTACCGCACCACGGACACCGTCAGTGACACCCGACGGGCGTCGACCAGCGGGCTGGACGATATCGAGTACAGCCGCGGCTGCAGCCCCCGCAGCACCCCGGCCCACTCCTCGGCGCTCGCCCGCACCGCGTATTCGGCGATCACGTCCACGGCCTGCCGGCCCCAGCTCCACTGCGCCAGCCCGTCCTTGTTGTCGGGCCGCAGCAGCCTGCGCAACTCGTGCTTGTCCCGGGCGCGTTCGGTGACGAAGCGCAGCAGGTCGGGCGTGATCCTCGTGATGTCGAAGTGCCGGTGCAGGGCCTCGGCGAACGGCACCTCGCCCACGCCCTTGACCCGCACGGCCGTGGTCGCGTCCAGGCCGGTCACCGCCAGCCACTCGTCCACCAGGGCGGGCGCGTTGACCGGCCGCACACCGAGGGCGTCCCCGGCCTCGTACGCCAGGTCCGTCCCGCTCAGGTCGAAGGTGAACCGGCGGACCTCCTTGCCCGCACCGGGCCGGCTGAGCAGCTGGTTGCCGACGAGCCGGGCGGTGGCGACGGGCTTGGAGACGGTCCTCGGTTTCTCGGCCGGAGCCGGAGCCGGAGCCGGAGCCGGCGTCGGGGCCTGGGCCGGGGCCGTGCTCGTGCCGCCCAGCGCCGAGAGCACCTGGTCGAGCCACTCCCCGGCGGAGGGCTCGTAGTCCGGCTCGCAGTCCGTGCGCGGGGCCAGCCGCACCCCGCCCAGCTCGTCGAGCCGCGCGTCCAGCCGCCGCCCGTGCCCGCAGAAGTCGTCGTACGAGGAGTCCCCGAAGGCGAGCACGGCGTACCGCACCCCGTCCAGCCGCGGCGCCCCGGCGTCGGCGAGCGTGTCCCAGAGGCCGCTGCCGTTGTCGGGCGCGTCACCGTCCCCGAAGGTGCTGGTGATGAAGAGCAGGTCGGCCGTGCGGGCCAGCGTCCCGACGTCGGCCTCGTCCATGCCGACCAGGCGCGCGCGATGCCCGGTCGCGGTCAGCCGCTCGGCGGTGGCGGAGGCGAACTCCTCGGCGTTCCCGGTCTGCGAGGCCCACAGCACGACGATCTCGCGGCCGGCCGGCTCCTGCGGCGCGGGCGTCGCCGTCGCGGTCCGGGAGTACATGCCGGCGAGGACCCCGTTGACCCACAGGGCGTGCTCGGGCGAGAAGGGCGCGTCGAGCGGGAGCACCGGGACACCGCCGAGGGTGCCCGAACGGAGCCCCGCGAGGAAGCCGGTGAGGTACCGGCGCTCCTGGGCGGAGAGGACCGGCGGAGGGGAGGGCTCCAGGCCGAAGGGGTCGGCGGCGCCCGGGGTCACCTCCGTCGGTACGAGCGCCTCGGTGGGCGGCGCCGGTGCCGGTATCGGCGCGGCCACCTTCGCCAGCGACACCGCGCACACCTTGAACTCCGGCTGGAACGACAGCGGATCCACCGCGTCGCTCGTCACCGCGTTGATGCTCAGATACTCGCCGAACAGGTCGTTCCAGTGGAACGGCGCGAAGCAGCACCCCGGCCGCACCCGGTCCGTCACCACCGCCGGCAGCACGGCCCGCCCGCGCCGCGAGGCGACCTCGACCAGATCGCCCTCCGCGGCGCCGATCGCGGCCGCGTCCAGCGGATGGAGCTCCACGAAGGGCCCGGAGTTCAGCTTGTTGAGCTTCGCGACCTTCCCGGTCTTGGTGAGCGTGTGCCACTGGTGCTGCACCCGCCCGGTGTTGAGCACGAACGGATAGTCGCCGTCCGGCATCTCGGCGGCGGGCAGATGCGGGCGCGCGAAGAAGACACCCCGACCGGAGGCCGTCGGAAATCGCAGCCCCTCGTCACCGACGTACCGGACGGGATTGCGCTCCGGCCCGTCCTCCCGCGCGGCCGGCCACTGCACGGGCGTCTCGCGCAGCCGCTCGTAGGACACCCCGCGCAGGTCCCACCCGGTCTTCGGGTTCCAGAACCGCCGGATCTCCTCGAAGACCTGCTCGGCGCTGTCGTACGAGAACCCCTTCTCGTACCCCATCGCGCACGCCACCTCCGCGATGATCCGCCAGTCGGCCATCGCCTCCCCGGGCGGGTCCGCGGCCGGCCGGGTCAGCGTGAGGTTGCGCTCGCTGTTGACGAAGACGCCCTCCGCCTCGGTCCACATCGCGCCCGGCAGGACGACGTCGGCGTACGCGTTCGTCTCGGTGTCGGTGAACACGTCCTGCGTGACGACGAACTCGGCGGCCTCCAGACCCTCGATGACGGTGCGGCGGTTGGCGACCGAGGCGACCGGGTTGGTGCAGATGATCCAGCAGGCCTTGATCTCCCCGTCGGCCATCCTCCGGAACATCTCGACGGTGCCTTTCCCGACCCCGTCCTTCCGCAGCGTCCCCGGCGGCAGCTCCCACACGTCCTCGACGAACGCCCGCTCCTCGTCCACGAGCACCGACCGCTGCCCCGGCAGCCCCGGCCCCATGTAGCCCATCTCGCGTCCGCCCATGGCGTTGGGCTGGCCGGTCAGGGAGAACGGCCCGGCGCCCGGACGGCAGATCGCCCCCGTCGCCAGATGCAGATTGACCAGGGCGTTGGTGTTCCAGGTGCCGTGCGTGGACTGGTTGAGCCCCATGGTCCAGCAGCTCATCCACCGCCGGCCCGCCTCGCCGATCAGCCGGGCGGCGGTGCGCAGATCGTCCTCGGCGATCCCGGTGATCTCCGCGACGGCGGCCGGTGCGTAGTCGGCGAGGAATCCGGGCAGGGCCTCCCAGCCCTCGGTGTGCGCGGCCATGAACTCCGGGTCGGTGTGCCCGCCCTCGTGCAGCAGCCGCAGCAGCCCGTTCAGCAGCGCCAGGTCGGTCCCGGGCTTGACCTGCAGGAACAGATCGGCCTTCGCCGCGGTCGCGGTCCGCCGTGGATCGACGACGATCAGCTTGGCACCCGCCTTGACCCGCTCCATCATCCGCAGGAACAGGATCGGATGGCAGTCGGCCATGTTCGACCCGATGACGAGGAAGGCATCCGCCTGATCGAAGTCGTCGTACGACCCGGGAGGCCCGTCCGCACCCAGCGACAGCTTGTAGCCGGTGCCCGCGCTCGCCATGCACAGCCGCGAGTTCGACTCGATCCCGTTGGTCCGCACGAACCCCTTGGCCAGCTTGTTCGCCAGATACTGCGCCTCCAGGCTCATCTGCCCGGACACATAGAAGGCGACCGCGTCCGGCCCGTGCTCGTCGACGATCGCCCGCAGCCGCGCCGCGGTCTCGGCGATCGCGTCGGCCACCGGCGCCGGAACCGGCTCCTCGCCTCGGTCGTCCCGCACCAGCGCGCCGTCCAGCCGCCCGGGGGCGGCGAGCATGTCGGCCGTGGTCGCGCCCTTGGTGCAGAGGCGCCCCGCGTTCGCCGGATGCGCCTTGTCACCGGAGGCCTTGAAGATCTTGCGCCGGCCGTCCGGGCCCGCCCCGACATCGAGGACGAGGCCGCAGCCCACACCGCAGTAGGAGCAGACGGTGCGCACCTGCTGCGTCTCCTGCTGCGGCCGGGGAGTCGTGGTCATGCCGTCGACGGTACGAAGACCCCGTTACGCAGGTGTCACATTGCTTGATCACGAGGAGTTACGCCCGTCACACAGCCGCCTTCCGGCCGTTGTGAGGTGCATTGACGTCGCGGAGCGTGTCGCTGTTGGGCCGAACGGGTGACTCTGCGCAAGAATTGCCCGATGCAGACAGTCAGCCCGAGCCAGGACGGAGCATGCCGGTGAACAGCCACGATGTCACCGACGAACAGTGGGAGGGGCTCGCCCAGGTCGTGCCGCTGCGGGGCCGGGACGCCTGGCCGTCCTCCGTCGGCCACCGGTCCATACCCGAGGCCGAGACGCAGACGCGCCGCCGCTTCGTCGTCCTGCGGGTGAACGTCTTCGCCGACGCCCGTGACGTCGCCGAGCGGCTGATGGCGGGTGTACCCGTGCTGCTCGACCTGACCGGCGCGGAGACGGAGGTCGCCAAGCGCGTCCTCGACTTCAGCACGGGCGTCGTCTTCGGCCTGGCGAGCGGGATGCACCGCGTGGACCGCAACGTGTTCCTGCTGACACCGGCAGGCACCGAGGTGACGGGGCTGATGGAGGGGGCCGGGCTTCCCGGGGTGTGAGGTCGGCTCGACCGGTGTGACGGTAGCTCGATCGTAGGAACGCCCCGGGGGCGGAACGGTTCGCCCTGCAGCCGGAGCCCTACCGTCCGGATATGACCCAGCCCCCCGCTGCCACCTCGCCCGCCGACACGCCCCTCGCGCATACCGGCCGCCCCCGCCTCACCGAGCTGCGCCTGGCCGCCTTCACCACCCACCGCCGCGCCGCCTTCCCGCTCGGGCCGCTCACCCTCCTCGCCGGTCCCAGCGGCTGCGGCAAGACCAGCGCGCTACGGGCTTACGAGGCCCTGGCCCGGCTCGGTGGCGGCGCCGGGCTCGGCGAGGCGTTCCCGGACCCCGTCGCCTGTGTCCCGGAGCGGGCCCGGCCCGACGCACAGCGCCGCCGCGGCTTCCGCATCGGCTGCACGGCCGACGGCCCCGCGGGCCCGGTCCGGCTGGACGTGGCCGTGCAGGCCGAGCCCGAACTGCGGGTCGTGGGCGAGCGGTTGACGTCCGGCGGCCTGATCCTCCTGGAGACCGCCCTGCGCGACCCCGGGAAACGTGCCGTGCAGGCCTCCTGGCACACGGCCGGGCCGACGCCGGTGACCCGTGGCCCGCTGCCGGACGACCGGCTCGGCACGGCCCTGCTGCCGCTGCGCGTGGCCGGCAGGACCTCCGGCCAGCGCAGGGTGCTGGCCGCGGCCGAGCAGATGGTGGTCGCCCTGCGCTCCGTCTTCGCCTGCGACCCCCAGCCCGCCCGGATGCGGGGCCCCGTACCGTCCGGCTCCGGCCGGCTGTACAGGGGCTGCGGCAATCTGGCCGACGTACTGGGCCGCACCCGCGCCGAGTGCGGACGACGGCACGCGCTGTTCGTCGCCGCGGTACGCGCCGGCTGCGCCGGACCGGTCGCGGACGTCCTGGCCCGGGCGGAGGAGGCGACGGGAACGATCCGCGCGACCCTCGACCGGGGCGACGGCGTCCGCACGGACCTACGGCGCCTCGGCGACGGCGAACTGCGCTACGTGGCCCTCGCGCTGGTCCTGCTCACCGGACCGGGCGTACTGGAGGTCGACCCGGCCGGCGAGGTGCCCGCCGCGCTCCAGACGCTCACCGTCCTCGCCGACGGCTTCGACCGTGGCCTGGACGGACGGCAGCGGCTTGAACTGCTGCGGCTGGCGGCCCGGATGTGCGACCGGGGCCACATCCGGCTCGTCGGCACGGTCAGTGACGCCTCGTGGGCCGCCGGGACGGAGGGTGTCACGGTGGTACACCTGGACCGTGACTGATCCCCTGGACGTGGCCGGACTGCAACGCCGCCTGGCCGATTTCGCGGCCGCGCGGAACTGGCAGCAGTACCACACCCCAAGAACCTGGTCGCCGCACTCAGCGTGGAGGCCTCCGAACTGGTCGAGATCTTCCAGTGGCTGACCCCCGAGGAGTCGGCCCGCGTCATGACCGACCCCGGCTCCGCGCACCGCGTCACCGACGAGGTCGCCGACGTGCTCGCGTATCTGCTCCAGCTGTGCGAGGTACTCGGCATCGACCCGCTGGCCGCGCTGAACGCGAAGATCGACCGGAACGAACGGAGGTTCCCGATCCTGGAGTAGCAGAGTCCACTTGTACGCTACGTAACCAAAATGCCGCCCGAATCCGAATTGTTGTCCGCAGATTTCCGCCTTCCTCTGGCTTTTCGTCTCAGGCCCCTTCACTCTGGGTAGTGGACTAGGGAGTTCGGGCAGGCGTACGCGCGGGAGCGCGTCGGGACAGACGGGGCAGCGCATGGACGCGGTGCGGCTCATCGTGACGAGCAGGCGGTTCCTGGCAGCGGGCGGGGACCAGCGGGAGATCCTGGCCGAGGTGTGGCAGGCACAGGCCCTCGCGCAGGCGATAGGCAGCCGCCTCGCGGTC
This sequence comes from Streptomyces sp. CA-179760, assembly GCF_050937045.1. Classification (NCBI taxonomy): domain Bacteria; kingdom Bacillati; phylum Actinomycetota; class Actinomycetes; order Kitasatosporales; family Streptomycetaceae; genus Streptomyces; species Streptomyces sp. CA-179760. Next base: position 7,321,489 of record NZ_JBNJLZ010000001.1, read on the forward strand.
GCCGGACCGCCCGAACTGCGCGGCGAGGCACTGGGATTGACGGAGCTGGCGGGCCGGGGCTGTGGCGTCCTGGACCCGCCCGAACTGGCCCCCGGTGAGCTGCGGGCGGGCCAGCTCACCGAGTTGGGCGACGCCCGCCACACCCTGATGTTCCTCGGCGGCCTCCTCGGCGAGGTCGGCATCGCCCTCGTCGGCCTCGCCTGCGCCGCGGACGACGAGGGGACGTACTGGCAGTGCATGGAGGCCATCGACGCGGCGGACGAGTCCCGCGACCGCGTCCTCGAAATGCTCCGCAGACTGGCGGACCGCGAGCAGGTGGTACCGGAGCGGGAGGCGGGCTAGGAGAGGGACCGCTGGAGCGCCTGCTGCGCGGCAACGCCCTCAAGGGGCGCGGGGAACCGCGCGCCCGGCCACAACGGCGCCGCAGCCTACAAGCCCGCCTTCACCCCGAAGACCCCCACCCCCACCCCCACCCCCGCCCTCAGCCCACAGAACCCTCCTCGCCCGGCCCCCGGCCGGCATCCCCCGCTGCCTGAAGATCCGCGTCCAACGCCGACAGATCCGCGTTCAACGCCGCCATCAGCTCCTCCATCTGCTGCAACAGCCCTTTCGGCTGCCCGGTCCCGCCCTGCTGCGGCACGGTCTCTTCGGACATGACGGCCTCCTCGGCCCATGGCCCCCGGGGAGGCCCGACGCGGGTGACACCCCGGCGGTCGCCGGGCGGTGCGGAAGCCGGGGGCTCCGGCTCCGCCCGAGCCAACGATCACCACCGGGGCCGGTCACTGGCCGGGTCAGGCCGCACCCGCGGTATGGACGTAATTTCACCCGACAGGGGCGCGCGGGGACGGGGGACCGATCTCGTCGCCCCGCACCCCGGCGTGCAGGATGGAAGCATGGAACTGCGCATCTTCACCGAGCCCCAGCAGGGGGCCACCTATGACACGCTGCTCGCCGTCGCCAAGGCCACCGAGGACCTGGGCTTCGACGCCTTTTTCCGCTCCGACCACTACCTCCGCATGGGCTCCGGCGACGGCCTCCCCGGCCCCACCGACGCCTGGCTGACCCTGGCCGGACTCGCCCGGGAGACCAAGCGCATCCGGCTCGGCACCCTGATGACCGCCGGTACCTTCCGGCTGCCCGGCGTGCTCGCCATCCAGGTCGCGCAGGTCGACCAGATGTCCGGCGGCCGCGTCGAGCTCGGCCTCGGTGCCGGCTGGTTCGAGGAGGAGCACAAGGCCTACGGCATCCCGTTCCCCAAGGAGAAGTTCGCCCGCCTCGAGGAGCAGCTGGAGATCGTCACCGGCCTGTGGGCGACGGAGCGCGGCAAGACCTTCGACTTCCACGGCACCCACTACGACCTCACGGACTCTCCCGCGCTGCCCAAGCCCGCGCAGCAGAAGATCCCCGTGCTGATCGGCGGCCACGGCGCCACCCGCACCCCGCGACTGGCCGCGAAGTACGCCGACGAGTTCAACATGCCCTTCGCCTCCATCGAGGACACTGAGCGCCAGTTCGGCCGGGTCCGTGCCGCCGCCGAGGAGGCAGGCCGCGACGGCGACGATCTGACCTACTCCAACGCCCTCGTCGTCTGCGTCGGCCGTGACGAGGCGGAGATCGCCCGCCGTGCCGCCGCGATCGGCCGCGAGGCCGACGAGCTGAAGCTCAACGGGCTGGCCGGTTCCCCGTCCGAGGTCGTCGACAAGATCGGCCGCTACGCAGAGATCGGCGCCCGGCGGATCTACCTCCAGATCCTCGACCTGCACGACCTCGACCACCTGGAGCTGATCTCCTCGCAGGTGCAGGCGCAGCTGTCGTAGGGCCGGCACGGCACGTCGGCCGTCCGGCGGATCGGGCCGTGGAGCGCGATCCGCCGGGCCTCCGTCAGGGCTTGCGGGCGACGCCGACGTAGAGGGGGATCTCCTCCTCGCCCCCGTCATCGCCCTCGCGCGGTTCGCCGAGCGCGGGGTGCCACCGCGCGGCCAGGACCACCCCGGGGTCCACCAGCTCAAGGCCCGTGAAGAACTCCGAGAACTCTCCGAGGCCGCGCACCTGCGCCGCCGTGCCGCCCTTGCGGTACACCTCGACGACCCGCTCCCAGGTCTCCGGGTCGAAGTCGCCGGTCGCGTGGGAAAGCGTCAAGTGGCTGCCGGGCGCGAGCGGTTCGAGGAGCTCCCGGACGAGCCGGAGGGGCTCGTCCCCGTCGCCCACCAGGTGCAGGAGCGCCACCAGGGAGAGGGCGATCGGCCGGCTGAAGTCGAGGGTCTCCCGGGCCGTCGCGATGATCTTCCCGGGGTCCCGCACATCGGCCTGGACATAGGCGGTCCTCCCCTCCGGCGCGCTGTGCAGCAGGGCCTCGGCGTGCCGGAGGACGATCGGGTCGTTGTCCGCGTAGACCACCCGGGCCTCAGGGGCGATCCCCTGGACGATCTGGTGCAGGTTCGGCTCGGTGGGGATGCCGGTCCCGATGTCGAGGAACTGGCGGACGCCCCGCTCGGCCAGCAACCGGGAGGCGCGGTGCATGAAGGCGCGATTGGTCCGCGCCATCGCGCTCACGGCGGGGAAGTGCGAGGTCACCTGCTCGGCCGCCGCCACATCGACCGGATAGTTGTCCTTCCCGCCCAGGAAGTAGTCGTACATCCGCGCCGCATGGGGCCTGCTGGTGTCGATGGTGCTCACAGTCGCACATCCTCCCTCGAACGCCCGGTCGGCCGGAGGCTAGCGAAAATTCCCGGATGCTGCCGATGTTCCCTCTGTACGGTGAGTGGATCCGCAGTTCAGCCCCTACTTCGAGGCTCACCACCGTGTTCCTGACGATCACCACCACCGGCACCCCGGAACGCCCGGCCACCGATCTCGGCTTCCTCCTGCACAAGCATCCCGAGAAGGCCCAGGCGTTCTCCACCTCCTACGGCACGGCCCACGTCCTCTACCCCGAGGCGACAGCCGAGCGCTGCACGGCGGCGCTGCTGCTGGAGGTGGACGCGGTGGCACTGGTCAGGCGGGGCAAGGGCAAGGGCCGGGGCGGTGCCCCGGACGCGGCGCTCGCGCAGTACGTCAACGACCGCCCCTACGCCGCTTCCTCCCTTCTCGCCGTGGCCCTGAGCGGCGTCTTCTCCAGCGCGATGAAGGGCGTCTGCAACGCCCGGCCCGAACTGCCCGCCGTACCGCGGCCGTTGCGTATCGAGGTGCCGGCGCTGCCAGCCCGCGGCGGCCCCGGGCTGGTACGGCGGCTCTTCGAGCCGCTGGGCTGGACCGTCACCGCCGAACCCGTGCCGCTGGACACCGAGTTCCCGCAGTGGGGCGACTCCCGCTACGTCCGACTCGAACTGGAGTCCACAGACCGCACCCTCGCCGAGGCCCTGCGCCACCTCTACGTCCTGCTCCCGGTCCTGGACGACGCCAAGCACTACTGGGTCGCCCCCGACGAGGTCGACAAGCTGCTGCGTGTCGGTGAGGGCTGGCTGCCAGGCCACCCGGAGCAGAAGCTGATCACCAGCCGCTACCTCGCGCGCCGCTGGTCGCTGACCCGTGCCGCGACGGAGCGGCTGGAGCTGGTACGGCTGGCCGAGACCGACGACAGCGAGGTCGAGGAGATCGACAACGCGGTCGGGGCGGAGACCGAGACGGAGGAGCGTCCGACCCCGCTGGCCGTGCGGCGCCGGGAGGCGGTCACCGCCGCGCTCAAGGCGTCCGGGGCCGCCCGTGTCCTGGATCTCGGCTGCGGACAGGGCCAGTTGGTGCAGACCCTGCTCAAGGACCCGGCGTTCACCGAGATCGTGGGCGTGGACGTGTCGATGCGGGCGCTCACCATCGCCTCCCGGCGGCTCAAGCTGGACCGCATGGGGGAGCGGCAGGCCGCGCGCGTCAAGCTCATCCAGGGCTCGCTCGCCTACACCGACCGGCGGATCAAGGGCTACGACGCCGCCGTGCTCAGCGAGGTCATCGAGCACCTCGACCTGCCCCGGCTGCCCGCCCTCGAGTACGCCGTGTTCGGCTCGGCCCGCCCGCGCACGGTCCTCGTGACGACCCCGAACGTCGAGTACAACGTGCGCTGGGAGAGCCTCCCGGCCGGCCACGTCCGCCACCGCGACCACCGCTTCGAATGGACCCGGGCGGAGTTCCGGGCATGGTCCGAGGCGGTCGCCGAACGGCACGGCTACACGGCCGAGTTCATACCCGTGGGCCCCGACGACCCCGAGGTGGGCCCGCCCACCCAGATGGCCGTGTTCACCCTGACCACCCCGAAGGAGGCGAAGGCGGCATGACCGACGTACGCGAGGGGCGGGTCCTGCCCGTCACCGACCTCTCCCTGGTGGTGCTCGTCGGTGCCTCCGGCTCCGGCAAGTCCACCTTCGCCCGCAGGCACTTCAAGGCCACGGAGGTCATCTCGTCCGACTTCTGCCGCGGCCTCGTCTCGGACGACGAGAACGACCAGAGCGCCACCAAGGACGCCTTCGACGTCCTGCACTACATCGCGGGCAAGCGCCTCGCCGCCGGCCGCCGCACGGTCGTGGACGCGACCAGCGTGCAGCCCGACGCCCGACGCCAGCTGATCGACCTGGCCAAGCAGTACGACGTCCTGCCGATCGCCATCGTGCTCGACGTCCCCGAGGAGGTGTGCGCCGAGCGCAACGCGGGCCGCACCGACCGCGCGGACATGCCCCGCCGGGTCATCCACCGCCACACCCGCGAACTCCGCCGCTCCCTCAGGCACCTGGAGCGCGAGGGCTTCCGCAAGGTGCACGTCCTGCGCGGCGTCGACGAGGTCGAGCACGCCACGGTCGTCACCGAGAAGCGCTTCAACGACCTGACCCACCTCACCGGCCCCTTCGACATCGTCGGCGACATCCACGGCTGCGCCGCCGAACTGGAGGCGCTGCTCGCCAAGCTGGGCTACACCGACGGAGTCCACCCCGAGGGCCGCACCGCCGTCTTCGTCGGCGACCTGGTCGACCGAGGCCCCGACAGCCCGGCCGTGCTGCGCCGCGTCATGGCGATGGTGAAGTCCGGAAACGCCCTGTGCGTGCCCGGCAACCACGAGAACAAGTACGGCCGTCACCTGCGCGGCCGCAAGGTCCAGCACACCCACGGCCTCGCCGAGACCATCGAGCAGATGGCGGGCCAGAGCGAGGAGTTCGTCGCCGAGGTACGGGAGTTCCTCGACGGCCTCGTCAGCCACTACGTCCTCGACGGCGGCCGGCTGGTCGTCTGCCACGCCGGGCTGCCCGAGAAATACCACGGCCGCACCTCCGGCCGGGTCCGCAGCCACGCCCTGTACGGCGACACCACCGGGGAGACCGACGAGTTCGGGCTGCCGGTGCGCTACCCGTGGGCGGAGGACTACCGGGGCCGGGCCGCCGTCGTCTACGGCCACACCCCGGTCCCGGAGGCCACCTGGCTCAACAACACCATCTGCCTGGACACCGGCGCCGTCTTCGGCGGCAAGCTCACCGCGCTGCGCTGGCCCGAGCGCGAGCTGGTCGACGTGCCGGCGGAGCGCGTCTGGTACGAGCCGGTGAAGCCGCTGCTCACGGAGGCCCCCGGTGGGCACGACGGCCGCCCGCTGGACCTGGCGGACGTGCATGGCCGGCGAGTCGTGGAGACCCGGCACCAGGGCCGGATCTCGATCCGTGAGGAGAACGCGGCGGCGGCCCTGGAGGTCATGAGCCGCTTCGCGGTGGACCCGCGGCTGCTGCCGTACCTCCCGCCGACGATGGCACCGACGGCGACCAGCAAGGCCGACGGCTACCTCGAACACCCGGTGGAGGCCTTCGCGCAGTACGCGGCGGACGGTGTCGAGCGGGTCGTGTGCGAGGAGAAGCACATGGGGTCGCGGGCGGTGGCCCTGGTGTGCCGGGACACCGACGCGGCGCGCAAGCACTTCGGGGTGGACGGGCCCGCCGGGGCCCTCTACACCCGCACCGGGCGCCCGTTCCTCGACGACGACGCCCTCACCGAGGAGATCCTCGACCGGGTGCGCACGGCGGTCGGCGAGGCCGGTCTCTGGGACGAACTGGCCACCGACTGGCTGCTGCTGGACGCCGAGCTGATGCCCTGGTCCCTGAAGGCGTCCGGTCTGCTGCGCTCCCAGTACGCGGCGGTGGGTGCCGCCTCCGGCGCGGTGCTCCCGGGCGCGCTGGCGGCGCTGGAGGGCACGGCAGCACGCGGCGTGGACGTGACGGGCCTGCTGACCCGGACCCGCGAACGCTCCGCCGACGCCGCCGCGTTCACCGAGGCCTACCGCCGCTACTGCTGGACCACGGAGGGCCTGGACGGCGTCCGCCTGGCACCGTTCCAGATCCTCGCCGTCCAGGGCCGCAGCCTCGCCGCCCTGCCCCACGACGAGCAGCTCGCCCTGCTCGACCGGCTCGTCGAGCACGACGGCAGCGGGCTGCTCAGGACCACCCGTCGGCTGTACGTCGACACGGCCGACCCCGAGTCCGTCCGGGCCGGAGTCGACTGGTGGCTCGAGATGACCGGCCGCGGCGGCGAGGGCATGGTCGTCAAGCCGATCGGCGCCCTCGTCCGCGACCCTCAGGGCCGCCTCGTCCAGCCCGGCATCAAGTGCCGCGGCCGCGAGTACCTGCGGATCATCTACGGCCCCGAGTACACCCGCCCGGAGAACCTGGCCCGCCTGCGCTCACGGTTCCTCAACCACAAGCGGTCCCTGGCGATCCGCGAGTACGCCCTGGGTCTGGAGGCCCTGGACCGGCTGGCCGACGGTGAGCCGCTGTGGCGGGTGCACGAGGCGGTCTTCGGGGTGCTGGCCCTGGAATCGGAGCCGGTGGACCCGAGGCTGTGAGCAGGTGGGCGATGAACTGCTCTCGCCCACCTGCGCTTTGTGACGTCCGATGCCGAGCAACTCTGGTTAGAGGGGGATCGACGTGCTACGTTCGCTGGTCAGTCAGGTGTACCGGCTCGTGGGGGAAGGTCGGTGGAGACAGCGGCTGGATTAGGCGAGTTCGGGCGTGCGCCGGGAGGATCTCTGCTGTTCCGCCTGACAGAGGCGCTGTGCGAACTGAGCTGTGTCGAGGATCAGCCGGGGCGGGTCTTCTTCGCCGGAGTCCTCGCGGATCAGTTGAACGTGCACGTCGATCTGCGCGGAACCAGGCAGCGCGAAGACGTCATCGCTCTGGTGCGAGCCTCGCTGAGCGTACCCGACGGTGAGCGTGCGCTGGTCGACGTGGTGCGGCTCTTCGAAGGTTCCTCGGTCGCCGCCGAGTTCGAGCAGTTGCTGACTTCCGGAAATCATCAGCAGAGTGTCTCCCGGCCTCTCCCCGGGCCGCTGACCCGGCGTGACACGGATGCGGCTCTCGCGCTTCTGGACGCCGTGGACGGGCAGCTGCCCGGGGCGGCGCTTCGTGACGGACTCTCCAGAGAACTGCACCTCGAGATGCCGCCACGGCTTACCCCCGGTCGGCTGTTCGTGCACCTCACGGAGCTGAACGTGCAGCCGGACGGTTTACCGCCGGCCGTGCTTCTCATCGAGCACGCGGCGGGGCTGATCCGGGCGCCAGGCTGGCAGAACGCCCTGTCCTCCTGGGCCCGGGGCTGGGCAGAGCGGTCGGGTCTGCTCACCGCACTCGAACGACGGCGGGCTCACCGGGTGAGAGCCACTCCCGACCCGACGATTCCCCGAAGCCTGGTCGTGACCGTGGAGCCGGCGGGCGACGGATCCGGAGACATCGTGGTCCGTCCCTGGCTCAACACGGTCCCCGGCTACTGGCAACCACAGCCGTCCCTGCCCGAGACGATCAGCCTCGACGGACTCGGCGACGCGGTGGAGCGTGCTCTGCGCCAGGTGGTGCGGCTCGCCTCAGGGCTTCCGGATTCCGTCCCGGACGGCGCCGAAGCCTCGCCACCCTACGTCGAGTTCGTCCTCCCGTACACGTTGCTGAATCACAACGTGGCGGGTCTGACCGTCCGTTCGGGAGACGGCAAACCGCTGCCTCTCGGGCTGAAGTACGCAGTGCACCTGCGCAGCCTGGAGCGGATGCGCACCGACGATGTCCTGGTCAGGGCTCAGTGGCAGGAACGGTGGACCAGACTGCAGAGCCAGGGCATCGCCGTCCACGGCTGGCGGGCTTCCGATACCGACGCACTTGACGAGTGGCAGGCTGCCCTCGCCGCCGAACCCGGCCGCACGGCCGCGGTGCTCGATGCTCCTGACGGAGGCCCGGCCACCGAAGCCCTCAAGGCGGCCATCGCCGAAGGGGTCGCCCTTGCCGTCTGGGACCGCAGGGGTACGTTCCTCGAGGAGCGCCGCGAGGTGGTCACGGCCGTCTTCGCCGCAGTGCAGCGGCCGACACAGCTCCCCCTGGTCATCCACCGACTCCGGCGCAGGGCGGAACTCGATGCCGCCGGGCCCCTGCTGCTCGGCCGGCACATCGCCTTCTTCTGGGACGACCCGAACAGGCTCGTGGACATCCAGACAGCCGCCGACCACGACCCGGCGGACGAGTCCGCCATCGGTCAGCCCGACAGCAAGCACACCACCGACAGTGAGGAGGCCCCGGTATGAGCGGGCCGGAACCGGCGGAGGCGGAGAACTGGCGCGTCTTCCGAGCCACGGGGGCCGCCCCGCGAGGGGCGCTGCCCCCACTGCCGCCGGTGCCGCCCTGGCGCCGGTTCCGGGGCGACCCACCGCAGCCTCCACCACCCGAGGACGAGGAGTCCGCGACGCGCCGCCTCGGTCAGGTCGACGCCGTTCCACAGCTCGACGGCGAGAGCACCGACATCGTCAATGCCGCCCTTCTGCTGCGCAGGCCCCTGCTGGTGACCGGCTCACCTGGCGTGGGCAAGTCGACACTCGCCTACCTGATGGCTCGCGAGCTCGGTCTCGGGCGCGTGCTGGAGTGGAACATCGTCAGCCGCACCACCCTGCGAGACGGACTGTACGCCCATGACGCGCTCGGCCGTGCTCAGGCCATCGCGGCATGGCGAGCCGGGCTGGCCGGCGATGCCGCCGGAGCCGACGACGGACCACCGCCCCCCACCATCGGTGACTTCATCACGCTGGGCCCCCTCGGCACAGCCCTGCTGCCTTACGAGCGCCCTCGCGTGCTGCTTGTCGACGAACTCGACAAGAGCGACATCGACCTGCCCAACGACCTCCTGCACGTTCTGGAGAACGGCAGCTACGACATCCCGGAGCTGGTTCGTGACACGCAGGACAGCGCGACTGTGCACACCAGTGATCCAGAGGTGCACGCCGTGGTGCGGCAAGGCCGGGTGGAATGCCGGGAGTTCCCTGTCGTGGTGATCACCAGCAATGGGGAACGGGAGTTTCCGGCCGCATTCCGTCGGCGTTGTCTTCCGCTTGCGATGCGCACCCCCAGCCGTGAGCAACTGCTCGCCATCGTGGAAAGCCACCTGAGGGCACGGCCGCCGGACGCCGAGGCCCTCGTGGATCTGTTCGTCAAACGGATCGAGGCGGGAGGCATGCACTCCCTGGACCAGCTGCTCAATGCCGTCCAGCTCACTTCCGCGGGTACCTTCCGGGCCGATGAGGGCGGGCGCAAGCTTCTGGAGATGCTGCTGCGCGACCTGGCGAAGGGCCGTTGAGTGGACGGGGTGCCCGACAAGCCCGCGCCGGGGCCCGACGTGGGCGCCGTCGGCACGAGAACCGCGGCACAGCCCCCGCCGGAACCCTCATTGTCCGCTGTGCAATCGCCCACCCCCCGCTGGCAGGACTTCGCGGACGCCCTCTGGCTGAGCGCCCACTGGACGCGTACCGATCGCCCCGTCCGCACGGACGCAAACCCGCCGGACAAGGAGCAGCGGGAAGGCGGGACAGCGGGACTTGCGAACCCTCCGCCGCCCGACGAGCCCGCGGATCCGCCGACGGACGAAACCAGTACGCCGCCGCCCTCCTTGTTCACGCCCGACCCGGATGGCTACGACCGGGTGCAGCTCGGCAGACCCGTCCTCCCCCGGACAGCGCCCGGCACATCGGAGCGGAACCGCCCCGCCGCGGCGCTCGCCCGGGCCCTGCACCGCCTCGCCCGCCAGGTGCCCTCCCACGACGCCGTGCGACTGGACGAAGAGGCCACGGCCGAACGGGGCGTCTTCGACGAGCTCTGGATCCCCACCTTCCAGCCCGCCGACGCCACCGCGTTCGAGCTGGTGCTCCTTGTCGACGACGCCCCCACCATGGCGATCTGGGGTGAGGAGACGGCCGCTGTGTCCGCCGCCGCCGAACACAGCGGTGCCTTCCGGGCCGTACGGACAGTGAGGGTGGGGGTGACCCCGAACGGTGAACCGACACTGCGATGGAGTGCGGCGGGGGCCGCACTCGACCCCGGGGAGATCCTCAACGGCAGAAGAGACCGTGTCTTCCTCGTTGTCACCGACGGGCTCGGCCATGGCTGGGCCGCATCCGGCGCCGACCACCTCCTCGATCGCCTCGGCCGGGCCGGCCCCACCGCCCTGGTGCACCTGCTGCCGCCGCACATGCGGCACCGCTCCTCCCTGTATCCCCACCCCGCGGAACTGGAGGCCGGAGGCTTCGGCGAGGCCAACCACCGTCTGGGCCTCGGGCCGTCGGCGGGCGGGCCCGATCCGATGCGTCCCCTGCCTCACCTTTCCGACGAAGCCTTGCCCGTCCCGGTGCTGTCGTTGAAGGCAGGCTCCTTCGCTGCCTGGGCCGACCTGGTCATGGGAGAACCGGGCGTGCGTCGTGCGCTGCCCGCCGTGGTCGTGGGATCGCTGCACCGGGGAGCTCCTGCGCCCGGACTGCGCGCCCCGCGTCGATCAGGAGCGAGCGAGGCGGTGGGCCGCTTCTTCACCCTGGCCACACCGGCGGCCCGTAGGCTCGCTACGCAGATCGCCGCGATCCCCCTCGAGTTCGAGCTCATCGAGCAGTTGCGCATGCGGACCATGCCGTCCGCCGGCCCTGAACACCTCGCCGAGATCCTCATGGGCGGCCTGATCGACTGGGACGGCCACGACTCGGAGCCTCCCGAATTCGCCGCAGGAATCCGTGAAGCACTGCTCGCCACCACGACCCGCTCCCAGTTGGCCCGAATCATCCAGATCCTCGGCGAACTGCCCGCGGCAGGAGAACGCGGCGTCGCGCTGCGGGCCGCCCTGCGCGACCCCTACGGCGCGGCTCTGCCCGACCCGAACGCAGGGGCCTGGCAGCAGTCCGAGCTCGCGGTCATGCGGGCGCTGGCCGGCTCGTACTCCCAACGGGCCCGCCGTATCGAGGCCGAGCGAGGCACCCCGGGCATGGTCGGCGACCGGCCCGCAGAGCGTTCCACACGGCTGATGCATGGGCCCGCACACGAGGCACCGGCCGCGCAGACGGCGGCAGGACCGTTCGACCTCAACCAGCACCCGACGGAGGCACGGCAGGCAATGAACAGGACTTCGGCGGGATCGCCTGCCCTCCTGGTGAACGTTCCGTTGCGGAACACGACGTTCGTCGGCCGGCAGGCACTGCTGCGGACGGTGGAGGAACAACTCGCTGCCCAGGACACTGCGGCCGTACTGCCTCATGCGCTGCACGGGTTAGGTGGTGTGGGCAAGTCTCAGCTTGTGCTGGAGTACGTCTACACCCATCAATACGACTACAAGGTGATCTGCTGGATCGCCGCCGAGCGCGAGAGTCTGGTCCTCGCCGCACTCGCGACTCTCGCCGCTCAACTGGGCGTCGCCCCGACGGATCAGGACAGCGTGGGCGTCCCTGCCGCGGGCACGGCCGTCCCCGCGGCCCTGGAAGCGCTGCGCACCGGAGTGCCGTACGACGACTGGCTGCTCGTCTTCGACAATGCCGAGGATGTCGAAATGGTGCGGAACTACTTCCCCGCCAATGGGCCCGGGAAGATCATCGTCACCTCCCGGAACCGAACTTGGGAGCGCGTGGCCACGCCCCTGCCGGTGGACGTCTTCGAACGTGCGGAGTCCGTCGAGCTGCTCCAGAAAAGGTCCCCCGACCTGTCGACCGAGGAGGCCGGCCGGCTGGCCGAGGCTCTCGGAGATCTGCCCCTCGCCGTGGAACAGGCGGGTACCTGGCACGCAGTGACGGGCATGCAGGTCGATGAGTACCTCGACCTGCTCGACCGGCGAAGCCCCGAGATCCTCGATCTCGACCCGGCACCTGACTACCCGGTCTCCGTCGCCGCTGCCTGGGACATCTCACTGGAACGGCTCCGGCAGAGCAACCCCGGTGCCCGGCAGCTTCTCGACATCTGCGCCAGCATGGCCCCTGAGCCCATTCCGAGGTCCATCCTGCGTGGCAGCCGCGGTGTCACCATCACGCCCGAAATCGACCCATTGTTGCGGGAGTCGATCAAGCTGAACCGCGCAGTCCGGGATCTCAGCCAGTTCTCTCTCGTCAAGGTCGACCCGCGGACCGACACCCTGCAGATGCACCGCCTGCTGCAGACGGTGCTCCTGGCCAAACTGAGCCCTGAGGAAAGGGAGCACATGCGGGACGCGGCACACCAGTTGCTGTCGGCCGCGAAACCGGGCCCGTACGGATCAGCGCTGGAGTGGCGTGCCTACCAGGCACTGCTTCCCCATGTACTCACCTCGCAAGCGGTGACCAGCATCGACACCTATGTGCGCGAACTGGTCTTCGACACCGTCTGGTTCCTCTACACCTGGGGCGATCATCAAGGCGCCGCTGACCTGGCCCGGCAGGCCTGGAGCGCCTGGCTGGCGGCTTCGGGAGAGGAGGACTTCCACGTCATCCGCGTGATGAAGAGTTTCGGGTTCCTGCTGCGCCAGATCGGCCAGGTTCCCGAGTCCATCCCGCTCACCGAGAGGGCTCTGGACGTGTCCCGGCGGATGCGGGTCGAGTCCGAGGACCTGATCGACTCCCTGTGCGAGATGGCCGACGCCCGCGGCTACCAGGCCAGGTTCCAAGAGGCGAGGGACTTGTGCAGGGAGGCCGCCGAGCTGGCACGGTCGCAATTCGGTCCGGACGACCCCATGACCCTGCGCGCCACCCACAGCTGGGGGGTGACGTTGCGCTGGTGCGGGCAGTTCGAGGAGGCGCTACGCCTCGATCAGGAGAATGCCCGACTGAGGGATCTGATGTTCGGGCCCGCGAATTTCTTCACGCTCAACAGCCTCAACGCCCTTGCCTTGGACATGCTGGAAGCCGGCGACTACGCGGGTGCACGAGGCTTCCAGGAAGACGTGCACCGCCGGGTGCGTGAAGCCCTCGGAGCGGAGAACCCGCTCAGCCTGCGCATCGCCCGTACCCTCGCGGTCTGCCGACGCCGTGACGGTGCGCTCACCGAAGCCGCCCGGCTGTCGGAGGCCACCTTGCGGCGTTTCAACGCGCGCTACGGACCCGACCACTTCGACACGCTGCAGACGGCAACGAACGTGTCGGTCGACCGGCGCCTGGCCGGCCAGCTCGAAGAGTCCCAGGGACTGGCCGAGGAGACGCTGGGACGATATGCGTACCTCCTCGGTGAGGAGCATGCCTACTCCCTGCTGACCAGGGCCAACCTGGCCGCCACCCTGCGTGCGCTCGGCTGCCTCGACCAGGCGCGGGAACTGGAGGACGACGCGGCCCGCAGGCTCAGCGAGACAGTGGGGCCCGGTCACGTGATCACTTTGACCGCGGCGCTCGGCCGGGCCAACACGGCATATCTCCGGCTCGACTTCGACGAGGCACACGAGATCGACAGGGCGACTGTGCCGCTGCTGGCCGAGGTTCTGGGCGAAGAACACCCGCTGGCGCTCGCCGGCACGGCGAACCTCGCGCTCGACCTGCGCGGGCTGGGCCGCGGGCCGGAGGCGGAAGAGCTGCAGCGGCAGGCGGTGGAGGGCTTCTCCCGCGCGCTCCGTGCCGACCATCCCTGGCTACTCGCGGCCGGTCAGCGCCGCCGTATCGAGTGCGACATGGCGCCCATGCCGCTCTAGAGGCTGCAGATGGCCAGCCGCGTCCCGGAAGCGCTTCCTCACCGGAAGAGCGGAGAGAAGGCTCATGACGACAGTGGTGCTCGTGCACGGGACAGGAGTGCGCCGGACAGGCTTTTCGGTGCTGGCCGGACGTGTCACCGCCGGGCTCACCGCTCTGCGCGACGACCTGCGCTTCGTGCCCTACTACTGGGGCGATACCCACGGCGCCGAACTCGCCGCCGGAGGAGCCAGCATCCCGCCGGAGGCAGGAGGTGACCGCGGGATCGGCGGCTCACCTGACGACTCGGCGGCGGCCTGGGCCGCCCTCTACGCCGACCCGGACGCCGAACTGCGTCTCGCGGCGGCGCACCGGCCCGGTGAGCGGCCACCGGGCTCAGTACTTCCGGAACAGCGGCTCCAGGACCGCCTCACCACACTGAGAGCCGAAGCCGGCAACCTCGTACCCGAGTCGGCCACCGGGGTGGCCGACGCCGCCGCGCGTCTGCACGGTCACCCACTCCTCGGACCCGCCGCCGCGTCCGTATCCGCTGACGAACTCGCCGTCCTCGTGGCCCGGGCCCTCGTCGCCGAGGCGGTCACCACCGCCCTCGACGCCGGTCATCCGCTCGTTCCGGACAGCCGCAGCCGTGATGAACTCCTCGACAGCCTCGCGCGGTACCTCGGCGCGGGGCCCAGAGGGTCCGAACGCGGCCTGCGCACGTTCGTGCTGGGGACGGCAGGAGCGGTGGCTTCGCGAGCCCTCCTTTCGCGCCGTCACGCGCTCACCCAAGCTGCCCATCCGGCGGCGGGCGACGTGCTGCGCTACCTCTGCCGAGGGGAGGGCGTCCGCACGGAACTGCGCGACCTGGTCGGGGAGTTGCACCCCCCGGTAGCTCTCATCGGGCACAGTCTCGGCGGGATCATCGCCCTCGACACGCTCGTAGTCGCTCCACTGCCGCAGGTGCGGCTCCTGGTGACCGTCGGTTCCCAGGCTCCCTTCCTCTACGAGTCCGGCTCCTTGCCGTCTCTCACTCACCCCCAGGAACTGCCCGCGCACGTCCCCGGCTGGCTGAACCTGTACGACCCCCGAGACCTGCTGAGCTACGTCGGGGCTCGTCTCTTTCCCGGCCGGATCACCGATACGCCCGTCGACAACGGCCAGCCCTTCCCGGCGGCCCACAGCGCCTACTGGACCAACCTGGATGTGTACCGGAGGATCGCGGAGCGTCTCCCGTGACCGGCCGTGACCGGCCGGCGGTACTGCCTGTGGACCCTGCCAGGGTGCACGCCCTGATCGTAGGCATCGAGGCGTACGAGGCAGGCTCCGCCTGGGATCTGCCAGGGCCCGCCCGTGACGCCGTCGCCTTCCATCGGATGCTGCGTTCGGCGGGAGTGCCCGAGCATCAGCTGCGCCTGCACCTAGCGCCATTGCCGTCCTACGAACCGCAGGTCGAATACCGGCCCGCGGACCATGCCACGCTGCGCCGCACCCTGGTGCGGGAACTGGCGCGATCTCACGGAGAGGTTCTCTGGGTGTGGTGGGGTGGGCACGGGGTCCTCGACCGGGCCGGGCACACTCGGCTGTTCTGCTCGGATGCCACCACGAGCGACAAGGTCTGCCTCGACCTGGAGTCCGCGCTCGACCGTTACGCCAGTGACTCCGTGCCGGGATTCACCGAGCAGCTCTGGATCGTGGACGCGTGCGAAACGTTCGAGGAAGCTCTTGCCTTCCGCGACCCGTTGCCCTCCGACGCTCTGCCGGCCGGACGGCGCACGCTCACCCACCGGCAGACGCTGATACGAGCGGCGGGCCGGGGCAGAAGAGCCGCCAACGATCCCGTCCGGGCCACCGGTCTCTTCTCGGACGGACTCCTCGACATCCTGGCACGTCATGCGGACGTCCTGCCCGCTGTGCCCGACCCGGAGGAACTGTTCGACGAGGTGCGGGAGCGGATCGCGGTGCTCCGGGAAGCCGGGCGGACCCTCCAGCACCCCGAGATACAACTCCGCGGTCCAGGGCGCACGGAGGATCTGGCCGTCTCGGACGACGCCCCGGGGCCGGGGGAGCGGTCGGTCCCCGCGTTGCTCCGGGCGGTTGAAGCGCTGCTCGCCTACCCATTGATGGAGGACCCGATCGAACGGCAGGCCGTGGTCGCGGCTTTGAGCCCGTCCCTCGTCAGGTCGCTGCCTCGGCACAGCAAGGCCCGGACCGACGCGGTCGGCATCCTCACGTCGCTCGCCCGCCGACGGCCTGACGCGCTCTGGGAGCTGTACGACGCCGTGACTCTCGTCGATGACGACCCCGAGAGACAGTCCGAACTGTTCACCGCGCTGCGCCTGCTCGCCCGGTCGGGCAGCAGACACGGAGACAGGGGACGCCATGTGCGATGATCTGGCGGACTGCGTACGGGCCCTGGCGCCCTGTGTGCCACCATGGACCGAGAAGGGGGAGACACCGTGGAGCGTTCGACCACCCACCACAGGGCTGATACCGCCGTCCCCGAGTCGTCGTCCTCCGGTACGGGCCAAGCCCATGAATGGGTATCGGATCTCACTGATCTGTCGGGCCTGCCCCTCACCGATGTGGACGCATTGCCTCCGCTCCGGTCCGATGCGCGTCTTCTCACTGAGGTCCTGCGGGCGCGCAGCAGCATGACAGGTGGCGGCGAAGGGACCGCCAGGGCCGAATAGCCCCCGTCCGCCGCGCTGGACCGTCATCGGACCCGAGTACCTTGACGGGGCCAAGTGCGCCTGTCCTGCCGGAGGTTTCTGCCCATGACCAGCGAGCTGACAGGGTCGCCGTTTCGCATGCCTGTGCGGCTGCTCACGGAGCTGGCCGACGGGGGCGGATCCGAGCAGGCCGTGGCCTTTCTCGAACAGGCTGAGCGGGCACGCCGTTTGCTGCTTCTGCGCACGCTGCTGGACCGCCTCGAAGGACTGCCATCGCCGCTGACTCCGCCAGCCGAGGCCTGGCGCGTCATCAAGGAGTCGGCCACGCTGGTGCCGGAGCCCGTCGACCGGATGCTGCTGGCGCCCGCCACCGGAGGCTGGATCGCCCACCTGCTGCGCCGGCTGCACGGCACCGGGGACGGTCCCCCGGTCTGGGCGGAAGCGGGACAGCTCTGCGCGCTGGCTGTTACCGCGGCCCTGCATGCCGGTACGGTGGCCGACCTCCGAGTCCCTCTCACGGACGGGCAGCTGTACCTGCCGGGCCTGGGGCTCGCCGGCCTCCCGGACGCAGCATCCGGATTGTCGGTCGGTCGGGCACGTACCGGTGACGGAGAACTGACCCTCACGGGAAAGGACCGGGATGGTCGTACCACGTCCTTGACGACCCGCCCGAGCTCGTTACCACTACCGGTCGGCACCCCCGGGCCGTCTCCGAGACCCACGACGTCCTTCCTCCCCCTGCGTACTCTGACCCACAGCGGCCCTGGAGGCCCCGCCTCCATCCCTCTCGACGATCTTGGTCCTTACCGCGACCTCGACGACCCGCTGCCGCCCGCAAGGCTGGACGCGGCGGAGGCGGAAGCCTGGCAACGGCTGTTCGAAGAGGCGGTCGCTCTGCTCGCCCGGCCGGGCGGGAGCGGGCCCGGGAGGCTGGACCCGGCCTCGATCCGCGCCATAGTGCCCTGGGGCCGCACCAGCACGACGCCCCCCGCCCCGCCGACCGTGCGGGTGTCCGCCACCAGCGGCGACTCCTTCGGCGCCATGGTCGTCGCCCGCCCCTCCTGCCCGCTCGCCCTCGCCGAGACCCTCGTCCACGAGTTCCAGCACAGCAAACTGGCAGCCCTCCTGCACCTGTTCCCGCTGCTCGACGACGACCGGGAGGAGCGCTACTACGCACCCTGGCGGCCCGACCCGCGGCATCTCACCGGTCTGCTGCACGGGGCGTACGCCTTCACCGGTGTCGCGGGCTTCTGGCGGGACCGCCTGGCCGTGGCGCGGGACGACGGGGCGGCCGACACGGCCGGGTACCACTTCGCGCTGCGCCGTCTGCAGAGCCGGCTCGTCGTACGCACCCTGCTGGTGGAGGGGCGTCTCACCCCGCAGGGCCGGGCCCTCGTGTCGGGACTCGCCCGTACGCTCGACGGCTGGCTGCGCGAGCCGGTGCCGTACGCCGCGCTCACCCGGGCCCGGACGGCCGCGGCGCTGCACCGCGCCGAGTGGCGTCTGCGCAACGTCGCCCCGCCGTCCTCCGGTTCCTCAGGCCCCCGCTTCCGCCCCGGCCGCACCTCCTGGCCCGACGTCCGCACCCACGCGTTCGCCGCCCGGCCCGTCGCCCCGCACACCGCCGACGAGCAACTGGCCGCCGGGGACGCCGCCGCCGCGCTCGCCCGGTACGCCGACCAGCTGGCCACCGATCCCGCCGAACCGCACGCCCTCGCCGGCTGGATCGTCGCGCGCTCCGTGCTCGACCCGGGGCGGACGACCCGGCGGATGCTGGCCCGGCCCGAACTGCTCCAGCCGCTGCCCAGCGGATGACCGCCCCGGTTGTCGTCACACAGACGCAAACAAGAGTTCGCGGAAACGCGCGAGCAGCGAGTCAACGGGCGCCGCGATGGTCAGGATGGAGGCATGGCATACCACGTCCACTCCGAGGCCGGGCGGCTGCGCCGCGTCATCCTGCACCGGCCCGATCTCGAGCTCAAAAGGCTCACCCCCAGCAACAAGACCTCGCTGCTCTTCGACGACGTGCTGTGGGTGCGCAGGGCCCGCGCCGAGCACGACGGATTCGCCGACGTGCTGCGCGACCGGGGCGTCGCCGTCCACCTCTTCGGTGATCTCCTGGCCGAGACGCTTCAGGTCCAGGCGGCCAGAACCCTCGTCCTGGACCGGGTCTTCGACGAGAAGGAGTACGGCCCCCTGGCCACCGACCACCTCAGAGCCGCCTTCGAGAACCTGCCCGCGCGGGAACTGGCCGAGCTCCTGGTCGGCGGCATGACGAAACGCGAGTTCCTGGACGGGCACCCCGAGCCGACCTCGGTGCGCTTCCACGTCATGGAACTGGACGACTTCCTGCTGGACCCCCTGCCCAACCACCTCTTCACCCGCGACACGTCCGCCTGGATCTACGACGGCGTCTCCATCAACGCCATGCGCTGGCCCGCCCGGCAGCGCGAGACCGTGCACTTCGAGGCGATCTACCGGTACCACCCGCTGTTCCGGGACGAGGCCTTCCACGTGTGGTCCGAGGGACAGGCCGACTACCCGTCGACCATCGAGGGCGGGGATGTCCTGGTCATCGGCAACGGGGCCGTCCTCATCGGGATGAGTGAGCGCACCACACCGCAAGCCGTCGAGATGCTCGCGCACAAGCTGTTCGCCGCCGGTTCCGCGGAGACGATCGTGGCCCTCGACATGCCCAAGCGGCGAGCCTTCATGCACCTCGACACCGTGATGACCATGGTCGACGGTGACACCTTCACCCAGTACGCGGGCCTCGGCATGCTCCGCTCGTACACCATCGAGCCGGGCGTCGGCGAGAAGGAGCTGAAGGTCACCGATCATCCGGCGGAGCACATGCACCGCGCGATCGCCGCCGCGCTCGGCCTGAACGAGATCCGGGTGCTGACCGCCACCCAGGACGTGCATGCCGCCGAGCGCGAGCAGTGGGACGACGGCTGCAATGTCCTGGCCGTCGAACCGGGCGTCGTGGTCGCCTACGAGCGGAACGCCACCACCAACACCCACCTGCGCAAGCAGGGCATCGAGGTGATAGAGATCCCGGGCAGCGAGCTCGGGCGGGGGAGGGGCGGGCCGCGCTGTATGAGCTGCCCGGTCGAACGGGAGCCCGTGTAGAGGGATCCCACCGGCTTGCCGGTCCGGCCCCGTATAGACATGCTGAGCTTCGTATAGTATTCCAGGAGTCTGTGTCCCCGTATCTCTGGAGCGCCCCCATGGCGACAGCCCCGAGCGCCCTCGCCGGCCGCCACTTCCTCAAGGAGCTGGACTTCACCGAGGAGGAGTTCCGCGGTCTGGTCGAGCTGGCCGCAGAGCTGAAGGCCGCCAAGAAGGCCGGGACCGAGACCCAGTACCTGCGGGGCCGGAACATCGCGCTGATCTTCGAGAAGACCTCCACCCGCACCCGCTGCGCGTTCGAGGTCGCGGCCGCCGACCAGGGTGCCTCGACCACGTACCTCGACCCGTCAGGCTCCCAGATCGGTCACAAGGAGTCGGTCAGGGACACCGCGCGGGTGCTGGGCCGGATGTACGACGGGATCGAGTACCGGGGTGACAGCCAGCAGAAGGTCGAGGAGCTGGCGGCGCACGCCGGGGTGCCCGTCTTCAACGGCCTCACCGACGACTGGCACCCCACGCAGATGCTGGCCGACGTGCTGACCATGACCGAGCACTGCGCCAAGCCGCTGACGGAGATCGCCTTCGCCTACCTGGGCGACGCCCGCTTCAACATGGGCAACTCCTACCTGATCACCGGCGCCCTGCTCGGCATGGATGTGCGTCTGGTCGCGCCGAAGGCCTACTGGCCTGCCGAGGAGGTCGTCGACCGGGCCCGCGCGCTCGCCGAGTCCAGCGGCGCTCGCATCACGCTCACCGAGATCCTGGACGACGGCGTCCGTGGCGCCGACTTCGTCGCCACGGACGTCTGGGTCTCCATGGGCGAGCCCAAGGAGGTCTGGGACGAGCGCATCACCGCCCTCGGCCCGTACGCCGTGACCATGGACGTCCTGCGCGCCACCGGCAACCCGGACGTGAGGTTCCTGCACTGCCTGCCCGCCTTCCACGACCTGGGCACCAAGGTCGGCCGCGAGATCCACGCGTCGCACGGCCTGGGGTACCTCGAGGTCTCCGACGAGGTCTTCGAGTCGGCTCACTCGGTGGTCTTCGACGAGGCGGAGAATCGGATGCACACCATCAAGGCGGTCCTGGTCGCGACCCTGGCCTGAACAGGCCTCACGCCGACGGGCGCCGCTGCTCCGGTACCGCGGACAGCCTGAACCACACCGCCTTGCCGGACTCGGTCGGCCGGTGCCCGCACGACGAGCTCAGAGCGCGGATCAGCAGCAGCCCGCGCCCGTGCTCCTGCCAGGGGTCGGGCGGCCCGCCGGCCGGGCGGGTGAGGTCGCCGGGCGGGGCCGGATCGGTGTCGTGCACTTCGACCTGACATCCCGCCGGCATCAGCTCCACGACCAGCTCTATCGGAGCCTCACCGGTGGTGTGCTCCACCGCGTTGGCCACCAGCTCCGCCGTGAGCAGCTCCGCCGTGTCGCAGTCGGCCCCGTACTCCAGCTCGGCCAGCGCCGTACGGACCAGAGCACGGGCCACGGGCACCGCCGCGACGGTGTGCGGCAGCGCGATGCGCCAGGAGGCGGGGGCTGAGGGGAGTTCGTACAAGGCGGGTCCGTTCATGGAGCAGGACATCCTGCTTTCAACCTGATGAATGGTACGGCGCCGCTCTTCTGGGGCGTCCGAGGGGCCGTGGTCGGGGGCGCCTTCGCCCCCTCGTCTGACGGCTTACCCAGGTGAACGCGGTGCCGCGCGCCGCTGCTCCCGCCGTTACGCCGGTGTGGATGATCTGTGACGGATGTGACCGGCCCGGGTCACCCGGGCTCCGCACAGAAGTCCTACCCGGACGGCCTATCGCGCACTCATGACGACAGTCACAGATGAGTGATAGCTTTGTGGGGTAGAGCTCAGTGAGACAGTGCCCGCCCGAGGAGGCCGCACGTCATGAGTCCCTTCACCGGCTCCGCCGCCCGCACCCCCCGCTGGGAGCACCTGCGCGTCGATCTCGCCGACGGCGTCGCCACCGTCACCCTGGCCCGCCCCGAGAAGCTCAACGCGCTCACCTTCGGCGCCTACGCCGACCTGCGCGACCTGCTCGCCGAGCTCTCCCGGGAGCGGTCCGTACGGGCCTTGGTGCTGGCCGGCGAGGGACGCGGCTTCTGCTCCGGCGGCGACGTCGACGAGATCATCGGCGCCACCCTCGGCATGGACACCGCCCGGCTGCTGGACTTCAACCGCATGACCGGCCAGGTGGTGCGCGCCATCCGGGAGTGCCCCTTCCCGGTGATCGCGGCGCTGCACGGCGTGGCGGCCGGTGCCGGAGCGGTGCTCGCCCTCGCGGCGGACTTCCGCGTCGCCGACCCCTCGGCCCGCTTCGCCTTCCTCTTCACCCGGGTCGGCCTCTCCGGCGGCGACATGGGCGCGGCCTACCTCCTGCCCAGGGTCGTGGGCCTGGGCCACGCGACCCGCCTCCTGATGCTCGGCGACCCGGTCCGGGCCCCCGAGGCCGAGCGCATCGGCCTGATCAGCGAACTGACGGATGAGGGCAGAGCGGACGAGGTGGCCCAGCAACTGGCCCACCGCCTGGCAGAAGGCCCCGCCCTCGCGTACGCCCAGACGAAGGCCCTGCTGACGGCCGAGCTGGACATGCCCTTGGCGGCCTCGGTGGAACTGGACGCGTCGACCCAGGCGCTGCTGATGAACAGCGCGGACTACGCAGAGTTCCACGCGGCGTTCACAGAGAAGCGCCCTCCCAAGTGGAGCGGACGGTGATGACAACCCCCTCAGGGGCGCGGGGCTGTGTCGATTTGCGGCTCCGCCGCGGGGCGCGATCAGCCACAGACGACCCGCACCCGCACCACGACGACAGCCACCCCCTACGCGTGGCGATCATCGGCGGCGGCCCCGGCGGCCTCTACGCCGCCGCCCTCCTCAAACGCCTCGACCCGTCCCGCGACATCACCGTCTGGGAACGCAACGCCCCCGACGACACCTTCGGCTTCGGAGTCGTCCTCTCCGACGAGACCCTCGGCGGCATAGAGCACGCGGACCCCCAGGTCTACGAGGCCCTCCAGAGGGACTTCATCCGCTGGGACGACATCGACATCACCCACCGCAACACCCGCCACACCTCCGGAGGCCACGGCTTCGCCGCCCTCGGCCGCAAGCGGCTCCTCGAAATCCTCCACACCCGCTGCCGCGACCTCGGCGTGGCCCTCCGCTTCCACACCGAGGCCCCGAAGGACCTCCCGCAGACCCACGACCTGGTCATCGCGGCGGACGGCATCCACAGCACCACCCGCGAGACCTACGCGGACGTCTTCCACCCCCAGGTCACCACACACCACTGCCGCTACATCTGGCTCGCCGCCGACTTCCCCTTCGACTCCTTCCGCTTCGACATCGCCGAGACCGAACACGGCGTGATGCAGCTGCACGGCTACCCCTACGCCCGCCCGTCGCCCGACCACCACCCCTCAACGAGGCCCTCCGGGCCGCAGAATCAACTCGGCGCCTCCACCGTGATCATCGAGATGCGCGAGGAGGTCTGGCAGCGGGCCGGTTTCGACGAGCTCGGCGAGGCCGAGTCGATCGAACGCTGCGGCAAGATCTTCGCGGAGGCACTCCGCGGCCGCCCCCTGCGGTCCAACAACTCGGCGTGGACGACTTTCCGCACGGTCGTCAACGACCGCTGGTCACACGGCAACCTCGTCCTGCTCGGCGACGCCGCCCACACCGCGCACTTCTCCATCGGCTCCGGCACCAAGCTCGCCGTCGAGGACGCCCTGGCCCTCGCCGCCTGCCTGGAGGAACGGGACTCGCTGGAGGAGGCCCTGGCCGCGTACGAGGCGGAGCGGCGGCCCGTCGTCGCCTCCACGCAGCGCGCTGCCCGCGCCAGCCTGGAGTGGTTCGAGAACCTCGGCCTGTACGTGGACCAGCCGCCCCGCCAGTTCGCCTTCAACCTGCTCACCCGCAGCCGCCGCGTCACCCACGACAACCTGCGGCTGCGCGACCCGGACTTCACGGAGGCCGTGGAGCGCGAGTTCGGCTGCCCGCCCGGCACGCCCCCGATGTTCACCCCGTTCCGGCTGCGCGGTCTGACCCTGCGCAACCGGGTCGTCGTCTCGCCCATGGACATGTACTCGGCGGTCGACGGCGTCCCCGGCGACTTCCACCTCGTCCATCTCGGCGCGCGGGCGCTGGGCGGGGCCGGGCTGGTGATGACCGAGATGGTGTGCGTCAGCGAGGAGGGCCGGATCACGCCCGGCTGCGCCGGCCTCTACACCGGCCGGCAGGCCGAGGCGTGGCGGCGTATCACCGACTTCGTGCACGACCGGGCTCCCGGCACCGCGATCGGCGTGCAGCTCGGCCACAGCGGCCGCAAGGGCTCCACGAAGCTGATGTGGGAGGGCATGGACGAGCCCCTTGAAGAGGGCAACTGGCCGCTCGTGGCCGCCTCCGCGCTCCCCTACAAGCCGGACAGCCAGACCCCGCGCGCGCTGAGCCGTGCCCAGCTCACCGACATCCGTGAGCAGTTCACGGCAGCCGCCTGCCGTGCCGCCCGGGCCGGCTTCGATCTGCTGGAACTGCACTGCGCCCACGGCTACCTGCTCTCCGGATTCCTCTCCCCGCTGACCAACCGGCGGACCGACGCCTACGGCGGCTCGCCGGAGAAGCGGCTCCGTTTCCCGCTGGAGGTGTTCGACGCCGTACGGAACGTGTGGCCGGGGGAGCGGCCCCTGACCGTGCGGATCTCCGCCACCGACTGGGCCGAGGGCGGGACCACGGCCGAGGACGCCGTCGAGATCGCCCGGGCGTTCGCCGCGCACGGCGCCGACGCGATCGACGTGTCGACGGGGCAGGTCGTGGCGGACGAGCGGCCGGAGTTCGGGCGGTCGTACCAGACGCCGTTCGCGGACCGTATCCGGCGCGCCACCGGTGTCCCGGTGATCGCGGTCGGCGCGATCTCCTCCTGGGACGACGTCAACTCCCTGATCCTGGCGGGTCGCACGGACCTGTGCGCCCTGGCCCGCCCGCACCTCTACGACCCGCACTGGACCCTGCACGCGGCGGCCGAACAGGGCTACACGGGCCCGGGCGCCACCTGGCCGGCCCCGTACCGCGCGGGAAGCCGCCGGCCCCAGACGGGCCGCACGGACGCACCGAAGCCGCGGTTGAGCATCTAGCCCGCGGCGGGCGCGAAATCCGTCTCCTTGGCCGCGGTGATCCGGGCGCCCATGTTGCGTTCCATCATCTCGAGGGCGGCGGACGCCAGATGGGGGTGGATGGAGGCGACGGCGTCCCTGGGCACCGTGACCTCCAGGTGGCGGATGTGCGCGTCGAGGGCGGAGTAGAGGACGCACTGCTCGGTGACCTGGCCGGTCAGGACGACATGACCGACGTCCAGGCTCCACAGGAGGTAGGACAGCGGAGTCTCGAAGAAGGCCGAATGGCGGGCCTTCACCACGAACAGCGACTCGTCGTCCGGTCGTATCGGCTCGATCAGGTCCGCGTGCGGCCGGGCCAGCGCGGTGTCCACGAGCTCTCCGTGGTGGGAGCGCCACAGTCCGAAGTTGTCGTTCGCGTAGACCACCGGCACGTCCGCCTCGCGGGCCCGGCCGATCAGCTCGGCGATGACGGGCACGACCCGCTCGGCGGACGGCACGAGCAGCTCGGCATCCTCGTGGTCGTACGTGTTGATCATGTCGATCACGATCAGAGCCGGCCGCGTCGGACCTGCCCGCCGCTCCATTGCCTCCGCCGTCCGTCCGGTGCTGTCATCGCGCTGCCGAGTACCCGGTGGCCCGGTGGGCCCAAACGAGGGGACGCGATCTACAGCCCCACGAATTCCGCCCCCGCGTCCCGCAGCCGCTCGTGCAGGCCCCGGAACACCGCCGACGAGCGCTCCCCGGGCCAGTCCCGGGGGAGCAGGGCGGACGGCAGGCCGGGGTCGGTGTAGGGGAGGTGGCGCCAGGAGTCCAGGGCGAGGAGGTAGTCCCGGTAGGCCTCCTCTGGCGGGGTGTCCTCGCGCTTCTCCCAGCCGAGCAGCACGGGCGCGTGGCGGTCGAGGAACGCCTCGTGCTCCTTGGCGATGGCCGCCAGGTCCCACCAGCGGGTGACGGCCTCGGCGGTCGGGGCGAAGCCGAGGTGGCCGCCGCGGAAGAAGTCGACATACCCGTCGAGCCGCAGCCGCTGAAGGGTGTGCCGCGACTCCTCGTACAGCCGCGCGGGCGCGATCCACACGCCCGGAGCGGCCGTGCCGAAACCGAGGCCGGCCAGCCGGGAGCGCAGCACGTGCCGCTTCTGCCGCTCCGACTCCGGCACGGAGAACACGGCGAGCACCCAGCCCTCGTCCTCCGGCGGGGCTGTGGCGTAGATGCGCCGGTCGCCGTCGTCGAGCAACTGCCGGGCGTCCGAGGACAGTTCGTACCCGGCGGCACCTTGATCGGTGCGGGCGGGCACGAGCAGTCCGCGTCTCTTGAGCCGCGACACCGAGGAGCGGACGGACGGGGCGTCCACACCGACCGCGGCCAGCAGCCGGATCAGTTCGGCTACCGGCACGGGGCCCGGTACGAAGCGGCCGTACGCGCCGTAGAGCGTGACGATGAGAGACCGTGGTGCATGCTGGTCGGACACGTTGATCATCTTAGGTCGTACGGCTCAATCCCGGTGGTCTTCGGTGCCGCCGAGCGGGGGCCCTGCGGTGCGCAGGCGGAATCGCTGGAGCTTGCCGGTGGCGGTGCGCGGCAGTGCGTCCAGGAAGACGATCTCGCGCGGGCACTTGTACGGGGCCAGCTCGCTCTTCACGAAGTCGCGCAGCGCCCGGGCGTCCCGTTCCGCGCCCTCCTTGAGGACGGCGTAGGCCACCACGACCTGCCCGCGCGCCTCGTCGGGCCGTCCCACGACCGCCGCCTCCAGCACGTCCGGGTGCCTCAGCAGCGCGTCCTCGACCTCGGGTCCGGCGATGTTGTACCCGGCCGAGATGATCATGTCGTCGGCGCGGGCGACGTACCGGAAGTAGCCGTCGGGTTCGCGGACGTAGGTGT
This sequence comes from Streptomyces sp. CA-179760, assembly GCF_050937045.1. Taxonomy (NCBI): domain Bacteria; kingdom Bacillati; phylum Actinomycetota; class Actinomycetes; order Kitasatosporales; family Streptomycetaceae; genus Streptomyces; species Streptomyces sp. CA-179760. Next base: position 7,348,143 of record NZ_JBNJLZ010000001.1, read on the forward strand.
CGCCGGTGATGTTCCAGCCGCCGCGGACGTACTCCCGCTGCCTCGGGTCGGCGAGATAGCGGCAGCCGACCGGTCCGCGCACGGCGAGCAGGCCCGGCTGCCCGTCGGGCACCGGTCGGCCGTCCGTGTCCTGCACGCGCGCGTGCCAGCCCGGTACGGGAAGACCCGTCGCCCCGGGCCGGATCCGTTCGTCGGCAGCGGAGATGAAGATGTGCAGCAGTTCGGTCGCGCCGATGCCGTTGATGACGCGCACGCCGGTGCGTTCGTGCCAGGCCCGCCAGGTGGCCGCGGGCAGGTTCTCGCCGGCGGAGACGCAGCGGCGCAGGGACGAGACGTCGTGGCCGTCGAGTTCGTCGAGCATCGCGCGGTACGCCGTGGGCGCGGTGAACAGCACGGAGACCCGGTGCCGGGCGATGGCGGGCAGCAGCTGTTTCGGGCCCGCCTGCTCCAGCAGCAGAGCGCTCGCCCCGGCCCGCAGCGGGAAGACCACCAGTCCGCCCAGCCCGAAGGTGAAGCCCAGCGGCGGACTGCCGGTGAAGACGTCGTCGGCGCGGGGCCGCAGCACGTGCCGGGAGAAGGTGTCGGCGATCGCCAGCACATCGCGGTGGAAGTGCATACAGCCCTTGGGGCGGCCGGTGGTACCGGAGGTGAAGGCGATCAGCGCCACGTCGTCGGCCGCCGTCCCGACGGCCTGGTACGGCGTGCCGGGCGCCTGCCGGTTGAGCAGGTCGTCCGGGGCGTCACCGCCGTACGTGGTGATCCGCAGGTCCGGGACCTCGGCCTTGGCGAGGTCGTCGACGGCCCGGATGTCGCACAGCGCGTGCCGGACCCGGGCGATCTCGCACATCGTGCTCAGCTCGTGCGGGCGCTGCTGGGCGAGCACCGTGACCGCCACGGCCCCCGCCTTCAGGACGGCAAGCCAGCAGGCGGCGAGCCACGGTGTGGTGGGGCCGCGCAGCAGCACCCGGTTGCCTGGGACGACGCCGAGGTCACCGGTGAGCAGATGCGCGATGCGGTCGACCCGGGCGCGCAGCTCGCCGTACGTCCATGGCTCACCGGTGGGGGAGAGGAACGCGGGCCGGTCGTCGTCAGGGCCGTGGAGCAGTTCGGCGGCGCAGTTGAGCCGTTCGGGGTAGCGCAGCTCCGGCAGGTCGAAGCGGAGCTCGGGCCAGTGGTCCGGGGGCGGCAGATGGTCGCGGGTGAAGGTGTCGACGTGCGCCGTGTCCCGTGGATTCATACGGTTCGCCCCCTTGGCGTGGTGGGCTCGCCCCTGGAGCGTATCGTGTTGGTGACGACAGTCAACGGTCCGCGATAGCCTCGGAGTGGCCCAGCCGGCAAGCAGGGTGGCGGAGAAGGGACCGGCAATGACCGCATTCTCGCTCGAACCGGCACAACTCGCCTGGTGTGCCGAGCTGCGCACCCTGGCCGCCGAGCGGCTCCGCCCGCTGGCCGAGAAGGGGAACCGGGGCATGTGAACCGCGCGCTGGTCGCCGAACTCGGCCGACTGGGCCTGCTCGGGCGGCTCTTCACGTCCGGCGCCCTCGATCTGTGCCTGATGCGCGAGTCGCTGGCCCACGGCTGCACGGAGGCCGAGACGGCCCTCGCCCTCCAGGGCCTCGGCGCCCACCCGGTCCACGCCCACGGCACCGAACCCCAGCGCGCCCGCTGGCTCCCCCGGGTGGCCGACGGCACGGCCGTCGCGGCGTTCGCGCTGAGCGAGCCGGGAGCGGGTTCGGACGCGGCGGCTCTGACCCTGCGGGCGGACCGGGACGGCCCGGCCCGCTGGCGCCTCACCGGCGAGAAGTGCTGGATCTCCAACGCCCCCGAGGCCGACTTCTACACCGTCTTCGCCCGGACCGCCCCCGACGCCGGGGCCCGGGGCGTCACGGCCTTCCTGGTGCCCGCCGACCGCCCGGGCCTGACCGGAACGGGCCTCGACATGCTCTCCCCGCACCCCATCGGCGCGCTCGACTTCGACGCCGTGCCGGTGACGGCCGAGGACGTGCTCGGAGAGGTGGACCGCGGCTTCCGGGTCGCGATGGGCACGCTCAATCTGTTCCGCCCCAGCGTCGGCGCCTTCGCGGTCGGCATGGCCCGGGCCGCCCTCGAAGCGACCCTGGCCCACACCGCAGGTCGGGACGCCTTCGGCGGCAAGCTGAGGGACCTCCAGGCCGTCTCCCACCAGGTCGCCGAGATGGCCCTGCGCACGGAGGCGGCCCGGCTGATGGTCTACGCGGCGGCGACCGCCTACGACGAGGACGCCCCGGACGTGCCCCAGCGCTCCGCCATGGCGAAACTGCTCGCCACCGAGACCGCGCAGTACGTCGTCGACACGGCCGTCCAGCTGCACGGCGCCCGGGCGCTGCAACGCGGGCACCTGCTCGAACACCTCTACCGCGAGGTGCGCGCCCCACGCGTCTACGAGGGGGCCAGCGAGGTGCAACGCGGCATCATCGCCAAGGAGTTGTACGGCACGTCGTACGCCCACCAGGAGGCCCGGTGACCACCGAGCGCGTCAACCCGCCCGAGCTGTCCCCGCCGGCCGGCTTCTCCCACGCTGTCGTGGCCTCCGGGTCGAGGGTGGTGTTCCTCGCGGGCCAGACCGCCCTCGACGCCGACGGCAAGGTGGTGGGCGCGACCCTGCCGGAGCAGTTCGAGAAGGCGCTGACGAACCTGCTGGCCGCTCTCACGGCGGCCGGCGGCACCCCGTCCGACCTCGCCCGCGTCACCGTGTACGCCAAGGACGTCGCCGCGTACCGCGCGTACGCCCCCGAGCTGGGGCGGCTGTGGCGCGAGGCGGCCGGGCGCGACTACCCCGCCATGGCGGTCGTCCAGGTCGTCCGGCTGTGGGACGAGGAGGCGCTGGTCGAGCTCGACGGCTTCGCGGTGCTGCCGTAGGCCGCTCTCAGGCCGCGACGGTCAGGCCCGCCGTCACCCGGTGCGGCTCCACCACGCGGCCGTCCGGCAGCAGCTCACCGGTGTCGTCGAAGACGATCACCCCGTCGCACAGCAGGCTCCAGCCCTGCTCGGGGTGGGCGGCGACGACATGCGCCGCAAAGGAGTCGGTCGCGGAGCACTGGGTCTGGTGGGCACACATGGCGCACCTCCACGTCGGTAGGGCCATCCGGAGGATTCGTATGACTCTTACGTACAGACCATGCTCCTGACTCGAACTCATCGGAACGGCCCGTCAGGAAGCGTGACACGCCCAGGACATTCCCCGGACCGTTCCACGACGGCCGGCGCGGATGCGCCACCGAAGGAGTGAGGAGTGCGGGCGTCGGCCCGGGCGCCGGGTACGAGTGGAACAAAAAACCACTCCTTTCGGGAGGTTCCCCCCATGCGTGTTCGTCCCCTGCTCGGAGCGACGGCCGGTGCCGCGCTGCTCCTGCTCACCGGTGCCACCGCGGCACCCGCCACCGCGTCCGCCGCGGCCCCGTACGAGGCCGTGACCGTCGACGCGGTGGGCCGGATCACCGCCGACGGCACCGTCACCCTCTCCGGCACGTACCGCTGCCGGAGCGCCGTCGGCCCGGTCTTCGTCAGCTCCTCCGTGAGCCAGGGCACCTCCACCACCCGCTACGGCATCGGCGGCACCCGGGCCGTGTGCGACGGCGTGAAGCACCGCTGGGTGAACACGGGCCGCCCCAAGCCCGGCGCGCTCGCGCCCGGAGCGGCCCACGTCGAGGCCACCCTGATGGAACTGCGCACCTTCAGCGGCCTGCCGCTGCCCAGCTTCCACGCCGTCCACGGACGGGACATCACCCTGACCCGGCCCTGAGCACGAGCCGGTGACCTGGGCCTCCCGCACCGCGGTGGTGCGCGGAGGCCCCCCTTGACTGTTTAATTGCGAGGTCTGTGCAAGAACTTGACTACAGCAACAACGGGGTGAGGTCATATGTCGACCCGTCGGATACGAGGAGCCGCCGCCACGGCGGCGCTGGCCGCGGCGGTCACCGCCTGCTCGGCCCGAGCAGCGGCGGCCAGAGCGACGCCAAGTCCGGATCCGTCGTCATCGGGGTGGCGTCCGAGCCGGACACCCTCAGCCCGCTCCTCGGCTACGGCAAGGACGGCAATTCCAAGATCTTCGACGGGCTGCTCGCCCGCGACGCCGACCTGAAACTGAAACCCGCCCTCGCGGCGGCGCTCCCCGAGATCGCCGACGGCGGGCGCACGTACACCTACACGCTGCGCGACGGGGTGGAGTTCAGCGACGGCGAGCCGCTGACGGCCGCCGACGTCGTCTACACGTACCGGACCGCCCTGGACGCCAAGACCAACAACACCTTCAAGAGCGAGCTGGACGCCGTCAAGGAGGTCGAGGCGAGCGGCGACGACAAGGTCGTCTTCACGCTCAAGTACCCCTACGCCGCCTTCGCCGCCCGCACCGTGCTGCCCATCGTCCCCGAGCACGTCGCCGGCGAGCAGGACCCCAACACCGGCGCCTTCAACACCGAGCCGGTCGGCACCGGCCCGTACGTCCTCTCCAAGTGGAGCAAGGGCGAGAAGCTCACCTTCAAGGCCAACCCCCGCTACTGGGGCGGCAAGCCGAAGGTGAAGACCTTCACCATGGCGGTCATCGCCGACGACGACGTACGCGCCACCCGGCTGCGCTCCGGCGACCTCGACGGCGCGGTCCTCCCGCCCAACCTCGCCGCCACGTTCAAGGGCGACGACGGCAGGCGCACGTACGACGCCAGGTCCTACGACTTCCGGGCCGTCACCCTCCCCACCCCGAACAAGGTCACCGGCGACCGCGCGATCCGCCAGGCCCTCGACGCCGCCGTGGACCGCGAGACCATGGTCGACAAGATCCTCGACGGAGCCGGGCGCCCGGCCTACGGGCCGCTGCCCGTCGACGACCCCGCCTTCGCCAAGGCCGTCGAGCGCGAACAGGACCTCGGCAAGGCCAGGAAGATCCTGGACGAGGCCGGCTGGAAGCCCGCCGGGGACGGCATCCGCGCCAAGGACGGACAGCGGGCGTCCTTCACCCTCCTCTACCCCTCCGGCGACAAGGTCCGCCAGGACCACGCCCTCGCCTACGCCTCCGACGCCAAGAAGGCCGGCATCGAGGTGAAGGCGGAGAGCGCCACCTGGGAGGTCATCGAGCCGCGCATGAAGAACACCGCCGTCCTCGCGGGCTTCGGATCCACCGGCGACCCCGACTTCGGCCTGTACACCCTGCTGCACTCCTCCCTCGCCGGCGACGGCTTCAACAACATGGCCCGCTACGACAACCCGGCAGTGGACCGCGCCCTCGACAACGGCCGCCGCGGCCAGGACCCGGCGCAGCGCAGGGCCGCCTACGACAAGCTCCAGCGCGCCCTGGTCCAGGACCCCGGCTACACCTTCCTCACCCACATCGACCACCTCTACGTCCTGGCCGACCGCTGGGACGGCCTCAGCACCCAGCTGGAGCCGCACGAGCACGGCTTCGCCAGCGGCCCCTGGTGGAACATCGAGGACTGGCAGCCGAAGAAGTGAACCGACTCCCCTGGGGAGCGATGGCACGGCTGGCGGGGCGGCGGGCGCTGTTCGCCGTCCCCGTCCTGCTCGTCGTCACCTTCGGCGTGTTCGCGATCGCCGCCGCCTCCCCGTTCGACCCCGTCAAGGCGTACGCCGGCACCGCCGCGCTCGGCGCCGACCAGCAGACCCTGGACCGGCTGCGCGAGAACCTCGGCGCGGACCAGCCCTTCGCCGCACGCTGGTGGCAGTGGCTGACCTCCGCGCTCACCGGCGACCTCGGTCACTCCAGCGTGCTGCGGCAGCCGGTCGCCCAGGTGATCGGCGAACGGCTCGTGTGGTCCTCGCTGCTGTGCGCGGTCGCCTTCGCCGCCGCCGTGCTGGTGGGCACGGTCCTCGGCGTGCTCGCCGCCCGCCGGCCCGGGTCGCTGACCGACCGGACCGTCACCTCCCTCGCCTACACCCTGGAGGCGGCCCCGGTCTTCTGGATCGCCCTGCTCGCCGTCTGGCTGTTCGCCCTCCAGTGGGACGTCCTCCCGGCGGGCGGCCTGACGGACACCGCCAGCGAACAGGTCACGGCGGGACAGGTCGCGAGCCACCTCGTCCTGCCGGCCGGTGTCCTCGCGGTTTCCCAGCTGCCCTGGTTCACGCTCTACGTCCGCCAGGGCGTCGGCGACGCCCTGGCGGAGGACCCCGTACGCGGCGCCCGCGCACGCGGCCTGAGCGAACGCACCGTCCTGCTCGACCACGCCCTGCGCTCCGGAGTGCTGCCGGTGCTCACCCTGATCGGATCCCGCGTGCCCGAACTCATCACCGGGGCCCTCCTGGTGGAGAGCGTCTTCAGCTGGCCGGGCATCGCCGCCGCCACCGTCGAGGCGGCCACCGCGGTCGACTTCCCGCTGCTCGCCGCCCTGACGACCCTGGCCACGGCCGCCGTCCTCGCCGGGAACCTGCTCGCCGACCTGCTCTACGGACTGTTCGACCCGAGGGTGAAGCTCAGTGACATGTGACGCACCGGCGCCCGCCGGCGCCCCGGCCGAGTCCGAGTGGCGCTCGCACGGCCCCAAACGCCGCTCCACCCGCGCCCTGCGCGTGCGCACCTCCGCCGTACTGGTGGGCGCGACCGTCCTCGCCGTGCTGCTCGTACCGCCCCTGGTCCAGCTCGACCAGCAGGCCGTCGACCTGGCCGCCAAGCTCCGGCCGCCGTCCTGGTCTCACCCCTTCGGCACCGACGACGTCGGCCGCGACCTGCTGCTGCGCTGCGTCTACGGCCTGCGCGTCTCGCTGCTCGTCGGGGTGGCGGCGGCGCTGACGGCGACGGTGGTCGGCACCGCCGTGGGCGCGACGGCGGGTGCCCTGGGCGGCTGGGCCGACCGCGCCCTGATGCGGGTGGTCGACGCGTTCTCGTCCGTGCCGCACCTGCTGCTCGGCATCTTCATCGTCGCGATGTTCCGCCCCGGTGTCTGGCCGGTGGTGATCTCGGTCGCGCTCACCCACTGGCTGTCCACGGCCCGGATCGTCCGTGCCGAGGTGCTGTCCCTGCGCTCCAGGCCGTACATCGACGCCGCCGTCTCCGGTGGGGCGTCCCGGTGGCGGGTGACGGTACGGCATCTGCTGCCCGCCGTCCTGCCCCAAGCCGCGCTCGCCGCCGTGCTGATGGTGCCGCACGCCATGTGGCACGAGTCGGCGCTGTCCTTCCTCGGACTCGGGCTGCCCACCCACACGGCGAGCCTCGGCACCCTGATCCAGACGGCCCGCGGCTCCCTGCTCGCCGGACAGTGGTGGCCGACCCTGTTCCCGGGCCTGTTCCTCATCGTCCCCACCCTCGCGATCGCCGGCCTCGCCGGAGCCTGGCGGGAGCGGATCAACCCGCGCCACCGATCGGAGCTGATGCTGTGAGCACCGGAGTCGAGACCGGGCCGGGCGACGTCGCCGCGGTGCCCGCCGCAGACGAACCCGTGCTGGCGGTGCGCGGCCTCTCCGTGCGGTTCCTCATGCCCGGCGGACGTCGTGTCGCCGCCGTCACCGACGCCCGGTTCGAGGTGGCGGCCGGTGAGTGTCTGGCGCTGATCGGGGAGAGCGGCTGCGGCAAGTCCGTACTGGCCTCCGCCCTGCTCGGACTGCTCCCAGGCAACGCCCGGACGGCCGGGTCGGCTCACCTCGGCGACCTGGACCTGCTCGCGGCCGACGAGCGGACCCTCGCCCGTACCGTACGCGGCCGGCTCATCGGCCTCGTACCGCAGAGCCCGGCCGCCCACCTCACCCCCGTGCGCACCGTCCGCTCCCAACTGGAGGAGACGGTCGCCGCGTTGACCGCGACCCGGGGACGCGCCGCCCTGCGCGCCGCCGCCGAGGCCGCCGCCGAACGGGCCGCGTTCCCCGCGGACCACCTCGACCGCCACCCCCACCAGCTCTCCGGAGGCCTGGCCCAGCGCGCCGCCACCGCCCTCGCCCTCGTCGGCGGCGCGCCCCTGCTGCTCGCCGACGAACCGACCACCGGGCTCGACCGCGACCTGGTGGACCGTACGGCCGACGAGCTGCGGCGGCACGTCGACGAGCCGGGGGAGACCGGCGGCCGGGGGAGGGGCCTGCTGATGATCACCCATGACCTGACAGCCGCCGAGCGCATCGCCGACCGGGTCGCCGTGATGTACGCGGGCCGGATCGTCGAACTGGCGTCCGCCGAGGACTTCTTCGGCTCACCAGGGCCACGCCACCCCTACAGCCGCGGTCTGCTCCAGGCCCTCCCCGACCGGGCCTTCACGCCCATCCCCGGCATGCCGCCCGAACTCGGCGACCTCCCCGACGGCTGCGCTTTCGCCGCCCGCTGCGACCGGGCCACCGGCATCTGTGCCGCCCCGCCGCCCCGGGCCCCGTCGCCTGCCACCACCCGCATCCGCCGGAGGACGTCCGTGCTTGAACTGCGCTCCATCACCGCCGGATACCTCAGGAACGCGCCGGTGGTCCGGGACGTCTCCCTGACCGTGGCACCGGGCGAGTCCGTTGGCCTGCTCGGCCCGAGCGGCTGCGGCAAGTCGACTCTGGCGCGGGTCGCGGCGCTGCTGCACCGTCCCGACTCCGGAAGCGTCGTCCTCGACGGCGACCCCGTACGGCATTGGCGCCACCGCGCCCCGCGCGACCTGCGCACCGCCTTCGGGGTCGTCTTCCAGCAGGCCAGACTCTCCGCCGACCCCCGGCTGCCGCTCACCGACCTGATCGCCGAACCTCTGCGCGCCACCGGCCGCAGCAAGGAAATCCCCGACCGCGTGGCCGAGTTGACCCCTCTCGTCGGTCTCACCCCGGACCTGCTGACCCGACGGCCGCACGAGGTCAGCGACGGCCAGCTGCAACGCGCCTGCCTCGCCCGCGCCCTCGTGCTGCGCCCGCGCCTGCTGGTGTGCGACGAGATGACCGCCATGCTCGACGCCTCCACCGCGGCCGCGCTGGTCGCGGCCGTCGAGGACTACCGGTCCGCGAACGGCGCCGCCCTGCTGGCCGTCGGCCACGACCGCACCCTGCTCGGGCGCTGGTGCGACCGCACGGTCGACTGGGACAGCCTGTCCTGAGACGCCCTGCTCACGGCTGAGGCGTCCGGTCGCGGTTCAGTGGTCGTCCCAGTGACCCTCGTGGCCGGCGTGCCGGTGACCGTCGTGCACGTAGTCGGTGTGGTCGCCGTGCCGCACGGCGAGATGGCCGCAGTCGTCGCCGTGCTGGTGGTCGTGGTTCTGGTGCACCGTGTGGCCGCCGTTCGCGCATTCGTCGACGTGGCCCTCGTGCATCCGGTGGATGTGGCCGTCATGGGCGAAGTCCGTGTGGTCGCCGTGGGTGAAGGCGACGTGCCCGCAGTCCTCGCCGTGGGCGTGGGGGTGGTCGTCGTGCGTGATGTGCTCGGCGGTGGTCATGGGAGTGGCTCCTCAGTAGGGGACGACGGCAGGAACATATGGCGATTTCTGAGTGTATTGTCCGAGCACTCGCCGCCATCGGCCATCCGAGGGAGCGTGAAGGGGTGATGCGGGCTCTAGGTGTGCTGTTCGGAGAGGTTGGTGACGCGGCTGGCTGGGGTTTGGCACGCGCATCTGCCGCGTTGTCGTCGGTTGCCGATGCTCCGCATCGCCGCCCTCCTCCGCCTTGCAGCTGCACGCACCAGACCCCGCTCACCGGCGATTTCCAGGAACCGTCAGTTTCCTGCGACCTGATCCAAACGACAGGCCCTAGCGGACCGCGACGACCACGCAGCTGTCGCCGTACTGCCAGACCGGCCCCGCCGTGCCGAACCCCGCCTGCCTCAGCAGCTCCAGATGGGTGGAGAGGGGAAGCTCGGCCGGGCGGCCGGCGGCCGGCGGCTCCTCCCGGCGGCGGCGCTCCGCGAGGAGGTCGGTCAGCTCGGGGTCGCGGGAGAGGGCGGCCCACCAGGAGCCCCAGTCCTCATGGGCGAACACCCGCTGCCGTGCGGCCCGGCACCGGCCGACATGGGCGGCGAACCCGGCCGGTCCCGCGGCGTCCTGGGGGAGATGGTCGCCGTTGACGAGGACGCCCCCGGGCCGCAGCAGCGAGGCGACCTGCCGGTAGGTGCGCAGCAGGGTGTCGCGGTCGAGGTAGTGCAGGGCCGTCGTGGAGACGGCCGCGTCCAGGGGCCGGTCCAGGTCCAGTTCGTCGGTCCAGCCGGGTGCGCCGATCTCCGCGTCGACATAGCGGGCCGCGTCCGGGTGGTGGGTCCGGCCCAGCTCCAGCAGGACGGGGTCCCGGTCCACGGCCACGATCTCCGCGTCCGGCAGCCGCCGGACCAGCCGGGCCGCCAGGGAGCCGGGCCCGCAGCCCAGGTCGACGACGAGCGGCCGGCCCGCGCGCCCCGCCGTGACGTGTTCGACGACATCGGCGATCACCGTGAACCGCTCCTCGCGGTCGACGGCGTACCGCTGCTGCTGGAGCTCCCAGCGCTCCACCCACCGCTCCGCCGTCGCCAGACTCAGCCCCATCCGGTCGCGCCACCTCGCCGTCTCGCACCTGACTCCTGCCGGGCCCGAGCTTACAGGTGGAAACGGTTCCCATTACGCATAGTCGGCGGAGTCACTGGAGCGAAGCAAGGACGGTCAGCAGCCGGTCGATCTCCTCGACGGTGTTGTACACATGCAGACTCACCCGCACCGAACCGGTCTTCTCGCCCGCGTCGCCCTGACAGTGGTGGTCGGAGCGGACCATGAGACCGTGGCTGAAGAGGATGAAGCCCAGGTCGCCCGAGTCGATGGCCCGGTGCCGCAGGGTCACGATGCTCTGGCGCCGCTGCACGGTCGAGTCGGCCGCCAGACTGAGCGGGCAGCCCAGGATCTCGTAGGCGTCCAGTCGGCGCAGCCCGTCGGTGAGCCGTGCCGCCAGGGCGACCGTCCACCGCTCGATGCGCTCCACACCGGCGGTGTCCAGCCAGTCCAGGGCGGCCTCCAGCGAGGCGATGCCCACGGTGTTCGGCGTGCCGCTCCACCCGCCGGGCGCGAGCGCCGGACCGCGAGCCTGCCGGGCCCACACCGCGCCCGATCCCGGCAGGGCCAGCGCCTTGTGCCCGGAGAAGACGACGAAGTCGACGTCCGACTCGGCCACGGACACCGGCAGATGCCCGACACTCTGGGCCGCGTCCAGACAGATGACCGCGTCCGGTCCGACCGCCTCGCGGATGCGGTGCACGTTCATGTCGCCGCCGTACACGTGGTGCACATGAGTCGTGGCGACGAACCGGGTGCGCGGCCCGGCCCGCTCGGCCAGCGCGGTGTGGTCGTAGTCCCCGGAACCGCTCTGGTACGGCATCGGCAGCACCCGGATGTGCACGCCCTCCCGGGCGAGCAGCCGCTGGGCCTCCAGCCAGGGCGCGATGTTGGCCTGGTGGTCCGCGTCGGGTACGACGATCTCGTCGCCGTCGCGCAGGAACCCCGGCAGCCAGTCGCGGGCGATCGTCCGCAGCCCCTCGGTCGTGCCGCTCGTGAAATGAACGGCCGACCGCTCAGGCCCGGCGTCCCCGAGGAACCGGGCGACGCGCTCACGGGTCCGCTCGACCAGCTCCGTGGTCCGGTTGGCCCAGGTGTAGGTGCCACGCGCGGAATTGGCGTTGCTGGTGGTGAGGTACGTCTGCACGGCGTCCAGGACGGCCCGTGGCTTCTGGGCCGTGGCCGCGCTGTCCAGGTACGCCAGCTCCGGGTGCCCGGTGACGATCGGGAACTGGGCGCGCAGCGCCCGTTGCCACTGCGACAGGTCCTCGCGGGTGATCGGTGCGGTCATGGCCGTCAGTCCCGCACCAGGGGCGCGCCCGCGTCCCGCCAGGCGATGATGCCGCCGGTCAGGCTGCGCACGTCGGCATGTCCCATCCGGGTCAGCAGCGCCGCGTACCGCGCGGACTGCTCGCCCACCGGACACGCCAGCAGCACCGGCCTGCTCCGGCTGAACGGCAGGCCGCCCCGCAGGAGTTCGGCGAACAGCTCGTCGACGATGTTGACCGAACCGTCGATGTGCAGCGCCGCGTACGCGAACGGACTGCGCAGATCGACCACGAGCGGCCGGTCGGTGTCGATCCACCGCTGGGCGTCCGCCACGCCGACCGACGGAGCCCCGCGCACCTCGGCCTCGGTCAGGTCGGCCGGGGAGTTCTTCCGGGCGGGCCGGCCCAGCAGGTCGGGCCGTCGCTGACGGACGTAGCTCAGATAGCTCTCGACCCGGTCGCAGACGATGAACACGGCCGTCCTGCGCTCGCTCGACTCCTCGTCGAAGGCGCGCAGATGGCGGACGGCGCCGAAATAGGCCGCCCCTCCGGTGGGGCCGCCCAGGATGCCGCAGCGGCGGTTCAGGGTCAGCATCCCCTCGATGGCCTCCTCGGCGCTCACCGACTCCATCGTGTCGTAGGTCTCCGGATCGAACAGGCCGACCTCCTGCACCTCGTCGATGGTGCGGATCCCGGGGATGAAGTCCGACTTGGCCGCGACCAGCCCGACCACCCGCACCGAGGGTCCTCCGCCCGCAGGGCGCGGGCCACGCCCGTGGAGGAACCGGCCGTGCCCACACAGGCGACGAACCAGTCCGGCACCCGGCCGTCCAGGTCCTTGACGATCTCCGGCCCGGTCCCGGTCAGATGGGCCTCGGTGTTGCGCGGGTTGAAGTACTGGTCGGTGTGCAGATAGGCGCCGCCGGAGGCGGACAGCGTCCGGTGGAAGAGGGTCAGCGGATCGTCCGTCGCCGTCGGGTCCAGGCACTCGCTCTGCCCCGGCAGCTCCTCGATCTCCGCGCCGAGCAGCAGCAGGAGGTCCTTGATCTCCGGCACCCGCATCCGGTTGGTGACGCTCTTGAAGCCCAGCCCGTGCATGCCCGCGACGACCGCCAGCGCCTTCGCCGTGTTGCCGCTGGACAACTCCACGACCTGGCTGCCGTGTTCGACGGCCTCGGAGAGCAGCGGGCCGGCCATGCTCCAGGCCGCCCGGTCCTTGACCGAGCCCCAGGGGTTGAGCATCTCCAGCTTGGCGAACAGGTCGATGTTCCGCAGTCCGTGCACGGCCGGGTCCAGCCGTACCAGCGGGGTGTTGCCTATCGCCTCCGTGATGCTGTCGTACCTCACTGGGCTCCCCCGAGGGCGTGATCGGCCAGAACTGGTCGTCGAGACACCAGCGCCACCCGTCGCCGTCCTGCCAGGCGGCGACCTTGCGGGCGGCGGGCTGGTGCTGGGCGCGGGTGGCGTGGAAGTCCATGGCGTACCCGGCGGTGTTGGCGAACGCCAGCAGGTCGCCGGGGGCCGGACGGCGCGGCAGGAAGACCGTGCGCCGGGTGATCAGGTCGGTCTCCAGGCAGAGGCTGCCGAAGAGGTGGACGGCGACGGGCCCTTCGCCCGGCCCGGCGCCACTTCGGGGGACGACCACGGGGTCCATCAGCACCCCGTGGTCCTCCAGGGCGATGTCGTCGGCCTTCGCGGCCAGCCGCACGAGCAGCTCGCCGCCGTACTCCTGCTCGCGGACCTCCAGCACCTTCGCGAGCGTCAGCCCGCACTGGTCCAGCAGCGCCCGGCCGGGCTCGGTGTACAGGTCGTACAGGTGCTCCAGCAGCAGTCCGGCCAGCGGACGCCCGCCGAGCGAGGCGGCGGGCCGGCCCAGCAGCTCGTCCAGGTAGGCCGCGCCGGCGACGGGCCGGTGGGCCGGGTAGAGGCCGAGCGTGCCGCGCAGGGTGCCGGACTCGTTCCGCAGCCCGTAGCCGTGCCCGCCCCACGTCAGGGGCGGGCGACGGCCCAGGACGGCGGCCGTGAGCGCCGTCGTGTACGCCTCCCACTGCTCCCGCTCGGCGAGGTAACTGACCCCGAACCCGCCGCCGACGTCCACGGCCCGGGGCCTGAGTCCCCGGCTCCGGCACGCTTCCAGAGCGGCCAGGCACCCTTCGAGGGCGGTCGCCTTCTCCGCGACGCTGGTGGTGTCCAGATGGAAGGCCGCGCCCGTCGCCTCCACCGCGTCACCGTGCCGCTCGACCGCCTCCAGCAGCGACTCCAACTCCCGTACGGGCGTGCCGAACCGGCTGCGCCGGCTGAGCACTCTCACCCCCGATGTCTCGAACCCCGACAGCCGCAGCAGCACCCGCACCGGGGCGAGGGCGTGCTTGCGCACCAGCGTGGCGAGCTGGTCGAGCTCGCCCACGCCGTCGACGCTGACCGTGACTCCAGCACGGGCCGCGAGCCACAGGAACTCGGGGTTCTTGGGCCCGGTGGCCGTGATCCGGTCGGCGGTGAAACCGGCACCGAGCGCGTCCTGTAACTCGCCCAGCGACGCGACGTCCACGCCCGCGTCCGTGGCGGCCAGGCGGCGCAGCAGGGCGCTGGACCGGTTGGCCTTGTGGGCGTAGAAGACCTGGCCCGACAGATGATGCGCGCGGTACACCGACCGGAAGCGCTCCAGATTCTCGGCGATCTGGTCCGGCACCACCACGTGCAGCGGTGAACCGAGCGCGTCGATGAGTGAGTGCGATGTCCCGGTCGCCGCCACGAGCGACCTCAGCCGTGGCTCCAGCCGCGGTTCGAGGTATAAGGGCCGGCCGTCCATGCGCGCTCCCTCCCCTGAAGCCGCTGCGCGCGGCATCCGGGCACGTCGGACACTCCCCGCGTTTTCGCCGTATACCCCCTATCCATTCTTCGGTCGCTTTACGCCCTGAAGCCGTCCCTGACATGGTCGAAGACGGGGCGGTGGGTGTCCCACTCCGCCTCGGGTGCCGAGAGGTAGATGTCGTACTCGCGTCCGCCCTCACGGCCGTAGCCGAGGTCGATGGCGCGGAACGGGCGGGCCCGGCCCTGGAAGGTGAACTCCCATATCGCGGCGGGCTGTTCGCGGAAGGTCGTCCGCTGCATGCGCAGCCTGCGGTACGTGGAGTAGTTGAGCTTCGTGTTCGCCTCGATGTCGGCGAAGTGGTCGGCCGGGTTCGGTCCCGCCGGGGTGACGGTGCCGATGGTGATGCCGACGAGGCCGGTGGGGTCGGCGTAGGTGACCTGGTCCGCGGTGCGGGTGCGGGCGGTCCAGCCGTTCGGGATGGGGAAGGAGATGCCGAGCTTCTTTTCCTGGACCAGGTGGTAGCCCTTGGGACAGGGGCAGGGATTGCTGTTTTGTTTGGTTTGTTCGTTTTGTCGGTTTGGGGCGGTGTTGTTGTGTAGAGCGTGGCGGCCGCGGCGAGGGCTGCGGTGAGTGCGGCGACGGTGGTGGTGACGCGGCGGCGACGGCGGGTGCGGGTCGCCTGTGGTTGATCGCGCAGTTCCCCGCGCCTCTTTGGGGCGCTGTTCGCTGCTGCCCGTAGGGAGTGTTCTGTCTCCTCCGCTGACGGGCGCCCTTCCGGCTCCCTGGCCAGGAGGGACTCTATGAGTGGGGCCAGGGGGCCGGCCTGGGTCGGTGAAGGTGTGGGATCCGTGGCGATGGCGTACGCCGTCTCCATCGCCGTCGGGCGGCGGAACGGGGGGCGTCCTTCCAGCGTCTGGTAGAGGGTCGCGCCCAGGGCC
Source organism: Streptomyces sp. CA-179760 (assembly GCF_050937045.1). Taxonomy (NCBI): domain Bacteria; kingdom Bacillati; phylum Actinomycetota; class Actinomycetes; order Kitasatosporales; family Streptomycetaceae; genus Streptomyces; species Streptomyces sp. CA-179760. The sequence goes on from NZ_JBNJLZ010000001.1 coordinate 7,363,597, forward strand.
CACAGGTCCGAGGCCGGGCCGGGGGTGAGGCCTCTGACGCGTTCCGGGGCCATGTAGTCGATGGATCCGACCATCTCGCCGGTCCTGGTCAGGGTGGGCGAGCCGGCTGTGGTGGCTATGCCGAAGTCGGTGAGCACGACCCGGTCGCCCGTGCCGAGCAGGACGTTGCCGGGCTTGACGTCGCGGTGCAGGACTCCGGCCTCGTGCGCGGCTCGCAGGGCGGAGATCATGGCCAGGCCGATCCGGGCCGCCTCGTGGGGCGTGAGGGTGCGGCCTTCCTGGAGGAGGTCGGCGAGTGTGTGGCCGGGGACGTACTCCATGACGACGCAGGGCCGGCCCTCGTCCTCCACGACGTCGTGCACGACGATCACGTTGGGGTGGACGATCCGCGCGGCACTGCGCGCCTCACGGCGCATGCGCTCGTCGCGCGTGCCGAGCTCGCCGGCCGACAGGTGCGACTGCTCGTGCAGCCGCTTCAGCGCGACCCGGCGCCCCAGCACCTCGTCATCGGCCAGCCACACCGTGCCCATGCCGCCCCGGCCGATCCGCTCTGCGAGCCGATAGCGCCCGGCGACGAGTCGCCCCTGGTCCGACACCGTGTGCCCTCCGCCACCTTGTCCGTGTTGGGCACCTTGATGCGCCCTGGTCACCATAACCGCCGAACCGGGGGCGACCTGGGGCGGGAGTGAGGGGGATCACGGGCCGGGTGCCCTTCGCCTTCGCACCGGTTGCACGCCGGTGACATTCGGGACGGATCCGTAGCAGGCGCGGAGGGCAACGGATGCGGGCGGTGACGGGTCGTAGAGGGGGCAAGGGCAGAAGCCCGCGCATCCGACCGGGGAAACCGGGGGAAACCAATGGGGAGACCATGCAGATCCGTGCCCGAGGAATCCGTACCACCGTGGCCGCGCTGGCGGCCGTGGCCGGTGTCGCCGCAGTCGCCGTACCGGCTGCCGCCGCCACCACACCGGCCTCCGGCACGCCCCGGTTCCTGGAGCCGGCCGAACTGCCGCCGCACCCGACCTCGCCCTGGTACGCCGGTCCGGTCACCGCCGGTCAGCCCGACCCGCTGCCGATCTGCGTGGGCGACGCGCTGCCGTCCACCACCACGCACCGGGAGTACTGGACGGAGTACGACACGAGCGCCCAGCAGATCACGGTCGTGGAGCGCAGCGAACAGCGGGCGAAGGACTTCGCGGCACTGCTGCGCAAGGACCTCGCCGGCTGCGCGAAGAAGCTGATGCAGCAGGACCCGGACATCACGGCGACGCAGAAGTCCTACGGTCGGCTGAACGTCGAGGAGGGCGCCGACGTCTACGGCCTCCACACCGCCTCCGCCTGGGGTTCCTCCGACATCGGCCTCTTCGCCGTCGGCCGCGACGGCCGGACTGTGACGGTCGTCCGCTGGAGCCAGATGGGCAACTTCCAGCACGCCCAGGTGGCCGACTTCAAGAGGACCACCGTCACGGCGGTCAACAAGCTGTACTGAACCGCCCCGGCGGTCTCAGAGGTCCCGGAGAGAGGTTCATCGCGGCGGTCGGCCCTTCAGGCGCATCGCCTCGCGGACCCGGTCCTGCGCGATCGTGCGCGCGGCCGTGTGCGGGGTGGTGTCCTGCCGCAGGGACTCCGACATCACGAGCGCCGTGTTCTCGGCCAGGCGTCACGCGACGGCCGTGAAGACGGCCTGCGGTTCGGGGCGGAACGCGGAGTGGCGTGCGTCCATGGAGCCCTGCGCCAGACGTTGGCCCGGTGGTATGCGGTGGGGTGCCTCCGGGCGGCTGCCTGTCACGTCCTGGTCCCCCTCCGCCTCGTGCCGGTCTTCCTCCGGGCAGCGTATGGCTCACCCTTTCCGGTGTCGCACTGGGCTCGTACGGTCGCGAGCGAGACCTCGGTCGACTTGAGAAGCACCGTGACGGCGGAGCCCTCCGCCAGGCCGAGATCGGTGACCGCGTCCTTGGTGATCGCGGCGGTCAGCTCGCCGTCCTCGACCGAGACCCTGACCGAAGCCATGGCGGCGCCCGTCGCGACCTCGCGCACCGTGCCGGGCAGCCGGTTGCGGATCCTCCGTCTCTGGTCTGGCGCCTCCTTTAACCGCGTGATCACGATGGGCTGATCCGGCACAGTGGTTCGATGCAGCCCGATGAAGAACGACCATTGTCCGGTGGCAACGTCAGCGAGGGTGTCGTCCGTGTCGGAGATACCGTCCGCCGCCCGGCCGGGCCATGGACTCCCGCAGTGCATGCTCTGCTCGGCCACCTGCACGACGTGGGCTTCGGCGCGGCGCCACGCCCGCTCGGCATCGACGAGCAGGGGCGCGAGGTCTTGACCTTCATGCCGGGACACGTGGTCTGGCCCGAGCGGTTCTCGCTGCTGGAGCCCGCTCGGCAACTGGCCCGCGTGGCACGGCTGATCAGAGAGTTTCATGATGCCGTGCAGGGCTTCAGCCCTCCTGCGGACGCGCAGTGGAAGGTGCTGATCCCGGCCGAGGGCTGCGACATCATCGCCCATCACGATCTGGCCCCGTGGAACCTCGTGGTCGCGGACGAGGAGCAGTGGGCCTTCATCGACTGGGACGCCGCGGGCCCCGGTTCCCGCCTGTGGGATGTCGCGTACGCCATCCACGGGTTCGTCCCGCTGTCCGCCCATCCGGATTGGCAGCACCCCGGCGCGGCGGCCCGGCTGCGCGTCTTCGCCGACGCCTATGGGCTCGACGAAGCCGACCGCCGCCGGCTGGTGCCTCTGCTGGGGCGCCGTACGCGTTGCATGTACGACTTCCTGCGCGACCAGGCCGCCCTGGGCGTCCAGCCCTGGGCGAGACTGTGGTCCGAAGGGCACGGCGACGCCTGGCGGAGCGACGCCGAGTACATCGAACAGCGCGAGGACCAGTGGGCGCGCGCCCTGCTCACAGGCTGAGGCGCCGCCGAGCGCACTGCCGTGGGGGCCCTGAGGTGGCCTTCGTCAGCGGCGCCTTCAGGCGGGGTACGCATGGGTCTGGGTCGCTTTGACCGTCGCCCAGACCGTGGCTCCGGGGCGGAGGTCGAGTTCGGCGGCGGCGATGGTGGTGAGGTCGGCCGCCAGGGGCAGTTCGCCGGTGAGGGCGGCGCGGATCTGGTCGCCGTGGGTTTCCAGGGCGGACACCTCGCAGCGCCAGAGGTTGCGGGCGCTGGAGCCGGTGGGGCGGTCGCGGTGGAGGGTGACCGCGCCGGGCGGGAAGGCGACGAAGACCGGGCCGGTGAGGTCCTCGGTGGTGGTGATCGCGGGGCCGTCGTCGACCTGGACGGTGTGGCCCTCGGCTTCGCCCCGGTAGAGGTTGAGGCCGACCAGGTGGGCGATGTAGTCGGTGCGGGGGTGGCGGGCGATGTCGGCGGGGGTGCCGTCCTGGACGATGCGGCCGTCCTCGATGACGACGAGGTGGTCGGCCAGGACCATGGCATCGAGGGGGTCGTGGGTGACGAGTACGGCGACCGCCTCGAAGTCGGCCAGGTGGTGGCGGAGTTGGGCGCGCACGTCGAGGCGGGTGCGGGCGTCGAGGGCGGCGAGGGGTTCGTCGAGGAGCAGCAGGCGTGGGTGGGTGGCCAGGGCACGGGCGAGCGCGACGCGCTGGGCCTGGCCGCCGGAGAGGCGGCGGGGCTTGGCACCGGCGTGGGCGGCGAGGCCCATGCGCTCCAGCCACTCGGCGGCCTGGGTACGGGCCTCCGCCTTGGTGGCGCCGTGGCAGCGCGGTCCGAAGGCCACGTTGTCCAGGGCGGTGAGGTGGGGGAAGAGGAGGTAGTCCTGGAAGACGACGCCGACCGGGCGGGATTCGGGCGGCGTACGGTCCAACTCCGCCCCGTCCAGCCAGAGGTGGCCCCCGGACAGCGGCACCAGTCCGGCGAGGGCACGCAGGGCGGTGGTCTTGCCGGCGCCGTTGGGGCCGAGGAGGGCGACCACGTCGCCGGGCGCCGCCGTGAGTTTCACGTCGAGGCGGAAGGTGCCGCGCTCGACCAGCAGCCGGGCGTCGAGTCCTTCGCCGGCCGGCCCGGTTGCGTCGACGGCGTCCTGAGGGGTCATCTCGGCGTCGGTCATGAGGGGGTCATCCAGCGGTCGCGGAGCCCGGCCAGGACCGCGATGGACACGGCGAGCAGCACCAGGCTGAGGGCGATGGCCGCCTCCGGGTCGCTCTGCAAGGCGAGGTACACGGCGAGCGGCATGGTCTGGGTTCGGCCGGGGAAGTTGCCGGCGAAGGTGATGGTCGCGCCGAACTCGCCGAGCGCCCGGGCCCAGGCGAGCACGGCACCGGCGGCGATCCCGGGCGCGATCAGCGGCAGCGTGACGCGGCGGAACGCCGTGAAGCGGGAGGCGCCCAGGGTCGTGGCGGCCTCCTCGTAGCGCGGGTCGGCGGCCCGCAGCGTGCCCTCCACGCTGATGACGAGGAACGGCATCGCGACGAAGGCTTCGGCGACCACGACCCCCGTGGTCGTGAACGGCAGGGTGATGCCGAACCAGGAGTCCAGCCACTGTCCCACGACGCCGTTGCGGCCGAGCGCCATCAGCAGGGCCACACCGCCGACCACCGGCGGCAGCACGAGCGGCAGCGTGACGAGGGCCCGTACGAGACCACGTCCAGGGAAGTCGACCCGGGCCAGCAGCCAGGCCAGCGGCACGCCGATGACCAGGCTCACCGCGGTCGCGGCCGTGGCGCAGACCAGGGAGAGCTGGAGCGCCTGCCACACCTCGGTGCTGGTCAGCAGGTCGGGCATGCTCCGCCACGGAGCCCGGATCAACAGCGCGACGAGCGGAAGGACCAGGAACGCCAGGCCGATCAGCGCGGGCAGGAGCAGCGGCAGCGGAGCGCCACCGCGAGTCCCGCGGCTCCCATGCCCCTGACGGCCGTCGGGACGAACGCGGACGCGGCGGCGTCGCGGGCCACCGGTGAGGGTGTCCGCGGCGTCGGCCTTGCCCATCGACGGGGACGGGGAGGGGGAGGTCACGGGTTGAGGAACCCGGACTCGTTCAGGACCTTCTGGCCCTCGGCGGACTGCACCAGCGCCATGAACGCTTTGGCGGTCTCGGGGTTCTTCGACTCCTTGAGCAGCGTGATCGGGTAGTCGTTGACGGCGTCGGCGGACTCGGGGAACTCCACGCCCTCCACCTTCTCACCCGCGGCCTTCACGTCGGTCTTGTAGACGACCGCCGCGTCGGCCTCCTTGAGGACCACCTTGTTGAGGGCGGACTTGACGTCCTCCTCGTAGGAGACGGGGGTGAGCTTCAGCTTGCTCGCGTCCAGGGCCTTCTGGGCGGCGGCACCGCACGGCACCGTCCTGTCGCACAGCACGACCTTCAGATCCGAGTTGGTGAGGTCCTTCAGGGAGGCGACCTTGTCGGGGTTGCCCGGCAGGGTGGCGATCTCCAGCTGGTTGCGCACGAACGTGGCCGGCTCGGTGGCGTTGTCCTTCGCGTCCGTGACGATCTTCATCGTCTTGGGGCTGGCCGAGGCGAACACGTCCGCCGGGGCCCCGCCGGTGATGCTCGCGGCCAGCGAGTCGCTGCCGCCGAAGCTGAAGGTCACCTTGGTGCCCGGGTGCTGCTTCTCGAACTCCTTGCCCAGCGTCGTGAAGCTCTCCTTCAGCGAGGCGGCGGCGAAGACGGTCACGTCGCCGGAGAGCTTGCCCGAGGCGGAGGCGGAAGCAGAGGAGTCCGAGTCGGAGGACGAGCAGGCGCTCAGGGCCAGCAGGGCGGCGGCACTCACGCCGGTCACCTGCAGTATCCGGCGGGTCCGGCGCACGGAACGGGTCATCACGGGTCCACTTCCTCTGGTCCTGAACGGACTCATCTACGGTTTCTCGACGACCACGTTGGTCGATTTGATCACGGCAACCGCCGGAACACCGGGCTCCAGCGTCAGTTCCTCAGCCGACTCACGGCTGACCATGGCCACCACCCGGTACGGACCGGCCTGGATCTCCACCTGCGCCGACACGTCGCCCAGGATCACGTCGGTGACGATGCCGGAGAAGCGGTTGCGGGCCGAGGAGCCGGTGGACTCCCGCTCGGCCCGGTGCAGCTGCCGGGCGTAGGCCGCGAGGCCGGGGCCGGGGATGATCCGGTGGCCCAGCTCGTCGCGTTGGGCGGTGAGTTTGCCGCCGTCGACCAGACGCCTCACGGTGTCGGTGCTGACGCCGAGTAACGCCGCCGCGTCACCGATCCGGTAGGTGTGCATGCGGCGATGATACTGCCGCATGTGCGAGGCGAAAGTCCCTAGTCGATTCGCATGAGCCGGATCGTGGAACTACTTGCATGGCATGTGCGTTTGTACGGGACCCCCTCTTCGGGTACGGTCCTCCGGGAGGTGGCAGCCCGCGAGTCAGTCCCTCGCAGCTGCCCGTACGGCCGCCGGACCAGCGGCGGAATTCGTCCTCGCCGGTGATCCGGACCGCCCGGCCCGCCTGACCGTCCCCGCTCTACGCGCACCTGCCGGGGTGCCCGCTGGTCCAGCGTGATCTCGCACGGATACCCGACTACGTACGCACGCGACGACGTCCCCGCGATCGACAGCCACCCCGGCGGCCAGACCATCCCGAGCCCGGAGGCGCTCGACTTCACCCCTGGTCACCTGCTGGGCAGCGTCTCCGGCGCACTCGGCCTGCGCGGCGGGCAGCCGGCGGGCTACGCGGGCGACGTCTGGTACCCCCAGCGGGCCCCCGCCGACCACCCCTGGCGCACCATGCCCCACCACGGCATGACCCCCCGCACATCTCCGGCTCCTCCCTCTCCGCCCAAGGCCCGCTATGCGGCCGGCACCCGAGAGATCCTGGAGTCGTTCTTCGCGGGGCGCCCGATCCGCGACGAGTACCTGATCGTCGACGGCGGAGCCCTGGCCGGAACGGGCGCCCACTCCTACTCGGTCACCGAGTGACCGTGGAGGTCACCGCCCGGCTCGCCCCGCTCGGACGCGGCGGCTCAGACGCGGTCGATGTGCACGTTCGTCGACTTCACCCGGGCGGTGGCCTCCATACCGACCTCCAGCCCCAGTTCCTCGACGGCCTCCCGGGTGAGCAGGGAGACAAGCCGGTGCGGCCCTGCCTGGATCTCCACCTGGGCGGCCACGTCACCGAGTTTGATCGCGGTGACGATGCCGGGAAACGCGTTGCGCACGGACGTATGGGAAGTGTCCTCCTCGCCGCTCCCGCCCTTGGCGAGCTCCACGGAGAAGGCGGCCAGGTCCTTCCCGTCGATGAGCCGCTTCCCGCTCTCGTCGCGATGGGTCGCCATCCGTCCCGCGTCCGCCCACCGTCGCGCGGTGTCCGGACTCACGCCGAGCAGCCGGGCTGCCTGGCCGATCGTGTATGACTGCATGAGCGCCAAGATAGGCGTCCGGGTCGGAGCCGGCTCACAGGCCCGTGACCCAGGCGTGGGAACCGTCCCGGGAGCACGGCCTCCATGCCCCGCGGCGCTTGCGCCTCCGAGCAGGTGTCTCCGCGCCTCCCGGCGCGAAGTCCCAGAGAAGTCCCGCAGGTGCCGCCGCGCCCTCTCCGAACCGGCATCAGGTCAGCTCGGAACGGGTGCGGCGGCCCTCACTCCTCAGATGTCCCGGAAGGGACCGGGCGGCTCCGTGACCTGCTGGGCTGAGTGGCTTCCCAGCGGTGCCGGTCAGCGCCGGAACAGCTCCATCATGGAGTGCGAGCGGCGCGTCATGTGGCGCGTAGGTCGGCGGTCGTCTGATGGCCGGTCGAATCGCTGACAGAATCTCTCCAACTGCCGGGAACTCAAGGCCACTTCGCATCGACTCCTGCAACAGAGTCTTTGAGCTCATGAGCTCGTCCCTCACGCAAGGAGCCTCCATGCAGATGAACCGGCCGGCCGCTGCCGCCCTGGCCGCAGCAGCCCTCTGTCTGCTCACGGCGGCATGTGGCGCCTCGTCCGACGGCAAGGCGGCTGCGAACTCGGCCGATGCCGCCGCCGTGACGTCCGGCTACCCGGTCACGCTGGACAACTGCGGCCGGAAGGAGACCTTCGAGAAGGCTCCCGGCCGGGTGGTGGTCATGAACGGCGCCTCGGTGGCCGAGGTCTCCACGCTGCTCGCCCTCGGTCTGGAGGACAAGGTCGTCGCCAACCAGCAGGGCTACGGCATGTCCGAGGTACCGGGCCGGGCCGAGGCCATCAAGAAGCTGCCCACCGGGAACGTCGAAGTCAACGACGCCTACGACATCCCGCGCGAGGCCATGCTCGGCCTGCGCCCCGACTTCGTCCTGTCCGTCACCACGTACGGCTTCGACCAGAAGAACGGCTTCGCCACCCGCGAGCAGCTGAAGCAGGTAGGAGCCAACAGCTACGTCTCCCCGCAGGGTTGTGACGACGACCCCTCCAAGATGACCGTCGACGACAGCTACCGGCTGCTGCGCGACATGGGGAAGATCTTCAACGTCAGTGACAGGGCCGAGAAGCTGATCGCGGCCTCCGAGAAGAGCATCGCGGCGGTCTCGGGGAAGGTGAAGGGCGAGAAGAAGCCGAAGGTCATGGTGCTCTTCTCCAACATGGCCATGGGCGGCAACGACTTCAGCTCGGTCGTGGCCAAGGGCATCATCAACGACATCCTCACCAAGGCCGGCGGCGCCAACGCCTTCGAGAACGCCTCCAAGACCACCTTCGCCGACCTGAGCAAGGAGAAGGTGGCCGCCACGGACGTCGACGCCCTCGTCGTCATCGCCTACAACGACCCCAACCCGGCGGCGTACGCCAAGAAGCTGCTCAAGGAGTTCCCCCAGTGGCCGGCCGCCAAGAACAACACGTACGTGACGCTGTCCGACTCGATGTACCTGGGCCCCAGCAACGACCTGGCCGTGCAGAAGGTTGCCGAGATGCTGCACCCGGACGCCCTCTGACCCGGCTGAAGGTCCCGTTGGCGTTCACGCTGCTGCCACTCGCGCTGGCCGCCACCATGATCGTGGCGATCAGCATCGGCGCGGTGAACGTACCCGTCGGTGACGTGTGGGGGATCGTCCTGCACCACGTCACCGGCGCGGGGCCGGCGCCGGCCGACCCGGCTCTGGACCAGATCGTCTGGAACTTCCGCACCCCGCGCGTGGTCTTGGCCGCCCTGGTCGGCGCGGGCCTGGCCGTGTCGGGGGCGGTGCTGCAGACGGTGGTGTCCAACCCACTGGCCGATCCCATCGTGCTGGGCTTCTCCTACGGCGCCACGCTCGGCGCGGTGCTGGTCATCACGCTGGGCGGCGGCGCGGCGCTGGCCGGGCTCGGGGTGTCGGCGGCGGCCTTCCTCGGCGCGGTCGCCGCCGGCGCGCTGGTCTTCGCGCTCGGACAGCGGCGGGGACGGATGGCTCCGACCCGGTTGGTCCTGGCGGGCGTCGCCATCGGCTACGTCTTCCTCTCCGCCACCAGTTACGTCCAACTCCAGGCGACCCCGACCGAGCTGCGGACGGTGATGTTCTGGATGCTGGGCAGTGTCGCCGGGGCCCAGTGGGACCAGCTGCCCACGGTCACCGCCGTGGTGCTCGCCACGACCGCACTGCTGTCCCTGTTCGGCCGTCGGCTCAACGTGCTGCTGGCCGGTGACGAGTCGGCCACCGCGCTCGGCGTCGACGTCAACCGGCTGCGGGCCGCCCTGCTTGTCCTCAGCGCGCTGCTGACCGGCACGGTCATCGCGGTCGCGGGCAGCATCGGCTTCGTCGGCCTGATGATCCCGCACCTGGTGCGGCTGACCATCGGCGCCGACCATCGCAGACTGCTGCCCCTGACGGCTCTGCTCGGAGCCGTCTACCTGGTCCTCGTCGACCTGCTCTCCCGCACCCTCAACCGCCCCAACGAACTGCCGCTGGGCATCCTCACCGCCCTGCTCGGCGCTCCCTTCTTCCTGTGGCTGCTGCGCCGCAACAAGGGCTTGGACTGAAGCATGAAACTCATCGTCGACCGACTCCACGTCACCCTGGACCGCAACCCGATCCTGCGCGATGTGAGCCTTGAGGCCCGCAAGGGCGACATCGTCGGCCTCGTCGGCCCCAACGGCAGCGGCAAGTCCACCCTGTTGCGCACCGTCTACCGCTCACTCCGCCCGGCGGACGGAGTGGTCCGGGTCGGCGAGGACGACGTGTGGGAACTGACCCCGCGCGCCGCGGCACGCCGTACGGCCGCCGTGCTGCAGGACGCCGGAGGCAACACCACCGGCCTGACCGTCGCCGAGATCGTGGCCCTCGGCCGCGCCCCCCACCACGGTCTGCTCGGCCGTGACGGACCCGAGGACCACGGAGCCGTGTCGCACGCCATCGACCGCTGCGGCGTACGGCCCTTCGCGGACCGCGACTACGCCTCCCTCTCCGGAGGAGAACGCCAACGCGTCCTGCTCGCACGGGCGTTGGCCCAGGGCCCGGAGCTGCTCGTGCTGGACGAGCTCACCAACCACCTCGACATCCGGGCCCGGTTCGAACTCCTGGACCTGATCCGTGCCACCGGCGTCACCACACTCGCCGTGCTGCACGACCTCGACCTCGCAGCCCGCCTCTGCGACCACCTGGTCGTCCTGCGGGACGGAGCCGTGGCGACAGCGGGCCCGGTCCTGGAGGTGCTCACCCCGGGCCTCCTCGCCGACGTCTTCGGCGTCCGTGCGAGCACCGAGCGGCACGCCGACGGCATCGTCCGGATCACCTACGCTGCCCGGCCCCTCGCCAAGGACGGCGACCCGGAGGGCGAAGGCGCCCCCCTCACCGCCGGCGCAGCCGAGGGCTGAACCGGCGTTGAGTCAGCATCAGGCCCTGGAAGCCCGGAAGGGTTCCGGGGCCTCGTACCGGATCCTCGACCGCGTGGACTTGGCCACGTCGGGCCCGCCCTCACCGTTCGAGGACAAGCCGTAGGCGTTCGGTGGGCAGACCGCCGCCCGTGGTTCCTCTCCTCGGCTTTGAACACCGACGCGGTGGTCATGCTGCTCCTTCGCGCTGACGGGCGACCAGGCGCGCGTAGGCGCCGTTCCTGGAGAGGAGTTGGCGGGGCTCGGCCGCCTCGACGACCCGACCGTTGGTCAGGACGACCAGGTGGTCGGCGTCGGCCACGGTGGAGAGCCGGTGGGCGATGACCAGGACCGTACGGCCGGTGCGCAACCGCTCCAGGGCCTCGGTGACCGCGTGTTCGGCGGCGACGTCCACGCTGGAGGTGGCCTCGTCCAGGATGAGCAGTGGTGCGTCGGCGAGCAGGGCGCGGGCGATCGCGAGGCGTTGGCGCTGGCCACCGGAGAGCTGTCTCCCCGCCCTGACCGAGCCCGCCCTCGGCGCCTACACCCGCCGCAACGGCGTCCTGGCCACCGACTTCACCGACGACCACGGCAACCGCCACCTCCTCTTCGCAGCCATGCGCCACGACCCCGACGGCCCGTACTTCTCCCGCACCCTCTTCCTGCCGGACACCGCCCGCGACGGCCGGGGAGAACCGGTGTCCTACCTCGCCGCCGTCCGAGAACGCCTGTGGACTCCCGCCTCACTCACACCGCACATCCGCGAGGCCGGCCTCCAGGTGACCGAGAGCATCCCGGTCGTGCCGCGCGACGATGCGTCGGGGCGGATGGACGCCGAGATCTTGGTGTTGGCAGCCGCGTAGGACACCCGTTCCGGGGCAGGTGGCGCGCACGGGCACGGGGCAGTAGCGGGTGTGTCCTTCAGCCGCGTGGTTCTTCAGGGAGGAACGTCACCTGCGGGGCGCCCGTGCGCGGATGGGTGGCCACTTCCGTCGCCACTCCGTAGACCTCGGCCAGGAGACCGGGGGTGAGTATCTCGGCGGGCGGTCCGGAGGCGGTGACTTCGCCGTCGTGCAGGACGTAGAGGCGGTCGCAGTAGTAGGCGGCCAGGTTGAGATCGTGCAGGGCGAGCAGCACGGTCGCGGGCAGGCGGCGCAGGGTGGTGAGCACGGACAGTTGATGCCGGATGTCGAGGTGGTTGGTGGGTTCGTCGAGGACGAGGAGGGTGGGCTCCTGGGCGAGGGCGCGCGCGATGAGGACGCGCTGGCGTTCGCCGCCGGAGAGCCGGTCGAAAGGACGGTCGGCCAGGTGGACGGCGTCGACCGCCAGGAGCGCGGAGTCGATGAGTTCGGCGTCCTCGGGGGTGTCACCGGCCAGGAGCCGTTTGTGCGGGGTGCGGCCCATGGCGACGACCTCGCGGACGGCGAGGTCGAGGTCGGCTGCCGAGTCCTGGACCACCGCCGCCACGGTGCGGGCCAGTTGCCGCACCGGCAGCGACCAGGCGTCGCCTCCGTCGACCCGGATCTCACCCGCGTCGGGGCGCAGGACGCGGTAGACGGTGCGCAGGAGGCTGGACTTGCCGCTGCCGTTGGGCCCCACGAGCCCGATGGTCTCGCCCGGGCGGGCGGTCAGGGAGACGTCGCGCACCAGGTGGCGGGCTCCGGCGGTGAGCGTGACGCCGTCGACGCTCAGTTCGGTCGCGGTCATGCCACTCCTCGGTCGGTGCCGCGCCGGGCGTCCCGGCGCATCAGCCACAGGAAGAACGGCCCGCCGCACAGGGCCGTGAGTACGCCGACGGGTATCTCCATCGGCGCGGCGATCGTCCGTGCGGCGATGTCGGCCCAGAGGAGGAAGACCGCTCCGCCGAGCGCCGCCGTCGGCAGGACCCGGCGGTGGTCGCCGCCGACGAACAGCCGCACGATGTGGGGCATCATCAGGCCGACGAAGCCGATCGGTCCGGCCGCCGCGACCAGCACGCCCGTGACGAGGGAGAGCAGGACGAACAGCCGGGCGCGGAAGCGGGCCACGTCCAGCCCCATCGTGGTGGCCGCCTCCTCGCCGGCCAGCAGCAGGTTCAGATCGCGGGCCTGCACCATGAGGACGCCGACACCGAGAAGCAGGGCCGTGCTCGGCAGCCACAGCGTGCCCCAGTTGACCCCGCCGAGGCCGCCGAGGGTCCAGGCGAGGACCGCGCGGGTCTCGTTGCCCCGGTCGGTGGTGAGCAACAGCAGATCGAGGACCGCGGTGAGCATCGCGGCGATCGCCACCCCGGAGAGCACGAGACGCGATGAGGTGATGCGTCCGCCGGTGCGGGCCGTGGCGTACACGAGCAGGAGCGCGCCCAGGGCGCCCACGAAGGCGGCCACCGACAGGGAGACGGGACCGAAGAGGGTGACCCCGAACACGATGACGGAGACCGCGCCGAGGGACGCCCCCGAGGAGACGCCGAGCAGGTACGGTTCCGCGAGCGGATTGCGCACCAGGGCCTGTAGGGCGGTGCCGATCACCGCGAGGCCGGCGCCGGTGACCGCACCGAGCAGCACCCGCGGCGCCCGCACGTCCACCACGATGGTCTCCCGGGCCCGGGACCAGTCCGGCTGCTGCCAGTCGGCACCCAGCGCGTGCGTCACGATGCCCCACACCTGGCCGGGTGGCACCTGGACGGAGCCGATCGCAAGTCCCGCCGTGATGGAGGCGCCGAGCAGGGCGGTGAGTACGACCAGCGTGACGGCCAGCCGTGTACGGCCCGCTCCTGGCTCGGTGGTCTTCCGCCGTTGAACCGTCCCCTCGGCGGACGTGCCGGTGGCGGTCTGGGTCACCGGAAGCTCTCGGGGTGCAGTCCGCGGGACAGGTCGTCGACCGCGTAGGCCGAGCGGATTCCCACCAGGGTGGCGGTCAGCGGCAGAACGACGAACCGCTTGTTCCTGACGGCGGGTACGTCGGCGAGCGCGGGCTGGGAGAGCAGGAACTTCTTCTTCTGTTCGACACTTCCGGCGCCCGCGTAGTCGTAGATGGCGATGACTTCCGGTCTGCGCTCGACGACCTGCTCCCAGGAGACATCGCCGAAGACGTCGTCGAGGTCGGCGAAGATGTTCTCGCCGCCGGCCAGCCGGATCAGTTCGGTGCCCAGGCTCTTGCCGCCCGCGGTGAAGGCGGTCTTGTCGCCGCTGTCGTACACGAAGACGGGCACCTCGGGCTCGCCTTCGACCTTGCCGGCGGCCTTGCCGACGTGGTCCTCGAGATCGGCGACCAGCTTGTCGGCCCGGTCCGAGACACCGAAGATCTTGCCGATGGTGCGGACCTCGTCGTAGGTGTCCTTCATCGTCACCTTCTTCTTGCCGCAGTACTCACGGTTGAGGTAAGTGTCGATGCCCGCGTCGGCGAAGGCTGTGCGGGAGCGGCCCTCCTTCTCGGCGAAGGCGCTGCCGTAGCCGCCGTAGACGAGTTCGGGTTCGGCGTCCAGGACCTTCTCGAACGACGGTTCCTTCTCCGCCAGTTCGGGGATCGCCTCGTAGTCCTTCTTCAGCTCGGGCAGGACGGCGGAGTCGGGGAAGGCCGTGCCGACCATGCGGTCCTTCAGACCGAGGGCGAGCATGAGTTCCGCCGGGTGCTGGTGGATGGTGACCACGCGTGACGGCGGCTTGTCGTACGTCGTCTTCACGCCGCAGTTGTCGATGGTGACCGGGAAACCCGCGGGCACGGCTGCGGTGGCCTTCGTGTCTCCGGCGCTCTCGTCGGTCGCACCGCAGCCGGTGGTCAGCAGCACCGACGACAGGGCCACGGCAGCGGCCGTGGCACGAAGGAACCCGCGCGTGCGGGCAGGGGTGAACAGTTGGGACACGTGAAGCCTCCTGGAGTCCGCGCTCCTCGGATCGGGCCCGCGACGGACCAGTGTCCTGACTCCCGGATCGACGCTTCCTCCGCCTTCCCGCGCGGTGCGCAGTGGCGTGTCGGAGGGGCGCTCCCCGGTCACAGTGGCGGGACCGTGCCGGATTCGCACCGGCTTCCTGTCTCCCGTCGCGGCGATGACCAGGTGATCCTACGATTCCCCGAGTCGACGGCAAAGGGCGCGCGGACCCCGGCCGCACGCCCCGCGCCTCCCTCACGCTTCGCGGACGGCCCGGAGGACGAGTCGCTCGGCATTCTCGTCGTAAGGGCGCCCATCGAATCCGCCGAAGACCTGCACGCGGCCGAACCCCGCCTCCTCGGCCATCCGCCGCAGCTCCACGGCGCTGTACACGAACCACGTCAACGTGGCCCGCGTCACCCGCTCGCCCCGGACCAGCACCCACTCGCTGCACAGCCGCGCCCACTCGTCCAGCACGGTGTCGGTCTGCACCATCACGTCGTCGCCCCGTCGCACCACCTTGGGCGGGGTGACCCTGCGGGCCAGGAGCTCCTTCCCCGCGAGGTCCAGGAGGAGCGTTCCGCCGGGAGCCAGGCAGGTGTACATGGTGCGCAGCACGCGCGCGTTGTCGGCGGGGTCCTCGAAGTACCCGAACGAGGTGAACATGTTGAGGACGACATCGAACCCGCCCGCTGCCTCGTACTCGCGTGCGTCGGCCCGCACGTACGTCACCTCGACACCGGCGTCGGCCGACCGCTTGCGTGCCCGGTCCAGCATGGCCGGGCTCAGGTCCACTCCGGTCACGCGGTGACCGCGGCGGGCGAGCGGCACGGTGAACACCCCGGGCCCGCAGCACAGGTCCAGCACGCGTGATCCCTCGGGGAAGGCCAGCAGGTGAGAGGTGTCCAGCAGTTCCTCGGCCTGCTCATGGCGCTGTTCGGAGAAGAGGAAGTCGTGGAACTCGGTCCAGAAGTCATCGTCCTGGAATCCGCCCGTCCGTGTCATCGCGCGTCAGTGCTCCTTCATGGTCGCCGTCGGGGACAGGGCGCCGCGCCGTGCGACGGCGCAGCGTGAGCAGCAGAGGGGGAAGCAGCAAGCACTGGGCGGCTGCCAGCAGCCAGAACCAGCCGGTGTGTCCCGCCCGTTCGCCGAAGTCGTACAACTGCCCGCCCAGCACGCCGCTCGCGCAGGCCCCCAGGCCCGCGGCCATCCGCTGTTGACCGAAAACAACGGCGTCGGAGCGGGGGCTGCGGCGCAGTGCCTCCAGGTCGTTCTTCAGGAACAGCACGATGTCGCCCAGGGTGATCAGTGCCCCGCCCGCCAGCAGCGCCGCCCGGGTACCGGCCGCCAGCACGGCCATGCCCGCCGCCAGGCCCACGAACCCGACCGCGAGGGCGAGGGCGTACGGCATGCGCCGGATCAGACCGGACGCGAGCGGCTGTACGACGATGACCAGCGTGAAGCAGAGCAGCAGCACCACGCTGTAGAACGCGCTGGAGGCGCGCTCCACGGCGTACACCGCCAGGAAGTGCTGGAAGTGGAAGTAGAGGTAGAAGGCCAGCGCGTTGGCGGCGAACGGCAGGAGTGCCATCCCGGCCAGGAGACCCGAGGGGGCCGTTTCGCGCGAATCGGTACGTTCCCCGTCTGTTGTGGGCAGCCGCGCGTGTCCCGCACTGACCGCGAGGAACAGGGCCGTTACCGCCGCGAACAACCAGCCGGGCGACGAAAGAACGAACGGCCCGGCGATCAGTGGGCCGACGGCCATCCCCGCGTTGAGTGCCGCGTTGCCCGCCGACAGGAACGCCGGGCGGCGCTCGTCGTCGACTCCGTGCACCAGGTATGCCTTGTTCGCGGGCAGGTAGAGCGCGGCACCACAGCACGTGAGGACCAGCGCCCAGATGGCGAGGGGCGGCCAGCGCAGGGCCAGCAGGAGCCCGGCGAAACCGGCGGTGCGTACGACGAGTGCCCACAGCATCGTGCGGCGCAGCCCGATCCGGTCCGCGAGGGCCCCGCCGACGATGCCGCCGGAGAACTGCACGAGCGATGCCACGGCCAGGACGACGCCGACCGTGCCGAGCCCCATCCCGAGCCGTTCGTGCAGGAACACCGACATGAACGGCAGGACCATGAAGCTGCCGAGCGGAATTACGAACGAGCTGAGCAGGAGGAACCGCAGCGGGCCGGTGAGCGGGAACAGCGAGGCCCGCAGACCGGGTTCAGGGGTGGTGCGCTCACCCACCGGGCGCCTCCCGGCCGGCCGGGTCGGGGAGCGGGTCGGTGAGCACACGCAGGGCGCCCGCGGCGGCCACCGCGCGGTGGGTGGCGAGTTCGGCGGTCTCCGCCTCGGCGTACACGATGCCCGCGTAGCCACGACTGTCGCTCAGGTGCTCGATGCGGTCGCCGGACTGCTTGACCGGATACCAGGCGGGCGTTCCCGGCATGCCGGCGAACCGGTCGAGCCCGGCGACGCCGGCAAACAGGCCGGGTGCGGCCGGATAGCCGAGGACGAAGGCGACGGCCGGGCCACCGGGCAGGTCCGCGTCCATGAGGCGGGGGCGGCGGCCGAGTGCGGCCTCGATCATCGCCTCGTACACGTTGACGCCGAGTGCGCGGCACATGCCCTCCCCGACCAGCGCGCCCCCGATGCGGGGATTGACCTCCACCACCTCCGGGCCGTCGGCGGTCAGCACGAACTCCACGTGTGCGAACCGGTCGGTGTAGTCGATGGCGGCGAGTACTCGATCGAGCCAACGCTCCAGCGATGTCCGCTGCGGGTCAGGGAAGGCGACGGGGAAGGCGGTGATCTCCTCCCGGAAGTGCGGCTCCGGTGACATGAGCCGGCTGGAGACGCCCAGCAGCCGGGTGCGACCGGCCCAGGTGAGCGTCTCGGCGCTGTACACCGGGCCGCTGAAGTAGGGCTCGGCGAACAACCGTCCCTTCAGGTCCCGGCCGACCGCCTCGGCCAGCGCCGCGTCGAGTTCGCCCTCGTCACGGACCAGCCAAACGTTCTGGCTCCCGGTGCCCGCCGTGTCCTTGAGTACGAGTGGCAGTTCCACCTCCTTGAGCAGCAGCCCGCGTGCCTCGCGGTCCGGGCCTGCGCTTTCGACGGCCCTTCCGCGTGTGAGACCCGCGTCGTGGAGCCGGTTGCGTACGGCGGCCTTGTCCCGGGTCAGCCGCAGGACGGCTGGATCGAGTCCGGGCAGGCCGAGGCGATCGGTGAGGGCGGCGCCGGCCAGGGTCCAGGTGTCGGTGGAACTGATCAGCCCGTGCAGCCCCGGGGTGCTCCGCAGCAGAGCGGCGACCCGCTCCACGTCGAAGGTGTCGGTCACCACGACGTCGAGGGCGTCGGCGGGCAGTCTGTCCAGTTCGTAGGCGTAGTAGCCGGGGTCTCGGGTCAGGAGCAACAGGCGCTCGTCGAGCAGGTCGGCGGCGCGGACCAGATTTCCGAGGCCGAAGGTGAGTGACTCCAGGCAGGCCACGGTCATGCGGCACTCTCCTTCCAGTCTGCCGGGCAGGGAGTGCGCTGCCACGTCATCCTCGACCACGGCATGGTCATCTCCTGCGGACCGCGGACCTCGACGGGCTTCAGCGCGGCCGGATCCAGGGCCTCGGAGTGCCGACCGAACACACGCTCCACATAGCGGTGTCCGGTGTCGGCCCCTATCACCACGTGCAGTCGGTCGGGGTGGCGGCGGGCCTCGTACGTCGCCGTCAGGTAGCCGGCACCGGTGGACAGTCCGGCGAACACGGCGTGCTCGCGCAGCAGGGCGACAGCGCCGGACATGGCGTGGGTGAAGTCCAGCCAGTGCACGGTGTCGTAGAGATGGTGGCGGACGTTGTCGAAGACGATCGACGAGCCGATGCCGGCGATGATCGCTTCGGGATCGTGATGGTCCTGGCTGCCGAAGGTGACGCTGCCGAAGGGCTGGACGCCGACCAGACGCACGGAGGGGTCCCTGGTGCGCAGGCGTTCCACGATGCCGCCGGTCGAGGCTCCGGAACCCACCCCGCCGACGACGGTCAGCTGTGTGGCCGGGAACTCCGCCGCGATCCGGTCGGCGACCTCGTGGTAACCGAGGAAGTGGACGTCGTCGTGGTACTGGCGCATCCAGTGGTGGCCGGGGCGCTCGGCGAGTATCTCGCGCACCCTTCGCACCCGGAGTTCCTGGTCGAGCTTCAGGTTCCGCGACGGTCTGACCTGTTCCACCGTGCTGCCGAGGATCTCCAGCTGGGCGAGGGTGATGGCGTCGACGGTGGTGGACGCGACGATGTGGCACCGCATGCCGTACCGGTGGCAGGCCAGTGCGAGGGCGTAGGCGTAGATCCCGCTGGAGCTGTCGATCAGCGTCTGGCCCGGACGGACCGTGCCCCGTTCCAGCAGACGGCGGACGGCGGCCAGGGCCGAGTAGATCTTCATCGACTCGAACCGCAGCAGGACCAGGCCATCGGTGAGCCGGACGAGGTCCGGGACTTTCAGGGCGTCGGCGATGTGGGGGTGGATCACCCGTAGCCTCCTTGGGCGAAGGTGCACTGGTGGCCGAGCGAGTGGAAGAACGCGGACAGTTCGGACTTGACCTCGGCCCGCGGGCGCGAGGCGAAGAGATAGCCGACCAGGCACCCGGTGTGGGCGACGAAGACGCCGTCGGCGCCGAACCGCTCACGATGGTGTCGCAGGCTGCCGAAGGTCGCCTTGGGCAGCACCTCCTGGGACAACGCGGCGCTGATTGTGGCGGCACGGGCGACAGCAGCCGGGTCGCCCGAGTCGAAGCCCTTGACCAGATCGGTCAGGCACCGCTGGTACTCCTCGCCGCGACGCCGGTAGTGGTCCAGCAGCAGGGGAGTGACGGCGGCGGTGTCCACCGTGCCGGGTTCCGTGACGAAGGCAGTGTGGAAGCCGACGTCCGGGCCCAGTCGCCGCACTACCCGGTGCCGGCCGCTGAGATACAGGGCGAACTCGTCGAGGAAGACACTGTCGGCGCGCTCGATGTCAGCCAGGATGCCGAGGACCACGTCGGTGTCGTACGGCAGGGAGAAGACGCGGAACAGGCAGCGCAACGTCGCCACGATGTCCGCTGTGGAACTGGCCATACCCACGCCCACCGGCAGTTCGGAGTGGGTGCGCCAGTCGCCCGGCGGCAAGGCGAGGCCGTAGTGGTCCAGGAAGAGCCGGGCCGCTTCCACCGACTTCTCCCCGAGCGGCGGCGCATGCGGTGGATGACCGGCAGCCGCGCTCGGAGTGAAGTACACCCAGGAGTGGCGGTCCACGGGAAAGGACACCACCGCGATCTCAGGTTCGGTGCCTGGTCGCAACGGGCCCTGGTACAGCTCGCCCAGCGTGCCGTGGCATACACCCGACACGGTGCGGCCCGACGGATGGTGCTCCTGGCGGGGGCGCATGCCTGGCCTTGGCATCGCCGGCCCCGGCCTGCCGGTTCGCGCGTCGGCCCAGGGGCGGCGTAACCGAAGAGAACCGACTGGGTGGTGACGCACACATCCCTCCTCCGTCCCGGTCCTTGAACATCGACAGGGAAGGAGGCGCGGCCACACGCACGATGTACGACCGCCCACAACCGCCGACCCAGTCCACGAGGTCACGTGCACAGCCCGCGTGGGACGCGGGCACAGTGGCAGGTCTTCGGACTCGCGGGCACGTCCGCCGAAAGGGCGGACCCCTACTGGCCGTCTCTTCCCCGGCCCCGACGCGGGCCCAGTGACATGACGGCTTTCGTTCCCACTCACCGCTGCGGGACAGCCCCGGATTCGCACCGGGTTCCCTCTTGCGTCGCGCTACCGGGCGTCCGGACGGACGGGAGGCGCGAACCGACTGCGTGCATCAGCGTAGAGGCGCTCGTACCCCCGCGACAGGGGGCCTTCGACGGTTGTCCTGAATGTGCGGGCGAGTCAGAACCAGGAGGGCCCCGCCCACTCGTCGCGGCGACTCTGGCCGGATCCACCCTCGGTGATCACCGCGCCCTCGGCCAGACTTGTTGCCTCACGCAACATGGGCACCGTCCCTGCGGTGCCCTCGGTGCCCGGGAGGCCCTGATGCTGTCAGATGCCAGGTCGGACGAAGACGGGGCAGCGGCCCCGCCCGGACGGCAACGGCCTCCCGGTGACCGCGTCGCGCTGCGCGGCGACCTGCGATCCGCTCTGCCCGACGCCACCGCGGCGGCGGTGGTCACCGCGCTTGTCTTCGCGTTCCTTTACGCGCGCATGGAATCAGGTGCTTCGGACACCGTCGCGGTCATGCCCTTCATGGACGACCCCCGCACCTACTGGATGTACCTGCTCAGCCAGGCGTTCGGCTGGTCGGGGCTGCTGTGGGCCTGGGGCACGGTCGTGCTCGGTCTGCTGCTGTCGGGACCGCGCCCCACCCGGCTGCCGGTCTCCCGAAACGTACTGGAACGCTGGCACCGCACCACGAGCCTGACGACGATGGCGCTGATGTTCGCGCACGCGCTGATGTTCGCGGCCGAACTCGTGCGCTATGAAACGAAGCTGGCGTGGGCGGAACGTCTGTGGGTGGGCTTCGCGGACACCTTCGTGCCGGGCTGGTACGACTCCGGCACCGGCAAGATCGCCATCCCGCTCGGACAGGGTGCCCTGTACCTGGCGATTCCGCTGGGCCTGTTGTTCTACGTCCGGCACCGCATCGGAGCGAACGCCTGGCGACGGCTGCACCGTTTCGTGATCGTCGTGTATGTGCTGAGCGTGTGGCACTCGCTGCTGTACGGAACCAACGTCTGGTACGGGGAGTGGCCGCGCACCCTGCTGTGGCTGCTGCAACTGCCGGTAGCGCTGTTGCTGTTGCTCCGTCTGCTGAGACCGGCTCGGCGGGTCGAACGACTGGGATCCCCGGGCGGGCGCGGGGGCACGGCCCGGCCGGGGTGGTGGATGCGCATGGCGGGACGGGTCGTTGTCGGAGCCGTCGTCGTCGGACTTGTCCTCGTGGTGGTGTCGGGCCGTGACGGCGGACGCGACCGCCCGACCCATCCGCCCGCGACGGCCCCCACGCCCAGGAGACGGACTGACGGCCGGAACCGGACGGGCGGGAGGTGCCCTGGGATGGGATGATGGCCGGCGACAAGGCGACGGCGGAACGAGGAAGCCGGTGTGAATCCGGAGCGGTCCCGCCACTGTGATCGGCGAGCGAGTCCCGACAGGCCACTGCCCGGCAGCGGGTGGGAAGGCCGGGACGAGCATCGACCCGAGAGCCAGGAGACTCACGCGGTCGCCTCCTCGACGGACCACCGGGGCGGATCTCCCCGGAGAGAGGGACGGCACCGCATGCCCGCAACGCCGACCGGACGAACGACCGACGGCCCCAGGACCGCAACGGCGGCCGGCCCCGTGCCGTGCCGCATAGTCGTGTGCCGCGACTGCTGCTGCGGCACCCCGAAGGTGACCGGCATCGACCACGCGGCCCAGACGGCACGTCTGCGCGCCCAGGTGCCCGTACGGGTGTCCGCCTGCCTGGACGTCTGCGACCAGGCCAACGTCATCGTCGTCCAGCCCTCCGCGAAAGGCCGGGCCGCCGGCGCCCGGCCCGTCTGGCTGGGGCTGGTCAACGACCCGGACGCAACCGAGGACATCGCCGCCTGGGCGCGCGCCGGCGGACCGGGCGTCGCACCCCAGCCGGACATTCTCGACCTGTACACCTTCAGGCCACCGCGACGGCGTACGGCCTCCTGACGGTCTGGACGGAGAGCCGGAGAGAGGGCAGGAAGCGTGCGTGACGCCCGTGTTCAGCCGCGTCCGTCACCGCAGCCCTCACCAACAGGAAAGTAGGGGCCGGAGCTTCCAGTATTCGGATCGCGGTCCACTACGGGAGGACGGAGGATTCCGGTGCGTGTGCGTTCGGCGGCCATTCCGCACAGGGCATCAGCACATGTCGTGGCCCACACCGGCCGCCGATCTCGACCTGCAGCGGTTGCTGGTGCACCCTCCCCCCCGTCAGGGGCCGGGGAGGGAGGCGGGTCCTCCCTCCCCGGCCCTGCCGGGGCCTGGTCTCAGGATGCCGGGAGCTCCTCACGGACGGTGCGGGCGGCGGCGACCAGGTTCTCCAGGGAGGCCCGGGTCTCGGGCCAGCCGCGGGTCTTCAGACCGCAGTCCGGGTTGACCCACAGTCGCTCGGCCGGGATGGCCTTCAGCCCGGTGCGCAGCAGTGCGGCGGCCTCCTCGGTGCTCGGCACCCGCGGTGAGTGGATGTCGTAGACACCCGGGCCGGCCTCGCGCGGATAGCCGTGGGCTGCCAGCTCACGGGCTACCTGCATGTGGGAGCGTGCGGCCTCCAGGCTGATGACGTCGGCGTCGAGGTCGTCGATGGCCTGGACGATGTCGCCGAACTCGGCGTAGCACATGTGCGTGTGGATCTGCGTGTCCGGACGCACACCGGCGGTCGTGACCCGGAAGGCCTCCGTCGCCCATGCCAGATAGCCCGCGCGGTCGGCGGCCCGCAGGGGCAGCGTCTCGCGCAGGGCGGGCTCGTCGACCTGGATGACCGACGTCCCGGCCGCCTCCAGATCGGCCACCTCGTGGCGCAGGGCGAGGGCGACCTGGCGGGCGGTGTCGCCGAGGGGCTGGTCGTCGCGGACGAAGGACCAGGCGAGCATGGTGACCGGGCCGGTGAGCATGCCCTTGACCGGGCGGTGCGTGAGGGACTGGGCGTAGGTCGTCCAGCGGACAGTCATCGGCTCGGGGCGGGAGATGTCGCCGGCCAGGATCGGCGGGCGGACGTAGCGGGTGCCGTAGGACTGGACCCAGCCGTGCTGGGTGGCGAGGTAGCCGGTGAGCTGTTCGGCGAAGTACTGGACCATGTCGTTGCGTTCGGGCTCACCGTGCACCAGGACGTCCAGGCCGCTCTTCTCCTGGAAGGAGATCACTTCCTGGATCTCGGCCTTGATGCGCTCTTCGTAGCCGTCGGTGTCGATACGGCCCGCTCGCAGGTCGGCTCGGGCGGTGCGCAGCTCGCCGGTCTGCGGGAAGGAGCCGATCGTGGTGGTCGGCAGCAGCGGCAGTCCGAGGTGGGCGCGCTGGGCCGTGGCGCGTTCGGCGTACGGCTGGGAGCGGCGGGCGTCGGCCTCGGTGACGGCGGCGGCCCGGGCCCGTACGCCGGGGTCGTGCGTGATCGGCGAGCCGGCGCGGGAAGCGAGGTCGGCCCGGTTCGCGGCGAGTTCGGCGGTGATCGCGTCGGTGCCCTCGGCGATGCCGCGAGCGAGGGTGACGACCTCGGCGGTCTTCTGCCGGGCGAAGGCGAGCCAGCGCAGGAGCTGCGGCTCGATGTCCCGCTCCGCACCGGTGTCGAGTGGCACGTGGAGCAGAGAGCAGGAGGCCGAGACGTCGACTCGGTCGGCCAGGCCGAGCAGGGTGCCGAGGGTGGCCAGTGAGGCCGACAGTTCGTTGATCCAAATGTTGCGGCCGTTGACGACACCGGCGACCAGCCGCTTCCCCGGCAGCCCGCCGACGGAGGCGAGGGAGTCCAGGTTGGCGGCGGCGGCCTCGGTGAAGTCCAGGGCCAGTCCTTCGACGGGGGCCTTCGCCAGCACCGGCAGGGCGTCGCCGAGCCGGTCGAAGTACGAGGCGACCAGCAGCTTCGGCCGGTCGGTGAGGGCGCCGAGGTCCCGGTAGGCGCGCTCGGCGGCGTTCAGCTCGGCCGGGGTCCGGTCCTGGACCAGGGCGGGCTCGTCGAGCTGGACCCACTCGGCGCCGGCCGCGCGCAGGTCGGCGAGGACCTCGGCGTACACGGGCAGCAGCCGGTCCAGCAGGGTGAGCGGCTCGAAGTCGGCGGGCACGCCCGGGGCGGGCTTGGCGAGCAGGAGGTAGGTGACCGGGCCGACGAGCACGGGCCGGGCGGTCAGGCCCAGGGCGAGGGCCTCCTTCAGCTCAGCGATCTGCTTGGTGGAGTCGGCGGTGAACACCGTGTCCGGGCCGAGTTCGGGCACCAGGTAGTGGTAGTTGGTGTCGAACCACTTGGTCATCTCCAGCGGCGCGATGTCCTGGGTGCCGCGGGCCATGGCGAAGTAGCCGTCCAGCGCGTCGGCGGCGACGGCGTCGCGGTGGCGGTCGGGGGTCGCGCCGACCATGACGGTGGTGTCGAGGACGTGGTCGTAGTACGAGAAGTCACCCGTGGGGACCTCGTCGATGCCGGCGTCGGCGAGCTGCCGCCAGTTCGAGGCGCGCAGGCCGGCGGCGGTGGACCGGAGGGCGTCGGCGGTGACGCGGCCCTTCCAGTAGCCCTCGATGGCCTTCTTGAGTTCCCGGTTCTGTCCCTGGCGGGGGTAGCCGTACACGGTGGCCCGTGCTGCCGCGGCTGCGGGCTTGCTGGTCACGGAGATCTCCTTCGCGAGATGAATCCCTGGGATCCCGGAGACGGGACGAGAACGCGAAGGGTGACGGAACCGGGCGGAAACGACTCTCGCGCGGCACGGCGCGGTCTTCCGCCTGGTATGTACGCCGACCCGCCCTCGAGGTCACCGGAATATCCGTGTGCGAATGGTTCGCGCACGGGCAACGGGCAGGTCTTCGGACTCGCGGGCACATCCTCCGGTCTCCCGGCGGACACCTACTGGCCGTCGCTTCCCAGACCCGGTATCTCGGTCCCAGTGCGTATGACGGCGGTCGTTCCCGCTCACCGCTGCGGGGCAGTCCCGGATTCCCACCGGGTTCCCTCTTACGACGCTCCCGCCTGGCGGACGGGGCGAACCAGCTGCACCGGACAGCCTACGGGGTGGATACGTCTGAGGTCAGTGGTGCGTCCAGCATCCGGAAGGTGGTCCGGGACACCAAGGCCCGGAAACGCCACAGGGCGGGAAGCGGCAGTCGCGCTCCCCGCCCTTTCCCCTGTGACGCCGCCCGGGACCCTCACCCCGGTGGCGCTGCGGGACCCTCGGCCCGCGTCGTACCAGGCCCTCAGTCCTGGTCGTAGGTGTGGAACCCGCGGCCGGTCTTCCGGCCGAGAAGTCCAGCCTCCACCATGCGCCGGAGCAGCGGCGGCGGCGCGTACAGCGGTTCGCGGAACTCGACGTACAGGGACTCCGCGATCGAGGCGACGGTGTCGAGTCCGATCAGGTCGGCGAGCCTCAACGGGCCCATGGGGTGGGCACAGCCGAGCTCCATACCCGTGTCGATGTCGGCGGCGCCGGCGAAGCCCGACTCGGCCATCCGGATCGCGGACAACAGGTAGGGGATGAGCAGGGCGTTGACGACGAAGCCTGCCCGGTCCTGGGAGCGGATGACGGTCTTGCCGAGTGTGCGGGTCGCGAAGCCCTCGACGGCTGCGGTCGTCGTGCCGGACGTGTGCAGGGAGGTCACGACCTCCACCAGCGGCAGCACGGGCACGGGGTTGAAGAAGTGCAGGCCCACGACCCGGTCGGCCCTGCTGGTCGCCATACCGAGGCGCATGACGGGGAGGGAGGAGGTGTTGGTCGCCAGGACGGCGGCGGGGTCCTCGACGATCTTGTCGAGCGCGGCGAAGACCTCGGTCTTGGCGTCGGGGTTCTCGACGACGGCCTCGACGACGAGCTGCCGGTCGGCCAGAGCTTCCAGGCTGCCGGTGAAGACGAGCCGGGCGAGGGCGTCACCGGCGGCTCCCGGCGTCAGCTTGCCCCGTCGTACCGCCCCGTCGAGTGATGCCGCGACCCGGTCCCGGGCGGCGCGGGCGGCGACCGTGTCGGCCTCGCACACCACGGTGTCGAGGCCGGCCCGCGCGCACACCTCCGCGATGCCCGCGCCCATCTGGCCGCCACCGACCACCCCCACGCGTACGATGCTGTCGCTCATGCCCTGGTCTCCGTCCGCTGAACGAGGTGGCGCGTGTACGCCCCCGGGGTGAAGAACAGCGGCAACTCGCCGGTCAGCGCGGTCCGTTCGAAGAGGGCGCGGATCTCGTCGACGGGAGCCCAGGGGTACTCGGCGCCGAGTGCGGCGATCTCGTCGTCGAGGAGGCGCTGGACCGATTCCCGGTCGATGACCCGGTGCCGGAGCCACTGCCAGATCTGTACCCGGGCGATCTCCGCGGTGGCCGCGTCCTCCATCAGGCCTTCCAGGGCGACCGCGCCCCGCCCGCGCAGCCAGGCGGCGAAGTAGCGCAGCGCGACGGCGATGTTGGTGCGCAGGCCCTCCTGGGTCGGAGGACCGCTGATACGGCGCACCGAGAGCAGCTCGGCCGCCGTCACCTCCACGTCGTCCCGCGAGCGGTCGAGCTGGTGCGGCCGGTCGCCGAGGGCGGCGTCGAACGCCTCGCGGCAGACCGGGACCAGCCCGGGGTGGGCGACCCAGGAGCCGTCGAAGCCGTCCTCAGCCTCCCGCTCCTTGTCCAGCCGGACGGTGGCGAGCACGGCCTCGTTGGCGGCCGGGTCCTTGCTCGGCACCTGGGCGGCCATGCCCCCGATGGCGTGGGCGCCGCGCTTGTGGCAGGTGCGGACGAGGAGTTCGGTGTAGGCCCGCATGAAGGGGCGGTCATGGTGACCTTGGCCCGGTCGGGCAGCAGGAAGTCCGTGCGGTGGCCGAAGGTCTTGATCAGGCTGAAGAGGTAGTCCCAACGACCGGCGTTCAACCCGGCGCTGTGCTCACGCAGTTCGTGGAGGATCTCCTCCATTTCGAAGGCCGCGGTGATCGTCTCGATGAGGACGGTGGCCCGGATCGTGCCGCGGGGGACGCCGAGGAAGTCCTGGGCCATGACGAAGACGTCGTTCCAGAGGCGGGCCTCGTAGCGGTTCTCCAGCTTCGGCAGGTAGAAATACGGGCCGTACCCGGCTTCGATCTGGCGCTGTGCGCAGTGGAAGAAGTACAAGCCGAAGTCGACGAGCGCGGCGGGCACGGGCCGGCCGTCGAACTCCAGGTGCTCCTCATCCAGGTGCCAGCCGCGCGGGCGGACCACGATGGTGGCGAGCTGATCGCCGAGCCGGTACTCCTTGCCCTCCGGCGTCGTGAAGTCGATGCGCCGCTCGATGGCGTCGAGCAGGTTGAGCTGCCCGCCGACGATGTTGTCCCATGTGGGAGAGGTGGCGTCCTCGAAATCGGCCAGCCAGACCTGGGCGCCGGAGTTGAGCGCGTTGACGGTCGTGCGACGGTCCGGCGGGCCCGTGATCTCCACACGGCGGTCGGCCAGGCCGGGGGCCGGCGGGGCGACGCGCCAGGCCGGGTCGGCGCGGACGGCGGAGGTGACCATGGGGAAGTCGAGCGGGGAGCCGGATGCCAGCCGCAGAACCTGTCTGCGGCGCTCCTTCAGAAGGTCCAGACGTCGCTTCGAGAAGACTGCGGCCAGATGGCCGACGAACTCGAGGGCGGCGGGCGTGAGGACCTCGTCGTGCCGGTGGCCGGCGGGGGCGAGGACGCGGGCATGGTGGGTCACTGCGGTGGTGGGCATCGGGCTCTCCTGAGGGACGGAGCGAGGGTGGGAGCGGGAGGGCGGACGGGGACGGTTCGCCCGGGCACGGGCGGCCCAGGCGGACCGGGTGGAGTCGACTGCGGTGGGGCCGCGTCCCAATGGGGCGCGGGGAACCGGGCGACCAGCCACGACGGCGCCACGGACGAAGAACCGCCCCGTCACGGCACATCCGGCGGAGCGCCTAGTGGAACTGCTCCTCCTCCGTCGAGCCGGACAGCGCGGTGGTGGAAGAGGCGGGGTTGATCGCCGTGGAGACCAGGTCGAAGTAGCCGGTGCCGACCTCGCGCTGGTGCTTGACGGCGGTGAAGCCGTGCGCCTGCGCGGCGAACTCCTTCTCCTGGAGGTCGACGTAGGCGGTCATGCCGTGCTCGGCGTAGCCGCGGGCGAGGTCGAACATGCCGTGGTTGAGGGAGTGGAAGCCGGCCAGGGTGATGAACTGGAACTTGTAGCCCATCGCGCCCAGTTCGCGCTGGAACTTGGCGATCTGGTCGTCGTCCAGGGCGGCCTTCCAGTTGAAGGACGGCGAGCAGTTGTACGCCAGCATCTGGTCCGGGTACCGGGAGTGGATCGCCTCGGCGAACTCGCGGGCCTGGGCCAGGTCCGGGGTGCCGGTCTCGACCCAGATGAGGTCGGCGTAGGGGGCGTAGGCCAGGCCGCGGGCGATGACCGGCGCCATGCCGCCTCGCACCCGGTAGAAGCCCTCCGCCGTGCGCTCGCCCGTCACGAACTCGGCGTCGCGCTCGTCGACGTCGCTGGTGAGCAGGTTCGCGGCGAGCGCGTCGGTGCGAGCGATGATCACCGTGGGCGTGTCGGCGAGGTCGGCGGCGAGCCGGGCCGCGTTCAGGGTGCGGATGTGCTGGGAGGTCGGGACGAGGACCTTGCCGCCGAGGTGACCGCACTTCTTCTCGGAGGCGAGCTGGTCCTCGTAGTGGATGCCGGCCGCGCCGGCCGTGATCATCGCTTTGGTCAGCTCGAAGGCGTTGAGCGGGCCGCCGAACCCGGCCTCCGCGTCGGCGACGATCGGGGCGAGCCAGTCGGTCGTGTCGCCGGCGTCCTCGGCGGTGGCGATCTGGTCGGCGCGCAGCAGCGCGTTGTTGATCCGGCGCACCACCTGGGGAACGGAGTTGGCCGGGTACAGGCTCTGGTCGGGGTAGGTGTGGCCGGCCTGGTTGGCGTCGGCCGCGACCTGCCAGCCGGAGAGGTAGATCGCCTGGAGCCCGGCCTTGACCTGCTGCACGGCCTGGCCGCCGGTGAGGGCACCGAGGGCGTGGACGTAGTCCCGCTCGTGCAGCTGGCGCCACAGCCGCTCGGCGCCGCGCCGGGCCAGGGTCTGCTCCTCCCGGACACTGCCGGACAGGCGCACCACGTCCTCGGCGGTGTAGGTGCGCTCGATGCCCCGCCACCGGGGATCGGTGGCCCAGCGCCTCGCGAGTTCCTCGGCTGCCTGTGTCCTCGCCTCTGCCATGACTGTCACCGTCTCCTCGGTCTGTTGCGTCTGCCAATCCCGGACCGGCGAGGGTCGGGGTGGCACTGCGTGTCTTGCTGGGATGCGGCCCGCCGCAGCCCCGGGGGGCGAAGGTGAGCAATGCTGCCGACTGGGGAAGCCGCCACGAGCCGGGATCTCCGACGTCAGGGCAGTGAATCGTGCCCCGGTTGTGGGCGCTTTCTGTCGGTTCCGGCGGGCCGCACTATGACTCTGACACTGGCACTGAGTGCCATCAACCTTGGATGCCTGCCAAGTTCTGCGAATCTTCGGGCCGCCTTTTGCCAATCTTGCGAAGGGCGCAACCGGCTCTCGGTCGCATACGCTGCCCGGAGTCCCGTCCCGGACACGGAGGAGTGCAGGGGTGAGCAAGACCTACGCGGGTGCGCGGCTGCGCCGGCTTCGTGAGGAGCGCCGGATGAGCCAGGCCGAACTCGCACGCGTCCTGGGCATCTCCCCGAGCTATCTGAACCAGATGGAGCACGACTCCCGCCCGCTCACCGTGCCCGTGCTGCTCCGCCTGACCGAGGCCTTCGGTGTCGATGCCACGTTCTTCTCGGAGCGGGACACGACCCGCCTGGTGGCCGACCTGCGCGAGGCGCTGACCGGGGAGATCGCCGAGTCGCGGGTGTCGCCGTCGGATCTCGCCGAACTGGCCTCACGGATGCCCGCGGTCGCCCAGGTCCTCCTCGACCTGGGCCGCCGCAACCAGCTCCTGTCCGAGCGGCTCGCGGGGGTGGCCGACGGCCGGGAGGGCGGCCGGGGCGCGGCGCTCTCGCCCCACGAGGAGATCCGGGACTTCTTCTACCGCCGCCAGAACTACCTCCACGACACCGACCTCGCCGCCGAGCATCTGGCCGAGGAGGCCGGCATCCGGCCGGGCGAGGTCGTCAGCGCGCTCACGACGAGACTGAACGACACCCATGGCGTCCGCCTGGCGACCGGGACCGGCGACCACTTGCACCACTACGACGAACCGACCCGCACCCTCCACCTGTCCGCTCGGCTGCGCCCCGGACAGCGCGCCTTCCGTCTGGCGACCCAACTGGCCCTGCTGGAATACGCGGACGAACTGGACCGGCAGGCCGCCGAGGACTTCACGCTCGGCTCGCCCGCCCACACCCTGGCCCGCATCGGCATCGCGAACTACTTCGCCGCCGCGCTGATCCTGCCCTACCGGTCGTTCCACGCGGCGGCCGAAGAGGTCCGCTACGACATCGAGCGGCTCACCGACCGCTACGGCCTCGGCTACGAGACCGTCTGCCATCGCCTGAGCACGCTGCAGCGCCCACGCCTGCGCGGGGTCCCCTTCTCCTTCGTCCGGGTCGACCGCGCCGGCAACATGTCCAAACGCCAGTCCGCGACCGGCTTTCACTTCTCCCGTGCAGGCGGCACCTGCCCCCTGTGGAACATCTACGAGGCGTTCGCGGCGCCCGGCCGCATCCATGTCCAGGTCGCCGAAATGCCGGACGGACAGCGCTACCTGTGGACCGCCCGCGCCGTCACCCGACACCGCGGCGGCTGGGGCGAGACCGGCAAGACCTACGCCATCGGCCTCGGCTGCGAAGCCCGTCACGCCCACCGCCTCGTCTACTCCGACGGCCTCGACCTCGCCAACGCCTCCGCCGCCACCCCCATCGGTATGGGTTGCCGGGTCTGCGAACGCCTGGACTGCCCGCAGCGCGCGGCGCCTCCGCTGGGCCGCCCCCTCGCCGTCGACGAACACAGCAGCACCTTCGTGCCGTATCCGGTGGCGGCCCCTCGCCTGAGGTGTGATGCGGGTCACTTGCGCGCTCCGGAACTCGGCCCCTCACAGGGCCGACTCCTGAGTCATGCGGAAACTGGTGCCGCCGCCTGCGCTCTGCGGCTTCCTCCTGATGCTGGTGCTGATGTTCGTGGCGTCGTACGCCGTAGGTGCCGCCGCCGGCCCGGTGGCTCCCGGCATGCACGGGACGGACCGGAGCCCGAGCGGAAGCAATTCGGGCGGGGGTACGGACGACATGGGGAACATGGGCGGCATGCACGGGGGCGGGCACTGATGAGTGCGGAACCGGCGACCGTCCTGGTGACGACGGACCTGACCGTCGGCGGGATGACCTGCGCGGCCTGTGTGAGGCGGGTGGAGAAGAAGCTGGCCAAGCTGGACGGGGTCACCGCGACCGTCAATCTCGCCACCGGGCGGGCCCGGGTGACGCATCCGCAGCACGTCAGTCCCGAGGAACTCGTCGCGACGGTCGAGACGGCGGGCTACACGGCAGCGCTCCCTGAGCCGCCCAAGGATCACAAGCAGGAGCGTGCGGACGGCGACGAGGCCGACGGCACCCGGGCGGAGCGCGAGCGACTGGTCATCACGGCGTTGCTGGCGGTGCCGGTGCTCGTGCTGTCGATGGTGCCCGCGTGGCAGTTCCGCAACTGGCAGTGGCTGTGTTTCGTGCTGGCCGCGCCGGTCGCCGTGTGGGGCGCGTGGCCGTTCCACCTGCGGGCGGTGCGCGGGCTGCGGCATTCGGCGGCGACCATGGACACCCTCGTGTCGCTGGGCGTGGTGGCGTCCTTCTCCTGGTCGGCGTATGCCCTCTTCCTCGGGGGCGCTGGAGAGCCGGGGATGCGGATGCCGTTCAGCCTGGTGCCCTCCGCCTCGGGCGGCGTGGCGCACATCTATCTCGAAGCGGCCGTCGGGGTCACGCTGTTCGTGCTGGCGGGCCGGTTCCTGGAGGCACGGGCGCGGCGAGGAACCGGCGCGGCGCTGCGATCACTGGCCGAACTCGCCGCCAAGGAAGTGGCGGTACGCGAAAACGGGGTCGAACGGCTTGTAGCCGTCGAGGAACTGCGGGCCGGGCAGGTCTTCTTCGTGCGGCCCGGGGAACGGGTCGCCACGGACGGACAGGTGGTGGAGGGCAGTTCGGCCGTGGATCTGTCCCTGGTCACCGGGGAGAGCGAGCCTGTCGAGGTTCAGCCGGGTGCGGCGGTGGTCGGCGGGGCCGTCAACGCGGGCGGCCTGCTGCTGGTACGCGCGACGGTCGTCGGTGCGGGCACGCAGCTCGCCAGGATCACCCGGCTGGTGACCGAGGCGCAGGCCGGCAAGGCGAAGGCCCAGCGGCTGGCCGACGCGGTCGCCGGCGTCTTCGTCCCGGTCGTGCTGGCTCTGGCCGTCACCAGCCTGGGGTTCTGGCTCGGTGCCGGCGCCGATCCGCAGGCCGCCGTCACCGCGAGCGTGGCGGTTCTGGTCGTGGCGTGTCCGTGTGCGCTGGGGCTGGCGACGCCGACAGCTCTGATGGCCGCGACCGGTCGCGGCGCCCGGCTGGGCGTCCTGGTCAGCGGCCCGCAGGCCCTGGAGGGACTCCAGCACATCGACACCGTCGTGCTGGACAAGACGGGGACTCTCACTTCAGGGCACATGAGCGTCTCCCGGGTCACGCCCGTACCGGGCGGTCTCGGGAAGGAGGCCGTGCTGCGGCTCGCCGGGGCCGTGGAGCAGGGTTCGGAGCATCCCCTCGGCAGGGCCATCACCGCGTACGCACGGCGCGCACTGCCTGGGCGGGCACTGCCCGGGGTAGCCGACTTCACCGCCTTGGCGGGACGGGGCGTGCGTGGCCGGGTTGAGGGGCAGCTCGTCGAAGTCCTCGTACCGGACGGCGAACTGCCCGCAGCCCTCACTGAAGCGCTGTCCGCGGCCGAGGCCGCCGCACACACGCCGGTGCTGGTGCGCGTGGATGGGGTGGCCGAGGCCCTGATCGAGGTGGGGGACGTCGTCCGGCCCGGGAGCTACCGGGCTGTGGACCGGCTGCGGCGTCTCGGTGTGTGTCCGGTGCTCGCCACGGGGGACCATGAGGCGCCGGCGCGGGCCGTCGCGGGGGCCCTGGGGATCGAGGAGGTGCACGCCCGCTGCACTCCCGAGGGCAAGGCCGATCTCGTAGCGAGCCTGCGGGAGCAGGGGCATCGGGTCGCGGTCGTCGGGGACGGGGTCAACGACGCCGCCGCGCTGGCGGGCGCCGACCTTGGGATCGCCATGGGGAGCGGCACCGACGTGGCCATCGGGGCCGCCGACGTCACGCTGATGCGTGGCGACATCGAGGTGCTGGCGGACGCGGTCCGGCTCGCCCGGCGCACGCTCGGCACGATCCGCGTCAACCTCGCGTGGGCCTTCGGCTACAACGTGGTCACCGTGCCGCTCGCCATGGTGGGCCTGCTCAATCCGATGCTCGCGGCGGCGGCGATGTCGCTGAGTTCCGTACTGGTGGTCGGCAACAGCCTGCGCCTGCGGGCCTGGCAGCCCTCGCCGGCGGCCCGGGGGCGTGCCCGATGAGCGAGCGACACCTCTGGCGTCCCACGCGCCGACGGCTCACCGACACCCTGCTCGCCGCCCTGGCCCCCGTCGCGGCGTGCAGTGTCGCCCTCGGTGGTCTCACCACCTGGGTCGGCACCGGCAACGCGGGCACGCCGGCCAGCGTCAAGGTCTCAGGAGGGCGGATCTTCCTGCCGTACGGCGACAGCAGGGACACCGCCGCGTTCTTCGACCTGGCCAACTCCGGTGGCGCGGACGACCGGTTGGTCAGGGTGACGTCCACGGGTGCGGACGGCGATGTCTCCCTCAGCGGTCATCGTGCTGTCGGCGTGGGGGCGGCCGCCAAGGAAAGCGTCGAGTCCGTCACTGTCCCGGCAGGAAGCAGACTGTCCATGTCGCCGCACGGCGTGGATGTGACGCTGCGGGCCGGCGGGCGGTGGCAGGTGGGCGACTGGGTGCCGTTCACGCTGCACTTCGAGCGCAGTGGGCCCCTCAAGGCCATCGCCGTGGTGGTCCGACCGGCCTCGTGAGCCCGTTCAGGCGGCCTGCGGCTCGGCGATGCCGTACCCGGCGTCGACGATCGCGGTGCGGATCGCTGCGTCGTCCAGGTCGGTGCCGCGCACAGTGACGGTGCTTCCGCCGAGGTCGACGGCGACCTCGGCGACGCCGGTGACGTCGGACACCTCTTCGGTGATACTCGCGGCGCAGTGCTCGCAGCTCATTCCCGTGACGGAGTAGTGCTTCTCGGCCATGGCGGTCACTTCCTGTTGCGGATGGGTGGGGTGTGACGCATCTTTTCGCTGGTGCCTCATGAGGGCTTCAGTGGCTTCAGCCCCTCAGGTAGTCGTGGAAGCGGTGGAGCTGGTTCCCGACAGTCCGGCAGGTTCGGAAGCACCGGGAGCGAACAGGTGCGTTGCCGTGCCCCCGGCGCCGTGCACGCGGGCGGGTCGCGTCGCACGCCCGGGGGTAAGACCGCGGCAGTACGACGCACCGGGCGGCCCTCACGCGACGCGCGTGACGACCGTCAACTTCCCGAAAGGTGGCGGACGATGGAAGAAATCAACGGGCTGGAGCCACTGGCGACCTTCTGCGGCAACTGCAACTGCGGTTGCGCTCAGCTTTTCGTCGATCCCGGTGCGCCTAAGGAGCGCCGCGTCCTGCTCACCGACGACTTCGGACAGCGGGTCCAGATGAGTGCCGACCAGTTCGCCTCCCTCGTGGGGGAGGCGAAGGCAGGGAAGCTGGACGGCATCACCATCGCCTGAGGGGCGTCTGCGGCCTTCTTTCCTGATCCTGGACCGAGGTTCTGCGATCGCGTGGGAACCAACCACCTCTCCCCTCCGACTGCTGTGGGGAGGCAGGGAGGTGGCATGGAAGCGCTGGACGTCCGGATGTCCGATGTCGTGTGCCGGCACGGCCGGGTGGAAGCCGTGCGCGACGTCGACCTCGACATCGCGCCCGGGCAGCGGGTGGCACTGACCGGCACCAACGGTTCGGGCAAGACGACGCTGCTGCGGGCCGTTCTGGGCTTGCACCGGCATTTCGCCGGGCGGATCCTGGTGGGGGTCGGGACACCAGGAGCGCGGCCGAGTGGGCGTGGCGGCGACGTTCCTGCGCGTGGATCCCGCAGAAGCCGGCAACCGGCCGTTTCCCGCTGCTGGGCCGGGAGTTGCTGGCCAGCAGTGGCGCCCGCGCAGCGGCGGCCGAGGCGTCGGACAAACTCGGCGTCGGGCATCTCGCCGACCGGCCGCTGCACACCCTGTCAGGCGGCCAGCTCCAGCGCATGTACCTGGCGCGCGCGGTCGGCGGCGTCGCCGCGGGGGCGGGGGTGCTGCTGGCCGACGAACCCACCGCCGCACTCGACTTCTCCGGACAGGAAGAGGCGGCCGATGTCCTGCTCTCCCTGCCGGTCACCGTCGTGGTCGTCACACACGACCGGGCCCTGGCAGAGCGCTGCGACCGGGTCCTGGAGATGGCCGCGGGCCGGCTGCGGGAGGCCCGGTGAGCATCCTGGCCGCGGCCGACGTCGGCCAGCTGCTGCAGCTCGTGCCCGTCCAACGCGCAGGCCTCGCTCTGCTGGTGGCGGCCGTCGGGCTGCCCGTGATCGGCGTCGTCATCGTCGGCCTCGACATCATGCCGGTGCGGTTCGCGATGATGCACGTGGCGCTGCTGGGCATCGCGGTCGGCCTGCTGACCGGACTCGACCCGATGCTGTGCGCTCTGGTGGCGTGCGCGCTCGCCGGGGCCGGAGTCGCACCCCTGGCCCGCACCCCGGACGGCCTGTCCGGCGCCATGGGCCTGTTGATGAGCCTGGCGATCGCGGCCGCGCTGCTTGTGCTGGCCGTCTCGGGCGTCAACGCGGCGGGCGCCTTCGCGCTGCTGTGGGGGTCCATCCTCTCGGTCGGCAGCGCCGACCTGTGGCTGCTGACCACCCTGGCCGTCGTCGTACCGGGCCTGTTCTGGTGGCGCCGCAGGGACATCGCCCTTCTCCTCTACGACCGTGAACTCGCCCTGACCTCGGGCGTGCGGGTCGAGCGGCTCACCCTCCTGCTGCTGGTCCTCGTCGCGGTGTCGGTCGCCGGAGCCATCAAGCTCACCGGCGCTCTGCTCGTCGACGCGCTCACTCTGCTGCCCGCGCTCGCCGCACGGCGGCTGGGCCGTTCCCTGTTGTCCATCACCCTCTGGGCGGTCGGCATCGGTGTCGTCGTGAACCTGACCGGGTTCCTCGTCGCACTCCGCTTCGACTGGCCGCCCGGGCCTGTCCTCGTCCTGACCGCCGGCGTGGTCGTCCTCGCCGTGCATCTCGTCCCCGAACGGAGAATCACCTCATGGCGCGCAGCCGCGTCCGCATCACTTCCGTCCTCGCACTGACCCTCAGCACGGCATTCACGCTCACCGGTTGCGGCAGCGACAGCACGTCGGCGTCCTCCGCGTCCTCCGACGGGGAGTCCGCGGGGAAGAACAAGGACGCCCCTGTCGTCGTGGCCACCACCAGCTGGGAAGGCGCCTTCGCCAAGGCCGCCGGCGCGAAGGACGTCAAGGTCGTCGTGCCGGAGTCGGTGCAGCACGCGCCCGACTACGACCCGAAGCCGTCGGACCTGGCGGCCGTGGCGGGCGCCGACTTCGTGCTGTACGCGCCCTTCGAGCCGTACGCGGCGAAGTTCAAGGAGGCGGCCGGGTCGGACGCCAAGCTGGTCGAGGTCAACCTCGACAACGACGCCGACAAGGCCAAGGCGCAGGTGACGCGCCTGGGCAAGATGTTCGGCACGGAGGACGCCGCCGCCAAGTGGATCAAGTCCTTCGACACCGAGTACGGAACGCTGCAGAAGGACCTGAAGGCCGCGTGGCCGGACGGCAAGGCGCCCACCGTCGTCGCCCAGGTCTTCTCGACGTGGTCGGCGAAACTGGCCGGGGCGAACGTGGTCGGTACGTACGGCCCTGAAGCGGTGACGGCCAAGCAGCTGTCCGACCTGTCGGGGAAGAAGCCCCAACTGGTCCTCGACAACGTGCACATGACGACCGGCAAGGTGCTGCCCGACTCCGGCGCCCGCCAGGTGGAGATCGTCAACTACCCGGCCAGGGACCTGGATCTGCTGGCCGTGTACAAGAACGCGGCGACGGCGGTGGAGAAGGCGATGGCCGGCTCCTGAGCCGCAGAAGCCGCAGAAGCCGCAGGGGCCGCAGGAGCGAGCAGCCGTAGGAGCCAGCAGCCGTAGGCGTAAGGGCCGCCCGGGTGTTGCCGGGCGGCCCTGACGCTCACCCGTGGGTCAGCCTGCCGACGCCAGAGGCCAATGCTCCACCGCCTCGGTGGTGCACCGTTCCCGCAGCGCCGCCCGGTCCGGCTTACCCGCCGGAGTCAGGGGCAACTCGGCCAGCACCAGCAGCCGTTCGGGGTGCTTGCGCCGCTCCAGGCCGCGGGTTCCGAGGTGGGCGCACAGCTCGTCCAACGTGAGCGCGGCGCCGTCCCGAGGCACGACGCAGGCCGCGAGCCTCTCACCCATCAGCGGGTCGGCCACCCCGACGCACACCACGTCGCGCACGGCAGGATGTGCGGCGAGTTCGATCTCCACCTCCGCGGGGCTGATGTTGGCCCCGCCCCGGATCACCACGTCCTTCAACCGCCCGACGACCCGGAGCGTCCCGTCGTCGTCGATGAGCCCCAGGTCACCGGTGCGCACCCAGCCGTCCGTCGTGCGGTAGCGGGAGTCGAGGTCGGGAGCGGCGACGTAGCACAGCGGGGTCATCGGCCCGCGGGCGACGATCTCGCCAACGGTGCCACGGGACACCTCCGCGAGTTCAGGGGTGCCGGGCACGGCGATCCGTATGTCGGCGACCCGTGGGTCGGGGCGCCCCGCGGCGATGCCCGGCCGCCCGTCGGCGTCGGGGGAGTCGTCAGTCAGGCCGGTGTGGCAGTTGACGCCGTCCGCGGAGCCGTAGAGGTTCACGACCGGGCAGCCGAAAGCCCGGCGTGCTTCCGCTGCCGTGGCCTCGTCCAGCGGTGAGCCTCCGACGACCACGGCCGTGAGCGGGGCCAGCTTCCGGTGGCCGCTCCCCGCCATGCGGTCCAGCAGCATCCGGATCATGGTCGGCACGCCCAGGACATGCGTCGGCTCGTGCTCGGCGAGTGCCTCCAGCGCGGCCTCGGGTGTGAAGTGGTCGAGCAGCACCAGGGTTCCGCCGTGCCGGGCGAGTGTGACGGCGGTGCCGTTGCTGCCGAAGGCGGAGGCCAGCGGCACGAGGAACAGACAGCGCGGCGGGCGCCCGTCCGGCATGAGGGAGCCGAGGAAGTTGCCGCGACCGCCGGCCAGGGCGTTGTGCGAGTAAGCCACCATCTTCGGCTCGGCCTCCGAGCCGGAGGACACCAGGATGCGGGCGGCGGAGTCGGGATCGGGGCGGGCCGGAACGAACGTCTTCGGGTCGGTGCGCAGCAACTCCGAGAGGGCGACGGCCCCTTCGGGTGCGGTCCCCGCGGCGATCACCGTGCGCAGCGCGGGCAGCTCACCAGCCAGCGTCAGCAGGTCGGCCGCGTGGTGGTTGCCGCGGTGTTCGGCCGCCGCGATCACCGCGACCGCTTCCGATCTGCGCAGCAGTGAGGCCGCCTCCCGTCCCCCGCGCCCGACCGGGAAGGGCAGTGCGACCGTGCCCAGGGCGGCCAGGGCCAGGTCGACGATGACCGCGTTGCGACTGTTGGGCAGTTGGACCGCGACGACGTCGCCGCTGCGTATGCCGAGACCGGAGAGCCCGGCGGCCAGACATCGGGCCTTGCGGTCCAGGGCGGTGTAACAGAGTTTGCCCTTCGCGTCGAGGACGGCCGTGCGGTGCGGGTCGGCGATCTGGTGGGCGCGGTAGAGGCTGTAGAGGCCCAGGTCGGGGCAGGTTCCGTCCACGGCCCAGGAGCGACGCAGGGTGGCGGGCAGCAGGTCGTGCAGGGCGACGGTCATGCGAACCTCCAGGGGTCGGGAACGGCGGGGGCACCGTGTACGTCGCGGCTGATCGAGCCGGAGGTGAGGAGCTCGGCGAGGTCGGTGACGACCGGGACGGCGGACAGCCCGCGCCCGCTCAGGCGCTCCAGCGCCTGCGTCGTGGACAGGTCGCGGACGTCGTACGCGATCGCGGAGTGGTCCGGAAGGGCGATCCAGCCGTCGGCCGTGGGCACAGGCCGACGGAAACCGGCCGGCCGACGTGGATCGAGGCCCTGCGCGGCGCGGGAGCGGGCCGGTGTGGTCAGCATGTCGGCGGCGCCGAGCAGGGACGAGTCCACCCGCACACCGGCTCCCGTGCGCTGCCGCAGCAGCAGCCCCGCGAGGACGGCCTCGGCACCGATGAGCCCGCCCAGCACGTCGAGCAGGGTCATCAGGGACGGCGCGGGCGGCTCGTCGGCGGGACGCGCCGCCTCACCGACCCCGGTACGGGCCTGCACCATGAAGTCGGTGCCCATCGGCGCGCCCGGCAGCCGGTCCGCCCAGCCGCTGGTGTAGGCGTAGACGAGCGCGGGGTTGGCGGCGGACAAGTGCTCGTGGTCCAGGCCGAGTACGGCGGCCTTGCCCGGCGCCCAGTTGTGCAGGAAGACGTCGGCCTCGGCCGCCATCGCGCGCAGCCGCGTGCGGTCCGCAGGGGACTTGATGTCCACCTCGACGGCCTTCTTGCCCCGGTTGAGCGCGAGCCAGCGTGCCGAGATCCCCGAGCAGGCGGGCGGCATGCCCCGCAGCGGATCCCCGCCGGGCGGCTCGATCCGCACCACCTCCGCGCCGAGCAGGCCCAGCAGATGCGCGGTGAGCGGCGCCTGGATGCGACGGCCGGCCTCCAGCACCGTCAGACCGGCCAGAGGGGCGTCGGCTTGTGGCGCCGTGCCGGCGTACGACGCCTCGTGCGGGGTCAGTCGCCACGGCGGGGCCCCGTCGTACTCGGCGGCCCGCTCGGCGAGCGAACGCAGCGGGCACGCCTCGGCACCGGATGCGCGGGCCGCCTCGCGGATCAGCTCCCAGCCGGCGGCCCGAGCCGCGTCGTGCAGCGGCTGCGGAAAGGCTGCGCAGGCCGTGGCGTACCGGAACTGGAAGGGCCGCCAGCCGTGTCGCACCGAGTCCCCCGGCGCGTCCAGCGCACGCCAGAACGCGGCCCACGCGCCCGGGTCGAGCGTCTCCAGTTCGAAGACGACCCCGTCGGCGGAGGTGAACGGCGGGCCGCCCGGGGCGAGTTCGGCAGCCTCGCTCTCCTCCGCGCCCGCCGCGGCGAGGTACTGCGAGACGGCGAGCAGTCCGGCCCGTTCGGCGCTGACCTTGGCACTCGTCGCTTGTCCGCCGCGAGCCTGGGTGAGGAGCCCGGCCAGCAGGGCCTGCACCGTCAGGACGCCGGTGGCGGTGGCGGTGTAGTCGACGGCCAGGCCGCGCGGGGCGCCGTCGCGGCGGCCGTGTACGGCCATGACGCCGGTGACCGCCTGCACGGTCGCCTCGTCGACGACTCCCTCGCCCCACGTCGTGTGGGCGGTGAACTCGCTGAACTCCCGGCCGAGGAGCCGGATACGGCCACCATGCGGCCCGGCTCCCTCCGCGCCGAGCAGCCGCAGATGCTCTGCGACGAGTCCGTCCGCCGGCCCCGGCGGACCCGAGGCTTCCAGGCGCAGCCCATCGAGCGGCCGGGCCGACTGGTGCGCGATGGCCGGTGTGGCTGGTGGTGCCATGCCTCTCCTCTCCTGACGCGCGGGAACCCGGGAGCGATCGCCCCCGACCAGTTCCACGAAGAGACAGTCGGACCGGCAGGCGCCGGAGTTCCCGAGGAGACAGGGGAAGACGTGCTGGACGTGACGCTCGGAGATCCGCAATGTCCGCCGGAGGCACAGGAACTGAGGGACCGGGTGGCGGACTTCGTCCGCGCGCGGGTGGTGCCCTGTGAGCCGGTCCTGGACGCCGGCGGCCCGGACGCGGCGGCGGCCTTGCGCCGACTGCGCGAGGAGGCGAAGTCCGAGGGCCTGTGGGCGCTTCCCCTGCCCGCCGAACTCGGCGGCCAGGGGCTGCCGTTGCGGTCGTACGCCCATGTCGCGGAGGCCGAGGGTGCCAGTGACCACGGTCCGGCGGCACTCGGATCGGCCTCGCTGCTGGACGCGCTCATGCTGTCGCGGCACGGCAGCCGGCGGGTCCGCGAGCGCTGTCTCGCCCCGCTGGTCGCGGGGGACCTGCGGGCTTGCTACGCGATGACCGAGCCGGATGTCCCCGGTACCGATCCATTCCTCACCACCACCCGTGCGGACGAGGGTGAGGGCGGAGGCTGGCTGGTGACCGGGCGCAAATGGTTCATCAGCGGGGCGGCCGACGCCGACCTCGTCACGGTTCTCGCCCGGACGGACGGCCGGGCCCCTGACCGGGAGGGCCTGTCCCTGCTGCTGATCCCCGCTGTATCCCCCGGCTTCCGCGTGCTGCGTGAGCTGCCCGTGCTCGGTGCGGCGGGCCAGGCGGAGATCGAGCTCGACGGTGTCCCGGTGGACGCCGACCACCTGATCGGCGAACGCGGCCAGGCCCTCGCCGTAGCAGCCGAACGACTCCAGCTCGGCCGCACCCTGCGCTGTCTGCGCTGGCTCGGCCAGGCGACGCGTGCCTTCGAGCTGATGCGCGACCGAGCCGTCACCCGTACCCGCTCCCGCGGTCCGCTCGGCGACCTGCAACTGGTTCAGCGCCATCTCTTCGAGTCCTTGCTCGCCCTCCGGACGACCCGGCCCCTGGTCCACGAGGCCGTGTCCCGGCTCGACGCGGGAGGCGATGCGCACGTGGAGGTGGGCCTGGCCAAGGTCGCCGCAGCGCGAACCCTGCAACTGGTGGCCGACGCGGCGATCCAGGTCCACGGCGCGGCGGGCCTCGGCCCGGACACCGCGCTGCCCGCCCTCTTCCACACCGGCCGCGCGGCCCGCATCCTCGACGGCCCCGACGAGCTGCACATCACGTCGGTGGCCCGACGGGTGCTGCGGGCGACCCAGCCTGGACGATCAACGCGGTGAGGCCGGCAGGCCGGTGAGACCGGTGAGGACAGCCAGGGCGTACGCCAGGAAGAAGTCTCCCCAGATCAGCTCGTGCCGGACGGCTGTTCCGGCCGCCAGGTCGTAACAGCCGTCCAGGAGGCAGCCATCGGCGCTCAGGTGGCTGCCCACCAGGACCTCGAGAATGGCGACGGCACGGTCCTGGTACCCCAGCCCGAGCAGGGCGAGCGCGGTGATGGCGGCGGCGGAGGTGTCGCGAGGCCCGTCGGGGTGGGCGGCGTCGGCGGGCGGTACGAGGCACTGGTGCTGCGTCAGCAACGTGTCGACATGGCCGGAGAATTCGTTGCCGCCCGGCAGATCCGTGGCCTCGGCGAGTGCGAGCAGCAGCCACGCCGGGCCCCGGCTCCAGCCCGAGGGCGGATCGGTAAAGGCGGTCCAACCCGCTCCTGGGTCGTGCCGCCACGACCAGCCGGGCGGTCGCATGCCGAGGCACAGGTCGACATGCCGCCGCAGATGGGAGCGAGCCGCCTCGGCGTTCACCGTCGCCAGCAGGGGCACCATGCCGGGCACACCGTCCACGCGGGCCAGCAGCCGCGGCCCGCCGAACGCCGAACCCCACGGCACGAGCCCCAGGTCCGGGTCGACGGCGTTCACGCAGGCCCGGGCGGCCCGGTCCCGGAGGCCCAGGTCGTCGTCCGCGAGGGCGGTGCCGTACCAGAAGATCAGTCCACGGGTGGCGGTGTCCGCCTCGGCCCAGTCGGCCAGGCGGGCCGTGCAGGCTCGTGCGGCCGCCAGGTCGGCGGCGTCGTGGGTGTACCGGGCGCGCAGCCAGAGCAGTCCCGCCCAGAAGCCGCCCGTCCAGGAGCCGCGCGCGGTCGTCTTCCAGGTGCCGGTGTCCGGGTTCGCGTACAGGGGGAACCGGTCGCCGACCTCGGCGCGGGTGCCGGCGGCCCGGGCCAGGACGGAGGCGAGGGCCGCCTCTGCCCAGACGAGCACCGGCCCGGGGGCTGCCTGCGGGGACGTGCTGCGGGATCGTCTCGGAGATGTGCTGGGGGAGGTGCTCGGGGAGCTGCTCTCGTCCGGGCGTGCCTTCATGACCGTACGCCCGCGCGCTCCCGCCCGGCCCACAGCAGCGCCACGGCCCCCGCCCCCGCGAACTCGGCCGCCACGAGCAACCACCCGCCTCCGTACCGCCCTGCCTCCGCCAGCATCCCGAACAACGGCGGTCCGACCGCGAAGCCGACGAAGAAGCCCGCCGAGACCAGCGCCG
This sequence comes from Streptomyces sp. CA-179760, assembly GCF_050937045.1. Classification (NCBI taxonomy): domain Bacteria; kingdom Bacillati; phylum Actinomycetota; class Actinomycetes; order Kitasatosporales; family Streptomycetaceae; genus Streptomyces; species Streptomyces sp. CA-179760. Next base: position 7,407,044 of record NZ_JBNJLZ010000001.1, read on the forward strand.
AGTCCTGGCCCGCCCGGCCGGGCGCGGCGCGTTGCATCACCAGGACCATCGACACCGCGTTCGCCGCCACGGCGAAGACACCGACGGCCACGGCCGCCACCCACGCCAGCGGTCGGACGGTGGACGAACCGGCCAGCAGCAGGGCCGCCGCCACCGCGCCCACGGCCAGCGAGCCCGGTAGCCAGGCCGCCCGCTCCGGACGCCCCGCGACCTTCGACCACCCCACCCGGCCCGCGATGCCGGCCACACCCAGCACGGCCACCAACGCGCCCGCCGCGGTGGGACCGAGGCCGAGCCGCTCGGTGCCGTACAAGGACAGGTAGGTGTTCACCGAGGCGATGCCGCAGCCGAGCAGCAGTGAGAACGCCATCAGCCAGGCGATCATGCCGCGTGGCACCCAGACCGCCGGAGTCGACTTCGCCGGCGGGTCGGCGGGAAGGGCCAGCGCCGCCCACACCGCCGCGACCACCGCGGCACCGGCCGCCGTCCATACGGCACCCCGCCACCCGGTGAGCCCGGCCAGCGCCGCCAGCGGCAGCCCGGCCGCGAACGCCCCGAGCTGCACCCCCGACTGCTTCATCCCGGTCACCGAGCCGCGCCGGGCGGGCGGTACGGCGGCGAGGATCGCCTTGTTCGTGGCGGGGTTGGCCAGCGCCTGCGGCAGTCCGCCGAGCGCGACGGCCGTGAGCAGGACCCCGGTACCCGGAGCCGACCCGAGCAGTGCCAGTGCCAGTGCCGACACCGCCAGCAGCGACACCAGGCACCGCCGTGGCCCCACCCGGTCCACCACCCGGCCGCCGAGAGGGGAAAGCAGGGCCGCCGTACTGAATCCCACGGTGGTCGTCAGTCCCAGCACGGTCGGTGAGACGTCCAGCTCCGCCACCAGCCGCGGGCCGAGCGCCCCGAGCAGGAACAGCTGCAGCATCGAGAAGGCCATGGCGGACGTGAGCAGCGCGGTGAGGGCGCCCGTCGCCGGAGCCTCCGCCGCCCCGGCCTTCGGCCCGCTCTGTCCGGCCTGTCCCGCCTGATCCGTCGTCACAGACGCACCTCCCGGACAGCAGTCGGACCCAACTTTCCTCCGGTTCCCGCTGTTTACTGTGATGTGGATCACGGGGAGAGTGCTGAGTGGGAGGCCCGGGGTGTTTGCGTACCCCCTCGTGACGGCGGAGCCAGGGATGCGAGGATGAGCCGCCATGACTGCTGGGTGGTGTTCGCGCACGATACGGGCCGCCGTGTTCGCGGCCGTCTGCGTGCTGCTCGCCACCCTGGGGCACGTCCTGATGTCGGACACCGAGGTGCCCTGGTGGGCTCTCGCCGCAGCGGCGGTGGTCACCGGAGGTACGGCATGGTGTCTGGCCGGCCGGGAGCGCGGCCTCCTCCTCGTCTCCTCCGCCATGGTGACCGCCCAGGCGGCACTGCACGTGTGGTTCTCCTACGCGCAGGAGCTGACGACACCGTCCACGCCCACCATGCCGTCGACGTCCATGGGCGGCATGGATATGACCGGCGTGGGGCAAGGCTCGTCCTCCATGGGGCACATGGCCTCGATGGCTCACATGGGCCACACGATGGACTCCATGACCCACGGGGGCTCCGTCATGGAGTCGATGGGCGCCACGCACTCCATGACGGGAACAGGCCACGTCATGGGCGGGATGTCCAGCACGGGCATGCTCGCCGCCCACCTTCTGGCCGCGCTGCTGTGCGGCCTGTGGCTCGCGTTCGGCGAACGCGCCGCCTTCCGCATCCTGCGGGCCGTGGCCGGATGGCTCGCCGCGCCGCTGCGACTGCCCCTCACCCTGCCCGCGCCACTCCACCGTCCGCGCATCCGCGCTCGCCGCAGCGGCTCGGTCCGTACACCGCGCGGGCTCCTCCTCGCCCACGCGATCACATCTCGGGGTCCGCCCCCGGGGACCGCTGTCGCCTGAGACAGCCGGCTCCCCGACACCGCCCGTGCGCCCCGCGCCCGGACGGTTCGGGCCACGGACGTACGCCGCATTGCGCGCGTACGCCCGCAACCCTCCTACCGCACACCGGATCCGCCGCGCCCTGCAAAGGCCCGACGCGGATATCGGCTCCGGGGTCCCGACTCCGCAGCCGGCTCCCGGATTCCCGAGAAGGACACACCAGGTGATCAGTCCTGCCCTGCCCGCTTCCCGCGCGAAGTCGCCGCGCGAGGCGAGAACCAATGAGGAGCGCGAAGCGAGAACGCGTGACGAGAGGGCGTCCGCCGACGAGTCGATAACGGCCTGGGCGCTCGCCGCCCGCGCCGGTGACCCTGAGGCCGTGGAGAACTTCGTCCGTGCTCTGCACAGGGACGTCCGTACCTACGTCACCTTCCTCAGCGCCGACCCCCAGGCCGCCGACGACCTGGCCCAGGACACCTTCCTGCGCGCCCTCGGCAGCCTGCACCGTTTCGAGGGCCGTTCCTCCGCACGCACCTGGCTGCTGTCCATCGCCCGCCGCGCGGTGATCGACAGCTTCCGGCACGCGTCGGCCCGGCCCCGTCTCTCCGACACCGACGACTGGCAGACCGCCGTCGAGTGTGCGCAGCCGCGCGGCCTGCCGGGGTTCGACGACGGTGTGGCCCTCACCGAACTGCTGGACGCGCTGCCCGACGAACGCCGCGAGGCGTTCGTCCTCACCCAGCTCCTCGGTCTGCCCTACGCCGAAGCGGCCGCACTCAGCGACTGCCCGATCGGCACGGTCCGATCCCGCGTGGCCCGGGCCCGCTCCTCACTGGTGCGGTCCCTGCACGACGCCGAGCGCGCCGAACCGGTGGCTGCAGCGGCCTGACGGGAGCCAGAACCGCTCCTGTGACCAGCGCGGCGCAAAACCCGCGAGCTCCGGACGGACAGGCCGTCCGGAGCTTCCGGGGTTCCCAGGGCTGCACGACTCCACGACGCGCCCCCGCAACGATCCCTGACTGCGCGGGGCGCGAGCTCAGAACGCCGTGCAGCGACCGTCCAAGGGCAGGAGGGTGCCGGTGACGTACGACATGAGGGCAGCTCAGCAGGGGTGCGGCGGCCTCGGCTCCTCAGATGTCCCGGAACGTCTCGATCTGCGCCCCGATCGAGTTCAGCCGCTCCGCCAGGTCCTCGTAACCCCGGTTGATGACGTACACGTTGCGCAGCACCGACGTGCCCTCGGCCGCCATCATCGCCAGGAGGACGACCACGGCGGGGCGCAGGGCGGGTGGGCACATCATCTCGGCGGCGCGCCAGCGGGTCGGGCCCTCGACCAGGACGCGGTGGGGGTCGAGGAGCTGGAGGCGGCCGCCGAGGCGGTTCAGGTCGGTCAGGTAGATGGCGCGGTTGTCGTAGACCCAGTCGTGGATGAGGGTCTGGCCCTGGGCGACCGCCGCGATGGCCGCGAAGAACGGGACGTTGTCGATGTTCAGGCCGGGGAACGGCATGGGGTGGATCTTGTCGATCGGCGCCTCCAGCTTGGAGGGCCGGACGGTGAGGTCCACCAGCCGGGTGCGGCCGTTGTCGGCGAAGTACTCGGGCGTGCGGTCGTGGTCGAGGCCCATCTCCTCGAGCACGGCCAGCTCGATCTCGAGGAACTCGATCGGAACCCGGCGCACCGTCAGCTGCGACTCGGTGACGACGGCCGCGGCGACCAGGCTCATCGCCTCGACCGGGTCCTCGGAGGGGGAGTAGTCCACGTCGACGTCGATGGTGGGCACGCCGTGCACGGTGAGCGTGGTCGTGCCGATGCCGTCGACCTTGACGCCGAGGGCCTCCAGGAAGAAGCACAGGTCCTGGACCATGTAGTTGGAGGAGGCGTTGCGGATGACGGTGATGCCGTCGTGCCGGGCGGCGGCGAGCAGCGCGTTCTCGGTGACCGTGTCGCCGCGCTCGGTCAGCACGATCGGGCGGTCGGGGCGGACCGAGCGGTCCACCATGCCGTGGTACTGGCCCTCGGTCGCGGCGATGTCGAGACCGAACCGGCGCAGCGCGATCATGTGCGGCTCGACCGTGCGCGTGCCGAGGTCGCAGCCGCCGGCGTACGGCAGTTTGAAGTGGTCCATACGGTGCAGCAGCGGACCGAGGAACATGATGATCGAGCGGGTGCGGCGGGCCGCGTCCGCGTCGATCGCCGCCAGGTCCAGCTCGGCCGGCGGCACGATCTCCAGGTCGACGCCGTCGTTGATCCACCGGGTGCGGACGCCGATGGAGCCCAGCACCTCCAGGAGGCGGTAGACCTCCTCGATGCGGGCGACGCGACGCAGCACTGTGCGCCCCTGGTTGAGCAGTGAGGCGCACAGCAGCGCCACGCACGCGTTCTTGCTCGTCTTCACGTCGATGGCGCCCGACAGCCGGCGCCCGCCGACCACCCGCAGATGCATCGGACCGGCGTAGCCGAGCGACACGATCTCGCTGTCGAGGGCCTCCCCGATGCGCGCGATCATCTCAAGGCTGATGTTCTGGTTGCCGCGCTCGATCCGGTTGACGGCGCTCTGGCTGGTTCCGAGCGCCTCGGCCAGCTGCGACTGTGTCCAGCCCCGGTGCTGCCGGGCGTCGCGGATGAGCTTGCCGATGCGTACGAGGTAGTCGTCTGCCATGCGGTTGAGGTTATCTCAGATATGAGATGGATCCTGGTTGGGGGGTCCATTCGGGTGACGGGACGTCAATCCCGCCCGGCGGGCTCAGTGTCGCCGTGCCTTCGTGGTGCGCCGCCATCCGAAAGGTCCGGGCAAATCCATCGATGTCGTACGACGTCCCGTGCTGCTGCGGGTGTACCGCGGGCCGTTCTTTCCGCCGCCGGTGGTGATGGACCAGGAGCGCTTGTTGATGTTCAGTCGCACCCCCGGAAGGATCCGGAAACTCTTGCGGAACGTGAGCGGCATGCCTGTCTCCCTTCCGTTCGTGGCGTGGATACCTGGTTCGGATACCCCGGGAAGGAAGGTGCATGACCGCATGACGGGTGCCGGGGCATGACCATTCGGCCCTCGTGTATTAGAGTTATCTCGACATCGAGATATCTGCCGAGGTGACACCGCAGCCGCGCGGCACCACCGGTCCGGCGGTAAGGGTTACCTAACTTAGCCCTACCTTAGCGGATCGGCCAAGTAGTCGTGGCGGCAGGATCGTGGTGGTACGCGCACATCAATGAAGGAGACTGTCGTGTCGGCGAACAGCTTCGACGCCCGCAGCACGCTGCAGGTGGGCGACGAGTCGTACGAGATCTTCCGGCTGGACAAGGTCGAGGGCGCCGCGCGCCTCCCCTACAGCCTGAAGGTGCTGCTGGAGAACCTCCTCCGCACCGAGGACGGCGCGAACATCACCGCCGACCACATCCGCGCCCTTGGCGGCTGGGACTCGCAGGCCCAGCCCTCCCAGGAGATCCAGTTCACGCCGGCCCGCGTGATCATGCAGGACTTCACCGGCGTGCCCTGTGTCGTGGACCTCGCCACCATGCGTGAGGCCGTCAAGGAGCTGGGCGGCGACCCCGCGAAGGTCAACCCGCTCTCCCCGGCCGAGCTGGTCATCGACCACTCCGTCATCGCCGACAAGTTCGGCACCAACGACGCCTTCGCGCAGAACGTCGAGCTGGAGTACGGCCGCAACCGCGAGCGCTACCAGTTCCTGCGCTGGGGCCAGACCGCCTTCGACGACTTCAAGGTCGTCCCGCCCGGCACCGGCATCGTCCACCAGGTGAACATCGAGCACCTGGCGCGCACGGTCATGGTCCGTAACGGCCAGGCGTACCCCGACACCCTCGTCGGCACCGACTCGCACACCACCATGGTCAACGGCCTGGGCGTCCTCGGCTGGGGCGTCGGCGGCATCGAGGCCGAGGCCGCGATGCTCGGCCAGCCGGTCTCCATGCTCATCCCGCGCGTCGTCGGCTTCAAGCTGACCGGTGAGCTGAAGCCGGGCACCACCGCCACCGACCTGGTCCTCACGATCACCGAGATGCTGCGCAAGCACGGCGTCGTCGGCAAGTTCGTCGAGTTCTACGGCGAGGGCGTGGCCGCCACCTCGCTCGCCAACCGCGCCACCATCGGCAACATGTCGCCGGAGTTCGGCTCCACCGCCGCGATCTTCCCGATCGACGGCGAGACCCTGAACTACCTGAAGCTCACCGGCCGCTCCGAGCAGCAGGTCGCGCTGGTCGAGGCGTACGCCAAGGAGCAGGGCCTCTGGCTCGACCCGGCCGCCGAGCCCGACTTCTCCGAGAAGCTCGAGCTCGACCTGTCGACGGTCGTCCCGTCCATCGCCGGCCCGAAGCGCCCGCAGGACCGTATCGTCCTCGCGAACGCCGCCGAGCAGTTCAAGACGGACGTCCTCAACTACGTCGACACCGTCGACGAGTCCGGCAAGGAGTCCTTCCCGGCCTCCGACGCCCCGGCCGTCGCCCCGAACGGCGCCCCGTCCAACCCGGTCACCGTGACCGCCCCCGACGGCACGTCGTACGAGATCGACCACGGTGCGGTGACGGTCGCGGCCATCACCTCCTGCACCAACACCTCCAACCCGTACGTCATGGTCGCCGCCGCGCTCGTCGCGAAGAAGGCCGTGGAGAAGGGCCTGACCCGCAAGCCGTGGGTCAAGACCACCCTCGCCCCGGGCTCCAAGGTCGTCACCGACTACTTCGAGAAGGCGGGCCTGACCCCCTACCTCGACAAGGTCGGCTTCAACCTCGTCGGCTACGGCTGCACCACCTGCATCGGCAACTCCGGCCCGCTGCCGGACGAGGTCTCCAAGGCCGTCAACGACCACGACCTCGCGGTCACCTCGGTCCTCTCCGGCAACCGGAACTTCGAGGGCCGTATCAACCCCGACGTCAAGATGAACTACCTGGCGTCCCCGCCGCTGGTCGTGGCCTACGCGCTCGCCGGCTCCATGAAGGTCGACGTCACCCGGGACGCCCTGGGCACCGACCAGGACGGCAAGCCGGTCTTCCTCGCGGACATCTGGCCCTCCGAGGCCGAGGTGAACGACGTCGTCGCCAACGCCATCGGCGAGGACATGTTCTCCAAGTCCTACTCGGACGTCTTCGCGGGCGACGCCCAGTGGCAGGCGCTGCCCATCCCGACCGGCAACACCTTCGAGTGGGACGCCGAGTCGACCTACGTCCGCAAGCCCCCGTACTTCGAGGGCATGACGATGGAGACCACCCCGGTCTCCGACATCTCCGGCGCCCGTGTGCTCGCCAAGCTGGGCGACTCGGTGACGACGGACCACATCTCGCCCGCCGGTGCCATCAAGGCCGACACCCCGGCCGGCAAGTACCTCACCGAGCACGGTGTGGAGCGTCGTGACTTCAATTCCTACGGCTCCCGCCGAGGCAACCACGAGGTCATGATCCGCGGCACGTTCGCCAACATCCGCCTGCGCAACCAGCTCGCGCCGGGCACCGAGGGCGGCTACACCCGCGACTTCACGCAGGACGGCGGCCCGGTGTCGTTCATCTACGACGCCTCGCGCAACTACATCGAGCAGGGCACCCCGCTCGTCATCCTGGGCGGCAAGGAGTACGGCTCCGGCTCGTCCCGCGACTGGGCCGCCAAGGGCACCGCGCTGCTCGGCGTCAAGGCCGTCATCACCGAGTCGTACGAGCGCATCCACCGCTCGAACCTCATCGGCATGGGCGTCCTGCCCCTCCAGTTCCCCGAGGGCGCCTCGGCCGAGTCCCTCGGACTGACCGGCGAGGAGACCTTCTCCTTCACCGGTGTCGAGGAGCTCAACAACGGCACCACCCCGCGCACGGTGAAGGTCACCACCGACACCGGCGTCGAGTTCGACGCGGTCGTGCGCATCGACACCCCCGGCGAGGCGGACTACTACCGCAACGGCGGCATCATGCAGTACGTGCTGCGCAGCCTGATCCGCAAGTAAGCGGGCCGGCAAGGCAGTCGGAGGCAGTTCGAGGGCCGCGTTCCCGGGTGACCGGGGGCGCGGCCCGCGCCGTTCGTACGGGACATCGCCGGTGCTCAGCCGGAACACAGGGTTCTCCCAGCGGGCCGGGACAGGATCGGTACATGTCTGGCACCCCCCGGTCCTTGCGCACCCGGCTCCTCCTCCGCATCGGCGCCGCACTCGTCGCCGTCTGCGCCGCGATGGCGCTCGCCGCCGTCCTCGCCCAGCGGGCCTTGCTGCTGGACCATCTCGACGGCCGGGTCACGGACGCCGCCGAACACGGCCTGGCCGGGGCCTCGGCCAGGCCGGGCGACGACCGGGATCTGCCTTTCCCCGACGGGAACGGCCACCCCGACGGGCTGCTCGCGGGCCGGCTCGACGCGCACGGCGCGGTCACCGCCGCGGCGGTCGCCGGCCCGGACAGCACGCCCCGGACCCTCACCCCCGGCCAGCGCGCCGCCCTGCGCGGCATCGCCCCCGACGGCACACCCCACACCCGGACCGTCCCCGGCCTCGGCACCTACCGGGTCACGGGGCTGGAGGCGAGCGGGGTCCGGGTCCTCGCCGGGCTGCCCATGGACGACGTACGGGACGTGCTCAACCGCCTGGTCGTGGTCGAGGCGGTCGTCGGGGCCGCCGGACTCGCCGTCGCGGGCTCGGTCTGTGCCGTGGTCGTACGGCGTCAGCTGCGCCCCCTCGGCCGGATCGCCGCCACCGCCGCCGATCTCGCCAGGGCACCGCTCGGCCACGAGCGACTCACCGGCCTGCCCCGGGTGCCCGAGGCGGACACCGACCCCGGCAGCGAGGCCGGGCAGGTCGGCGCCGCGCTCAACCGCATGATCGACCAGGTCGAGAGCGACCGTGCGGCCCGCCGCCGCGGCGAGGAACGCATGCGCCGCTTCCTCGCCGACGCCGGGCATGAACTCCGTACCCCCCTCGCGTCGATCGTCGGATATGCCGAGCTCATGAACCGCGGCACCGGCCCGGTCGAGCCGATGCTGGCCTGGCGCCGGGTCTCCGCCGAGTCGGCGCGCATGACGGGCCTGGTCGAGGATCTCCTGCTGCTGGCCCGGCTGGACGAGGGCAACTCCCCGCGGTCCGCCGAGGTGGACCTGGTGGCCCTGGTCGCCGAGGCCGTACAGGAAGCACGGGCCGCGGACCCGGACCGCACCTGGCGGCTGGCGCTGCGTCTCGACGCGCCGGCGCTGGTCATCGGCGAGGAGACGGGGCTGGGCAAGGCCGTGGCGAACCTGCTCGCCAACGCCCGCGCGCACACCCCGCCCGGCACCACGGTCGTGGCCGCGGTGGAGGCCACCGCCGAGCGCCGCGTCATCCGCGTCCGGGACGACGGCCCCGGCATCCCGCCGCCCCTCCTCGCCTCGGTCTTCGACCGCTTCACCCGCGCCGACGCCTCGCGCTCACGCCGCGGCCCGGGCGACGCCGGGTCCGGCCTCGGCCTGGCCGTCGTCGAGGCGATCGCTTCGGCCCACGGCGGACGCGCCGCCGTGCGCAGCGCGCCGGGGCACACCGAGTTCACCCTGGAGTTGCCTCCCGCGCCGGAGAGGGAAGGTGAGCCGCCTCGGCCGGCCGAGGTGCCGGAGCTCTCCGAGCAGCGCTGACCGCCGGCTCACTCGCCCCGGTACTTCGCGGCCGCGGCCTGGGCGAGGTCCTGCGCCTTGTCCAGGGCCGTGTCCACCGACTGCTGCCCGGCGATGGCCGAGGCGATCTGCTGGGAGACCGCGGTGCCGAGCACCGCGAACTCCGGAATGCCCAGGAAGCCGATGCCGGTGTACGGGCGGGGGCTCACGCCGGGGCTCTTCGGGTCTGCGGAGTCCGTCGCCGCCGTGTACTCCTGCCGGTACCAGGCGCCGGCCGCCTGCTGGTACTCGGGATTGGAGTAGAGCGACTTGCGGTTCCCGGCGGGCGCCGAGGTCCAGCCCATCTCCTGGCCGACCTGCTCCTGGTACTCCTTGGAGGAGGCCCAGGAGATGAACTCCCAGGCGGCGTCCTTGTCGTCGGAGGCCTTCTGGACGCCCCATGCCCAGGTCCACAGCCAGCCGGCCTTGTCGGTCCTGTCGTGCGGGGCCGGGACGTAGCCGACCTTGCCCTTGACCGAGGATCCGTCGGCCTCGATCGACGAGGCCAGCGACGTGGCGTCGTACATCATGGCGCACTTGCCCTCGACGAAGCTGTCCAGGATCTCCAGCACGCCCATCCGGTCGGCGCCGGGCTGGCCGTGGGAGCGGAGCAGGTCGACGTAGAACCCGACGGCCTTCTTGAACTCGGGTGAGGTCAGCCGGGCGTTCCAGTCCATGTCGTACCAGGCGCCGCCGAAGGTGTTGACGACCGTGTTGATCGGGGCGAGGTTCTGGCCCCAGCCGGGCAGGCCGCGCAGGCAGATGCCGCTCGTGCCGGCGACGCCGTCGACCTGGGCGGCGAGGTCGGCGACCTGCTCCCAGGTCGGGTTCGGCGGCATGGCCAGCCCCTCCTTGTGGAAGAGGTCCTTGCGGTACATCAGGAAGGAGCCCTCGCCGTAGAAGGGCTCGGCGTAGACCTTGCCGTCCTCCCCGGTCAGCGATGCCACCAGGTTCGGGAAGACGTCGTCCTGGTCGAAGCCGTCGTCCGCCTTCACATAGGCGTCCAGCGGGGCGAGCCAGCCGTTGTCCGCGTAGATCGGCACCTCGTAGGCGCTGAGGCTCGCCACGTCGTAGTTGCCGGCCTGCGTCGCGAACTCGCGGTTCATCCGCTCCCGCGCCTCGTTCTCCGGCAGCAGGGTGTAGTCGACCGTGATGCCGGTCTCCGCGGTGAAGTGCTCCTTGGTGAGCTTCTTGAGGGTCTGCACCTGCGGCGCGTCCATCGCGAGCACCTTGAGGTCGGCCTGCTCGCCGCCGGTCGGGTCGGTGTCACCGCATCCGGCGAGGACCAGGCCGAGAACGGCCGTGGCTGCCATGGCCATCCTGGCGAGGCGGCTGCGTTTCATGACAAACCCGCCCCTACCCATCTTTGCCGTTTATTAGGCATACAAGGATGAAAAGGAGGGACTCATGGTCGGCCCCGGCGAGCCTCCCCGCGTCTGGTGAGCGCGTCGGCCGCCACGGCGGCCAGCAGCACCGCACCGGTGATCATGAACTGCACGGCGTCCTCGACCCCCAGCAGCCCCATGCCCGAGGCGATCGACTGGATGACCAGCACCCCGAGCAGCACCGACCAGGGCGATCCGCGCCCGCCGAACAGGCTCGTACCGCCGATGACGGCCGCCGCGATCGCGTTGATCAGCAGCATCCCGGAACCGGCGGCACGGGCCGTCGTGGGGCTCGCCGAGGTCAGCTCCGAGGCGACGAACAGCCCGCCGAACGCGGCCAGCGTCCCCGACACCATGAACATCGCGACCCGCACCCGCTCCACCCCGATGCCCGCCCGCCGCGCCGCCTCGACCCCACCGCCGAGCGCGTACACCCGCCGCCCGTAGCGGGTGCGGCGCAGCACGTAGTCCGAGACGACCAGGACCACCAGGAAGATCAGCAGCGCGAGCGGCAGCCCCTGGAACCGGTTGAGGGTGTAGGCGGCGGCGAACGCGACCGCCGCGAGAAGACCGGTGCGCAGCCAGACGTCACCCGCCGGCCGGTGCGGCATCCCGGCGGCCAGATGGCGGGCGCGCTTGCGCCGGGCGGCCAGGAAGTACCCGGCCGTGCCGAGCGCCGCCACCGTGTAGGCCGCCGCGTCGTCCTCGAAGTGGCGGCTGGTCAGGGAGGCGACCAGCCCCTCCTCGTCGATGTTGATCGTGCCGCTCGCGCCCAGCAGGTAGAGCGTCAGACCGTTCCAGATCAGCAGGCCCGCCAGCGTCACGACGAACGCGGGCACACCGAGCGAGGCGAAGAAGAACCCGTGGAACGCGCCCACGGCCATGCCCACCGCCACCGCCACGACCACCGCGAGCCACTCCGGCATCCCGTGGTTCACGTTCAGCACGGCGAACGAGGCCCCCGCCAGGCCACTGACCGAGCCGACCGACAGATCGATCTCCCGGATCAGCAGCACGAACACGATGCCGACGGCGACCAGACCGGTCCCGACGATGCCCACGCCGAGGTTGGACAGGTTGCGCGGCGAGAGGAACTTGTCGTCCAGACCCTGGAAGACGCACCAGATCACGATCAGCCCGGCGATGACCAGCAGCGGCCCGCGCTCGCTGTCCCGCACACTGCCGCGCACCTCCAGGGCGTACTCGCGCAGATTGCCGGACCAGCCCCGGGTGCGCGGCCCGCGGTCGGGCGCGAGGGGGCCGGCGCTGCCCGGCCCGCCGTCCCGGTGCGGCCCGCCCCGGCTCACGGCCACGCCTCCTCGTCGCCCTTCGAACGGTGCGCCACGGCGTTGTCCGCCGCCCCGGTGACGGAGGAGATGATCTGCTCCTGCGTCACCGTGCTCACGTCGAACAGACCGTTGTTGCGGCCCAGTCGCAGGATGGCGACACGGTCCGCGACGGCCTTGATGTCGCCCATGTTGTGACTGATCAGGATGATCGCCATACCGCGGTCGCGCACCTCCTCGATGAGGTCGAGCAGATGGCTGGTCTGCTCCACGCCCAGGGCGGCGGTGGGCTCGTCGAGCAGCAGCACCTTGGGCGCGCCCATGAGCGAGCGGGAGATCGCGACGGCCTGCCGCTGACCGGCGGACAGCGCCGCGACGGGCACCCGCACATCGGGGATCCGGATCGACAGGGCGCGCATCAGGTCGCGGGAGCGGCGCTCCATCTCCACCTCGTCGAGGACACCGACCCGGTCGATCTCGCGGCCGAGGAAGAGATTGCCCACGACGTCCAGGTTGTCGCACATGGCGAGGTCCTGGTAGACGGTCGCGATGCCCAGGGCGTGGGCGTCGTGCGGGCGCTTGATCTGCACGAGCCGCCCCTCCCAGTCGATGACGCCCCGGTCGGCGGGGCTGACACCGGAGATCACCTTGATCAGCGTGGACTTGCCGGCGCCGTTGTCGCCCGCGAGGGCCACGACCTCACCGGCCCGCACCTGAAGGTCGACGTCCACGAGCGCCTGCACGCCGCCGAACCGCTTGGAGATGCCGCGCAACGCCAGAACAGGGGGATGGGCCACGGGGAATCACGTCCCTCACCGGGTGAGCCCGATCCGGTCACAGGCCGGCCGGAGCTTTTGGGTGCAGATCTGGTCGATCGTGTAGACGCCGTCCCGGACGAGGGTCCGCCCGATCGTCTCGGCCGTCACGGCGATCGGGGTGAGCAGCACCGCGGGGACGTCCTGGGTGGTCGGGCTGTCCACGGTCCGCGTGACGAGGGCGTCGAGGTCGTTGTCGCGCGCCAGGGCGACGGCCATCGCGGCGGCCGCCTCGGTCTCCAGCCGGAAGGGCTTGTAGACGGTCATGTACTGCTCGCCCCGGACGATGCGCCGCACGGCGTCGAGGTCGGCGTCCTGGCCGGTGACCGGGGGCAGCGGCGAGATACGGGCGCTCTTGAGCGCCGCGATGACACCGGCGGCGATCGAGTCGTTGGCCGCCAGCACCCCGTCTATCTGGTTCGGGCCGAGGTCGCTGATCGCGGCGGACATGTGCTCGTGCGCGTTCTCCGTGCGCCACCCCAGGGTGCTGTACGACTTGAGGATCCGCACCTTGTCATCGAGGACGGACCGGGACCCGCCCTCGTACCAGGCGGCGTTGGGACTGGAGGGATCGCCGTTCATCATGACGACGCCGCCGCCGTCGGCCCTGGCTCCCATGCCCTTCAGGAGGTTCTCGCCCTGGAGCCGGCCGACCTGGCCACCGTTGAAACTGACGAACCCCGAGATCGGGCCCTCGGCCAGCCGGTCGTAGGCGACCACGGGGATGCCCTCGCGGTCCGCCGCCCGGACCGAGGAGCGCAGGGCCTTGGGATCCACGACGTCCAGGATCAGGGCCGAGACCCCCCTGGTGATCATGGAGTTCATCTGCTGGCGCTGGCTCGCCGCGTCGTTCTCGGCGTTGGCGTACACCACTGTGCACCGGGGGCACAGCTCCTTCACCCGCTTCTCGATCAGGGGCTTGTCGGACTGCTCCCAGCGGGGCACCGCGCGGCTCGGCAGCAGCAGGCCGAGGGTCAGGCTGTCGTCGCCCTCCTCGCCGCTCTCGGTACAGCCGGCCAGGGAGGCGGCCAGGACACCGGCCATCAGGGCGACGAACACACGCCATCTGCGCCCTCTCACGGCGGGCCTCCTTCGTCGGGCGGCGTCGGGCCCTGGCCGGGAGCCCGGCCGGGGTGCAGGCTCGGGGCCGGCTCCGGGTTCTGGTCGCCGTGGCTGTTCCGGCCGGTCTCGCGGTCGGGGGGTCGGGCCGGGCCCGGGGTGGCGTCCGGAGTCTGGTTCCTGTCCCGGTCACGGTCCTGTCGTCCCGGACTCGGGGCTGGGGCCGGGGCCTGGTCTGTGTTCCGGTCACGGTCCTGTCGGCCCGGGGTCTGGTTCCCGTCCCGGTGCCGGCCGCGGAGCCGGCGGCCCGGGAGCGGATCCGAAATGCCGTTCCGGGCCTTGTGCCGGTCGCGGTTTCGGCCCAGGCCCCAGCTTCGGTCGCGGACCAGGCCCCAGCCGCGGTCCCAGGTCCGGCCCGGCTCCGGCACCCGCTCCGGCTCGGTCCGCGGCGGTTCCGCTCCCCGTTCGGGTTCCGGTTCCTGTTCCGGATCCGGCCGGGACACGACGATCTCGCTCCACACCTGCTTGCCACCGCCGACCGGCACCGAACCCCAGGCCGTCGACATCGCCTCGACCAGGAAGAGCCCGCGACCGCCCGTCGACTCCCAGTCCACCACCACCGGCTTGGCGGGCGCGCGCGGCGACGAGTCGTTCACGGCCACCCGCAGCCGGTCGGCGGCCAGGGTCAGATCCACCCGGACCGCGCCCTGCGTGTGCACCAGCGCGTTGGTGACCAGCTCCGACACCACCAGCAGGACCGTGTCGGCCTCGGCCACGACGTCCCACGAGCGCAGCGTGCGCGCGCTGAACCGGCGGGCGTGCATCACCGCGTCCGGCAGCCGCCACACCACCCAGCCCGCCCGCACCGGCCGGACCCGCATCCCGTCGTAGCGCAGCAGCAGCACCGCCACGTCGTCCTCCCGGCGGCCGGCGCCGCCCAGCAGATCGTCGGCCATCCGCCCCGGGTCGGAGGGGTCGGCCGCGGCGAGTGCCTCACGCACGAGCCGCATGCCCTCGTCCACCTGCAGATCGGCCGACTCGACCAGGCCGTCCGTCACCAGCGCGAGCACCGAGCCCGGGGCCAGGGCCATAGCCGTCAGCGGGAACTCCGCGTCCGCCAGGACACCCAGCGGGAGTCCGCCCTCCACCGCGATCTCCTCGGTGCCGCCGTCCGGAAGACGCACCAGCGGGGACAGATGCCCGGCCCGCACGAACAGCGCGTTGCCCTCCTCCATGTCCAGTTCGACATAGCAGCAGGTGGCGAAGAGGTCGGTCTCCATGCCGACGAGCAGCCGGTTGGCGTGCCCGACGACCACGTCCGGGGGATGGCCCTCCACGGCGTAGGCCCGGACCGCGGTACGCATCTGGCCCATGATCGTCGCGGCCCCGGCGCTGTGCCCCTGCACATCACCGATGACCAGGGCCACCTTCCCCTCCGACAGCGCGATCACGTCGTACCAGTCGCCGCCCACCTGGAGCCCGCGCCGGGCCGGCAGATAGCGGGCCACGGCGGTGCCCCCGGGCAGCCGGGGGAGACGGCGCGGCAGCAGGCTGCGCTGCAGCATCGTCGCGAGCTCCTGCTCGGCGTCGTAGGCGTGCGCGCGTTTCAGGGCCTGCCCCACCAGCCCCGCGGTCGCCGTCAGCAGGGCCCGCTCCTCGGGGGCGAACTCGTGCGGCGCGTCCCAGCCGACCAGGCACACCCCGGCCACCCGGCTCTTGGCGGGCAGTGGCAGGACCGCGAGTCCGCCGGGGCCGATCCCCTCGAGTCCGGGTTCGAGCACGGCACCCGCAGGCCACAGGCTCATCCGCCCGTCCCGCAGCGCCGCCTGGAGCGTGGGCAGGGCGGAAACCGGTGCGTCGGGCCACTCCGAGCGCCACTCGGCACGCCACAGGTCCGGCCAGGCCCCGGCACTCGGCGGATCGAGCACGGTGACCGCCAGCCGGTCCTCCAGCAGCTCGGCGAGCGCCACCCGGTCGGCCTCCAGCGGCTCGCGCAGCGCGGCGACCACCACGCGGCCGACGTCCCGGACCGTCACGGCGTCGTCGAGCGCGGCCGTCAGCCACTGGATCCGGGCGACGTCGCTGGCGCTCCGGCGCAGCACGGGGGCTGCGGTCACCACGCCGAGCACGCGCTCCGGAGCGCCGTCGGGCGCCTTCCGCACGCGGCAGTTCAGGCGCAGCCAGCACAGTTCACCGGTGGGCCGGCGGATACGGAACTCCAGTTCCCGGCGGCCGGGGGTCTGCGCGGACGGTTCGATCACCGACATCAGGGCGGGAACGTCCTCAGGGACGCAGCACGAGAGCAGGGTGTCGGTCTTGCCGTCGAAGCCGTTCTCGGAGATGCCGACGAGTTCGAGCAGGGCCTGGTCCGTCTCGACCAGGCCGGTGCCCGGCGCCAGGGCGAACGAACCGACACCCAGGGCGCGCAGCGCCGAATCCAGCAGGGGCGAGGGGGCGCACCGGTCGGCCTCGCCCCGGAGCCGCCCGGCGACCGCCTCGGCATACCGCTCCAGGAACTCCCGCTGCTCGGCCCCGAAGCCCTCCCCGGCCTCTCCCACCACGACAAGGCACCCCAGCCACCCACCCGCGGCCCCCAGCGGCAACGCCCCGAGCGGCGCGGCCGAGACTCCGCCTCCTTCCTGACCGGCGAACACCACACTCCCGCGCCACAACGCCCGCCCACCCTGGAAGGCCTTGGCGATGGCAGGCCCTCTTTCGTCGGTTCCGTCCCCGGTTCCGTCTTCGGTTCCGGTTCCGTCTTCGGTTCCGAGCGGGGCTTTGGATGGGACTCCGGGGGAGGGCGAGGGCGAGTCGGAAGGTCCTGGGGTGGCTGAGCGTGGATCCGGCCGTTCCGGCCCGGACGGGGCGCCGCTTCCGCCTGCCCCCGGCGAACCACCACCCCCCACCGCACCCGGCCCATCCGAAACCGGCACACGCCCCGGCAGCACCCACCGCTCCGGCCCGGATCCGGCCGATTCCACGGACCGGAGTTCCGTACCGTCCTCGCTCCGTACGTACACCGCCGCCAGTGCCACCCCGGCGAACGCCAGGACCCGCTCCCGCGCGGCGAACTCCGACGCGGGGCGAGGCGGACCGGTGCTCCCGTTCCCCGGTGCCCGGAGACCGGGGACCGCGGCCCGGGCATCGCCGTAATGGGGCATGTCCGCATCCACCTCCCGTCCATGCCGCAGCCACCGGCAGGTGGGAGTCCCCGGGGCTCAGGCGACGACGACACGGCGGATCCACGCCGCGCCCGAGCGGCAGGGCACCCACACAACAGAATCGCACACCTGGGTATAAGCGACATATGGGAGCAGGTGGCGAGACCTGGTCGGCGCACCCGGCGTTTCCGGCCACTCGTACCGCCGCCTTCCGCTGTCCGGCTACCGTTGCGCCGCATGACCCACACCGAGATCGAGATCACGCCGGAACTGATCCGGGACCTGCTGCGCGAACAGCACCCCGACCTGGCCGATCGTCCCCTGCGGCTCGGCGCGCGCGGCTGGGACAACCAGCTCTGGCGACTCGGTGACGACCTGGCCGTGCGGCTGCCCTGGGCGACGGACGCCGCGGACGTGCTGCTGCTCAAGGAGCACACCTGGCTTCCCGTACTCGCCCCGCTGCTGCCCCTGGAGATTCCGGTCCCGCAGCGCCTCGGTGAGCCCTCCGACCGCTTTCCGCGTTCCTGGATCGTCACCACCTGGGTGCAGGGCGCCCCCGCCGACCGCGCCCCCGCCACCCGCGCCGCGGAATCGGCCGAGGCCCTGGCCGCCTTCCTGACGGCTCTGCACCGCCCCGCCCCGGGGACGCACCCGCGGGCCGGGGCCGTGGCGGGCCGTTGTCCGAGTACGCCGAGGGGTTCGCCCACCACCTCGAAACGGCCACGGAGCTGGGCCTGCTCCCGGACCCGGAGCCGGTCCGCGCGATCCTCGACGACGCCCTCGCCGCGCCCGACTGGGAGGGTCCGGCGGTCTGGCTCCACGCCGACCTGCACGCGGCCAACGTCCTCACCGCCGACGGCACCTTCTGCGGTGTGATCGATTTCGGCGACCTCTGCGCCGGCGACCCAGCCTGCGATCTCGCCGCCGCCTGGACCCTGCTGCCGGACGGCGCCGCCGACCGGTTCTTCGACCTCTACCGCCCGGCCGCGGACCTCGCGACCCGGCGCCGAGCCCGAGGCTGGGCCGTCGCGCGCGCCCTCGCCTGCATGGCCATCGGAGAGGCCGGAGACCACGGCCGACCGGGCGGCAAGTCCACGTGGGGCCCACCGGCCAAGGCCGCCCTTGCCCGCCTCCTGGCCACGGCCGACCACGTGTGACCCGGGCGGGTGCCGTCACCCGGCAACGGGCCCGGCAACCGAGGCTCACCGGTCACCGGACCCGCCCGGGGTGACGGTTCAGCCCACCCGGCAGGGCAGGCTCGTCGTGCTGTCACCGCCTGGCGCGGTGGCGGTGTAGCCGAAGGTCGTGCTCCTGCCCGGCGCGAGGGAGCCGTTCCAGCCGGCGTTGTGGACCATCACCGACTGGCCGTTGTAGGTCGCGTTGCCGCTCCACAAGCTCTCGATCCTGTGGCCGGCGGGGAGGTTCCAGTCGACCATCCAGCCGAGCATCGGGACGGTGCCGGTGTTGGTGACGGTCACCTCGGACTGGTAGCCGCCGTTCCAGCTGCCGGTCGTCTTGCGGGTGGCCGTGCACGTGCCGGGCACCGGCTCGGACGGGTTGCCCGGCTCCTTGATGCCGGTCACCTCGCCGTTGCCGCCGTCGAAGACGATGTCGGAGCAGGAGTAGAAGGTCTCCTGGCTGTCGGAGCGCTGCCAGACCATGTAGATGATGTGGCGGCCGTCCTTGTTGGCCGGGAGCTTGCCCGTCCAGGAGTAGTTGGCCTCGACCGTGCCCGGGGAGCCGTTCAGCGGCGGGTGGTCGACGCTCAGGAACGGCCGTTCCTCCATGTCGTTCCAGGTGAGGGTCTTGGCCGGGTCGAAGCCGTCCTTGGTGATGTAGACGTAGAACCAACCCGGGTGCGCCGCCCAGGCGTTGTACGAGAAGTCGACCGTCGCGCCCGAGGTGAGGTGCGTGAGCGGCCAGTCCTTGCTGGGGGCGTTGAACCCGGTGAAGTTGGTGTTGCCGCCGCTGCACAGCTCGCCGTCCGGCACGAAGCCCCGGGTGCGGCCGGCGCCGTCCGAGCGGAGCACCGAGAACCAGTTGTAGAACGGCGTGGTGCCGCTGACCTGCTGGGCGTTCCGGCAGGCCGGGTTGACCGGCTTGATCTCACCGGTGTCGGTCAGACCGTCCTGCCAGCACAGGAAGGTGCGGCTGCCGGGCTTCATGGGCGTGCCGTGGGCCTCCGCCTCACCACCGGCCGTCATCACCAGACCGAGGGCCGGGACCGTGACGAGCAGGGAGAGCAGGACGAGGAAGAGGGACCTGGCCCGGGTGGGCTGCGTTAATCGGGGCATCGGGAGTCTCCCCGGCCTTTTTGTCAGGATCATGACAGCATCATCCGTTCCTTGGGATACGGGCCTGCGGATGCGTGCGTGGGGACGCGTGTGCGGAGGCGCGGAGTGGGGGCGACTTCAGGGCGGGTTCCGGTCCACCGTAATGGGAGCGCTCCCACTCCGCCTGTTGCGGAAGTTAGCGCCGAGGGGCGCGCTTGTAAACGGTTGTCGCAGCCGGGCTGCCGGTTCGTGCTTCCGGTTCGTACCGCCGCTCAAGTCCGGCGCAGGACGCGCTGGGCCGCCTGCCGCAGTGCGGCGACGAGCGGCTCGTCCCGGCGACTCGGCAGCCAGCCCAGCGCGGCCGTCCAGGGTGCGAGGTCGGTGACGTCGACGTACGACACACCGTGGCGCGGGTAGAGCCGGCGGGTCGCGTCCGGCGGCAGCTGGATCCCCTGTCCCATGGCGATCAGCGGCAGGGCGCTCTCGTAGTCGACGATGGCGTGCGGGCTGAACCGCACCGGGGTGCCGTCCGGTCGCGGGTCGGCGGACCAGAAGTCCCGGAACACCCTCGGGACCTGCTCCGACCAGCCGATGCGGGGCTGGTCGGCGAGGTCCGCGAGGGTCAGCGCGCCCCGGGCGGCGAGAGGGTGACTGCCGGCCATCGCCACGCACCGCGGCCCGCCTGCCAACGCCAGGGTCTGGACGCCGTCGGGCACGGGCAGAAACAGGAACGCCGCGTCGACCTCGCCCCGCAGGAGCGACTGGCCGGCGTCGAAGCCCATGCGTACGACGTCGACCTCCAACTGCGGGAACCGCTCCCGCAGTTCCTCCAGGACGGCCGGGATCGGATCCATCGAGGTGATGGCCTCCAACGAGCCGATCACGATTCGGCCCGCGGCCGCGTTGGCCCGGTGCTCCGCCTCGCGGCGCAACTCCTCGGCAGCCTCCACCACGGTCCGGGCCCGCCCCACGAGCGCCTCGCCCGCCGCGCTCAACACGACCCTGCGCGTCGTCCGTTCCACCACGGCCACACCCAACCGCTCCTCCAGGACGGTGATGTGCCGCGAGAACGTCGGCTGCGCCATGAAGGCCCGCCGCGCCGCCCGACCGAAGTGCAACTCCTCGGCGAGCAGCAGGAACAACTGCAACTGCTGGATGCTCGGATATCTCACGTCGCTCCCGGTGCAGCCATGTCTCCGAGGCTACCAACGCCCTACGACCGGCCACGTCCCGACGGCGCTGCCGTAACAGTGGACGGCCACCGTCCGGTCCGGACTCCACCGCAGGCCATGATGCGCGGCCGACCGGCGGCATCCGTCAGGGGCGGCGTCTTCGGCGTACGGGTCCGTGGCCGGATGTCCAGCTCTGAGTCGCCGACACCGGCGCGTTACGGGCTCAGCGGAAATGACTGGAACGAGGCGATGCCCCGCTGCTACTTTCGCGGTGGACCGTGCATTCGTCGTATGGAGGTGAGCCCCGTGAACACAGTTACCCGTGGGTGCTCTCTCAACCCGTCACGGTCCGGCGGCTGACGTTCGGTGTCGCCAGGAGCGCCTGAGATCGAGGCACTCCTGGGAGGAGAAGCCGATGGACACGAAGCCTTTCACATCTGGCCCGGGCGAGAACGCGGTGATGATCACGCGCGTCGCGGACAGGCAATGGCATGCGCTGGATGACGACCTGGTGGTCGGCCGCGGGCATGCGCAGCACCGGCCCGACGGACGCTTGTTCGTCAGCATCGACGCGTGGCGCGACGCCACCTTCGACCGGCTCGCCGAGGCGATGCTGGCGGAACTGCCGGCGCCGTTGTACACGGTGGTCGACGAAGCCGACGTCGAGCTGACAGCCGGCTGGCGCGGGGCCGGTTTCACGATCCGGCGCCGCGAGTGGGAGTACGTGGTGCCGACCGACCCGCGGGCCACCGGGCTCGGAGCAGTCCTGCCGCCTCCGGGTGTGACGATCGTCCCCGCCGGTCAGGCGGACGAGACTCTGCTGCGGGCGGTGGACCGCGCGATCCGCGACGAAGTCGAGGCGACCGTCGGGTGGCAGTCGATGCCCGCGGAGGTCGTTCCCCGCCCCGAAGGCGACACCGTCGTCGACCCGTCGAAGTACGCGGTGGCCGCGGCGCAGGACCGCTACCTGGGTCTGATCCGGGTGGTGAGGGTGAAACGGCCGCGCATCGGGCTGGTCGCGGTCCGGGCCGGTGAGCAGCGCCGCGGCATCGCGCGGGCGCTGCTGGCCCACGCCCTGGGGACGCTGCACCGCTCCGGGTCGGCCGCGGCCTGGACCGAGGTCGACGAGTCCAACCAGGCCGCCTCGGCGCTGTTCGAGGGCGTCGGGGCCCGCCCGATGAGCAGCAACCTGGAGCTGGTGCGATGACGAAGAACAAGAACGTCATCGAAGTCGAGGGCAAGGTCGTCGAGTGCCTGCGCAGCGCCATGTTCACCGTGGAGCTCGAGAACGGCCATCAGGTGCTCGCGCACATCAGCGGGAAGATCCGCAAGAACTGCATCAAGATCATGCTGGAGGACCGGGTGCTGGTGGAGCTCCCGCCGTACGACCTGACGCGCGGCCGCATCGTGTTCCGCTACCGGAACTAGGGCCTGTCGTTTGGATCAGGTCGCAGGAAACTGACGGTTCCTGGAAATCGCCGGTGAGCGGGGTCTGGTGCGTGCAGCTGCAAGGCGGAGGAGGGCGGCGATGCGGAGCATCGGCAACCGACGACAACGCGGCAGATGCGCGTGCCGGACCCCGCGTCTGCGGCGTGATCCAAACGACAGGCCCTAGCTGTGCTGTTCGGAGAGGTTGGTGACGCGGCTGGCTGGGGTTTGGCCGCTGATTCCGGTGTGGGGTCGGTGGTAGTTGTACCAGTCCAGCCAGTCAGGAAACGCTGCCTGTCGTTCGGCGTTTGAGGTGTAGGGCCGCTGATAGGCCCACTCGTCGAGCAGGGTGCGGTGGAAGCGTTCGACCTTGCCGTTGGTCTGGGGCCGCCAGGGGCGGGTCCAGCGGGGGCCGATGCCCAGGTCGTGGCAGGTGTCGCGCCAGGTGTTCTTGGTGTAGGCCCAGGCGTTGTCGGTCAGCACGCGTTCAACGGCGACGCCCTGGCCGGCGAACCAGGCGGTGGCCCGGCGCAGAAAGCCGGCGCAGGTGGCGGCTTTCTCGTCGGGCAGGTCTTCGGTGTAGGCCAGGCGGGAGTGGTCGTCCAGGGCGGTGTGCAGGCAGGCGTATCCGGTGCCGTTGCGGCGGTCCTGGTTGGCCCGGCCGGCTGCGCGGCCCAGGACCTTGTGACCGCCGCCGTCGGGGATGCGGCCGAGTTTCTTGACGTCGATGTGGACCAGTTCGCCGGGCCGGGCGCGCTCATAGCGGCGGACGGGTTCGCCGGTGGCCCGGTCGCAGGCAGCGAGCGGGGGCAGGCCGTGCCGGACGAGGATGCGGTGGGCGGTGGAGGCGGCGGTGCCGCATCGGGCGGCCAGCCGCACCGGTCCGATGCGATGCTCGCGCCGCAGGCGCACCACCCGTTCCTCGATGGCGGCCGGGGTGCGGCGGGGCTGGTGGTGCGGGCGGCTGGAGCGGTCCTGCATCGCGGCGGGCCCGTGCTTGCGGTAGCGGTCTGCCCAACGCGCTGCGGTGGTGTGGCTGACCTGGAAGCGTTCCGCGGCCCGCCGGAGCGGCCATCCGTCGTCGATGACACACCGGGCCAGACGCAGCCTGCCGGTCGCGGTCAGTGGGGCATTACGGTGGAACAACGAGGGCCTCCTGGGAGCCGGTTGTTGATGTCGCAATCCACACCGAACCCGGAGGCCCTCGCCTCGTTCAAGGACCACTCAAGGCGTGTCGCCTGTCACCAACGTCCCGGGACAGCACACCTAGCGGCGGTCGGCACCTTCCGCGGCAACTGATCGTGGGTCCCGGTCACGGCGTTTCCGTGGCCGGGGTCCCGAGGGTGGCTCGTACGGCTGCGGTGGGCTCCGGCCGCCGCCGACAGGTACGACCCGAGCCGACCCTACGACGCGCCACGCCCGACCACCTCCGCCAACCAGCTCAACTGGCGCCGCACGTGCACCGCATCCCCACCCTCATGCCCGTTGAACGGATAGGCGTGGATCTCCTTCACCGGGTCCGCCCCCGCCAAGTCCCCGTAAACATTGAACGCCCCGTACGCCCCACTCGGCGGACACACTGTGTCCCGCAGCCCCACGCCGAAGTGGGCGGCGGCCGAGGCCCGGCGGGCGAAGGAGATGCCCTCCACGTAGGACAGCGTGCGGTACGCCTCTCGCCCGGCGTCCCGATGGACGGACAGATACGCGGCGATCTCCCCGTACGGCCCCGCGTCCGTGAGGTCCAGCGCCCGCCGGACCCCGCACAGCAGGGGAGCCGTGACCAGCAAGGCCGCCAGATCAGGGACGAGTCCCGCGACAGCCAGCGCCACCCCGCCCCCCTGACTGTTGCCGGCCGCGACGGTCCGCCCGGCGTCCACGCCGGGCAGCGCCCGTACCGCCGAGACCGCCCGCACCGCGTCGGTGATCAGGCGCCGGTAGTGGTAGTCCTCGGGCGCGAGCAGCCCGCGCACGGCAGGCCCGGGCCCGCCCGGCGCACCGGCGTGCGGATCCGGGGTGTCGCCGCCGCACCCGTACTGGTCGCCCTGGCCGCGGTTGTCCATGAGCAGATGCGCGTACCCGGCGTTCACCCACGTCAGACGCTCGTGCGGAAGTCCGCGCCCGCGCCCGTACCCGGCGAACTCGACCACGGCGGGCAGAGGTTCGTCGACCCTCGCCGGACGGCTGAACCACGCCCGCACCGGGTCGCCCGCGAATCCCCGGAAGGTCACGTCCCAGGTCTCGGTCAGCCTCAGCCCCGTCTCCACCGGCCGCACGGACACCAATGGATCCGTCTGCCCGGTCTCCTTCAGCGTGCTCAGCCAGAACGCGTCGAAGTCGGCGGGCTCCTCCAAGTCCGGGCGATGGCGCTCCAGTTCCGTCAGCGGCAGGTCGAACGCGGGCACGGCGGCACCTCGCAGGAGTCGGTTGTCATCCAGAAACTTGCGACGGACAAGGGGTGGCAGTCCCTGGGGTCTACCCAGGTTAGACGGGATTCCAACGCGGCACAGACGCCCCGTCCGACTGCCGCAGCACCCATTGACAGCGCTTTCTGCTGCCCTTAGGTTGCCGCGAAGTTACCGGTAAGAGCTCGAAAGTTTCGGTTCCGCGTCCCTTGCCCACGGGAGGCCCGAGCAATGAGCACGTCCACCACGTCGGCCCCGCCGGGCACCCAGGATCCGCCTCCGGCCGGAGCCGCACCCCGCCGCCGTAACCGGGCACCCGCCCGCACCGGCTGGCGGCGGGCGCTGCGCCGCGACTGGCAGTTGTACTCGCTGGCGATCCTGCCGCTGCTGTTCTTCCTGGTCTTCCGCTATCTGCCGATGATCGGCAATGTGATCGCCTTCCGCCGCTTCGAGCCCGGCGGTTCGATGTTCGGCGAGGACTGGGTGGGCCTGCGCTATGTGCGCATGTTCCTCAGCGACCCGACGTTCTGGCAGGTGTTCCGCAACACCCTGTGGCTCGGCGGGCTCACGCTGGTGTTCTGCTTCCCGATCCCGATCGTCCTCGCCCTGCTGCTCAATGAGGTGCGCCGACGCTCCCTGAAGCGGTTCGTGCAGTCGGTGTCGTACCTCCCGCACTTTCTGTCGATCGTGATCGTCGCGGGCCTGACCATGCAGATGCTCGCCACCGACGGCCCGGTCAACCACGCCCTCGGCTGGTTCGGGCACGACGAGATCCGCTTCATCCAGGAACCCGACTGGTTCCGCACGATCTACGTCGGCTCGGAGATCTGGCAGACCGCCGGCTGGGGCACGATCCTCTACCTCGCCGCGCTCACCACCATCGACGAGGACCTGTACGAGGCCGCGCGGATCGACGGCGCCAACCGCTGGCAGCAGATCTGGCACGTCACCCTGCCCGGCATCCGCCCCACCATGATCACCCTGCTGGTCCTCAACGTGGGCACCTTCATGGCCGTCGGTTTCGAGAAGGTCCTGCTGCTGTACAACCCGCTGACCTATCCGACGGCCGACGTGATCTCGACGTACGTCTACCGGGCGGGCGTCGAATCCAACAGCTTCAGCTACGCCGCCGCCATCGGGCTGTTCGAGGCGATCATCGGCCTGGTCCTGATCACCTCCGCCAACACGCTCTCGCGCCGCACAGTGGGGACCAGCCTGTGGTGAAGCCGAGCCGTTCCTACCGGGTCTTCCAGGGCGTCAACGGGGTGATCCTCACCCTCGTCGTGGTCGTGACCCTGTACCCCTTCGTCAACATCGTCGCGCGGTCCTTCAGTGGGGAGCGGCAGATCCGGGCCGGTGAAGTGACCCTGTGGCCCGAGGGGTTCAACCTCACCACGTACAAGATCGTGTTCCAGGACTCGATGTTCTGGCGGAACTACGGCAACACCGTGCTCTACACCGTCGTCGCCACCGCCGTCGCCATGGTTCTGACGACCTGTTACGCCTACGTCCTCTCGAAGAAGCAGCTCAAGGGGCGCGGAGTGCTCGTCGGCATCGCCGTGTTCACGATGTTCTTCACCGGCGGTCTGATCCCCAACTACGTCCTGGTCACCAGTCTCGGCCTGAAGAACAGCGTCTGGGCGATCGCACTGCCCAACGCGATCAGCGTCTTCAACCTGCTGGTGATGAAGGCCTTTTTCGAGAGTCTGCCGACCGAACTGGAGGAGGCCGCGCAGATCGACGGGCTGAGCACCTACGGCATCCTGCTCAGGATCGTGCTGCCACTGTCCAAGGCGGTCGTCGCGACCATGGTGCTCTTCTACACGGTGTCCTTCTGGAACTCCTGGTTCAGCGCGTTCCTGTACATGGACCACTCCGACCTGATGCCGGTCACCGTCTATCTGCGCAACCTCATCGCGGGCGCCACCGGCGGCGGGAACGCCGGTGCCACCACCGCGGAGCTCAGCCAGGTCGGCGCGAGCATCCAGGCGGTCACCATCGTGCTCACCGCGCTACCGATCATCTGCGTGTACCCGTTCGTCCAGCGCTTCTTCGTCTCGGGCGTGATGCTCGGCGCGGTCAAGGGCTGACACCCCCTCACCTCACCTACGCACCAAGGGAGTCCCCGTGAAGAACGCAGGAGAGCTGTCGCGGCGTCAGATCCTGTCCGCCGCAGGCTTCATCGGCCTCGCCACCCTCACCGGCTGCGGCAGCGGCGACGACGGAGGCGACTCCAAGGACCTCACCAAGAAGCAGAACGGTGCGATGAAGAACTACCAGGCCGGCCAGCAGTTCAAGGCCGCCAAGGCGCTGTCCTTCTCGATGCTGCACAACGACAACCCGGTCTACCCCCTCAAGAAGAGCTGGCTGTTCTGGAAGGAGGTCACCAAGCGCACCGGGATCACCATCAAGCCCCTCGACGTCCCGCTGGCCGACTACGAGAAGAAGCGCAGTGTCCTCATCGGCTCCGGCGACGCCCCCTTCATCATCCCGAAGACGTACCACCCCGGCGAGGTCGCCTTCGTGTCCTCGGGCGCGATCCTGCCGGTCAGCGAGTACGTCGACCTGATGCCCAACTTCCGGGACAAGGCCAAGAAGTGGAACCTGGCGCCCGAACTCGACTCCATCCGCCAGTCCGACGGCAAGTACTACCTGCTGCCCGGCCTGCACGAGAAGCCCAAGTCCGGCTACTCCCTCTCCTTTCGCACGGACATCCTCGACAAGCACGGACTGGCGCTCCCCACGACCTGGGACGAGGTGTACGAGGTCCTCAAGGCGCTCAAGGCGGAGTACCCGGACAAGTACCCGTGGACCGACCGATGGAGCACCAACACCCCGTTCCCGTGCGGGGCGTTGTTCGGCTATCTCGGCCAGGCGTACGGCGTCAAGGCGGGCTGGAACTACGACAACATCAGCTTCGACACCACGGCGCAGAAGTTCGTCTTCACCGCGACCCGGACCGGCTACCGGCAGATGATCGAGTACCTCAGAAAGCTCGTCGCCGAAAAGCTCCTCGACCCGGAGAGCTTCACCCAGCAGGACGACCAGGCCATCCAGAAGCTGCTGGCCGAGAAGTCCTATGTGATCAGCGCCAACCCGCAGGAGCTGGTCCAGAACTACCGCTACAACCTGAACAAGCAGGTCAAGGGGTCGAAGATCGAGATGATCCCGGTGCCGCTGGGCCCGGCAGGACCGATCTTGCTGAGCGGCATCCGGCTGGAGAACGGCATCATGATCTCCAGCAAGGCCCTCAAGAGCGACACCTTCGTCGCGATGATGCAGTTCGTGGACTGGCTCTGGTACTCCGACGAGGGCCAGAAGTTCTGCAAGTGGGGCGTGGAGGGCGTCACTTACACCGAGTCCGGCGGCACGTACACGCTGGAGCCCGGGCTCTCGCTGATGGGCTCCGACCCGGACGCGCCGAAGGACCTCCAGAAGGACTACGGCTTCTTCAACGGCGTCTTCACCTACGGCGGCAGCTGGGAGCTGGTGTCCTCCAACTTCAGCCCGGACGAGAAGAAGTTCCAGGACGTCATGTCCCAGCGCAAGGAGCTCCCCGTCGACCCGGCCCACCCCCTCCGGTCCTTCGAGCAGGAACAGGCGACCCTCTGGGACACCCCGCTCAAGGACACCGTCATCCAGAACACCCTCCAGTTCGTCCTCGGCAAACGCCCGATGTCCCAGTGGGACGCCTTCCTCGCCGAACTGAAGTCGAAGAACATGCAGCAGCTCGTCGACCTGCACAACAAGGCGTACGAGCGGTTCAAGAAGGAGAACGGGTGATCCTCCGTGTCCCCGACGAGCCGAGCGGCCCGCTGACCGACGCCTGGCGCCAGTGCGTCGGCACCGGCCGGCTCGACCTCGCCCTGCGCGGCGACTACCAGGAGTCGCTGAAGGTCCTGCAGCACGACATCGGCTTCCGGTACATCCGGGGGCACGGGCTGCTCAGCGACGGCATGGCGGTGCACCGGCCCTACGAGTGGCAGGGCCGACGGCACGTCCGGCACTCCTTCACCCACGTCGACCAGGTCCTCGACGCCTACCTCGGCCTCGGCATCCGTCCCTTCCTCGAACTCGGCTTCATGCCGAGCGAGCTGGCCTCCGGCGAGCAGACCGTGTTCTGGTGGCGCGGCAACGTCACGCCACCCCGCTCCCACCAGGAGTGGGCCGACCTGGTCCGCGCCCTGCTCACCCACCTGGTCGACCGCTACGGCCTCGACGAGGTCCGCACCTGGCCCGTCGAGGTGTGGAACGAGCCCAACCTGCCCGACTTCTGGCAGGACGCCGACGAGAAGGCCTACCACCGGCTGTACGAGGTGACCGCGCACGCCGTGAAGGAGGTGGACGCCGGGATCCAGGTCGGCGGACCGGCGATCTCGCCCGGCGCGGACGAGTGGCTGGAGCGGTTCGCCGAGCTCACCGACCTGCACGACGTGCCGCTGGACTTCGCCTCCCGGCACGCCTACAGCTCCGGGCCCGCCCAGCACGTGCCCTTCGGCGTCCACCAGACCCTGGCGCCGGCGTCCGGGCTGCTCGACCAGTTCGCCACCCCGAGGCGGCAGCTGGCAGAGACCCGGTACGCCGGACTCCCCGTCCACATCACCGAGTTCAACTCCTCCTACCGGCCCGACAACCCGGTGCACGACACCGCCTTCCACGCCGCCTACCTCGCCCCGGTCGTGGCGAACGGCGGCGAGCACGCCGACTCCTTCTCGTACTGGACGTTCAGCGACGTCTTCGAGGAGGCCGGGGTGCCGACCGCCCTGTTCCACGGCGGGTTCGGGCTGCTCACCCACCGGCAGGTGCGCAAGCCGACGTACCACCTCTACGCCTTCATGGCCCGCATGGGACCCGACGTGCTCGCGCGTGGCGACGACCACCTGGTCACCCGGCACCCCGAAGGCCGGGTCACCGTCCTGGCCTGGGCGCCCGTCGACCCGACCGGCGAGACGCCCGGCCCCGACCGGCACACCCTGCGCCTGTCCCTGCCGGTGTCCGGCGGCGAGGTGTTCGTCCGCCGCTCCTCCGTGGACGAGGAGCGGGGCAACGCGTACACGGTCTGGCGGCACATGGGCAGCCCGAGCTCACCGAAACCCGGGCAGCTCGACGTCCTGCACGAGGCCGCCGAGCCGGCACGCACCCACCAGCGGCTGTCCACCGAGGACGGTCGCGTGGACCTCCCGCTCACTCTGAGCCGCCACGAGGTCACCCTCGTCGAGCTCACGCCCTTCGACGACGAGACCCCGCCCTGGTGGGACGAGCGGCGCCTGCTCGGCCGGGAGGTGACGGCATGAGCACCGTCCGCACCTCCGACTTCGGCACCGGCGCCCTCTCCCGCGTCTCCGCACTGATCCACACCGCCCTGACCGTCGAGGCGCTGCTGCTCCTCACCGCCTCCCCGGGCCTGGCAGGCCTGCTCCTGCTCGGCCCCGACCCCGCCAACCTCCCGCTCGCGGCGCTGTGCCTGCTGCCCCTCGGACCGGCCCTGTCCGCCGCGCTCTACGCCCTCCACCATCGCAGCCGCGACCTCACCGAACTGCGTCCGGCCCGCGCCTACCTGCGCGGCTGGCGGCTCAACGCCGTACCGGCGCTGAAGCTGTGGACGCCCCTGCTGGCCTGGCTGACGGTCATCACCTTCACCCTCACCCACTTCTCCGCCACCGGCCTGCCCGGCTGGTGGGCGCTGCTGCTCGGGGCGACCGGAGCGGGCGCCCTCCTCTGGGGCGCGCACGCCCTCGTCCTCACCTCGCTGTTCACCTTCCGCGCCCGGGACACCGCCCGCCTCGCCGGGTACTTCCTGTTCCGGCACGGCCGTGCCACCCTCGCCGCCGCCTCGCTGCTGATCCTGACGGCCGCGCTGACGGCCCTGCTGACCGAGGCCCTGCCCGCCCTGCTGGCCGCCCCGCTGCTGCTGTCCCTGCTGCACGGCACCCGCACGGTGATCACCGAGACCCAGGAGGAGTTCACCGCATGAGCGCGCCCCGCACCCCGAAGATCCCGTACGGCGGTGACTACAACCCCGAGCAGTGGCCCGAGGATGTCTGGGACGACGACCACCGCCTGTTCACCCGGGCCGGCATCGACACGCTCACCGTCGGCGTCTTCACCTGGTCCCTGACCCAACCGGCCCCGGACAGCCACGACTTCACGGTCCTGGACCGCATCCTGGACCGGGCAGCCACCGAGGGCCGTCAGATCTGCCTGGCGACCGGCACGGCCGCCCTCCCGCCCTGGCTCGCCAAGCGGCACCCCGAGGTCAACCGCACCGACTTCGAGGGCCGCCGCCACCGCTACGGCCAGCGCCACAACTTCTGCCCCAGCTCACCGGCGTACCGTGAGTACGCGACCGCGATTGCCTCCCGTCTCGCCGAACGGTACGCACACCACCCGGCTCTGCTCGCCTGGCACATCAACAACGAGTACGGCGGCGTCTGTTACTGCGACCTGTGCGCCGAGGCCTTCCGCACCTGGCTCCGGGACCGGCACGGCACCCTCGACGCCCTCAACGACGCCTGGTGGACCACCTTCTGGTCGCACCGCTACACCGACTGGGACCAGATCGAGCCGCCCAACGCCCTCACCGAGCACTGGCGAGGCCCGGACCACACCGCGTTCCAGGGCATCACCCTCGACTACTTCCGTTTCACCACCGACGCCCTGCTCGGCTGCTTCCTCGCCGAGAAGGAGGTGATCCGCGCCCATGACCCCGACACGCCCGTCACCACCAACTTCATGGGCACCTTTCGCCCCCTCGACTACCACCGCTGGGCGTCCCACCTCGACTTCGCATCCTGGGACAGCTACCCGCCCCTCGACGCCCCGCCGACCCGGCCCGCCCTCGCCCACGACCTGATGCGCGGCCTGAAGGACGGCGCCCCCTTCTGGCTGATGGAGCACACGCCGTCCACCACCGCCTGCCGTGACGTCAACCCGCTCCGGCGGCCCGGCGAGCTCCGCCTCGCCACCTTCCAGGCCATCGCCCACGGCGCGGACGCCGCCCTCTACTTCCAGATGCGTGCCTCACGGGGCGCCTGCGAGAAGTACCACGGGGCGGTCATCGGCCACGCGGGCCGCGACGACACCCGTGTCTTCCGCGAAGTCGCCGAACTGGGACGGGAGCTGGAGGCCCTGGGCGACCGCACACTGAGCGCCCGCACCCCGGCCCGCACCGCCCTCCTCTTCGACTGGGACAGCTGGTGGACCCTGGAGATCTCCGACGGCCCCTCCCGGCTGGTCAAGTACCCGGACGTGGTCCACGCCTACTACCGGGCGGCCCGCGAGGCAGGCGCCGACGTGGACGTCGTCCCGCAGACCGCCGACCTCTCGCCCTACGACGTGGTGCTAGCCCCCGCCCTGCATATGGTCAAGGGCGACCTCGCCACCCGCCTCGAAGCCGTGGCCGCACGCGGCGGCACGGTCCTGACCACCTTCCTCTCCGGCCGCGTCGACGAGCACGACCGCGCCTTCCTCACCGACGTCCCCGGCCCGCTGGCGCCTCTCATGGGCGTCCGCGTCGACGAATGGGACGCCCGGGCGCCGGAGTTCACCCAGACCGTCCCCGAGCTGTCGGCCGAGGCCCGGCTCGTCTTCGAGATCGTGCAGCCACGCGGCGCCGAACCGGTCGCCACCTACGGCACGGACTTCTACGCGGGCACCCCGGCCGTGACCCGCAACCGCTTCGGTGAAGGCGAAGGCTGGTACGTCGCCACCGCCCTCGACCAGCCGGGCGTCGACGCCCTCGTCCGCCGGATCCTGACCCGCCACGACCTGCTCGGCCCCTACGCGGGCCACCCGGCGGTCGAGACGGCGACCCGTGTCGCCCCCGACGGCACCCGCCTGCTCTTCCTCCTCAACCACGCCCCCGAACCGGCCCGTCTGACCGCCCACACCACCGCCACCGACCTGCTCACCGGCAAGCGGGTGGACCAGGGAGAACCCCTGGTCCTCGAACCCTCGGGTGTGGCGATCCTTCAGTGGATCCGCCGCCCCCGCTCGTCCGGCACCCCGGACTTGCGCAGGAAGTAGCTGTTGATCTGGTCGCGCCACTCCCGGGCACTGCGAAGCTGCTCCTCGTACCGCTCCGCCACCCGCGCGTGGCGCACCGGATCCACCAGTCCGGCCAGCGAGGCCCACACCGCCCGGGCCTCCTCGACCTCCGCCACGCCCTCGAAGTGCGTGTCGTAGATGTGCTGGATCACCGTCTTGCCGCTGTGCAGGGTGTGGCCGTACGACACATGGTGGAAGAACAGCAGCAGCTCGTCGGGGCAGGTGTCCGGAGACTCGTAGAGCTCGGCCCACGGCTTGGCGTACTGCCCGGTGCAGCCCGTGCCGGTCGCCACGCTGCGGTCGACGCCGATGCCGTCCCGGTCGGCGAAGTGGTACGTCCCCCACGGGCTGTACTCGTACCCGTCCACGCTCGGCCCGTAGTGATGCCCCGGCTGCACCATGAAGCCCACGCCGAGGGGAGCGGTGTACTTCTCGTATGTCCGCCATGAGCCGTCGAGCACGGCGTGCAGCCCGGCGGACAGGCCCTTGGGGCCTTCGGGAAGGTGAGCCCGATCCACTCGTCGAGCACCTCGCCCGGCTCGGCATCGGGCTGCCAGGCCAGCCGCCCGAAGGTGTAGAGATTCGCCTGGGCGAGGGGATGCCCGGTCCAGAACCGGTCGTCGCCTGCGTTGGACACGGCGATCAGCCCGCCCCGCGCCAACTCGCCGACGGACTGCCCCTGTTCAGGCCTGAACCGCAACACCTCACTCCACATCGGACCCAGCCAGCACACATGCCGCTGCTGCCCGGTGTACTCCTGGGTGACCTGCAGCTCCACCGCCAGCCGGGTGCCGGGCATCGCCCCGATCAGCGGCGAGACCGGCTCGCGCACCTGGAAGTCGATCGGCCCGTGCTTCACCTGGAGCACGGCGCCCGCGGCGAAGGCGCCGTCCAGCGGCACGAAGTGGTCGTACGCGGCCCGGGCCCGGTCCGTCCTCCGATCCCGCCAGTCCTGACGGTGGTCGTAGACGAAGGCCCGCCAGTGCACGGTGCCGCCGTACGGCTCCAGCGCGGCGGCCAGCAGATTCGCCCCGTCGGCGTGGCTGCGGCCGTAGCCGAACGGCCCCGGCTGCCCCTCCGAGTCGGCCTTCACCACGTACCCGCCGAAGTCGGGAATCGCCTCGTACACCGCTCCCGTGGCCTCGGCCCACCAGCGGCGCACGGTCTCGTCCAGCGGGTCGGCCGTCGGCAGCCCGCCGAGCACCACCGGTGCGGCGAAGGACACCGACAGGTGTGTGCGGACCCCATAGGGCCGCAGCACATCGGCGATCGCGGCGACCTCGCCGATCCGGTCGGTCAGCAGCCGCGCCTCGGTCTCGTGCACGTTGACGTTGTTGACGGCGACCGCGTTGATACCGCACGCCGCCAGCAGCCTGCCGTACGCCCGCACCCGTTCCAGGTCCCCGCGCGCCCGTCCGTCCTCCCAGAACAGCGAGCCGCCCGCGTACCCACGCTCCACCTGGCCCATGACCGGGTGCACGGCGACGTTGTCCCAGTGGTCGAGCATGCGCAGGGCGAGAGCGGGACGGTGGGTCTCCCGGGCCCGCTCGCCGGCGAACGCCGCCTCCCCGAGCCGTACGACGTGGAACAGGCCGTAGAGCAGCCCGCGTCCGCCGGAGGCGCTGACGATCGTCGTGCCGCCCTCCCGGACGACCGTGAAGTCCTCGTCACCGAGGTCACTGGTGCCGGAGCCGAGGGCGTCGAGGCCGAGGACCAGGTCGTACGCGCCGTCCTCCCGCTCGGCGTCGCGCACGACCCGGCCCCCGAACCTCCGGCAGGCCTCCGCCACCTCCCCGTGCACTGTCTCCACCAGCGGGCCCGATCCTCGGATCAGCGTCCGCCGGCCGCCGACCGTCCGGAAGGCGGCGGGCGGCAGCCAGGCCGGGTCGACACCTTCGGGCAGGACGGGCACGGGAAGCGGCATGAGACCCCCAACTCGATTGCTCAGGAGAGCAGTTCGACCTCCGCCAGGGTGCCCTCGCCGTCGAGGACCAGGCGGTATTTCTCGTACGTACCCGGTGACCTCACCGTGAACGCGCGGGTCTGCCTGTCCCATGCGAAGGACTCGTCGGAGCGCCGGTCCAGCGTCCGCCAGGTCTCACCGTCCAAGGAGCCCTGGAGCGTCCAGCCGGCCGGAGCCCTGGCCCGGTCTGCCGACGACGTCAGGGTGTACTGGACCGCCTTGGCGCCCTCCGGGACCGGAAGGTCCACGGACGTCACAGCCGTGTCCGTCGCCGACGTGTCGTCGAACAGGGCACCCTCGCCCTTCAGCACGTCCGCGCGCGGTGTCGGCACGTCATCGCCCCGGGTGATCGACACAGGCGCGGCGTGCTTGCCCGTGCCCCAGGACGACGGCCGCGGGCCCATCTCGAACTCCAGGACACCGCCCTTGGCGACCACCGAGTGCGGCAGGGAGGTCTTGGTCCATGCCCGGCCGTTGACCCTCAGCCCCTGCACATACACGTTCCTCGCGCTGTTCCGCGGCGCCTTCACCACCAGCTCGCGCCCGTTCTCCAGGTGCACGGTCGCCTTCTTGAACAGCGGTGAGCCGATCGCGTACTCCCCGCTGCCCATCACCAGCGGGTAGAAGCCCAGCGCGGAGAACAGGTACCAGGCCGACTGCTCGCCGTTGTCCTCGTCGCCGTGGTAGCCCTGGCCGATCTCACTGCCCGTGTACAGGCGTGACAGCACCTCGCGGACGTTCTTCTGGGCCTTCCAGGGCTGTCCGGCCGCGTCGTACATGTAGATCGCGTGGTGGGCGACCTGGTTGGAGTGCCCGTACATGCCCATCCGCACGTCCCGCGCCTCGGTCATCTCGTGGATGACACCGCCGTAGGAGCCGACGAACTCGGGGGAGGCCGTCTCCGGCGTGGAGAAGTAGTCGTCGAGCTTGTCTCCCAGCCCCTTCCGGCCTCCGTACAGATTCGCCAGACCCCGGCTGTCCTGCGGGGCGGTGAACGCGTATCCGTATCCATTCGTCTCGGTGTAGTCGTGGCCCCAGACCCGCGGGTCGTACTTCGAGGACTCGACCCGCCAGTCGCCCTTGGCGTCCTTGCCCTGGAAGAAGCCGGCCTTGGCGTCGAAGAGGTTCACATAGTCCTGCGCGCGGTTCAGGAAGTACTCCGACTCCTCCTTGTAGCGCCGCTCACCGGTCTCCTCGTAGAGCTTTCGGCCCATGCGGGAGATGCCGTAGTCGTTGAGGTAGCCCTCCAAGGCCCAGGACAGGCCCTCGTGCGTCTCGGTGCCGGTGTAGCCGAGGAAGGGGGAGGTGGCCATGCCCTTGCGGCCGACGCCCGGGTTCGGGGGACGACCGTCGCGTTCTTCACGGCCGCGTCGTACGCCGCCTTCGCGTCGAAGTCCACGCCCTTGACATACGCGTCCGCGAACGCCACATCCGAGGACGTGCCCGTCATGAGGTCCGCGTAGCCGGGCGAGGACCAGCGCGAGGTCCAGCCGCCGTCCTTGTACTGCTGCACGAACCCGTCGACCAGCTCACCGGCCCGCGACGGAGTCAGGAACGAGTACGCCGGCCAGGTCGTCCGGTAGGTGTCCCAGAAGCCGTTGTTGACGTAGACCTCGCCGTCGACGATCTTCGCGCCGGTGTGGGTCGGGGTGTCCGGGTTCGGCATGGGGGAGAAGGGCGAGGCGTACTGGTGCCTCCCGCCGACCTTCTCGAAACCGGAGTTCGGGTACAGGTACAGCCGGTAGAGGCTGGAGTACAGGGTCGTCAGCTGGTCGGGGGTGGCCCCCTCGACCTCCACTTTGCCGAGCAGCCGGTCCCACTGCCGCTGGGCGCTCTTCTTGACGGCCTCGAAGGACATGCCGTCCGGGATCTCCTGGCGGAGGTTGTCCTTCGCCTGGTCGACGCTGATCAGCGAGGTCGCCAGGCGCAGGGTGACGGTCCGGTCGTCGGCCTTGAAGCGCAGGTGGCCCTTGACTCCGGACGACGAGCCCTCGGTCACCGGCTTGTCGAACGTGCCGTACACGAACAGCCGGGTCGCCCCCGTCGAAAGACCGGACTTCACGTCCGAGTAGCCGGTGACGATCCCGTTCTCCTTGTCGAGGGTCAGGCCCGCCTGGTCGGTGACGTTGTCGAAGAGGACGCTCGCGTCGTCACCGGGGTAGGTGAAGCGCAGGGCCGCCGCGTGGTCGGTCGGCGCCATCTCGGCCTTCAGCCCGTTCTCGAACCGCACCCCGTAGTAGTACGGCCGCGCCGTCTCGTTCTCGTGCCGGAAGGCCAGCTCCCGGGCCTCGCGGCCGAGGTCGGGGGTGCCGGTGGCGAGGGACGGCATCACCTGGAAGGTCTGCCGGTCGCCCATCCAGGGGCTCGGCTCGTGGCTCGCGCTGAACGCCTGGACCGTCGGCAGGTTGTCCGCGTTGTTCGCGCGTGCGTAGTCGTACAGCCAGCTCAGCGAGCCCGCGTTGGTCACCGGCGTCCAGAAGTTGAAGCCGTGCGGCACCGCCGTCGCCGGGAAGTTGTTGCCCCGCGAGAAGCCGCCGCTGGAGTTGGTGCCGCGCGTGGTCACCGCGTAGTCGGACAGATGCGCCTTCGGGCGCTCGGGAGCGGCGGACTCGATGGTCACGTCGTCCAGCCAGCCCCGGAACTTCGCCGGGCCCTTCGGCGAGTCGTACGCCACCAGGATCCGGTCCACGGTCTTCCCGGCCGCCACCGACCCGATCCGCGAGGCCACGTCGTTCCACTGGTTGACGTAGAGGATCTTCGCCGTGCCCTGCCCCCGTGGCGTCAGAGGGAAGCCGTGCTGGTCGGTGGCGCGCAGCTCGCTCAGCTGGGTGCCGTCGGTGAAGGCGAGGTCGACGGAGACGTTCGTCGCGTCGTAGTCGAGGTCGCCGTCCGCCATCGACGGGAAGATCCGGTAGGCCAGCTCCGTGTTCCGGCCGACGGCCACGTTCACGTCGAAGACCTTGTTGTACGAGTAGGCCCGCCCCTCGGCGGTGTGCCGGCCGGCGTAGCGCAGGGCCCGCTTCCCGGTGAAGCCGGCGCCCGCCTTGGCGGTGGGGGAGCCGCTCGGGCCGCGGTCGACGAGGGAGAGCATGTCCTGCGGAACGGGCCCCTCGCCGCCGCCCGTGGACAGCTGGAGGTCGGCGAGCTGGAGGATGTCGCCGCCGTTGTTGCCGGTGACGTCGAGCCGGAAGTGCCGGAACTCGGCCGAGGCGGATTCCGCCAGGTCGTACGTCTTGGTCTGGAACCGCTCGGAGAAGGACTCGCCGGAGCGGGAGTCGAGGGTCTTCCAGTCCTTGCCGTCGGCGGAGCCCCTCAGAGTCCAGTCCTTCGGGTCGCGCGCGTCGTGGTCGTTGGCCGACGTCAGTGCGTAACGCGCCAGTTTGACTGGTTTGTCAAGGTCGAACTCGGCCCAGCCGGTGGGCTCGAAGGTGAGCCACTTGGTGCTCGGCTCGCCGTCGACGAGGTTCTCCTTCACCTCGCCCCCGCCCGTGTTCTCGGCACTGGCCCGGACGTCGGTGACCTGGTCGGTGACATTGCCCGGTATGCCGCTGCTGTAGCCGCCGTCGACGCCCGAGGCCCGTTTGCCGCCGTCGGGTGCGGTGTCGACGGTGTTCAGCCAGTCCGGAACCGGGTCGTCCGTCTCGAAGGAGGAAGCGAACCCCCGGTCGGGGGTCTCGGGGGCTTCGGGCAGTGCGACCGCAACGCCCTGTGAGCTCAGGGCCAAAGTGAAGGCGGTCGCCGACACGACCGCCGAACCCCATCTGTGCCGAGCTTTCCGTTGCATCAACGGGTACCCTCCCTGCGCAGTGGACAACGTTGTCAGCTTCGATGCGCAAGGACCAGTAGTTGCCCAAGTGGTGGGGAGTGTCAAGGGTGTTGGTTGTGGCGTTCGGGCGCGACGAGCGGGATATTTCCGCCGAGGAGCACACGGACCGCTCGGCATTCCGCGAGGTCTCAACTCGGATAAGACCCGCGGCCAACCTTGTGTTCGATCTTGATCCGCCGACGGGAAGTGGACTATACCTGTCGGGCGCTTCACAGCATCCGCACGTCATCACCCGCACTTTCCTGCACGACCCAGCTTGACCCGATCGCGGTGCCGGGGAGGATCCGGTTCACCGCCTGAGTCCTGGAGAAGGCGAGGACTTGAGCATGGGATCCACTTCCGCCGAGAACCACGGCACCGAGGGTGTCGGCCGCCGTGATCTGATCAAGAGGTCCGCCGCGCTGGGGCTGATCTCCGTACCGACGATGAGCTTCCTGTCCGCCTGCGCCAGCAGCGGCGGCGACGACAGCGGCGACAAGGCCAAGGCCGGCAAGAAGACCGCGAAGAACCCGCTCGGTGTCAACGACACCGCGGGCATGGAATTCGTCCTGTTCGACGGCGGCTTCGGCAAGGAGTACGCCGAGGACGCGGTGAAGGTGTACGAGAAGAACTTCCCCAAGGTGAAGGTGAAGTTCTCCGCCACCCAGAAGATCCAGTCCACGCTCCAGCCCCGCTTCAACCAGGGCACCCCGCCGGACCTCATCGACAACTCCGGCGCCGAGCAGATGGACATGGGCGTCCTGGCCGGGAAGAAGCAGCTCACCGACCTCACCCCGCTGCTGGACGCGCCCTCCTACGACGACCCGGCCAAGAAGGTCCGTGACACGCTGCGCCCCGGCATCGTGGAGATGGGCCAGCTCGACGGCGACCCGGTCTGGATCATGTACTACGCCTACACGGTGTACGGCGTCTGGTACTCGCAGAAGGCATTGGACTCGCTCGACGCCACCTATCCCGAGACCTGGGACCAGATGCTCGCGGTGTGCGAGAAGGCCAAGAAGAAGGGCATGGCGGGCTGGACGTACGCGGGCAAGTACCCGTACTACCTCCCCTTCTCGCTCTACCCGATGATCGGCAAGGTCGGGGGTGTCGAGGTCCTCGACGCCATCGACAACCTGGAGCCGAACGCCTGGAAGCACCCGGCCGTCAAGGCCTGCTTCGAGGCCTACTACGAGCTCTTCAAGAAGGGCTACATCCTCAAGGGCACCCCCGGCCTGGACCACATCCAGTCGCAGACCGCCTGGGCCCAGGGCAAGGCGCTGTTCATCCCGAACGGCTCCTGGGTGGAGAACGAGTCAGCGAACGTCATCCCGAAGGACTTCGACCTGGCGGTCTCCGCACCCACCGGCATCGACTCCTCCGACAAGATGCCCTTCGGCACCATCTGGGCCTCCGGCGGCGAGCCCTTCATCGTCCCGGCCAAGGCGAAGAACGCCGAGGGCGGCATGGAGCAACTGCGCATCATGCTCAGCGAGGCGTCCTCGAAGAACTTCACCAGCAAGGTCAAGTCGCTCACCGCGTTCAACGGCGGCACTGACGGCATCACCCTCACCCCGGGCCTCAAGTCGGGGGTCGCGGCGCTGGAGAAGGCCGGCGACAACGTGCTGAATCCGCGGATGCAGGACTGGTACGTGCAGCTCCAGAAGGAGAAGATCGGGGTCTCCGGCCTCGGCGAGATGATGGCCGGCCGGCTCACTCCGGCCGAAGCCATCAAGAAGATCCAGGCCTACGCGGACGAAACCGCCAAGGACAGCTCGATCAAGCACTACAAGCACCAGTAACGGCACCGGAAACTCATTTCCCGCAACGGCACCGGAGTGGCGATGCAGCACGGCAAGTACCGGTTCATCGTGGGCTTCCTCGCGTTGCCCCTCGGCCTGTACGCGCTCTTCGTGGTCTGGCCGTTCATCCAGTCCATCTACTACTCGTTCACGGACTGGACCGGCCTGAGCCCCGAATTCAAGATGGTCGGCTTCGACAACTACAGTCGGCTGCTCGACGACGAGATCTTCTGGAAGTCGTTGCAGCACAGCCTGCTGTTCGCCCTCCTGCTGCCGGTGGTGACGATCAGCCTGGCGCTGTTCTTCGCCTTCATGATCAATGTGGGCGGCAGAAAACGGAGAAACGGACCGGTCGTCACCGGCGTCCGGGGCTCCTCGTTCTACAAGATCGTCTATTTCTTTCCGCAGGTGCTCTCCATCGCCATCGTCGCGCTGTTGTTCGCGTTCGCGTACAACCCGGACAGCGGCGCGATCAACTCGGTCCTGCGCGGGATCGGTCTCGACGACGTCCAGCCGCTGTGGCTCGGCGACCCCGACCTCGCGCTGTGGGCCGTCATGGCCGTGCTCGTCTGGTCCACGGTCGGCTTCTTCGTGGTGCTCTTCTCCGCCGGCATGGCCTCCATCCCGGCGGAGATGTACGAGGCGGCCCTCCTGGACGGGGCGGGCCGCGCCACGACCTTCTTCCGCATCACCCTGCCGCTGCTGTGGGACACCGTGCAGTCCGGCTGGGTCTACATGGGCATCCTCGCCCTGGGCGCCGAGTCCTTCGCGGTCGTGCAGATCATGACGACCGGGCCGGGCGGCCCCGACTACTCGACCACCGTCATGGTCCTGTACGTGTACCAGAAGGCGTTCCGGGACGGGCAGGCCGCCTACGCCACCACCATCGGTGTCGCCCTGCTCGTCGTCACGCTGGCCTTCGCCGCCGTGGTGATGCGGCTGGGCCGTCGCGAGCGGCTGGAGTACTGATGAAGACGACGCAGACCCCCGCGCCCGTGCCGGCCGAGTCCGGCGCGCCCGTCACCAAGGAGGACATCCCGTCGGGCCCGCCGCCCAAGGCGAAGAAGGAAGGCACGGTCCTCAACGTCTTCTCCCACGGCGTCCTCGTCCTCTGGGCGATCATGGTGGTGATGCCGCTGCTGTGGGCGGTGATGACGTCCTTCAAGGACGACCGGTCCATCTTCTCCTCGCCCTGGTCGCTGCCGGACACGCTGCACTTCGACAACTGGTCGCGGGCGTGGACCCAGGCCAACATGAGCGACTACTTCCTCAACACCGTCCTGGTGGTGGGTGGTTCGCTCGTCGGCACCCTCGTGCTCGGCTCGATGGCGGCCTACGTCCTGGCCCGCTTCGACTTCCCGGGCAACCGCTTCATCTACTTCCTGTTCATCGGCGGC
The DNA here is from genome assembly GCF_050937045.1 of Streptomyces sp. CA-179760. Classification (NCBI taxonomy): domain Bacteria; kingdom Bacillati; phylum Actinomycetota; class Actinomycetes; order Kitasatosporales; family Streptomycetaceae; genus Streptomyces; species Streptomyces sp. CA-179760. Next base: position 7,448,543 of record NZ_JBNJLZ010000001.1, read on the forward strand.
ATGAGCTTCCCGATCATGCTCGCGCTGGTCCCGCTCTTCTACGTCGTGAACAACATGGGCCTGCTGAACACCATCCACGGGCTGATCCTGGTCTACATCGCCTACTCGCTGCCGTTCACGGTGTTCTTCCTGACGGCGTTCTTCCGGACCCTGCCGACGTCCATCGCGGAGGCGGCCTTCGTCGACGGCGCCTCCCACAGCCGTACGTTCTTCCAGATCATGCTGCCCATGGCCAAGCCGGGCCTGGTCAGCGTCGGCATCTTCAACTTCCTGGGCCAGTGGAACCAGTACATGCTTCCCACGGTCCTCAACACGGACCCGGACAAGCGCGTCCTCACCCAGGGCCTCGTCCAGCTCGCGGTCAGCCAGGGCTACAAGGGCGACTGGTCGGGTCTCTTCGCGGGCCTGGTGATGGCGATGCTGCCGGTGCTGGCCGCGTACATCGTCTTCCAGCGGCAGGTGGTGCAGGGGCTGACGGCCGGCGCCCTCAAATAACCCTGCGCGTTCGCTCGCGTACACGCCGCTCCCGGTCTCGGGGGCGGCGTGCGGACGCGTGTCCATGGACCCGGAAACGGTTCAACCTCTTGACGGGAGGCGACCCGAACAGCTCAGCTTAGAGTTCACTAGTTGGACATGGACGGGGTCTCGTCGAAGCGACCCCGCGCGCAGGAGGTCGTCGTGGAGACTCCGGGGTCGCAGTCGTCGCTGCACCGAGCCAACCTGGAGCGGGTCGTACGAGCCGTGCGTCTGGCGGGCTCCCTCACCCAGGCCGAGATCGCGCGGACGACAGGCCTGTCCGCGGCGACGGTCTCCAACATCGTCCGGGAGTTGAAGGACGGCGGCACCGTCGAGGTCACGCCCACCTCCGCGGGCGGGCGCCGGGCCCGCAGCGTGTCGCTCAGCGGGGACGCCGGGATCGTCATAGGGGTCGACTTCGGGCACACCCACCTGCGTGTCGCGATCGGGAACCTCGCCCACCAGGTCCTCGCCGAGGAGTCCGAGCCGCTGGACGTGGACGCCTCCTCGACGCAGGGCTTCGACCGGGCGGAACAACTGGTCAGCCGGCTGATCGAGGCCACCGGGGTCGACCGGTCCAAGATCGCCGGAGTGGGTCTCGGCGTGCCGGGCCCCATCGACGTCGAGTCGGGGACCCTCGGCTCGACCGCCATCCTGCCCGGCTGGACCGGCACCAAGCCGGCCGAGGAGCTGCGGGGGCGGCTCGGCGTGCCGGTGCACGTGGACAACGACGCCAACCTCGGCGCCCTCGGCGAGATGGTCTGGGGCAGCGGTCGCGGGGTGCGCGACCTGGCGTACATCAAGGTCGCCAGCGGTGTCGGCGCCGGTCTGGTGATCAACGGCAAGATCTACCGGGGTCCCGGAGGCACCGCCGGGGAAATCGGGCATATCACTCTCGACGAGTCCGGCCCCGTCTGCCGCTGCGGAAACCGCGGCTGCCTGGAGACCTTCGCGGCCGCGCGCTATGTGCTGCCGCTCCTGCAGTCCAGCCACGGCACCGACTTGACCATGGAAGGCGTCGTGCGCCTCGCGCGGGACGGGGACCCGGGATGCCGTCGGGTGGTCGCCGACGTCGGCCGCCACATCGGCAGCGGGGTGGCCAATCTCTGCAATCTGCTGAACCCGAGCCGCGTGGTCCTCGGCGGTGATCTCGCCGAGGCCGGTGAGCTGGTGCTCGGGCCGATCCGGGAGTCCGTGGGGCGCTACGCGATCCCCAGCGCCGCCCGGCAGCTGTCCGTGCTCCCGGGGGCCCTCGGAGGCCGTGCGGAGGTCCTCGGAGCGCTTGCTCTCGCCCTCAGCGAGATGGGCGATTCGACGCTTTTGGACGGAACTTCCCCTGGTGTGCTGCAGGCTGCGGCGCCTGCCTTCACTTAGAGAACGGATGGCACCGTTGCCATCTCGTTAAGGATTTACTTCTTGACGTCGCACGTGTGGCCGAGTTGACTTCCAGCCACCTCGGCCGCAATGTCGCGGCCTCGTCAGGGAGGTTTCTGAAGTGAACACGCGTATGCGTCGCGCCGCTGTTGCGATTGCCGCCGGTGCGATGGCCGTTTCGCTTGCTGCCTGTGGCAGCGCCAAGGAGTCCGGCGACAACGCCGATTCCAGCGGGTCCGCCAAGAAGGGCGACGACATCAAGGTCGGTCTGCTCCTTCCGGAGAACGCGACCGCCCGCTACGAGAAGTTCGACCGGGTTCTCATCGAGAAGAAGGTCAAGGAACTCACGGGCAACAAGGGCGAGGTCGTCTACGCCAACGCCAACCAGGACGCGGCCAAGCAGAACCAGCAGGTCGACACCATGGTGTCCAACAAGGTCGACGTGCTGATCGTGGACGCGGTGGACTCCAAGGCCATCGCCGGTTCGGTGAAGAAGGCCAAGGACGCGAACATCCCCGTCGTCGCCTACGACCGCCTGGCCGAGGGCCCGATCGACGCCTACACCTCGTTCGACAACGTCACCGTCGGCAAGACCCAGGGCGAGGCCCTGCTGAAGGCCCTGGGCGACAAGGCCAAGGACGGCCAGATCGTCATGATGAACGGGTCCTCCACCGACCCGAACGCCGCCCTGTTCAAGAAGGGCGCGCACTCCGTCCTCGACGGCAAGGTGAAGGTCGGCCGCGAGTACGACACCAAGGAGTGGAAGCCGGAGAACGCCAACGCCAACATGGAGGGCGCCATCTCCGCCCTCGGCAAGGACAAGATCGTCGGCGTCTACTCCGCCAACGACGGCATGGCGGGCGGCATCATCACGGCCCTGAAGGCCGCCGGCATCGCCGACGTCCCGGTCACCGGCCAGGACGCCGAACTCGCCGGCGTGCAGCGCATCGTGACCGGTGAGCAGTACATGAGCGTCTACAAGCCCTACCCGCAGGAGGCCGACGTCGCCGCGGAGATGGCCGTCGCGCTCGCCCAGGGCAAGTCGCTCGACTCCATCGCCAAGGACAAGGTCGACAGCCCGACCACCAAGGCCGTCCCCTCCGTCCTCGTCCCGGTCGTCTCGCTGACGAAGGACAACATCAAGGACACCGTCATCAAGGACGGCATCTACACCGTGAGCGAGATCTGCACCGCCAAGTACAAGGCCGCGTGCGACAAGATCGGTCTCAAGTAGCCACCCCGAGTTCCTCCGGCGCCCCGCACACCAGCCCCGCAAAGCTACGCGGGGCGCCGGAGTGATCGCTCCTCCCTTACTTTCTGCACAACCTTCCGCTGGTCAGGCGGCGAAGGAGATGGTTCACGTGTCCGCTACGCCCGTGCTGGCGTTGCGCGGGGTCTCCAAGCGGTTCGGTGCCGTTCAGGCGCTCACCGACGTAGAGCTTGAGGTCCATGCCGGTGAGGTGGTCGCCCTGGTCGGCGACAACGGCGCCGGAAAGTCCACGCTGGTCAAGACGATCGCCGGCGTGCACCCCATCGATGAGGGCGTCATCGAATGGGACGGCAGGTCCGTCCAGATCAACAAACCGCACGACGCCCAGAACCTGGGCATCGCGACGGTCTACCAGGACCTCGCGCTGTGCGACAACATCGACGTCGTCGGCAACCTCTACCTGGGCCGGGAGATCCGCAAGCGCGGCGTCCTGGACGAGGTGGAGATGGAGCGCCGCTCCCGCGAGCTCCTGCACACGCTGTCGATCCGCATCCCCAGTGTGCGCATCCCGATCGCCTCGCTCTCGGGCGGTCAGCGCCAGACCGTGGCCATCGCGCGTTCCATGCTCGGCGAGCCGAAGCTGGTCATCCTCGACGAGCCCACCGCCGCCCTCGGCGTCGAGCAGACCGCCCAGGTCCTCGACCTCGTCGAGCGGCTGCGCGAGCGCGGCCACGCCGTCATCCTCATCAGCCACAACATGGCCGACGTCAAGGCCGTCGCGGACAAGGTCGCCGTGCTGCGCCTCGGGCGCAACAACGGCATCTTCGAGGTCAAGTCGACCTCGCAGGAAGAGATCATCTCCGCCATCACCGGCGCCACCGACAACGCCGTGACCCGCCGTGCGGCGCGCACGAACGGGGAGGCTTCCAAGTGAGCATCGACAAGACCTCCGCGGCCGCGGGAGCCCCCGAGGACCACGTCGTGGCGAACCCCGAGGCGGCCAAGGCCGCCGTCACGGTCGTCGACCCCCGGCTCCTGGTGCGCGAGCAGGGCTTCGCGGGCTACGTCACCGAGTTCAAGCGGAAGATGAAGTCCGGTGACCTGGGCTCCATCCCGGTGGTCGTCGGCCTGGCCATCATCTGGATCATCTTCCAGAGCCTGAACTCCAACTTCCTCACAGCGGGCAACCTGTCCGACATGTCCGTCGCCATGGTCGGCACCGGCATGATCGCCGTGGGCATCGTGTTCGTGCTGCTGCTCGGCGAGATCGACCTGTCGGTCGGCTCGGTCAGCGGTGTCGCGGGCGCGAGCTTCGCCGTGCTCAACGTCAGCAACGGCATGAACGAGTGGCTGGCCTTCGCGCTGTCCATCGTCACCGGCACGGTCGCCGGCGCACTGCACGGCTTCTTCTTCGCGAAGATCGGCGTCCCCGCCTTCGCCGTCACGCTGGCCGGTCTGCTGTTCTGGAACGGCTTCATGCTCCAGATCCTGGGCGACAACGGCACGATCAACCTCGACCCGGACGGGGTCGTGGCCCAGCTGACCAGCTACTACTTCTCCGACGTGGCCGCGGCCTACGGTCTGGCCGCGGTGGTGACCGCCGGGTACTTCCTCAGCTCTTTCCTCGGCAACCGGCGGCGCGAGGCCGCGGGCGTGCCGTCGCAGCCGCTGAGCGAGACGGTGGTGCGGACGGTACTGCTCGCGGTCCTGGCCTTCGCCGTCGCGATCGTCTTCAACCAGTACAAGGGCCTGCCCCTGGCCGTGGTGATCTTCATCGTGGTGCTCCTGGTCACCGACTTCGTGCTGCGCCGTACGGCGTACGGGCGCAAGGTGTTCGCGCTCGGCGGCAGCGTCGAGGCGTCGCGACGGGCCGGAATCAACGTGGAGCTGGTCCGGATCTCGGTGTTCGCGATCTCCGGGACGTTCGCCGCGGTGGGCGGTCTGTTCATCGCGTCGAAGATCGCCGCGGCGAACCAGGGCGCGGGCGGCGGTGACCTGCTGATGAACGCGATCGCCGCCGCCGTGATCGGCGGTACGTCGCTGTTCGGCGGTCGCGGCCGGACGTGGAACGCGCTGCTCGGCGTGCTGGTGATCGTGTCGATCCAGTACGGGCTCGCCCTGGAGGGCATCGCCTCTCCGGTGCAGTACATGATCACGGGTGGTGTGCTGTTGGCCACGGTCGTGATCGACGCGGTGACGCGCAAGACGCAGAAGACCGCGGGCCGCGCGTAGCGCCGACCGGCCCCCTGTGCCCGGCATCTCTCGATGCCGGGCACAGTCGCGTAGTAGGTGTGGCACAACTTGGGTACAGCCGAATGCGTGATGTATCCCCCACGGCCTCGGCGCAGTCCTCTGGAGCGGAACACTAGACTCGACACGCCCGGCAACTGATCAGCTCTACTGCAAGGAGGCACGGGTGCCGCTGCTGACCCGTATCAGGGGACCGCGCGATCTGGACCGGCTCAGCCTGGAGGAGCTGAACCAGCTGTCGGAGGAGATCCGGAGCTTCCTCGTCGAAGCGGTCTCCAAGACCGGTGGTCACCTCGGCCCCAATCTCGGCGTGGTGGAGCTCACCATCGCCCTGCACCGGGTCTTCGACTCGCCCAGGGACAAGGTGCTCTGGGACACCGGCCACCAGTCCTACGTCCACAAGCTGCTCACCGGCCGTCAGGACTTCTCCAAGCTCAAGATGAAGGGCGGCCTGTCCGGCTACCCCTCGCAAGGAGAGTCCGAGCACGACGTCATCGAGAACTCGCACGCCTCGACCGTCCTCGGCTGGGCCGACGGCATCGCCAAGGCCAACCAGATCATGGACCGCGACGACCACGTGGTCGCCGTGATCGGTGACGGCGCGCTGACCGGCGGCATGGCCTGGGAGGCGCTGAACAACATCGCCGACGCCAAGGACCGCCCGCTCGTCATCGTCGTCAACGACAACGAGCGGTCCTACGCGCCGACCATCGGCGGCCTCGCCAACCATCTCGCGACGCTGCGCACGACGGACGGCTACGAGCGGTTCCTCGCCCGCACCAAGGAGGTGCTGGAGCGCACCCCCGTCGTCGGCCAGGCGCTCTACGACACCCTGCACGGCGCCAAGAAGGGCCTGAAGGACTTCATCGCCCCGCAAGGCATGTTCGAGGACCTCGGCCTGAAATACGTCGGCCCGATCGACGGGCACGACCTCGAGGCACTGGAGTCCGCGCTCGCCAAGGCCAAGCGGTTCGGCGGACCGGTCATCGTGCACTGCCTCACCGAGAAGGGCCGCGGCTACCAGCCCGCCCTCCAGGACGAGGCCGACCGCTTCCACGCCGTCGGCAAGATCCACCCCGACACCGGCCTGCCGATCAAGAGCTCCGGCGCCGACTGGACCTCCGTCTTCGGTGACGAGATGGTCGAACTCGGCAAGGAGCGCGAGGACATCGTCGCCATCACGGCCGCGATGCTCCAGCCGGTGGGCCTGGAGAAGTTCGCCAAGCGCTTCCCCGACCGGGTCTACGACGTCGGCATCGCCGAGCAGCACGGCGCCGTCTCGGCGGCCGGCCTGGCGACGGGCGGAGTGCACCCGGTGTTCGCGGTGTACGCCACCTTCCTCAACCGCGCCTTCGACCAGGTGCTGATGGACGTGGCCCTGCACAAGTGCGGTGTCACCTTCGTCCTGGACCGGGCCGGTGTCACCGGCACCGACGGGGCCTCCCACAACGGCATGTGGGACATGTCGATCCTCCAGGTCGTGCCCGGGCTGCGGCTCGCGGCGCCGCGTGACGCCGACCAGGTCCGCGCGCAGTTGCGCGAGGCCGTCGCGGTCGATGACGCGCCGACCGTGGTCCGCTTCTCCAAGGGCGCCGTCGGCCCCGCCGTACCCGCCGTCGGCCGCGTCGGCGGTATGGACGTGCTGCGCGAGCCCGGCACCGACCGGCCGGACGTCCTGCTGGTCTCCGTCGGCGCCCTCGCCCCGATGTGCCTGGAGATCGCCGCGCTCCTCGACAAGCAGGGCATCTCCGCCACCGTCGTCGACCCGCGCTGGGTCAAGCCCGTCGACGAGGCCATGGCCCCGCTCGCCGAGCGGCACCGCGTGGTCGTCACCGTCGAGGACAACAGCCGGGTCGGGGGCGTGGGGTCGGCGATCGCACAGGCCCTGCGTGACGCGGGCGTGGATGTGCCGCTGCGTGACTTCGGCATCCCGCCGCGCTTCCTCGACCACGCCACGCGTGCCGAGATCCTCGCCGAGATCGGCCTCACCGCGCCGGACATCGCCCGGCAGGTGACCGGGCTGGTCGCCAAGCTGGACGGGCGGTACGAGGGTGGTGCCGTGGAGTCCGTGGAATCCGTGCGCGACTGACCCGGCCGAACGGGTTCGGATGGGCCGGTTTCCCCACCATGAGGGTGGTGTAACCGGCCCATTGGCGTGAATGCGTCCGTGCCGGGGCATACGGATGGTGCCACCTCTCGATCATGTCGAGGACGACAAGCGTGGGAGGTACCCCGTGAGCAGCACCCTCTTCCGGACGAAGAAGGTCGAGCAGTCCATCCTCGACACCGAGGAGCCAGAACACGCGCTCAAGAAGTCCTTGTCCGCGCTGGATCTGACCGTCTTCGGCGTCGGCGTGATCATCGGCACCGGCATCTTCGTACTCACCGGCACTGTCGCCAAGGACAACGCAGGGCCCGCGACGGCTCTGGCGTTCGTCGCGGCCGGCGTCGCCTGCGCCCTGGCCGCACTCTGCTACGCCGAGTTCGCGTCCACGGTCCCGGTCGCCGGGTCCGCCTACACGTTCTCGTACGCGTCCCTCGGTGAACTGCCCGCCTGGATCATCGGCTGGGACCTGGTTCTGGAGTTCGCGCTCGGGACGGCGGTGGTGGCCGTCGGCTGGTCGGGCTACATCCAGTCGCTGTTGGAGAACGCGGGCTGGACGATGCCCGCGGTCCTGGGCAGCCGGGAGGGCGCCGACGCCTTCGGCTTCGACATCCTCGCCGCCGCGCTCGTCCTCGTCCTCACCGGCATCCTCGTCGTCGGCATGAAGCTGTCCGCGCGGATCACGTCGGTCGTCGTCGCCATCAAGGTGACGGTCGTCCTCGTCGTGATCATCGCGGGTGCGTTCCTCATCGAGGGCAAGAACTACGACCCGTTCATTCCGAAGGAGAAGCCGGTCGAGGCCGGTTCCAGTCTGGATTCGCCCCTGATTCAGCTCATGTTCGGCTGGGCGCCCTCCAACTTCGGCGTGATGGGCATCTTCACCGCCGCCTCGGTCGTGTTCTTCGCCTTCATCGGCTTCGACGTCGTGGCCACGGCCGCGGAGGAGACCAAGAACCCACAGCGCGACATGCCGCGCGGCATCCTCGGCTCCCTGGTGATCTGCACGACGCTGTACGTCCTCGTGTCGATCGTCGTCACCGGCATGCAGCACTACAGCCAGCTGTCGGTCGACGCGCCGCTCGCCGACGCGTTCAAGGCGACCGGGCATCCGTGGTTCGCGGGCTTCATCAGCTTCGGGGCCGCGGTCGGCCTGACGACGGTGTGCATGATCCTGCTCCTCGGCCAGACCCGGGTGTTCTTCGCGATGAGCCGCGACGGGCTGCTGCCGCGGTTCTTCTCGCACGTCCACCCGCGGTTCAAGACCCCGCACCGGCCGACGATCCTGCTCGGCGTGATCATCGCGGTGCTGGCGGGCTTCACGCCGCTCACCGAACTCGCCGCGCTGGTGAACATCGGCACGCTGTTCGCCTTCGTGGTCGTCGCCATCGGCGTGATCATCCTCCGCAAGTCGCGTCCCGACCTGCCCCGGGCCTTCCGGACCCCGTGGGTGCCGGTCATCCCGATCCTGTCGGTGTGCGCCTCGCTGTGGCTGATGATCAACCTGCCCGCCGAGACGTGGGTGCGGTTCGGTATCTGGATGGCCGCCGGGTTCCTCGTGTACTTCCTCTACGGCCGTACGCACAGCCGCCTCGCGACGGGAGAGGAAGCCAAGACCGAGAACACGCCGTAGTCGTCGTGGTCGGGGCCGTGGGTGTCGCCGGGTGCCTGCGGCGGGCTGTGGGGCGCCCCCAGTGCCTCAAGGGCCTGGGAGGTGCCCCCAGGGCGGCACGGGTGGGTGGTGGGGGGCACCCCGCTACGCCGGGCTGCGGACCCACCCGGCACCGGCATCGGCGCCGCGCGTCTACGGCCGCACCGTCCGTGGTCCCGCCACCTCCGCCCCCAGTTCCCCGACCCGCCGCCGCAGCTCCCGGTCCGCCGTGACGACCAGCACGGATCGCTCAGCCGCCGCCGCGACCACCTCCACGATGTGATCGTCACCGCTGCCCGACGCCGACTCCACCCGCACCCCCGGCACCGACTCCACCCCCCGAGCAGCCCCCTCCACCACGAGCAGGATCTCCACCGGCCCGGCAACCCCCGGCACCCCGTCCGACGCCAACCGGTCCCGCAGCCGCTCCGCGGCACCCCGTCGGTCCCGCCACCAGCCGTCCGGTACCGATCCGACGACGTTCGCGGCGTCGACGACGACGAGGACAGGCGCGTTGTCGTTCATGCGGCCAGGGTCGCACGGCGGTTGTCGGCCAGGCAGGGGGCGGGCCGCGCACGGAGCCGTCCGGCCCGCATAAAGTGAACTGGTGAACGGCGACTGGCTCATCCGCGGCCGCGACGGCCGCCTCACCGTCTATCTCCCCTCCGGCGACGCCGTCCTGTGCCGTGCGGAGCGCGGCCACGCGGGCCCCTGGGACGCCGCCCGCACGGTCGGCGGCGGCCAGAAGCTGCACCCGGGCCCGGCGATCGGCCAGGGCACCGACGGCTACGCCCATCTGGCCGCCTGGCGGCCCACCGTGCCCGGCGAGTCCGGGCTCGTGCACTCGACGCACTTCCGGCCCCGGCTCGCGCCCCTGGACTGGGTCTCGATCGGGCACCCGGACAAGAAGGGCGACCGGACGGGCCCGCCCGCCGTCGCCGTCGACGCCGCGGGGCGGGGTTACGTCTTCGTCCGGAACCAGAGTGGTGGGGTGAGCCTGCGGAACCAGAAGGTGAAGGGCGGCTGGGGGGCGTGGCAGAATCTCGAAGGCAGTGGTGTCGAGGGGGAGTTGGCCGCGGTGACGGGGGAGTCGGGGCTGGTCGAGGTGTACGCCTCCGGTGCCGGCGGGATCCTGCACTGGCGGCAGGAGGCGGACGGGAAGACGCCGGTGCGGGCCGAGGGGGTGGACGTGGCCGTCCGTCCGGGGACCCTGGCAGCGCTCGCCACCTCCGCCGAGCACACCACCCTCTTCTTCTCGGACACCTCGGGCGACCTGTGTGCCTGGCGGCCGGGCGAGAAGCCGGTGACGCTCATCGCGTCCGCCGGTCCCGGGCCGGTGTCCGCCGTGCGCTGTGACATCGGGGGGCACGACTGCGTCGTCCTCGCGCAGCGCTCGGCGAGCGGCCGGGTCGCCTTCGCCGCCTATCCGACGGAGCAGGAGTCGGCCGGCGCCTGGTGGACCGAGTCGGGCCCCCAACTGCCTGTCGAGGCCACGGTGTCGCTGGCGCTCGACGAGCACGACCAGGTCGTTGCCGCGAGTGTGTCCCCGCTCACCGGGACGCTCCTGCTCGCCCGCCGCAAGGACGAACCGGGGCTGGCGCTCACCGCGTGGCAGGAGTTCTGAGACCTCTCGGAGCTCCACCAGCCGATCGACTTCGCAGGTCGCAGACAAAGGGAGTTCAGATGGCAGTGGGGCGAAGACTGTTCCTCGGCGCCTTCACCGCGGGCGCCGTGACCGTCGCCACCGGATCGGAGGCGGCGGCCGACGACGGGTACACCCAGTACGCCGCCCCCGCCGCGTTCTACGGTGCGTCGCCGACCGAGTACGCCGTGAAGATCAACTACGCGGCCACGTCAGGCGACAAGGCGGCGTTGAACGTGACGTCGGTCAACCCGGAGTCGTCCGCGATGTACCTCAGTGGTGCCGAGCGTGCCCAGCGCGGCACACTGAAGATCACCCACAACGGGTATGCCGACGGCTCGGACCACGGCGCCTCGGGTATCTCCATCAACCTCAGGACGGAGGGGACGGCCGCCCAGGGCATCTTCGTCACCGCGACCGACGCCCCGACCAAGGGCGCGCTGATCGTGCTGCGCAACAACCCCGGCCTGGAGGACTTCGTCGTCAAGGGCAGCGGACGCACCGGCATGGGCATCGGCATCGGAGCCACTCCCGGCGGCCAGCTCCATGTGGTCCAGCGGTCCGAGGCGCCCGCCCTGCTCGTCGAGGGCACCACGCGGCTCGACGGCTCGGCGCGGCTCGACGACGTCGCCGCCGAGCCGGCCAAGGAGCAGGGCGGCGGCTCCCTCTTCGCACGTGGCGGTGCCCTGTACTGGAAGGGCGGCAACGGCAAGGTCACCCTCCTGGCCCAGGCCTAGGGGGATCGCGATGGAACTGACACCCGAGCAGCTCGTAGCGGAGTTCCAGGACGCCGTGATGGAGCTGTACTTCGCCCGTAAGCGCATCGCCGTCCTGGAGGCGGAGAACGCCGCGCTGAGGACACGGCTCGAAGCCGCCGAACAGCGCGGCACATGAGAGGAGGGCCTCCGCGCACCGCGGAGGCCCTCCTCACTCACCCCACGGGGGGAGTCACGCCGGGACGCTCGCCACGCCCTGCGCCAGGAACCTCTTGCCGTTCACGCGCTCGGAGACACCCTCGCGGTCCAGGTACGGCGTGATGCCGCCCAGGTGGAACGGCCAGCCGGCGCCCGTGATGAGGCACAGGTCGATGTCCTGCGCCTCGGCGACGACGCCCTCGTCGAGCATGATCCCGATCTCCTGCGCCACCGCGTCCAGGACGCGGTCGCGGACCTGCTCCTCCGTCAGGACGCTGTCGCCCTGCTTGAGGAGCGCGGCGACCTCGGGGTCCAGCTCCGGCTTGCCGGAGTCGTAGACGTAGAAGCCGCGCTTGCCCGCCTTGACGACGGCCGCGAGGTTCGGGGAGACCGTGAAGCGGTCCGGGAACGCCCGGTTGAGGGTCTCGGAGACGTGCAGACCGATCGCCGGGCCGACCAGCTCCAGCAGGACCAGCGGCGACATCGGCAGGCCGAGCGGCTCGACGCCCTTCTCGGCGACCTCGACGGGGGTGCCCTCGTCGATGATGTTCTGGATCTCGCCCATGAAGCGCGTCAGGATGCGGTTCACGACGAACGCCGGGGCGTCCTTGGTGAGGACCGCGGTCTTCTTCAGCTTCTTGGCGACGGCGAACGCCGTGGCCAGGGAGGCGTCGTCGGTCTTCTCGCCGCGCACGATCTCCAGCAGCGGGAGCACCGCGACCGGGTTGAAGAAGTGGAAGCCCACGACCCGCTCGGGGTTCTTCAGCTTCGACGCCATCTCCGAGACGGAGAGGGAGGAGGTGTTCGTCGCGAAGATGGCGTGCGCCGGGGCGACCGCCTCGACCTCCGCGAACACCTGCTGCTTGACGCCGATCTCCTCGAAGACCGCCTCGATGATGAAGTCGGCGTCCGCGAAGCCCTCGGCCTTGTCCAGCACACCGGACACCAGCGCCTTGAGGCGGTTGGCCTTGTCCTGGTTGACACGGCCCTTGCCGAGCAGCTTGTCGATCTCGGCGTGGACGTAGCCCACACCCTTGTCGACGCGCTCCTGGTCGATGTCGGTCAGCACGACCGGCACCTCCAGGCGGCGCAGGAACAGCAGCGCGAGCTGGCTGGCCATCAGGCCGGCGCCGACGACACCGACCTTGGTGACCGGGCGGGCCAGGTTCTTGTCCGGGGCGCCGGCCGGGCGCTTGCCGCGCTTCTGCACCAGGTTGAAGGCGTAGATGCCGGAGCGCAGTTCGCCGCCCATGATGAGGTCGGCGAGGGCCTTGTCCTCGGCGTCGTAGCCCTGCTGCAGGTCGCCGTTCTTGGCGGCGGCGATGATGTCCAGGGCACGGTAGGCGGCCGGGGCGGCGCCGTGCACCTTGGAGTCCGCGATGAAGCGGCCCTTGGCGACGGCCTGGTCCCAGGCCTCACCGCGGTCGATCACCGGGCGCTCGATCTCCAGCTCGCCCTTGAGGACGGCGGCGGTCCAGATCAGCGACTGCTCCAGGAAGTCCGCGCCCTCGAAGATCGCGTCGGCGATCCCGAGCTCGTAGACCTGCTTGCCCTTGAGCTGCTTGTTCTGGTTGAGGCTGTTCTCGATGATCACCGAGACGGCCTTCTCCGGGCCGATCAGGTTCGGCAGCAGGGCGCAGCCGCCCCAGCCCGGGACCAGACCGAGGAAGACCTCGGGCAGCGAGAACGCCGGAAGAGCCGCGGAGACGGTGCGGTAGGTGCAGTGCAGACCGACCTCGACACCGCCGCCCATCGCGGCGCCGTTGTAGTAGGCGAAGGTCGGCACGGCCAGCTTGGACAGCCGCTTGAAGACCTCGTGGCCGCCCTTGCCGATGGCGAGCGCGTGCTCGTACTCCTTGAGGATCTCCACGCCCTTGAGGTCGGCGCCGACCGCGAAGATGAACGGCTTGCCGGTGATGCCGACGCCGATGATCTCGCCGTCCGCCGCCTCCTTCTCGACCTGGTCGATGGCGGTGTTCAGGTTCGCCAGCGAGGCCGGGCCGAAGGTGGTCGGCTTGGTGTGGTCGTGGCCGTTGTCCAGGGTGATCAGGGCGAAACGCCCGGCACCCAGGGGGAGGTCGAAGTGGCGTACGTGCGCACTCGTGACGACCTCGTCCGGGAACAGCTCGGAAGCCTGCTTGAGAAGCTCGGCGGTGGTGCTCACTTGTCCCCCTCGAAGTGCGGGTTCTCCCAGATGACCGTCGCGCCCATACCGAAGCCGACACACATGGTGGTCAGGCCGTAGCGGACGTGCGGCTGCTCCTCGAACTGGCGGGCCAGCTGCGTCATCAGACGGACGCCGGAGGAGGCGAGCGGGTGGCCGAAGGCGATGGCGCCGCCGTACTGGTTGACGCGCGCGTCGTCGTCGGCGATGCCGTAGTGGTCCAGGAAGGCCAGGACCTGGACGGCGAAGGCCTCGTTGATCTCGAACAGGCCGATGTCGGAGATCGACAGACCGGCCTGGGCCAGCGCCTTCTCCGTGGCCGGGATCGGGCCGTAGCCCATGACCTCCGGCTCGACACCCACGAAGGAGTAGGAGACCAGGCGCATCTTCACGGGGAGGTCGTTCTCCCGCGCGAACTCCTCGGAGGCGATGACCGAGGCGGTGGCGCCGTCGTTCAGACCGGCCGCGTTACCGGCGGTGACCCGGCCGTGCACACGGAACGGGGTCTTGAGGCCGGAGAGGTTCTCCAGGGTCGTGCCCGGGCGCATCGGCTCGTCGGCGGTGACCAGGCCCCAGCCCGTCTCGCCGGCCTCGGGGGAGGTGCGGCGCACCGAGACCGGCACCAGGTCGGCCTGGATCTTGCCGTCGGCGTACGCCTTGGCGGCCTTCTCCTGGGAGCGCACGGCGTACTCGTCGGCGCGCTGCTTGGTGATCTGCGGGTACCTGTCGTGCAGGTTCTCCGCGGTCATGCCCATGAACAGGGCCGACTCGTCGACCAGCTTCTCGCTCACGAACCGCGGGTTCGGGTCGACGCCCTCGCCCATGGGGTGACGGCCCATGTGCTCGACACCGCCCGCGATGGCGACGTCATAGGCACCGAAGGCGACGGAACCGGCGACCGCGGTCACGGCCGTCAGGGCGCCGGCGCACATGCGGTCGATGGAGTAGCCCGGGACGGACTGCGGCAGACCGGCCAGGATCCCGGCGGTGCGGCCGATGGTCAGGCCCTGGTCGCCGATCTGCGTGGTCGCGGCGATGGCGACCTCGTCGATCTTCTTCGGGTCGAGACCGGGGTTGCGGCGCAGCAGCTCCCGGATCGCCTTCACGACGAGGTCGTCGGCACGGGTCTCGTGGTAGATGCCCTTCGGTCCCGCCTTGCCGAACGGGGTGCGGACGCCGTCGACGAAGACGACGTCCCTGACGGTACGAGGCACGATGGCTCTCCTCCAGGGTCCGGAACTGCATTGCTGCTGCGAGGTGCGCTGAGCGCGCGCTCAGGCCCATGCTACTTATGGGTAACGTAGCTGCACAGTCCTGACAGGCGGAGCGGTGAAGGTCACACCTTCGGGGGTGCCGTGGATCCGCGGGGGGTCAGTACGGGCGTGGGTACGGGATGCGACCCGGGCGTCCCCTCCCCGGTGATCACCCCGAACAGCGTCCGGGCCACCTCCGCCCCGAACCCGTGCACGTCATGACTCATCGCGGACAGCGTCGGATGCGTCAGCCGGCACAGCTGCGAGTCGTCCCACGCCAGCAGCGACACATCGTCCGGCACCCGCAGCCCCATCTCCGCCGCGACCGACAACCCCGCCACCGCCATGATGTCGTTGTCGTACACGATCGCCGTCGGCCGGTCCGGGCGCGCGGCCGTCAGCAGGGACCGCGTCGCACGGGCCCCCGCTTCCCCGGAGAAGTCCGTCGCGACCTGCCACGCCCCGGCCAGCGCCCCCGCCGCCTCGTCGAACGCCGCCGTCCGGATGGCCGTGTGCCCGAGGGCCGCCGCCCCGCCGACCCGGGCGATCCGCCGGTGCCCGAGCGCGGCCAGATACCGCACCGCCTCCGTCACGGCCGTGGCGTCGTCCGTCCACACCGAGGTGAGTCCCCCGGTCAGCGAGGGATGGCCGACCGCGACCACCGGCAGCCCGAGCCGCTCCACCAGTCCCACCCGGGGATCGTCGGCGCGGAAGTCGACGAGGATCGAACCGCCGATCTGCCGCCCCCGCCACCACGCCTCCTGGACCCCGGTCTCCTCGTCCAGATTCCGTACGAGCCTCAGCAGCAGGGAGCAGGAGTGCTCGGCCAGCACGCTCTCGACACCCGAGACGAAATCCATGTACCAGGGCTCCAGGCCCAGCATCCGCGCCG
Source organism: Streptomyces sp. CA-179760 (assembly GCF_050937045.1). Taxonomy (NCBI): domain Bacteria; kingdom Bacillati; phylum Actinomycetota; class Actinomycetes; order Kitasatosporales; family Streptomycetaceae; genus Streptomyces; species Streptomyces sp. CA-179760. The sequence continues at coordinate 7,464,510 of NZ_JBNJLZ010000001.1, forward strand.
GCCTGCAGACCGCGAGACCCACCACGTCCACGCGCGAACCGGCCAGTGTCCGCGCCGTGAGGTTCGGTGCCCAGCCCAGCTCCCCGGCCGCCCGGAAGATCCGGTCCCGGGTCGCCTCCGACAGGCCCGGCTTGTGGTTGAAGGCGAGCGACACGGCACCCTTGGACACACCGGCACGCGCGGCGACGTCCTTGATGGTGACGCGGGGGGCAGGGGTTGCCGTCATCGGGTGGGCTCCACGCAGTACAGGGCCGAACGAACACTCTGAACGTCCGGAGTCTTCCAGCCGCGCACCCCGATGGTCACCTCTTCGCCCGGCAGCAGCGTGACCAGCCCCGGTCGGCCCGGGCCTCCGGATCCAGCCGGTCGGCCTGGAGCAGCAGGTCCCGGACCAGGGTGCGGGCGGTCACGGTGATGCCGCCGGACGCGAGCGCGACATCGAACCGCGGTGCGGGGTAGAGGACTTCGCGGTCCGGCACCGGGAAGTGCAGCGCCCGCAGTCCGCCCGCGTCGAGGTCCGTCTCCGCCGCGTCGAGGTACGTGTCCGCGACCAGGAACTCCTCGGGCCCGGCGGGCGTCAGCTCGGGCGGGACACCGACCCGGGCCACGGCCCGCCTCCCGGCCGCCAGTTCCACATCCGCCTGCCCCAGCACCTCGCCCTCGACGGACATCCGGCGCAGGGTCAGGGACCCGGTCCAGTCCTTCGCGCCCTGGTTCACGGCGGCCAGCACCAGCCGGCCGTCCTCCTCCCGGAGCGTCAGCAACCGGTCCGCGTACAGCCGCTTCAGCTCGTGGTACAGCGGTTTCTCGCGCCCGTCCCCGTCGACCGCGGCCCACGACGTCACCGGCCAGCAGTCGTTGAGCTGCCAGACCACCGTGCCCGCGCATACCGGCCAGTGCGACCGCCAGTGCTCGATCCCGGCGGCGACCGCACGCGCCTGGTTGACCTGCGTCAGGTAGTGCCAGCGGTCGAAATCCCCGTCCGGCACGGCGAAATGCCGGGCCAGCCCGCGCTCCAGTTTGCCGTTGCCGTCGTCGGCCTTCTGGTGCTGCAGCATGCCGGGGGAGTCCGGCGCGAGTTCCTCCCCCGGCAGTGCCCGGCGCAGGGTGGCGTACGCGGGCGGCGCCTGCCAGCCGAACTCGGCGACGAACCGCGGCACGCTCAGCCGGTAGTCGGCGTAGTCCTCCCGGTTCCACACCTCCCACGAGTGGTGGGTGCCGTGCGCCGGATCGTTCGGGTGGTGGTCCCACGACCCTGACCAGGGGCTGCCCGCCGTGTACGGCCGGGTCGGATCCAACTCGGCCACCACACGCGGCAGCACGCCCAGGTAGTAGCCCTCGCCCCAGGAGTCCCCGGCCAGCCTCGGCTCCCACTCCCAGTCCCGGAAGCCCCACAGGTTCTCGTTGTTGCCGTTCCACAGCACCAGCGACGGATGCGGCATCAGCCGTACGACGTTCTCCCGCGCCTCGGCCTCCACCTCGCCGCGCAGCGGCTGCTCCTCCGGGTAGGCCGCGCACGCGAACGGGAAGTCCTGCCAGACCAGCAGCCCGAGTTCGTCGCAGGCGTCGTAGAAGTCCTCGCTCTCGTAGATCCCGCCGCCCCAGATCCGTACGAGGTCCACGCCCGCCCCGGCGGCCTGCTCCAGCCGTTCCCGGTAGCGCTCGCGGGTGATGCGGGACGGGAAGACGTCGTCGGGGATCCAGTTGACGCCCCGCGCGAAGAGCCGCTCGCCGTTGACGACGAGCGTGAACCCGGTGCCGTGCGCATCGGGCCGCCGGTCGAGCTCCACGGTCCGGAAGCCGATCCGCCGCCGCCACAGGTCCAACGGAGCGCCGTCGCCCAGAAGCCGCAACTCGACTTTATACAAGGGCTGTTCGCCATATCCGCGCGGCCACCACAGCTCCGCGTCCGGCACCCGCAGCCGTATCACCCCGTGCGCCCCGTCCAGCTCGGCGCGGGCCCGGACCCCGCCCACCGTCGCCTCCATGGCCAGCGGCACCTCCACCCGGGTCCGCTCGACGTCCACGGCCAGTTCGACGACCCCCACGCCCTCCTCGACGGTGACCAGCGGACGCACCCGGGCGATCCGGGCCGTCGACCAGTGCTCCAGGCGCACCGGCCGCCAGATCCCGGCCGTCACCAGGGTCGGCCCCCAGTCCCAGCCGAAGGAGCAGGCCATCTTGCGGACGTACTGGTAGGGCTCGGCGTAGGCGGCGGGCCGTTCGCCCAGGCGTCCCCGCACCGCCTCGGCCTCGGCGTAGGCGGAGACGAACCGCACGGACAGCAGCCCGGACAGCCCCGTCACATCGAAGCGGTACGAGCGGTGCATGTTCCGCACCGTGCCCAGCGGCCGCCCGTCCAGGGAGATCTCGGCGACGGTGTCGAGCCCGTCGAAGACCAGGTCGGTCTGCTCCTGCGCGGACGAGGCGGACGGGCCCGTGAGCTCCCGCTCGTACGTCCAGTCCCGGCGCCCCACCCACGTGACCTCGGACTCGCCCCGGCCCAGGAACGGGTCCGGAATCGCCCCGGCCGCCATCAGGTCGGTGTGCACACAGCCCGGCACGGAGGCCGGCAGTGTCTCCGACTCGTGCCGCAGGATCCATCCGTCGCCGAGCGGTGTGGCCTCCAGCATGCGCACTCCCTTAACCGGTTCAGTGAAGCCTCAGGTTCAGATTTCGCATCGTTGGCGGGAATGGGACTTTACCGGTTGAGGAAAGCGCTGTCAGAGTGCCGAACCAGCCATACCGCACGTGCTCTTCCGTCCCGAGTTCCTCTCAGCGAACGGAGCTGATGCACATGAACCGCCGTACCGTCCTCGCCCTCGCCGTGGGAGCGGCCCTGCTCGCCTCGGGCTGCACCGGTCCCGGAGGCACGTCCAAGGGCGCCGATGCCGAGGCGCCCGACGATCCCGCCAAGGTGACCGGGACCATCACCGTCCTCACCCACCGGACCGACCTCGTGCAGGACGGGACGATGAAGAAGTACGCCGCCGAGTTCAACAAGACCCATCCCAAGGTGAAGGTCGAGTTCGAGGGCCTCACCGACTACGAGGGCGAGGTCAAGATCCGGATGAACACGGAGAACTACGGCGACGTCCTGATGATCCCGGCCGTGATCGAGAAGAAGGACTACCCGAAGTTCTTCGCCTCGCTGGGCACCCGGTCCGAGCGGAGCAAGAAGTACCGCTTCACCGACTACTCCACGGTCAAGGGCAAGGTCTACGGGCAGAGCCCGATCGGCGTGGTCCCCGGCTTCGTCTACAACAAGAAGGTGTGGAGCGCGGCCGGCATCACCGACTGGCCCACGACCCCGGCCGAGTTCCTCGACGACCTCAAGGCGATCAAGGCCGAGTCCGAGGCGGTCCCGTACTACACCAACTTCAAGGACATGTGGCCGCTGACCCAGTGGACGAACGTCAACGGCTCGGTCGGCTGCGACGCCGGGGCCACCACGCGTCTCGCCGAGGGCGACCCGTGGGCCGACGGCGCCGATCTGCGGGTCGGTGACACGCTGCTCCACGACATCGTGAAGTCGGATCTGATCGAGAAGGACCCGACGACCACCAACTGGGAGGCGTCCAAGCCCAGGCTGGCCAAGGGGGAGATCGCCACGATGTGGCTCGGCTCCTGGGCGGTCGTGCAGATGCGGGACGCGGCGAAGCAGGCGGGCACCGACCCGGCCGACATCGGCTTCATGCCCTTCCCCGCCCAGAAGGACGGCACCTTCTGCGCGGTGACGTCCCCCGACTACCAGCAGGCCGTCAACGTCAACTCCGACCACAAGGCCGCCGCCCGCGCCTGGATCGACTGGTTCACCGACAAGTCCGGCTACGCGGGCGCCAACCTCGCCCTCTCACCCCTCAAGGACGCCCCGCTGCCCGACGTCCTGAAGCCGTACGAGGAGGCGGGCGTGAAGCTCCTCGACCTCGACGACACCAAGGGCGCCGAGGTCAAGTCCATCGACAACCAGTCCGAGGTCGGCATCTACAAGCCCGACTACCGCCAGGACCTCGTCGATCTCGCCCGCGGTGCGCGCAAGGGCGGCCTGGACGACTTCCTGGCCGGACTCGGCGACAAGTGGACCGAGGCCCAGCGGAACCTGGGGTCCTGATGGCCCGGCCCACCCGGCGGTGGCGGGGGGTGACGCCCTGGCTGTTCCTCCTCGCCCCGCTCGTCCTGCTGATCACGTTCACCTACGCGCCGATCGTCAACATGGTCGCGTACAGCTTCACCGACTGGGACGGCGTCAGCCCCGAGCTGCGCTACACGGGCGCCGAGAACTACGCCGAACTCTTCACCCGCTCCGAGCTGTTCGAGGTGTTCTTCGTCAGCGGGTACTACCTCGCCGCGTCCGTGGTGCAGATCGCCGCCGCGCTCTACTTCGCCACCGTGCTGAGCTTCAACGTCCGTTTCCGGAACTTCTTCAAGGGCGTGCTCTTCTTCCCGTACCTGATCAACGGCGTCGCCATCGGCTTCGTCTTCCTGTACTTCTTCCAGGACGGCGGCACGCTCGACTCGATCCTGAGCCTCTTCGGCTACTCCGGCGACCGCGCCTGGCTCGGCGATCCGGCCTCCGCGAACGTCTCCCTCGCCGGAGTCTCCGTCTGGCGCTACCTGGGCCTGAACTTCGTGCTCTTCCTCGGGGCGATCCAGTCCATCCCGGGGGAGCTGTACGAGGCGGCCGAGATCGACGGGGCGAACCGCTGGCAGCAGTTCCGCCACATCATCGCGCCCGGCATCCGGCCCGTGCTGAGCCTCTCGGTGATCCTGTCCGTCTCCGGGTCGCTGTCCGTCTTCGAGATCCCGTACATCATGACCGGCGGCGCGACCGGCACCGAGACCTTCGTGATCCAGACCGTGAAGCTGGCCTTCCAGTTCAACAAGACGGGCCTCGCCTCGGCGGCGGCCGTCGTGCTGCTGCTGATCATCCTGGCGGTGACCTGGGTGCAGCGGCGCCTCGTCCCGGACGACAAGGTGGACCTCGTATGACGCGCCGTAGGGTGGCCCGGGCCCTCGTGTATCTGTCCCTGGTCCTCGCGACACTGATCGTGTTGCTGCCGCTGGCGGTGGTCTTCCTGACCTCGCTGAAGACCTCAGGGGAGATGGCGGACGACAGTGGCGCCCTCACGCTGCCCGACGACCCGCTCAACTTCTCCAACTACGTGACGGCGTTCCAGGACGGCAGGATGCTCTCGGCGTTCGCCAACACGGCGGTCATCCTGGTGGTCGCCATCGGGGCACGGTCCTGATCGGCTCGATGACGGCCTACGCCATCGACCGCTTCCGGTTCCGCTTCCGGAAGCTGGTCCTGGCCCTGTTCCTGGTCGCCGCGCTGGTCCCGGGGGTGACCACCCAGGTGGCCACCTTCCAGATCGTCAACAGCGTCGGCATGTTCGACAGTCTCTGGGCGCCGATCGCGCTCTACATGGGCACGGACATCGTCTCGATCTACATCTTCCTGCAGTTCGTGCGATCGATCCCGGTCTCGCTCGACGAGTCGGCCCGGCTGGACGGCGCCAACGCCTTCACGGTCTACCGGAAGATCATCTTCCCGCTCCTGAAACCGGCGATCGCGACGGTCGTGATCGTGAAGGGGATCAACGTCTACAACGACTTCTACATCCCCTTCCTCTACATGCCCTCCGAAGATCTTGGCGTGATCTCGACGTCCCTGTTCCGCTTCAAGGGCCCCTTCGGCGCCCACTGGGAGACCATCTCGGCAGGCGCGATCCTGGTCATCGCGCCGACGCTGATCGTCTTCCTGTCGCTTCAGAGGTTCATTTACAACGGCTTCACGCGAGGCGCCACGAAGTAGCCGCCCGGATCCCTTAGGGGCGCGGGGAACTGCGCGAACAACCACAACAGGCCCGCAGCCGCCGTACGACGCGAAGCCCTACGGCGGCTAGGCCTCCCTCACGGACAGCGCCTCCACCAGCACCGGAGTCACCAACTCCACCTGCCAGGCCCGAGCCCCGTACCCCTCAAGGGCGGCGCTCACAGACTCCGCGTCCACCACGCCCGGCGGCTCCCAGCAGACCCGCCGCACTGTATCCGGCGTGATCAGATTCTCCTGCGGCATATTGATCTGCTCGGCCAGCGCCGAAACACCCGCCCGGGCCGCGGACAGCCGCGCCGCGGCGACGGGGTCCTTGTCGGCCCAGGCCCGCGGTGGCGGCGGCCCCGTGACCGGCTGCCCCGGCTGCGGCAACTGCGCCTCGGTCAGCGCCTTCGCCCGGTCCACGGCCGCCTGCCACTGCTCCAGCTGCCGCTTGCCCGTGCGGTGTCCGAAACCGTTCAGCGCGGCGAGCGCCTGCACGTCGGCCGGAAGGGCCAGCGCGGCCTCCACGATGGCCGCGTCCCCGAGCACCTTGCCGGGCGAGACGTCCCGCCGCTGCGCGATCCGGTCCCGGGTCTGCCACAGCTCCCGTACGACGGCCAGCTGCCGCCGCCGGCGCACCTTGTGCATGCCGGACGTACGACGCCACGGGTCCTTGCGCGGCTCCGGCGGCGGGGCCGAGGCGATCGCGTCGAACTCCTGGCGGGCCCACTCCAGCTTGCCCTGCCGGTCCAGCTCCTTCTCCAGCGCGTCGCGCAGGTCGACGAGCAGCTCGACGTCCAGCGCCGCGTACCGCAGCCAGGGCTCGGGCAGTGGCCGGGTGGACCAGTCGACGGCGGAGTGTCCCTTCTCCAGGACGAAACCGAGCACGCCCTCGACCATCGCGCCGAGGCCGACCCGGGGGAACCCGGCGAGCCGCCCGGCCAGCTCGGTGTCGAAGAGCCGCGTCGGCACCATGCCTATCTCGCGCAGACAGGGCAGGTCCTGGGTGGCGGCGTGCAGCACCCACTCGACGCCGGAGAGGGCCTCGCCCAGCGCGGACAGGTCGGGGCAGGCCACGGGGTCGATCAGAGCCGAGCCGGCGCCCTCGCGGCGCAGCTGCACCAGGTAGGCGCGCTGGCCGTAGCGGTAGCCGGACGCCCGCTCGGCGTCGACGGCGACGGGGCCGGTGCCCGCCTCGAAGGCGGCGATCATCCGGGCCAGGGCGGTCTCGTCCGCGATCACGGGCGGAATGCCCTCGCGTGGCTCCAGCAAGGGGGTCGGCGCCTCCGTAGCAGAAGATCCGCCGTCGTCCGGAGGGGCGCCTCCGGTGGTTCGCAGTGAGCTGTCTGCTGCGGTGTCGTGGGCGTCGGTCACATGTCAAGGGTATCCATGTATGGACAGCGCCCGCCGACGGAACGTTCCGTCGGCGGGCGCTCGAGGGTCGCAAACCAGTCACGTCGGGGAAGTACGGGGTTCGCGAGCCGCGTGTGGGGTGAAAGGGAACCGGCGGCCGATCCCGTTCAGGTGAGTGAATGATCACCAAGGGTCATGACGGAGGGGATCAGTGGATGATCCCGGTCCGCAGTGCCACCGCCACCATGCCGGCGCGGTCGCCCGTGCCGAGCTTGCGGGCGATGCGGGCGAGGTGGCTCTTGACGGTCAGTGCGGACAGGCCCATCGAGACGCCGATCGCCTTGTTCGACTGGCCCTCCGCGACCAGTCGCAGCACCTCGACCTCGCGGCCGGACAGTTCGCGGTAGCCGCCCGGGTGGCTCGGGGTACCCGGGGGGCGGCGGTGCAGACGCGCGGCGGCGGCGCCGATGGGGGCGGCGCCCGGCCGGGTGGGGAGCCCGACGTTGGTACGGGTGCCGGTGACGACGTAACCCTTCACCCCGCCGGCGAGCGCGTTGCGCACGGCGGCGATGTCGTCGGCGGCGGAGAGGGCGAGGCCGTTGGGCCAGCCCGCGGCGCGGGTCTCCGACAGCAGGGTGAGGCCGGAGCCGTCCGGCAGGTGGACGTCGGCGACGCAGATGTCGCGGGGGTTGCCGATGCGGGGACGAGCCTCCGCGATGGACGAGGCCTCGATGACATCGCGCACACCGAGCGCCCACAGGTGGCGGGTGACGGTGGAGCGGACGCGCGGGTCGGCCACGACCACCATGGCGGTCGGCTTGTTCGGGCGGTAGGCGACCAGGCTTGCGGGCTGCTCGAGGAGAACGGACACCAGGCCTCCTGGGGTGCGGGACGGGGCCGGCTCGTGGGGATGAAGCCGGGACGAACCGTGCTTTCAAGGTCACAGTCGTCTTCGGCACCGAACCCGTCCGCCTTTAGAGAATGATCACGATTCGGTGATAACAATCCGTGCAATTCGGACACGCGGTCGATCATTCGAAGGTCGAACGGTTTCACTCTGCGTCGGTACGCGGTCGAAAGTGGCCGTATCGACAAAGTGATTCGGCCAAGAGAGGGATGCGAGTGTGATCGTCGACCGGACATGGTTGACCGCCCCGCACAAGGTCGATCAGTGCGGGGCGGTCAGGGGTGGGGCAGCGGGCCTGTGGTCAGCGGGACTGCGGTCCCCGCCGCTGCGGCAGGGTCACCACCGACGCGTCGCCCGGGCCGGCCGGCGGCAGTCCCGCGACCTGGGCGAGCAGATCGCACCAGGCCGAAAGGTGCGCGGCCGTGTCCGGAACCCCTCCCAGGCCCTCGCGCGGCGTCCACGACGCGCGGATCTCGATCTGGGAGGCGGCCGGACGCGCGGACAGACCACCGAAGTAGTGCGAACTCGCGCGCGTGACGGTGCCGCTCGGCTCCCCGCACGCCAGCCCGCGCGCCTGGAGCGCGCCGGTCAGCCAGGACCAGCACACCTCCGGCAGCAGCGGGTCCGCCGCCATCTCCGGCTCCAGCTCCGCGCGCACCAGCGTCACCAGCCGGAACGTGCCCTGCCAGGCCTCGTGTCCCGCCGGGTCGTGCAGCAGCACCAGCCGTCCGTCGGCCAGGTCCTGGTCGCCGTCGACGACCGCCGCCTCCAGCGCGTAGGTGTAGGGGGCGAGCCGCTGCGGCGGGCGCGTCGGCTCGATCTCGATCTGGGGCCGCAGCCGCGCCGTCCTGAGCGCGTCGACAGCGGACCGGAAGGGCAGCGGGGTGGTGTCCGCCTCCCTCCGGTCGTTCTCCGTGTCCTTTGCTTCGTCCATTCCGCCAGCGCCGTCCGACAGTCGTCCCTGAGCCGCAGCCATGCGGGAAGGTTACGGGGACCGGGCCCCGGGTGCCGGGCTAGACACCCCGCGCCGCTCCAGGGGCTGAATCGCGCTCCTTGACGGCGTGCGAAACTTGGCCCGTGAGTGCCAACGACGCCCCCCGGGCCCAGCAGCCGTCCGCCACGTACGACTCAGCCTTCCTCAAGGCCTGCCGGCGCGAGCCCGTGCCGCACACGCCGGTGTGGTTCATGCGGCAGGCCGGGCGCTCACTGCCGGAGTACCGCAAGGTCCGCGAGGGCATCCCGATGCTCGAGTCCTGCATGCGGCCGGAACTGGTCACCGAGATCACGCTCCAGCCGGTCCGCCGGCACGACGTGGACGCGGCGATCTACTTCAGCGACATCGTCGTCCCCCTCAAGGCCATCGGCGTCGACCTCGACATCAAGCCCGGCGTCGGCCCGGTCGTCGAGCGCCCGATCCGCACCCGCGCCGATCTCGCGCAGCTCCGCGACCTGACCCCCGAGGACGTCTCCTATGTCACCGAGGCCATCGGCCTGCTGACACGCGAGCTCGGTGCCACTCCCCTCATCGGCTTCGCCGGCGCCCCGTTCACCCTCGCCAGCTACCTCGTCGAGGGCGGCCCGTCCCGCACGTACGAGAACGCCAAGGCGATGATGTACGGCGACCCCGAGCTCTGGGCCGACCTCCTCGACCGCCTCGCGGACATCACGACCGCCTTCCTGAAGGTGCAGATCGAGGCGGGCGCCTCCGCCGTCCAGCTCTTCGACTCCTGGGCCGGTGCCCTGGCCCCCGTCGACTACCGGCGTTCGGTGCTGCCCGCCTCGGCGAAGGTCTTCGACGCCGTGGCCGGCTACGGCGTCCCGCGCATCCACTTCGGTGTCGGCACGGGCGAGCTGCTGAGCCTCATGGGCGAGGCCGGCGCGGACGTCGTCGGCGTCGACTGGCGCGTCCCGCTGGACGAGGCCGTCCGCCGCGTCGGCCCCGGCAAGGCGCTCCAGGGCAACCTCGACCCGACCGTGCTGTTCGCCCCGACGGAGGCCGTCGAGGCGAAAACCCGGGAGGTCCTGGAGAGCGCGTCGGACCTGGAGGGCCACATCTTCAACCTGGGCCACGGCGTCATGCCGTCCACCGACCCGGACGCGCTGACGCGGCTCGTGGAGTACGTGCACACGCACAGCGCCCGCTGACGGGTCTTCTTCAGGACGACGGGCCCTGCCGGGTCGCCCAGATCAGCCACCAGGTGGCCGCCAGGCAGCCGGCCGCCGGCAGGGCCAGCAGCACCGGCACGGCGTCGACACCGGCCAGTTCGATGCCCTTGCCCAGCACCGGCCCGGCCGCGACCCCGCCGATCATCGAGGCCGCGATCACATAGGCCCCCGCCCGCCGCGCCCGCGGCACCGCCCGGGACAGCCACGGCAGGCCCGTGGGGAAGATCGGCGCGTGGAACAGGCCGACACCGGCGTATGCGTACGGGGCCGCCGCCGGGATCAGGGCCAGCAGGAGGCAGACCACCATGCCGACGGAACTGACCACCATGATCGTCTGAACCGGCCAGCGCAGCGTCAGAGGTGCGACCAGCAGCCGCCCCACGGTCACCATCAGCCAGAAGGCGGAGGTCGCCGTGGCCGCGGTCGCCGCGTCGTGCCCCACGGACTCCGGATGTGTCACCGAAGTCCCAAGGTTCTCGCCTACCGGCACGGCCACCGTTACGAACTGCGCCTGCCCCACGTCTGTCCGGAGACCCTCACCGTCACCTCGCAGGTGCTGCTTCCGGCGTACCGGCAGGAGCTTCGCTATGTCCTGCTGCTGCCCGTGAATCGGTGAGCTCGATATTCCGTGAGCCCGGTGAACGCTGCCGTCGGGACGTGCGTATGTGTCGGCAACCGCCCGCGGCGCGGGGAAGGCGGGTCGCGGGGCCGACGTGAGGAACAGGCGATGAACGACCGAGTGACTCCCGCGATGCACGCACTGCCCGACGGCGAGGCGGAGCTCACGCTGGTGGTGCGGCTGCCCTGGGAGGACGTGGCCCGCCTCGGACAGGAGGCCGGGCGGCTGGCGTCCCAGATGCGGCGGCCCGTGACGCTGGAGGAGGCGGTGAGCCATCGGTTGCGGTCGACCCGCGTGGCATCGCACGCCAAGCCGGCGGGGGAGCAGCCGCCGGCGGTGACGGCTGCTTCGGCGTCGGTGTCCTCGTTGCCGTCGCGGCCGCCGGCGGAGCAGGCGCGGCAGGCGATCGATCGGATCAACGGGACTGCCGGGACTGCTTAGGGTCTCGCCGTAGGGGGGCGGGTTCGCTGCCGGGTGCGGGCCCGTCGTGGCCGTTCGCGCAGTTCCCCGCGCCCCTGACCCGCGCCCCTGAAAGGCCCCTTACAAGGAACCGCGTGTCTTCGCCGCCGCCTTGCGGGCCGCTACCAGTACCGGGTCCCAGACGGGGAGAAGGGCGGGGCGTAGCCGAGGTCCAGGGTCGTCATCTGCTCTGCCGTCATGCCCGCGGTGAGGGCGACCGCCGCGACGTCGACGCGTTTGCCCGCGCCTTCCCTGCCCACGATCTGGACGCCGAGGAGGCGGCCCGTGCGGTGTTCGGCGAGCATCTTGACCGTCATGGGGGAGGAGTTCGGGTAGTAGCCGGCGCGGCTCGTCGACTCGATGGTGACCGCCTCGAAGCGCAGGCCCACGCGGTGGGCGTCCTTCTCACGCAGTCCCGTGCGCGCGATCTCCAGGTCGCAGACCTTGCTGACGGCCGTGCCGACCACACCGGGGAAGGTGGCGTAGCCGCCGCCGGCGTTGGTGCCGATGACCTGGCCGTGCTTGTTGGCGTGGGTGCCGAGCGGGATGTGCCGTTGCTGACCGGAGACCAGGTCGAGGACCTCGACGCAGTCGCCGCCGGCCCAGATGTTCTCGTATCCGCGCACCCGCATCGAGCGGTCGGTGAGAAGACCGTGGTGCGTGCCGAGCGGGAGGCCGGCCGCCCGGGCGAGGGTCGTCTCGGGGCGTACGCCGATGCCGAGCACGACGACGTCCGCCGGGAACTCGCGGTCCTTCGTGGCCACCGCGCGTACCCGGCCGTCGTCACCCGTCAGGACCTCGGTGACCTCGGTGTCGTTCACCATCGTGATGCCCAGGCCCTCCATGGCCTCGTGCACCAGGCGGCCCATGTCGGGGTCGAGGGTCGACATGGGCTCGCTGCCGCGGTTGACGACCGTCACCTCGTAGCCGCGGTTGATGAGCGCCTCGGCCATCTCCACACCGATGTAGCCGGCCCCCACGACCACCGCGCGACGGCCACGCGTGCGTGCCAGCGTGTCGAGCAGCGCCTGGCCGTCGTCCAGCGTCTGCACCCCGTGCACCCCGGGCGCGTCGACCCCGGGCAGGCCGGGCCGGATCGGCCGGGCGCCGGTCGCGATCACGAGCTTGTCGTACGCCGTCCAGGACTCGGCACCGGAGCCGGCGTCACGCGCGCGTACCCGCTGCCCGTCGGCGTCGATCTCGGTGACCTCGGTGCGCAGCCGCAGATCGATGTCCCGCGCGCGGTGCTCCTCGGCGGTGCGGGCGATGAGCCGGTCCCGGTCCGGGACGTCGCCGCCCACCCAGTAGGGGATGCCGCACGCCGAGTACGACGTGAAGTTGCCGCGCTCGAACGCCACGATCTCCAGCTCGTCGGGTTTGTTCAGACGGCGTGCCTGTGACGCCGCGGACATCCCCGCGGCGTCACCGCCGATCACGACCAGTCGCTCCCGGGTGCCCCGCGTACGGTTCATGCTCATGCGAACACGCTACGGGAGCAGGGGATTTCAGTCCTGCCGGTCCTGTCCGCCGGGCGTGCGCGGCTGTGCGGACTCCGGGGCCGGGCGGGCCGTCGGCAGCGGGCCCAGCGCGGTCGTGGCGGGCGCGGGCCGCGGGCGGCGCGGGAGGCGGGGGCGGACGACACGCAGCCACAGCAGCGTGATCAGGGCCGCGACCGCCGCGAACGGCAGGACCGCGCCGAGGGCCACCGCGAGCCAGCGCAGCATCGTCACGAACGCGTTCCAGCCGCCCGCGAGCGCGTCCACGAAGCCCGGGTCCTCGTCCTTCGCCTCCTTCTTCTTCACCGGGGTCTCGGACAGCGAGAGGGTGATGGTGGCCAGGCTCGTGCGGTCCTTCAGGGACGACTGGCGGGCGAGCAGCGCCTCCAGGTCGGCCTGGCGTGTGCTCAGCTCGCCCTCCAGGGTCACCACGTCACTGAGCTTGGTGGCCTGGTCCATCAGCTCGCGGATCCGTGCCACGCTCGCGCGCTGCGACTTGATCCGGCTCTCCACATCCACCACCTGGTCGGTGACGTCCTCGGCCTTGGCACTGCGGTCGAGGAGCCTTCCGGCGCCCTCCAGCTCGGCGAGGACCTCGTCGTACTTCTCGACGGGCACGCGCAGCACGACCCGGGTCCGCTCGTGGCCGTCCCCGTCCCGGGTGGTGGTCTCGTTGCCGACGTAGCCGCCCGCGTTCTCGGCGTTGGTGCGGGCCTCCTCCAAGGCCTTCGGGACGTCCTTGACCCGCACGGTCAGCGAGGCGGTGCGGATGATGTGGCTCGCGGTGGGCTTCGGCGGCGCGGTCGCCCGGGCTCCGCTTCCGGCGCCGCCGGGGGCGGCCTCCTGCACGGCGGCCCTGTCGTCCGCCTTGGAGCCGGCCGCCCCGTGGTCGGCGGCGGTGCTCCCGCCGGAGTCGTCGCCCGCGCCGCTGCATCCGGTGAGGGCGAGGGCCGCGGCCAGCAGGAGAGCGGCCAGAGTCGGGGCGGGTTGGCGTGCGGGTCGTCGTGTGCGCATGTGGGCTTCCCCCGGGATTCGATTCCGCTGACGCTTCTTCGACGCCCGGGCGGCGCCGGACGTTTGGTCCTGGACGGTTCCGATGCGGTCACGGTCGGGACTCGTGCGGGACTCGTGCGGGAGACCGGGGCACGGCGGCACTGTCAGCGGGGTCTGAGAGGCTGGAGGCATGCGCGAAGTTCAAGCCCGTGCGGGCACGGGACAGGTCATCGTCATCGGGGCGGGCATCGCGGGCCTGGCCGCCGCGCACCGGCTGCTGGAGCGCGGGGCGCGGGTGACGGTGCTGGAGGCCTCCGACCGGGTCGGCGGCAAGCTGCTGCCCGGCGAGATCGCGGGCGCGCGCGTGGACCTCGGCGCCGAGTCGATGCTGGCCCGCCGCCCCGAGGCGGTGGCCCTCGCGCGCGAGGTGGGCCTCACCGACCGCCTCCGGCCCCCGGCCACGGCCACGGCCTCTATCTGGAGCCGGGGCGCACTGCGCCCGATGCCCAAGGGGCATGTGATGGGCGTCCCCGGCACCGCCGCCGCCCTGTCCGGCCTGCTGTCCGACGAGGGTCTCGCCCGCATCGAGCTCGACGCCGAGCTGCCCCGCACCGAGGTCGGGGACGACGTGGCGGTCGGGGAGTACGTGGCGGAGCGCCTGGGACGCGAGGTCGTCGACCGCCTGGTGGAACCCCTGCTGGGCGGCGTCTACGCGGGCGACGCCTACCGCATCTCGATGCGCTCGGCCGTCCCCCAGCTCTTCCAGGCCGCCCGGAGCCACACCTCGCTCACGGAGGGGGTCCGCGAGATCCAGGCGAAGGCGGCCGCCGCCCAGCAGACCGGCCCGGTGTTCATGGGCCTCCAGGGCGGTGTGGGCACCCTGCCCCTCGCGGTGGCGGAGTCGGTCCGGGCCCGCGGGGGCGAGATCCTGACGGGGACGCCGGTGACGGAGCTGCGCCGCACCCCGGTGGACGGCGGGTGGCGGGTCGTCTCCGGTGTGCGGGTGTGGCACGCGGACGCGGTGGTCGTCGCCGTCCCCGCTCCGGCCGCCGCCGCCCTCGTACGCACCGACAGCCCCGGGGCCGCCGCCGAGCTCGGCGGCGTCGAGTACGCCTCCATGGCCCTGGTCACCCTCGCCTACCGCCGCGCCGAGGCGGACCTGCCCGACGGCAGCGGCTTCCTGGTGCCGCCGGTCGACGGACGCACCATCAAGGCCTCCACCTTCGCCTCGCGGAAGTGGGGCTGGATCGCCGACGAGAACCCCGACCTGCTCGTCCTGCGCACCTCCGTCGGGCGGTACGGCGAGACGGAGATCCTTCAGCGCGACGACACCGGGCTCGTGGAGGTCTCCCGGCACGACCTGAAGGCGGCGACAGGCCTGGACGCCACCCCCGTCGCCACCCGTGTCACCCGCTGGGACGACGGCCTGCCCCAGTACCCCGTCGGACACCACGCGCGCGTGGCCCGCGTCCGTGAGCACATCGCCCGACTGCCCGGGCTCGCCGTCTGCGGCGCCCCGTACGACGGCGTCGGCATCCCGGCCTGCATCGCGAGCGCGTATGCCGCCGTCGATCAGATCCAGGGTGACCTGCGGGGTGTGGAGGAGCTCACCGCCCACCCGGTGCAGAGCCTGCACGGCGGAGCAGGAGAATGAGGGCATGAGCAACAACGCCTCCACCCCCGAGACCGGCAGGATCCCGAACAAGGGCAAGCTGGCCAAGGACCTCAACGAGGTCATCCGCTACACGCTCTGGTCCGTCTTCCAGCTGAAGGACGTGCTCCCCGAGGACCGCGCCGGGTACGCCGACGAGGTCCAGGAGCTGTTCGACCAGCTCGCCGCGAAGGACGTGACGATCCGCGGCACCTACGACGTCTCGGGCCTGCGCGCCGACGCCGACCTCATGATCTGGTGGCACGCGGAGACCAGCGACGCGCTGCAGGAGGCGTACAACCTCTTCCGCCGCACGAAGCTGGGCCGGGCGCTCACACCGGTGTGGTCGAACATGGCGCTGCACCGCCCCGCCGAGTTCAACCGCGCGCACATCCCGGCGTTCCTCGCCGACGAGACGCCCCGCGACTATGTGAGCGTCTACCCCTTCGTGCGCTCCTACGACTGGTACCTGCTGCCCGACGAGGACCGCCGCCGCATGCTCGCCGACCACGGCAAGATGGCCCGCGGCTACCCGGACGTGCGCGCCAACACCGTCGCCTCCTTCTCCCTCGGCGACTACGAGTGGCTCCTCGCCTTCGAGGCCGACGAGCTGTACCGCATCGTCGACCTCATGCGTCACCTGCGCGCCTCCGAGGCCCGTATGCACGTCCGCGAGGAGGTCCCGTTCTTCACGGGCCGCCGCAAGGACGTCGCCGAACTGGTCGCCGGTCTGGCCTGATCAGCGCAGCCGTCGCTCGGCCCCGGGCTTCTCCGGGGCCGTCGACCGCGGCTCGGGCTCGGCGTGCGGTGCGCATTCCGCGCGCCGCCCCGGCAGCCGGCCCTCCAGCAGATACGCCTCCAGGTAGCCGTTGACGCAGGCGTTCGGACCGCCCGCCAGGCCGTGCGCGCCCGCGTCCCGCTCCGTCACCAGGACCGAGCCCGCGAGACGGCGGCGGAGTTCCAGGGCCCCGTCGTACGGCGTGGCGGCGTCCCGCTCGGCGGCCAGGATCAGCGTCGGCGGCAGCTCGCCCGGCGCGGTGCCGACGTCGAGCGGCCGCTGCCGCGGCCCCCGCCAGTAGGCGCACGGCAGGTTCGTCCACACGTTGTCCCAGGTCTCGAACGGCGCCACCCGCGCGAGCCGCGTGTTGTCCCGGTCCCACACCCGCCAGTCCGTCGGCCACGGGGCGTCGTTGCACTCGACGGCCAGGTACACCGCGTGGGTGTTCTCCGCCTCGGCGGCCGCCTCCGGGTACCGGCTCGCCTGCTCGACCAGCGGCTTGGGATCGCCCTTGAGGTACGCCGACAGCGCGTGCGCGAGGAGCGGCCACTGGTCGTCGTAGTACCCGGCCTGCAGGAACGCCTCCTGCAACTGCCCCGGCCCCACCTTCCCGCCCGCCGGCTCGGCGGCCAGCCGTGCGCTCGCCCGCGCGTAGCGGCGCTGTACCTCCCGCGCGGTCCCGCCCAGCCCGTACACGCCGTCGTGCCGGGCGGTCCACCTCCGGAAGTCCCGCCAGCGGCGCTCGAACGCCGCCGACTGGGCGAGGTTGTTGCGGTACCAGATCTCCGCCGGGTCCGGATCGACCACCGAGTCGAACACCATTCGCCGTACATGCGCGGGGAACAGCGTCGCGTACACGGCCCCGAAGTAGGTGCCGTACGACGAGCCCAGGAACGTCAGCCGCGTCTCGCCGAGCGCGGCGCGCAGCACGTCCAGGTCGCGGGCGTTGTTCAGCGAGTGGTAGTGCCGCAGTGCGCTGCCGGCCCGCTCGGCGCAGCCGCGCGCGTACGCCTTCGCCTGCGCGACGCGTTCCCTCTTGAACGCCGGCGAGGGGTACGTCTGCGCCTGGGTGGGCGCCATGAAGAACCGCTCGGGGTCCTGGCAGGACAGCGGCGCGGAACGGCCGACGCCGCGCGGGGCGTAGCCGACGAGGTCGTAGGCGGCCGCGATCCGCTTCCACTCGGGGAGCAGCCCGACGACCGGGAAGTACAGGCCGGTGGCCCCGGGCCCGCCGGGGTTGTAGACCAGGGCACCCTGCCGGCGGACCTTGCGCTTGCTGTTGTTCGGGTCCTTCTGCGTGGCCCGGGCCCGGCTGACGGCGAGTCGGATCTGCTTGCCGTCCGGCCGGGCGTAGTCCAGCGGGACGGTCACCGTGCCGCACCGCATGCCGCCCGGCAGGTCCTGCGCGTCGGCGCACGGGCCGAACCGGACACCGGCCGCCTTCGCGCGCGCGGCGGCCACCGCGGTGCCGTGCGTTTCGGGCGCGGCGGACCGGCCCTCGATGTCCGGAGTCGCGGTCAGGGCACTCAACAGCAAGGACCCCGCTGCCGAGTAGAGGAGGGCGGCTCTCATCGGGTATCCCTTCGGTGCACGGTGGCGACAAAAGGGATGTTTGGTGCGGCGATTGAGGAAGGCAAGCACCGTCCGCCGGTGTCGGCCCCAATACTTCTGTGCGCCCCCGGCCCGTCAGTCGTGTGCCTCGCGGTGCGCGAAGGCGGCGCGCAGATCCGGCTCGCCGATCGCACTGACTCCGCGTACGGCCACGGAGGTGAGGTACGTACGGTCGTCGGCGGTGCCGTCCACGTTCCGGGCCAGTGCGCCGAGCAGCCGCTGGCCCGCCGGGGAGGCCCAGCGCGAGTACGGGTGGATCTCCACGCGCGCGACGGCGAGGCAGCTCAGGGTCAGGGTGAGCGGCAGCGCGAACCACAGGGCGATCAGGTGGCGCGGCATGTCCGGCGGGGCGGGCGCCAGCAGCGCGGCGACGCCGAGACCGAGCACGGCGACCGCCGATGCGCGCACCTGCCGGACCCCCGCCGCGACCGTCGTCCGGGCGCTGTCGGGTACCGCCAGGCCGGCGCGCACCAGCCCGTCGGCGATCCCTCGCACCGCGTCCGCCGTCGCGGCGGTGGCCCGCACCGGGGCGATCCGGGACTGCCCCTCGGGGCCGATGGCCCCTATCACCGACCGCTCCATCGCGTCCCGCCCGCGCGGATCGACGACGGTCGCCCAGCCGGTGTGGGCCAGCAGCAGGCGCCGCTGACGCGCCATGGCGACGAGGGTGACGTCGGCGACCCGCCGGGGCCCTCCGGAGAGGAACGCGGCCTCGTACAGGGTGAGTTCATGGACCTGGCCGGTGTCCGTGCCGCCGGCCGCGGCGCGCACGGCGGCCAGGCACAGCCGTGTGCACGCCGTGCCCGCCACGGCCCAGGCCGCCAACAGGAAAAGAACCCAGAGCATATGTTGTTTGTATGTGACACGGTCCCGAGAACACCATGCCTCATACACAATTCGAACGGAGTGTTGTCGGTATGTGACGTTCCGTTTCACTGCCCCGGCGGTGGGCGGAAGGCGGGCGGCGGGAGCGTCCGGGACGGGGTCGAGGTCGGGGCGGAGGCCGGGGGAGTGCTGCCGGTGGTCATGTCGCGGGCCACGGCGTCGTAGTCGACGTCGCCCGTCGCCTCCAGGGCCTTGATGTGGCCGAGGACGGTCGTGATGGCGTCGTCGGCGAGGTCACGCACCAGGGAGTTGCGGGTGCTCGCACGGACCTGGGCGACGACCGGGAACAGCTGGCCCTGGGCCAGCCGCAGGACGGTGGCGAACTGCCGGTCGTACTCCGCACCCCGCGCCTCGTCCAGGGTGGCCAGCCACTGCTTCCGCTGGTCGCCGGGCGTGTCCGGCAGGGTGACGTTCAGCTGGGCCGCGGCGCCCCGGACCCGCTCGTCCAGGAACCGGTGCCCCTCGACGAGATGCCGGCCGGCCGCCCGCACGGCCGGGGTGGTGCCCTTCGTCCGCGCCTGCCGCCCCGCGGACGGCTCCCACAGCCCGGCCAGGTGGACCTTGGCGAGGAACTCCTGGTCGAGGGCGGACAGTGGGCCGTAGCTCGTCCGCAGCGTCTGCGCGCTCAGCACGTCCGGCGCCGCCTCCGGCCGGTCGTCGTACGGCCAGAGAGAGAAGATCAGCGCGGCGAGCGTCGCCGCGAGGCACATGATGATGAGCCCTGTGCCGCTGACGATGCCTCGGCCCTTGACGGGGGGTCGGGGTTGCATGGTGGTGCCTCCTGGTACGGCACCGCACGCTAGTGCGCTTCGGGTGCGGAATCGCCATGATACGGCGGGGTCTACGTCAACTGCCGTACACGGGCGAATCGTTGTATCGGGGGCAAGGCGGGGCGATTGGATGAGCCCCGCTGGGGGTCTATCCGCGCAAATGGGTCCATGTGTTCCCGTGGGTTCTGGCGGACACGACCCCGGTGTCAGCCCCGGCACACTTGGGCGCGCACGCGCCGGGCCGGGCGACTAGCCCACCCGGGTCCTCTGGGCCGCCCGGACGCCGTCGCGGCGGTGTGCCCCGTGGCCGCCGACCTCCCGATAGGCCATGTTGCTGACCGTCGAGCCGATCGGCACCGGCCGGATGCGAAGGAGGCCCCGCGGTGGGTGAGCTGTACATCGACGGCGAGTGGACACAGGCCACGGCCGGTGGACGGCGGGAGGTGGTCAACCCCTATGACGCCTCGGTCGTCACCACCGTCGACGAGGCCGACGCCGCCGACGTGGACCGCGCCGTACGCGCCGCCCGGCGTGCCTTCGCCGAGGAGGACTGGGCGTACGCCCCCTCCCGCCGCCGCGCCGACTTGCTGCTGCGCGTCCACGACCTGCTGCTGCGCGACCGGGAGGAGATCGCCCGCACCGAGACCCTCGACACCGGCAAGACGCTCGCCGAGGCCCGTATCGACGTGGAGGACGTGGCCAACGCCTTCCGCTACTTCGCCGAACTCGCGGGCAAGGACGGCGGCCGGGTCGTGGACGTCGGCCCGGACGTCCTCAGCCGCGTCGTCTACCAGCCGATCGGCGTGTGCGCGCTCATCGCACCCTGGAACTACCCGCTGCTCCAGGCCTCCTGGAAGGTGGCCCCGGCGCTGGCCGCGGGCAACACCTTCGTCCTCAAGCCCAGCGAGATCACACCGCTCACCACGATTGCCATGATCCGGCTCATCGAGGAGGCCGGCGCCCCGCCCGGCGTCGCCAACCTGGTGCTGGGCTCCGGGACGACCGTCGGCGCCGCTCTGACCAGCCACCCCGACGTGGACCTGGTCTCCTTCACCGGCGGCCTCAACACCGGACGGTCCATCATGGCCAGCGCCGCCGAGGGGCCGCGGAACATCGCCCTGGAACTGGGCGGCAAGAACCCCAACATCGTCTTCGCGGACGCCGACTTCGACGCCGCCGTGGACTATGCGCTGGACGCCGCGTTCCTGCATTCCGGGCAGGTCTGCTCCGCCGGTTCGCGCCTGCTCGTCCAGGACTCCCTGCACGACAGATTCGTCGAGGCCTACGCCGACCGCGCCCGGGCGATCCGGCTCGGCAACGGCCTGGAGGAGGGCACCGAGAGCGGCCCCCTCAGCTCCGCCGAGCACCGCGAGAAGGTCGAGGGCTACATCGCCATCGGCAAGGAGGAGGGCGCCCGGCTCGTCGCCGGCGGCACCCGCCCCGACGACCCCGCCCTGAGCCGTGGCTTCTTCCTGCTGCCGACGATCTTCGCCGACTGCGACCGGTCCATGCGCATCGTCCAGGAGGAGGTCTTCGGCCCGGTCGTCACCGTCGAGCGCTTCCGCACCGAGGACGAGGCGGTGGAACTCGCCAACGACACCCGCTACGGCCTGGCCGGCGGGGTGTGGACCTCCGACGCGAGCCGCGCCCAGCGCGTCGCGCAGCGGCTGCGGCACGGCACCGTGTGGATCAACGACTTCCACCCCTATGTGCCGCAGGCCGAGTGGGGCGGCTTCGGCCGCTCGGGCGTCGGGCGCGAGCTGGGCCCCACCGGGCTGCGTGAGTACCAGGAGGCCAAGCACATCTACCAGAACCTCGCCCCCGCCCCCTCCGGCTGGTTCAAGGGCTGACCCTCCGGCAGCACGGCGCCCGCCCGTGGCGCGACGACCACCGAAGACCGGCCGTACGCCCGCCCGTGGCGCGACGACCACCGAAGAAAGGCACCGCATGGCCCCCACCACCGCGCACGGCGCCGAGTCCGCCTACGACTACGTCATCGTCGGCGGCGGCACCGCCGGCTGCGTGCTCGCCGCCAGGCTGAGCGAGGACCCAGACTGCCGCGTCTGCGTCATCGAGGGCGGCCCCAGCGATGTCGGCGACGAGCGCATCCTGCGCCTGCGCAACTGGATCAACCTGCTCGACTCGGAGTACGACTACGGCTACACCACCGTCGAACAACCGCGCGGCAACTCCCACATCCTGCACTCACGGGCACGCGTGCTCGGCGGCTGCTCCTCCCACAACACGCTGATCAGCTTCCTGCCTCTGCCCCAGGACCTCGACGACTGGGTGGCCAGGGGCTGCCCCGGCTGGGACCCGGCGACGATCCTCCCCTACCGGGACCGGCTGCGCACACAGATCGTCCCGGTGGCCGAGGCCGACCGCAATCCCATCGCCAAGGACTTCGTCACCGCGGCCACCCGCGCCCTCGGCGTCCCCGTCGTCGACGACTTCAACGCCGAACCCTTCGCCCACGGCACCGGCTTCTTCTCGCTGGCCTACGAGCCGGAGGGCAATCTGCGCTCCTCCGCCTCCGTCGCCTACCTCCACCCCAACATGGACCGGCCCAACCTCACGCTCCTCCTGGAGACCTGGGCGTACCAGTTGCTCACCGACGAGTCGGGACGGCTGACCCGGGTCGCCGTCCGCGGCGCCGACGGACAGCCCGCCACCGTGCGCGCCGAACGCGAACTCCTGCTGTGCGCCGGAGCCGTCGACACCCCGCGCCTGCTGATGCTCTCCGGCATCGGCCCGGCCGACGACCTGCGCAAGCTGGGCATCGACGTACGGGCCGACCTGCCCGGCGTCGGCGAGAACCTGCTGGACCACCCCGAGTCCGTGATCGTCTGGGAGACCGACGGCCCGCTGCCGCCCAACTCCGCGATGGACTCCGACGCCGGACTGTTCCTGCGCCGCGACAAGAGCGGGCCGCGCCCCGACCTGATGTTCCACTTCTACCAGGTGCCGTTCACCGTCAACACCGAACGCCTGGGCTACCCCGTGCCGAAGCACGGGGTCTGCATGACGCCGAACGTGCCGCGTGCCCGGTCCACCGGCCGCATGTGGCTGCGCAGCGCCGACCCCGGCGAGCATCCCGCCCTGGACTTCCGGTACTTCACCGACCCGGAGGGGCACGACGAGCGCACCATCGTGGACGGTCTGAAGATCGCCCGTGAGGTCGCCGCCACCGCCCCGCTGAGCGACTGGCTCGTCCGCGAGGTCGCACCCGGCCCGGACGTCGTCTCCGACGCCGACCTGTCGGAGTACGGCCGCCGCGTGGCGCACACCGTCTACCACCCCGCGGGCACCTGCCGCATGGGCGCCCCGGACGATCCGCTGGCCGTCTGCGACCCGGAGTTGAGACTGCGCGGCTTCGAGGGAGTACGGATCGTCGACGCGTCGATCTTCCCGACCATGCCCACGATCAACCCCATGGTGACCGTCCTGCTCACCGCCGAACGCGCCGCAGACCTGATCGGCGGCCGCACCCCGGCCGCGGAACGGAGGGCCGGACAGTGACCGCCGCACAGCCTCCCGCACCGGCCGCCGGCACCCCGGGAGGCGAGCCCGGCTCGGAGTTCCGCAAGGACATGAGCCCCTGGGCCAACTTCGCCCTCGGCTTCACCTACCTCTCCCCGGTGGTGGGCACCTACACCCTCTTCGGCATCGCGATCGCCGACGGCGGACCGCCGATGGTCTGGGCGTTCCTGGTCGCCGGCTGCGGCCAGTTCCTCGTCGCGCTGATCTTCGGCGAGGTCGTCGCCCAGTACCCGATCGCGGGCGGCGTCTACCCTTGGGCCCGGCGGCTGTGGGGCAAGCGCTGGGCGTGGATGACCGGCTGGGTGTACATGTGGGCGCTGCTGGTGACCATCACCTCCGTCGCCTACGGCGCCGGCCCCTACATCGCCATCCTCTTCGGCTTCAGAGCCACCGTGCACACCACCGTGCTGTGCACCGCCGTGCTCATCGTCGTCGCCATCCTCATCAACTACATGGGCACCAAGGCACTGTCGACGGCGGCGCTCATCGGTTTCGCCGGCGAGCTCATCGGCGCCCTCGTCGTCGGGATCTACCTGCTGGCCACCCACCGGCACCACGGACTCGGCGTCATCTTCGACACCTACGGAGTCGAGGGAGACGGCTCCTACCTGCCGGCGTTCCTGGCAGCCGGCATCATCGGCCTCTACCAGTACTACGGCTTCGAGGCGTGCGGCGACACCGCCGAGGAGGTCGCCCACCCGGGCCGGGTCATCCCCCGCGCGATGCGCCGCACCATCTACATCGGCGGCGCGGCGGCCACGTTCACCTGTATGTCGCTGCTGCTGTCGGTCACGGACTTCAACGCGATCATCTCGGGCGAGCAGGCCGACCCGGTGGTCGACGTGCTGTTCGACGCCATGGGCGAGACCGGGGCGCGGATGGTGATGGCCGTGGTGCTGATCTCCTTCCTGTCCTGCACGATCAGCCTCCAGGCCGCGGCCGGGCGGCTCATCTACTCCTACGCCCGGGACGAGATGATCGTCGGACACCGGCTGCTGCGGCGGTTCGTGCACGCCCGTGCGGTGCCGAGCTGGGCGCTGTTCGTGTCCGCGGCGGTGCCGCTGATCATCGCCTTCGCGTCACTGCTCTCCGAAGACGCCCTCACCAACATCGTCTCGTTCGCGATCCTCGGCATCTACGGCTCGTTCCAGATGGTGGTCCTGGCCGCACTGCGCGCCCGGCTCAAGGGCTGGAGACCGGCGGGGGAGTTCACCCTGGGCCGCTGGGGCCTCACGGTGAACATCGCCGCGCTGGCCTACGGCATCCTCGCCATCATCAACATCTGCTGGGCCCGCACCCCGGAGAAGTCCTGGTGGGAGAACTGGATCGTCCTGCTGTGCGGCGGTGTGGTGCTGGGGACGGGCCTGCTCTACATGTTCACGACGCACCACTACGGCCGGGGCGAGGCCCCGGCGGGCGATGCGGTACCGGAGAAGCAGCTGTAGAGGTTTCGAGGCTCCCCTCGACGAGAGGTTTCGGGGCTCCCCTCAACGCCGCAGCAGAACCCTGCGTGTGGCGCGAGCGAGTCGGTGGGCCGGGCGCCGGGAGCGAGGCGAGGGCCCCGACCGCTCAAGCCACCACTCCCGTAGCTCCCGCCGTGCCTGCGCGTCCCCGGGCCGCCCGGCGGACAGCAGGTGCTCGGCGAAGGCGAGGGCGTCGTACCGGTAGCCGCCGGTCATCGGGTGGGTCTGGGCGTACCCGAGGAAGGCGGTGCGGTAGTCCTCTGCGAGGATCACCGGCAGCTCGGGCGCGACCTTCCCCACGACATCCGCCCGCTTCGCGGCGAGCGCACGCGCCTGCACGCCGACCCGTACCCGGTCGAACCCCTCGGGCACGGGCGTCCCGGCGACCAGCGCGGACAACAACGCGGCCTGCGCGAGCCCCACCCGCTCCCGGGCACCGGGGTGGGGCAGGTCGAAGGCGCCCCGTGTCGCCCCGACCGCCCCGGTCTCTGTGTCCCGCGGCCCGGCACCGGCGGGCGGCTCACCGTCAGGGCCCGCCTCCGCACGCCGCGTGGCCGCGCTGCCCGCCTCCAGGAGCTGGGTCTTCACCCGTTCGACCGCTCCCGTCTCCAACGCCCGCCGGATCGCGCCCAGCTCCCGCTCCAGCTCCGCCGGTTCCGGGAAGTTCTCGTCGCGTTCCAGGAGGACGCCCGGTGGGGAGACGCGGGAGGCGAGGTCGGTCAGGATGTCGAGGACCGGCCGGGGGACGGGGTGGGCGTGGCTGTCGTGCCAGACGCCGTCGCGTTCGAAGCCGCCCGCGACATGGACGTAGGCGATGGCCTCGAGGGGCAGCTCGGCGAGGGCCTTGCCCGGGTCCTCGCCGCGGTTGACGTGGTTGGTGTGCAGGTTGGCCACGTCGATGAGGAGACGGACCCCCGTACGGTCGGCCAGCTCGTACAGGAACTGGCCCTCCGTCATCTCCTCGCCCGGCCAGGAGATCAGCGCGGCGATGTTCTCGACGGCCAGCGGCACCGGCAGTGACTCCTGCGCGATGCGGACGTTCTCGCAGAGGACGTCGAGGGCGTCCCGGGTCCGGGGAACGGGCAGCAGATGGCCCGCCTCCAGGCGAGGGGACGCCGTCAGCGCACCACCCGCCCGTACGAACGCGATGTGCTCGGTGACCAGCGGCGAGCCGAGCGCCTCCACCCGCTCGGCCAGCGCGGTCAGCCGGTCCTCGTCGGGCCGGTCCGCGCCCCCGAGGCCCAGCGAGACGCCGTGCGGCACCACGGTGACGCCGCGTGCGCGCAGCCGCTCCAGCGACTCGGGCAGATGCCCGGGGCAGACGTTCTCGGCCACGGCCTCGACCCAGTCGATCCCCGGCATGCGCTCCACGGCGTCCGCGATCTCCGGTCGCCACCCGATGCCCGTCCCCAGTCGCTCCATTCGTCCCCCTCCTCCGCACGGCCCGATCCTCGAACGTGAGGGGGGTATGGCCCAGCCGCCCGGCCCCGAACCCTGCCACGGACGCCTTCAGAGGAACATTTGAGGTTCACTGACGGAGGCACCGGGCTCGCGCCGCCCCCTGATACGTCGTAGACCGGAACTGTGCCCGAAGGCAGCGAGCAGCCGCAGCGCCCCGCGCGTGAGCGGGAGCCGGAGTCCGGGGCCGGCGTCCGCTGGCTGCGGATCGGGGCCGGAGCCCTGCTCATGGCGGCCGGCACGGCCTATTTCCTGTTGCCGCTCGAAGGGCTCGGCGCCGACCGGCCCTGGCTGGGCTGGCCGCTGTTCGTGATGTGCCTGACGCTCGTCGCCGCGCTGCTGCTGCGCCACGTGCGCGACGTGGTGCTGGAGAAGCCGCAGGCCCGGTCGGGCCTCATGATCTCGCTGCTCATGTGCCTGGCCGTGCTGGTCTTCTCGTCCGGCTACTACGCCCTCGCCCAGCAGCCGGGCCAGTTCGTCGGTCTGCGTACCCGGGTCGACGCGCTGTACTTCACCGTCGTCACGCTCGCGACCGTCGGCTACGGCGACATCACGCCGAGCGGACAGGAGGCCCGCATGGTGACCGTCGTGCAGATCCTGTACACGTTCGTCTTCCTCACCGCGGCGGCCACCGCGCTGACCCGTCGGCTGCACACGGTGGTCGCCGACCGGGACCGGCGCCCGCCGCCGAACTGACCCGGCCGGCGCCTACGCCGTGCTGGAGGAGCGGTAGTTGAACACCGACCACAGGACGAACAGCCCGGTCACGATCATGATGATCGACCAGAACGGCTGGTACGGCAGCCAGATGAAGTTCGCGATCAGCGCCAGCCCGACCACGCCCGCGCCGGCGACCCGCGCCCAGGTGGCCCCGGTGAACAGGCCGAACCCGGCCAGCACCACGAGCACCCCGACGACCAGGTGGATCCAGCCCCACGCGGTCAGGTCGAACGCGAAGACGTACTCGCCGAAGCTCGTGTACACCTCGTCGTTCGCGATCGCCGCGATGCCCTGGAACACCGCGAAGAGGCCGTAGACGACCATCAGGGTGCCGCCGAGGGTGAGCCCCCCGGCCGCCCAGGAATCGGCGCTGCCGCCGGGCGTCCGGTCGGGGGCGGGCGGAGTGGGGGGAGGGTGCGCTGCGCTGGTCATGGCTGCCTCCTGGGTCGGGTCGACTGGTAACCCCACTGGAGCACCCGCCCGCGACCGGCGCGTCCGCGGCTGCGCCGAACGGGTGGACGCCCCGCGGCTCCGTCAGGGACGTTGGCTACCAGTTCCTCGTCGGCGCCCTGCGGGAGACGCCCTTCTGGGACCGCTGCTTCGAGGTCGTCGACCTCCTCTTCGGCACGAGAACGGCTACGCGCGCACTACGCGCGCACCTACGGCGTCGACGCGGTGACCACCATCACGACCCGACGCGCCGCCCTACGGCCGTCCCTCGCGCGCGAGGGCACGGATACGGTCGACCCCCTCCACCGCGAACGTGGCGCCGGGGGCGATCTCCGTGAACCCCGCGTCCCGGACCACCGGCAGCCCGCTGTCCGTCAGTTCCGGCCAGCGGGCCGGGGTGGCCGTCCGTACGGCGAGCGGGAAGCCCGCGTCCCGCCAGGCGGCCCGCTGCTCGTCGGCCAGTTCCCACCAGGCCAGCTGGGCGGCGTGGCCCGCCTGGGCCATCGCCTTGCCGGCCGTCATACCGAGGTTCGGGTTCACCCACAGCACGGGGGCGGCCGGGTCGGCGTCCGCCGGCGGTTCCGGGTCGTCCAGGTCGGTGCCGGAGACCTGGAGCCGGGCCAGGTCCTTGGGCCAGCCGTCCAGCGGGACCGGCGGGAAGACCCGCACCTGGGCCGACTCGCCGCTGACGGTGATGCCGGGCAGTGCCTCGGCCCGCCGCCACTCGGCCCCGCGCGCCCGCCGCACCACCTTGCGGATCCGGGCGTCCTGCCAGTCCCGCATGGCCCGCGCCCACTCGCCGTCGCCGACCGAGCGCTCGTCGCCCAGGATCGTCAGCACGGCCAGCGCGGCCGTCTCGAGCGCGTCCGTACGCGCCGGCGGGTCCGCCCGCTCGATCCGCACGACCAGCGGCAGCACGAACTGCGGTGCCGTGTCGAGCTCCGAGGGCTCGGACCGGAAGGGACTGTCGCTCACGGGCGTCGGGTGTTCGCTCACGAAGCCCAGTCTGCCAGCCGCAAGATCGTGCAGGATGGGCCCCATGCGACCCGACCTGTCCCTCGAGAACGCGGGCCGCCGCTACGGCCTGCGCGGCCCCTGGGTGCTGCGTGGCGTCGACCTGACGGTGGCCCCGGGCCGGCTCGTCCGCGTCGAAGGCGCCAACGGCACGGGTAAGTCCACCCTCCTGCGCCTGCTCGCCGGTATCGACGCTCCCAGCGAAGGCCGGATCACCGGCCGGCCACGCACGGCCTACGTCCCCGAGCGGTTCCCGCCGGCCCTGCCCTTCACCGCCGCCGGCTACCTCACCCACCTGGGCACCGTGCACGGCCTGTCCCGCACGACGGCCGCCCGGGCCGCCGGTGAGTGGCTGGAGCGCCTCGGGGCCGCCGCCCATGCCGACACGCCGATGGCCCGGCTGTCCAAAGGCAGCAGCCAGAAGGTCGCCGTCGCCCAGGCCCTGCTGGCGGAGCCGGAGCTGCTGGTGCTGGACGAGGCGTGGACCGGTCTGGACACCGATGCCCGCGCCGAGTTGGAACGGGCGGTCGCCGCGCGCACGGCGGCCGGCGGATCCGTGGTGTTCGTCGACCACGACCCGCGCCGCCTCGCGGGTCTGCCCGACGCGACGTACGCCGTGCGCGACGGGAGCCTCGTTCCGTGCGAGGTGCCAGGACCGCGGCCGTCCGGACCGCACGTCACGGTCGAGGCGCAGGGCCCGCCGGACGGCCGGCTTCCCGACGACGTGCGGCGGACCGCCGCCTCCGCAGAGGAGACCGGGCCGGGCCACTACCGCCTGACCGTTCCCGCCCCGCACTCCGACATCCTGCTCCGCGCCCTGCTCATCGCCCGGCCTCCCTGGCACGTGGTGCGCGTGGTTCCGCAGCCGGATGCCGGGAGCAGCCGATGACCGCCCTCCTGCGCTACCACGCCGCCCTGCTGCTGCGCTCGCAGCGCTGGCTGCCGCCGTTCCTGCTGTACGCCGCCTGCCTCGCCATCAGCGTCCAGGCCGGCCAGCCGGTGCTCGACTCGCTGGGCTACTCCGCCGCCGCGCTGCTGCCCGTCGCGGCCTGGCTGGCGCGGATCTGCGTGACAGGCGAGCCGGAGGCCGCGCGCGGCTGTGTGGCGGCGGCCGTCGGGCCGGCCCGGGCCCATGTGGCCTGCCTGCTGGTGGCGCTGGCCGGCGCGGCGGCGCTCGGCTCGGTCACGACCCTTCTCGTGACTGTGCTCAGCGACCCGGTCGCCTCGGACCACCGCACCCGGGTGCCGCTCGCCCCCGCCTGCGGGGCCGGGCTGCTCGCCGCCCTGGCCTGCGCCCTGCTCGGCACAGCCGTCGGCGCGCTCACCAGCCGGCCGCTGCTGCGGTCACGGGGCCGTGCCGTCCTGGCCCTGCTGCTCGCGGCACTGCTGTCCCTGGTGGCCACCGGCTCCCCGGCGCAGGCGGCGGTGCAGGGCCTGGTGACCGGCTCCCGGTCGGGCACCGTCCCGCTCCCGCTGCTGCCCCTGGCCGCGGCAGCCCTGGTCACGGCCGCGTCGCTGGCCCTGGCCGGTGCGCTCGCCTCTCGCCGATCACCCTGAGCACGTCGTGCGCTGTGCCTCCTGCCACTCGCAGACCGGGCAGAGGGTGATGCCCTTGTACGACTCCGGATACTCCGTGGGTTCGCGGCACAGCACGCACTCGGCGTACGGCGGGCCCTCCGCGAGGGGCGGCCTGGCCGAGTCGATCAGACAGTAGTCGTCCTCGCTCATACCTCCAGCGTAGGCCGGTCAGGGCCGCCCGCCCACGGCCCCGATCAGCTCGGACACCTTCACGAACCGGAAGCCCCTGCGGCGCAGCTCCGGCACGATCGTCCGTACCGCTCGTTCGGTCGCCGGGGCGGCGCTGCGGGTGCAGTGCAGGACGACCACCGAGCCGGGCCGCACCTCGTCCAGCACCTGCCGGGCGACCACGTCCGGGTCCGTTTCGAAGGCGTCACCGCCGACCACGTCCCACTGCACGGCGGTCACCCCGGTCGGGGCCAGGGCCTTCAGGGCCCGACGGTCGTAACAGCCGCCGGGGAAGCGGAAGTACGGCATCGGATCCCGTACGCCGGCCTTCCGGAACGCGGCGTAGGCCCGCTCCACGTCCGACCGCTTCCGCTCCTCGGGCACGGTCGGCAGGCCGTAGCAGTCCGGTGTGTAGGCGTAGTGGCTGTAGGAGTGGTTGGCGACCTCGAAGAGCGGGTCCCGGCCGATGGAGCGGGCCTGGCCGGGGTACTCCTCGGCCCAGCGGCCGGTCATGAACACGGTGGCCCGCACCTTCAGCGCCCGCAGCGTCGAGATCAGCCGTGGATGGTCGAATCGCTCGCCCGCCGCCGCCCGGGCCCCCTGACCGGCGGTCATGTCGGCGTCGAAGGTGAGCGCGACGGTCCTGCCGCGGGTGCGGGGGCCGTGCTCGAAGACGGGGGTGAGGCCGGCCGGGCCGGGGGCCAGGGTCGGGGGCCCCGGCGGCGGGGCGGGCGCGGAGTGCGGGGGGTGGGTGGAACCGCAGGCGGTGAGGGCCGTGCCCAGGGCGCATACGGCGGTGGCTCGGCGGAGAAGGGGGATCACCGTATGAAGATGTGAGCGGAGTCGTGCCCTTATGCGTCGCGGCTGTCGGTGTCACCCGGGCGTCAGATGTCCCGCCGCTCCAGCGGCTTGGTCGCCGGGCCCTGGATCACCTTTCCGTCCGTGTCGAAGCGGGAGCCGTGGCAGGGGCACTCCCAGGCGCGCTCGGCGCCGTTGAAGGCGACCAGGCAGCCGAGGTGGGTGCAGCGGGCGGAGACGGCGTGCAGGGCGCCGTCGTCGTCACGGTAGACCGCGAGGCGATGGCCGCCGGCGCGGACCACGGCCCCCTCGCCGGGCGGCAGGGCCTCCACCGGCGGTGCGGGCCGCAGCCGGTCGCCCACGAAGTGCCCGGCGACCTTGGCCTGGGTCTTGAGGAACGACGGCGCCTCACGCACGGCGGGCTTCAGCCGGCGCGGGTCGTACAGCTCGCTCCACTCGCACTCCTCGCCCGTGATCTGCGCGGTGAGCAGACGGCCCGCCATCATGCCGCCGCTCATGCCCCAGCCGCCGAAGCCGGTGGCCACGTACGCGTGCCGCGCCCCCGGGTGCAGCGGACCGACCATCGGCACGGTGTCGGTGGGGTCGGTGTCCTGCGTGGCCCAGCGGTGGGTGACGTCCAGGTCCGGGAAGTTGCCGGTGGCCCAGGCGATGAGGTGCTCGAAACGGGCCCGCGGGTCGCCGGTGCCGGGCGTGAAGTGCTCGCCGGTGACGATGAGCAGACGCCGGTCGCCCTCGTGGGGTGCGGTGCGGACGGAGCGGATGCCCTCGTCGGGCGTGATGAACATGCCGTCCGGGTCCCGGTCCGCGGGGATCGTCCCGGCGACAACCAGCTCGCGGCGCGGCGACAGCCGGGCGAACAGCAGGGCCCGGTCGAAGATCGGGTAGTGCGTCGCGACGACGACGTCCCGGGCCTTGACCGTCGCCCCGGTCGTGGTCGACAGCCGGCACGGCTCGCCCTCGTCCAGGCCGAGGACGGCGGTGTCCTCGTAGATCTGCCCGCCGCGTTCGACCAGGTCGGCGGCGAGGGCCAGCAGGTACTTGCGCGGATGGAACTGGGCCTGCCCGGTGACCCGGACCGCGCCCGCCACCGGGAAGGGCAGCCCGGTCTCCGTCACGAACGCGGCGTCCAGCCCGGCCTCGGCGGCCGCTCGGGCCTCGGCGCGCAGCTCGTCCACCCGGCCCGCGTCGCGCGCGTACGTGTAGGCGCTCCGGGTCTCCCAGTCGCAGTCGATGCCCAACTCCGCGACGATCCCGGCCGCGCGCTCGATCGCCTCGGACTGGGAGCGGGCGTACAGCCGCGCGCCCTCGGGGCCGCGGGTGCGCCGCAGCTTGTCGTAGACGAGCGTGTGCAGGGCCGTGACCTTGGCGGTGGTGTGCCCGGTGACCCCGGCCGCGACCCGCCCGGCCTCCAGTACCGCCACGCTCCGCCCGGCCCGCGTCAGCTCCCACGCCGTGCACAGTCCGGCGATCCCGGCGCCGATCACCGCCACGTCGACGTCCAGCTCGTCGGCCAGGGCCGGATGGCGACCGTCCGGGGTCGTCTGAAGCCAGTAGGAGCTGCTGACCTGCTGCTTCTCGCTCATGGGCCACCGAGTACCCCTGCCGGGCCGCTTCAGTGTGCGGGCGTGTCGCTTTACAGAAGGGGCCGGCGGAGCTAACGTACAACCAAATGGTTGTAGATGAGTTGGGCGACGAGACGGTGGACCGGCTGTTCCACGCCCTGGCCGACACCACGCGCCGGGACATACTGCGCCGCTGCGTGCGCGGGGAGCTGTCGGTGTCGCGGCTGGCCGAGTCCTACCCGATGAGCTTCGCGGCGGTGCAGAAGCACGTGGCCGTGCTGGAGCGGGCCGGTCTCGTCACCAAGCAGCGCAGCGGACGGGAGCAGCTCGTGTGCACGGACCCCGAAGCGGTGGGCCGCGCACGCCAGGCCCTCGACGAACTCGAGTCGGCATGGCGCGGGCGCGTGGACCGGATGGCCCGGCTGCTCGCCGAGGACCCCGGAACAAAAGAGAACGACGAGAACGACGAGAACGACGCCACGAAAGGACCCCGGAGATGAGTGTCACCAGTGTCGACAAGGACCTCGACCACCTCACCCTCACCCTGATCGCCGACTTCACCGCCCCCGTCGAGCGGGTGTGGCGGCTGTGGGCCGACCCCCGGCAGCTGGAGCGCTGGTGGGGACCGCCGACCTACCCGGCAACCGTCGAACAGCACGATCTGACCCCTGGCGGGGAGGTCACGTACTTCATGACCGGCCCGGAGGGCGACCGCCACCGCGGCTGGTGGCGGATCACCTCGGTCACCGCGCCGACGGCCCTGGAGTTCACGGACGGCTTCGCCGACGACGACGGAAAGCCCAAGGACGACATGCCGACCATCTCCGTGCGGGTGACCCTCGCCGAGCACGGCGGCGGCACCCGGATGGAGATGCGCTCCCTCTTCGACTCCCGTCATCAGATGGAGCAGCTGGTCACCATGGGCATGGAGGAGGGCCTGAAGGAGGCCGTCGGCCAGATCGACGCCCTGCTCGCCGCCTGACCGGCCGGATCAGGACTGCCGCAGCAGCCGCTCCCGGATCTCCGCCACGTCGAAGCACGCCTCCGGATACCGCGGATCCAGCTCCTCCAGACGCACAGGGCACGGTCGTCGATGCCGGAAGCGGCGAACTTCCAGCGCTTCTCCGGCTCGTCGAGCCGTTTGAGCAGCCCGGCGGCGCTGGTCCGCCGGGTGTCGCGGCGGCCTCGTGACGGGACAGCTCGAGCGGCTCACCGGCCGGGACGCGCAGCCGCTCACGCTACGAGGCCCGGGGTCTGTGACCCACCGGGCCCCCTTTCGGCCTGGAGCCTCGGTCATCCGCCGGGGCGCCGGGTTCCGCACCCGGCGCCCCGGTCGGGAGCGCGGTCCCGGCTACCGGCGCCAGGGGCCCGTCACCGCGAACGTGGTGCCGGGTGTGTAGCAGTTGAGGTACATCGTGTCGCCGTCGGGGGAGAAGGTCACTCCGGCGAACTCACCCCACTCGGGCTTCTCGGGGGTCCCGATGTTCTGCCGGCCGCGGGCCATCGCGTACACCTCGCCGCGCCGGGTCACGCCGTAGACGTGCTGGGCGCCGTTGCCGTCCTCGCAGACCATGAGGCCGCCGCTGGGCGCCAGGCAGATGTTGTCGGGTGACTCTCCCGGCAGCTGGATGTCGGTGTCCGGGCCGAAGACGATCACCAGGGTCAGCCGGCGGCGCTCGGGGTCGTAGCGCCAGATCTGCCCGAAGTGGTCGGCCGTCGAACCGTCCGAGCGGTCGGCGAAGGACGACACGAAGTACACCGAACGGCCGCCCCAGTAACAGCCCTCCAGCTTCTGCGCGTGCGTGATGCCCCCGCTGCCGAAGTCCTGGAAACGGATCGGCGTCCGCGCGGCCAGCGGATCCGGTACGTCCACCCACTCGATGCCGTCGAACTCGGCGCCGATGTCCTGGATCGTGGACAGATCGGGTACGCCGGGCACCCGCATGGCCTGGAGCCGGCCGCCCGCGCGCAGCGAACCCCGGCCGCCCAGCGGCTTCTTCGGCAGGAAGCGGTAGAAGAGGCCGAAGGGCTTGTCGAAGGCGTCCTCCGTCTCGTACACCACGCCCCGCCGGGGGTCGACGGCGATCGCCTCGTGCTGGAAGCGGCCCATCGCGGTCAGCGGTACGGCTCCGGTGCGGTGCGGGTCGACCGGGTCGACCTCGAAGATGAAGCCGTGGTCCTTGGTGTAGCCGTTGGTGCCGGCCTTGTCCTCGGTCTCCTCGCAGGTCAGCCAGGTGCCCCAAGGGGTGGGGCCGCCCGCGCAGTTCACGGCGGTGCCGGCGATCGCGACGCGTTCCGACAGGACGTGGTTGCGGGAGTCCAGCGTCAGGGCCGTACAGCCGCCCTTGCCCGCCGGGTCGTACGTGAGGCCCTCGACGGTGGGGACCGGGACCTTGCCGGTGACGCGGTTCTCGTGGTTGCGGACCAGATGGACCCGGCCGCCCTTGCCCGCGAAGGCCGACATGCCGTCGTGGTTGGAGGGGACCTTGCCCTCACCCGACCGGAGCTGGTCCCCCTCGCGGGAGAGAACCCGGTAACGGAAGCCCCTCGGGAGGTCGAGCAGACCCTTCGGGTCGGGGACGAGCGGGCCGTAGCCGTGGTGACCGAGACCCTGTGCGGCGGCGGTGCCGGTGAAGAGTTCGGACAGGGCACCGGAGAATCCGATCCCGATGCCCAGGGCGCCCGTTCCGGCGAGCACCTGACGACGCGTGGTGGTGAAACGACCGGTTTCGGTCATGGGGGAACCTTCCTGCTGGCGGACAGGAACTGTGATCCCGCTGTGTCTATCACCTGGTGCGGGCCCCGTGAACCACGCGCGTAGCGCGGGTCACTGCTCCACCGCCCGTCGCAGCTCTTCCATGGCCTGTTCCGTCCTGCCGAAGGGGTGCTCCGCCTCGTCGAGGGAATGCTCCGCAGGCGCCTGTGTCTGTTCGGGCGTTCGTTCGTTTTCCTGTTCGGGTGCCTGTTCCTGCGTCTGGGGCTGCCGGCCCTCATCCCGGCCTCGTTCCAGGAACCGCAGCAGCTCCACCGGAATGGGCAGCACCAGCGTGGAGTTCTTCTCCGCCGCCACGGCCATCACGGTCTGGAGCAGCCGGAGCTGGAGCGCGGACGGAGTGTCGGCCATCTGGTGCGCGGCCTGGGCCAGCTTCTTCGATGCCTGGTACTCGGCGTCCGCGTTGATCAGCCGGGCCCTGCGCTCGCGGTCGGCCTCGGCCTGGCGGGCCATGGAGCGCTTCATCGTGTCCGGCAGGGACACGTCCTTGATCTCCACCCGGTCGATGGTCACGCCCCACTCCACGGCCGGGCTGTCGATCATCAGCTCCAGGCCCTGGTTGAGCTTCTCCCGGTTGGACAGCAGATCGTCCAGCTCGCTCTTGCCGATGATCGAGCGCAGGGAGGTCTGCGCCATCTGGGAGACGGCGAAGCGGTAGTCCTCGACGTTGACGATCGCGGCCGCCGGGTCCACGACCTTGAAGTACACCACCGCGTCGACCCGCACGGTCACGTTGTCGCGGGTGATGCCCTCCTGGGCCGGGATCGGCATCGTCACGATCTGCAGATTGACTTTGCGCATCCGGTCCACCGCGGGAACGATCATGTTGAACCCCGGCCGCCGCACGTCCCCGTGCACGCGCCCGAGCCGGAAGACGAGCCCGCGCTCGTACTGCTTGACGACCCGCGCCGCCGCGGCCAGATACACCAGACCGCCGGCGCCGACCGCCGCCACCACCCCGATCAGCTCTTGGACCATCCCGACCTCCTCGTCCAGAGGTCCGATTTCGTCTACTTCTGCAACGATATGCCGGGATTGGGGTCCGAGGCCATGCCCCAGGGGGCGAGGAACAGCGTGACAAGCCCCGACCGGTCGGAGACGGACACGCGAAAGGCCCGGGGCGCGCTTGGGGGCGCGTCCCGGGCCAGGAGCGTCGGCGTTCCGGCGGACCGCTAGGCCACCGTCACCTTCTCTCCCTCTTTCGGCTGCTCGGACTCCAGCTCGGGCTCCGTGACCTTCACCGGCTCCGTGCCCGTCGCGCTGTGGCGCTCGGCCCAGTTCTCCAGGGCCGTGCGGCAGGCGTGGTCGAGGTGGTGCAGACCCGAGAGGTCCAGCTCGACCGGGCGGTCCTGCGGCAGGCTCTCCAGGTTGTCCAGGATCTTCGGCAGTCGCAGGAACGTCGCGTTGCCCGAGAGGTACGCCTGGATGGGGCCGGCGCCCTTGTCGATGACCTCGAGCTTGATGTGCGAGGCCTCCCAGGCGGTCTTGACGACCGACAGGGCCAGACCGATCAGGACACCCTCGAACATGTTCACCGCGACGATCGACACGGCGGTGACGGCCAGGATGACCGCCTCACCCCGGTGCTCGCGCCACAGCGGCACGATCTTGCGGAACGGGATGAGCTTGAAGCCCGCGTGGACCAGGATGCCGGCGAGCGCGGGCAACGGGATCAGGGCCAGCGTGGCCGGCAGGAGCGCCGCGAAGAGGAGCAGCCACACGCCGTGCAGCACCCGGGACGCCTTGGTCTTGGCTCCCGCGCTGACGTTGGCCGAACTGCGGACGATGACCGCGGTCATCGGCAGCGCGCCGAGCACACCGCAGAGCGTGTTGCCCGCGCCCTGCGCCATGAGCTCCTTGTCGTACTGGGTGCGTGGTCCGTCGTGCAGCCGGTCCACCGCGGCGGCGCTGAAGAGGCTCTCGGCGGAGGCGATCAGAGTGAAGGCGATGATCGTGCCGATGATGCCGACACCCACGCTGCCGAAGGCGTCGAGGCCGGGCGGCTGGATGGAGTCCAGCAGACCCTGCACCTGGACGGTGTCGACCGGCAGGTTGAACACGGCGGTGGCCGCGATCGCAAGGATCACCGCGGCGAGCGCGCCGGGGACGGCCTGTGCCTGCTTCGGCAGCTTCTTCCACAGCACCATCACCGCGATGGTGGCCGCGCCGAGCGCGAGGGAGGTGAGCGCCTTGGTGCTGCCGAGCGCGTCGACAGCGGCCCCGGGCAGGCCAAGGATCTTGTCCATGCCGGAGGCGGGCGCCTTCAGCCCGGCCGTCGCGTACAGCTGACCGGCGATGAGCACCAGACCGATTCCGGCCAGCATGCCCTCGACGACCGAGACGGATATCGCGCGGAACCAGCGGCCGAGCTTCAGCGCGCCCATGATGAGCTGCAGCAGACCGGCGGCCAGCACGATCACGCCGAGCGCGGGCAGCCCGTAGGTGTCGACGGCTTCGAAGACCAGCACGGTCAGACCGGCGGCAGGACCGGACACCTGCAGGCTGCTGCCCGGCAGGAATCCGGTGAGGAGGCCGCCCACGATGCCGGTGATCAGGCCGAGTTCGGCCGGGACACCGGAGGCGACGGCCACGCCCACGCACAGCGGGAGCGCGACCAGGAACACGACGAGCGAGGCGGTGAAGTCCTGCCTCAGGTAAGGGAACTTGGTCATGGCGCCCCTCACAGCTTCTCGAAGGAGTCGGTGTCCGCGCGGTGGTCCCGCACGGTTCCGGTGTGCACTTCGTAGAACCAGGCGTGCAGCCGGAGCCGGCCGTCCGTCAGACGGCTCTCCACGCTCGGGTACGAGCGCAGCCGCTCCACCTGGGTCAGAACGTGGTTCTGCACGGCTTCGGTGACCGTCTTGTCGGTCGGGTCCGCGCACTTGGGCTCGTCGCAGGCGTGCGCGAGCCAGTCACGCACGGCGGGTACGCCGGTGAGGTCGTCGCCCCGCACCACCGCGCCGACGGCGCCGCAGTGCGAGTGGCCGCAGACCACGATCTCCTTGACGCCGAGGACTTCCACGGCGTATTCGATGGTGGCCGCCTCGGAGGTGGGGTGTCCGAGGGTGTAGGGGGGAACGACGTTGCCCGCGGTGCGCAGCTCGAAGAGCTCGCCGGGCCGGGCGCCCGTGATCAGGGCCGGTACGACCCTGGAGTCGGAGCAGGTGATGAACAGGACGTCGGGGGACTGGCCCTCGGCGAGGCGGGCGAACTCCTCAGGGCGCTGTCCGTGCGTGCGGGCGTTGTCGATGAGGGGTTGCATGAGTGTGGTGACTCCTCCTGGCGCGCAGTGGGGGCGCGTCGGACGGGCATGACAGAGGTGGGGGAAGGAACGACTCTGTTCCTCAGCAGCGGAAGACCTGAAGCGCTGCCGGTGTGTGCGACGTCGAGGATCTCGACGCGCGATGGTGCGCGGCGCCGGCTCTGACCTGGTCCGGTGCTGTCGGCGGGATGTGCCGCAGCAGGGGCCGCTCCGGCGCGCTGGGCGCGGAATCGGCGTGGTGGAACCGGTCGCGGGTCCGCAGGGGACCGGTCGGGTCCCCGTGGTGTCCGGCGCGGCAGGTGGCGATCTCGTCGCGCAGCGCTTTCCCGGAGCACTTGATTCCAGGGCGCGTGGACAGGCCGGACGGTTCGGTTCCGGGCTGAGCCTTGGCCTCTGCTTTACGGGGTGTGTGCGCGGATGCGAAGGACGCCGTCGGTGCGAAGAACTGAAGGGCGAGCAGGATGGCGGCGAGTGCCGACACCACGGTCCGTGCCGTCGTACCTCGGTACATGCGCCCCCCCTTCAGGTGATTCACACGTCTAGCGCTGACCAACACTTGGTCAATGGCTGGTCAAGAAACACGTTAACCCTGCAAAGTCATTTGCAGGGTTAACTTAACGTTTCAAGCTGAAGAGAGCCTGAAAACCGTGGGTGGGTTGGCTTGAACTACCCCTTGGCCTCACGGCTGTCGGTGCGGTATTGGGCTCGTGGTTACCGGGAGTTCGCCAGCTTGCCCGCGTCGCGGGCCAGGGCGGTGAGCCGGGAGATGGCCCGGAAGTACTTCTTGCGGTAGCCGCCGTTCAGCATCTCCTCGCTGAAGAGCTGGTCGAAGGGCAGACCCGAGGCCATCACGGGCACCTCGCGGTCGTAGAGCCGGTCCGCCAGGACGACCAGCCTGAGGGCCGTCGACTGGTCGGGAACCGGCCGCACACCGGTGAGGCACACGGCCCCGATTTCGTCGGTCAGGGCGCCGTACCGGCTGGGGTGGACCCGGGCGAGGTGCTCCAGGAGGGGCGAGAACGCGTCGAGGGAGGCGCCCTCGGTGGCGTGCGCCGTCTCGGTCACCTCTGCGTCGGAGTACGGCGGCGGCGCCTCGGGCA
The DNA here is from genome assembly GCF_050937045.1 of Streptomyces sp. CA-179760. NCBI lineage: Bacteria > Bacillati > Actinomycetota > Actinomycetes > Kitasatosporales > Streptomycetaceae > Streptomyces > Streptomyces sp. CA-179760. The sequence continues at coordinate 7,503,923 of NZ_JBNJLZ010000001.1, forward strand.
GGCCGCGGTGGCGGTAGTCCTCGCCGTCGATGCGCAGGGCGCGGAAGCGGGCCGACAGGCCCTGGATCTCCCGCAGGAAGTCGGCCGAGGCGAACCGGCCCTCACCGAGCTTGCCGGGCAGCGTGTTGGAGGTGGCGGCGAGCGCCACGCCCGCGTCGACGAGCTTGCCCAGGAGGGTGGAGACCAGGACGGTGTCGCCCGGGTCGTCGAGCTCGAACTCGTCGATGCACAGCAGACGGTGGCCGGACAGGGTCTGGACGGTCTTCTGGAACCCGAGGGCGCCGACCAGGTTGGTCAGCTCCACGAAGGTGCCGAACGCCTTGAGCTCGGGCTCGGCCGGGGTGGCGTGCCACAGGGAGGCCAGCAGGTGGGTCTTGCCGACGCCGTAGCCACCGTCGAGGTAGACGCCGCGCGGGCCGGCCGGGGCCTTCTTCGGCGCCTTGCCGAAACCGAACAGCCGCCGCTTGCCGGAACCGCCCGGTCCCTGGCCGAGGCCTGCCGCGAAGCTCTCCAGGACCTGGACCGCCTCGGTCTGGCTGGGCTGGTTCGGGTCCGGGATGTACGTGCTGAAGCGCACCGAGTCGAACCGCGGCGGCGGCACCATCTCGGCGACCAGCCGATCCGCGGGGACGTGCGGCTCACGGGCGCACAGGGACAGCGGGGCCGAGTCGGCTATGGGGCCGGTACCGGAGGGGGCGGGGGAATTGGACACGGTTCACCATGCTACGGGGCGTGGAACACTGCACGGCATGCGACGTCTGTTCCCTGTGACCGATGAAACAGCAGCTCCGGCCCCGGGTGGGGCGTCCGGCGAGGAGGGTGCCGGGCGGGAGTGGTCCCTGGCCGAGCTGGCGGCCGCGTACGCCTATCCCGAGCCGGGGGCCGGAGGCCCGCTGCCGTGGCTGCGCGCCAACATGGTGTCCACCCTGGACGGGGCCGCCCAGCACGACGGCCGTTCGCAGCCCATCTCCAGCGCGACCGACATGCGGATCTTCGGCACGTTGCGGGCGCTGGCGGACGTGGTCGTCGTGGGCGCGGAAACGGTCCGCCAGGAGGGGTACCGGCCGGCACGCGCGCGTGCCGAGTTCGCGGCGATGCGGGAGGCGGCCGGGCAGGCCCCCGCCCCCGCGATCGCGGTCGTCACCGCCAGCCTCGACCTGGACTTCTCGCTCCCGCTGTTCACCTCGCCCCTGGCGCCCACCCTGGTCCTCACGGGAGCCGCGGCCGCCCCGGACCGCGTCGCCGCCGCCGAGAAGGCGGGCGCGCGCGTGGTGACCGCCGGGGACGGCATCGGCGTGGACCCCGCCCGTGCCGTCCAGGCCCTCGCCGAACTGGGCCACACCCGGCTGCTGACCGAGGGCGGCCCGCGGCTGCTCGGGCAGCTGGTGGCGGCCGGCGTGCTCGACGAGCTCTGTCTGACCGTCTCCCCGATGCTCACGGCCGGCGACGCCCAGCGCATCGCCGGAGGGCCCGCCATCACGGTCCCGCGGCGCTTCTCCCTGCTGTCGATGCTGGAGGAGGACGGCTTCCTGTTCACGAGGTACGGGCGGTCCTGACGTACTGAACCGCGCGGCACGGGGTAGAGGCGCTCAGGAGCCGGACGGTCAGTACGTTCGGAATATGCCGTTCTGTTTGGATTCCTAAGGGCACACTGGATCCGGCAGATCCCGTGCGAACACGGGGCAGGATGGTTTCCGCAAGGATGAGAAGGGGCGCCTGGTGTTCACAAGCGTATTGATGATCGAGAAGGCCCTGACCTCCGCCGACGTGGAGTTCGTCACCACCTTGCACGGGGAGGAGCAGGTCTCCTTCCAGGTGCTGCTCCAGCCGCGCGGCGAGCAGGCGGACCGTCTGCTTCGGGCCATCGACGACGTCGCGCTCGGCGAACTCGACGACGCCGTGCGCGAGGGGGAGACGCCGGAGGGCGAGGAGGCGCTGAGCGTCGGGCAGCGGGCGCTGGAGGTGTCCCTCGCGGCGCTGCGGACGTCCGGGAGCGGGGCGGAAGGACGCTTGATCGAGGATCACCCGCTGGACGCGCTCAAGTCCCTGGTGGAGGAGGTCGGCGCGGACGAGGTCATCGTGCTGACCGACCCCCACTACGTGGAGGAGTTCTTCCACCGGGACTGGGCGTCGCGGGCCCGGCACAAGGTGGGGGTGCCGGTGCTGAAGCTGTTCTCCCACAGCAAGGCGTAGTGCCGGGGGCGGATGCGATGGCGCTTCTGAAATAGGCTGTGGGCGCTCACCGTCCCAGAACGCCCTTGGAGATACGCATGGCACCCGGCCTTCCCACCGCCATGGACCGACCGCACTTCATCGGGATCGGTGGGGCCGGGATGTCGGGTATCGCGAAGATCCTCGCCCAGCGCGGGGCCGTCGTGGCGGGCAGTGACGCGAAGGAGTCGGCCACGGCCGAGGCGCTGCGGGCGCTGGGTGTGACGGTGCACATCGGGCACGCCGTGGAGCACCTGGCCGACGACGCCAGCTGTGTGGTCGTGTCGTCGGCGATCCGGCAGGACAACCCCGAGCTGGCCCGCGCGGCCGCACTCGGCATCCCCGTCGTGCACCGCTCCGACGCGCTCGCCGCCCTGATGCAGGGCCTGCGGCCGATCGCGGTCGCCGGTACGCACGGCAAGACGACCACGACCTCGATGCTCGCGGTGTCGCTGAGCGAGCTGGGCCTGACGCCGTCGTACGCGATCGGCGGGGACCTGGACGCGCCGGGCTCCAACGCGCTGCACGGCGACGGCGAGATCTTCGTCGCCGAGGCGGACGAGTCGGACCGCAGCTTCCACAAGTACGCGCCCGAGGTCGCGATCGTCCTCAACGTCGAGCTCGACCACCACGCCAACTACGCGTCGATGGACGAGATCTACGCGTCGTTCGAGACGTTCGTGGACCGGATCACCGAGGGCGGCACGCTGGTGATCGCCGCCGACCAAGAGGGCGCCCGGGAGCTGACGCGTCGGGTCACGGGACGCGGCGTGCGGGTGGTGACGTACGGCGAGTCCGAGGACGCCGGCGTGCGCGTCCTGTCGGTCGTGCCGCAGGGCCTGAAGAGCGAGGTCACCGTGGTGCTGGACGGCGAGACGCTGACCTTCACGGTCTCCGTCCCCGGCCGGCACTACGCGCACAACGCCGTGGCCGCGCTGGCGGCGGGCGTCGCCCTCGGGATCCCGGCGGCCGAGCTGGCCCCGGCGATCGCCGCGTACACCGGTGTGAAGCGGCGGCTCCAGCTGAAGGGCGAGGCCGCCGGCGTCCAGGTCATCGACTCCTACGCGCACCACCCCACCGAGATGACCGCCGATCTGGAGGCCATGCGCGCGGCGGCGGGCGACTCCCGGATCCTGGTCGTCTTCCAGCCGCACCTCTTCTCGAGGACGCAGGAGCTGGGCAAGGAGATGGGCCAGTCCCTGGGCCTCGCGGACGCCTCGGTCGTGCTGGACATCTACCCGGCCCGCGAGGACCCGATCCCCGGTGTGACCAGCGAGCTGATCATCGAGGCGGCCCGGGCGGCGGGCGCGGACGTGACGCCGGTGCACGAGAAGGCGGACGTCCCCTCGGTCGTCGCGGGAATGGCGAAGCCCGGCGATCTCGTTCTCACCATGGGAGCGGGCGACGTCACCGACCTCGGCCCGCGCATCCTGGACCGTCTGTCGAACTGAGGGGCTGGAAGCTCATGCCGTACGACATCGAGAAGCCGGACGAGCAGTGGCGCGCGGAGCTGAGCCCTGGCGAGTACGCGGTGTTGCGCCAGGCCGCCACGGAGCCCGCCTTCACCGGTGAGTACACCGACACCAAGACCCAGGGCGTCTACTCCTGCCGCGCCTGCGGTGCGGAGCTGTTCACGTCGGACACGAAGTTCGAGTCCCACTGCGGCTGGCCGTCCTTCTTCGACCCCAGGGACACCGACGCGGTGGAACTGATCGAGGACCGGACCCACGGCATGGTGCGCACCGAGGTGCGCTGTGCGCGCTGCGGCTCGCACCTCGGGCACGTGTTCGCGGGCGAGGGGTATCCGACGCCCACCGACCAGCGGTACTGCATCAACAGCATCGCGCTGCGCCTGACCGCCGCTGAGGACTGAGACAGCCCTCAGCGGATCCGGCATTCCTTCTGTGTGAGCCGCTTCGTCTTCCCCGCGGTGCGGCCGCACACCACCCGGGTCTCGGAGGTGCCGTCCTCCGCGCGGCGGACCTCCTTGAGGACGATGCTGTGACCGGTGCGGTCGCCGTACAGCGGGGCACGGGTGAAGTCGATGGTGCCGGTGGCCATGCCGTCGATCTTGACGTTGCGCAGGTTCACCCAGGTCGAGGCGCGGCTCTGGGGCCGGTCGTCGCGGGTGGCCGCCCAGTACAGGGCGCGGGTCGCGTCGTGTGCCAGGGCGGTCTGGCCGCTGGCCAGGGCGGGGCTGTCGTAGCGCAGGTTCCCGCCCTGCAGTCCCGGCAGGTGTGCTGCCGCGTCCAGGTAGAAGGTGGTCCCGGTGGCGGCCGTCCGCAGTTCGGCCAGGGCCGCGTGGTACAGCGTGACCTTCGGCGCGACGGACTGCCCGCCGGAGGCGAAGTCGGCCTTGGACAGGTCGTCGCCGGTGAGGATGGCCAGGGGCGTTCCGGCGCAGCCCGGCTCGGTGCCCAGCTGGGTCATCAGGGGGTCGATGTCCTCCACCCGGCCGGCGAAGTAGATCACCGACGGGACCCGGCCGCCCCGGCAGATCTCCTGGGCGTGCGAGCGGAGTTCCGGCTTGCCGCCGCTGAGGGTGTAGCGGCGCTGGTCGAGCGGGGTGAAGCCCTGCCGGCGCAGCATGTCCTGGCCGTAGCGTGCCTGTTCGTCGGTGTAGAGGTCGTCGGTCTTCGCCGTGTCGCGGGCGAGGACGAGGGCGTACTGCCGACGGTCCGGTGTGCGCAACTGGGCTGCGATCAGGCCGAGTTGCTCGGTCTGCCACCGGTCCGTGGCGGCCAGGCTGAACCAGTTGGCGAACTCGCGGGGCAGATAGGTCGCGGAGTTCGTGCCGGAGACGATCGGCAGGCCGGCCTCCATCAGCGTGCGGGTCGTCGCCCTGCTCGACTTCAGGTCGCGGCCGGTGCCCACGACCCCCACCACGGTCGGGTCCTGGGCGGCGTACGCGGCTATCTCCTCGGCCATCTCCTCCTGGTGGCCCAGGTCGACGCCGCCGTTGGCGAGCAGGACCCGCAGTTTCACACTGGAGTTCTTGTTGATGACGGCCTGTGCCAGGTACACGCCCGCCAGTTCCTCGGCGCCCTTCACGAGCGAGGAGCCGTCCGAGGGATCGGCGCTCAGCGGCCCGGCGTAGACGACGGTGACGTACTTGCCGGAGTGGTTGGCGAGGACATTCGCGTTCTGCCCGGCGATGCGGTCCTCCAGTTCGTCCACGGTCCAGGGCGTCGCGTCACCGGCCGTCAGGGCCTTGGGCTCGTCGCCGGGGCCGGGCGCGGGCAGCCAGTCGGCGAAGCGGACGCCGTCCGTCGCTATGCCGATGCATTCCGTGCCACCGCCGGGTGCCGACTCGCGACGGGTGTCCCGGTTGGCGGTCAGCACGGACGCCGAGCAGTACCGGTCGTGCAGGGCGTCGGCCCGCATGACGGTCCCGGCGGTCAGCAGGGCGATCAGCAGGACCAGGGTGTGCAGGGCCCACACCAGCCGGGCGGGCGTGGGCCGGGTGGAGGCCCGCAGATGCCGGGTGCGTTCCTCGACGGGGCCGAGCTGGTCATGCGGCAGCGGGATCTTCATCACCCAGGGCAGAACGGACCGCTCACGGCTGGGCGACTGTTCGGCGCGCAGATTGTGCGCCCACTGCCGGTGCCAGGCGCGCAGCCGCTCGCCGAACCGGGGCGGTACGCCGGACGGGTCGGGCGTCGCCGGAACCACGCCGCGCTCCAGGCGCGGAACGTCCTGCGTGTGCACCGCGGCGACCACCACCAGCGGGTCGAGCTCGCTGCGCCGGCTGCGGACGTCGCTGATGGCCCGGATCAGTTCGATGCCGCCGTTGCGGGCGTCCGTGTGCGGCAGGAACAGCATCGGCGGGCGCGGCCGTTTGAAGCCGCGCAGGTCCCAGCTCCAGCGGCGGTGGTTGTCCCGCAGGTCCTCCCGCAGCGCGAGCACGCACAGCTGGAGGTGGAAGTCGCCGCCCGCCGTCAGCGCCTCCGCCACGTCGTACGCCCGGGCCGCGATCGCCTTCCAGGACCGCACCGGCCGCAGCAGCGAGACCTCGGTGGGATCCTCGTGGTCCGCCGCCCTGAGGAAGGTCGTCGTCATGAACCAGCGGCTCTCCCGGCGCAGCCACAGGAAGATCGGCGCGCGCCCCGGCAGCACGTAGTTGAGGACGGTCAGCAGCAGCAGGAAGACCAGACCGGCGCCCACCGCGACGTACCACTCGCTGCGGGCCATGAGCGCGGCGAGCACGGTCACGAGGCTCGCCGGGAGGATGTGCGCCATGTCGAACAGCGGCAGTCCTGAGCGCCAGCGCGAGGAGTTCTTCGGCCGCCAGCGCTGCTGGGCCAGCTGGTTCAGCAGCCGTTGCCGCTGGTCCTGACCGGCCTCGGGGCTGCCCGGCTCGGGCGCCGGCCAGGTGTCGCCGAGGGCCGCGACCGCGTCGTCGATGGCATGCACCAGCCGCAGCCGCGGGAACGCGTAGCGCCGGTAGACCGCCTTCGGGCCGCCCCACTTCTTCGGGTCGCTCAGTGCCCGCACCATGGCCGCGGCCCGGCGCACCTCCGTGGCGCCCTCGTAGGCGTCCTGCGCCACCGCGCAGCGCGTGCCGTGCGCCTCCTGGCCCGCGTGGAGCTGCCGGACCAGCCCGGTCACCGCGTCGTCGTCCGCACCTTCCTGGGCGTGCACGACGAACACCGGCATCGGCGGCTCGGCGCTCGTGCGGAAGTCCTGGATGAGGATTTCGAGCTGATCCTGGAGGTGGAGCCCGGCGCCACGCTCCGGCATGCCGTCATGCCCCCCAGGACAGTCCGGCGGCGTGCGATCAGCGTTCACCATGGGCAATCCCCCGTTCGCCTTCGGTGACTTACGAGGCTAGCCGGTGTGGGTGGGGTGCGAGTGGGTGACGGAAGAACTTCAGGAACGTTTCGGCGGGTACCTTTCGACTCGCTGAATGGGCGATCCATCACGCTGTTGACATTTGGTTGAACGAGCCAGAGGATTCCCGGGGTGACCCACTCCGCGCACCTGCCCCCCGGCCTCGACGAGGCCGCCCACCGCTGCCTCGTCGCCGGCTTCGCCGGCACCACGACCGTGCCCGACACTCTCAAGCGGCTCGTCGACCGCGGCCTCGGCGGGGTCATCCTCTTCACCCGCAACGTGCGGGACGCGGAGCAGGTGCGGCGGCTCACCGCGGAGCTGCGCGCCCTGCGGCCGGACCTGCTCGTGGGGATCGACAACGAGGGCGGCGGAATCGGGCACCTGGTGGACGCGGGCGCTCCCGAGGTGCCCGGGTCGTACGCGCTCGGAGTGGCCGACGACCCCGGGCTGACCGGCCGCTGCGCCGACGCCCTGGCCGGGCATCTGGCCTCGCTCGGCATCACGGTCTCCTACGCCCCGGTCGCCGACCTCCAGCACCGGCCGCGCAACCCCATCGTGCGCACCCGATCCTTCGGCGCCGAACCCGCCCTGGCCGCCCGGCATCTGCGAGCCTGGATCACCGCCACCGAGCGGCGGGGCGTCGCCTCCTGCGCCAAGCACTTCCCCGGGCACGGCGGCACCGAGACCGACAGTCATCTCGGGATGGCCGTCGATCCGCGGTCGTACGACGAACTGCGGGCCGACTTCGAGCCGTTCCGCGCCGCCGTCGACGCGGGCGTGCCGATGATCATGAGCGCCCATGTCGTCTACCCGGCGCTGGACCCCGAGCGGCCCGCCACCCTGAGCCGCCGCATCCTGGGTGATCTGCTCCGCCACGAGCTGGACTTCGACGGTGTCCTGGTCAGCGACGCCCTGGAGATGAAGGCCATCGCCGATCGCTATGGCGAGGCAGCCGGGGCGCGGATCGCCCTCGCGGCCGGTGCCGACCAGGTCATCGTGGCCGTGCCGGACCTGGAGGTCACCCTGGCCTGCCGGGACGCGGTGCTCGACGCGCTGCGCTCCGGCGTGCTGCCCGAGGAGCGGGTGCGGGAGGCCGCCGGGCGGGTGCGGCGCCTCGCCGTGCGGTACGCCGCCCCGGACGCCGGGGCCGTCGACGGCTGGGACGCGGGGGCCGGTCTCGAGGCCGCCCGCCGGGCCGTCCGCGGCCGGCCGGTGCCGTCGGGCGTGCGGGGCGCCCATGTCGTCGACCTGTTCCCGCCGCCGCATCCCGCGCTCAACTGGGGCGGCGAGGACCTGCTGACGGAGGTGCGGGCCGTCGACCCCACGGCCACGGGGACCGCGGTCAGCGGCGAGCCGACGGATCCGGCGCCCTTCCTGGAGGAGATCCTGCGCGCCTCCGCTGAAACACCGCTGGTCATCGCCACCTGTGACGCCGGGCTCCACCCCTGGCAGGAACGGCTGCGCGCCGCCCTGCTCTCCCAGCGGCCCGGCGCCGTGCGGATCGACACCGGGCTGCCGGAGGGCGGCGCGCTCTGCTCCTACGGGCGAGGCCGGGTGAATCTGCGGGCCGTCGCCGAGGCGCTGGTCGGCGCCTGAGCGCTCACGGCACCCGTGCGACCTCCTTGATGCCGCGCGCCGCGAGGTACGCGGCGTCGTCCGCCCGCGCCGCCAGGACCACCGCCGGGTGGACGCCCTCGGTGCGCAGGGCCATCCAGGCGTCGAAGTACGCGCCTCCCGGGCCGGAGACGGAGCGGGTGGACGGCGTGCAGTCCAGGACCAGGGCCGTGTCGCGGGGCCGGGCGGGATGGTGCCCCGCGCGCACCTCGGCGACGATCCCGGCCAGCGCCGTGGCGATCGGCTTGGCTTCGCCCCGCGCGTCGAACAGGCCCAGGGTGTACTCCAGTTCCGGGTAGTCGGCCAGGGAGCGGTCCACGTCGTGGGAGCACCACCAGGTCACGCCCCACAGCCCCTCGCACCCGGCCGCGTTCCGCACGGTCGCCCGTGCGAAGTCCGGGGCGTCGGCCGCCGGGATGTGGGGTTCCGGGGCGCCCGTCTCCTGGACCCAGACCGGGCGGGCCGGGTCCTCGGCGTAGGCCTTGGCGAGTTCCGTGCCGTACTCGGCGAGATGCAGCACCTGAGGGGAGCGGGGGCCGTAGCGGCGGGCGCAGTCGCCGGAGAACACCCAGGGGTGGACGGTGGTGACATCACCCTTGCGGGCCGAGGCCTGAGGGGTGAAGGGGTGGTCGTCGCCGTACCAGGCCGCGTCGTAGGCGGAGTGGGTCGCCAGCCGGCCCGGGGGCAGGTGCTCACGGGTGGCGGACAGCAGGGTGTCGAGGTAGTGGTCCACCTCGTCCGGGGTCACCGGGTTGTGCTCGACCAGGTTGTTGAGCTCGTTGCCGAGCTGGAGGCCGATGAGGTTGGGGCGGCCGGTCAGGGCGCGGCCGAGGGTGCGCATCAGCTCGGCCTGGGCGGCGACGGCCTCCGGGTCGGTGAAGACGTTGCGGTGGTGCCAGCTTCGCGTCCACTCCGGATAGAAGTCGAAGCTGGACAGATGGCCCTGCACGCCGTCCACGAGGACGTCGAGACCGGCCTCGGCGGCCAGGTCGACCAGCTGCGCGAGCTGGTCCACGGCCGCGGGGCGGATGAGCGTGCGGTTGGGCTGGAGGAGCGGCCACAGGTGGAAGACCCGGACGTGGTCGAGGCCGAGCGCGGCGATCTGGTCCAGGTCCTCGCGGGCGTGCGCCGGGTCGAAGTCGTGCCAGGCGTGGAACCAGCCGCGGCGGGGCGTGTAGTTGACGCCGAAGCGGAGCGGGGGAATGGGATCCTCCTCGGGTCGAGCACCCAGATCCCTTGCTCTGGGTGAATGCATCAATCACCATAGTCGGCGATGGGTAATGAATTGAACCAGGAGTGTCAAGGCGGCCCGGCCTTGGTGGTCGGCCTCGACGCGGGCGGTACGCGGACCCGGGCGGTCCTGGCGACCGCGGCTGACGGACGTCCGCTGGGCGAGGGCACCGCCGGGCCCGGCAACGCCCTGACCGTCCCGGTGCCGCAGCTCACCGAGCATCTCGCCGAGGCCGTCGGACAGGCCGTGCCCGAGCCCGACCGTGCCCGGGTCGTGGCCGTCGCCGGCGGTTTCGCGGGCGCGACGGACGCCGCCGCCGACGAACCGGGGCGGCGCAACGCCCTGGCCGCACTCACGGCCGCCTTGCGCCGACTGGGTATCGACGCCGGCCCGCCCGTCATCGGCAGCGACATCGAGGCGGCCTTCGCCTCCGCCCCGGGCGCCCCCGCCGACGGCCTCGCCCTGGTGGCCGGCACGGGCGCGGTCGCCATGCGCATCACCGACCGCCGCGGCACCGCCACCGTGGACGGCGACGGCTGGCTCCTCGGCGACGACGGCAGCGGCTTCTGGATCGGCCGCGCGGCGGTCCGGGCCGCACTGCGGATGGCCGACGGGAGGGGCGCGCCGACCGTGCTGGCGGAGACGGTGGGGCGAGAACTCGGGGTGCCGGGCGCCGTGCTGCCCGGCGGAGCGGCCGGGGGTGTCGCCGGCGGCGTGGTGCGGAGACTCTCCCCCGACGTGGTCCAAGGCGTCGTGGAGGGGGCGTCGGGTGACGCGCGGCACGAGGCGGTGCCGCCGGCCGCGAGCGGGCCGCCCCCCGGAGTGGCCGGGGCCGGTTCCCCGGCCGGCCGGCGCCCCCTCCCGCCCTCCGACGGCACCTCCTGGTCCCGCCCCCACCGCGAGGCCTACCGCAGACACGTGCTCCCCGCGGTCATGGCCGAGCCCCCCATCCGCCTCGCGCGACTCGCGCCGCTGGTCGTCGAGGCGGCCGAGGATACCGTCGCCCTGGCCATCCTGGACGAGGCAGCCGACCAACTCGCCGACGCCATAAGGGCGTTGGATCCGCACCCAGGGGAGCGGGTCGTGGCCACCGGAGGCCTGCTCGGCCCCGGCGGGCCGCTCACCTCGCGCCTGGAAGCCCGCCTCCGGACCCTCGGCCTGGCCCTCGACTGGGTCCCCGACGGCCGCCGGGGCGCCGTGGCCCTGGCCCGGCTCGCCCACCAGGGCCGTACATGACCGTCACCCGGCAGGGCACGCCCCTGTACCGCGACCCCAACGCTCCGGTCGACGACCGCGTCCATGACCTGCTCTCGCGTATGACCCCGCGCGAGAAGGCCGGACAGCTCAACCAGCGGATGTACGGCTGGGACGCCTACCGCCGCACCCCCGACGGCGGCTTCGAACTCACCGGCGCCCTCCACGCCGAGACCGAGCGCTTCGCCGGACTCGGAGCCCTGTACGGGCTGCTGCGCGCCGACGCCTGGTCGGGCGTCGACCACACCACCGGGTCCGGCGCCGCGGACGGTGCCGAACTGGCCCACCTCGTCCAGCGGCATGTCCTCGAGCACAGCAGGCTCGGCATCCCGGCCCTGTTCGTCGAGGAGGTGCCGCACGGCCACATGGCCCTCGACGGCACGGTCCTGCCCGTCAACCTGGCCGTCGGCGCCGGCTGGGACCCCGGGCTGTACGAACGGGCCGCCGCCCACGCCGCCGCCGAACTGCGCGCCCGGGGCGGCCATGTCGCCCTGGTCTCGGCCCTGGACATCGCCCGGGACCCGCGCTGGGGCCGGACCGAGGAGTGCTTCGGCGAGGACCCGTACCTGGCCGCCCGGCTCACCGAGGCGCTCGTCCGCGGTATGCAGGGGGAGCCCCTCCGTGAGCCGGGCGGGTTCTTCGCCCCGGACAAGGCGCCCGTCGTCCTCAAGCACTTCGCCGGGCAGGGCGCCACCGTCGGAGGCCGCAACTCCGCCGAGTCCGAACTCGGTCTCCGGGAGCTGCACGAGATCCACCTCCCCGCCGCCCACGCCGGTGTCCGGGCCGGAGCCGCCGCCGTCATGGCCGCGTACAACGAGGTCGACGGGATGCCCTGCTGTGGCAACCGCGCCCTGCTCACCGGACTGCTGCGGCACCGCTGGGGCTTCGACGGACTCGTCATGGCGGACGGACTGGCCGTCGACCGGCTGGCCCGTATCACCGGCGACAAGGTCTCCGCCGGTGCCCTCGCCCTCGACGCCGGGGTCGACCTGAGCCTGTGGGACGAGGGCTTCACTCATCTGGAGGAGGCGGTCGAGCGGGGACTGGTGAGTGAGGAGGCCCTGGACCAGGCGGTCGCCCGGGTGCTACGGCTCAAGTTCCGCCTGGGACTGTTCGAACAGCCCTGCAGCGGGGGCCCTTTCCCGGACCCCGCCGCCGGACGCGAGCTGAGCACCGCCCTCGCCCGGGCCGCCGTCACGCTCCTCCACAACGACCACGGCGTGCTGCCCGTGTCGACCGGCTCTCGGATCGCCCTCCTGGGGCCGCACTCCGACACCGTCGCCCACCAACTGGGCGACTACACCGCTCCACAACGCCCCGGCACCGGCACCAGCGTCCTCGACGCACTTCGGCGCACCGGCGTCGACGTACGCCACGTCACGGGCTGCGCCCTCACCGGTGAGGACCTCTCCGGCATCCCCGAGGCGATCGCCGAGGCCGCCGCGTCCGACCTGGCCGTGCTCGTGCTGGGCGGCAGCAGCGCCCGTACGCCCGGCACCGAGTTCGACGCCAACGGCGCCGCGCGCACCGTCGTGTCCGAGATGACCTGCGGAGAAGGCGTCGACCTGGCCGGGCTCCGGCTCGGCGCGGCCCAGCACGCCCTGCTCGACGCCGTCACGGCGACCGGCACACCCACCGTCGTCGTCCTGATCCAGGGCCGCCCGCACGCAGTCCCGAGGCCGCCGAGCGGGCCGCCGCGCTGCTCACCGCCTGGTACCCGGGCCCCTGGGGCGGCGAGGCGATCGCGGACGTCCTGCTCGGACGGGCCGAGCCCGTGGGCCGGCTGCCCGTCTCCGTGCCGCGCTCGGCAGGCCAACTGCCCGTCCACTACAACCACAAGGACATCGAGTACGGCGGCTACGCCGACGACAGCGCCGAGCCGCTCCACGGCTTCGGGCACGGGCTGTCGTACACGAGCTTCGCCTATGGGCCGCCACGGCTGGTGGGGCGGACCGTCGAGGTCGACGTCACCAACATCGGGGAACGGCGGGGGCGTACCGTCGCACAGCTCTACCTGCGCCGCCTCGTCACGCCGGTCTGGCCGCGCTCGCTGGAACTCCGCGGGTTCCGGGCCGTCGATCTGGAGCCCGGGGAGTGCCGTACGGTCGCGTTCGGACTCGGCCCGGACCAACTCGCCCAGGTGGGCGCCGACCTGGAGACAGCGGTCCTGCCCGGCACGGTCGAGTTCCGCGTCGCGGAGTCGGCGCGCCGGGCCCTGACCGCCGTACCGGTCGGGCTCCGGGTCGATCAGAGCTTCACGGCACCGGACGAGACGCCCCTGTAGAACCACCGTTGGGTGATGACGAACAGCACCAGCACCGGGATCACGGAGATGACGGAACCCGCCATCACCATGCGCTGGTCGTAGCCGAACGACGAGCTCTGCAGCCGGGCCAGGCCGAGCGTCAGGGTGAAGTGCTCCTCCGAGCGCAACACGATCAGCGGCCACAGGAAGTCGTCCCAGGCGCTGATGAAGGTGTTGATGGTGACGACGAGGATCGCGCCGTAGGCGGAGGGCAGATACAGGTACCGGAAGCGTTTCCACTCGCCCGCACCGTCCAGCATCGCCGCGTCCTCTATCTCACGCGGTACGGCGAGGAAAGCGGCCCGCATGATGAGCACGTTGATCGCGGCGACGAAGCCGGGCAGCCAGACACCGGCCAGATGGTCGACCAGGCCCATGTCCCGGATGCTGAGGAACAGCGACACCATGATCGACTCGAAGGGGAACATCATGGATGCCATCAGCACCACCCACACCAGCTTGCGGCCCTTCCAGCCCGGCTTGGAGAGCATGTAGCCGGCCAGGGTGGAGAAGACGAGCTGACTCGTGACGGACAGCGCGACGATCACCAGGCTGTTCCCGATGTACGTCCACACCGGGACCTGGTCGAAGATCGCGCGGTAGGCCCGCAGGGTCGGGTGGTGGGGGATCAGCGAGGCACCGGCCCCGAAGACGTCCTCGCCCGCGCCCTTGAGGGACGACAGCAGCTGCCACAGCAGCGGGCCGACGGTGATGAAGAGGACGAACACCAGCAGCAGGTAGCGGACGACCAGTTCGCGCGGCCGGCCGTAGTCCCGCCAGCGGGGCATCAGACGTCGGCGCTTGTCGACGGCGGTAGTCATGCCTCGTCCTCCTTCGTCAGGCGCTGGGCGAGCAGCGTGAGGCCCAGGGTCAGGGCGAACAGGGCGACGCTGACGGCGGCGCCGTAGCCGGCGTTGCCGGTGAGCGGGTCGAGGCCGACGTCGCGGATGTAGAAGGGCAGCGTGCGGTCGGCGCCGCCGGGGCCGCCGGTGGCGCCGCCCAGCATGTAGATCTCTGTGAAGACCCGCAGGGAGCCGATGCCGGTCAGGGTGCCGACCAGCATCATCGACTGGCGTACGCCGGGCACGGTGACGTGCCAGAAGCGGCGCACGACGCCCGCGCCGTCCACGGCCGCCGCCTCGTGCAGTTCCTTGGGGACGTTCCCGAGGGCGGCCAGGTAGAAGATCATGTACCAGCCGAGGCCCTTCCACAGCGTCAGGCCCATCGCCGACAGCAGGATCAGCCACGAGTCCGACAGGAACGGGATGGCCTCCCGGATGAGGTGGGCCTTCTGCAGCCAGGTGTTGACCAGCCCCTGGTCGCTCAGCAGCCACTGCCAGCTCAGGCCCACGACCACGCTGGAGGCGAGCACCGGCGTGTAGAAGGCGGAGCGGAAGAAGCCGATGCCCGGCAGGTTCTTCTCCACGAGGATCGCGAGCAGCAGCGGCAGCAGCACCATCAGCGGGACGACGAACAGCGCGTACAGCAGGCTGTTGCGGGTGGCCAGCCAGAAGTCCGGATCTCCCAGCATCCGGCGGTAGTTGTCCAGCCCGACGAGGTTGTACGCCCCGCCGAGCGGCTTGGCGTCCGTGAAGGAAACCAGGACCGTGTTGAGGAACGGGAAGACCCCGAACACGGTCGCGCCGATGATCGCCGGGGTCATCCACAGCCAGGGCAGCCACCAGCGGCGGTGCAGCGCCGCGCCCCCGCGTCGGCGCTGGGGCCGGGCGTCACGAAGCGGAGGGCGCGGCGCAGGGGCCCCGGCGGCCGGGAGGGGGAGGCGCCGCCGGGGCGTCGGGCGCCCGCACCCGGGGGAGCGGGGACGGGCGCCTGGTGGACGGTCGGCTGGGTCATCCTCAACTGCCCTGCTCGATCAGCTGGTCGGCCTTGGACTGCGCCTCCTTCAGAGCGTCCTCTGCGCTCTTCTTGCCCTGCATGGCCAGCTGGATCTGGGCCGTGATGGCGTTCAGCTCACCGGGCGTCAGGGCGATCTCGTCGGCTGTGGCGGTCTTGCGGTCGCTGGCGACGATCTTGCGGGCCTCGGCGAAGGGGTCGTCGCCCTTGACCGACTGGAAGAACGGGTCGTTCAGGGAGGCCGTGGTGGAGGGGAAGATGACGACCTTCGGGTCCTTGGCCCAGCCGAGCTGGTTCTCGCCGTTCGTCAGGAACCGCGCGAAGGCCAGCGCCGTGGAGGCGTTCTTGCTGGTGGACGCGGTGCCCACGTACTGCGGGGCTCCGACGGTGTGGCCGAGGGCGTCGAGCATGAAGGGGGCGACGCCGGTCTTCTTGTAGACGCTCGGGTTGTTCTGCTGGATGAACCGCAGGAAGTTGGGGTTGGTGGGGCCGTAGACGAGCTTGCCCTGGCCGTAGACGTTGGCCGGGTCCTGCGTGGAGGACAGGGAGTCCCTGGGCATGCCGCCGGCCTTGTAGAGCTTCGTCATCGCCTCGACCCACTGGGCCGTCTTCGGGTCGTCGGCGAAGGTGAACTTCTTGCCGTCGGCCGAGAGGATCTTGATGCCCATCTGCTGCCAGTCGGCCGGGATGCGCAGCTGCGGGTTGGCGAGGAACGCGTAGTACCTGCCGCCGGAGGCCTTGGCGACCTTCTCCGCGTCGTCGAACAGGCCCAGCACGGTCGTCGGAGGTTTGGCCGGGTCCAGGCCCGCCTTCTTCATCAGGTCGGTGTTGAAGGTCTGCACGATGCCGCCGGAGTACCAGGGCAGCACGCTGTGCACCTTCTTGCCGTCCGCGTCGGCGTACATGCTGGACTTCCACAGCGCGGGGGCGAACGGCTTGCCCGCGTCCGGCGCCTTGTCGTCCAGGTTCAGCAGATAGCCGTTCTTCGTCAGCGCCACCGCCGTGTTGACGTTGATGTTCACGACGTCGGGCAGTGTGCAGCCCTGTGCGTCGGCGACCAGGCGCTGGGTGAAGGTGGCGTCGCCCGGGTCGTCGATCCAGTTCACCTTGGTCCCGGGGTGGGCCTGCTCGAAGGCGTCGATGACGCCGTTGAAGTACTTCCCGAAGTCCTTCTTCAGGTTGGTCGTCTGGAACGTGATCTTTCCCTTGACCTCGCCGGAGAGCTTCCCGGAACCGACGTTGCCCTTGTCGACCTTGCAGCCGCCGGCCGTGGCGTCACCGCCGTCGGAACCACCGCCGGACAGGCCGCAGCCGGCCGCCGTGAGGGTCAGGACGACCAGACAGGTCAGGGATCCGGTGAGTCTTCTTGCGCGCATTGCTGCCCTCCTGGGACCAGTCGCCGCTGGATCAAATCACCAACTTGGACTTCGATTGATGAAAATGTGGACCAGAATTCATCGGAGGTCAATGGTTTGCTCAGTGGTGGTGTTCGTGATCCTGGTGTGTGGGATCGCCGGGGTGCTCGTAACCCTCGGCGTACTCGACGTCCGCCCGGGCGACGTCGAGCCAGTTGAAGAAGGCACGGTGGGCTGCGGCTCGGCGTAGTTCGC
Organism: Streptomyces sp. CA-179760; assembly: GCF_050937045.1. Classification (NCBI taxonomy): domain Bacteria; kingdom Bacillati; phylum Actinomycetota; class Actinomycetes; order Kitasatosporales; family Streptomycetaceae; genus Streptomyces; species Streptomyces sp. CA-179760. The sequence goes on from NZ_JBNJLZ010000001.1 coordinate 7,520,835, forward strand.
GTTCGATGCCGTGGCGTACGTGCCTGTACGGATGGATGTCCGTGGGAGCCGGCTCGTCGTAGGGGTCGACGCCGCGTCGCAGGGCCTCGGGGGTGAGGAAGCGGTCCCGGTTGCGGTCGTAGTAGTCCCGTACGGCCGCCTCGGGGATGTCCTGCTCGTGTTCCAGGTCGGTGAGCAGGGCTCGGGCGGCGGGGGAGTGGGTGAGGGCTGCCGCGATGATGCTGCCGAGGTTGGCGACGTCGGGTTCGGGGATGGTGAGCCCGTGTATGGGGAGGACGTCGGGGGGCGGGGGGAGGCCTCGTTCCGCGCAGGCGCGGCGGGCGAGTTCGTCGGTGACGATCACCTGGGTTGCCCAGCGCCGTTGTTGGCGGTGTCGTCGTGCGGGTGCGGCGCCGTCGTGGCTTGTCGCGCCCCGCGGCGGAGCCGCAATGTGAAACAGCCCCGCGCCCCTGGGGATACCGGTGCTCAGGAACGTGTGCACGTGCTGCTTCGGGACCGATACGTCGTGGACGGTCGCCGCGTAGTCCTCCCTCACGGCGTCACCACCAGCTCCACTGCCCTCGTGTACGCCACGCAGCCGTGCCAGGCCACCTTCGCCAGCAGCCAGTACGAACCCGGTGGGATCGCCGTGCCGTCCACCTCGATCACAGCCCCGACGCGCTCCCCGCCCGGCACCGTGAAGCCCTGGCAGCCCGGGGTGACCCCCGGCCACGTGCCCCAGGAGGAGACGGCCCAGATCGTGCCGTTGGCGGGGCCTTGTGTGGGGTTCCGTAGCGTCACGGGGACGCGGGCCCGTTCTCCCCGGCGGACGGTCACCCGCTCGACCTCCAGATCCGTCACCAGAGTCGGGCCGGTGTGCCCGTCCGGCACGTCCAGGGCCAGAACGTCCTCGTAGGTCTGGCCGCCGTACGACAGCCGGGCGGCCAGCCAGTGGCGGCCGGGAGCGGCCTCTGGGGGCGGTGCCACCGTGATGTCCGTGAGGGTGAAGCCGCCGGGGGCGAGGGAGTACGGGAGCTGGGAGGGGGCGGTGGTCCAGCCGGGTGGGGGCTCGAGGGTCACCGTGCCCGATACGGCCGTGTCGGTGAGTTCCGAGGAGACCCGGACGGTCGCTGTGACCGGGCCGTCGGCGGTGAGGGTGGCCGGGGAGAGGTAGACCGCGACGGGCATGTTGCCGCGTGGGGCGGGGCCGGAGTTGTGGAGCCAGTAGCGGGTGGCGATCGGCTGGGCGGGCTCGTGGGCGTCGATGCCCGGCCCGGCCGCGAGGTCCGGCGCGTGGGCCGGGGTGGCCAGGACCGTGGCGACCTCGAAGCCGGACAGCTCGATCCCCAAGGCGCCGTCCCCGTCCGGGGCGAGTGGCTTCCCGGGCGTCTCCAGGACATCGGCGCGGGCGCCCGCCGACCAGGGCACCGGGCCGGACAGCCGGGCCCGCGCCGGGCGTCCGTCCGCCTCGTGCACGCGGACGACGACGCCCTGCCCCGGATCCACGGGCGCCGCGCCGCCCCGGGCCAGCGGGGAGCCGGCCGGCTTGAGCGCGTCGAGCAGTACCTCGCCGTCGGACTCCAGGCCCAGCAGAGCGACTTCCCTCGGGAGGGCGCCCGAGGAGCGGCCCAGCCGTGCCGTCAGGGGGCGGTTGTACGCGTGCCCGGCCTGGGGCAGGCGCAGTTCGCGCCAGTCTCCCGGGCCCGCGACGACGGCGTACTCGAAGGTGTGCGACCAGCGCTGGAGCTGGAACCCCGAACCGTCGGGGGCGGTCCGGCGAGGCGGGTCGATCCAGATGCCGGACGGCCAGCCGGTGCAGGAGCGCATCAGGGACATGTAGAGGTCGCCGGAGGAGGTGACCACACAGCCGGGCGTGCCACGGTTGAGGACGGCGAATCCGCGCCCGTCCCAGGCGTCACCGGGCGGGAGGGCCTCGCCGCCGCCCGCTGCCGTCGCCGTCACCGTGAAGTCGTCCAGGTCGGCGACGATCGCGTCGACCGCCTTGGCGTCGTCCTCCGGGCGGGCGCCCGCCACCACGAGCAGCGGCAGGCGCTCCAGGTCGCGCAGGTCCGCCCCGGGGATCCACTCCTCGCGCAGACTGGCGCGCGGCGCGACCCAGACGGCGGCCACGCCCCGCTCGGCGAGCTGACGCCCGAGTTCCCGCCCGGCCGCCGGGTCCCAGCCGAGTGCTTCGGCGACCACGGCGTTGCGGTCGGGGCCGCCGACGGCGATCCGGATGTCGGGGAGGTTGGAGTCGACCTCCAGGTCGCCGTAGCGGGGCCCGCCCGCGACGGTCGAGGTCGCCGTGACACCGGCCCGGACCAGGGCCGCCGCGAGCGGGGCCCCGAGGTCGCCCGCCACGTCCCAGTCGGCGTAGACGAGTTCGGCGACGCCGATCGAGCGGTGGCCGAGGAGCGTGCCGGAGTCGTCGAGCACCGCGACGCGGGCGGTGGAGCCGAGACCGAACCAGGTGTTCGCCGGGTTGTCCAGTGTCCACGGGAACCGCTCGCTGTCCACTTCCACGAACCCGAACCCGCGCCCGATCACCGCGTCCGCCACCTCGTGGACCGGCAGCCCGCCCCGCACGTCCGACGGCCAGCGCACGCGGATCAGCCGGTCGGCGCCGTCGTACCCGTCGACGGTCGTGGTGAGGTCGAGCCGGTCGACGCCCTGCCACAGCGTCAGGCGCTGAGTGCAGCGGAAGAGGCCGAGGTCGGCGGTGACGGTGATACGGGAACCGGCGGCGGAGTGCTCGGCGCGTACCTCGGCGGTCACATCCCGGCCGCGGGCGGCGGTCGTGCCCGTCGGGGTGAGGTGCCAGGGGCCCTCACCGAAACGCGGGTGCCTCGGGTACTCCTCCTGGACGACGATCTCGTTGCCGATGTCCCCGGGCCGCAGCAGCTCCCGGCCGTCCTCGGCCAGGGCACGCAGACTGCTGACGCCACCGCCGCGTGCCGGGTCCACCGTCACCTCGTAGAACTCGTTGCGGATGGTGACGACACCTTCGGCGGGCGTCCATCCCGGGACCGACCCCTCGTCGAGGGGGAGGGCCTTGAGGCCCATGCCGGGCACCTCCGGGACGACGACATGGAGGCGGCCGTCCTCCCGGACCGCCGGGAGCCCCCGCGGGACGAGCCCGGGGTCGTCGACCGTCAGTACGTCCCGCCGTGCCCAGGTCGCGGAGTTGAAGACGACCAGGTCGGGGCCGTCGCCGGGGGCCACCTGGTCGGCCAGGGCCTGGGTCGCGTCGGCGTGCACGCTCCCGGCCAGATCGTGCAGTTCCCGCCAGCCGGTCATCAGGTCGATGTACACCTGGTCCGACTCCGAGCCGGTGATGGCGTCGTGGTGGGCGCCGTAGACGAGCTGCCGCCAGGCCTTGTCCAGGGCAGCGTCCGGATAGGGGTGCCCGGTGACGAGCGAGGCGAGCGTCGCCCAGGCCTCGGCGTCGGCGAGCAGCGACTCGCCGTGGCGCTGGGCCTGCTTGGTGTCGATGTAGGAGACGTCCTTGCCCGTGTAGACCGGGTTCATGTCCCGGGTCTGCGGCGATGCCTTGCGGCCCTTGGCCTCCAGCTCGGCGCGGACGGCGGCGAAGAAGTCCCGGGGGATCGCGCTGATGAAGCGCGGCCACACGTACCGGGCGTTCCAGTCACGGTGGATGTCCATGACCCAGCGGCACGGCGGCGCGTAGTCCCCGCCGACCGGCAGCAGCACGTTGCGGGTGAGCGCGACCTGCTTGAGCCGCTGGAACAGCTTGTACGCGGCGGCGTTCGCCTCCGGCAGCGTGGGCGCGTTGTCGATCGCCCAGCCTGCGCCGTAGTGGTTGACCATGTACGCGGTCAGCAGGCCCCGACCCGACGGGGCGATCCAGTCGAACTCGGCCGGGAACTGCATCCGGCCCGGGTCCCTCGGCTCCTCGCCGAACACCGACAGCGTCGGCCCCCACTGGTGGAACGGCCCGCGCGCCCACGAACTGGAGGTGACTCCCGCGTCCGCCATCAGCCCCGGGAACTGCGGGTCGTGCCCGAAGGCGTCCAGTTGCCAGGCCGTCTCGGGCGAGGCCCCGATGATCCCGCGCTGGAAACCGTCGCCGTACAGAGCGTTGCGCACGGTCGCCTCGGCGCCGGTGAGGTTGGTGTTGGGCTCGTTGTAGGTGCCGCCCATGATCTCGACGCGGCCGGTGCGGATCAGCTGCCGCAGGAAGGCGCGCTCCTCCGGGAAGGAGTCCCAGTAGGGCTTGAGGTAGTCGACCTCGGCGAGCACGAAGGTGTAGGCCGGATCGCGACGGGCCAGGTCGCAGTGGGCCCTCACCAGGCTCATGCCGGACTGGCCGCGCGAGTCGAAGGTACGGGCGGGCAGTCCGCTCGTGGCCGGGTCGTCGGCGACGTCCCAGGTCTCGGTGTAGGCGCCCTGGGTGTTCCACCAGACGGGGTCGTAGTGGAAGTGGCTGACCATGAACATGGTCCAGCCCGCTTCCGCCGCCGTGAACTCGCCGTCGCGGGTGGTGACTTCGGCCCCGTCCCTGGCGGTGACGGTGATCTCGCGACGGTCGCCCGGGACCAGGTCCTCGCCGGTCACGGGTATCTCGACGCGTACGGTGCCGTCCTCGCCGACGGTGGCCTCCGCGCTGCCGGTGAGGCCCGGGCCCTCGACGGTGAGCCGGACGGTCCGGCCTGGGGCGTGGCTCAGCTCGACGGCCACCACTTGGCGCGGCTGTTCGGTGGTCCCGGTGAAGAGCTCGGTCGACTCGACAGAGGTGACGCGCATGGGGCTCCTACGAGTGCTCTGGGGGAGCCCCATCCTGCACGGCTGGAATGATTCAAACAACCATCTTCACGTCAACTTGGTGGTTCATCCATGCACCCTCGGCCACGGTGGCCCGCGTCTCGCGCGTCCCCCGGCCATGCTCACCTGGCCCGCCGGGACTTCACCGCGTGCTGCCCGGCGATGTGGTCGGTCAGCGCCAGCGAGGCGCTCGCGCGCTGGTAGGAGAGCTGGGCGACCCGTACGTACAGGCAGTCGATGAGCACCAGCACGCTGTGCCTGGCCCCGATGCTGCCGGTGCGGAAGCTGGTCTCCGAGGACGAGGAGACCAGCCGGACATCGGCGGCCCGGGCCAGCGGCGAGCGGGTGTCGGCCGTGACGGCGATGGTGGTGGCCCCGCGCTCCTTGGCCAGTTCGAACGGCTCGATGGTCTCGCGCGTCACCCCGGAGTGGGAGATGCCGATCGCCACGTCGGCGGGCGTGAGCAGGGCGGCGGAAGTCGTCGCGGCGTGCACCTCGGTCCAGCCGCGCACCGCGCAGCCGATCCGGAACAGCCGGGTCTCGGTCTCCTGCGCCACGGCCCCGCTGCCGCCGACGCCGTAGACGTCGATCCGGCGGGCCCGGGCGGTGGCCTGCGCCGCGCGCTCGACGGCGTCGAGGTCGAGCCGGTCGATGGTCTGCTGCACCGCCCGCAGATCCGCGCTGCCGACGACCTGCACGACCCGCTCCAGGCTGTCGTCCGGCGAGATGTCCGGGCCGATCTCGGCGGTCCCCCAGTCGGAGACCTCGCCCCGGCCGCGCTCCTGGGCCAGTTCGATCAGCAGGTGCTGGTAGGAGTCCAGCCCGATGGCCCGGCAGAAGCGGGTCACCGTCGCCTGCGAGGTGCCGGTGCGGCGGCCCAGCTCGGCGGCCGAGCAGTGAGTGACGGCGGCCGGATCCTCCAGGATCAGCTCGCCGACCTTCCGCAGGGAGCCCGCCAGCCGGGGCAGCTCGGTCCGGATCAGTGTGGTGACGTCCGTGGGAGGCATGGGGAGAAGGTACCAGCCACCCTTCACGGCATGACTTGAATACCAGGACCCGATATGGTGTATGGATTCATCGATAGAGAAACATAGGGTGGTTCAATCCATCAGTGGGAGAGTGGTCGCGTGTCCGACGAGTCTGTGAGCGCCCAGGGGTTCGCGCGGGAGAGCCTCACCGTCCTCCAGAAGGTCATCGAGTCCGCCCGCGACGACGTGGCCGCCGCCGCCGACCTGGTCGCCGAGTGCGTGCGCGCGGACGGGGTCGTCCACGCCTTCGGCACGGGCCACTCGCAGGCCCTCGTCCTCGAACTCGCCGGCCGCGCAGGCGGGCTGGTCCCCACCAACCGGCTGAGCATCGCCGACCTCGTCCTCTACGGCGGCGAGGACCCGGCCGTCCTCGACGACCCGCTCCTCGAACGGCAGGCCGGGGTGGCGCGGCGGATCTACGACCTCGCCGCCCCCAACCCCCAGGACCTGTTCGTCGTCATCTCCAACTCCGGCGTCAACAACGTCATCGTGGAGATGGCCCTGCACGCCAAGGAGCACGGCCACCGCGTCCTGGCCCTCACCTCCCTCACCCACACCCGGGCCGTCCCCGCCGCCCACCCCAGCGGGCGGAAGCTGGCCGACATCGCCGACGTCGTCCTCGACAACGCGGCCCCGCGCGGCGACTCCCTGCTCGAACTGCCCGGCGGCGGCGCGGTCTGCGCCCTGTCCACGCTCACCGGTGTGATGCTGGTCCAGATGACCGTCGCCGAGGCCGCCGGCCGTCTCCTCGCGGCCGGCGAACGCCCCCCGGTCTATGTCTCGGCCAACGTGCCCGGCGGCTTCGAGGGCAACCTGGAGCTGGAGAAGAAGTACGCGGGCCGGATCCGCCGCACCGCGAGCTGAACCGCACGGTACGAGACGGCCGGGGTCCCTCATCGGGGCCCCGGCCGTCCGCATCTCACTTCACGGGTACCGGCGTCAGCGCGACGGCCAGCGGATACGCGCCGGTCTTCAGCGGCGCCCCGACGGCACCGGACGCCGTGTCGACGGGCACCAGGGCGCCCGCGTCGGCGGTGGTGACGTACGCCGTTCCGCCGTTCCAGTCCAGGGCGACGTCGAAGGCGGACCTGCCGACCGTCACCGTCCTGCCGGGGGCGCCGGTGACCGTGTCGACGGGCGTGACGGTGTCGCCGGTGCTGGGGCTGACCCACAGGGTCCGGCCGTCGGGGGACAGGGCGAGACCGTAGGCCTGGCCGGAGACCAGGAGGGTCGGCTCGGTGTCGTTCGTGGCCGTGTCGATCGGAGTGACCGTCGAGCCACCGGAGTTGGACACGTACACCGTCTTCCCGTCCGGGGCGGCCACGATGTTGAAGGGGCTCGGACCGACGGGGACGGCGGCAGCGGCCTTCCGGGTGCTCAGGTCGACCGGGGTGACCGTGTTGTCCTTGATGTTGGGCACGTACAGCGTCCGGCCGTCGGGTGTGATCGCCATGTTCTCGGGCCCGTTGCCGACCTGGACGGGCGCTCCCGGGGTGAGGGAGGCCGTGTCGACGGGCTGGACCGTGCCGTCCGAGTAGTTGGCGACCCAGAGGGTGCGGCCGTCCGGGGTGAGCGCGAGCCCGGCGGGGACCTTGCCGACGGGGACCGTGGCGGTGACCTCGCCCCGCGCCACGTCGATCACGCTGACCGTGTTCGCGCCCTGGTTGGCCGCGTAGGCGGTGCGTCCGTCCGCGCTCGTCACCACCTCGCCGGGGTTGGCGCCCACGGCGATGTTCGTGGTCTTCCTCGAGGACAGATCGACGGAACTGACCGATGCGCCGCTGAAGTTCGCCGTCAGCGCCCTCGACGAGCCGGTGCCGTCGGTGACCTGGACCGGGAGCGCTCGGTCGAGGACGCCGTCGCCCGCCACCCCGACGGACCGCACCCCGGCACTCGCGTTCTCCCCGGCTGTGACGGTGACCGTCGCGGACGCGCTGCCCCCGGCCGGGACGGTCGCGGTGCCCTCGGCGGGCGAGACGGTGACGCCGTCGGGGGCGGCCAGCTTCCATGTCACCGTCCGGGCGGCGGTGGCGGCCGTGTCGGAGAAGGAGAGTGTGATCTTCGCGGAACCGCCCGGCTTCAGGCTGACGGAACCGGGCGCGAACGCCGCGTCCACACCCGGGTCGGGCGCGTTCTCGATCATCGCCGTGTAGAGGAACTGGTCCATCACGCCCGGCGAGACCTGCTGGGGTATCGCGTCCAGCTCCTTGCGCTGGGACCTCAGCCGGTTCCAGTACGTGGCGACCGCGTCGGAGTCACCGCGCTTGCCGGCCAGCAGCAGATCCACGGCCGTGCGCCCCGCGCTGCCGTAGCGGCCGAGCTTGTCCAGCCAGGCCGAGGTCTCCTGGAGGAACCCGGGATTGTCGAGACGGGACCGGAGCTCACGGGGCGTGGCGGCCATGTCGGCGAAGTACGACCGGAGTGCCGCGGCGGCCCGGTCGAGGCCGGAGTCCTCCTCGTACGCCTTGCGGAACTTGGCGATCAGGGTGCTCAGCGTCGGGGACTCGGTCGGGTCGAGCTGGGACGAGTAGTTGTTCTCGGCGAAGATCCGCAGCCACTTGGCGGCATCCGGCCCGGCGAGGTCGCGGACGGAGGCGAGGAACGCGGCCCGCGGGTCGTAGGAGTCCGGGTTCCACAGATAGGCCGCGGAGGTGAACAGGGCGAGCCGGCTCGCTTCGCCCTGGACCATCGGGTTGGCGGTCACCCCGGTCGCCGCCTTCGCCACGCCGGGCTCGCGGCCGGTGTAGGGGCCGAGCAGCAGCCGGCTCGTGACGTAGTCGTTCACGGGGTAGTTGTCCCAGACCAGGATCGGATGGCCGTACACCTCACGGGCCTTCGCGACCTGCTCGGCGGTGATGGCCGGGGCGATCACTCCGACGCCGGTCCATTCCACGACCACCGACGGGTCCAGCTTCTCCCGCAAGGCCTTCTTGTAGGGGGAGTCGGCGAGGTCGGAGTACTCGGTGGGGACCATCTCCAAGGGATGCAGGCCGGGGTGGCCGGCCGAGAAGTCCTTCCAGACCTCGTTGAGCAGATGCGCCTGCGCCGCCCCCGCCGCGCCGCCGCCCGTGCCGAACTCCTTCTCGTCGGCGGCGCAGTTCCACTTCGTGTAGCTGATGTCGTCCAGCGGGATCGCGAAGGACCGCACGCCGATGGCGTACAGCGAGTCGAATTTGCGGGTGAGCGCGTTGATGTCGGCTTCCGAGGAGTAGCAGACGGACAGCCCCGGGGAGAGGGCGTAGGTGAAGCGGACGTGGTTGGCGTCGGCCCGGTCGACGAGTTCCTTCAACTGCCGCAGTTCGGCGGGCGGGTACTCGTCGCGCCACTGGGCGCGCAGGTAGGGGTCGTCCTTGGGGGAGTAGACGTAGACGTTCTGCTTGGTGCGGCCGTAGAAGTCGAGCTGGTCCAGCCGCTCGGTGTGCGACCAGGGGGTGCCGTAGAAGCCCTCGATCACTCCGCGCAGCGCGGCCGTGGGCCAGTCCCGGACGGTCACCACCGGCACGGTCCGCGTGACCAGTTGGCGCAGGGTCTGGGCCGCGTAGAAGGTGCCGGTGCGGTCGGTGCCGGACAGGGCGAGGAGCGTACGGCCGTCCTTGCGGCCGGAGGCGAGGACGTAGCCGCCGGAGGGCAGTCCGGCGGGGGAGGGTGCCTTGAGGAGCTTCAGGGCCGAGGCCGTCGCGGTGTTCTCCTTCGGACCGCCGATGAAGACGGTGAACCCGGACTTCGCGGGCGGCTTGCCGGCCGTCACGATCCGTTTGGCTCCGGCGTCGCGCAGGACGGTCTCGATGACCCGCCGGGCCGACGGATCGGTCCCGCGGCCGACGACCGCCACGACCCGCTCGGGGACCGCGAGCCGGCCGGGCCCCGCGTGCATGCTCTGCGGCCGCGGCCACACCTGGGGCAGGGCGGCGGCCTTCGGGGATTCGTCCGGTGCGGCGGCCGAAGCCGGAACCTGCGTGAGTGTGAGGCCCAGAGCCAGCAGCAGCGCGGCGCCGGGCAGTCTGAGACGAGTGGCTGGGAACACGGAATCTCCTTCCCGGGAGGGATGAAAGGGAGAGGTGAATGGAGCCACCGAGTGATGCTAGAGATGCTGAATCAAGCAATCAATGGGGAGTCGGAGATCGGCTCTGTCCGGAGCATTGACGCCGCCCGCCCGGACTCCCACACTGGCGTGACTACGTAGTCAAACGAGCTCCTCCCATCAGAGAGCTGCGGACTGACTACGTAGTCCATGCCCGTGCCACCTCCTGGGAGCCCTCATGACGACGACCGGAGCAGAAGGCGGCCGTCGCCGTCGTGGTCCCGGCATGACCGAGGTCGCGCGGGCCGCCGGAGTGTCGCAGAAGACCGTCTCCCGGGTCGTCAACGGCGAGCCGCACGTCAGCCCGGAGGTACGCGACCGCGTCCTGAGGGTCATCCGCGAACTGGACTACCGTCCCAACACCGCGGCCCGGGCCCTGCTCCTCGGCCGCTACCGGCGGATCGGCGTGGTCTCGCTGGGCAGTTCGCTCTACGGCCCCTCGACCCTGCTCATCGCCCTGGAGCGGGCGATGCAGCGCGCCGGGTACTCCGTCGCCCTGGCCAGCACCCTGCAGGGGCAGAAGGTCTCGGTCGCCGTGGACGCGCTGCTGGAGCAGGGCGTGGACGGGATCGTGCTGTCCGAGCCCATCGACGACGGCACGCCGCTCAGGCTCAGCGCCGATGTGCCCGTGGTCAGCGTCGGGGAGGGCGTGGAACTCGCCCGGGGCACCTGTGCCGTGGTCGGCGGCGACGGCATCGAGGCCGCCCGGATCGCCACCGAGCACCTGCTGTCCCTGGGCCACCGCACCGTCTGGCACCTGCCCGGCCCCCAGGACTGGTGGGCCGCCCGAGACCGTCTGCGCGGCTGGCGCGAGGCCCTCGCAGCCGCCGGCGTGCCCGAACCGCCCCTGCCGTCACCCGGCGACTGGAGCCCGGCCTCCGGGTACGCCGCCGGACAGCAGCTCGCCCGGCTCTCCGATGTCACGGCCGTGTTCGCCGCCAACGACGACATGGCCATCGGCGCCCTGCGCGCGTTCGCCGACGCGGGCCGCGCCGTCCCCGGTGACGTGAGCGTCGTCGGCTACGACGACATACCCGCCGCCGCCTATCTCTCCCCGCCGCTGACCACCGTCCGGCAGAACTTCGCCGCCGTCGCCGACCGCGCCGTCGACGTACTGATCGCCCTGATCGAGGGCCGCCCGGCACCGGCCGAACCCGCCGACCAGGCGGTCGAGTTGACCGTACGGGCCTCCACCGGCAGCCCGGTACGGGACCCGGGCTCCGCGTACCCCCGCCCGTAGCCGCACCACGTGAGGAGTCACGTGTGTACACCCCACCGTTCCCTGCCCCTCCGACCCGCCGCGCCCTGCTGCGCGGAGCCCTCGGCCTCGGTACGGCCGCCGCACTCTCCGCTTGCGGACAGGGCGATACGACGCCCCGCACCTCCGGCGACGTCACCCTCTCCCTGTGGACCCACGACCCGGGCTACGAGGCCTTCTTCGTGAAGGGCGTCCCGGAGGCCGACCGCGCCACCGACTTCCGCTACCACCTGAAGGTCACCCGCTCAGGCCCCCGGACATCGTCACCAAACTGCTCGCCCAGGCCGTCGCCGGACGCGGCACACCCGACCTGGTCGGCTTCGAGATCGGCAGCTTCCCGCGCATGCTGCGCGGCGACATCGCCGAGCGGCTGCTGCACGACTTCACGCCCGACATCGAGGCCGTGCCCGGCCTCAAGGACGACCTGCTGCCCGCCCGTACCGCCCCCTTCAGCAGAGATGGCCATGTCTACGCCTTCGACTCGGACACCCCGATGGTCGTCTACTTCTACCGCGAGGACCTCTTCGACGAGCACGGGCTGCTGCAAGGCGACCAGACCTGGGAGGAGTTCGCCGAGGCCGGCGCCCGGGTGTACCGGGATCACAAGGCCTCGATGTGCGTCGTCTCCACGGTGGGCAGCGACCCGGGCCAGGTCGTGCAGTCCTTCCAGATGCTGCTCTACCAGCGCGGCGGTGCGTTCTTCGACGCCGACGGGAACCTGCGGCTGGACTCGCCGGAGGCCGAGGAGGTGCTGCGCTTCCTCTGCGAGGGGCTGCGCAGCGGCTTCGTCGTCGACATCTCCGACTACTACGGGGCCGCCATGCAGACCGCGCTGAAACAGGGCCGGGTCATCGGCCTGCCCATGGCCATCTGGTACAAGAACTACGGCCTGCTGCCCAACGTGCCCGAGCAGAAGGGCAAATGGCGGGTGCGGGCGCTTCCGCGGTTCGCGGCCGGGGGTGGGGTGACCGCCGCGCTCGGCGGCACCGGCTTCGGCGTCGTCAAGGACAAGGCCAATACCCGGGCGGCGACGGAGTTCCTCTTCCGGACGTGGCTCACCCATGACGGGCAGGTCCGCCGTTTCCTGGAGACCGGCTATCTGCCGACGCGGCGGTCCGTGTACGAGGATCCGCGTCTGGGTGCGTACGAGGACGAGTTCTGCGGTGGGCAGCGGCTGTTCGGGCTCTACCGCTCGTTGCTGCCGGACGTGCCGGCGTTCCACCAGAGTCCGGACCAGTCCATCCTCTACGACGTCCTCGCGGGCAATCTCCTGCGCGCCTATCGCGGCAGCCTGACCCCACGGCAGGCCCTGAAGCAGACCGCGGCGGACTTTCGTGACCAGGCGGGGAGGTAAGGGCTGCCGTGATGAGCCGTCGTTCGTCCGCGGCCGCGTCGTGGCCGGCCGCGCAGTTCCCCGCGCCCCTTTCGGGGCGCTGTTCAGGAGGTCCCTCGTCATGACCACCGCTGTAGCCGGGCCGAGTCGATCCACCGGCGAGCGCGTCGGTGAGACGGACACGCGGCGCCGGCCGAAGAGGTCCTGGGCTCCCTACCTCTTCATCTCGCCCTTCTATCTCCTCTACGTCCTGTTCATGCTCGTCCCGGTCGGCGTGTCGGTGTGGCTGAGTCTCACCGAGTGGGTGGGACTCGGCACCCCGCACTGGGTAGGACTGCGCAACTACCGGCTGCTCGCCACCGACATCAGCTTTCACCGGGCCCTCGGGAACACGGCCGTCTTCGTGCTCGTCGCGGTCTGTGCCGTCGTGCCGCTCGCGCTGCTGATCGCCCAGGCGCTCAACGCCAAGGGCCTCAGGGCCCGTGACCTGTGGCGGACCGCCTACTTCGTGCCGGTCGTCGTCTCGCCGATCCTCGTCGCCCTGGTCTTCGGCCTGATCTTCGACCGGCAGTTCGGGCTGGCGAACGCGGTGCTGCGGGCCCTGTTCGGCACCGGCGGTGTCGACTGGCTCGGCGACCCGACCATGGCCAAGGTCAGCATCGCCCTGGTCATGCTGTGGCGCTGGACCGGCTACCTCACCGTCTTCTTCCTCGCCGGGCTGCAGAACGTGCCCCGGGAGCTGTACGAGGCCGCCGCGATCGACGGGGCCGGGCGGCTGCGCACCTTCACCACCGTCACCCTGCCGGCGCTGAAGCCGGTGACGGCGTTCGTCGTCGTCACGTCCTTCATCGGCGCGGCCCAGATCTTCGAGGAGCCGTATCTGCTCACCGGCGGCGGGCCGGCCGAGTCCACCCTCTCGGTGACCATGTTCATCTACCGGGCCGCCTTCCAGCGCCAGCAGTTCGGCTACGCGGCGGCCGCCGCCGTCGTCCTCTTCGTCCTCGTCTTCGGCCTCAGCCGCCTCGTCAACCGTCTCCTCGGCATCGGGAGGGCCACCTCATGACACGCGCCCGACTGCCCCTCTACGGCGTCCTCGTCCTGCTGTTCCTGGGCTTCCTCGCCCCGCTGCTGTGGGCGCTGAGCGGCTCGTTCAAGCCGCGCGGCGAGATCTTCGACTACCCGCCGGAACTCGTCCCCGACCCGTTCACCCTGGACAACTACCGCACCCTGCTCACGGAGCAGCCCTTCGGCCGCTGGTTCCTGATGAGCACGGTGGTCGCCGTCGTCGCCACCACCGTGTCCGTCTTCGTCTGCGCGCTCGCCGGCTACGGCTTCGCCAAGTTCCGCTTCGCCGGGAAGCGGCTGCTGTTCAACGTCATGTTCAGCTCGCTGTCGATCCCGTTCGCGGTGGTCCTGGTGCCGCTGTTCGTGATCCTGGTGAAGACCGGGCTCGGCAGTCCGTGGTTCGCGCTGATCGTGCCGTGGGTGGCGCCCGCGTTCGGGATCTTCATGATGCAGCAGTACATCGTGCAGTCCGTCCCGGACTCGGTGCTGGAGGCCGCCCGGATCGACGGGGCGAGCGAGTTCGGCATCTTCCGGACCATCGTGCTGCCGCTGCTGCGGCCCTCGCTGGGCGCCCTGGGTGTCTGGCAGTTCCTGCAGAGCTACAACAGCTTCCTGTGGCCGCTGGTGCTGGTCTCCGACAGCTCCCAGTACACCTTGCCGCTGGGCCTGCAGACCCTGTTCGTGTCGGAGCAACGGCAGTACGACCTCGTGCTCGCCGGAGCCGTCCTCGCCGTCCTGCCCGCCGTCGCCCTCTTCGTGCTGCTGCGCAAACAGCTCCTCGAAGGCCTGTCCACGGGCGCCGTAAAAGGCTGACCGCCCCCCGACTCATTTGAAGGAGAAGCATGTTCGAGCTGCCCCGGCGCGTCCTGTTCGGTGCCGCCTACTACCACGAGTACCAGCCGTACGAGCGCCTCAAGGACGACCTCGACCTGATGGCCGAGGCCCGCTTCACGGTGATCCGCGTCGGCGAGTCGGTGTGGTCCACCTGGGAGCCCGAGAACGGCCGCTTCGACCTCGACTGGCTCCAGCCGGTCCTGGACGGCGCGCACGAGCGGGGCATCTCGGTCATCCTCGGGACGCCGACGTACGCGGTGCCGCCGTGGCTGGCCCGGCAGTACCCGGAGATCGCGGGGGAGTCCCGTACGGGCGAGCGCATGGGCTGGGGCGCCCGGCAGGAGGCCGACTTCACCCACCCCGCGTTCCGCTTCCACGCCGAGCGCGTCATCCGCAAGGTCGTCGGCCGGTACGCCGACCACCCGGCGGTCATCGGCTTCCAGGTCGACAACGAACCGGGCCTGCACCTCTTCCACAACCACGGCGTCTTCCAGCGCTTCACCGACGAACTGCGCGAGCGGTACGGCGACGTGGAGACCCTCAACCGCGAATGGGGCCTGGTCTACTGGTCGCACCGGCTGTCCACCTGGGCCGACCTGTGGACCCCGGACGGCAACGCCCAGCCGCAGTACGACCTGGCCTGGCGGCGCTTCCAGGCCCGGCTCACCACCGAGTTCATCGCCTGGCAGGCCGAGATCGTGCGCGAGTACGCCCGCCCCGGCCAGTTCGTCACGACCTGCATCTCCTACGACCGCCAGGGCGTCGAGGACGACCGCCTCACCGAGAGCCTCGACGTCACCGCGGGCAACCCGTACTACACGATGCAGGACGCCCTCGCCCTGCCCGACGTGAACGGCGACGGGCAGCACTGGACGACCAACGGCACCTGGGCCCTCTACCGCAGCGCCGACCGCATGTACTCCTCCCGCCAGGAGCCCTACCTGGTCACCGAGACCAACGCGCAGGCCATCAGCGGGCCGTGGGACAACCGGCCCGCCTACGACGGCCAGTGGCGCCAGGCCGCCTGGGCGCTGATCTCCCGGGGCGCCTCGATGATCGAGTACTGGCACTGGCACACCCTGCACTTCGGCACCGAGACCTACTGGGGCGGCATCCTCCCGCACAACGGCAGGCCCGGCCGTGTCTATCGCGAACTGGCCGCCTTGGGCGCGGAGTTGGAGAAGGCCGGTGACCTCGTCGCGTCCCTCACCCCGGACGCCGACGTCGCCTTCCTGTACGACGGGCCCAGCAAGTGGGCGCTCAAGGGCCAGCCGCCGCTCGCCGACGCCGACGGGAACCCGGACGGACGGTCGTACGAGACCGTCTTCGACGCCTTCTACCGCGGCGCCTTCGACGCGGGACTCCAGGCCCGCGTCCTGCACCCCGGGCAGCTCTCCGACGCGGATCTGCCGCCCCTCCTGGTCGTCCCCGGCTATTACGCCGCCGACGACACCGTCCTCGACCGGCTCCGCGCCTACGCCGAGGCCGGGGGGCACCTCGTCCTCGGCCCCCGCACCGGCTACGGCGACACCGAGGCCAGGGCCCGCACCGACCTCCAGCCGGGCCGACTGGCCGAGGCGGCCGGGGTGACGTACGACGAGTTCAGCAACCTGCGCGACCCCTTGCCCGTCACCGGAACGGACTCCCTCCCCCTCCCGGCCGACGCGCACGCCCTGCACTGGGCGGACGGACTGCGGCCGCAGGGGCCGAGACGCTCGCCGCGTACGTCCATCCCCACTTCGGGCGCTGGCCCGCCGTCACCACCCACCGCCACGGCACTGGCCGCATCACCTACGTCGGAACCGTGCCCGACCCGGTCTTCGCCCGGGCCCTGTTCGACGGGTACGCCCCGGACGGCGCCTGGCGCCCCGCCCACCCGAGCGTCACGGCCACCTCGGCGACCGCCCGGGACGGCCGCCGGGTGCGCTTCCTGCACAACTGGTCGTGGGAGGAGGTGTCCGTGCCGGTGCCCGCGGCCGTGCGGGACGTGCTGTCCGAGACCGTGTACGCCGACGCGGTGCCGCTCGGGCCGTGGGACGTGAAGGTGCTTCAGGACGAGACGCCGTAGCAACCGTCCTTTCCGGCCGGGGAGTTGCGGCCGCCTGTTCGCTGGGCATCGTGTGAGGGGCGTGGGCCGCGCCGTCCCGGAGGGGGAGCGGGCGGGCCGTGCCTGCCGGCGAAGGGATGGGAAGCCATGACGTCACCGCTGCCCCCGGGAGAGACGCTGTCGCAGCCGTTGCTGAACCCGCCGGCGTCGGTCGCGGTGTTCCTGGTCGCCACGATCGAACCCGGCGGGGAGGCCGCCGTACGGGAGGCGCTGGGCTCCCTCGCGGGCCTGGTGCGCTCCGTCGGCTTCCCCAGCCCCGACGGCGGTCTCGGCTCCGTCGCCGGGGTCGGATCCCGGGCCTGGGGACGGCTGTTCGGCGGCCCCAGGCCCGCCGAACTGCACACGTTCCGCGAACTGGCCGGGCCCCGGCACCACGCCCCGGCCACCCCGGGCGACCTGTTCCTCCACATCAGGGCCGCCCGTACCGATCTGTGCTTCGCCCTCGCCGCCGAGCTGGTGCGGCGGCTGCGCGGCGCTGTCACCGTGCGGGACGAGACGCAGGCCTTCGCCTACTTCGACTCGCGCAACCTCCTCGGCTTCGTCGACGGCACCGAGAACCCCGTCGGCCAGACCGCGGCCGACGCGGCGCTGGTCGGCGAGGAGGATCCCGGCTTCCGCGGCGGCAGCTACGCGATGGTGCAGAAGTACCTGCACGACGTGGACGCCTGGGAGGCCCTCGCCGTGGAGGCGCAGGAGAAGGTGATCGGACGCACCAAGCTCACCAACCTCGAACTCGACGCGCCCGGCTCCCACAAGGACGTCAACACCGTCCTCGGCCCGGACGGCTCGGAGCAGAGGATACTGCGCTCCGCGATGCCGTTCGGCAGGCCGGGGCACGGGGAGTTCGGCACGTACTTCGTGGCCTACGCGCGCACGCCCGGGACACCCGAGACGATGCTGCGCAAGATGTTCCTCGGCGAGCCGGGCTCGGGGCCCGACCCGCTGCTGGACTACTCACGGGCCGTCACCGGCGGCTTGTTCTTCGTGCCGCCGGCGGACTTCCTGGAGGCCTTGCCCGAGGGCTGACAGGCCCGTCACCAGGGCTCGTTCAGACGCGTTCCAGCGGCCGGTGCGGTTCCGCGGGGAGCCGCACCTCGATGGAGTCGCCGGGACGCACCACGCCGCCCTCGCGCACCACGCTCATGATGCCCGCCTTGCGCACGATCCGGCCGGCCTCGTCACGGCCGACGACCTGCTTCAGCAGCCCGTCCTGGAAGGCGTCGATCTGGACGCAGGGGGTTGCGAACTGCTGCCGCTGGGCTGAGCAGGAGCGTGTGTGAGTGAGCGTGTGTGAGTGTTTGTGGCCTGCTGGGGGTCGTCATCGGCTGGGGAATGGAGGTTCGTGTGTCGAATGCGTGACCTCATGAGGGTGTGGCTCGTTGAGTGCGGTGATCGGGTTTCCGGCGGTGTGGCGGGGTGGGTGGGCTGCGTGAGGTGGCGACGTCGTTCGTGGTGCCCGGCCCTGCGGGGGTGGCGATCCGGGACCGGCTGAGGGTGTCGCAGCAGGACGTGGCGGTGCTGTGTGAGGTGGGGCTTTTCCTCGGTTCGCTGGCCGCAGGGGATCTCGCCGTCCGGTCCCGGCAGTGCCTGGCTCATGACGGCGGGTCGTGGGCACAGCGGAAGCGGGAGTTGACGGGGTGTTCGTCGGCGCGGTGGGCGGGGAGTATCACCAGGGCCACGCATGATCAGTGGGCGCTGGCGCGGCGTGGTCAGCTGGCGGAGATGGGGTGGCTGCGCGGGCAGATCGCATCGGTCGAGGCGCGGTTGGCCCGTCCGCTGGGTGCCAAGGCGAGCAAGCGTGAGGGCCTGGTGCGTGGGTATGCGTCGCGCGCCGAGTGGCATGCCAAGTCCCGCCGCCTGCACGCGCTGAAGGTCCGGCTGGTTTCCGTGGAGGCGGACTGGGCGGAGGGCCGGGTGCATGTGGTGCGGGGCGGCAAACGCCTCGCGCATCTGCGCCACCACCTGGACGAGGCCGGCCTGGACGAGAACGAGTGGCGCCGGAGGTGGCGGGCGGCGCGGATGTTCCTGTCCGCCGACGGAGAGTCAGGCAGACGCTTCGGCAACGAAACCATCCGTATCACCGACACCGGTCAGCTCTCGGTCAAGCTCCCGGCTGCGCTGGCGCATTTGGCGAACGCCTCGCACGGCCGGTACGTCCTGGACGCGCGCGTGGCGTTCCAGAACCGAGGGCAGGAGTGGCTGGACCGGATCACCAGCCATCGGGCGGTGGCCTACCGCATCCACCACGACCCCGCCCGCGACCGCTGGTACGTGACCGCGTCCTGGCAACGCGCCCCCGTCCCCATCTGCCCCTGGAGGCGGCCCTGGCCCGGGGCGTGGTCGCCGTCGACATGAACGACGACCACCTCGCCGCCTGGCAGTTGGATGTGCACGGCAACCCGGTCGGCGCACCACGACGCTTCTTCTACGACCTGTCCGGCACCACGACCACACAGCATCGGGACGCGCAGATCCGGCACGCACTGACCCGCCTGCTGCACCACGCCCGGCGTTGCAGAGTCGCGGCGATCGCGATCGAGGACCTCGACTTCACCGACAACACCAGCCGGGAGAAGCACGGCCGCAACAAGCGATTCCGCCGTCTGATCTCCCGCTTCCCCACCGCGAAACTGAAAGCGCGGCTGGTGTCCATGGCCGCCGAGCAGAACATCGCGATCGTCGCGGTGGATCCGGCCTATACCTCCCGGTGGGGTGCCCAGCACTGGCAGCAGCCACTGACCACCCCCACCCGCCAAGTGTCCCGGCACGATGCGGCCAGCATCGCGATCGGGCGACGCGCCCTCGGGCATCCGATCAGGCGACGGACGGCACCGCCCCGTAACGACCAGAGCGATCGTTACGGGCATCGGACCGTCCAGGCCCGACCGGACACCCCAGGGCGTGAGGGACCCCGCCCCCGCATTCCCGGACCACGCACCAGATGCGTGCCGCCCGGCAGCGGCGCGAAAGCGGGCGACCAGCATGCCCAACACCGTTCGGGGCACGCGACTGAGCAGCAGTCCTGGCAACAGGACTCACTCCCGCTCAGTTCCTAGGAACGGTTGCGCAGGCCCGTCACCTCCACCACCGCGGCCCCGCCGATGTGCAGCAGGGTGCCGGCCGGCAGGCCGAGCAGGTCGATGCCGCGTGTGGTGATGTTCTCCCCGAGTGCGCCGGGTGCCACCTCGAACCCCGCGTCCGCGACCTCGGCGAAGAGCTCCTCGTGGATGAGGTGCACCTGGCGCAGGTTCGGCCGCGTGGGGTCCTGGAGGATCCGCGAACGGTGCTTGACCGTCATCCCAGCGTGGATGTCGCCCTCCACCCCCAGCCCCGCGAGCAGGGTGATGCTGTCCCGGTTCGGCTTGGTGAACGTGTACTCGCCGTTTCTGCTGACCGCCGTCACCGTCGCGCTCATGCCTTCGGCCCCCTTCCGTTCGGCAGTGATCCTTCAGGAGCCTAACCGGCCGGCTCCGGAGCCGACCGTTGCCCGGGGAACTCCGCCGACCGCAGGACCCGGTGCCCGGCGTCCACCGCGAACACCTCGCAGTTCTCCCGGGCCGCCGCCCACTCGACGCCCTCGGCGCCCAGCGCGAAGGCCGCCGTCGCGACGGTGTCGGCCTCGGTGAGGGTGGGGGCCACGACCGTGAGGCTGAGCAGCCCGGTCGCCGGTCGTCCGGTACGCCCGTCGATGATGTGGTCGCCTCGCTCGTAGCGGGCGGATGTCGCGACGGCCCGGTCCGTGAGGTCCAGGACCGTGCAGAGCTGGTCGGCGTGCTCGGGATGCCGTACGCCCACGCGCCAGGGGCCGCCGACGGCGACCACGTCACCGCCCGCGTTGAGGCAGAAGCGCCGCGCCCCGGCCGCCGCCAGCAGCTCCGCACCCTTCTGCACCGACCAGCCCTTCACCACGGCGCAGGGGTCGAGGCCGCGTCCCGGCAGACGCACGTCGAACGCGCCCCCGGTCGCGACCCGGTACTCCTCGCACAGGTCCAGGACCTCCCGGAGCGCCGGGCTCGGCTCGGACACCTCCCCGCGGTCCAGCCGCGACACCTCGCTGTCCGGCCGGAACGGGCTGAACCGCGCGTCGACCTCGTGCAGCCAGGCGAAGAGGCCGTCCACCGCCGCCTCGGGGAAGCCCTTGTCGTCGATCCGGACCGACACCGGGAACCCCATCACGTGCTCGACGCGCCGCATGCCGTCAGCCCTTCGCGTCGATGGCGGCCTGGAGCGACTCCTTGTAGCCGTCGCTGGTGATCGTGGCGCCGGACACCGTGTCGATGTCAGCGCTCTGCGCCTGGAGCGTCTCCTCGATCAGCTTGGGCACGGCGGCCGTGGTCTGCGGATGGTTCGGCTGCTGCAGCATCCGCACCGAGGCGATCTTGTCGCCGTCGAAGGTGACCTCGACCCGCACCGGACCCTTCTCGGTGTCGATGGCCGAGCCCTTCACGACCGTGGTCGTGGAGCCACCCGACGAGGAGGCCGAGGGTGTGGCGGCCGGAGCGGCGGCCTCCGTGACGGTCGACGACGCCCCGGTGTCCTGCGAGGGCGCGTAGCGCCAGACCGGGATCAGGCCCGCGATGCTCAGGACGAGGACGGGTATGGCTCGCTTCACGACAATCTCCTTGTCATCCGGCCAGGCTGAAGCGTTCGAAGTGGATCTGCGCCTTGGGCACGTCGAGTTCGCGCAGGCTGCCGAGCACGGCGTTCATCATCGGCGGCGGGCCGCACAGGTAGACGTCCCGGCCGGCGATGTCCGGCACCAGGCGTGCCAGCTCCCGCGGCGCCAGCCGGTCGGGCACGGGCGGGCCTGTGACCAGGTGCAGTTCGGCGCCCTTGGTGAGGGCGAGGTCGCGCAGTTCGTCGTAGAGGACGGCGTCCTGGTCCGTGGCGACCCGGTAGATCACGACCGCGTGGCCGTGCAGCTCCTCCAGCAGGGCCCGGATCGGCGTGACACCGACGCCGCCGGCGATGAGCAGGGCGTCCGGGCGGGTGCGGTGCAGGGTGGTGAAGGCGCCGTAGGGACCCTCGGCGAAGACGCGCGTGCCCACCTTCAGGTGCCGCAGGGCCGCGCTGCCGTCGCCCGCGCGCTTGGCGGTCAGCCGGAGCGTACGGCCGTCGGGGGCGGCGGACAGCGAGAACGGGTTGGCCTGCCACCAGCGGTCCTTCGTCAGGAACCGCCACAGGAAGAACTGGCCCGCCCGGGCGGGCAGCCGGTCGAGGTCGCGGCCCGTGATGTAGACCGAGACGACATGGTCGTTCTCGGGGACGACGGCCGTCACCCGGAGCTGGTGGCGGAGGTTGCGCCACAGCGGCAGCACCAGCCGGCCCGTGAACACCGCGGCGAGGGCCACGCCCCACACGGCGTACCAGTACGTCTGCGCCGCGGACGACGAGGCGAACGTCGTGCCCGCCGCGACCTGGTGCGTGAACGCCAGCACCACCGCGACATAGGTGTACAGGTGGATGAAGTGCCAGGTCTCATAGGCCAGCCGGCGCCGGGCGGAGCGGGCCGAGACCACGCCGACCACGATGATGATCGCCAGGGCGGTGATCGCGCGCAGCACGCCCTCGACGGTCTCGGCGAGATCCACGAGCTGGTTCACGGGGTCCAGGGACGAGGACTGCGCGTAGCCGAAGACGATGAACACCGCGTGCGCGAGCAGCAGCCACAGCACCGAGAAGCCCGTCCAGCGGTGCCAGGACGTCAGCCGGTCCATGCCGATCCGCCGGTCGAACCAGGGCAGCCGGGCCACCAGCAGCAGCTGGAACGCCATGAGCAGCGAACCGTACAGCCCGGTCAGCCGGCCCAGCACGATGAGCGTGTTCGAGGCGAAGCCGGCCTGGGCGAAGAAGACGGCCACCACGACCGCGTTGGCGAGCAGCACCGCGTACAGGCCGGTGCGCCCCACCACTCTGGGGCGCACGCCCGCGCGGGTCGCCGCGGGAGGTTCTTGGAGGGTCGTCACGGTCGGCAGCTCCTTGATCGGATCCTGGGACACCGAGCTTGTCGCCAAGGAGCTGTCGAAATACTGTCGCTCAACTTTCAAGTGTTTATCGATCGGGCCGCGAAGGGGCGGACGGCTATGGAGGCGCGGGACAGGTGAAGCACTATGAGCGGGTGGAAAAAGTACGCCTCCTCGTCGTCGACGACGACCCGCCCATCGCCGATCTCGTCGCGACCGTCGCCCGTTACGAGGGCTGGGACGCGGTCACGGCGTACACCGGCGAGGACGCGCTGAAGCGGGCCGCCGAGTTCCACCCGGACATCGTGGTGCTCGACCTGATGCTGCCCGGGGTGGACGGCTTCGGTGTCCTGGACCGGCTGCGTGCCTCCGGGACGATGGTGCCGGTGGTGTTCCTCACCGCGCGCGACGGCGTCGCCGACCGGGTCGCGGGCCTGACGCGGGGCGGGGACGACTACCTGGTCAAGCCGTTCGCCGTGGAGGAGCTGATGGCCCGGCTGCGGACCGTGCTGCGGCGCAGCGCGGGGCCCGCCTTCCAGCGGTCCGTGCTCCAGGTCGGCGATCTGACGATGGACGAGGACACCCGCGAGGTGCGGCGCGGTGAGCGGCTGCTGTCGCTGACCCCGACCGAGTACGAGGTGCTGCGTTACCTCATGCGCAAGTCGCCCACCGTGCTCACCAAGGCGCAGATCCTCGACCACGTGTGGGAGTACGGCTTCGGCGGCCGTTCCAACGTCGTCGAGCTGGTCGTCAGCCGGCTGCGCCGCAAGCTCGACGAGACGGACGACGGCGGCGCCCCCTGATCCACACCGTGCGGGGCTTCGGGTACGTGCTGCGGCAGGCCTCCGAGTGATCGCCAGGGTGCGGCGGACCTACCGCAGGATGCGCCTGGGCACCCGGCTGGCCCTGGGCCTCGGCGCCCTGGCGCTGGTCGTGTTCGCCGTCGTGGGCACGGCCCTGACCACGTACATGCGGGACTACCTCTCGGCCCAGCTCGACACCCAGCTGGCGCAGGCCCAGATCGCCCAGTCCAAGAGCATCGCGGACTACGGCACGCTCTCGGGCAAGAAGTACTACAGCTGGTTCTACGCCGTGTACGACGTCTCGGACGGCCCGCCCGAGCTCCGCAGGCCCGAGGACCCTGCCGACCTGCCGAAGGACGTCGACGACTTCACCTCCCTGGCGCGGGCGCAGACCACCGCGCACACGGAACTCCTGCGCACCGAGCACCTCAAGGGAGCGGGCTCCTACCGGCTGCGTGCCTGCCAGGTCGAGCCCGGGGTCGTCCTGGTCAGCGCCGCGCCCTTGGAGGACATCGAGGACACGGTCGGGCAGCTGATCACCATCCAGGTCGTCACCTTCGCCCTCGCGCTGCTCGCGCTGGTCGTCTTCGGCCGCCGGACGCTGCGCCGCGGACTGAAACCGCTCAGCGACATGGCGTCCACCGCGCACGGCATCGCCTCGCACGACCTGACCGAGTCGGCGGCCCGGCTGCCGCTGCGCGCCGACGGCCGGGACGGCGGTCCCGAGGTGGACGAGCTGCGCACCGCCTTCAACACCATGCTGGAGCACATCGACGACTCCCTCGCCGTGCGCGCGGAGGCCGAGCAGCGGCTGCGCCGGTTCGTCGCGGACGCCTCGCACGAGCTGCGCACCCCGTTGATGTCGGTGCGCGGCTACGCCGACCTCTTCCAGTACGCCGCCGCCAACGCCCCCGAGGAACGCGACCGGCACCTGGCCCGGCTGCGCGCCGAGGCCGCCCGGATGGGTGTCCTGCTGGACGACCTGCTGCTGCTCGCCCGGCTGGACGCGGCGGAGGTGGAGGAGCCGTTGCGGCTCCAGGACGCCGACCTGGTCGAGTTGGTGTGCCAGGCCGCGGACGCCTTCCGCGCGGGCCGCCCCGACCATGAGCTGACCGTGCTCGCGGGTCCGCGGCCGATGCGGCTGCGGATGGACCCGCTGCGCATCCGGCAGGTCGTCGACAACCTCCTCACCAACGCCGCCGTGCACACCCCCGCCGGGACGAAGGTGTCCGTGGAGGTGTGCGTCGCGCCCGGCTCGGCCGAGGTGCGGGTCACCGACACCGGTCCGGGCATCCCGCCCGACGACCGGGCCCGGGTCTTCGACCGCTTCTACCGCGTCGACAAGGCCCGCACCCGCGACCGCGGCGGCAGCGGCCTCGGCCTCGCGGTCGCCCAGTCGCTGGTCCGGGCCCACAGCGGCCGCATCGAGCTGGACAGCGAGCCGGGCGCGACGGTGTTCACCGTCCGCCTGCCGCTGGAGGGGGGAGGGGCTCCCGGCCGCCCGGGGTCCGGAAACGACCGCGGTCTAGACTCGTCCGGCGACAGCGCGTACGACCATGGCCAAAAGTCTCCGCCAACCCGAAGGGCCCCGGCGCCTTGATACGGATCGAATCAGTCACCAAGCGGTACCCGGACGGCACGGTGGCGGTCGACCGGCTCTCCATGGAGATACCCGACCGCTCGATCACCGTCCTCGTCGGACCGTCGGGCTGCGGCAAGACGACCACCCTGCGGATGATCAACAGGATGGTGGAACCGAGCGAGGGAACGATCCTCCTCGACGGCGAGGACATCCAGCGGCAGCCCGTCACCACCCTGCGCCGGTCCATGGGCTACGTCATCCAGAACGCCGGCCTCTTCCAGCACCGCACGATCGTCGACAACATCGCGACCGTGCCGCGCATGCTCGGCTGGGGCAAGCAGAAGGCCCGGGCCCGGGCGGCCGAACTGATGGAGCGCGTGGGCCTCGACGCCGCGCTCGCCAAGCGGTACCCCTACCAGCTGTCCGGCGGCCAGCAGCAGCGCGTCGGCGTGGCCCGGGCGCTCGCCGCCGACCCGCCGGTACTGCTCATGGACGAGCCGTTCTCGGCGGTCGACCCCGTGGTGCGCAAGGTCCTCCAGGACGAACTGCTGCGCATCCAGGAGGAGTTGGGCAAGACCATCGTCTTCGTCACCCATGACATCGACGAGGCGATCAAGCTGGGCACCATGGTCGCCGTGCTGCGTGAAGGCGGTCACCTCGCCCAGTACGCGCCGCCCGCCGAGCTGCTCTCCAACCCCGCCGACGCCTTCGTCGAGGACTTCCTCGGCGCCGACCGCGGCATCCGGGGCCTGTCGTTCTTCCCGTCCGCGGGCCTCACGCTGACGAGCGACCCGGTGATCCGGGCCGACGCCACCGCCGAGCAGATCGCCGCCCCCGACGCCCCCTGGCTGCTGGTGACGGACGCGGACGGCAGGCCGCTCGGCTGGAGCGCGCCGGACGACCTGACGGCCGGGGACATCCAGCCGGACCGGCTCCTGTCCCACGGGCGGCCGTTCGTGCCCGGCACCGACTCACTGCGGGCCGCCCTCGACTGCGCCGTGCTCTCCCCGACCGGCTGGGCCGTCGCCGTGGACGACGGCGGACGGGTGACCGGAGTGGTCGAGCAGCACACCATCGGCGAGGCGATCCGCAGCGCCCACGCGGCACGGCGCGACGACGAGCGCGACGACGAGAAGGTCGCCGGATGAGCGGCTACCTCCACGACTTCTTCGACATCCCGAGCGACCTCCAGCACAGCTGGTTCGGGCTGATCGGGCTGCACCTGAGGGAGGCCCTGCTGCCGGTCGTGGCCGGACTGCTCCTCGCGCTGCCGATCGCCCAGCTGTGCGTGCGCTTCCGCTGGCTGTATCCGCCCGTCCTCGGCCTGACGACGGTGCTGTACGCCATCCCGTCCCTGGCGTTCTTCGTGGTCCTCATCGACTACACCGGGCAGACCGAGCTCACCGTGATGATCCCGCTGGCCGTGTACAGCCTGGTGGTGCTCGTCCCGGCGATCGTCGACGGGGTGCGCTCGGTGCCTCCGGAGACCCTGGCCGCCGCCACCGCCATGGGCTTCGGTCCGGTACGGCGGTACTTCCAGGTGCAGTTGCCGATCGCGGTACCGGCGATCATCGCGGGCCTGCGGGTGGCGACCGTGTCGAGCATCTCCCTGGTCAGTGTCGGCATGCTCATCGGCAACCAGGGCGCGCTCGGCAACCTGCTCCACGACGCGCAGATCTACAACCGGCCCGAGCTCACCTGGAACTCCGTGATCACCACGGCGCTCCTGGCGATCCTCGTCGACGCCCTGCTGGTCCTCGTCCGCGTGCTGCTGACGCCCTGGATGCCGAGCGGGACGGCCCGCCGCAAGCCGGCGCCCGCACTTAAGGACGCCGCCCGGTGAACGTACTGAACTTCGTCAACTCGTTCTTCAGCGAGAGTGCCCACTGGCAGGGGTACGACGGCATCCCGGCCCGGCTCGGGGAACATGTCCAGTACACCCTGGAGGCGCTGCTCCTCGCCGCCGCGATCGGACTGCCGATCGGCCTGGTCACCGGTCACTACGGGCGCGGCGGCAACGCCCTGTCCCTGGTCGCCACCGCCGGGCGGGCCCTGCCCAGCTTCGGTCTGCTGGTGCTGATGACCACCCTGCTCGGGTTCGGGATGCTGCCCGTGATGATCCCGCTGGTCATCCTCGCCGTCCCGCCGATCCTGGTCACCACCTACGAGGCGATGCGCTCCGTCGACCCCTCGCCGGTGGACGCAGCCCGCGGCATGGGCATGCACGAGTCCCGGATCCTCTTCCAGGTGGAACTGCCGGTCGCCCTGCCGCTGATCCTCAGCGGCTTGCGCTCGGCGGCCATCCAGATCGTGTCGACGGCCACCATCGCCGCGTACGTCAGCCTCGGCGGCCTCGGCCGGTACATCGTCGACGGCCTTTACCAGCGCGACTACGAGAAGGTGGTGGGCGGCGCGACGCTGGTGGCCGTCCTCGCGCTGGTCACGCTCGCGCTGTTCTGGGCGGCGGCCCGGGTCGCGGTATCCCCGGGTGTGCGCAGGAGATGACGCCAATTGGTGACCAAGCTGCTCTTGACTGACCGAATATCCGCTGGCTTGGATCAGTGGGTGATTACTACACGGAAGAGCAGCACCCGGTCCATAACGAGGCACCCCGGCGCGGCAGCGGTCGCGCTGGCCGCGGCGGCAGCTCTTCTCGGGGGCTGTTCCTCCGGCGGCACCTCCGACGACCCGCTCAAGGGCGGCGGGGCGGAGGGCGGCGCCGTCGTCGTCGGCTCCAACAACTTCGCCGAGTCCATCCTGCTCGCCGACATCTACGGCGAGGCCCTCAAGGCCAAGGGCATCAAGGTCACCTACAAGCCCAACATCGGCAGCCGGGAGACCACCTACGGCCTGATGAAGAACGGCAGCGTCACCGTGCTGCCGGAGTACAACGGCTCCCTGCTGGCCTACCTCGACGCCAAGGCCAAGCCGAAGACGGTCGAGGAGACCACGACCGCCATCGACGGCAAGCTCGACTCCAAGCTGGAGCTGCTGAAGCCGTCGGCCGCGCAGAACAAGGACTCCGTGACGCTCAACGCCCAGACCGCGAAGAAGTACAAGCTGACCGCGGACTCGTCCATCGCGGACCTCAAGGACGTCGCGAAGGACCTGGACTTCGGCGGCTCGCCGGAGTTCCAGACCCGCCACCAGGGCCTGGTGGGCCTGAAGTCGGTGTACGGCCTTGAGTTCAAGTCCTTCAAGTCCCTCGACGCGGGCGGTCCGCTGACCCAGACGGCGCTGAAGAAGAACACCGTGCAGGCCGCGGACCTCTTCACCACCGACCCGACCATCGCCCGGGACAAGTTCGTCGTCCTGAAGGACCCGGAGAACCTCTTCGGCTTCCAGAACGTGCAGCCGCTGGTCCGCAAGGGCGAGCTGTCCAAGGAGGGCGCCGCGGCACTCGACGCGGTCTCGGCCAAGCTCGACACGAAGGCGCTGCTCGAACTGGACGCGCAGGTCCAGCTCGAGAAGAAGGACCCGCTGGACGTCGCCAAGGCCTGGCTGAAGTCGCAGGACCTGGCCTGACGCTCCGCTCGCGCGGCCCGGGCGGTGCGCACCGCCCGGGCCGCGCGATGTCTCCCTAGGCCTGTACGGCCGACGCGATCAGCTGGTCGATCAGGGCGATCAGCACGTCCCGGCACGACTCCCGGTCCCGCGCGTCGCACAGCAGCACCTTCACATGCTCCGGCACCGCGAGCGCGTCCCGGATGTCCTCGGGCGGATACGGGTGCTTGCCGTGGAAGCCGTTGACCCCGACGACGAACGGGATCTTCCGGCGTTCGAAGAAGTCGATCGCGGCGAAGCTGGACTCGGGTCTGCGGACGTCGACCAGGACCACGGCGCCGAGCGCGCCGAGCGCCAGGTCGTTCCACATGAACCAGAACCGCTGCTGCCCCGGCGTACCGAACAGGTACAGCACCAGCTCCCGGCTGATGGTGATTCTGCCGAAGTCCAGGGCCACGGTGGTGGCCCGCTTCTCCTCGATGCCGTCGAGGTCGTCGATGCCCAGACCGGCGATGGTCAGGGGCTCCTCGGTACGCAGCGGGGCGATCTCGCTGACCGACCCGACCATGGTGGTCTTGCCCACGCCGAAGCCCCCGGCGATGAGGATCTTGACCGTGTCGGGTGCCGAGGACGCGTCAGTGACGGGGTCAGAGCCGGCCAAGGCCGTCCCTCACTTTCTGCAGCAGGTCCAGGTCCGGAGTCGTACGGGAGACGAGGCGCGGCGGGCGGACAGTGATCCGGCCCGCCTCCAGCAGGTCGCAGAGCAGGATGACGACCACGCTCACCGGCAGGTCCAGCCGGGCGGCCAGCTCCGCCACGGCGACCGGCTCGGCACAGAGCCGGAGGATCCGGGTGTGCTCGGGCTGGCACCGGGCCGCGGTGGCCGGTGGCGGATCGACCGCGGTCACCGTCGCGATGAGCGTGAAGTCGGCCCGGCTGGGCCGGGTCCGGCCACCGGTCAGCGCGAACGGTCGTACGAGCCGGCCCGCCGAGTCGCCTTCGCCCACCTCACACGCCTGGGTCGACGACGGGTCCGGCCATGCCCCGCGGTGCCGCGCTGAGGTGCTCGCCGATCTTCTTCACCAGCATGTTCATCTGGTACGCCACCACACCGACGTCCGCGCCCGGGCCGGTCAGCACGACCAGGTGGGCGCCGGGGCCGGCGGAGGTCAGGATCAGATAACTGTTGGCCATCTCGATGAGCGCCTGGCGCACCGGACCGCCCCGGAAGTCCATGCTGACGCCCTTGCTCAGGCTCATCAGACCGGACGCGGTCGCCGCGAGCCGCTCGGCGTCGTCGCGCAGGAACCCGGTGGACCTGCTGACCACCAGGCCGTCCTCGGAGAGCACCACGGCCTGGTTCACATCGGCGACCCGCTCCACGAGTCCGGTCAGCAGCTGGTCGAGCTGAGTGTGCGTGGCGGGGATGGGGCGTGTCATTACGGAGTCCTTCGTCAGCGGTCGGCGGGCGGAGTCGAGGGGACGGAATCGGCGGCGGCCTGCCGGGGTGATGCGGCCGGGTCCTCGTCACGGGCCCGGAGCGTGCCGCGCTGGAAACCGGCCAGGGAGGAGGCGGCGGCTTCCGCGGTGAAGTCGTCGAGGGAGCCGTCGTCGCCCGAGGGCGCGGACTCCTCACGCAGTTCCTCGACCAGGCTGGTCTGCGGCACACGACGGGGCAGCGGGGCGAGACCGCCCCCGCGGGGGGTGCGAGCGGCGGATGCGGTCCGGGCGGCGACGAGGGGCCGCGGCTCACGACCGGAACCGGCGGTGCCGGTGCTGCCGCCGGTACCGGTGGCGCCCTCTGCACCCGCCGAGTTCTGCCCGTCGTCGCCCGAGCGTTGCGCGTCCACCGAGCTTCGGCCGTCTCCCGAGTCCTGCCCGTCGTCCGAGCCGTGTTCGCCGCCCGAGCCTCGCCCGCCCTCCGGGCCCCCGCCGCCGCCCGTGCCCCTGGGGCCGCCGAGGGCCGTCAGGGTGTGCGTGCCGTTCAGGGACTTCGCGTTCCGGGCGCCGGGGGCGCCGTTGGACGACGGCGGGACTTCCCGGACCACGATGTCGTGCGGTATCAGCACGATCGCCGTGGTCCCGCCGTACGGCGACGAGCGCAGGGTGGCGGCGATGCCGTGCCGGTGGGCCAGCTGGGCTATCACGAACATGCCGAGGCGCAGGTCGTCGGCGAGGGCGACCACGTCGAACTGCGGTGGCACCGCGAGCTGTTCGTTAAACGACGCGTAGTCCTCCTCCGACATGCCGAGGCCGCGGTCCTCGACCTCGACGGCGAGCCCCTTGGCCACCATCTGGG
Organism: Streptomyces sp. CA-179760; assembly: GCF_050937045.1. Classification (NCBI taxonomy): domain Bacteria; kingdom Bacillati; phylum Actinomycetota; class Actinomycetes; order Kitasatosporales; family Streptomycetaceae; genus Streptomyces; species Streptomyces sp. CA-179760. The sequence continues at coordinate 7,551,453 of NZ_JBNJLZ010000001.1, forward strand.
CCCGTACCGTCACGGGGCTCGGGGCGGGGGAGTACGCGGTCGCGTTGTCGATGAGCTCGGCCAGCAGATGGATGACGTCGGCGACCGCGGGCGGGGCGACGTACACCTCCTCCTCGGTGTGCACCTCCACCCGCTGGTACTCGGCGACCTCGCCGACCGCGCTGCGCAGGATGTCCATCAGCGCGACCGGCTCGGCCCAGCTGCGGCCCGGCCGTTCGCCGCTGACGATGACGAGGTTCTCCTCGTAGCGGCGCAACTGGCTGGCCGTGGAGTCCAGTTCGTACAGGCCCTTGAGGATGTCGGGGTCGCTGTGCTCGCGCTCCAGCGCGTCGAGCTTGCTCAGCTGGAGGTTGACCAGGTTCTGGCTCTGCCGGGCGATGCCCAGGATGACCTTCTGGAAACCGCGCCGGGTGTCGGCGAGTTCGACCGCGGTGTGCACGGCCGTGCGCTGGGCGGTGTTGAACGCCTGGGCCACCTGGCCGAGTTCGTCGTGCCCGTAGTCCAGCGGGGTCGTCGCCGACTCCGGGTCGACCGTCTCGCCCCGCTCCAGCCGCGCCACCACGTCCGGCAGCCGCTCCTTCGCGAGGCTCAGGGTGGCCAGGCGCAGACCGCGCAGCCGCCGCGACAGCGAGCGGGTGATCCGCCAGGACATGCCGACGCACAACAGCAGCGCGAGCAGCCCGCCGGCGCTCAGGGACGCCGCCTTGATCAGCGTCCCGTCCGCCTTTTCGGCGCTGCGTTCCAGCAGCCCCGTCGTCTGCTGCTCGATGAGACTCGCGTAGTGCGCCGACAGCTTGTCCATGGCGGAGTTCCACCGCTGCCGCGCGTCCGGCAGGGCGATGCGGTCCGCGTCGGCGCTGGAGTTCCGGGCCGCCAGCACCTGGTCCTCGATCGACTCCAGCGTCCGCCACTCAGGGCTCGCCAGGATCCGCTCGGTCCGTGCCTTGGCCTCGCCGGTCAGCTGGGGCACGACCTGGTCCTGGACCAGCCAGCGCCGGGTGTTCACGAGTTCCGCGTACTGCACCCACGCCTTGTCGTCCAGATGCCCCGACGGCCAGGCCAGGGTCAGCTGCGCGTCCTCCCTGGAGACCAGCTCCGCCGCGTGCTCCAGCGCGACCAGCGGACCGGCCTGCGAGGTGAGGTCGCCGTCGTCGACCTGGGAGAGCTCCTGGAAGGCGTGGATCTGGTCGTCGATGATCGAGGAGTACTGGTCCAGCGCCTGCTGGGGGGTGATGTCGGTGGGGTCGTCCACCTGGTCCCGGTAGTACTCGAGGCTCCCCACCGAGCCCAGTACCGAGTACAGCCGGTCGGAGATGCGGGAGGGCGCCTTCTCGATCGCGTCCGCCTGCCCGACCAGCTTCGCGACGGCCTTGTCGGTCTCCTCGCGCTGCGCGTCGAGGGCGGTGCGGGAGCCCTGCGGGGAGGCCAGCCAGGCGGCCGACAGGCTGCGCTCCCGCTGCAGCGCGAGCGTCGCGTCGGTGCCCATGGCGCCGGTCGACCGGCTCAGCTCCGTCTGGTCCCGCAGCCGCAGGCCCTCCGAGAACATCTGGATCGTCGTCACACCCCACATGGCGGCGAGGGTGACGCTGGGCACCAGGGCCAGCAGCCACAGGGAGAGGCGTATGGAACCGAGACGGCGCCGGGCACCTGTCCGTCGAGACATCGTCGTCCTAGGGCGATCAGCGGGGAGCGAGGAACGGGGAAGCGGAACGGTCGGGGAGGGCGGGGGACGGGCGCGGGAGGGGGAGCGTGCCGGGCGCGGCACATGGGATGCGCAGGATGTTATCCGTACAAGTGGGCGTGCGAACCGGGCCTGACCGAATCTTTGGCGACACCGTCACAGAAAGTGTCCGGTCACCGGGTTCCGGCGGCGGCGAACCGTGCCACAGCGGACACGTTCGACCTGGTCACGAACGCGGGACCGGTGAGCACCGGAGTCGTCCCGCCGCCGCTGACGTTGCCGTTGACGCGGTACAGCCACAGGGCGTCCACCGCGAGGTAGCCCTGCAGATACGGCTGCTGGTCCACGGCGAACTGCACATCGCCGCGCTGGACCGCCTTGACCAGGTCCTTGTTGAGGTCGAAGGTGGCCACCTCGGCCCTGCTGCCGGCCTGCCTGACGGCTTTGACGGCGCTGAGCCCGTACTGGGCGCCCAGGGTGACGACCTTGTCGATGCTCGTGTCCTGGCGCAGCCGGGACGCGATCGTGTCGGTCACCGCGTTCATGTCGGCGCCGTCCACGTACAGGTTGTCGGTGTCGCCGCGGAACGTCTTCCGCACGCCGGCGCAGCGGGCCTCCAGCGCCACGTTGCCCCGCTCGTGCACCACGCACAGGGCGTGCTTGGCCTTGACCTCGTCCAGCTTGTCGCCGACGGCCCGGCCTGCGACGAACTCGTCCTGGCCGAAATACTCCAGGAGTCCCGCGGGGCGCCAGGCGTCGATACCGGAGTTGAGCCCGACGACGGGGATGCCGGCCGCCTTGGCCTGGGCGACCGGGCCGCGCATCGCCGCCGGCTTCGCCAGCGTCACGGCGATGCCGTCGACCTTGTCGCGGACCGCGTCCTTCACCAGCGCGGCCTGCGCGGCCGGGTCGGAGTCGCCGGCGTACGTCAGGTCGATGCCGTCCTTGGCGGCCGCCGCCTCCGCGCCTGACCGCACCAGGTCCCAGAAGGCGTCGCCCTTGCCGCCGTGCGTCACCAGGGCGACCTTCATCCCGCCGCCGGACGTGGTTGCCGAATCCGCCCCGTCTTCGGCCGCGCCGAGGACGGAGCAACCGGACACCAGCAGCCACGCGGCCAAGGCCAGGGCCACGGATCGGGAGAGTCTCACGGAGGTGGGCTGCGGGGGAGGAGCGTTCATGGGGGTGGACCTCGCTGTGCGGCCGAGCAAGAGCAGGGTGAGAGCACAGCGGGGCCGTGAACGTGCACGACCCGATGACTCTCTCTGGCTCGGAGCCAACCGTGTGTGACCACTGGTCGTCAAGTGAGCGGCCACAAGCCGTGAGTTGCCGCTGCCGCATCGTGATGATCCGTCCGACGGGCCGAACGGCCAGGCCAGGGACCCTTTCCCCGGCTACGGCTTGCGCGCAACCGCCCCGTACATCGCGATGTCCTCGTCCCGGATCGTGACACTGTTCCCGGCACCGCCGCTTTCCGTACCGTCCGTGCGGTTAGGGCGCCACTTGTGGACCTGCGTGATGCCGGGCTCCACCAGGTCGAGACCCTCGAAGAACTCCGCCGCCTCGGGCAGGGTCCGCAGCCGCATCGGCATGCCGCGCGCGGCGTACTCCCGGGCCACCCGGCCGACCTCGTCGGGCGCGAAGTCGGCGGTGCCGACGGACATCGCCAGGCAGCTGCCGGGCGGCAGCGGGTCGAGGAGCCTGCGGACGATGCCGACGGCGTCATGCTCGTCCAGCATGAAGTGCACGATCGCGATGACGGTCAGCGCGACCGGCTGCGACAGGTCGAGGGTCTCCCGGAAGCCAGAGGCGCCGAGGACGGCCGCCGGGTCGCGCATGTCCGCCTCGACGTACGCCGTCCCGCCCTCGGGTGTGCCGGACAGCAGTCCCTGGGAGAGGGAGAGGACGAGCGGGTCGTTGTCGACGTAGACGACCCGCGCGTCCGGGGCCTCGGCCTGGGCGATCTCGTGCAGGTTGGGCGAGGTCGGGATGCCGGTACCGATGTCGAGGAACTGGCGTATCCCCGCCTCGGCGGCGAGATACCGCACGGCGCGGTGCATGAAGTCGCGGTTGGCCCGCATGTGGACCGGCAGGGCGGGCCACTCGCGGCACATGGCGTCGCCCGCCTCCCGGTCGGCGGGGTAGTTGTCGTCCCCGCCGAGGATGTAGTCGTAGATGCGCGCGGAGTGCGCGCTCTCGGTGTCGATGCGGTGCTCCGGCATCCGGGTCTCCCTGTACGCAACTCGCCTGCCATCGGCCACAGTTGGACCGCTGCGCGCGATTCCATCACTCCTGGCCCCGCGAGGGAAGAAACAGCTTTCCGGGGAGGGTGCCGCAGGCCGCCTAAACTGGTGCGGCTCGCGGGGCGACGGGACGCGACGACGAGACGGACACGACGCGACGGACACGACAGAAGGGCGATGACGGTGGCGGCAGCCGGCAGTGGCTTCGAGGACCCGTCCGCCGACGTGCTCGCCCAGGCGGCCGCGGCGTTCGGGCTGCTGGCCTCGCCCGCGCGACTGCACATCGTCTGGGCGCTGGCCCAGGGCGAGAGCGACGTGACCGGGCTCGCGGAGCGGGTCGGCGGCGCGCTGCCCGCGGTCAGCCAGCACCTCACCAAGCTGAAGCTGGCCGGCCTCGTCCGATCCCGCCGCGAGGGCCGCCGGCAGGTGTATTACGTCGACGACCCCGACATCGTCGACGTCGTACGGCTCCTGGTGGGCCGGCTCACCGACCGCGCCGCACCGGCGCGCCGCCGGCTCCATGGCCTCTGAGGTCGCCGAGGGCACCACCCTTGAGGTGCTGAGGCGGCTCGAGTCGGGGCCCCGGGGGCTGACCGAGGCCGAGGCTGCGGCGAGGCTGATCACCTCCGGCGAGAACACGCTGCCGGACGTGCGCATACCCTCCTGGCCCCTGAGGACCGTGCGTGCCCTGCGCGACCCCTTCACCGCCGTCCTGCTCTGCCTCGGCCTGGTGTCCGTCGCGGTCGCCTCCTGGGGCACCGGGGTGGTCATCCTCGCCCTGGTCGCGGTGAGCTGCGTGCTGCGCGCGACCGGGGAGCACCGGGCCGACCGGGCCATGTCCGCCCTGCGCGAGCTGGTCGCAGGCACGGCCGCGGTGCTCCGCCGCGCCGACGGCGGGGAGCCGCCGGAGTCCCGGGAGGTCCCGGTCGCCGAACTGGTCCCCGGCGATGTGATCCGCCTCGGCCCGGGGGACCTGGTCCCGGCGGACGTACGTCTGCTGCGGGCGCGGGGGCTCACGGTGCACGAGGCGGCCCTCACCGGGGAGTCGGCGCCGGTGGGCAAGAGTGCCGTGGACGGGGCGGGCGAGTCCCTCCTGTGTTTCCAGGGCAGCACCGTCGCCTCGGGCACCGCCACCGCCGTCGTGGTCGCCACCGGCACCGGGACCCGGTTCGCCGCCGCTCACCGGCAGCCCGCCGCGCACCGGCAGGGCGGGGCCTTCGACCGGTCCGTGCACGGGATCTCCTGGGTGCTGATCCGGTTCATGCTGCTGACCCCGCCTCTGGTCCTGATGGCCAACGCGGCGTTGCGCGGACGCGGCCTGGAGACCCTGCCCTTCGCCGTCGCGGTCGCCGTCGGTCTGACGCCCGAGATGCTGCCGGTGATCGTCACCACCTGTCTGGCCCGGGGCGCCGCCCTCCTGGCCCGCACACACGGCGTCATCGTGAAACGGCTGCCGGCGCTGCACGACCTGGGCGCCGTCGACGTGCTGTGCGTCGACAAGACCGGCACGCTCACCCAGGACCGGCCGGTGGTCCAGCGGTCCCTCGACCCGGCCGGCCGCGACGACCCGGAGGTGCTGCACTGGGCCGGCGTCGGCGCCTGGTGGACCCTCCAGCTCGCCGAACTGCCCGCCCCCGACGCCCTCGACGAGGCCCTGCTGGAGGCGGCCGGGCCGGTGGGCGAGGAGTACGACGGGGTGGACGCCGTGCCGTTCGACCCGGCACGGCGGATCGCGACGGCGGTGGTACGAGGTTCCCTCGGACGGCACACGGTCGTCGTCACCGGTGCCGTCGAGGCCGTGCTGGAGCGCTGCGCGACCGAGCCCGGCGAGCGCGACCGGCTGCTCGCCCTCGCCGCCCTGGAGGCGGACACCGGGCTTCGGGTGCTGGCGCTCGCCACCGCCGACCGGCCTGCCGGGGCGGGCTCCCCGGCCGACCCCCGGGGCCTGGCCTTCCGGGGCCTGGTGACCTTCCGGGACGCCCTCACCCCGACCGCCGCCGAGGCACTGCGCGGCCTGGCCGACCGCGGCGTCACCGTCAAGGTCCTCACCGGCGACCACCCGGCCACGGCGGCCCGGGCCTGCCGGGAACTGGGCCTGGATCCGGGGCGGGTACGGACCGCCGCACAGCTGGAACACGCCGGGGACGCGGACGCGGCGACCGTGGTCGCCCGCTGCACCCCTGAGGACAAGGCCCGCCTCGTCGCCGCCCTGCGCGCCGCCGGGCACACCGTCGGCTTCCTCGGCGACGGTGTGAACGACGTGGCCGCGCTGCGGGCCGCCGACGTCGGTATCGCGCCCCGCTCCGCCGTCGGCGTGGCCCGGGAGAGCGCCGATGTCGTCCTCGCCGAGAAGGACCTCACGGCGATCGGCCACGCGATCACGGCCGGCCGGCACGCGAGCGGCAACATCGCCTCCTACCTGCGCGTCACGCTCTCCTCCAACCTGGGCAACGTCGTCGCCATGCTCGCCGCGGGACTCCTCCTGCCCTTCTTGCCGATGCTGCCGGCTCAGGTGCTCGCGCAGAACCTGTGCTTCGACGCGGCCCAGCTCGCCTTCGCCCACGACCGTCCCGGTGCGGCCGCGTTGCGCGGCCCGGCCGTGCTGCGGCCGCGCTCCTTCCTCCGGTTCGTCACGGGCTTCGGACTGCTCAACGCGCTCGCCGACCTCGCCACCTTCGCCGTCCTCGCCCTCGCCCTCGACGGCCCCGACACGGTGGACGACGAGGCCGTGTTCCACTCCGCCTGGTTCACCGAGAACCTGCTCACACAGGCCCTGGTGATGCTGCTCCTGCGCACCGGCCGGCGCGTCGGGGGGAGCAGGGTGCCGGGCCCGGTCGGCCTGGCGGCGGCCGGTCTCGCCGCCGTCGGCCTGCTGCTGCCGCCGAGCCCCCTCGGCGGCGCCCTCGGCATGACGGCCCTGCCCGCCGCGTACTACCTGCTGCCCGCCGTGGTGCTCGGCCTGTACGCCCTGGCCCTGACGGCGGCCAGGGCCGGGCACCGGCGGCGTCAGCCGTAGGTGAGGTCCGAGCAGGGGTTGTCGTCCGCCGAACGGGCCCCGTCGGCGACCTCGGACGGCACGGAGGCCGGAGCCGGTGAGGCGGACGCGGTCGCTGACGGGCTGTCGGCGTAGGACTGCCCCAGTACGACGCTGATCCCGCTGCCGGTCACCGACCGCAGCCCGGCGCCGGGGAAGGCAGCCGCGACGGTCCGGGCCCGGTCCTCGAGGCCGGGGCCGTACTCGACCAGTGTGGTCGTGTGGTCCTGGGCGGACGCCGTCGCCGTACCCGTGACGCTGAAGCCGTCCGCGGTGAGGGCCTCGGCGGCGCGGGCGGCCAGGCCGGGCACGGCGGTGCCGTTGTAGAGGGCGACCTCGATGCCGTCACCGGAGACCGGCCCGGGGGTCGAGGAGGCGGAGGGGGGCGCCGCCAGGTCGGCGGAACCAGACGGTCCGGTCTGCTTTCGGCCGGCGTCCTGGCCGTCGATCGTGCGGTCGGCCTTGAGCGCGGCCCACAGGGCCTCGGCGTCCGGCTGCACGATCGCCACCCGGGAACCCTCATAGCGCCAGGGCAGGGTGACGAACTTCGTGTTGTGCAGGTCGATGTCCTTCAGGGACATGGCGAAGGAGATCAGCTTGTCGGCGGAGCCGAGGCCGGGGTCGACGGTCAGCGACTCGGTGGCGGCGTCGGCCAGCGGCAACAGCCGCGTCGGGGTGAGGCCCTTGCTCTTCACCTCCTTCAGCAGACTGGCCACGAACGCCTGCTGCCGCTTGATCCGGCCGATGTCGCTGCCGTCGCCTATTCCGTGCCGGATCCGCACGTAGTCCAGCGCCCGCTGCCCCGATACGCGCTGCTCGCCCTTGTGGAACAGCAGCTTGCCGGGTGCGGTGAGGTGCGGGTTCAGGTCGTTCTCGTACACGTCCTTCGGCAGGCACACCCGTACGCCGCCCACCACCTCCGTCAGCCGTGCGAAGCCCTTGAAGTCGACGACGACCGTGTGGTCGACGCGCAGCCCGGTGAGCTGTTCGACCGTGTTCTGGGTGCAGGCGGGGTTGCCCTTGGCGGTCTGGCCGACCGAGTACGCGGCGTTGAACATCGTGTCCGGTCGCGCCTTGGTCCAGTTGCCGTCGGGCAGTTCGCAGGACGGGACGGTGACCAGGGTGTCGCGCGGTATGGAGACGGCGAGGGCGTGCCGGTGGTCGGCGTAGACATGCAGCAGGAACGCGGTGTCGGAGCGGCCCACGTCGTCCTTCTCGCCGCCGCCCAGCACGCTGTTGCCGCCGGTGCGGGTGTCGGAGCCGATGACCAGGATGTTCTCGCCCTTCGACGAGCCGGCCGAGGGGCGGTTGTCGGACAGGCCGCCGGAATCGAAGGTGCTGATGCTGCCGTCCAGCTTCAGATACAGCCAGCCGGCACCGCCCGCGGCGAGCACCAGCAGGGCCAGGCAGACCAGGAGGGCGACGCGTGGGCCCCGGCGGCGACCCCGCCGCCGCCTCTGGTCCCGGGGCGCGACCCGGTGCCGTGGTGGCTCTGTCCTGCGCATGCTGCTGACCGTCATCGGCGTCCGCTTGCCTCTCGTCCGGGGGTTGTACAGTTGCGCAATGTAGCAACTGTTGAAGAGAGGGAGGGCATGACGTGCTGCGCAACGGACTGGAGCCCTGGCATCTGCTGATCGTGGCGATCGTCGTGATCGTCCTGTTCGGCTCGAAGAAACTGCCGGACACGGCGCGTTCACTCGGCCGCTCGATGCGGATCCTCAAGAGCGAGGCGAAGGCACTGAAGGAGGAGGGCGCCGGAGGACCGGCCGCCGGAGAGCCGGATGATCCGGCGCCCTCCGCGGGACCCGTCAGCCCGTCAGGACCGGCAGCGTCCGATGGCCGTGCGAGATGAACGAGTCCACCGGCCGCAGCTCCTCGGCCGGTACGGCGAGGGTGAGGCCGGGGAACCGCTCGAACAGGGCAGGCAGGGCCACGCGCGCCTCCAGCCGGCCGAGCGGGGCGCCCAGGCAGTGGTGGACGCCGTACCCGAAGGCCAGATGGTCCTTCGCGGCGCGGGTGACGTCGAAGACGGCGGCGTCCGCGCCGTGGTGCTCCGGGTCGCGTCCCGCGGCGGCGTACGCGGCGAGGATCGCCTCGCCCTTGCGGATCACCGCGCCGTCGGGGCCGCCCAGTTCACCGAGCGGCAGATCCTCGACGGCGTACCGCAGCGGGAGGCTGGCCACCGGTGCCTCGGCCCGCAGGGTCTCCTCGATCACATCGTCCCAGGAGGCGCGCCCGTCGCGGACGTGCGCGAGCTGGTCGGGGTGGGTGAGCAGCGCGTGGACGGCGTTGTCGAGCAGGTTGACCGTCGTCTCGTGACCGGCGCTGATCATCAGCATCAGTGTGTCGAGCAGTTCCTGCTCGCTGAGCCGGGTGCCGCTCTCCTCCTCGTGGGCCGCGATCAGCGCGGAGGTGAGGTCGTCGCCGGGCGCCGCGCGTTTCACGGCGACGAGTTCACCGAGGACGGCGTAGAACCGGGCGTAGATGTCGGCGACCTCGGCCGCGTCGGCCGAGGTGTGGAAGACGCCGTCCACCACGACCCGCAGTTCGTCCCCCAGCTCCTCGGGCAGGCCGAGCAGTTCGCCGATGACCTGGATGGGCAGCGGGTAGCAGAACTCCTCCCGCAGATCGACCGCGTGGCCGTCCGCGCCGCCGCCGGTCCCGGCCTTGGCGACCCGGTCGAGCAGCGCCGCGGTGATCTCCTCGATCCGCGGCCGCAGCGCGTTGGTGCGGCGGCCGGTGAACGCCTTGGAGACAAGGGTGCGCAGCCGTTTGTGCTCGGTGCCGTAGGCGGTGAACATGTTCTGTACCGCGACCCAGGTGTACAGCGGCCAGTCCGGTGAGACCTGGCCGTCGGCCCAGCGCTGCCAGTGCCGGCGTGGGTCCTTGGACACCCGCGGGTCGGTGAGCAGCCGCTTCAGCAGCGGGGTGCTGCTGACCGCCCAGGCCGGGACACCGTGGGGGAGCTCGACGGGGGTGACGGGTCCGAGCTCGCGGATCCGGGTCGCCTCGCCGTGGATGTCGCGGCCGGACGGGTCGATCACAATCGGGTGGGACTGATCCATCGGACTCTCCCTGGGCTGACGGCTGTTCGTAGGCCGCGCACCGCCTGGTGGGCGGGTGCGTGGCCTGTCCAGCCAAGTGGCCGCGGCCGGGCGATGCCAGGGGGTGCGGGATCACTGGCCTGAAGAGAGTCACGGGGCCTGATTCAGACGGTCTGTCCGGCCTCCCGCTCCAGGGGCGGCGCCTCCGTCCGCGCGGCCTTGGCGGCCTTCCTGCGCTGCCGCCGGCTGACGCGCGGCTCCTGGTCCGGAAGCCAGCCGAAGGTGAGGCAGCTGCCGACGATGCCCAGGAGCATGCCCACGAAGAAGCCGCCCAGGTTCGAGGTCATCCAGGCCCCCAGGGAGACCAGTACCCCGATGACCGAGTAGAACAGGCGCTGGGAGGGGTTGAAGAGGATCAGCACACCGCACAGCAGCATCACGGCCGGAAGCAGATAGCCGGCCAGACCCTGCATGCCGACGTGCAGGACGACGTCCAGCGACGCCTTCAGGGTGAGCAGGACCTCCGCCCCGCCCAGGGTGAGCAGCAGCCCGCCCCAGAAGGGACGGCCCGCCCGCCACCGGCGGAAGGCGGACCGGACGTTCCCTCGTGAGCCGCCGGACATCAGCAGCCCGACTCGCCGAAGCCCAGCTTCAGCCCGGGCAGCTTGAACACACCGGCCGTCGTGGCGTAGTTGGTCTGCCGCAGGTTCTTGATGCGTACGGTGTCGGACTGCTGACTGAACACGCCGATCGGCCCGCGGCCCAGTTTCCCGGCCTTGTTGAGCTTGCTGGCGTCGTTGCCGATCTCGATGTTCTTGAAGGAGGCGTCGCCCGAGAGCTGGGTGGAGTCGGTGGTCAGGTCGGTGGCCCGGACCTTCTTCGCACCTTCACCCGCCTTGATGATCAGGTTCGTGCCGCCCAGGTCCACGCTCTGGCACAGCTTGGTGAGCGTCGCGTCCTTGATCACGGAGGTGACGACCAGGACCTGGCCGCCGGTCTCACCCGCGTTGGGGCTGCCCTCGGCCATCTCGTCCAGACCGCCGAACTGGGCGAAGCCGTTGCCCTTCAGCTCGGTGGCGGTGACCGTGAAGGGCATGCCGGAGATGGCGAACTGCACGCCCAGCGCCCCCTCGGCGGTGAGGACCGCGAGGCTCGCGGCGACCAGGGTGGCCGGCACCGCCATCACCGCGGCCCGGCGTGCCCGGACCCGCCCGGGGCGCGCGGGGGCGCCGGCGGCGTCCGCGGCTGCGGGGCCGTCCGGTCTTTCGGGAGTGTGCTCGGCGGAGGAGGTCATGTCTGCTCCAGGTGCGTGTCGGTGCGGATCGGACTTCGGTGGCACGTTGCCCTGGCGCGGACACCGACCGCGTACGTACGTCTCCTCGCAACTCCCGTCGGCTGCAGAGGCTTTCTCGTTACGACGCAGTAGCCGACTCGGAAGTTACCGGGGGTTACATGAAGGGTCAAGGGAAGTGTGAACAAAGAGTGTTGAATGTGCGCCGCATGTGAGTCAACCGCGTTCGGAAACTCTCAGCCGGCGCACAACTGGCCTGCGAAGCCTTGACGTTGACTGACCGGTAGGTCTACAACTCTCCTCGTCTCATCGGATCCGTGGCGCCGGATCCGCCGCGCGGCACCGTCCGCGCGCCCCGGACCGCCCCTCCAGAACGGGCGTCCCGGACGGGCATCCTGCCGCCCGGTGCGTTCGCACGGGCTTTCCATCGCCCGAGTCCACCCCTCCACGGCACGGCCGCTTTCCCTGGAGCCGCGCCACCAGCCACCCCCCGCCCGGTCCGGCAGGAGCCGCGTCCCCGTGCGTGCCTCCGGCCGGTGACCGGACTGCCGTTGCCGGTCCGTCACGTACGGAGAAGGCGTGACGGGCCGGCGACGGCGGACGCCCGACGTGCGTCCCCCCTCACCCCCGCTTCTGAAAGAGGTACACCCGCATGCGTACGCGCACCCTGCTCACCCTCACCGCCGCAGTCGCCGCCCTCGGCCTCGCCGCCCCCGCCTCCGCGGCCGACACCCCGGTCCTGACCACGACCGACGGCGCGGCCGTCGCGGTCGGCGACGTCCTCGACGCCTCCCTGGCGAGCGGCACCGCCGCCACCTTCTACTCCAGCGCGACCGGCACCAGCGGCATCTCGTGCACCTCGTCGGCGTTCTCCGCCAAGGTCACCGCCAATCCGGCCGCCCCGGGCACCGCCACCGAGTCCCTGGCCTCGCACACCTTCGACACCAGTGGCTGTACCACCAACGTCGTCGGTTCGCTCGGCGTCAGCGGCATCACCGTCGACAACCTGCCCTACACCGCCAGCGTGTCCTCCGACGGCACCGTCTCCGTGACCCCGGGCGCGAGCTCCGCCATCCAGTCCACGGTCAAGCTGCGCACCCTGCTGGGCAGCATCACCTGCGTCTACCAGGCACCGAGCCTGACCGGCACGGCGAGCAACACCGACCACAGCATCTCCTTCACCAACCAGCAGTTCACGAAGGTTTCCGGTTCGTCGCTCTGCTTCAGCAACGCCTTCTTCACCGCCAAGTACGCCCCGGTGACGAAGGGCGGCGTGGCGATCAACGTCAACTGAGCTTCCAGCACGGTTGGTTCAGCGTCGCCGTAGTCGTACCACCAGGGCGGCGCCGCCGGTGAGCAACAGCACCGCCGCGGCGCCGCCCGCCAGCATGGGCGTGGAGGGGCCCGAGCCGGGGCCGGAGGTGGCGGCGACCGGCGTGTGTTCGCCCTGCTGCTGCGGCTGCGGGGCGGCGGGGTTCCCTCCCGGCTCCTGCTCCTTCTCCTCCTCCGCCTTCCCGCTCTCCTTCTGTTCCTCCTGCTGCTCCTGCTGCTCCTTCTCCTCCGGAGACGCTGACTCCTTCTGTGGAGCCGCCGCCTCCTTCTCCGGGAACACCACGTCCGAGCACGAGTAATAGGTGTCCGGCGTGCTGCTGTTCTGCCACACCGTGTACAGCACGTGCCGCCCGGTCCGGTCCGACGGCAGGGTCGCCTCCAAGCGGTAGGCGCCGTCCGTCAGGGCCGGGTCCGCCACCTCCGCGAACGGTTTCTCGGGCAGGTCGGACCAGGACAGCGGCCCGGCCGGGTCATATCCGGGCTCCGTCAGGTACATCCGGAACGTGCCGGTGTGCGGGATCGTCGAGACGTACCGCATGGTCAGGGTCGCTCCGGGAGTCACCCGGGTCGACGGCCAGTCGGCGCGGGCGAGGTCCAGGCCCCGGTAGGCGGGCAGCCCCCCGCTGCACAGCTTCCCGTCGGGGACCACCTGCCGGTCACGGCCGTTCACGTTGGCGAGCCGCAGGTTGTCCCACGCCGTGAAGGGCGCACCGTTCGCCGCGACGGCCGCGCGGCACGCCGCCGAGCCGGCGCGCTCGCCGCCCTCGGGGGAGCAGGCCACCACCCGGCTCACCGGATCCGTCGGCGCGCCGTGCGCCCCCGCCGGACCGGCGGCCCACAGCGGAAACAGCAGCGGGGTCACGAGGACGGCCGCGAGCGCGGTGCGGTGTGTGGTCGTACGAGGCATCCCTCTGCGTCTCCTCGGCCGGGGCGGCAGCGTCGGTAGTGCAGTACGGGAAACCGCCCCGGCGCGTTCACCGCGCACGGTGCGTTCGAAAAGGGGTCATTAGCGCCCAACTGCCTGCCATAGAGGGTGGGTTCCCGGCCGGATCGAGGGTTTCCCCTGTATCCCGATGACCTTCCCTTTGCCTATCGTTCGACCACACCGAGCACAGCTGACCTACAGGTAACCCCGAACGGGTCCGCTCGTCTTCTCGCGCCTGGCCGGCCATCGCGTCGCTTTTCGAACCACCCCCCTCCGCTTCGACGACGAAGCGACTCCACCGCCGCTCCGCCCAGCCCGGAGTCAGGCCACGAAAGGCAACGACCGTGCGTACCTCCCCAGAGCTCAGACGGAAGCTGATATCCGTCGCCGTCGTCTCCGCCGCCCTGCTGACCGCCGCCCCGGCCTCGGTCGCCGTCGCCGAGGAGTCCGCCCCGCGCCCCGCCGCCGTCCCCACCGCTCAGACCGAGGCCGCCCCCGGCGCCCCGGCCGAGCGCCTCATCGTCGGCTACAAGTCGGGCGCCGCCGAGGCCAAGTCGAACAAGGCCGCCGCCGCCGACGCCGAGACCAAGGCCGAGAAGACGGGCGAGGACGTCGACTTCCAGCGCCGCCTCGGCACCGGTGCGGCCCTCGTCGAGCTGGGCACCGACACCACCCGGACGTCCGTCGCCGACGTCGTCGCCCAGTACGAGGCCGACCCGCAGGTCGCCTATGTCGTTCCGGACCGTCTGAACAAGCCCACGGCCGTCACCCCGAACGACAGCGACTACAGCAAGCAGTGGGACCTGTTCGAGTCCGCCGCCGGCATGAACGTCCCGGCCGCCTGGGACACCACCACCGGCAGCGGCGTCACCGTCGCCGTCATCGACACCGGCTACGTCGCCCACTCCGACCTGGCCGCGAACATCGTCGGCGGCTACGACTTCATCTCCGACACCGCGGTCTCCGTCGACGGCAACGGCCGTGACAGCAACCCGGCCGACCCGGGCGACTGGTACAACGCCAACGAGTGCGGCCAGGGCATCCCGGCCTCCAGCTCCTCCTGGCACGGCACCCACGTGGCCGGCACCATCGCCGCCGCGACCAACAACGGCAAGGGCATCGCCGGCATCGCCCACGGCGCGAAGATCTCCCCGGTCCGCGTCCTCGGCAAGTGCGGAGGCTACGACTCCGACATCATCGACGCCATCACCTGGGCCTCCGGCGGTACGGTCTCCGGCGTCCCCGCCAACACCAACGTCGCCAAGGTCATCAACATGAGCCTCGGCGGGGCGGCGCCTGCTCCACCGCCACCCAGAGCGCCATCACCGGCGCCGTGAACCGCGGCACCTCGGTCGTCGTCGCGGCCGGCAACGAGAACCAGAACGTCTCCAACTCCTCTCCGGCGAACTGCAACAACGTCATCTCCGTCGCCGCGACCAACCGCGCGGGCAGCCGTGCCTCGTACTCCAACTTCGGCTCTCTCGTGGACATCTCCGCCCCCGGCGGCGAGACCCGCACCTCCTCCGCCAACGGCATCCTGTCCACGCTGAACTCCGGCACCAAGGCGCCGTCGAGCGAGAACTACGCCTACTACCAGGGCACCAGCATGGCCACCCCGCACGTCGCGGGCCTCGCCGCGCTGCTGAAGTCGGCGAACTCCGCCCTCACCCCGGCCCAGATCGAGTCGGCCATCAAGGCCAACGCCCGCGCCCTGCCCGGCACCTGCTCGGGCGGCTGCGGCGCCGGCCTCGCGGACGCCGCCAAGACGGTCCAGGCCGTCAAGGGCGGTACGCCCACCGGCACGACCTTCTCCAGCGCCACCGCGGTCGCCGTCCCGGACAACGGCGCGGCGATCGAGTCGCCGATCAGCGTCACCGGCCGCAGCGGCAACGCTCCCTCGGCCCTCCAGGTCGGCGTCGACATCACCCACACCTACCGCGGCGACCTCGTCATCGACCTCGTCGCGCCGGACGGTTCGACGTACCGTCTGAAGTCCGCCGCGTCGGACTCCGCCGACAACGTGAACACCACCTACACGGTGAACGCGTCGAGCGAGACCGCCAACGGCACCTGGAAGCTGCGCGTCCAGGACACCTCGGCGCAGGACACGGGCACGCTCAACAGCTGGAAGCTGACCTTCTGATTCGCGCTCACCAGTGGGCGGGCCGGCCGGTGCGGATGGGGCACCGGCCGGCCCGCCTTTACGTCTGCCCGCACAACCCCCACAGTCAGATACCGAACGCGCTGTTTTCTTTCACCAGGTGCGATTGTTTTGCCGGATGTGCACCCGCACTCCGGCACACTGGTGTGATGAGCGTCCTCTGAGGGTGAGTTATCGTGTACGGCGGGTAAAAACAAACGGCATGACCCGTACATTTCTGTCCCGGGAGAGTCCAGCCGATGGCGAGGCAGTTGCGAGCCGAGCAGACCCGCTCGACGATCATCACGGCCGCCGCTGACCTGTTCGACCGTCGCGGCTACGAATCGACCAGTCTCAGCGACATCGTGGAGCACGCTCAGGTCACCAAGGGTGCCCTGTACTTCCACTTCGCGGCGAAGGAGGATCTCGCCCACGCGATCCTCGAACTCCAGTCGCACACCGCCCGCAGGCTGGCGACGGAGACCGACAACCGCGGCCACACCTCACTGGAGGCGCTGATGCGCCTCACGTTCGGCATCACCCGCATGTCCGTCGAGGACCCGGTCCTGCGGGCCGGCCTGCGGCTCGCCACCGGCGGCATCGAACCGCGGCCGCCGCTGAGCCACCCCTTCACGGAATGGCTGGACATCGTCACCAACCGGCTCGTCGGCGCGGTCAAGGACTCCGACGTCCACCCGGACGTCGATGTCGATGTCGTGGCCCACTCCCTGGTCTGTTTCTTCGTCGGCACCCGGGTCGTGGGCCGCTCCCGCGAGCCCGTCGCGCGCCAGCCCCGCAGGACGGCCGAGATGTGGAACATACTCATCCGCGGCCTGGTCCCGGTGACTCGCCGCGCCCGCTATCTGAGTCTGGCGGCCCGCCTGGAGCGGGAGATAGCCCCGGTCTGACCGGGTGGGCTCGGCTGCGACGGGGGCCGGCCGGTACGAGAGACCCGCGCGCTACGGTGAGCCGCATGCCCGACACCCCCACCCCGCCCGTGCTCCTCGGCAACCAGCCGGGCTCGTTCCCCCACAGCGTGCTGGCCGAGCGGCACCCCGCGATCATCCGGCAGGTCCGCGAGGCCTTCCCCTACGAACCGGGGCAGCACCGCGCGCTCGACGAGCTGCTGGCCAACTGCACCAAGGGCGAGATCGAACCGCTCCCCGCCGACGCGCACGACCGGGACCTCTGGGAGGCCTGGGGACTCGGCGAGTACACCGGCCGCTCCTGGTTCGACGTGCCGTGGCTGTGGTCCGAGAGCTGGTTCTACCGCCGGCTGCTCCAGGCCGTCGGCTGGTTCGGCCCGGGACCCTGGCAGGGCATCGACCCCTTCCGCCCCTTCAAACTGGCCGAACTCGACTCCGCCGAGACCGACGAGGAACTGGCCGCCCTCGACGACCTCGCGAACCGGCCCGCCGCCGAACAGGCACAGGCCCTGCTGCACGGCTCCCTGTGGGGCAACCGGGCCGACCTCGGCTTCCGCCTCTCCGCCGAGGGCGCACGGGACGCCGACGCCGCCCCCGGTCTGGTGGCCGACGACAGCGACAGGCTCTGGTCCCTGCTCGGCGGCACCGGCACCGGCACCGGCACCCTGTGCCTGGTCGCCGACAACGCGGGCCGCGAACTCGTGCCCGACCTGCTGCTCATCGCCCACCTCTTGGCCCACGGTCGCATCGGACGGGCCGTCCTGCACGTCAAGCCGTACCCCTACTACGTCTCCGACGCCACCACCGCCGACGTCGTCGACGCGCTGCGCCGTCTGACCGGTGCCGGGGGAGCTGCCGCCGATTACGGACGGCACCTGTGGTCGGCCCTGGCCGACGGCCGCCTCGTCCTGCGCGCCCATCCCTTCTCCAGCGCCCCGCTGCCGTACGCGGAGATGCCCGCCGACCTGCGCGCCGAATTCGCCTCGGCCACCCTCACCATCGTCAAGGGCGACCTCAACTACCGCCGTCTGGTGGGCGACCGGCTCTGGTCCCCGACGACTCCCTTCACGGACGTCACGGCGTACTTCCCCGGCCCGGTCGCCGCCCTGCGCACCCTGAAGTCCGACGTGATCACCGGCCTCGACAGCCGTACGGAGGCCGAACTGGTCGCGGCGGAGGAACAGCGCTGGCGCACCGGCGGCACACACGCGCTGATCCAGGTGAGGGAGGCCCTAGGTCAGGACGCCTCAAAATAGATCAAGAGGTCTTCGAACCGCCTGGGTTCACATTCGATTCACGCGATGGTGTGATCATGTCCCGCCCCGCGGATGCCGCTGCGGGGCGCCGGGTAGGGCCCGGCCATGACGCAGCCGTTCGAACTCCCGCACTTCTACATGCCGCACCCCGCGCGGCTGAACCCTCACCTCGAAGAGGCCCGCGCCCACTCGACGGAGTGGGCGCGCGAGATGGGCATGCTGGAGGGATCCGGCGTCTGGGAGCAGACCGACCTCGACGCGCACGACTACGGCCTGCTCTGCGCCTACACCCACCCCGACTGCGACGGCCCGGCCCTCTCCCTCATCACCGACTGGTACGTGTGGGTCTTCTTCTTCGACGACCACTTCCTCGAGATGTACAAGCGCAGCCAGGACCGCCTCGCCGGCAAGGCCCATCTGGACCGGCTGCCGCTGTTCATGCCGCTGGACCTCTCGACTCCCGTACCGGAACCGGAGAATCCCGTCGAGGCGGGCCTCGCCGACCTGTGGGCGCGCACCGTGCCGAAGATGTCGCAGGACTGGCGCCGCCGCTTCGCCGTGGCCACCGAGCACCTGCTGAACGAGTCCATGTGGGAGCTGTCCAACATCAACGAGGGGCGGATCTCCAACCCCGTCGAGTACATCGAGATGCGCCGCAAGGTGGGCGGCGCTCCCTGGTCGGCTGGGCTCGTGGAGTACGCGACCGCTGAAGTGCCCGCCGCCGTCGCCGGGTCGAGGCCGCTGCGGGTGCTGATGGAGACGTTCTCCGACGCCGTGCACCTGCGCAACGACCTGTTCTCGTACCAGCGGGAGGTCGAGGACGAGGGCGAGCTCAGCAACGGCGTGCTCGTCCTGGAGACCTTCTTCGGCTGCACCACCCAGGAGGCCGCCGACACCGTCAACGACGTCCTCACCTCCCGCCTCCACCAGTTCGAGCACACGGCGTTCACCGAAGTGCCCGCCGTGGCCCTGGACAAGGGCCTCACCCCCAACGACGTGGCGGCCGTCGCGGCGTACACGAAGGGGCTGCAGGACTGGCAGTCCGGCGGCCATGAGTGGCATCTGCGCTCCAGCCGCTACATGAACGAGAACGCGGTGCGCGGCGGCAGCCCGTGGCCGGGATGCTCCGGCATCGGCACCTCCGCCGCAGACGTCCGGACCCTGCTCGCCTCGGCCGGCGTCGAGCGGCTGCGCTCCTACACGCACGTGCCGTACCAGAAGGTCGGGCCGTCCCGGATCCCCGACATCCGTATGCCGTTCCCGCTGGAACTCAGCCCGCACCTCGACGACGCCCGAGGGAACCTGCGCCACTGGGTGGACCGCATGGGCATCCTCGCCGAGGGCGTCTGGGACGAGGACAAACTCAGGGCCTACGACCTCGCGCTCTGTTCGGCGGGCCTCGACCCCGACGCCACACCCGAGGCCCTCGACCTCAGCGCGCAGTGGCTCGCCTGGGGCACCTACGGCGACGACTACTACCCCCTGGTCTACGGCCACCGGCGTGACCTGGCCGCCGCCCGGCTGACCACGGCCCGCCTGTCCGACTGCATGCCGGTCGGCGGCGAGACGCCGCCGGTCCCGGTCAACGCCATGGAGCGCGGCTTGGTCGACCTGTGGCTGCGCACCACCGCGGACATGACGCCCGAGGCGCGGCGCACCCTGAAGGACGCGGTGAACGTCATGACCGAGAGCTGGGTGTGGGAGCTGTCCAACCAGCTGCAGAACCGAGTCCCCGACCCGGTCGACTATCTGGAGATGCGCCGCGCGACCTTCGGCTCCGACCTCACCCTCAGCATGTGCCGGATGGGGCACGGCCCGGCCGTCCCGCCCGAGGTCTACCGCAGCGGGCCGGTCCGCTCCCTGGAGAACGCCGCGATCGACTTCGCGTGCCTGATCAACGACGTGTTCTCGTACCAGAAAGAGATCGAGTACGAGGGCGAGATCCACAACGCGATCCTCGTCGTGCAGTCCTTCTTCGGCTGCGACTACCCGGCCGCGCTCGGCATCGTGCACGACCTGATGAGCCAGCGCATGCGGCAGTTCGAGCACGTGGTCGAGCACGAACTGCCCGTCCTGTACGACGACTTCCAGCTCTCGGACGAGGCGCGGGCCGTCATGGGGCAGTACGTGACGGATCTGCGGAACTGGCTGGCGGGCATCTTGCACTGGCACCGCGAGGTGGACCGCTACAAGGCCCCCTGGCTGGCCCGGCGCGCCCACGGCTTCCTCCCGGACCGGGCCCCCGCCGTGCCCGTGCACGCTCTCGGCTGAGCCGGCGTTTTCAGGCCGGATCGATTCGGAACGGGGCATCACGGAACCCCCGGCGGCGTGCCGGGGGTCTTCCTGTGTGAGGTGAACAGACAACGCACCACACGGGGGTTTCTGTCACCGGCCCGGACGGCGGGACCAGGACCTACCGGCGCACGGCACGGACGTTCGACGACGCCCTCGGCTACACCATCGCCGAGGGCAGCCACGAGCAGTGGAGCTTCCTCAACCTCGCGCCCATCGTGCACCCCATGCACATCCACCTGGCCGACTTCCAGCTCCTCGGCCGCGATGCCTACGACGTCTCGGGCTTCGACCCGGAGGTGGGCGGCACGCGGACGCCCATCCGGTACGACGCGGGCACACGCATCCCGCTCGCGCCCAACGAGCGCGGCTGGAAGGACGTCTTCCGGGTGCCCGGCAACCAGCTGCTGCGCGTCATGGGGAAGTTCGACGGCGCGCACGGCCGGTTCATGTACCACTGCCCTCTGCTGGAGCACGAGGACATGTGCATGATGCGGCCCTTCGTCGTGATGCCCGCTCCGGTGCTGAAGTTCGACCACGGCCCGTCCCACGGCGGCCACGGGGAGGGCTACACGGGCTGACGGATCCCGGCTCGCACCGCGCCCGGCACGTCGGGTGCGGTGCGAGCCGTGCCTTGATTCCGGCCTCCTCGACGGGGCGTATGGCCCTCATCGGCGCCGGTCAGTCTCACTCGTTCGTGGCTCGTCGCGTGCCGGGGTGCCGGGTAGAGCACCAGCCGTGATCGTCCCGCGTCCGCCGGAGGCGATCGGCACCATCCGGAGGCGAGCCATGGAACAGACCGCGCTGCGACCCAAGCCGATGCCCGGTCAGGAACCCGGCGCGACGGGGCCGGCCACCGAGGCCGGTCCGGCCCGGCCGCGCCCGCGCGCCGCCCGGCGGTGCGGCCGGCGGCTCGTCAAGGTGCTGTTCGCCGCTTTCCTGGGCGCGCTCCTCGTTCTCTCCGGGATCGGCCTCGGGGCCGTGGGTGCCACGGTGGCGGGCACGGGCGGAGTCCTCGACCCGCGAGGGTGGCGCAAGGCGTCGAACTCCGGCCCCTCGCCGTCCGCCGCCGTGTCCGTGCCCGCCGACGTGACCCTCGGTGTGCAGGTCATGGACGCCGGGAAGCCGGGAGCCCTGGTCGTCGGGATCCATGTTCCCGGCCCGGGGCACGCGGCGGGTCTGGAGCGCGGCGACCTGCTCCTCGTCTTCGGGGCGACCCGCGTCGACACCGCCGCCGACCTGGCCCGGGCTGTCGCCCGCGCCCGGCCCGGCTTCGAGGTCAGGCTGACGGTGCGGCACCGCAGCGGTGGCTACGAGCAGCTGACGGTCGTACCGGCCGTCGTCACGTGACCACCCGGAAGTGGCTGGTGAGCCGCCCCGTGCCGTCCAGGACGTGGAAGGCGAGTCCGGGCGGCGCGTGACGGTCCGCGACCTGATCGCCCTCCCAGGGCAGCCGCAGCGTCCATGTCACACCGGGGCCGGCGATCACCGGCCGCCCCGCGAACGAGGTGGCGGCGGGGGTGTGGGCGTGGCCGGTGATCAGGCCGGCGATCTCGGGCCGGCGTGCCAGCAGGCCGGCCAGCCGCTCGGCGTGACGCAGCCGGCAGGAGTCGGGCAGGGGGTGGTGCAGCGTCACCGGCGGGTGGTGGAAGGCGAGCAGGGCCGGAAGGCCACCGTCGAGTTCGTCGAGGGTCTCCTCGATCCAGTCGTACGTCTCCTCGTCCAGCTCCCCGTCGTCGCTCCCCGGGACGCTGGAGTCGCACATCAGCACGGCGCCGTCGTCGAAGACCTGCACGCTGTTGACCGGCCCCTCGGCCCCGGGCAGGCCCAGGAGTGCCTTGCGATAGGGCGCGCGGCTGTCGTGGTTGCCCGGGCAGGTCAGCACGGGGAACGGGGCGTCGCCGCCGCGCAGCCCCAGCAGACGGGCCGCCTCCTCGTACTCGGGCTCCGTGCCGTGGTCCGCGATGTCCCCCGTCACCAGCAGCGCGTCGACCTGACCCGGCAGTTCCCACACCCGGTCGCGGACGCGCTCGGCGCGCTCCGTCGCCCGCGCGCTCCCGTCCAGATGCAGATCGCTGATGTGTGCGAGTACGAGCACGGTCGTACGTCCCCTCGTTCGAGCGGCTAATGGATGCAGTGAATATAAGCATTAGTGCTAACGCTCGGGCAATCATCTGCCGTTAGAGGAGATGCTCAGGTGAAGTCCGCAGACGGCTCGCGCCGCCCCCTCCGGCCGGGCAGGATGTCTGCCCGTAGCCCCTTCGACCGTCCTGGGAGGCCCGGATGACCGGAAGCACGGCCGCGTCCTTCACCGCCGACGACTACAGGGCCCGCATGGAGCGCGCCGCACGCGATGCCGCCGCGGCCGGTCTCGCGGGCCTGCTGGTGGCCCCCGGACCGGACCTGGTCTGGCTCACCGGATACACGCCCCCGGCGGTGACCGAACGGCTCACCCTGCTGGTCCTCGCCACCGGACAGGACCCCGTCCTCGTCGTCCCCGCCCTGGAGGCCCCGGACGCGCACAAGGCGGCCGGCGCGCCCACCCTGACCCTGCGCGACTGGACCGACGGCAAGGACCCCTACGCCGCCACCGCCGCACTGCTCGACGCCTCGGGCCGGTTCGGCATCAGTGACAACGCCTGGGCCCTGCACCTGCTGGCGCTGCGGCAGGTCATGCCCGCCAGCTCCTACGCCTCGCTCACCGAGGCCCTGCCGATGCTGCGCGCCGTCAAGGACGCGGCCGAACTGGAGCTCATGGCGGCAGCGGGAGCCGCCGCCGACGCGACGTTCGAGGAGATCCGGAACGTTCCGTTCGCCGGCCGCCGGGAATCCGAGGTGGCCGCGGACCTCGACCGGTACCTGCGCCGGCACGGACACGAACAGGTCGACTTCACCATCGTCGCCTCCGGCCCGAACGGCGCCGATCCGCACCACGAGGCGGGAGACCGCGTCATCGAACGCGGCGACATGATCGTCCTCGACTTCGGCGGCCTGCGGGACGGCTACGGCTCCGACACCTCCCGCACCGTCCATGTCGGCGAACCCACCGACGAGGAACGCCGGGTGCACGACATCGTGCGCGCGGCCCAGGAGGCCGGCTTCCGCGCCGTACGACCGGGCGCCGCCTGTCAGGACGTCGACCGGGCCGCCCGCGCTGTCATCGCCGACGCGGGCTACGGCGAGTACTTCATCCACCGCACCGGACACGGCATCGGCGTCACCACCCACGAACCGCCGTACATGATCGAGGGCGAGGAACGGCCCCTCGTGCCCGGCATGTGCTTCTCCGTCGAACCCGGCATCTATCTGCCGGGCCGGTTCGGTGTGCGCATCGAGGACATCGTGACCGTCACCGAGGACGGCGGGCGGCGCCTGAACACCACCTCCCGCGAGCTGGTCATAGTGGAGTGACGCCACCATGTCCCCACCACGCCTCCCGAACGGCAACGGCGCGACCATGACCCAGGCACCGACACCCACCGCGGACACCGTCCGCAAGCTGGTCCTGTCCCTCCTCAAGGACGGCAAGGAGACCAAGCGGGGCAAGGAAGGCACCGGCCCCGACGTCCGGCCCGCCACCCAGGGCGCGGAACCCGCCACCTGGTGGGTCGGCACCCGCCATGTGCTGCGACTCGCCCCCGACCGCGAGGCCACCGTGCGCCAGCGCCGCGAACTGCGCCTGCGCGATCTCGTCCGCCCGCACATCCCGGTGGCGGTGCCGGCCAGCGTGGCGCACGGCGAGTGGGCGGCCGGGCTGACCTACACGCTGGACACGAAGGTGCCGGGCGGCTCGGGGCAGGAGCACGACGTGTCCGCCGTCGGCGAGGCCGACCTCGCGGCGCTGCTCACCGGGCTGCGCGAGGTGCCGGTCCGGCAGGCCGAGACCCTCGGTGTGCCGCGCGCCGCGCCACGCTCCCTGGAGGCGCTGCGCCGGGCCGCCGTACGCGCCGCCGAACACCGCGCCGACGCCGACGAGTTCGACTCTGTACGACTGCACCAGCTCACGCAGGCCGCCGCGGCCCAGCTCGCCGCCCAGCCCGGCTCGGCGGTCCTCACCCACCACGCCCTCACCGGCGGCCACCTCGTGGTCAGCGCCGACGGCCGGGTGCGCGGAGTCCTCGGCTGGGCCGGCGCGGTCGTCGGCGACCCGGCCGAGGACATCGCGGGCCTCGCGCTCGCCGTCGGCTCACCCGCCGCCGTACGCGCCGCCACCCTCGCCGGCTACGGTGCCCGGCCCTGTCTGCGTGGCCTGTGGCTCGCCCGCTGCGACACCGTCGTCCACCTCGCCGAGGCCCTCAAGGGCGGCGACGCGGGCCGGCTCGCCGTGTCGCGGACGCGACTGCGCCACGCCTGGGAGCCGATCCTGCTGGAACGCGTGACGGACCTGCGCGAGACGGACGACGACGCCCTGTAGCCGGGCGCCGTGGCGGATGCGTCACCCCTGCAACAGCACCACGCCCGACTCCCCGGGCAGCCGCACCACCCCGTCGGCGTCGGGCGTCTCGACCGGCTCCCACGCGGCCAGCACACGCGCGTGCGGCACGCCGAGCGACAGCGCCGCCGGTTCCGGCGCCAGGTTCACCGCCACCAGGACGTCCCCGCGCCGGAAGGCGATCCAGCGGCGCTGCTCGTCGCAGGCCACCTTGGTGTCGGCGAGGTCGGGGTCGGTCAGATCGGGCTGCTCGTGGCGCAGGGCGAGGAGCCGCCGGTACCACGCCAGCACGCGCGCGTGGGGCTCGCGTTCCGGTTCCGACCAGTCGAGGCAGGAGCGGTCCCGGGTCGCCGGGTCCTGCGGGTCGGGCACGTCCTCCTCCTTCCAGCCGTGCGCCGCGAACTCCCGCCGCCTGCCCCGCCGTACGGCGTCCGCGAGCTCCGGGTCGGTGTGGTCGGTGAAGAACTGCCAGGGCGTGCCGGCCGCCCACTCCTCGCCCATGAAGAGCATCGGCGTGAACGGCGCCGTCAGCGTCAGCGTCGCCGCACAGGCCAGCAGCCCGGGGGAGAGCAGGGCCGAAAGCCGGTCCCCTTGGGCGCGGTTGCCCACCTGGTCGTGGGTCTGGCTGTAGCCGAGGAGCCGGTGCCCGGCCACGCGCGTGCGGTCCAGCGGGCGCCCGTGGTGCCGCTCGCGGAAGCTCGAGTACGTCCCGTCGTGGAACCAGCCGCCGCTGAGGGTCTTGGCGAGCCCGCCGAGCCCGGCGCGCGCGAAGTCGGCGTAGTAGCCCTGCGACTCGCCGGTCAGCGTGGTGTGCAGGGCGTGGTGGAAGTCGTCGTTCCACTGCGCGTGCAGCCCTAGGCCGCCCGCGGCGCGGGACGTGATGAGCCGCGGGTCGTTCAGATCCGACTCGGCGACCAGGAACAGCGGCCGGTCCACCTCGGCGGCCAAAGCGTCGACGGCCGACGACAGTTCCTCCAGGAAGTGCCGCGCGCGGGTGTCCACCAGAGCGTGCACCGCGTCCAGGCGCAGCCCGTCGATCCGGTAGTCGCGCAGCCACGCCAGCGCGCTGCCGACGAGGAACGCGCGCACCTCGTCCGAGCCGGGCGCGTCCAGATTCACCGCGGCGCCCCACGGCGTGTGATGCGTGTCCGTGAGGTACGGCCCGAAGACGGGCAGGTAGTTGCCGGACGGACCGAAGTGGTTGTGCACCACGTCGAGGACCACGCCCAGGCCGAGTTCATGGGCCCGGTCGACGAAGCGTTTCAGCGCCTCGGGCCCGCCGTACGGCTCGTGCACCGCCCACAGCGACACGCCCTCGTACCCCCAGCCGTGCGTGCCCGGGAAGGGGCACAGCGGCATCAGCTGCACATGTGTGACGCCCAGTTCGGCGAGATGGCCGAGCCGGCCGGCCGCGGCGTCCAGGGTGCCCTCGCGCGTGTACGTCCCCACGTGCAGCTCGTACAGCACCGCGCCGGGCAGCGGCCGCCCCGGCCACCGCGCGCGCCACGCGTACCGCTCGTGGTCCACGACCGCGCTCAGCCCGTCCGGGCCGTCCGGCTGCCGCCGCGAGCGCGGATCGGGCAGCACGGGCCCGTCGTCCAGCGCGAAGCCGTACCGGGACCCGTCGCGCGCCTCGGCCTCGCCCCGCCACCACCCCGGCCGTTCCGGATCGCGCTCCAACGAGCTCGTGACGTCGTCGCACCGGAGCGTCACCCGGCCGGCCTGTGGTGCCCACACCTCGAACTGCACGGACGGTTCCCCTTCGTCTGCTCACCGTGATGTAGCCCGTCCATGGTGCGTCAAAAGAGATCAATCCGCTGGCGCATCCTCCCTTTTGCGGCCGGTGTCGCCGGGTACGCGCGCGTGGCGGCCGTTTTCCCGTTTTCTGGACAGCCCGGCCGCGCTGCCCGACAATCACCAGCGTGACGTCGTCCTTCGAGTTCAACACGTACCCCGCGCGGCTCTCCGACGTGGAGCGCGACAGGGCGCTGAAGGTGCTCCGTGACGGCGTCGCCATGGGCCGCCTGTCCCACGACACGTTCGTCCGCCGCATGGAGCTGGCGCTGGCCGCCCGCCGCCCGGACGAGCTCGCCGTGCTCACCGCCGACCTGCCCACGGAGAGCCGGTTGTCCCGGATGGTGTTCGGCACCGTCGAGGCGGTCTCCGGGTTCACCGTGCGGCTGCGCCGGGCCTGGCAGGCCGAGCGGCTGCCCAAACTGCTGCTGCCCCACCCGGCGCACGGCCATCCGCTGCGTATAGGCCGCGACCCCGCCAGCGGGCTGCGCCTCAACCACGAGACCGTCTCCCGTGTGCACGCCGAACTCCGCCACCAGGGCGGCATGTGGGTCCTGCGCGACCTCGGCTCCACCAACGGCACGACCGTGAACGGCCGGCGGGTCGTCGGCGCGGCCCTCGTCCGCGAGGGCGACCAGGTCGGCTTCGGGCAGATGACGTTCCGGCTGACCGGAGTCCGGCCGGCGTCCGGCTGACCTGAAACCGAGGCACGCCCCGGCGCCGGCCTGGGAGTTGTCGGCCGTCGGTCTGCCAGGGGTGGCTCAAATCCCGTTGCCGTCCATGGTGTTGACGTACCCCTGAAGTCGTGACTCACTGTGCGTACGCCAGCTACACCTGGTGAACCGACGGCACCGCATGGGGGAGGTGTGCCCTGCCGCCCCTCCCGCGCTACCCGACCGTCGACGAACTGGGCGCACGGGCCGCCGCCCTCGTCGCCCGCCACCCCCGTGACGCCCGCCTGCGCCGGGTCGGCACGTCCCGGGCGGGCACCCCCCTGTGGCTGCTCTCCGTCGGCCACGGCAGCCGCCAGGCCCTCGTCGTCGCCGGCCCGCACGCCAACGAACCCGTGGGCGGTGCCACCGTGCTGCGCCTGGCCGAGCGCGCCCTGGCCGACGCGCGGCTCACCGAGGGGGCCGACGCCACCTGGAACCTGCTGCTCTGCCTCGACCCGGACGGGCTGCGCCGCAACGAGGGCTGGCTCACCGGCCCGTACACCCTCGGCCGGTACTTCCGGAACTTCTTCCGGCCCGGCTTCCTCGAACAGCCCGAATGGCTGCCCGACGGCGCGGCGGGCGCCGCCCTGCCCGAGACCCGGGCCCTGCTCGACGTCCAGGACGAGCTGCGTCCCTTCCTCCAGTGCTCCCTGCACGGCGTGGACATCGGCGGCGGCTTCGTCGAGCTGACCCGCGACCTGCCCGGCCTCGCCCCGCGCCTCGCACACATCGCCGCCCGGCTCGGCATCCCCCGCGAACTCGGCGCGTACGACGCCCTGTACTGGCCCGGCCTCGGACCCGCCGTCTACCGGATCCCGCCGCCCCGCCGGGCCGGCCTGGCCGCGGCCATCACGGAGGCGGCCGTCGAGTCGACGTGGTTCCACCCGCAGCGGCACGGCACCGTCACCGCGATCGTCGAGGCGCCCATGTGGGGTGTGACAGCCGTGTCCGACGGCTCCCCGCCCGCCGACGGGGACGCGGTGCTTCGGTCCGTCAGCCGCGCCCTGCGCCACGACACGGGGCTCCTGCGGCACCTGCTGGCCCGGATCCGCCCGCACCTCGCCGCCGTGCCCGGCGCGGAGCGCCTGCTCGCCCCGGTCGACGACTATCTCCTGGTCTGCCCCGGCCTCGCCGACGCCTGGGACCCCGAGACCGGCGGTGGCGCGGCCCACCCCCTCCCGCCCCTGACCACCGCCCACCTGGCCGCCCTGCGCATCTCCGGGCGGCGGCTGGTGCTGCGCACCGCCGGGCTGCTGCACCAGCTCGTGCGGGCGGCGGGCCGCGACCCGGCCGGGGCCCTGCCGGAGCTGGACCGGCTGATCGACGAGTGGTGCGCCGACTACCGCGACGGCCGTGGGGCGCGCTGGATCCCGGTGGCACGTCAGGCGGAGTACCAGGCACGCCTGGTGGTCTCGGTCGTCGAACTGGCAGGGCGGCACACACGCGCGTGCCCGGGTTCGGGCTCGGGTGAGCCGGAGCGGGAGGCCGGTGCGGCCGTGCCGGTGCAGCACGACTGAAGCCCGCAGGGGCCTACGACGCCCCCTCGCGCGCGTGCAGCGCCGCCGCGACCACCGTGCGGGACTGGTGCTCGACCTGGTGCTCCAAAGGCACCCAGCGGGCACGGAAACGTTCCGCGAAAGCGTCGCTCCAGGTCGCCACGAGCTCCTCGAGCTGGTTGGCCGCCCCGTCGTCGGTCCCGCGCAGCACCCGCAGCAGCATGGCCGCCGCCCGCAGGGGCACCCGCCGCACGAAAGCGTCCACGCTTCCGACGTACGCCATGGTGCGGTCGGCGGGCGGGGTCTGGACCAGGTCCGAGGCCAGCCCCGGCACCAGCTCGAGTCCCCACCTGGCGGCCCGCAGCAACGGCCCGTCCAGGTCCGCCAGCCGGGGCAGCGCGCCGTCGAGCACGCGCGTCACCTCCAGCGCGTCGCGCTGCAGCCGGCGTGCCAGCCGGCCGATCGCCGCCGCCGGAGCCGGATGCGGAGCCGGGTCGTCCACCAGGTCGCTCGCCCACATCGGCACCTCCACCACCGCGGTCAGACCGCCGTACCGATGGGCGTGGAACCAGGTGCTGTGCCGTGCGTCGTCCGGCAGGCTCGGGTACGCCGGGCCGATCCCCGGCGCGGGCATCACGTGCACCCCCGGTCCGGAGGCGGGCCAGCCCGCGGCGTCCGAGGCGCCGGTCTCCACCGGGATGTGCAGCTCCGCCGCGGACTTGGCGAACGGCTCGGCCAGTCCGGGCACGTCCTTCGTCAGCTGCACCCAGCTGCCGCCCAGATCCGTGCCGTGCAGGGTCACCTGGAGGTAGGGCCGCAGCTCGTCGATGACGCCGGTCAGGGCCCTGGTCTCGGGCGGCAGCCGGTCGGGCGGCAGCACGGACGGCGCCCACTCCGGCTGTTCCGGACCCGCGGGACGGAAGAAGCCGAGGTGGTAGTCGAACAGGCTGCGCGGCGCCGGCGTCACATGCAGGCTCGCCCCGTCGGGGTCCGCGCACAGCAGGAAGTGCCAGGACATGCCGTCCCGCAACTCCCGCTCTGCCAGCACCCGCCGGGCGAGCGCGAGCAGGGTGCAGGAGCCGGTCGGCTCGTTGGCGTGGGCGCCGGCGACCACCAGTACGGCTCGGCGGGCGCGGCCCACGGACAGCAGGTGCAGAGGTCTGCCGGCCCGCGAGGCACCCACCTGCCGCAGGGTGCACGCTCCGGGGCGGTGAGCGGTCAACGCCCGGGCAGCAGAGACCAGTTCGGTCACCGTCGGGTAGCGCAGCTCCGGCAGGACACTCACCCCCGTCACATCCGCCCGAGTTCGCCATCGCAGTACCCCACGGCCATGGTGCGGTGTCAAGAGCACGGCCGGGGAGCCTCCAGGGGGCGCCCGGAAGCACGGACGGCGGGTGTGCGGCGGGCGCCGTGAACGGTGTGTGGCCCTTGCTGAGGGCGTGGCGTCACCGGCGCGGTGTCATTGCTGGTGGAGCCCGCGTCCGGCCAGGGTCAGGAACACCTCGCCGACGGCCTCCGACAGGCTGGGGTGCGGGTGGAGGTGCCGGGCCACGTCGGACGGTTCGGCCTCCCAGCCCACGATCAGCTGGCTCTCGGCGATCATTTCCGACACGTGCGGTCCCACCAGGTGCACGCCCAGCACGCGCCCGCCGCCCGCCTCGGTGACGACTTTCACGATGCCGCCCTGCCCGTGCACCATGCCCTTCGCGACGGCGGTCAGCGGCATGCTGTTCGCCACCACGTCGTGTCCACGCGCGTGTGCCTCGGCCTCGCTCAGTCCCACGGCCGCGGTCTGCGGCGACGAGTACGTGACCCGGGGCACGGCCGCGTAGTCCACGGGAGGGGACGGCACACCGGCCAGCGTCTCGGCCACCAGCAACCCTTCCGTGAAGGACGCGTGGGCCAGCCCGGGCGACGGCGGCGGCAGCAGGTCGCCCACGACGTGGACGCCGGGCACGGCCGTCTCCAGCCGGTCCCAGTCGGCCGGCACGACGAAGCCCCGCTCGTCCGGGGTGAGGCCCGCTGCGGCCACGTCCAGGCCGTCGGTGACCGGAACCCGCCCGACCGCGACCAGCAGCCGCTCCGCCTCGACCGTCACGGTCTCGCCCCGGGCGGTGCGCACGCGTGCGCGTACGCCGTCGTCGAGGACCTCGGCGTCCAGGAGCCGGGCGCCGGCCCGGACGTCGATGCCGCGCTTCTTCAGACCGCGGGTCAGATGACGGCTGACGTCGGCGTCCTCCAGCGGGACGATCCGGCCGGCGGCCTCGACCAGGGTGACCTCCGCGCCCAGGGAACGGTGGAACGAGGCGTACTCCACGCCGATCGCGCCGCCCCCGAGCACCAGCACGGACGCCGGGAGCCCGGGCGCGAAGAGGGCGTCGTCGCTGGTCACCACGCGCCGGCCGTCCGGCTCGAGCCCTGGGAGCGCGCGCGGGCGTGAGCCGGTCGCGAGCACGATGCCGCGGCGGGCGGCCAAGTCCTGCGCGCCCTGTCCGGCGGCAGCGCCTTCCACTCGCACGGAACGCGGCCCCGTCAGCCGGGCGCTGCCCCTCACCACCCGTACGCCCGCATGCGCGAGATGGGCTTCCACGCCCCGGTGGTTGCGGGCCACGATGTCGTCGCGCGTGGCCACCAGCGCCGGCCAGTCGACGGCGTCCAGGGTCGCCTTCACCCCCAGCGCTCGCGTGCCTCGGCGATACCGTCGACGAGTTCGGCCGCGTGCAGCATCGCCTTGCTCGGGACGCAGCCGCGGTGCAGACACGTCCCGCCGACCTTGTCCCGCTCGACGAGCACGACGTCGAGACCGAGAGCGGCGGCACGCAGGGCGGTGCTGTAACCGCCGGTGCCGCCGCCGATGACGATGACATCCGATGAGCTGACGTCCGATGAGTTCATGTCCTCAGCCTCCGCCCGCCCCTTGCCATGCGTCCAAGGCAATGTTCTTGTGGAACCGATGCAGGGCGTTTATGGGAGGGGTCTTGAGCCTGCGGCAGATGGAGTACTTCCTGACCGTCGTCGAAGAGGCGTCCTTCACCCGCGCGGCCGAGCTGCTGCACGTGTCGCAGCCCGCGCTCTCCCACCAGATCAAGGCCCTGGAACACTCGGTCGGCGGCGCGCTCCTGGAGCGCCTGCCGCGCGGCGCCCGCCTGACGCCGATGGGGCGGGCCTTCCTGCCGCACGCCGAGCTCGCCGTGCGCAGCGCCGCCCAGGCCCGCCGCGCGGCCCGCGCCGCCGCCGGCGCCGAGGGCGGCGAACTGCACATCGCCGCCGTCCACTCCGTCGCGGTCGGCGTCCTCCCGGACGTCTTCGCCCGCTGGCGGGCCACCCACCCGCGCGTGCTGCTGCACCTGCACGAGTACGCCTCCTCCGAGGCTCTGGAGGAACAGGTCGAGCGGGGCACGGCCGACCTCGCCGTCGGGCCGGCACCCGCCGACTGGCCCGGCACCGTCGTGGCGGTCGGCGAGGAGGACATCGTCCTGGTCGTGCCCTTCGACGACCGCTTCGCCGGCCGGACGACGGTGACGCTGCCCGAACTCGCCGACCGGCCCTGGGTGCGCTGCGCCATGGAACCCGTCGTCCAGGGCGAGCGTTTCCTCGACTGGGCCTGCGGCCGGGCCGGGTTCACCCCGCGCACCGCCGTGTTCACCGAGCACAGCTCCACGGCGGTACGGATGGCCGCCGCCGGGGTCGGTGTCTGCGCCGTGCCCTCCCACCTCGTACGCGACGCGGTCGGTGAGGACTGCGCAGTCCTGGCCCACGAACCGCCGTGGAAGCGCACGCTGACGGTGTTCTCCCGCGTACCACCGACCGGCGCGGCAGCGGCCTTCATCGACCTGCTGCGCTCGGCATGGCCCCACCCGCGCGTGGCTCCCGCCGCACCGCTGCGAGCGTACGAGGACTGCCCCGAGGCCAGTCCCGTGATCGCCTGAGCAGGGCGCTGGGGGCGGGGCATGCGCGGGCAGACACGAGCTGCACCGTCCGCGTACTCCGCTACTCAGGCACGCGCGTGCGCCGCCGCGCGATCAGCGCGCGTCCGGCGTCGCCCCAGTGTCCGGCCACGCGTGTGTACCGCGCCGCCGCGCTCGGCCGCGATCCGCCCGGCCTCAACGGCCTACCCGCTCCAGCAAGGTCACCGGCAGCCCTGCGAAGAGCTTCCCGTCCGGCGCCCCCGCTTGCCGTACGCGGCCACGCATGGGTACCGCGCTGCGTGCACACGGGCTTGCCGTGCCCGGCGCGCCCCCTTGTCGTGCCCCGGCCGCGATTCGTCCGGTCTCAATCGCCTACCCGCTCCAGCAAGGTCACCGGCAGCCCTGCGAAGAGCTTCCCGTCCGGCGCCCCCGCTTGCCGTACGCGGCCACGCATGGGTACCGCGCTGGTGCACACCGGCTTGCCGTGCCCGGCGCGCCCCCTTGTCGTGCCCCGGCCGCGATTCGTCCGGTCTCAATCGCCCACCCGCTCCAGCAAGGCCACCGGCAGCCCCGCGAAGAGCTCCTCCACGCGTGCGTGCCCCGTGAACTCCCGCCCCGGCTCCAGCACATCCGCCCAGCGCCCCGGCGGCAGTGGCAGCCCGGTGTCCCGCCAGCCGCCCGCCTCGGCAAGCCGCAGCGACAGCCGCGTCACGGCCGTGAGCACCTCGCCCGAGCGCACGAACGCCGCACAGTGCGCCGCCGCGGTGCCCTCAGCCTGGAGCGGCATGTACGTCGCCGTGTCGCCGAAGGCGTCCGAACGCCGCCCCCGCAGCCCCAGCGCCGCCCGCGTCACCGCGGACTTCTCCCGGGACGTCCCGCCCGTCTCCTCGGGCGGGAAGCCCACCGCCCGCCGGTTGTCGGGGTCGACCAGCGCCCGGTACTCGGCCTCCGTGCCCTGGTAGACGTCCGGAACGCCCGGCATCGTCAGCTGGACCAGGGCCGCGCCCAGCACGTTCGCCCGGACGTGCGGCTCCAGGGCCTCCCGGAATGCCGCCATCCGCTCGGCCGGTGCCCCGCACGGCCCGGCCGCCACGAAGCGCGCCACCGCCTCCTCGTACGGCGGCTCCTGCTCGGTCCAACTCGTGTACAGGCCCGCCTCGCGGACATGCTTCAGCAACGCCCCCTGCACCCGCTCCGGTGACCCCGGCTCCGGGCCCAGTCCGAACACCGTCTGCCAGGCCGCCCACGCCAGTTGCGCGTCCGGCACGCCCTCGCCGGTGCGGGTCACCTCGGCGAGGACGTCCGCCCAGCGGTCCGGGCACTCGGTGAGCACGTTCAGCGCCGCCCGGACGTCGCCGCTGCGCTTGGTGTCATGGGTCGAGGCGACCGTCCCGCTCACCGGCCAGTCGCGCTGCACGCGCGCGCAGTACGCGTGGAACTCCTCCGGCGACAGCGCGGGAGCGCCCGGATTGCCACCCACCTCGGTCGCCGACAGCAACGGCACGTACCGGTAGAACGCCGTGTCCTCCACGGACTTCGCCCGCAGCGCCGACGAGGTCTGCGCGAACCGGGTCCGGAACTCCACCTGCGCGGGCCCGTCGCCGTACCGCCCCAGCACCAGGTCCCGTACGACGTCCACCGCACCGGCCTCCTCGGGCACGGCGAAGGCCTGCCGGGCCTCGGCCGCGGCCTCCTCGGTGACCACGGACGCGGCGTCGGCCGACTCGTAGGGCCGGTAGACCTCCAGACGGACCAGCAGTTCCTGCAGCGCGGTGCGCAGCGCCCAGGGCGCGCGGTCGCGCAGGGCCGGCTCTGGCGAGGTCGCGCACAGCCGGGCCGCCACCCGGGTCAGCCGGTCCATCTCCGTCGCCAGCTCGTGCGTGAGGACCTTGTACGCCGCCCGCCGCACCGTCGCCTCCCACTGCCCGCCCCGGTCCGTCTGCGGGGCCGCGAACCGCCGGTACTGCCCGAGGAGGTCCCCGAACCCGGCCGGGTCCGTGAAGAGCCCGTCCACGTGCCGCAGGGCGTCGTAGCCGGTGGTCCCCGCGACGGGCCAGGAGGCCGGCAGCCGCTCGCCGTCGGCCAGGATCTTCTCCACGACCGTCCAGCGGCCCCCCGTCGCCTCGTGCAGCCGCCCGAGGTAGCCGTCGGGGTCGGCGAGCCCGTCGGGATGGTCGACGCGCAGCCCGTCGATCACGCCCTCGTGGAGCAGCTCGAGGATCTTGCCGTGGGTGGCCTCGAACACCTCGGGGTCCTCCACCCGCACTCCGATCAGCTCCGAGATGCTGAAGAACCGCCGGTAGTTGAGCTCGGTCCGGGCCAGCCGCCACCACACCGGGCGGTACCACTGCGCGTCCAGCAGATGTGGCAGTGGCAGGTCCCCGGTGCCCTCGCGCAGCGGGAACACGTGGTCGTAGTAGCGCAGGACGTCACCGTCGACGCGCAACTCCCCGAGCACCTCGCCCAGCGGCCCGCCGAGCACCGGCAGCAGCACCTGGCCGTCCTGCGTCTCCCAGTCGACGTCGAACCAGCGCGCGTACGGCGACTTGGGGCCCTCGCGCAGCACCTCCCACAGGGCGCGGTTGTGGCGCGGGGCCATGGCCATGTGGTTCGGGACGATGTCCACCACCAGGCCGAGCCCGTGCTCACGCGCCGTGCGGGCCAGCGCCCGCAGCCCCTCCTCGCCGCCCAGCTCCTCACGCACGCGCGCGTGGTCGACGACGTCATAGCCGTGCGTCGAGCCCGGCACGGCCTCCAGGACGGGGGACAGGTGCAGATGCGAGACGCCGAGCGAGGCCAGGTACGGCACCACGGCCGCCGCGGCCCCGAAGGGGAAGTCGGGCTGCAGCTGCAGCCGGTACGTGGCCGTGGGCACCACCGGGTCAGGTCGCTCAGGTGTCATGACCCGTACGTACCCGCCCCGCCGCCGTTCGTGTCATCGCCCGCGCCAGGTGCGCCGCGCGTCGCCCGGACGAGTGGCGCATTCCGGACGACGCGGCGGCGTTGCGACGCGGGGCCGCGGGGGCGGCTACACGGGCCGCTGGAGCACCGTGAGGCTCCGGTCCGTCAGGGTCAGCCGGTCTCCGGCCTGCACCTTGTCGCCGCTGTCCGGCGCCACCCCGTCGGCGCGGGCCGTGTCGATCACCACCTGCCACTGCCGCCCGTGATCGACCGGCACCACGAACTCCAGCGCCTTCGGCGAGGCGTTGAACATCAGCAGGAACGAGTCGTCGGAGATGCGCTCCCCGCGTGCGCCCGGCTCCGAGATCGCGTTGCCGTTGAGGAACACGGTCAGAGCCGACGCCCGCGCCGAGTCCCAGTCCCGCTGGGTCATCTCCCGGCCCTCCGGAGTGAACCAGGCGATGTCGGACAGGTCGTCGTGCGTGCCCTCCACCGGCCGGCCGTGGAAGAAGCGGCGCCTGCGGAGGACCGGGTGGTCCCGGCGCAGCCACACCATCGCGCGCGTGAAGGCCAGCAGCTCCCGCTTGAGTCCCCCTTCCTCCTCGTCGCCCTCCGGCCACTCGACCCAGGCCAGCTCGTTGTCCTGGCAGTACGCGTTGTTGTTGCCGCGCTGGGTGCGGGCGAACTCGTCGCCGTGGCTGATCATGGGCACGCCCTGGGACAGCATCAGCGTCGCGATGAAGTTCCGCATCTGCCGGGCCCGCAGCCGCCGCACGTCCGGATCGTCCGTCTCGCCCTCGGCCCCGCAGTTCCAGGACCGGTTGTGGCTCTCGCCGTCCCGGTTGTCCTCGCCGTTGGCGTGGTTGTGCTTGTCGTTGTAGGCCACCAGGTCGTGCATCGTGAAGCCGTCGTGGCAGGTCACGAAGTTGATGGAGGCCAGGGGGCGGCGCCCGTCGTCCTGGTACAGGTCGGACGAGCCGGTCAGCCGTGAGGCGAACTCCGCGAGGGTGCGCTGCTCGCCCCGCCACAGGTCGCGCACGGTGTCCCGGTACTTGCCGTTCCACTCGGTCCACAGCGGCGGGAAGTTCCCCACCTGGTAGCCGCCCTCGCCCACGTCCCACGGCTCGGCGATCAGCTTCACCTGCGAGACCACCGGGTCCTGCTGCACCAGGTCGAAGAACGACGACAGCCGGTCCACCTCGTGGAACTGCCGGGCCAGCGTCGCGGCGAGATCGAAGCGGAACCCGTCGACATGCATCTCCGTGACCCAGTACCGCAGCGAGTCCATGATCAGCTGGAGCACGTGCGGGGAACGCATGAGCAGGGAGTTCCCTGTCCCTGTCGTGTCCATGTAGTAGCGGGGGTCGTCGGTGAGCCGGTAGTAGCGCGCGTTGTCCAGGCCTTTGAAGGACAGCGTCGGGCCCAGGTGGTTGCCCTCGGCGGTGTGGTTGTAGACCACGTCGAGGATCACCTCGATCCCGGCCTCGTGCAGCGCCTTCACCGCCGACTTGAACTCCAGGACCTGCTGGCCCCGGTCGCCCCAGGACGCGTAGGCGTTGTGCGGGGCGAAGAAGCCGATCGTGTTGTAGCCCCAGTAGTTGTTCAGGCCCATGTCGACCAGGCGGTGATCGTTCACGAACTGGTGTACGGGCATCAGCTCCAGGGCGGTGACCCCGAGCTCGGTGAGGTGCTCGATGACCGCCGGGTGGGCGAGGGCCGCGTAGGTGCCGCGCAGCTCCTCCGGCAGCCCCGGGTGTCGCATGGTGAGGCCCTTGACATGGGCCTCGTAGATCACCGTGTGGTGGTACTCGGTGCGCGGGAGCCGGTCGTCGCCCCAGTCGAAGTACGGGTTGACCACGACCGACGTCATCGTGTGCGGCGCCGAGTCCAGGTCGTTGCGCCGGTCGGGCTCGTCGAAGTGATAGCCGTACACCTCCTCGCCCCAGCCGATCGAACCGCTGATCGCACGTGCGTACGGGTCGAGCAGCAGCTTCGACGAGTTGCAGCGCAGCCCGTGCTCCGGCGCGTACGGGCCGTGCACCCGGAACCCGTACCGCTGCCCCGGCATGATGCCTGGCACGTACGCGTGCCGTACGAAGGCGTCGCTCTCCCGGAGCTCGATCGCCGTCTCCGAGCCGTCGTCGTGCAGCAGACACAGCTCTACTCGGTCCGCGGCCTCCGAGAAGACCGCGAAGTTGGTGCCGGCGCCGTCGTACGTGGCACCGAGTGGATACGCCTCTCCAGGCCAGACCTGCATGGACACGACTCTTTCAGGTGTGCGGCGCCGGTGGGGACGCCTTGACCCCGAGTCTCCCCGAAAGTGAGGGAACCTCCTATGACTTATGTCCCTCTTACCGGGAGACCAGTGCATACGCGCTATGCCAAACCAATGGGGCAAGAATGTACTCCCGGGGCTGATGGGGGAGTAAGGGGATGATGTGCGCAAGACAGTGCACCGTCACTTGGGCAAGCTGGTGGCCGGTACGGCCGTCGCCGTGACCGGGACCGCCGTGATGGTGGGGATCACGCTGCCGGGCACAGCAGGGGCGGACGACACGGGAACCAGGGCGGGGCAGGCGGGGCAGTCGGCACAGCGGGAGGCCGGAGCGGACCGGGCCGTGGTGCCCGGGGTGGTGGAGGAGGTGCCCGCCGAAGGGGAGAAGGGCACGGGCCGCGACCCGCTGACCGACGACGAGACGGAGCGGGTCGCGAAGATCGCCCTGAACCGGCAGCTGCTCCAGAGCAGCGAAAGCGTCGACGGGGAGCGCGGCCCGCAGCGTCTCGGCGTCGACCTCGCCGAGCCCGAGGCCGACGAGGTCGGCGACCCGGACGCGCCGCGGCGCGCCGACGTGACGTTCTACGACTACCGGGACGACGCCCTCGTCACCAGGACCGTCGACCTGTCCACCGGCAAGGTGGTGCGGACCGGCACGCAGCACGGCGTCCAGCCGCCCCTGAGCGGAGACGAGAAGGCCGAGGCGGCCAGGCTGCTGATCGCCGGCCCGCTGGGCGCGGGCCTGAAGGCCGACTACCGGGACGCCACCGGCAAGGAGCTCACCTCCCCGGACCAGCTGCAGCTCAGCGGCGCCGTCTACCGGGCCGCTCCGGACGCCCAGCCCGCCGCGCTCGACCAGTGCGGAGAGCACCGCTGCGTCCGGCTGTTCCCGAAGATCAAGAACGGTCCGTGGGTCGACGCCAGGTCGATCGTCATCGACCTGAGCGCCCGCAAGGCCGCCCGGCTCGACCGCTGACCCGCTCTTCTCGCTCCTCCTCTCACTGTCAGGGAGTCATCTCGTCATGCGCGTGAACAGACACAGCAAGGTCCGCACCCTGGCGGCCGCGGGCCTGACCGTGGCCACGCTCGCCGCCGGCGTCACGGCCGGTGCCGGACCCGCCACCGCCCAGCCGAAGGCCGCCCCCGCGGCGCCGGCGGCGCCCTACTGCGGCGCCGCCCACCGCATCGAGCAGAAGCTCTCCACCGGCACGACCTGGCGGATGTGCTGGCGCTACGACGGCAAGGCCGGCCTCGTCCTGGAGAACATCTCGTACCAGCCCAAGGGCGAATCCAAGCCGGTCAAGGTCCTCAACAGCGCCAGGCTCGGCCAGATCCACGTCCCGTACGACGACGGGAACGTCGAGTACGACGACCTGACCGGGTTCGACTTCGCCCAGGGCCTGATGAACCTGGCGCCCGGCGAGTGCCCCGGCGGCACCATCAAGACGATCAAGGTGCCGGACTCCTGGAACGAGGACCCGAACGTCAAGGGCCTGTGCACCACCACCCGCTCCCGCGGCCACGCCTACCGCATGCAGGGCGACACCGCGGACAAGGTCTACCAGGCCCAGGGCAAGGACCTGCTCGTCTACACCGTGAACCAGGTCGGCTGGTACGAGTACATGACAGAGTGGCGCTTCCAGGACGACGGCACGATCACCATGAACGTCGGCGCCACCGGCAGCCTGTCGTGGGACGACTACGACGCCGGGGACGGCCGCGGCTGGCCGATCGGCAAGGGCGCGAGCGCCGCCAAGGCCACCAGCCACAGCCACAACGCCTTCTGGCGGCTCGACTTCGCCCTCGACGGCTCCACCGCCAACAAGATCGAGCAGTACGACTCGACCGTCACCGCCCCGGCCACGGGCCAGCGCGCCCCGAGCACCAGGACGACCCGCACCGAGGTCACCAAGGAACTCGCCGGGGACAGCAAGAACTACCGCTGGTGGCGCGTCGTCAGCGCGGCCGGCAAGAACAAGGACGGGCACGCCCGCTCCTACGAGATCGTCCCCGGCCCGACGACCAAGTACCCGGGCCGCGGCTACACCAAGCACGACGTGTACTTCACCGAGTACAACAAGTGCGAGCTGTTCGCCAGCCACAACCCCGGCGACTGCGGAGCCGGGGCGGGCGACTCCGTCGACAAGTGGGTGAACGGCCAGGCCCTCAAGCACCCGGTGGTCTGGACGAACATCGGCTTCCACCACATAGCCCGGGACGAGGACCAGCAGCCCATGCCCGTCCACTGGCAGGGATTCTCCATCGCCCCGCGCGACGTCACGGCCATGAATCCGCTCACTCCGGCCGAGCTCGGCTGGCAGAACGGGCACTGGCAGCCGCGCAGTTGAGAATGACCCTGCCCATCCGGCTGCACCGCCGGCCGCTCCCGGAGTACCCTTCCTTGATCGTTGGGTGGGGCCAGGCCCCTCGGGAGGCTCGGGGGAGCGGAAGGCGGTGCGTGGGTGGGCTCGGGAGGGCTGGAGCTGCCCCCTGGTGACGAGGGTCACGAGGGGAACTCCACAGACGTCCCGACCGGTGCTGTGTCACTGGCGCGGCCGATGGACGCGACGGGCTCGATCGGTCCGGAACTGGACTGGGACACCGACGCCTGGCGCGAGGTACGCACCCGCGCCCAGCGGGCCGGCCGCGCCTACATCTGGCTGAACCTCGTCGAGCAGCGGCTGCGCGCGGTCGTCGCCGCCGTGCTGCGGCCCATCTACGAACCCGTCCACGGCGACGACTGGGTGGTGGCCGCCGCCGGACCCGCCGGGCAGGAGTGGGTGCAGCGCGCCGTCGCCGTACGCGAGGTCAGCCGCCGCAAGGGCTATCTCCTCGACCCGGCCGACGACAACGTCCTC
Organism: Streptomyces sp. CA-179760; assembly: GCF_050937045.1. Classification (NCBI taxonomy): domain Bacteria; kingdom Bacillati; phylum Actinomycetota; class Actinomycetes; order Kitasatosporales; family Streptomycetaceae; genus Streptomyces; species Streptomyces sp. CA-179760. The sequence goes on from NZ_JBNJLZ010000001.1 coordinate 7,591,991, forward strand.
TCCTTCCTCACCCTGCCGCAGCTGCGCGAGCTGATGGTGCAGCACTGGCCCTGCTTCGAGCCCTACTTCGACGACCGCCGGGACGTCGAGCTCGCCCTGGACGAGCTGGAGGTCACCCGGAACGTCGTCTCCCGCAACCGGGCCCTGTCCGAGGCCGTCCTGAACCAGGCCGAGCGCGCCTCGGCCCGGCTCCTGGAGATACTCGGCGCGGACGGTGACGTGCCGTCGGCACGCAGGCTGCCCGTCGACGCCGTCGAGGACCTGGTCGGCGACCGGTACGCCGACGTGGTCGCCGTCCACCCGGACCGGGTGCGGCTGATGCGCCAGTTCCCCGCTGAGGACATCTTCGGCGGCGCCCGCCGCCTCGACGCCATCGGCATAGGCCTCAACCTGCTCGTGCAGAACTTCTCCGGCCGCCGGCTGGTGCGGCTGGCCGAGTCGGGCTGCCGGGTGCGGCTGCTGTTCCTCAATCCGGCCTCCAGCGCGGTCAAGCGGCGCGAGCGCGAACTGGGCATCAAGCGCGGCGAGCTCAGCCGGGCCGTCGAGATGAACATCCTGCACATGCGCCGGGTGCGCGCCCGGCTGCGCGACCCGGGTGCCTTCGAGATCCAGGTCTTCGACGAGACGCCACGCTTCACGGCATATCTGGTCGACGGCGACGGGGCGGACGGCATCGCGGTCGTGCAGAACTATCTGCGCCGGACACGCGGCATGGAGGCGCCGGTGTTCGTGCTGCGCAACGGCAGCAAGGTGGTCAAGCCGGGCGAGATCGACGAAAGCGGCCTCTTTCCCACCTACCGCGAGGAGTTCGAGGTGATGTGGGCGGATTCGCGGCCGGTGTCGTGAACGGTGTCCCGCTGTGCGGCGGTTGTGCCGGTTCACCCGGCCGCCGCCGGGCGTAAGCGGAAGGCGCTCCTCGGATTGTCAGTGGTGCGTGCGAAGGTGGAGACCACTGGGGGACACCACCGGGGGACGCACCACAAGAAGGGGGACCGCCCATGGGCTGGCACCGGGAGCTGCTGATCGGCTTCGACCTGGAGACGACGGGCACCGATCCGCGCGAGGCGCGCATCGTCACGGGGGCCGTGATCGAGGTCAGGGGCGGGGAGCCGCTGGGGCGCCGGGAGTGGCTGGCCGACCCGGGGGTGCCGATCCCCGAGGGAGCGGTGGCGGTGCACGGCATCAGCAATGAACGCGCGGCGGCGGAGGGCAGACCGGCCGACCAGGTGGCGGACGCCCTCGCCGGCGTCCTCACCTCCTACTGGAAGTCGGGCGTGCCCATCGTCGCCTACAACGCGGCCTTCGACCTGACCCTGCTCTCCGCCGAGTTGCGGCGGTACGGACTGCCGTCCCTGCGCGACCGCTTGGGCGGCGTGGACCCCGCCCCGGTCATCGACCCGTACACCATCGACCGCTGGGTCGACCGCTACCGCCGCGGGAAACGCAACCTCCAAGCGGTCTGCTCGGAGTACGGCGTGGTCCTCGACTCCGCCCACGACGCCACGGCCGACGCCCTGGCGGCGGCCCGGCTGGCCGGTGCGATAGCCGACCGCCACCCCAAGATCGCGAGCCTGGGACCCGCGGACCTGCACCACCGCCAGATCGAGTGGTACGCGCAGTGGGCGGCGGACTTCCAGAGTTTCCTGCGCGGCAAGGGCGACACGACCGCCGTGGTGGACGGGGCGTGGCCGTTGCGGGAGTTGGCGGACGAGCGGGTCTGAGCGGGCCCCCAGGCCGTCAGAACGGATACCACCGCACCGTCTCGTCGCCCTCCCGCAGCGACGCCACCCGCCGCTCGAACTCGGCCAGCGCCTTCGGATTGCTCGGTGCGTGCTGGGCCACCCACGCACAACTGGCCGTCTCCCGGGCGCCGCGCAGCACCGAGCACCCGTCCCACTCCCGGACATCCCACCCGTACGTCCCGGTGAAGGACTGGTACGCCTCGTCCGCGAGGCCATACCGGTCATGGGACAGCGCCATCACCACCAGATCGTGCTCGCGCAGGTCGGCGGAGACCGTCTCCAGGTCGACCAGGACCGGCCCGTCCGGGCCGACATGCACATTGCGGGGCAGCGCGTCGCCGTGGATCGGCCCGGGCGGCAGCCGCGGCGTCAGCGCGGCGGCCTGTGCGGCGAAGCCATCGCGCCGCTCGCGCAGATACCCCGCGTCCGCGGGGTCGATCGCGTCGCCCGCGAGCCGCAGCCAGCGTTCCACGCCGCCCAGCAGATCGCGGGCCGGCAGTTCGAAGGGAGGAAGAGGCGTGGCGTGCACGACCCGCAGCAGTTCGGCCAGATCCCGCGGCTCGGCGGGCCGTACGGCATCGGGCAGCCGGTGCCACACCGTCACCGGGTGCCCCTCGACGAGCAGCGCCTTCGGCTCGGCCGCCCGCACCGCGGGCACGCCCGCCTCCGCGAGCCATACCGCGATGTCCAGTTCGCGGCGCGCCCGGTCGAGGAGTTCGGCGTCACGGCCGACCTTGACGACCAGGTCACGGGCGGCGAACACCGCGTTCTCGCCCAGTGCCAGCAGCCGCGCCTCGCGCGCCGCGCCGCCCGGCACGCCAGCCGCGGCCAGTACGTCCCGCGCCCGTGCCTCGTCCATCGTCCGCCTCCGTGGTCCAGGTCCTTGTGCGTCACCGTCGGGTTCCGGCCATCCGCCCGTCAGTCTCCCATTCGCACAGGTGGGACCGTGTGCGCGGTGCCTTGACGGGGCAGGCCGCCTTCACGACCATGACGTGGCCCGTCCGAGTGGTGCGAAGGGGCTGATGCCGTGACGTCGGTGACCGAGGTGCGGAGACCGGCCGATCCGGCACCGGGCCGGGCCCGGCCGCGCCGGGCCGTGGACCACGGCGCCTGGTTCCTGGTGCTGCCCGCACTGATCCCCATCCTCGTCCTCAGCGTCGGCCCGCTGCTGTACGGGATCCTGCTGGCCTTCACCGACGCCCAGTCGGGCCGCACCGAGCCCACGCAGTGGATCGGCGCCCTCAACTTCCGGGACCTCCTGCACGACACGCTGTTCTGGGAGTCGTTCCGGATCGGGCTGCTGTGGGCGGTCGGCGTGACCGTGCCGCAGTTCCTGCTCGCGCTGGGCCTCGCCCTGCTGCTCAACCAGGACCTGCGGCTGCGCTGGCTGGCCCGCGCCCTGGCGATCATCCCGTGGGCCATGCCCGAGGTCGTCGTCGGCATCATGTGGCGGCTCGTCTACAACCCGGACGCGGGCATCCTCAACGAGACCCTGCGCGACATCGGCCTGGGCGGCGGCCGCGACTGGCTCAGCGGGCTGGCGACCGCGCTGCCCGCCGTGATCCTCGTCGGCGTCTGGGCGGGCATGCCGCAGACGACGGTGGCGCTGCTCGCCGGGCTGCAGAACACCCCGCGCGAACTGCACGAGGCGGCGGCGGTCGACGGGGCCGGTGCCTGGCGCCGCTTCCGCACGGTCACCTGGCCCGCCCTCAGACCCATCGCCCTCGCCATCACGGCGCTCAATCTGATCTGGAACTTCAACTCCTTCGCCCTGGTCTATGTGCTCAGCAACGGCGGCCCAGGCGGCCGGACCCGGCTGCCCATGCTCTTCGCCTACGAGGAGGCCTTCCGCTACGGGCAGTTCGGCTACGCGGCGGCGATGGGCTGCGTGATGGTGGCCGTGATCTCGATCGCCCTGGCCATGTTCCTCGTAGGCCGCCTCAGGGGAGGTGACGACACGTGAGGACCTCCGCGCCGGCCCGGGCCGGCCAGTACACCGCGCTGCTCGCGTACCTGGTCTTCCTCGCCTTCCCGTTCCTCTGGCTGCTCTCCACGGCGTTCAAGCCGCCGCGCGAGCTGGGCAGTCTGCATCCGACGTGGATCCCGAAGAACCCCACCCTCGACAACTTCCGGCAGGCCTTCGACGAACAGCCACTGCTGCACGCCGCCCTCAACTCCCTTGTCGCCGCGCTGGCGGCGGCGGTCATCGCCGTGCTGATCGCGACGCCGATGGCCTACGTCGTCGCCCGGCGGCGCACCCGACTGGCGAAGGCGGTGACGGGCTGGGTGGTGGTCAGCCAGGCGTTCCCGTTCGTGTTGCTGATCATCCCGCTGTTCCTCGTGCTGAAGAACCTGCGAATGATCAACTCCGTGCCGGGTCTCGTGCTGGTGTACGTGGTGTGGGCGCTGCCCTTCGCGCTGTGGATGCTCGCCGGGTATGTGCGGGCGGTGCCACCCGAGTTGGAGGAGGCCGCCGCGGTCGACGGGGCCGGGCGGGTGCGGACACTGGTGTCGGTGACGGCGCCATTGCTCGCGCCGGGCATCGTGGCGACGGGCCTGTTCGCGTTCATCACCGCGTGGAACGAGTTCTTCTTCGCGCTGGTGCTGCTCAAGACTCCGGAGAAGCAGACCCTGCCGGTGGTGCTCACCCACTTCATCGGAGCCGAGGGCGTAGCCGACCTCGGCCCGCTCGCGGCCGCCGCGTTCCTCGCGACGCTGCCCTCGCTGGTCGTCTTCGCCCTCATCCAGCGGCGGATCACGGGCGGCATGCTCACCGGGGCGGTGAAGAGCTGATGCGCGCCCGTCTGCCGGCCCTGGTCCTGGCCCTGCTGCTGCTCCTCGCCGGCTGCTCCTCCGGCGGCACCCGCGACGACGGCCGGATCACCCTGCGCTTCCAGTCCCTGGCCTGGCAGGAGGAGTCAGTCGAGGCCAACAAGGCCCTGGTGAAGGAGTGGAACGCCACCCACCCGGACGTCCGGGTCGAGTACGTCCAGGGCTCCTGGGACAGCGTCCACGACCAGCTCCTCACCGCCTTCGAGGGCGGCGAGGCGCCCGACATCATCCACGATGCCTCCGACGACCTGGCGGACTTCGCCTACGGCGGCTACCTCGCGGATCTCACCGGCCTGCTGCCCGCGCGGCTGAAGTCGGACATCCCGCGGCGCAGCTGGGAGACGACCACCTTCGGGGACGGCATCTACGGCGTGCCGTTCCTCCAGGAACCACGGGTACTGATCGCCAACGCGAAGTGGCTCCGGCAGTCCGGGGTGCGGATCCCGACCCCCGAAAAGCCCTGGAGCTGGGCCGAGTTCCGCCGGATCACCGAACGCCTCAGCGGCCGGGGGAAGTACGGCATCGCCTGGCCGCTGAAGGAGCCCGTCTCCGCCACGCTCAACCTCTCCCTCTCAGCCGGCGGACGGCTCTTCCACCGCGGGGCGGACGGCAAGGTGACGGTCCGGTTCCAGGCGGCCGACCAGGTGGTGCCACGCACCATCCACGAGCAGGTCGACACCGACCGCAGCGCCTCGCCCACGACCCTGGGCAGCGGCGGTTCCGACACGCTGCCCGGCTTCTTCGGCGGCAGATACGCGATGGTCCCGCTCGGCTTCTCCTACCGTCAGCAGATCGTGCAGCAGGCGCCGAAGGGCTTCGAATGGCAGGTGCTGCCCGCCCCGGCCGGTGCCGGAGGGCTCACCCAGGGCGTCAGCCCGCAGACCCTCTCCGTCGCCGAGGACTGCCCGTACAAGAAGGAGGCCGCCGCCTTCATCGACTTCCTCCTCAGACCGCCGAACATGGTCCGCCTCGCCCTCGGCGACTGGATGCTGCCCACCGGCACCCGGGCCCTGAGCGATCCGGCCCTGCGCACGTCCGAGCACGGCTGGGCCACCGGCACCGCCCTCGCCGGGCAGCTGCGCCCGGCACCGGCGCAGACGGTGCGGGGCTACCCCGAGTGGAAGGACAAGGTGGCGACCCCGGCGCTGCAGGAGTACTACAGCGGAGCCATCGGACTCGGCGCACTGCGCGAACGGCTGGAGAAGGACGGCAACCTGGTGCTGGCGCGCTATCAGCGCTGACGGCGTCGCCGGTCCGGCTCCGTTCAAGGCACGGCGGGTCCCGTGAGGTACCGGCCCTGCTCGTCGTAGGGCCAGACATTGGGCGCGCAGCCGCTCATGCCCTTGATCTGCTGCATCATCGTGGGGGCCGGCTTGCCGGGGCCGGGGCAGCCGACGTGGCCGTGGCCGAGGAAGTGGCCGACCTCGTGGTTGATGATGAGGGCCCGGTAGGCCTTGACGTCCTTGGCGTAGACGGGAGTTGCCAGGAGCCAGCGCTTGAGGTTGACCATGACGTTCTTGGCGACGTTGCAGTTGACCTCGCCGCCGGTGTCCAGGCCGTACTGTCCGCAGATCTTGTCCACGGTCCCGGCGGTGGCGACCTTCACGACGAAGTCGGTGGGCCCGCTCGACACCCGCCGGAACGCGGAGCGGCCGTCCGCCGTCCAGCCGCGCCGGTCGGCCAGGACGTTCTCCACCTGCTCGGCGACGTCCGGGGCGGACAGGTCGATGCCGTCCTCGACATCGACCCGGTAGCGCAGGGCCGTGCTCCGCCCCACCTTGGGGCCTGAGCCGGGGGCGACCGTGAAGGTGCCGGGGCCGGTGGCGGGGATCTCCGGCCGTGCGGAGGGAGAGGGAGACAGGGAGGGGGAGGGCGAGGCGGCAGGGGAGGACGGGTCCGACGGGGGGAGGGGCCTGGCCGGGGCGGTGGTGGACGGGGAGCCAGGCTCGGTCGCCGGGCCGGAGCCGGCCGCCGTACCTCCGCGCTTCGCCGACGTCCATTCCACCGCGGCGAGTCCGGCCACTCCGAGCAGCGCCAGCGCGGACAGGCCCGCTAACAGCGGACCCTTCCGGCCGCGGTGGCTTGCGGAGTGCGCAGGGCCACGGCCCCTGCGGGACGGAGGTGTGGAGTGCACGGTCATGGTCGTTCAGATTGCGAGGGTCATGTGATCGAACATGGCGCGAATGATAACGGAAAGATTACGAAGATATGCCGAGAGGCCTGTGTGATCATCCGGTAACAGGAGCCCGTCCGTGCGCGGGCCTGCGGATACTGAGCCCATGCCACGAGTTCTGCTGATCGAAGACGACCGCGCCGTCCGTGAAGGAGTAGCCCTCGCCCTGCGCCGCCAGGGGCACGACGTCGCCGCCGCCGAGACGGGGGAGGAGGGGCTGGAGCGGCTGCGGTCCTTCCGGCCTGACGTCGTGGTGCTCGACCTGATGCTGCCCGGTATGCCCGGCCTGGATGTGTGCCGCGCGATGCGTGCCCTGGACCAGACGCTGCCGATCCTCATGGCGACCGCGCGCGGGGACGACGTGGACATCGTCGTAGGGCTGGAGGCCGGAGCGGACGACTACGTCGTCAAGCCCGTGCGGGCCCGGGTCCTCGAGGCGCGCATCCGGGCCGTCCTGCGCCGGGCGACGGCCGTGGCGGCGGCCGACGGTGGCATACCGAAGATCGACACCTACGGCGAGCTGGCCATCGACCGCGCCGGGCACGCCGTCACCTGTCAGGGCGCGCCGGTCCCGCTCGCCCCGTCCGAACTGCGGCTGCTGCTGACGCTGTCCGCCGCACCCGGCCAGGTGTTCAGCCGGCAGCAACTCCTGGAAGCGGTCTGGGAACACAGCTACCACGGCGACGCGCGCCTGGTGGACGCCTGCGTCAGACGGCTGCGGTCCAAGATGGGCGAGCCCTCGCGGGAGCCGCGCTACATCCAGACGGTGCGCGGCTTCGGCTACCGGTTCGTGTCCCCGTGAGGCACCTCTCCGCGAGGAACGCCCTGGCCCCCCGTCTGCGCGGACTGTTCCCACGTCTGCGCGGGCTGCGCACGCGCCTGGTGGTGGCGTTCGCGCTCGTCGCCGCGCTCACCGCGGCGACCACCGGCACCCTGAGCTTCCGGGAGGCGCGCACAGGTGTGCTCCAGCAGAGCCAGGACACCGTGATCAAGCTGCTGCGCACCCAGGTCGACCGGCTCGCCCCGCAGCTCTCCTTCCCCCCGGCCGAGGCCGAACTGCGGCGCTTCGCCGCTGATGTGGCCCGCGCCGAGCCCTCCGGAAGCTGGCGGGTACTGGTCGGCTACGAGGATCTGAGCGCCACGTCCCGCCCCGGCGACCCTTTCGAAGAGCTGACGCCGGATCTGCGCGAGGCCGTGGACTCCAGCCCGGCCACCGTCTTCCAGCGGGTGAACACCGGCGACCACACCTCACTCGTCGTCGGTATGTCGGTCACCTTCGCCGGTGACGGGAACCGCGGCATCGCCTCGGGGATCCAGGTCTTCCTCACGGTGCCGCAGGCCACCGAACAGCGGTACGTGGACGCCCTGGTCACCGCCGTGGAACGGGCCACCGTGCCCGCGCTGGGCGTCGCCGTGCTGCTCGCGCTGCTCGCCGCGCGCGGGGTGCTGCGGCCGGTGCGCGCACTGCGGCACGCCACCCGCAGCATCGCCGAAGGGCGGCTGGACACCCGGCTCGCGGTCAACGGCTCCGACGAACTCGCCGATCTGTCCCACACGTTCAACGAGACCGCCGCGGCCCTGGAGGAGTCGGTGGCCGAGCTGCGCGGCATGGAGGCCCGGGCCCGCCGGTTCGCCGCGGACGTCTCGCACGAACTGCGCACCCCGCTGGCCGCCATGGCGGCGGTCACCGACGTCCTCGACGAGGACGCCGCCCGTCTCGACCCGGACACCGCCACCGCGGTCCGGCTGATCAGCGAGGAGACCGTGAAACTGGCCCGTCTCGTGGACGACCTGATGGAGATCTCCCGGTTCGACGCGGGCGCCGCGGTGCCGCACCTCGACGAGATCGACCTCGCCGAGTCGCTGCGCCGCACCCTCGCCGGCCGTGCCTGGGCGGAACTGGTGGACGCCGACCTGCCACCGCCGGACGCCGTACGCGGCCGGGTCGACCCGCGCCGACTGGACGTCGTGGTGGCGAACCTGGTCGGCAACGCGCTCCGGCACGGCGCCCGGCCGGTCCGTCTGCGCCTGCGCGCGGACGGTGAGCGGTCGGCGGTCATCGAGGTGCTGGACAGCGGCCCCGGCATCCCCGAGGACGTCCTTCCGCACGTCTTCGAGCGCTTCTACAAGTCGGACACCGCCCGTACCCGGACCGAGGGCAGCGGTCTGGGTCTTGCCATCACCGCGGAGAACGTCCGGGTGCACGGCGGCAGCGTCCGGGCGGGCAACCGTCCGGAGGGCGGGGCGGTGTTCACCGTCGAACTCCCGCTGCGGCGAGACGAATCGGCCCACGGGGAGCACCTGTGACGGCGGCCCGGCGCCGAGCCGCGCTGCTGGTCGTGGCGGTGCTGTGCGGGCTCACCTCCTGCGGCATCCCGGCCACCGGTGTGGTGGAGGCGGGCGGTCCCGCCGGTGGGGTCGTGCCGACGCTACGGGTCTACTTCGTGGCGGACGGCAGGCTCTCGCCCGTCCCCCGCAGGGTCGTCGCCCCGATCGGCGCCGCCTCGGCCGTGGAGGTGCTGCTGCGAGGGCCCACGGCGGAGGAACAGGCCTTCGGGCTGACGTCGTCGCTGCCGCTGAGCGGGACCGGCCTGCCGACGGCCGTCCCGGCCGGGCCTGAGCGGCCTCCGGCCACGGAGGCGTCGCGGGCACCGGCCACGGAGGTCCCGCGGGCGGCCGGGGCCACGGACTTCGCGAAGGTCACCACACGGGGCGATCGCGTGTCCATCGAACTGTCCCTGCCCTCAACCGGTGAACTGCCCGATCTCGCGCTGCCCCAGCTGATCTGCACCGCCGGCGCCGCCGCGCGGTTCTCGAACCCCGGGGGCGACCCGGTGACGGTCACGGTCGCGGGCCGGGACGGCCGCCGTGTCGAGGGCACGGCGACGCGCTGCCCCACCACGTGATCGACAGCGGCCACCTGAAGAGGTTGCACGAGACGTATCGTCTCGCTTAGGGTCGGTCCATGACCAGTCGCGCGCACATCGCCATGTTCTCCATCGCCGCCCATGGCCACGTGAACCCGAGCCTCGAGGTGATCCGCGAGCTCGTGGCGCGCGGCCACCGGGTGACCTACGCGATCCCGCCGGTCTTCGCGGAGAAGATCGCGGCCACCGGTGCCGAGGTCAAGCCCTGGAACTCCACGCTGCCCTCGCCCGACGACGACCCCGAGGCGTGGGGGAGCACGCTGCTGGACAACGTGGAGCCGTTCCTCGACGACGCGATCCAGGCCCTCCCGCAGCTGATCGAGGCCTACGAGGGCGACGAGCCGGACCTCGTGCTGCACGACATCGCCTCCTACCCGGGTCGCGTCCTCGCCCACCGCTGGGGCGTCCCCGCGATCTCCATGTCGCCGACGATGGTCGCCTGGGAGGGGTACGAGAAGGAGGTCGCCGAGCCCATGTGGGAGGAGCCGAAGAAGACCGAGCGCGGCCGCGCCTACTACGCCCGGTTCCAGGCCTGGCTGGAGGAGAACGGGATCGCGCTGGACCCCGACCGGTTCGGAGGCCGCCCCGACCGCTCGCTGGTCCTGATCCCCAGGGCGTTCCAGTGGAACGCGGACCGTGTCGACCAGAGCGTGTACTCCTTCGTCGGAGCCTGCCAGGGGCCGCGCACCGCCGAGGGCGACTGGCAGCGGCCGGCCGACGCCGAGAAGGTCGCGCTCGTCTCCCTCGGGTCCGCCTTCACCAAGCAGCCCGGCTTCTACCGGGAGTGCGTCAAGGCGTTCGGCGACCTGCCCGGCTGGCATCTGGTGCTGTCGATCGGCAAGCACGTCGACCCGGCCGACCTCGGGGACGTCCCCGCGAACGTCGAGGTGCGCTCCTGGGTGCCGCAGCTGTCGATCCTGAAACAGGCCGACCTGTTCGTGACGCACGCCGGCGCCGGCGGCAGCCAGGAGGGCCTGGCCACCGCCACGCCGATGATCGCCGTACCGCAGGCAGCGGACCAGTTCGGCAACGCGGAGGTCCTCCAGGACCGCGGTGTCGCCCGGCACCTCCCCACGGAGGAGGCGACCGGCGAGGTCCTGCGCGAGTTGGCCCTCGCCCTCGTGGGCGACCCGGAGGTCGCCCGTCGGCTGAAGGAGATCCAGGGCGAGATGGCCGAGGAGGGCGGCACGCACCGCGCGGCCGACCTCATCGAGGCCGAACTGCGCGCTCGGCAGGGCTAGCCGGGTGTGCTCCTCGCGCGCCGGGCCGTCACACCGCGACGGCCTGGCGGGTGAGGGTCTGGCGGGCCTGGTCGAGCGTGGCGTCCATGCGCGCCGCCTGTCCCTCGGTGAACATGAACATCGCGGCGTCGTCGGTGTAGTCCATGTAGTTCATGAACATGTCGCCGTCCGGCCCGTTGCCGCACGTCACATGGGGGAAGTCGGGCGAACCGAGGTTCGGCCCCGCCTGGTTGGGGGTGTCCGACACGAAGTCGCCGCCGCTGCACCCCTCGTCGTCGTCGCCCCAGATGTGCCGCAGGTTCAGCCAGTGCCCGATCTCGTGCACGGCCGTGCGGCCGCCGTCGAACGGCGCCTTGGCGGTGCCGGTGGTCCCGAAGGCGGAGGTGGTGACGACCACCCCGTCCGTGGAGGCGGCGCCGCCCGGGAACTGGGCGTAGCCCAGCAGCCCGCGGCGCAGCGGGCTGACCCAGAGATTCAGGTAGATGTCCGCGGGCCAGGCGTCCCGGCCCCCGCTCAGGCTGAACTTGACCAGGTCGTCCGTGCCCCAGTCCGGAGTCGAGGACCGGGTCCGTGTGATGCCGTCGGTGGGACGGCCCAGTGGATCGGTCCGGGCGAGGTGGAACTGCAGTCGCACATCGGCAACGAGGTCCTTCCAGGCCTCCGGAACCTTGTTGACGTCCGGATTGCCCGCCCGGAAGTCCTGGTTGAGCACCTCGATCTGACTCTGGATCTGGGCGTCGCTCACGTTCTGCTCGGGGGTGCTGTGGACGACGTGCACGACGACGGGGATGTCGACGAGGCTCTGCCGGGATGAGCTCTGCTCCATCTGCTCGTAGGTGAACGCGGTGTTCTCGATCAGGGACCGGTTCTCGGCGTACTCCGGGTTCAGATCGAGGAGTCTGCGGTGTACCTCCATGGCGCCGCACCAGTGGCTGTAGTCGGCGGAGGTGACGCGGAGATAGGACTGGGCATCGGACATGACTGCCCCTCGGGTGAGCTGAAGGTGTTGCCGCGCACGCGGCTGCGGAGGTGCGCGTCTGACACGCGCCGCGAGGGACGGGCGACGCCGGGCGGAGCGGCCGGTTGCCCGTTCCCTCCGAACCCATACAATGACAATCCTAGTCACTTGGGTATAAAACCGGCAATGTTTACAGCTTTGGGCGAGTGAGGTGGCCGGGTCATGCGAGAGCCCTCGTCGGACCTGTTCCGTTCCTGGATCCATTCCTGCGAGGAGGACCACGAGGACGTACGGGTGTACCGGCCCGACGACTACCCCTTCCCGCCGGCGCGCGGGCGCCGCGGCATGGAGTTCGCACCCGAAGGCGCCTTCGTCGACCACCCGCTGGGACGCGGTGACGCTCCCGGCGCCGTGCCCGGCCGCTGGCGGCTCGTGGCGGACCGTCATATAGCGCTCACCTTCGACGGCGCCCGCCCGGACCGGGAGCTGGAGATCGTGCGCTGCGACGAGAGCGTGCTGCACGTGCGCCGACTCACGAACTGAGAGGGCCTGTCGGTCGCATCGGCAACCGACAGGCCCTCCGGCAACAGCCCCTCTCGAACAGCGGCGGGGATCAGACCTTGAGGGGCTCGCCCTCGTCGTCCCGCGCCGCCGGTCCGGGGACGACCGCCCGCGGCGCCTCGTCGTGCGTGAGGTCCGGCAGCCGGTGCAGCCACTTCGGCAGATACCAGTTGCGCTCCCCGAGCAGCGCCATCACCGCCGGCAGCAGCACACCCCGGATGATCGTCGCGTCGATGAGCACCGCCGCCGCGAGCCCGACGCCCATCTGCTTCATGGACTGCATGGACAGCGTCCCGAAGATCGCGAACACGGCGACCATGATGACCGCGGCACTGGTGACGACCCCGGCCGTGGTGACCACGCCGTGCCGGATCGCGTCCTTCGTCGCCAGACCCCGCAGCCGTGCCTCCCGTATCCGGGAGACCACGAACACGTGGTAGTCCATCGACAGGCCGAACAGGATCACGAACAGGAACAGCGGCAGCCAGGTGATGATCGCGCCGACGCCCTCCGCGCCCACGAGGGACGCGCCCCAGCCGTGCTGGAAGACCCCGACGAGGATGCCGTAGGCCGCGCCCACCGACAGCAGGTTCAGCACGATCGACGTGAGTGCGATCGTCAGCGAGCGGAACGACAGCAGCATCAGCGCGAAGGCGAAGACCACGACGAACGCGAAGACCGGGACGACGGCTCCGGCCAGCTGGTCGTTGAAGTCCTTCGACCCCGCGATCTGCCCGGTGATCGGCGCCTCGACGCCGTCGACCCTGCCGAGCGTGGCCGGGCGCACCTCGTCACGCAGCTTGTCCAGGCTCTCGCCCGCCTTGTCCTGGTCGGAGCCGCCGACCAGCGGGACGTAGACGAACGCGACGTCCTGCGCGTCGTGCGGCTTGATCTCCACCGGGCCGCGCGAGGCGCCCGAACTGATCGCCCGGTCGCGGAAGTCGGCGAGCGCGGACTTCACCTCAGGCGCGTTGATGTCGTCGGCCTTGACGACCACCTCGGCCGGCTCCGAGCCGCCCGGGAAGGCCTCGTTGAGCCGGTTGTACGTCTGCACGATCGGCAGCGAGTCGCCGAACTCCTGGTCCAGCGTGAACTGCTGTGTCTTCATGCCGAGCGCGGGAGCCGTGATGGCCAGCAGCGCACCGGCCGCCACCGCCGCGGCGATCACGGGCCGGGCGAGGACGCGCCGCAGCACGGCCGTCCAGAACCGGCTGTCCTGGCTGCCGCCCCGCTCGCGCCGGCGCAGGAACGGAATGCGGCCCTTCTCCACCCGCTCGCCCAGCAGCGACAGCAGCGCGGGCAGCACCGTCACGGACCCCACCATGGCCACGGCCACCACCATCAGCGAGGCCAGACCCATCGCCTCGAACTCGGCGAGCCCGGTGAACAGCATGCCCGCCATGGCCACGCAGACCGTGACACCGGAGACGACGATCGCGCGGCCACTGGTCGCGGCGGCGATCCGGAGAGCGGTCCGCGCGTCATGGCCGGCCTCGCGCTCCTCGCGCTCCCGGCGCAGATAGAACAGGCAGTAGTCGACGCCGACCGCCATGCCGACCAGCAGCATCACGGAGTTGGCGGTGTCGCTCATCGGCTGGAGGTGGCTGACGAGGCCCATCAGCCCCATCGTCGCCATGATCGCGGTGACCGCCAGCGCCACCGGCAGCAGCGCCGCCACCAATGCGCCGAAGGCGATCAGCAGAATGCCGAGGGCCACCGGTACCGCGGAGTACTCGGCCTTCTTGAAGTCGTCCCCGAACGCGTCGTCGAACGTCTTCATCATGCTGGCGCCGCCGATCTCCTCGATCCGCAGCGACGCGTGGTCCTTCTGGACGCCCTCGACGGCCTTCAGCACCGGCTCGACCCGCTCGCCGGCGGTGTCCGCCGCGCCGCGCATGTCGAACTGCACGAGCGCGCTGCGCCCGTCCTTCGAGATCGTCTTCGTGTCGTACGGCGAGGTCACGTCGGTGACCTCGCCGGTCCCCTCGACGGCCTCGACCACGTCGGTCACGGCGCTCCTGAACCCGGCGTCCGTGGCCTTGAGACCACCACCCCTGGCCTGGATCAGGACGCTCTCACCGGCCGGCTCGTCGATCCCGGCGTCCTCGATGATCCGCGCGGCGGTGTGCGTCTCCCCCTTCAGCTGGTCGCTGTCCTTGACGTCGACCCGGCCCGCCGCCGAACCGAGCCCCATCGCCAGGAAGACGAACAGCACCCAGATGCCGACGGCGGCCCATCGGTGCCGGGCGCTCCAGCCGCCGGCCCGGGCGGCCAGGCCCCGCACCCGTGTATCTCCGTTCCCCATGACGGGCTCGCCCCCTCGTGCAGCGGTGGCGGCCCCCTGCCGCCCCCTTTCGTTTCGAAGGTATGGGCCGGATAAAACCATCACCTCGTGCTGCCCGGTGAAGTGGCGCGGCCGGAACTCATCCCCATGGACCTGGCCTTCTCCCCACTGGGGATGACCGCGAGGGACCGTGGCCCCTTACACACACTGTGTGGATCCTGAGCAGATGGTTGTGCCCCGCGGTGACCGATGAGTAATTTACGGGGCCGGGCAGCCGCCCGCCGACGGCCCTCGTGCCCGCCCCCACGGGGCACGACGGCCGTCCTATTGTGTGCGGATGACGACGACGTACGCGGCACTGCTGCGCGGAATCAACGTGGGCGGCAGCAGGAAGGTCCCGATGGCGGACCTGCGCACACTCCTGGAGAACCTCGGCCATGAGGGCGTGCGCACGTATCTGCAGAGCGGCCAGGCGGTGTTCACCTCCGGTCACGGCGACGAGCGGTCGCTGGCGGCCGGGATCGCGCAGGCCATCGAGCGGCACTTCGGCTTCGGCGTCGACGTGATCGTGCGCGACCACGCCTATCTCAAGGCGATCGCCGACGCGTGCCCCTTCCCGGCCGCCGAGCTGGAGGCCAAGCAGCTCCACGTCACCTACTTCTCCGCGCCCGTGGCCCCCGACCGCTTCGCGGAGATCGACCAGCCCGCCTACCTCCCCGAGGAATTCCGCCTCGGCGACCGCGCCCTGTACCTGTACGCCCCGAACGGCCTCGGCCGATCCAAGCTGGCCGAACACCTCTCGAGGCCCCGCATCAACAAGGGCGTGATCGCCACGAGCCGCAACTGGAACACCGTCGTCAAGCTGGTGGAGATGACCGATGCCTGAACACACCCCGGACGTCCGGGCCGCCATCGAGGGCGAGCTGGCCCTGCTCACCCCGGAAGTCCGCCGCTCACCCGAACTGGCCGGGGCGCTGCTGCACCCCGACTTCCACGAGTTCGGCGCCTCCGGGCGGCACTGGGACCGGGCCGCCGTCATCGCCTCCCTGGCTGAGAACACCGACCTCGGTTCCCCGCCGGTCGTCACCAGCCGGATGCGCGGCGTACAGCTGGCCCCCGACCTCGTCCATCTCACCTTCGACACCGAGTGCGACGGCAGACACGCGCACCGCAGCTCGCTGTGGCGGCGGACGGAGGCCGGGTGGCTGCTCTACTTCCACCAGGCGACTCCGTTCAGCTGACGGGCAGCGTGACCTGGCGGCCGCCTCGGACGTTTGGCCGAATCGCCCCCACGCGGCCCGGGGGCTTGGCACGGTAGGGCCATGACGAGCACCGATCACCCGACGACTCCATCCGGTCGTACGACGGCCGTCCAGGCCATGCGCGGCGCGGCGGCCCAGCTCGCCGAACTGCTCGGCACGACCCCCGACTCCGTCTCCGCCCTCCGGCCGACGCCCGACGGCTGGACGGCGGACGTGGAGGTCGTGGAGCTGGAGCGGGTCCCCGACACCATGACCATCATGGCGACCTACCGGGTCACCCTCGACCCGCAGGGCCACCTCCTCGGCTACGAGCGGGTGCGCCGCTACGCCCGAGGCCAGCTCGACCGTGGGCGCTAGAACCAACCCGGGTCCTGTCGACTCCCCCTCGTCGCGCAAGTCTTTTGGTGTTCACTTGAATCCTCCCCTCCGCGAAGGGAGGGGATTTCTGGCTCAGGCTGCCTCCTGGAGCTGCGCTCCAGGAGGTCTTGCGCCCTCGGCACCAGCCGGGTTGAGACCAGCCCGGTGGAGCATCACGCGTGCGGAGTTCTTGTCCCGTGGGGACTCGGTCCCGCATGTGGTGCAGGTGTAGGTGCGCTCACCCAGCGGCAGTGCGTGCTTGGCTCTCGTCATGCACTGCGCGCAGTCCATCGTGGTGTGCGCGGGGTGGATCAGGCGGATGTCCCGCCCGTGTTTGCGGCCCATCTCGAGCAGAGCGGCCTTGGTGGCGCCGATGGCGGCGTCCGCGGCCTTGCGGGCCATGGTGGATTTGGCGAGGAACTTCGGTCGGAAGTCCTCGACAGCGACGGCGTCGTGGTCGCGGACCACCTTCTTGGCCCACTTGCGGCCGGTGTCCGCACGCTGCCTGGCGACTTTCTTGTACGCCTTCGCCCGCAGCTTCTTCGCCTCGCGGTAGCCCCTCGACGCCGGCTGCCCTTTCTTGGGCTTGCGGCGGGCCATCATCCGGTCGTACCCGGTCAGCTTCTGCTGAGCCTTCCTGCCGTGCGCGGCGTGGGGCAGGTCGTGCGCGTCGGAGGTGGTGGTCGCGGTCTGCTTCACACCCCAGTCGATACCGAGGACACGGCCGGTCGGAGGCAGCGGTTGTACCTCGGCGGGGACGACGAAGGAGCCGTACCAGTGTCCGAGGCTGTCCTGGTACACGCGCACCGAGGACGGCTCAGCCGGCAGCTCCCGCGACCACACCACCCTCACGACGATTCCGCCCGCTAGGTGTAGCCGACCGTCCTTCAGTCGGAACCCGCGCCGCGTGTAGTTCAGGGTCGGCAGTGCCTCACGCTTCTTCTTGTGCGTGGGCATCCCGGCCCGGCACGCCAGGGGCAGGCGCTCTGTGATGTCCTTGTGCGCCTTGGCGCGGGAGCGGCCGAAGTCGCGGATGACCTGCTGCTGGACAACCGACGAACCTTCACCCAGCCACGGAATCGCCTTCCGGGCCGCGGTCAGCATCCTGTCGAGCTGCGCCGGGCCGCACGTCTGCTTCTTCCCACTCGCCTTGTTGTGCAGAAACACGGCCCTGGACTTGGCGACACACTCGTTCCACACCCACCGGCACCGACCCCACTCCGCCACCAGGGCCGCACGGGCGGCGGACGACACACGCAACCGGTAGGTATAGCGGGCATGCCCCGCCACCACAGCCACCCCCACGTGCGCCACCTCGCCCCCCACGGTCACCCGGCCCGGACGACCTGGCATCCCGAACCCCTCCAAGGGAGCATAGGTACGACCACCGCACGTACGTACCCCGATCGCGCAACCACCACCCCGACCAGCGACAACGGGCACACGCGTTCGTATCGCCATAAAAACATCGGACAGCGCTCCGGGCGCTCCGCGACTCCGAACGGGACACGGCGATGCTCCGCGTCGCAACAACCGGATGCGAATTCCTCCCCGGCGTGAACGCTGGGGCATCCACGCAAGAAACAGGTGAACATCCCCGCCACCACCCCCGTACCTACGGGCGGCACGAGAACGGACTCTCGCGAGAGGAATCGCCCACGTGACCGTCATGACGCAGTCCGGCGGGATGCAACCCGCCGCCACTTCCAGCGGTTCGGGTTCCGCCGGACTCTTCGACATCCTCGAACTGATCCTGGACCGCGGGCTCGTCATCGACGTGTTCGTCCGGGTCTCACTGGTCGGCATCGAGATCCTGAAGATCGACATTCGGATCGTCATCGCCAGCGTCGACACCTACCTCCGCTTCGCCGAGGCCTGCAACCGCCTCGACCTGGAGGCCGGCCGCAAGGCGCCGGACAAGCTCACCGACATCGTCGGCAACCTCGTCGAGAGCGGCGCCCGGGGCAAGGCCGGCGGCGCGATCGGCGGGGCCATCGACGCGATCGGGGACATCTTCGACCGCGACGACAAGGACCGCGAGGAGGAGCGGTGAGCGGCGTCTACGTCTACGCCGTCACCCGCTCCGAGCACCCCCTGCGGCTCGACGGCCTGCGTACCGTCGGCGGGACCGAGGAGTCCCCGCGGGTGCTCGTCCACGGCCCGCTCGCCGCCGTGGTCAGCGCCGCGCCACCGGACCTGCGCCCCAAACGCCGTGACCTCGCCGCCCACCAGGAACTCCAGGAACGCCTGATGGTCGACGGGTCGGTCCTCCCCATGCGGTTCGGCCTGCTCGCCCCCGACGACACCGCCGTCAAGACCGCCCTGGAGCACAAGGGCGAGGAGTACGCCCGAAGGCTCGGCGAACTGGACGGCACCGCCGAGTTCAACCTCAAGGCCGCCCGGGACCAGGACGACCTGCTGCGCGAGGTGCTCGACGAGTCCGAGGAGGCCCGCCGGCTCAACCGGCACACCCGCGAGGGCAGCGGCGCCTACGAGGACCGCCTCGCCCTCGGCGAACTCGTGGCCCGGCAGGTCGAGGCCCGGCAGCGGCGGCAGGCCGAAGAGATCGTCGGGCGACTGTCCGGGCTCGCCCGGGCCAGCGTCGTGGCCGACCCGTCCAAGGACGACTTCCTCAACGTGTCCTTCCTCGTCGAACGCGCCCGCGCCGACGAGTTCACCGCGGCCGGCCAGGGACTGGCCCACGACTACGGCGACGCCTACGACTTCCGGTTGCGCGGCCCGCTGCCCCCCTACAGTTTCGCCGCCTGACCATGGGCCTGCTCACCGGCATCCTCACCCTCCCGCTCGCGCCCCTGCGCACCACCCTCTGGGCCGCCGAGCAGCTCCAGGCCGCCGCCGAGGCGCAGTACTACGATCCCGCGCCCGTCCGACAGGCCCTCGTCGACCTGGAACGCGCCCTGCTGGAGGGACGGATCGACGAGGCCGAGTACGACCGCCGCGAGGACGAACTGCTCGACCGGCTCGACGAGATCAACGCCCGAAGACAAGGCCCCCGACCATGAGCCACCCGGCAGCAGGCGGACTCACCGGACCGCCCCGCTTTCCCTCCCCCTACGGCCAGGCGCCCGGCGCCCAGACCGCCAACCTCGCCGACATCCTCGAACGGGTCCTCGACAAGGGCGTGGTCATCGCCGGCGACATCCGGATCAACCTGCTCGACATCGAACTGCTCACCATCAAGCTGCGCCTGCTCGTCGCCTCAGTCGACAAGGCCAAGGAGATGGGCATCGACTGGTGGGAACACGACCCCTCCCTCTCCTCCCGGGCCGCCCGCCCCGAGCGGTCCCTCGCCGACGAGAACGAACGACTGCGTGCCGAGATCGCCGCACTCAAAGCGGCCGAGAGGAGCCCGGAGCCATGACCGACCCGAACCTCGTGTACACGTACGCCGTCCTGCGCCCCACCCCCGAGGCCACCGCCGCGGTGACGCATCTGCGCGGGGTCGCCGGAGAACCGGTCCACCTGGTCGCCCCGGCGGCCGGCACGCACCGGCTCGCCTTCGCCGTCGGACACGTCCCGGCCGCCGACTACGCCGAGGCACCCCTGGCGGCCCACCTCGACGACCTGGACTGGCTGGAGTCCACGGTCCGCTCCCACCACGCCGTGGTGGCCGCACTGGTCGGCTGCGGCGCCGCCGTACTGCCCCTGCGCCTGGCCACCGTCTACCACGACGAGGACAGCGCCCGGCAGGCCCTCGACACCCGCCGCGACTACTTCCTGTCCCTGCTGGAGCGCCTCACCGGCCATGTGGAACTCGGCGTCAAGCTCTACGCCACGCCTGACATCATCCCGCCCGAGGCGGACACCGACGCCGCGCGGGAACAGCCCACCGGCCTCGGAGCCGGCCGCGCCTATCTGTCGATCCGCCGCCGCAGACAACGCCGCAACGAGGAGGCCTGGCGCACGGTCGCCCAGGCCGCCGCACACCTCACCGAGACGGCCCGCGCCCTCGCCGTGGACCGCGTAACACACAGCCCGCAACGCGGCAGCCTCGCGGGCTCCGGCCCGGGCACCAACGTCGGCAACGACGCCTACCTCGTCCGCGCCGACCGCGTCGACGCCTTCCGCACCGGCATACTCGCGGCCGCCGACGGCGTCCCCGGACTCCGCGTGGAGGTGACCGGCCCCTGGGCGCCCTACTCCTTCGCCCTCCAGCCGGAGCCGCAGTCGGAGTCCGCCGCGTGACCGTCGCCCCCTACGCCGAACGCCCCGTCGCCCTCATCGACCTCCTCGACCGGCTCCTGCAGGGCGGTGTCGTCGTCACCGGCGACCTCGTCCTGTCCATCGCGGACGTCGACCTGGTCCGCATCGACCTGCGGGCGGTCATCGCCCCCGTGGCCGCGTCGGCACTCTCCCAGATCAGCGAGGCACCATGACCCCGGCCACCCGCCGTCTGACCGCCGACCCCGACGCGGTCGAACGCGACCTGGTCAAACTCGTCCTGACGGTCGTCGAACTCCTCCGCCAGCTCATGGAACGCCAGGCCCTGCACCGCGTCGACATCGGGGACCTCACGGAGGAACAGGAGGAACGCGTCGGCCTGACCCTGATGCTCCTCGACGACCGCATGCGAGAACTCTGCGCGCGCTACGACCTCACTCCGGAGGACCTCAACCTGGACCTGGGGCCGCTGGGCACCCTGCTGCCACCACACCGGTGACGGCTTAACCCCGTCAGGCGCTCACGGCGGTCAGCATCGGCGCCCGAGCCGCCTCGTACCGCTCCAGCACCACCCGCGCCACCTCCAGCGCCGGTCCCAGCACATCGGCCAGGACGTCCGCCTCCGCCGCGCCCCGGGCGATGCGGTCCGGGAGGCGGCCGGGGGCGAGGACGTAGGGGGCGACAGCCACCCGGGAGCAGCCCAGGGCACGGAGTTCGCGGACCGCGTCCTCGGTGGAGGGGAACCCCGCGGGAGAACCAGCGGAGGCGAACGCAGGCCGCACGGCGCACCAGCCGGTGTGCCGCCACTCCCGCGCGATTTCTGCGATCACTGCGATCGCCTCCGGGTCGGTGGACCCCGCCGAGGCCAGCACGACCCCGGTCGAGGACTTGTCGGCGGGGGTGAGGCCCGCCTCGTACAGGCGCCGTTCCAGGGCTGCCAGCAGCAGCGGGGACGGGCCCAGAACCTCCGCCTGGTGGATACGGAGCTGCGGCGGAGCGTCCGCAAGAATCGCCGGGATGTCCGCCTTCGCGTGGAACGCCCGGGTCAGGAGGAGGGGGAGAGCCACGACGTCACGGACGCCCTGGACCGCCAGGGACTCCAGCACCCCCCGCACCGAGGGCACGTTGAAGTCCAGGAAGCCTGTCTCCACGCGTACGTCGGGACGCAGGACGCGTACCCGGCGTACCAGGGCGTGCACGGTCGCGGCGTGCCGCGGGTCGCGGCTGCCGTGTGCGATGACGAGGAGAACAGGCTTGTGATTCATGGGACGTCAGCTCTTCACCAGCAGGCCGCGCTGGCGCAGCACCCACCGCTCCAGCGGGCTGAAGATGAGCAGGTCGATGGCGATACCGACGATCAGGATGAGCAGGATGGCCTCGAACACCATGGCCATGTCGCTGGCGTTGCGGCCGTTCTCCAGCAACTGGCCCAGACCGACGCCGAGGTCGGGGAAGGACGCGATGATCTCCGCGGCCATCAGGGAGCGCCAGGAGAACGCCCAGCCCTGCTTCAGACCGGCCACATAGCCGGGCAGTGCGGCCGGCAGGACGATGTGCCAGGTGCCCTTCAGGCCCGTGGCGCCGAGCGTGCGGCCCGCGCGCAGGAACAGCGGCGGCACCTGGTCGACGCCCGAGACGAGGCCGTTGGCGATCGAGGGGACCGCGCCGAGCAGGATCACCGCGTACATCATCGAGTTGTTCAGGCCCAGCCAGATCACCGCCGGCGGAACCCAGGCGACGGACGGCAGGGACTGCAGGCCGGACAGGATCGGGCCGAGGGCGGCGCGGACGAACTTCACCCGGGCCACCAGCAGGCCCAGCGGCGTGCCGATCAGCAGGGCGAAGCAGAAGCCCAGCAGACCGCGCGAGACGCTGGTCCAGATGTAGCCGAGCAGCTCGCCCTGGAGCCACGCCGTGTGCACGACGTCCCACACGGCGGACGGCGCGGGCAGCTTGGTCGGATCGGTGACGACCTTGAACGAGACGAGGGCCTGCCAGACCGCCAGCACCAGCGCGACGGCGATGACGGGCGGCAGGATCTTCTGGACGAAGGTCTGCCGGAACGGCGTACGGTGCGTCTGCCTCGACTCCAGCGCGTCGAGGCCCGCCTCTAGGCCCTCGAGATCGCTGCCGTCCTTGGCGACGGTCGTCGAATCAGTGCTGGCCATGACGGCGGATCTCCCCACGCAGTTCTTCGGTGATCTCGACGGACAGCTCCGCCACCTGGGTGTCCTCGATGCGGCGCGGGTGCGGGATGTCCACCGTCCACTCGCGGGCGATCTTGCCCGGACGGGAGGACAGCAGCACCACGCGCTCGGCGAGCCGGACCGCCTCGCGCACGTTGTGCGTGACGAACAGGACGGACAGCTGCGTCTCGCGCCAGATGCGGGTCAGCTCGTCGTGCAGCACGTCCCGCGTGATGGCGTCCAGCGCCGCGAACGGCTCGTCCATGAGCAGCAGCTTGCTCTCCTGGGCGAGCGCGCGCGCCAGCGCGACCCGCTGGCGCATACCGCCCGACAGCTCGTGCACCCGCTTGCCGTACGCGCCCTTCAGCCGGACGAGTTCGAGCAGCTCCTCGGCCCGCTCGCGGCGCTCGGCCTTCGCGATGCCCCGTAGCTTCAGGGCGAGTTCGATGTTCTTGCCCGCGGTCAGCCACGGGAACAGCGCGTGCTCCTGGAACATCAGCGCCGGGCGGCCGTCCGTGGTGATCTCGCCGGCGCTGGGCCGGTCGAGGCCCGCCACCAGGTTGAGCAGCGTGGACTTGCCGCAGCCCGAGGCCCCCAGGAGGGTGACGAACTCGCCGGGCGCGACATCGAGGGTGATGTCGTCCAGGACGAGCTGCTGCCCGGCGGGGCCCGCGAACGACTTGGAGACGTGTTCGATCCGGGCGGCGTGCGTGACCGCCTCGGTGCCGTCGGCGGCCTTGGCGAGGGTGGTGGCCATGGTCGTCACCTCCTGGGAACTCATTCGGGATGCGGGCTACTTGGCGCCGAGACCGGCGTCGTCGATCGTGGGCTCGCCCTCGGCCTTGAGGACCTTGTTCAGCGGCGCGAGGTCGTAGATGCCGTTCAGGTCCGGCTTCTGCAGCAGCCCCGCCTTCACGGCGTGCTCGGCCTCGGTGCTGAGGGTGGAGGCCAGCGGGTCGTCGGTGAACTGGATGGACTTCCACGCCGGGTCCAGCACATCGGCGGGCAGTGCCTTGCCGGAGTCGGTCTCCAGCTGCTTGTTCGCCGCCGCCTTCGCCGCGTCCGGGTTGGCGTTGATCCACTTGTTGGTGTCGACCGAGCCCTTCAGGACGGCCTCGACGACCTTCGGATGCTTCTTGAGGAAGTCCTGCCGCACGATGATGTTCGTGATCACGAATTTCTTGTCCGGCCACAGCGACGACTCGTCGAGCAGGACCTTGCCGCCCTCGGCGACCAGCTTCGACGCGGTCGGCTCCGGCACCCAGGCGCCGTCGACGGACCCGGACTTGTAGGCGTCCGGGGTGACCTTGTTGTCGCTGCGGACGACGGTGACGTCACCCTTGCCGCTCTGCGGGTCGACCTTCCAGCCCTGCTCGGCGGCCCAGTTGAGGAACGCCACGTCCTGTGTGTTGCCGAGCTGCGGGGTCGCGATCCGCTTGCCCTTGACGTCCTTCAGCGACTTGATCTTGTCCGGGTTGACGACCAGCTTCACGCCGCCCGATGCCGAACCGCCGATGATCCGCAGGTTCTTGCCGGCGGCCTTGGTGTAGCCGTTGATCGCCGGGGAGGGGCCGATCCAGCCGATGTCGATGGACTCCGAGTTCAGTGCCTCGATCTCGGACGGACCGGCGTTGAAGATCGCGGGGTCGGCCTTGGTGGCACCGAGGGCCTTCTGGAAGAAGCCCTTCTGCATGCCGACCAGCGCGGTTCCGTGGGTCAGGTTGCCGAAGTAGCCGATCTTGACGCTGTCGAGACCGTCGATCTTCTTCGCCCCGGCGGCGACCTTGACGCTCCCGTCGTCCTTGGCCTGGGAGCCGTAGCCGCAGGCGGCCAGGGTCAGCAGGGGGAGCGCGGCTATCACCGCGAAGGATCGGCGCAGAGCGGATGATGCAGGCACGGGAGGTGTTCCTCTCGGAGGCCCGGCGGTCACGGTCTCTCAGGTCGTGGCCGGGAGGTCGGCAGGTTTTCGTCTACGGCGGTGGGGGGTGAGGGCGCGCGGGCAGTGCGCGTACGTCAGCACACACATCGCGCGACCCCGCCCTGCCCGCTGCCGAGAGCACCGCTGCCGACGCGGCCGCCCTCCTTCGCGAACATGGAGAAGAAGTCGGGGGAGTTCATGTCAGAAGTCCCACCCGTCGTCCTCGGCCTCGTCCTTCACCGGCTCGGGTGCGGCGAAGGACTCGCCGACCATGCCCGCGGTGAGGGTCTGGCCGTCGTTCGGGTCGATCAGGATGAACGAGCCGGTGCGGCGCGAGTCCGAGTAGGAGTCGACCGGCAGCGGCTCGGCCGTACGGATCTTCACCCGGCCGATGTCGTTGGCGACGAGCTGTCCCGGGTGCGGGTGCAGGGACAGGTCGTCGAGCGTGAGACGGGACGGGATGTCCTTGACGATCGCCTTGACCGTGCGGGTGCCGTGCTTGAGCAGCACCCGGTGGCCGACGGTCAGAGCGGCGTCCGCGACATGGCAGACGGTCGCCTCGATGTCCTGCGTGGT
This sequence comes from Streptomyces sp. CA-179760, assembly GCF_050937045.1. Lineage (NCBI taxonomy): Bacteria > Bacillati > Actinomycetota > Actinomycetes > Kitasatosporales > Streptomycetaceae > Streptomyces > Streptomyces sp. CA-179760. The sequence goes on from NZ_JBNJLZ010000001.1 coordinate 7,617,190, forward strand.
CGCGGGCGCGTCCTTGGTGGGCACGATCAGGTCGCCGCGCGAGATGTCGATGTCGTCCTCCAGCAGGAGGGTCACCGACTGCGTGGTCCACGCGACGTCGACCGGCTCGCCCAGCAGGTCGATGCCGGCGACCTTCGAGGTGCGGCCCGAGGGCAGTACCGTGACCTGCTCGCCGACGTGGAAGGAACCGGCCGCGATCTGGCCCGCGTACCCCCGGTAGTCCGGGTGGTCGGAGTTCTGCGGCCGGATCACGTACTGCACGGGCAGCCGGGCGTGGCAGTGGCTCAGGTCATGGCTGACCGGCACCGTCTCCAGGTGCTCCAGCACCGTCGGGCCGCCGTACCAGTCCATGTTCGCGGAGGGCTCCACCACGTTGTCCCCGACGAGCGCCGAGATCGGGATCGCGGTGACCTCGGGGACGCCCAGCTCGGTCGCGTACGCCGTGAACTCCTCGGCGATGGCGGCGAACACCTTCTCCTCGTACGCGACGAGGTCCATCTTGTTGACCGCGAGGACCACGTGCGGGACGCGCAGCAGTGCGGCGAGGGCGGCGTGCCGGCGGGTCTGCTCGACGACGCCGTTGCGCGCGTCGACCAGGATGACCGTCAGCTCGGCGGTGGAGGCGCCGGTGACCATGTTCCGCGTGTACTGCACATGGCCGGGGGTGTCGGCGAGGATGAACCGCCGCAGCGGAGTGGCGAAGTAGCGGTAGGCCACGTCGATGGTGATGCCCTGCTCCCGCTCGGCCCGCAGGCCGTCCGTCAGCAGCGCGAGGTCCGGCGCCTCCTGGCCCCGGCTCGCCGAAGCGCGCTCCACGGCCTCCAGCTGGTCGGTGAGGACCGACTTGGAGTCGTGCAGCAGCCGCCCCACCAGGGTGGACTTGCCGTCGTCGACGGAACCCGCGGTGGCGAACCGCAGCAGGGTGGTCTCCGCGAGTTCCTCGGTCGTGATGGTGCTCATCTTTAGAAGTACCCCTCGCGCTTGCGGTCTTCCATCGCGGCTTCGGACATCTTGTCGTCGGCGCGGGTGGCGCCGCGCTCGGTGAGCCGGGAGGCGGCGATCTCGACGATCACCTTCTCGATGGTGTCGGCCTCGGAGTCGACGGCTCCGGTGCAGGACATGTCACCGACCGTGCGGTAGCGCACCAGGCGCTTCTCCACGGACTCGTCGTCCTTCGGGCCGCCCCACTCGCCGGCGGTCAGCCACATGCCGCTGCGGGAGAACACCTCGCGCTCGTGCGCGTAGTAGATCTGCGGCAGCTCGATGCCCTCGCGGGCGATGTACTGCCACACGTCCAGCTCGGTCCAGTTGGACAGCGGGAACACGCGCACGTGCTCACCGGGGGCGTGCCGGCCGTTGTACAGGTTCCACAACTCCGGGCGCTGCCGGCGCGGGTCCCACTGGGAGAACTCGTCCCGCAGGGAGAACACCCGCTCCTTGGCCCGGGCCTTCTCCTCGTCACGGCGTCCACCGCCGAAGACGGCGTCGAACTTCTCCGCCTGGATCTTCTCGGTCAGCGGCAGCGTCTGCAGCGGGTTGCGGGTGCCGTCCGGGCGCTCCTTGAGCACACCCCGGTCGATGTAGTCCTGCACGGAGGCGACGTGCAGCCGCAGCCCGTGCTGCTCGACCGTGCGGTCCCGGTACTCGAGGACCTCGGGGAAGTTGTGCCCGGTGTCGACGTGCAGCAGCGAGAAGGGCACCGACGCCGGCCGGAAGGCCTTCAGCGCCAGGTGCAGCATGACGATGGAGTCCTTGCCGCCGGAGAAGAGGATCACCGGCCGCTCGAACTCGCCCGCCACCTCGCGGAAGATGTGCACCGCCTCGGACTCGAGGGCGTCGAGGTGGGACAGCGCGTAGGGGCTGTCGGTCTCCTCGGAAACGGTGGCGGCGGACGTCATGCCAGTCCCCTTTCGCTGAGCAGGGCGTGCACGGACGCCGCGGACTCCTGCACGGTCTGGTTCTGCGACTCGATGCGCAGATCGGGCGACTCGGGCGCCTCGTAGGGGTCGTCGACCCCGGTGAGTCCCGTGAGCTCGCCCGCCGCCTGCTTGGCGTACAGGCCCTTCACATCGCGCTCGCTGCAGACCTCGACCGGTGTTGCCACGTGGATCTCCGCGTACGCGGTGCCGTTCGCCTGGTGCCGCTTGCGCACCGCCTCGCGGCTGTCCTGGTAGGGAGCGATGACCGGGACGAGGGCGAGCACGCCGTTACGGGCGAGCAGTTCGGCGACGAAGCCGATCCGCTGCACGTTGGTGTGCCGGTCCTCGCGGCTGAAGCCGAGGCCCGCCGAGAGGAACTCGCGGATCTCGTCGCCGTCGAGCACCTCGACGCGTCGGCCCTCGGCGCGCAGCCGGCCGGCCAGCTCGTGGGCGATGGTGGTCTTGCCGGCACTCGGCAGACCCGTGAGCCAGACGGTGGCTCCGGTCGTCACGTCGCTCTCCTGAATCGTTGTCGTCATCCGTGCAGCCCGCACTCGGTCTTGTTGCGGCCCGCCCAGCGGCCGGCGCGTGCGTCCTCGCCCTCCAGCACCCGGCGGGTGCAGGGGGCGCAGCCGACGGAGGGGTAGCCGTCCATCAGCAGCGGGTTCGTCAGGACACCGTGCTCGGTGACGTAGGCGTCCACGTCGTCCTGGGTCCAGCGGGCGATCGGGGAGATCTTGACCTTCTGCCGCTTCTCGTCCCAGCCGACCACCGGGGTGTTCGCCCGGGTCGGGGACTCGTCGCGGCGCAGCCCGGTCGCCCAGGCCCGGTAGTCCTTCAGGCCCTCCTCCAGCGGCTGCACCTTGCGCATCGCGCAGCACAGGTCGGGGTTGCGGTCGTGCAGCTTCGGGCCGTACTCGGCGTCCTGCTCGGCTACCGTCAGGCGCGGTGTGAGCGTGATGACGTTGACGTCCATCACGGCGTCGACCGCGTCACGGGTACCGATGGTCTCCTCGAAGTGGTAGCCGGTGTCGAGGAAGACCACGTCCACGCCGGGCATCGCACGGGAGGCGAGGTGGGCGACCACCGCGTCCTCCATGGAGGAGGTCACGCAGAAGCGCTTGCCGAACGTCTCGGCCGCCCACTGGAGGATCTCCAGCGCGGAGGCGTCCTCCAGATCGCGGCCCGCCCGCTCGGCGAGAGCCTTCAGTTCCTCGGTGCTGCGCTCTTCCTGAGTGGTCGTCATATCTCTGCCCCTCCGGAGTCGGATCGCTTCAGTCCCTGGGCGAGCAGCCCGAGGAACTTCAGCTGAAAGGCCCGGCTGCACGCCGCGCATTCCCACGCCCCGTGCCCCTCTTCGCTGGGACGCAGGTCCTCGTCACCGCAGTACGGGCAGTAGAAGGGGGCGGCGCGCTCGCTCACGACAGGGCCCCCTCGTCGGCCCGGGCGGCCCAGGCGGCGAACCGCTCGCCGTCCGCGCGCTCTGCCTCGAACCGCTTCAGGACACGCTCGATGTAGTCGGGCAGCTCGTCGGACGTGACCTTCAAGCCGCGCACCTTGCGGCCGAAGCCCGCCTCGAGGCCCAGCGCGCCGCCGAGGTGCACCTGGTAGCCCTCGACCTGCTCGCCCTGGTCGTTGAGCATGAGCTGGCCCTTGAGACCGATGTCCGCGACCTGGATACGGGCGCAGGCGTTCGGGCAGCCGTTGAGGTTGATGGTGAGCGGCTCGTCGAAGTCCGGCAGCCGGCGCTCCAGCTCGTCGATCAGCTGCGAGCCGCGCTGCTTGGTCTCGACGATGGCGAGCTTGCAGAACTCGATGCCGGTGCAGGCCATGGTGCCGCGCCGGAACGTGGAGGGCCTGGCGGTCAGGTCGAGCGCCTCCAGGCCCTCGACCAGCGACTCGACCTTGTCCTCCTCGACATCGAGGACGATCATCTTCTGCTCGACGGTGGTGCGCACCCGGCCCGAGCCGTGGGCCTCGGCGAGGTCGGCGATCTTCGTGATGGTCGCGCCGTCGACGCGTCCCACGCGCGGCGCGAAGCCGACGTAGAACCGGCCGTCGTTCTGCCGGTGCACGCCGATGTGGTCGCGCCACAGCTGGGACGGCTGCTCGGGGGCCGGGCCGTCGGTCAGCTTGCGCTCCAGGTACTCGTCCTCCAGCACCTGCCGGAACTTCTCGGGGCCCCAGTCGGCGACGAGGAACTTCAGCCGGGCGCGGGTGCGCAGCCGGCGGTAGCCGTAGTCACGGAAGATCGAGATGACGCCCTCGTAGACGTCCGGGACCTCGTCGATCGACACCCAGGTGCCCAGCCGCACGCCCAGCTTGGGGTTGGTGGACAGGCCGCCGCCGACCCACACGTCGAAGCCCGGGCCGTGCTCGGGGTGCTGGACGCCGACGAACGCGACGTCGTTGATCTCGTGCACCACGTCCAGCACCGGCGAACCCGAGATCGCGGTCTTGAACTTGCGGGGGAGGTTCGAGTACGCCGGGTTGTTCAGGACGCGGCGCTTCATCTCCTCCAGCGCGGGAGTGGCGTCGATGATCTCGTCCTCGGCGATGCCCGCCACCGGCGAGCCGATCATCACACGCGGAGTGTCGCCACAGGCGGTGACCGTGGACAGGCCTACGCCCTCCAGCCGGTTCCAGATCTCGGGCACGTCCTCGATCCGGATCCAGTGGTACTGGACGTTCTGCCGGTCGGTGATGTCGGCGGTGCCGCGCGCGAACTCCTGCGAGATCTCACCGATGACCCGCAGCTGCCGCGTGGTCAGCGCCCCGCCGTCGATGCGGACACGCAGCATGAAGTACTCGTCGTCCAGCTCCTCCGGCTCCAGGATCGCGGTCTTGCCGCCGTCGATCCCGGGACGGCGCTGGGTGTACAGGCCCCACCAGCGCATCCGGCCGCGCAGGTCGTTCGGGTCGATCGAGTCGAAGCCCCGCTTGGAGTAGATCGTCTCAATGCGTGTCCGCACATTGAGACCGTCGTCGTCCTTCTTGAACTGCTCGTTGCCGTTGAGCGGGGTGTGGTGTCCCACGGCCCACTGACCCTCACCGCGGTGACGGCTCACCTTGCGGCGGGGAGTCGCGGCGGCAGGCTTCTGCGGGGTGGCGGCCATGGTTGATACGTCCTTCGGGACAGGCGGGAAAGCGGCTCTGACCTGCGCGCGCGGGCGCATGGGCATAGGGCGCGTCATTGCGCAGGAAAGGAGACAAGAAGGGGATGTCGGGCGCTGCGTGAGTGCTCTCAGGTGCTCTCAGCGCGCCGGACAGATGGCGCTGGACATGCGGCCGAGGTCGACGTGCCGCCGACTCACCAAGGCAATTCCAGTTCCAGACATGACGGAAGCGTGTCACGGCGATCTGGACACAGTCCAGCTTCGTCCAAGATTCGGACACTCGTGTCTCGAAATCCAAGACATGCGTGTCCTTGGTCACATCGGGTCGCCCCGAGGTGTCCGACCAGGTCAGACAGGGAACGCCCCAGGCCACGGACCCGGAGCGGCAACGTCCGCTTCCTCCTCGACCTTGGTGTCGAACAGCTGGAACCCGCGGCGCCGGTAGTTGTCCATCGCGTGCTCGCCGTCCTTGCTGCACGTGTGCAGCCAGACCCGCTTCGTCGGCGTCAGTCCCGCCCAGCGGTCCGCGAGGTCCCAGGCCCGGGCCGTGCCGTACGACAGCAGGTGCCCGCCGATGCGCCGGCCCCGGAAGCCCGGCAGCAGTCCGAAGTAGACGATCTCCACGACCGCGTCGTCCTGCGCCTCCAGCTCCACGTACCCGGCGGGCGTGCCCCGGTCGTAGGCCACCCAGGTCTCCACGCCGGGCCGCTCCAGGTGCTCCTGCCAGCGGGCGTACGACCAGCTCAGCCGGTCGGCCCAGCGGATGTCGCCGCCCACCGACGCGTACAGGAACCGGCTGAACTCGGGCGAGGGCACCTCGGAGCGCACGACCCGGACGTCCCCCTCCGGCATGACGGCCGGCAGCAGGTCGGTCGGGGCGGTCTGCTCCAGGGACCAGGTGGTCACGGCGATGGTCGGCATGAGGGTCAGGAAACCATCAGGTGTGATGGCCTGTCGAACGCCGGGTGCCGTGGCCAGGGGCGGCACCCCGCCGGACGCGCCCTAGTCGAGGGCCCGGTCGACCGAGGACAGGGGCAGTGCGAACAGCATGCGGCCGGACTGGGACCAGACCTCACCGGTCTCCTCCCAGTAGGACAGGGAGCCCGAGCGGCCGCTCCAGCAGTGGCGGGTCTCGTCCGTCCCGCACTCCGTCGCCCGGGCGCTGTCGGTGTCCTGGCGCCACAGCGTCCCGTGCCCGCCCGGTGAGCCCGCCGCACGGTCGAGGTACCAGCCCGAGCGGTACGCCAGCACGCCCCGCACATCGGTCGTCTTCGTCTCGTACGCCTTGACCGGGTCCGCGTGCCCGGAGGAGTCGGTGCTGAGCAGACCGGGCCGGGCGGGGTCCCGGCTCAGCGCGTAGCGCCACAGCCGGGTGCGCCGGTCGCCGTCCGCCGGCACCCATTCGCTCGCGACCAGACTGTCGGGAGAGGTGCTGCGGTCCAGGGAGACGGTGGCCGGGCGTGTGTCGTCGTCACCGCGGGACAGGGTGTACGAACCCACGGCGGGCAGCACGTAGCGGTAGCCGTGCGCCGCCCAGCCGCCGCGCACCCGGCCGACCGCGTCGGACTCGACGGTGGCGCGCTGGATGCGGTCCATGTCGTACACGTACAGCGCGTCCCGGTCGCCCTCGCGGGTCGTCACCAGCAGCTTGTCCTGGTACCAGACCATGCCGGACAGCGGCGAGACCAGTCCCCGGTAGTCGTGCCCGCCGTCGACCGGGACGGCCAGCAGGGCCCAGGTGTAGCGGAGCCGGTCCGGGTCGTTCGCGTCGACGAAGGCGACCTTGGCCAGGCCCTGCTCGGGTGCCGGGCCGTCCATGGAGCCGCCCTCGGCGGCGCTGGTCCAGCCGGAGAGGATCACACGGTTCTCGCCCCAGCGGCCGTCGTCGTCCGCGTCCCCCGAGGTGGTGACCGCGCCCGGCCGCCAGCCCCGGGTGTCGGCGCCGCCGAAGCAGTACGCGCGGGTGGCCGCCGGTTCTATGGGCAGGGCGTGCTTCTCGCCGGTCGAACAGCCGGCCGCGTCCCGCAGCGGGCGGTCGGCGCTCTCCAGTACCGCGCCGACGCCGACGGGGCGGCCCATCTCGGAGGAGAGCCGGTCGAGCCACTGCTCCGGCACCCGGTGCTCGGCCAGCGGCAGCCGCCCGGCCTCGGCCGACGCACTGAGCGGCTTCAGCGTCCCCGGGGCATCGGTGACCTCGGCCTGCGAAGCGCTGATCAGGGTGGCGGCGGCGGTGAGCGCGAGAGCCGTCCCGGCCAGCGTCGCCCGTACCGCCCTGCCCCGCCTGCGCCGCCGGTGTCTGCCGCGATGCTTCATAACGTCCTCCCGAGGGCGGACCAACTGCGCCTGATGATCCGTACGTTGACGGAGGAGCAGGTGGGGTGGCCCGTAGAGGGATGCTACGGCAGGTGAGCGGGGTGGCGGACGAAGACTTCGCAAATATGCGAAAGATGTACCTCTGGGGGAGGGGCGTGCGTGTCCCGGACGGTACGTCCGGTGAACCTCAGGGGGCCGGTGGGGACGTCCGGAGCCTGCGCACCGCCGGTGCCGTCGCGTACGGCAGCAGATCGCGCGGGTCGTCCGGGAGCAGCATCCCGACCTCGGCGTCCTCGGCGAACCGGTACGGCCGGTGCTCCAGCAACGCCCCGAGATACCGCCGTACCCGCGACATCTCGGCGCGCACCGTCACCGTGCGGGCCGGGTCGCCGAAAAGGTCCCCGGCCAGGTCCGAGGCGCTGCGGCCGGTGCGGTGGACGGCGAGGAGGTACAGCAACTCGGCATGCCGGGGACTCAGTTCGCGGGCCCAGGACCCGGCACCCCCGGAGACCTCCACCGACCAGCTGCGCGCCCGTCTGAGGTCCAGCACGATCCTGGTCGTCCCGCGCGGCACCGGTTCGTCGGCGGCCGCACGCACCAGCCAGCCCCCGGCCAGCGGCTCGACGGAGCACGGCCCGAGCACCGGCAGCCATCGCGGGCCCGCCGACAGAGACTTCGGCAGGGCCACCCGCCGCGTGTACGGCATCCCCGTCACCGCGACGGTCCAGCCGTCCGCGTCGACCACCAGGGCACGCCCGCCGAGCCGGGCCAGTACCGGCGCCGCCACCGCCCGCAGCCGCTCCAGCGACTCCCCGTGCATCTCCCGCAGCCGGGCCTCGGCGAGCTTGGCCACCGAGTCGACCCAGGCGAGCGTGGCCGGATGCATCGTCTCCAGCGGCCCGCTCACATCCACCACGCCCAGCAGCCGGCCGTCTCGCGGATCCGTCAGGGGAGCGCCGGCACAGGTCCAGCCGGCCTGGGAGCGCACGAAGTGCTCGGAGGCGAAGACCTGGACGGGCCGGCGCACCACCGCCGGGGTGCCCAGACCGTTCGTTCCTACGACGTCCTCGCGCCAGTCCGCGCCGAGTTCGAACCCGAGCCCGTCGGCCTTGCGCAGCACCGGGGCGCTGCCCTCGCGCCACAGCACCCGGCCGTCCTCGTCGGCGACCACCATGATGTGGTGGGCGATGTCGGCGACCGCCAGCAGTCCCTCCCGCAGCACCGGCAGCACATGGCGCAGCGGCGAGGTCTCGCGCCGCCGCCGCACCTCCTCGAGGGGCAGCAGCCCCGCCCGGAAGTCGTGGTCCGGGTCGACGCCGCCGCGCAGCATCCGATCCCAGGACTGCTCGATCACCGGCCGCGGTGCCACGGGGACGGGCTGCCCGGAGAGCCGGGCGGCACGGACCTCGTCGAGTAACCGGGCCGCCCGCGTGGCGTTCACGGCGGCGAGCTGCGTGACGTCCATCGGCGTGTCCCCCCGGAGCCAATTTCTGACTGTCCGTCTCATAGTGCCGTCTGCCCCTGACGGGCGCGCACAGTCCGCACGCAGCCGGCATCAAGTTGCAACCCCTCGCAACCCTGGTGGACGGCCCGGCCGTGGCCGAAAATTGAGCAGCGCCGTCCCGAGCGGCGTTCGATGGCTCGAACGGGCCAGTGCGGCGGGGGTGGTGCCGTGTCGGCGCAGCACCACCCCCGCTCCCGCGCGAGCAGATCAGAACACCAGGTCAGAACAGCGGTCAGGACACCGGACGCGCCCGCTCCACCACCGCCGCCAGATCCAGCGTGTGCGGCAGTGTGCCGAAGGCCGCGCCCCCGTCCCCGCCCAGCCGGGCGGCGCAAAACGCGTCGGCCACCTGCGGCGGCGCGAACCGGACGAGCAGCGACCCCTGGAGCACCAGCGCGAGCCGCTCCGCCAGCCGTCGCGCCCGCCCCTCCACGCCCTCCAGATCGGCCAGTTCGGTCAGCAGGTTCTTGATGGCCCCGTCGAGACGGTGATCGGCGCCGCGCGCCTTGCCGACCTCCCGCAGATACGCGTCCAGCGCGCCCGGCTCCCGCTGCAACGCCCGCAGCACATCGAGGGCCTGGACATTGCCCGCGCCCTCCCAGACCGAGTTGAGCGGCGACTCCCGCACCAGCCGCGGCATTCCGGACTCCTCGACGTAGCCGTTGCCGCCCAGGCACTCCGCCGCCTCCACCGCCACCGGCGGGCACCGCTTGGTCACCCAGTACTTGGCGGCCGGCACCGCGATCCGCAGCAGCGCCCGCTCCTGCTCGCCGCCGTCGTCGTAGGCGGCCGCGAGGCGCAGCGCGAGGGTCGTCGCCGCCTCCGACTCCAGGGCGAGATCGGCGAGGACGTTGCGCATCAGCGGCTTGTCGACGAGCTTCCCGCCGAACGCCTCCCGGTACGTGCAGTGGTGCACGGCCTGCGCCACGGCCTGCCGCATCAGCCCCGCCGAGCCCAGCACACAGTCGAGCCGGGTCGCCGCCACCATCTCGATGATGGTGCGCACCCCGCGCCCCTCCTCGCCGACCCGGCGGGCCCAGGTGCCGTCGAACTCGACCTCCGCAGAGGCGTTCGACCGGTTGCCGAGCTTGTCCTTCAGCCGCTGGATGAGGAACACGTTGCGCGTCCCGTCCTCCAGCACCCGCGGCACCAGGAAGCAGGTCAGCCCGTCCGGAGCCTGGGCCAGCACCAGGAAGCCGTCGGACATCGGCGCCGAGCAGAACCACTTGTGCCCGGTCAGTTCGTAAGTCCCGTCCTCGGCGAGCGGACGCGCGGACGTCGTGTTCGCCCGGACGTCGCTGCCGCCCTGCTTCTCCGTCATGCCCATCCCGAACAGCGCGCCGGCCTTCAGACGGGCGGGTCGCAGCTCACGGTCGTAGACCATGGACGTCAGCCGCGGCTCCCACTCGGCGGCCAGCTCCGGGTCCGTGCGCAGGGCGGGCACCGCCGCGTGCGTCATCGACAGCGGGCAGCCGTTGCCGGCCTCGACCTGCGTCCACACGAGGAAGGCGGCGGCCCGCCGGACATGCCCGCCCGGCCGCCCCCAGGCCGCCGTCAGACCGGCCGAGACGCCCTTGCCGAGCAGCCGGTGCCAGGACGGATGGAACTCGACCTCGTCGATCCGCTCGCCGTACCGGTCGTGCGTGCGCAGCCGCGGCGGATTCTCGTTGGCGTGCGTCCCCCACTCCTGCACCTGGGCCGAGCCGGAGGCCCGTCCGAGCGCCGACAGCTCGGCGAGTACCTCGTCGAGCAGATCCGGATCCAGATGCCGTTCGACCGCGGCCGTGAGGGCCCGGTCGGCCGTGAAGACGTCGTACCCGACCAGCGGCGGGACCTGGTTGCTCACGGAGTGCGTGCTGCCAGCCATGGTGCGAACCTACCGGGTGAGTGAGCTCGGGCGCGACGGATACCGTTAGGGGGTGCAGCCAGGAAGTGAAACCCCCGACACACCCTCCGGACGCCTCCACCGGGCGCGGGCCCTCTACCGCAACGTATCCAAGCGCAGGACCGCCTGGCTGCTGCTCAAGGACACCGTCAACTCCTGCGTCGAGTACCGGATCCTGGGCCTGGCCGCCGAGGCCGCGTTCTTCACGCTGCTGTCGGTGCCGCCGCTGCTGCTCAGCATGATCGGACTGCTCGGCTACGTCGACGCCTGGACCGGAGCCGACACCATCGAGAGCCTCCAGGCCAACATCCTGGAGGCCTCGCGCACGGTGCTGTCCGACCGGGGCGTCCACGAGATCGCGGACCCGATCCTGCACGACGTGATGAAGGGCGGCCGGCCCGACGTCATCTCCATCGGCTTCCTGTTCGCCCTGTGGTCCGGCTCCCGTGCTGTGAACGTCTTCATCGACACCATCACCGTCATGTACGGCCTGGACGGCGTCCGGGGCATCGTCAAGACCCGCCTGCTGGCCTTCGCGCTGTTCATCGTGGCCCTGCTGATCGGTTCCGTCGCGCTGCCCCTGATGGTGGCCGGGCCGGACGCGGTGGTGCGGATCGTGCCGTGGTCGACGACGGTCGTGCAGGTCCTGTACTGGCCCGTGGTGATACTGCTGTCGATCGCCTTCCTCACGACCCTGTACCACGTGTCCGTCCCCGTCCGCTCCCCGTGGATCGAGGACGTGCCCGGCGCGCTCGTCGCCCTCGGCATGTGGGTGCTCGGCAGCTTCCTGCTGCGGATCTACCTGACCAGCACGGTCGAGGGCCCCACGATCTACGGTTCTCTGGCCGCGCCCGTCGCCGTGCTGCTGTGGATCGGTGTGTCCGCGTTCGCCGTGCTGGTCGGGGCCGCGGTCAACGCCGCCATCGACCGGGTCTGGCCGGCCGCCGCCACGGCCGCGGCCCGCGAGGCCAACGAGCGGCTGCGCCAGGCGCAGGTCGCCGAGTACGTGGCCCGCGCCGCCGCCCAGGGGGAGGCCGACCCCGACATGCCCTCCGAGTTCCCGGAACGCTGGTCCCGCTTCCTGCCCCCGGAGGACGTCTCGGCACGCCTGCGCACGCATGTGAAGAGCACGCATGTGAAGAGCACGCATGTGAAGGGCGCCCAGCCCAAGGGCCCGGAGAACAACGGGGAGGGGCGGCCGCCCGCAGAGCACTGACGGACGCCGGTCTCAGGCCTTCCAGGTTCCGGCCGCCGCCTCCAGGACGAAGTCGGTGAAGGCGCGTGGTGCGCGGCCCAGGACCTCCCGTACACCGTCGTCGAGGTGCGCGTTGCGGCCGTCGAGGAGGGGGCCGAAGACGCCGGTCATGGCCGCGGCCTCCCGTACGCCCGCGTCTGACCCGGCCCCATGGACGCAGTCGCAGGGCTACTGGACGGCCCCCGCGCGCGGGGCGCGTTCATGATCAGGGCGTGTTTCGACCCGCCGTGGGCGGTCCGGGGGGAGGACCGGGCCCCGCTCACCGTCATGCTCGTCGCGCGCGGTGAGGCCTGGGTGGTGCCCGACCGGGGCGAGCGAGTCCTGCTGCGGGCCGGGGACCTCGCCATCGCGCGCGGCCCGGACCCGTACACCTGCGCGGACGGCACCGGTACGGCCCCGCAGGCGCTGATCCTGCCGGACCAGGAGTGCCGCCACCCCGACGGACGGCCCCTCAACGGCTCCATGGACCTGGGCGTCCGCACCTGGGGCGACCGGCTCGACGGGGCCACCGTGATGCTGATCGGCACGTACCCGGTGAAGGGCGAGGTCGGCGGACGGCTGCTGGACGCCCTGCCGCCCCTGCTCGCCCTCCCGTCCGACGTGTGGGCCTGCCCGCTCACGCCGTACGTCGCCGAGGAGATCGTCCGGGACGAGCCGGGCCAGGAGGTCGTCCTGGGCCGGCTGCTCGATCTGCTGGTCATCGCCGCGCTGCGGGCCTGGTTCGCCCGCCCGGAGGCGGAGGCCCCCGCCTGGTACCGGGCCCTCGCCGACTCCGTCGTCGGCGGCGTCCTGCGCCTGCCGCAGGACGATCCGGCCCACCCGTGGACCGTCTCCTCCCTCGCCGCCAAGGCGGGAGTGTCCCGCGCCGCGCTCGCCCGCCGCTTGACCGGCCTGGTGGGCGAGCCCCCGATGTCATACCTCACCGGCCGGCGGCTCGCCCTCGCCGTCGACCGGCTGCGCGACTCCGGCGACGCGCTCGACGCGGTGGCCCGCCGCGTCGGCTACGGCAGCGACTTCGCCCTGTCGACGGCGTTCAAGCGGGTGTACGGGGTGAGCCCGGTGGAATACCGGGCGCGGGCGGCCTGAGCGGGCAGGGACGGCGTAGCCTGGCACCTGTGTACGTGGAGTGGGCGTCGCGGCTGGCGGGAGCGGTCGTGTGGACCAACACCCCGGACCGGGGCGGGGTGGGGCGGGTGCTGCCCGACGGCTGCATGGACCTGCTGTGGCACGAAGGGCGGCTGCTGGTCGCCGGACCCGACACTCACGCGTATCTCCCGGGCGACGGACCCGGTGCCTGGGCCGGGATCCGTTTCTACCCGGGCACGGCTCCGGCGCTCCTCGGCGTACCGGCGCACGAGCTGCGTGACCGCCGCGTCGAGCTGGCGGATCTGTGGCCGGCCTCGGAGGTACGCCGCCTGGCCGACCGTGTGAACGCGGCCCCCGACCCGGCGAGCGGCCTGGAGGAGGTGGCGTTGCGGCAGGCGGCCGGTGCCGAACTCCCGGACCCGGTGCTGCGGCAGGTCGTCACGGCCCTCGACACGGGCCGCCCGGTCGCCGCGACCGCCGACGAACTCGGCCTCGGCGCACGCCAGTTGCACCGCCGTTCACTCGCCGCGTTCGGATACGGCCCCAAGACCCTGGCCCGTATCCTGCGGCTGCGCCGCGCCCTGGCACTGGCCCGGGGCGGTGTGCCCTTCGCGGACACGGCCGTCCGGGCCGGGTACGCCGACCAGGCGCATCTGGCCCGCGACGTCAGGGAGTTGGCGGGCCTGCCGCTGGGCGAGCTACTCGCCGGCCGGGGCTAGCGGGGCGAACAGGTCCACGCCGTTGCCGTCCGGGTCGAGCACGACGGCGTACCGCTGCCCCCAGAAGGCGTCCCAGGGCTTGAGCTCGCCGTGGTACCCGGAGCCCACCAGCTCCTCGTACACCGCGTCCACGTCCGCCGGCCCGTCGCACCGCAGGGCCAGCGAGGCCCGGCCTCCGCCGGCGGGCGGCTCCCACTCGGGGAGGAAGGAGCGGACCGTCTCCTCGGTGTCGAACATCAGCCGGAGCCCGCCGGGCAGTTCCGCCTCGGCGTGCGGCTGGTCCTCGGCGCCGTCCGGGAAGGCGAACCCGAGCCGGCGGTAGAAGGCGACGGACGCGGCCATGTCGGAGACGACCAGGCCGATGGCATCGAATCGTGGGGTCATGGACCCACCGTAGGCAGGCCCGGGGCGGCCGGTCTTGAAGGAAACGGACACCGGGTCCCCTGACCGCACTCCGTACCGGTGTCCGATCCGTTCAAGACCATCTCCCGGCCGCCCCCGTAACGTCGCCGCCATGACGACCACGACACAGCGATCCAGGCACCTCGGCATCCCGATCGACCGCCCCGCCCGCGAGGTCTACGACTATGTCGCCGACCCGGTCGACGTCCCCGGCTGGGCTCCCGGGCTGGCCCGCTCCATCGAGCAGGTGGACGGTCAGTGGGTGGGGGAGTCGCCCATGGGGCGGATCGTGGTCGTGTTCACGCCCAGGAACGAGTTCGGCGTGCTCGACCACGACGTCACCCTGCCCTCGGGGCAGACCGTGCACAATCCGATGCGGGTGATCGCCGACGGCGACGGCTGCGAGGTGGTGTTCACCCTGCGCCGGCGGCCCGGGACGAGCGACGAGGAGTTCCGCCGCGACGGCGAGGCGGTCTCCGCCGACCTCACCGCCCTCAAGCGGCTGATGGAACGGTCCTAGCCCTCCCTAGTCCGCCGTCTCCGACTCGTAGTGGATGGTGCCGTCCTCGTCCATCGTCGGGTGCATCTTCATGGGGCCGTACTCGTCGATGTCCGACGGACGCGGGACTTCCGGCCCGTCGGGGCCCATGCGCAGGAAGCGTTCGACGCGGCAGATCCGGAAGAGGCGGTCGTCGAAGCGGAACTCGTCGGCGCGGTCGAGTGCCTTGTACTCCTCGGCGGCGCGCGCGTACTTCGCCTTCTTGGCCTCGTCGTACCGGTAGAGCAAGGCCCAGATCTCGGACATGCCGTTGTAGAGCAGGCGCCGGGCGTCGTGGGGCGTGGCCATGAGCGTGCCGCAGGGCTGCCAGCCGTGGCGGTCGCGCTCGACCACGCCGAATCCGGTGGGCAGCAGCACGGGCTCGGGGTGAGTGGTCACCGCACGCTCGGAGTCCGCACGGACGTCGTAGGGGAAGCGGGCGCCCGTGTACGCGAAGTCGCTCAGCCCCAGCCGCAGCGCGCCCGCCGCCAGGCCGTCCGGCCGGACCGGGTCGAGGACGAAACCGACGTCCGGGGACGCGGTGTCCTTCGCCCGCTTGTCCCACGACCGCCGCGCCGGCTCCAGGTCGGTGGGGCGTGGCGGCTCGAGACCGTCGTCGCCGCAGCGCGCGAACTCGTCGCCGCGTACGACCCGGTAGCGCACCCCGCACGCCTCCACCTCGTTCACCGGCTCGCGCTCCAGAACCGCGACGGCGGCCAGCAGTTCGCGCCGGACGGCCGGGTCGTCGGTGTCGTCCTTGGCCATGAACCACAGGTGCGAGTGCAGCCCGTCCCGGGCCATCTGCGGCATGCCGTCCGTCACCGGCTTCAGCAGCCGCCACCGCGGTCCCGCGGCGGGATCCTGCGCGGCGACCCCGAAGACCGGCCCGCGCAGCGACAGAGCGGGATAGCGCCGCGAGGCGTCCATCGCGTCGGCCTCCTGTACCCAGGCGCCGGGGTCGTCGCGGCGGACCAACTCCTCCTGGAGAGCGTCGATCTGTTGCTGCCAGTCATCATCCATGTACGCATTGTCCCGGCCGCGAGGAGGGCGCACGAGGCCGGGCGATCCAACGAACGCTGTTGTTGGGAACCGGCGCGGATGCCAGGGAGCCGCCTTCCGGCCCAGCCCGGCCCAAGACGGTCCCGCACGTCCCACGCTCCGCCGGGACACCGCTGCCCGGCGCGTGAGCCGTCCCTGGGCGGTCCGTGGACGCCGGGAAGGCTCGCCCGGTCCAGGGGCCGGACGTGAGGCTGTGCGGTGCCAAACGAGACGAGCCGCCCCAGGGGTGACCCGCGGGGGACGGCGGTTCGGAAAGGAACACCGCATGAGCATGCGCATTCGGGCCATGGCGATGGTGACGGCCGTGTTGCTGGGGGGCGGGGCCACCGGCATCGCCCTGGCACCGGCCGCGAACGCCGCTCCCTACTTCGGCATCGACGGCGGCGGCGCCGTCACCAACGACTGGGAGGACGAGGAGAACCTCGGCGTCGAGGCCTACGCGAGGGGCAACGCCATCGCCCTGTGGGAGACGGTGCTGTGGGCGGACGGCGCCCTGTGGGAGGACGACGAGGGCGAGTGGCGGCCCTTCAAGAAGAGCCAGATCGACGGCTCGTTCGGACCGGAGACCGAGTCGGCCACGCAGTGGTGGCAGAGCCGGCACAACCTCCCCGAGACGGACGGCACCGTCGTCAGCGAGAGCTGGGACTTCGCCCAGACCCGGCTGCAGAGCCTGCCGGGCAACATCGTCCAGTACAAGGGCGACGCGCGGAACGTCAACTTCAAGCGTGTGGGCGGCAAGTACCAGGTGAAGCTCAAGAACGTCGGGCCATGGAAGAACGCGCACTACCGCACGGTCGGCTGAGTGCCCCGACGAGCGGGTGAATCCGGGGTCACCCGCTCCACGTCGGGAGCGCCCACAGCAGCCCCGTCACCAGCACGACGATGACCACGAAGGAGACCAGCGCCGCCGCCCGCCACCGCCGGTACTCGGCACCGGGCGGCGGCGCCGCGACGTCCACCGCCTGCCCCGTCGCACCGCGCGGCCACGTCGCGTCGGCCAGCTCCCACACCGCCAGCAGCCGCGCCTGGTCCGCCCCGGCCACCCGGCACAGCGCCTGCACCGCTCCCCTCGGCGGCTGCTTGGCCCCGCTGAGATACCGCTGCCACGACGACTTGCTGTACGCCGTCCGCCGCGCCAGCTCGGCCAGGCTCAGACCCGTGCGGTCCTTCAGGGACCGCAGTTGCTCGACCAGATGCCGTGCCTCCCTCGGCAGTGCGTCCGGAAGCGGCTGCCAGCGTGTCATGGTCGTCCCCCCACTGCCCGCCGCCACCCCGCCCCCGGGCAACGGCCCCTCCCCACCGCATCGTTCGACGCCCGCCCGTCCGGACCAGTTCCCCGTGGCGACGGGCGCGCGGCGCGCGTAGGGGGTGTGAGCAGACCGGCCGAGCGACCGTCAGAAGACCGGCCGAGCACCGTCAGCGGATGCCGGCGCGCGCGCGTGACGAACGCCCTACGCCCCCGGCGCCGCAGTGCTGGCCCGTTCCACCAACCGTGTCGACAACTCCGTCCGCGTGCTCTCCGGGCGGTGCCCGTCCATCATGCGCAGCAGCGCGCGCAGGGCCGTCGCGGCCATCTCCGACAGCGGCTGGCGGACCGTGGTCAGTGCCGGGGAGGCCCAGCGGGCCTCGGGCAGGTCGTCGAAGCCCACCACACTGACGTCGTGCGGGACCTTCAACCCCCGCTCGGCCAGGGCCTGGTACACCCCCAGCGCCATCCGGTCCGAGCAGACGAAGACGGCTGTCGGCGGCTCGGGCAGGTCGAGCAGTTCCAGCATGCGGCGGTGGGCCAGGCTCTCGTCGAAGCCCGCGTGCCGGACGTACTCGGCACGGTGCCGGATCCCGGCCGACGCGAGCGCCGAGCGGTAACCGGCGACCCGGGCGCTGCTGCACATCGTGCGCCGGTCGCCGGCGACGACGGCGACGCGCTCGTGCCCCAGGGACAGCAGATGCCCGGTGGCCGTCAGACCGCCCTGCCAGTTCGCCGCCCCCACCGAGACCACGCCCTCCGGCGGCTCCTGGACCGGGTCGATCATCACGAACGGGATGCGGTGCTGTTCCAGCCAGGCGTACTGCGAGTCGCTCAGCTCGGCCAGGTTGAACAGGACCCCGGAGGAGCCCCGGGCGACCAGTTTGTCCAGCCAGCCGCGCTCCGGGCGGCCGACCCGGGAGCGGGTCAGGGCCGCCGACACCACGACCTCCAGGCCCGCGTCGTGTGCCGCCTCCTCCACCCCGTGCAGCACCGCGCCGGACCAGGAGCTCTCCAGCGAGTGCACGACCAGGTCGACCAGCCGGGGCGCCTTCGCCGCGTCGAACCGGGGTCTGCGCACGTAGCCGAGCCGGTCGAGTGCCTCCGTCACCCGGCGGCGGGTCTCGGGCGCCACGTCCTCCCGGCCGTTGACCACCTTGGACGCGGTCGGCACCGACACCCCCGCCTCACGGGCCACGACCGCCAGCGTCGGACCTGCCGCCACGCTCGCACTCGCCGTACGGACCATCGGGAACCCACCTCTCCACCGGGCAGAAAGCGCTTCCTACTCTAGGTCTGCGGCAGGACGGCGGGTAGACACATGACCGAAAGCCGGTCATTGACGCCCCGGGCGCGCGGCGCCGGCGGCAGGGCGTCGCAGGCAAGAAGAGCGAGCCGCGGCGATGACGTCTGTCATGTTCAGCGATGACAAGTCGCACTGCCGACGCGGCGGCGCCGGCAGAACACTGGACTTCGCATGAACGGCCGGCGCCCGGAACGGGGGCGTCCCGTACTCACCCGTTCCGGCGCCGCCGTGCGCCCCGCAGGAGGACATCAGATGCGCCGAGCCTTATCCCTCGCCCTCGCCGCCGCCGCGGTGACAGCGACCGCCTTTCCGGGGGTGTCTGTGGCGGCGACGCCGGACACGGTGCGGTGGGGCCCCTGCCCAAAGGACGTCGCCGCGCCCCGTCTCCAGTGCTCGACGCTCGAAGTCCCCCTGGACTACCGGGATCCGGACGGCCGGCGGATAGAGATCGCGATCTCGAGGCTGGCGACCGAGAAACCGTCGCAGCGCCGTGGTGTGTTGCTGACCAATCCCGGCGGTCCCGGCGGCGCGGGGCTCGACTACCCGGCCCTTCTCGCCGCCTCAGGGCTGCCGCGGAAGGTGCTGGACTCCTACGACGTGATCGGCTTCGACCCGCGCGGCGTCGGCCGCAGCACGCCGGTGACCTGCGATCTGACGCCGGAACAGCAGGCACGCGGCAACTTCCCGCCGTACGCGCACACCGCGGCCGACGTCGTGCGGGAGGCGCCGAACGCGCGGGCCACAGCCAGGCAGTGCGCCACCTCACGGACGGCGTGGATGCTGCCCCACACCACCACCGCGAACACCGCGCGCGACATGGACCGGATCCGGGCCGCGCTGGGCGAGCCGAAGCTCTCGTACCTCGGCGCCTCCTACGGCACCTCCCTGGGCGCGGTGTACGCGACGATGTTCCCCGAGCGCGGCGACCGGGTCGTGCTCGACAGCAATCTGGGCCCCGGCGGTTACGACGTCACGGCCATGCGGTCGTTCGCCCGTGGACTGGAGGACCGGTTCCCGGACTTCGCGAAGTTCGCGGCCGCGCACCCCGAGTACGGCCTGGGCACCACACCGGAGCAGGTGACCGCCAAGTTCTTCGATCTCGCGGAGCGGTTGGACTCGAAGCCGGTCCAGGGCATCGACGGCACCGCGTTCCGCGGGTTCACGTTCGAGCGTCTCTACGCCGATGCGCTCATGCCCCGGCTGGCCGAGTTCTGGCAGGCACTCGACACGGACCAGCCTGTGCCGCCCGGGCCGGCCTGGCCGAACCTCGAGAACCTCATGTCCGCGCGTTTCTATGTGATATGCGGCGATACGCGCTGGCCGGAGACGGTCCGGGAGTATCAGCTGAACGTCGCGGCCGACCGGCTGACCTACCCGATGCTGGGCGGGATCACGGCCGGCATCGGACCGTGCGCGTTCTGGCCGGACGAGCGGGTCGAGCCGCCGGTGCGCATCGGTGACCGGGGGCCGTCGAACGTGCTCATGGTGCAGAACGAGCGCGACCCGGCGACACCGCTGGCCGGCGCCCGGAAGCTGCGGGAGGCGTTCGGGAAGCGGGCCACGATGGTGACGGCCGACCAGGGCGGGCACGGTGTCTATCCGTTCGGCCCCAACACCTGCGCGAACGACGCGGTGACGGCGTTCCTGACCACCGGGCAGCGCCCGGCGCGGGACCTGGCCTGCGCGGCGGAGCCGAGCAGCTGACGGGAGCGGAAGCATGTTCAAGGAGTGGCGGCATCGTCGGGCCGTGCGGCGGGTCGAGCCCGGGGACGGGCGAGCGCTGAGGCGCTTTCGCTGGTGGCAGATGCTCACCCGCGCACTGTTCCGTCTCCGGCTGACGAACGAGGACGGCCGGCAGACGGTCTACGCCGTCGACGTCAGGCACCAGAACGCGTCGGACGGCCACGTCAAGGCCCACCTGTACCTCGACGGCAGGCATCACGCCGAGTCCAGAGTCCCCGCCGTCTTCCCCGTCCGGGGCGGCACCGTCGAGGTGAACGCGAGCGGCTTCGGGCTCAAGCGCTGCCACTACGTCACCGCCGAGGGGACCGAGTTCCCGCTCGTTCCCGATCCCGCCTCCGCCGAGGGGCGCCGCGCACGCCTCGACCGGTCGCACCCCGCGCTGAGCCGCTGCATGGGATTCCTCTCGGCGACCGTGCTCGTCATCGGCCTGGTTCTCCTGATCCTTCAGCTCGCCGAGCAGGTAACCCGGGACCCGGAGGGCGTCGCCCGGTACGTCGGGACCTTCATCTCGCCCGTCGATCTGCCGGCATGGGCGAACGCCGTGGTCGGTCTCGTCACCGCGGCGGCCAGCACCGAGCGGGCGTTGCGGCTGCGCTACCACTGGCTGCTCGACGGCGGGGTGGGCTGAGCGACCGTCCGGGTCAGCCGACGGGCGGCATGTCCGTGGGGCTGGAGTCGAGTCCGGGCCGCTTGCCGGCCCAGGCGCCACGGGTGAAGTCCGGGATCTCGACCGGACGGCCCTGCCTCGCCAGGGACGCGGCGCTCAGCGGGACCGCCGCGCACCAGGCGGCCGAGTCGTACACGTCGATGTCGGGCACCAGCCCGGCGCGCATCAGCTGGACGGTCCGCCACTGCAGGACGTAGTCCATGCCGCCGTGACCGCCGTTGTTCGCGGCGTCGTCACCGACCTTGCGCCACAGCCAGTGGTCGTACTCCTTGCGGTAGTCGGCGAAGTCGCGCCAGGTGTGGCCGCCGTGGTCCGGTTCCAGGTAGACGCGCGCGCCGGTCGGGGCGGGCCCGGTGTAGTCCTCGACGATCCCGCGGCTGCCGGCGAGGGTGTTGATCCTGCTGTACGGCCGGGGTGAACTCACGTCGTGCTCCGCCCGGATGACCCTGCCCCGTTCCGTCTCGATGAGGCAGGTGACCAGGTCGCCGTTGATGTAGGTCTCCTTCCAGGACGGGTGGTCCCGGGGGACGAAGCGCTCGCGGTAGTCGGCCAGTCCCCTCGGCGCGGTCGCGGTGGCGGCGAGGGTGGCCATCCGGTCGCCGCGGTTGACGTCCATGGCCGCCGCGATCGGCGCCAGGCCGTGCATGGGGTAGAGGGACGCGGTGCTGCGGGTGTGCCACAGCCGTCGCCAGGAGTCGGTGTAGTACGTGTCGGAGAAGAGGAGTTCACGCAGGTCGTGGAGGTAGCCGCCATGGCCGTCGGTGATGTCGCCGAACACGCCGGCGTGCGCCATCCTCAGCATGGCCAGTTCGTTGCGGCCGTAGCTGCAGTTCTCGGCGAGAAGCAGATGCCCGCGCGTGCGCTCGGAGGTGTCGACCAGGTCCCACAGCTGGCGCAGTTCCGTCGCGACGGGGAGTTCCACCACGGCGTGTCTGCCGCTCAGCAGCGCGGCTCTGCCGTGTTCGTAGTGGAACTCCCAGGGCGTGGCGACATACACGAGGTCGATGTCGTCGCGCCGCAGCATCCGGGCGTAGGAGCCGGCCGATCCGCCGTACTCGGCGGGGCGGGGCTCGCCCTTGCCCGCCAGCCGGTCGGCGGCGCGGCGCGCGCGGTCGGAGCGGATGTCGCAGACGGCGGTCACGGTGCAGCCGGGCACGGCCGCCCAGCCCTCGACCATGCCACCGCCACGGTTGCCCAGGCCGATGACTCCGACGCGGACGGTTCTGTGGGCCTCGAACGGCACACCGATCATCGACTTCTGCCCGGGGCGGCGGCGGGGCGCCTGCCCGGTCGTGGCTGCCGCGGCCGGGGGCGCGGCGGTCATGCCGGCCGCGAGCGCACCGGTGGCGACGGCTCCGCCCAGGAGCAGTCGGCGTGAGACAGCGGGTGTTTCGGACATGACGGCAACACTCCTCGGTGGGGTGGCTCGCATCACTGTCGTGGCACTGTCGGGACTTTCGGGGCATGACTCTGGGGGCTTCGACAGTTGCATGTCAATACGTGCTCGATGGAAAGCAGTTCCGAGCAGGATCGAGCATCGCCTTTCGAAACCCCGAACGCGCCCACGCCCTCAGCCGGGTGTGCAGGTCAGCCGGAACCCCGTGAAGTCCGCCGTGAACGCCGCGTCGACGAGGTCGCGGGCGTGGATGCCCGCCATCGCCCCGGTGAAGCGCAGCCGGGAGCCGTGGTCGTCGGACAGCCGGCTGAAGTCCAGTGCCGGTCCGACCTCCGTACGCACCCCGTCCCGTACGTACCAGAAGCGGGCGTCGGCACCCTCGACCGTCACGCCCAGCGTCACCGGTGCCTCCACCGGTACGTCCACCACCGCGACCTGTCGCGCACCGTCCTCATCCCGCTCCACAAGGCTGAGGACCGTGCGCCCACCCCCGCTCCACTGCTGCCCGCGCTGCGGCTCGCCCTCCGGCTCCGCCCAGGTCAGGTCCAGGCTGAGATACGCCTCCGCGTCGTACCGGAGCACCAGCCCCGCGGCCTGGGTGAAGGTCACCGGCCGTGCGTCGAGGGTTACCTCGGCTTCCGCGCGGTGCTCGGTGACGCGCTGGGCCAGCAGACTGGTCGCCCAGCGGGACTCCGGCCCGTGCCGGCCGCGCAGCCGGATCCAGCCCGGGCGGGCCGTCGTGTCGGCCCAGGACGGGTCCGGCGCCTCGCGCAGCGTGCTCCACGGCCAGGACAGACCCTCGGGCGGGGCGGTGGGCGGCAGCGGGTACGGCCCGGTCGGCACGTCGACGTCCACCGCGGGGTGCCAACCACCCTGGCGCAGCCGGGGCCAGCCCTCCGCGTCCCAGGTCACCGCCTGGATCGCGGTCTCCCTGCCGAGCGTGCAGCGGCGGCCCTTCGGCGTGTGAAGCGGACGGGCCGTCAGATGGCCGAGCAGCCACTGCCCGTCCGGCGTCTCGACCAGCTCGCCGTGCCCGGCCTTCTGCAACGGCACGCTCTCGTCGTCCCGCGTGGTCAGCAGCGGCCGGTCGTCGAGTGCGTACGGCCCGGTCAGCTCCCGGCTGCGGGCCACCCGCACCCCGTGTTCCCAGCCCGTGCCGCCCTCGGCGAGCACCAGGTGGTACCAGCCGTCGTGCCGCAGCAGCTTCGGCCCTCGATCAGCCGGTCGTGCTGGAGCAGCAGACGCGTCTCCCCGACGGGTGTCAGCGTGTCCCGGTCCAGCTCCGTGACGACGATCCCGGCGAACCGCCGCCCTCCCGGCCGGTGGTCGTTCTGCAGGTTCAGCAGCCACAGCCGGCCGTCCTCGTGGAACAGCGCCGGATCGAAGCCATGGCTCGCGACCCGGCGCGGAGCGCTCCACTCGCCGCCCACCTCGGTGGCCGTCGAGACGTACGTGTCGAGATCGAAGTACGGCGTGCCGACCGACCGTACGACGGTGTACGTCACCCAGAACCGCTCCCCGTCCCAGCTCAGCGACGGAGCCCAGACGCCGCCCGAGTCGGGCACCCCGCCAGCGAACCCCCGGGCACCGCCCCCTCGACATGCCCCGCGAACTCCCAGTGGGCCAGGTCGCGGGAGCGGTGGACGGGGATGGTCGGGAACCACTCGAAGGAACTCGTGGCCACGTAGTACCAGTCGCCGACCCTGACCAGGGAGGGGTCGGGCGCGAAGCCGCGGAGGACGGGGTTGTGCAGGACGGTCACGCGAGGACTCCTGGAGCGTCGGTCGCCCTGGGGGCCGCAGGGAGTCAGGGTCACCTGCGGCCCCCAGGAGTCAGGGGATATGGCGAAGGGGGATCACTTGAGGGCGCCGAGCGTCACACCCGACCGCCAGTAGCGGCGCATCGCGACCATCATGATCGCCATCGGCACGATGGACAGCAGCGCGCCGGTCAGTACAAGACCGGTCAGGTCGATGCCGGACTCGAGCCGCGTGCCGGTCCAGTTGTAGAGACCGAGGTTGAGCGTCCAGTTCTCCTTGCCGCGCAGCACGGTCAGCGGGAGGAAGAAGGCGTTCCAGGTGTTCACGAAGGCCAGCAGGAACACCGTCGCGCCGCCCGTCGTCATCATCCGCAGCACGATGCTGAAGAAGATGCGCAACTCGCCGGCGCCGTCGATCCGGGCCGCCTCCAGCAGCTCGTAGGGGATCGTGGCCTCGGTGTACACCTTGGCCAGATACACGCTGAACGGGTTGATGAGGCAGGGGACCAGCATCGCCCACGGGGTGTCCACCATGCCGATCGCCGAGAACAGCAGGTAGAGAGGGAGCGTGAGCAGCGCGATCGGGATCAGGAACGAGCCCACGACACACGCGAAGATCGCGTTGCGGCCCGGGAAGTCGAAGCGGGCCAGTCCGTAACCGGTCGCGAGCGCGATCAGCGTGCCGCCGAGCGAGCCGGCCCCGGCGTACAGCAACGAGTTGGCCGTCCACCGCAGGAAGATGCCGTCCTGGTACGTGAACACCTGATGCAGGTTGTCCCACAGGTGCCAGCCGGAGAACCACAGGCCGTTGCTCTGGTACAGCGCCGTGCGGTCCTTGGTCGCGGCGACGATCAGCCACCACACCGGGAACAGGCTGTAGACGCTCGCCAGGACCAGCCCGACGAGGAGGAAGCGCTGGCCGCCCCGCCCGCGTGCGGCCGGATCCGGACGGGACAGTCGCCGCACGCCCCGGACCTCGGTCCGCTCGGTGGCGGTCCGCTCGGTCAGCGTCATCAGTCGGCCTCCTTCGAGGTGAGCCGGTAGAAGAGGAAGGAGGCGACGCCCAGGATGAGGGCGAGCAGCACCGACAGGGCGGCCGCGTAGTTGTAGTTGCCCGCGTTGAACGCCTGGTTGTAGATGATCATGATCGGGGTGAAGCTGTCGCTGACCGTCTGCGGGGTGATGTTCCGGAACAGCGCCGGCTCATTGAAGATCTGCAGCATCTGGATGATCGACAGCAGTCCCGTGAGGACCAGCGCCCCGCGCACGAACGGGATCTTGATGCTGCGCGCGATCCGCAGCTCGGAGGCGCCGTCGAGCCGGGCCGCCTCGAACAGCTCGCGCGGCACGCCCTGCAGCGCGGAGTAGATGATCACCATGTTGTAGCCGATGCCGTGCCAGGTCAGCAGGTTGCCGATGGACGGCCACACCATCGACGGCGCGAAGAAGTTCCAGTCGAGGCCGAGAGCCTTGCCGATCGGAGTGAGCGGGCCGACGTCCGGGCTGTAGAGGTTGACCCACACGATCGCCGCGACCACGCCGGGGATCATGTACGGCACCAGCAGCAGGATCCGGAACCGGCTCGCCGCCCGGGAGGTGAGCGCGTCCAGGAACAGTGCCAGCAGCAGGCTGACCAGCAGCATGAACGGGATCTGGACACAGGCGAAGAGCACCACCCGCAGGATGGAGTTCATGAACGCCGAGTCGGTCAGGCCCTGCGTGTAGTTGCCGAGCCCGACGAACTCCGTCGTCGCGCCGCCGAGGCCGAGCCCGGACTGCTTCTCGGTGAACAGCGACTCGTAGCCGGCGTAGCCGATGGGGAGCAGATACAGGAAGACGAAGCCGAGCAGGAAGGGCACCGTGAACGCGGCACCCTTCCAGCGCAGGGAGCGAATCATCGAACGCCTCAGCCCTTGACGCTGATGCCGCGGGACTTCAGGTCCTTGACCGTCCACTCCTGCATGTGCGCGAGCAGGTCGGTGACCTTCTCCTGCTTGTTGACGACCTTGGCCCAGCCCGCCTGCAGCTCCGTGAACATCGCGGTCCAGTTGGGCCCGTAGGTCCAGTCGGTGGTGACGGTGCCCAGGCTGTCCGTCACGACCTTCTGCGCCGGCTCGTAGTTCTCGCCGAGCAGCTTCCGCGAGATCGACTCACCGACGTAGGAGCCGCTGTCCTTCAGCGCCGGCATCACGCCGTTTCCGGTCTCCGGGCTCGCCATCGTCTTGACCGCGTCCTGGTTCGTCGACATCCACAGCGCCGCCTTCGCCGCCTGCTCCTGGTTCTCGCACTGCTTGGTCACCAGGGTCACGCTGCCGGTCAGATTCGTACCGGCCGGCGTCTTGGCCGCCTCGCCCTGGTACGTCGGCCAGGGCGCCAGAGCCCAGTCGCCGAAGGACTTGGTGAAGTTCTGCACCATGCCGGCCATCTGCCAGGTGGAGATCTGCCGGGTCGCGGTGGCACCGGTGTCGTAACTGCGCTGCACGGCGGCGTAGTCGGCGAAGGACAGTTTGGCGTTGAGGTCGTTGTCGATGATCTCCTGGATCACCTTGGCGGCCTTGAGGGTGCCCTCGTCCTGGAAGTCCACCTTCCAGGCGTTGCCGTCGATGGCGTACCAGTGCGCCCCGGCCTGCATCGCGAGCACCTCCAGGGTGCTCGGGTCCTCACCGGCGTAATTGGTGATCTTGATGTTGTGCTTCTTCAGCACCTTGCCCGCGGCGATGAAGTCGTCCCAGGTGGCCGGGGGCTTCAGGCCGTACTTCTCGAAGAGGTCGGTGCGGTAGATCGTGAACTGCGGTGCCGAGCTGGTGGGAACGCCGTAGAGCTTGCCCTGCACCTGCGCGCTCGCCCAGGCGCCGGTGTTGAACTCGTCCTTCTCGCCCTCGACGTACCGCGTGATGTCGGCGAGCGCGTCCTGCGACACCCAGCTGGTCACGTACTCGGCGGTGTTCTGCACCAGGCAGGGGGCGTTGCCGGCCTTCACCGCGTTGGTCAGCTGCTTCTGCATGGTCAGCTGGTCGGTGACCTTCGTGTACTTCAGCCGGATGTCCTTGTGCGAGGCGTTGAACGCCTTGACGACCGCCTCCTGGCCGTTGGCCCAGCCCCAGAAGGGAAGGGTGACCGGACCGGACTTCGACGCGGCGTCGTCGCCCGAGCCGCCGCAGGCGGAGAGCAGACCTGTCAGCGCGATGCCCGCGACAGCGGCGGAGGCGAACCTTCTCCGGGGGCTGGTGAAGTTCATCTGACCGTGATCCTTCGGAATAGGACGTTCTCAGAACGAGAGGACGGCGGCGGCTCGGTGGTGCAGGCCGGGAACGGCGGCCGGAAAACCGTCGGCTCGCGGTTGCGGGGGTCGGCCAAGCAGAAGCTGTAGTAAGCGGTTGCTGGGACGGTAGGCGGACGGATCCGCTCAGAGCAAGAGGTGCGCGTCAATTTGTTACGGCGATTCGCCCGGTGGGTTATCACCGGGTGTGCGACGTGCTCCGCCTACTGATGGGTATACGTGCAGGTCAAGGTGCTGTCAGAGTCTGCTGGCCCCGGCACGGCGGGCGCGCGGACGGCGTTGGCGAGAGGCCGTAAAGTCTCCGGAAAACGGTTACGTAACGCTCCGCGCCACGTGACCCCGCGTCATCTGTCTCAGGTGCGCGTAGCCGGCGGCCGCACCGAGTTGCGGACCACGACATGCGTGCCCAGCACCAGATGGTCGCCGTCGGCGCTCTTGCGGCGGCCCGCGCCACCCTCGCGCCGGTCGGCCACCGCGCGCAGCGCGACCCGGCCCATCTCCTCGTACGGCACGTGCACAGTGGTCAGTTGCGGCGTGAGCTGGGAGGCGAGCGGGATGTCGTCGTAGCCGACGATCGACACGTCCTCGGGCACCCGCAGGCCCGCCGCGCGCAGGGCCTGCGCGGCGCCCGCGGCGACCACGTCCGTGCCGGCGAGCACGGCGGTGAAGTCCGGTGTGTCGCGCAGGGCCGCCTCGACCGCCTCGTAGCCGTGCTCGTAGTCGTACGGGCCGTGCCGGACCATGCCCGGGTCGAAGGGCACGCCGTACGCCTCGAAGGCCCGCTGGGCTCCCTTCAACCTGCCCTGGGCGGTGGTCAGTTCCGCATGACCCGGCAGGACGAGGACGCGTCGGTGACCGGCCGAGAGCAGGTGGCTGGCCATCGCGTAGGCGCCGCCCTCGTTGTCGTAGTCGACGGTCGTCGCCGGGACGTCGCCCTCAAGCGGGGGCCTGCCCACGAGGACCAGGTGCGAGCCGGCCGCGTCCAGGGAACGGGCGAAGCGGGCCATGCGCAGCTGGTACTCGTCGTAGTCGTACGCGCCGCCGAGCAGGATCACGGCCGCCACGCCCTGCTGCCGCATCATGTTCACCAGGGCCAGCTCGCGCTCCGGGTCGTCGCCGGTCGTGCCGACCAGGGAGAGCCAGCCGCGCAGTGTGGCGGCACCCTCGACGCCCTTCGCGACGTGCGCGAACGCGGCGCCGGTGATGTTGTTGATGAGGATCGCCACCGTCGGTGTGCCCCCGCCGGCGAGGGAGCGGGCGTGGGCGTTGGTGACGTAGTCCAGGTCCCGGACCACCTTCATCACCCGGCGGCGCAGCTCCTCCGACACCGGGTAGTTGCCGGACAGCACCCGCGAGACGCTGGCCACGGAGACGCCCGCGCGTTCCGCGACGTCGCGGATGGTCGCCCGGCCGGCGTCACTCGTCGCCTTGCGCTGACTCACCCTTGCGGCTCCTTCACGGTAGTGGCCCGGCCTGTCGCCGTCCGGCCGGTGGCGGGCCCTGCCGCGCCGACCGCGGCGGTCGTGCCCGCGCGGTGCGGAAACCGTATCCCATCGTTACTGCAGGGCCGGAGAGCCTGTGGACAGCGGTGGGACGCGGCTGCCCGGTATGACACGCGCCGGAATCGCCCGTCGTGCGGTGACGAGCCGCTTCGCGTGCGCGTGCCGCCGGTCACCGAGGCGTGACGCGGTCTGTGGCGGTGCCTCTCCGGCAGGCACACTGAGTGGCGGTACGGAAGCGCTGGTGGCACGGGGGAGGCGCGATGGACTCGGCTGCGGCGGGTCTGCTGGCGGCAGTTGTGGGCGTGGGCGGCACGCTGGGGTCGGCGTGGCTGACCCAGCGCCGTGGGGACGTGTCCCGCCGCGAGGAGTGGGAACGGCTCGAAGGGACGCGCCGTGCCGAGATCGCCGCCCAGCTGGCGGAGTCGGGCCGGGGGGCCCGCACGGCGGCGTACACGGAGTTCAACGCCGCTGCCCGCCACTATCTGGCGACCCTCAACGACCATTCCCACGTGCTGCGCATCGGGTACGACCCGCAGGAGTCGCTGGCCGCGGTCGAGGCGGCCCGAGTCGACTACCGTCGCCGGCACGCCGAGGCCCAGATGATCGTGCCGGACGTCGTGCTGACGGAGGTGAAGCGGGTGGACAGCGACCTGAATTCCGTCTATGGCGTCCTGGCTCGTCTGACCCGGGGCACCACACGCGAAGGCGACGACATCGAGGGCGTGCGGGACGCGATCAGGAAGGGCTGGCAGGACCTCTCCGGGCTGCGCACCGCGATGCGTGAGGACCTGGGAGTGACGAGGCCGTCCGCGGACTGAGGCTGCTTCGCCGGCCGGCCTCGAGATCTTTCCCCGTCGCCCGGTCGCCCGCCCGTCGACGCCCGGCCGGACCGCACGCCGGATCCCTGCCGTGTCACCGAAGGGCGCGCCTGTCATGGCGGGTCCGCCGGGAGCAGGGCCGGTCTCGCCACGCCGGCACGGCAGGTCGACGGCGTACGCCACGAGCAGCGGGCCCGGGCCTGCCGTGAGCCCGGACGGCCCGCCCGCCACGGCGTCACGCCACCCGCGCCAGATCCGCATGCCGCACCTCGTGCACCGGCGGCACCCCTGCCACCAGGCGCTCCAGTTCCTCCACGACGATGCGGCCGAGCCGTTCCAGTTCGTTGCCGAGGGAGCCCGCGATGTGCGGGGTGAGGAACACGTTGGGCAGTTGGTACAGCGGCGAGCCGGCGGGCAGCGGCTCGGGGTCGGTGACGTCGAGGACCGCGCTGAGCCGGCCCGAGAGCAGCTCACCGGTGAGTGCCTCGTGGTCGACCAGTGCCCCGCGGGCGGTGTTGATGAGCACGCCCCCGTCCCGCACCAGGGCGAGCCGCTCACGGTCGAGCATGTGGTGGGTCTCGGGGATGTCGGGGGCGTGCAGGCTCACGATGTCGCTGCGTCTGAGCAGGTCCTCCAGGGACAGCGACTCGGCACCGAGCGCGGCCGCCTCGGCCGGGCTCACATACGGGTCGTGCAGCAAGACGGTGAGGTCGAACGGCCGCAGCAGCTCCAGCAGCCGGCGACCCACGCGGGACGCCCCGATGACCCCTACGCTCCGGCCGAGGTTGCCGGTCGCGGCCGTCTCGGCGGGGCCCGGATAAGCATGGGTACGGCGGAAGTGCTCCCGGTGGTCGAAGGCGTCCTTGCCCACCAGCAGGATCATCGCGAGCGTGTACTCCGCGACGGGCAGGGCGTTGCCCGTCACCGCGCTGGAGACGGTGACCCCGCGTTCCCACAGGGCGTCGCCGACCAGGGAGCGGACGGAGCCGGCCGCGTGCAGCACGGCGTCCAGCTTCGGGACGGCCGCGAGGACACCGGCGTCCAGGTGCGGGCAGCCCCAGCCGGTGATCAGCACCTCGGCGGATGCCAGGGCACCGGCAGCGGCCGGATCGGCGAAGTCCCGCACCACCAACCCGGGGTCGATGTCGGCCGTGCGCCTCAGTCGCTCCATCAGCGGCGGAGGGAAGAGCAGCGGAAGGTGCACCGGGTCCATCGCGAACACGGTCCGCGGCAGCTGAGGGCTGGGCATGACTCTCCTGGAGCAGAGGACGGAGGACGGAAACTGTTTCAGAAAGCGCCTTCTACCGTAGATCCGCCAGGAAGCGGCGGTCAATCGGCAGGGCCGGGACGGCGATGGAAGGTGCCGGTTCGGTACAACGCCTGTGATGAGCGCAGTTCGTGGCGCGACAGGTGAGGGCGAGGTCGGTGGGAGTGGGGGAGTGCGGTGGGTGCGGTCTGGTGGATCGGGCCCAGGTGGCGATCCCTCCGTACCACGCCACGAGACCCGTGCGGTAGAAATCGATTACTAGGGTTTCGGTGGGGGAGGGCGGAGTCTCTGTGGCCCGCTGTCGATGTCTCGATGCCCGGACAACCTGTTCGACAACCGGTTCCCCAGTTGTTGTCGACGTGTGCGCGCAGACGTCCCTGGTCACGGCGGTCGGGGCGCCCTTCGATGGCCTGATCATGCCGACCGAAAACAGGTATGACCCGCACTGAAGCTGATGACGCCGAGGTTACACAGTCCTTTCGAAAATTCGTCAAGGCCCTTGACGTGCTCTGCTGACCGGAAGAAGCTCTGCCCCACGCACAACAACCGGTTGCTAAGCACGCCGGAAACGCAAGGAGGTGTGCGTTCATGCACCCACGTGCTGGTGCTTCCCTGAGCCGCCGCCGATTCCTCGCCCTCTCGGCAGCGGGCGCCGCGACCGGCGCGGCGACGCTGAGCGGCTGCGCGATGCAGGTCTCCAGCGGCGTCAGCGGCGGCGGCGAGACCGTCACGGTGATGGCCAAGCCCGACGACCTCTCCCCGGAGCTGGTCAGACAGGCCCAGAAGGACATCGGCGTCAAGATCGTCACGGTGCGGTACGACATCACCAAGCTCATCGGGATGATGACCAACGGGGCCCCGCCCGATCTGGTGCGCGGTGTCGGCGCCACGGACGCGCCCTACTTCGCGGCGCGGGACGTCATGGAGGACCTGGATCCCTACTTCACCAGGAGCAGCGTCCTCAAGCTCGACGACCTGGACCCGGTCAACGACCTGTGGCGCTTCGACGGCCGCACCCAGGGCAAGGGCCCCCGCTACGGCATGGCGAAGGACTTCTCCCAGGACTCCATGTTCTGGTACAACACCGCGCTCTACGACCAGGCGGGCGTCGACTACCCGCCGGAGACCGAGCCGGTCACCTTCGAGGAGTGGCTGGAGAACGCCGAGCGTCTCACGCGGCGCAAGAGCGGGCAGACGACCGTCTTCGGCGGCAGCTACAACGGCGTGTCCACGCCCAACCTGCTGGCGAGTCTCGCGGTGGCCGCCGGAGGGAGTCTCTTCACCGACGACTTCGCCCGCATCGACTTCACCACCCCCGAGGCCCGCAAGGCGCTGAACTGGTACATCGAGTACGGCAGGGCCAGGGTCGGCCCCAGCATCGTCCAGCCCGACCCCAACACCTGGGACGGGCCCACCTTCCAGGCGAACCGCATGGCCATGTCGAACTCCGGCTACTGGCTCGGCGGCCTGATCAACTCCGACAAGAAGCTCGCACCGCACGCCCGCCTCGCTCCGGCCCCGGTGTTCGAGGGCGGCCGGCGGATCAGCCCCTGCCAGGCGGGCACCGGCCTGTGGATGCCGAAGAAGGCGAAGAACAAGGACGCCGCCTGGCGGGTCTTCGAGTGGTTCTTCGGCGAGGGACCGGCCAAGGCCCGCGCCGCCGGCGGCTGGGGCATCCCCACCCTGAAGTCCCTGCGCCCGCTGATGCCTGCCCAGGAGGACTACCAGAAGCGGGTGCTCAAGGTGCAGAAAGCCGAGCTGAAGCACTTCTCGGTGATCGCCTACACCCCCTACGCCACGGCGGACTCCCTCTACGCCCTGTTCAACCAGGAGGCCCCGGCCGCGATGAACGGCCACATGTCCGTCGACGCCCTGGCAGGCCGTCTGAACTCGGTCATGAACGAGCAGTTGAAGCGCGGTAAGGAGCAGGTGGGATGACGGTCGACCAGATACCCGTCACGGGGAGCACCGGCCCGGCCGCGCGCGCCGACCGCACGGCACCGGCCCAGCGGCCCCGGCTCTCCATGACAGCGCGCAGGCAGCGCGCCTTCTACCTGTTCACCTCGCCCTGGATCATCGGTTTCCTGCTGCTGACGATCGTGCCGATGGCGTACGCGCTGTGGCTGAGCTTCACCACCTACGACGGCATCTCGCCGCACTGGCGCTATGTCGGCCTCGGCAACTACACCGAGCTGTTCTCCGACCCGCAGA
This sequence comes from Streptomyces sp. CA-179760, assembly GCF_050937045.1. Classification (NCBI taxonomy): domain Bacteria; kingdom Bacillati; phylum Actinomycetota; class Actinomycetes; order Kitasatosporales; family Streptomycetaceae; genus Streptomyces; species Streptomyces sp. CA-179760. Next base: position 7,650,181 of record NZ_JBNJLZ010000001.1, read on the forward strand.
CCTGGAACTCCCTGGGCCGCACGGGCCTGTTCGCCCTCACCTCGGTGCCGCTGTCGATCATCGCCGGGCTCGGTCTCGCGGTCCTGGTCAACCGGCCGATCAAGGCGCGCGGACTGTTCCGCACCCTGCTCTATCTGCCGGCCGTGGTGCCCCCGGTCGGCGTGGGCCTCACCTTCAAGGCGCTCTTCGACCAGAACTCCGGTGCCGCCAACGGCGTCATCACCCTCTTCGGCTTCGACGCGCTCGGCTGGCTCGCCGACCCCTACGCCCGCTACGTGCTGCTGATGAGCGTGCTGTGGGCCGCCGGAAACGTCATGATCATCTCGCTGGCCGGGCTCCAGGACGTGCCCCGCGAACTGCACGAGGCCGCCCGCATCGACGGGGCGAGCGCCTGGCGGACCTTCCGCAGCATCACCGTGCCGCTGCTGTCTCCGGTGCTGCTCTTCCAGACGGTGACCGGAGTGATCGCCTCGGTGCAGACCATCATGCCGCTGCTGCTGACACCGGACGGCACGACCGCCGGCGTCACCGCGCTGCCGCAGTCCAACTACCTCTACATGATGCACGTGTTCTCGCAGTACTTCGCGCTCGGCCGCTACGGCTACGCCTCCGCACTGCTGTGGGTGCTCTTCGTCCTGATCCTCATCGTGACCGGACTCATCTTCAAGTTCACGTCCGGAGTCGTGTTCTACAACGTCGACCCGGAGGCGAAGAAGTGACCGCCACCAGCCTGCCCCCGACCTCCGCGCCCCGGGTGCGGGTGCGCGTCAACCGGCTCGTCCTCTACACGGTCCTCGTCGCCCTCACCGGACTGTTCGTCGGCCCCTTCGGCTGGCTGATCCTGTCCGGTCTGAAGACCCCGGCGGAGCTGGCCGCCTCGCCCGTGCACTGGCTGCCCGCCCAGTTCCAGTGGCACAACTTCGCGGACGCCTTCAACCTGATCGACTTCCTCGGCTACGCCCGCAACTCCCTGGTCATCGCCCTGATCTACGCCACGCTCGTCACGCTCAGCTCCGCCTGGGTCGGCTTCGGCTTCGCCCGCCTGGACGCCCCCGGCAAGAAGACGCTGTTCGGCATCCTCATCGGCTCGATGATGCTGCCCCAGATGATCACCCTGCTGCCGACCTACCTCATCTTCGCGAAGCTCGGCATGGTCGACACGTACTGGCCGTGGGTGTTCTGGGGACTGGCCGCCGCCCCCTACCTGGTCTTCCTCTTCCGTCAGTTCTTCGCCGGCCTGCCCCGCGAGCTGGAGGAGGCCGCGATCGTCGACGGCTGCGGCTACGGCACCATCTTCTGGCGGATCTTCCTGCCGCAGTCCTGGCCGGTGCTGTCCGCGAGCTTCGTGATCGCCTTCACCTGGTCCTGGGGCGACTACATCGCCCCACAGCTGCTGCTCTCCACCGACAAGTCCACGCTGGCCGTCGCCGTGATGTCCACCTACGTCACCTCGGCCGGAACGCCCGTCGCCAATCTCCAGGCAGCGGCCTCCGTGATGTACGTCGTGCCGATCCTGCTGATCTTCCTGATCGCCCAGCGCGGTTTCGTCGCCGGCATGTCCACCACCGGCCTGAAGTGACCCCGGCCGTCTCTCGTCTTCGTATCCGCAAGGAGCCCACCATGTCCCCGTCCCTGTCCCGCCGAGGCGCCCTCCAGGCGGCCGGCGCCACCGTCCTCGCCGCAGGGCTCACCGACCTCACGGCCACGGCCGCCCGGGCCGACGACACCGCCGTCGCCCCGAAGCTGGTGACCTATCCCCGCCCGTCCGCGATGCCGGCCAACACCAGCTTCAAGGTGCGGGTCCGTACCGCTCCCGACGGCGAGTGGCAGACGCTGGACATCTGGCGGCCCCAGCTGGGGGAGATCAACCCGACCACGGGGTCCAGCAAGATCTACAACTCGTCGCTGGCGTACTTCGACTTCCAGGGCTCCGTCGAGGTCGAGGTCACCTACCTCAAGGGCGGCACCAGCAAGGTCCGGGTCAGACCGGACTCCTACGGCATCAAGCCCGAAGTGGGCGGCGACACCCTGCGCTTCACGCTCGACAAGCCGCGCAACGTCGTCGTCCAGATCAACGACGACATCTTCGACGTCCTCCACCTGTTCGCCCGCGCGATCGAGAAGAAGATCCCCAAGCCGGACGACCCGAACGTCCTGTACTACGGCCCCGGCGTCCACACCACCGCCGACGGCACCCTGCTCGTTCCCTCCGGCAAGACCGTGTACCTCGACGGCGGCGCCGTCCTCAAGGCGACCGTGATCTTCCGGAACGTGGAGCACGCCGGGATCACCGGCCGGGGCGTGCTCGCCGGAACGGCCGGCGGCGGTGCCCTCGTGGAGAACTCGCGGAACATCTCCATCGGCGCCGTCACCGTGCTCAACCCGAACGGCTACGCCGTCCAGCTCGGCGAGGCCACCGGCGTCACCATCAAGGGCCTCGGCTCCTTCAGCTCCAAGGGCTGGGGCGACGGCATCGACGTCTTCTGCAGCAGCAACGTCGTCATCGACGGCGTCTTCATGCGCAACTCCGACGACTGCATCGCCATCTACACCCACCGCTGGGAGTACTACGGCGACACGAGCGACATCACCGTCCGCAACTCCACCCTGTGGGCGGACGTCGCGCACCCCATCAACGTCGGTACGCACGGCAACACCGACAACCCCGAGGTGCTGAGGAACCTCACCTTCAAGAACCTCGACATCTGCGACCACCGCGAGCCCCAGATGGGCTACCAGGGCTGCATCGCCCTCAACCCCGGCGACAGCAACCTGATCAAGAACGTGAAGGTCGACAACGTCCGCGTCGAGGACTTCCGCTGGGGCCAGCTCATCCACATGCGGATCATGTACAACACGAAGTACAACACCTCGGTCGGCCGCGGCATCCAGAACGTGTACGTCAAGGACCTCTCCTACACGGGCAAGCCGCTCGCCACCTGCCTGCTGCTCGGCTACGACGCCAAGCACGCCATCAAGGACGTCACGTTCGAGAACCTCGTCGTCAACGGCACGGTCATCGCCGACTCGATGAAGAAGCCGACCTGGTACCTCACCACCGACACCATCCCGATGCACGCCAACGAGCACGTGCTGAACCTGAAGTTCCTCACCACCGCCGAGGCGGCCGCCGCATCATGAGCACCAGCCCCCTGAGAACCGCCGCACCGAGCCGCCGAGGCTTCCTCGGCGGTGCCGCCGCCCTGCTGCTGGTGTCGGGCGCGAGCGGACTGCTCGCCCCCGGCACCGCCCGGGCCGCCACGGCCGGCCCCCGTGCGTTCGCCCACCCCGGGCTGCTGCACAGCGCCGACGACCTGGCCCGGATGAAGACGGCGGTCGCCGCGAGGGAAACGCCGGTCTACGACGGTTACCTCACTTTTTCCGCCCATGCGCGCTCCAAGTCGACCTACACCGTCCAGAACACCGGCCAGATCACCTCCTGGGGCCGGGGCCCCACCAACTTCCAGAACCAGGCCGTCGCCGACTCGGCCGCCGCCTACCAGACCGCGCTGATGTGGTGCCTCACGGGCGAGCGCGCCTACGCCGACAAGTCCCGCGACATCCTCAACGCCTGGTCGGCGTCCCTCACCGCCGTCACCGGAGCGGACGGGCCGCTGGGCGCGGGCCTCCAGGCCTTCAAGTTCGTCAACGCCGCCGAACTGCTGCGGCACAGCGGCTACGACGGTTGGGTCAAGGAGGACATCGCCCGCTGCGAGGAATCCTTCCTGCGCGTCTGGTATCCGGCGATCTCCGGCTACATGCTCTACGCCAACGGCAACTGGGACCTCACCTCCGTCCAGTCGATCCTGGCCATCGGCGTGTTCTGCGAGGAGCCCACCCTCTTCGAGGACGCCCTGCGCTTCGCCGCAGCCGGCGCGGGCAACGGCAGCGTCCCGCACCGCATCGTCACCGACGCGGGGCAGGGCCAGGAGTCCGGCCGCGACCAGGGCCACGAGCAACTCGCCGTCGGCCTGCTCGCCGACGCCGCGCAGGTCGCCTGGAACCAGGGCGTCGACCTGTACGCCTTCGACGACAACCGGCTGCTGAAGAACGTCGAGTACGCCGCTCGCTACAACCTCGGCGGTGACGTCCCGTTCGTCCCCGACCTGGACCGCACCGGAAAGTACATCAAGACGTCCGTTTCCGCCGCCGGACGCGGCACCATGCCTCCCCTCTACGAGATGGCGTACGCGCACTACGCCGGTGTCCGCGGCCTCGACACCCCGTACACCAAGGCGGCCGTCTTCCGCGGCACGGGCGGCGCCCGCGTCGTCGAGGGCAGCAACGACGACCTGCCCAGCTGGGGCACCCTCACCTTCGCCGGTACGAAGGCCCCGGCCCCGTCCGTGCCCACCGCCCCGGCCGGTGTCGCGGCGATCGGCGGTGACCGGTCCGTCACCGTGGCCTGGCTGCCCTCGGCGTGGGCCGAGTCGTACACCGTCCTGCGGGCGAGCAGCGCCGAGGGACCGTACGAGAAGATCGCCACCGGGGTCGACAAGCCGACGTACACCGACCGCCGCCCCCGCCCGGAGCGCACCTCGTACTACACGGTGGTCGCCGTCAACCCCCAGGGCCGGAGCGACAGTTCCGCCCCGGCCTCCGCGGTGCCAGGACTGCCCACCCCCTGGTCCACCCGTGACATCGGCGACGTCAGGATCCCCGGCTCGGCGGTCTTCGACGGTGAGCGGTTCGTGCTGGAGGCCTCCGGCACCGCAGACACTCACCGCCTGGCCCATCTGCCGCTGCGCGGCGACGGCACGATCACCGCGCGGATCGTGTGGCCGCTCAGCTCCCAGTACTCCAGGATCGGCGTCACCGTACGGGCCGGCCTGGACGCGGACGCGGCCCATGCCGCCATGCTGATCCAGGGCCTGCCGCTGCACACGTGGAGCGGTGTGTGGACCGTACGGCCGAAGGCGGGAGCCGGGGTCAAGGGCATCGGCAGTACGCCCGTGCCGCCGTCCCAGCAGCAGACGATCACGACCGGCGCCGCCTTCCCGATCTCCTCCCTCGGCGAGCTGCCCGAGTCGGCGACCCCGCTCCAGGCCCCGTATGTCGAGGGCGCGGGCGACGGCTACCGGCTGCGCATGCCGTACTGGGTCCGCGTGACCCGCCGGGGCGACCGCTGCACCGGCGCCATCTCCCCGGACGGCGTCCACTGGACCGAAGTCGGCTCCAGCGAAGTCCAGTTGGGCAAGACGGTCCAGGTCGGTCTGACCCTCACCTCCTGCCTCGGTGTCGACGCCGACTACGCCGACACCGGGACCGGCGCCTTCGACAACGTCAGCGTCACCTCCCGCGCCGGCGGTGACGTCTGGTCCGTGCCGCGCCCGGCGCGTGCCGCCGGTGACCTGCGGGCCGTCGCGGGCGCCGACGCGGTCGAGCTGGCCTGGACCGACCCGGACCTCGCGGCCCGCTACAAAGTGCTGCGCTCCACCTCCGCCAAGGGCCCGTTCGAGACGATCGCGACCGCCATCGGCCCCGTCGGCTTCGGCACCCGCGTCCGGTACGCCGACGCCACGGGCAAGCCCGGCACGACGTACCACTACGCCGTCGCGAAGACGAACAGCTCTGGGCGCGGCCCCCTGTCGGACTCGTCGAAGGCCGTGATGCCGACGCCGTCCGTCCCCCGACTCGCCTCACCCACGGCGGCGTTCGCGAACAAGGGCGTTCCCTTCCAGCACCTCCTGCGCGCCTCGCACGAACCGATCCGGTTCACCGCGAAGGGACTCCCCGACGGCCTCCACCTGGACAGGCACACCGGCCTGATCTCCGGAACCCCCACCCGGGCCGGCGAGTTCACGGTCACCACCACCGCGGGCAACGCCACCGGAGCCGCCACCGGCACCCTCACTCTGACGGTCGGCACCCCGCCGCCCGCGCCCTGGACCTACGGCGACCTGGGCGATGTCGTCCTCGACGACCGCGCCTACGGCACCCTGGGTGTGGTCGCCGTCCAGACCCCCGGTTCCACCGCCCACAAGGACGGGACCTTCGTGGTGCGGGGCGCCGGGACCGACCTCACCGTCAACAACCAGGGCATGACGGGCCAGTTCGTACGACGGTCCGTCAGCGGTGACTGCGAGGTCACCGTTCGCCTGGTCTCCCGCGCCGGAGCCGGCGGCGACCGGGTCGGCCTGCTGATGGCCAAGTCCCTGTCGCCGTTCGACCAGGCGGCCGGGGCGATCGTCACCGGCGGCACCAGCGCCCAGCTGATGCTGCGCCCGACCGTCGCCGGAAAATCAACCTTCACGGGCAACGCGGCGGTCACCGCCCCCTGCCTGCTGCGGCTGAGGCGCACCGGGACGCACTTCACCGCATCCGCCTCGACCGACGACGGCGCCACCTTCACCCCCCTCGCCGAGGGAGACCTCCCCGGCTTCGGTGACGCCCCCTACTACGTGGGCCTCGTGGTCTGCTCCCGCGACCCCCTGGCCCGCAGCACCACCGAGTTCGACGAGGTGAGCATCACCACCGTGTAGCCCTCCACCGATCGGAGAAGCCCCCACATGAGCCGCACTTCCCCCCACCCGCACCACGAGGGCGGCCAGGTGAGCCGCCGCGGTCTGCTCAAGACCGCCGGCGGCCTCACCGCGGCCCTCGCCCTCGGCGCCGGAGCCACCACCGCGGACGCCGCCCCCGGCACCTTCACCCACCCCGGCATGCTGCACAACGCAGGCGACATCAACCGTGCCAAGGTCAGGGTCGCAGCGGGCACCGACCCCTGGCTGTCCGGCTGGAACAGACTGACCGCCAACTCCCACTCCCAGTCCACCTGGACCAACCGTGCCACTGCCACGATCATCCGCGGCGGCACCGGACAGAACTACGGACTCCTCTACAACGACATCGCCGCCGCCTACCAGAACGCGCTGCGCTGGAGGGTGGGCGGCACCGAGGCCAACGCCCAGTGCGCCGCGCGGATCCTCAACGCCTGGGCGACGACCCTGACGACGGTCACCGGGAACGCCGACCGGTTCCTCGCCGCCGGCCTCTACGGCTGGCAGTTCGCCAACGCGGCCGAACTCATGCGGGACTACAGCGCCTTCGACCTCGGCGCCTTCCAGGAGATGATGGTCAAGGTCTTCTACCCGCTCAACAACCAGTTCCTGACCGGCCACAACGACGCCTGCATCACCAACTACTGGGCCAACTGGGACCTGTGCAACATGGCCTCCGTACTGGCCATCGGCATCCTCAACAACGACGGCGCCAAGTACGACCAGGCCGTCAACTATTTCAAGAACGGCGCCGGGAACGGCTCCATCAAGAACGCCGTGCCGTTCCTCTACAGCAACGTCGAGGGCTACGACCTCGGCCAGTGGCAGGAGTCCGGCCGGGACCAGGGCCACACCATGATGGGCATGGGCCAGATGGGCGCCATCTGCGAAATGGCCTGGAACCAGGGAGAGGACCTCTACTCGTACGACGGCCGCCGCTTCGTGAAGGCCGCCCAGTACGTCGCCAAGTACAACCTCAACATGGACGTGCCCTTCACCACCTACAACTGGGGCAGCGGCCAGAACTGCTCCCCGCAGTCGCAGACCGTGCCCGGCGCCGGGTCGCGCGGCCAGGTCCGCCCCGTGTGGGCGATGCTCCACTACCACTACGGCCGGCGCCTGCTCCTCGACGACAAGTACATCTCCCAGATGTGCTTCTCCGTCGCCCCCGAAGGCGGAGGGGGTGACTACGGCACCGACAGCGGCGGCTACGACCAGCTCGGGTTCGGCACCCTGATGTACGCCAAATAGCCGTCAAACCTGCTCGTGCACCGGAATACCGGTGAGCGATGTGGTGCTCTGGTCATACCGGTGCACGAGTGCGGCGAAGGGCTGGTGGGCGCATGACGGCAGGCCGGACGGATCCCGTGGTCACAAGCCCGTACGGGGCCGTACGCGGCAGGTACGAGCGGGGAGTGGCGGTCTTCCGCGGCATCCCGTACGCGGCGCCCCCCTTCGGCCCCCGCCGCTTCCGCCCGCCCGTCCCCCTCCCACCCTGGGACGGCGTCCTGGACGCCGGCGCCTTCGGGCCCACCCCGCCGAAGCCCCCGTACTCCGGCGCCTTCGCCCACTATCTGTCCGATCCGGTCGTCCCCGGCGACGACTGCCTCAACCTCAACGTCTGGACCCCTGACCCGGCCCCCGGAGCCCGCCTCCCGGTCCTCCTCTGGCTGCACGGCGGCGCCCTGACCAGGGGTTCCTCCGCCGTGCCCGTCTACGACTGCCATGCCTTCGCCCGTGACGGCGTCGTCTGTGTCTCGGTCAACTACCGGCTGGGCGTCGAGGGCTACGGACTGTTCCCGGAGACGCCCCCGAACCCCGGCCTGCGCGACCAGATAGCCGCCCTGACCTGGGTGTACGAGGCCATCGAGGCCTTCGGCGGCGACCCCGGCCGCATCACCCTCGCCGGCCAGTCCGCCGGGGCGATCAGCATCGGAGCACTCGTCGCCGCCCCGCAGACACAGGGGCTGGTCCGGCGGGCGGTGCTGCAGAGCGGGCCGCCCGAGGCGTCCGAGCGGGCCAAGGTACGGCGGATGGTGCGCCGGATGGCCACCCGGCTGAAGATCCCCGCCACCGCCGAGGCCTTCGCCGCCGTCGACCGGGACCTGCTGCTGAGCACCCAGGCCCAGGTGGGCAAGCTGAGCAGCCCGGTCGTCGGCGGCCCCGCCTTCGGCATCGTCATCGACGGCGACACCGTCCCGCGCGACCCCCTGGAGGCCCTCACCGAGGGCGGCGCGGCCCCCGGCGTCGAGCTGCTGACCGGCTGGACCCGGGACGAGTACCGGCTGTGGCTGGTCCCGGGCGGCCTCCTGGAGCGCGTCGACCGCCTCGGAGCCGTCGCCCTGGCCGGTGCCATGGCCCGCTGCCACTGCGGCAGCGAGGTCCCGCGCGGCTACCGCGCCCTGCACCCCGAGGCGAGCACGGCGGACATCGTCGGCCAACTGGTCACCGACCACCTCCTCCGCATCCCCCTGCACCACCTGGCCGACGCCCGGACCGAACCCTCGTACGTCTACGAGTTCGCCTGGCCCTCGAACCTCCCCGACCTCGGCGCCTGCCACGCGCTGGAGCTCGGCTTCGTCTTCGACACCGGGGAGGTCCCCGAGTCCCGGAAACTGGCCGGTGAGGGCGCCCCGCAGGACCTGGCCGACGCGATGCACACCGCGTGGGTGCGCTTCGCCACGGACGGAGACCCGGGCTGGGAGCGCTGGGACGAGGCCCATCCGGTACGCGTCTTCGGAGACCGCGCACCGGACGCCGAGAACGGCGTGGCCTATACGGCGTACGGCCCCCGGGACCGTGAACTCGCCCTCTGGGCGAGCGACGCCGTCACACCCCAGGAACCCCCGCTCGCGTCGCTCCCCGCCGACGGTCCGCACAGCCGCGGTACGGAACTGCGCTCAGCCGTACGACGACTCCGCCGCTCCGGGGCGCTCCGCAGGCACTGACCGTCCCGCCACCGGACGGTCGGCGTCCACCGCGTACGTCTGGCCACCGCGCCCGATATTGACCTGGGCGCGCCGGTAGGCGCGTCGGCCCGGGGGATCGGCGGCCCGGTTCTGTTCGTCCCGGCGGGCCGTCAACTCCGCCAGTACGAGCCGGGCTTCGTCGACCGGCAGCACGGGCAGATCCACGGTCCGGGCCTGCCGGGCGGCTGTCTGCACCTCCAGATAGGCGTTGGCGCAGCCCGTGGCGTGGGACATGCGCTGCGGCGCGTTCACCGTGGTCATGACGGCGCTGATCCCGGCCGACACCAGCGCGAGAATGCCGGCGGCGATCCGCCCCGTCGACTCCACCAGCGCGGTCGTGCCGGCCACCGCGGCCAGCAGACTGGTGGGGATGCCCATCATCAGGTGCAGGCCCCGCCAGTGCTTCGCCGTCTCGAACTGCGTCTGGGCGCTGTACATCGCGCTCTCCTCGAGCCTGCGCAGCTCGTCCGCGATCGCGGCCCGCCGGGCCTGCGCGTCCGGCCCGGGGATCTCTGCCACTGTGTGCCTCCTCGTCGTCGGTCACCGGCGGGCGATGTCCTCCTGGCGGAGCCGGAGGGCCACGGGTACGGGGTGGCCGGGCGGCAGGGTGCTCGCCGCCGTCTCCCACAGGCGCAGGGTGGCGTTCGAGGACGCGTGCAGCGAGGGCACCAGCTCGATCGCGGGCACGGTGCGCAGCGCGGCGAACGGCACGGGGGGCTCGTCCGCGACCAGTTCGAACCGGGCCTGCGGGGCGAACAGCTCGATGACACCCCGCAGGACGCTCTCCTGGCTGCGCAGGGCGACCCAGTACCGCAGGGGTGCGGCGTCGGCCGGGCGGAGCACGAACGGCGCCACGATGCCGTCCGAGGCGTCGATCCAGCTCTCCTCGGCCGTGCGGAGGGGTTTCGGCAGCATCAGCGTCACGCGGACCCGGCCCCCGGGGGTGTGCGCCGCGGAGGCCTCGAACAGCCCGTCCTCGGCGGTCGTCCCGTAGGAACGCTCGGTCCGTCTGGCCGCCGCGGGCAGCACGGACTCCAGACGGAGGGACAAGGACGGGGGCCGCCCGGACCGAGGCCCCGGGCGCAGGCGGGAGGCGACCACCCGGGCCGTGTGCCGCAGCAGTGGGTCCTGTCTGCCGAGCCGGTCGGCCAGCAGGGCGAGCCGCTGGGCGGTGTGGCCGGGGATCCTCTCGGCGGGGGCGGACAGCAGTCCCGTCAGCAGGGAGACGGCCTCATGCCGCAGGGCGGCCGGCTCCCGCCCCTCCCGCATACCGCGTTCCAGGACGGCCAGGGGCCCCGCCAGCCGGGTCGCCGCGGGCGTGAACCAGTGGCGGAGTTCGAGCCCGGGCGGCTCGACGGACGTGGCCCCGTCGAGCACGGCCAGCACATTGCCCGTGACGGTGTCCAGGTCGCTCCAGGGCAGCGCGTGGAAGAGCACCGGGGGCGGGGCGGTCTCGGAGGCGAGCCGGTACAGCAGGGCATGTCTGAGGTCGAGACTCTCCCCGGCGAGGACCCGCAGGACGTCCGGCTCCGAGGGCGGGGCCTCCCAGCGTTCCTCGATACGGGCGACCAGTTCCGTGCCCTCCGCGCTCGCGGGCAGGGGCCGGCCGAGGTCGTCCAGCTCCACGTAGGAGATGCCGCGTCCGGGGTGGCTGAGCGCCAGGGCGCGCACGTCCGGGCCGCCGTCCCGCCGCGCCACCAGACCCGTTCTGCGCCACGCCGGGTCCTGGAACAGGGGGAGCGTGCGCGCGTCGGTCCGTTCGGCTCCGTCGTTCACCGGTCCGGTGATGCGGTGCGCCCCCTCCTCGGAGCCGCGGGAATCGAGGCGTGCGACCCAGGCGGAGAGGGGCCGGTGGGGGAGGGGAGCGGTGTCGCCCGTCGAGGGAGCGTTCATCGTGGGGCCGTTCATTCGGAGCTCCCCAGCAGCGTCCGCAGCAGCCGCTCCACGCCTGCTCCCAGCGTGCTCGCCACCGCCGTCTGCCGCTGCGCGGGGACGCCGCCCAGGCATTCGTGGTGCAGGGCCAGCAGCTGGTCCCATGCCTGGTCTCCTCGCTCCCGGACATGGTCGGCCAAGTCCTCGGGGAACTCGTCGGTCCACGCGCGCAGTTCGCTCGTGTCCACCGGCCCGTCCGCCTGCCAGCGCACGAGGAACTTCACCGCCCGCAGCGCGAGAGCGGCCCGCACCAGCGGGTCACCGGAGGGGTTGACGGGGGCGAGGGCGCGCTTCGGTGCCGACGGCTGGGGCCCCGGTAGCGGCAGATGCGGCAGGCCGCGCTCGCTCGGGTCGAGGACGAGGTGACGCTCGAAGTCGTAGAGGATGCTGTTGACCGTGAAGTCCCGTTGCAGGCTGTCGGCGACGAGGTCGGTGCCGGTGGCCGGGAAGCGGAAGCCGCCGAGCCCCAGGCCCCGGTACTCGATGAGCGGGGTGGGCCTCTCGTCGCGGTGGACGGTGCAGACGAGCGTGTCGGGGCTCACCTTGGCCTTCAGCTCGTACGTCTCGCCGTCCTCCTCCAGGGTCCGGCGTGCCAGCTCCGCGAAGCGGCCCGCCGGTGCGGTGCCCGTCAGGTCCAGATCCCGGACCGCCTCACGGCCGTTGCCCGCCAGCAGTTCCCGGGGCGCCCCGCCGCTCAGCCAGAGTTCGTGCCCGGCCTCCCGTACCGTCCGGGCGATGGGGTCGAGGACCCGCGCCCAGGGAGCGGACCCGTCGGCCAGCAGGTCGTCCACCGCCGCCGGCAGACACCGGGACCGCCGGGCTGCGGGCACCACGGCCCGCGCCGGCAGCCGGTCATGAGGGAGCCGTTCGTCGGCCGGCCCCGCGGGTCTGACCGTGGGCACGGGCCGCTGCGGAGGCACATCCGGCTGGTGATCGGCCTCGGTCAGGAGCCGGTCGTCCCGCGCAGCGGGCGGACGGCCGTCGGGCGGCTGGGTGTAGGCGAACCCGACGACGCGTTCCCCGCGCAGCACGTCCCCCGCCATCACCGGCCCGTTCGAGGCGCGTGACTCCACTGCCTCGGGGCCCGGTGCGTACGGCGGGCAGCCGCGGCCGCAGAGGCAGTCCGCGTCTTCCGGCTCCGGGCCCTCGATCTCGTCGGCGCACGTCACGGCGCCCACCTCCCCACCCACAGCGCCTTGCCGCCCGAACCCGTCCGCAGTCGCAGCCGCTGCTCGAACTCCGGCTCGTACACGGTGCCCTCGTAGTCGTCCTGGTCCGCCTCGGGAATGTCCAGCAGCGCGATGTCCTGGATCTGCGCGGCGGTGCAGGTGATGTCCTGCGCGGGGTGGTCGACGCAGCGATGGGCCGCGAGCCCCGGGAACACGATGCCGTGCTCCTCCAGGCCCGGGTGGCTGCTCAGCAGCCGCACCAGGTCGCGACGGCCCTCGGCGGTCCGCAGGGCCGCCCGGGTCTCGTCGTCGCAGGGGTCGCACAGCGCCCGCAGCGCCGCCACGTCGTTTTCCTCGGCCGCGTCCCTGATGCGCTGAGCGAGCGCCCGCAGATGGGCCGGGATCCGCTCCCCGCGGTCGGTCGTCCTCGCCACACCGGTCCCGGCGGGCGGGGGCGCCGCCGTGGGTGCGGCTGCCCGGGCGCTCTCCGCCGGGGTGAAGACGAACGACGACACCCGGGTGCCGATGACCCGGCGCTCCCCGTCCCGGTCGGTGAACTCGAGGTCGCCGAGGAGCGGAAATGTGGCGTCCTCGGGCTTCTCGGCCCGGGGCCGCTCGGACGCCAGCAGCCGCGCGGCACGGCCCTTCGCGCCGTAGCCGACCGCCAGCATGCCCGAGCCGATGTAGCGCCACGCGCCGTCGCGCAGGTAGTACGACACGAAGCGCTCGGGCGGCACGGCCTGGCATCCCGCCATCGGCCCGAACGTCGCGGTGAGGCCCTCGCCCGCCCAGGCGAGGCCGGTCACGTGCAGCCGGTCCTCCAGCAGGGCGCGGGCCATCGCGGCGTCCGCGGGACGCTCCGGTGCCTCGCGGCCCTCCTCCCCGTACGTCGCGACCCGCACGTTCCCCACGTTCCAGCAGGCCCCTCCGGAGTCGTGCGAGGACCAGCCGATGCGCCGCCCGTCGGGGGACTGCACGCCCTCGCTGAACGCCGTGGGCGCGCCGGCCGGCCGGAACGGGCGGACCGTTCCGGACCGGTCGACCGCCAGCATCTGGAACTGGCCGCGGCCCGCCTTCTCCTCGGGCAGCAGGTCGGCGACCGTCACGGCGTCCCGGCCGCCGGCGGCGACCCGCGCGTAGGGCGACACCGGGGTGCTGAGCTGTGCGCGCCGGACCCGCCCGTCGGCGGTGTACAGCAGCAGCGCGTCGCCGCTGGTGGTCACCGTGGCCGCGGCGTCACCGAGAAAGCCGACTCCCCGGCAGGCACAGGGCGTTGTCCGCTCGCGCCCCGAGGCGATGTCGAGGCGGTGCAGACGCCGCCCGTCGGGGCTGTCGTTCTCGTCGTCGATCCACGCCAGGGCCGACCCGTCGGGGGACCAACGGACATCGTCCGCCCGGGCGCTCAGTTTCGCGCCGCGCCAGGTCCGGCCGGCCGCGTCCGCCAGGACGATCTCCCGGGCCACCGGCCGGACGAAGGCGAGCACCGGCGCACCGTGCGCGGCGTTCGGCCTGTTCCCGTCGTCCGACGCGTCGTCCCCGCCGCCCGGTACGTCACAGCCCGCGCCCAGCAGCGCCGCCGCCACCACCAGGGCCGCCACCCGTCTCACCCCCGCGCCGAGCCGCTTCACTCCTTCACGTCCTCGCACAGCTCGATGTACGACACGGACCCGTCCACGTGCTTCTCCCACTCGTCACTCGACAGACCGCCGTCGGTCCAGTCGCACATGCGCTTCTCGAGGGAACCCTCGGTCATCTTCCAGATGTTGACCGCGCCCGGCTGCGTGTGCTCGCGTTGCTGAGGCAGGGAGGCCCCGGCGAGATACGTACCGTCCGGTGACCACTTCACCTGCACCACGTCGGTGCCGTTGACGTCACGCAGCGGCGGCATCGACTGCTGCCCGGAGTCGAGGTTGTGGACGAGGACGTGGTCTCCCATCGCCGTCGCCACCAGCCGGCCGTCCGGCGAGATCGCGCTGTCGACGGCGAGTTCACCCTCGGGCATGCGAAGGGGGTCGCCCAGCGCGGTCAGTTTCCTGCCGTCCAGCATCCGCACGGTGCCGCCGGTCATGTCGAGGGTGACGAGCCGCTTGCCGTCCCGCGAGTACGACACCCGTGTGACGCCGGGAGCCGCGGCCGAGCGCAGCTTGCGGCGGGTGACCAGGTCCACCATGACGAGCCGGGTCCTGTCGCCCTCGCCCTCGGTGAAGACACCGGTGCTGCCGTGGATCGCCATGTCCGAGGTCCCGGCCGCCAGGTCGATCGTGCCCAGGCGCCGCCAGGTCCCGGTCTGCCAGATCCCCACGTCTCCGCTGACGTGCCGCGCCACCAGCAGGCGGTGTTTCGGCACGAAGTCGACCTGGGAGACGATGCGTTCGGGAAGTTCCGTGCGCTTGCGGTCCTCCTCGGGGGACATGTCGAGTTGCTGGAGATAGGTGCCGTCCCGCTTCCACACCGTCACCGTCCCGATGCCCCGGCTCTGGCCGACGGCGGCCACGAACTTGTCCGACAGCGCGAGGGCGTTGATGTACGAGGACGAGGCGGGGTACTCGGTCACGTGTTCGTAGGAGGCTCCCGCGGCGCTGATCGTCTCGGGTACGGAGTCGAGGTCGATGGTGTAGGCGCCGTAGGACGTGTTGGTCATGAAGTCGGTGAGCAGCAGGGTGTTCCCGGGGCCGAAGGCGGAGCCGGTGGACGGCTGCGCCGGGGGCAGGGCCCGGTGCACCGGGGTGTTGCCGAGCACGGTGACGCGGCCCTCTCCCGCCGTCACGACCGTTCCGTCACCGGCCCGTACGGCGGCGACGGCCCGCCCGCCGCTCGGCACGGACAGTGGCGCGGAGGCGCCGTCGGGGGAGGACTGCACGGGAATCACGGCCGTGCCGCCCGGCCCGGCGATCACGACGTCGTTGCCGTCCTGCTCCATCGCCGTGGGCCGGGTGGACAGCCCGCCCAGCGGATAAGTGCTGCGCTTGCGGGCGCGGTCCCAGGCCAGGACCCCGCCGCTGGTGGCCACCGTCACCACGTCCTGCGACGCCTGGACCAGTGAGGCGCCGCCGGGGACGTCCTCGGCGGGGAGGAGGGAGGCCACCTTCTTCGTACGGAGGTTCACCGACACCACCTCGTTCGAGGTGAGCAGCAGGACCGCCTGGTCCGCGCCGCCCCCGGGGCCGGCATAGGCGGGCACCACGTCCGCGCTCATCGCCAGCCGGTTCGACGACGGCAGCCGTCCGAGCAGCTTCTTTCCCGCGACGTCCCTGAGCCGCGTACAGCCGGTCACCGTGCGGCTTGCCGGTTCGATCTCGGTGACGGCGCCGTCGTCCCAGACGGTGGTGAGCCCGGACCCGTTGTCGGTGAAGCCCATCCCCACGATCTCGCTGTACGGCCCGGTACAGGACGGCGCCTTCACCGTCCCCAGTTCCTCGGGCTTGTCGCCGGAGGCGTCGAACAGCCGCAGGTCCCTGCCGTCATGGGCCGCGAGGATGCCTGATTCCACACCCCGGACGAGACCGGCCGCCCGCCCCTTCACCTCGGCCAGCTTCCGCCCCGACCCGATGTCCCACACCTGGATCGCGTCGGCGATGCCCGAGGTGTAGGCCCGCTGCCCGGCGTCGTCGACGGCGAGGACGTTGACGGTCCGGTCGGCCTTCCAGCTGCGCACGGTGTTGCGGTTGGTCTCCAGGACCTCCTGGATCGCGTTCTCGGCGTCCTTGTTCCCGGGGTCGATCCGGTACCCCGCGAGCGCCAGCAGACCGGCCGTGCGCGGTTCGCTGCTCCGCATACGGACTGCCTGCGCGGCGAGTCCGGCCGCCACCGCCCGGCGGTTGTTCCGCTCGCTCTCGCCGCTGGCGAAGCCCCACGCCACGAGGGAGGCGACGAGACCGGTCGCCAGCACACCGGCCACCAGCCGCGAGGCCGCGCGCACGTCGAGCCGCCGGGCCGCCTTGGCGGCCTCCTCGACGGTGGCCACGCCGACGATACTCGCGCCGCCGCCGAAGTCACGGGCCTGGCGCACGTCCCGTTCCGGTACGACGACGCGTTCGCCGTCCTCCACCACGCTGAGCTTGGCCCGGTATCCGGTCACGGACTGGATGACACGGGTGTTCTCGGCGGACATCGCGCCGACGACCGACGTACGGGGGTTGACCCTGCTCAGCCGCAGCGGCCCGAGCGGGGTGCCCCGGGTCCTGCCGAGTTCCGACAGCAGGACGGCGAAGGCCGCGCCGAAGGAGGAGTCGCCGACGTGGTCCACGGGGCCGTCCCCGTTCCGCAGCGACCAGAGCACGGCGCCCTTCGGTCTCGCGGGGCGCGCGATCCGCCAGGCATCGTCCAGCGCACTGCGGAATCCCTCGTCGCCGAGGAAGCCCGACATGACGCGTGGATCCGGCAGAAGCCCGGAGGGCAGCCCGCGGACCAGGTCCAGCCGGAGGGAGAAGCGCGCGCCGACATCGCCCCGTTCGGCGAGCACCGTCAGGCCAGGCCCGCGCAGCGGCTTGGGCAGCGCCCCGTCGAGAGCGAGCAGCACGAGGGCGAGATGCGTCCGGACCGAGTCGTCCACGCTGTGGGAGGCGAACAACGAGGCCAGTCGCTCGCCGTGCCGCGAGCCGTCCGGCGCGGTCCACTCCGCCGCCTCCGGGCCGTTCCCCCGCGCGGCGGCGGCGCTCCGCTCCAGCCAGGACGTCCCGGTGCGCAGATGCTGCCCGGCGGCGTCGGCTTCCCCGACGAGGGCGAGCCCGAGAGCGGCACAGGCGCGTAACGCGCGCGCGGCGGCCGGTTCGCCCGCGACGAGGGGAGAGTCCGCGGGTCCTTCTATTCGGGTGTAGGAGTGGGCCTCGTCGAGAACGGCGTGCAACGGCGTCTGGCCGGCCAGGACCTGACGCAGTGTCGCCTCGTCGTCCCTCGCGACACAGTCGGTGAGGAAGCCCCACAGCGGCTGGCCTTTGCCTGTGAGGGGGTCGATGAGATCCCAGGTCTCGGTCCCGGGCGGCAGGCGGTGCAGCAGTGCGCGGACCGCGGAGGGGAGCATGGGGTCTTCGGCCACGACTGCCTTTCATGACTGCACGATTTGTGGGAGGTCATCTTGGCAGCAAACAAGGGCGGAAAGCAGCCAGAAATGCCGAATTCGCAGAGGAGTTGGATTCCAGGACACACGAGCGAGACCACAAACGCATCATCGGAAGCACAAGAAACAGGAGTTTCATGGGCGAGTTGACTCGCCACCATGTGCGAGGTAAATCGAACTCCCTGTCGTGTATGCGGAGATGCCGCAAGAACTCCGCAGCTCTGTCATCCTTCCTTTTCCCGGCACGGCACCCCGACCGAAGGAGAGCAGTGGCCATCACGCCCCCGATCCGGCGCCCCCGGCGGCTTCTGTGCCTGCTCGGCGCCGTGCTCCTGCTCTCGTCCTGTCAAGGCGGACGCGACGACGAAGGGCCCGGCCCCGACATGGCCGGCGCGCGATGGAGCCAGATTCCCCTAGTCGACCTGCCGCCCGCCTTCTTCGGAATCTCGGACCCCGCACTCGTGGGGGCGAAGGACGGATTCCTTCTCGCGGCCCGCCCCCAGGGCGGCAACGCGCAGATATACCGCTCCACCGACGGAATCGCATGGGGCCGCTCCCGGCCCTCGGACCAGCAGATGTCGGCGACCGTCCTGGCCGAGCACAAGGGCGAGGTCATCGCCGCCGGTTCCCTCTTTCGGGACGGGGAGACTTCCCCCGCGGTCATGCGCTACCGCGGAAAAGGCCGGTGGGAAAAGGCAGAGCAACTGCCCAAGGCGGATTCCTCCGACGTCGTGCTGGCAGCCGCCCGGGGGCCGCACGGCACCGTCGTGGTCGGACACGACGGCGGGCCGTTCGAGCCGAACACCGACCAGAAGCGGGGCCGCAGCCTGCGCGTCTGGAGCGCCACGGACACCGGCTCCTTCGCCGCTCCGCACGACGTGGGCTGCCCCCAGTGGCCCGACCAGGCACCCGAGGTCGCCGCGCTCGCCGACGAGGACGGATTCACGGTGTGGGCGAAGTGCACGGACCCCTGGGGCACTTCGGCCTCCTTCACCCTGCACAGCTCCGACGGCGCGAGCTGGCGCAGAGAGTCGGACCCGCCCCGCTCCCTTTCCCTGCGCGCGGGCACGGCCGGGCCGTCGGGCGGGGCCCGGGGCGAGGGCCGCACGGTCGGCCACGTCGTCGCGGTGCGCGGCGGATTCCTGGCGATGGGGTCGGCCGAGACCTCCACCAGCAGTACCGGCGCCCTGTGGTCCTCGGCGGACGGCCGGAGCTGGACCAGGTCGACGGGCGGCAAGGACGGCTTCCGGCGGTCGGTCCGCGTCGACGCCGCCGCCGAGTACGACGGCACCCTTCTCGCCTTCGGCACCGACCCGGAACCGGACGGCCACCCGCCTGCCCGCACCCGAGTATGGATCGGCACCCCGGAGGGCCGGACCCCTGAGCCGATCCCCACGAAGGGCGAGGGACTCCAGGCCGTCACCGGCACCTGGACCTGGGCCCAGGGCTCGCTGAAGATCACCGCACAGGGCGAGTTCACCTACCGCTACCGCCTCCTGCGCGACTGCGCCACCGAGGCCCCGCCCTGCGACGACCAGGCCACCTCCACCTGGGGCGGGGTCGTCACCGGCACCCTGACGGAGGGACCCCGCGGCGCCCTGCGCGGCAAGGTGCTCACCTCGAACACACACGAGCGAGGCCACACCCCGGGCGATGCGGTCACCGTCGCCCGCGTGCCCTACGGCGTGGTCAGCCTCACCATCGCGGACTCGGTGGTGGGCACCTTCTGCCCACCCGGCTCCTACGACATCCGCTGCAGCGACGTGCACGGCTGACCCCACCCGCGCCCGACGGCCCCGCCCGCCAGCCGCTCAGCGGCCGCGCCACCAGCGGCGTCCAGTCGGCCCGGAGGGTCTCGGGGTTCTCCGCGCCCACCGGGTCGCCCGACTCCGCCGAGTGCCGGAACCAGCTCTCCGCCTCGTCGAGATCGCAGCGCTCGGCGAGGAGCCGCCCGAGATTCCCGGCCGCGTCCGCGTCCCCGGCCTCGGCGGTCCCGCGGAACAGCCGCCCGGCCTCGGCGAGGCCCCCGTCGCGGACGAGGACGCCGAGCAGTACCGCGCCGTGGGCGCTTCCGGCGTCGGCCGCGCGCCGGAACCGCGTCTCGGCCTCGGCGAGTTCCCCCCGGTCCCGGAGCAGGACGCCGTAGACCCCGCGCCTTGGGGATCGCCACCCTCGGCCGCCCGGCGCAGCCAGGGGGCGGGCCTCGGCTCTCTGGCCCCGCTCCTCGAGGAGGGTGCCGGGGCAGAACGCGGCACGGACGTCGCCGAGTTCGTCGGCGCGGCGCCACCACACCTCAGCTCGGCCGGATCCCGTCCCCGGCGAACAGCAGGCCCAGCACATGCGGTTGGCCCTGCGTTGTCCGCCGAGTCCGTCGTCCGGTGCTCCCTCCCCCTGCCCAGAACGGTAGGGAGATTGTTGCCGAGCCCCGGCAGCAGAGGGTATGTCCCGGGGAGTTACCGGGAAGGAGACGGCGGCCCCACCGAGTCCCGCACCACCACGTGCGTCCCCAGCAACAGGTGCTCGTCCGCGGCGCCCGGGGTGTGTTCGAGGGCCGTGCGGACGGCGAGACGGCCCAGTTCCTCGTAGGGGACGTGGACCGTCGTCAGGGCGGGGTGCAGATCGCGGGCGAAGGGAATGTCGTCGTAGCCGGCGAGGGAGACATCGCCCGGTACGGACAGGCCGGCCTCGTGCAGGGCGGTGAGGGCGCCCGCCGCGACCATGTCGGTGGCGGCCACGACGGCCGTGAAACCGAGGTCGCCGTCGAGCGCCTGCCGCATGAGTCGGTGGCCCGCGTCGCGCGTGAAGTCGCCGTGCAGGACGAGGGACTCGTCGGGGGTGAGGCCGCGGGCCCGGTGGGCGGCGAGGTAGCCGCGTTCGCGGCCCAGGGCCGTGGTGTGGTCCGCCCGGCCGCCGAGGAACAGCACCCGGCGGTGCCCTTGGGCGAGCACATGGGCGACCAGGGTGTAGGCACCGCCCTCGTTGTCGTACTCGATGACCGTCACCGGGGCGCCGGGGTCCAGCGGAGGCCGGCCGCACAGGACCAGGCGGGAACCGGCCGAGGCGAGGGAGTCCGCCATGCGATGGGTGCGTTCGCGGTACTCGGGGGTGTCGGCGCTGCCGCCGACCAGGATCACCGCGGCGGCCCGCTGGGCGCGCATCATCTCGACGAACTCCAGCTCGTGGCGGACATCGCCCTCCGTGCTGCACACCAGGCAGAGATGGCCGAGACGGGTCGCCTCGCGCTCGACGCCGTGGGCCATGTGCGCGAACGACGGACCGGTGATGTCCTCCAGCACGAAGGCGAGGGTGGGCGTGCCGGCACCCGCGATCGCCTTCGCCCTCGCGTCGGCCACATAGTCCAGGTCACGGACCGCCCGCAGCACGCTTCCGCGTGTCGCCGCGCTCACCGGGTACACCCCGCCGAGCACCCGGGACACCGTCGACGCCGAGACGCCCGCGCGCAGCGCCACGTCCCGGATGGTGCTGCGGCTCGCGTCCCCGCTCTTCCTCGTCATGCCTGCCTCGTCTCTCCCGGGTACCGGTCCGCACCCGCCCCCTCGGGAGCTGCGGCAACGCCATGGCAACCGGTTCCCTGGACGGAGGCTAGCAGTGGCCAGGGGTGGGGAGGAGGGGGGTGCGCGGACTGGTGCCGGGCTCCCGCCTACGCCGCGCCCAGCGTCCCCGCGATCCCCGAGATCGCCTCAGGCCCGACCCGGCAGCAGCCGCCGATCAGCCGGGCCCCCGCCTGCTGCCAGCCCGTCACCTGGCCGGCGGTGAAGCGGGAGCGGCCGGTCCAGGCGCGGGCCTCGGCGTCCCAGGTCTCGCCGCTGTTGGGATAGACGACGACCGGCTTGCCGGTGACCCGCGCCGCGGTCGAGGCGGCGGCGTCCACGTCCTCGGGCGCGCAGCAGTTCACCCCGACCGCGATGACCTCGTCCACGTCGGCCGCCGCCGCGAAGGCCTCCTCCAGGGGCTGCCCGGCACGGGTGTGGCCGCCGGCGACGGAGTACGTCAGCCAGGCCGGCACCCCGAGCCCGCGCACCGCCCGCAGCAGCGCGGTGGCCTCGTCGGCGTCGGGGACCGTCTCCAGGGCGAGGACGTCGGGGCGGGCCGTCGCCAGCACCTCGAGGCGCGGGCGGTGGAAACGCTCCAGTTCGTCGACCGTGAGCCCGTAGCGGCCCCGGTACTCCGAGCCGTCCGCGAGCATCGCACCGTAGGGCCCCGCCGAGGCCGCCACCCACAGGGGCCGGGAGACGCGCGCCCGGCGGGCCGCCTCCCGCGCCAGCTCCACGCTGAGCGTCATGAGTTCGGCCGCCCGGTCGTGGCCGATCCCGCGGTGCGCGAAGCCCTCGAACGTGGCCTGGTAGCTGGAGGTGATCGCCACGTCCGCGCCCGCCAGGAAGTAGGCCAGATGCGCCTCGGTGATCGCGTCCGGCTGCTCGGCGAGCAGTCGCGCAGACCACAGCTCGTCGCTCAGGTCGTGCCCGGCCGATTCGAGCTGGTTGGACATGCCGCCGTCGAGGACGACGGTCCCGGCGGCGAGGGCTTCGGCGAGGGTGATGGTGCTCGTCATAGGCACGACGGTAATCGAGATCCGGCGGCGGACCCCAGCCGATTGTGTCCAGTGCATGAACAGGTCGACCACCATGTGGGATGGCGGTTACGATCAGGACCCTCCCCCTCCGGCTTGTACAGGATCGCTCATGACCGTCCCCAGCCCCACCGAGGCCGCCGAACCCTCCGAGTCGGCCGAACCGGCCACCGCGGCCGCACCCGCTCCCCGCCGCACCTTCGGCCTCGCCGCCGCCACGGCCCTCGTCATGGGCAACATCATCGGCGGCGGCATCTTCGCCCTGCCCGCCACCGTCGCCCCCTACGGCACGATCAGCCTGCTCGCGTTCGTCGTGCTCTCGGTGGGAGCCGTGGCACTCGCGCTGCTCTTCGGCAAGCTGGCCCGGCGCAGCCCGGTCACCGGCGGTCTGTACGTCTACCCGCGCGACGCGTTCGGCGACTTCGCCGGGTTCCTGTCGGCCTGGTCGTACTGGACGATGTGCTGGGTCAGCATCGCCGCCCTGGCCGTCGCGGTCGTCGGCTACGTCGACGTCCTGATACCCCTGCACGGCAACCACGGCCTCCAGGCCGTCGTCGCCCTGGCCGCCCTCTGGCTGCCCGCCGCCGCGAACTTCGCGGGCACCCGGTGGGTCGGCACGGTGCAGGTCGTCTCGACGATCCTGAAGTTCGTACCGCTGCTGCTGCTCGCCACGATCGGCCTGTTCTTCATCGACACGGACAACTTCGGCCCGTTCAACGCCTCCGGTCAGAGCGTCTCGGGGGCGCTGGCCGCCTCCGCCGCGTTGCTGCTGTACAGCTTCCTGGGGGTCGAGTCGGCCGCCGTCAGCGCGGGCGAGGTCCGCGACCCGGAGCGCACGGTCGGCCGGGCGAGCGTCCTCGGCACCCTGGCCTCGGCCCTGGTCTACATCCTCGGCACGGTCGCCGTCTTCGGACTGGTCCCGCACGACCGGCTCGTCGACTCCGGCGCCCCGTTCGCCGACGCCGTCAACGCCGTCACCGGCAGCTCCTGGGGCGGCACCGCCATCGCCCTGGTCGCCGTCGCCTCGATCACCGGCTGTCTCAACGGCTGGATCCTCATGGCCGCGCAGATGCCGTACGCCGCCGCCCGCGACGGCCTCTTCCCCGCCCCGTTCGCCAAGCTCGGCAAGGGCGGCGTCCCCGGCTTCGGCGTGTGGGCCTGCGCGGTCCTCGGCACGCTCCTCATCGGCCTCAACTACACGGCAGGCCCGGACACCACCTTCCGCGTCCTCGTCCTGATCACCACGTTCACCGGCTGCGTGCCGTATCTGCTGTCGGCGGCGGCCCAGCTCTACTGGCTGGCCCGCGGCTCCCGCGACCGGGTCCGCCCCGCGGGCCTCACCCGCGACCTGATCGTCGCGGCCCTCTCCTTCGGCTTCTCCTTCTGGCTGATCGCGGGCGCCGGCTACGCCGCCGTCTACCAGGGCGTGCTGTTCCTGTTCGCCGGGATCCCGGTGTACGTGTGGCTGCGCGGACGCAAGGACACGGCACAGGCCTCGGCATAGCATCGGGGGATGCCCGAGGTCGCAGTCGCCGATGCCGAAGTACGTGAGGTCCTGGGAGTCCCGGCGGAGAAGGCGGTGTTCGAACCGCTCACGCACAACCCGCACAACGGCGTCACGGCCGGAGTGTGGAGGGTCACCCACGGCGGCCGCTCTGCCGTTCTGAAGCTGCTGACGCGGACGAAGGAGACCAGCGTCGCGTGGTCCGCCTCCAACGACCCGCGCCACTGGAACTTCTGGCGCCGCGAGGCCTACGTCTACCGCTCCGGGCTTGCCCAGGTCTGGCAGCGGCACGGCATCCGCGCGCCCCGGCTGCTGGCCTCGGTCGAACGCCCCGACGGTGATGTGGCGCTGTGGCTGGAGGACGTACCCGGCGCACCCGCGACGACCTGGCCGCTCGCCCGGCACATCGAGCACGCCCACCGGCTCGGCGCCGCGCAGGGGGCGGCGGCAGCGGGGGAGGACCAGCCGTGGCTGTCCCGGCATTTCCTGCGCGACTACATCACCGGAAAGACGACGGGCCAGGACCTCCTCGACGACGCCGAGGCCTGGCGGCACCCCCTGGTCCGGGAGCACTTTCCGGCGGGCCTGCGCACCGACATGGTCCGCCTCCACCACGACCGCGAGTGGTTCCTCACGGTCATGGAGTCCCTGCCCCGCACCTTCTCCCACCTCGACCAGTGGCCCGCCAACGCCCGCTCCGACGGCCGCGACAGCGTCCTGTTCGACTGGGCGTTCGCCGGAGACGGCGCGCTCGGCGAGGACCTCGGCAACTACCTCCCCGACTCCGTCTTCGACCTGTTCGTCCCCGCCGCCGACCTCCCCGGCCTGGCCAAGGCGGCCTACGACGCCTTTGTGCACGGCCTGCGCGAGAGCGGCTGGCACGGCGACGAACGACTCGTACGGCTCGGTGTGTGCGCCTCCGCGGTGAAGTACGACTGGCTCACCGCGCTGATGCTGGCCCGGGCGGACGACGAGCAGCTCGGCTACGGCGGCGCGGGCACCGTCCCCGCCGCACTCCGCTACCGCGAACGCGGCCTGACCCTCGCCTTCCTCGCCGACTGGGCGGCCGAGGCACGGCTTCTGGCTCCACGACTCGGCTTTCCCGAGGCGCCCAGCGGACGCTGACGGCAGACAGATGGGAGAACCATGGCCCGCGTGGCCGAGTTGACGTACTACCCCCTCAAGGGGTGCGCCGGGACATCGGTCCAGGAGGCGCTGCTGACCCCCGCAGGACTGGCGCACGACCGCAGCTTCATGGTCGTCAGCGAGGAGGGCGTGTACCGAACGCAGCGCCGGGACCCCAGGCTTGCCCTCATCCGGCCCGCCGTCACCGCCGACGGCGGGCACCTCACGCTCAGGGCACCAGGACGGGAGGCCCTGCAGATGAGCGTGGACACCTCCGGCACCCGGCAGGAGGTCGACCTGTTCGGCGCCCCCTACCAGGGCATCGACCAGGGCGACGCGGCTGCCGCCTGGCTCTCGGACGTGCTCGGCGTCCGGAGCCGGCTCGTGCGCGTTCCGCCGGAGCACGACCGGGTGACCGACGGCATGACACCGGGCACCTCAGGCTATGCCGACAGCTGCGCCCTGCACGTCATCTCCCGCTCCACCCTCGACCTGCTCAACCGGAAACTGACCGAGCGCGGTACCCGCCCACTGCCCATGGACCGCTTCCGCCCCAACCTCGTCATCGACGGCTGGGACGACCCCCACACCGAGGACCGTGCCCACCACATCCGCATCGCCGACACCGAACTGGGCTACGCGAAACTCGCCATCCGCTGCGCGGTCACCCTGGTCGACCAGCACTCGGGAACCAGGGCGGGCCCGGAACCCCTGCGCACCCTCGCCGCCTACCGGCGCGCGTCCCAGGGCGGCATCGCCTTCGGTACGAAGTACGCGGTACTCCGGCCCGGCAAGGTGTCGGTCGGCGACGAAGCGGCCGTCACGTCGTGGGGCGAGTCCGAGGTGTGAGCTCCTGAGCCCCACTGCCGCGCGCGGCCCGCGTGACGCCCCCCGCCCCGCCGGCCCCGCCCCCGCCGCGTCGCCATCGGCACGGCGAGGCTGACGGCGAGGGCCAGCCCGAGTGCGTAGGGCCACCAGCCGAAGCCGATGTTCTCCGACGCGCCGGCGCTGCGGGGCGTCACCGGGTCGGAAGCGGGGGAGCCGGCCGCGGTGGGGGACGGGCCCGGGGCGGCCGTGGCCGCTGTCAGGGCGATGTCGTTGCCGTCGCCGGCGCGGTAGCTGATGCGGTAGGCGGTGCCGGCCAGATTGAGGCGGGCGCCTTCCTTCAGGCCGGTGAAGGTTCCCGAAGGCTTGGAGCGGCCCTTGTTGTCGAGCACGGGGATCACACGAGCGGGCCGCTTCCCGGCCGCCGGGATGTCGAGGTCTCCGGACAGCCGTACCGCGCCCGTCACCTTCAGTGGCTCGCCCCGCAGGAGCAGGGAGCCTTTCGCGCCCTGCGTGTAGGGGCCGTTGACAGTCAGGCCGGTCGTGACGGTGCCTTCGTTGGTGACCGAGCCTTCGACCGTGCCCTTGCCGGTGAGGGTGGTCGAGACGTGCAGGCCCGCCGCGCCGGCGTCCAGCCGGGCTCCGGCCGAGGTGAGCCGGATCGCCCTGCTCCGAGCGAGTGTGGCGCCTCGGCGCAGGGCCAGTGTGCCCCTGGACACCGTGGTCGTCCCGGTGTACGTCACCGCGGCGCCTGTGAGCGTCGTCGTGGCCGCGCCCGACTGCGTGAGCGAGCCGCTGCCGCTGACGCGGGACAGAGCGAGGGGCTTGTCCGTGTTGCGCAGGACGAGGGACCCGTTGTCGACGACCTCGGAGAGGGCGCCTCGCGTGTACAGGCCGCCGTCGCCGCCCCGTTTGCCGCTGCCCAGGCGCAGCACCGCGCCCTTCTCGACCGTCGTGGAGCCGTCGTAGTACTGGACGGCCGCGAAGGTGACGTCGTTGCCGGGGGTTCCGGCGATGACGACGTCGCCGGCGCCGGGGGCGGAGAGCGTGTCGTGGAACCGGCCGCCACCGATGGGGGCGCCCAGCGTCACGGGGCCGTTGTAGTCGAAGGTGAGCTTCGAACGCTCCCGGGCCGCGAGGAGGTTGATGTACACGGTCTCCGCGGTGCCCGGCATGAAGATCCTGTTCGTGGTGCCGTCGCCCCACCGGACGTTCGCGCCCTTGATGTTGGTGCCGCGCTTGTTGACGTTCTTGTGGGCGGGCGTCCAGTTGAGGGCGGGGTCGCTGAGCGAGGGGCCGGTGTCGCCGCCCTGGTCCGACCAGCTGTACTGCCCGGCCAGGACGACCTTGCCGCCCGGCCGCGACTGGACATTGATGTCGCTGCCGTACTCGCGCTGGTAGAAGTCCATGCCCATGGTGACGGTCTGCCCCAGCGGGGTGTCGACCGTCCAGGTGCCCTGGTTGAGGATCTTGCGCACGCGCGGCAGCGAGGTCGCGTACTCCGGTCGGCCGGCGTTCGCCTGCGTGCCGTTGTCGATCACCCCGGAGAAGGAGTGGGCCCCCGACAGGTCCCAGGTGCCCCAGAGGAAGCGCGGCTGGCTGATCAGCCCTGAGCCGCTGATGGTGCCCAGGTTGTAGGCGCTCTTCAGGGCGAGCCGCAGGGTGCCGTCGACCCGGATGTTGTCCTGGTTGAGCCGGAACGCCGGTGTGCCGTACGGGAAGTGGCCGATGAGCCCGGTCGTGCCCCCGTCGCCGTACTGGAGGGTCGCCCCGCGCTCCACGGTGATCGCGGGCGGGTCGGGGCGGGCCACGGTCACATACGGGTGGTTCCCGCCGAGCGTCCGCACCGTCTGCCGCTGCCGGGACCGGGGCAGCGTGAAGTCACTGTCCCTGGTGAGGACCAGCGTCCCGCTCCCGCGCACCGTCAGCGTCCCCTCACCCCGGAACACGCCGTCGTACGTCGTCGTCCCGGGCGGCACGGTGACGGCCGTGTCCCCGGCGAGCGTCACGTCCCGCCCGTCGAGCACGGCGGCCGTGACGTCCCGGGGACCGGCGGCCGCGGCCGGGGGAGCGGTCAGGAGGGACGCGACCGCCGCGAGGACGCCGACGGCCGCTGCTGTGGTGTGGGTGGTGAGGCTGCGCACGTGATCGGAGACGTCGGGGAGAGCGCCCGATAACAGAAAGTCGGCGAGTCACCCGGCCTTCGTCCCGTCAGACCCGTTGACCTCCCCGTGGCACACCCTTACCTTTTCGGCGTTCGTAATGACAGATGGTGTTCGAAATATCAGGCAACGCCAGTGAGAGGCAGCCCCCGCATGAGCCGCGACCGCGACCACGCTCTGCCCGAACCCCCCAGCCGCAGACTTCTGCTGAAGGGCGCCGCAGCCGCCGGTGCCCTGGCCGCCGTGCCCGCCGTCCCCGGTGTGGCCCAGGCGGCCGCGCCGGTGAGGCGCCCGAAGCCGGCCCCCTTCGAGAACCCGCTCGTCCGCAACCGGGCCGATCCGCACATCCACCGGCACAGGGACGGCTTCTACTACTTCACCGCCACCGCCCCCGAGTACGACCGCATCATCCTGCGCCGCTCCCGCACCCTGAACGGCCTGGGCACAGCGGACGAGTCCGTCATCTGGCGCGCCCACGCCACGGGTCCCATGGGCGCACACATCTGGGCGCCCGAACTGCACCGCATCGGCGGCAAGTGGTACATCTACTTCGCCTCCGCGCCCGCCGAGGACGTCTGGGCCATCCGCATCTGGGTGCTGGAGAACGCCCACCCCAACCCCTTCAAGGGCACCTGGGTGGAGAAGGGCCAGGTCAAGACGGCCTGGGAGACCTTCTCCCTGGACGCCACCACCTTCACCCACCGGGGCTCCCGCTACCTCGCCTGGGCGCAGCACGAGCCCGGCATGGACAACAACACCGGCATCTTCCTCTCCGAGATGGCGAACCCCTGGACCCTGAAGGGCCCGCAGGTGCGGCTCTCCACCCCGGAGTACGACTGGGAGCGCATCGGCTACAAGGTCAACGAGGGCCCGTACGTCCTCAAGCGCAACGGCCGCCTCTTCATGACGTACTCGGCCAGCGCCACCGACTTCAACTACTGCATGGGCCTGCTGACCGCCGACGCGGACAGCCACCTCCTGGACCCCATGAGCTGGTCCAAGTCGCCGACCCCGGTCTTCACCAGCAACGACACCACCAAGCAGTACGGCCCCGGCCACAACTGCTTCACCGTCGCCGATGACGGATGCACCGACGTCCTCGTCTACCACGCCCGCCAGTACAAGGAGATCAACGGCGACCCGCTGAACGACCCCAACCGCCACACCCGCGTCCAGAAGCTCGGCTGGAAGCCGGACGGCACCCCGGACTTCGGCATCCCGGTCGCCGACACGGCCACGGCGGGTGACTGAGATGAGACGTGCGTACGCGCTCCTCCTCGCCCTGTGCCTCGGGCTGTTCGGCGCCCTCGCCACCGCCGGCCCCGCCCAGGCCGCGCCCCAGACGATCACCAACGGCACCCAGTTCAAGGACACCTCCGGCAACCCCGTCCACGCACACGGCGGCGGAGTCCTCAAGGTCGGCTCCTACTACTACTACTGGTTCGGCGAGCACCGCAACGCCGACAACACCTTCCGGTACGTCGACGCCTACCGCTCGACCGACCTGAAGAACTGGGAGTTCCGCAACCACGTCCTGACCGAGGCCAGTGCCCCGGAGCTCGCGACCGCCAACATCGAGCGGCCGAAGGTCATGTACAACGCCTCCACCGGCAAGTTCGTGATGTGGATGCACAAGGAGAACGGCACCGACTACAGCGAGGCCCGCGCGGCCGTCGCCGTCTCCGACACCGTCGACGGGAACTACACCTGGAAGGGCAGCTTCCGGCCGCTCGGCCAGCACATGTCCCGGGACATCACGGTCTTCGTCGACACGGACGGCGCCGGCTATATGATCTCCGCCGCCCGCGAGAACTACGACCTCCAGATCTACCGCCTCACCGCCGACTACACCGGCATCGCGAGCCTGGTCGCCAACCCCTGGCCCGGCGGCCACCGCGAGGCCCCGGCCCTGTTCAAGCGGGGCGGCGTGTACTTCATGCTGACCTCGGGCGCCACGGGCTGGAACCCCAACCAGCAGCAGTACGCCACCGCCACGAACCTCGCCGGGCCCTGGTCGGCCATGAAGAACATCGGCGACTCGACGACCTACGGCTCGCAGACCGCGTTCGTCCTGCCGGTGCAGGGCGGTTCGGGCACCTCGTACCTCTACCTCGGTGACCGCTGGGGCAACTCCTTCGGCGGGACCGTCAACGACTCGCGGTACGTGTGGCTGCCGCTGACCTTCTCCAACTCGACCACGATGTCCATGTCCTGGTCGCCGGAGGTCACCGTCGACACGGCCGCCGGGACCGTCTCCGGCACCAGCGCCACATACAACACCCTCATCGCCCGCCACTCCTCCAAGTGCACGGACGTGACGAGCCAGTCGCTCTGGGCCGGTGCCCAGCTCAAGCAGTACGGCTGCAACGGCGGCACCAACCAGAGGTACTGGTTCAAGTCCGTCGGCAGCGGCTACTACCAGCTGATGGTCAGGAACAGCTCCCTGTGTGTCCAGGAGAACGCGAGCACGGTCACGCAGGAGAACTGCTCCTCCGCGACGAGCCAGCAGTGGTCCCTGACCACCACCGGCTCCTACGTGAACGTCAAGTCGCGGGCCACCGGCGAGTGCCTGGACGTGAACGGCGCGTCCACCGCCGACTCCGCCGCCCTCATCACGTACACGTGCAACGGAGGAACCAACCAGCAGTGGACGCGCGGGTCATGACAGTCCCGACGGCGGCGGCGCCTAGGACAGCAGATCGATCGCGTCGATCGCCGTCCCCGCGCTGAGGAAGCCGCTCGCCCCCGACCCGCTCACCACGTCGATCCTGAGCACGTTGTACTGACTCGTGTCCGTCTTCCAGGCGGACGCCGGGACGCTGTACGTGAACGTGTGGTTGTTGCCACGGTAGGAACCGTTGGTCAGCGACCGGGTGTTCGGCTGGGTGGGCGGGGAGGGTATGGCGGACGTCCAGGTGTCGTTGACCGTGACCTGGGGCCGGCCGTTCGCGTACGCCGTCGTCACCCCGACGCGCAGGGTGTGCGCGGCGGCGGCCTGCGCGGCGGTCAGCTTGAAGTACACGAGGATGCCGCTGTTGACGTCCTTCCAGAGGTAGCAGGGGAAGGCCGCCGTCTCCCCGCCGCCGCCGATCACCACGTTCCCGGTCCAGGACGCGGCCCGTACGTCCGACGGATGCGCGTACGTCATCAGGTCCGCGTTCTTGAACCCGCCCGGCGTACCGTTCCAGTCGCCGATCCGCCAGATCGCGCTCGCGCCCGCGGGGTCGTTGGAGGACGGCAGAGCGATCGTGTTCAAGGTGGTCGTACCGCCCGCCGACACGTTCACCGACGACGTGTACACCGCCAGCTCGCCCTTGAAGACGGTCAGCGTGTACGTCCCCGGCAGCACGCCCGCGATGGAGAACCAGCCGTCCGAGGCACGCGCCGAACCCCAGTACTGGGCGGACGGGTTGGCCAGCCCGACCGTGTACGGGTACGCCGAGTTCCGGCCGGAGATCCCGACGCCCGCCACCTTGCCCCGGCCGCTCGCCGGCACGTATCCGGAGATGCCGAGCGAGTCGGCCCACGGGGTGGTCAGCGTGCCCGGGAACAGCGCCGAGGAGGGAGCCCCGCCGTCCGTGAAGGCGATGACGTACGGGCCCTGGAGACCGAAGCGCTGGGCCTCGGTCTGGTTCTGGCCGTAGTAGAGGATCTCGTAGAGGCCGCCGCCGTCGGCGCTCTGGTGGCGCAGCAGGGAGCGGTAGAAGGGGCCGCCGGAGGCCTTCTCGTGGTTGCTGCGCACCATCCACAGGCCGACCCCGCCGGCGGACCAGCCGAGATGGTCGTAGTCCATGACGCGCCGCTTGGAGTAGTGCTTCGAGCGGGTCTGCCCGTCGGACTTCCTGAACACGTCCGAGGCCTCGACGGTGGTCGGCGCGTAGGTGTACGAGTCGGGCTCGTCGTTGAGGAAGGCGCCCTTCTTCACCCGCACGATGTACCGGGTGGCGGAGACGGACGTGTCGGCCTTGTTCGTCCAGAGATAGACGTTGTTCTCGCCGCTGCGGGCCGCGTAGTAGTGCTTCAGCGTGCCGTGCGTGACGGAGACCAGGATCGTCGAGCCGGACTGCCTGATGCCGACGGTGGAGGCGCCGAGCCCGGACTCGATGTGCGAGTTCATGCCGCCGTAGCCCTGGTACTCCGTGCCCCGGTAGACCAGCGAGGTCAGGTCGCCGGTGGACTTGCTGACCTTGAAGACCAGCTGGGCACCGGTGTCGACGACGTAGTTCGAGCCGTCGTCGCTGTAGCCGAAGGCGGCGGCGTGGGCCGTGCCGGTGAGGGCCGTGCCGGCGGCCGCGGCGGTGGCGGCGAGGACGAAGGTGCGGCGGCCGACCGGTCTGTGCGCGGATCCGGACATGGGGGCCTCCTCGGGAGGGTGGGGGGAGTTCGGGTGGGAGTGAGAGTGACAGTTGAATCGATTTCGCGAAAGGGCTTTCGGTCATGTGAAGTCGTCCATCTCGTGAATGCTGCTCGGGGTCTAGAAAGCGCTTGTCCGGAGCGGTACGGTCCACCTCCAGGTCTTGTCGTCCGCTGGGAGGAACCGCGAGTGAGACGTTTCAGCACCGCCTTCGTGGCGGCGGTGGCCCTGGGAACCGCCCTGACCTCCGTACCGGCCGAGGCTCACCCGGGCCTCGCATCGTGCACCGCCGACGCCTGCCACTTCGATGTCCCGCCGGGCACGTACGACGTGCGGGTCACCCTCGGCGGCGGGGCCGCGTCGAGCACGAGCGTGAGCGGCGAGACCCGCCGCGCCCTGCTCCCCGAGACGACCGCCCCGGCGGGCGTGGGGAGGGTCACCCGCAGCTTCACCGTGAACGTCCGCACCCCCGAGGGCGAGCCGACCGGCCCGGAGGGAACCCCCGGCCTCGACCTGCGGATCGGCGGTTCCGCCCCCGCCCTCGCCGGCATAAGGGTCACCCCGGCCCGGCAGACCCGCCAGATCTTCCTCGTCGGCGACTCCACCGTCTGCGACCAGTCCGGCGACCCTTACTCCGGCTGGGGCCAGCAACTGCCCCAGTACCTCCGCGAGGGCGTGTCCGTCGCCAACTACGCCGATTCCGGGGAGAGTACGGTCTCCTATCTGGGGAACCCGAAGCTGTGGGCCACCGTACGGCCCCTGATCCGCCCCGGCGATCTGGTCCTGGTCCAGCTCGCCCACAACGACAAGACCACGGACGAGGCCACCTACCGGGCCAACCTGGAGACCCTGGTGGAAGGCGTCCGGGCGCGGGGCGGACAGCCGGTCCTTGTCACTCCCATCGTGCGACGCTGGTTCAACGCGGACGGCACGCTGAACAACGGAACCGCGCTCCTGGTCAACGGCCTCGGCGTCGACCACCCCGCGGTCACCCGCTCCGTCGCCGCCGAGCGTGACGTCCCGCTGATCGACCTCACCGCGAAGACGAAGGCGCTCGTGGAGTCCCTGGGCGTGGAGGGCTCGAAGGCGCTGTACCTCTACAACGAGGCGCGGGACAACACGCACACCTCCGTGCGCGGTGCCACGGCCTACGCGGGCCTGGTCCGCGACGAACTCGTCACCCAGCGTCTGGTGCCGAAGGGCACAGTGCGGGTGGGATAGAGCCCCTGGGGCGCCCCGACCGGAACCGGGGCGCTCCAGGTCCGGCCCGTCCGCGCCGATCCAAGTGTCCGAACACGAACCCCCGCACGAAAGAGAACCGATGCACCTGCCTCCGGCCGACGGCACGACGTCTCCGTTCACCGGCTACACCCGCGCCCACTGGGAGGCGGCGGCCGACGCCCTGCTCGCCGCCGTCGAGCCGTACGCGACCGAGGACCGGGCGCTGTACCACCTGCCCGGCGAGCGGACCAGCTGGTCGGGACGCCTCTCCGACGGCCTGGAGGGCTACGCCCGCACCCTGCTGCTGGCCGCCTTCCGCCGCGACGAGAAGGCCCTGGAGCGCTACGCCACCGGCCTCGCCGCCGGGGTCTCGGGCGTCTGGCCCCGCATCGAGGACCGTGGCCAGCCCCTGGTGGAGGCGGCGTCGATCGCGCTCGCCCTGCGCCTGACCCGGGACCTGCTGTGGGACCGGCTGGACGACGGCGTACGGCAGCGGACGGCCGCATGGCTCGGCGACGCGCTCACCGCCGAGGCGTGGCCCTGCAACTGGGAGCTGTTCCCGGTCACGGTGGGCGGCTTCCTGGCCGAGACCGGCCATGAGCCGGACGCCTCCCGAGCGGCGATCGACCGCGGTCTGGAACGCATCGAGCAGTGGTACCTGGGCGACGGCTGGTACACCGACGGCGACGGCCGCAAGTTCGACTACTACAACGGCTGGGCAATGCACCTCTACCCGGTGCTGCACGCCTGGCTGGAGGGAGACGAGCGCCTGCTGGACCTGTACGGCGGCCGGCTGTCGCGCCACCTCTCCGACTACGCCCGGCTGTTCGGCGGCGACGGCGCCCCGATGCACCAGGGCCGTTCCCTCACCTACCGCTTCGCGACGACGGCCCCCTGTGGCTGGGCGCGCTGACCGGCCGTACGCCCCTGTCGCCGGGGGAGACCCGGCGGCTGGCCTCGGGAGCGCTGCGGTACTTCCTCGACCGGGGCGCGGTGGACGGCAAGGGCCTGCTGTCACTCGGCTGGCACGGCCCCGACACGTCCGTCCTCCAGGGCTACTCGGGCCCGGCCTCCCCGTACTGGGCGAGCAAGGGCTTCCTCGGCCTGCTGCTCCCGGCGGACCACGAGGTGTGGACGGCGGCGGAGGAACCCGGGCCGGCCGAGCGCGCGGACGCCGTCACGCCCGTCGGCCCTCCCAACTGGCTGCTCCAGTCGACCCGTTCGGACGGCGTGGTCCGCCTCCACAACCACGGCAGCGAGGACGTCCGCTACGACCCGTACTACACGCGCCTGGCGTATTCGACGGTGACGGCCCCCTCATCGTCGTACGACAACAGCGTGATCGTCGGCGACGACCCGAGCCGCACCGGAATCGAACCGCTGGGCGTCGGCGAGGGCTGGGTGGCCTCCCGGCACACGGCGGGCGGAGGGGCGCGGGTGACGAGTGCCGTGCTGGCGCGCGGGGCCGCTGAGGTCCGGGCGCATCTGGTGACGGGCGCGGAGCCCGGGACGCCGGTCCGGGTGACCGGCTGGCCGGCCGGGGAGGGCCTCCGGGCCGAACTCGTACCGGCGCTCGGACTCACGGACTCCCTGACGGGCGTCGTGGGCGAGACCGCCACCCTCTTCGTCGCCCTGGCCCGGCTCACGGCCGAGCCGGACCCGGCTGACCCGCTGGAGGAGTCGGTCTCCGTCCGCGCCGACGCTGCCGGAGCACTGGAGGTCCGCTGGAGCGACGGCGGCGTGACACGGGTCCGGCTGACGGAGGCGGGAGTGGACGTCACGGCTTGAGACGGGCGATCCTCAGGGTCGTGGACGTCGGGGACGCACCGGTGAGCGGCTTCGCGTAGGAGGGCGTGGCCGGGGCGTAGGCCCAGGTCAGTGTCCCGTCAGCGGACACCGCGATATCGCCGGTGATCCTGTCCTTGACGACCTTGGCAGCGCTCTGGAACTTGCCGTTCCAGTCGATGAGGCGCAGATGCGTGCCCGCGAACGTCCCGGTGCAGGTGCCGTCCTTGCACGTGGCGTTCTTGACCGACTCCCAGGACAGCAGCAGCCGGTCCTTGCCGTACGGGGCGAGATGGACGTTGACGTGCTCCACGCCCTTCGTCCCGGACAGGCGGATCGCCTCGCCGGGGCCGGAGTTGCGGTCCTTCAGGAACGCCACCGCCACCTGGTGCGTGCCCGTCTTCGGGGTGACCGTCCAGCCACGGCCGCTCGCGTCGTCCGGGTTCTTCTTCGCGGAGGCGGCGCCGCGGGAGGCGAAGGCGGTGGCGTAGCGGCCGGTGGCCGACCTGACGAGATCGCCGGTACGGCTCGGGAAGGTGCCGCCGCAGTAACCCGCCCAGCACTGCTCGCGCTGCACGACCGGCGCGTTGTCCGGGGCGCCGACACCCGTCGACACGAACAGGCCCGAACGCCAGTCGTCGAAGCAGAGGGAGGTGAAGGCGCCGCTCTTCTCGGCGTGCAGCGCGATGCCCTCGTTGTGGCTGCACCCCCAGCCCCAGCCGCCGCTCAGCTTCGCGCCCTTGGCGCTGACGTACGCCAGCTTGTCGCCGAAGTGACCGTCGGCCGCGCCGCCCGCGCCGTGCACGACGAAGTAGGCGCCGTACTTGCTGCCGTTCCAGGTGAGCTGCCCGTCCAGCAGCGGGGCCGTGTCCTTGGACGCGGTGCCGGTGAGCTTCGTACGGAAGGTCTGCTCGCCGTTTTGGTAGCGGACCAGCGCCGCCGCCGTCTCCTTCCACTTGTTGCTGTCGGAGACGCGGGTGAGCAGCGCGAAGCCGTCGTTGTGCGCGACCAGGCCGCCGACCTCCTTGGCGCCCTTGACGACGGTGTCCGCACCCGCCCGCTTACCGGCGGTGGTCAGCGGGGTGACGTGGATGCCGTCCGCCGCGGGCCAGGCCACGCGGAGGGAGCCGTCGGGAGCGGCCGCCGTCGCCGTGCGGGTCCACTCACGGGTGTTGTTGTAACCGGCCGACAGGTAGGGGAACTCGGCCGGCAGGCTGACGGCCGTGCCGGTGACCGAGAGGGCGGGAGCCGGCGCCGCACCGGCGGTCGCGTACCACGCCGAGGCCAGCAGACCGGCCGCCGCGAGCGCTCCGATGGCGGGCTTGCGGGCCGCGCGGACGCGGCGGTGGCGTGTGGTGCGGTGGGGCTGTGTTTCCGGTTGTGCTGTGGTCATGGTCTGTGGTTGCCGTGGGGGCGGGGAAGGTTGCCATGGCACCCGGGCGGCCGTACTTCGGTCCGCGCCGAAGCGACCCGCGCCTAGCGTGGCCCCATGACTGCCTTCGCCGACCTTCACCATGAGGAGGAGCCCCTCCTGCTCCCCAACGCCTGGGACCACGCCTCGGCCCGGGCCCTCGCCGGGCAGGGCTTCCGGGCGATCGCGACGACGAGTCTGGGCGTCGCCGCGGTCGCCGGACTGCCCGACGGTGTGGCGGCGACCCGGGAGGAGACGCTCCGGCTGGCCTTCGCCCTGGGATCCGAACCGTTCCAGCTGTCGGTCGACGCGGAGGGCGGCTTCAGCGACGACCCGGACGAGGTGGCGGAGTTCGCGCGCGAGCTGTACGCCGTAGGAGCGGTGGGTATCAACCTGGAGGACGGCCTCGGGCCCGTCGCCCGGCACGCGGCGAAGATCGCCGCGGTCAAGAAGGCGGCACCCGCCCTCTTCGTCAACGCCCGCACCGACACCCACTGGCTCGGCGACGGCGACACCGCGGACACGCTCACCCGCCTCGACGCCTACCGGCAGGCGGGCGCGGACGGCGTGTTCGTCCCCGGCCTCACCGGCCTGGGGCAGATCGCCGATCTGGTCCACCACCTGGACGTCCCCCTCAACGTCCTCTACTCGCCCGGCGGCCCGCCCGTCGCGCACCTCGCCGACGCCGGCGTACGCCGGATCAGCCTCGGCTCGCTGCTGTACCGGAGGGCGCTGGGCGCGGCGCTGGAGGCGGTGGCGGACATCCGGGCGGGGCGGCCGCCGAAGGGCATGACGCCGTCGTACGACGAGGTGGCCCTGCTCCCGACCCGCTAGGGCCTGTCGTTTGGATCACGCCGCAGACGCGGGGTCCGGCACGCGCATCTGCCGCGTTGTCGTCGGTTGCCGATGCTCCGCATCGCCGCCCTCCTCCGCCTGCAACTGCACGCACCAGACCCCGCTCACCGGCGATTTCCAGGAACCGTCAGTTTCCTGCGACCTGATCCAAACGACAGGCCCTAGTAGTGCTTCGTTACGTTGAGTGATCTCGGCTGGTTGTGGGCAGCCTCCCAGGGTGAAGTTGGGGGAGGTGGAACGGCTCCGGGGTGAGTTGTCGGAGTTCGTTGCCGATGTGTTCGGGTCGTTTCCGCGGCGGGATCAGCGGCGGTGGGGTGAGTGCTATCTGCGGGGCCTGATGCTCGATGGCCGGCGCAAGTCGATCCAGCCGATGGCCGAGCGTCTGCCGGACGGGAACATGCAGGCCCTGCAGCAGTTCGTGAATCAGTCGCCGTGGGACCCGTTACCGGTGCGGCGGCGGATCGCCGAGCGGCTGTCCAAAGTTGTCAGGCCCGAGGTGTGGGTGATCGACGATGTGTCGTTGCCCAAGTGCGGCAAGGCGTCGGTGGGGGTGGCCCGCCAGTACTGCGGAGCACTCGGCAAACGGGCGAACTGCCAGGTCGCGGTCAGTGTCCATGCCGCCACCGACACCGCCTCGTGCCCGTTGCAGTGGCAGTTGTATCTGCCGCGTGAATGGACGGACGAGCCGGACCGATGCCGCAGAGCAGGAGTCCCCGACGACGTGGTGCACCAGGAGAAGTGGCGCCTCGCGCTCGGTCTACTGGACACACTCGCCAACTGGCAGTTGAAGGCGCCGGTCGTGGTCGCCGACGCCGGATACGGCGTCAGCACCCCCTTCCGGCTCGGCCTTGAGGAGCGAGGGCTGTCCTATGTTCTGGCCCTGAACGGGAAGGAAGTCGCTCACCCGGAGAATACCGAGCCGCACCAGCCTGCTTATGGCGGGCTCGGACCGCCCACCCTTGCCCGCTACCGCACCTCGCCGCGAGCCGTTTCCGTCCTCGCAGCGGAGGCGGGTGCGGAGCGGTTCACCGAGGTGACCTGGAGGCAGGGCAGCAAAAGCGCGATGACTTCGCGGTTCGCGGTGCTGGCAGTGCGGCCCGCGGGCAAGCAGTCCCTGGCCGCAGCCCAGGCGGCGGGCGGCGGCCGCAACCAGTGGGACGGTGTCCTGCCCGTCCAGACACTCCTCGTCGAGTGGCCAGACGGCCAGGACACTCCGACGGACTACTGGATATCGAATCTGCCCGCCACCACACCGGCCGCTGACCTGGTGCGGTGGGCCAAGATGCGCTGGCGGATCGAGCACGATTACCGCGAGCTCAAGCATGGCCTGGGACTGGACCACTTCGAGGGCCGCACCTGGCGCGGCTGGCACCACCACGTCACCCTGGTCACCGCCGCCCAGGCGTTCCTCACCCTCAGGCGGCTCGACCCAAAAGTCCGCACACCGGCCTGACCCTCTATCAGGTCCTCGACGTTCTTCAGGACCTGCTGAGGTGCTGGACCGGTACCTGCACCACCTGCGGACGCCCCCTGCCCAACCCCCGAAGAAGCCACAGACAGCCCAGAACCTAACGAAGCACTACTAGGTGTCGAGCGCGGCGACCAGGAGGGCGACCGCGGCCAGGTCCGGCACGCCGCGCAGGAAGGTGACGGCCTGCTCACCCGCGAACACGCGTTGCGCGTCGGTCACAGCGGGATCGACGGCCGTCTCGGCCTGCACATGGACATAGTTGAGAGCCGTCGCGAAGAGCATCGAGAACGAATCCGGGCCGGTGATGACGGCCGGGCCCCCGGCACCGCGGTAGGCACGTGCCAGCCGCCGGGCGGCCTCGATGTCCACCTCGTTGCCGCCCGACCAGACGTAGAGGGCCCGGGCGAACTCCCGTTCCGCCGAGACCGGCCCCGCGTTGTCCCAGTCGAGGAGGACCGGCCCGTCCGGACCGACCAGGACGTTCTGGGGCTGGAGGTCGAGGTGCGAGGTCACGAGGCCGCGCGATTCCGACGGGGCGACCCAGTGGGCCAGCGGGGGAGCCGCCGTGGCGACGAAGCCGCCGAGCTCGTCCGACCAGGGCAGGCCGGCGTCCCGCACCTTCTTGAGCACGTCCTCCCACTCGGCGTCGTCAGGACACCGCTCGTACCAGTCGCCCGGGGTGTCCACGGCGCTCTCCCCGGCCCGGTGCAGCAGCGCCATGGTCCGGCCGAACCAGTCCAGGACGTCCGGGTCGGAGGCGTCCGCCCGGGTGCCGTCGACCCAGTCGTACAGCTTCACCCAGGAGCCGCCGCCCGGGGAGTCGAGGCGGGAGACGTGCGCGCCGTTCCGGGCGGGGTGGAGCCGGGGCGAGGCGATGCCGAGGCGTTCCGCTGAGTCCCTCAAGGCGGCCTCGCGTCGCACTTGGGCTTCGTCGCAGCCGAAGAGGAGCTCCTTCACGGCCCAGGACCGGCCGTTCCCGGTGAGCTTCCAGATCTGGCCGAGGGCGCCCCGGGTGACGGGCGTCATCGCCCAGGGGCCGGCGCCGAGCGAGTAGATCTCGGCTATCGAGTCGGCGGTGTCACGCATCGGGATTCCTCTCCTCGCGGGGCCAGTTCCGCAGCAGCGCGTGCAGGGCGTCGATGGCCCGGTCCCAGGACGCCTGTACGTCACGGGGCGCGCCGAAGGCGCCGTTGGACTCCAGGGCGCAGTAGCCGTGGAAGGTGCTGCGCAGCAGGCGCACGGCGTCCGTGAGGTCGGGTTCCTCCAGGCCGTAGGCGCGGAGCATGCCGTAGGTGACGTCGGCCGTGCGGCGCATCGCGGGGGAGTCGCCGAGGAGGTCCTGGTCGACCGGGATCTGGGTCGCCGCGTACCTGCCCGGGTGTTCCAGGGCGTAGGCCCGGTAGGCACCGGCGAAGGCGGCGAGCGTGTCCCGGCCGGGTTCCCGCCCCTCGACGGCCGCCGCGATCCGGTCGATCATCTCGCCGCCCGCGAAGAGGGCCAGGCGGGCACGCAGGTCCTTGAGGTTCCGGACGTGGGTGTACAGGCTGGCGTCCTTCACACCGAAGCGCCGCGCCAGCGCGGACAGGGTGACACGCTCGAAGCCGGCCTCGTCGGCGAGGTCGGCTGCGGCCGCGACGAGGCGGTCGGGAGTGAGGCCGGCTCTGGGCATGGGGGTTTTGGGTGTTACCTCTCGAAGAGGGCCAGGACGGTGATGCCGCGTCCGAGTGAAGGTCCCACAGACGCACGGTGATCGTAGCCCGACGCCCAGCGGTTGCAGTGCCCATGACCAGGGCGGAAAATGAGAGCAGGCCCTCAGCCGCCATCGCGTCTCCCGCCGCCTCGCGCGGGGGTACGCACAGCGCACCGGGAATCCACATGGACCGAGCCGATCTCGCAGCGGTGTTCTATGGGGAGGGACCCGTACCTGTCCTCTGGGCCACCTACTGCCCCGTCCAGTTCGATGTGTGGCTGGCGTTCGCCCAGCCGCCGCGGCCGTCCTCGGAGGGGCGGCAGGATCTGATCCTCGCGATCCGTGAGGAGTACGGCGTCGAGCGGGTGCTGGACCGGTTCCAGAGCCGCGGGCTGATGGAGAAGTGCCGTCCGATCGCCGCCGGCAGCTTCGTGGCGGCGCGGTTGACCCTGAAGGAACTCGTCGGCGACCTGCTGCCCCTGACGAGTCTCGCCGGCGCGGTGCGTGTCGCCCGTGAACTCGCCGGGACCGGCGGCGCGGACGGCATCGAGGCGGCCCTCGCCGGACACGTCAGGACCCCCGCCACCAGCGAGATCCACGACAGCATGGAGCGCCGGCAGGAGCGCGGCCGTCATCTCACCTGGCTCCTGAGGCTGCTGCACCGCGTCGTGGAGAACGCCCGGCCGGACCTGGCCCGGAGCATGACCCGGGAACAGGAGGTGACCGGCGTGCTCGTCGACATGCTGAACGACGTCGTCGTGGACACCACCCCGGTGCGCGGGCCGCACACCGCCGTCGGGCGCGTGGCCGACCGCAGGCAGAAGTACCCGATCGTCTCCGTGACGACGAACCGGCCGGCGACCCGCGCTGTCGTACGGTCCCGACGGACGATCAAGGCCGACGCGGCGGAGCAGGTCTTCTCGGTCGACACCGCCACCATCGGATGGGCGGTGGTCGACAGCGGCATCGACGCGCGGCATCCCGCTTTTCAGGACTGGGACACCACCGGCCCGACGCCGCAGCCGCTGGAGACACGCATCGCCCGCTCCTTCGACTTCACCGGCGTTCGGGAAAAGCTCTCCGCCGACGTCCTCGTGGGAGGCCTCGTCAACTGGACGGCGGCGCTGCCGTCCGTCGAGACCACTCCGTCCCCGGGGCAGCCCGCCCGGCCACCGCCCGGCGACCAGCACGGCACCCACATCGCCGGCATCATCGGCGGCTGGTGGCCGGAGCTGGACTTCCGCGGCATCTGCCCACGCATCCGGCTCTACGACTTCCGGGTCCTCGACGACGAAGGGGGCGGCGACGAGTTCTCCATCGTCACCGCGCTCCAGGCGATCCGTCACATCAACGAGCAGGCCGGGCGGTTCATCGTCGCCGGGGTCAACATCAGCCTGTCCGTCCCGCACGACGTCGCCAGCCACTCCACCGGGTGGACACCCGTGTGCGTCGAGTGCGACCGCCTGACCCGGTCGGGAGTCGTGGTCGTCACCGCGGCCGGGAACGCGGGGTTCGCCGGCGGCACCGCGCACACCGTGGGCGCCGACTACCGGGACATCAGCATCTCCGACCCCGGCAACGCGGACTCCGTCATCACCGTCGGCTCCACCCACCGCAGCAACCCGCACCGCCACGGCGTCAGCTACTTCTCCAGCCGGGGCCCCACCGGCGACGGGCGGCTCAAGCCCGACCTGGTGGCGCCGGGGGAGGACATCGACGGCCCCATCCCCGGCGAGGGCATCTCCGCCATGCACGGGACCAGCCAGGCGGCCGCCCATGTCAGCGGAGCCGCCGCCATGCTGCTCGCCCGCCACCGGGAGTTGCTCGGCCGCCCGGAACGCGTGAAGGAGATCCTCTGCGCCACCGCGACCGACCTCGCCCGTGAACGCCATTTCCAGGGCCATGGGCTCGTCGACGTGCTGCGTGCCGTGCAGTCCGTCTGACGAACCGAACCACCAGCCAGGCAGGTTGACATGTATACCTTCGATTTCCTCGACGCCCGGCACGGCGACTGCTTCCTCGTCCGCTGGGGCGCACCCGACGAGCGGGTCATGCTCGTCGACGGCGGTCCCGTCGGCGTCTACCGGGCCACGCTCCGCGGCCGGCTCCAGCAGCTCGCGACGGCCGGCGGCGACGCCCCGCCGCACCTCGACGTCGTGTGCCTGTCCCACGTGGACGACGACCACGCCGGCGGGCTCGTACGGCTCTTCCGCGACATGCGGCAGGCCCAGCAGGACGGGGACGCCCTGCCGTACGCGGTGGACGCCCTGTGGTTCAACTCCGTGGAGGAACTCGTCGACAAG
This sequence comes from Streptomyces sp. CA-179760, assembly GCF_050937045.1. NCBI lineage: Bacteria > Bacillati > Actinomycetota > Actinomycetes > Kitasatosporales > Streptomycetaceae > Streptomyces > Streptomyces sp. CA-179760. The sequence goes on from NZ_JBNJLZ010000001.1 coordinate 7,693,104, forward strand.
CGCGCCCCCGGGCTGAGCGCCTCCGTCAAGCCGCTCCTCGAACGAGCCGCCACCGACGCGGCGGTCGCCGCCAGCTACCGGCAGGGACGCGACATCCGCAACGCGGCCACCGCGCTGCACCTCGACGGCAACACCCCGTTCGGCGGACCGCTCACCGAGGGCGCCGAGGCCACCCTCGCCGACCTGGACGTCACGGTCGTCGCGCCCGACGAAGCGGCGCTGGAGGAACTGGAGGAACGCTGGCGCAAGGCGAAACAGCGCGACGACCCCGACGTCATCACGGCGTCGTACTCCGACTCGTCGGTGCAGAACCTCTCCAGCATCGTCCTGCTGCTGCGCCACGACGGCCGCACCGCGCTGCTCACCGGCGACGCCCGCGGCGACCACGTCCTGGCCGGGCTGCGCGGTCTCGGCCTGCTCGACGACTCGGAACCGCTGCACGTCGATCTGCTGAAGCTGCCGCACCACGGCAGCGACCGCAACGTGGAAGCCGGCTTCTTCGAGCAGGTGCGGGCCGACCACTACGTCGTCTCCGCCGACGGCATCCGCCACCACCACCCGAACGAGGACACCCTGCGCTGGCTCGTCGAGTCCCGGGCACCCGACGACGAGTACGTCATCCACCTGACCAACCACATCCCGTTCGCCGAGGAGGAACTGACGCGGCTGAGCGAGGGCCACGCCTTCGGCGTGGACGTCCGGGAGCCCGCCGAGCAGGCACTCGTCGTCACGATCGGAGACCGGCCATGACCTCCGCCCGGCACGCCCTCGCCCAGTCCGCGCCCCCGGCCGGGACCGTGACGCCCGCCGCTCCGGGATGGCTCGTCGACTCGCCCGCCGTCGGCACCGGCCTCACGGCCCGCCCCTGCGGTGACACCCTCCGCCCGGCCGAACCGCCCGCCACGGCCCACCCGGTCGCGCTCGCGATGTCCGGCGGAGGATTCCGCGCCACCCTCGCCGCGCTGGGCTTCGTCCGGCTGCTGGCCGACACCGGGCTGCTGTCCCGGCTGCGCTACTCCTCCTCCGTGTCCGGCGGTTCGATCGCCAACGGCTGCCTGGCCACGGCCTGGCCCGCGCTGCGGCAGGAGGGCTTCACCGCGCGTGCCGTGGACGAACTCGTCATCGCACCCGTCGTCGACCGTATTTCCTCCCGCTCCCTCAAGCGTGCCCTCCTGCGCGGCCTGTGGCGGACCCTCGGTCCCACGACCCGCACGGACCTCCTGGCCAGGCGTCTCGACGAGTGGTTCTTCGAGAAGGCCGAACTGGACCGGCTGGACCCGCAGGTGCGCTGGATCGTCAACGCGGCCAACCTGACCACCGGTGCCCGCTTCACCTTCGAACGCGACGTCTACGGCGACTACACCATCGGCCTCGTCCCCACCGCCGGCTCGGGGCTGCGGCTGAGCCGGGCCGTGTCGGCCTCCGCGGCGGTGCCCGGCGCCTTCCCGCCCGTCGTCCTCGACCGACGCCCCTTCCCGTGCGCCACCCACCCGCCCGCGCTGCTCGACGGCGGTACGTACGACAACACCGGCCTGGAGGCCATCGACGGGGACCGCTACCGCCACACCCTCCTGTGCGTCCTCAACGCCGGGGGCTGCTGCGGCCCGGTCTGTACGGGCGCGTCCCCGTCGTCCGCGACCTGGCCCGGGCCAACTCCCTGCTGTACCGGCAGAGCACCACGCTGCGGACCCGGGAAGTCGTCGACCGCTTCGAGGAGGCGAGGGCGGCGGGCCCGGACGGCGAACTGCCGCGCGGTGCCCGCCGCGGCGTCCTCGTCCAGCTCTCCACCGACTTCCCGGCCGACGGCCCGGACGCCCTGCGCCGCTGGCGCGCGGCCTTCGCCGAACACCCCGCCTTCGGCAACCGGCACCTGGCCCTCGTCCCGACCGTCTTCGACCGTCTCGACCCGGGCCTGTGCCGGGCCCTGGTCCACCGCGGCTGGTGGCTCGGCGGCGCGGCCCTGGCGACGTACCACCCGGAGCTGCTGCCGGCCGACCTGACGGCCCTGCGCCCACCGCCACGCTGACTCAGCGGATCGGCGCGTACACCACTCCCAGCTTGTCGACCTCGTCTCCCGCCCGGCCCGTGAAGCCCACGATCTGCCGGCCGGCGGGGGCCGTGAAGGTCTTGGCGTCGGCCGTGGCGGCACCGGCGGACAAGGTGCGCCCCTTGTCGGTCGTGAACGCCGCGGAGAACAGGCGTGTCCGGCCGTCCTTCTGGCCCTGCGTGAGCTTCACCGAGGTCAGGTGCTCACCGGCCGCCAGCGTCAGGGACGTCGCCGTGCCGCCCGTGCCGCCGTGGCTGAGCGTCGTACCGCCGTCATGGGTCAGGGACACCGCGTCCAGGCGGGCGCTGCCGCGCAGGGTCAGTGTGCGAGGCGCCGGGGCCGCCGGCAGTTCGTCCGCGTCGTTGAAGGCCGTGCCGTGCGGGCCGCCGAAGAAGTCGCTCGCGCGCAGGGAGGAGTCGAGTGTGTAGGAGAAGTCGACCGCGTGCGGGAAGTGGTCGGACAGGTTGGCACCGGCCGGGTCGAGGAAGGACGCCCACTCGTTGCTGTAGCGGGTCGCGTTCAGGCTGAGCAGCCTGCTGCCGCGGTAGAGGACCTTGTCCACGACCTCGCAGTCGTTCGTGGGCGCTGTCGTGGGGCAGACGAGCGCGTCACTGCCCTGGGCCGGGGGTGTCCCGCCCTTCACCCGCTGGACCCACGCGTCGGTGAGGCCGTTCTCGCTCAGCAGGGTGCGGATGTTGTCGCCGGAGCGCGTGTACCGCGTGTTCGTGTCGCCCATGACGATCACCGCGTTGCCCGCCGAGTTCGCCTGGATGAAGTCGGAGAGCTGCTCGACGTTGGCCCGGCGGGCGGCGAGGGCGTCGTCCGTGGCGTCCGCGTTCGTGTGCACGTTGTAGAGGTCCAGGAAGACGCCCTCGGCGAGCCGGACCCGGGCCAGCGAGAAGCCCTTGGGGGTGAGGCAGTTGGTGCCGGTGCACTTGTTCCACTTCACCCGCTGGAAGTCCTCGAAGGGGTGGTCCGAGAGGGTGTTGAGCCCGTCGCCGAAGGGGACACCGCCGCTGGTCGCGGTGCGGTGGGAGTGGTCGTCGCCCGCGTACAGGGTGGCGTGGTAGTTGAAGTCCTCCTGCACGTTGACGATGTCGTACGCCCCGAGGCGGGGGGAGATCAGCGGGGTGTTCTTCTCCGGACTGCCGGAGCTCAGGCCCTCGGGCAGGCCCGCGACGTTGTAGGTGAGCACGTTGAAGGAGCCGGAGTCCGCGGCGACGGCGGGTGCCGCGGCGGTGGTGGTCAGGCCCGTGACTGCCAGGGCGGCGGCCATGAGCGTGCCGATCAGTCTCTTCATGGGGGTGTCTCCGGTCGGGGAGGAGAGCGGGGGAGAAGGTGAACGGTGCTCAGGTTCGAGGGCAACGCCCTTGTGGCGCAAGAGGAGTAGGGGAAACAGTTGAAGACGCTCCACGTCAGGAGGCCCGCAACAGCTCCAGGTCCGTACCCCAGGAGTCGAGCACTCCGCCGTGCCCGGCCCGCCGTGACGCCCCCTCGATGCCGGCGAAGAGCGCACGCTGCGTGTCAGGGTCGCCGTCGGCGAGCAGGCGTTCCACGACGGGCAGAAGCCGGTCCGCTTCCCACCGCCGGTCGCCCAGCGGGCTCCGCTCCAGCTCCCACCGCAGGTACTTGTTGTAGGGCCGGACCCGGCAGTGCAGCGCGAAGAGCACCTCCAGGGCGTACGGCACGGACTCGGCGGCGTCCAGGTGGCCCATGGCCGGGTGGCCGTCGCGGTAGCTCTTCAGGGAGCGGTAGGTCTGGTTGACGTAGGCGTCGAGCCAGCCCTCGGCCGCGGCCCGGGCCTCTTCGGCGCCCAGCCTCCGCTTCTCGTCGAGGATCCGGGCGACAGCCCCGTCGAGCCGGTCGAGCAGTACCTCCGCGTGGACATAGGAGTAGCGCGCGAAGTGGTCGGGCCGGCCGGGCATGCCGCGGGTCCGGAACTCCGCCAGCGGGATGACGACCAGGTCGAGGTGGGCGGACCGGAACCAGTCCAGCTCGGTGAGTGCGGAGGCCTGCCGGTCCCGGAGGATCACGTGCAGGTCGTAGTCCGAGTGGACGGTCGGCATGCCCTCGTGGACCCGGGAGCCGCTGAGGACCAGCCCCGCGACCCCGGGGTCCTCGGCCGCCCGGGCGGTGAAGGCCGCGAGTGTGTCGTCTGGGGTGTCGCCCAGGACGATGTGCATGGTGATCTCTCCCTGTGGGACGGGCACGGCAAACGGAGTGCGTTGCGCGTCTGCGGTGTCCTGGGGGCACCGCGGGAGAGATCAGCTCACGGTGCGGACGATAGCCCGCCCGCACCGCCCAGCGGTAACGTTTTTCGCCTTACGCCTGCGGATTGAGCCCGTCCGACAGCCCCTGGTACGCCGGCTTCGCCCCGTAGCTCCCGTTGTACGGCAGAGCCGCGCCGTAGCCGCTGAACGTGCCCGGCACCCAGGAGTACTTGTCGGTGATGCCCCACACCGTGACGCCCGCACAGCGCGGCACGCCCAGGCAGTTCTCCGTGGCCGTCTTGTAGTCGGTGGACTGCTGGGCCAGCTCGGCCGACGACGCCGGCATGGGGATGCGGACGTCGAGTTCGGTGATCGACACCTCGAGACCGAGGTCGGAGAAGCGCTTCAGGTTCGCCTTCATCGAGGACGGCAGCCGGCCGACGACGAAATGGGCCTGGAAGCCGATGCCGTGCAACGGCACGCCCTGCGCGAGGAGTTGCCGCGCCAGGTTGTAGAGGCCGTCGCTCTTCGCGTTGTCCGCCTCGATGTTGTAGTCGTTGATGTACAGCTTGGGGCTCGGGTCGGCCGCGTGCCCCCAGCGCAGCGCGTTGGCGACGTACCCCGAGCCGAGCTTGCCCTGCCAGAGCGAGTTCCGCATCGAGCCGTCCTCGTTGAACGCCTCGTTGACGACGTCCCAGGCGTAGATCTTGCCCTTGTAGCGGCCGAGGGCGGTGTCGATGTGCTTCCTGAGGATCGTGTTGAGCTCGGACGCCGAGAAGTTGCCGTTGGCCGGCCAGGACGGATTCTGGTAGTGCCAGACCAGGGTGTGGCCCCGTACGCCCTGGTTGTGGGCGGCGGCGTGGTTGACCAGCCGGTCGGCGGCGGCCCAGTTGTAGCTGTTCCGGCTCGGCTCCAGCGCGTCCCACTTCATGGCGTTCTCCGCAGTCACCGAGTTGAACTCCCGGTTCAGGACGGTGGTGACTGGCGGTGGCCTGTTGCGGAGTGCGGCACCGCTCCTCCTGTGGGGTGGGGACGCGGGTGCGACATCCCCCCAGTCGCCGCGGCCGGCCGTAAGGTTGCCGTGCACCGGCGACCGGGGAGGGCGCATGACGCACGAGGCGGCGCGGCGCGAGGACGAGCCCGGCAACGGCTCGCCCTCGGACGCCGGCGACGACGGCTTACGCGGCACCCGCCCGCTGTGGCGGCAGCGGGACTTCGGGATCTTCTGGACCGCGCAGACCCTCTCCGTCCTCGGCGACTCTTTCGCCCTGATCGCCCTGCCCCTGCTGGTCCTGGAGGCCACGGGCTCGGTCGCGCGGATGGGGCTGCTGACCGCCGTGGGCGGGGCGGCTTCGGTCCTCGCGGCCGTGTTCGCCGGGGCGGTGGTGGACCGGGTGGACCGGCGCCGGCTGCTCATCTCGTGCGACCTCGTGCGCCTGGGGCTGTACGGGGCGATCCCACTGGTGTGGCTGTTCGGCCCGCAGATCTGGCTGCTGTACGTGGTGCTGCCGCTGTGCGAGGCCGTCGGCATGCTGTTCGCGGTCGGCTACGTCACCGTCGTACGCGGCCTGGTAGGCACCGGGCAACTCACCGAGGCCAACGGCCGGTTGAACGCCACGGCCGCCGGCGCGGGGGTGCTGGGGCCGCTGTGCGCCGGGCTGGTCGCCGCCTGGTCCGGCCCGGCCGCGGCCGTCGGCGTGAACGCGGCCAGCTTCGGTGTGTCGGCGGCGCTCCTGTTCTTCGTACGGTTCCGCAGGCGCGCCCCGGACGAACAGCCGGGCAAGCGCACCGGCCTGTGGCAGGACCTGCGCACCGGCGTCGCCTTCCTCCACGGCCACCCCGTGCTGCGCTCGCTCACGGTCCTGCTGTTCGTCTTCAGCTTCCTCACCCTCGGGATTCACGACCTGGTCATCTACCACCTCAAGCACGACCTCGGCCATGACGACGGCACGGTCGGCACCGTCATGGCGGCCGGCGCGCTCGGCACCATCGCCGGTGCCCTGCTCGTGGCCAGGGTCCGCCGACGCCTCGGCTTCGGGCTGACGTGGACCGGCTCGGTCGCGGGCTGCGGGCTCGCCTTCGCCGGTCTCGGCTGGGCCCGTGACGTGCCCGTGGTCGCGGCCCTGTGTGCCGCCTTCCTCGCCTGCGCCGCCATGGGAGGCACCTGCTCGATGTCGCTGCGCCAGGAGGTGACCCCGGAACACCTCCTGGGCCGGGTCACGTCCGCGTTCTGGACCCTGCACTACGCGGCGGCACCGATCGGCGCCGCCGTGCTGACCTGGGCCGCGGAGGAACAGGGCACGACGCCGGTCGCCCTGGCCGCCGGAGCGACCTGCGTCCTGCTCGCCGTGGCCGCCCTGTTCACCCCGGTCCGCGGGTCGGGCCGGACCGTCAGCCGTTGACCCCGCTGTAATGCCGCAGGCTCCACCGCCACAGCAGCCGCGCCCCCAGATACGCCAGCAGCCCGAGCAGCGGTGAGGCCGCCGCCAGCCAGTACGGCACACCGGTCGTATGCCCGTGCCCGGTCAGTACCGCCGCCGGGAAGAAGGCGACGAACGCGAGCGGGAGGCCGTAGGTCAGGAAGCCGCCCACCGCCTTGGGCAGGACGTTCAGCGGGTAGCTGCCGAACGTGCCGAGGAGTTCCTCCAGCCAGCGGCCCCAGTAGTCCGCGGCCGGGAAGCGCAGGGCAGCGCCGGCCACGACCGTGAACAGGGCCGCCTCCAGGAGCATGCCGCCCAGCACGGCCGCGATCAGGTACGTGACCCGGCCGGCCGTCCAGTCCAGGTCGCTGCGGGACAGCGCGCCGACCATCAGGCCCGCCGCGACCGTGAGGTCCCCGATGGCGTTGGTGGGGAAGTAGGCCAGCTGCATCTGCCGGTGCACCGGCATCGGACGCATCAGGTAGATGTCGACGCGGCCCTCCTGGATCTGCCGGCCGGCGAAGTGCACCCGCCCCAGGAGCAGTACGAACAGTCCGTGTGCCAGCATGCGCGTCGCCGGGATGAGCAGCACGTCCGAGCTGTCCCAGCCGCCCATCCCGGCGAACCGGGTCAGCAGCACCGTGGCGAACACGATCACCGACACCTGCCAGATCGCCCCGATCGCGATCATCAGCAGGAACTCGGTGCGGTACTCCATCTGCGCGCGGAAGTTGAGCGCGGTGACGCGCCACACGATCCGCAGAGCTCTCAAGGACATCTCAGCCTCCCTGCGAGATCACGCGCCGGGCGGCCCGCCGCCACAGCAGCCGGGTGAACAACGCCAGCGCCACGACCCAGGCGGCCTGGACGGAGAGCTGGAAGGCCGCGTCGGACAGCGGGATCCGGCCCACGTACAGCGACAGCGGCACGCTCAGCGTGGCCTGGAAGGGCAGGAAGGCGCTCATCGTCACGAACCAGTCCGGGAAGAACCACAGCGGCGCGTACACCCCGGACAGCAGGTTCTGCGCGAACAGCAGGATGAGCATCGCGGCGTTGTTGCGGATCGTCCAGAAGCACAACTGGTCGAGCGTGAGCATCACGTAGTACAGGACCCACTGGCCCAGCAGCATGCTCAAGCCGAACACCCCGGCCACGGCTGCCGATCGGGGCGGCTCGACGAGCCCGGTGGCCAGGCAGACCACGTACCCGGTCAGCGCCCACGCGAGCCCGTACAGCTGCTCGCCGGCGGCCCGCAGGGCGTAGTAGCGCTGCGGCGGCAGCGGGCGCAGGTACCAGTAGACGATGGTGCCGAAGTGCATGTGCTGGAGGACCGTGTCCCGGCCCGTGTACTGGTCCAGCTCCCGCAACCGGGACGCCAGTACGGCCAGCACGGCGTAGGTGACGGCCTGGTCGCGGCTCAGGCCGGCGGTCGTGCCGGAGTGCGCGTACAGGCCGCGCCACAGCGACCAGACCAGGACCACCTGTACGGCCAGCCGCAGGGCGACGGCCGTCATCCGGGGCGGGGCGTTCAGCTCACCCAGGGGAGTGACGCGGGCGGCGCGCCAGGCGTGCAGCACGGCCATGTCAGACCTCCCCGGCATGCGCGTACGCGGCCCGCATCACGTCCTCCAGGTCCGCCTCGTCCAGGGCGATGTCGGTCACCTCGTACCGCTCGATCACCGCCTTGAGGGCCTGGTGGACGGTGGGTGCGCCGGGCCCGTCGGGGCCGAAGACGACCTGCGCGCCGCTGTGCCGCAGGAGCGCGGTGCCGGGCGGCGGCAGAACCTCGGCGTGCGGGTCGGCGAGGGTGGCCCGCACCTGCCAGGTGGAGCCGAACTTGCGGCGGATCTCGTCGAGGCCGCCGTCCAGCATCAGCCGGCCGTGGTTGACGAGCACCACCCGCTCGGCGAGCCGCTCGACCTCCGTCATGTCGTGCGTGGTCAGCAGGACCGTACGGCCGCGCTGCTCCACCTGGTGGCGCAGGAACTCCCGCACCTGCTCCTTGACCACCACGTCCATCCCGATGGTCGGCTCGTCGAGGAAGACCACCGGCGGATCGTGCAGCAGGGCGGCGGCCAGATCGCTGCGCACCCGCTGGCCGAGGGAGAGATGGCGGACCCGGGTGTCCCAGAAGGACGACAGGTCCAGGATCTCGTCGAACTCCTTCAGCCGGGCGGCGTGTTCGGCCTTCGGCACCTCGTAGATGTCCCGCAGGATCGCGAACGACTCGCGCACCGGCAGGTCCCACCACAGCTGGGTGCGCTGCCCGAACACCGCACCGACGTTCCGGGCGTTGCGCTCCCGCTCCCGGTACGGCACGACGCCCGCGACCCGGGCCTCGCCGGAGGTGGGCGTGAGGATGCCGGTCAGTATCTTGATCGTGGTGGACTTGCCGGCGCCGTTCGGGCCGAGCAGGGCGAGGAGCTCGCCCGCGGCCACGTCGAAGGTGATGTCGGCGACGGCGTGCTTGGCCACCCGCTCGGGGTTGACCAGTGAGCGGACGGCGCCCAGGAATCCGGGGCGGCGGACGGTGGTGTGAAAGGTCCGGGACAGTCCGCGGACCTCGATGGCGACACTCAATCGACCCACCCGCTTTCATGCGATGAACACAGACGCGGCCGGTCGGCTTCGAGGGCCGACCGGCCGCGGTTGACGCCCCGACACTGTCGGAATGTCGATCAATTGGTCAATCGATTAATCGGCTTCTTACCTGACGTTCTTCTCGCCCGGCGGCCGAGTCACCCGTTGGTCGAGAACACGAACGAGAACTCCGCCGGCTCCGCCTTCAGGAAGTACCGCGGCAGCGGGCCCGGGCCGCACGACTGCGAGCCGATGCCGTGCTGACCGTGGTCGAGGTTGACCCACACCGTGTCGCCGGCCGTGAGGTCGGTGCGGTGCCGGGCCGCCTCGAGCTGCTCGGTCGTCCAGCGCCGCGCGGTGAACCAGAACTCCGGGTCGCCCTCGATCCGCAGCCCGCCGAGCTCCACCCAGCGGACGTCGGGGCGGGCGCCGTTCTCCTGCGGACGCACGTACGGCGTCTGCAGCTCGTCCACCGAAGCCTGCCAACGGCCGACCATCGACGCCGTCCTGGTGTCCGGGTAGGCCTCGCCGGGCCCTCCGCCGAACCACTCCACCCGGTCGGCCTCGGGGAGCCCGAAGCGGACACCGAGCCGGGGCAGCGGCACCGTCCAGTCGCCCTCGGGGGTCACGGACACGGTCAGCCGCAGCCGCTCCCCGTCGGACGTCCAGCGGTACACCGTGTCCAGACCGACCTCGCGGGCCGCAGGTGCCACCCGGGTCCGGACCGTCAGCGCGTCGTCCCCCGCCTCGACCGAGACCAGCCGGTGGCGCATACGGTGCAGGCCGAGCGTGCGCCACAGCATCCCGTAGCGGGTGTCGGTCTGCCATTCCGCGCCGTCGTCGTTGTCGGTCGGCGCCCGCCACACGTCCAGCCGCGGTGCCGCGCCGACCCTGACGCCGCCGATCGAGCGCAGGGCGCCGGTACGGGGGTCGAACTCGGCGGGACCGAGGGTGATCCGGTCCGTGCCGGCCACGGGCCGGTCGCTCGCGGGGAAGGACGGCAGCGGCCGGGCCCCCACGGCGAACTGCCCCCAGGCCACGACATGGTCCTTCGGAGCCCAGAGCGTGTCGTCGGCGAGCAGGGCCCGCACCGTCCACTGGCGTTCGCCGCCCCGGCCGTCCGCGGGCGGCTCCGGCAGCTTCACCTCGGCGGTCTCGCCCGGCGCCAGCGCCGGCACCGCCAGCGAACCCGACTCGACGGTCTCGCCGTCCACCTGGCACGACCACTCGAAGGCCAGCGCCGACAGGTCGGCGAAGTCCTGCTTGTTGGTGATCCGCACGATGCCGTTGGCGCCGTCGCCCTCGATGCGGACCGGCTCGATGACCTTCTTGTACTCGATCAGGCCCGGCGACGGCGTCCGGTCCGGGAAGACCAGCCCGTCGCAGACGAAGTTGCCGTCGTGTAGCTCCTCGCCGAAGTCACCGCCGTAGGCGTAACCCAGCTCGGCGTGCTTGACGCCGTGGTCGATCCACTCCCAGATGAAGCCGCCCTGGAGCCGCTCGTGCTTCTCGAACAGCTCCTGGTAGTCGGCGAGTCCACCCGGGCCGTTGCCCATCGCGTGCCCGTACTCGCACTGGATGAAGGGCAGTTCCCGGCGCTTGCCGGTGCCTCCGTCGAGCCGCTGCCCGATCTTGTCGACCTCGTCGTGGAATGCGTACATCCGCGAGTACACGTCCGTGTCGCGGCAGTTCCAGTCGCCCTCGTAGTGCACCAGCCGCTCGGGGTCGCGGTCGTGGATCCACTCGGCCATCGCGGTGAGCCCGCGCCCGGTGCCGGCCTCGTTGCCCAGCGACCAGAACACGACGGACGGGTGATTCTTGTCCCGCTCGACCATCCGCTCCGCACGGTCCAGCAGGGCCGGGGTCCAGCGGTCGTCGTCGACCGGGTTGTCCCGCCAGTCCTGCTCGACGAAGCCGTGGGTCTCCAGGTCGCACTCGTCGATGACCCACAGCCCGTACTCGTCGCACAGGTCCAGGAAGGCCGGGTGCGGCGGGTAGTGCGAGGTGCGCACGGCGTTGAGGTTGTGCCGCTTCATCAGCAGCACGTCCTCGCGCATGGTCTCCAGGTCGAGCGCGCGGCCCGTCGTAGGGTGCCACTCGTGCCGGTTGACGCCCTTGAAGAGGACGGCCTTCCCGTTGACCTTGATCAGGCCGTCCTCCAGGACGACCGTACGGAAACCGATCCGCAGCGGCACCCGCTCGCCCTCGGTGGCCAGCACACCGTCGTACAGCTTCGGGGTCTCGGCGGTCCACGGCGCGACCGCGACCGTCACCGTGTCACCCGTCGCGACATCGATGTCCAGCGCCGGGACGGTCACCCGCCCCTCGACGTCGGAGTCGACGCGCAGGGTGCCCTCGCCGGTGGTGTGGTCGTACGACGCGTGCACGAAGAAGTCGCCCACGCTGCCCGCCGGGCGGTGCAGCAACGTCACGTCGCGGAAGATGCCCGGCAGCCACCACTGGTCCTGGTCCTCCAGGTACGAGCCCGCCGACCACTGGTGCACCCGCACCGCCAGGACGTTGCCGCCCGGCTTCAGCAGATGCCCCACCGCGAACTCGTGCGCCAGCCGGGAGCCCTTGAACTCGCCGAGCTCCGTGCCGTTCAGCCAGAGGCGGGCACAGGACTCGACGCCGTCGAACCGCAGCACCGCCCCGCCGTCCGACGGCCAGTCCGACGGCAGGTCGAAGACGCGCAGATGGTCACCGGTCGGGTTCTCCGTCGGGACGTGCGGCGGGTCCACCGGGAAGGGGTAGAGGTGGTTGGTGTAGATCGGGGACCCGAACGCCCCGTCGCCCTGGAGGACCCAGTGCCCGGGGACCGTGACCTCGGCCCAGCCCTGGGCGTCGTAGCCCTCCTCGGCGAACGAGTCGTCCTCGGCGTCGACGGTGCCCGACAGCCGGAAGCGCCAGCTGCCGTTCAGCGACAGGGACGTGGCGTCCGAGGACGCGTACCAGGCGCGGGCCGGAAGGGCCCCGCTCCCCGGGGAGACGTCCTCGACGTAGTCGGCGGTGGTGCGGAAAGACATCGGTCTCCTAGCTCAGCCCTTGATGCCGGTCTGGGCGATCCCCTGCACCAGCCAGCGCTGGAGGAAGAGGAAGACGAACACCAGGGGCAGGATGGAAATGGCCGTGGCCATGAAGATCAGGTGATAGTTGACGGTCTGGTTCGTCATGTACGACGACAGCGCCACCTGGACCGTCCAGGCGCTCGGGTCCTGGCCGATGACCAGGGGCCACAGGAAGGCGTTCCAGCCGTTGATGAAGGTGATCGTGGCGATGGCCGCGAAGAAGTTCAGCGAGTTCGGCACGACGACGCGCCAGTACGCGCCCCAGTAGCCGAGCCCGTCCACCCGCGCCGCCTCCTCCAGCTCCTTGGGGAACCCCAGGAAGTACTGCCGGAACAGGAAGCAGGTGAAACCACTGAAGAGGCCCGGGATGATGAGACCCCGGTAACTGTCCACCCAGCCGAGGGACGAGACGAGAACGAAGCTCGGCACGAAGGTGACCGCCGTGGGCACCATCAGGGTCACCAGGACGGCGTAGAACACCTTGTTGGCGTGCTTGTACGGGATCCGGGCCAGGCCGTACCCGGCCATCGAGCAGATCAGCAGGATGCCCGAGGTGTGCAGGACGGCCACGACCACGGAGTTCCACAGGGCCCGGGCGAAGTCGACGGTGACGTCGTTGAACGGCTCGCTGAAGTTGCCCCACTCGATGGAGGTGGGGATCCACTTCCACTCCTCGCCCGTGATCTCCGGGTCCGTCATCACCGCGTTGCGGACGATCAGGTAGAAGGGGATGAGGAAGAGGAGGCCCGCGATGCCGGTCGCGATGTACAGGCCGGTGTTTCCGATGACGCCGCCGCGCTTGGCCTTGCCCGGCTTGGCGGCCTTCCTGACGTCGGGTGCTGTGGTGGTCACTTGGTCTCCTCACCCCTTCCGAAGCCCATGATCTTGCCCTGGAAGAGGGTCACGACGCAGATGAGCAGGGTCAGGACGACCGCGCCCGCGCTGCCCGCGCCGTAGTTCTGGTTCTGGCCGAGGGCCATCTTGTAGAGCTCGACCAGCGGCGGCTGGCCCCAGGTGGCCTTGCCGAGCAAGTTGAAGAACTCGTCGAAGGCCTGGTAGGCGGCGATCAGCAGCAGCAGGATCACCGCGGTGGACGTGGCGCGCAGCTGCGGCAGCGTGATGTGCCGGAAGGTCTGCCAGCCCGGCTTGGCGCCGTCGATGGAGGCGGCCTCGTACAGCTCCCGTGGGATGTTCTGCAGCGCCGCGATAAAGAGGATCATGTAGAAGCCCGACTGCAGCCAGAGCCGGACGGTCACGATGACCAGCCAATACCAGGGCGGGTCGGGGTTGGCCAGCCAGGCGATGTTGTCGATGCCGAACCAGCCGAGGACGGTGTTGGCCAGGCCGAAACGGACGCCGTTGAAGATGGACATCTTCCAGATCAGCGCGGCGGCGACATAGCTGACCGCGGTCGGCAGGAAGAACACCGACCGGAAGAACGCCCGCATGAACCGCAGCCGGTTCACCAGCAGGGCGAGTCCCAGCGACAAGGCCCAGGTGGCGGGCACGATGAACGCGGCGAACACGGTGAACGTGACGAGGGAATTCCGGAAGTTCGTGTCCGTGAGGATCTGCTTGTAGTTGTCGAAGCCGACGAACTCGCTCGGCGTGACCGTGAACCGTGCCTCGAAGAAGCTGAGCCAGATGCTCCAGCCGATGGGCACGAAGACGAAGATCACCAGCCCGATCAGGAACGGACCGGTGAAGAGCCAGAAGTTGAAGGTGCTGCTCGCCCCGAGGCCCCGCCGCGGCCGGGTCTTGGAGATCTTGGCCGGGGCGGGCTGGGCGACCCCGCGTGTGGTGGTGGTCGACATGTCGAGATCCGTCCGGTGGTCTATCCGAAGAGCTTCTTGAGTTCGGCGTTGACCTTCTTCTCGCAGGCGTCGAGCTGGGCCTTCGGGTCACCGTCCTTGCGGACGGTGTTGGCTATCACGTCCCAGAACGCGGCGATCATGGCCTGCGTCCAGCCGATGTTGTCGAAGTGGCCGAACTCGTTGAAGAGCTTGACGCCCTCGGCCGGCAGGCCGGACTTCAGCTTGGTCGCGGACGCGGCGAGCGAGGTGCGCGGCGGGATGTGGAAGCCGTAGGAGGTGGCGAAGTCCTCCTGGTACTTCTTCTGGTCGATCCACAGCCACTTGACGTATTCCTTGGCCGCCTCGACGTTCTTGCCCTTGGCGTTGACGAACATCGACCAGCCGCCGTTGTAGACGGACGGCTTGCCGGCCGAGCCGACCTTCGGGAACGGGAAGATGCCGATGTCGTCGCCGAGCGCCTTCTGCATGGCCGGCATGGCCCACATGCCGCACCACTGGATCGCGGTGAGGCCCTGGATGAGGGCCGACGGGTCCCACGAGTCGGCGGGGGCGTCGAGGAGCAGGTTGCCGCTGGTGAAGAGACCGCGCAGCTGCTTGAGGCCGTCGGCGACGGCGTCGGTGTTGAAGGCGGGCTTGTTGTCAGCGGTGAGGGTGTCGGCACCGGCCGACCAGATCAGCGGGCGGTCGATCGAGGTCAGGTCGTTGCCGAGGAAGAGGCCCTTGACCTTGCTCGTGGTCAGCTTGTCGGCGGCCTCGATCAGCTCTTCCAGCGTGGTCGGAACCTGGACTCCCGCCTTCTTGAACAGCGAGGGCCGGTAGAAGAGGAACTGCGGGTCGTCGATCATCCGGACGCCGTATATCTTGCCGTCGACCGTGTGCGACTTGATGTCGGCCGGGTTGAAGTCGTCCTTGACCGGATCGATGATGTCGCTCAGGTCGGCCACCTGACCGCTCTTGACCATCTGGATCTGCGGGTGGAACTCGAAGACGTCCGGCGCGTTCTTGGTGAGCAGCGCGGCGAAGAGCTTCTGCTCGTAGTTGTTGCCGGTGATCCACTGGGTGGTCACGTTGGCGTCCTTGTAGGCCTTCGCGTACCGCTTCACGGCCTGCTCGACGCCGGCCTCGCCGTACGCGTGGAAGTACTGGGTGAGGCTGTCGCCCGACCCGGACCCACCGCCCCGGCCGGTGTTGCTGCCGCACGCGGCGAGTCCGCCGGCGGCGGCCAGGCCCATCGCGGCCCGCATTACGGTTCGGCGGTCCCAGTTCATGTTGCTCGATGCCGACATGCTGACGTCCTTGTCTCGAGTGCGGCTGCGGCTCTTCGGCTCACTGCCTGATGGCTCACGGCCCGGGGGCTCGCGCCAGATGGCTCAAAGAGAGGTGCGGTGCGGGACGCTAGAGCTTCGGCTAAGGCTTCGGCAAGGGGTTGGACGAAGTCTGTTCGAAGCGTTGTGTCCGGTTCGCGATTTCGAACATGCGGGGGGAGCGGAGGAGTTGCTTCCGCCGCTACGAGGGTGGTGTGGCGGCGGTTCGGCTCCTCACGGGGGCGGTGCGTTTGCCGTTCTTCTGCCCGACGGCCTGGAGCGCGCCCTCCAGCGCGAACGTCGCCGCGCCCAGGCACACCGGGTCGGTGGGGATCGGGGAGAGGACGATCTCGGTGGCGGCCAGCGGCCGTGGCAGCGCGTGCCGGGTCACGGCCTCACGCACCTCGTGCAGCAGCGGTTCGCCCAGGGTGCGGGCGACCCAGCTGCTCAGCACGACGATCTCGGGGTTGAAGAGGTTCACCAGGTCCGCGACGCCGGCGCCCAGATAGCGGGCGGTCTCGTGGACGGCGCGACGTGCCACCGGGTCGTCCGCCGCGACGCCGCGGGCGAGCGCGTCGATGGTCGCCGTCTGGTCGTCCGCGTGCAGCAGCGCGCTGTCGGGGCCGACCTCCCGCAGGTTCAGCATGATGCCGCGCGCGCCGACGTACGTCTCCACGCAGCCGTGGTTGCCGCAGCGGCACAGCCGCCCGTCCAGCACCATCGTGGTGTGGCCCCACTCGCCGGCGCTGTTGCTCACACCGCGGTGCAGCCCGCCGCCCAGGACGAGCCCGGCGCCCACGCCGGTCCCGAGGTTGACCACCACGGCGTTCCCGGCCCCGCGCGCGGCTCCGAACCACAGCTCGGCGACCGCGCTGGCGCGCAGCGGGTTGTCCAGGTACAGCGGGTAGGCGATGTGCTCCGTGAGCAGGTCGAGCAGCGGTACGTCGTGCCAGTCCCAGTTGGGCGCGTACTCCGAGATGCCGGTGGCGCGGTCCACCTGCCCCGGCACGCTCACGCCGACCCCGAGCACCCGGGCGCCCTCGATGCCGGCCTGGGTGACCACCGAGCCGACGGCGGTGGCCACATGGCCGACCACCTGCTCGGGCAGGCTCTCACTCGCGCGGACGTCCTCCTCGGCGCGGGCCAGCACGTTCAGCCCCAGGTCGAACAGCTCGACATGGACGTAGGTCTCGGCGATGTCGACGCCGATCAGCGCGCCGCCCGAGGCGTTGACCGCCACCAGGCCCCGGGGCCGGCCGCCGGCCGAGTCCTCGAAGCCGACCTCCGTGATCATGCGGAGGTCGAGCAGCTCGCCCACGAGCGTCGCCACCGTGGCGAGGCTGAGGCCGGTCGCGGCCGCCAGCTCCTGCCGGGAGGTGGGTGACTCCGCGATGATCTGGCGCAGCACCTCGTAGCGGTTCGCGGTGCGGATGTCGCGTGATGTGCGCTTCACCGGGGTGCCCCATTCCTTCCCAGACCGGCCCTGGCCGGGGTCGACGTCGGCACCGGCGCGGCGCAAGGCTATGGGCTGGCGGGACTTTCGACAAGGGGTTTGGAAAGGGGCTTTATAAAGTGCTCTCCGGGTGAGACCGGCGGTGACCGGCCGTGGCTCGTTCATGGTGCCTCAGCCGCGCGGGCCGGGCGTCGCGGGGGCGGGCCGCAGGGCGGGGCGGTCTATGCCGTCGCGAGCACCTCCCGCACGAAGGCGTTGGCGAACTTCCCCTCCGGGTCCAGCTCCCGCGTCAGCGCGCGGAAGTCGTCCAGCCGCGGATACAGCCCGCCCAGGACGGACGCGGGCACGGTGAACACCTTGCCCCAGTGCGGCCGCGCCCCGAAGGGCTCCAGCGCCTCCTCGACCCGCCGCACCACCGGCAGCACCGCCCGCGTGTCCTCGACCCAGGTGAAGTGCGCCGCGACGGTGTCCCGGCCATGGGACGGGCTCAGCCACTGGTCGTCACCGGCGACCGTGCGCACCTCGCAGGTCTGCAGCACCGGGGCGACCGTCTCCCGGATCGCGTCGAGCGCGCGCAGCATCTCCACGGCGTGCCCGCGCGGCAGCAGGTACTCCGACTGCAGCTCCGCCCCGCTGCTCGGGACGAACTCCGCCCGGAAATGCGGCAGTCGCTCGTGCCAGGGCCCCGGCACACCGAACTGCTCCGTGCAGTTGACCGCGGGCATGCCCGGCACCGGGTGCATCTTCTCGGTGGCGGGAGCCGCCCAGGGGAAGGTCGGCAGCGGCTGGTCGGTACGCCGCTTCAGCCACACCTGCCGGAAGCCCGGCGCACGCCAGTCGGTGAACAGGCTGACGCTGTACCCCGTCGCCATCACCGTCTCGAACGTCCCCGAGTCCAGCCCCTCCAGGGGCAGTTCGGTGAACACATGCTGCTCGACCTCGAAGGCCGGCTCCAGGTCGAGGGTGAGCGCGGTGACGACACCGAGCGCGCCGAGCGAGGTGACCGCCCCGCCGAACCGCTCCTCGTCCCGGCCTGTCGTCACCGTCGAGCCGTCGGCCGTGACCAGTTCCACCTCGCGCACCACCGTCGAGAGCGGGCCGTTGAGGACCCCCGAGCCATGAGTGCCGGTCGCGACCGACCCGGCCACCGAGATGTGCGGCAGGGACGCCATGTTGTGCAGCGCGAGGCCCTGCCCGTGCAGCCGGCGGGCCAGCTCCGCGTAGCGCACGCCGCCGCCGACGCGGACCGTGCGGGCCGCCGTGTCCACGTCCACCTCGGGCGGCAGAGCGGCCAGCGACAACAGGACGCCCTCGGCGCCCGGCTCGGCGATCCCGTTGAACGAGTGCCCGCTGCCCAGCACCCGCACCCGGTCGCTGTCCGCGACCAGCGCGCGCAGCGCGGTGAGCGAGCCCGGCCGGTGCAGCTCCTTGGCCGCGTAGGTGATGTTGCCCGCCCAGTTGGTCACGGTCCCGTTCATCCACGTCGTCCTTCCCCGAGGCTGTGGGGACCGGCATGCCCCCGGCCGGAACCTACCTCGGCCCGGTGTCCATTGCTCCGGCCGCCCGGCCCGGCCTACCGTGGAGAGGTTGTAGAGAGCGGTTTCTATCCTTTTCGTTTCTCCTGTGCTCCCGAGCCGGAAGGTCACCTCCTTGAGCCAGCGCCCCCAGGCACTGTTCGCCATGGCCGCCGAGAACGTGCCGCAGGTCTTCCCGCCCGAGGTGCTGGCGCGGCTGCGGGAGTCCGTGGACATCGACCCCGCCCTCGTGGCGCAGGACTTCACCGACCCGCGCGTGCTCGACGTGCTGGCGCGGACCGAGATCCTGGTGACCGGCTGGGGCTGTCCCCGGCTCGACGAGACGGTCCTCGACGCGGCTCCCCGGCTGCGCGCCGTGCTGCACTCGGCCGGCTCGGTGAAGTCCTTCGCCACCCCCGGGATCTGGCGGCGCGGCATCGCCGTCTCCTCGGCCGCCGTCGCCAACGCGCTGCCGGTGGCCGAGTACACCCTCGCCATGATCCTGCTCGCCGGGAAGGACATCCTCGCCGCGCGCGACCGGATGCGCACGTCCCGCACCTCCTCCGGCTGGGGCATCGTCCCCGGCATCGGCAACTACGGCCGCCGCGTCGGCGTCATCGGCGCCTCCCGCATCGGCCGCCGCGTGATCGAACTGCTCCGCCCCTTCGATCTGCGGCCGTCCCTCACCGACCCGTACGTCGACGAGGCGGAGGCCGCTGCGCTCGGTGTCCCCCTGCTGCCGCTGGACGACCTGCTGCGCACCTCCGACATCGTCACCGTCCACGCCCCCGAGACACCCGAGACCCACCACCTGATCGGCCGCCGCGAACTGGCCCTGATGCCCGACGGGGCGGTGCTCGTCAACACCGCGCGCGGCGCGCTGGTCGACCACGACGCCCTCGTGACGGAACTGCGTGCCGAGCGCCTCACCGCCGTTCTCGACGTCACCGACCCCGAGCCCCTCCCCGCAGACTCACCCCTCTACGACCTGCCCGGCGCCTTCATCACCCCCCACCTCGCGGGCTCCCAGGGCAACGAACTGGCACGCCTCGGCCGGACGGTGGCGGAGGAGGCGGAACGGCTGCTGGCCGGAGGGAAGCCGGCCCACGGGGTCGACCTGGCGGCACTGGAACGCGAGGCCTGAGGACGCACTTCGTCAGCAGCACCGGTATGTGCTGACATCGGCAGAATCGTTCCGGTTCGGATCGGCCGCAGCCGGTCGGCTGTCGTGTGCTTGCCCAGCAGGTTGCTGGGGTTCCCGGTCGGCAGGGGAGGGTGAGGGTGC
The DNA here is from genome assembly GCF_050937045.1 of Streptomyces sp. CA-179760. Lineage (NCBI taxonomy): Bacteria > Bacillati > Actinomycetota > Actinomycetes > Kitasatosporales > Streptomycetaceae > Streptomyces > Streptomyces sp. CA-179760. The sequence continues at coordinate 7,712,799 of NZ_JBNJLZ010000001.1, forward strand.
GGGTCCGGCGGGTCGCCCGATGCGGTCGGCCAGGCGGGCGGGCCCGCCGGGGTGGTTCGCTCGCGCGGGGGCGAGACTGGCGCTGATGTTCGACTGCCGTCGGCCTGCTGTCGTGTGCTCGCCTGCCGGGCTGCTGCGGGCCCCGATGGGTTGGGCGGGGTGCGTGGGCCGGCGGGTCCTCGCCGATGTGGCCGTCCGGCCGGGCGGGCCCGCCGCCCCGTCACCGTTCGCCGCCGAGGGGGAGGCCGCGCGCGGGCGGCGGGCACTCCCCGTGCAGACTGCGCTGCCGAGGCGGGCCGGGTCCTCACCGGCAGCTCCCCGCCGGTGACATTTCGCCGACCGGCCAGGCGGCGGGCGGCGCGTGCCCCGTCGGCTGGGTGCCCCCGGTTGCTCCACGGGAACCCGGTGTCGTCGCCGGACGGGGGCCGTCGGCCCGTCACGGCCGCTGCCGGGCGGGCGTGGCGCCGCCGGCCGGCGACGCGCCGGAGGCCTCTTCAGCCGCTGCTGACCGGCGGGCCACCGCCGATCCGCCGGGCGGCGATCCGCAGGCAGCGGTCGGTGGCGCGCGACCCGCCGGGTGGGTATCGCCCCCGCTCCGGGGGACCCGGTACCGCTCACGCGCAGCCATGGGCATACCGTGAGGAGTCGTACGTCCGAGCCGGGAGGAGAGACGGGATGAGCAGCGGCAGCCGTACCGCGCTGGTCGAGGATCTGATGGAGCGATTCCCGCATGTCCCGCGGGAGGCCGTCTTCAAGGAGGACCTGCTGAGGGGCGGAGTGGCCTTCGACCCGTCCGCGCTCAGTGACAACGAGGGCGGCGAGGTCAAGCCGAAGTCGTACTTCATCTTCTCCTTCGACCACGGCACCCTGCCCGAGCTGGGCGAGGCAGCGCTGCGCCGCCCGCCCGAGGAGATCATCCTCACCGGCGGCCCGTACGGCCTGCGCCGGACCGTCGTATCGGTCCGGGTGAACCCCGCCTCGCCGTACCGCGTCGCCGCGAACGAGGACGGTGTGCTCGGCCTCTACCTCGACGGCAAGCGGATCTCCGACGTCGGCGTGCCGCCGATGCCCGAGTACTACCGGCACACCCTCGCCAACGGGAAGTCGGTCATGGAGGTCGCCCCGACCATTCAGTGGGGCTACCTGATCTACCTGACCGCGTTCCGCGTCTGCCAGTACTTCGGTGCCAAGGAGGAGTGCCAGTACTGCGACATCAACCACAACTGGCGCCAGCACAAGGCGGCGGGCCGCCCGTACACGGGTGTGAAGGACGTCGACGAAGTCCTCGAGGCACTCGAGATCATCGACAAGTACGACACCGCGAAGGTGTCCACCGCGTACACACTCACCGGTGGCGCTATCACGTCGAAGGTCCAGGGCCTGGACGAGGCGGACTTCTACGGGCGGTACGCCAAGGCCATCGAGGAGCACTTCCCCGGCCGCTGGATCGGCAAGGTCGTCGCCCAGGCGCTGCCGAAGGACGACGTCCAGCGCTTCAAGGACTACGGCGTGCAGATCTACCACCCCAACTACGAGGTGTGGGACGAGTACCTCTTCAAGATGTACTGCCCGGGCAAGGAGCGCTACGTCGGCCGCGACGAGTGGCACAAGCGCATCCTCGACTCGGCGGACATCTTCGGCGCGCGCAACGTCATCCCCAACTTCGTGGCGGGCGTGGAGATGGCCGAGCCCTTCGGGTTCAAGACCGTCGACGAGGCCATCGACTCCACCACCGAGGGTCTGCGCTTCTTCATGTCCCACGGCATCACGCCCCGCTTCACCACCTGGTGCCCGGAGCCCACGACCCCGCTCGGCAAGGCCAACCCGCAGGGCGCGCCCCTGGAGTACCACATCCGGCTGCTCCAGGCGTACCGGCAGACGATGGAGGACTTCGGTCTTGCCTCGCCCCCCGGCTACGGCCCCCCCGGCGCCGGCAACGCGGTCTTCTCCGTCAGCTCCTTCATGGACAGCCTGCCCGCGGACGAGCCGGTGGAGATCTGACGCCGGACCGCTTCTCCTGACGATTCCCGCTGTTTCCCACCGTTTTCCGATGGCGACCCGAAGTGATTCGGGTCGCCATCGAGACGTTTCGGCGTCTCACGCGTATCTACTTCCGGAGTCGGCTGCGTCAGGATTTGAATACGTGGCTTGTCAGTTGTGTCGAGAACGTGAAAAACTCCTCCCCTGCCGCGAGGTTCCCCCCAACTCCTTTGCCGACATGGTGAGTTGACCTCGCTTGTGGATGCAGGAGACTCATGCCCGACCTGCCGACCCCTCAGGACGCCTCCGAGGCCGCGCTGTTCTCCGAGTGCTGGGACGCGGTCCTCGCCTACGCCGATCTGTGCACGTCCGGCTCCACGGCCGCCGCACAGCTGGGCCGCGAGGCGTTCGCGCACGGCATACGTGAGGCACGTGCCGCCGATGCCGGACCGGCCCGCACCTCCGGGCGCCGCTCTGCCCGGCTGCCCCGCATACCCCTGCTGCTGACCGCCGTACGCACCACGGCCGCGGACTGGGAAGACGCGGGGCAGGGCCACAAACTCGACCCCGACCTGCGGCTGTGGCTCAACTCGGACAAGGCCGCCCGCTACACCGGACCGCCTCTGCGGCGCCCGCTCGCACTGCGCGGACTCCGTGACCTCCAGCAGGCGGACGCGGAACTGCTGTGGCTGGCCGAGGTGGAGGCGCTGCCGCTGTCCCTGGTCGCCCGCCGCCTGGGCCTCGACCCGGCCACCGCCGACGACGAACTCCAGCAGGTACGCACCCTGTTCCGGGACCGCTGCCACCGCAACCACCTCGACACACCGATGGACGCCCGGTGCCGCAGCTACGCCCGGCTGCTGGACGCCGTCACCCGGGCCCCCGCCGCCGATGCCCCGGGCGACCTCTCCCGGCACCTCGCCACCTGCGTGCAGTGCGCCGAGGCCGCCGCCTGTCTGCGTCTGCACGGCGGAGGACTGCCCGGGGCGCTGGCCGGCGGGGTGATCGGCTGGGGCGGGCTCGCCTACCTGGAGCGCCGCCGCCGCGCCGCCGAGGTGCGGCTGGGCGCCGGCCGTCCCGGCCGGGCGGAACTGCCGCCCGGAGAATCCGAGGAGGGCGCGCAGAAGGCGCGCGCCGCCCGCAACGGCCTCCTCGTCGCCGCCGTCCTGGTCTCCCTCCTGGCCCTCGGCGTCTCGATGATGCCCTTCGGTGGTGGCGGCGAAGACCTCGGAGCGCGCGGCGACGCCGGCCGTCAGCCGGTGGCCGACCCCGACCTGTCCGTGCCGTCCCTCCCCTCCCTGCCTCCCGCGACCTCGAAGCCGGCCGGCAAGGCCACCGAGAACACGGGGAAGTCGCAGAAGCCCGCCAAGCCGGAGAGCAGCGACAGCCGGACCGAACCGCAGGGCACCTCCTCTCCCACGGACCGTGCCGAGGACCGCGAGACCGAGGACCCCGCCTGCCGGGTCGAGTACGACCTGGTCAACCAGTGGCCTGACGGCTTCCAGGCCACCGTCACCGTCACCACCAACGAGCCCCTCGACTCCTGGCGCGTCTCCTGGTCCTTCCGGGACGGCCAGCAGGTCGGCCAGATGTGGGACGGCTCCGTCTCCCAGAACGGCTCCCGCGTCACCGCCACCGCCGCCGACTACAACAAGTCGGTCCAGGCGGGCGACGACCTGGCCTTCGGCTTCCTCTCCTCCTGGCACGGCAAGAACTCCCCGCCGTACGACTTCGAGCTCAACGGCGAGGACTGCGCGAAAACCGGTTGACGCGACTCCGCCGTGACGGGATACCGTGACGGCGGTTCCACGAGGGGCCGAAGAGAACCGAAAAGGGCCGAAGAGTCCAAGGACGAGGAGGTGTTGACCGATGGCTGTCATTGCGATGAGCGCTGCCCGCATCCAGTTCATCAAGTCCACCTCCATGGCCGCCGGCTGATCCGACCGACTGTCGGGCCGGGGGCCGACCTTGGAAAGGGTCACCCTTGACCTCCAGCTCCGTTTCCTCCGTTTCCTCCGCGCTCGCCCCCTACGGCTGGGACGACGCATGGGCGGCCGAGTTCGCCCCCTACGACACCGAAGGACTGCTGCCCGGACGCGTGATCCGGGTCGACCGAGGCCAGTGCGATGTCGTCACCGCCGGCGGGATCCTGCGGGCCGACACCGCGTTCGTCACGCCGCACGACCCGATGCGGGTCGTCTGCACCGGTGACTGGGTCGCCGTCGAACCCGGCGGGAACCCGCGCTACGTCCGCGCGTACCTGCCGCGCCGCACCGCCTTCGTCCGCTCCACCTCCTCCAAGCGGTCCGAGGGGCAGATCCTCGCGGCCAACGTCGACCACGCCATCGTCGCCGTGTCCCTCGCCGTCGAACTCGACCTGGGCCGCATCGAACGATTCCTCGCGCTCGCCTGGGAGTCCGGGGCGCAGCCCGTCGTCGTCCTCTCCAAGGCCGACCTCGTGCCGGACGCCGTCACCCTCTCCCACCTGGTCCAGGACGCGGAGAACAGCGCGCCCGGCGTGCCGGTGGTGCCCGTCAGCTCGGTCGACGGGGACGGGCTCGACGTGCTCGCGGCGATCGTCGGCGGTGGTACGTCCGTGCTGCTCGGGCAGTCCGGCGCGGGCAAGTCGACCCTCGCCAACGCGCTGCTCGGCGAGGACGCCATGACCGTCCAGGCCACCCGGGACGCCGACGGCAAGGGCCGGCACACCACGACCACCCGCAACTTGCTCGCCCTGCCAGGCGGCGGGGTCCTGATCGACACCCCCGGACTGCGGGGCGTCGGACTCTGGGACGCCGAGAGCGGTGTCGGGCAGGTGTTCTCCGAGATCGAGGAGCTGGCCGAGCGGTGCCGCTTCCACGACTGCGCCCACGAAGCCGAGCCGGGCTGCGCGGTGCTGGCCGCCGTCGACAGCGGTGAGCTGCCGGAGCGGCGGCTGGACAGCTACCGCAAGCTCCTGCGCGAGAACCAGCGGATCGTCGCCAAGACGGATGCCCGGCTCCGGGCGGAGATCCGCAAGGACTGGAAGCGGAAGGGGGCGATCGGACGGGCCGCGATGGAGGCGAAGCGCGGACCGCACTGGCGCTCATAGGCGCGTCGCCGTCATCCGGATGTGATCAACGGCCCCGCCGTGGCGGGGGCGGGGCCCTCGTGGTCACCGCCGCGGACGCCGGTGTCGCCTAGGAGGCAGGCCGGGCCGTACCGAACGCGCGTCGGGCGTGCGGGCGCCGAGTTCAACGTTCCCTGGAGCCCGTCCGGTCGCCCCGTCGAGGTGAGGTCCAGCGCCAGGGCCACTCGGTCGGCCGCGGTGAAGCCTGCGTCGTGCGCCATGACGTAGGCCTCGTCGCCGAGTTCCTCCCGGACGCGCAGCTCCGCCGTCAGGTGTGCGGTGTGGAACGGCAGCAGGCCGGTCAGGTCCACCCCCATGTCCCGGCGCAGCCCCTGGGCGGCACCGAGCAGCGTGGCCGACAGCCCGCTGCCGGGCCAGAGCGTCCCGCAGCCGGGGCAGGGCCCGCGCCGGATCGCCGTACCGCAGCTCGGCGATCCCCGCACACCAGGCCGCCCAGCTCCTGGCCCACTCGGCACCGGACTCCTCGGCCTCGGCGACATACAGATCGCGGGTGACCGGAGCGGTGTCGCGGGGGCCATGAAGGCGGCGGCCACGGCCCACATCATGGTGGCCATGTGCGCGTCCCCCGTCAGTCCCGCGGCCCGGAACGCCTCGCGGGCACCGGCGAGCCGGTCGACCGCCGTGGTGTCGCCGTCGACGAGCAGGGCGTAGGAGCCCTCGACGAACCGGACCGCGGGGTGCACCCGAAGCGCCATGTCCGATTTCCGCCAGCGGCAGGCCGGCCGACGGCGGAGACTGGACGTGTGAGAGACCAGCTGACGGACGAGGACACCAGGTACGAGGCCGTACGCAGCCGCGACGCCCGCTTCGACGGCGTGTTCTTCTTCGCCGTCGAGACGACCGGCATCTACTGCCGGCCGAGCTGCCCCGCGGTCACCCCCAAGCGGGCCAACGTGCGGTTCTTCGCCACGGCCGCCGCCGCGCAGGGCTCGGGCTTTCGGGCCTGCCGGCGCTGCCGGCCGGACGCCGTGCCCGGCTCCGCCGAATGGAACGTCCGTGCGGACGTGGTCGGCCGGGCCATGCGGCTGATCACCGACGGCGTGGTCGACCGGGAGGGCGTCGCCGGACTCGCCACCCGGCTCGGCTACAGCGCGCGGCAGGTGCAGCGGCAGCTCACCGCCGAACTCGGCGCCGGGCCGGTCGCCCTCGCCCGGGCCCAGCGGGCCCACACCGCGCGCGTGCTGCTCCAGACGACCGGGCTGCCGGTCACCGAGATCGGATTCGCGTCGGGTTTCGCCAGCGTCAGGCAGTTCAACGACACCATCCGGGCCGTCTACGCCTCGACACCGAGCGAGCTGCGCGCCGCCGCCGTCCCGAAGGGCGGCCGCAGCCGTCGTACGGCCACCCCGAACGCCGGCATCCCGCTGCGGCTCGCCCACCGCGGCCCCTACCAGGCAGGACCCGTCTTCGACCTGCTGGAACGCGAGGCCGTACCCGGTGTGGAGGAGGTGAGCGGTCCGCCCGGCGCCCGCACCTACCGGCGCACCCTCCGCCTGCCCTACGGCACCGGCATCGTCGCCGTCGACGAACGCCCCGGCACCGCCCGGACCGGGCTCGGCGCCCACCCCGGCGGCTGGCTCGACGCCCGGCTGCATCTCACCGACCCCCGCGACCTGACCACCGCCGTACAGCGGCTGCGGCGGCTGTTCGACCTCGACGCCGACCCCTACGCCGTCGACGAGCGCCTCGGTTTTGACCCGCGGCTCGCGCCCCTGGTCGCCGCCCGGCCGGGGCTGCGCTCGCCGGGCACCGCCGACCCGGAGGAACTCGCGGTGCGCGCGCTGGCCGGGCGGACGGAGGCGGAACGGCTCGTAGAGCGGTACGGCAAGGCGCTCGACGCCCCCTGCGGCAGCCTCACCCACCTCTTCCCCGAGCCGGCCGTCCTCGCCGCGGCCGAGCCCGGCGGCACCCTCGGCGCGCTCACCGCCGCCCTCGCCGACCACGCCGTACGTCTCGATGCGGGCGCCGACCGCGACGACGCGCAGGACGCCCTGAGGGCCGTGCCCGGCCTGGACGCCCGTACCATCGCCGAGATCCGCACCCGCGCCCTCGGCGACCCGGACGTGGCCCCGCCCGGCCTCGACGTCCCCGACAGCTGGCGCCCCTGGCGCTCGTACGCCTTGAACCACCTGCGCGCAGCAGGGGAGTGGGAGTTGTGATGACCACGACGTACTGGACGACGGCGGAAGGCCCGCTCGGGCCGCTGCTCCTCACCGCCGCCCCGACCGGAGAGCTGACCTCGCTGTCCGTGCCCGGGCAGAAGGGCGGACGGGTGGTGCTGGGCGACTGGCGGCAGGACGCCGGGCCCTTCCGGGAGGCCGAGGATCAGCTCTCCGCCTACTTCGCCGGGGAACGGAAGGAGTTCCGGCTGCCGTGGCGCGTCGAAGGCACGGCCTTCCGGGAGAAGGTCTGGGCCGCTCTGGACGACATCCCCTACGGCTCGACCGTGACCTACGGCGAGATCGCCGCGCGGATCGGAGCGCCCAGGGCGGCCGTAAGGGCCGTCGGCGGGGCGATCGGCGCCAATCCGCTGCTGGTCGTCCGGCCGTGCCACCGAGTGATCGGCGCCGACGGCACACTGACCGGTTACGCGGGCGGCCTGGACCGCAAGGTACGGCTGCTCACGCACGAGGGTGTGCTCTGAGCCTGCCCTCCTCGGGGTGGTGTCAGCCCCAGAAGACCGCGCCGAGCCAGGCCGCCGCGATCAGCTGGCAGGTGAACAGTTCGGCCAGGATGCTGGAGCCGCCCGAGCGCATCACCGTGCGCAGGGCGGTGACCGCATCGCCGTGGCGGCCCAGGCGGCGGCGTTCGTAGAGGTAGATACCGGCCAGATATCCGGGGACCGCGCCGAGTACGGGGAGCAGGACGAAGCCGAGGGTGGATCCGGCTCCGGCCCAGGCCAGCATGTGGCGGTTGGCGCCGCTCGCCCGGAGCCGCCGGGGCGGCAGGGCCCAGCGCACGCCCTGGGAGACGAACATCAGCACCGTGGCACCCACCAGGACCCACCAGGCGACGGGCTGGGGATCCTTCAGCGCCCACCACATGACCGCGGCCCACACCAGCAACGACCCGGGCATCGCGGGCAGTAGCACTCCGCACAGACCGAGCAGGATGACCAGCCCGACCAGCAGGAGGTCCCACACTCCCATCTGACCAGCCTGCCGGAATCCATGAGAAGACGCAGGTCAGGAGCGTGGCCCAGGTCAGGACCCGCAGGTCAGCCGCCCGGGGCCCGTCGGCTGCCCGTATCGCATGGCCGTTCTAGGGATCACTCGAGCCGTCGTTTCACGGTGCCGTGACGGGCCGGTTTTTCCGGAAGCCCCGTTTTCATCCCGGCCGTGCGGTGGACAATCAGGGGCATGAGCCAGCAGGGGGGAAGGCCCACCGGTCAGGACGACGACTGGTGGAGGCAGTTGTACGACGACTCCACCGACGACACAGGCCCCACACCCGCCCCGGATTCCCTGGACGACCGCTTCGCCTCCGCGGCGGGGGCGGTAGGGGATCCGGCGGACGAACGGCCCGCCTCCGAGCCCGTGGTCCCGGCGCCCCGGGCAGCCGCCGACGAGGCCACGGACCCGCCGCGCGCACCCTGGGAACCACCGGATTCCCGGCCCCCGCGCCCGTCGACCTTCCCGACCGCCGCGAAGCCGCCGGGCGGGGCCGGACAGACACCGGATCGGCCACCGCCCCCGCCACCCCTGCCCACCACCCCACCCTCCTGGCCCAGCCCGGAATTCCGCCCCGCCGAGCCCGCCTCCCCCGCTTCCGAGCCCGGCGGGGCCGGGTCTTCGGGGAGCGGCTCCCGTGGGACCGCGATTCCGGTGGCCGAGTCCGGCCGCACCGGGGCCCCCGCCACCGGGTCCGGCAGGACCGCTTTCCCGGCCGCCGAGCCCAGCGGGACAGCCGTCCCCGACCCGGTCGACCCACCGCCCGCGGCACCCCGCTCCGCCGCCGAACGTCCGCCGGCGCCACCACGTCCAGCCGACGCACCGCCCACGCCACCCCGCCCCGCCGACCCGGTGCTCGCCCCGCCTCGCCCAGCCGCTCCGCCGCCCCCGCCGCAACCTCCCACCGACCACCCCGCCCCCCGGATCGAGCGCCCCGCGTCCTCCCCCCGGCCCCGTGGGTACGTGGGGTCCAGGCCGCCCACCTACGACGCCGAGCCCATCGCGCTTCCGGCGGCCGACCCCGATGATCTCGATGACCTCGTCGCGGACACCGTGCTCGACGGGGCCCGGTACGGGGCCTGCACGTTGCGGGCCGTTTCCGTGCGGGGGGACTCCGCGCGGTACCGGGGGGAGCCGCGGCGCGACTCGTTGCTCACCGCGCGCTTCGGCACGGGCGAGCACGCGCTGCTGCTGGTGGCGATGGCGACCGGGGCCCGTGCCACGCCGGGGGCGCACCGGGCCGCCGCCGAGGCCTGTCACTGGATCGGGCGGGCCGTCGGGCGCAGCCATGCCCGGCTCGTGGCGGACATAAGGGACGGCCGGCGGGGCGACCTCAAGTCCGGACTGCACCGCCTCACCGACCGCAGTCTCGGCAAGCTCCGTGCCAGCGCCGCGGAACAGGGCGTCGACCCGGAGGAGTACGCCGCCGGCCTGCGCTGTCTGCTGCTGTCGGCCGACCCGGAGTGCCGTACGCGCGTCTTCTTCGGCGTCGGACCCGGCGGGCTGTTCCGGCTGCGGGACGGCGAGTGGCAGGACATCGAACCGCAGGTCGCCGAGATCAAGGGCGAGCCCGTGATGGGGTTCGGGTCGCCGCCTTCCGAGACACCCGAGGGCGACCGGTTCACCATGGACCTGGGCATCCCGACCCCGCCCAGCCCTTATGAACCGGCCCCGGAGCCACCCCGCGAACCCTTCCGCTTCCGTACCTCCATCGCCCGCCCGGGTGACACGCTCCTGCTGTGCAGCGGCGGCCTCGCCGACCCGCTGCGCGGCGAACCCGAACTGGGCGACTACCTCGCCGAGCGATGGTCCCGCCCCGACCCGCCCGGCCTCGCCGCGTTCCTCGCGGACTCCCAGGTGCGGGTCAAGGGGTACGCGGACGACCGTACGGCCGCCGCCGTGTGGGAGGCGTGAGCGCGCACCCTGTGACTTGATGGAACCCGGAGGGATCCCTGGAGACCGAAGGGGCACACGAGAGCCATGGCCAAACAGAACGTCGCGGAACAGTTCGTCGACATCCTGACCCGCGCCGGAGTCAAACGCCTCTACGGAGTCGTCGGCGACAGCCTGAACCCGGTCGTCGACGCCGTCCGGCGCAACTCCGCCATCGACTGGATCCATGTCCGGCACGAGGAGACCGCTGCCTTCGCCGCAAGCGCCGAGGCCCAGATCACCGGCGGGCTCGCCGCTTGCGCCGGCTCCTGCGGCCCGGGCAACCTCCACCTCATCAACGGCTTGTACGACGCCCACCGCTCCATGGCGCCCGTCCTCGCCCTCGCCTCCCAGATCCCCTCCAGCGAGATCGGCCTCAACTTCTTCCAGGAGACCCACCCCGACCGGCTGTTCGCCGAGTGCAGCCACTACAGCGAGCTGATCTCCAGCCCGAAACAGATGCCCCGGCTGCTCCAGACCGCCATCCAGAACGCCGTCGGACGCAGCGGCGTCAGTGTCGTCTCCCTGCCCGGCGACATCGCCGACGAGCCCGCCCCGGACAAGCCCGTCGAGACGGCCCTCGTCACCTCCCGGCCGTCGGTCCGCCCGGGGGACGAGGAGATCGACCGGCTCGTCAAGATGATCGACGAGGCCGGCAAGGTCACCCTCTTCTGCGGAGCCGGCACCGCGGGCGCGCACGCCGAGGTCATGGAGTTCGCCGGGAAGGTCAAGTCCCCGGTGGGGCACGCGCTGCGCGGCAAGGAATGGATCCAGTACGACAACCCCTACGACGTGGGCATGAGCGGGCTCCTCGGATACGGCGCCGCCTACGAAGCCACCCACGAGTGCGACTTGCTGATCCTGCTCGGCACCGACTTCCCCTACAACGCCTTCCTCCCCGACGACGTGAAGATCGCCCAGGTCGACGTCCGGCCCGAACACCTCGGCCGGCGCTCGAAGCTGGACCTCGCGGTCTGGGGCGACGTACGGGAGACGCTGCGCTGCCTGATCCCGCGCGTGAAGGAGAAGAAGAACCGCCGTTTCCTCGACCGGATGCTGAAGAAGCACGCGGACGCGCTGGAAGGGTGGTGAAGGCGTACACCCGCAAGGTCGAGAAGCACACGCCGATCCACCCCGAGTACGTGGCGTCCGTGCTCGACGAAGTCGCCGACGACGACGCCGTGTTCACCGTCGACACCGGCATGAACAACGTCTGGGCCGCCCGTTACATCTCACCCAACGGCCGCCGCCGCGTCATCGGTTCCTTCTCCCACGGCTCGATGGCCAACGCGCTGCCCATGGCGATCGGCGCGCAGTTCACCGACCGCAAGCGGCAGGTCGTGTCGATGTCCGGCGACGGCGGGTTCTCCATGCTGATGGGCGACTTCCTGACGCTGGTGCAGTACGACCTCCCGGTCAAGGTCGTCCTCTTCAACAACTCCTCCCTCGGCATGGTCGAGTTGGAGATGCTGGTAGCCGGGCTGCCGTCCCACGGCACCGCCAACAAGAACCCCGACTTCGCCGCCGTCGCCCGGGCCTGCGGCGCGCACGGCGTCCGGGTCGAGAAGCCCAAGGAATTGGCGGGCGCCCTCAAGGACGCCTTCAAGCACAAGGGCCCGGCGCTCGTCGACGTCGTCACCGACCCCAACGCGCTGTCCATCCCGCCCAAGATCAAGGCCGAGATGGTGACCGGCTTCGCGCTGTCCGCCTCCAAGATGGTGCTGGACGGCGGGGTCGGCCGGATGCTCCAGATGGCCCGCTCCAACCTGCGCAACGTGCCCCGGCCTTGAGCGCGGTCAGCTGTAGGGCCCCCACTGGCGTGCCGAGGTGTCGTACACGTACCGGGGCAGGCCCTTGATGCCGCTGGTGCGGAACGGCCGGCCGTCGTCGTCGATGCGGACCGTGCCCTCGCGACCCTGCGAGGACCAGTCCAGCTCCAGGTACCAGCGGCAGTCGCACGCCACGGTCCGTGCGGTGATCAGCAGCACCTCGGGGTCCTTGGCCGAGACCTGGTACGGCATGCGCACCGCCGGGATCGGCACGCCGGTGTCGCTCCCGGCGACCGCGTGGGCGATGGGGCGGTCCTTGTCCAGGTTCACGTCGAAGGAGCGCGGGGTGACCGCGCCGCCGCAGCCCCGGTCCATGGCGTAGGCGTTGCCCGGGGCGGGGGCCGTACGCCCCACCACGCGCACGCGCAGCGCGTTCAGCACGACGGCCGTGTCGGTCCGGCCCTGCACCGACAGCTCCACGAGCGTCTCGCTCCCGTGCACCGCGCCCTGTGCCGCCGCCCAGGGCCCGGCGTCCTGCGGGGCCGGGGGCGGGGGCACCTGGTGCGGCGGCTTGGCGATGACGTAGTCGTGAGCGCAGCCGAGCTCCCACGCCTGGGAGTTGACGGACCAGGTGAGGGGCACGGCGGGCTTCTTCCCGCTGTGCGGCGGGGCGGTGCTCGGGTCGGAGGAGGGCGCCGGGGAGGGCTGCTTCTTCTTCGGGGTGGCGGATGCAGAAGGCTGCCTGGTGGTGGGGGAGCCGCTCGGGGTGGGCGAGGTGTTGCTCCGGTCCGGTGCCTTCGCCTCCGTCGTGCCGGACGCGGCGGGTCCGGCCGTACGGGCACGGTCGGCGGCGGGGCGCCGTCCGTCCGGCAGCGCGGACAGACTCCCGAGCGTCGCGAGCAAGGCGCAGGCGGCGGCCAGTCCGACCGCGACGCGTCTGTGGCGGTACCAGGGGCGGCGGGGGAGCGGGGAAGGAACCGAGTCGCCCTTCTCCTCCACCGGAGGTGCCGTCTCCTCCACCGCGCTCGCCGTACGAGGCCGCTTGCGCGCCGCCACCGCGAGGAGCCAGCGGCGGTGCAGCTCCAGGCGTTCCTCCGGGGACGCCCCGCAGAGCGCGGCGAAACGCTCCACGGGGGCGAAGTCGACCGGGACCGCCTCGCCCGCGCAATAGCGGTGCAGGGTCGAGGTGTTCATGGCCAGACGGCGGGCCAGCGAACCGTAACTGCGGTCCGTGCGCTCCTTCAGAGCCCTCAGCAGCGCCGCGAACTCACCGACGTCGTCGACGTCGTCCTGTGCCGACACCGTTCCCCCGTCCTCGTACGGTCTCGTACGGTCAGACCCGGCCCGGGACGGCATCCCAGGCACCCCATGTACCTGCACGTCAGACGGGCTGGGATGGTTCCACCGCGGCCGATCGTCCGCGGGCTGTTGCGCCCGGCCGCTGTGACCGCTGATGCTCTTGGTGTCGCACCGACCAGGCCCGGGCCGACCAGCCGGCCTCACCGCGGCATCCACGTCCACGCACTCATCCACGGGGGAACACCCATGTCCATGCGCATCCGAACGAGCGCTCTCACCGCACTCACCGTCGCCGCCCTCGCGGCGGGCACGGTCCTCACGGCACCGGCCGCCGGCGCCGCGCCGAAGGCAGCCTCGCCCAAGTTCCTGTCGGCGTCCCAGCTGCCGCCGCACCCGACGTCGTCCTGGACCGCCGGGCCGGTCACCGAAGGCTTCCCGGAGGGACTCGGCCTCTGCGTGAGCACAGAGGGCGTGCTCGACTACGACTACCGGCACCGGGAGTTCCGGACCGACCTGGACACCGGCGCCGTGCAGCTGACCGTCGTGACGGGCACAGCCACCCAGGCCAAGGCCCTCGCGAAGCACTACGACGACCTGATCCGCACCTGCGCCGACCGCGTCGAGAAAGCCTCCCCGGACATCCAGGCCGAGGGACGGGACTACGGCAAGCTGGCGGTCGAGGAAGGCGCCCGGGTCCGTGGCCTGCACACCGAGACGTCCTGGGGCGCCACCGACATCTCCCTGCTGTCCGTCGGCCGGGACGGAAAGACCGTCACCGTCGTGGAGTGGGGGCAGATGGGCGACTTCGATGACGCTCCCGTGGCCGCCTTCAAGAAGACGACGACCACCGCCGTCAACAAGCTGTACTGACCGGGCGACCACCGGAGAAGACCAGGGCCGTCCTCCTGCCACGGGGGTGGGGAGGACGGCCCTGGTCCGGTCAGCGGTCCCGGAGAGACCGTCGTACTTCGGCCAACTTCACCGGACCGCCGCGCACGGGGGCCGGCTGCCCGCACTCCTTCGTCGCGTACGCAAGGATCGGCAGCCGGCCCTCGGTACATCGGCCGATCTCCTGCGGTCACGATCCGCACGAGGACATGTACCGGCTACCCTCTTGTCCCCCTCCCCGCCACCGCCGTACCGCTCAGCGGCCCGCAGCCCTGCCCGCCGGTCCCGTCCGATTGGCCGAACACCCGGTCGTTGACGACTCGACATGACTGCCGCGTGTCCGATCGGGCATGGATCCCCGTGAACGTGTTCGAGCAGGAGGGGAACCGACATCGGCGCGCGGGCGGGGGTCATGGAGAGGCAGGCACGAGGAGGCGGTCCCATAACGATCGGGGCCTTCTCGGCGAAGACGACGGACGACAAGACCGACGACGACACGGAGCAGGTGCCCGTGCCTCAGCTGAGGCGCAGACTCGGGCGGGCGGACCTGCGGGCCGTGCCGGAAGCCCGCAGAGCCCTGCGGGAGCTGCTCGGGCAGTGGGGGAGGACCGGGCGATCGGACGTAGCGGAACTGCTCACCAGCGAACTCGTCACCAACGCGATCGTCCACACCGATCGCGACGCGCTCCTGACGGCCACGGTCGGACCGCGTGGACTGCGGGTGGAGGTAAGGGACTTCGTGGCCCGCAGACCCCGGCTGCGCGTACCGATCGCCGACGACGGTACGAACGGCAGGGGCCTGTTCCTCGTGCAGTCCCTCGCGGACGCCTGGGGCGTCAGACCGCACGGAGTGGGCAAGGCCGTCTGGTTCGAGCTGGAGGCCGAGGCGGCGTGAACCGGCAGGGGGCGCGGCCCGCAGGCCGCGCCCCCCTTCCCGGCTCCGTCCGGCTGTACTAGCCGAACTGCTGCTCCAGGTCCTTGAGCTTGCGCTCCAACGAGTCGAGACGCGGCAGTGCCATGGTGTCGTCCTCGGCGGTGAGGTCGACGGTCACCGGGTCAGCTCCTTTGCGAGCGGGCTGCAGGGAGGGACGCGAGCGGACGGGCAGCGGCTCCGGCGCGGATATGGCAGGCTCCGCGGAGACCTGCGAGGAGCCGCGCTCCACCTGCACCTCCAGCTGCCGGCCGCCACCGCGGCCGAAATGGCCGCGGTGACCGCGGCTGATCGCCTTCAGCTGGGCCCGCTCCACACGCTGCTGGTCGCGGCGCCGCTGCCGGGCCTCGTCCTTCTTGCGCTTGTCGTCGCGCACCTCGTCGACCGCCTCGTCGAGGCTGCGCACACCCTCCAGGAGCATCAGTGACCAGGCGCTGTACGTCTCCCGGGGGGCCCGCAGCCAGCGCACGATACGGATCTGCGGCAGCGGGCGCGGCACCAGGCCCTGCTCCCGCAGGGCGGCGCGGCGGGTCTGCTTCAGGGCGCGGTCGAAGAGCACCGCCGCAGAGAGGGACATGCCCGCGAAGAAGTGGGGGGCACCCGCGTGGCCGACGCCCCTGGGGGCGTGCACCCAGTTGAACCAGGCCGCGGCGAAGGCGAACGTCCAGACCAGTATCCGGGAGCCGAGCGCCGCGTCACCATGGCTGGCCTCGCGCACCGCGAGCACGGAGCAGAACATCGCCGCGCCGTCCAGGCCGAACGGGACGAGGTACTGCCAGCCGCCGCTGAGGCCGAGGTTCTGCTCGCCGAAGCCGACCAGGCCGTGGAAGGACAGTGCGGCGGCGACGGCCGCGCAGCAGAAGAGGAGGACGTAGGAGACGGTGCCGTAAAGGGCCTCCTTGCGTCTGCGGCGTTCCTCATTGCGCTCCCAGGAATCATCCGCGCTCGTGTCCTTGACCGAGGAGCGCTTGCCGCGCGCGAGAACCGCTATCGCCGCCAGCATGCCCAGGAGAAGCACGGCGCCCGGAAGCAGCCAGTTCAGCGATATGTCGGTCAGTTTCATCTGGGGGTCCCTTGCATTGGGATAGGGCGTAACGCCCGCCATAGTGGCCCAATCCCAACGGCCCTCAGGGGGTTTCGGAGCAAGAGGCCGCCAAGGAAGTGCAAGGGAATGTTCAGGGCGGCGTTCTGCTCGAACTGCCGCGTGAGGGGCGAGAGTTGAGTTCGAACAAGACTACTCGTACGGGTGGTTCCGCGGAAAGTCGCTGCGAGTGTCCGCGATGATCGTACGGGAGGAGCCGACTATTTCTGAGCCTGTCTCAACTGGCGGTGGCCAGCAGCTTGGTGACCCGGTCGGCGTCGCAGGTGCGCGGGCAGGTGGCGCAGGTGTCCTGCGGGCGCAGCGTGTAGAACATGCAGCAGCTCGCGCGGTCCCGGGTGCGCAGCGGCTCGCCGCCGGGTCCGGTCAGCTCCCGGAACGCCGCCGTGCCCACGTACGGCTTCGTCGCGCCCGGCAGGAGCAGCTCAAGCTCGCGCATCGCGCGCCGCTCCTCGATCTCGCCGAACAGCTGGGCGACGTACCAGAGCCCCTCGGCGATCTCGTCGGTCGCCATGCCCCACAGGGCCCGGCCGCGACGCCGCATCCGGGGTCCGAAACCGGTCAGGACCGGCTCCAGGTGCTCGGCGACCGCCGACCGCACCTCGGCCCGCAGCGCCTCCTCGTCCGGGACGACCCGGGCGCCGGGCAGCGTGGCGGCCTCGTCGCCGGGCAGACAGGCGAAGCCGGCCGGGCGGACGGCCATGCGGCCGATGGGGTGGCCGGCGGCGGTGCGGTCGTACGAGACGTGCGTCACGGGGTAGCGGGGTACGCGGCGGTGCAGGAACCAGGGGACGGTGATCAGGAGGCAGGCGGGCCAGGCGTAGCGGTGCAGGCCGAAGCTGGCGACCACGTCGGGGCGGGCCTGCTGGTCGTAGTCCCGGCGGATCTGGTCCTCGTCCCAGGACAGGAAGGCGTCGAGGGCGGGGCCGGCGGCCGCGAGGTCGGTGGCCGCGGCCCAGCCGCCGCCGTGCGGGGTTTCGTCCTCGGGGTTCAGTTCGGTGACGGCGAGCCCGGGGAGAACCTCGGCCAGGCGGGCGTAGGCGCCGGAGACGGCCGAACGGGGCTCGGGCATGCGATCACCGATCTACTCAGAGGTAAGCCTAACCTAACTCAAGATCGCTGAGATTTGAACTGGCGCTCGGGGCGCTTATGGTCATTGACGGGCAAGTGACAACCCGCCGTAATGACCCCAAGTAGTGATACGTCCGGAGGAGGACCCGTGAAGCAGGGCGCGCAGGGCTCCGCCGGGACGGAGGGGCCCTGGTCGGCTGTGCAGGCCGGGGCGGTGGGTGCCGAGGGGGCGGTGCGCGGGGAGCACACGCATGGTGAGCCGGCCCTCCCGCGGCCGCGGCCCTTGGTTCAGCGGTCCTCCGTGCGTGGGCAGATCGTGGACGCGCTGCGGGCCGCGCTGGTGGCGGGGGATCTGAGGCCCGGTGAGGTGTACTCGGCGCCGGTGCTGGGCGAGCGGTTCGGGGTGTCGGCGACGCCGGTGCGGGAGGCTATGCAGCAGCTGGCCATCGAGGGTGCCGTCGAGGTCGTGCCGAACCGTGGGTTCCGGGTGGTCGAGCGGGGGGCGCGGGAGCTGGCGGAACTGGCCGAGGTCCGCTCTCTGATCGAGGTCCCGGTGATGCTGCGGCTGGCGCGTGCGGTTCCCGCCGAACGCTGGGCCGAACTGCGGCCTCTCGCCGAGGCGACGGTCCGTGCGGCGTCCTCCGGCTGCCGGGCGACCTACGCGGAGTCCGACCGGGTGTTCCACCGGGCGGTGCTGTCCCTCTCGGGGAACGAGCAGTTGGTCCAGATCGCGGAGGATCTGCACCGGCGGGCGCAGTGGCCGTTGGCCGGGGGCGGGCCGAGTGGTCGGGGGCGGGCCGACCTGGTGGCGGACGCGCATGAACACACGGCGTTGCTGGACGCGTTGATCGCCCGGGATCTGGATGTGGTGCGGGTGCTGGTGGGGGAGCACTTCACGGGTGCGGGCTGAGGGCGTGCGCGGCGCCTGCCGGTGGGTGGTGGGTCGGGGCCGCGCCGGGGGGTGTCCGTCCTCGGAACGTCGCGATGGGGTGGGACGCCGACTGACTGTCCGTTGACGCGACAACCGCTGCGGGCGGACACCTCCCGACACGGCCCCTGCTCGCCGTACGCGGGTGCGGGCGCGTCCTGGCTCAGCCCCTGGCAAAGCCGCGAGCGGGGGGAGGCACCCCGCTTCGCCGAGTTGCGGGCCCACCCGGCCTCAGCGACGACGCCGGGTGGCTCGTGACGTGGTCAAGCTGTCGCCGCTCCCGCCGCCGGGGGCAACGGGGCCAACTGCCGTGCCAGCCAGGTCGGTACGCCCCCGAGCAGCCGGAACAGCCGCCGGGCCTCCTCCCGCAGCCGGGACGCCTCCGGCTCGGTCTCCGTGTCGGCCAGGGACACCAGCGCGGGGGCCGTACCGACGAGATACCCCAGCTCCTCCCGGATTCGCAGCGACTCCGCGAAACCGTGCCGCGCTTCCGCCAACTCCCCGTCCCGCAGGGCGAGTCCGGCCAGGTGACGCCACGTGAACGACAACAGCAGCGGATTGGCGTCCGCCGTAGCCCCCGCGTGCGCACGGCGGTACGCCGCCCGAGCCGCCTGCGGGGCACTCGTCAGGTTCTCCGCCAGCAGACCGCGACGGAAGTCCAGCAGGGCCCGCTGCGAAGCCCCCGGAGGGATCAGCGCGGCCGCCCGCCCCAGCGCGGCCCGCGCCTCGTCGGCCCGGTCCCGCACCGCGAGCAGCGTCGAGGCGTAGGCCAAGTAACCGCGTTCACAAGCGGCCGCGCCCCGCTCGTCGTCACTGTGGGCCAGTGCCTCGGCCGTGCGCAGCGCGTCCTCGGCCTCCTCCCAGCCCTGCTCGGTGTACAGACACCGTTCCACCAGCAGCGACGTGCGCTGGAGCGCCGCCGCGGGCGCGTCCGGCAGCAGCAGGGCGGCCGCGTCGGCCCAGCACCCGCGTGAGCGCAGCCGCCATACCGCGGTCTGGAGGGGATCGTCACCAGCGGTCGTTCCGTTACCAGACATGGCGGTATGCGCCACGTTGCCCTCCCCGAGCACGCCATCGAGCTGTTGAGTGGTGGCGGCATCTCAGCACGAATCGCGGCGCCGGGCCAAGAGGGTGGGTGAAGGATTTCACAAAGTCGTGGGACTCCGGGGCGTCCCGTGTTCGGGACGGGACACCCCGTGTCTCAGCTCATGCGCAGGGCAAGGAAGAAATCCAGCTTGTCCTCGAGCCGCGACAGATCACGGCCCGTCAACTGCTCAATCCGTCCGACCCGGTAGCGCAGCGTGTTGACGTGCAGGTGGAGACGGCCGGCGCAACGGGTCCAGGAACCGTCGCAGTCCAGGAACGCCTCCAGGGTGGGGATCAGCTCGGCCCGGTGCCGGCGGTCGTAGTCCCGGAGGGGGTCCAGGAGGCGGGCCGTGAAGGCGCGGCGGACATCGTCGGGGACGAACGGGAGCAGAAGGACGTGCGACGCCAGTTCCTGGTGTCCTGCCGCGCAGACCCGGCCCGGGCGGGCCGCCGCCACCCGGCGGGCGTGGCGGGCCTCCTCCAGGGCGCCCCGCAGCCCCTCCGCCGAGTGCACGGCCGCGCTGACGCCGAGGGTGAGGTGCCCGTCGCCGTCGAGACCCGCCGTGAGGGGGTCGCGTACGGATTCCAGGAGCGCGTCGGCGAGGACGCCGGCCTCGGAGTCGTCGTGCTCCGCCGCGACGGCGGGCAGCGGGACCAGGGCGATGGCCTCGTCGCCGGTGTGGGCGACGGCGATGCGGTCCGAGTGTTCAGGGCCCGCCGAGAGCGGGTCGACGAGGATCTCCTCCAGCAGCGCCTGGGCCACCGGGCCGCCCTCGATCTCGTCCCCGTCCCAGTCGACGCGGGCCACGACCACCTGCCAGTGCGGCGCCGCCCCGAGGCCGGGCAGCAGCACCGGCGCGGCCACCCGCAGGCGGGCGGCGATCTCGGCGGGTGCCGCACCCGTCTGGACCAGTTCCAGCACCTCCTGGGCGAGACGGCGGCGGACCGTGCGGGCCGCGTCGCGGCGGTCCCGCTCGACCGCGATCAGCTGGGTGACGCCGTGCAGCAGGTCCAGGCGCTCCTCGGCCCAGTCCCCGGCGTCCGCCTCTACGGCCAGCAGCCAGTCGGACAGCAGGGTCTCGCGGGCGTCCCGGGCGGTCCCCGGGGAGCGGCCCGTCGAGCGGATCGGGAACAGCGAGTAGGTGGTGCCGCCCAGGAGGACGCGGTGCGGGGCGCGACGGCCCGTGCGGGTGGCGGTCAGGTGTTCCGCGGCCAGGCGTCCGCAGGTCTCGGCGGGCAGTGCGGCGGGGCCCGCGGCCTTCGAGCCCGCGATCAGCCGGCCGGTGGGGGCGAGGACCCAGGCGCGCAGGTCCAGGTCCGAGCCGAGCAGGTCCAGGACGACGTCCGGGCCGCCGCCCGCCGGGCCCGAGGTCATCATCCGGCGGTGCCGGTCGACGACCGCGGCGAGGTCTCCGGCGCGCTCGCCCGAGACCTGCCGTACGACGTGCTCGGTGATCGTCGCGAACGCCACCGACTCGTGCACCGCGAAGAGGGGGAGGCGGTGCCGGGCGCAGGCCGTGACCAGGTCGTCCGGGACGTCCCCGAGCTCGGCCTCGCCCGCGGCGAGGGCCGTCACGCCCTGCTGCACCAGGATCCGGACGAAGGGCTCCGAGTCCTCGGCGTCATGGCGCCAGGCCAGGCCCGTGAGCACCAGTTCACCGCCCGAGAGGTAGCGGCTGGGGTCGCGGAGGTCGGTGGTCATCACACCGCGCACCGTGCGGTCCAGCTCTTCCTCGCCGCCGAGCAGCTTGAGGCCCAGCGCGTCGGTGTCCAGCAGTGCGCGCAGCCGCATTCTCGTCGCCGCCGTTCTTTGTCTCGAAATCAAACCCTGCCCCGGCTGTGTTCCAGGTCACGCGGCTGTGTCGCGCGTTTCCACAGGTGAACGAGGAGGTTTCTGATGGCCTCCGTTCATACGAATCTACAAGATGCCCGTCCTGGCCAGCCAACTCCTTCATGGTTTCCGTGACTGACCCCGTCGGAGTACCCCGCTGTGTACTGAGGCCACTACGCGTGAACAGCACATGAACGAGCCGGGACGCCGCACACGGATTGGCTCAATCTGAACGCCCCACGAGAAAACGGAGAAGAGAGCCGGTCATGGACTTCCTTCGCCCCGCCAGCTGGGAAGAGGCGCTCGCCGCGAAGGCCGAGCACCCCACAGCTGTGCCGATTGCGGGTGGCACCGACGTGATGGTCGAGATCAACTTCGACCACCGCCGGCCCGAGTACCTCATGGACCTGAACCGCGTCGGCGATCTCTTTGAGTGGGAGGTCGGCGAGGAGAGCGTACGGCTGGGTGCCTCCGTGCCGTACACGAAGATCATGGAGAACCTGCGCGCCGAACTGCCTGGCCTCGCCCTCGCCTCGCACACGGTCGCCTCGCCGCAGATCCGCAACCGCGGCGGCGTAGGCGGCAACCTCGGCACCGCCTCCCCGGCCGGCGACGCCCACCCCGCCCTGCTCGCCGCGGGCGCCGAGGTGGAGGTCGAGTCGGTGCGCGGGTCGCGCCGTATCCCGATCGACGAGTTCTACAAGGGGGTGAAGCGCAACGCGCTGGCGGCCGACGAGCTGATCCGGGCCGTGCACGTGAGGAAGGCCGACGGGCCGCAGCAGTTCTCCAAGGTGGGGACCAGGAACGCCATGGTCATCGCCGTGTGCGCCTTCGGGCTCGCGCTGCATCCCGGGACGCGGACCGTGCGGACCGGCATCGGCTCGGCCGCCCCCACGCCCATTCGGGCCAAGGCCGCCGAGGAGTTCCTGAACGCGGCTCTGGAGGAGGGCGGCTTCTGGGACAACGGGAAGATCGTCACCCCGTCGGTCGCCAAGCAGTTCGCGGACCTGTGCTCCGCCGCCTGCAACCCGATCGACGACGTCCGGGGCACCGCGAGCTACCGCCGCCACGCCGTCGGCGTCATGGCCCGCCGCACGCTGACCTGGACCTGGGAGTCCTACCGCGGCGCCCGCCACCACACGGAGGGAGCTGCGTAATGCGCGTCAACTTCACGGTCAACGGCCGTCCGCAGGAAGCCGACGATGTCTGGGAGGGCGAGTCCCTGCTCTACGTGCTGCGGGAGCGCATGGGTCTTCCCGGGTCCAAGAACGCCTGCGAACAGGGCGAGTGCGGCTCGTGCACGGTCCGGCTCGACGGGGTGCCGGTGTGCTCGTGCCTGGTGGCCGCCGGGCAGGCGGAGGGCCGCGAGGTCGTCACCGTCGAAGGGCTCGCCGACTTCGCCAAGCAGCGTGCCGAGCACGGCGGCTGTGCGACCGGAGCCTGCGGTACGTCGCTGCAGAGCGCACAGGTGGGGGTCCCCCGGGCGAAGCCTGGGGGAGGCAGGCCAAGGGAACCGACTCGCAGACCGGCGAGGGCACCGAGCTCTCCCCGATCCAGCAGGCGTTCATCGACGCCGGCGCCGTCCAGTGCGGCTTCTGCACGCCCGGTCTGCTGGTCGCAGCCGACGAGATGCTGGAGCGCAAGCCCAGCCCGAGCGACGCGGACATCCGCGAGGCGCTGTCGGGCAACCTGTGCCGCTGCACCGGCTACGAGAAGATCATGGACGCGGTCCGCCTGGCGGCCGCCCGGCAGGGAGAGGCGGTCTGAGCATGCCTGCGAATGGCGCTCCTACGAAGATCACGCAGGGCTCCCGGACCAAGGGGGGCATCGGCGAGTCCACGCTCCGCCCGGACGGCACCCTCAAGGTCACCGGCGAGTTCGCGTACTCGTCCGACATGTGGCACGAGGACATGCTGTGGGGGCAGATCCTGCGGTCGACCGTCGCGCACGCCGAGATCGTGTCCATCGACACCGGCGAGGCACTGGCCCTGCCCGGCGTCTACGCCGTGCTGACGTACGACGACCTGCCCACCGAGGTGAAGAACTACGGGCTGGAGATCCAGGACACCCCGGTCCTCGCCCACGGCAAGGTCCGCCATCACGGAGAGCCGGTCGCGATCGTCGCCGCCGATCATCCGGAGACGGCCCGCCGCGCCGCCGCGAAGATCAAGGTCGACTACCGCGAACTGCCCGTCATCACCGACGAGGCCTCCGCGACCGCACCGGACGCGATCCTCGTCCACGAGGGCCGCGACGACCACCACGCCGGGCACGTCCCGCACCCGAACATCGTCCACCGCCAGCCGATCATCCGCGGTGACGTCGATGCCGCCCGCGAGCGGGCCGATGTCGTCGTCGAGGGCGAGTACACCTTCGGCATGCAGGACCAGGCCTTCCTCGGCCCCGAGTCAGGCCTCGCCGTCCCCGAGGAGGACGGCGGCGTCCACCTCTACATCGCCACGCAGTGGCTGCACAGCGACCTGCGCCAGATCGCGCCCGTGCTCGGCCTGCCCGAGGACAAGGTGCGGATGACGCTGTCCGGCGTCGGCGGCGCGTTCGGCGGGCGTGAGGACCTGTCGATGCAGATCCACGCCTGTCTGCTGGCGCTGCGGACGGGCAAGCCCGTCAAGATCGTCTACAACCGGTTCGAGTCCTTCTTCGGGCATGTCCACCGCCACCCGGCGAAGCTGTACTACGAGCACGGGGCCACGCGCGACGGCAAGCTCACCCACATGAAGTGCCGGATCGTCCTGGACGGCGGCGCCTACGCCTCCGCCTCCCCGGCGGTCGTCGGCAACGCCTCCTCGCTGTCCGTCGGCCCGTACGTGATCGAGGACGTGGACATCGAGGCCGTCGCCCTCTACACCAACAACCCGCCCTGCGGCGCCATGCGCGGCTTCGGCGCGGTCCAGGCGTGCTTCGCCTACGAGGCGCAGATGGACAAGCTGGCGCAGCAGCTGGGCATGGACCCGGTGGAGTTCCGGCAGCTCAACGCCATGGAGCAGGGCACGCTGCTGCCGACGGGCCAGCCCGTCGACTCCCCGGCCCCGGTCGCCGAGCTCCTGCGCCGCGTCAAGGCGATGCCGATGCCGCCGGAGCGCCAGTGGGAGTCCAGCGAGGGCGCCGACGTACGGCAGCTGCCGGGCGGTCTGTCCAACACCACGCACGGGGAAGGCGTCGTACGCGGGGTCGGCTACGCGGTCGGCATCAAGAACGTCGGTTTCTCCGAGGGGTTCGACGACTACTCGACCGCGAAGGTGCGGATGGAGGCCGTGGCCGGCGAGCCCGTCGTCACCGTCCACACGGCCATGGCCGAGGTCGGCCAGGGCGGCGTCACCGTCCACGCGCAGATCGCCCGGACCGAGCTGGGTGTCACGCAGGTGACCATCAACCCGGCCGACACCCGGGTGGGCAGCGCCGGTTCGACCTCCGCCTCCCGGCAGACGTATGTCACCGGCGGCGCCGTGAAGAACGCGTGCGAGATCGTCCGCGAGAAGGTCCTGGAGATCGGGCGCCGCAAGTTCGGCTCCTACCACCCGGCCTGGGCCACGGCCGAGCTGCTGCTGGAGGGCGGCAAGGTCGTCACGGACGGCGGTGAGGTCCTCGCCGGCCTGGCCGACGTCCTGGAGGGCGAGACCGTCGAGGTCGAGGAGGAGTGGCGGCACCGGCCGACCGAGCCCTTCGACCTGCGCACCGGCCAGGGCAACGGCCATGTCCAGTACTCCTTCGCCGCGCACCGCGCGGTCGTCGAGGTCGACACCGAGCTCGGGCTGGTGAAGGTCATCGAGCTGGGCTGCGCCCAGGACGTCGGCAAGGCGCTCAACCCGCTGTCCGTGCTCGGCCAGATCCAGGGCGGCACGACACAGGGCCTGGGCGTGGCGGTCATGGAGGAGATCGTCGTCGACCCGAAGACGGCGAAGGTGAAGAACCCGTCCTTCACCGACTACCTGATCCCGACCATCCTCGACACGCCGACCATCCCGGTCGACGTCCTCGAACTCGCCGACGAGCACGCCCCGTACGGGCTGCGCGGCATCGGCGAAGCACCCACCCTGTCGTCGACGCCGGCGGTCCTCGCGGCCATCCGGAACGCGACCGGGCTCGAGCTGAACCGGACTCCGGTGAGGCCCGAGCACCTGACGGGCACCCAGCTCTCCGAGGGCTGAGCAGTCACGTCCCCCTGGGGCTTCGTCCCCCAGGGCCCCTTGTTCGTCTCGGGCCGTCCCCCGGGTCGTGAACATCCCAACCCCCTTTGAAACTTGGGAGACGGCACCCATGACCCAGCAATCACTGGAGCCGAGGGCCACAGCCGAAGACGCGGGTGAAGGCACCCGCGTCCCGGCCGGACGGTCCTGGCTCGACCGGTACTTCCACATATCCCACAGAGGGTCCACGGTCGCCCGTGAAGTGCGCGGCGGCATCACGACCTTCATGGCGATGGCGTACATCCTCCTGCTCAACCCCCTGATCCTGTCCGGCAAGGACGCGGCGGGGGACACCCTCGCGCAGAAGGGGCTCATCACCGCGACCGCGTTCGCGGCGGCCCTCACCACGCTGCTGATGGGCTTCGTCGGCAAGGTGCCGCTCGCCCTCGCCGCGGGCCTGTCCGTCTCCGGGGTCCTCGCCTCCCAGGTCGCGCCCGAGATGACCTGGCCGCAGGCGATGGGCATGTGCGTGATGTACGGCGTGATCATCATGCTGCTGGTCGTCACCGGCCTGCGCGAGATGATCATGAACGCGATCCCGCTCGCGCTCAAGCACGGCATCACCATGGGCATCGGCCTGTTCATCGCCCTCATCGGCTTCTACAAGTCCGGTTTCGTGCACCAGGGCAAGGCGACCCCCGTCACGCTCGGCCCGGCGGGCGAACTGGCCGGCTGGCCGGTGCTGCTCTTCGCCGGCACCCTGCTGCTGATCTTCATGCTCCAGGCCCGGAACATCCCGGGCGCCATCCTCATCGGCATCCTCGGCGGCACGATCGTCGCCGCGATCCTGAACGCGGCCGGAGTCGTCGACCCCAAGCAGTGGGCGGCCGGGGCACCCGAACTGCACGGCAGCGCGGTGTCCATGCCCGACTTCTCGCTCTTCGGGGACGTGGAGTTCGGCGGCTGGGGCGAGGTCGGCGCGATGACCGTCGGCATGATCGTCTTCACACTGGTGCTGGCCGGGTTCTTCGACGCGATGGCGACGATCATCGGCGTCGGCACCGAGGCGAAACTCGCCGACGACAAGGGCCGGATGCCGGGCCTGTCCAAGGCGCTGTTCATCGACGGGGCCGGCGGCGCGATCGGAGGCGTGGCCGGCGGCTCGGGCCAGACGGTGTTCATCGAGTCGGCGACGGGTGTCGGCGAGGGCGCGCGCACGGGCCTCGCCTCGGTCGTCACCGGCACGTTCTTCGCCGCCTGTCTGTTCTTCACGCCGCTCACGGCGATCGTGCCGCAGGAGGTCGCGTCCGCCGCCCTCGTCGTCATCGGCGCGATGATGCTGATGAACGCCCGGCACGTGGACTGGGCCGACCGGGCCACCGCCATCCCGGTGTTCCTGACGGTCGTCCTGATGCCGTTCACGTACACCATCACCACCGGTGTCGCCGCGGGCGTCATCTCCTATGCCGCCATCAAGACCGCCCAGGGCAAGGTGCGCGAGATCGGCGCCTTCATGTGGATCCTGACGGCGGTGTTCCTCGTGTACTTCGCCCTCAACCCGATCGAGAGCTGGCTGGGCGTCCACTGACGCCGTCGCACCAGCCCTTTTCGTCGCAGCCCCAAGGAGACCGAGACAGATGCTGGACATCGCCGAGGAACTGAACCGGTGGGTCGGGCAGGGCCGTGACTTCGCCGTGGCCACCGTGGTGGCCGTCGGCGGCAGCGCGCCCCGGCAGCCCGGCGCCGCGCTCGCGGTGGACGCCGAGGGCACGGCGATCGGCTCGGTCTCCGGCGGCTGCGTGGAGGGCGCGGTCTACGAGCTGTGCGGGCAGGCGCTGCGGGACGGCGAGACCGTCCTGGAGCGCTTCGGCTACAGCGACGACGACGCCTTCGCCGTGGGTCTGACCTGTGGTGGCGTCATCGACATCCTGGTCACCCCGGTACGGGCCGCCGATCCGGTCCGGCCGGTGGTCGCGGCCGCGCTCACCGCCGTCGCTCAAGGGGACGCGGCGGCGGTGGCGCGGATCGTGTCGGGCCCGTCCGAATTGATGGGCCGGGCCCTGCTGGTCCGCCCCGACGGGTCCCGCGACGGCGGCTTCGGCGCCCACCCGGAACTGGACCGCACGGTCGCCGCCGAGGCGGGCGCCTTCCTGGACGCCGGCCGCACCGGCACCCTGGAGATCGGAGAGCGGGGCTCACGCTGCGGAGCACCGCTCACGGTCCTGGTCGAGTCCTCGGTCCCGGCGCCCCGCATGATCGTCTTCGGTGCGATCGACTTCGCGTCGGCGCTGGTCCGCATGGGCAAGTTCCTCGGCTACCACGTCACGGTGTGCGACGCGCGGCCCGTCTTCGCGACCCGGACGCGTTTCCCGGAGGCCGACGAGATCGTCGTCGACTGGCCCCACCGCTACCTGGAGCGCACGGACGTCGACGCCCGTACGGTCCTGTGCGTGCTGACCCACGACGCCAAGTTCGACGTGCCCCTGCTGCGACTGGCGTTGCGCCTGCCGGTGGCGTACGTCGGCGCCATGGGCTCCCGGCGCACCCACCTGGACCGCAACGCCCGCCTGCGGGAAGTCGGCGTCACCGATCTGGAGTTGAGCCGCCTGCACTCGCCGATCGGCCTGGATCTCGGAGCCCGTACGCCCGAGGAGACGGCCCTGTCGATCGCCTCGGAGATCGTGGCCGGGCGGCGGGGAGGCAGCGGGGTGTCGCTGACCGGGGCCCATACGCCGATCCACCACGAGCCGCGGCCGGGGGCGGTGGGGCGGATCGGGTCGGTGGCCTGAGGTCCCCGGGAAGCAGCCTGCCGCGGCCTCCGAAGGTTCCGTACAGAAGCATTCCGTGCCCGTCAGGCCTGTCTCAGCAGGCGGTTCAGCGCACGGCCGAACACATACCGTGCCGAGCGCCGCACCACGCCGTCGAAGAGCGACGGCAGCAGCCGGATCCGGATCTCCTCCCGCCACACCACGCGGGTGCGGCCGCCGGGCCCCGGCCGTACTTCCAGCTCCGCCCAGCCCAGCACCACCCGGCCCCGCTTCTCCAGACGGCACATCCCCGGGGCCCCGTCCTCCGGCGGCTCCCACACCGTGACCTCCATCGGGTCGTCGAAGGACAGCGGTCCGACGCCCGTGCGGGCCACGACAAGAGTGCCGACGCGGGTCGGTCCGGCCGGGACCGGCCCGACCCGCGTCAGAGGCACCCCCTCACCGTGCCGCCGCCACTGCGTGATCCGCCGCCACGCCTCGTGGAGGGGGAGCGGGACCGTCCGTTCGAGCAGGATGTTCGCCACATCCCGATCGTAGGGAACCCACGCCACCCGGCGGCCCGCTCGGGGACGGCTCACCCACTCGGCCCAGAGCCGTCCGAGGGTCTGTGCCGCCCTACCGGTACACCTTCCCGGGCTCCGCCTTCCCCGGTGCCAGCAGCTGAGGCACCGTCACGAACACGTACCCGCGTTCTTTGAGCGCGTCGATGATGCCCGGGACGGCCGGCACGGTGCCGTCGTAGATGTCGTGCAGCAGGATGATCCCGTCCCGGGACGCCTGGGCGAGGACGCGGCGGGTGATCAGGTCCGAGTCGGTGGTCTTGTAGTCCTTGGCTGTCACGCTCCACAGCACCTCGGCGAGGCCCAGCTCACGGCAGATCTCGTGCACGGTGTCGTCGGTGCGGCCCTGGGGAGGGCGCATCAGGGTCGGGCGCCGTCCGGTGAGGCGTTCTATCTCCTGGTTGGGGCGTTCCAGCTCCTCGCGTATCTCCTCGGGTCTCAGCCGGGTCAGGATCTTGTGGTCCCAGGTGTGGCTGGCCACCTCATGGCCCTCGTCGGCCATGCGCCGCACCAGCTCCGGGTACTTCTCGATGTGCCGCTCCCCGAGGAGGAAGAAGGTCGCCGGGACCTGTCTCTCCTTCAGGAGGTCCAGCAGACGCGCGGAGTGCTCGCTCGGCCCCGCGTCGAAGGTGAGCGCGATGCACTTCGCCTCACGGCAGTCGACGGCGCCGTAGCGGGCCGCCTGGATGTCCGTCGCGGCCTGGGCGCGGACGGCGCTGGGGGCTGTGGTGTCGGGTCCGGTGCAGCCGCTGAGGGCCAGTGTCAGGGCGGCTGTCGCCGCGAGCGTTCCGGCCGTTCGGAACGCGATCCCCGTTTTCTTCATCTTCTTGGTCAGAGAAGGCATGCCGGGACTATACATAGCGTGTATACGCGCGACGTATAGTCCCTGTGGCGTTTGAGACGGCCGCACCGCGGCACTCGCCAGCACCTAAGGCGGGCGATCGTCGCAGGGAGGACCGCCGCATGACCTCGTACGCCGTCGTGATCCCGACCGTCGTCCGGGACAGCCTCGCCGACTGTCTCGCGGCGCTCGCCGCCGCGACCGGACCGCGCCCCGGTGAGATCGTCCTCGTCGACGACCGGACCGACCCGGGCCCCGGGCAGCTGGAGCATCCGCTGAGCGTCCTCGGCGATCTGCGGGGGCGCACCACAGTGCTGGGCGGCGGCGGTCGTGGGCCCGCCGCCGCCCGCAACACCGGGCTGCGCGCCGTGACGGCGCAGTGGACCGTGTTCCTCGACGACGACGTCCAGGTCGGGCCCCACTGGTGCGATCAGCTGGCCGAGGACCTCGCCGGGGCGTCGCCCGACATCGCGGGCGTGCAGGGCGTCATCGCCGTCCCGCTGCCCGGCGAACGCCGCCCCACCGACTGGGAACGCGGCACGGCGGGACTCGCCCGCGCCCACTGGATCACCTCGGACATGGCGTACCGCACGGAGGCCCTCAAACAGGTCGGCGGCTTCGACGAACGCTTCGAGCGTGCCTTCCGTGAGGACGCCGACCTCGCGCTGCGCGTGCTCGACTCGGGCTGGCGCATCCGGCAGGGCCGCCGCACCACGCGGCACCCCGTGCACCCCGCCTCCCGCTGGGAGTCGGTGCGCCAGCAGCGCGGCAACGCCGACGACGCCCTCATGCGGCAACTGCACGGGCCCGACTGGTGGGACAAGGCCGTCGCGCCGCGCGGCCGGATCCGCACCCACGCGGCGATCACGACCGCGGGTGTCGCCGCGTGCGCACTCGCCGCCGCCGGGCACGGACGGGCCGCGACGGCCTGTGCGCTCGGCTGGGCGGCCGGCACGGCGGAGTTCGCCCGGGCCCGTATCGCGCGCGGCCCGCGCACCCGCCACGAAGTGACGACCATGGTGGCGACCAGCGTGCTCATCCCGCCGGCCGCGACCTGGCACCGGCTGACCGGCGCCTGGCGCCACCGCCACGCCGCCGCCTGGCGGGACGAGGTGACCTCGTGAGGCGTCCGGTGAAGGCCGTGTTGCTGGTTCGCGAAGGCACGCTCGTCGAGGACGTCCCCGACGACGCCGGTCCCGACCGGGTGCGCCCCGTCGAAGGAGCCCGCGAGGCGCTCGCCCTGCTGCGCCGGCGCGGCATCCGCACCGGCGTCGTCACCCACCAGCCCGGCGTCGCGCGCGGGCTGCTCACCGACGCCGACGTACGCCGCGTCGATCAGCGCGTCGACGAACTCCTCGGCCCCTTCGATGTGTTCGCCGTCTGCCCGCACGGCCCGGACGACGGCTGCCACTGCCGTATGCCCCGGCCCGGCATGGTGCTGTGGGCCGCCGGGCGGATCTGCACCCGGCCCGCCGACCTCGTCGTCATCGGGGACACCGGCGCCGACGCGGAGGCCGCACACCGGGCGGGCTGCCACGGCATCCTCGTCCCGACCGGACGGACCCGTCCCGAGGAGACCACGCGCGCCGACCACGTCGCCCCGGACCTCCTGACCGCCGCCCGCGCGCTCCTGGACGGACCGCCCCAGGGCCGCGTCCTCGCCGACGAACGCCCCATCCGGGAGGCCTTCACGGCCGATCCCGGTTAGGGCCGATCCCGGTCAGAGCGTCCCGGCGGGACGGGCGCTCAGGTCCCGCACCACCGGCACATCAGCCGGAACGTCGCGTACAGCGTCAGCGGGCATATCGCGGCGAACGCCCAGATCACCCCCGGCTCGGAGGTGACGATCCCGGCCACCAGCAGGCCGGCCGAGACCGCGAACAGGACCACCACGGTCCAGACGCGAGGACGGTAGGCGGCCAGACGGGCCAGGACACGGGCGGGATCGGGGCGACGGCGCACCCGCAGGGTGCGCAGCCGGCGGTCGAGGCGGCGGTCGCGGCGCAGGGCGCGTTCCATCTCGTCGAGGATGCGCTGCTCGTGATCGGGAAGTCGGCCGATGGACACGCTTTCTCCTTCCGGTCGGCCGGACCGTCTCTCCTCCCGGGGGACGTGCGGCGGGGGAAGCGGGGAAAACAGCGGGGAACGTAGATGCGGATGCCCCGTGAGGTCAGGGAGCTAACCGGCGACCGGCCGTGCCAGCGCCTCGACGAGCCGGTCCGCGCTGTCCGGCACGGCGCCCTCGCGGAAACCGTCGCGGATCTGCCGTGCGGTCACCCGGCCGCCGGTCAGGCACCAGTCCCACCAGCGGTCCAACTGCCGCACGTCCAGTCGCTCGGCGGCCACCAGCGCGGGCCAGCCGCAGGCGCGGGCCTGCGCGGTCAGCTTGGAGCCGCCCGCGACCGGGTCGACGGCCAGCACCGGCGTGCCGACCCGCAGCGCGATGACCAGCCCGTGCAGCCGGTCGGTGACGACGAGGTCCATCCGGGCCAGCACGGACTGGAGCTGCGCCGGCGTCGCACTCAGATGCCAGTCGTGCGCGTCGAGCCGCGTCTCCAGTTCCAGCCTGCCGCAGTCCTTCCCGGCCAGCCACCGCGTCACCTCCTCGGCCACCTGCCCGTGCCGCCGCAGCCGCCCGTACTCGTGCTGCCCGTGCGCGAGGATCACCCCGACGACGGGCCGGGCGGGCACGTCCGGGGCGCGGGCCGCCAGATCCTCCACCGGCTCGCGGTCGGGAGCGTCCCGCGGCAGCACCCGGTGGAAGCCGGTCACGGCCGTGCTGCCGGGGTCGATCACCGAGGTGCCCACAGCGATCCGCACACAGTGCGCGAATCGCCGGTGCAGCTCCTCGACCTGCGGCCCGTGCAAGGGGCCGCACACGAACACCAGGTGGGTGTAGTCCTCGGGCCACAGCTGCTCCAGATGCAGGGCCTCCGGACGGAAGCCCGGACTCCAGGCGACGTCGTAGGGGATGCCCGTCCCCCGCAGCACGTCCTCCACCCGGCGCAGGGCCAGGACGTCCCCGGCGGTCGCCTCCCGGTCCCGGAAGCTGAACCACCCCGTCAGCAGAACTCTGCGCGGTCGCTTGCCGTCTTGTGTGTGCACATGCCCTGAGTGCCCCGCCCACCACGAAGACAATCAGGGCATTACGCGCATTCGACCTGTCGTCACTGGGAGTGGAAGGTGGCGTCCGCCCGGTCGGTCGCCGTGCTCACCGTCTGCACGTTCAGCAGGTACTCCCAGTGGCGGACGTATCGCCCCGGGTAGTTGTACGACTCGTACGACACCCCCGCCGGGTCGGCGAGCCCGGCGCGCCGGTGGAAGGTGGCGTCGGAGGCGAACGCCGCGCTGCCGTCGTTCCTCTCCAGCCACACCTCGAAGTTCCTGTGCCGCAGGTAGTGGCCGGGGAAGTTGGCCGACTCCAGGGAGACCGTGCCGCTGCCGGACAGGCCGGGGACCACGCGGAACTGCGAATCGGCGAGCTTTCCGACGTTCGCCTCGATACGGGCCCGGTAGTCGTAGTGGCGCACGAACCGGTCGGGGAAGTTGTACGAGGAGAAGCGCTGCGGCGTGACCCCGTCGGCCACCGGGATGCCGAAGTCCGGCGTGCCGTCGGCCTTCCAGTACACCTTCTGCACGCGGGTGCGGCGGTTGGGGTCGTTCAGCGGGTCGCCGCTGATGTCCTTGTAGCTTCGGTCGTGGTAGACGAGGACGTCACTCTTGCCGTCCTCGGAGACGGTGAACGAGTTGTGGCCCGGGCCGTACTGACTGGTCGCGGCGCTGCTCGCGAACACCGGCGTGGGGCTCTTGCTCCAGGACGCCTGGCTGAGCAGGTTCGCGCCCGCGGAGGCGGTGAGCATGCCCAGGCAGTAGTTGCTGTCGGTGGCGCTGGCGGAGTACGTCATGAACACCTTGCCGCCGCGCTGGATGACCGCCGGACCCTCGTTGACCTTGTAGCCGACGGTCTCCCAGGAGTAGGTGGGCCGCGACAGCATCACCGGAGTGCCGGTGATCGTCCAGGGGTTGGCCATCCTCGCCAGGTAGACGTCGGTGTTGTTGTTCACGGACGGGTCGCGCTGTGCCCAGGCCAGGTAGCGCACGCCGTTCACGACGAAGGTGGTGGCGTCCAAGGAGAAGCTCTCCCACTGGGTCCTGATCTGCCCCTTCTCGGTCCAGGCCGCGGTGAGCGGGTTGGCGCCCGTGCCCTCCAGGACGTACATCCGGATCGCCCACACGTCGTTGGTGGCGCCCGCCGCGAAGTACACGTACCACTTGCCGTCGATGAAGTGGATCTCCGGCGCCCAGATGTGGGCCCCCATCACACCACTGGCGTGCTTGGTCCAGATGGTCGTCTCGGGGGCCGACTTCAGCCCCTGGACGGTGGTCGCCCGGCGCAGCACGATGCGGTCGTACTCGGGGACGGTCGCGGTGAAGTAGTAGTAGCCGTCGGTGTGTTTGAAGATGTGCGGGTCGGCCCGCTTCTCCGCGATCGGGTTGGTGTAGGTCACGGCGGGGGAGCCGGGGACGGCGGCCTGGGCGGGGGAGCCCGGTGCGACGAGGCAGGCCGCGAGGGCGAGCAGTATCGCCACCGCCAGGCGAACGGCAGTGCGTCTCAAGGGAGTTCTCCGGTTCACGTCAGATCGTGGGGACGAGGCGCCACTGCTGGCAGTCGTTGTTCAGCCACGTCCACTGCCGTACGTCGGCGCCGTTCGAGGTGGAGCAGCCGGCCAC
Source organism: Streptomyces sp. CA-179760 (assembly GCF_050937045.1). Taxonomy (NCBI): domain Bacteria; kingdom Bacillati; phylum Actinomycetota; class Actinomycetes; order Kitasatosporales; family Streptomycetaceae; genus Streptomyces; species Streptomyces sp. CA-179760. The sequence goes on from NZ_JBNJLZ010000001.1 coordinate 7,746,958, forward strand.
GTCGGCGACCTTGCCGGTGGCCTCGTTGACGATTCGGACGTGGTCGCCGCTCGCGGTGAAGACGAGGCGGTAGCGCTGGCACTTGTTGTTCAGCCAGGACCACTGCCGGATGTCGGCGCCGTCGGCGGCGGAGCACTCCGCGGTGTCCAGCACCTTGCCGGTGGCCGCGCTGACCAGCCGGCTGGTGTCGTCACCCAGGTCCTCGACCTTCCACTTCTGATTGTCGCCGCCGGTGCAGCTCCACTGGAAGACGTTGGTGCCGTCCGCGCTGCTGCCGCCCGCGACATCCAGGCACTTGCCGCTGTTGCGGTTGACGAGGGTGTACGACGTCGGGGTCGCCGCCGATTCGCCGGACGGGCCGGGGCGCGCGGCGCCGAGGGCGACCGGTGCGCCGAAGTCGGGGGTGCCGTCGGCGTTCCAGGTGAACTTCTGGGCGCGGGTGGTGCGGGCGTTGCCGCAGCCGCCGTTCGCCGAGGAGTTGGCGTGGTAGACGATCCAGTTCTCGGTGCCGTCGGGCGAGGTGAAGAACCCGTTGTGCCCGGGGCCGTACACACCGGCCGCGTCATCGCGCTGGAGGACCGGGGTCTGCTTCTTGGTCCAGGACGCCGGGGCGAGCGGGTCGGTGCCGGTGAGCTCCAGCAGCCCCAGCTTGTAGTCGGCCGTCCGGCACGAACTCGCGCTGTACGTCAGGAAGGTGCGGCCGTTCCGGTAGAGCGGCTCGGGCGCCTCGTTGACGGGGGAGCCCGACCGCTCCCAGCTCAGCGTCGGGCTGGAGATGACGGTGAAGGTGCTGCTCGCGAGGGTGTACGGATTGCTCATCGGCGCGATGACGAGGCTCTGCGTACCGCCGTTCACGAAGCCGCTGCCGACGAGGTACAGCCGGCCGTTCGCCTGGAGCACGCTCGCGTCGATCAGCCAGCCGCCCGGCGTGAGGTTCGAGCCGGTCAGCGACCCCTTGTAGGTGTACGGGCCCATCGGGTCGGAACCGGCGCTCTCCAGGACGTGGGTGCGCTGCGAGTCGCAGCAGGCCACACCGCTCCGTCCGGCGGAGTAGTACAGGTACCAGCGGCCGTTCAGGAAGTGGATCTCCGGCGCCCAGATGTTGGTGTCGCGGGTCGCGGTGGTGTCCGACCACACCTGGACGCTCGGCGCGGTGGCGAGTCCGGCCAGGGTCGGCGACTTCCGCATCGCGAGGATGCCGGTGAACGTCGTGGTGATCAGGTAGTAGTCGCCGTCGTGATACGTCAGCCAGGGGTCGGCGCCCTTGGCCGACTTGAGCGGGTTGGTGTAGGGCCGCCCCTCGGCCGCGGCCGGCTCCGCCGCGGCCGCCTGCGGGCCGGTCGCCGCCACGAGGGCGAGGAGCAGGGCGAGCACGCAGACGAGCAGGGGGCTGCGGCGCGTGGCCGCAGGGGAGATCCGGAGCATACGAGCCGCCTCTGTCGGTTCTTCTGTCCGTGATGTCGAACGCAGTTCGTGAATCCGGCCATGAATCCGGTCAGAAGATAAGGGGGGCCCGTACCTCCGTCAACGGCTCGGTCCAGGTTCGTAGGAGAGCTGCTTGAAACGGTGAGCCACAGCACCGCCTCAACCTCGCGGACTGCGGCTACCACGACCAGGCATCTGATCCATGAGTTCCGCTCGCTCGCGGGGATCACCCCGACCGCGTACGCACCGCGCTCGCCACTGGAGCGCAACCACGTTCCGCTCGGCGGGTGACGGCCTCGCCCGGACGGCCGTTTCTACAATCCACGGCCCTCCCGGACCCGCGATCGTGAAGGCATGACGAACACACCCGGCACCTCACACGAAGCCCCACCCGACGCCACCACCGTCACCCGGCTCTACGCCCGGCTCGTGGTCTCCGACGGCCCCCGGGCGATCGACTTCTACCGGACCGCGCTCGGCGCCGAGGAGATCGAGCGGTACACCGACCCCCAGGGGAAGATCGTGCACGCCATGCTGCGTCTCGGTGACGCGGTGATCGCCGTCAAGGACGCCGACGACGGCGACCCCGCACCGACCTCACTCGGCGGCACCCCGGTGATCATGGCGCTCGACGTGTCCGACGCCGACGCCGTCGCCGAGGCCATGCTGCGGGGCGGCGCGACGGTGGTGTACCCCGTCGCCGACCAGCACTACGGGCAGCGCGGCGGCCGTCTCGCCGACCCGTTCGGCCACCTCTGGATGATCTCCCAGCCGATCGAGGAGCTGACGCCCGAGGAGATCCAGGCGCGTACGACCGACCTCTTCACCTGACGATCTCTCAGGGGGTCTGCCGGACCGGTTCCTCCACCGCCGCGTTCGAGGCCGGCCGCCCGCCCGGGTGGCGCAGGGCGCACAGGTAGCCGATGCCCAGGGCGATGGCCATGCCGTAGAACACCCACTGGTTCGCCTCGGCGAAGTCCATGCGGATGGCGCCCATCGCGTCCCGGGTGGCCTCGGCGGCGGGGCCCGTGCCGGAGGGAGGCTGGGAGTCGCCGCTGCCCGTGATCGACTCGGTGATGTCGCGGGCCACGGTGTTCGCGTCGTCCGTGGACATGCCCCGGGACTGCAGGGTCTGCACCACCTTGTCGGTCGTGACGTGCGTCAGGATCGTGCCGTAGACGGCCAGGCCCACGCTCGCCGCGTAGTTGCGCACGGTCTGGGTGATGCCGGTGACCTCGCCGTACGAGGCGCCGATGGACCGGTTGACGGCGTCCGTGGAGGCAGGGGCGAGGATGAAGCCGATGCCGGCCCCGGCGAGGGCCGCGTACGGCCACTGGTCGTGCATGGACAGGTCGGTGAGCTTGTTCGCCCACAGGGCGAACCCGACGCAGCCCACCACCGTGCCCAGCTTCAGGGCCGGGCGCGCGCCCTTCTTGTCGAGGATCCGGCCGCCCCACTGCGAGGCGATCGCGAAGCCCACGAAGAAGTACAGCAGGAACAGGGCCGCCTGGTTCGGCGAGGCGCTCAGGGACACCTGGGCGTAGACCGAGGTGAAGAAGAACAACGGCACGAAGGCGAGCATCGAGAAGAACAGCACCGCCGCGTCCATGGCGAACGCCCTGTCACGGAAGACCCGCAGGTCGATCAGCGGATGCTCCACGTCGCGCTCGAACCGGACGAAGCCGTAGAGGACCGCGAGGCCGCCCGCGATGCAGAGCCAGGTCGCCCAGCTGTCCCAGCCCCAGGACCAGGCCTGCTGGAAGCCGAGGACGCTCAGCCCCATGCCGACCGCGATCAGGGCGGCGCCACGGACGTCCAGGGTGCCCGACCGCCGCCGGTCGGAGATGTGCGCCAGCGCGGTGAGGGCCAGCGCCACGATCGCCACGGGGACGTTGACCCAGAAGACGGCGCGCCAGGTCCAGTTCGTGAGCCAGCCGCCCAGCAGCGGGCCGAGCGCGGTCAGCGCGCCGGAGACGCCGAAGAACAGGGCGAGGGCGCGGCCGCGTCTCTCGACCGGGAACACCGCCACCACCACGGCCAGAGCCGCCGGGAAGAGCAGTGCCGCCCCGAACCCCTGGGTGGCGCGGAACACGATCAGCCAGGTCTGCGCCGCGCTGCCCTCGGGGACACAGCCGCACAGTACCGACGACACGACGAACACCAAAGTGCCGATCACCACGACCCGGCGTGGTCCGTAGAGGTCCGCGAGGCGCCCGCCGAGGGCGAAGAACGCCGCGAGGGCCAGCAGGTAGGCGTTCACCACCCACTGCATGCCGGAGGACGACAGGTTCAGCTCGCGGACGATGTCCGGAGCAGCGATCGACACGATGGTCTGGTCGATGAAGGTCATGGCGACGGCGAACATCATGGCCGCCAGTGCCACAGTCTGCTGCTGCGGCGCCGATCGGGTGGGGGTCGAGGTCTCGCCACGCCCCGGGCGCGTGCTGCTCACGCACTCAGTCTGCGCCCGGCCCTTTCATGTCGCATCACAAGACCACTTCGGTCCCGCGCGCCACACCGATACCCCCTAACGCGTCCCACGGCAACCCCTGGGCGGTGTGAGGACGACCTCCTCGGCCATGTGACCACGGTCCGCCACAGTTGCCGCGTCGAACGTGCAGGATGCGGGCACCAAGGAGGAACGGCACTCGAACGACATGAGAGGCACACGATGGTCCCAGCGGAACCGGAACCCCAGCGGATCGGCGTACCCGCCGAGTCCACTGCGGGCGAGACCAGGGTGGCGGCGACGCCGGCCACCGTGGGGAGACTTGTCGCGCTCGGATACGACGTGGTGGTCGAACCGGGAGCGGGAGCCTCGTCCCGCTTCTCCGACACGGCCTACGAGGAGGCGGGAGCCCGCCTCGGCGACCCGTGGTCGGCGGAGATCGTACTGAAGGTCAACGGCCCTTCGAGCGAGGAGATCGGCCGGCTGCGCGACGGGGCGACCCTGATCGCGCTCATCAGTCCCGCGCTCAACCCCGAGCTGGTCGAGGAGCTGACGCGGCGGCCGATCACGGTGCTCGCCATGGACGCCGTGCCGCGCATCTCGCGCGCCCAGTCCCTGGACGTGCTCAGCTCGATGGCGAACATCGCCGGATACCGGGCCGTGGTCGAGGCCGCGCACGCCTTCGGACGCTTCTTCACCGGCCAGGTGACCGCCGCCGGCAAGGTGCCGCCCGCCAAGGTGCTGGTGGCCGGAGCCGGTGTGGCCGGACTCGCGGCGGTCGGTGCGGCCCGCAGCCTCGGCGCCGTGGTCCGCGCCACCGACCCCCGGCCCGAGGTCGCCGAGCAGGTCCGCTCGCTGGGCGGCGAGTTCCTGTCGGTCAGTGCCGAGCAGGAGGTGAGCACCGACGGCTACGCCAAGGCCACCTCCGACGACTACAACCAGCTCGCCGCGCGGCTGTACGCCGAGCAGGCCGCCGACGTCGACATCATCATCACCACCGCGCTCATCCCGGGCCGCCCGGCGCCCCGGCTCGTCACCGCCGAGGACGTCGCGCGCATGAAGCCCGGCAGCGTCATCGTCGACATGGCCGCGGCCCAGGGCGGCAACGTCGAGGGCACGGTCGCGGGCAAGGCCGTCGTCACCGACAACGACGTGACGATCATCGGCTACACCGACCTGCCCGGCAGGCTCCCCGCCCAGGCCTCGCAGCTGTACGGCACCAACATCGTCAACCTGATGAAGCTGCTGACTCCCGGCAAGGACGGTCAACTCGTCCTCGACTTCGACGACGTGGTGCAGCGGTCGATGACCGTGGTCCGCGAGGGCGAGAAGACCTGGCCCCCGCCGCCGGTCCAGGTGTCCGCCGCGCCCGCCCCGGCAGGGGCCCCGGAACCCGTGGCCGTGCCCTCGGAAACCCCGGCGAAGCCCGCCCGGCCGGCGTGGGCGCCCTACGCCCTCGTCGGTGCCGGAGCGCTGGCCCTCTTCCTGGTGACCGCCTTCTCGCCGAGTGAACTCATCGGCCACTTCACGGTGTTCGTCCTGGCGATCGTCATCGGTTTCTACGTCATCGGCCATGTGCACCACGCGCTGCACACCCCACTGATGTCGGTCACCAACGCCATCTCCGGGATCGTCGTGGTCGGCGCGCTGCTGCAGATCGGGCAGGGGCACACGGCTGTCACCGTGCTGTCGTTCGCCGCGATCCTGCTGGCGAGCATCAACATCTTCGGCGGATTCGCCGTCACGCGCCGCATGCTCGGCATGTTCTCGAAGGGCTGATCACGGATGACCACAGTCACGGCCGCAGAGGCCGCCTACGTCGTCGCCGCGCTGCTGTTCATCCTCAGCCTGGCCGGCCTCTCGCAGCACCGGACCTCCCGCTCGGGAGTCGTCTGGGGCATCGCGGGCATGGTCATCGCCCTGGCCGCCACCGTCGGCCTGGCCTCCCGGAGCATCACCGCCACCGGCCTCGTGCTGATCGCCGTCGCCACGGCCGTCGGCGCGGGCATCGGACTGTGGCGCGCCCGGGTCGTCGAGATGACCGGCATGCCGGAGCTGATCGCCATCATGCACAGCCTCGTCGGCCTCGCCGCCACGTTCGTCGGCTGGAACGGCTACCTCGACGTCGATCCCGGGCTCAGCGGTTCGCTGCTCGGCATCCATCACGCCGAGGTGTTCATCGGGGTGTTCATCGGCGCCGTCACCTTCACCGGTTCGGTCGTCGCGTATCTGAAGCTGTCCGCGCGGATCAAGTCGAACCCGCTGACGCTGCCCGGCAAGCACATCCTCAACGTGGGTGCCCTGGTCGCCTTCGTCGCGCTCACCGTCGCGTTCGTGGCCCGGCCGAACATCGGCCTGCTCATCGCCGTCACCGTGGTCGCGCTCGCCCTCGGGGCGCACCTGGTCGCCTCCATCGGCGGCGGTGACATGCCGGTGGTCGTCTCCATGCTCAACAGCTACTCCGGCTGGGCCGCGGCGGCCTCGGGCTTCCTGCTCGCCAACAACCTGCTGATCGTCACCGGCGCGCTGGTCGGCTCCTCCGGTGCCTACCTGTCGTACATCATGTGCAAGGCGATGAACCGCTCCTTCATCTCGGTGATCGCGGGCGGCTTCGGCACCCCGGCGGCGGCCGCCGACGACGGCGAGCAGGGCGAACACCGGGAGATCAACGCCGAGGAGACCGCGGAGCTGCTCCGCGACGCCACCTCGGTGATCATCACCCCGGGCTACGGCATGGCGGTCGCCCAGGCCCAGTACCCGGTCGCCGAGCTGGCGCGCAAGCTGCGCGAGCGGGGCGTCGAGGTGCGCTTCGGCATCCACCCGGTCGCCGGCCGGCTGCCCGGGCACATGAACGTGCTGCTCGCCGAGGCCAACGTGCCCTACGACGTCGTCCTCGAGATGGACGAGATCAACGACGACTTCGCCGCCACCTCGGTCGTCCTGGTCATCGGCGCCAACGACACCGTCAACCCGGCCGCCACCGACAACCCGGCCAGCCCCATCGCCGGAATGCCGGTGCTGCACGTCTGGGAGGCGGCCAACGTGGTCGTCTTCAAGCGGTCCATGGCCGCCGGGTACGCCGGTGTGCAGAACCCGCTGTTCTTCCGGGAGAACACGCAGATGCTCTTCGGAGACGCCAAGCAGCGGGTGGAGGACATCCTGCGCGGCCTGGACGCCCTCGACGCGCCGGTCCCGGAGATGGCCGGCACGTCGCGCTGAGCCGTGCTCAGTCGTCGGGGACACCGTTGCCGCTGAGAGCGGGGACGGTGTCCCCGACGCGTGCCAGGGCGCCCGAGGGCGTGCCCGGCGCCCCCGCCCGTCAGGGTCAGTGCTCCCTGATGAAGCAGTCGGAGACATAGCCCTCGACCCTGGTCCGGTTGTTGTGGACGTACGTCCAGTGGTCCTTCACCGAGCCGTCCGGGCACGGCACGCTCTCCACGTTGGCCTGCCCGCCCAGCTGCGTGTAGCCGTCGCCGGGGTTGCCGTGCCCCCGCACGGAGGATGTGGTGCTGTAGCCGCTGTGAATCTTCACGCCTGTGGCCGTGAAGTCCCCCTGGGGCGGCGCCGCGGCGGTCGCCGTCGCGGAGAACAGAGTTCCCAGCAGCGTGAGTAGGGCTGTGGTCGTCACGCCGGCGTGCTTGATGCTCATGAGACTTCCTCCTGTCGCTGTGTGACCGATCGGTCACAGGCTGACACGGGGGTGTGGAGGTGAAGGCCACTGCCGGGGTGGCGCGGGGGGCACAGGTGGGGCGTGTGGAAGTCACGCCCCAGGCAGGCCGTGGCTTCTCGCCGCGTCAGTCCGCCGTCTGCACCGGGTTCGCCGTCACCCTGCGCAGCAGTGGCCTGCTGCCCCCGATCGCGGCGAGCATCGCCAGCGCGCCGACGGTCACGCAGAGGGCGAGCTGCAGCGCGCCGGAGCTGTTGACGGTGCCCCCGGCCGTCTTGTTGAGCTGGTAGCCGCCGAAGACGCCCATCGCGGTGGTGCCTCCGGCCAGGACGACCAGGGGCAGGACCGTCTCACGGACCCGGGCCCTGTCCAGCACCCTCAGCGAGGTGCCGGACAGTCGCAGCAGTCCGTAGACGCGGCGCCGGTCCAGGACACCGGCGGCGGCGGTCAGTCCCGCGGAGGCCGTCGCGACGAGGAAGCTCAGGAGCAGTGTGGCGGTGCTGACCGTGGAGACGCGGTCGGTGATGGTCTCGTCCGGGGCGGACACATAGTCCTGCGAGACCGGAAAGCGACCCTGCCCGGCGGGTGTCAGGGCGGTGACGGCCGCGTCGATCCGCTCGGGCCCGCCCGAGACCCTCGCGACCACGCCGGTGTTACCGAGCAGCACGGTGTCGAAGCCGCCGTCGTCCACCGTGCTGACGGTCGCCTCGACGCCCGCCCGGTCCAGCAGCGCACGGGCCTCGGCCGCCGTGTGCCGGGCGTCGGCGCCGCCGTCGCTCAGCACCGCGACCTGGTCGGGGTGCTCGGGGAAGCCGATGTCCAGCTGACTCACGGAGAAGAACCCGGCGACGAAGCCCGCCAGGACCAGACCGCTGACGGTGCGCCAGGCGCCGCGCGGGTCGTCGCTGAGCCGGCGGGCGGCCAGCAGCGTGGCCGGGCGGCGGGCGAAGCGGCCCGCGATCCGCCCCAGCCGGTCCACGACCCACGGACCGAACAGCCAGAACGCCCCGTAGAAGAGAGCCAGCAGCACGATCATCCGGCTGTTCGTGAGGTGGCCGCCTGTGCTCTGCACGATGTAGACCAGAGCCGCGGCGAACAGGACGAGCCGGATCATGCGGGTGCGGCGCGGGTTGGCCTGCTGGGCCACGCCGAGGGGTGAGGTGGCCACCTGGCGCAGCATCGTCACCGCGCTGACCGTGAGGAGGACGGTGACCCCCAGGACCACCGCCACGAGCCACGGCAGACCGACCCACAGATCGCCGGTGTACCAGGTGCCGACACCGTAGGGGACCCCGGCGAGCGCGGGCAGCAGCGCCGTGTACGCGAGGGCGCCCGCGAGGGCACCGGCGGCGCCCACGGCCGCCGCCTCGGCGGCGGTCATCGCGAGGATCTGGCGCGGGGTGGCCCCGGCCAGCCGCAGCGCGGCGAGCCGCTGTTCGCGCCGGGCCGCCCCGAGCCGTCCGGCCGCGGCGGCCAGTACTACCACGGGCACCACCAGCAGTACCGCGCCGAGCAGCGCCGTCTGCCGGTCGGCACCGGTGAACAGGCTCGGCTGGGATCCGGTGAACCCGGTGATCCGGGCGCGGGCCGTCTGCCCGTCGTCGTACCAGCCGCCGCCCTCCGCCGACTTGGAGACAGCCTGGTCGCCGGGTGCGCGTCCGACGACGGCGAGCAGTTCGTCCGGGGAGGCGAGTCCGGCGGCGCCGATCGCGCCGTACGACGCCGGTTTCGGGAAACGGTCGGCGAGCTGCCGCGCGGGCAGTTCGCGGATCAGCTCGGCCAGGGCGGGGGAGACGTACATCTCGCCCTTCTTCGGGAACGCCCGCAGACCCGGCGGCGCGGGGGTGGGGCCCCGGTCCGGGAGCTGGGCGAGGCTGACGACGGTGACCGGCCGGTGGCGTACGTAGGTCGTAGTCATGGCCTGGACGGCGGTCGCCGACCGGGCGGGAGCCGCCTCGGGGACGCGCCAGGCGGTGCGGTCGGCACGGGTGCCGGAGCCGAGGCAGGCGGCGATCATCACCAGCAGCACGAAGGCGCCGACGGCGGCGGCCGAGGCGGCGAGCACCTGGCTCTGCAGGCCGCGGCGGCCGGAAGAGCGGGCGAGGTGCCAGGTCAGGGGCAGGACAGGGGAAGGCATCGAGGTCTCCGGTGGCGTGCGCTCGGGGTCAGGCGACCGTGTACTGGTGATGGCCGCTGATCCGGCCGTCGCGGACCTGGAGGATCCGGGCGCAGTGGGCGGCGACGTCGGCGTCATGGGTGACCATGACGAGGGCGGCGCCCTGCTCGCGGGTGACGGAGGTGAGGAGCCGCACGACCCCCTCGCTGGTGTTCTGGTCCAGGGCGCCGGTGGGTTCGTCGGCGAAGACGACGTCCGGTTCGCTCACCAGTGCGCGGGCGATGGCGACGCGCTGGGCCTGGCCGCCGGAGAGCTGTCCGGGGCGGCGCTTCTCCAGGCCGTCCAGGCCGAGCGGCGCGAACCAGCGGCGGGCGCGGGAGACGGCCTGCCGGCGTGGGACGCCCTCCAGCATCAGCGGCAGGGCGACGTTCTCCTCGGCGGGCAGCTCCGGCAGCAACTGGCCGAACTGGAAGACGAACCCGAAACGCTTCCGGCGCAGCGCGCTCAGCCTGTTCTCGCCGAAGGTGTCGAAGCGCTCGCCACGCAGGAGGACCTGACCCTCGTCGGGCCTGATGATCCCGGCCAGGGTGTGCAGGAGGGTGGACTTGCCCGAGCCGGACGGGCCCATGATGGCCAGCGAGTCGCGCTCGGCGACCTCGACGTCCACGCCGGCCAGTGCGGTGGTGGGGCCGTACTTCTTGATGAGGCCGTGACCGGCCAGGACGGTGCTCATGACGCGATGTGCTCCCGGGTGGGGTGTCAGCGAAACGGTTCAGCGCTCGAACTTCCAGGTGACCCGCGGTGTCGCGGGATCTCCCTCCACCTTGATCACGCGCACGGGAATCGAGACCCGCGCGCCGTCGGCCCGTGCCGTGCACGTCTCGGTCGCACCGGCGACCGCCTTCAGATGGACCGGGCAGGACACGTCGTGGACGTCCTTGCCGACCCACGGCAGCGGGTGGTACCAGCCGTCGATACGGGCCTCGAGGATGGTCCGCTCCACCGCCGGGCGGCCGTCCACCTTCACGTAGAACGTGCGGGGGACGGTGTCGATCGTGGTGTGCTGAACGTCCTTCGAGGCCAGCTGCCAGGTGATGAGACCGCCCACGGCGGCCACGGCGGCCACACCACCGACGGCACCGACGAGGAAACCGCGCTGCATCTCGTACTCCTGGTTCGGGTCAGGGTCCAGTAGAGGAAGTGGCTCCACTCTCGTTGGGGGGTGCGGGCACGCGCCTCGGCCGTTCGGCCAGATCCCCAGGAGCACGGCGGCAGACGCCCTCGGCCGTTCGGCCGATCGGCGAGAACGAAAAGGGCGTAATGAAAGAAGAGGGCGTACATGAGAAGAGCCGGCTCGACACCAACGGTGTCGAGCCGGCCCTCCGGTGCTGCCGGGCTGGTCAGTCCGTGCCGGACTCCATCGCCGCGCGGTCCAGCCACGCGTCCTCCTCGGAGACCTCGCCGCGGGAGGCGATGGCCTCGGCGCCGCCCTCGGGCAGCTCCGGCATGGTGCCGATGAGGCCGGTCGCGGCCGCCTGCGAGGCGCCGATCGTGGGGCTGCCGGTGCCGATCAGGCCGATGCCGGCGTACTGCTCCAGCTTGGCACGCGAGTCGGCGATGTCGAGGTTGCGCATGGTGAGCTGGCCGATCCGGTCCACCGGGCCGAACGCCGAGTCCTCGGTGCGCTCCATGGACAGCTTGTCCGGGTGGTAGCTGAACGCCGGGCCGGTCGTGTCGAGGATCGAGTAGTCCTCACCGCGCCGCAGCCGCAGCGTCACCTCGCCGGTGACGGCCGCGCCCACCCAGCGCTGCAGCGACTCGCGGATCATCAGCGCCTGCGGGTCCAGCCAGCGGCCCTCGTACATCAGCCGGCCGAGCCGCCGTCCCTCGGCGTGGTACTGGGCGAGGGTGTCCTCGTTGTGGATCGCGTTGACCAGCCGCTCGTAGGCGGTGTACAGCAGGGCCATGCCGGGCGCCTCGTAGATGCCGCGGCTCTTGGCCTCGATGATCCGGTTCTCGATCTGGTCCGACATGCCCAGGCCGTGCCGGCCGCCGATGGCGTTGGCCTCCATGACCAGGTCGACGGGGGAGGCGAACTCCTTGCCGTTGATCGTCACCGGGCGGCCCTGGTCGAAGCCGATCGTCACGTCCTCGGTGGCGATCTCGACCTCGGGGTCCCAGAACCGGACGCCCATGATGGGCTCGACGGTCTCGACGCCGGTGTCCAGGTGCTCCAGGGTCTTGGCCTCGTGGGTGGCGCCCCAGATGTTGGCGTCGGTGGAGTACGCCTTCTCCGTCGAGTCCCGGTAGGGCAGCCCGTGGGCGAGCAGCCACTCCGACATCTCCTTGCGGCCGCCGAGCTCGGTCACGAAGTTCGCGTCCAGCCAGGGCTTGTAGATCCTGAGGTGCGGGTTGGCGAGCAGGCCGTAGCGGTAGAACCGCTCGATGTCGTTGCCCTTGAAGGTCGAGCCGTCGCCCCAGATCTGGACGTTGTCCTCGAGCATGGCCCGAACCAGGAGCGTGCCGGTGACGGCACGGCCGAGCGGCGTGGTGTTGAAGTACGCCCGCCCGCCCGAGCGGATGTGGAACGCGCCGCAGGTCAGCGCGGCCAGGCCCTCCTCGACCAGCGCGGCACGGCAGTCGACCAGACGCGCGATCTCGGCACCGTAGGTCTTGGCGCGGCCGGGCACCGACGCGATGTCGGGCTCGTCGTACTGGCCGATGTCGGCGGTGTAGGTGCACGGGACGGCACCCTTGTCGCGCATCCACGCGACCGCGACGGACGTGTCGAGACCGCCCGAGAAGGCGATGCCGACGCGCTCGCCGGCGGGCAGGGAGGTGAGGACCTTGGACATAGGAAGAGTATGTATCATCACGCATAATCATGCAAGTGGGGTGCATGGATTCCGGCCGGGGGGTCCAAGGATCGCCCCGCTCCGGCCGGAATCAGCCAGGAATCAGCTCAGAGAACGTCCTGCTCGGAGCCCCCGAGCGCCCCGAGAATCCGCTCGGCGGCCAAGGTCGGCGTCAGCTCGCCGTCCCTGACCCGCTGTTCGAGGGCGGGCGCCAGTGCCCGTACCGCCGGGTCGGCCTTCAGGCGCCCGAGGAGCTCGTCGCGGACCATGGTCCAGGTCCAGTCGACCTGCTGGTCACGGCGCTTGGCGGTGAGGCGGCCGGTCGAGTCCAGCAGGGTGCGGTGCTGCTCCAGGCGCTCCCACACGGTGTCCAGACCGGCCGATTCGCGGGCGCTGCAGCTCAGCACGGGCGGTGTCCAGGCCGCGTCCTTGCCGTGCATCAGGCGCAGCGCGCCCGCCAGCTCACGCGCGGCGGTCCGGGCGTCGCGCTCGTGCGGGCCGTCCGCCTTGTTGACGGCGATCACATCGGCCAGCTCCAGGACGCCCTTCTTGATGCCCTGGAGCTGATCGCCGGTGCGGGCGAGGGTGAGGAGCAGGAAGGAGTCGACCATGTTCGCGACCGCGGTCTCGGACTGGCCGACGCCGACCGTCTCCACCAGGATCACGTCGTAGCCGGCCGCCTCCATCACCACGATCGACTCGCGGGTGGCCTTGGCGACCCCGCCCAGCGTGCCCGCGGTGGGGGAGGGGCGGACGAACGCCGCCGGGTCCACGGCCAGGCGTTCCATCCGGGTCTTGTCGCCGAGGATCGAGCCGCCCGTGCGGGTGGAGGACGGGTCGACGGCCAGCACCGCCACCCGGTGCCCGAGCGAGGTCAGCTGCGTGCCGAACGCGTCGATGAACGTCGACTTGCCCACGCCCGGCACCCCGCTGACGCCGATCCGCCGGGCCCGCCCGCTGTGCGGCAGCAGCTCGGTCAGCAGCTCCTGGGCCAGCGCCCGGTGCTGGGGCCGGGTCGACTCGACGAGTGTGATGGCGCGGGCGACGATCGCCCGCTTCCCGTCGAGTACGCCCTTCACATAGGCGTCGACATCGATCACAGCTCGTGCCCGAGGTCGGTAGCCAGCCCCTTCACCAGGTCGTACGCCGCGTCCGGGATCACCGTCCCCGGCGGGAAGACGGCCGCCGCGCCCATCTCCAGCAGCGTGGGCACGTCCTGCGGCGGGATCACCCCGCCGACCACGATCATGATGTCCTCGCGTCCCTCCTCGGCGAGCGCCTCGCGCAGCGCCGGCACGAGGGTGAGGTGACCGGCCGCCAGTGACGAGACCCCGACGATGTGCACATCGGCCTCGACGGCCTGCCGGGCCACCTCGGCGGGGGTCTGGAACAGCGGGCCGACGTCCACGTCGAAGCCGAGGTCGGCGAACGCGGTCGCGATCACCTTCTGGCCGCGGTCGTGGCCGTCCTGGCCCATCTTGGCGACCAGGATGCGCGGACGGCGGCCCTCGGCCTCCTCGAAGTCGGACACGAGGGTGCGGGTGCGGTCCACGGACGGCGACTCTCCGGCTTCGTTGCGGTACACGCCGGTGATGGTACGGATCTGGCTCGCGTGCCGCCCGTACACCTTCTCCAGGGCGTCGGAGATCTCCCCCACGGTGGCCTTGGCACGGGCCGCGTTCACCGCCAGCTCCAGCAGGTTGCCCTCGCCTCCCGCGGCACGGGTCAGCGCGTCCAGCGCGTCCCGGCAGGCGCTCTCGTCCCGCTCCTCGCGCAGCCGCCGCAGCTTCTCGACCTGCTGGGCCCGCACCGAGGAGTTGTCGACCTTGAGCACCTCGATCTGCTCGTCGCTGTCGACCCGGTACTTGTTGACGCCGATGACCGGCTGGCGACCGGAGTCGATCCGGGCCTGGGTGCGGGCCGCGGCCTCCTCGATGCGCAGCTTGGGAATGCCCGCGTCGATGGCCTTGGCCATGCCGCCCGCGGCCTCGACCTCCTGGATGTGCTGCCAGGCGCGACGCGCGAGGTCGTACGTCAGCTTCTCCACGTACGCGCTGCCGCCCCACGGGTCGATGACCCGGGTCGTGCCGGACTCCTGCTGGAGCAGCAACTGCGTGTTGCGGGCGATGCGCGCCGAGAAGTCGGTGGGCAGTGCGAGGGCCTCGTCGAGGGCGTTGGTGTGCAGTGACTGCGTGTGCCCCTGGGTCGCCGCCATGGCCTCGACGCAGGTGCGGGTGACGTTGTTGAACACGTCCTGCGCGGTCAGCGACCAGCCCGAGGTCTGCGAATGGGTGCGCAGGGAAAGGGACTTGGCGTTCTGCGGATCGAACTGCTTCACCAGCTTCGCCCACAGCAGGCGCGCCGCGCGCAGCTTGGCGACCTCCATGAAGAAGTTCATGCCGATCGCCCAGAAGAACGACAGCCGGGGCGCGAACGCGTCCACGTCCAGGCCCGCTTCACGGCCCGCCCTGATGTACTCCACGCCGTCCGCGAGCGTGTACGCCAGCTCCAGGTCGGCCGTCGCGCCCGCCTCCTGGATGTGGTAGCCGGAGATGGAGATGGAGTTGTAGCGCGGCATCCGCTGCGAGGTGAAGGCGAAGATGTCGGAGATGATCCGCATCGACGGCTTCGGCGGATAGATGTAGGTGTTGCGGACCATGAACTCCTTGAGGATGTCGTTCTGGATGGTCCCGGCCAGCTTCTCGGGCGGTACGCCCTGTTCCTCGGCGGCCACGATGTAGAGCGCCAGCACCGGCAGCACGGCGCCGTTCATCGTCATCGACACGGTCATCTTGTCCAGCGGGATGCCGTCGAACAGCTGGCGCATGTCGTAGATCGAGTCGATCGCCACACCCGCCATGCCGACGTCACCGGTCACACGCGGGTGGTCGCTGTCGTACCCCCGGTGCGTGGGCAGATCGAAGGCAACTGACAGGCCCTTCTGCCCGGCCGCGAGGTTGCGCCGGTAGAAGGCGTTCGACTCCTGGGCCGTGGAGAAACCGGCGTACTGGCGGATCGTCCAGGGCTGGTTGACGTACATCGTCGGGTACGGGCCGCGCAGATACGGCGCCTGCCCCGGGCGCGTGTCCAGGAAGTCCAGGCCCTCCAAGTCGCGGCCGGTGTACAGCGGCTTGACTGCGATGCCCTCCGGGGTCTCCCACAGCAGGTCGTCCCCGCCGGACGCGTTCTTGACCGCCGTACGCCACTCGTCGGGCCCGCCGTCGGCGGCCGGGGTGCCCAGTTCGATCCCGGTGAAGTCGGGGATTCCCATCAGGACACTCCCATGCGGTCGAGGGTGGCGGACAGCACGGCGACGGCGTCACAGCCCGCGAAGACGTACGAGTCGACACCGGGGTGGTTCCCCGGGCGCCCGGCGAGGCACACCTGCGCGGCGCCCGCGGCCTTGAGCTGCCCGGCCACCGCCTCGGCCCGCTCCTCGTACAGGGCGTCACTGGAGCACAGCACGGCCTCGCTCGCGCCGCTCTCCTCGAAGGTGCCCTCCGCGACGGGCTCGATGCCGCCCGCCTGGAAGAGGTTCGAGGCGAAGGTCAGGCGTGCGGTGTGGGCCGCGGCCGGGCCGATCGCGGCCAGGAAGATCCGGGGCCGGGAGCCGGTCGCCGCCAGGTGGGCGTCGGAGCGGGCGCGCAGCGCCTCGTACGCCTCGTCGCGGCGCACCCGCGGCAGCCCGCCGGAGCGCGGCGCGGGAGCCGGCTCGCGCACGACCGGCTTCTCGGCGAGGTGGGGGAACTCGCTGACGCCGGTGATGGGTTCGCGCCGCTTGGCGAGCTTGCCGGTGCGGGCCGCCCAGGTGCCGGCGAGGTCCCGGCCGAGGTCGCCCGAGCGCAGGGCGGCCGCCTGGCCGCCGAGTCGTTCGATCCGCCGGAAGAACTCCCAGCCCGCCTGGGCGAGTTCGTCGGTGAGGCGTTCCACGTACCAGGAGCCGCCCGCCGGGTCGATCACCCGGGACAGGTGGGACTCCTCGATGAGGATCGTGGAGGTGTTGCGGGCGATACGGCGGGCGAACGCGTCCGGCAGGCCGAGCGCGTGGTCGAAGGGCAGCACGGTGACCGAGTCGGCCCCGCCCGCCCCCGCGGCCAGCGTCGCGATGGTCGTGCGCAGCATGTTCACCCACGGGTCGCGGCGCGTCATCATCACCGGTGAGGTGACGACATGCTGGAGCTGCGCCCCCGCGCGCGGGGCCCCGCAGGCCTCGGCGACCCTCGCCCAGAGCCGGCGCGCGGCCCGCAGCTTGGCGATCGTCAGGAACTGGTCGGCGGTCGCCGCGTACCGGAACTCCATTTGCGCGCAGGCCTGCTCGACGCTCAGCCCCGCCTCGGTCAGGTCCCGGAGATACGCCACCGCCGTGGCCAGCGAGCAGCCCAGCTCCTGGGCGGCCGAACCGCCGGCCTCGTGGTACGGCAGCGCGTCCACGGTCAGGGCCCGCAGCCCCGGGTACTCTCCGGCGCACAGCCGCGCGAGATCCGCCACCGGCGCGATGCCGTAGCTCTGTCCGGTACGGGCCTCGTGGCCGAGCGGGTCCGCGCCCAGGTTGCCGCGCGCCCCGTCCCGGGCGACGCTCCGCTCCTCGTACAGGCGCAGCAGTTCCCGTGCGGCGGGCTCGGTCTCGCGTCCCGCGTCGAGGACGACGGGTGCCAGGTCGAGATAGACGCCGTCGAGGACCTTGCCGAGGGACGGCACCGGAACGCCGTCCTCGCCCACGGTCAGCCAGAGGGAGGTGACACCGTTCTCCAGGTCCGCGAGCACCGTGGCGTTGTCGGCCACCGCGTGCCGCTGCCGTACGTCCCAGCCGCCGACCGTGTTCCCCTCGGCACGGCCGCCCCGCACAAAGGGCGCGAACCCGGGGAGACCAGGCTCGGGCGCGGCGTCACGGGCGGTGTAGAGGGGCCGGGTGCGCAACCCGTCCTCCAGGGCGGTGGACAGGGCTTCCTCGGCCTCGGCTCCCTCGACGTCCTTGCCCGACTTGCGCAGCACACCCGCCACTAGGCGCTGCCACTGCTCATGGGGCACATCAGGGAACTCGCCGGCCAGCTCAAGCCCGTCGTCAGGCAGGACCGTCATGCTCGGATGTTAGGCCACGTTAACGAAAGAGCAGCAGTGGGCACGGCTGTGACCTTGCCCTCTCCCTGACTGTGGCCTCGGTCTCCATGACCCGGCCGGGCGTTCACGCCGGCTTCGTGACCTGCTCCCCGGACCCGCGCAGCGCCTGGTACACGGACCACACCACGGCCACCAGCGGTACGGCCACCACGGCGCCGATCACTCCCGCCGCCACCGCTCCGCCGACGACCGCCAGGGCCACCACCACCGGGTGCAGCCGGACGGCCCAGCTCATCACGATGGGGTGCAGGAGGTGGCCCTCGATCTGTCCGATGATCACGATCAGGGCCACCACGACCAGGGCGATGAGCGGCCCCTTCGTCGCCAGCGCGACGACGGCCGCGACCGCCAGGGCGATCGGCGAGCCGATCAAGGGGATGAAGGCGGCCACGAACTCCAGCAGGGCCAGCGGCATGGCGAGCGGCACCCCGAGAGCGAACAGGGCGATGCCCACGAGGACCGCGTTGGTCGCCGCCACCAGCAGGATGCCGTGCGTGTAGCCCGTGAAGGTCCGCCAGGCCGCCCGGCCCGCGACCGTGACGTGCCGCCGTGCCCCGTCGGGGAGTTGCTCGCACAGCCACCGCCACTGGCGCTCGCCGGAGTGCGTGAAGAAGACCGCGCAGAACAGGGCCAGAGCCAGCACGGTCAGCACTTCCAGCAGCCGGCTCGCGCCGCTGAGCGCTGTACTGATGAGGGTGGAGCGATGGCTCGACAGAAGCTTGCCGATCCGGGACTGGAGGTCGGCGAAGGCGTCCTCGGGAAGCCGGAACGGCGGCTCCTCCAGCTGGCGCTCGATCCGGTCGATCCCCGCCACGAATTCCCGCTCCAGCCCGCGGCGCTGGTCCGCCACGGTCTCACCCACCAGGGCCAGCGCCCCGAGGACGAGGACGATGCCGCCGACGATCGCGACGGCGACCGCGAGCGGCCTGGGCATGAACCGGGCCAGGAGCCCGGCAGCGGGGCGGAGCACGGCGGCGATGACGAGACCGAGGAAGACGGCGACGGCGATCCGGTGGAACTGCCCCAGGACGGAGAAGGCGAAGCGGACGACGATACCGACGGCGATGATCCGCCAGGCGTACGCGGCCGCGGTCCGCAGCCAGTCCGGCACGCGCGGCTCCGCACCGCCCGGACGTCCGGACGGCGAGACGGGCGGTTCGACAGACGCGGCCATCTCATGCCCGTACCACCCACCGCCCGCCGGACCGCGGAGCCGACTCCGAATTCCCCCGAAGGCGGGTACCGGTCGCTGCGGCGTCGTGGGGTCACCATGGGGCAACCGGACAGGGACCAGCCGTACGACAAGGAGCGTCCACGCCATGGGTACCGCCGTCCACGTCCCCCAGACCCGGGACATGATCGGAGACGAGCTCTCCGGAGACGAGGCGTTCACCGCCCTGCGCCACTACGGGGGCTGCGGCTGCTGACCGACTCCTTCGCACGGTTCCGCTACGCGGACGGCTTCAGCAACGCGCGGGCCCTCGCCTTCCAGGTGGTGCTCGGACTGGTTCCGTGCACCGTGGCGCTCGTCGGGCTGGCCACCTCCGTGCACACCGAGGGCCTGGGCCGGATCATCGAGCTCACGCTCGGCCGGATCGTGCCGGGTGCCAGCGCCGAGATCGTCGAGGACGCCTTCGAGGGGACCCGGCGCACCGCCCACGGCGACGTCTGGAGCACGCTCGCCCTGTGGCTCGGCCTGGGATTCGCGTTGCTCAACCTCGCCTCGGCCATGGGCCAGATCGAGCGCGGCGCCAACCGTATCTACGGCATCGAGCGTGACCGTCCCTTCCCGCGCAAGTACGCGCGGGGGATCGTCCTCGCGCTCGCCGCCGGTCTGCCCCTGGTGCTGGGGTTCGTCGTACTCGTCGCCGGTGAGGCGGTGGGCGACGCGGTGGCGGACTCCGCCGGCTGGGAGGGCAGCGGGCCGCAGTGGTGGGGTGTGCTCGACATCCCCGTGGGGCTCGCGCTGGCCTGGGTGGCCTCCGCCGTGATCTTCCGCTGGTCGCCCCGCCGCGTCCAGCCCGGCTACACCTGGCTGGCCTTCGGCTCGGCCGTGCACCTCCTGCTGTGGGTGTCGGCCACCTGGCTGCTCGCGCTGTACGTCGAGGAGAGCGGTGCCTTCGGCGCCGTGTACGGGCCGCTCACCGCCTTCATCGCCCTGCTGCTGTGGGCCAACCTCACCGCCGTCGCGCTCTTCCTCGGCATCGCCTTCGCCGCCCAGCTGGAAGCGGCCCGCGCCGGCATCACCTCGGCCGTCCGGCCGGACCCCGGACCGGGCGCGTGACGGCACCGGGGCCGCCGCAGCGTCGTCAGCGGCTCGCCGCCGCGGTCACCGTCGAGGGATCCACACCGGTCAGTTCGACGATGCGGTGCGGTGCCACGCCGGCGGCGAGCGCGCGGGCGATCAGGCCGTCGCGGCCGTCCGCGCAGTCGCGGAAGGCGAGGAGCTCCTCCTCGACCCGGGCGAGCGACTGCGGTGCGTTCAGATGGCGGACCCGGCTCAGTTCCTCCTCGCCCAGCGGGACGGGCAGCCGTTCCGCTCCCTCGGGGATCGCCGCCGTCTCCTCCGGCGGCAGCAGGCGCAGCCGCGGGGAGGCCGGCGTGCTGCCCTGCGCGTCCAGCCACGCGCGTACCGCGGGAGTCTCCATGCAGGCGAGATCGCCGACGGCGGCGGGCGCCACGCCGAGGGACGCGGACGGGTCGTCAAGCAGGAACAGGTAGGCGTCGTCGGTCATCCTCGGCTCCTTCTCGACGGGGGCTGGTCGACTCCCTTTACCCCGCCGCGCCCGGATTACCACCGGTTCACCCGTGCGCGGTCATCGCGGCCAGAACCTGTCCGCAAGCCCCGCTACGGTGCCCTCATGGCGAACACCCAGCGGAGCGTCCTCGGGACCCGTGCCCTCAACCGCGCCACCCTCGACCGGCAACTGCTGCTGCGCCCCGCCCGGATGTCCGCCGTCGCGGCCGTCGAGCATCTGGTCGGTCTCCAGGCGCAGAACGTCAAGCCCCCGTACTACGCGCTCGCCGCCCGCCTCGACGGTTTCGGCCCTGAGGCGCTGTCGAGGCCGATGGCCGACCGCGAGGTCGTGCGTATCGTCACGATGCGCTCCACCATCCACACCCACACCGCGGACGACTGCCTCACCCTGAGGCCGCTGGTGCAGCCCGCCCGGGACCGGGAGCTGGTCACCTTCCGCAAGGGACTCGCCGGTGTCGACCTGGACCGGCTCGCCCGTCTCGCCCGGGACCTCGTCGAGACCGAGCCCCGCACGATGAGGCAGTTGCGCGAGGCCCTGCTCCAGGAGTGGCCCGACGCCGATCCGCAGGCCCTGGCGGTCGCCGCCCGGTGCCGTCTGCCGCTGGTGCAGGTGACCCCGCGCGGCCTGTGGGGCCGTAGCGGGCAGGTCAGTCTCACCACCGCCGAGCACTGGCTCGGCCGCCCGTCCGAACCCGCCCCCACCCCCGACGCGGTCGTCCTGCGCTACCTCGCCGCCTTCGGCCCGGCCTCGGTGAAGGACATGCAGACCTGGGCCGGACTGACCCGCCTGCGGGACGCCTTCGAACGGCTCCGCCCCCGGCTCGTCACCTTCCAGGACGAGGGCGGTGTCGAGCTGTTCGACCTCCCGGACGCACCCCGCCCCGACCCGGACACCCCGGCCCCGCCGCGCTTCCTGCCCGAGTTCGACAACCTGCTGCTCTCCCACGCCGACCGCACCCGCGTCGTCCCGCCGCAGCACCGGGGCCGCTCCTGGCAGGGCAACATCGCCTACCCCACCCTCCTCGTCGACGGCTTCCTCGCGGGCCTGTGGCGACTGGAGGACCACGCCCTCGTCATCGAGCCCTTCGACCGGCTCGCCAGGGACTCGCGGGACGAGGTCACCGCCGAGGGCGAGCGGATGCTGCGCGTGATGCACCCGGAGTCGTCGTACGACATCCGCTTCGGCACCGTACGGAAATGACGCACCGCACATGGAGAGGGGGCGTTGCGGGCCGCTCGTGGAGGCCCGCAACGCCCCCTGGTCTTTCACCTGAGGGGTACTCAGGAGCTGTTTCTGGTTACGAGTTGACCTGCGTCGTGACCAGGTTCGAGAAGGTGGTCAGCCGGGTGTAGACACCCGGGTAACCGGCCTGGGCACAGCCTTCGCCCCAGGAAGTGATGCCTGCCAGGACGCCCCCGATGAGCAGGGGGCCGCCGCTGTCGCCCTGGCAGGTGTCCACGCCGCCGGTGGTCTTTCCGGCGCACACCATGTCGCTCTGCACGAAGTCGGAGCCGTAGGAACTCGCACAACTGGAGTCGGACACGGTCGGAACGGTCGCGGTGCGCAGCTGGTTGGAGGAGCTGCCGTTCGAGGAAGTGGTGCCCCAGCCGAGGATGCGGGCGGTGGCGCCGGCCGCGTACACCGAGGTCTGGGAGGAGGAGACGTACTTCGCCGTGGTGTACGGCATCGACGTCGACAGCGTCAGCACGGCCACGTCGTCGCCGTTGGTGGCGTCGGTGTAGCTCGGATGGATCCATATCTTGCTGACCTTGCTCACCGTGCCGTTGGTGCCGTTGAGGTAGGTACGGCCACCGACCACCCGCACGCTGCTGGTGGTCTCACCGACCATGCAGTGCGCGGCGGTGACGACCTTGGTGGGCGAGACCAGCGTGCCGCCGCAGAACTGGTTCTGCGAGGCGTCCGTGATCTGCATGACGAACGGGTACGCGGTCGTCGTGGTCGTGCTGCCGCCGACGATCGGCTGGGGCGCGGCGACGGCGGCGGGAGCGGTGAGCAGCGCGGTCGCGGCGGCGGCAGCGGTCGCCGCGGCGAGGGCGGCGGCCTTCTTGGCACGGTTGAACCCGAACATGGGTCTCCTCGGGGAGTTGCCGGTGGGGGGTCGCGCGGGTGGTCGTGAAGCACGGGGACCCTGACGCCGTTGTTCGGATCTCCGTGTGCCCGGCGAGCGGCACGCCCCCAAGCTAGAGCCCGGCACAGGCGGCTCCCAATGAGGGAACCCCCTAAGGGAGTTGGGCAGGGAAAACCCTCGGTCGGGTCAAATAAACCCAGGTGGGGCTCAGTTGGTACGGCGCCCTGCGGCCAGCCGGACGATGTCCACCCGCGAACGGATCCCCAGCTTCCGGTAGACCCGGGTCAGCGTCGCCTCGACGGTCTTGACACTGATGAACAGGCGCGCCGCGATCTCCCGGTTGGTCGCGCCCTCCATCACGAGCGAGGCGACCTGACGCTCCATCGAGGCCAGGCCCTCCAGCGCGTCCAGAGCGACGGGAGGCGCCGGGGAGGCCTGCTCCACCGCCGTGGAACCACCCGCGACGGCCGCGTCGACCTGCCGCAGCCAGGGCAGCGCCCGGCAGCGCCGGAACAGCCGGGCCGCCTCGTCGTACGACGCCGGCCCCGGCAGGGGAGTCCCGCCGGTGCGGGGCAGGGCGGCGGCCTGGGCGCGCAGCCTGGCCAGCGCGAAGGCGGCCCGCGCCTCCTCCAGGCCGTAGCCCAGCCTGCCGAGCCGGTCCCGCACGGACGCCAGCCGGACCAGGGCGGCCTCGTGGTCGCCGCGTGCCGCCCGCACCAGCGCCTCGGCCCGGTCCAGCACGGCCAGCACGCTCTCCCGGCCCAGCCGCAGCGCGTGCGCCCGGGTCGTGTCGATGACGTCCTGGGCCTCGCCCGGTTCGCCGATACGGACCAGGGCCTCCGCGAGGTCGCCGTGCCAGCGGCCGCGCGCCGGGTCGTTGATGCCGAGGCCCTGCTCCAGCTCCCGCACCCGGCGAAGCGAACGGACCGTCGCCGCAGGGTCCCCGGCCACCAACTGGGCGTAGCCCAGGGCCGCCAGAGCCCGGGACAGATACATCTGGTCGCCGTCGACCTCGGCGTGGTCGGCCGCCTCACGCGCGAGCGCCAGCGCCCGGTCCACGTCCCCTGCGGAGGCCTCAGCGAGCGAGGCGAGCATCGCCGAGGCGCCCTCGCCGATCCCGGCGTCCCGGGCGAGGCGCAGGCTCTCGCGGGCCAGGTCCAGGGCCCGGCCGCAGTGCCCGGTGCGCAGCTCCGTGTCGGCGAGGAAGCGCAGGAAGTGCACCTCGCTCTCGACCATGCCGCGCCGCCGCACCTCGCGCAGCAGCGCGGTGATCGTCGCCCGTGCCTCGGGCAGCTGGTCACTCATGATCAGCCAGCGGAACCGGGCCGAACCGGCGCCGTTGTGGTGGCAGGCCACATACGGGTCCTGGGGTTCCCGCAGGGCCCGCTTCACGGTCGCGGGCGCGCCCGGATGGCCCATCAAGGTCTCGGTGGAGGCCTGGAAGGACAGCGCCATCAGCTCGGTGCGCCGGTCCCCGCCCCGGGCGGCCAGCTCCGCCGCGTGCTCGGCCTCCTGCCGGGCCTCGGCGAAGTCGCCCTCCACGACCAGACCGCGCCAGGCCAGCTGGTAGTGGACCAGGGCGAGCAGCCCCGGGTCGTCGCCCGCGTCGGCCAGGACCTGCGGGAAGACCGCGTCGACCTCGCCGAGCGCCTGCCCGGCCGCCTCGATGACCACCATCCAGGCCCGCACCCGCTCGGCGGCCACGGTGGCACGCGTCAGTACGTCGCGGGCGATGTCCCGGGCGAGATCGGCCTCGCCCGCGGTGATCGCGTCCTCCGCGGCCTGCAGACGCCGCTCGTCCGGGCCCGGGGTGCTGTCCGCCGGGGTGTGCCGGGCCGCGAGCAGCCCGAGCGAGGCGGCCACGGACGGTGCCCCGCGGTCCCGGGCCAGCGTGCCGGCCTCGGCGAGCCGGGCCGCCACCTCCGGGTCGGTGCCGGTGGTCGCCAGGGCCAGGTGCCGGGCGCGCTCGATCGGATCGGAGGCCGCCGTGGACAGCGCGGCGTGCACGGCCCGCCGCTCCTGCGCCGGGGCCTCCGCGTACAACGCGGCCGAGATCAGCGGATGCGCGAACCGTACAGCGGGCCCCTCTGCCTCGGTCGCCAGCAGCCCGAGGGCCGCCGCCTGGGCCGTCTCGGCCTCGGCGTGCTCCCGGCCGGCCGCGTGCAGCAGCGCCAGCGTGGGGCGGGCACCGGCACTGGCCACCAGGAGGGTGCGGCGCGCCTCGTCCGACAGCATCTCCAGCCGGCTCAGCACCAGGGCCCGCAGCGAGGTCGGCACGGGCAGCGGCTCACCGGGCCGGGGCCGGGTGGGGCTCTCGGCAAGGGCGCGGCCCAGTTCCAGAGCGAAGAGCGGGTTGCCGGCGCTGGTGCGGTGGATGTCGCGGACCGTGGAGCGGGACAGCGGGGCGTAGCCGCGGTGGTCGAGCAGCGCCGAGACCTGCGTACGGGACAGCGGGCCCAGCCGGACGGCGAGCGTGTCGGGCGGGGACGCGCGTAGATGGCGGTCGTACTCCTGGCCCTCGGTCCGCACCGCGCACAGCATCTGCACGGGCGTGTCGCCCAGCCGCCGGGCGGCGAAACCGAGCAGCTCGGCGCTGGCGGCATCCAGCCACTGCAGGTCGTCGGCGACGACCAGCACCGGGCCCTCGGCGGCGAGGACGCGCAGCGCCGACAGCACGGCGAGCCGCAGCGCGAGCCCGTCACGCTGGAGGGTGGACTCGCCGCGCCCGGTGAGCGCCGACTCCAGGGCGGTGCGCTGGGCGGCGGGCAGCCGCCCCGAGACCTCGTCCAGGACCAGGCCGAACAGGTCGGCCAGCGCCAGGAAGGGCAGGTGGGATTCGGACTCGGTGGCCGAGCAGCGCAACACGGTCCGGGCCGAGCCGCCGTAATCCGCGGCCAGCGCCCGCAGGATCGTCGACTTTCCTATTCCGGCGGGCCCGTGGAGCAGCACACTGCCACCTCGGCCGAGCTGTTCACGCGCCGACGCGAACAGATCCTCCCTGCCGATGACCAGGTCGGGGCGGCTCCTGGGAGGCTCCTGGAAGTCCCGTGGCACGGTCACCGCTCCCCTCCCTGTGTCGTGTCCTGGCCAATATTAGGCAACAGCCCCTTGAATTTCGGACGGACGGCGTGGTGAGGGAAATAACAACCGACGCCGCCGGGCGAATTCACCGGGCCCCGAATGCGGCGGCAGACGCCGTGGGCGCCCGGTCGGGAACCCTTCGGCATATCGAACGCACCGGCACAACAGAAAACACCACAAACCTACGGCAACCATCCCGCCCGGCGCGCGGCGACCACGGCCTCACCTCGCGTCCGGGCCCGCAGCTTCCGCATGGCCGACCGCAGATACCCCTTGACCGTCTCGGGCGTCACGCCCAGCCGCTCGGCGGCGAGCGCGTTCGTGGCCCCCGCGGCGACACACGCCAGCACGTCCACCTCGCGCGGCGCCAGCCGGACCCGGACCGGCGAGGCGGACCCGGCCGTCAGCAGCGCACACGCCTCCAGCAGCTCGTCCCGCAGCTCCGGGTCCGCGATCTTCGGGGCCAGCGCCCGCAGCGCCGCGTGCGCCTCCCGCACCTGCTCCCACGCGGCGCCCTCCCCGCCCCCGGCGGCGAGCGTCCGCGCCTCGTCCCGCACGACCAGGGCCCGCTCCACATCCCGCGCCGCCTCGACGGCCGCGTCGAGCATGCGCCCGCCCATCGGCAGGGCCGTCCGCAGCGCCCCGTACAGCACCCCGCGCACCCCGTGCCGTACGACCACCGGCACGGCCAGCACCGAGCGCAGCCCCTCCACTGCCACCGGGGCGTCGTACTCGTGACTGATCTGCCGCGACGCCGAGTAGTCCGTCACCACGCACGGACGGGCGAGGACCACCGTCTTGCCGCCCAGCCCGTTCCCGGACGTCACCGCGAGGGAACGCAGGGCGTCCGTCGCCGTGCCGCTCAGTTCACTGATGCGCATCTGCCGCCCGGCCTCCATCAGGCCGCCGAAGGCGACCGGGAGGCCGGTGGCGCGCCGCAGACGCAGCAGCGCGTTCCGTATCTCGACGGCGTCGGACGCGTCTGCTGTCACCTGTTCGCCCCTTCACTACGGCTCCTGTGCGGGCGCACCCCCCGTTCGCGGGTAGTGAGACCTGCATCACGGATTACACGATGGTTCGGAGCCGCCCGGCAATGGTCCGGTACTCAGGAGGACAGATGACATCGGCGACGGAGATGTTCCGCGAGGCGCGGGACTTCCTGCTGGAACACCGCGAGGACTACGCCACGGCCTACGACGGCTTCCGCTGGCCCCGGCCCGAGTACTTCAACTGGGCGCTCGACTGGTTCGACGAGATCGCGGAGGGCAACGCCCGCACCGCCCTGCACATCGTCGAGGAGGACGGCCGCGAGACCCGGCTGTCCTTCGGGGAGATGTCGGCGCGCTCGGCACGGTTCGCCAACTGGCTGCGCGCCCGGGGTGTGCGTGCCGAGGACCGGATCCTCGTCATGCTCGGCAATCAGGCCGAACTGTGGATCACCGCGCTCGCGGCGATGAAGCTGCGCGCGGTGGTCATCCCGGCCACCCCGCTGCTCGGCCCCGCCGATCTGCGCGACCGCGTCGAGCGCGGCCGGGTCCGGCACGTCATCGCGCGCCCGGAGGACACCGGCAAGTTCGCCGAGGTCCCCGGCGTCTACACGCGCATCGCCGCCGGTGCCGCCCCCGAGGGCTGGCTGTCGCTGGAGGACGCCCACGAGGCCCCCGCCGACTTCACGCCCGACGCCCCGACCCGGTCCGACGACCCGCTGATGCTCTACTTCACCTCGGGCACCACCGCCCGGCCCAAACTCGTCGAGCACACCCACACGTCGTACCCCGTCGGGCACCTGTCGACCATGTACTGGATCGGCCTGAAACCCGGCGACGTGCATCTGAACATCTCCTCGCCGGGCTGGGCCAAGCACGCCTGGTCCAACCTCTTCGCCCCGTGGAACGCCGAGGCGACCGTCTTCCTGTACAACTACACGCGCTTCGACGCGGTCCGTCTCATGGCCGAGATAGACCGGGCCGGCGTCACCACCTTCTGCGCCCCGCCCACGGTCTGGCGCATGCTCATCCAGTCCGACCTGACCCAGCTGCGCACCCGGCCGCGCGAGGTCGTCGCCGCCGGTGAGCCGCTCAACCCGGAGGTCATCGAGCAGGTCCGCCGGTCCTGGGGCGTCACCATCCGGGACGGCTTCGGCCAGACCGAGACGGCCGTACAGGTCGCCAACAGCCCCGGCCAGCCCCTCAAGACCGGCTCGATGGGCCGGCCGAGCCCCGGCTACCGCGTCGAACTGCTGGACCCCGTCTCGGGCGCCCCGGGCGCGAGCGAGGGGGAGATCGCCCTCGACCTGTCGGGCCGCCCCGTCGGCCTGATGACCGGCTACCACGGCGACGCGGACCGGACGGCGGAGTCGATGGCAGGCGGCTACTACCGCACCGGCGACATCGGCGCCCGCGACGAGGAGGGCTACATCACCTACGTCGGCCGCGCGGACGACGTCTTCAAGGCGAGTGATTACAAGATCTCGCCCTTCGAGCTGGAGAGCGCGCTGCTGGAGCACGAGGCGGTGGCGGAGGCGGCGGTCGTTCCCGCCCCGGACGACCTGCGCCTCGCCGTACCGAAGGCGTACGTCGTTCTGGCGGAGGGCTGGGAGCCCGGCCCCGACACCGCGAAGGTGCTGTTCGAGCACTCCCGGGAGGCCCTGGCCCCCTACAAGCGCATCCGCCGCCTGGAGTTCGGCGCCCTGCCCAAGACCGTCTCCGGCAAGATCCGCCGCATCGAGCTGCGTGAGGCCACGGCGGCCGGCTCGGAGGCCGAGTACCGCGAGGAGGACTTCCGGTGAATTCGTACAGCCATGGAACCGGCGGGACGGCTCTGCTCGGTGACACGATCGGGGCGAGTCTGGACAGGGCGGTGGCCACCTGGCCGGAGCGCGAGGCGCTGGTCGACGTCCCGTCCGGGAGGCGCTGGACGTACGCGCAATTCGGTTCCGCCGTCGACGAGTTGGCGTCCGCGCTGCACGCCTCCGGTGTCGTCAAGGGCGACCGGGTGGGCATCTGGGCGGTGAACTGCCCCGAGTGGGTGCTCGTCCAGTACGCCACCGCACGCATCGGCGCGATCATGGTCAACATCAACCCGGCCTACCGTACCCACGAGGTCGAGTACGTCCTCAACCAGGCCGGTGTGTCCCTGCTCTTCGCATCGGTCAGCCACAAGGCGAGCGACTACCGGGCGATGGTCGGGCAAGTACGGGACAGGTGCGCCGAGTTGCGCGAGGTCGTGTACTTCGGCGACCCGAGCTGGGAGACGCTGCTGGGACGGGCCACCCCCGACGCCCGGTCGCGGTACCCGGAGCTGTCCTGCGACGACCCGATCAACATCCAGTACACGTCGGGCACCACGGGCTTCCCCAAGGGTGCGACCCTCTCGCACCACAACATCCTCAACAACGGGTACTTCGTGGGCGAGTCGATCGCCTACAGCGAGCAGGACCGGGTGTGCGTCCCGGTGCCCTTCTACCACTGCTTCGGCATGGTCATGGGCAATCTGGCCGCCACCTCGCACGGCGCGTGCATCGTCATCCCCGCCCCGTCCTTCGACCCGAAGGCCACGCTGGACGCGGTCCAGCAGGAGCGCTGCACCTCGCTCTACGGCGTCCCGACCATGTTCATCGCGGAGCTCAACCTCCCCGGCTTCGCGGAGTACGACCTCTCCTCCCTGCGCACCGGCATCATGGCGGGCTCGCCCTGCCCGGTCGAGGTGATGAAGCGGGTGGTCGCCGAGATGCACATGGCGGAGGTCTCCATCTGCTACGGCATGACCGAGACCTCCCCGGTGTCCCTCCAGACCCGCAGGGACGACGACCTGGAGCACCGCACGGGCACGGTGGGCCGGGTCCTGCCGCACATCGAGGTCAAGGTCGTCGATCCCGCGACGGGCGTGACCCGGCCCAGGGGCGCCGCGGGCGAGCTGTGCACCCGTGGCTACAGCGTGATGCTCGGCTACTGGAACGAGCCGGAGAAGACCGCCGAGGCCATCGACGCGGGCCGCTGGATGCACACCGGCGACCTCGCCGTGATGCGCGAGGACGGCTATGTCGAGATCGTCGGGCGCATCAAGGACATGATCATCCGGGGCGGGGAGAACATCTACCCCCGCGAGATCGAGGAGTTTCTCTACGCCCACCCCGGCATCCAGGACGTCCAGGTCGTGGGCGTCCCGCACGACCACTACGGCGAGGAGGTCCTGGCCTGCGTCATCGCCCGCGACCCGGCCGCCCCGCCGACCCTGGAGGACGTACGGGCCTTCTGCGAGGGGCAGTTGGCCCACTACAAGATCCCGAGCCGGCTTCAGCTCCTCGACTCCTTCCCGATGACGGTGTCGGGGAAGGTGCGCAAGGTGGAGCTGCGGGAGAGGTTCTCGGACGGGCAGAGGTAGAAGAGTTCGGGGTCGCCCTCGTCCAGGCCGTGGACCAGTCCGGCGGGTTGCCAGCCGGCTTTCAGCAGCAGGTGCCGCATGGGCCGGTTGGAGACGTTGGTCGAAGTGAACAGTTTGGGAGTGGTGCACGCGGCCTCGACAGCCGCGAGGAGTCGCGTGGCCACTCCGTGCCGGCGCAGGCCGGGCGCGACCGTCAGCAGCGTGAGAAAGCCCTGCTCGAAGAAGGTGTACTCCAGCACGCCGTAGCCCACCGGCCCGCGCGTGTCCTCGACGAGCAGGGCCAGGCCCTGGTCGCACCAGCGCCGGATGCTCGCGCGGCGCGCCGGATCGCCCGCCGCCGCGATCGGGTCCGCCTCGGCCAGTGCGGTCCAGTCGGCCGGTCCGGCGCGGCGCACTGCGAGCGTGCCGGGTTCGATGTCACCCATGGGGCGCATCGTGGCAGGACGTGCACCGGCCCGCACCTGGATTGTGCGCGGGTCGGCCGGTCACAACGGGGCGCGCATGCACACCCGTGGCCAGCGGTCCAGACCGTGTTCGGACTCTGTCGCGCGGATGGCGCGCAGGCCGGGGGTGAGGTCTGGTTCCGTCAGGGTGTGGAAGCCGAGGCGAGCGTAGTAGGGCGCGTTCCACGGGACCTCCGCGAAGGTGGTCAGGGTCAGGGCGGTCAGGCCCTCCTCGCGGGCGCGGTCGGCGGCGTGTGCCAGGAGGTCCCGGCCCACGCCGCGGCGCGCGGCACGCGGGTGGACCGAGACCTGCTCGATGTGCAGCGCGCCGTCCACGGGTTCGGCGAGCAGATACGCGACCGGGTGGTCCCGCTCGTCCGACGCGACCCAGCAGCGGCCGGCCCGGCGGTAGTGCTCCAGTACGTCGAGCCCCGGCGGCTCGTCGTCGGCGATCTCCGGCATGCCGAGGTCGCGGAAGGGGGCGCCTGCGGCTCGTTCGATGTCCTGGAGGACGGGGAGTTCGGCGGCTGCCGCCGGGCGGATGCGGGTGCGCATGCTGGGAGTATGCGGCGCGGTGGTGTGGTCAGGGGGCCGGTTTTCCGGTGCCAGTGGTGTCCAGCGCCTCGGCCGGGGCGTTCACGGGGCGCGGCGTGCCGGTCAGGTCGAGGACGAACAAGGGGATCTCCAGGGCGTCGGCGCGGGTCCGGGCGTCGTCCGCGTAGCCGGTGAGGGAGAAGTAGAGGCAGTCGGCGGACTCCGTCATGGCCGTCAGCCACAGGCACTCCACGTCCCGCAGTGTCGCGGGGCGGACGGCCGGGTCCACCTGTGCCAGGACGCCGCGGGCGGCGAGGCCGATGCCGGACGGGGGACGCTGGTCGGCCCGGCGTACGTCCGGGTAGCCGAGCCAGCGCAGATACAGCGCGGTGGCCGTGACGGCGTCCCGAGCGGTGCGGATGGTGACGGACCGGAAGGGAGGCCTGGTGGCATCGGCAGCGGCGCCCGCGACGGCGGTGGCGGCCGCGGCGCCACGTGCGTCCGGAACGGACCGCGGCCGGGCGGCATCGGCGGCCTGGTCCGTCCTGTCGACCGGGCCGGCAGGCCCCCGCCCCTCCGCCACCGGCACCCGCAGCACCGTCCCGCACGCGCACCCCAGCTCCGGCCGCGGCCACTCCCCGCTCCTGCCGCAGGACGCGCAGCGCACCGTCACCCAGTCGTCCTGCCAGACGCGATGCGAGACGGGTGTCGCCGCCCGGTGGCGGTCCAGGGGCATGGTGACCGGCGCGCCGCACACGCAGGGATACACCGGAGCCGTGTAGCGGTGCCCGCGGTGGCAGGCCGGGCAACGCACCGGGACGGTCTCGGCCATGTCACTCCAGAACCGCGTCGCGTCGGGGACAGCGGATCCATCGTGCCCCTCCGGGCCCCTGTCTGTCCGCCCGTTGCCATCTCTTGACGGCCTTCGGCAACCCCACTTACATTAATTCCAGATAGTAGAAGATATTTTCCACAATACGGAAGAGCTCACCGCGGGCGCGACGGGAGTGCGAATCCGGCAGCCGAAGCAGGAGTACTCGATGGCTCGAATGACCGCTGCCCGCGCGGCAGTTGAGATCCTCAAGCGCGAGGGCGTGACCGACGCGTTCGGTGTCCCGGGCGCGGCGATCAACCCCTTCTACGCGGCACTCAAGGCCTCCGGCGGCATCGCCCACACCCTCGCCCGGCACGTCGAGGGCGCCTCGCACATGGCCGAGGGCTACACCCGCACCCACCCGGGCAACATCGGCGTCTGCGTCGGCACCTCAGGCCCGGCCGGCACTGACATGATCACGGGCCTGTACTCCGCGACCGGCGACTCCATCCCGATCCTGTGCATCACCGGCCAGGCCCCGACAGCCGTGATCCACAAGGAGGACTTCCAGGCCGTCGACATCGCCTCGATCGCCAAGCCGGTCACGAAGATGGCCGTGACCGTCCTGGAGGCGGCACAGGTCCCCGGCGTCTTCCAGCAGGCCTTCCACCTGATGCGCTCCGCCCGGCCCGGGCCGGTCCTGATCGACCTGCCGATCGACGTCCAGCTGACGGAGATCGAGTTCGACCCGGAGACGTACGAGCCGCTCCCGGTCTACAAGCCGGCCGCGACCCGCGCCCAGATCGAGAAGGCGGTCACGCTCCTCAACGAGTCGGAGCGGCCGCTGATCGTCGCCGGCGGCGGTGTCATCAACGCCGATGCCGCGGAACTGCTGGTCGAATTCGCCGAGTTGACCGGCATCCCGGTGGTCCCCACCCTCATGGGCTGGGGCCTCCTCCCCGACGACCACGAGCTGAACGCCGGCATGGTCGGCCTCCAGACCTCGCACCGCTATGGCAACGCGACCTTCCTGGAGTCCGACTTCGTCCTCGGCATCGGCAACCGCTGGGCCAACCGCCACACCGGCAAACTGGACGTCTACACGGCCGGGCGGAAGTTCGTCCACGTCGACATCGAGCCCACCCAGATCGGCAGGATCTTCGCCCCGGACTACGGCATCGCCTCCGACGCGAAGGCCGCGCTGGAGCTGTTCGTCGAGGTGGCACGGGAGCTGAAGGCGGCGGGCAGGCTGCCCGACCGTACCGAGTGGGCCGCCGCCGCGCAGGAGCGGAAGGCGACGCTCCAGCGCCGTACGCACTTCGACGACATCCCGATCAAGCCGCAGCGCGTCTACGAGGAGATGAACAAGGCCTTCGGCCCGGAGACCCGCTACGTCTCCACCATCGGCCTCTCGCAGATCGCCGGAGCCCAGATGCTCCACGTCTACCGGCCCCGCCACTGGATCAACTGCGGCCAGGCCGGCCCGCTCGGCTGGACCGTCCCGGCCGCGCTCGGCGTCGCCAAGGCCGACCCGGAGGCGTCCGTCGTCGCGCTCTCCGGCGACTACGACTTCCAGTTCATGCTGGAGGAACTGGCCGTCGGCGCGCAGCACAAGATCCCGTACGTCCATGTCCTCGTCAACAACTCCTACCTGGGCCTGATCCGTCAGGCACAGCGGGCGTTCGACATCGACTTCCAGGTCAACCTGGAGTTTGAGAACATCAACGCCCCGGAGCTCGGCGTCTACGGCGTCGACCACGTCAGGGTCGCCGAGGGCCTCGGCTGCAAGGCGATCCGCGTCACCGACCCCGCCGAGCTGGGCGCGGCCTTCGAGCAGGCCAAGAAGCTCGCCGCGGAGTACCGGGTCCCGGTGGTCGTCGAGGCGATCCTGGAGCGCGTCACCAACATCTCCATGTCGACGACCAACGACATCGGCAACGTCGTGGAGTTCGAGGAGCTCGCCACGGAGCCCGGCCACGCGCCGACCTCGATCAAGACGCTGAAGGTCTGACGCGCGGGAGAACGAACGAGCAGAGGGGCGGCCCGTCCGTGGGGACGGGCCGCCCCTCGCGCATGTCACGCATGGGGTCAGCTTCCGCCGCCTCCGCATCCGCCCCCGCCGCCACCTCCACCGCAGTAGTGGTACCCCCGCCGCTGCCGCCCCTGCCGCGCGGTGAGTTCTTGAGGAGGCTCTTGCCGCCCACCTCGGCCCGGCGGACCAGCCCGGCCCGCAGGGCGAAGCGCGGCACCAGCAGACGCAGGGCCGGCTCGCCGTGCAGGGCGACGGCCAGCAGCCTCTCGTCGTCGGTCAGGCCGTGCCTGTTCGTCGGCAGCGGATGGCTCTGCCGCAGCTCCCGCACCTGGCGGCGGGCGGCGCGTGTCGGGCCGAGCAGCGGGTAGCGCAGCAGGCCCGCCCCCGCGAGAGGGATGCGCATCAGCGCCAGCGCGATCCGGATGTCCGGGTCCTTCACCAGCGTCCGCGGGCCGGCGGGCTCGCGCAGGGACGTGTGCACCGCCTGCGCCAAGGGGGACGGCGGTCGCTCCGCGGACATGACGTCCGCGATGCCCTTCCGTATCGTCCCCGGCCGGTCGGCCTCCACCAGGCCCCGCAGATACAGGTCCACCACGGCGACGGTGACGGCGGCCCGCGGGCCTTCCCCCAGCAGTGCGATCTCGTGCGGCTCCAGCCGGACCGCCGTACCGTCGCTCATGGCTTCACCCCCCCGTGACGGGGCCCGCCGCCCCCGTGCCGGCGGGCCCCGTGTGACGAGAATGTGCCCGGCCCCGGGGCGGTTGAAGCCCCCGGGGCCGGGTTCAGAGGTTCATTTGAGGATGCCGTACGGGGCCTACGACCGCTGCCGTAGGCGTGTTCACGCGTCGTGGTGCTCCGACAGCCCCGGCCAGTCGTCCGGGCCGCCGCCCTGCCACTCGACGAGGTCGCTCTCGGCGACATCGGTGACGTACAGGTCGGCCAGCCGCAGGATCTCGGCGACGTCGTCGGCGTGGGTGGCCACGCCCAGGGGTTCCTCACCCAGGGTGACCCGGCGGGATCCGTCCAGGGCGGGGGAGTGGACCACGACATGCGGATGCTCGGTGGGAGGTGCCATGCCTTCAGGCTCCTGCGGACGCACCTGTTCCGCACCCTGAACAAGCTGGCCGCCCGACGGCGCGAGGCTGGGCGCGACAGGACATTCGCGCCGCCGGACGGGGTCTGTGAGGGGAGGGAGGGGAGAAGTGCTGGGACCGCGGCGGTGCGACGGGGCCCGGAACGGTCTTCCCTCGGGTCGAGAAGCCCGCTCCCGGTCCTTCACCACCGCACTGGCTCGCAGCCGCCGCGGTCCACACCCTGCCCGAGTCCGTGCCCGGGGCGACCACCCCTCATCCGGGTCGCCCCGCGCGGTCGGACGCGGTCAGGGAGTTCAGTCCTCGCGCAGAGCGCGGACCGCCTCCTCCACGCGCCGCCCGTACTCGGGGTCGGCGGCGTGGAAGTGCGCGAGGTTCTTCTCGATCACGTCGTCGCGGGAGACCTGGGAGAGGCCGCCGGCGATGTTCGCGATCAGCCGGGACTTCTCCTCGGCGGACATCAGCCGGTACAGCTCGCCGGCCTGGAAGAAGTCGTCGTCCTTGGTGTGGAGGGGCGCCGCGTGGGTGCCTGTGTGGCCGTCGACCGCCAGCGGGGCCGACAGCGGGCGGCCGGTCTCGGCCGGGCCGTCGTAGGAGTTCGGCTCGTAGTTCTTCGCTCCGCGGCCCTGGGCGTTGGTCGCCATGAGGCCGTCGCGGCCGTAGTTCAGTGCGGTCGTCGCCTTCGGGGCGTTCACGGCCAGCAGGGTGTGGTTGACGCCCAGGCGGTAGCGGTGGGCGTCCGCGTAGGCGAACAGGCGGCCCTGGAGCATCTTGTCGGGCGAGGGGCCGATGCCCGGCACGAAGTTGTTCGGGGAGAACGCGGCCTGCTCGACCTCGGCGAAGACGTTGTCCGGGTTGCGGTCCAGCACCAGCCGGCCCACGCGCCGCAGCGGGTGGTCCTGGTGCGGCCAGACCTTGGTCACGTCGAACGGGTTGAAGCGGTAGCCGTCCGCCTCTGCCGCCGGCATGAGCTGGACGTAGAGGGTCCAGGACGGGCGCACGCCCCGCTCGATGGCCTGGAGCAGATCCGTCTGGTGGGAGTTCGCGTCCCTGCCGGCGGTCTCCGCGGCCTGCTCGGCGCTGAGGGAGCGGACGCCCTGGTTGGTCTTGAAGTGGTACTTGACGAAGAAGGCCTCGCCCGCTCCGTTCGTCCACTGGTAGGTGTGGGAGCCGTAGCCGTTCATGTGCCGGTACGAGGCCGGGATGCCGCGGTCGCCCATCAGCCAGGTCACCTGGTGCGTGGCCTCGGGGGAGTGCGCCCAGAAGTCCCAGACGTTGTCCGGCTCCTGACGGCCCGTGAAGGGGTCGCGCTTCTGCGAGTGGATGAAGTCCGGGAACTTGATCGGATCCTTGATGAAGAACACCGGGGTGTTGTTCCCGACGAGGTCGTAATTGCCCTCCTCCGTATAGAACTTGACCGCGAAACCACGCGGGTCGCGCACCGCGTCCGCGCCGCCGAGCGAGTCGGCCACGGTGGAGAAGCGCACGAACACCTCGGTCCGCCTGCCGACCGTGCTCAGGAAGTCGGCGTGCGTGAAGTCGGTGACGTCGTCGGTCACTTCGAAGTGACCGTACGCGCCGGAGCCACGGGCGTGCACCACGCGCTCCGGAATGCGCTCGCGGTTGAAGCGCGCCAGCTTCTCCAGCAGGTGCTGGTCCTGGAGCAGGAGCGGGCCGCCGGTGCCGGCGGTGGCGGAGTTCTGGTTGTCGGCGACGGGGGCGCCGGACTCGGTGGTGAGCACGCGCTGCGACATCGTGACCTTCCGATACGAGAGGGCAGCGGAAAAGTGTTTCCGCTTTGTGGAGCCTAGGGTCGGGGTGAACCGAGCGTCAACAGTTTGTTGAAGTGATGGGTATGGCTGGGCCGGGCGGCGCCGCCCCTTTGGGCGCGACAGGACAGATGTCAGCGGCGGCGCCGCCCGGGGTCTGGGGTCCCCGGGGCTGCGTAAGCCCGAAGGGGGTCAGAGCTGGGCGCCGGACAGCCGCTCCACGGCCCGCAGCAGCGCCGAGTGGTCCAGGCCGCCGTCGCCCTGCGCGCGCAGGCTCGCGACCAGCTGCGCGACCACGGCGCCGACGGGCAGGGCCGCGCCGACATTGCGGGCGGCGTCCGTGACGATGCCCATGTCCTTGTGGTGCAGGTCGATACGGAAGCCCGGCTTGAAGTCCCGGCCGAGGAAGTTGTCCTTCTTGCGGGTCAGCACCGTCGAGCCGGCTAGCCCGCCGTTGAGGACGTCCAGGGCCGCCTTCAGGTCCACGCCGGACTTCTCGAGGAAGACCACGGCCTCGGCGCACGCCTGGATGTTCACGGCGACGATCAGCTGGTTGGCGGCCTTCACGGTCTGGCCGGAGCCGTGCGGGCCGCACAGCACGATGGTCTTGCCGAGCGCCTCGAGGATCGGCTTCGCTGTGTCGAAGTCGGACTGCTCACCGCCGACCATGATGGACAGCACGGCCTCGATGGCGCCGGCCTCACCGCCGGACACCGGGGCGTCCAGGACGCGGATGCCCTTGTCCTTCGCGGCCTTCGCCAGGTCGACCGAGGTCTGCGGCGTGATCGAGGACATGTCGATCACGAGGGCGTCCGGCCTGGCGTTCTCCAGGATGCCGTCGGGGCCGTAGGAGATGGCCTCGACCTGGGGGGAGGCCGGGACCATCGTGATGACGACGTCGGCGTCCTTCACGGCCTCGGCGATGGAGGGGGCGGCGGTGCCGCCCGCCGCCGCGAGACGGTCCAGCTTGTCCTGCTCCAGGGTGAAGCCGGTGACGTCGTAGCCCGCCTTGATCAGGTTCTCGGACATGGGGGAGCCCATGATGCCGAGCCCGATCCAGGCGACCTTGGGAAGTGAATTGCTCATGATGGGTGCCTTTCGGTGCGGGGGTCAGCGGGGCAGCCAGTCGAAGGCCTCGGTGCTCGGGCGGACGCCCGGCTTGTACTCGAGGCCGACCCAGCCGTCGTAGCCCGCCTTCCGCAGCTGGTCGAGGAGGTCTTCGAGGGGCAGCGAGCCCGTCCCGGGGGCGCCGCGGCCGGGGTTGTCGGCGATCTGGACGTGACCGGTCTTCGCGGCGTACCGCTCGATCACCGCGGGGAGGTCCTCGCCGTTCATGGACAGGTGGTAGAGGTCCATGAGGAAGCGGGCGTTGCCCAGCCCCGTCGCCTCGTTGACCCGGTCGACCACGGTCACGGCCGCCGGGGCCGACGCCAGCGGGTACAGCGGGGACTCGGGCCGGTTCAGCGCCTCGATCAGCAGGACCGCGCCGATCCGGTCGGCGGCTCGGGCCGCGAGGGTCAGGTTCTCCAAGGCGAGCGCGTCCTGCTCGGCCGGGTCCACGCCCTCGACGCGGTTGCCGTACAGCGCGTTGAGCGCCGTGCAGCCCAGGGAGGCGGCGAAGTCGGCGGCCACGTCGATGTTGGCGCGGAACCGCTCCGACTCCTCACCGGGGATCGACAGGGCGCCGCGGTCCGGGCCCGGGAGCTGTCCGGCGTAGAAGTTCAGGCCGGTGAGCCGGACGCCCGCGTCCTCGATCGCCCGTTTCAGGGCGTCGAGCTCGGAGCGCTCGGGGACGGGTGAGTCGGTCCAGGGCCACCACAGCTCGACCGCGGTGAAGCCCGCCGCGGCGGCGGCCGCGGGGCGCTCCAGGAGGGGGAGCTCCGTGAAGAGGATCGACAGGTTGACGTTGAAGCGCTGGTCTGCGAATCCCATCGGGGCGGCGCTCCCTTCCTTGTCTTCCGACGTATCTTCCAGAAGATATTCCGTATTGCGGAATCATATTTCTGCTTAACGGAAGATTGCCGGTGGTGCCCGAGGGCTGTCAAGAGGGGCTGCCGGAAAGTCCGTCCCGCGCGTTAGGTTGAGCGCGTGCGACTGAGAGTGGAGTTCACGACCGAGCCCTTCGACCTGGACGAGGCACCCGCGCACGCGCTGGTGGCCCGCGAGGTCGTGGAGGCCGCCGAGCTGGACGCGGTGGACGTCGGCCCGTTCGGCAACACCGCGGAGGGCGGTGCCGACGCGGTGCTCACCGCCGTGGACGCCCTGCTCCGCAAGGCCCTGGAGGCCGGCGCCACCCGGATCTCGCTCCAGGTCAACGTGGCCGAGGAGGGCGAGGCGTGAGCGGCGCGGGGGACGAGCCGTTCATCGCGGCCGTGAAGCCCCTGGTCGACGCCATGGGCGGAGAGATGATCCCGCCGGACGAGGCCGGCCCCGACGACGTCGTCCTCTCCTGGGAGGGCGGTGACGCCGTCGCCGTACGGCTGCCGCAGCTCGCCGACTCCCTCGATCACATCCTCGCCGCGATGGAGCGCCGCAAGGGCCCGCTGGCCGATCTGGACCGCAAGGCGAAGCAGGAGGTCGTGCGGATACTCGAGGCGCGGGGCGCCTTCTCCGTGCGGCACGGGGTGGAGACCGTGGCGAGCGCCCTCGGTGTCAGCCGGTTCACCGTCTACAACTACTTGAACCGTGAGAAGGGGGCCTGACCGGCCTCGGTCCCCTCGCCATCCTCGTCTGCGAATTTTCAACAAACTGTTGACGTGTCGTCGCGGGAGGGCGTTAGCTGTCGGCACGCCCGTTCAGCACGAAGGCCGTAACCGGCCACGGAGGCTCCCGTGACTTCCCCTTCCACGCCGCCGGGCCTGGCCCGGTTCAACACCGTCGAGGAGCACGCGGCCTTCGCCGCGCTCCACGAGGCGTGCGCCTCCACGGCGTGGGCGAAGCGACTGCTCGCCGCCCGCCCCTACGCCACCCCCGAGGAGCTGTACGCCGCGAGCGACGCCGCCATGGCGGAACTGACGGTCACGGACCTGGAAGAGGCCATGGCCGGCCACCCGCCCATCGGCCGTCCCAAGACCGGCGACCCCACTTCCGCCCGGGAGCAGCGCGGCATGTCCGGCGCCTCCGACGCACTCAAGGCGGAGATGCTCGAACTGAACCTCGCCTACCAGGAGAGGTTCGGCCATGTCTTCCTGATCTGCGCCACCGGCCGGACCGGCGAGCAGATGCGCGACGCGGTCAGGGAACGGATCGGCAACCCGCCGGAGCGGGAGCGGGAGATCGTCCGCACCGAACTGGGGAAGATCAACCGTATCCGGCTCGCCCGCCTCGTCGAAGAAGACTGAAGAGGACGCCAGACCATGAGCACCAGCACCACCGCATCCGTGTCCACCCACATCCTGGACACCAGCGTCGGCCGCCCCGCCGAGGGCGTCGCCGTCCAGCTCTCCGCCCGTAGCGGCCGGGACGCTGCGTGGCAGGCGCTCGGCGGCTCCGCGACCGACGCGGACGGGCGGTGCAAGGACCTCCCGGCCCTGCCGGAGGGGACCACCCACGTACGGCTCGACTTCGCGGTGGAGCCGTACTTCGAGAAGTTCGCGAACGTCGCGAAGAAGAAGGCCGATGCGCAGCAGGACGCCCCCGCGAATCGGGACAGCGGCGCCGGTGTGTTCTTCCCGGAGGTGGCGATCACGTTCGCCGTCGTACCGGGCGAGCACTACCACGTACCGCTGCTGCTCAACCCGTTCGGCTACTCCGTATACCGAGGGAGCTAGCTACATGCCCACGATCCTGGGACAGAACCAGTACGGCAAGGCCGAGAACCGAGTCGTAAAGATCACGCGGGACGGCGCCACCCACCACATCAAGGACCTGAACGTGTCCGTGTCGCTGAGCGGCGACATGGAGGAGGTCCACTACTCCGGCTCCAACGCCAACGTCCTCCCCACCGACACCACCAAGAACACGGTGTACGCGTTCGCCAAGGAGCACGGCATAGAGTCCGCCGAGCAGTTCGGCATCCACCTCGCCCGGCACTTCGTGACCTCGCAGGAGCCGATCAGGACGGCCCGGATCCGCATCGAGGAGTACACCTGGGAGCGGATCGAGGCCGCCGACTCCAACTCGCGGTTCATCGGCGCCGACGAGGTCAAGCACTCCTTCGTCCGCCAGGGCCAGGAGACACGGCTCACGCAGATCACGTACGACGGCTCGTCGTGGGAGGTGATCTCCGGTCTGAAGGACCTCGTCGTGATGAACTCGACCAACTCCGAGTTCTGGGGCTACGTCAAGGACGAGTACACGACGCTGAAGGAGGCCTACGACCGCATCCTGGCCACCCAGGTCTCCGGCCGCTGGCGCTTCAACTGGACCGACGACGACCAGCGCATGCCCCACTGGGAGAAGTCCTACGAGCAGACGAAGAAGCACATGCTCCAGGCCTTCGCCGAGACGTACTCGCTGTCGCTCCAGCAGACCCTGTACCAGATGGGTTCGCGGATCATCGAGAACCGCGGCGAGATCGACGAGGTCCGGTTCTCCCTGCCGAACAAGCACCACTTCCTGGTCGACCTGGAGCCGTTCGGGCTGAAGAACGACAATGAGGTGTACTTCGCCGCCGACCGCCCCTACGGCCTGATCGAGGCGACGATCCTGCGGGACGGCTGCGAGCCGCGCATCCCCGTGGACCTCACCAATCTCTGACGTTCCCTCTTTCGGCACCCGTGGCCGGGGAACCCGCCTCTCCGGCCACGGCACTCAAACTTCCGGGGTCCTGCCGTGCCCACTCCACAACAGCGCAAAGGACGAACCATGGCAGCAGACCGGCGCATCGTCATCGAGAACTGCGCGATCGCGACCGTCGACGCGGACGACACCGAGTACGCCTCCGGGTACGTCGTCGTCGCCGGCAACCGCATCGAGTCCCTCGGCGCGGGCCTGGCCC
Organism: Streptomyces sp. CA-179760; assembly: GCF_050937045.1. Classification (NCBI taxonomy): domain Bacteria; kingdom Bacillati; phylum Actinomycetota; class Actinomycetes; order Kitasatosporales; family Streptomycetaceae; genus Streptomyces; species Streptomyces sp. CA-179760. Next base: position 7,788,522 of record NZ_JBNJLZ010000001.1, read on the forward strand.
CCGAGGGCCTGGAGAACGTGGCCCGCCGTATCGACGCCTCCGGCCACCTCGTCACCCCCGGCCTGGTCAACACCCACCACCACTTCTACCAGTGGATCACCCGGGGTCTGGCGACGGACCACAATCTCTTCGACTGGCTGGTCGCGCTGTACCCGGTCTGGGCCCGCATCGACGAGCCGATGGTGCGCGCGGCGGCCCAGGGCTCGCTCGCGGTGATGGCCCGCGGCGGCGTCACCACCGCCATGGACCACCACTACGTCTTCCCGCGGGGCTCCGGCGACCTGTCCGGCGCGATCATCGGCGCCGCCCGCGACATGGGCGTCCGCTTCACCCTCGCGCGCGGCTCCATGGACCGCAGCGAGAAGGACGGCGGCCTGCCCCCGGACTTCGCCGTCGAGACCCTGGACGGCGCGCTGGCCGCGACCGAGGAGACCGTCCGGCAGCACCACGACTCGTCCTTCGACGCCATGACCCAGATCGCCGTCGCGCCCTGCTCGCCCTTCTCCGTCTCCACCGCACTGCTGCGGGACGGCGCCCAGCTCGCCCGCCGGCTCGGCGTACGGCTCCACACCCACGGTTCGGAGACCGTGGAGGAGGAGAAGTTCTGCCACGAACTGTTCGGCATGGGCCCGACCGACTACTTCGAGTCCACCGGCTGGCTCGGCGAGGACGTGTGGATGGCGCACTGCGTCCACATGAACGACTCCGACATCGCCGCCTTCGCCCGGACCGGGACGGGCGTCGCGCACTGCCCCTCCTCCAACGCCCGTCTCGCGGCCGGTATCGCCCGGGTCCCGGACATGCTGGCGGCCGGCGTCCCGGTCGGCCTCGGCGTCGACGGCACCGCCTCGAACGAGTCCGGCGAACTCCACACCGAGCTGCGCAACGCCCTCCTCATCAACCGCCTCGGCCCGCACAGGGAAGCCGCGCTGAACGCCCGTCAGGCCCTGCGCCTGGGCACCTACGGCGGCGCCCAGGTCCTGGGCCGGGCGGCGGAGACCGGCTCCCTCGAGCCGGGCAAGCTCGCCGACCTCGTCCTGTGGAAGCTGGACACGGTCGCCCACGCCTCCATCGCCGACCCCGTGACCGCCCTGGTCTTCGGCGCGGCCGCCCCGGTCACCGCCTCCTTCGTCGACGGCCGGCAGATCGTCGAGGACGGGCGGCTGCTCACGGCCGACGAGGACGCCATCGCCCGCGCGACGCGGGACGAGGCCCAGCGGCTGGCGAGGATCGCCGCGCAGGGCTGAACACCCCTGACTCCGGCCGGGAGGGACGGCTCCCGGCCGGTGGCCGTGGACCCGAGCGGGGACCACGGCGCCGTCTCCGGGGCGCGCGGATGCGTGCGCCCCGGAACGGTCACCGTCACCCGCATGTCCGGTCCCGCACGACCACCCGCACCACCTCCTTGACACCCACGGCAGCGATGCGACGCGGCCGTGTACCCGACCGGAGGGACGCCGCCGTGGCCGACCACCCCGTTGACGAGAAACTCCCCGCGCTCAAGATGGCGACGACCGGCCTCCAGCACGTGGCCGCCATGTACGCCGGAGTCGTCGCCCCACCCCTGATCGTCGGCGCGGCCATCGGCCTGACCGCCACCGACCTGACCTTCCTCACCGGAGCCTGCCTGTTCACCGCGGGCCTCGCCACGTTCCTGCAGACCCTGGGCATCTGGAAGATCGGCGCCCGGCTGCCCTTCGTCAACGGCGTCACCTTCGCCGGTGTCGCCCCCATGACCGCGATCGTCGCCGCCACCGAGGACAAGTCCGACGCCCTGCCGATCATCTTCGGCGCGGTCATCGTCGCCGGACTCCTGGGCTTCATCGCCGCCCCTTTCTTCAGCAAGGCGGTGCGCTTCTTCCCGCCGGTGGTCACCGGGACGGTCATCACCCTCATCGGCATCTCCCTCCTCCCGGTCGCCTTCGGCTGGGCGCAGGGACCCGACCCTGCGGCGCACGACTACGGTTCGGCGACCAACCTGGGGCTGGCCGCCGTCACCCTGCTGATCGTGCTGCTCCTGCGCCGCTTCACCACCGGCTTCGTCAAGCAGATCGCGGTGCTGCTCGGCCTGGTCGCCGGCACGCTGATCGCGATCCCCTTCGGCGCCACGGACTTCGGCCCTGTCGCGGACGCGGCCGTCATCGGCTTCCCGACCCCGTTCCACTTCGGCGCCCCGCAGTTCCAGCTGGCCGCGATCATCTCGCTGTGCGTGGTGATGGTGGTCTCGATGACCGAATCGACCGCCGACATGCTGGCGTTGGGCGAGATAGTCGACCGCCCGGCCGACGAGAAGACCATCGCGGCCGGCCTGCGCGCCGACACCCTCGGCTCGGCGATCAGCCCGCTCTTCAACGGCTTCATGTGCAGCGCCTTCGCGCAGAACATCGGCCTGGTCGCCATGACGAGGATCCGCAGCCGGTACGTCGTCGCCACCGGCGGCGGCTTCCTGGTGCTGATGGGCCTGTGCCCCATGGCCGCATCCCTGATCGCCGTCGTACCGCGCCCGGTGCTCGGCGGCGCGGGCGTGGTCCTGTTCGGCTCGGTCGCCGCCAGCGGCATCCAGACCCTGGTCAGGGCCGGCCTGGACAAGGACAACAACGTCCTGATCGTGGCCGTCTCCCTGGCCGTCGGCATCATCCCCATCACGGCGCCGGAGTTCTACCACGCGTTCCCCGAGACGGCGCGGATCGTCCTGGACTCGGGCATCTCCACGGGATGCGTGGCGGCGGTCCTGCTGAACCTGGTCTTCAACCACCTGGGCAACAAGGACGCGCGGGACGTCACCCACCCCATGGAGGCGGGCGAGGAGATCACCGGCGCGAGCCGGGCCGCCTAGAGCCCGAACAACCCCGGGTCCGTGGCCAGTTCCTTGAAGACCTTCGCGGGGTCGGCGACCAGCCTGCGTTCCTTGAGATCCAGGACGCCGCCGACCGCCGTGATCTCGGCGGCCACCGTGCCGTCGGTCTTGCGGACGGTCTGCTCGATACGGAACGTCTTGCCGCTGCCCCAGTCGAAGGCGCAGGTCACCTCGACCTCGTCGCCCGCGAGCAGCTCCCGTTTGTAGCGGATGGTCGTCTCCAGGGCCACCGGGCCCACACCGGTCCCCGTGAGCGCGGACTGGCTGATCCCCGCGGCGTGCAGCAGCGACCAGCGGGCGTGCTCCGCGTAGTTCAGGTACACGCTCTGGTTGAGGTGACCCTGTACGTCGGTCTCGTAACCACGGACGGTCACAGGGACGGAAAACGGCTCGCTCACGGCATTCCCTTCTCGCACCGGACTCTCATGCATCGCGCAACGATCCACTGATCTTGGCATGTCCATCACGCTCGGCGCGGCGAAGCCAGGAGATACCGGTTTCCGGTGCGCGGTTCGCGGTGGTCGCTCACCTGCCAGCCTGCCCCTTCCAGTGTGGCCGCGCAGGCGCGCAGTGCCTCGCCGTCCGGCTCGTGCACGGCCACGGCCTCCGGCTGCGGGGTCGTCCGCACCCGGTATCCCCCCTCGGAGCCCTGTACGGCCGGCTGGTGCCCGGCCGCCTCCAGGGCGAGCGCGGCGGCCTGAGCCAGATGCGTACGCTCCCAGCCGCACGGCCGGTCCGTGGCCCCGTCCGGGTTGGTCATCCGGCGCAGCTCCACCAGGCCCTGCCAGGCGCTGTGCACCTCGCGGCGCCGGGCCGGACGCCCGGTTTCCGGCGCGGTCGCCTCGCCCCCGACGCGCGCCGCGAAGACACCCGCCGACGCGGGGGCCTCACCGGCCGGCTCGGGCGTCCCCGTCACGCCCTGCCGTACCCGATGCCCCTCCGGCGTCAGAAAGTGATCGTGCGGCGGCCGGGGGTGCCGGAAGGCGAGACCGCGCTTCACCAGGGCGGCGAGCTGTGCCTCCGTCCCCCTGAGCCGCCCGGTGACCGGGTCGGCGGCGTCGATGACACTCCGCTGCGCGGCGGTCGGCGGTCGGGTCACGGCGCGCTCCTCTCCGGCCTCGGACAGGCCCCGGGGCACTCGCCCCACCTGCTCGAAGGCTACGACCCGCCACTGACATTCCCCGCCGGGACCACTCCTCGCCCGCGGCACGGCCCGCCGCGCTCCCCGCCCGGGGCGTTCGTGTCAGACAAGGTCCCGGCGGCGGCCCACCGGCACCGTGAGCAGATACAGCGGCGGCAGGAGCGCGGCCGCGCACACCGTCCACAGGGTCGCCTGCGTCCCCACGTACGTGGCGAGCAGGCCGGCGGTGAGAGCGCCGAGGGGCTGGGCGCCCCACGAGACGAAGCGGACGGTGGCCATGACACGGGAGAGAAGCGCGGGCGGAGACTCGGTCTGGCGGTGGGTGCGGGTGGTGATCGACCCGATGGCGACGCCGAAGGCGAAGCCGGCATTGCCCAGGGCGAACCAGTACGCGTCGGCGGCGGATGTGGTCAGTGGAGCCAGCAGGGCGGCACCCCCGCCGGCCAGCGCCGTGCCGACCAGGCCCCGGGCCGTGCCGAACCGCCGGGTGAGCCGGACCGCCACGGCGGATCCCGCGAGCGCTCCGACTCCCTCCATGGCCAGCACCAAGCCGAGTTGGGCGGGCGTCAGTCCGGCCTCCCGGACCAGGTACAGGGGAGTGAGGGCGACCAGGGCGGCGCAGACGAAGTTCGTGGCGGTGGCCCAGAGCATGCAGGGCAGCATCACCGGGTGCCGCGTCACATACGTCCAGCCCTCGCGGATCAGCCGGAGGGCGCCGTCGCCGGAGCGGGGAGCGGGACGGCGCTCAGGGAGGGTACGCAGCAGCACGGCGGAGAGCAGGTAGCTGGCCGAGTCCACGAGCAGTGCGCCGACCGGGCCCGTGGCGTGCACGAGGAGGCCGCCCCCGGAAGGCCCTCCGGTCTCGGTGACGGCGTGCGTGCCGGACATCAGGCTGTTGCGGGCGGCGAGCTGCCGGTCCGGGACGATGGCGGGCAGAAAGGTCGAGTTCCCGATGTCGAAGAGCACGGTCGCGGCGCCGGTGACCAGAGCGGCGAGCAACAGGTGCTGGTAGGTGAGCCGGTCGAGCCACCAGGCGAGCGGGAGGGATCCGACGGCGGCGAACCGTACGAGATCGAGGGTGACTTGGAGGCGGCGGAGCGGGACGCGCTGGGCGATCACTCCGGCCGGGAGGCTGAGCAGCAGCCAGGAGATCTGTCCGGCGGCGGCGAGCAGGGCGGCCTGGAACGCGGTGGCGTCGAGGACTGTGAGGGCGACCAGAGTTAAGGCGAGAGCGGTGACGGCTGTGCCCGCGTTGCTGACGGTGGCAGCGGCCCAGTAGCGCCAGAAGACGGCCGGAGGCGTGGTCGCGGGGTGAGTGCGGTTGAGATCGCGCTCCGGGACCGTCGGCGTCTCGCTCATGCGGTGCCCACCCTTCAGTGAGTCTCTTTTGGGAACTTACCTGACCTCGAATCAGTTCCTATCCGGAACTGACCTCATGGCGCAAGATGGTTTCGAAGCCCGGATGTTGGATCCGCGAGACAGGAGGCTCATGGTCAGGTCAGTGCCCCAGCGGGACGCCGCCTGTGCGATCGCGCAGGCGGCGGCGGTCGTCGGGGACTGGTGGAGCCTGCTCCTGGTCAGGGAGACCGCACGCGGGCACCACCGGTTCGACGCGCTTCAGGGCGAGTTGGGGATCTCCCGGAAGGTCCTGACCGAGCGACTCGCGCACCTGGTGGAGGCGGACGTCCTGGAGAGGGTTCCGTATCAGAGTGGCCCGGTGCGGTACGAGTACCGGCTTACGGAGAGCGGGCGGGGACTGTTGCCCGTGCTGCTCTCGATGCAGGACTGGGCGGACCGCTGGCTGCTCGGCGACGGCTCGCTGAGCGGCACGGCCGGCGCGGACAGTGCGGAGGCGCTGCGGGTGGCGGGCCTGGTGGGCGAGCGGCTGCCGATCCTCGAACTGCCAGGGCACCGGGACGGTGAGCCGCTGGACCCGGTGGCCGAGGCCGCTGCCACCGTGCTGTTCTGCTACCCCGCGACCGGTCGCCCGGGTCCGTTGCCGGACGGGTGGGCCGACATTCCGGGTGCCATCGGCTGCACGCTGGAGAACCGGTTGTTCCGGGACGCGTACGACGACTTCCGCGCGGCGGGCGCCGAAGTGCGCGGCGTGAGTACACAACGCCCGGACGAGCAGCGGGTGTTCGCGGCCGAGGAGGGCATTCCGTTCACTCTGCTCTCAGACGTCGACCTGCGCCTCGCCGCCGCCCTGCGGCTTCCGGTGTTCCGTGCAGGGCAGGTGCTGCGGGTGAAGCGGGCAGTGCTGGTGGTGGACCGCGAACGCGTGGTGCGCCAGGCGCACTTCCCGGTGACGGACATCCCGGCGGCGGTGCGCGAGGCGCTGGCGGTGGTACGGGCGGTGGCGGCGGGGAAGTGAACGAGTCGACGCCCCGGGCCCGGTACGGAACCGGACGCGGGGCGTCAGTGGGGCGTACATCAGTGATCTGCGGCGTACGAGACGAAGGCGGCCCACTGCTGAGCCCCGAAAGCGAGTCGCGGGCCCTGCACGCGCTTCGAGTCCCGTATGTGAATGCTCTGGGGCGCGAAGGCGACCTCCACGCACTCCGGGCCGTCAGCGGTGCTGTAACTGCTCTTGAACCACTCCAGCGCGGAACCGTTGCCCGACGTGGGATTGGTCATCATGTCTCTCCCAATACTTTCTCAATAAAGGCCAGCGACTCGCGGGGCGTGAGAGCTTGGGCCCGGATGATGCCATAGCGGACCTCGAAGACCTGGATCTCCTTGGGATGCGAGATCAGGCGACTGGTGAGCTGCACCTCGTTGTGCGCCACCGTGTCTCCCTTCTGAACGCGCAGCAACTGGAGCGATCCGTCCAGACCGGCGTGGTCCTCACGATCCGTGGGCATCACCTGGATCTCCACGTTTCGCCGCCGACCAACCTCCAACAGCCGTTCGAGCTGCTTCCGCATCACCATTCTGCCCCCGAGCGGACGGCGCAGCGTCACCTCTTCCAGGACGAAACTGAAGACGGGACTGGGCTGCCGGTCGAAGATCTCCTGCCGCGCCAAGCGTGCGGCGACGAGCCGTTCGACCTCGTCCTCGGGGAAGGGCGGACGCCGCATCCCGTACAGCGCTCCCGCGTACTCCGGTGTCTGGAGCAGGCCATGGACGACGGAGTTGGCGTAGGCGCACAGCTCGACGGCCTCGGCCTCCAACTTCGCCAGATCCCGCACCTTCTTCGGATACCGGACCTCCTCCACGTCCCTGCGCAGCCCGACGATCAGGCCTCCGGCGTCCAGCACCTGATCGGCCGCCTCCAGAAACGTCGGACTCGGCGCCCGCCGCCCCCGCTCAACCGAGGACACCTGCTCCTCGCTGTACCCGATGGCCGTCCCCAACTCGGCCTGTCGGAGCCCCTTCCGTTCGCGGCAGGTCTTGATGATCCTGCCGACCGTCCGCAGTACCCCTGCCGACTCCTCATCGTCGGCACCGTACGGCTCCATCCCGTCCCCGTTCTGCGACTCCTGCGCCGTCACGCCCACACCCGGACACCTCCACCTGCCGCCCGAACCCAACTCCGCACCACCGCACCGCGTAACGCCACGCCGCCCGGACAGAGCCGGACAGCGACCGGACAGTGACGCTGCGTACCGTCGTCGTTGCTGGTCAGCGTAGAGACATCCGACCACGCTGAGTGACATGAACGCCGATATTGCCCACTCGACGGCCCTCGGCCTTGAGCCCGCCCGACCCGCCGGTCCCACCGGCGACTTCGGGATCCGTCTCTCGGCCACCCCCAGAGGCGCCCGCCTCGCCCGTCGCCTCGCTGCAGAGCAACTCCACCGCTGGGGCTGGTCCTACGACAGTGAGCCCAACCGCACGACCTCACTCCTCGTGGCCGAACTCGCCACGAACGCGATCCGGCACGGTCGCGCGCGAGGGCGTGACTTCCGACTGCGACTGACCCTCTACTCGGCGGACCCCGCCCTCCGTATCGAAGTCACGGACCCGCGTCCCGACCGCCGCCCACCCGCACCCGGCACCCTCCCCGCGCCCGCGCCCGACCTGGTCTCCGGACGGGGCCTCCTCCTCGTCGAAGCCCTGTCCACCCACTGGGGAACGACCTGCGGCGATCCCTACACCAAGACCGTCTGGTGCGAAGTCGCCCTGGGGTGACCGCCGGCCGGCCGCTACTGCCGGTACCCGCCGAGGAACCGCCCGATCCGCCCGATGGCCGCCTCCAGATCATCGGCGTGCGGCAGGGTCAGGATCCGGAAGTGATCCGGGGTCGGCCAGTTGAAGCCCGTGCCCTGGACCACCTGGATCTTCTCGCGCAGCAGCAGGTCGAGGACGAACTTCTCGTCGTCGTGGATCTTGTGCACCTTGGGGTCGATGCGCGGGAAGGCGTACAGCGCGCCCTTCGGCTTCACGCAGGTCACACCAGGGATCTCGTTGAGCTTCTGCCAGGCCACGTCCCGCTGCTCCAGCAGTCGCCCGCCCGGCCTGGTGAGGTCGCCGATGGACTGCCGGCCGCCGAGCGCGGCCTGGATGGCGTACTGGGCGGGCGCGTTGGCGCACAGCCGCATGGAGGCCAGCATGGTGAGGCCCTCCACGTAGTCCTTGGCGTGCTGCCTCGGGCCCGTGACCACCAGCCAGCCGGAGCGGAAGCCCGCCACGCGGTAGGTCTTCGACAGTCCGCAGAAGGTGAGGACGACCAGGTCGGGGGCGAGTGCGGCGGCCGAGTGGTGCACGGCGTCGTCGTAGAGGATCTGGTCGTAGATCTCGTCGGCGAACACCATCAGGCCGTGCCGCCGGGCGAGGTCGAGGATGCCCTCGACGATCTCCTTCGGGTAGACCGCGCCGGTGGGGTTGTTCGGGTTGATGATCACGACCGCCTTGGTCCGGTCCGTGATCTTCGAGGCCATGTCGTCCAGGTCGGGGTACCAGTCGGCCTGCTCGTCGCAGAGGTAGTGGACCGCCTTGCCGCCCGCGAGGGTCGTCACCGCGGTCCACAGGGGGAAGTCCGGGGCGGGGATCAGGACCTCGTCGCCGTCCTCGAGCAGTGCCTGCACGGCCATGGAGACCAGTTCCGACACGCCGTTGCCGAGGAAGACGTCGTCGACGCCGACCTCCAGGCCCAGCGTCTGGTAGCGCTGGGCCACCGCCCGGCGGGCCGACAGGATGCCGCGCGAGTCGGTGTAGCCGTGTGCCTGCGGCAGCATCCGGATCATGTCCTGGAGGATCTCCTCCGGCGCCTCGAACCCGAAGAGCGCGGGGTTGCCGGTGTTCAGGCGCAGCACACTGTGACCCGCCTCCTCCAGCGCGTTGGCGTGCTCGATGACCGGGCCGCGGATCTCGTAACAGACCTCGCTGAGCTTGCTCGACTGCCGGAACTCCATGCGCGCGCTTCCCCTCGGCCGTTTGGTGTTGCTTGGTTTTACCAAGTAGTCGCTTGGAAAGTCCAACAACTTGTCTAGACTGCGTCGCATGCCACCTCGCCGAAGCTACGACCAGTACTGTTCCGCCGCCCGCGCGCTCGACCTGGTCGGCGACCGCTGGACCCTGCTGATCGTCCGGGAGCTCCTCGCCGGCCCCCGCCGCTACACCGACCTGCACGCGGACCTGCCCGGCGTCAGCACGGACGTACTCGCCTCCCGGCTCAGGGACATGGAACGCGACGGCCTCGCGACCCGGCGCCGGCTGCCACCGCCCGGAGCGGCCTCCGTATACGAACTCACCGAGCGGGGGAGGGAGTTGCTGCCGGTGCTTCAAGCGCTGGGGGAGTGGGGGCAGGCGGAGCTGGGGGAGCGGCGGCCGACGGACGCGGTACGGGCGCACTGGTTCGCCCTGCCCCTGCTGCGCGCGCTGGACGGGGACGGGCTCGTCGAAGTCCGCCTGGAGGAAGGGCACTTCCACCTCTACGCCGGTGCCGAGGACGGGCCCGTGTACGGCGACGGGCCAGCTCCCGGGGAGCCGGACGCCCTGCTGGTCCTGGACACCGGTACGTGTACGGCCATCGGCCGGGGCGAGCTGAGCCTGGTCCAGGCCGTCCGGGAGGGCCGGGTCGAGGTGAGCGGCGAGGGCGCGCTCGCCAAGGCGCTGCGCGACACATGACAGAAGGCCCGCACGAAGCGGGCCTTCCGAGGCCGAGTCCGATCCGATTCAGGTCAGGCAGCGGGCGGCACACCCGACGGCCGCCCCGAGCCGCGTGTCAGCGCGTACCCGGCGACTCCCGCCAGCGCGGCCAGCACGCCACCCACCGCGGTCCACACCCACCGGTCCGACCACCAGCCCGACGCCCAGCCGTCCTCGGGTGCGAGCCCGGCCAGGACCGCCGAGGACTCCTCCTCGTCTCCGGACCCGGACCGCATCGCGATCCCCGGCACCAGCGGCTCGGCCAGCGAGCCGTCCACCGCCGCGGATCCGCCGATGTCCTTGGAGTCGGCCCGTACTTCGGAGCCGACCGGGAGGCCCAGGTCGGCGGCGGCGACCCCGGTGGCCGTCAGGCGGATGTAGTACGTACCGGGCAGCGGGTCGTTCGCCCACGGCTCCGACCAGGAGCGGACCGTGCGCAGCACGCAGGCGAGTTCGACGGAGGCGGCGTCCGCGGCGGCAGTGCGTGTCTGCGCGCCGTACTGGCATGCCTGGCGTCGGCGGAGCCCGTCGTACACATCGATCTGCCAGGTCTGCGGGGCGTGGGTCTCCGGCAGCCTCACCTTCGCCGCCACCGTGGGGCGCTGCCCGGTGTCGGCGGGGAACGACCAGTACAGGTAGTCGCCCGTGGATCCGCTCGCCGTGGCGCGCTGCCCCTGCTCGATCTCCGTCGCGGTACGGAAGGAGGTGCCCGCCCGGGTGGGCGCCGCCGAGCTGTCCTGCGACGGGCTCGGCGAGGAGTCGGCCGCGGCAGGAGCGGCCGCCGCCAGGCCCAGGGTCAGCAACGCCGCGCTCAACGCACGTACCACTCGCATCAGTTGGTCCTCCAGACCGCGAACCGCCAGCGCGACAGCCAGCCCCAGACGAGACCGGCGAGGAAGCCGGTGAGGATCAGTGCGCCGAGCAGCCACCAGCCGCGCCCGAGGCCGAACGAGGCCACGTCGCCCGCCTTGCTCGGCCCGTCCACGACGTCGACGGTCAGCTCCAGCGGCAGCCCGGGCGTGGTCTTCACGCCGGAGGCCGCCGAGAAGGAGTGGGTGACCGCCAGGCACACGGTCTCCGCGGCCGGCTTGTCGCTGTCACCGTCGGCGTCGTCGCGCTCGGGCTCGGGGTACCGGAGCCCCGTCGAGATCACGTCCGTACGGCCGTTGCCCGCCGCCTCGCCCCGCACGATCTCCCGGCCCTTGACCGTCACCGCACGTATCAGCACGCCGTAGCCGGGGTTCACGGCCCGGTCGGCCGCGACACTCACCGAGGCGCGCAGCTCCTGCCCGGGCAGGACCTCCACCCGGTACCAGCGCTGCTGCCCGAACTCCTCCCGGTCGGAGTAGAGGCCCGACTTCAGTGTCGGTGCCTCCACGCAACGGGACGCGCCCTCGGCCGCCACCGGCGTCACCACCGGATCGGCCGCCCGGTCCACCAACTGGTTCACCTTGTCGGTGAGTTCGTCCTGGTGCTCCACCGAGGTGTAGGTGCCGCCGGTGGCCTCGGCGATGCAGCTCAGCTGCCTGCTCAGCTTGGCGGTCGGCACGAGGCCCAGTGTGTCGATGGTCAGCCCGATGCCCTTCGCCGCGATCTCGCGTGCCACCTCGCACGGGTCGAGCGGGGCACAGGTGTCCTCGCCGTCGCTGATCAGCACGATGCGCTTGGAGCCGTCGCCGCCGTCGAGGTCGTCGGCCGCCTTCAGCAGGGCCGGGCCGATCGGCGTCCAGCCCGTCGGGGTGAGCGTGGCGACGGCCGTCTTGGCCTCGGTGCGGTCCAGCGGGCCGACCGGATAGAGCTGCGCGGTGTCCTTGCAGCCCGTCTTCCGGTCGTCTCCCGGGTAGTCGGCGCCGAGGGTGCGGATGCCGAGTTCGACCTCCTCGGGCGTCGCGTCGAGCACCTCGTTGAACGCCTGCTTCGCGGCGGCCATCCGCGACTGTCCGTCGATGTCCCGCGCCCGCATCGAGCCGCTCACATCGAGGACGAGGTCGACCTTGGGGGCGGCCTGGCCCGTGGGTTCGCCGGCGGCCGCTCCGGCCGGGAAGGCGATCCCGGCCGTCAACGCGGCGAGCAGGGCACAGACGCCCGCCGCCAGCCGTTTTCTTGTGATCATCGGCGGATCTTATTGATCTCCGGGGTCGTGCTCCAAAAGCCGGGCACCAAGATGAGTCTCATGCAAGGGGATTGGGCAGCTCCGCCCACTGGTCCCCGGGCGCCTGCGGCGAGAGCCGCATCAGCGTCAGCGCCTTGGTGGGCAGAGGCTCCCTGCGCAGTGCCGTGAGGTCCGGGGTGCGCGGCAGGTCGTCCACGGCCGTCTCCAGTGCCGCGGTCAGCGCTGCCCCCGACCCCGCCGTCCCGGCCAGCGCGCCCGCCACCAGCGAGCCGAACAGCTTACGGCGCAGCGTGCGTTCGTCGTCCGTGACCATGCGGGCGGGCAGGTCGGGGACCGTGATGCCGTGCCGGGCGAGGCGGGCCGGGCTGACGCGGATGTCGGCCAGGTCGCGGTAGACGAGCCGCAGCGGGTCGCCCTCCGGCGAGAGGACCACGAGGAGATTTTGGCCGTGTGCCTCCAGGGCCACGCCCAGCTCCAGCAGCCGCAGCCCGACTGTGAGGGCGAGGCGCGCGAAGCCGGCCAGCCAGGCGGGGGAGCGGGGGAGCGCGCTGGTGGCGAGCGCCGCCACCGGCAGCACCCGTTCACCGCTCCCGGCGTACGTCTGCGGCGACTCCCGCAGCACGGCCGCGAAGTCGGGGGAGCCGGCCGCCGCGGCGCCCAGGGTGCGGGTCACGTGCAGCAGGCCGTCCGTGCGGGCGGCGGGCGTCTCGGCGAAGTCCGACAGCAGCGCGGACGCGGCCACCGAGGGCAGCGAGATGTCCCGCACCGACGACGTCAGCCGAGCGCTGAGCGAGGTCTTGACGTGCGGCCCGCCGGGCAGGGCGAGCGTCCGCAGGGACATCAGCGGATGTGCGGCGCGCCGCTCCTCGCACGTCCGTTTCAGCACATGCGCCGCCTGCCAGGGGTGCACCGGCAGCACCACCCGCCGCCCCTCCCGCAGATCCCGCGGCCAGGCCCCCGTCACCAGGCACTCCTCCGCCCGCACCGGCACCAGACCCAGCTCCACGACCGGCCGGTGCTCGGGCCCGTAGGCGAGCTGTTCGGCCACCGAGAACCCCGGCCGGGACCGACAGGTCGGGTGGAACGGATGCCCGTCGACGATCCGCTGCTCCCACTCCCAGTCGTTCTCCGGCCACTCGTCCGCCGAGCGCCCCTCCTGCCCCGCTCTCGACAGCGCCAACGAGGCCGCACTGTGCCCGAGTTCGGCGGCGAAGGAGGCGGAGTGCGGTACGGCGAGGTCCGTCACCAGCCGCGCCGGATCGTCGTAGTCCGTGCCGTCGAGCCCGACGACGGTGACATGGTCGCCGGTCGCGTACGGATCCGGCGGTGGGCCGTGCAGCCGGCGGCCGTCGGACAGGAACAGGGTCAGCCCGTCCCGGTCCTGCTCCCGGCGGGCCACCCAGGGCAGCGGATCATGGGCCAGACCGCGCCACAGCCGGGACAGCACGGCCGCCCGGGCACCGGGCAGTTCGGCCTCGTACCGCGGCAGCAGGCCGGGCCGCAGGACGGCCAGTTCGTCGGCGACCTCGGCCTCGGCGGTGGGGGAACGGTGCACGGGCGGGCTCCTCGGGTACGAATAGGGCGTCACGGCGCGATGACGACGACCGACATAATGATCATCTCCGCCAGGAAGTCCGGAAGTCCCGGAAGGGCTGTGGGGAACGTAGAGAACACAAGGAACGCAGAGAAACGAGTGGAGCGCGTGGACCTCATGCCCCCGTCCGCCGACGCGTACGCCGCCGTGCCGCTGCTGAACTGTCTGCTGCGGGAGGTGGCCCGGCCCGTGCGCCGGACCGGCGAGCACCGGATCTACCGCCTGCCCGGCGGAGACCGATTGCTGCGGGTGCGCGGGACGCGACGGCCCGCCGAGCCGGAGGTCGAGGGGCGGGACGGCTGGCAGCGCGTCGGCCACACCGAGCTGGTCAAGCTCGTCGCCGAGGAACTGCGTCGGCACACCGGTCTCTCCAACCACGAGCTGCCCGCCGAGATGATCGACAGCAGGGACGCCGTGGCCGCCCTGCTGGAGGCCCGCGACCGCGCCACCCCGCCCGACGATCCCTACCTGCGCTCCGAGCAGTGTCTCCTCACCGGCCACACCCACCACCCTGCCCCCAAGGCGCGCGGCGGCGGCCCGGCCGCGGGCTGGCTGCCGTACGCGCCCGAGGCGTACGCCCGTTTCCCGCTGACCCTGCTCGGGCTGCGCGAGGACTGCGTCGTCGAGGAGGGTGACACCTCGGCCCTCGACGCCCTCGGCACCGCCCCGCCCGGCTACCGGCTGCTCCCGGCCCACCCCTGGCAGCTCGACCTGGCGAGCGCGGAACTGGCCGCCGCCTTCGCGGACGGCAGACTGGTCCGGCTCGGCACGACCGCCTTCGACACCTGGCCGACGGCCGCGATCCGCACGCTCTACGCGCCCGGGCACGACCTCTTCATGAAGTTCAGCCTGGACGTGCGCATCACCAACGACATCCGCCGGCTGTGGCGCCACGACCTGCTCGCCCTGCGCCGCACCGACGCGGCCGTGTGCGCCGCCTTCGACGACTTCGGCACGCTCGACGGCCCCCCGGCCTGGCTCGGCGACCGCGGGTACCGCACCGCCGGGTTCGCCTTCGAGGCCCTGGCCGTCCTAGTCCGCGACGGCTTCGCCGGCCGTCTCCTGCCCGGCGCGACCCCGCTGCTCGCCGCCGGACTCGTCGAGGGCTTCGACGGCAGCCCGCTCGACCGCGCCGCCGACCCCGAGGCGTGGTGGGCGGCGTACCTGGCACAGGTGGTGCCCCCGGCCCTGGAGGCCTTCGCCCGGCACGGCGTCGTCATCGAGGCCCATCTGCAGAACACCGTGGTCGCCGTGGACGCCGACGGCATGCCCGTGCAGGCGCTGTACCGGGACGCCGAGGGCGTGAAGCTGCTCCCGGAGGTCTCCCGGGAGGCCGGCTGGGAGCGGCTGGTGTACTGCCTGGTCGTCAACCATCTCACCGAGATCGCCGGCGCCCTCGCCGAACGCCATCCCGGCTTCGACCCCTGGCCCGCCGCCCGCCGGGTGTTCGCCCGCCACGACCTGCCGGAGATCCCCGCCCTGCTCACCTCGCCGACCCTCCCCGCCAAGACGAACCTCCTGCTGCGCTGGACGGGCGCGAACGGCGCCGACGCCCGCTACCTGCCGCTGCCCAACCCGCTCGTTCCTCCCCGGTGACGCACCTGGAATGATGACCGGCGAACAAGGCGACGGCGGAACGAGGAAGCCGGTGTGAATCCGGCGCGGTCCCGCCACTGTGACCGGCATCGGCCGGGAGCCAGGAGACTCACGCGGTCGCCTCCTCGACGAACCACCGGGGCGGATCTCCCCGGAGAGAGGAAGGGTGCGGCATGTCCGCAACCCCGGCCGGAGGGGTTCCGTGCCGCGTCGTCGTGTGCCGGGACTGCTGCTGCGGCACCGGCAAGGTGACCGGCGTCGACCACACGGCCCAGACCGAGCGGCTGCGCGAGGCCGCGCCCGTGCGGGTCTCCGAGTGCCTCGACGTCTGCGACCAGGCCAATGTCGTCGTCGTACAGCCGTCGACGGCGGGCCGCGCCGCCGGGGCCCGGCCGGTGTGGTTCGGTCTGGTCAACGACCCGGCCGCGACCGAGGACATCGTCTCCTGGGTCCGCGAGGGCGGCCCCGGCATCGCCCCCCGGCCCGACATCCTCGATCTGTACACCTTCAGCCCGCTCGCGAAACGGCGCGCGGGCGGCTCCTGACCGGCCCGCCTCATCGGCACCGGTTCCCGGGACGCCATCGTCGCGGCCGGGCGGGCACGGTGGCCGCGGCGGTGTACGGCTGTCCGGCTTCTCCGGGGCCGAGGAGCAGGTCCTCGCGGCCCGCGGGACGGCGGAATTCGCGGGCGTGGGCAGTTCGTCAGGGCCGCGGCGGGCGTGAGGCCGGAGCCTCAGGACTCCTCGGCCGGCACGCACAGCACGGGGATGTTCGAGAGGTGCAGCAGTTTGTGAGGGGTCGAGCCAAGCAGGGCCCCGCGCACCGGGCTCTCGCCCCAGGTGCCCACCACGATCACCCTGCCGTCGTGGCGTGCCGCGGCGTCGATGAGCGCCTGCGCGGGCCGCTGGTCGACGAGTTCGACCGTGCTGGGCACGCCGGCTTCGTCGGCGACTCGGACGGCGTGACCGAGCACGGTGGTCCCGGCCTCGCGCACGGCATCGTGGTGAGCGCCGTACTCCTCGCCCGTGACGCCCGGGGCCGCGGCGCCGTAGACGATCACCAGCGGTTCGCCGTACGCGGCCGCCACCTCGATCGCGACCCGCAGCGCGCTCCGGGCGCCCGGGGATTCGTCGTAGCCGAGGACCACCGACATCTCAGGACTCCTTGCCGTGCTTGCCGGGGACGAGCTCGGGGTCGACCACGCTGGGGTGTTCCGACCAGAACACGGGGGCCATCAGCCGCCAGACGACCATGAGGATCACGCCCGTGACGATGATGCCGATACCGATGACCAGCGGGGGACCGAGCCCGAACCACGAGACGCCGCTGTAGGAGTTGGCGGGGTCGGACATGTCCGCCACGGACTCCACCAGCAGCCAGGCCAGCAGCCCGGCACCGATCAGAGGGCCGAGCCCGATCAGGAGGAAGTCGCGGGCACTGCGGGTCAGTTGACGGCGGTAGTACACCGCGCAGGCGAGACCCGTGAGCGCGTAGTAGAACGCGATCAGCAGGGACAGCGCGGTCAGCGAGTCGAAGAGGGCGTTCTCGCTGATGTGGTAGAGGACGAGATACCAGACGATGGCGATCCCGGCGACCCACCAGGTGCTCGCGTCGGGGGTGCGGAACCGGGGGCTGATATGGCCGAAGTGCGCGGGCAGCGCGTGCCGGCGGGCCATCGACAGGCCCGTGCGCGACGCCGGGATGATCGTCGTCTGCGTGGACGCGAGCGCGGACGTCGAGACCGCCAGCAGCACGACCCAGTCCCAGCCGCCCATCGCCTCTTCGGCGAGCAGCGCGAAGATGAACTCCTCCTCCGCCGCGTTCTCGGCCAGATAGGCCGTTCCGGCATACCCCACGACCGCGAACGCGACCGCGAGGTAGGTCACCAGCAGCAGCACCGTCGACCACACGGCCGCCTTGCCGGGGGCGGTGGCCGAGTCCTCGGTCTCCTCGGTGAGGTTGACCGCCGACTCCCACCCCCAGTAGATGAACACGCCCAGCAGCAGGGCGGCGGTCAGGGACGCCCCGCCCGCTCCGAAGGGATCGAGCCAGCTGAACTCCGGTTCGATGGAGTCGAGGGTGCCGGTGTCGGCGTAGACGCGGTAGAGCGCCACCACGGCGAAGACGAGCAGACAGGCGACCTGCGCCAGGATGAGGACGTTCTGCACCTTGGCCGACACGTCGATGCCGATCACGCAGACAGCCGTCATCACCACGATGAGCAGCACCGTGAGCACCTGGCGTACGACGTCGTTGTCGGCCCAGCTGTCCAGGCCGACGGCGAGCAGGAAGAAGGTCACGGCCACATCCGCCAGCGACCCGACGACCAGGACACCCGTCATGGTGATGGCCCAGCCTCCGAGCCAGCCCGCCCACGGTCCCATGGCCCGGGTGACCCACGAGAAGGTCGTACCGCAGTCCTGGTCGACCTTGTTGAGGTAGTAGAAGGCCGACGCGATCAGCAGCATCGGCACGAACGACGCGATCATCACCCCGGGGGCGTAGATGCCCACCAGTGCCACGACCGGGCCGATGACCGCCGCCACCGAGTACGCCGGTGAGGTCGCGTTGAGCCCGATGACCAGAGCGTCGAGGAACCCGATCGCATTGGGCTTCAGGCTCGCGGACGGTGGCGGGCCCGCGTCCGTGATGTCCTTGGCCATGCTCCCTCACTCCCGTTGTGCGTGGATCCATACAACAGGGAGGTGTGAGGCATTTTAGCTATTGATGGCCTTTCGGCCGCTTATGTCGCCTTCTGGCTCCGTACCGGCAGGCGCAGGAAGCGCGGCGTCATCTGCCCGCACAGCCCAATGAAAATTAGGCAAGCCTAGCCTTGCTGTGGATTCCGGGGCGGGCAGAACTCGGCCGAGACGACGTTCTTGCCGCCGCCGACCCAGTCCCCGTTGAAGTTCAGGGTGATCATGTGGCGGCCGTCCCTGGAGCCGAAGGACTGGGTCGAGGAGCCGTGGATCCCGCCCGAGTGGCCCCAGACCGGGACCCCGCAGCTCGTCTCGTACTCGATGAGGCCCAGGCCGTAGCGCTGGCCCGGCAGATTCCCCTCCGTCGAGACCGTCCTCGTCATCTGCCGGAGCTGGGCCGGAGGCAGCAGCCTGCCGCCGAACAGCGCGCTGAAGAAGCGGTTGAGGTCCGCGGAGTTGCTGATCATCTCGCCCGCCGCCCACGCCCAGGACGGGTTGAGCTCGGTCACGTCGTAGGTCTTGCCCGGGTCCTCGGTGAAGGTGGAGTAGTGGCGGGTGGGCGCGGGCACGTGCGGGTCGGTGCCGGGGAAGCGCGTGGCGCGCATCCCCAGCGGCCCGGTCACGCGCCGTTCGATCTCCTCGGCGTAGGGCCGTCCGGTCAGCTTCTCGACGATCAGCCCGAGCAGCAGGTAGTTGGTGTTGGAGTACTTCCAGGAGGTGCCGGGCTCGAACTGGGGAGGGTTCTCCAGGGCGAGGGCGATGACCTGCTGCGGAGTCCAGTCGTCGTAGCGGGACTCCAGGAAGTCGATGCCGAGCACCTTCTTCGCGAACGTGGCGTCGTCGGTGAAGTTGAAGATGCCGCTGGTGTGGTTCATCAGCTGACGCACCGTGATCTTCGTACCGTCGTGGCCGTTCCCGCGCACCAGCCCGGGCAGGTAGTGGTCGACCGTGGCATCGAGATCGACCCTGCCCTCCGCCTGGAGCTGGAGCATGACGGTGGCCACCAGGGTCTTGGTGACACTTCCCGCGCGGAACCGGTCGCCGTGGCCGCGCGGCTGCTTCGTGGTGAGGTCGGCGACGCCCGAGGTGCCCTTCCACACCCCACGGGTGTCGCGCACCTCCGCCACGACTCCCGGCACACCCGCGGCGACGGCGGCGTCCATGGCGGCCTGGGTGGCGACGTGCCCGGACCCTCGCGTCTCCGTCGCGGCCGCGGGCGAGGACAGCAGGGCCGTACTCGTCGCCGCGATCGCCGTCACGCAGACCAGCGTCGTCCGTATCGGGCGTGTCGACATGTGCACCGACCTCTCTCGGCTCGTGGGAAGGGAATCGTCCCGACCTGCCCTAACAGGGCCCCCACGCGCCGCTAACAGCGATGTGTGACGCTCTTCGAGCAGGGGCCGATGCCGAACACGGGGGAGTGCTGGTGAAGTTCGCGGTACTGGGAGCACTGACGACGGCCGACGACGACGGCGTGGCCTTCGTCGTCCGGGGAGCGAAGCCCCGTGCGCTGCTCGCCGTCCTGCT
The DNA here is from genome assembly GCF_050937045.1 of Streptomyces sp. CA-179760. NCBI lineage: Bacteria > Bacillati > Actinomycetota > Actinomycetes > Kitasatosporales > Streptomycetaceae > Streptomyces > Streptomyces sp. CA-179760. The sequence goes on from NZ_JBNJLZ010000001.1 coordinate 7,808,142, forward strand.
GCTGGAACCGAACCGCACCGTGCCGGCGGACACGGTGACGGCGGCGCTGTGGGGCGAGGACCCGCCGCCGACCGCCACCGCCTCGCTGCACAACCACGTCGCCCGGCTGCGCCGCGACCTCCGCGACGCCGGCGGCACCCGGCTGCGCACCATGCCCCACGGTCTCGAACTACGGGTTGACATCGATGAGTTGGACCGGGACGCGTTCGAGGGGCGGGTGCGCCGGGCGGTGCAGGCCCGCAACCGGGAGGACTGGGAGACGGCGGAGCACGCGGCGGGCGACGCGCTCGCCCTGTGGCGCGGCACCCCCTTCGCGGACGTGCCCGCTCTCGCCGGGCACCCCGTCGTCTCGTTCCTCCAGGAACAGCGGCTCCAGGCGCTCGAATGCCGCTTCGAGGCCCTGCTGCGTCTCGGCTGCCCGGAAGGGCTCGCGGCCGACCTGGGCCTCCTCGTCGAAGAGCATCCGTTCCGGGAGGCGCTGCACCGCCAGCTGATCCTCGCCCTCGGCCGCACCGGCCGCCGTGCCGAGGCGTTGGCCCGCTTCCGGTCCCTGCGCCGGACCCTGGTCGAGGAACTCGGGGTCGAGCCGGGCCCGGCCCTCCAGGACGCCCACCAGGAGGTGCTCCGCAGCGCCCCCCACCGGCAGCACCGTGAACCGCCCGCCCCCGACGTCCCGTCAGCCGCCCCCGGGTCCGAACCTCCGGCCGTGCCCGGGCGGACGCCCCCGCGGCCGGAGCAACTCCCCGCGCCGCCCGACGGGTTCGTCGGCCGCGCCGGGCACATCGCCGAGATCCGTGCCGCGCTGGAGTCGGACCGCGCCGGCACCGCGTGCGCGGTGATCAGCGGCATGCCGGGCGTCGGCAAGACAGGCCTCGCCCTGCACATCGCGGAACAGCTCAGGCCCGCGTTCCCGGACGGCCGCCTCTACCTCAACCTGCACGGCGCCACACCCGGCATCGCCCCCCTCACCCCCGCCGACGCCCTCGCCGCCCTCCTGCACGGCCTGGGGGTGGACTCCCGGCGGATCCCCGGCGACGAGGCGGCCGGCTCCGCCCTGCTGCGCTCCGCGCTGGCCGCCACCCGGACCCTCCTCGTCCTCGACGACGCGGCATCGGTGAGCCAGGTGCGTCCCCTGCTCCCGGCAGGCGCCGGCTGCGCCGTACTGCTGACCAGCAGACAGCCGCTGGCCACCCTCGGAGCCGCCACGCACGTCCGGCTCGAACCGCTCCCGCCGCGGGACGGCGCCCTTCTGCTGGCGCGGGCCGCCGGCCGCACCTGGGCCGCGGCCGACGCCCGAGCGGTCGCCCGGCTCGCGGACCTGTGCGGCCACCTGCCCCTGGCGCTGCGCATCTGCGCGGCCCGCCTCAGGAGCCGGACGGCGCTGTCGGTGGAGAAACTGGTGGAACGCCTCGCCCGGGTGGAGGACCGCCTGGACCACCTCGAGCTGGAGGACCTCAGCGTCCGCCGCTCCCTGACGGCGGCCCACGAGGCACTCACCGGCTCGGGCGACCCCCGCGACCGCGACGCCGCCACGGCCCTCGCCCTCGTCGGCGCACTGGACCTGCCCGAGTACGGCGCACCGCTGATGGCCGTCTCGACGGGCTCCTCCGAACGCCGCGCCGAACAGGCCCTGGACCGCCTGGCGGAGGTGGCGCTGCTCCATGAGACGCACTGGGGCCGCTACGTCCCGCACGACCTGGTCCGCGACTTCGCCCGGGAACTCGCCGACCGGCCGGACGCCAGGGCGGGGAACACCGAAGCCGTCGAACGGGCCCTGCGCTGGTACAGGCAGCGGCTCGCGCGATGCGCCGCCGCTCTCCGGCCGGGGCCCGGCCGACCGCCCGAACAGCCCGGAGAGGTCCCGGCCTTCGCCGACGCGGCGGCGGCACTCGCCTGGGGCGACACGGAGGCGGCGAACCTGCTCTTCCTGGCCGACTCCGGCGCCCACGGACGCCTGGGACCCGGCCGCACCCTGGAGCTGATCAACTCCCTGTTCCCCTATCTGCACGACCGCGGCCGGGCGCGCGACCTCGAACGGCTGACGCGGCACGCCATCGCCCTCGCCAGATCGGGCGGCGACGCCGCGGCCGAGGCACGGGCCCTCGGCCAGCTCGCCACCGCGCACTACTCGGCCGGACGCGTCCGCCAGGCACTGCTCCTGCTGGACGAAGCCGTGGAGCTCAGCGGGCACCTCTCCGACGACGCCGCCCGGATGCGGCACCTCGGCAACCGGGCCGCGCTGCTGCGGGAACTCGGCCGCGGCGCCGAGGCCCGGGCGACGCTCGCACGCTGTCTCGCCCTGCGCCCCGACACCCTCGCGCCGGGCGAGGAGGCGACGCTCGTCGGCCACCAGGGGAACGTCGCCGAACTCGGCGACCCGCGCTCGGCCCTCTCGTACCACCTGCGCAGCCGGGACCTCGCCCGGCAGGGCGGCAGTGCCGTGCTCGAACAGGTCGCCCTGTGCAACGCGGGCCGCGCCCACCTGGCCCTCGGCGAGCCCGCCCAGGCCCTGCGGAGCTTCGACGAGGCGCTGCGCGCCACGGCCTCCGGCGCCGGCCACTGGAACGCCGAGCGGGAGACCCGCCTGGGCCGCTCACAGGCCCTACGGGCGCTCGGCCGCCCCGGACCCGCCCGGGAGGCGTGCGAGGCACTCATCCGGGAAGCCGCCGCACGCGGCGACTCCTACGGGCGGGGTCTCGCCGAGTACGAGATGGGCCACGTCCTGAGGGAGCTCGGGGACGAGCGGGCGGCCCTGACCCGGTGGCGCGGCGCGCTGACCGCCCTGGAGGGCACGGACGCCCCGATGCTCACCGACCTGCGTACCCTCTCGGGGGCGATCACTTCCTACAATGCTCAGGTGATTCCAGAGGCCGGAAGCGAGGGGCGCACATGCTGAGAGAGGTCACCGCCACCCGCTACGTCGCACCCCTGCACTCCGGCGGCTCAGTCCCCGGCGTCGTCGAGGCGGACGACCTGGGCACCTACGTCGTCAAATTCACCGGCTCCGCGCAGGGCCGCAAGGCGCTCGTCGCCGAGGTGATCGTCGGCGAGCTGGCCCGCGCCCTGGGGCTGCGGTTCCCCGAGCTGGTGCTGGTGCACTTCGACCCGGCGGTAGCGGACGCCGAGCCACACCAGGAGGTGCGGGAGCTGCACACGGCGAGCGCGGGCGTGAACCTCGGCATGGACTATCTGCCGGGTGCCCGGGACTTCACGCCGGAGATCGCCCGGGTCTTCCCCGTCGACCCGCTGGAGGCGGGCAGGATCGTCTGGCTCGACGCCCTGACCGTGAACGTCGACCGTACGGTCCACAGCTCCAACCTGATGGTCTGGCCCACCCTCGGTGTCGCACCCCCGCGCCTGTGGCTGATCGACCACGGCGCCGCCCTCGTCTTCCACCACCGCTGGGACGGCGCGGACCCGGCCAAGGCCTACGACTTCCGGCACCACGCCCTCGGCCACTACGGGCCCGATGTGCGGGCCGCCGACGCCGAGTTGGCTCCCCGGGTGACCGAGGAGCTGCTCCGCCGCATCCTCGCGGAGGTCCCGGACGCCTGGCTCGCGGACGACCCCGGCTTCGACACCCCGGACGAGGCACGCGAGGCGTATGTGACGTACCTCCACGCGCGCGTGCGGTCCTCCGAGGCCTGGCTGCCCACCGGCTTTCCCACCCGGGAGGAACTCGCCGCCGAGGAGGCCGTCCGGGCGGCGAGAACCCAGCAAGGACGACCCGCGTGGCTCAAGCAGGTCCCCGATCTGCACGGCAAACCCGCGGCCCGACAGGATTGGTCGGTGCACCTCGGATGAGTGGCCGTGTGGAGATCGAGTACTGCACCCAGTGCCGCTGGCTGCCCCGCGCGGCGTGGCTGGCGCAGGAACTGCTCACGACCTTCGAGGCGGAGCTGACGGAACTGGCGCTGAAGCCGGGCACGGGCGGCGTGTTCGTCGTCCGCGTCGGCGACGAGGTCGTCTGGGACCGGCGCGAGCAGGGCTTCCCTGAACCGACCGCCGTGAAGAAGGCGGTACGCGACCGAGTGGCCCGGGAAAGACCCTGGGCCACTCGGAACGGTGACTGTTCAGCCCTTGAGCTGCTCGTACGCCGGCAGCGTCAGGAAGTCGGCGTAGTCCTCGTCGAGGGAGACCGTCAGCAGCAGGTCGTGCGCCTGCTGCCAGTTGCCGGCCGCGAAGGCCTCGTCGCCGATCTCGGCGCGGATGTTCGCGAGTTCCTCGGCGGCGACCTTGCGGGCCAGCTCGGCGGTGACCTGCTCGCCGTTGTCGAGGACGACCTCCGCGTTGATCCACTGCCAGATCTGGGAGCGGGAGATCTCGGCGGTGGCCGCGTCCTCCATCAGGTTGAAGATCGCGACCGCGCCGAGCCCGCGCAGCCAGGCCTCGATGTAACGGATGCCGACCTGCACGGCGTTCACCAGGCCCGCGTACGAGGGCTTGGCGTCGAGCGAGTCGATGGCGATCAGGTCGGCCGCCTCGACGGCGACGTCCTCGCGCAGCCGGTCCTTCTGGTTGGGCTTCTCGCCGAGGACCTTGTCGAAGGACTCCATGGCGATCGGCACCAGGTCGGGGTGGGCGACCCAGGAGCCGTCGAAACCGTCGTTCGCCTCGCGGTCCTTGTCGGCGCGGACCTTCTCGAAGGCGACCTTGTTGACCTCCGCGTCCCGGCGGGACGGGATGAAGGCCGCCATGCCGCCGATCGCGTGCGCGCCGCGCTTGTGGCAGGTGCGGACGAGGAGTTCGGTGTAGGCGCGCATGAACGGGGCCGTCATCGTCACCGCGTTGCGGTCCGGCAGGACGAACTTGGCGCCGCCGTCACGGAAGTTCTTGACGATGGAGAAGAGGTAGTCCCAGCGGCCGGCGTTCAGTCCGGAGGCGTGGTCGCGCAGCTCGTAGAGGATTTCCTCCATCTCGTACGCCGCCGTGATCGTCTCGATCAGGACGGTCGCGCGGACGGTGCCCTGCGGGATGCCGACGTACTCCTGCGCGAAGACGAACACCTCGTTCCAGAGACGGGCCTCCAGGTGCGACTCCGTCTTCGGGAGGTAGAAGTACGGGCCCTTGCCGAGGCCCAGCAGGCGCCCCGCGTTGTGGAAGAAGTACAGGCCGAAGTCGACCAGCGCGCCGGGCACCGGGGTGCCGTCCGCGTCGACGAGGTGACGCTCGTTCAGGTGCCAGCCGCGCGGGCGCATGACGACCGTGGCGAGTTCCTCGTTGGCCTTCAGGGCGTACGACTTGCCGGACCTCTCGTCCGTGAAGTCGATGTTCCGGGTGTAGGCGTCGCTCAGGTTGAGCTGGCCGAGGACCACGTTCTCCCAGGTGGGCGCGGAGGCGTCCTCGAAGTCCGCGAGCCACACCCTGGCGCCCGAGTTGAGGGCGTTGATGGTCATCTTGCGGTCGGTGGGGCCGGTGATCTCGACCCGGCGGTCGTTCAGCGCGTCCGGGGACGGGGCGACCTTCCAGGAGTCGTCGGCGCGGATCGCGGCGGTCTCCGGGAGGAAGTCGAGGGTGGAGGTGCGGGCGATCTCGGCGCGGCGCTCGGCGCGGCGGGCGAGGAGTTCGTCACGCCGGGGCGTGAACCGCCGGTGCAGCTCGGCCACGAAGGCCAGCGCCGCTTCGGTGAGGACCTCCTCCTGCCGGGGCAGGGGCTCGGCGTCGACGATGGCCAGCGGTGACGGCGCTGGTGCGGACATGAACGGTCACTTCCTTCAGCGAGCTACGAAGACGAGGCGGCGGTTCGGCACCGGGTGCCAGTCTTCCCGGATACGGCGTTCGGCACCCGCGGAGCCCTCGGGCGCTTCTGAACTGTGGATACTAGTTTCCTCATAGTGGAAGTTCAATCGTGTGTTGACGTCGAGACTCTTCGGATCGAGGAAAGGTGGCGCTCCGTGCCACCCCGCTCACTCAAGGTGGGCCAGATCGGCCTCGGTGTCGATGTCGAAGGGCCGGGCCACGTCCCCGCACTCGACGAGCGCGATCGCCGGCTCGTGTTCCCTCAGATAGGCGCGTGCCCCCGGTCCCCGGTGGCGGTCGTGGCGATGCCCGCCCAGTGGGCGGCCCCGAACAGGACAGGATGGCCCCGCACCCCGTCGTACGCGGCCGACACCAGCGACTCCTCGTCCTGGTACGCCCCGAGGACCCGGGCCACCGCCTCGGCGCCGATGCCGGGCTGGTCGACGAGCGAGACCAGCGTGGCCCGGGCGCCCGTACCGGCGAGCGAGTCGAGCCCGGCCCGCAGGGAGGTGCCCATGCCCTGCTCCCAGCCGGGGTTGTCGACGAGGACGCAGTCCGGCAGGGCGGCCCGTTCGCGCACCTCTTCGGACCGGGCGCCCAGTACCACGTGGACCCGTGTGCAACCGCCCTCCCGCAACACCCGCACCGCGTGCTCCACGAGCGGCCGCCCCCGATGCGGGAGCAGTGCCTTGGGTCGCCCTCCGAGTCGTCGCCCGCCCCCGGCGGCGAGCAGCAGCCCGGCAACCTCCTGGGCCTCTTCCGGCGTCTTCCGTGTCGTCATGGATCCTGCATACCGCACGATCCGGGCCGGGAAGTCACGCAGCGGAGCAAGTCGATGACGCAATGGACTGGCGTGTGGTGGGCCTTGTCGTTTAATCTCGCCCGCACCGACCGTCCGGGCGCTCGATCGCTGCCCGGTGTGGGGGACTTCGCGTCGGAATGGCAGGCGCACGACGAGGTGCGAGGGGGAGGACTGTGTTGCGGAGCGTGGAGCAGAAGCGGCAGGGGTCTGTGACCAGCGGCGACGAGGACCCGCGCGTGACGGAGCTGCGCTCCGCCGTGTCCGGGCTGCGCCGCCGGCTCGCCGCCCATCCCGGCGATTTCGCCGACCGGACCATCGCCGAGGAGGAACTGGCCGCGCTGGACGCGATGGCCGTCGCCGGCGTCCCCGAGATCCCGCGGCTGCGCCGCTCCCTGCTGCTGATCGCCGGCGCGATCGGCTCGGTGAGCGCGCTGTCTCCCGGCCTGTCGGAGGTCCGCAGGGCCGTGGACCTCTTCGGCGGGCCGGTGCGCGGGGAAGGCTGAGCGTGCTGACCGGCCCGGTCCGGTCAGTGTGCCGTCATGACGCGGGGCTCTGGGTGGCCAGGGCCTCCGACAGTTCCGCGGCGACCTGCTGGAGCACCGGCACGATCTTGTCCGTCGCCGCCTCCGTGACCCGGCCCGCCGGGCCGGAGATGGAGATGGCCGCGGCGGTCGGGGAGTCGGGCACCGAGACGGCCAGGCAGCGGACCCCGATCTCCTGCTCGTTGTCGTCGATCGCGTAGCCCTGCCGGCGTACGTCCTCCAGCGCGGCGATGAACCCGTCCGGCGTCGTGATCGTCTTCTCCGTCGCGGCGGGCATGCCCGTGCGGTGGAGCAGGGCGCGCACCTCCTCCGCGGGGAAGCTCGCGAGCAGGGCCTTGCCCACGCCCGTGGAGTGCGGCAGGACGCGCCGGCCGACCTCGGTGAACATGCGCATCGAGTGCTTCGACGGCACCTGCGCCACGTACACGATCTCGTCCCCGTCCAGCAGCGCCATGTTCGCCGTCTCGCCGGTCTCCTCGACCAGCCGGGCGAGGTAGGGCCGTGCCCAGGTGCCCAGCAGCCGGGAGGCCGACTCGCCGAGCCGGATCAGACGCGGGCCGAGCGCGTACCGCCGGTTCGGCTGCTGACGGACGTACCCGCAGGCCACCAGGGTGCGCATCAGGCGGTGGATGGTCGGCAGGGGCAGTCCGCTGCTCGCGGACAGCTCGCTCAGGCCGACCTCGCCGCCCGCGTCCGCCATCCGTTCGAGCAGGTCGAAGGCGCGCTCCAGGGACTGTACGCCGCCGTTGGCGGAGGACCGGGCGGAGTCGGTGGTGCTGGCGCTGGACGTCGGCACGGCGCGTTCCTTTCGGGACTGGCGGCGGAAGAGCAGAAGCCTACCCGGCAGTCGGTTGACTCCCCGCTCGTACGTAGCTACGTTCTGCGTACTGGAAGTTTAATTCCGCTTTGTGGAAACGTCCAGGAGTAGTCCTTTGAAAGGCGTCGAGGTCCAGTGTGCCCTTGACTGGCGCAGGAGAGGGAGTGAAACTCCTTCAACAGAAAGTTGAATTTCGGTAGGTGGAAGTAAGGGGTTCGGGTGTCCGACGCTGAACTGGTGCTTCGCTCGACGCGTGTCATCACTCCCGAAGGGACGCGCGCCGCCTCGGTCGCCGTCGCCGACGGCACGATCATGGCCGTCCTCCCGTACGACGCGCCCGTACCGGAGGGCGCCCGCCTGGAGGACCTGGGCGACCACGTCCTGCTGCCCGGCCTGGTCGACACCCATGTGCATGTGAACGACCCGGGCCGCACCGAGTGGGAGGGCTTCTGGACCGCCACCCGCGCCGCGGCGGCCGGCGGCATCACGACCCTCGTCGACATGCCCCTCAACTCCCTCCCGCCGACCACGACCGTCGCGCACCTGCGTACGAAGCAGCGGGTCGCCGCCGACAAGGCGCACATCGACGTCGGCTTCTGGGGCGGCGCCCTGCCCGACAACATCAAGGACCTCCGCCCGCTGCACGAGGCCGGCGTCTTCGGCTTCAAGGCGTTCCTGTCGCCGTCCGGCGTGGACGAGTTCCCGCACCTCGACCGCGACCCGCTCGCCCGCACCATGGCCGAGATCGCCGCCCTCGACGGCCTGCTCATCGTGCATGCCGAGGACCCCCACCTCCTCGCCACCGCCCCGCAGCGGCCCGGCCCCCGATACTCCGACTTCCTCGCCTCCCGCCCCCGGACGCCGAGGACACCGCCATCGCCCAGCTCATCCGCGAGGCGAAGGCCCTCCACGCGCGCGTGCACATCCTGCACCTGTCCTCCAGCGACGCCCTGCCGATGATCGCCGAGGCGAAGGCGGAGGGCGTCCGCGTCACCGTGGAGACCTGCCCCCACTACCTGACCCTCACCGCGGAGGAAGTCCCCGACGGCGCCAGCGAGTTCAAGTGCTGCCCGCCGATCCGCGAGTCCGCCAACCAGGACCTGCTCTGGCAGGCGCTGGCCGACGGTACCGTCGACTGCGTCGTCACCGACCACTCCCCGTCCACCGCCGACCTGAAGACGGACGACTTCGCGACGGCGTGGGGCGGCATCTCCGGGCTCCAGCTGAGCCTGGCGGCGGTGTGGACGGAGGCCCGCCGGCGCGGCCACGGTCTGGAGGACGTGGTCCGCTGGATGTCCGCCCGGACCTCCGAACTGGTCGGGCTCGACACCCGCAAGGGTGCCATCGCGGCGGGCCGCGACGCCGACTTCGCCGTCCTCGCACCCGACGAGACCTTCACCGTCGATGCGGCGGCCCTCCAGCACCGCAATCACGTCACGGCGTACTCCGGGAAGACCCTGTACGGCGTCGTGAAGTCCACTTGGCTGCGCGGGCAGCGCATCGTCGCGGACGGCGAGTTCACCGAACCGAAGGGGCGGCTCCTCACCCGAACCGACTGAGTCCCATCCCAGACCTCGAAAGGCAGATCTGATCACCGTGACGGCGACCCCGAGCTTCACCGGCGACGCGAACCCCTACGGAGGCGGCGACCCGTACGCGGACTACCGCACCGCCGACTTCCCCTTCACCCAGTACGCCAACCTCGCCGACCGGCGCCTCGGAGCCGGTGTCCTCGCCGCCAACGACGAGTTCTTCGCCCAGCGCGAGAACCTGCTGGTGCCCGAGCCCGCCGAGTTCGACCCCGAGCACTTCGGGCACAAGGGCAAGATCATGGACGGCTGGGAGACGCGGCGGCGGCGCGGTGCCTCCGCCGGGCACCCATGGCCGACGGCCGAGGACCACGACTGGGCACTGGTACGTCTCGGCGCGCCCGGGGTGATCCGCGGGATCGTCGTCGACACGGCCCACTTCCGCGGCAACTACCCGCAGGCGGTGTCCGTCGAGGGCGCCTCGGTGCCGGGCTCCCCGTCACCGGAGGAACTCCTCGGGGACGACGTGAAGTGGACGACCCTGGTCCCGCGCACCCCGGTCGGCGGCCACGCGGCGAACGGTTTCTCCGTCGAGGGCGAGCAGCGCTTCACCCACCTGCGGGTGAACCAGCACCCCGACGGCGGCATCGCACGCCTGCGCGTGTACGGCGAGGTCGTCCCGGACCCGCAGTGGCTGGCGGTGCTGGGCACCTTCGACGTCGTCGCCCAGGAGAACGGCGGCCAGGCGGAGGACGCCTCCAACCTCTTCTACTCGCCCGCCTCCAACACCATCCAGCCGGGCCGCTCCCGCAAGATGGACGACGGCTGGGAGACCCGCCGCCGCCGCGACCAGGGCAACGACTGGATCCGCTACCGGCTGGCCGCCCAGGCCCAGATCCGCGCCCTGGAGATCGACACCGCCTACCTCAAGGGCAACAGCGCCGGCTGGGCGTCCGTGTCGGTCAAGGACGGCGAGGACGGGGAGTGGCGCGAGATCCTGCCCCGCACCCGCCTCCAGCCCGACACCAACCACCGCTTCGTCCTCCCGGAGCCGGCTGTCGGCACGCACGCGCGCGTGGACATCTTCCCGGACGGCGGCATCTCCCGGCTGCGCCTGTTCGGCTCCCTGACCGAGGACGGCGCGAGGCATCTCGCGGCACGTCACCAGGAGCTGGGCGGCTGAGCCGAGCCCGACCCGTGGGGCGCACCGGCCTGACAGCACCGGTGCGCCCCGTGTGCCTCACGCGCGTCCCATGGACCTCACGCCGCGTGCCCGCCGTCCACGGCGAACTCCGCACCGGTCACATAGGTCGCCCCGGCCAGATAGGCGACCATGGACGCCACCTCGCCGGCCGTCCCGAACCGGCCCAGCGCGGTCATCGCCGCCTGGCCGGGCGCGTACGGCCCGTCCGCCGGGTTCATGTCGGTGTCGATCGGACCGGGCAGCACGAGGTTCGCGGTGATCCCGCGCTCGCCCAGCTCCCTCGCGAGGGCCTTCGTCAGACCGGCCAGGGCGGCCTTGCTCATCGCGTAGAGCGCCCCGCCGGGCCCCGGCACCCGTTGTGCCATGCAGCTGCCGAGGGTGATGATCCGGCCGCCCTCCGGCATCCGCGCGGCGGCCGCCTGGGAGGCCAGGAAGACCCCTCGTACGTTGATGTCGAGAACTCGGTCCACATCCGTGAGCGACAGGGTCTCCAGCGGTCCGAGCAGGCCCACCCCCGCGTTGTTCACGAGGATGTCGAGGCCGCCCAGCGCCTCGGCCGCCGCGGTCACCACACCGGCGGCCTCGGCGGCGTCCGCCGAATCCGCCCGCAGCGCCACCGACCGGCGCCCGAGCGCCTCCACGGCCCGTACGACCTCCTCGGCCGCCTCCTTGCCGTTCACATAGCCGACGGCCACGTCCGCGCCCTCCTGGGCCAGCCGCAGGGCCGTCGCCGCGCCGATGCCCCGGCTCCCGCCGGTCACGAGAGCCACCTTGCCGTGCAGGGTTTCCTGAGAAGCCGCTCGAGAAGTTCCGTGTGAAGTCATGTGTCCATCCCAGCGGGCGCCCGGCGGCGACGCTGGCGGCGAACGGACATCGAGGTCCCCGCCGGGACGCGCGCGTGGCGTACGGCCCAGCGATGAGTTGCGGGTGCCTGCGGGGTCTGAACCCATGACAACGGACCCTCATCGATCCGGAAAGGCAGGCACCCGCCATGGGCAAGCTCGTCTCCACCCTCTTCGTCACCCTCGACGGCGTCTACCAGGCCCCCGGCGGGCCGAAGGAGGACACCCGCGGGGACTTCACCCACGGCGGCTGGAGCTTCTGGTTCGCCGACGAGGACTTCGGCAGGTTCGTCAACGACGTCTTCGCGCGCCCGGCCGCCTTCCTGCTCGGGCGCCGTACGTACGACATCTTCTCCTCGTACTGGCCGAAGGTGACCGACCCCGCCGACCCGGTCGCCTCGAAGCTCAACTCACTGCCGAAGTACGTCCCTTCCTCGACCCTGAAGGACCCCGGCTGGGCGGGCACCACCGTGCTCTCCGGGGACCTCGCCCAGGAGGTCACCGCCCTGAAGGAGCGCACCGACGGCGAGATCCAGGTGCACGGCAGCGGCGCCCTCGTCCGCTCCCTGTTGTCGCTCGACCTCGTCGACACCCTCCACCTGCTGACCTTCCCGGTCGTGCTCGGCACCGGGTTCCGGCTGTTCCCGGAGGGCGCCGTACCGACCGCGTTCCGGCACACGGGAGGCAGCGTCAGCGGCGCGGGCGTCTCGATGCAGACGTACGACCTGGCGGGCCGACCGGAGTACGGGGAGTACAAACTTCCGGAGGACGCGTAGCCGCCCCGGTTAACTTCCCGCTAACTCATCGGTCTTGACGGGAAAATCTCTGCGCTTGACATTGACATGCCACTGTCTACGCGCGTCATCATGAGCGCATGATTTTCCCCCCACGCGCCTCGCGGCTCGGCGCAGCAGCCGCCCTCGTCTCCGCTCTCCTCATCGGCGGGACCGTCTCCGCCACCACGGCCGACGCGGCCCCCACCGCCGTCGGTGACATCTGCTACAGCAAACTGCCGTCCCAGGCCCACGACACGCTCGACCTGATCGAGAAGGGCGGCCCCTACCCGTTCGAGCAGGACGGCACCGTCTTCCAGAACCGGGAGCGCATCCTGCCCCAGCAGTCGACCGGCTACTACCACGAGTACACGGTCATCACCCCCGGCTCCTCCAACCGCGGTGCGCGGCGCATCGTCACCGGTGAGGAGAACCAGGAGGACTACTACACGGCCGACCACTACGAGTCGTTCGACCTGGTCGACTACGGCTGCTGAGCCGGGCCCGCCAGGGTGGTGCCGGGAGTCCGTCCGCTGCTCAGACGGACTTCCGGCTCCCGGCCGCCGCGAACAGGGCGACGCCCAGCACGAGCAGGGTCACGCTCGCGTAGATCTCGAAGCCGTCGAGGAACCCCAGGCGTTGCACGAGCCCCCAGTTCCAGTCGGTGAACTCGTGCACCAGGCCCGCCACGCCCTGGACCAGGGCGAGGAAGCCGAGAATCTCCAGTACCTGCTTCATGTCACGAGCCTCGCCCCGCGGACCCCCCACGCGCGTCGGCCGCAGGGCGAGGCTCCGGAAACGGAAGTCCCCGTTCGGACCCGGCCGACCGCATCGAAAGTCTCCGATGCCGTGACTTCGGTCGATGATCTCGCCCATGGACCGGTGGAACGGGGCCGGGCTGCGTAGATTTGCCGACCGTGAGTGGTGACAACGCGGGGCAGGCCGCGCCGGTGCTGCCGGGGGAGACACCCTCGCTGTTCACCGGGCGCAGATGGTTCATCCCGTCCGCCCTGCTGCACGAACTCGACCCCGAGACCGAACGGGGCGGGCGGCGGCCCCGGCGCACCGCGCGCGACTGGGTCGTCGACTTCTGCTGCTTCCTGCTCGCCGTGCTGGTGGGGATGGTCGCCATTGAGGCGCTCGTCAAGAACCCCCATGTCCCGGAAGGGCTGGCCGTCGTCGACCAGGTGGTCGGCGCGCTGGCCTGCGCGACGGTCTGGCTGCGCCGCCGCTGGCCCCTGGGGCTCGCCGTGGCGCTGACTCCCGTCACCCTCTTCTCGGACACCGCGGGCGGTACGGCCGTGATCGCCCTGTTCACCCTCGCGGTGCACCGCCCCTTCCGCTACGTGGCTTGGGTGGGCGGCGTCAACATCGCGCTGATCCCGCTGTTCTACTGGCTGCGCCCTGACGGGGACATCGCCTACGTGGTGAGCGTGCTCTTCGCCGTGCTGCTCACGGTGGCGATCGTCGGCTGGGGCATGTTCGTACGGGCCAATAGGCAGTTGCTGGTGAGCCTCAGGGACCGTGCCCGGCGGGCCGAGACGGAGGCGCGGCTGCGGGCCGAGCAGGCACAGCGGCTCGCCCGAGAGGCCATCGCGCGGGAAATGCACGACGTACTGGCCCACCGGCTGACGCTGCTGAGCGTGCACGCGGGGGCCCTGGAGTTCCGGCCCGACGCGCCCCCGGCACAGACCGCGAGGGCGGCGGGTGTGATCCGGGAGAGCGCGCACGAGGCCCTCCAGGACCTGCGGGAGATCATCGGTGTGCTGCGGGCGGACGGGCCAGACGACACCGGCAGGCCGCAGCCGACCCTCGGGGCGCTGGACACGCTGGTCGCCGAGTCCCGCCAGGCCGGCATGAAGGTCTCCCTGGACCAGCGCGTCGGCGACCCCGCCGCCGTTTCGTCCTCCGTCGGCCGCACCGCCTACCGCATCGCCCAGGAAGGGCTGACCAACGCCCGCAAGCACGCGCCCGGTACGGAGGTCACGGTGTCCGTCAGCGGCGCACCGGGCGACGGCCTCACCGTCTCCGTGGCCAACCCGCCCCCGAGGGCGAGGTGCCCCCGTACCCGGCTCCGGCCAGGGCCTGATCGGCCTGACGGAACGGGCGACCCTGGCGGGCGGCCGTCTGGAGCACGGGCACACGCCGGAGGGCGGGTTCGAGGTGCGGGCGTGGCTGCCGTGGGCGTGAGGGACAGGCTCGGCTGACCCGGGACGGATGCCGTGGATCTACGGGCGCCGTGGGCCTACGGGCGCCGTGGGCCTACGGGCGCCGTGGATCTACCGGCCTCGCGGGCCTACCGGCCTCGCGGGCCTACCGGCCTCGCGGGCCTACCGGCCTCGCGGGCCTACCGGCCTCGCGGGCCTACCGGCCTCGCGGGCCCGCAGCCCCCGCAGCCCCCGCGGGCCCACCGCCCCCACGACCCACCGCCCCCAGGGCCCTTGTGGCCGGTGAGGCGGGCGGCGGATCATGGGCATATGTCGTCTGGTGCACCGCAGTTCGAGGTCGCGTCCGTGTTGAGGGAGGTGAAGACGGTCCGCGTCGAGGGTCTGGTCCGGATACGGGAGCTCCATGTCCCGCTGCTCCGCCGGGCGGCCGCCGCGCACTCCGCGGCCGTCACCGACGCCTGGCCCGTAGAGGTGGAGAACCTGCTGCGCACGGCCGTGTCCCGGCTCGGCGGAGGCGACCTGGAGCAGGCGGCCGACTACTCGCTCGGCCTGGCGCCCGGCCTGCGCGACCGTCCGGCGGCGGACCGGCGCCGGCTCGCCGCCCAGGTGTACAGCGTCAGTGTCGAGCGCTTCCGCAAGAGCCAGGAGGAAATGGTCCTGGCCCAGATCGCCGAACAGGTGTGCTGGCTGGCCGGCATCGCCCCGCAACGCACGGCCACGCCTCAACCGCCCCTCCTCGCACCGCACTTGCAGCACCGCTGGCTCCGCGTCGGATCCCGCGAGGTACTGCTGCACGTGCACCCCGTCGAACTCCTCCGGAACGTAGACGTGATCGTCTCCCCGACCAACACGCACCTCTCCCTGCCCGCGATGTTCAAGGCCTCCGTGTCCGCGTCCCTGCGCCGCGCCGGCGCCGTGCGCGGCACGGCCGGGGACGTCACCGCCGACCCCGTGCACGACGCGCTGCTCGGCTGGCGCACGGCGCACGGGCTGCTGGGCCGCCCCGCACTGCCCGGCACGGTGGCCCCCACCGAGCCGGGCGCCCTCGGGGCCCGGGGCATCCGCCGTCTCTACCACGCCGCCGTCGCCGTTCCGAGGCCCGGCACCAACGACTACGACGTCGCCGCCCAGGACGTCGTCACGGCCGCGGCCCGCGCCCTGGCCCTGCTGTCCGAGGAACGCGCCGCCTTCACACCGCCGTTGCGGTCGATCTGCTTCCCCCTGCTCGGCGCGGGCCGAGGCGGACTGCCCCCGCAGACCGGCGTCAGTGCCCTGTGGGCCGCGCTGGAAGCCGGCAGCGACACGGACACCGACCTCCACCTCGTCGTCCGCCGCCCCCTGGTCGCCGACCTGCTGGCCGAGACGCTGGGCGCGCGCGAACGGCCCCTGCCCGCACGCGGATCAGCCGACACCGAGGAGAAAGGACACAGGTGCGGGTGAACCCCTTCACGGTGCTCGCCGCCGCCGCGGCCGACTGGCAGAGACTGTCCGGCCTGCTCGAACCGGGCACACGCCGGACGCTGAGCGAGCGGCTGTCCCGACTACGAGCCGGGGCGGACGCCTCGGACCCGGCCGCGGTCCTGGCCGCCGCCGAGACCCTCCTCGACGCCCTCCCCGCCGACGAATCCGCCCGGCTCCGACAGCACGGCGACACCGGGCGGTTCACGGCGCAACCTCAGGCCCAGCAGCTGTACGAGGGATACGCGGCGGCCGACCTGTGCATGCTCGTCCTCGACGGCAACCCCATGGTCGGACCCGTCCTGGGCCCCGTCCGCGAACGCCTGCTGAGCGAGCCGTCCACGCCCTGGACCGAGAGCGCCGACCCACTGCTGATCGTCCTCTCCGGCCCGGACGGCCGCAGACGGCTGCCCCTCTTCCAGTTCGAGGCCGGGGCCATGCCCTGGCGGATCGCCCTGGAGGTCAATTCCGTCCTGCGCGCCGCCACCGACCCCTGGGGCGCCGCCGACTGGTGGCTGTCCCGTACGACATGGTGGGACGGCACCCCGGCGTCCCTGCTGGGCCGTGACCGCGACGTCGAACTGCTCGGCGCGGCCCGGGAACTGGCCGACCCGGAGGGGGAGGAGTAGCCCATGGGCAAGTACCCGCCGCCCGAGGCCCTGCCGGGCGAACCGACCCGGTCCGTGCTGCGCGCCGGCACACCTGTGTACCGCGTGCACTCCACCCACCGCCCGCCTACCGCGTACAACCCCCGCCCCTCGCACGCCTTCTACTACGGCGGCCGTTTCGACAGCACCCCCTACGACCGCTACGGCTACCTCTACGTCGGCTTCGGCGTCGGTGCCGCCGTCTGCGAGGTGCTGCTGCGCTCCCTGCCGTTCGACTCCGACGCCGGCCACCGGCTGCTGCCCCGCGTGGCGTTCGAAGGCCGGGGCCTGTCCTTCCTGCGACTGGCCGCCGACATCGAGGTCGTCTCGCTGATGTCCGGCGCGGATCTCGCGGCGGTGGCGCAGGACGCGTGGCTGGTGCACACCGAGGGCGCGGACTACCCGCAGACACGCGACTGGGGCCACTGGATCCGCCGGCACACCGAGCCCTGGGCGCAGGGCTTCGTCTGGCCGTCCAAGCGCGAGCCGGCCGACCGGGTCGCGATCCTCTTCGACGACCGGGGCGGGCCGCAGATGCTGGAACCCACGGGCGCGCCCGGCGTCGATTTCGGGACCGAGGAGGGGGAGCGGTGGCTCAACGGGGTGCTGGCGCCGTACCGGACGCGAACCGCGCCGCGGTCGCGGGAGCGGGGGATGTGAGATGACGACTCCGTACGACCTTCAGGCGCTGGTGTGGGAGATCGAACAGCGGGCCAACGGCGTGGCCAGCGGTGAGGACCTGGCCGGGATGACCCGGCTGGTGCTGGACCGGCTGGGCTGTACAACGGCACAGCAGGCCTACGACCGCCTGTACGGGGACTGGGCGAAGCTGCCCCGGGGCACGGTCATGTCCGGGCTTCGGGCCGGACACGTCCTCAGTGTGCTGCCGATGCTGCGGCTCGAACAGCCGCTCATCGACGCCCGATGGGAGGAGGAACTCTGGCAGGAGATGCGGGACCACGGGCCGACGGACGAGACGTGGCAGGCGAGCGTCGTCGTCAAGCACAGCGCGTGGGGCCTACGGCACCTGACCGACCCCGCCCAGATGGAGACGGCGCTCGCCCGGATCGAACAGGCCCGGGCCGTGCTCCCTCCCGGCACCCGGATCCGGGAGAACCTCGACATCGCCCACGCCAGCCTACGGACGTACCTGGGGCAACTGGGCGGCGGTGAGGACGATTTCGACACCGCCGTCGATGACCTGGCCCGGCTCGTCGCGGACGCGGACATGGAACCGGACCAGCGTCTCGCCATGAACGCGCAGGTCGCTCTGTTCCGGATCCACCAGGCCTTCCGCCGTTCTGACGAGACGTCCCTGGCCGACCAGATCGGTGTGCTCGAGCTCGCCATGGCGCGGCTGCCCGACAACCACATGGACCGGTTCACGTTCGAGTCCCACCTGGAGGCCGCCCGGGGATCCCTGACGTTCCTGCGGGCGCAGCGCACCGGCAGGTTCGAACCCGCCACCGAAGGGGCGGGCGCCGCCACGCCGACCCACGAGATCCACCGCCGGATCGCCACGCTGCCGCTCAACGCCCAGGCCGACAAACTCGGTGAGGCGGGCTTCGCGGTGGGGCAACGGGCCCTGCTGACCATGGACTACCAGGGGATGCTGGAGGCCAAGGAACTGCAGGAAGCCGCACTGGACCTGCTCGAACCGGACGACGACCGGTGGCTCCGGGTCGCGGGTGCGCTGGGCGTCGTCCACTGCACCATGGCCGGGCTCCACATCGCGCCTGAGGCCGACCGCCCCCACCACCTCGACCAGGGCATCGCCTGGCTGCGGCACACCCTGAAGCTCACCGAAGGGCCCCACCACCCCCTGTGGGGCGGTACCGGCATCACGTTGGCCAAGGCCTACCGGCTGCGCGGCGACGAGTACGCGCACGACACCCGCACCGCGGGCCTGAACTACGACGCCTCCCGCCGCGTCGGCCTCGAATGCCTGCGCGCGGCGGCCTGGAGCTCCCTGCTGCAGTCCGGTACCGCCCATGCCGCGCAGACGGCCCGGATGGCGGGTGGCCAGGCCCTCGACGTGGCGCGCTGGTGTCTGGCCGACGGGGTTCACGCCGACGCCGTACGGGCCCTCGACGCTGGGCGCGGCCTGGTCCTGCACGCGGCGACCGTGGTCACCACCGTGCCCGACATGCTGAGGGAGTCGGGCCAAACGGAACTCGCGCGGGAGTGGCAGGCCGCGGGCAGCGTGCCCGAGCTCGGGGAGGAGATGCTGTTCAGCGGTCAGGCCGCGGTCGCGGGGCCCTCCAGCAGGCTGCGCCGGCGCGTCCTGGAGGCGCTGGCCGACTCCCCACGGCAGCGCCGCCTGCTGGATGTTCCCGCACCCGGGGACATCGGTTCGGCGCTGCGCGCGATGGGCGCGTCCGCGCTGGTCTACCTGGTGCCCGGCGACGGCGACGTGCCCGGACTCCTCGGCCCCCAGCACGGCTCCGGCACTGCCGTCATCGTCACCGCCGACGGCAGCACAGACGCCCTCGACCTGCCCCGCCTCACCCTCGACGCACCCCCGCTCACCGCCTACCGCGCCACCGGCACCCCAGGCCGCGACGCCGGCGGCCCGCCCGAGGACGACGCCCCGCCCGAGCCCCGCCCGAGCCCCGCCACGAGCCGCGCCGCTCTTGAACAGGTGTGCGCCTGGGCCGGTACGGCGGTGATGGAACCGCTGCTCAGCCGGCTCCCGCGCGGCTACGGCCGGGTGCCTTCGGTCGTGCTCGTCCCCATGGGCGACCTGGGCGTCGTGCCCTGGCATGCGGCACGCGTGCGTGGCCGGCGAAAGGCGCGGGCACACGCCTGCGAGGAGGTGGACATCTCCTACCTGCCCTCCGCCCGGCTGCTGTGCGATGTGGCCGCAAGGCCCGCCGCCGGCACCCGCCGGACCCTGGTCGTCGGCAACCCGACCCGCGATCTGCACCATGCCGGTGAAGAGGCCGAGGCCGTTCACAGCGTCTTCCACCCGGACGGCGACCTGCTCGGCCCCGGCGCCGCCACGCCCGCCGCCGTCACCGACTGGCTGCGCCGGCAGCAGGGCGGACTGCTGCACCTCGCCTGCCACGGAGTGGTGCGCCAGGGTGAGCGGCACAGTGCGTATCTCGCCCTGTCCGGAGGGCGGTTGGCCGCCGAGGAACTGACCGAGGGCACGACCCGCTACCGCGGCCTGGACCTGGTCGTGCTCGCGGCCTGCCGTACCAACGTCTCCGGGCACGGCTACGACGAGGCGTACAGCCTGTCCACCGCGTTCCTCGTCGCGGGCGCCCGCTCGGTCATCGGCTCCCTGTGGCCCGTGCCCGACGAGGCGACGTCCCTGCTGATGTACATGACCCACCACTTCATGAGCCACGAGGCCCTGTCGCCCGGAGCGGCGCTGCGCAGCGCCCAGTCGTGGATGCTGAACGAACGCCGCGAGGCGCCGCCCGGCATGCCGGACCGGCTGCGGGCACGGGTACGGCACATCGACGGCGCCGACCTGACAGCGTGGGCGGGCTTCACCCACCTCGGCTGGTGACGGCTCCTCACACCTGGGTGCGCACGACCACCTGTGCCGTCCCCCACCGGGCCGCCCCGAAGGCCGGACCGCCCGCGTCCCGGCCGTTCTGGACGCCCGCCCCGATCACTCGCAGCAGGCCGCCTCCACCGTCCGGGGCCGGGCTGAGGCGGGCACCGGAGGGGCGGCGGAGGACCAGGCGGGCAGCCGGAAGGGCGCGAGGTTCAGCTCCTCCTCCGCGACGATCACCTTCAGCCAGTCCCGGGTGGAGGCACCCCGCACCGTCGAACGCCCCGGCGGCAGCCGCATCCACACGGGCTGCCCGCGCCGGGCCCACCCGGCCCTGCCGTCCCCGATGAACTCACCCTCGAACAGGTGCGGGGACGAGCCGTAGCCGTCCGTCAGATCGAGGAGCACCGCCCACAGGTCACGTCCGGAGAAGTTGTGGATACCGACCCGCACCTGCGGTTCACGGCCGTCGGGTGTGTAGGCGCAGACGATCTCGCCGTCCGCCGAGTGACGCAGACTGCCCACCGACGTCTCCTCGACGGTGATCCGCACCAGCGACGACAGGAGCGGATCAGGATTGGCCAGGTCCCGGATGTGGTGCCAACGGGCGATGTGGGCGAGGCAGTCGGTGACGCCGGCCGCGTCCGCAGGCGCCTCCAGCGGCAGGTCGGGCACGGGATGACCGGCGCCGCCCGACACCCGGGCCCTGCCGTACCCGGCCTCCACATGCAGTCGCAGAGCCCCTTCCACCGCGGGCAGGCCGTCCTGCTCCAAGGCCAGGGCGGGCACCGCCGCGACGGCCTCCGCGACCCGGCGTACGGCGGCCGGCTCACCGGACAGCGTCACGACCGCCGGGGGGAACGCCATGGCCGACGGGGTGACGGCGTGCGCCACCTGCTCGTCCTCGGGGGTCGGCTGCCAGTCGACCGGGTCCACCACAGCCGACTCGGTCCGTACCTCCCGGACCACGACCGTGCGCTCCACGGTGTCCCCGGCCAGGGTGAACTCGGCGCCCGCCGACCGCAGCCCGTGCGCCGCGCCGCAGTTGACCTCCCAGCCCCACGCCGTGTGCCGCAGCAGGAACGGCGAGGCCGGCACTGGCTCGCCGGACAGGAAGCCGCCGTCCTCCGGGCCGCGCAGCTCGGGATGCTGGACGTGGCCCCGGACGCGCACGCGCGCGTGGGCGAGCGCGTGCACCTCCCCGTAGGTGGCAGTGGGACCGAGACCGTCGAGCGCGTTCAGCAGCCCATGGCTGAACAGGCCCCGGGTCCGCCCGTCGATGACTGTCTCGTGCGCGAGCTCCTGCGGACGGCACGCGGCCAGCAGGACATGCCGACCCGGCTCGGGTCCCGCCCCGCCGCCCTCGCGCGACCCCGAATGCCACCAGGACTGCCAGGGCACACCCCGGACCGCCGCACCGGCCGCACCGGCCGCGTTCTCCCGGGTCGCCCCGCCCGAATGGCAGCAGTCCAGCACCGCGACGACATGGGTGCCGCGGGCGGCGACGCGGTCCAGGAGCGCCCCCAGTTCGGTGTCCCGCAGCACCGGCTGCCCGCCCGGGACGAGGCTGTCGTGGCACACCAGCGCCTGGGACCAGCCGGTGGCCTCGCCCGGGTCGCTGGTCGGGCTCTGGCTGCCGTGCCCGCTGAACCACAGCAGCGCGGTGTCGCCGGGGCCGCTGCGCCCCAAGTGCTCCTCCAGGCCCGCGAGCACGGCCGCCCGGGTCGCCCGCGCGTCGTACAGCGACCGGACGCGAGGCTTCGGACCGGGCCTGCCGCGCAGCCAGCTCTCCGCCGCCCGTACGTCGTTGACGCAGCCGCACAGCGGCGCGCCGGGGTAGTCGTCGATGCCCACGAACAGGGCGTACACGGTGCGCATACGGTGATCCTTCCAGGTCCGCCGGGCGCGGGCAGGGCGTTTCCGGGGCGCATGCCGGGCGCCCGCGCGCAACCCCATGCCCCGCGCGCCGAAGCCAGTTGACTTGACTGCGGAGATGGCTGATGTTTGTGCCGCCTTCAGCACCGCGAGTAACGGAAGGAACACCACGTGAGTTTCGGGGGACCCGCCAACCCGTACCAGCCGCCCGGGCCGCCGGCCGGGGGACCGTACCCGCCGCCTCCGGCCATGGGCCCCTACGTACCGCCGCAGCCGGGCCCGGCCCCTACGGCTATCCGCCGCAGCCACAGCCGTATCCCTTTCCTCATCCCTATCCGCCGCAGCCTCACCCGGGGCCGGGGCCGGGCGGTCTTCGCGCCGGCGAATGGCCTTCGCTGCGCCAGCTGTTGCGGCAGGGACGGTCGAACACCTCCGGCTGCCTGTGGCTGGTGCTGCTCGCCCCGTGCACCTGGTTCGCGTTCCTGCCGCTCGTGGTGGGCTACTCGTTCGCGCGCTCGGCCCGCAACCGGGCCCATCGGCTCTTCCCGCGGCACGGACACCGGGTCGTCGACGACCGGCATGTCACGCGCGTGCAGAAGGTACGGGCCTGGACCGCTGCCGCCATGTCCCTGATGCTGCTCGCCGTCTACGGCAAACCGGAGGACGTCGCCGAGGCCCAGGAGCAGTACATGATGCGGCTGGCGGTCACCCCGCCGCTGCTGCTCCTGAGCGCGCCCGTCGTGATCGCGGTGCTCTTCCGCTGGGCGTCGGCGGAGCGGCGGTCGGCCATGCGCGCCAGCGTGCGGGCCGCCCTGCGGTCGGCCGGGTGGTACGTCGGCGCCGTGACGGCCCTTCCGCTGCTCGGCGGGGCGATCATCCTGCTCGGCCGGAACAGGACGCCCTCCGCCGGGGCGTCGGAACCCGCTCCCTGGCTGATCCTCGCCACGGCCCTTCCCCTGGTCTGGCTCCTGTTCTTCATCGGCTTCGCCACCGGCCCGGCCATCCGCACCGGTTTCAACACCTCGGCCGTGCACGCGGCGCTCCCCGCCCTGCTGACCGGCACCCTGGTGTGGGAGTTCGCGGTCATCAGCATGGTCGCGGGCGGGCTGCCGCCCGGCCCGCCGCTGATCCAGGCCCTCGCAGTCGTCGGCGGCCCCGCCTCGGTGACGGCGGTGGTCTGGTGGGAGATCCGCCGCCTGCGAACCCTGTACGGAGTGACGCTGCGCGCCTGACCGCGGCCGTGATTACGTAACTCCCATGACTGCGATCAGACTTCTCCTCGTCGACGACGATCCGCTGGTGCGGGCCGGGCTGTCCTTCATGATGGGCGGCGCCGACGACATCGAGATCGTCGGAGAGGCCGCCGACGGCGGCGAGGTGGAGGAGCTCGTCGACCGCACCCGCCCGGACGTCGTGCTCATGGACATCCGGATGCCGACGGTGGACGGTCTCACGGCCACGGAGCGGCTGCGTGCCCGCAAGGACGCCCCGCAGGTGGTGGTGCTCACCACCTTCCACGCCGACGAACAGGTGCTGCGGGCACTGCGCGTGGGCGCCGCCGGTTTCGTCCTCAAGGACACCCCGCCCACCGAGATCCTCGCGGCGGTGCGCCGGGTCGCGGCCGGCGACCCGGTCCTGTCGCCCGGCGTCACGCGCCAGTTGATGCGGCACGCCGTCGGCACCGCCGCCGACACACGCCGTGCACGCGCACGTGCACGCATGGCGGTTCTCAACGACCGTGAGCGCGAGGTCGCCGTGGCGGTCGGCCGGGGCCTGGCCAACGCCGAGATCGCCACCGGCCTCTACATGAGCGTCGCCACCGTCAAGACACACGTCTCCCGCATCCTGGCCAAGCTCGACCTCAACAACCGGGTGCAGATCGCGCTGCTGGCGTACGACGCGGGGCTTCTGGAGGAGGAGGGGGAGGAACACGAGGGGCACTGACCCCCGGCGCCCGTTCGTCGTCGTACGGGTGCGCCGTCACGCGAACGTCTGGGCGGCCCCGCCGGGGATCTCCGCCAGGCGCACCGCCCTGCGCTCCCGGCGCGACAGCTCGCACGCCTCGGCGACGCGCAGGGCCTGCAGCGCCTCGCGCCCGTCGCAGGGGTTGGCCCGCTCGCCGCGGACGACCTCGACGAACGCGTTCAGCTCCGCCTCATAGGCCGGGCTGAAGCGCTCCAGGAAGCCCGTCCAGGGCTTGTCCGCGGCCGGCGGCCCGGTCGGTTCGGTGGACGCGATCGGCGTACGGTCGTCCAGGCCGACCACGATCTGGTCGAGCTCCCCGGCGAGCTCCATGCGGACGTCGTAGCCGGCCCCGTTCATCCGGGAGCCGGTGATCGTGGCGAGCGTGCCGTCGTCGAGGGTGAGGAGCGCGGCGGCGGTGTCGACGTCGCCGGCCTCGCGGAACATCGCGGGCCCCGCGTCGGACCCGGCCGCGTACACATCGGTCACCTCCCGGCCCGTTACCCAGCGCAGCACGTCGAAGTCGTGGATCAACGTGTCCCGGTACAGCCCGCCGGACAGCGGCAGCCAGTCGGCGCGCGGCGGCGACTGGTCACTGGTCAGCGCCCGGACGGTGTGCAGCCGCCCCAGCCTGCCGGACCGCACGGCCTCGCGGGCGCCCGCGTAGCCCGTGTCGAAGCGGCGCTGGAAGCCCATCTGGAGGACCGTTCCGACCGTCTCGACCTCGGCGATCGCGCTCAGAGTGCCCGGCAGATCCAGCGCGATGGGCTTCTCGCAGAACACCGGCAGGCCCGAGCGTGCTGCCCGACCGATCAGTTCGGCGTGGGCCGACGTGTTCGTCGTGATCACCACGGCGTCGACCCCCCAGCGGAAGATCTCCTCCACGCCCGGCGCCGCGGTCTCACCCAGCCGGTACGCCAGATCCTGGGCCCGTGCGGGGTCCGCGTCCGTGAGGATCAAGGACCCGACCTCGCGGTGCCGGCTGAGCGTGTTCGCGTGGATCGTGCCGATGCGGCCCGTCCCGATGACCCCGATGCGCATGAGAACAAAGTGCGTCCACAGCCCGCCCCTGTCAATCGGCATGTCCGGACAATCTGACTACGCAACTTCCCGTCAACAACGCACGGAGCTACGCTCGGCCCGTGCCGAAACCAGAAGTGGACCCGACCGTGCAGCTCGAGCTGAGCGTGGACCGCAGCTCTCCCGTGCCGTTGTACTTCCAGCTGTCCCAGCAGCTGGAAGCCGCGATCGAGCACGGCACGCTGACCCCCGGCAGCCTGCTGGGCAACGAGATCGAACTCGCGGCCCGGCTCGGCCTGTCCCGGCCGACCGTCCGCCAGGCCATCCAGTCCCTCGTCGACAAGGGCCTCCTCGTACGCCGCCGCGGCGTGGGCACCCAGGTCGTGCACAGCCAGGTCAAGCGCCCGCTGGAGCTCAGCAGCCTCTACGACGACCTGGAGGCGGCGGGCCAGCGACCGGCCACGAAGGTCCTGGTCAACACGGTGGAGCCCGCCTCCGCCGAGGTCGCCGCCGCACTCGGCGTCGCCGAGGGCAGCGACGTCCACCGCGTGGAACGCCTCCGCCTCGCCCACGGCGAGCCCATGGCCTACCTCTGCAACTTCCTGCCCCCCGGCCTCATCGACCTCGACACGAACCAACTGGAGACCACCGGCCTCTACCGCCTGATGCGAGCCGCCGGCATCACCCTCCACAGCGCCCGCCAGTCCATCGGCGCCCGAGCGGCGACCACGGAGGAGGCGGAACGGCTGGCGGAGGAGACGGGCGCGCCGCTGCTGACGATGCAACGCGTCACGTTCGACGACACGGGCCGCGCTGTCGAGTACGGCACCCACACGTACCGCCCGACGCGCTATTCGTTCGAGTTCCAGTTGCTGGTGCGCACTTAGGGGGCGCGGGGAACTGCGCGACAAGCCCCCATCGGCCCGCACTCGGCGATGATCCGCACCACCCCTCTGCTCCGCACCCCGCGTTCCCGTGAGGCAGAATCGGCGGCGATGAGCACCTACCGCGACTTCACCGCCCCCATCGGCTCCCGCCGTGCCACGGCCCTGCGCACCGTCGGCACCCGGGAGCGCCGCTCGCACCTGACGGCACCCCGCGTGCCGACGGTCGGCATCGACATCGGCGGTACGAAGGTGATGGCGGGCGTCGTCGACGCCGACGGCAACATCCTGGAGAAGGTCCGCACGGAGACCCCGGACAAGTCCAAGAGCCCCAAGGTCGTCGAGGACACCATCGCCGAACTGGTCCTGGACCTCTCCGACCGGCACGACGTGCACGCCGTCGGCATCGGCGCGGCAGGCTGGGTCGACGCCGACCGCAACCGCGTGCTGTTCGCCCCCCACCTGTCCTGGCGCAACGAACCGCTCCGCGACCGCCTGGCCGAGCGGCTCGCCGTGCCCGTCCTGGTCGACAACGACGCCAACAGCGCCGCCTGGGCCGAGTGGCGCTTCGGCGCCGGCCGCGGCGAGGACCACCTCGTCATGATCACGCTGGGTACCGGCATCGGCGGCGCGATCCTGGAGGACGGCCAGGTCAAGCGTGGCAAGTACGGCGTCGCCGGCGAGTTCGGCCATATGCAGGTCGTGCCCGGCGGCCACCGCTGCCCGTGCGGCAACCGCGGCTGCTGGGAGCAGTACAGCTCCGGAAACGCCCTGGTCCGCGAGGCACGCGAGCTGGCCGCCGCCGACTCGCCGGTGGCCTACGGGATCATCGAGCACGTCAAGGGCAACATCTCCGAGATCAGCGGCCCGATGATCACCGAGCTGGCCCGCGACGGCGACGCCATGTGCATCGAGCTGCTCCAGGACATCGGCCAGTGGCTCGGCGTCGGCATCGCCAACCTCGCGGCCGCCCTCGACCCCTCCTGCTTCGTGATCGGCGGCGGTGTCTCGGCCGCCGACGACCTGCTGATCGGCCCCGCGCGGGACGCCTTCCGCCGGCATCTGACGGGCCGCGGCTACCGTCCCGAGGCCCGCATCACCCGGGCCCAGCTCGGCCCCGAGGCCGGCATGGTCGGCGCCGCCGACCTGGCCCGGCTGGTCGCCCGCCGCTTCCGGCGCGCCAAGCGCCGCCGCGTGGAGCGGTACGAGCGCTACGAGCGGTACACGCAGTCGCTCCGCAGTACTCAGGAGACGCCGTGACCGCCTCCCTGCCCCACCAGGGCCCCTGGCCCGACGAGCCGGAACACCCGGTCGAGGACCGCCGCCACATGATCCGCCGCAGGGCGCTCACCCTGCTGATCATCGTGCTGCTCATCGGCATCCCGGCCGGCTACCTGGTGATCTCCGCGAACCAGAGCCGGGACAGCGGCAAGGACAAGGAGGCGAAGTACTCGGCGACCGGCCTCACCGAGGGCTGGCCCTCCAAGCTCCAGCGCCGGATCTACCAGGTGCCCGTCCCGCACCCCGCCTGGCACGTGGCGTACTACGAGACCAACAACTGGAAGACCAGCCGCCTGTACGCCCAGTTCGAGACCAATGCGGCCGGGCTGGACGCGTATCTGACGGGCCTCGGCCTGACCCGGGACGATCTGAAGAAGGGCCACGTCACCATCGGCGCCCGCGACCGGAAGGTCACCGGCTGGAAGTTCGGCGAGAACGGCACGTGGTCGGGATTCGTCCACCGGCAGAAGAACCCGGCCCCGACGCACGACGTGCTCGTCGATCTGTCCAACCCCGCGTACCCCTGGGTGTTCGTGGTCTCCCGGACGGTTCCCTGACGCCGGCCGGCCCCGGCCCGGCGGGCCGACGCGGCCGCCGGGGCCGATTGTCAGACCCCGCCCGTAGAGTCGGAGACGACTGATCCGACACGCGGGACGGGAGGTGGCAGGACGTATGGGCGACACGGCCGCGCTGGCCGAGCGGGCGGGGGAGCCGACGGTCCCGGTCCGGCTCCCGGCCGTCTTCCTGCCCGCGCCCCTCCCGCGCGACGGGCGCATCGCCTTCTGGGACCCCGAGGGGGAGCCCCTGCGCACCGGGGAGACGGAGGACTCCGAGGAGGCCCCGGCCACCGAGCTGACCGTCGTACGACGGCACGGCGCCGGTGTGCGGCGGCGGACCACCCCGGCGCTGTCCCTCCCGCTGGACGCGGCCCTGCCGCTCCTGGTGCGCGCCCGGCACGACCCCGCCGCGCACCCCGCCACCGCATGCTGGGGCGCGGCCGCCCTGCACGCCCTGCGGCTCACCGCGCGCGGCCGGCTGCTGCCCGGCCTGACCGCCACGGGGCACGACGCATGGCGCGCCGGCCCCCTCGACCCGGACGACATCGCGCACCTGCGCGCCGTGGCCGCCGCCCTGCCGTACGAGGGGCACGCCGTCCCGCTGCCCGGCCCGGGCCCGATCCGCCTCCCGGAACCGGAAGCGCTGGTGCGTGCCTTCCTGGACGCGGTCGCCGACACCCTGCCCCGCACCCCGGCCGCGCCCCACACCTCCGGCAGGCCCTTCGCGGCCCGGGAGGCCCAGCGCCTGCCCGACGCCCACGACTGGGCCGCCGAGGTCGCCGCCGGCATGGACGCCGGCGTGCGGATCTCGCTCCGCTTGGACCTGTCGGCGTACGACCTGTTCGACGACGACTCCGCCGGCGGCGTCCGCAGCGCCGGCGCCGCGATCGTCCAGGTGCACAGCCTCGCCGACCCGACCCTGGTGGCCGACGCGGCTGCCCTCTGGGCGGGCGGGGCCACCGACGCCTTCGGTCCACGCGCGCGCGTGGACGCGGCCCTCGCGGTCCGCCGGGCGGCCCGGGTCTGGCCCCCGCTCGACCGGCTCTCCGACCAGGACGTGCCCGATGTGCTGGCGCTGACGGAGGAGGAGCTGAACGACCTGCTCGGCATCGCGGCCACCCGGCTCGCCGCGGCCGGGGTCGCCGTGCACTGGCCGAGGGACCTCGCCCAGGACCTGTCCGCCACGGCGGTGGTCCACGCGGCCCCCGGCTCGGCGAAGGACGGCACCGGCTTCTTCGAGAGCGAGGACCTGCTCCGTTTCAGCTGGCAGCTGGCGATCGGCGGCGACCCGCTCACCGACACCGAGATGGACGCCCTCGCCGAGGCCCACCGCCCGGTCGTCCGGCTGCGCGACCAGTGGGTGCTGGTCGACCCGGCCCTGGTCCGCAAGGCCCGCAAACGGGACCTGGGCCTGCTCGACCCGGTCGACGCCCTGTCCGTCGCCCTCACCGGCACGGCCGACGTGGACGGCGAGACGGTCGAGGCCGTCCCGGTCGGCGCGCTGGCCGGCCTGCGCGACCGCCTGACCGCGGGCATCCGCCCGGCCGAGCCGCCCCCGGGCCTGCACGCCACCCTCCGCGACTACCAGCTCCGGGGTCTGGCCTGGCTCGACCTGATGACCTCCCTGGGCCTCGGCGGCTGCCTCGCCGACGACATGGGCCTCGGCAAGACCGTCACCCTCATCGCCCTGCACCTGAAGCGGGCCCGCTCCGAGCCGACCTTGGTGGTCTGCCCGGCCTCACTGCTGGGCAACTGGCAGCGGGAGATCACCCGCTTCGCGCCCGGGGTCCCCGTCCGCCGCTTCCACGGCCCGGACCGCAGCCTGACCGGCCTGGACGGCGGTTTCGTGCTCACCACCTACGGCACGATGCGCTCGGCGGCCCCCACCCTGGCCGAGCGGGCCTGGGGCATGGTCGTCGCCGACGAGGCGCAGCACGTCAAGAACCCGTATTCGGCCACGGCCAAGGCGCTGCGCACGATCCAGTCCCCCGCGCGGGTCGCCCTGACCGGCACGCCCGTCGAGAACAACCTGTCGGAGCTGTGGGCGCTGCTCGACTGGACGACACCGGGTCTCCTCGGCCCCCTGAAGTCCTTCCGCGCCCGGCACGCCCGGGCCGTCGAGACCGGCGAGGACCAGCAGGCGGTGGAGCGCCTGTCCCGCCTGGTCCGCCCGTTCCTCCTGCGCCGCAGGAAGTCCGACCCGGGCATCGTCCCGAGCTGCCGCCCAAGACGGAGACCGACCACCCGGTCCCGCTCACCCGCGAACAGGCCGCGCTGTACGAGGCGGTGGTCCGCGAGTCGATGCTCGCCATCGAGACCTCCGAGGGCATGGCCCGCCGGGGCCTGGTGCTGAAGCTCCTGACCTCCCTGAAGCAGATCTGCAACCACCCCGCGCTGTATCTGAAGGAGGACCACACGCCGGAGCACGCCCGCCCAGGCGGCGACCGGTTCGCCATCCGCTCCGGCAAACTCGCCCTGCTGGACGAGCTGTTGGACACGCTCCTCGCCGAGGACGGCTCGGCCCTCGTCTTCACCCAGTACGTGGGGATGGCCCGCCTGATCACCTCCCA
Organism: Streptomyces sp. CA-179760; assembly: GCF_050937045.1. NCBI lineage: Bacteria > Bacillati > Actinomycetota > Actinomycetes > Kitasatosporales > Streptomycetaceae > Streptomyces > Streptomyces sp. CA-179760. Next base: position 7,838,317 of record NZ_JBNJLZ010000001.1, read on the forward strand.
CCTGGCCACCCGGGCGGTCCCGGTCGACCTCCTCCACGGCGGCACACCGGTCCCGGAGCGGGAGCGCATGGTGGACCGCTTCCAGGAGGGCTCGACCCCGGTCCTGGTCCTGTCCCTGAAGGCCGCGGGCACCGGCCTCAACCTCACCCGCGCCGGCCATGTCGTCCACTTCGACCGCTGGTGGAACCCGGCCGTCGAGGAACAGGCCACCGACCGCGCCTACCGCATCGGCCAGACCCAGCCCGTCCAGGTCCACCGCCTCATCACCGAGGGCACGGTCGAGGACCGTATCGCCGAGATGCTCCAGGCCAAGCGCGCCCTGGCCGACGCCATCCTCGGCTCCGGCGAGTCGGCCCTCACCGAACTGACGGACCGTGAGCTGTCCGACCTGGTCTCCCTGCGGAGGACGCCATGACCCACAGCGGGGCCGACGAGGCCCGCCGGGCGTTGCGCGCCGCCCGGGAGCAGGCGCCCCGGGACCCGGAGCAGGCATCATCCGCTCCCCGTCCGGCACCGGCACCGGCACCGTCCCCGCCCCCCGCCGAACAGGAGACCGCCCGACCGGGAGACGCGGCCCGAGAGGCCCTGCGCAGGGCGGTGTCCGAGCGTCGCCGGGCCGACGCGGGCGATTCGGTCTTCCCGGGTGCCGTGCCCGCGCCCGAGGACGCCGATGACGCGGTGGCCGGGGTGCCGTCGAGCCACGCCGGCGGCAGCGGGGACCTCCGGGGAAGCACCGAAGGCGATGCGGACGGCGGCAGCAGCGGTGGTCCGGCGGCGGCTCCGTCCGGCGGGCCGTCCGAGGACGAGGACAGGGTCCCGCCCGCCGGCGTGCCGGGCGGAACCCCTGACGACGCACCGGGCGGCACCCCCGAGCAGCCGGGTCCGCGCGCGGGGGACGTGGCGCGTGAGGCACTGCGCGCGGCTCGGGACGACGCGCGGCGGGCACGGGAAGAGACAGAGCGCGAAGGGGCCGGCCGCAGACGCCGGGCCGCCCGGCAGAGCGCCGCGCACCGGAGCCCGGCGCCTGAGCGGCGAGCGGGGGAGCACCCCGTCGGCGGGGGAGCGCGTGACGTACGGCAGATGCTGGGCGACCTGTTCCGAATGCCTCCGGCGGCGGACGAGCCGGACGCGGAGCCCGAGAGCGCCGGCGGAACGGGCCAGGGGCACACGCCTCGCTTCGGGGCCGATGCCGCGCACAGCCCGGCGGCCCCCGACACACCGACTCCCGCTCCCACGGCCTCCAACCCCTGGCCCACCCCGCCCACAACCCCCCGAACAGCGGTCCCCCCTCATGCCGCTTCCCCAAAACCCCGCTCCATGGCCGCCCCCGGCCGCGACAGCGAACTCCGCCGTACCTTCCCGGCCTTCCCGCCCCGGGAGCCCGACGGCAAGGGATTCGCCGGGAGCTGGTGGGGCAACGCCTGGGTCGCGGCGCTGGAGCAGGGCGCGCTGGACGTCAAGCGGCTGGAGCGCGGGCGCGGTTACGCGGGGCAGGGGCATGTCGACGCCATCACCGTGACGCCCGGACAGGTGCTGGCGTACGTCCAGGGCAGCCGCCCGCGCCCGTACCGCGTGCAGGTGCGGCTGCGCACGCTCGACGACGCCGACTGGGAGCGGTTCCTGGACGCCGCCGTCGACCGGCCCGGTCATATCGCGGCCCTCCTCGACAAGGAGATGCCCCGGTCCCTCGCGGACTGCGGCGTGCCCCTGCTGCCGGGGCCCGGCGACCTGGAACCGCAGTGCAGCTGCCCCGACCGGGGCCACCCCTGCAAGCACGCCGCCGCCCTCTGCTACCAGACCGCCCGGCTGCTCGACGCCGACCCCTTCGTCCTGCTCCTGCTGCGCGGCCGGGGCGAACGGGACCTGCTCGACGCGCTGTCCCGGTTGAGTGCCACCCGCGCGGCGCGTGCCGCCCAGGGCAAGGAACCGGAGCCGCTCCCCGGCGTACGGGCCGGTGACGCCCTCGCTCCGCGCGCCCTCCCGCCCCTGCCGACGCCGCTGCCCATGCCCGCGCACCCCGAGCAGCCCCCGGCCTACCCGGCGTCCCCCGGCGGTCCCGACCCCTTCGCGCTGGACCAACTGGCCACGGACGCCGCCGCCCGGGCACACGCCCTGCTCGCCACCGGCCGTGACCCGGTCGGACAACTGACCCTCTGGCAGGACGCGGTCCGCCTGGCCGCGGCGCGCCCCGGCTCGGGACTCACGGCGGGCACCCGGGCGCTCTACTCCTCCCTCGCCTCCGCTGCGGGCCGCACGCCGTCCGAGCTGGCCCGCGCGGTCGCCGCCTGGCGTCAGGGCGGACTGGAGGGCCTGGCCGTACTGGAGGAGCCGTGGGACCCGCCGGCAGGCCGGTTCGACCGGGCCCGCCCGCTCCTCCTCGCTGCCGACCTGCCCGCCTTCCGCCCTCGGCGCAACCACCTCACCCACCCCCATGGCCACGTCCAGCTCCGTCTGGGCCGCGACGGCCTGTGGTACGCCTACGAGTCCGAGCCGGGCCACGACGACTGGTGGCCGAGAGGCACCCCCGACCTGGACCCGGTGGGCGCGCTGACGGGCCTCGGCATTCCCGGCGATCTCTGAAGGGACGTGGAAGCGGAGCCATCCACTGGTCAACTTCCCCGCCGTTTCGGCAGGATGGAAAATGCTCTCTGCGCTAGGGTGACCGCGAAGTCCCCTGAAATGAGGAGAGCGCATGACCATCAAATTATTCAATCCTGATGGCCTGCCGAAACCGGATGTCTATCGGCAGCTTTCGATCGCGGAGGGCTCCAGAATCGTGTTCCTGGCCGGTCAGGTGGCCCGCGATGCCGATGGCAATGCGGTGGGCACCGGTGACTTCGCCGCACAGGTGGAGCAGGCCTACCTGAACGTCGGCCGGGCACTGCAGGAGGTCGGCGGTTCCTTCGACGACGTGGCCAAGCTGACGATCTACGTCGTCGACTGGCACCCGGACAAGTACCCGCTGCTGGGGGAGGGTGTCTCCCGTGCCGCAGCCAAGATGGGCGTCGACCCGTTGAAGCCGATCACGCTGCTCGGCGTGTCCGCTCTGGGTGAGCCGGACATCATGGTCGAGGTCGAGGCGACAGCGGTGCTGGACTGAACAGCAACCACGGACTGCCGCTCTCCCTCGCCGACCGCAAGGCCGCGGCCCTCCGCATGCTCACGGACTTCCCGGAGTGGTCCAACCGCCGGCTGGCCGAGATCGCCGGCCTGTCGGACAAGACCATCGCCGCGCTCAGGCGGCGGTCGGGGGCGGAAAATCCGCACCCGACCGCCGTGCGGCTGGGGCGGGACGGTGTGGCCTACCCGGCCGCTGCGGCCGAAGGCCGCACCCCGTGCGCTGGCGTTCCTCGCGGTGAAGCCCGAGGCGTCCGCCCAGGAAGTGGCGCTCGCCGCGGGTATCTCGCTCACCACGGCGAAGGATGTGCGAAGGCGGGTAACGTGCCGGCGCGGGAGCAGCGAGGACCACGGCGCGGCCGGACGAAGTGTCGCCGGTCGGCCGGGGGACCGGAGGGCGCGGCATCGTGAAGCCCCCCCGGGTACGCCCGGGCGCCGTGGAACTGTCGCTGTCGGTCCGGCGGTTGTCCGCCGACCCCTCACTCCGGTTCACCGAGGCGGGCCGGAGACTGCTGCGGATCCTGGACGTCTCCGCCGTCCAGCCGCACGACTGGACGACGATGGCGAGCAGCCTTCCGATCCACTGCGCGCCGGTGATCGCCGAACTGGCGCGGCACCACGCGGAGAGTTGGCAGCTCCTCGCGGAAGAATTGACGGAACGAATCAATTCCCAGGACACTGAGGCATAGCCGTTCGATCGATACGGCAGAAAGCGTTGCCGACACCCCTGGTGCGTTCTGTGCATCCGGTTGATTTCGTCGGCAACGCTCGAGTCCACTTCTTCCGGACTCTGCCGCGAATCGCGGCCACAGCAGATTCTGCGTCGCCCGTGGGATCTTCGCCCACGGGTAATTTAGAGGTGCGCCCCGAGCCTCTTCGGAGGCATTCGCGGAATTACTGTTCGAATCGCAGTCGCTGCCGGTCACCCGCTTCAGTCAGCAGCGGCGGGCTCTCGAGCATGGGCATGGGCACGGCGGCAGGGACGTCGCGGACCCCAAGCGCGCCAACGTCATCGTCGTCCACCCCTCCGCTGAGTGCCGCCCGCCGACGCCTGACAGATCCTCAATTTCCGCGCGACCGATGGGCTACCAGGGCGGGCAGACCTTGTTGTACCGCTATCTGAGCTCGGCCGCACCGACGCGCCTGCCCACCGCCCTTGCCACGCCGCCTCACCGGCTGAGGTTCGGGTGAGATGTGTGCGTGAACCGAACGGTGATGGACAGGCCGCCTTCGGGGGTGCAGTGGTGGTGAGGGTGGCGTGGTGGGCTTGGGTGACGGCGTTGACGATGGCGAGGCCGAGACCGTAGCCCTCGCGGTGGCCGTGACGATCGGGCGCCAGTTTCTGGAAGGGCTGAAGCAGTCGCTGGATCTGGTTGTCGGGGATGACCGGCCCGCTGTTGGTGACCGTGAGGGTCACTTCCAGGAGCTGTTCAGCAGCCTGGACTTCACGAGGATGTTCGCCAACTCCGTGCTCGTGGCCCTCGCCGTCACCGCCGGAAACCTGCTCTTCTGCTCGATGCTCGGCTACGCGCTGGCCAAGCTCGAATTCCGGGGACAGCGCGCCGTGTTCACCGTGGTCATCGCGACCCTCATGGTCCCGGGGCTGGTCACCTTCGTACCGCTGTACGTCCTGGTGGCCAACATGCAGCTGACCGGCTCCCTGCTCGGGCTGATCCTGCCGTTCCTCGCCACCCCGTTCGGGGTGTTCCTGATGAGGCAGTTCATCTCCACCCTGCCCGACGAACTCATCGACGCCGCCCGCGTCGACGGCTGCCGCGAGCTGGCCACCTTCTGGAAGATCATCCTGCCGCTGACCAAACCGGCCCTCGCCACGCTGGGCATCATCACCTTCCTCGGCTCCTGGAACAACTTCCTGTGGCCGCTGGTCGTGGCCCAGAACGAGAGCCAGTACACCCTCCCGGTCGGCCTCGCCCTGGCCAGCAGCGGACAGGACTTCACCCGCTTCGGCATCCTGCTCGCCGGCGCTGTCGTCGTCCTGCTCCCGGTGACCATCGTCTTCCTCCTCTTCCAGCGCCACTTCGTCGCCGGCATTGCTACCACCGGCCTGAAGTGACCACAGCCCCGGCGCCCTTACCCGGCCCCCACGCACCGGTCCGCACGCACCGGTCCGCACCACCCACGTCCTGCACGCGCGCCGCCGTGCCAGGCCGTCATGCCCGCAAGGAGCCGCACCATGAACCACACCACCCGGCAATGGCGCCGGACCGCTCTGGCAGCCACCGCGACCCTGATCGCCGCACTCCCCGTCCTCCCGTCGGCCGCCCCGGCCTCCGCCGACACCGCCTCCGGCAGCGAGGCGTCGGTCTGGCTCACCAACCCGTCCACGAAGACCTACCTGTCCGAGCAGTCACCGGTGACCTGGAAGACCGGCCCTGCAACCTCCGGCTCGACCATCACCGTCGACACGACCCGCAAGTACCAGCCGATGACCGGCTTCGGAGCCTCCTTCACCGACTCCTCCGCCTGGCTGGTCGGCACCAAGCTCGACGCCGAGCAGCGCGCCGCCCTGATGCGCGACCTGTTCAGCCGCCGCGACGGCATCGGCCTGAACGTCCTGCGCCAGCCCATGGCCGCCACCGACTTCACCGTGAACGGCAGCTACTCCTACGACGACATGCCGGCCGGACAGAGTGACCCGACGCTGGCGAACTTCACGATCGACCACGATCGCGCGTACACCATCCCCCTGCTGAAGCAGGCCCGAAAGATCAACTCAGGGCTGACCCTCATGGCCACCCCATGGAGCCCGCCGGGCTGGATGAAGACCGGCGACTCGATGAACGGCGGTCGGCTCAAGGCGGACGCCTACCAGCCGCTCGCCGACTACTTCGCCAAGTTCCTCGAGGCGTACGCGGCGGCCGGCGTCCCGGTCCGCTACATCACCCCGCAGAACGAGCCGCTGCACGAACCGTCCACCTACCCCGGCACCTACCTGCCCGCGGACCAGGCCAAGACCTTCATCAAGGACTACCTCGCCCCGACCCTGCGCAAGCAGCACCTGTCCACCGGCATCCTCGGCTACGACCACAACTGGGACGTCCCCGGCTACCCCGAGTCCTTCTACGCCGACCCGGCGACCGCCCGGCAGATCACCGGCACGGCATGGCACTGCTACGCCGGCGACGTCTCGGCACAGACCGTCGTCCACAACGACTACCCGAACAAGCCCGCATTCCAGAGCGAGTGCTCCGGCGGCAACTGGGAGGGCGAGGAGCAGAGCTCCTTCGCAGGCGTCATGGATAACCTGATCAACGGCCCGCGCAACTGGGCCCAGAGCGTCGTCCGCTGGAACCTCGCCCTGGACGCCGACGCCGGGCCCACCAACAACGGCTGCCAAGGCTGCCGGCCGGTCGTGACCGTCTCCCAGAACGCGGACGGCGCGTGGTCGTACAAGCCGACGGTCGACTACTGGGGACTGGCCCAGGCCAGCAAGTTCGTCCAGCCCGGCGCCCGACGGGTCGCCTCCAACACCCTGGGCAAGGGCAACATCGAGGACGTCGCGTTCACCAACCCCGACGGTTCCACTGCGCTGATCACCTACAACTCCGGCACCACCGACCGCACCTTCACGGCCCGCTGGGGCGACCGCCACTTCACCTACACCCTCGCCGCCGGAGCAGCCGCCACCTTCACCTGGAACGGCACCCAGCACGGCAGCACCACCCCGTCCGCCATCGGCTCGGTCGACATCCCCTTCCGCAATCCCGACGGCAGCCGGGCCCTGATCACCTACGACAGCAGCCTGCTCGCCCGGCAGCCCCAGGTACGCGTCGGTGACCAGTGGCTCGGCTACACCCTGCCCACCGGCGCCTCCCTCACCGCTCCCACCGGCGAAACGGCCCTGTCTCGCGATGGCTGGCAGGCCACAGCCTCCGCGAGCAGCCCGGACGACTTGCCCGCGAAGGCCATCGACGGCGATACGTCCACTCGCTGGAGCCTGCGCCACGGCATGCAGCGCGGCGACTGGTTCCAGCTCGACCTCGGCTCCACCCAGACCTTCGACCAGCTCGTCCTGGACAGCACCGCCTCCTCCGGCGACTTCGTCCGCCAGTACGAGGTATATACCTCCGACGACGGCACCACCTGGGGCGAGCCCATCGCCGCCGGCCCCGGCAGCACGATGACCCGTATCCAGCTGCCCACGACCACTGCCCGCTACATCCGCGTGGTCAACAAGGCAAGCTCCGGTAGCTGGTGGTCCATCCACGACGTCTCCGTCTTCGCTCCCGACGGCAAGACCACACAGGCCAAGGGCACGAGCACCGGCCTCCAGCGCAAGGGCGCGACCCTGCCCGACGGCACGCGGCTGCAGGTGGCGTACAACTCCGGTACCGGCACTGCGGTGTTCGATGTTCCGTGGGGCAGCACGACCTACAGCTACCGCCTGCCCGCCGGCGCAGCCGCCATCTTCACTGCACGGTCCGCCTGACCCCAGGCGAGGGCCGCCCGTCTGAAGGGGCCGCCTGTCTGAAGGACCGCCCGCTATGGGCCTCGCGCTAACAAACAGCGCGGGGCCCATGCTCGTCCATGGCCGCCGTTGTGCGCCCGGAAGCAAGGAGATCCACGGTGGTCCCTGCGGCCGACCGGTGTATTGCAGGATCTCGGGTGCCAGGCTGCCGGCGACTGCCGGTGAAGCGGGCCACGACGCTGTCCGCCATGCCGGTCACGCGTGGGCGAGAAGTCGACTCACTGTCAGCCGTCCAGGCCAGGTTGAGCACCGGTTCGGACGAAGCCATCCTGCCATGATCGGATCACGCCGCTGTGCCGGGAACAGTGGGACGGTTGCGCAGTGCCGTCCCGAAGGGGGGCTGACTCATGAGATCTATGACCGAAGTGTCCAGTCACGGGCTTGTCGACTTCCGCTGCGGGGTGGTGCCTGCTGGTACCGAGCCACAGGGCGTGTCCCCATAGGGGCCTTGCCGAGTTTCAGGCGCCACCACGGTTCAGACCGCCCGAGCAGGCCGGTGCCAGCCACCCAGCACGTCCCCACGCGGGAGGCGAACCACCATGACGACCAGACATGCCAGCACCTCCTCCAGCACGGATCCTCCCACTCGGGCCGAGGTCGTCCTGGGTGTGGACACGCACGGCGAGGTTCATGTCGCCGCCGTGGTCTCCCCGCTGGGGAAGGTCCTGGGCACCGAGTCCTTCCCGGCCACGGCGGCCGGCTACCGGCGGCTGCTCGTGTGGGCCCGCAAACTGGGGACGGTGCGGCGGGCCGGTGTGGAGGGCACCGGCACCTTCGGCGCGGGCCTGTCCCGCTACCTGCTCGCCCATCAGATTCAGGTCTTCGAAGTGAACCGGCCCGACCGCTCGGCCCGCCGGCTGCTGGGGAAGTCGGACCCGCTCGACGCTCAGGCCGCCGCGCGGGCCGTGCTCAGTGGCCGCGCCCGGGCCCGGGCCAAGTCCGGCGACGGTCCGGTGCACAGCGCCCGGATCTTCAAGCTGGCCAAGGACTCCGCGGTCAAGGCCCGTACCCAGGCGATCAACCAGCTCAAAGCCGTCCTGGTCATCGCCGATCCCGCACTTCGGGAACGACTGTCGAGCCTGGGCAACCGCGAGCTGTTCCGCACCTGCGCACGCCTCGGGCCAGGCGACGGCGAGGGCGGCGAGAACGCGGTGGCCCAGGCCACCCACATGACCCTGAGAATGCTCGCCGAGCGTATCGAACAGCTCACCGCTCAGATCAACGAGCTGAACCAGCGCCTGACCCGGCTCGTCGAACTCCACGCCCCGCAGCTGCTCGAACCGGTGGGCATCGGCCCGGACAGCGCCGTCACTCTCCTGATCACCATGGGAGACAACCCCGAGCGGCTGAACACCGAGGCGTCCTTTGCTGCCTTGCGGAGTCAGCCCCCATTGAGTACTCCTCTGGCCGGTGGCGCACACGTCGGCTCAACTACGGCGGCGACCGCCAGGCGAACGCCGCCCTGCACCGCATCGTCTTCACCCGGCTACGTCACGATCCCCGTACCCAGGCGTACTACGAACGCCGCACCCAGGAGGGCAAGACTCGCCGTGAGATCATCCGATGCCTCAAGCGATACGCAGCCCGCGAGGTCTTCAACCTGGTCAGACGGGAGCCCCGTACCCCCGCGTTATAGGGGCGTCTGTGATAGCGGGTGATGCGGCGAAGCCCTGCCGGGAACCATCCTGACCGGGGCATCTGGGCGGAGCCGTGGGACGACGAAGCCGCACCGGAGCGCTCTGGTGCGGCTTCGTAGTGAGCTCGGCTGCGGTCGCCCCCGCTGGCGGGACCGCTGGCACCGAGCCGAGGTGTGCGCCGCCCCGCCGGGCATCGCTATGCGTGACCGAGAGGTGCGTCGCTTCCGCCCGCGATGAGGTTCGCTTGGGCTTTGCTGCCGTGGAAGTCGCGGGAGCGCTGTGCGGTGCCGAAGCCGCCGTAGGGGTAGCCGCCGTGCTGCGGTGCGCTGAGGGTGTTGAGGGTGGCGGTGGTGTCGGCGTCGAGGTGCAGCTCGGCGGCGCCGAGGTTTTCGTTGAGGTGGGTAAGGGTGCGTGCGCCGATGACGGGTGCGGCGACGGAGGGCTGGTCGGCTGCCCAGGCCAGTGCGACTTGGCTGGGCGTGACGCCGATCTCGCGGGCGATGCGGACGACCGCGTCGATGGTGTGCCAGTTGCGGTCGGAGGCGGCGTATTCGGCGGAGACCCACTGGTAGAGCTCGTCGTCGGAGCCGGCGCGGGTGTCAGGGGCGGGGGTGCTGCCGCGCTGGTACTTGCCGGTGAGGAATCCTCCGGCGAGCGGGGACCAGGGCAGCAGGGAGACGTTGTTGTGCAGTGCGGCCGGGATGACTTCGTATTCGCTCTCCCGGGAGAGCAGGCTGTACTGCTGCTGGAGCGTCACGGGAACCGGAGCGCCCATCTGCTGTGCGGTGGAGAGCGTGAGCTGGAGCTGCCAGCCGGTGAAGTTGGACAGCCCCACGTAGTTGATCTTTCCTGAACGGACGGCGTCGTCGAGGAACGCCAGTGTCTCCTCGATCGGCGTCAGGGGGTCCCAGGCGTGGATCTGGTACAGGTCGACGTGGTCGCGTCCGAGGCGGTGCAAGGAGCTGTCCAGCGACCGGCGCAGCTGTCGGCGTGTGGAGCCGAGGCTGTTGACGTCGGTTCCTGTCCCGTAGCGGCCCTTGGTGGCCAGTACGACGCGATCGGTGACGTCGGTGGGGCGGTCGGCGAACCAGCGGCCGATGATCTCTTCGCTGCTGCCTCCGCCGTAGACGTTGGAGGTGTCGACCAGGTTGCCGCCTGCGTCCACGAAGGCGTCCAGGAGCGCGAACGCTTCCTCTTGCGGTGTCTGAACGCCGAAGTACATGGCGCCGAGGGCGATGCGAGAGACGGCGGTTCCGGTGTTGCCGAGCTTGCGGTATTCCACGGGGAAGCTCCTTGTCGTTCTGCGGCTCACGCCGGGGTTGAGGGCTCGTTCGGTGGGGGGGCGAGAGAGGGTTTCCGGGCAGGTACCCGCCTGCGCAGCGACGGGGATAGTGAGGCCGCTCAGTGGTGCCGGGTCCTCGCGGTGAGGGCGTCGAGGTTGATGGTGCCGCGCTGCAGTTTCGCTTCATGGGGTGGGTTGAGTCCGGCGTTGGTGACGTACAGCTGCTTCGCGCGCACGGCGGTGGCCGTGGGGGAGGCGAGACCGTCGTGGGCGGTCAGGACGGTCTGGGTGGTTCCGTTCGGGTGGACCACGGTGATCCGGTCAGTCGGGTCGTTCTGCGCGGCGAAGACGATGTCGGAGCAGTCGTTGAGGAAGGAGAAGTCGTCGGCATCGGTGAGGTCGCCGGTGACGGTGTGGACGCGGCCGGGGGCTCCGTGGGCGGTGACCGGGATCCTCAGCAGGGTGCCCTGGTTGAAGTTGGTGACCCATACGGCGCCGTTGTGGAAGCGGAGGCCGTTCGCGCCCAGCTTGAGGGATGCGTCGGGGTCGGGTGCGAGCGTCGGCCCGGTCAGCCAGGCGGTCGCCGGTCCGCCGGAGACGGGCACGGCCCACACCGTGCCCTTCAGGCTGTCGGCGGCGTAGAGGGTCCGGTCGGCCGGGTCGATGGCCAGGCCGTTGGGCAGTCCGTCGGCGGGCAGGGCGGCCAGCCGCTGAGGGTGGCCGTGCGGGGGCAGTTTCCACACGCCGGCCCGGGAGGCGTCCTCGGACTGCACGTTGTAGTAGACGGTGCCGTCGCTGCCGCGGGTGTTGCCGGTGATCTGATCGCCCTGGTGCCCGTCAGCAAGGGTGGTGCGGTGCCCGGACGACGTGATCCGCATCAGCTTCGGCGGCTTGTTCGCGGAGGCCCCAAGCATGGACAGGGTCAGGGAGCCGTCCGGGTTGACCGTGATGTTCTCGGGTGCGTCGCCGGCGGCGAAGTCGAACCTGGCCACTGTCTTCACCCGGGTGATGACCGGTTGCGAATGGTCTCGGCCGGTCGCGGCGGACACGTAGGGAGCCGAGACGACAACTGCCGCCAGGGCAGGGATGGTTGCTGCGCGCGTGAACCGTAGCCGCATGGTGATGCCTCCTGTGATGCTAGACGCCGGTATGTCCGTGGCTGGGTTGGCCCGTGACCGGGCAAGCTCGTGCTGGCCGTGCCCCGCGTGGCCGGGGACGTGGTGCGCGGCGGGGCATCAGGTGTCGAACCGCACTCCGCCGAGCCATGTGACCCGTTCGGGGTCGTGGTGGTCGACGATGTGGCTGCTGCCGGTGTCCAGGGTGGCGATGCGTGCCATCTCCTCAGCGGCGAGCTGGAAGTCGAACACGTCGAGGTTCTCTGCCATGCGTTCGGACCGCACCGACTTGGGGATCGCGACGACCTCGCGCTGAACCAGCCAGCGCAGGGCGACCTGGGCGACGGACTTGTCGTGAGCGCGGGCAATGTCGACGAGCACGGGGTTGTCGAAGAAGCCCTGGCCGCCCTCGGCGAGCGGTCCCCAGGACTCGTGCTGGACGCCGTGGTCGCGCATCAGCTTCTGGTCGTCGGCGCGCTGGAAGAACACGTGCGTCTCGATCTGGTTGACCGCGGGGACGATCTCGTTGTGGGTGATGAGGTCGGCGAGCCGGTCGGGGTAGAAGTTGCTGACCCCGATCGCCCGGGTACGGCCTTCTCGGTTGAGTTCCTCCAGGGCCCGCCATGATCCGTAGTAGTCACCGTAGGGCTGGTGGAGCAGGTAAAGGTCGAGGTGGTCGAGACCCAGCCGGTCGAGCGAGCGGTCGAAGGCACGCTTGGCGCTGTCCTGGCCGTAGTCCTGGACCCACAGCTTCGTGGTGATGAAGAGGTCCTCGCGGGGGATGCCGCTGGCGGCGATGGCTCGGCCCACGGCCCGCTCGTTCTCATACGCCGCAGCCGTGTCGAGCAGCCGGTACCCGGCTTCGAGCGCGGCCTCGACCGCCCGCTGGGTCTGGGCGTCGGGGATCTGGAAGACGCCGAAGCCGAGGATCGGCATCCTGACGCCATTGTTGAGGGACACGTGGGAGACCTGGCCGGTCATGGATGAAGCTCTCTCTCGGGCTGGTGGGGGTTGGTCATCGGCCTGGCAGCAGCTCGGGCGATGCTGCGGCCGGGACGTCCGGTTACGTGGATGGAGGGGAAATCATCGAAACTCCTTTCGAGGGTGTGGCAATGCGCTTTTGTGATCCGCAGGCGATCGGTAGGCGCCGTACGCGCCGAGGGGACGTGCGAGTGGAGCCGGTCGTGGCCCCGTGAGATCCACGAAACCAGCCGCCGCACCTCTCAGACAGTCACGCTTGTGAGGGGTAACGGCAGGGACCCCCTCGTGCCGAGAGCGTGCGTGAGCACACGGCGAAAAGGGGTACGAGCGGCCTGGCCTCAGCAGGGAGTGCGGGCATAGCCGATGGCATGAGCAAACCTGGACGCGGCCGTGGGGAGAGGCCGGAAGCCTGGCCGGACGGGCCACAGTCGGACATGACTCGGCCAGCGGCCCGACAGCCATGAGTACCGAGGGGGTGCGCTGCACGAGAGCGGCGCCGAGACGGAGCTTGGAGGCAGCGTTTGGCCTGGTTCAGTGCTCGGTGTCGGTCTGTGAGGCGGCCTCGTCCTCGGTCTGGTTCTGGGTGGCTGCCCAGCTGGCCAGGAGCTGCAGGGCATCTGCGGCCGGGGTGCCGGGATCGGCGCTGTAGACGGTGATGGACAGCCCGTCGGTGTTCGGCAGGTCCAGAGTCTCGTGGACCAGCTCCAGCTCGCCCACCGCCGAATGGTGGAACCGTTTGGTTCCCTTGGTGAAGACATGCACGTCGTGCGCACCCCACATCCTGCGGAAGGCATCACTGCGCGTGGACAGCTCACCGATCAGGTTCGACAGCTCGCGGTCGTAGGGGTTCTTGGCGACCTCGACCCGCAGCACACCCACCCCTTCGCGGGCCACACGTTCCCATGCGGGGTAGAGCCGGGTGGCCCGCGGGTCGAGGAAGACGAACCGGCAGGTGTTGACCGGCTCCAGCTCGAACACCTCGTGGTGCAGCGCGCGGGCGAGCGGATTGGCCGCCAGGATGTCCATGCGGTTGTTGCGCACGTACGCCGGCTGGTCGTGCAGGCCCTCGATGATGCGCAGCACACTGGGCCGCACGGTGGTCTTCTTCGGGTGACGCCGGGCACGGGCCGGTCTGGTGCCGGCCGCACGGGCCAAGGCGTAGAGGTGGTCCCGCTCGGTGTCGTCGAGCCGCAGGGCCTGGGCGAGTGCGTCCAGGATGCTGTCGGAGACCCCGCCGATGTTGCCGCGCTCCAGGCGCGTGTAGTACTCGACGCTCATTCCGGCCAGCATCGCGACCTCACCTCGGCGCAGCCCGGGCACCCGACGCTGCCCGTAGACCGGCAGACCCGCCTGCTCAGGCGTGACCTTGTCACGGCGGGACTTCAGGAATGCGCTGACTTCGGCCCGATTGTCCATGCGGCCAGCGTAGAGAGGCAGGACGGACGGTGAGAGTCCCTGCCAGGACCCCTCACAGTACGGACTCCCACGACCAGGCCAGAACGGGTTTCCTGTCGAATGCCCACACCGAGCGCCCCGGCCGGCGCCGCACCGCGGTGAAGGCACAGGAAACCGATCGCCGAACCAGCGCGGTTTGACGGCCTGCCGACGGCCGCGCGGGTCACCGGCGTGCGAAGTAGCGCCACCACGGGAGTACCACCATGACCACGAAGCCGCGTGCAGCAGCCCCGGCTGCCCGCCGGACGAAGCATCAGGGCAGCGCCGTCGTCGTCGGCGCGTCACTCGCCGGCCTGATGAGTGCCCTGGCCCTCTCACGAGCGGGAATCCGCGTCACACTGCTGGAGCGCGCGACGTCCTTCCCCCGGACCGGGGCCGCCATCGGCGGAGTCAGCGAACCTCTGCTGGAACGCCTGACAGGCCGCAGAGGACCAGCAGGACCCGGCACTGGTCCCGTCACCTGGAGCGCCATCCACACCCGTCTGCGTGCGGCCGTCGACGACGATGCGCGCATCACCCTCCACCACAGCGCGCGCGTACGAGGCATCGGCCAGGACGACGAGCGCGCATGGGCCACCACCGACCGCGGCGACACCCACATCGCCGACGTCGTGATCGGGGCCGACGGTCACCGCAGTGTCGTCCGCCGCGTCGTGGCGCCCCAGCATGCCGACGCTACGTTCGCCGGCTACGTCATCTGGCTCGGCCTGGCAGACGAGGCCGCGCTCACCACCCGCCACGGCTTCCCGCGCGACGTCGACATTCTCTACCGCGACGACGACTGCCTCATCGGCTACCCCCTGCCCAGCCCCGACGACTCCCTCGCCCCCGGCCTCCGGCAGATTGGCTTCGCCTGGTACGACGCCCGCCGCAACGACCTCCTGCGCGACGCGGGCTGCGTCGTCGGCGACATCGTCCACCACACCCTCGCTGCCACCGACGTACCCGAGGCCACACTGCGCGAACTCGCCACCGAGGCAGACGACTTGTGGCCGCATCTGTGGCGCGACGTCATCGCCGACTGCATCCGCCGGCGCGCCGTCCTCGGCACACCGGTCGCCGAGTACGTCCCCGACCGGCTCGTCAACGGCCGCCTCGCCCTCGTCGGCGACGCCGCGCACGTGCCGTCCCCGATGACCGGATCCGGATTCAGCATGTCCGCCGAGGACGCCGAAGCCATCGCCGAAGCGATTGCGGCCGGCGTCCAGGAACAGGCGATCACGCGGGTCCTTGACCGGTACGAACGGATGCGACTGACCAGCGTCCGGCGCTCCGTCCAGTCCGGACAACAATTCAGTCGCTCATTCAGCAGCCAATTCGCCTGACAGCACGGTATGCCCTCCAGGGTGTGGGGAGGCGGTGTCGAAACTGAGGGCTCGGCGGTCCCTCGACCTCAGCCTCAAACGGTGGGTAGCGGCGCAGTCCGATGTGCCCTCTGCCTCAGCTTGCGTGACATGTCGCCGCCCCCGACCCTGCCGCGCCGCTGGGCAAGGTGGCTGACCTGGTTCCTCGATCCCGCGAGGTGCCTTGTCTCTGGGGGCTCGGGGTGCAGCCGTTCTTCCCGGACCGGCGGAAGGTGGGGGACGTGGCCGGCGTTCGCCCTGCCGAGCTGAGCGAGTTTGAACGTCAACGGGTTTCGGCGGGCACGCCGATTCTTCTGGACGAGGCCATACGCCCGGTAGAGCCGCTGTCGAGCTGGTTGCGGGTGATCGGCCGGCAGGACTCAGCGCTTGTGCTGGTCCGAGGGCTGGGTGGCGGGCTCGGCGTTCTCGGTAGCGGCCCAGGCAGCGAGGAGCTGGAGGGTGTCGTGGTCCGGAGTGCCGGGGGCGGCGCTGTAGGCGGTGAGGGTGAGGCCGGGCTGGGCGGGCAGGTCCATGGCGTCGAAGTCGAGGGTGATGACGCCGACGGCCGGGTGGCGGAAGGATTTGCGGCCGGTGTGGTGCAGGCGCACGTTGTGTTTGGCCCAGGCGGTGCGGAACTCCTCGTTGCGGGTGACGAGTTCGCCGATGAGTCCGGTCAGCTCGCTGTCGTGCGGGGCGCGTCCGGCCTCGGTGCGCAGCAGGGAGACGGTGGTGTTCACGGACTCTTCCCAGTCGGGGAAGAAGTCGTGGCCGAACGGGTCGAGGAACTGGAAGCGGGCGATGTTGGCCGTCGGCGCGGTAGGGGTCGGGAAGACGGGGGAGTAGAGGGCGCTGCCGAGCTGGTTGGCAGCGAGGATGTCCAGGCGGCCGTTGCGGATAAAGGCCGGTGAGTCGGTTATGGAGCCAAGAACGCGCAGGACGCTGTCGGGCAGGGGCCCGCGGGGGCGCTTGGCCCGGCGGGCAGGCCGCTTGGCGGCGGCACGGGCCAGGTCGTAGAGGTGGGCGCGTTCGGCGTCATCCAACTGGAGGGCGCCTGCGACGGCGTCCAGGACTTCCTCCGAGGCGCCCGCGATGTGGCCGCGTTCCAGGCGGATGTAGTAGTCGATGCTGACACCGGCGAGCAGAGCGACTTCCTCGCGGCGCAAGCCCGGCACACGCCGGTTGCCGCCGTAGGCGGGCAGGCCGGCCTGCTGCGGGGTGACCTTGGCGCGGCGGGAGGCCAGGAACTCGCGAATGTCGCTCTCGGTACTCACGCCTTATAGGCTAAGCCGGATGCGGCTGCCGTGGGGGGCCCTGTCATTACCCGTAAGCACAGGCCCTCCCTCACCTTCTCGACCTGGGGTTCCCTAGTGGCGTAGGGGGCTGGCGGCGCTCGCCGGTCGCCTTGAGGGCCGGATCTGCACCGGCTGCCCGACAACACCTCCGGATACAGACTGTAGTGAGCTGGTCTGTGCCTCTCGCGCGTTTGGAGTGCACCGCATCGTGAGCAAGGTCTTCTTCATCACTGGCTCAGGCCGTGGTCTGGGTGCCGACATAGCACGCCAGGCCCTGACCGTCGGCCACCAGGTCGTGGCCACCGGCCGCCGCCCCGCGCGCATCATCGAGGCGCTCGGCGGCGAACAGGACAACCTGCTGGCCACCTCCCTGGACATCACCGACCCGGCCACCGCTCAGGCGGCGGTCGAGGCGGCCGTGGAGCGGTTCGGCCGGGTCGACGTCCTGATCAACAACGCCGCGAACTTCTACGCCGGGTTCTTCGAGGAGCTCTCCGATGACCAGGTGCGGGCGCAGATCGAGACGAATCTGTTCGGCCCGATGAACGTCACTCGGGCCGTCCTACCCGTCATGCGTACCCAGCGCTCGGGGCACGTTATGACGATCTCCTCCCTCGCGGGGCAGGTCGGCGGCGAGTTCACCGTCGCCTACGCCACGGCGAAGTTCGGAGTGGAGGGCTTCATGGAGTCCCTGCACCACGACGTCGCACCGTTCGGCATCAAGACCACGATCGTCGAGCCCGGCTTCTTCCGCACCGAACTCCTCGTGGACGCCTCCACCACCTACGCGGAGCTGTCCGTCGAGGACTACGCCGAGCGCACCGCGGCCACCAAGAAGGTGTGGGACTCGATGAACGGGCAGCAGGCCGGCGACCCCGCCAAGCTCGCCGAGGCCCTGCTCAAGGTCGCGGGCTTGCAGGATCCGCCGCTGCGGTTCATCGCCGGTGACGACTGCCTGGCCGCCGTCGAGGCCAAGGCGAAGGAACTCCTCGCGCAGGTCGATGCCTCCCGCGAGCTGGGCTCCGGCCTCGCCCACGCCGACGCCGCCTGATCCACCGCCACAAGCCTCACCACCAGCTCCGGCAGCGGCCGGCCCGCACAGCAAACGGCACCCGCCATGGCTGAACATGCCCGACGGGTGCGTTGAAAGGGAGTAACGCATGCAGATCGAACCCCCCATCAAGACCGTCAAGAACCCTCCCGAGCAGTTCAACGGCGACGCCTGGGCCGAAATGCTCGTCGTGCCGCACGACGCCGACCAGCGGGCAGTCCTGGCACGAGTTCGCTTCGCCCCCGGCACCCGCACCGCCTGGCACTCCCACGCCCGCGGCCAGTACCTCCACATCACAGAAGGCATCGCCCTGTTCGGCGGCCGGGACGGCACCGTCTGCGAAGTGCACCCCGGGCAGACCTACTACTGCCCGCCCGACGAGGAGCACTGGCACGCGGCCACATCAGACTGCTTCATGGAACACCTCGCAGTCATGGAAGCAGGCGATGACCCGGCCACCACAACCGTGTGGGGCGAGCACATCACCGACGAGGAGTACAACGGTTCCCGCGTCCGCGCTTAACCTGCGCGTTTCTGCCGGACGGGCTGCCCTCCCGACACAGGCGCAGAACACCGCCGACCGTCGGGGCGGCGCCCGCACCACCGACGAGTAAAACCAGGGTCCCTGCGGGGCACCGGCGCTACGGGCCGGCCCGTGCCCCGCAGGCCAGCGAAAGGATCTTTCATGCCCGACCAGCCCAAGCAGGTAGGCAGCGGACGCCGCCTGCTCGGTGACTTCTCCCCGAAGCTCGCCGAACTCACCGACGACGTCCTGTTCGAGGACGTGTGGAACCGCACCGAGCTGGCCGCCCGCGACCGCAGCCTGATCACCGTCGCTGCCCTCGTCGCCGGGGGCGATGCCGACCAGCTCCGCTTCCACCTCGCGCTCGCCAAGAACAACGGCGTCACCGAGACCGAACTCGTCGAGGCGATGACCCACCTGGCCTTCTACGCCGGCTGGCCGAAGGCCATGACCGCAATCATGGTCGCGAAGCAGGTCTTCTCCGCCTGAACGTGATCGTGCGGGGAGGGGCCGCCGGCTCCGCTCCTCCCCGCAGCCGTTTCTGCACGGCGGCACAGTACGACGCGCCGTTCCCCTTCCTGGACCGCTGGGCCTGATCGTGCCGAGATGACGTGAAGCGCCCGTGCTGGGACGTCTAGCAGACAACCGCTCCGCCCGGCCCCGTCCTAGGGGGCCCTGTCACAGCCCCGCTCCGCAGACCCCGGCACAGCGCGGCCTGCCACGGTCCGGGACTTCCCGGCACACTGGGCCGCACATGCAGGGCGAGTGGAGGAGGGCGGAGGAGACGCGTGGCGCGAGACCGGAAGCAACTGGTCGTGCTGGTGCTTGCCGTCCTCCTGGTGATTCTGCCGTTCGTCGGTGTGCACACACCCGCGCCTGCGAGCGCGTCGCTGGCGGTCTCGGAGTCGTCCACCACCTTGCTCTTCGAAGACAGCGCTGACGCGATGGCCACCTGCGGTGGTGCAGCGGAGCACGTGGACCCGGACGCCTGGACGGCAGGCCGTGACCGCCATCGGCCTGTCGGGGAGCTCGACACGAAGGCTTCTGCGGGGGACTCCGGGAGGACGAATACGCCGCGCTGCCGCCAAGCAGCCTCCCGGCGTCGTATGTCTCATCCGTAGCCGCATCAGCCGCGCAGGCGCCGGCGGCACTTCAGGTATTCCGCTGCTGAGAACGGCCACGGCGGGGGCCGCGCCGCCCTCCCTCTGAAATGCCGGTGCTCGACCGGCAATCGGGCCGTGTTCGGCCCCATGCGTATGCG
Organism: Streptomyces sp. CA-179760; assembly: GCF_050937045.1. Lineage (NCBI taxonomy): Bacteria > Bacillati > Actinomycetota > Actinomycetes > Kitasatosporales > Streptomycetaceae > Streptomyces > Streptomyces sp. CA-179760. The sequence continues at coordinate 7,857,863 of NZ_JBNJLZ010000001.1, forward strand.
GTACGCCCCTGGCTCGTACAGCCCTCTCGGCACTGAAGCCCGAGTGCGGACGGGCCCGTACCCGTGCGCCCCATCGCACTGCTGGCCTGTGCCGTACGGGCGACCGTCCCTCGCAAACCGGCAGCGCGTCATCAGGCATCCCGCTCCGCGAAGACCAGGAAGAACCTCGATGAGTGATACCCCGTTTCCGGCCCACGGCGAAGAATCCGTCCGCCGGAGCAGCCGCCACCACTACTGCTCGCGGAAGTGGGACGGAGAGTGAAGCCGAAACACAAGCTGATCGTCCTGATTGCCCTAGCCGTCCTGGCCATGTCTGCGCTCTTCTACGTCAATGTGCAGCACGTACGGGACACGGGCCCGCGCGGAGCCGTCTCGTCCGCCGAGGCTCCCGACGGCATACCAGGGTGGAGTCTCAGCGATGCTTCGTAAGATCGTCTTCTGGAGCATCGCGGTCGTCTTCCCGCTTCCGTTGGTGCTGACTTACGACTCCGTGGCGACGGAACCGGAGCAGCTGCGGTTCTACATCTTCCTCGGCATGGTCGCGTACAGCTGGTGGCTGCTGGCCATCGCGCTCAGCGTGCGACCGGCCTGGCTCGACCGGCTCGTGGGACTGCCGTCGATCTACGGCCTGCATGGAATGCTCGGATTCCTGGCGATCTACGCCGCGTACCAACACAGCGATAATTCCTACTCACCGAGCCAGTTGGCGCGAGACCTCGGAGACTGGAGTTTCTACGGGGCGCTCGCCGTGCTCAGTTACTCGGTGTTCTTCATGAGCGGGTGGCTGACCGACCGGTCGAGGCTGCTGCTCTCGGTGAAGCGAATGCTGGAGAAGGTCTTCCGGCACCAGCTGTCGGTGTGGATCCACCGGCTCAACCTGCTGATCGTGGTGATGATCTGGCTGCACACCCACCTGCTTCTCCGCGTGAACCAGCACCTTTCCTTCATGATGCTCTTCGATCTGTACACCGTGGTCGTTCTCGGGGTTTATGCGTGGAAGAAGTGGATCGCGCCCGACACGTATCTGACGGGCACGGTCATGGGAAACGAGGCGCGTGGCGAGTCAACCCGCAAGGTGTCGGTTGCGCTCGAGGGCACGGCCGCCAAGCTGCAGCCGGGCGATTCCCTGTTCCTCCAATTCGAGGGCACCTCGGCCGTGAGCAAGGAGTGGCACCCCTTCTCCGTCACCGACGACAGTCAGGAGACCCTGACCTTCACCATCAGCCAGCACGGCGACTACACGCGACGGCTCGGGCGGGTCGAGCCGGGGACTCTCGTGCGCCTTGAAGGGCCGTTCGGCCGATTCGAATCGATCATCCAGGGCCGGAAGCAGGACGCTCCGCTCGTCCTCCTCGGCATGGGCGCGGGCGTGGCACCGCTCCTCAGCCTCATCGCGGCCCACCACACCACGCGCGACATTCACCTGCTCTGGGCGGTACGCAAGCCGGAGGACGCGTACTACCTGGAAGAGCTCGCGAAATATCAGGCGGAGTCCGATGGGCGCTTGCACGTCACCACGAGTGTCGGTCGTTTCCGCCGTGACGACCTGGTCGGCGTCCTGTCCGCCGAGGAGGTCGAGAAGGGCGAGTTCTTCATCGTGGGTCCGAATCCCGCCGTCCTCGCGAATCGGCGCCTGTTGCGGCGTATCGGAGTCGGCATACAGCGTATCCACGATGAACGTCTGACCATGTAGGCGGCGTGCCGCCATCTCGCCTGAGACGCCCCCTGATTCCGCGCCCGGTAAGTGAATGCACCACTCACGACATGGAGTTCTCTGACATGACGACCCGTACGACACGGACACGCCGCAATTTCCTCGCTCTGAGTGCCGCCGCACTCGCCGGAGTCGGTGCTGCGGGCTGCTCGACCCTCGGTATCGGAGGTGATTCCTCCACCGCTTCTGGTCCTTCCAAGGCACCCAAGCCGATCAACAAGGCGCGTACCCTCGTCGCGTACTTCTCGATGCCGGAGACGGATGACCCGGACAACATGACCGAGGACGAAGAGAACAGCACGCACGTCGTCGACGGCAAGGTCCTCGGCAACACGCAGCACGTGGCGCAGATCATCGGACAGCGCACGGGTTCGGAACTGTTCCGCATCGAGACGGCACAGAATCTTCCCCGGGATCACGGGGCACTCGAAGACCTCGCACTCGAGTGGCAGGAAGCCGATGAACGGCCCGAGTTGAAGTCGAAGATCAGGAATTTCGATGACTACGACACCGTCTTCATCGGTTACCCGATCTGGTGGTACGAGATGCCGATGCCCATTCACACGTTCCTCGAGGAGCACGACTTCAAGGGCAAGACCGTCATCCTCTTCACCACTCACGGCGGAAACGGCCTTTCAGGAACCGTCGAGACGGTCACCGAGAAGCTCCCCGATGCCACCGTGGTCAGCAACGGGTTCACCATCTCGCGTGACGACATGGACGAGGCCGAGGGACAGGTGCGCGAGTGGCTCACCAGCGTCAGCCGGTAAGTCGCCGTTGCCGCCCGGGAAGCGCACGCTCCGCCGGTGACGGCTTGTCCGGCGTGTCGAGAGGGGCCCTGTCACACCCCCGCTGGCGGCTCCCCGGCACCGCTCGGCCTGCCTCTCACAGACGGAACGCGCGAGGGTGGAGCACGTCGTCATCTCTCACCGCTCGCCGAGCAGGAGCCCCCCGTGTCCACCACCGCCACCACGTCGCTCGCCACGGACCAGGCCGCCGCAGCACTCCGTCGCCGCCCCGGCGCCGCGGCGCTCGGTGCCGCGCTCCTCGGGTTCTTCGTCATCACCCTGGACGCACTCGTCGTCAACGTCGCCCTGTCCTCGATCAGGGACAGCCTGGGCGGCGGGATCACCGGACTGCAGTGGGTGGTCGACGGCTACACGCTGATGTTCGCCGCGCTGCTCCTGTCGGCCGGTTCCCTGACCGACCGGCTCGGTGCCCGGCGCACCTTCGGCGCCGGCATGGCCCTGTTCGCCCTTGCGTCCGTGGCCTGTGGCCTCGCGCCGAACCTGGGCGTGCTGATCGCCGCCCGTCTCGTCCAGGGCGCGGGGGCGGCCGTGATCGTGCCGTCCTCCCTCGCCCTGATCCGTGAGGCGTTCCCCGACGCGGGCAAGCGGGCAAAGGCGATCTCGCTGTGGGCGCTCGGCGGCTCTGTCGGTTCGGCCGCGGGCCCGGTCGCGGGCGGCTTCCTCAGCCAGATCGAATGGCGGCTGATCTTCTTCATCAACCTGCCCGTCGGCGTGATCGCCCTGCTGCTGCTCGCCCACACCAAGATCTCGGAACGGCAGAAGCAGGTCGGGTTCGACTGGACCGGACAGCTGTCGGCCGTCGCCGCGATGGGCGCCCTGACCTTCGCCGCGATCGAGACCGGCGCGGTCGGCTTCACCACCCCGTACGTGCTCTTCTCCTACGCGCTCGCCGCGCTCGCGGCCCTCGTGTTCGTCGCGGCCCAGGCACGCGGCAAGCACCCCATGGTGCCGCTGAGCCTGCTGCGCTCGCGCACCATGGGTCTGGCTGCCGGGATCGGCTTTGCGCTGAACGTCGGCTTCTACGGGATGATCTTCCTGCTGAGTCTCTATCTGCAGCAGGCCAAGGGCATGACGGCCCTGGCCACCGGCCTCGCATTCGTCCCCATGACGGTGCTCACCGCGTTCGTCAGCCCGACCGCCGCATGGTTCGCCGCCCGGTTCGGCCCGCGCATGCCCGTCATCACTGGCCAGGCGGCGATGGTCGTGGGACTGGTCCTGCTCGCCCTCGTACCGGCGTCCGCACCCACCTGGCTGCTGATCGTGCTGATGGTTCCGGTGGGAGCGGGCGGCTCGCTCGCCGTACCCGCCCTGACCTCGCTGCTCCTCGACCGCGTCCCCGCCGAGCGGGCCGGCACCGCCAGCGGTGTACTCAACACGTCCCGGCAGGTCGGCGGTGCTCTCGCCGTCGCGGTCTTCGGCGCCCTGGTCGCCGACCGCGCCCAGTTCAGCGAGGGCCTGCACACCAGCCTCGCCATCGCCGCGGCCGCGGTGCTGATCACCACGGTGGCGAGCTTCCTGCTCAAGACCCCCGCGGCACACGAAGCCCCGACGGCGAACCCCGAGCCGCGAGACCGGCCCATTGCCGGAACTCGCGCCTGAGCAGAGAGCGGACTCGGTTCCCACGCCGGATGACCCGCTCTCGCGAACTCAGCAACTCCCCCCACCAGCAACTCCCCCACCTCTAGCGCAAGGAGCAACCAATGCGTGCGGCAGTCATGTATGGAGCCGGCGACGTCCGCATCGAGGACCGCCCGGAACCGAAGATCCACCAGCCGACGGACGCCGTCGTACGCACCGTCCTGTCCTGCGTCTGCGGCAGCGACCTGTGGCCGTACAAGTCCATGCCCGCGACCGGCACAGGCCGCCCCATGGGCCACGAGTTCCTCGGCGTCGTCGAGGACACCGGCGCGGACGTGTCCTCCCTCAGGCGGGGCGACCTGGTCGTCGCACCGTTCACGTACTGCGACAACACCTGCGACTACTGCCGCAAGGGCCTGCACTCCTCGTGCCGCAACGGCGGACGGTACGGCTTCGACGGCGTGGACGGCGCGCAGGGCGAGGCGGTCCGCGTCCCCCAGGCGGACGGGACGCTCGTGAAGCTGCCCGTGGACGCGGACTCCGAGCTGCTGCCGTCCCTCCTGGCGCTGTCCGATGTCATGGGCACCGGGCACCACGGCGCGACCACCGCCGGGGTCTCCCGCGGTGACAGCGTCCTCGTCATCGGTGACGGCGCCGTGGGCCTGTCCGCCGTGATCGCCGCCAAGCGGCTGGGCGCCGAGCAGATCGTGCTCATGGGACGGCACACCCAACGGACCAGTCTGGGTCGGGAGTTCGGTGCCACGGACATCATCGCCGAACGCGGGGACGAGGGCGTCGCCCGCGTCCGCGACCTGACCGGCGGCGAAGGAGTCGACCGCGTCATCGAGGCGGTCGGCGCCCGGCAGACCCTCGACACCGCCTTCGGTGCGATCCGCGACGGCGGCACCATCAGCCGTCTCGGCGTTCCGCAGTACGAGGAAGGCCCCGTCGGCACCGGCATGATCACGCGGAACATCACCTTGACGGGCGGAGTCTCCCCGGCACGCGCCTACATCGAGGAACTGCTGCCCGACGTCCTGTCCGGTGCGATCCGGCCGGGCCGTGTCTTCGACCGCACCTACGGGCTTGATGAAGTACCCGCCGCTTACGAGGACATGGCGAACCGCCAGGTGATCAAGGCGCTCATCCGCTGCTGATGCGATCGCGTCATCCGAGCCCTACACGCCTCCCCGGTGGCCGACGTCGAGCCTCGTGAGGCCCGCCGCACGAGGTAGGAGGAGCAGCAGTGAGCAACGCGGAGACCGCCAGCCGCTTCGGCTTCGACGCGATCGGCACGCACTGGCAGATCGAGACCGACGAACCCCTGAGCCAAGACCTGCGGCGCCACATCCTCGACCGCATCGAGCGCTTCGACGCCACCTACTCCCGCTTCCGCCCGGACTCTCTCGTCTCCCGCATCGCCTCGGCCACCGAAGGCGGGCGCTTCGAGTTCCCGGACGACTCGCGCGACCTGTTCGGCCTCTACGACCGCCTGCACGCCGCCACCGACGGTGCCGTGGACCCGCTCGTGGGGCGGGAGTTGGAGCTCCTCGGCTACGACGCCACCTACACCCTCCGTCCCGCGCCCGACGCGGTACGGGCCGCTGAGCACGCCCGGGGACGACCGACCTGGGCCGCCGACATCGATCGGAACGGTCAGTGTGTCGTCACGCGGCGCGCCCTGGTGATCGACGTGGGAGCGGTCGGAAAGGGGTACTTGGTCGACCTCGTTGTGGACCAGCTCCACAAGGCCGGGCACGCCGGCTTCGTCGTCGACGGCAGTGGCGACCTCCGCCACAGCGGCCCGCGGGCCACCCGAGTCGGTCTGGAACACCCCTTCGACCGAGATCAGGTGATCGGCGTCGCCGAAGTCCGCGACCAAGCCCTGTGTGCCTCCGGTATCAGCCACCGGTCCTGGGGCGACGGACTGCACCACGTCCTCGACGCGCGCACCGGCGTGCCCGTGAACCAGGTGGTCGCCACCTGGGTCGTGGCGCAGGAGGCGGCACTCGCCGACGGCCTGGCTACCGCGCTCTTCTTCACCGAGCCGCAGCGGCTCGCGGAGTCATTCGACTTCACGTACGTGCGAGTGCGGTCCGACGGGCGCGCCGATATCTCGCCGGACTTCACGGGCGAGCTGTTCACCCGCCCATGAGCCAAGCCAACCAGCAAGGAAACACATACGACATGGCAGCCATCAGGAAGAATTTCACGACCGTGCTGGTGGGTCTCTCCGCCACCGCCGCAATCGCCGGCTGCTCTGCCACGGGCCCGGATGAACCCAACGCATCTGAAGAAGCCGCGAGTTCGGCCCGCCCCTCCCAGCGCACGTCCCCCGAGCCCGCCGACTCCGCACCTTCCGGCGACTCCACTCCGTCCAGCTCCGCATCACGCCGTGGCCCGTACGCGCACGGTGAGTACACCGTTGACGGCGAGTACGGCGTACGGGGGTCGAGCATCGGCGTGCGCCTCACCCTTGAGGACGGAGAAATCACCGCCGTCGACGTCACTCCGCACGCGACGAACGAGACCTCCCGCGGGCTGCAGGAGCGGTTCGCCGATGCGGTGCCACAGCTCGTCGTCGGACGTGATATCGACGACGTGCGGCTCGACCGCGTGGCAGGCAACAGCAATACGCCCAAGGGATTCAACGACGCCCTCGAAGAGATCAAGGACGAGGCCGGGCGGGATGCGTAACGGCGCGGCGCCCCTCCCGCACATCGCGAGCAGGGGCGCCGCCCCGTCGTCAGAACCTACCGGCCCTCGTACTCTTCATCCGTGACCAGCCGGCCCCACTCGGTCGCGTCGCCGCCGTCGCCGTTCGTCTCGACCATCGCCAGGTGGACCATGCAGTGCTCGATGGCCGCGCCGTGCCAGTGCCACTCGCCGGGCGGGGTGTGGATGATGTCGCCGGCTCGCATGACGATCAGCTTGCCGCCCCGGGCCTGGACGAAACCGATGCCCTCCGTGACGTGCAGGGTCTGGCCGTGGTCGTGACGGTGCCAGGCCGTGCGCGAGCAGGGCGCGAAGCGGACCATGCTGGCCCGCAGCCGCGAGGGCGCCTCGCCCGCTACGAGGTTGTCGACCCAGACGTCACCGGTGAACCGGTCGGCCGCGCCCTTGGCCGATGGCGGCTTCGGTAGCTTTCCCGTGGTCGGGCGGCCTTCGGCCGCGTGGGCGGTCTCGCCGCCGACCGCGAGGCCGGTGAGTGCGCCGGTCGCGGTGAGGCCCGCGGAGGTGCGGAGGACCGATCGGCGGTCCCAGCCACTGCTCATGTCTGACATGACTGTCGTCCCTTCTGTCAGTGGTGCGTTGAGGCGGGTACGGGATGTGGGCGGTGGATGGGGCCCTCGCTCCAGGTCAGTGGAGTGCCCGAGCCCTGACGCGCCTGGGCGATGATCTCGGCCGTGATGGAGACGGCCGTCTCCTCGGGCGTGCGGGCCCCGAGATCAAGGCCGATCGGGGAGCGCAGCCGTGCCAGGTGTTTCTCGGACACCCCGGCCGTGCGCAGGAGTTGGAGTCGTTCCCGATGCGTGCGCCGTGAGCCCATCGCGCCCACGTACGCGACGGGGAGCGTGAGCGCCCGCGTCAGCAGCGGAATGTCGAACTTGACGTCGTGGGTGAGGACGCAGATCGCGGTGCGGGAGTCGACGGATGCCGTGCCCAGGTAGCGGTGCGGCCAGTCGGTGACGACCTCGTCGGCGTGCGGGAAGCGGGCCGCCGTGGCAAAGACCGGGCGGGCGTCGCAGACCGTGACGCGGTAGCCGAGAAAGGCCCCGGCCTGGCTCAGCGCGGCGGCGAAGTCGACGGCACCGAAAATCAGCATGCGGGGACGCGGCGCGTTCACGTGCATGAGGAGCGAGAGACGTTCGGGGCAGGTGTCGGAGTCTCCGCCGATGTCGACGAGCCCGGTGCGGCCCGCCGCGAGGTGTGCGTGGGCCTGAGCTGCGACCGCCCGGTCCTGACCTTCGCTGCCCAGGGAACCGTCGTAAGAGGTTCCGTCACCGGACACGGACAGGGTGCGGCCGAGGAGTTCGGGCGGTCCGTCGACCACCTGGGCGACGGCGGTCGGGTTGCCGGTTGTGGCCCACAGCAGAGCCCGTGTCACAGGAAGTTGGGGTTTCGGGTCCACCTGCTGCACCAGGATGTCGAGCTCGCCGCCACAGGTCAGACCCACGGCGAAGGCGTCGTCGTCGGAGTAGCCGAAACGGGTGCGGACCGGAGCGTCGCCTTCGTCGACGACCTGGCGGCACAGCTCGTACACGGCCCCCTCCACGCAGCCCCCGGACACGCCGCCGATCGCGTGGCCGTCGGCGTTCACGGCGAGGGAGGTGCCGACGGGCAGCGGCGCGCTGCCGGTGACCTGGACGACCGTGGCGAGGGCGAAGGGTCGGGATTCGAGACACCAGGTGTGCAATGCATCCGCGATGTTCAGCATGGGCGGCTCTCCAGGCGGGGCAGGCGGGGCAGGCGGGCCGGAGGGAGGAGGGTGCCGCGGTCCGGTGCCGCAGGCGTGGGGGACGGTCCGGGCGGCGGTGATGCGCGCCGCTGCCCGGACCGGGCTGCGTGGCCGGGCCCCGGTCGGCCCGTCGCAGAGGCGACTGGGCTGCCCGTTGCCGATTTAGAGCAACGACTCCGCTGTGATGGGAAGTTGACGCACTCGGCGGCCTGTCGCGTGGTGCACGGCGTTGGCGATGGCCGGGGCCACGCCCACGAGAACCACTTCGCCGAGGCCCTTCACACCGAGCGGGTCTGCCTCGTCGTCCCGCCCGTTGACGTAGATCGCCTTCAGGTCGGGCACATCCGCGTTCACGGGCACCAGGTAGTCGGCCAGGTTGGCGTTGACGATGCGGCCGTCGCGGTGATCGGTCACCGTGTGCTCCAGGAGGGCCGCGCCGATGCCGCCGACCATCGCGCCGAGCGCCTGGCTGTCCGCCAGCTTGGGGCTGATGATGCGGCCCGCGTCGAACACCCCGAGCATCCGTCGCACCCGCACCAGACCGAGCCGCGCGTCGACGGCGACCTCCGCGAACACGGCGCCGTACGCGTACATCGACGACCGCGCCTCACCCGACGGCGGGGTGTACGCGCCGTCCGCTTCGAGGTGCGTGCGGTTGTTGCGGGTGAGGAGCTGCTGGTACGTCTCGCCGCGGGCGGGGTTGTCCGCGACGTGCAGGCGTCCACTGCGTACGACGACGTCGCCGGTGTCGACTCCGTGGAGTGGTGACTCGCGGTCCTCGACTGCGAGTTGGATCGCCTGCCTGCGCAGCCTGTCGCAGCCGTCCTGGACGGCGGAGCCGACGCTCGCCATGGTCAAAGAGCCGCCGTGGATGGGGGCCGGGGGCATGTCGGTGTCACCGAGGCGGAAGTCGACACCCCGGACCGTGAGCCCGAGAGCATCGGCGGCCACCTGCGTCATGGAGGTGTAAGTGCCGGGGCCCATGTCGCTGCTCGCGGTCTCGATGCGCGCGGTGCCGTCCGCGTCCAGGCGTACGTAGGCTTGGCAGGGTCGGCGCAGCGTGTCGTAGAGGGCGGTGGCCATGCCCGTGCCGATCAGCCAGTCGCCGTCTCGGGTGGAGCGCGGTTCTGGGTTGCGCTTGCTCCAGCCGAACTCGCGGGCGCCGATGCGGTAGCAGTCGCGCAGCCGTCGGGTGGAGAACGGTTTGTCGGTGGACTGGTCGTTCTCGGGCTCGTTACGCTGCCGCAACTCGACGGGATCGAGGCCGAGTTCCACCGCGAGCTCGTCCATCGCGCTCTCCACGGCGAAGGCCGCGGTGGAGTAGCCGGGGCCACGCATCGGCGTCGGCGTGTTCACGTCCAGCGGCACGGTCGAGAACGTCTGACTGACGTGCGGGGTGGTGTACAGCATCTGTCCGGGCGAGACGACGCCGCGCTCGGCGAACGTCTCGTACCGGGAGGTCTCGGCCCGCGACTCGTGCGTCATCGCGCTCAGCCGCCCGCGACGGTCGCTGCCGAGCCGCACCTTGTACTCGTATCCCGGCCGGTACCCCACACCGGAGTACAACTGCGCGCGCGTCAGGACCAGTTTCACGGGGCGGCGCACCTCGCGGGCAGCGAGGGCCGCAATTGTGATGTGCGGCCAGGCCCGCGCGGCGTTGCCGAACGCGCCGCCGACGAAGGGCGAGACGACCCGGACGGACTCGGCCGGGATCCCGAAGTCGGCGGCGACCTGGGCCCGGGGACTCTGCACCCACTGGGTCTTGTCCCACAGCGTGAGCTTGTCGCCCTTCCAGTGGGCGACGGTCGCGTGCAGCTCCATCGCATTGTGGTGATTGCGGGACATCCGGTACGTCATTTCCAGGCGTACGGGGGCGGATCGAAGGGCCCTGTCCGCATCGCCACGCGCGTACGTGCGGGGTTCGCCCGCCGCCGGGGCCTCGGCGAGATCGGTGGATGGCCGTTCGCTGTCGTAGTCGACCTTTACGAGGCTCGCCGCGTGCTGTGCCGCTTCCAGGGTGGTGGCCACGACGACGGCGACGGGCTGGCCGTGGAAGAGCACCTTGTCGTCCTGGAAGACTCGCAGTCGCTGACCGGGGAGGTTGAGCGATTCGGGGTTGTCCTTGTACGGGAGCTTCGGGGCGTTGCGGTGGTGGATGACCTTCAGCACGCCACGCTGGGCCTCTGCCGCGGCCGTGTCGATGTCGGTGATCCGGCCCTTGCCGATGCTGCTGTCCACCACGACGGCGTGCACGATCCCGTCGACGTGCTGATCGGCGGCGTACTTCGCCTGACCGGTGACCTTCAGCCGGCCGTCCACGCGGGACAGCGGTGCTCCGACGGCTGCCTGTGGTTGGGGAGTCACTGGGAGCCTCCTACGGTGCGGAGTTGGCGTTCGACGGTTCGCTGGAGCAGTTCGACCTTGAAGCGGTTGTGCTTCAGCGGGCGGGCGCCCTCGGCGGCAGCGGCGGCGGCCTCGGCCCAGAGCCGGTTCGAAGGGCGCTTGCCGAGGAGTGCGCGCTCGACGGCGGGCAGCTTCCACGGCACGGTGCCCACACCACCCGCGGCTACCTTCGCCTCGCGAATGACGCCACCGCTGACGTGCAGGGCGACGGCCGCGGAGGTCAGGGCGAACTCGTACGACTGCCGGTCGCGGACCTTGAGGTAGCCGGACTCGAGCGGACGGGGGAGTCTGGGGAGCTCCACTGCCGTGATCAACTCGCCACGTTTCAGGGCCTGTTCGCGGTGGGGTGTGCTGCCGGGGCGGAGCAGGAAGTCGGCGAACGGCACGGTGCGCTCTCCCTCGGGGCCGAGCAGATGCACCTGCGCCTCCAGGGCCGCGAAGGCAACGGCAACATCGGACGGATGTGTGGCGACGCAGCTCTCGGACGTGCCGAGGATCGCGTGCGTACGGTTGACGCCCTCGCGTGCCGCGCAACCCGATTTGGGCTCGCGCTTGTTGCAGTCGGCCGTGACATCGCGGAAGTACGTGCAGCGGGTTCGCTGCATGAGGTTGCCGCCGATCGTGGCCATGTTGCGAAGCTGGGCGGACGCGCTCAGCTCCAACGCCTCGGACACGACAGGGAAGAGGCTGCGCACCTTGGGGTGAGAGGCGGCGTCGCTCATCGTCACCAGCGCGCCGATCCGCAGACCACCACCTTTGGTGACGGTGAGTTCGCGCAAGGGCAGTCCGCTGATGTCCACGAGCGTCTCGGGGCGTTCGACGGTCTCGCGCATCAGGTCGACGAGGGTGGTGCCGCCGGCGATGTAGCGGCCCCCGCTGCGGCCGGAGGTGAGGGCCTCACGGGTGGTGTTCGCCTGGATGTACGTAAAGGGATACATGGCGGCCGTGCCTCACTTCCGGCGCGCGGTCTGCTCGACCGCGCGCACGATCTTCGGGTAGCAGCCGCAGCGGCAGATGTTGCCGCTCATCCACTCGCGGATCTCGTCGCGCGAGCCGGTGTGGCCTTCCTCGATGCAGCCGACGCCGGACATGATCTGGCCGGGAGTGCAGTAGCCACACTGGAAGGCGTCCTCGTCGATGAACGCCTGTTGCAGTGGGTGCAGTTGGTTTCCGTTGCCGAGGCCCTCGATGGTGGTGACCTCGGCGCCGTCGAGGCGGACGGCCAGTGTCAGACAGGAGTTGACCCGCTGTCCGTCGACCAGGACCGTACAGGCCCCGCAGGCGCCGGTGTTGCAGCCCTTCTTCGACCCGGTCAGGTCCAGGTGCTCGCGCAGCAGGTCCAGGAGCGATGTCCTGTTGTCGACGGTCATGGTGTGGCGGCGACCGTTGACCGTCAGCGTGACCCGGCTGCTGAGGGCCGCAGGGGCGGCAGCAGCCTCGTCGGCACCGAGCAGGGGCTGGCCCGCCAGTCCACCTGCCACGAGAGCACCGCCGACGGCGGACGTCGTCGCCATGAAGGTCCGGCGCGACGGTGCGGACGAGGTTGATGCGGGCGGAGACTCGGCTGTCTCGTCGTGTGGACCGGCTGCGGCGGAAGGCTCGGTGGTGGGCATGCTCACTCTCTCGAACACGGGGAAGATGGGGGTCTTTCTCGTTGGTGTGAGGCAGCGACGGATCACGCGGAACAACGTCCGCTTTGCCTCCACCCTGGAGTGACGCGAGAGCGTGCAACAGGCCGTGTCGTACAGGGGATTGGCCAGCCAGGGTAACGGCACGGCCCCTCTCGTAGGCGCCTCATAAGGGCGCGGCAGTGCCAGAGTGGGTGGGTTGTCGGGCGGCCTCAGATCAGACGAGGCTGATGCGGCGCCACGTCCTCGCGGGGCAGGCCCTGGTGCTGAGCCCGGCCGCCGCCTGATCAGCCCGCCTTGCGAGGGGAGCCAGCGGCGTCGAGATCCGCGCGCAGGGCCTGCGGCTCGGCGGTGACGGGGAGGTTGGCCGGGTCAAGGATGCCGTCCACGGAGCGGGGCGCATCGGCCTTCAGCGCGCTGAGGAGGACCGACCAGTCGTTCTGTTCCTCGCCGTCGGTGGCGGTGAGCTCGAACGTCTTGCCCAGTGCAGAGTCGGTCAGCAGGCTCCGCACGAGTGTCTCGGTGATCTGGTCGCGGGCGATTCCCCCGTCGGCCGTGCCGCCCTGGTCCAGGACGAGGCGCCGCTGAGTGGGGTCGGCGTGGTCGAACCAGCCGGGCCGGACGATCGTGTAGGGCAGACCACTGGCCCGCAGGAGACGCTCGGAGCGCCGCTTCCAGGGGTTGGCGCCGGGGACGTCGTGGCGCGTGGCACAGACAGAGGTCATGAGGGCGACACGAGGCCGGGCGTCACCGAGGGCCAGGAGGATGTTGCGTACGCCGCCGTAGTCGATGTGCGCACGGGCGTCGGGGCGTGAGTCGCTGCCGGACCCGTGGGTGAGGACCAGGGCGTCGGCACCGTGCAGAGCGCGCCGTAGGGAGGCAGGGTCTTCGAGATCTCCGTGCACCAGTTCGACACCGGGAAGCAGTTTCTCGGCCCTCCGGATGTCGCGCACCAGGGCCCGCGGGCGCAGCCCGTGATGCTGAGCGGCCTGCACGGCGATTCGTCCGAAGCTGCCGGTCGCGCCGACCATGAGTACGTCGGTGATGTTCTGCTGCTGAGACATGGTGAAGCCCTGGAATGCGTAGGAGGTGTCGGCGGGCTGGTGTCGCGGAGCCCCCGCGCGGGGTGCGCTCTGGGTGTTGCTGTCGATGCTGGTCAGGCCAGGCGCCGCTTGGCGAGCCAGGAGACGATCTCCGGGTCGTGGTGGTCGAAGAAGAGGGAGGAACCGGTGTCCAAGGTGGCGATCCGCGCCATCTGCTCGTCGGTGAGTTCGAAGTCGAAGACGTCGATGTTCTCCGTCATCCGCTCGGGCCGGACCGACTTGGGGATCGCGACGACACCGCGGTGTATCAGCCACCGCAGCACGACCTGGGCGACGGACTTGCCGTGCGCGGCGCCGATCTCGCGCAGCAGCGGCTGCGTGAACAGGTCGTTCTTGCCCTCGGCGAACCCGCCCCAGGACTGGATCTGCACGCCGTGCTCGCGCATCAGGTCCTGGTACTCGGCGCGCTGGAAGAACGGGTGGGTCTCGATCTGGTTGACCGCGGGCGTGATCTCGTTGTTCATGATCAGGTCGAGAAGCCGGTCGGGGTAGAAGTTGGCGACGCCGATCGCCTTGACCAGACCCTCGTGCTGCAACGCCTCCATGGCGCGCCACTGGCCGTACACATCGCCGTACGGCTGGTGCATCAGATACAGGTCGAGGTAGTCGAGACCGAGCTTGGTCAGGGAGGTCTCGAAGGCGCGCAGGGTGTTGGCCTGGGCGGGAGCGTCCTGCACCCACAGCTTGGTGGTGACGAACAGATCCTCGCGGGGCACGCCGCTGTTCTTGATGGCGCGGCCGACGGCTTCCTCGTTGCCGTATGCGGCGGCGGTGTCGAGGAGGCGGTAGCCGGCGGCGAGGGCGGCGGCGACGGCCTGCTCGGTCTCCTCCACCGGGATCTGGTACACGCCGAAGCCGAGGATCGGCATCTCGATGCCGTTATTGAGGGTGACCTGCTGCATGACGTTCTTTCTGTGGGGAGTGGGTGGGTTGCACGGGTCGGGGGATGCGGCAGAGCCGGTCAGCCGGAGTCCGTCGGCAGCGGTGCTCACCTGGCCATTTCCTCGTTTCACGGGTGCTGCCGCAACCCGGCCGCGGTGCCTCGGCCGGTGGATACGGGACCACGGAGCGCTCCCGTGGCGGGGTGGACGAACGGCCGATGACATCCACCCTGCCGCCTCCCGCGCCGCGCAGGCAGGCCGAGTGGATCAGGGGCGAGCGCAACGGGGGTGTGACAGGGCCCCCCTCGGGGGTGCCGCCCGGGTGACGGCGAGGAGAAACTGGACGCATGGCACCCGAGCAGCACACCGTCGGCGACGAGCTGGCGCGCTTCCTGCGCGCCCGCCGCACCCAGACCAGCCCCGAGAGCGCCGGCCTCACCGCCGGACCCGGCGTACGCCGCACCCCCGGCCTGCGCCGCGAAGAGCTGGCCACACTCGCCGGGGTCAGCATCGACTACTACACCCGGCTGGAACGCGGCAAGGAGACCCGGCCCAGTCCCGGCGTCGTCGACGCCCTCGCCCGTGCCCTGCAGCTCGACGACGACGAACACGACCACCTGCGCGAGCTCGCCGCCCGCGCCGCCAGGTACGCCCCCGAGCCGCCGCCTCCGCCCAGCCGTACGGTACGCCCGCACCTGAAGCTGCTCCTGGACACGATGCGGCCCAGCCCGGCGTACATCCTCAGCCGCAGCATGGACGTGCTCGCATGGAACCCCGGCGGCCTCGCCTTGTACGCGGGCCTTTCCGACTGGCCCGTCATGCAGCGGAACCTGGCCCGCTACCTCTTCCTCCACCCCACGGCACGCGAGCTGTTCCCCGACTGGGCGAACCTGGTCCGCTCCTGTGTCGCCCGGCTGCGTGCCGAGGCGGGTACCAACCCGGACGCGCCCGACTTCACCAACCTCGTCGGCGAACTCCTTCTGAAAAGCCCGGACTTCGCGAAGCTGTGGGAACGCTACGAAGTCGTCGGCCGCAAGAAGGTCAAGAAAACCTTCCACCACCCCACGGTCGGTGTCCTCACTCTCAGCGGCCACAGCATGCACCTCGACGGCACGCCGGGCCAACGCCTCAGCGCGTACACCGCCGAGCCGGGCACCCCCGACCACGACGCGATGGTGGTCCTCGACATGAGCGTGGAGCCGACGGACCTCACCCGTCCGCCGAGCGAGCCGAGCGCACGCCGCGAGATGCGGTAACCGTCACCGGTGGTGGGAGGGCAGGCGGCCGACGGCGCGCAGCTGCTCGTCCCAGTCGTCGAACAGCGTCGTCGCGGTCGGGTGGAGGAAGAGGTAGCGCACCACACTGCGCGTGCTCGCCGGCCACTCGGCCATGCCGGCGAACAGGCGCAGTCCGGCGGATTTGCAGGCCAGGATGTCCATGGTGCGGCTGATCACGTACGCCGGGGAAGGGCCGGGGTTCTCCAGCATCAGCTGTGTCCCGGGCGGCACGGCCAGGGTGGGCAGAGAGGCGGTGTCGACAGGGGTGCTGCCCGCGGCCTGGGCGACGGGCGCGCGCAAGTGCTGGTGCTCGGCCGCGTGCAGCCGCAGGGCCCGGGCGAGGGCGTCGACGACAAGCGGGCTGGGGTTGGTCTCCTTGCCGCGTTCCAAGCAGACGTAGTACGACACTGACCCCGGCGAGCGTGGCAGATCCTCCCTGCGCAGCCCGGGTGTGCGACGCAGTCCGGGGCCAGGCGGCAGTCAAGCCTCCTCGGGGGTCACCCGGGTGCGGTGGGCTCGCAGGAAGGTGCCCAGTTGCGAGTTGCCGTTGCCGTGCACGTGACATGCGACCAGTGTGGCGGCCCGGGCTTCGGGGGCCATGACAGCATCAGGCGTGTCGGGCACTGTGGGGGGCCCTGTCATGCCCCCGAACGCCGC
This sequence comes from Streptomyces sp. CA-179760, assembly GCF_050937045.1. Classification (NCBI taxonomy): domain Bacteria; kingdom Bacillati; phylum Actinomycetota; class Actinomycetes; order Kitasatosporales; family Streptomycetaceae; genus Streptomyces; species Streptomyces sp. CA-179760. The sequence goes on from NZ_JBNJLZ010000001.1 coordinate 7,874,372, forward strand.
TCCCCGGCACAGCGCGGCCTGCCACCCGGCCCGCTTGCGGCGCAGGGTGGAGTCCGGATCACCGAACCGCCCAACCATGCGGTTCCAGCCGTTCCGCCAGCTACATCGTCCCGGCCATCAGCAGCGCCGAGGCGAGCTTCACCACGATGCGGCTCGTTCCTCGCTCCTCAAAGCAAGCAATCCCCCCTCTGGAGAAACTGTGCTTACCGTCAACGCGTACGCCGCCACGTCCGCGACCGAACCGCTCACCCCCACGACCATCGAGCGCCGTGATGTGGGCCCGCACGACGTGCTCATCGAGATCAAGTACTGCGGCATCTGCCACTCCGACATCCACCACGCGCGCGACGAGTGGGGCGGGCAGGCATTCCCGGTCGTGCCCGGCCACGAGATCGCGGGCATCGTCGCCGAGGTCGGTTCCGAGGTCACCTGCTACGCCGTCGGCGACCGGGTCGGTGTGGGCTGCATGGTGAACTCCTGTCGCGAGTGCGAGCCCTGCAAGCGGGGCGAGGAGCAGTACTGCCTGCAGGGCAACACGCTGACCTATGGCTCGATCGACAAGGACGGCACCCTCACCCAGGGCGGCTACTCCACCCACGTCGTCGTCAACGACGACTTCGTGATCCGCATCCCCGAGGGCATCGGGCTGGACGAGGCGGCCCCGCTGCTGTGCGCGGGCATCACCACCTACTCGCCCCTGTACCGATTCGGCGCCGGCCCCGGAAAGAAGGTCGCGATCGTCGGATTGGGCGGCCTCGGCCACATGGCCGTCAAGCTTGCCCACGCGATGGGCGCCGAGGTCACCGTGCTGTCGCAGTCGCTGAAGAAGAAGGACGACGGCCTGCGCCTGGGTGCCGACCACTACCACGCCACGAGCGACCCGGCGACCTTCGAGCAGCTGGCGGGCACCTTCGACCTGATCGTCAACACCGTCAGCGCCAAACTCGACCTGGACTCCTACCTCGGCCTGCTGGCCGTCGACGGCACCATGGTCAACGTCGGAGCCCCCGCCGAGCCGCTGTCTCTCAACGTCTTCTCCCTGCTCATGCGGGGCCTGACGTTCGCCGGATCGCTGATCGGCGGCATCCGCGAGACGCAGGAGATGCTCGATTTCTGCGCCGAGCACAAGATCGGCGCAGAAATCGAGGTCATCTCGGCCGATGAGATCAACGAGGCGTACGAACGGGTCCTCGCCTCCGACGTGCGCTACCGCTTCGTCATCGACACCGCCACGCTCAGGAACACGCCATGACCGCCGTCGCCGTCATCTGAGCCGGCCCCGACCCTGGAGGTCGGGGCCGCCCGATACTCGCGCGCGCCCTCGGCGTAGACGAGCCAATGGGAGACGTTCGCGGCGTGGGCCACGCCGGTGCGCCGGATCAAGGAGGGCAAGACGCGGCGCGAAATCGTCCGCTGCCTCCAACGCTACGCGGCCCGGGAGGTCTTCCACCTGGTAAAACAGCTACAGCCAGCCCCCCGCTCATAGGGGCTGTCGTGACAGATGAGAGGCTCAGACGGGTGAGCGAGACACCACCGAACACCCTGCAATACCGCTTTGACGGGCCAGAAGACGCTCCCGTCCTGATCCTGGGTCCCTCCCTGGGTACCACATGGCACAGGTAGTCGGAACCGTCTTCTGGCGTCCACGTGGTACGAAACGGTGCGGTTTGCGTGGGCGGAATCCTTGAGATCCGGGAGCGTCTACGGGGTTGGTGACACCGGCGTGACACCTGAGGTGCTTCTGCCGCCGTGCACCGACGGGGAGTCTGCGTGGACGGGGACCTGATGCGACGGGCATCGCCGGGCTGCTCCGGAGATGCCCGTCGTGCAGTTGGACAAGGTGCCCCGGCAGGACCCGTCTGTGCAGCTCGTGCCGATCAATGCCGTTTCCTGGCTCGCATTCCCTGATGTGCTCTTGGGGCCCGCTCACCAGAGGGCGCCCTGCTCGGCGGACGGGCTGGGCGCCGGAGGCGTCGCGGCCAGGTGCACGCGCGTCTTGGTGTTGATGGCACGAGGTTCCGTCGTTACGGCACCCGCGTCGCGTAGCGCGGACGGCATCGATCACCTTGCCGGGCTGGTAGACGGTTTCCAAGAGGGCGTATCGCTTGAGTTCTGGGATGGTTAACCCGTCGGGAGCTTCGGAGATGAAGTCGCGCAGGATGCGTCGCAGCGGACCCGTATCGGGTTCGCATACGAGGTTCAGCATCTGCTGTGGGGTGTCCCTGGTGTCGCGGTAGCGGACTTCCGTGGGAAGGGTCCACCTTCCACATGGCGTCTTTCATCTTCTCCAGTCCCAGCTCGTGCTGGGCTGGTCACTCCTCGCGGCGGGCGATCACCCGGAAGGCGTTGGAGAAGCGGCTGCGGCGGATCAGCGGGGCGAGGAGCCGGTCCAGGGCGTACATCGGGAAGCAGAACGGTATGCCCGCCCAGAAGACCGTCTTGGTGACCGCGGTGCCGAGACGGCCCGGGGGCCGGGGCAGCCAGGGCTCGTCGCGGAACGGCAGCAGCCGCAGCACGTACAGCCCTACGAGCGCGGTGAAGTCCACGGGGATATGGGACTCCTCGCGGTCCGTCGCCACCACCGTGAAGCCCAGCTCGGTGAGGGCCCGGCGCAGGTTCCTCATGGTCACGAAGTGCTGGTGCTGAGGCTGGAACCACGGCAGCCAGTACCGGCCGAAGAGGCGGCCGAAGGGCGACTCCGGGTTGGGTACCTCGATGATCAGGTGGCCGCCGGGGCGGAGCACGGTGTGAACCGCGGCCAGTTGGGCCTTCGGGTCCGTGGTGTGCTCCAGGCAGTGGAACATGCTCACCGCGTCGTACTGGCCGGCGAGTTCGTCCGCGAGGTCGGGCAGAAAGCCCTGGTAGGCCCGCTCGATGCGCCCCGACTGCTGCGCCCCGAGCACATGGGCGCCGATGTCGAGCCCGTCGAAGGTGGTGCCGGGCAGTGCTTCCCTGGCCGCCAGGCAGAAGTCACCGCCCGCCGTGCCGACGTCGAGCCAGCGCTTCGGCCGGGCGTGCCGCCGCATGGCCGTGGCCCGGTCGCGGTTGCGTTCCCTCGCGGCGTCGCTGTCCAGGGCGCCGCCGATCTTCTCGGCGTACAGGCCGTCGTAGAAGTCCCGGTAGTAGAAGTCCAGTCCGGCCGCGCTGAGCTGCGGGTTCTGGAAGGTGTGTCCGCAGTCGCGGCACTGGTCCAGGGTGAAGGTGCCGGGCTTTCGCTGCAGGTGGTCCTTGGTGCGCAGGCGGCGACGCAGTTGCCGCGCGCCGCACCAGGGGCAGTCGGTGCGGCGCGGCTCGAAGAACCGGGCGATGCCGTCGGCCAGCTCTGCCTGGTACGCGGGGCGCAGGCGGGCGACGCGTTCGGCGTCGGAAGCAGGGGGCGGTGGGGCGGGTGTGTCGGGGGGCTGGTTCGTGGTGGCCATGTCCGTGGTCTCCTCTCGTTTCACTCTTCGGCACGGCGGTCGCCCTGCCGGTCGGTCGCTCACCGCTCCCGTGACTCCTGCGGCTCCCGTGGCTTCTGTGCCGCGAACTTCTCCAGGTACGCCGCCGCGGCAGCCGCCCCGCCCGCCGCACGGAAGGAGTCCCCGACGCGCCGGGCCGCCGCGCGGTAGGCGGGCCCGTCGAGTACGGCGTCGAGGGCGGCACCGATCCGTCGGCGGTCGGCGCGCCCGAAGCGCACCCGCACTCCGGCGCCGGCGCCGGTGACCTGGCTGGCGATCAGTGGCTGGTCGTCCCGGATGGGCGCGACCACCAGCGGTACGCCGTGCCACAGGCACTCGGCGACGGTGTTCTGCCCGGCGTGGCTGACCATCGCGGACGCCCGGCGCAGGAGCGGCAGTTGGGGGATCCGGGGCAGCACCAGGAGGTCGGCGTCGGACTCTTGGTCGAGCACCCCTCCGGGGTCGGCGACTACTGCCTGCAGCCGCCGCCCGCGCTCCCGCGCGGCGGCCGCGCACTCGGTGAGGAAACGCGCCCCCAGGCCGGTGTTGGCGGTGCCGAGTGAGACCAGGACGGTGGCCCGGTGCTCGTCGAGCCACTCCCAGGGGAAGTCGGCGGCCGGGCGCCGGGTGAACGCCGGACCGACGTACCGCAGCTGCGGCAGCTGAGGGCCCGGGCCCGCGAGTTCGGGGGTGGTGAAGGAGAGCACCAGGTCGGGGGAGAAGCGCGGATCGTGGGTGCGCCCCGGGTCGCCGAGGCGGGCGCGCAGCTCCGCGACGAGCCCGGCGGTCCACCGAGCCACCTTCGGCATGCCGTCCAGGGCGTCGCTGAACTCCGCCGGGGTGGTCGACGCGGTGGCGTACGGCACCCCGAGGCGCTCGGCGACGAGGGCACCGGCGAGGGTCTGCTGGTCGGCGACGACGACATCGGGCCGGAACCCCTCGACCGCGCGGCGCACACCGGGCGCCATCGCCCCGGCGAGCGGCACGAGGAACTCCTCCCACAGGAAGCGCAAGGCTGCGGCACCGCGCAGGGCAGCCGGACGTTCCGGGAGCGGGGGCACGTCGCACGGGTACACCTCGGCGTCGGGCCCGGCCAGTTCCCCGACGAACCCGGGCAGTCCGGCCCAGGCGGCCCGGTGCCCGCATCTGGTCAGCTCGGCGGCCACGCTGACCGCCGGGTTGACGTGCCCGACCAGGGGCGGCACGACGAACAGAAAGCGGCTCACGTCGCGACCAGCTCCCGGTGGCCGTCCCGTAGCCAGTCGAGCAGCAGCGGGACGACCGTCTCGGGGGTGCCGACGAGCACGGAGTGCCCGTGCCCGGGCACCGTCACGGTGCGGCAGCGGGGCAGCAGCGATTCCAGCCAGGGCGCCGTGTCGGCCAGGTCGGAGGTGGCGCCGTACACCGCGCAGACCGGCACGTGCAGGCTCTGCCAGGACTCCTCGGCGGGGACGGGGCAGGATGCGATGTCCTCGGCGATGGAGGTGCCGTGCAGCAGCCGGGTGGCCCAGCGCACCAGGCGGGCCTCGTGGCGGCCGTAGGTCTCCTCGATCCACGGCAGGGTGCGCTCGTCGTGGAGCTGGTGGGCGGAGCCGGCCAGGATGCCGCTCATCTTCTTGGCCCAGGCGGCGGTCGGCGGCTCGGACTCGAGCATCAGGATGCCGGCGACCCGCTCCGGGCGGCGCAGCGCGTAGGCGAGGGCGACGGTGCCGCCGAACGAGTTGCCGACCAGGTGGACGGGCCCTTCCAGAGCGAGGGCGTCCAGGAGCGCGTCCAGGTCGCCGCTGAAGTCCTCGACGCCGTAGCCGCGCGGCGGGCGGGAGCTGCGGCCGTGGCCGCGCTGGTCGTACATCACGACGTCGTGTCCGGCTGCTGCGAGCGCGGGCGCGATGGTGAAGTAGTAGCTGGTCAGATTGTCGGTGGCGATGCCGTGCACGAGGACGACCGTCTGGGGCGGGCCCGGTTCCGGGGTGGGTGCGCCGCTCAGCCGCTCCACGTTCAGCCGGATCCCGCCCGCCTCGATCGTGGTCACCGCAGGCACCCCGCGATGTACTGGACGAGTTGTCCGACGGTCAGTCCGATGATGTCGGAGAGTTCGAGCGAGGCGAACCAGGCGGGGAAGTCGACCCGGTCGCCGTAGCGCCCGCCCAGCTCGGCGGTGAGCGTGACCAGGTCGATGGACTCCAGGTCGAGGTCCTCCACGAAGCGGGTGTCGGAGGTGATCGGGGTGTCGTCCAGTTCGAGGTCGTCGAGGACCGTGTGCAGCGCGTCGGTGACCTCGGTGAGGACGGCGGCGTACGCGGGGCCGGTGGTGGCGGGGCTGGTCATGACGGGCTCTCCTCGGTCCAGGCGACGGCGTAGGTACGGGTGGGCAGCCCCGGCGGGTTGGTCACATCGGCGAGCCGGATGCGCCGCAGCCGGCCGGAGGGCGCCCGGACCGTGAGGGCACGGGCGCCCTCTTCGACCTCGACCGCCGTGAAGTCCCGCGGCCGGCCGCCCAGTCCGGTGCCCTCGGCCTTGGCCGCAGCCTCCTTGGCGGCCCAGAACCGGGTCAGCGGGCCGGGGCCGCCGCCGAGCCCGGTGAAGAGCGCCCGCTCGTCCGGGGCGAGGATGGCGTCGTATGTCGTTTCGGGGCGCTCGACGATCTCCTCGATGTCGATACCGGTGCCGGTACCGGTGCCGGTGCCGGTGCCGGTGCTGTCGGCGGCGGGGCGGACGAGTGCGACGGCGGCCTCCCGGCAGTGCGCCAGCGACAGTTCCAGAGGCGGGAGCTCTCTGCCGTGTACGCCCTCGGGGCGCGGTCTGCCGCCAGGGTCGTTGGCGACCCGTATCTCGGCGGGGAAGACGGGGCCCGCGCCGTGCGCCCACAGGTGGCGGCGTACGGCGTCCTTGGCGGCGATCCGGCCGAGCAGCCACGGGCGCCGGCCGCGCGGGGGTGCCCGGCGTACTGCTCGCGCTCAGGGCCCGCGAGCTGGCTGCGCATGTAGATCTCGCGGGATGCGGGGTCGGGCCAGCGTTCGAAGACCAGCTGCCAGCCGCCCTCCTGGGTTTCCGACAGAGTGTTGTGCTCGGGCCATCGTTTGACCGGATCGACCTCGGGCGGCGAGTCGAAGCGCCGGTCCCGCCAGCCGCGGATCTCGGCCCAGACCTCGCCGTCGCGGGCGAGCTGCGCGTCAGCCACCAGGGCGGTGTCCGTCACGGTGGTGACCCTGATGTGGCAGTCGAGTGCGGTGCCCTGTTGCGGAGGCGGGCCGTGGAAACGGATCTCCTCGACGCCCGTCGGGAAGACGATGGTGCGGTCGGGATGCGTGGCCATCAGCCAGTAGCCGAGCAGCTGACCGACGTTGTCGAGGAGCGCGCCGGGCGCGGACGGGGTGGTCAGGACACCGCGGACGTGCCGCTCGCCGAGCGCGCCGATCTCGGTGACGCCGCGGAACCGCGGCCCGTGGAACATCCAGCGGTCGTCGTACATCTGCCGCGCGGACACAGCCGGACGGCTCTCCGGGGCGTCCGTCCGCCACGGCCGTGGGCGGGGTGCGGTGTCGTACCCGTGGGCGGTCTCGACCGTGGCGCGGGCCTGGCGCCCGAACTCCACGGCGTACCGCCCCTGTCCCTCGGGCCGGACCGTGACCGTGGCCTCGGTGGGCGGGGCGGCGACGGTCCACTGCAGGAACCGGGCGTCGTGCACGGCCACGGCCCTCCCTGGGCCGGGCACGGCGTCGATCATGTGCTGCACCAGGGAGGTGGCGGGCACCACGGGCCAGCGGTCGGCGATCTCGGGCCAGTGCGCGGGCTGCCGGAAGAAACAGTGGTCGGCGAGGTACGGCATGGTGTCGAGTGCGATGCGCAGGGTGATGACACGGGGAGTGGCGGCAGGCGGCGGCACCGCCCCGGTCGCCGAGGGCTCGGGGGGCGGCGCCGCGGGCGCGGTGCGGCGCGGGGCCGCTGCCGCGGCGAACAGCTCCGCCAGTTCCGCTGCCGTGTCCGCCGTCTCGCCGAGCAGCGAGCGCAGTTCGGCCGCCACGGGGCTCCGCGCGGCCACGGCCGCGAGCCGGTCCAGCCCGGGTGCGGGTGCCGCGCGCAGGGTGCTGCGGAGCCGGTCCCGGGTGGCGGCGTCGAGCGAGACGAGCCCGGAGCCGAGGGTGAGGGGGACGGTGACGGGGGCGGGGACGGCTCGCGGGCTCTCCGCGGCCGTACGGACGGTCTCCGCCGTACGGGCAGGCGCCGCCGTCGACCGAGGCGTGGCCCCCGCCCGCAGCGCCGCGAAGTCCGGCTCGGCACCGTGCGACCAGAGTCCGGCCGCCACCCGGTACAGCTGCGAAAGCCCGCTGTGCCGGGGCGTGTTGGCGCTGAGCGTCAGGCACGCGTGGCTGGTGACGGTGTCGTCCACGAGAGCCGGCAGCTGGCCCTGGCCCAGCTGGACGAAGGCCCGGAACCCGGCGTCGTACAGGGCCGTGGTGAGATGCCGGAAGCGGACCGGTTCGAGCAGGTGGCGCAGGAAGAGCGCGCGCGCCGCGGCCTCGTCGGCCGGGAAGGGCGCGGCGGTCGTGGCGGACCAGACGGGCACCCGGGGCGGGTGCAGCGTGAAGCCGCGCGCGGCCTTCTCGATGGAGGTGAGGTACGGGGCGAGCATCGGCGTGTGGAAGCCGGACTCGAAGGGCAGCAGCCGACCGAGCACTCCCGCGCCGCGCAGCCGCCCGGTGAGCGCCTCGACCTGGTCGTGAGGCCCGCAGACGACGGTCTGGTGGGGCGCGTTGTCGTGCGAGACGACGACGTCCGGGTACGCCGCGAGCTCGGCGTCCACCTGGTCCGCACCGGTGCCGAACGCGGCGAAGGCGAGCCCTGGGACGCGCAGCGTGGCCGGGTCGAAGTCCCGCAGGAAGGCGTCGACCTCGGCGTCCGCGTACATCCCGCCGACCGCCATCGCCGTCCATTCCCCCACGCTGTGCCCGGCCAGCGCGTCCGGCCGGACGCCGATCCGGGCGAGCGCTCCGGCGAGCAGCCGGCCGAGGCCGACGACGGCCGCACCGTGCCGGGCGACGTCGCCCACGCGGGCGTCCGGCCAGTGCGGCGCCGGCAGGCCGAAGTGGCGGGCGACGTCCTCGACCCGCGGCTCGAACTCGGCCTCCAGCCCTGGGCAGAGGAAGGCGATCTTCCCGCCGCCCGTGCCGAGCACCGGCCGCGGCGCGCACCAGACGTCGCTCCGGCCGCCCCATGCCCGGGCGCGGGCGACTGCCTTGCGGGCCAGGGCGAGGCGGCGGTCGGTGGGGTCCAGGACGGCGACGCGGGCGCCCCCGGCTCCCCTCGCTCCGCCCTCCGCGGCGGCCGCGCGCAGCTCGGTGTCGTCGGCGTCGAGCAGTTCGGCGAGGTCCTGCGGGGTCGCGGCGGCGAGCCGCAACAGCCGGGGCGGCTCGGCCACTTCGGCACGGTCCGCGCAGGCCGCAGGCCCCGCGCCCGGGCCGCCGGGTGCCGGGGCCGCAGGCGCGACGGCCGGGGCCGATGCCGGTGCGGGAGCCGACGCCGGGGCAGGCGCCCATGCGGGGGCAGGCACGGGCTCCGGTACCGACTCCAGGACGACGTGGGCGTTGATCCCGCCGAAGCCGAAGGCGCTGACCGCGGCACGTCGGACGTCCCCGTCCCAGGTCCGGGCCTGCTGGGCCGGAGCGAAGCGGGTGACGCGGAGCGCCGGGTGCGGGTCGTCGCAGTGCAGGGTCGGCAGGAGCATGCCGTGGTGCACCGCCAGGGCCGCCTTGACGAGGCCCGCCACACCCGCCGCCGGCATCGTGTGGCCGATCATCGACTTCACGGAGCCGATCACGGCGTCGGGCCCGGCGTCCGGGTCCGGCGGCCCGAACACCTCGGCCAGCGCGGCTAGTTCGGCCCGGTCGCCGCCGGGGGTTCCGGTGCCGTGCGCCTCCAGGAGGCCGAGCGACCCCGGTGCCGCCGGGTCGAGCCCCGCCGCCGCCCAGGCGAGCCGGACGGCGCGGGCCTGGCCGCCGGGGTCCGGGTTGACCAGGGAGCCGGCCCGGCCGTCGCCGGCCACGCCGACGCCGCGGACGACGGCGTAGATCCGGTCGCCGTCGCGCCGTGCGTCCGCGAGCCGTTTGAGTACGACCACGCCGGTGCCCTCGCCCATCAGCACGCCGTCCGCGTCCCGGTGGAACGGGCGGATCCGCTGGGACGGCGACAGCGCCCGCAGCCGGCTGAAGACGGACCAGAGCGTGATGTCGTGGCAGTGGTGTACGCCGCCCGCGAGCATCACGTCGCAACTGCCCGAGGCGAGCGTGCCGACGGCCTGGTCGAGTGCGACGAGCGAGGAGGCGCAGGCCGCGTCCACGGTGTAGGCGGGGCCACGCAGATCGAGCCGGTTGGCGACCCGGGACGCCGCGAAGTTGGGCACGAGGCCGATCACCGACTCGGGGCTCTGCTCCCCGCCGAGCGCGGCCGTGAACGCCATCCGTACCGCGTCGAGCCGCTCGCCGTCCAGCTCGGGCAGTAACTCGTGCAGGGTGCGCACCAGTTGGGCTGACGTGCGCATCCGCTGGTCGAGTCGGGCGAGTCCGTCGCTCAGATAACCGCCGCGGCCGAGCACGACACCGACCCGGGAGCGGTCTTCGGGCAGTGCGGCCTCCCCCGCGTCGGCGAGCGCGGCCGTGGCGGTACGCAGCGCGATCAGCTGGTCGGGTTCGGTGCCGGGCACGGAGTCCGGCATGAGTCCGAAGGCGGTCGGGTCGAAGGCGGCGAGCGCGTCGAGCCCGTCGACGAAGCCGCCGCGGCGGCAGTAGACGCCATCGAGGCCGCGCCGTCCGTCCGGGTCGTAGTAGGTGTCCGCGTCCCAGCGGGCCTTGGGCACGTCGGAGATGGCGTCAGCGCCGGTGACGAGGTTGTGCCAGTACGCGGCCAGGTCACAGGCGCCGGGCAGGGTCACCGCCATGCCGACGATGGCGACGGGCTGCCGGTGCCGCGGGGCGGTCGGTCGCATCGTGGGGTTCACCGGCCCGACGCCGTCAGGACGACCTCGTCGGTCTCCGGCTCGCCCCAGGCCAGCTCCCGCAGCAGCGCGAGCACGCCCTCCTCCGGGTCGATCAGCTCGATGCCGCGGCGCGCGTACTCCCGGCCCAGCTCAGGGCCGACCATGCCGCCGTGCGCCCCGGCCGGCGCCCACGGGCCCCAGTGCACGGTGACGGTACGGCTGCCGGTGTCGGCGCGCCAGAGGCGGCCGAGGCGGGCGAGTGCGTCGTTGGCGGCGGCGTAGTCGGCCTGGCCGCGGTTGCCGTACACCGCCGCGACGGAGCCGAACATGACGGTGAAAGCGGGCAGTTGGGGAAGTCGCCGGAGAGCCGAGAGCAGTGCGCGGGCGCCGTCCACCTTGGTGCCGTAGACCCGTTCGAAGGAGACGGGGTCCTTCTCGGCGAGCAGCCGGTCCTCGATCACTCCGGCGGCGTGTACGACCCCGTCGATCCGGCCGTACGTCGCGTATGTCTCCTTGACCGCCTGCTGCACGGCCTCCGCGTCCCGCAGGTCGAGTGCCCGGTATCTGGCCCGGCCGCCCGCGCCGTGTACCTCGGCCAGGGTCGCGGCGATCTCGCGGCGGGCCAGGACGCGGCCGGCTTCGCGGTCGATCTCGGCGGTGCTCAGACCGCCCCGGGCGGCGAGCGCCGCACGCAGCGCGGGCAGGTCGGTGGCGTGGGCCAGCTCGTGGTGCCCGCCCGTGCCGTCGTCGAGCGGCGTACGCCCGAGCAGTTCGACCCGGCAGCGTGCGGCGGCGGCAAGGGCGAGGGTGAACCGGGCTGTGATGCCGCGTGCGCCGCCCGCGAGGACGACGACCGACTCCGGGCCGAGCCCGAGTGCCGCGGCAGCGGCGGCCCCGGAGGAGACGGGCGGGCCCAGAGGGCTCTCGTACGGTACCGGGGCGCGGCGGACGCCGCAGGTGCGCAGCACGACGGGCTCCCGGTCGGGCGCCAGCAGTTCCCCGACGAGCGCCTCGGCCTGCTCGGTGGCGGGCTCGTCGGGGTCGAGCTCCACGGCGCGGACCACGGTGTCGGGGTATTCGCGGGCCGCGGTGCGCACGAAGCCGTCGAGGCCGCTGGTGTCGTCGGGGAGGCGAGGGCAGAGCAGCCGGCGCGGGCCGCGCAGCAGCAGTTCCTGGAGCACGGTGAGCTTGGCGGGCAGCAATTGCTGTTCCGTACCCGCGAGAGCGCCCAGGTGCAGCACTCCGTCGACCGGGCCGGTGTGCCCGGCGAGCTGTGCGGTGTCCGGGCCGCCACGGGCGGCGAGCGCGCCGAGTGCGGTGAGCCGGGTGACAAGTGCCCGTGCGAGTGGCGTGTCGTCCGCGACGATCAGGAACCGCTTCCCGCGCAGCTGTGCCGCGCCTTCGGCGCCGGGCACGGGCGCCGGGTCGAGCGGGGCGGGCCGCAGCAGATAGCGGCGGGGAGCCTGGCCGGTGAGCGGGTCGGGGGACTCCCCGGCTACGGGGGCCGAGGTGGCGAGGGCGGGTGCCGGGGCCGGATCGGCGAGCGCCTTCGCGCGGACCCGCAGCCAGTCGGCGATCCCGGCGGCGGTGCGCTCCCGGGTCAGTTCCTCCAGGTCCGCGTCCGGCAACGACCGCAGATCCGCACCCGAGCCCAGCAGCCGCCGTCCCAGCTCCCCGGCGATCTCCGTCCGCTTGATCGAATCCACACTCAGATCCGCCTCCAGATCCGACTCCGCCCCCACCATCTCCACCGGATATCCCGTACGTTCCGCGATCACCGCCAGCACCTCGGCCAGCACATCCACTCCCACCGGAGCGGGAGCGGGGGCCGGAGCCGCAGCGAGAGCGGCCGGAGCCGGGGCCGGAAGAGGCTCGGGGGTCGGCGGAGCCGCCTGCGGCGCGGGCGTAGCCCCGAAGTAGCCGAGGAGCACGTCCCGTTGTGCGGCCAGCATCTCCCGGCTGTTGCGCAGGAACTCCCGGAGCAGTTCTTCCCGTTCGCCCACCGTCGTCGCCTCACTGGTCCGCTCTCTGGCCCGCGGGATGCCCGAGATGCGCCGGGCCGGGCGCAGCGCTCCCGGCACCGGCCGGCCGTCCGCCGTGCGTACGAGGTGGCCGTCGACCGTCCAGCCGGGCCGCTCCGGCACGGCGGCCGGGTCGGCGAGTGCCGTGTCGCGTCCGCTGAAGAGCCGTGCGGGCGCCACCGGGACACCGGCCGCGGCGAGCCGGGCCAGGGCCTCGAGGTGGCCGCGCAGGCCCGCGTCGGGGCGGGGTTCGAACGGGACGGCGACGTGCGGCCGGTCGCCGAGGATCTGGCCGACCAGACCGGTGAGCACCGTGCCGGGCCCGCACTCGACGAAGATCCGCGCCCCGGCGTCGTACATCGCCTCGATCTGGTCGGCGAAACGGACGGGGGCGGCGATCTGCTCGGCGAGGCCGGCCCGTACCCGGGCGGGGTCCCCGGCATAGCGGGTGCCGGTGAGATTGGCCCAGACCGGGAACTCGGGGCCGCGCACGGCGTACGCCGTCAGGATCTCGGCGAAGCGGGACACGGCCCCGGCGACCAGCGGGCTGTGGAAGGCGCAGGCGACGGGCAGCGGGCGGACGGAGAACCCGGCGGCGGTGAGCGCGTCGACAGCTTCGGCGACGGCGTCCCTCGGGCCCGAGAGCACGCTCTGCGCGGGCGCGTTGTGGTTGGCGACGACGACCCGCTCGGCCAGACCTGCCCCGGCGAGCACCCGGGTCACCTGCTCGGCGGAGGCCACTGCGGCGGCCATGGTGCCGGGATCGGACCCCTGTGCACCGATCGCGGCGAGGATCGCCTCGGCCCGCTCCCGGCTGAGGTCACCGAGCTTGTCGGAGTCGAGGGCGCCCGCGGCGCAGAGCGCGACGAGTTCGCCGTAGGAGTGCCCTGCGGCCATGTCCGGGCGGACACCGACCGCGGTGAGGGTGTCGTACGCGGCGAGGCCGACCGCCCCGAGCGCGGGCTGGGCGTGGCGGGTGTCGGTGAGCCGGGCGACCTGTGCGGCGCGTTCGGCGGCGTCGAAGGCTGCGGGCGGGAAGAGGGCGGCGGCCGGGGCGTGGTACAGATGGCGGCCGAGTTCGGGGAAGGCGGTGAACAGCTCGGCGAACATGCCGGGGCGCTGGCTGCCCTGGCCGGGGAAGAGGAACGCCACCTTGCCACCGTCGCCGTCGGCCGCCGCGGCGGGGGCGCCTGTGGCCGGGAACACTCCGCTTCTCCCGGGCGTGCCGTCGAGTAGGTCCCGTATCAGGTGCGGGAGTTCGGTGACGGACTCGGCGACCACGGCACCGAGGAGCGGGCCCGGGCCGGTCTCCGCGCGCTGTGCGGCGGTATGCGCCAGGTCCCGCAGCCGCCAGTGACCGCTCGCCGCGAGGCCGGCGAGCTCCTCGGCCGCTGCGCGGGTGCGGAAGACGAACAGCTCGGCGGGCCAGACATCGTGGCTCTGGCGCGGCGGCGCTCCGGCGTCGGCGTGGGCCCGCAGCACCACGTGGAAGTTGGTGCCGCCGAATCCGAAGGCGCTCACCCCGGCGACGCGGCGGGCGGCGGGCTCGGCCCAGGGCCGGGCCTCGCTGTGGAAGACGAATGGACTGTCGGGGCCGGTCCAGACGGGGTTGGGCACGTCGACATGCAGGGTGGGCGGGCGCACCCCGGTATGCAGGGCGAGCGCGGTCTTGATCAGTCCGGCGAGACCGGCGGCGCACTTGGTGTGCCCGATCTGGGACTTGACGGAGCCCACGACGCAGCCGCCGGGCGCGGCCCCGGCCTCCTCGAACAGCCGGGTGAGCGTGCTGAGTTCGGTGCGGTCGCCGACGACCGTCCCGGTGCCGTGGGCCTCGATCAGGCCGACCTCGGCGGGCGAGACGCGAGCTTGCGCGTAGGCGCGTTCCAGGGCGGCGCGCTGGCCCTCGGGGCGGGGCGCGGTCAGGCCGAGGGAGCGGCCGTCGCTGGCGCTGCCGACGCCCTCGATGACGGCGTAGATCCGGTCGCCGTCCCGCTCGGCGTCGGCGCGGCGCTTGAGTACGAGACAGGCGACGCCCTCGCCGAGTGCGATGCCGTCGGCGGCCGCGTCGAACGTGCGGCAGCGGCCGGTGGGCGACAGCGCGTGCGCGGAGGAGAAGAGCAGGTAGTCGTTGATGCCGTTGTGCAGGTCGGCGCCGCCGCACAGGGCCACGTCGGCGGCACCGCAGGCCAGTTCCTTGCAGGCGGCGTCGACGGCGGCCAGGGAGGAGGCGCAGGCGGCATCGACGGTGTAGTTGGCGCCGCCGAGGTCGAGCCGGTTGGCGATCCGGCCGGCGATGACGTTGGCGAGCATGCCGGGGAAGGAGTCCTCGGTGAGCTTCGGGAGCTGCTCCTCCAGGTCCTCGGGAAGGCGGCCGACGTACGAGGGCAGGACGCTGCGCAGCGTGGCGGCGCCGGAGATGTCACTGCCCGCCTCGGCACCGAAGACGACGCAGGTGCGCTCGCGCGGGAAGGCCCGGCGGTCGAGCCCGGCGTCGGCGAGCGCCCGCCTGGCCGCCTCCAGTGCGAGGAGCTGGACGGGTTCGATGGCGGCCAGGGAGGCGGGCGGGATTCCGTAGGCCAGCGCGTCGAAGGGGATCGGAGGCAGGAAACCGCCCCACTTGGACGCGGACACGTCGTCCGCCTCGGCGTCCGCGCCGAAGTGCAGCGCGGGATCCCAGCGGGTGTCCGGGACCTCGGTGACCGCGTCGGCGCCGGCGAGCACCTGGGCCCAGTAGGCGGGCAGGTCGGCGGCGCCGGGGAACATGCCGGCCATGCCGACGACGGCGATGTCGAGCGGTTCGGGAGCGGGGGCGGGGTTCCGCGCGGGTACCGTGCCGCCCGCGTCGCGGGCGTCAGCGGCGAGTTCGGCGGTGCGGCGCCCGTAGAAGTCGGCTGCCCCGTCGGTGACCGCGTGGTGCAGGGCGGCGACGGTGGTGACGGCGGAGCGGAGCACGGCGACCTCGCCGGCCATGAACATGCCCGCTTCGCGCTGGCGCTCCTCGTCGACGTCGAGCAGCTCGTCGCCGACCCGCTCGACGCCCTTGCCGGCGATGCGCAGGCGGCCGACGTTGAGCCGCTCCAGCTCCTGCCAGACCTGCCGCTCGGGTATCCCCTGAGTCCGCAGCTCGTCCTTGACCTCCTGGTACGTGTCGCTGAACGCGCTGGGCAGGCAGCGGGTGGTGTGTCCGGGCGCGGTGTGCAGGAGCGTGGTCGACGTGGCGTCCAAGGCCGCGCGCTGGAACAGCGGCCGGATGGCGCCGCACTCGACGGCCTCCTCGGTGAAGAGGTAGCCGGTGCCCATCAGAACGCCGACGACGGCACCGCGCGTGGTGAGCGGGGCGGCGAGCGCGGCGACCATGGCGGCGGAGCGCTCGTCGTGGATGCCGCCCGCGAAGAGCACCTGTACGTCCTGTGGGTCGGCGGCGTCACCGCCACCGGTGTGACCGTCGTCGGCCGCCGCGTCGAGGAAGTCCTCCAGGACGGCCAGTTGCGCCTCCCAGAGAGGGAAGCTGTTGCGCGGCCCGATGTGCCCGCCGCACTCGGCGCCCTCGAAGACGAAGCGCCGGACGCCGGCCGCCAGGAACTGGCCGAGCAGCCCGGGTGACGGGACGTGCAGAAAGGTGCGGATGCCCTCAGCCTCCAGAGCGGCCGCCTGGGAGGGACGGCCGCCCGCGATGACGGCGTGGCTGGGGCGCAGCTCGCGGATGGCCTCCAGTTGGGCGGTGCGTATCTCTTCCGGAACGAAGCCGAGGATGCCGACGCCCCAGGAGCGGTCGCCGAGCGCGGACCTGGTCTGCTCGAGCAGGGTGCGGGTCTGCTCGGGCCCGGCCAGGGCGAGCGCGACGAACGGCAGTCCGCCGCCGTCCGCGACGGCCGCCGCGAACCGCGCCTGGTCGCTGACCCGGGTCATCGGGCCCTGGACGACCGGCAGGGCGGTGCCGAGCGCCCGGCACATCGGCGAGCCGCCGCGCAGCACGGCGCCGTCGTCGGCCACGGCGGCGTCGATGCCCTCCGTGACGGCGGCGAGGGCGCGGTCCACGGTGCCGTACCGCTCGGCGAACCGGGCGGCGAGAAAGGCGTCCTGGCCCAGCGGCAGGGGCCGGTCGCGCAGGGCGGCCGGGAGGCCGGGGCGGCTCCGGTCGAGCACCCGGCAGCCGTCGACGACGACGGTCTCGGTGCCGTCGGCGGCGCGCAGCAGACCGGCGGCCGCGGGGGCCGTACCGGCCTCGTCGAGCAGTGCGAGCTGAATGTCCAGTACGACTCCGCGGGCGCCCGCGAGCACGGCGGCGGCCGCGGTGTGCGGCCCGATGCCGCCGCAGGCCCACACCGGCAGATCGGCCGGTACGGCGCCGAGTACGCGCTGGAGCAGCACGAAGGTGGAGTGTTCGCCGCAGGGGCCGCCGGACTCCTCGCCGCGCAAAACGAGCCCGGTGACACCGTCGGCCACGGCCCGGACGGCCTCGTCGGGACCGCGGACCTCGGCGAGCACGGCGGGGTCCGCGGCGGCGGCGCGGGCTGCGGCCCGGACCTCGGCGACGGTCCAGGGCGCGTCGGGGGCGAGGAGCACGGTGCACGGTCCGGCGGCGGCCGGGTCCGCGGTGCGCCGCGTTCCGGCGGGCGCCGGGACCCACAGCTCTTCGGGGCGCAGTGCACAGTCGGCGGGGACCCGCACGCCGTGGCGGCCGGGCACCCACTGCCGCAGGAGGGTCAGGGCCTCGCGGGCGGCGCGCGCGCCCGGGCCGAGGTCGAGGACACCGGACCCACCGGCCCGGCAGACGGCGGCGACGAGGCGGGGGTCCGGTGCACCCAACGGGCTGACGCCGATAACGGTGTGCGTCATGGGGGGAGGCTCCTCTGTGCGATCGAGGGGGTGTGCGATCGGGACGAGCGGATTCGGCGCACGCCGCTCGCTCTGGAGCTGATGATCCGTCAGATACTAATGGGTAGTCAGTTATCTGGCTGCACCCCCGACACCGATCGGTGAACAGGAACCGCAAGGAGCCGGACCCGGTCGCCGCACCGGGCACCCTCCGGGACGACCAGCAGCGCCGCGAGTTCCGCCACCCGCCGAAGCACCGTTTCGGAGATCACCGCCGGGGCGGGGGCGTTGGGGTCCTTGCGGCGGTCAGTCATATCGGCGGCCGATCTGCAGGCCGTGCACGGCTGTGTCCGCTCCACCCTGCGTAACTACCAGGGCTCGGTACGGCAGTTCTGCGACTTCCTGACCCCCCCGCCTATGGCTGGGGCGACGAGTGCCTGCGGCTCTTCGGGACCCACCCAGTCCAGGTGGTCTACGACTGGAATGCCGCTGCGTACGCCGATGAAGCCGAGGGTGAGCCAGAACGCCGGGCCTTCACCAGGCCCGAGCTGGAAGCGTTCTTCGACCATGCTGACGAGGAAGTCCTTCGCGTTCGCGGCAAGGGCCGCAAGGGCTGGCTGCCAGCATTCCGGGATGCCGCTTTGTTCAAGACCGCGTACGCCTACGGCCTGCGCCGAAACGAAACCGGATGCTGGACCTCACCGACTTCGGCCGCAATCCGGACGGCCGGGAGGTCGGCGAGTACGGCACCCTGCTGGTCCGCCACGGCAAGGCCACGAAGGGCTCGCCGCCCAAGTGCCGCAGCGTGCTGACCGTCTGGACCACCCGGCACGATCGAGGAATGGATCACCGAGGTGCGGCCCGGGATGCGGCATTCGACCAGCCGGGCCCTCTGGCCCTCCGAGCGAGGCGCACGGATCGGGGTCCAACGCTTGGACTCCCGTTTCGCCGCCTACCGGGACGCCGGCGGCCTGGACCCCGCGCTGGAGTTCCACTCGCTGCGCAGGTCCTACATCACCCACCTGATCGAGGACGGCCACGACCCGCTGTTCGTCCAGTAGCAGGTCGGCCACGACCACGCCTCCACCACCGCGATCTACACCTGCGTCTCCTCCGACTTCCGCACCCGCTCCCTGCGACGCGTCCTGGACGCCACCATCGAGGCTGCTCTGCGGCCGGGAAGGACCTCCTCCCACTCCAGCGCGGCAGAGCCTCCGCGATCCGCCAACTCGTCCTCCAAGCGCCGGCCCCAGTCATCGCGAAAGCCCTCGGCTACCACGACAAGACCGCCACGCGCCTCGTCACCGAGGCCGGCGGAACATGGAGCCGGTACGCCTCTGGAGACCACAAACGGTGACCGCCGGAGGCCGGAAACTCAGGCGACCGACGCCCTGAAGGGATAGGTGGGGATGATTTCTGCCTCGTCGAAGAGCTGCTCCAACGCCTCGTGGCCGTGACGCCTGCGGAACTCGATCTCGGCTGTCGTCACGGGCAGCGTCCACACGATGCGGGCGTGACCCCCGGGAACGGCACAGTGTTCAAGGTCGGGTCCGTGGAGATAGGGCAGGCTGATCAGTAGGTGATCGCAGGTTGAACCCGGCACCCACGGGTCACCGATCGGCATGCTGTGCTCCAGGTCGAGCTGATGTCCTCCGCAGTGGTAGTAGGCGATCATCGCCATGAGTTCGATGAACCGCTGGTCGCGGACATGGGTAGTCATGACGAACTCGAGTCCATGACCGTCCTTCTCCATCGCGGCCCAGCACCCGGCGGTCACATAGGCCCAGGTGTCGCTGCGGGGACCGGGCCCCACAACGAGGATGCGCAGATCGGGGGCCACGTGTCGCCGTTCCGGCCCGAGGTCGTAGTCGACGACCTCCACGGAGTGCCCCTCGAAGAACACCCGGACATGTGACTCAACAGCCTCCGCGGCCAGCAGCCTCGCATCACTCACCGCGCGATCATCCCAGACCGCGATCGACCGCCCCTGACAGCCCACTCAGCGTCATGGGGCTGCCGACGTCAGCTCCGCATACGCGACACCTCAACATGCGAGCCCACCAGTCTCGCGACCGATGTCGGCCGCCCACAGGACTGCGAGTTGATGATCACCTCCGTCGGCGGGTGCTTAAAAGCCTACACTTCTGAGTAAATAGCAGTTTGGGCCTAATTGGCCTTGTGGTTCTGGCGGGAGTGTAGCCAGACGCGTCGGATCCGGCGTCCGTTCTGCCCGAAGGTCCGCAGCGAGTAGCGTCCGGCAGCCTTGGGGGCGCGGGCGGATCACGTAGGCGTCAGGAGGACGATTTCTTCATGACCCGGCCCGAGGACCCGCGCACCGCGGCGGCCCGGATGTTCGCCGAGGCCGGTGCGTTCGGCGAGCTTCTGGCCGGGATCGAGTGGGCGGCGACGCCGCTCGGGCCCCCCGAGTCCTGGCCGGGGCCCCTGGTGGACACCCTGCGCCTCATGCTCACGTCTGAGCACGGCATGGCTCTGTACTGGGGCCCCGAGTTCGCCACGCTGTACAACCTGGGCGCCGCACTCATTCCCGGCGCCAAGCACCCCTGGGCGCTCGGCAAGCCGTACAAGGAGGTGTTCCCCGAGGTCTGGGCCCCCGTGAGCTCCCACTTCCACTATGTGATCGACACCCGCAAGTCCATGCTGATCTCCGATGAACCGCTCATCATGGAGCGCCACGGCTTTCCGGAGCAGTGCTACTTCGACTCCTCTTTCCAGCCCGTGCTGCTGGACGACGGCACCGCCGGCGGCGTGCTGCAGATCCTCACCGAGACCACCGGCCGGGTACTGGGCGAGCGTCGGCTGCGCCTGCTGAGCGAGGCCGGTGCCCGCACCGCCGGGCTGCCCACGCCGGGTGAGGTCGCCCGCGTCGTCGCGGAGGTGCTGGGCTCCTATCCCGAGGAGATCCCATTCCTCGGCCTGTACCTGGCCTCCGAGCCGGGGTGCTGCGGCCGGCTGCCTCCGCCGGGCTCCAGCAGGCGCCCGAGGCCGTCTCGCAGAGTGCCGCCGACGGGTCGGAGGTCGCAGCCCGGCTGGCGCAGGTGGTCGCCGACGGTGCCCCTGCCACGCTGCCTGCTGCCGCGTTCACCGGAGGCAACACGGCCGGGCGGCACGCCGCGGCCTCCCGACTCCCGGTCGAGCAGGTGCTGGCTCTGCCGCTGGACTGTGCGGGCCAGGTGGGAGGCGTCCTGGCGGTGGGTGTCAACCCCTGCTTCCCTCCGGCCGGGACATACCGGGACTTCTTGGAAGTGCTCGCCGCCTCCGTGGCCGGGGCGCTGACGGCCGCGCTCGCCCACGACGAACAGCGCCGGCGGGCGGAGGCGCTGGCCGAGCTGGACCGGGCCAAGACCACCTTCTTCGCCAACGTCAGCCACGAGTTGCGCACCCCGCTCACCCTGCTCCTGGGCCCGCTCCAGCAGACCCTGGCCGACGAGGACCGGCCCGAGCGGCGCGAGCAGCTGGAGCTGGCCGAGCGCGGCGCTCTGCGCCTGCTGAAGCAGGTCAACACCCTCCTGGACGTCGCCAGGGCCGAGGCCGGGCAGATACGCCCGGCCCTTGAGCCGGTCGACCTCGCCCGTGCCACGGCCGAGCTGGCCGGGGCGTTCCGCTCCGCCTTCGAGGCGGCCGGGCTGACGCTGGAGGTGGACTGCCCGCCGCTGCCCGAGCCGGTGTCCCTGGACCGGGAGATGTGGGAAAAGATCATCCTCAACCTGCTCAGCAACGCCCTGAAGTTCACCTTCACCGGCGGCGCCCGAGTGCAGGTGGCCGCGGCCGGCGACCGGGCCCGGCTGACCGTGACCGACACCGGCACCGGCATCCCCGCGGACGAGCTGCCGCGCCTGTTCGAGCGCTTCCACCGAGTCCGCGGAGCCCGCTCCCGCTCCCACGAGGGCAGCGGCCTCGGCCTGGTGCTGGTGAAGGACCTGGTGGAAGCGCACGGCGGCACCGTCGGCGTGGACAGCCGGCCCGGCCAGGGCACCACCGTCACCGTGGACCTCCCCTTCGCCGCCGCCCACCGGCCCCGCCCGAACCCGGCCGCGGACAGCGTCGGATTCCCCGGGGAGACCCTCAGGGAAGGCGGAGGCGGCCGGTCCGGCCGTGCTGCGGCCTATGTGGACGAGGCGCTGGGCTGGCTGGCGGCTGAGCCCGTTCCCGCCGCGCCGAGCCCCTCGGCACACACTCCGTCCGCCCCAGCGACCCACGATGCCCCGCCCGCCCCCGCGACCGACGGCCCTGGCCCGCACGATACCGACCGCCCCCGCCGGGCCCGCCTGCTGGTCGTCGACGACAACGCCGACATGCGCGCCTACCTCACCCAGCTCCTGGACCCCGACTACGACGTGCTGCTCGCCGCCGACGGCCGGGCGGCCCTGGAGACGGCCCTGGCGCAGCCGGTGGAGCTGGTGCTCAGCGACGTAATGATGCCCCACATGGACGGCTTCGAGCTGGTCCGGGCGCTGCGCGCCGACCCACGCACCGCCCGTTTGCCGATCGTCTTGCTCACCGCCCGCGCCGGCGAGGAGGAATCCGTGCAGGGCCGGCAGGCCGGCGCCGACGACTACCTGGCCAAACCCTTCTCCGCGCGCCAGCTGCTGGCGCGCGTCCGCACCGGGTTGGAGCTGCACTGGCTGCGTGAACAGGTCCTGACCGAGACCCGCGACCAGCTGGCCGTGCTGGCCACCCTGGCCGACGCGGGCCTGCGGCTGTCCGCCACCCTCGACCCGGACCACATACTGCAGACCGCCGGACAGATCCTGCTGCCCGACTTCGCCGACCAGATCAGCATCCACCTCACCGCAGCGGCACCCGCCCCGGCCCAGTCGCCCCCGGCATACATCGCCGGCGCACCCCTTCTTGCCCGCGAGGCCCTGGCCAGCGCCGCCACCCACGCGATCAACGGCACCGCCCCAGCCCCAGCCGGCCCGCACCCGCCGCCCGCCGCCGTGCTGGCCCTGCCGCTGCACGCCCACGACCAGACACTGGGGGCCCTGGTACTGGTCCGGCACACCGACTACTCCGCGGTCGAACACAAGTATCTGGAGAACCTCGCCCACCGCCTGGCCCTGGCCTACGACAACGCCACCCGGTACCACAACGAGCGCCGCCTCGCCCTGACCCTGCAGCGCGCCCTGCTGCCCCACCGCCTGCCCGAGGTGTGCGGTGTGCGCCTGGCCACCCACTACCGGGCCAGCAACCGCGGCGCTGAGGTCGGCGGCGACTGGTACGACGTGCTCGCACTGCCCGACGGTGCCGTGGGGCTGGCCATCGGCGACGTCATGGGCCACGACGTGGAAGCCGCCATCGTGATGGGCCAACTGCGCTCCGCCCTGCACAGCCTCGCGATGGAGGGCGCCGGCCCGGCCCAGGTGCTGGCCAGGCTGGACGCCTACCTGCAGTCGCTCGCCGCCGAACGCTTCGCCACCTGCCTGTACGCGGTCTACGACCCGCACCGCCACAGCCTGCGCTACGCCGCCGGCGGGCACCTGCCGCCCCTGCTGGTAGCCGCCGAGACCGCCTACCTGGAGCTGCCCCCGGCGCTGCCGCTGGGACTGGGCAGCACCCCAGTCGACCGCGAGGTGGCGTTCCCGCCCGGCACCAGCCTGCTGCTGTACACCGACGGCCTGGTGGAAAACCGGGCGCTGTCCCTGGACGACTGCCTGGCGTCCCTGTGCCAGACCTGCGGCGCGCTCCCCGTCGCCGCCCGCACCGACCCCCAGCGGATCATCGAACGGGCCCTGGAGCTGCTGAACGTCCCCGACCGGGTCGACGACGACACCGCCCTGCTCGCTGCCACCGCCGAACCCATCGTGTCGAACCGGCGACCCGCAAGCTGACGGAAGTGCCGCACAACCGACCGTTACTGTTCGTAGCCATTGCTGACGATGCTGCGGATTTACCAATCCGCTGCTAACGAACTGCCCTTACTGTTAACAGAGTTGCGGATCCTGCAATGGCCCGACCGCGTGCTTGACGGGTTGGCTGGAGGGCATGAGCAACGAGACGATTCTGGTGACCGGCGCCACCGGAAAGACCGGCCGCCGCATGGTGCAGCAGCTGACGGTCCGGGGGTTCCAGCGCGGGTGGCGTCCCGTTCCGGCATCGTGCGCTTCGACTGGGCAGACCGCACCACCTGGACGGCGGCCTTGCGTGGTGTGAACGGGATGTTTCGGTCGCCCCCATACTCGGCAGCGCGTAGTTCGTCAACGGCCTGGACCGGTCGGGTGAGATCCGTGCCGACCGCGCCACGCAGCCGCCCGTCCGGCCGGGCGACGAACTGGGCCACCTTGTTGTTGGTGATGAGCGGCCCCTGCGGCCCGGACTGCGCCATGACCGAGCGCAGCACACCGAGGAGGGCGGCCTGCCCGAAGCACATGACCCAGTTGACCTTCAGCGGCTGCGTACCGGAGCGCTCCGGCAGGCCCGCCAGACGCTGGAGGATCTGGGCGGGCACAGTTGGGCCGCCCGGTGACAACCGCCTGTCCGGCCAGTCCGTCCCGCCGGTCTCCACCTTGGCGGCGCGGATCGCGTTGGCGATGACCAGGACCTCGGCGAGTTCGTGGATGAACACCACGGTGGCCAGGCCCAGGACGCCGAGGGCGGCCGGTGGGATCAGGACGGTGATGATGGCCAGGGACCACAACTGGCTTGCGGCGGGAGTCCCGTACTCGTGAGCGCCGTCGCCGCGACCTGCTGGCCGCCTTCGTCAAAGAGGTAAAAAACCAAGGTCGGACATCCTTGATCTGCGTGCGGGGGGCACGGCACTTTGGCGGAAACTGGCAGGCGAATGCGGGGTCGTCGGGGTGGCCCTGTCGCTCGGGGCTTGATCGGACCATCGCGGTGCCGCCATGCCAGGTCAGGCTGTCACGTTGGCGTCGTGAACCTGAACTCTGCACGGGCCGGTTGTCTGCGTGCGCTGTTGTGGTCGACTGGAATCAGGTTCTGGGTGTTGAGTGAGGGGAACTGAGCATCTTCTGCGGCCCCTGAGCGCCGGGGAGATGACAGCGGGAGGATGGGCGGGTGCTGTCCCGGGCCCGGGGCCTGACTCATGATATTTCTGACCGAAGTGTCCCGCTGTCACAGTGTCGGCCTTTGGCCGGGGATGGTGCGTTGTCGGTACCGGACTGGCGGGGCGTGTCCCGATAGGGGCCTGCCGATCGCTGTGGCGTCCTCACGATTCTGACCGTCCGACGCGGCCCGGTACCGGCAACGCGACATGTCATAGGACCGGGAAGGGATCGGGTATGGCGAACTCGACCATGTCCATTACGTTGCCTCCTCCGAAGTCCCGCCGTCGTCGCCCCGCGGGGGAGGTGGTGCTGGGCGTGGATACGCACCGGGATGCCCATGTGGCTTCGGTGCTTTCCTTGACGGGGGCGGTGCTGGCCACCGATGAGTTCCGTGCCACCGCTGCCGGATACCGGGATCTGCTGAAGTGGGCGAGGAAGTCGGGAATCGTGCGGCGGGCCGGGGTGGAAGGGACCGGCTCTAACGGGGCATCCCTGACCCGCTATCTGCTGGCCCAGGGCGTGAACGTGTTTGATGTGAACTGGATGGACCGGGCAGATCGCCGTCGGCGCGGTAAATCTGATCCGCTCGATGCCCAGAACGCGGCCAGGGCCGTATTGAGCGGCCGGGCCTGCGCGCGGGCCAAATCGGGCGACGGGCCGGTGCAGATCGCGAGAATGTACAAACTCACGAAGGCGTCAGCCGTCAAAGCCCGCACCCAGGCCATCAACCAGCTCAAAGCCGTCCTCGTCACCGCTGATCCCGCCTTGCGGGAAGAGCTGGCCGAACTGGGCAATGCCGAACTCTTCCGTACCTGTGCACGGTTCACCGACGCGAGCAGCCGCGAGGAGGTCGGCGAGGAGTCGGTGCTGCAGGCCACTCGGATCACGCTGGGGCTGCTGGCCTTCCGGATCGGTCGGCTCTCCGAGCAGATCCGGGAGGTGGACGCTCGTCTGGCCCGGCTCGTGGAATGCCACGCGCCGCAGCTGCTCGACGTGGTGGGGATCGGTCCGGACACGGCGGTCACGTTGCTGATCACGGTGGGGGACAACCCGGAACGGCTGGACAGTGAAGCGTCCTTCGCCTCACTGTGCGGGGTCAGCCCCGTCGAGCGTTCCTCGGGACGCCGACAGGTCCGTCGCCTCAACCGCGGCGGCGACCGGCAGGCCAACGCCGCGCTCCACCGGATCGTGTTCACCCGCCTGCGGGTCGACCCGCGCACCCAGGACTACTACGAGCGGCGGATCAAGGAGGGCAAGACCCGCCGCGAAATCGTCCGCTGCCTCAAACGCTATGCTGCCCGCGAGGTCTTCCACCTGGTCAAACAGCTACAGCCAGACCCCCGCTCATAGGGGCTGTCGTGACAGATGAGAGGCTCAGACGGGTGAGCGAGACACCACCGAACACCCTGCAATACCGCTTTGACGGGCCAGAAGACGCTCCCGTCCTGATCCTGGGTCCCTCACTGGGTACCACATGGCACATGTGGGACCGCCAGATCCCCGAGCTGATCAAGCACTGGCGCGTCTTCCGCTTCGACCTGCCCGGACACGGTGGCGCTCCCGCGTACCCGGCGGGCTCGGTCAACGACCTCACCACACGGCTGCTGGCCACGCTCGAGGGGCTCGGCGTGCAGCGCTTCGGCTACGCGGGCTGCGCGCTCGGCGGTGCGGTCGGCATCGAGCTGGCCCTGCGCCACCCCGAGCGGCTCGCCTCCCTGGCGCTGATCGCGACCTCGCCCCGCTTCGGCACGGCCGACGAGTTCCGGCAGAGAGGCGTGATCGTCCGCACGAACGGCCTCGACCCCATCGCCCGCACCTCGCCCGAGCGCTGGTTCACCGGCGGGTTCGCCGCCGCGCAGCCCGCGATCACCGAGTGGGCCGTGCAGATGGTCCGCACCACCGACCCCGGCTGCTACATCGCCAGCTGCGAGGCGCTCGCCTCGTTCGACGTCCGGGTCGAACTCGGCCGCGTCGGCGTGCCGACCCTGGTCCTCGTCGGCTCGGACGACCAGGTCACCGGCCCCGCCGAGGCCCGCACCCTGGTCGCCGGCATCCCGGACGCCCGCCTCGCCGTCGTCCCCGGCGCCTCCCACCTGGTGCCGGTGGAGCAGCCCGCGGCGGTCACCGACCTGCTGGTGCGGCACTTCTCCACCGCCTGGCAGCCGGCCTTCGACACCTCAACAGGCCATACGGCCCTGCCCGCGGCCGCCGTCAAGCCGGCCCTGTCCCCGGTACCGTCGCAGCCCCTCCAGACCGGGCCCGTCGCCGAGATCGCCCCGGTGGTGGCGCCCCCGGCGCAGGGGCGGCCCGACCCGTACGACGCCGGGATCAAGGTCCGCCGCGAGGTGCTGGGCGACGCGCACGTCGACCGGGCGCTGGCGCAGGCCGACGACTTCTCCGGGGACTTCCAGGAGTTCATCACCCGCTACGCCTGGGGCGAGGTCTGGGACCGCCCCGGGCTCGACCGGCGCACCCGCAGTTGCGTCACCCTCACCGCCCTGGTCGCCGGCGGTCACCTGGACGAGCTGGCCTTCCACACCCGGGCCGCCCTGCGCAACGGCCTCACCCCGGGCGAGATCAAGGAGGTGCTGCTCCAGGCGGCCGTCTACTGCGGAGTCCCGGCGGCGAACAGCGCGTTCAAGGTCGCCCAGCAGGTCATCCGCGAGGAGACCACGCCCCAGGAGTGAGGGCGCGGGCGACCCGGAGGCAGGATGGACTCATGAAGCTCACGAAGATGTCGCACGCCTGCGTCCGTCTGGAGAAGGACGGCCGGACCCTCGTCCTCGACCCCGGCGGGTTCAGCGAGGAGGACGCCGCGCTCGGCGCGGACGCGATCCTCGTCACCCATGAGCACCCCGACCACTTCGACGAGTTCCGGCTGCGCGCCGCGATGGAGAACAACCCGGCAGCGGAGATCTGGACCCTGAAATCCGTCGCCGAGAAGATCTCCTCCGCCTTCCCCGGCCGCGTCCACACCGTCGGCCACGGCGACGGCTTCACCGCCGCCGGCTTCGACGTCCAGGTCCACGGCGAACTCCACGCGGTGATCCACCCGGACATCCCGCGCATCACCAACGTCGGCTACCTCGTCGACGGCGGCAAGGTCTTCCACCCCGGCGACGCCCTCACCGTCCCCGACCACCCGGTGGAGACGCTGATGCTCCCGGTCATGGCCCCGTGGAGCAAGATCTCCGAGGTCATCGACTACGTCCGCGAGGTGGAGCCGCAGCGCGCCTACGACATCCACGACGCCCTCCTCACCGACCTCGCGCGCCCGATCTACGACCGTCAGATCGGCAACCTGGCCGGGGCGGAACACCTGCGGCTCACCCCCGGGGCGTCGGCCGACCTCTGAAGCCGGGCTCCGAGCGCCGGCCTCCGAGGCCGGGAAGGCGTTGTCAGACCCTCCGGGTAGGTTGTGGGACATGCGCATCGCGACCTGGAACGTGAACTCGATCACCGCCCGCCTGCCGAGGCTCCTGGCCTGGCTGGAGAGCAGCGGCACGGACGTGCTGTGCCTCCAGGAGGCCAAGGTCTCCGAGGAGCAGTTCCCCGCGGAGCAGCTGCGCGAGCTGGGCTACGAGTCGGCGGTCCACGCGACCGGCCGGTGGAACGGCGTGGCGGTGCTCTCCCGCGTCGGCATCGAGGACGTGGTCAAGGGCCTGCCCGGCGACCCCGGGTTCGACGGCTCGGTGGAGCCCCGCGCCATCTCGGCGACCTGCGGCTCTCTCCGCGTCTGGTCGGTCTACGTGCCGAACGGCCGCGAGGTGGACCACCCGCACTACGCCTACAAGCTCCAGTGGTTCGAGGCCCTCAAGGCCGCCGTCGCCGGTGACGCGGCCGGCGGCCGCCCCTTCGCGGTGATGGGCGACTACAACGTGGCGCCGACGGACGATGACGTCTACGACCGCGCGGCCTTCGAGGGCGCGACCCACGTCACCCCCGCCGAGCGCGCGGCCCTTGCGTCCCTGCGCGAGGCGGGCCTGTCGGACGTGGTCCCGCGGCCCCTGAAGTACGACCACCCGTTCACGTACTGGGACTACCGTCAGCTCTGCTTCCCGAAGAACCGCGGCATGCGCATCGACCTGGTGTACGCCAACGCGCCGTTCGGCAAGGCGGTCAAGGACGCGTACGTGGACCGCGAGGAGCGCAAGGGCAAGGGAGCCTCGGACCACGCGCCGGTCGTGGTCGACCTGGACGTGTGACCCACAGCGGCCGACCGGCTCACAGCAGCCGCAGGTCGACCGAGTCCGCGAGCGCCGCCAGCCCCGCGTCCCCGGGATGCAGATGGTCGCCGCTGTCGTAGGCGGGCAGGATCCGCGCGGGGCGGCCGGGTCGCGTACGACGGCGTCGAAGTCGAGCACCCCGTCGAAGACGCCGCCTTGCCGGATCCACTCGTTCACCGCGACCCGTTCGGCGTCGACGGTCGCCGTGCACCGCGTCTCACCCGCGCACGGCAGGATCGTCGCCGCGAGCATCCTGAGCCCCCGGGCCTGCCCGCGCGCCGCCAGCTCCCGCAGCCCCGCGATCACGTGTTCCGCTGAGGCGCCCCAGCGCACGTCGTTGACGCCCTCGAAGACGACCGCCGTACGGACCGAGGGCTGGGCGAGGACGTCCCGGTCGAAGCGGTGCAGGGCACTCACCCCGGCCGTGTCCGTGGACACCCCGTCGCCGGGATACCGGTCGGTGACCACCCGGTTGCCCGAGACGCCCTGGTTCAGCACCCCGTAGCGCGGCACGGCGCTCTGCCGCAGCAGGCGGCCGGCCAGCACGTTCGGCCACCGCCGGTTCGCGTCCACCGTGGACTTGTCGCCGTCGGTGATCGAGTCCCCGAGCAGCACCACGGACCCGGGCCCGCCGCTCACATCGACTGCGGCGAGCAGCGGCCAGCTGGTGATCACCGAGGTGTACGCCCCGGCGGTGCCGTCCGCCGTGTGGTCCCCGGGCTCGCTGACGTACGACCGCTGCTGCGCGAGCCGGTGCAGGGGCGCCGCCGGCACCGTGCCGGGCAGGTGGAAACTGACCAGCAGGTCGGCGTCCGCCGGCACCGCGAAGCCCAGCGGATCGCTGTACGCCTGGGCCCCGGCCGGGATCTCCACGCTCTCAGCACCGCCGAAGGACAGCGGCACCGGCGTCCCGCGTGCCGCCGCGCCCGAGTCCCGCACGGCGACCGTCGCGCCGCGGATCCGTACCGGGGCCGCCGCGAAGGTGTTGTCGAACCGCATCCGCACCCGGGGCCCGCCCGCCGACGTGTGCACCACCAGCCGCAGCGTCCGGTCCGTCCAGGGCCCCACGGCCGCGTAGCCGCCCGTCGACGTCGTCCAGCTGCCCGTCCAGCCCTGCGTGGCCGTCCGTACCGACACCGCGAAGACGTGCAGCCCGGCGGCGCGCGGCAGCCGGACCGAGGCGAGCTCGCGGCCCCGCGTCAGCGGCACCGTCACGACGTACAGGCGGGCCTGCTCGGCGAGTTGCCCGCCAGGCGTGTTGATGTGCGGCAGGGCCACCGCCTTCGTGGCGAGCGGCCCGGTGCGCCAGTCGGGCGCGGTCAGCCGGTATCCGGAACGGGCGCCGTTCGCGTACGTGACCGTGCCCGGGCCGCCCGTCTCCGTGCCTGCCGTGCCCGCCACCAGGAAGGCGAGGGCGTCGCCGCGCCCCGCGACACGGACATCCTGACCGGCGGCGCGGACGTTGTCCGGCTCGCCCGGCTGCCGCCGCGGCCAGGTCAGCCGGGCCCCCTGGACGGTCAGGGTGCGCCCGGGCACCCAGCCCGCCGCCGTGAGGTCCCGCGCCGACAGGGAGGCGCCGGCGCCGTCGAAGTCGGCCGCCGCGGGCCGGGCGTCGTCGCTGACGGCGATGTTGTCGAACAGCCGCTCAAGCGGCACCGGCGCGGCCCGTCTCTCCTGGGCGGCACCGACGGGCTGCGCCGACACCGCCGGCACCGCCGACAACGAGGACCCGCACAGGGCCAGGACGACCAGGAACCCCCGGACACATCGGCGCACGGCCGACTCCTCCCGCTCATCGACACACGAGACACACGAGACACACGAAGCGGCAACACCGAACGACGGACGGAACAGAAGACACCACGAAGGCAGAGACGCAAGACGCACGGTGAAGCTAGGGAGACAACAGGGACTCGTCAACGCGCCATGCGCGAACTCGGCGTGAACTCGACCGTCAGCTACGGCCCGCGCGCCTGTGGTGCGTACGGCGGTACGAATGACACGCTGGACGTATGAACATCCCTTTCCTGGGCAACCGGCGCCAGAAGGTCGGGTTCCCCGACCCCGCGGGCATCGAGGACCTGCTCGCCGAGTGCGAACTGCTCCGCTCCCAGGCGTCCCGGGCGGGGGTCCGGCTGGACGACTCGGTGGCCTCGCTGGAGGCGCTGGACCAGCTGCTGCCGCGCTGGCGGGACGACGAGGAGACCCTGACGTGGCTCGGCAACGACGCCGGGCTCTACCTGGGCACCGTCGTCGTGCGCACCGTGCCGGGGGCTGCCTGGGAGATCCGGTCCGACGGGCAGCCCGTCGTGCGGCTCGCCTCCGGCAGGGAGTTCGACGTCGTGGCCTCCGGGCACGAGTGGGCCGCCTACGGCGTGCCCGAGCTGTCGCAGCTGTACGCGGAAGTCGCGGAGGCGTGAGGCTCATGACCGCACCCCTGACCGCACCCATGGCCGTACCATTTCACCCAAAGTGCGATGTAAATACGGCTAATGATCGAAAAGTGCGTGTCGCCCGACAAGTCCGATCTTGCCTGGATACGTTGCGGCAACCACCACACAGCTGAGAGTGAGTAGGGCTGAGTATGGCCGTAGATCCGCTGATCGAGCTGCGTGACGTCAACAAGCACTTCGGGGAGCTGCATGTCCTGCGGGACATCAACCTCACCGTCGGCAAGGGGGAGGTGGTCGTGGTCATCGGCCCCTCGGGGTCGGGAAAGTCGACGCTGTGCCGGGCGATCAACCGGCTGGAGACCATCGAGTCGGGGTCGATCGTCCTCGACGGACAGCCGCTGCCCGAGGAGGGCAAGCCCCTGGCCCGGCTGCGCGCCGACGTCGGCATGGTCTTCCAGTCGTTCAACCTCTTCGCTCACAAGACCGTCCTGCAGAACGTCTCCCTGGGGCAGGTCAAGGTCCGCGGGCGCCGGAAGGAGGACGCCGACAAGCGCTCCCGTGAACTCCTCGACCGGGTCGGCGTCGCCAACCAGGCGGACAAGTACCCGGCGCAGCTCTCCGGCGGTCAGCAGCAGCGCGTGGCCATCGCCCGTGCCCTGGCCATGGAACCCAAGGCGATGCTCTTCGACGAGCCGACCTCGGCCCTCGACCCGGAGATGATCAACGAGGTGCTGGAGGTCATGAAGCAACTGGCCCGCGACGGCATGACCATGATCGTCGTCACGCACGAGATGGGCTTCGCCCGCTCGGCCGCCAATCGTGTCGTCTTCATGTCCGACGGAGGGATCGTCGAGGACCGCACCCCCGACGAGTTCTTCACCAACCCCGCCAGCGACCGCGCCAAGGACTTCCTCTCCAAGATCCTCAAGCACTGAACGGGCAGCCACCGGACGGCTCATCGGATCGGACCTCGACTACGATGTGCCCTTCATCCCTGTCGGAGAGGGGGACTTCGCCGAAATCCGCCGATCCCGTCAGGGGTGAGCAGACCGCCCGCCCGGTCCGCGGGTGTTCCCGCCGGGTGTGGCCCCCACGGCCCTTCCGGCCACGGGGGCGGGCGGTTCACATCGGCCAGGCCCGTCCGGCGGCAGCCGGAGATCACTGCTCGCGCAGCGGGACCGACACGTACGACGGGTCGTTCGCAGGCGAGGAGAAGGTCAGCTGCGCGCCGGACGGGTTGTGCTCGATGTAGAGCGGGTCGACCGTGTCGACGACCAGGGCGAGGCGATGCCCGGCCGGGACGTCGTAGGCCGTGGAGTACAGCTCCAGGTCGACGCCGAACGGCTTTCCGGGGGTGCGCCCGTGGAAGGTGTACGGCGCGTGGGAGACCAGCTTGCCGAGGCCGAGCGGCCCCACGTCGTAGAGGTAGGCGACGAGGGTGCCGCTCTCCTTGGTGGGGGTGAGGGTCGTGTGCAACTTCGCGGTACCGCGCACCTGTTGGGCTGCCGCGTACTTCTGTGACTGCCAAACGGCGGCCCAGCGGCGGGGGAGCAGCGGGATCGAGGCCATCGGGGGCAGCTGGGCCACCTGGTCGAGGATGCTGGACAGGAAGACGACTCCGCCGTCCGCCCCCGAGTTCACGTTCGCGCGGATCGTGGTCGTGCCCCGAGGGTGATCTTCCGGTCGGTCGCGGCGACCGACTTCCAGTCGGGATAGCCCTCGTAGCCGCCCGCGGAACGGGACTTGAGCTGGACCGGCTGCTCACGGTCGATGCCGTTGTCCGCGCCCCTGAGGTAGTGGTCGAACCAGCGTGTGGTGTCCTTCCACACGTCGTTGGGCAGCCCGAACAGGCCGGTCATCTCCGCCGTGGCGTGGTCTCCGGGCCGCATCTCCAGCCGCTTCGGACCGGTCAGCTTCTCGTAGAAGTCCGCGTACTGGTTGGGCGGGAAGATCGAGTCGCCCCAGGCGTTGGCGAGCATGATCGCCGCGCCGTTCTTGTTGATCTGGTCGACATAGGTCGCAGCGGAACGTTTCTTCCCCAGGCGACGAGCTCCGGCTCCTTCGTCAGGTTGGAGGCGTAGAAGTCGTCGAAGATCTGCCGGAGTTCGGCGCTCTGACGGCCGGTGACGAGGCTCGCGCCGTCCAGCAGGGCGGAGGCCTGGACGTGCTGGGTGCGCCCGGCGTAGATCGAGTCGATCAGATCGGCCCAGCCGCTGAGCGAGGCGACCGCCTTGACCCGCTTGTCCTGCGCGGCGGTGAGCAGGCTGATGCCGGCGCCGTAGGAGACGCCCGCCATGCCGATGTGCCCCGCGTCCGAGGGGGTGTTCGCGATCGCCCAGTCGATGACCTTCGACGCGTCGGCGATGTCGGGTGGGCCCGCTACTTCTATCTCGCCGCCCGACTGCCAGAAGCCGCGCACGTTGTACGTGACCACGACGTATCCGGAGTCGGCGAGTTTCTGTGCCTGGGCCAGATATTCGACCTGGGGCAGGCCCCAGCTCGTGGGCATGACGAGCAGCGGGTAGCGGTGCGTGCCGTCGGCCCCGGCCGGGGTGACGACGTTGGCCTTGAGGACGGTGCCGCCCTCGCCGGTGATGTCGACGAAGCGGACGGGGTTCGGCGCCGCCTGGGCGGTGGGGGCGAGTCCGAGGGCTGTGCCGGCGACCAGGGTCGCCGAGACCGCTCCGACGGCGGTGGTGCGCAGGGCCTTGCGGGCGTGTCCCACGGGTCACTCCTCACTCGTGTAAGTGCAAAGTGACCGAACGGTAACCTCGCCGCCTTACCAGTGGTAACCCGTCGGCAAGTTACGTGCCAGTAACGATTGTTGAGAAGTGGAGGAACTCAGGAGGCCCGGTGGCTGTTGCGTGGATTCGCGGCGGCGGGGAGCGGAGTCTGCGCTGCCCGGGTCACGTCCTCCACCAGTTCGACCACGTCCGGCCCGTACGCCTGGGAGTTGATCACCTTCAGCAGCAGCGCGAAGGAACTGTTGCCGTACTTGCGGGCCAGTTTCTCGTGATTGCGGGCGAGGTAGCGGGTGGTGGCCTGGTTGGTGATCGAGGTCTGGCCGCAGAAGAGATAGACGGGCCGGATGTTCTGGCTGCGCTCGGCGGTCAGCCGGGCGAGCAGCGCGTACTCCTCCTTGCCGTTGTCCACGCGGTAGCGCTCGGAGCCGATCTGGAACGATCCCCGGTCCGGCCCCGGTTCGGAGTCCATGTTCACCCGCACCCCGGGGAGCAGCGAGGACAGATGGGCCGCCATGCGGCGGTTGGAGGCCGGGCCGCCGACACAGAACTCCGTCCGCTCCCCGAAGCCCTGACGTGCCGTGTCGTGCGGCAATATCTGGGCGTGGGCGTTGCAGTCCTTGATCAGCGCGGCGAGTTCGAGGAGGGCGAACACGTCGTAGCGCATCACGGCGAACTCGGGCCCTCCGGCGCCCCGGTTCACCACCAGCAGCGATTCGGAGTTGTCGGGCAGGCCGAAGAAGGACTGCTTCCGGCGGAGCCTCCGCTTCCACAGGTAGGTGCGGGCCACCCAGCCCAGCCCGGCGCTGATACCCGCCGCGACCACACCCAGAACGATGTTGCGCACGTCGTCATTCATGGGCGCGCATGGTAGCGGGCCCGACGCACCGGTGTTCGACGCGTGCCTGACGCGACCATGGCCATGAATTAAGCTGCGCGGACGGCCTTTGACTGGAGGTGCGGATGCGTCGCCCTGTCGCACGGAATCTGACGGTCCTGGCGGTTTCGGCCGCCGTGGTGATGTCGGTGGGATCGGCGGCGCCACCCGCCGCGCAGACCACCGGCGATGAGAAAACTCCCTTGGCTGTCGGCTACGGCGGCGCCGTCTCCAGCGTCGACCCGGACGCCTCGGCCGCCGGGATCGAGGTCCTGCGCAAGGGCGGCAACGCCGTCGACGCGGCCGTCGCCACGGCCGCCGCGCTCGGCGTCACCGAGCCCTACTCCGCCGGCATCGGCGGGGGCGGCTACTTCGTCTACTACGACGCCAAGTCCCGTACGGTGCGCACCATCGACGGCCGCGAGACCGCTCCGCTGTCCGCCGACAAGAACCTGTTCACCGAGAACGGCAAGCCCATCCCGTTCGCCGACGCCGTCAGCAGCGGCCTGAGCGTCGGCACGCCCGGCACGCCCGCCACCTGGCAGACGGCACTGGACCAGTGGGGCAGCAAGCGGCTCGCGAGCGTCCTGAAGCCGGCCGAGTGGCTGGCGCGCGACGGCTTCAGGGTCGACGAGACCTTCCGTTCGCAGACGGCGTCCAACGAGGCCCGCTTCCGCTACTTCCCGGACACCGCCGAACTGTTCCTGCCGGGGGGACGGCTTCCCGTCGTCGGCTCCACCTTCAAGAACCCCGACCTCGCCGGCACCTACGCGGAGCTCGGGCATCAGGGCGTCGGCGCGATCTACCGAGGCGGCCTCGGCCGGGAGATCGTCGACACGGTCAACAAACCGCCAGTCGACCCGGCCACCGGCTGGAACGCCCGCCCCGGCGACCTGTCCGTCAAGGACCTGGCCGCCTACCGCACCAAGCTCCAGGCACCCACCAGGACCACCTACCGCGGCCTCGGTGTCTACTCCATGGCGCCCTCGTCCTCCGGCGGTACGACGGTCGGCGAGGCGCTCAACATCCTGGAGCGGACCGACCTGTCGAAGGCGAGCAAGGCGAAGTACCTGCACCGCTTCATCGAGGCCAGCCGGATCGCGTTCGCGGACCGGGGGCGATGGGTGGGCGACCCCGCGTTCGAGGACGTGCCGACGAAGGAACTGCTGTCGCAGAGGTTCGCCGACTCCCGCGAGTGCCTGATCAAGGACGACGCCGTGCTCTCCAGCCCGGTGCCGCCCGGCGATCCACGTCATCCCGAGCGGTGTGGCTCCGGTGGCAAGGCCGCCCCGACGACGTACGAGGGTGACAGCACCACGCATCTGACGGTCGCCGACAAGTGGGGGAACGTCGTCGCCTACACGCTCACCATCGAGCAGACCGGCGGCAGCGGGATCACCGTGCCGGGGCGGGGGTTCATCCTCAACAACGAGCTGACGGACTTCTCCTTCACACCGGCGAACCCGGCCGTGCACGACCCGAACCTGCCCGGGCCCGGGAAGCGGCCCAGGTCCTCCATCTCGCCGACGATCGTGCTCGACCGGCACGACAAGCCCGTGGTGGCGCTGGGGTCGCCGGGTGGGGCGACGATCATCACGACCGTCCTGCAGACGCTGACCGGGTTCGTCGACCGGGGGTTGCCGCTGGTCGATGCGATCGCGGCGCCGCGGGCGAGTCAGCGGAATGCCGCGCAGACCGAGCTGGAACCGGGGTTGTATGACAATGCCGAGTTGAGGAAGCAGCTCGAGGCGATCGGGCATTCCTTCAAGGCCAACCCTGAGATCGGGGCGGCTACGGGTGTTCAGCGGCTGCCGGGTGGGAAGTGGCTGGCGGCCGCTGAGAAGGTACGGCGGGGCGGGGGATCGGCGATGGTGGTGCGGCCGGTTCGCTGAAGGATGTCGTCCGCGGGTGCGTGGGGGCTGGTCGCGCCCCACGCGGCGGAGCCGCACATCGATACAGCCCCGCGCCCCTTTCAGGGCGTTGCTGAACCGTGCGTCTTGAAGGCCAAGTGGCCGTCCTCCACGTCCACCGTCACCCGGCCGTTCTCCTCCACCCGGCCGTCCAGCAACAGCCGGGACAGCTCGTTGTCCACCTCGCGCTGGATCGTGCGGCGCAGCGGGCGGGCGCCGTACTCCGGCTGGTAGCCGTGGTCGGCCAGCCATTCCACCGCCTGGTCGGTGAAGGTCACCGTGATGCCCTTGTCCTGGACGAGGGAACGGGTGCGGTCCAGCAGGAGGTTGGTGATCCGGCGCAGCTGGTCGGTGGTGAGCTGGCGGAAGACGACGATCTCGTCGATGCGGTTGAGGAACTCGGGGCGGAAGTGCTCGCGCAGCGGGCGCAGGATCTGCTCGCGCCGGGCCTCCTCGTCCGCGTCGTCGCCGCCTGACGCGAAGCCCATCGTGGCGCCGCGGCGGGTGATCGCCTCGGAGCCGAGGTTGCTGGTCATCGTGATGACGGTGTTGGTGAAGTCCACCGTGCGGCCCTGGGAGTCGGTCAGCCGGCCGTCGTCGAGGACCTGGAGCAGGATGTTGAAGACGTCCGGGTGTGCCTTCTCCACCTCGTCGAGGAGAAGGAGCGAGTACGGGTGACGGCGGACGACCTCGGTGAGCTGGCCGGCCTCCTCGTGGCCGACGTAGCCGGGCGGGGCACCGATCAGGCGGCTGACGGTGTGCCGCTCCTGGTACTCGCTCATGTCGAGGCGGACCATGCGGTCCTCGCTGCCGAACAGCGCCTCGGCGAGCGCCCGGGCCAGTTCGGTCTTGCCGACCCCGGTCGGGCCGAGGAAGAGGAAGCTGCCGATCGGCCGGTCGGGGCTGGCCAGGCCGGCGCGGGAGCGCAGCACCGCGTCGGAGACGACCCGCACGGCCTCGTCCTGGCCGACCACCCGCTGGTGCAGATGCTCCTCCAGGCCGAGCAGCCGGTCCTTCTCCTCCTGGGTGAGGCTGCTCACCGGGATGCCGGTCTGGCGTGACACCACCTCGGCGATCGACTCGGCCTCGACGACGAGGTCCTGGCCCTCGTCGATCTCGCTCTCGCCGCCGGCCTGGGCGATCCGCTGCTTCACGTCCAGGATCCGGTCGCGCAACTGGGTGGCCTGCTCGTACTGTTCGTCCGCGACCGCCTGGTCCTTGTCCAGGGTCAGCTGCTCCAGTTCCCGCTCCAGGGCCCGTACGTCCGTGCCCTTGGTCCGGGCCCGCAGCCGCACCCGGGCACCGGCCTGGTCGATCAGGTCGATGGCCTTGTCCGGCAGGCGGCGGTCGGTGAGATAGCGGTCCGACAGCTCCACGGCCGCCACCAGCGCCTCGTCGGTGTAGCGGACCTGGTGGTGGGCCTCGTAGCGGTCCCGCAGGCCGCGCAGGATCTCGATCGTGTCCGCGGTGGTCGGCTCCGGGACCATGATCGGCTGGAAGCGGCGGGCCAGCGCGGCGTCCTTCTCGATCCGGCGGTACTCCTCCAGCGTGGTGGCGCCCACGACGTGCAGCTCACCCCGGGCGAGGGCCGGCTTGAGGATGTTGCCGGCGTCCAGTGAACTGCCGTCGCCGCCACCGGAACCGGCGCCCACGACCGTGTGCAGCTCGTCGATGAAGATGATCAACTGCTCGGAGTGGGAGCGGATCTCACTGACGATGTTGTTCATCCGCTCCTCGAAGTCACCCCGGTAGCGGGTGCCCGCGACGACGCCCGTCAGGTCCAGGGCGACCACGCGGCGCCCGGTCAGTATGTCGGGCACGTCCCCTCGGAGACGCGCTGCGCCAGCCCCTCCACGACGGCGGTCTTGCCGACGCCCGCGTCACCGATCAGCACCGGGTTGTTCTTGCCGCGGCGGGAGAGGACCTCGACGGTCTGCTCGATCTCCTCGTCCCGGCCGATCACCGGGTCGATACGCCCCTGCCGGGCCAGTTCGGTGAGGTCGCGGCCGTACTTGTCCAGGGTCGGCGTGTTCGTCGGGCGCGGCCGCTCGGCCTGGGGGACCTCCGGCGCCTCGGGCGGGGCGGAAGGCGCGAAACGGGCCGCGTTCAGGATGTGCCCGGCGGCCGAGTCGGGGTTCGAGGCCAGGGCGCTGAGCACATGCTCCGGGCCGATGTAGCCGTAGCCGCGGGCCCGGGCCATGTCGTGCGCGTCCAGCAGGGCCCGTTTGGCGGCCGGGGTGAGGGACAGCGTGGTCGGCGGCGGCGCGTCCTTGGGGCCGTGCTGGGCCGGGCCCGACCGGTCGTCGATCTGCGACGCCAGCGAGTCGGGATTGGCCCCGGCCTTGGTGAGCAGGGTCCGGGTGGGCTCGGTGGCGAGCGCCGCCCGCAGCAGATGCTCCGTGTCGAGGTCCCGGCTGCCGTGCTCGGCGGCGTACTGGGCGGCGCCGCGCACGAGCTCCCGGGCCGGCTGGCTGAGCAGCCGTCCGAGGTCGATCTGCCGCGGGCCGGGACGTGGTCCGCCGAAGAAGCGTGCGAGGAATTCTCCGAAGGGGTCCGAGCCGTAGCCGCCCTCCGGGCTGGTGAAGCCGCTGCTCATGGGCCTTCCGTTCCCGGCGTCCCCGGCGCCCGCGCGGGGGGACGCCCTCGCTGGTCGACGTGCCGGGGTCGGGTAACCCGGGTGGCAGCCGGTTACACCTGGGACGCGCTCGTAGAACACCTTCGCACGATCGTCGGCGGCGGGCACCTTAGGGACATTCCCGGAGGATTCGGGGTCGGCGGCATACGGTAGGTGTGGGTCAGCGCGCCGTCAGGATCCTCGGTCCGGAATCCGTGATCGCCACCGTGTGCTCCGCGTGGGCGGCGCGGGAGCCGTCGTTCGTCATCAGGGTCCAGCCGTCGGGGGCCGCGTGGAAGTCGTCCGTGCCGCCCCCGATGACCATGGGCTCGATCGCCAGCACCATGCCGTGCCGCAGGCGCATGCCCCGTCCCGGCCGGCCCTCGTTCGGCACCCCGGGGTCCTCGTGCATACGGCGGCCGATGCCGTGGCCACCGAAGCCGTCCGGGATGCCGTAGCCGGCACCGCGGCACACCGTGCCGATCGCGTGGGCGATGTCGCCGATGCGGTTGCCCACGACGGCCGCCCCGATACCCGCCGCGAGGGCCCGCTCGGCGGTCTCGACCAGACGTAGATCGCCCTTGCGCGGGGTGCCGACGACGAAGCTGAGGGCCGAGTCGCCGACCCAGCCGCCCAGTTCGGCGCCGAAGTCGAGGGAGACGAGGTCGCCGTCGCGCAGGCGGTAGCGGCCCGGGACGCCGTGCACGATCGCGTCGTTGACCGAGGTGCACAGGACGGCGGGGAAGGGGGTCGGGGCGAAGGAGGGCCGGTATCCCAGGAACGGCGAGGTCGCGCCCGCCTCGCGCAGCACGTCGTGCGCCACCTCGTCCAGTTCCAGCAGGGAGACGCCCACGTCGGCGGCCTTGCGTGCGGCCGTCAGGGCGCGGGCGACGACCTGGCCCGCCTCGTACATGGCATCGATCGATGTGTCGGTCTTGAGTTCCACCATGCCAATTACTATACCGGTATTAGAATGGGGGCATGGTGCGTACCCCTCTCACCCCCGAAGAGCGCGAACGTGGCGAGCGGCTGGGCCGGCTGCTGCGTGAAGCGCGTGGCGACCGGAGTATGACGGAGATCGCCGCGAAGGCGGGCATCTCCGCCGAGACCCTCCGGAAGATCGAGACCGGACGGGCCCCCACCCCGGCCTTCTTCACGGTGGCCGCGCTGGCCGGCGTGCTCGGGCTGTCCATGGACGAAGTGGCGCAGCGGTGCGCGTTTGCACCGGTCTGACGACCTGGTGCTGAGGCTCCCGCGTCGCGCGCGAAAACTCCCCGTAGCACTCCTGTAACACGACTGGTGTTGCCTACGGGGCGGAGAGCTCCGGTCTGGCGGGAGTTGAGCGATGGCGGCGGATCAACTCCCGGGCAGGGTCCGGGAGTTCGCGAACTACCTGGATGGTCTGCTGGCACGCCTGGATGCGTCCGGCGGCTGGTGCGCGGTGTTCTGGCAGCGTGACCCGGAGGGCATGCGGGCCTGCCTCGACGGGCATGAGGTGCCGCCCTGGGATGTGGTGGAGGCACTGCTGCAGGACCTCGCCGGGCAGTACGGTCCCGGGGGCGCGGGCCCGGAGACGGAACGCGCCCGGTCCCTTCATGCCGCCGCGCTCGCCGCGTACGATGCCCGGCCGGGCGGCCGCGACGCCCTCGGGGACCGGCTGGACGTCATGCTCCGCGAGCAGAGATACGCCGCCGAACGCCATGCCGGCCTGAGCCGCCTCCTCGCCTCGGCCGCCACCCGGGAGCAGGCCGACGCCCTCCGCCTCGACCTCGCCTGGGCCCAGGACGACCACGAACGCGCGACGGCACGCTGCGCGGAGCTGCGCGGGCGGATGTCCCGCATGGATCGCCGCGACCGCGGCGCCGCTTTTTTCCGGGAGAGAGGTGTCCCGGGCGGGGGCAGCGAGGGTGCGCCGGGGGACGCGTCGGGGGTGTTCGGCGGCGGGGGAGGGGCCGGCGCCGCGCGTGCGCGTGGTGGCGGAGCGTCGGGGGCCGCCGCGGGTGTGCGTGGCGGGGAGGCTTCGGGGCGTGCCGCGGGTGTGCGTGGCGGGGAGAGTTCGGGGTCTGCCGAGGGTGTGCGTGGCGAGGGGGCGCCAGGGGCTGCCTCGACGGTGTCCGGCGGCGGGGCGCCGGTGGATGCTCCGCGAGGCGACGCCGGCCCGAGCGGGCCGGCTGACGTGTTCGGCGGCGCGAGGCCGGCCGTAGGCGCACCCGAGTTCGGGGCCGGTAGGGCCGCGGACGGAGCCCGTGCGGCCGGTGGCGGAGCCCGTGCGGCCGGTGGCGGTGCGGGCGAGGGTGGTGTTCGTGGGTTCGGCGGAGGTGCGGTCGAGGGCGGTGTCCGTGCGACCGGTGGAGAGATGGCCGACGGTGGTCCTCGCGCGTACGGCGGCGACGCGGTCGTGGGTGGTGTCCGCCCGTACGGCGGCGACGCGGCCGAGGGTGGTGTGAGCGCAACCGGCGGCGGGGCGGCCGAGGGTGGTCCTCGCGCGTCCCGCGGCCAGGCAGCCGAAGGCGCTGTCCGTGGGTACGGCGACGGAAGGCAGGCCGCCGGGGCACATCCCCGGGCTCGGCGTGCCCCGGGTGGACCGTACGACCCCGGGGCGCCCGCCTCGCCCACCCCGCCGTGGCACACCACCCCACACCCGGCGTCCGGCGCAGCCGTTGACGCCGGGCGGCACGACTCCCGGCATGCGGCGGCCGGTCCTGAGCCGGAGCGCGATGCTCATGAGCATCCGGCAGGCCAGGCCGTTCCCCCGGAGGCCGCTGGTGCCCCCACCACGTTTCCGGCCCCCGAGCCCCCGGCCCCCCAGCAGCCCACCCCCAAGCAGCGCAAACGCCGCCGGGGCAGTGCCCGCTTCGCCGGGATGGACGAGGAGGACGCCGCGCCCGTCGTCGTGCCGCCCGCTGCCGTACCGACACTGCCCGAGCCCGCCCCCGCCACCGGCCGCACCCGGCGCGGCGCGCGTTTCGCCGGGGTCGCCGAAGAAGCCGCGGCCCAGCACGCGGAGCCGCAGGGCGAGTCAGGCGGCGCGGCGGACCGGGCGGAGGTCGCCCGGACGGTCGAGGCGCTGGCACGGCTGCGTGCCGAGGGGCGCAGCGGGGAGGCGCACGCGCTGCTGGTCGAGCTGACCTCCTCGTCCCCTGCCCGGTTCCCGCTGCTCGCGGGCGAACTGGAGCGGGCCGGGCTGGGCGCGGACTGGCAGACCCTGCTGTGGGAGGCAGCCTCACTGCCCGCGGGCCACCTGGTCGCCGCGGCGGACGCGCTGGGCGCTGCCGGGCGCGTGGGGGACGGGCAGCAGATCCTGCGGCAGGGCGTCGCCCGGCCCCCGGCCGAGGTCGGTGCGGCCGTCCTCGCGCTGGCCGCCGAGAGCCGTCACCGCGAGGTGCGCGAGCTGCTCGACGCGTATGTGAGAGCCCGCACCCCCGAGGAGGCGGCCCGCAGTGCCGAGCCCGATCCCCGGCGCCTCGTACCGCTCCTGCTGGCCGCCGCCCAGGGCGTTTCGGACGAGCGCCGCTGGGATCTCGTGCACGCGCTCCGGGTCGCCGGATTCCCCGCCTGACCGGCGCCACCGTGCCCCGGGCGACTCACCCACAGGAGTGCGAATCGCCCTCGGCCCAGCGGGTTGGGGACGATGGTCTTGGCAAGCCCGAGCCGGAGGCTTACGTTCGTGGCTCTACTGTCCGCTTCTACGGGCGTAGAGACGCAGACGTCGCGTCGAAGGAGCAGCTCATGGCCAATGTCGTACGTGCCGCTCTGGTCCAGGCCACCTGGACCGGCGACACCGAGTCCATGGTGGCGAAACACGAGGAGCACGCCCGCGAGGCGGCTCGCCGGGGCGCGAAGATCATCGGCTTCCAGGAAGTCTTCAACAGCCCCTACTTCTGCCAGGTCCAGGAGCCCGAGCACTACCGCTGGGCCGAGCCCGTCCCGGACGGCCCGACCGTGCGGCGCATGCGGGACCTGGCCCGCGAGACCGGCATGGTGATCGTCGTGCCGGTGTTCGAGGTCGAGCAGTCCGGCTTCTACTACAACACCGCGGCCGTGATCGACTCCGACGGCAGCTACCTCGGCAAGTACCGCAAGCACCACATCCCGCAGGTCAAGGGCTTCTGGGAGAAGTACTACTTCAAACCCGGCAACCTCGGCTGGCCCGTCTTCGAGACGGCCGTGGGCAAGGTCGGCGTCTACATCTGCTACGACCGCCACTTCCCGGAGGGCTGGCGCGAGCTCGGCCTGAGGGGCGCCCAGCTGGTCTACAACCCCTCCGCCACCCACCGGGGCCTGTCGTCGCACCTGTGGCGGCTGGAGCAGCCCGCCGCGGCCGTCGCCAACGAGTACTTCGTCGCCGCGATCAACCGCGTGGGCCAGGAGGAGTACGGGGACAACGAC
Organism: Streptomyces sp. CA-179760; assembly: GCF_050937045.1. Classification (NCBI taxonomy): domain Bacteria; kingdom Bacillati; phylum Actinomycetota; class Actinomycetes; order Kitasatosporales; family Streptomycetaceae; genus Streptomyces; species Streptomyces sp. CA-179760. Next base: position 7,917,793 of record NZ_JBNJLZ010000001.1, read on the forward strand.
TTCTACGGCACGTCGTACTTCGTCGACCCACGCGGACAGTTCGTCGGCGACGTCGCCAGCGACAGCAAGGAGGAGCTGGTCATCCGCGACCTGGACCTCGGCCTCGTCGAGGACGTGCGGCAGCAGTGGGCGTTCTACCGCGACCGCCGCCCCGACGCCTACGAAGGGCTGGTGCGGCCGTGACCGACGAACTGCTGGGCCGCCACCGGGCCGTGCTCCCCGACTGGCTCGCCCTCTACTACGAGGAGCCCCTCGAGATCACCCACGGCGAGGGCCGCCACGTCTGGGACGCCGACGGCAACCGGTATCTCGACTTCTTCGGCGGCATCCTCACCACGATGACCGCCCACGCGCTGCCCGAGATCGCCAAGGCGGTGAGCGAGCAGGCCGGGCGGATCATCCACTCCTCGACCCTGTACCTCAACCGGCCGATGGTCGAACTCGCCGAGCGCGTCGCCCAGCTGAGCGGCATCCCGGACGCCCGGGTCTTCTTCACCACCTCCGGCACGGAGGCCAACGACACCGCCCTGCTGCTGGCCACGACGTACCGGCGCAGCAACACGATCCTGGCGATGCGCAACAGCTACCACGGCCGGTCCTTCAGCTCGGTCGGCATCACCGGCAACAGCGGCTGGTCCCCGACCTCGCTGTCCCCGCTGCAGACGCTGTACGTCCACGGCGGCGTGCGCACCCGCGGCCCCTACGCGGCCCTGAGCGACGGCGAGTTCATCGCGGCCTGCGTCGAGGACCTGGAGGACCTGCTCGGCCACACCCGCCCGCCGGCCGCGCTGATCGCCGAGCCCATCCAGGGCGTCGGCGGCTTCACCTCGCCGCCGGACGGGCTGTACGCCGCCTTCCGCGAGGTGCTGAACGAGCGCGGCATCCTGTGGATCGCCGACGAGGTGCAGACCGGCTGGGGCCGCACCGGCGAGCACTTCTGGGGCTGGCAGGCACACGGGCGCAACGGGCCGCCGGACATCATGACCTTCGCCAAGGGCATCGGCAACGGCATGTCCATCGGCGGTGTCGTCGCCCGCTCCGAGATCATGAACTGCCTGGACTCCAACAGCATCTCCACGTTCGGCGGCACCCAGATCACCATGTCGGCGGGCCTGGCCAACCTCAACTACCTGGTGGAACACGACCTCCAGGGCAACTCGCGGCGCGTCGGCGGCCTGCTCATCGAGCGACTGCGGTCCGCCGCCGCGCAGGTGCCGGCCGTACGGGAGGTCCGCGGGCGCGGGCTGATGATCGGCATCGAGGTGACCAAGCCCGGCACCGACGAAGCCGACCCGAAGGCCGCCGCGGCCGTCCTGGAGGCGGCCCGCGAGGGCGGCCTGCTGCTCGGCAAGGGCGGCGGACACAACACCAGCTGTCTGCGCGTCGCCCCGCCGCTGTCCCTCAACGTCGCGGAGGCCGAGGAGGGCGCCGAGATTCTCGAGAACGCTCTGCGGAGCATCCGGTAGCAGCGCACCGAGGCAAGGGAAGTCGCCATGGCCACCACACCGGACACCTGGGAACCCGCTCTGTCGGTCCGGCAGGTCCTCACCCTGGAGCGGGTGCTCGCCGGGGAGCCCGAGGTGGTGGCCGGAGCGAGCCACCTGGACCGGCCGGTGCGCTGGGTGCACGTCGCCGAGGCCGCCGACGTCGGCGTGATGCTCAGCGGCGGCGAGATGGTCCTCACCACCGGTGTGCTGCTCGCCGGTGACGAGGACAAGCAGGCCGAGTACGTCCGGTCGCTGTACCGCGCGGAGGCCGCCGCCGTCGTCCTCGGACTCGGCCGCGCCTTCCCGGCCACCCCGGACGTGATGCGCCGGGCGGCTGAGCGGTGCGGGCTGCCGATGGTCGTCCTGCACCGGCCCTTCCCCTTCGCCGAGCTGACCGAGGAGGTCCAGTCACGGCTCGTGCGGCGCAAGTTCGCCGCCGTCAGCCTCTCCGAGGCCGTCCGCACCGAACTCACCGCCCTCATCACCGCGGGCGCCCCGCTGCAACGCCTGCTCGACGAGATCGCCCGGCACAGCGCCTGCCCGGTCGTCGTCACCAACCTCGCCCACCGCGTCCTCGGCACGGCGGGGGAGCGGCCCGCCGTCGACGACGTCCTGCGCGACTGGGAGCGCATCGCACGCCAGGCCGGAGGCACCGAGGGCGACGGCTGGATCCGGGCCGAACTGGGCGGACGCGGGGAGCGCTGGGGCCGCATCGTGCTGTGCGGCTACCGCGGCGGCACCGCCACCGGACGGCTGCTGGCCGACCGCGCGGCCGAGGCCCTCGTCCTGCACCGCATGCTCGGCGGCAGCGCGGCCTGCTCGTGGGAGGAGCAGTCCGCGCAGAGCCTGCTGACCGACCTGGTCAGCGGTGTCGTACCGGCCCGGCAGCTGCTGCCCCGGGCCCGGGCCGCCGGACTGCCCGTCAACCGGCGGACCTTTGTGCCGCTGGTCGTCCGCGACGGCGACACCGGCCGGCTCGACCGGCTGCTCCGACTGCTGGGCCTGCCCGGACTGGTCGCCGAACTCGCCGACGGCGCCACCGCCGTACTGCTCAGCCTCGCCCGCGACCAGGACGCCGACGTCCTCGCCGCGCACTTCGCGACCAGGCTGCGGACCGAGTCGGGGTCGGCGGCCCGCACGATCGTCGCAGCCGCCGACCCCCGGGCCGTCTGGGACGACGTACCCGCGGGGCTGCGCGAGGCCCAGCACGTCGCGGACGCGGTCGCCGACTCCACGGCGGCCCTCGACCTTCCGCCGGTCGTCCGCCTCAAGGACGTCCACCTGCGCGGTCTGATACGCCTCCTGCGCGACGATCCGCAGGTGCAGTCCTTCGCGGAGCGGGAGCTGGACGGGCTGCTGTGCGAGACCGACGAGGACCTGTTGTCCGTCCTGCGCACCTACCTCGCCACCGGCCGCAACAAGTCCCGCACGGCCCAGCTCCACCACGTCTCCCGGCCGGCCCTCTACCGCCGCCTGGAGGCCATACAGGTCCGCCTCGGGGTGGACCTCGACGACTTCGAGCAGGCCGCCTCGGTGCACATCGCTCTCCTCGCGCACGACGCGCAACAGCAGTGAAACCTGTGACCACATGGGAAAACGGCGGTGAAACATGAACCCACGGCAGGGTGACACGGTGACACGCCGCACGCCCCCAGACGTGACACGGTGCAACTCAAAGACGCTCACGCGACTTCCTAGGCTCACGGCACACCGAGCGACCGGAGGTCCCGATGAGCAGAGTGATCCGTGCCGCCGTCTTCCAGACCGCCTGGACGGGCGACAAGGAATCGATGATCCAGGTCCACGAGCAGGCGGCCCGCGACGCGGCCGCGCAGGGTGCTCAGGTCCTGTGCTTCCAGGAGCTGTTCTACGGACCGTACTTCTGCCAGGTCCAGGACCCGGCCTTCTACGAGTACGCCGAGCAGATCCCCGAGGGGCCCATCGTCCGGCGCTTCCAGGCACTCGCCAAGGAACTGGGCATCGTCCTGGTGCTGCCGATGTACGAGGAGGAGCAGCCCGGCGTCCTCTACAACACCGCTGCTGTGATCGACGCGGACGGCTCCTACCTCGGCAAGTACCGCAAGACCCACATCCCCCAGGTGCGCGGTTTCTGGGAGAAGTTCTACTTCCGCCCCGGCAACTCCGGCTGGCCCGTCTTCGAGACGGCCGTGGGCAAGGTCGGCGTCTACATCTGCTACGACCGTCACTTCCCGGAGGGCTGGCGCGCCCTCGGTCTCGCGGGCGCAGAGATCGTCTTCAACCCGTCTGCCACCTCCCGCGGCCTCTCCGCCTACCTCTGGCAGCTGGAACAGCCGGCTGCGGCCGTCGCCAACGAGTACTTCGTCGGCGCGATCAACAGGGTGGGCGTCGAGGAGTACGGCGACAACGACTTCTACGGCACGTCGTACTTCGTGGATCCCGAGGCCCAGTTCGTCGGCGAGGTGGCGAGCGACAAGGAGACGGAGTTGGTCGTCCGCGACCTCGACATGGCGAAACTCCGCGAGGTCCGCGACCGCTGGCAGTTCTACAGGGACCGGGCTCCGGGCGCGTACGGCCCGCTGACAGCACCTTAGAACGCCGTCAAGGGGCACGCCCTCAGGGGCGCGGGGAACTGCGCGAGCAACCACTCACAACCGGCACGCATCCACAGCGAGGAGCGACCAAGACATGAGCAGCCGTACAGTCATCCGCGGCGGCCTCGTCATCACCGCGTCCGACGAGATCCACGCCGACGTCCTGATCGAGGACGGCCGCATCGCCGCCCTCGCAGCCACAGGGACACCCGCAGCCCAAACCTTCACAGCGGACCGCACGATCGACGCCACCGGAAAGTACGTCCTCCCCGGCGGCGTCGACGCACACACCCACATGGAGCTCCCCTTCGGCGGCACCTTCGCCTCCGACACCTTCGAGACCGGCACCCGCGCCGCCGCCTGGGGCGGCACGACGACGATCATCGACTTCGCCGTGCAGAGCGTCGGGCACAGCCTCCGCGAGGGCCTGGACACCTGGCACGCCAAGGCCGACGGCAACTGCGCCATCGACTACGGCTTCCACATGATCGTTTCCGACGTCAACGAGCACACGCTCAAGGAGATGGACCACCTGGTGGAGGAGGGCGTCACCTCCTTCAAGCAGTTCATGGCCTACCCGGGCGTCTTCTACAGCGACGACGGCCAGATCCTGCGCGCCATGCAGCGCTCCGCCGACAACGGCGGCCTGATCATGATGCACGCGGAGAACGGGATCGCGATCGACGTCCTGGTCGAACAGGCACTGTCCCGCGGCGAGACCGACCCGCGCTACCACGGCGAGGTCCGCAAAGCCCTGCTGGAGGCCGAGGCCACCCACCGTGCCATCAAACTCGCGCAGGTGGCCGGTGCGCCCCTGTACGTCGTGCACGTCTCGGCGACGGAGGCGGTCGCCGAGCTGGCCAGGGCCCGCGACGAGGGGCTGCCCGTCTTCGGCGAGACCTGCCCGCAGTACCTGTTCCTGTCCACGGACAACCTCGCCGAGCCGGACTTCGAGGGCGCCAAGTACGTGTGCAGCACACCGCTCAGGCCCCGGGAGCACCAGGCCGCGTTGTGGCGGGGGCTGCGCACGAACGACCTCCAGGTCGTCTCCACCGACCACTGCCCCTTCTGCTTCGTGGGTCAGAAGGAACTCGGCCGCGGCGACTTCTCCAAGATCCCCAACGGGCTCCCGGGCGTCGAGAACCGCATGGACCTGCTCCACCAGGCGGTCCTCGACGGGCACATCTCCCGCCGCCGCTGGGTCGAGATCGCCTGTGCCTCCCCGGCCCGGATGTTCGGCATGTACCCGAAGAAGGGCACCATCGCGCCGGGCGCCGACGCCGACGTCGTCATCTACGACCCGCACGCCGAGCAGGTCATGTCCGCCGAGACGCACCACATGAACGTCGACTACTCGGCGTACGAAGGAAAGCGCACCACCGGCCGGGTCGAGACGGTCCTCTCGCGCGGCGAACTCGTCATCACCGAGCGGGAGTACACCGGACACGCCGGGCACGGCGTCTTCACCCCGCGTTCCACTTGTCAGTACCTCAACTAGGAGTGGTGCGGATGGACTTCGGACTCGTCCTGCAGACAGACCCGCCCGCGTCGCGGGTCGTCAGCCTGATGAAACGCGCGGAACGCAACGGCTTCTCGTACGGCTGGACCTTCGACTCCGCCGTGCTGTGGCAGGAACCGTTCGTGATCTACAGCCAGATCCTGGCCAACACGACGAAACTGAAAATCGGGCCGATGGTGACCAACCCGGGCACCCGCACCTGGGAGGTCACGGCCTCCACCTTCGCCACCCTCAACGACATGTTCGGCAACCGCACGGTCTGCGGCATCGGCCGCGGCGACTCCGCGATGCGCGTGGCCGGCCGCAAGCCCAACACCCTGGCCCGGATCAGCGAGGCCATGAAGGTCATCCGGGCCCTGGGCGGCGGCCAGGAGGCCGACCTCGGCGGCGGAACCGTCGTCCGCTTCCCCTGGATCCGGCCGGGCGCCGAACTGCCCGTGTGGATGGCCGCGTACGGTCCCAAGGCCCTGAAGATGACCGGCGAGGAGGCGGACGGGTTCATCCTCCAGCTGGCCGACCTGTATCTGACCGAGTACATGGTCAAGGCGGTGAAGGACGCGGCCGTCGCCGCCGGCCGGGACCCCGACGCGGTGACCATCTGTGTGGCCGCCCCGGCCTACGTCACCGAGGACGACTCGCCCGAGGCGCTCGCCCACGCGCGTGAGCAGTGCCGGTGGTTCGGCGGCATGGTCGGCAACCACGTCGCCGACCTGGTGTCCAAGTACGGAGAGCACTCGGCCCAGGTCCCGGATGAACTCACCGACTACATCAAGGCGCGCGAGGGATACGACTACTCCCACCACGGCCGCGCCGACAACCCCGATACCCAGTTCGTGCCCGACGAGATCGTCGACCGGTTCTGCCTGATCGGCCCGGTCGAGCGGCACATCGAGAAGCTGAACGCGCTGCGCGCGCTGGGCGTGGACCAGTTCGCCGTCTACGACATGCACGACGCGCAGGAGGCCGTGATCGACGCGTACGGGACACGGGTCATCCCGGCCGTCAACTCCTGACGTACCCGCCCGGCGACACCCCCTTCGAACTCCCCCCTCCCGGCGGGCCGGGAAGGGGGCCCAGGACGCTCCCGAGCGCACCCCCCCATCGGCGTCACCCGCATGGCCTTTCCCGTCCCACCTCCCCTGATTGGCCTGGCACATGACCGATACCGCTCCCACGGCACCACCGCCGACCTCCCAAGTCACCCTCGCCGACGGCCGGGTGGAGATCGCCCCGGGCGTCCCCGCACCGACCGGTCCCTACGCCAACGAGGACCTGCTGCCGGTCCCCGTCGAGAAGCGCACCTGGACCACGTACAACTTCTCCGCGCTGTGGGTCGGCATGGCCCACAACACGGCCTCCTGGACCCTGGCCTCCGGGCTCATAGCCGTCGGCATGGACTGGAAGCAGGCGGTGCTCACCATCGCCCTGGCCAACGTCATCGTGCTGATACCGATGCTGCTCACCGGGCACGCCGGACCGAAGTACGGCATCCCCTTCCCCGTCTTCGCCCGTGCCTCCTTCGGCATCCGCGGGGCCAACCTGCCCGCCGTGGTACGGGCGTTGGTGGCGTGCGGCTGGTTCGGCATCCAGACCTGGATCGGCGGCGAGGCCATCTACTTCCTGGCCGGCAAGCTCATCGGGAACGGCTGGACGGACGCCGCGAAGGTCGGCGGCTACGCCTGGACCATGTGGCTGTCCTTCGCGATCTTCTGGGCGCTGCAGGTCGTCATCATCTACCGGGGCATGGAGACGATCCGCCGCTTCGAGAACTGGGCGGCGCCCTTCGTGCTCGTCGGCGCGTTCGTGATGCTGTGGTGGATGAGCGACAAGGCGGGCGGCTTCGGCCCGCTGTTCGACCAGCCCTCCAAGCTCGGCTGGGGCGCCGACTTCTGGAAGCTCTTCGCACCCGCCCTGATGGGCATGATCGGCTTCTGGTCCACGCTGTCGCTGAACATCCCCGACTTCACCCGCTACGGAAAGAGCCAGAAGGCGCAGACCCGGGGCCAGGCGCTCGGTCTGCCGACGACCATGACGCTCTTCGCCTTCCTGTCCGTGATGGTCACCTCGGGCTCGCAGGCCGTCTACGGCGAGGCGATCTGGGACCCGGTACAGCTCGCGGCCAAGACGGACAGCACGGTGGGCCTGCTCTTCGCGCTGGTCACGGTGCTGGTGGCGACACTGTCCGTCAACGTCGCGGCCAACCTGGTCTCACCGGCCTTCGACTTCTCCAACATCGCGCCCCGCAGGATCAGTTTCCGGGCCGGCGCCCTCGCCACCTGCGTCCTCGGTGTGCTGATCTTCCCGTGGAAGCTGTACTCCGACCCGCAGGGCTACATCTTCACCTGGCTCGGACTGGTCGGCGGACTGCTCGGCACCGTCGCGGGCATCCTCATCGCCGACTACTGGATCCTGCGCCGCGCCCGGCTGGACCTGGCCGACCTGTACCGTCCCGGCGGCCGCTACTGGTACGCGGGCGGCTGGAACTGGCGGGCCGTCGTCGCGTTCGCGGTCGGGGGCGTCCTCGCCGTCGGCGGCGCGAGCTTCAAGCCGCTGATCGACGGCCGCCCGATCCCGGCGCTGGCCGAGCTGGCCGACTACGGCTGGGCGGTGGGCCTGGGCACGTCGATGGTGCTGTACCTGGTGCTGATGGCCTCGCGCGGCCGGAGCACCGCCTGAGGACGAGGAAGGCCGGCGCGCTGGAGAGCGCTCAGTCCTTGTCGCTCTCCAGCGCGGCCACCGCTTCCTTGGCGGCCTTGATGGCGCCCTTGTTGATCGTGTCCGTACCGGGCGCCTTCTTCGACTCGAAGTCGCTGCCGTTGTACGTGATGGTCACCAGCGCGTTGGAGGCGCTGACGAACACCTGGCCCTCGCGGGTCTCCTGCTTGTCCTCGGTGGTGAGGTTGACGATGGAGTACGCGCTGTCGCCGAGGCCGGGTACGGCGCCGCCGCCGCTCTTCTCCTCGGTGTGCTTCTTGTAGGCCTTTTGCGCCGCCTCGTCCGACTCCAGCACCTCGTAGGACACGTCGAGCCAGCGGTAGTCGTAACCGTCGAGCGCGTTCCAGGAGCAGGTGCGGCGCAGGTCCGAGTCCGAGGACGGGATCTCCTTGCCGGCCGTCTTGGCACCCGGCACCAGCGACTCGACCGTCTTCTTGGCGACGCTCTCGCACGGCGCCGGCGCGGCCGAGTACGCCTTCGACACCGTCTCCGTCGACGGGCCGGACGCGGACTGGGTCTCGGTCTTCTCTTCGGCCGAGGTGTGCTCGGCGGCCTGCGGCGTGGCGAGCGGACCGGACGACAGAGCCCAGCCCATGGTCGCGAGCACGACCACCGGCGACAGACGTGCGGTCAGGGCCAGGGGCAGAGGTAGGGAACGCACGGCGCCCTTCTGTGGGGGACGGACGGTGCGGAGCGGGCCCGCACGGCGGGACGGGACGCCAGTGTCACACGCGTCCCTGTGGTGCGGAAGTGCGGGCTCCCGCACAAGTCTCCGGAACACCGTGCGTGTCGGCGCGGTCGCGCTGCGCCCGGCGCACTCTGTCGTCGTCGTCAGGGACGATCCCGGACATACCTCAACGTCCCACGGCAGGATGGGACATCACTCCCCGGCCGCCGACGTCCGCAGCGCGTGGTCGAGGAAGTGCCGGGTGATCGGCGGCACCACGCGGGAGCTCAGCCAGGCGATGCCGATGTCCCGGGCGCCCCGAACGTCGGTGATGTCCAGGTACCGGATCGGGGACTCGGAAGCCGCCGTGATGTCCGGAGACGACGGGATCAGGGACACCCCCAGGCCCGCGGCGACCAGACCGCGCAGGGTCTCCACCTCCTCGCCCTCGAAGGCGATGACCGGTGTGAAGCCTGCCTCGCGACACAGCTCCGCGGTGATGTCACGCAGCCCGTATCCCTGCTTGAGCAGGATGAACCGCTCCTCCGCCACTTCGGCCAGGCGGATCCGGCGGCGCCTGGCCAGCCGGTGCCGGGACGGGACGGCCAGCCGCAGCGGCTCCACCAGCAGGCGCCGCCACGTGACGAGGGGGTGGCCGGGGTCGCTGCTGGTGATGACCAGATCCGCGGTCGTGTCGAGGAGGTGCCGGGTCAGGCCCATCTCGCCGTCCTGGTGCAGTTCGAACTGAGCCTGCGGGAAGGTCCGCCGGAATTCGGTGACGAGCCGGGGGACCAGCCAGGTGCCCAGGGTGTGCAGGAAGGCCAGCGACACCACGCCCGAGTCGGGGTGGACCATCTCGGCCACGGCCCGCCGGCCCCGGTCGTAGTTGTCGAGCACTCCGTCGACGTACTCCTTGAACACCCGCCCCGCCGGGGTGAGGCGCAGCACGCGCCCGACGCGCTGGAGGAGTTCGGCGCCGACCTCGTCCTCCAGCCGGGCCAGGGCGCGGGACAGGGCGGGCTGGGTGACACCGGCGTCCGTCGCGGCGTCGGTCACCGTCGTTCCCTCCGCGACGGACTGGAAGGAACGCAGCACCTGAAGATCCATGGGGCCATTCTTCCCCCGCCGATTACCGGACCGGACTCGCCGCACCCGCGACCACGTGCCCGGTCACCTGGTCACAGAGTTGTTCGGACGCGGTGATCGCGCTCTCCCAGTCGGGCAGCGGCCGCCCGCGGCGGGCCGGTTCCCGCCGGGCGTGAGCTACCGTCCGTCGCGCCTCGGACAGTTGGTGGTAGGCGGTACGGCGCAGTGACTGCCGCTGGACCGGGCCCGCTTCCGGCGCGGCGTCGCGGTAGCGCCGGGCGGCGGCGACGGCGGCCTCGGTCTGTGCCTCGGCTCGGTGGGCGGAGGAGTCCGGCCACACGGCGAAGTGCGCGACGAGCACCAGCGCGGACGCCAGCGCCGTGTCCACCACGCGCGTGCCGTACAGCGGACGATGATCGCCCAGCAGGTCGAGCAGCACGAACACGACGGCGGTCAGCCCCAGCGTGGCGAGCGCGTAGTGGTGCCGCACCCCGATGGCCATGAGCGCGCCGAACACGGCCACGACGCCCACCACGGCGTACGTACCGGTGGCCGCCGCGGACACCGCCCCGATGGCGGCCACCCCGACGATCGTGCCGACGCACCGGTGCAGTGCACGGGGGAACAGCGGGCCGAAATCGGGCTTGTAGACGAAGGCCACCGTCATGGGCAGCCAGTAGCCGCGAGGGCGGTGCAGCACCTCCCCGAGCACATGGGCGGCGAGCACGCACCCGGCCAGCAGCAGGGCGTACCGCAGACGCGCCGCCCGTCCGGGTCCCTCGTGCGCCGGCAGGCGCAACTCCAGGTCGGCCCCGTCCGGTTCACCGTCGACGGCGGTGGTCAGTTCGGCCAGGGCGCGCGTGCCCGGCGAGCCGGTCACCGGTGCGGGCCGCGCCGCGCGATCCTGCGGGGCCGCGAGGCGTCCCGGCAGCAGACGTCCGGCCAGGTGCCGCGGTACGTCGATCAGGGCGGGCGGAAGCGCACGGCCCTCCCACACCACCGCCGTCACGGCCTCGCCCAGCCGCACGGCGTAGTGGAACGCCCTGACCAGGTCCCCGGTTTCGTCCCGCCGCCGCCCGTGCGGGGCGAGATGCGGGGCCATCACCTCGTGGGCGTGGTTCAGCGCCAGCGTCATCCGCAGACGGGCCTGCTCGGCGGCATCGGTACCCGCCGCGGCCAGGGCCTCGCCCGCGCTCCGGTACACGGCGAGCACGGCGTCCCGTTCGACCTGGTGCCGGCGCCACAGCCACGGGGCCGCGGACAGTACGAGGACGAGGACGACACCGGCGAGCAGCGCCAGCGGCGGCTGCCACCACGGCCCCGGCACGGGGATACCACTGCCGATCGTGACACCGAGCAGCAGGTGCATGCCCGACACGGACGCGATCCGCCCGTGCAGGCCGACCCCGCCCGCCACGAGCGCGGCCGCCACCAGACACCCCGCCACCGCCGCCGGCTCCCCGCTGCGCAGGGCGACTTCACCGGCGAGCAGGCCGAGCGCGCTGGACACCCCGGTCCAGCCCAGCCGGCGCACCCGGACCCGGTACGGATCGGAACCGTCCTGGCTCACCCCCCACAGGGCGCCGATGGCGGCGATCGCCGAGAGCACGACCCACCCGGTGGCGAGCCCGGCGAGCAGGGGCAGCGCGAGCGCGACGGCCCCGCGCGCAGCCGCCGCCCAAGGCAGGGAGCCGGGCAGGCGGCCGAGAACGGAGCGCGGCCACCACGGGCGCGACGGGCGGCGCGGACGGTCCGGTCGCGAGTCTGCTGGTGTCATGAGGCCGTGTCCTTTCGGGGTGGCCGACCGGAGGGCGGGTGCGGAGCGCACGGGGCGTGGCCCCGGCAGTGCCGGCCCGGCCGCGGTCAGCCGACCAGCTCGATGAGCAGGGGCAGGGTGGCGAAGGAGAGGAGCAGGCTCACCACGACGGCGGAGCCGATGGTCCGCACGTCCTCGGCCGAGCCGTGCCGGGCGGCGAACATCAGGGGGACGGGCGAGACGGGGAACGCGAGAATCAGCGCGGCCTGCGCGGCGACGGCCTCGGAGGCCAGGAGCAGCCCCGTCCCGTAGACGAGCAGGGGCAGCACGACCACGCTGGTGAGCGAGACCGCCCACACCGTGGGGGACAGCGCGGGCCGGCCGATCCGGGCGACGGAGACACCGACGTACAGCAGAGCCGTCGCCGAGGCGGCGCCCGCGAGCAGGCTCAGCGCGGAGTCGGCGATCTCCGGCACACCGGCCCCGGCGACCGACAGCACCAGGCCCAGGACGGGGCCCCAGCAGAACGGCTCGCGCAGCGCGTGCCCGACGGTGCGTAGCACGGAGGGGCGCGGGCCGGGCGACCCGGCCTCGGCGGCGGGCGGCGGGGCGGCCGCCTCGGACGCACCCCCGCCGACGGTGGCCAGGGCGGGCCGCCGAGCGGGGGCCGCCGCCCCGGCGGTGACCGTCCGGGGCCCCGTCTGTTCCGGCATGCCGAGGAGGATCAGGACGACCGGGTCGAGAACGACGTTGACGATGATGCCCGCGACGGCGATCGGCACGGCGGCCTGAGCGGTCCCGAACAGGCCCCCAGGATGGACGTGCCCATGAAGGCGTACTGCGGCTGGACGCACGCCAGCGCGAACAGTGCCGCCCGCCTCAGCGGCCGGCGGGCCGCGAGGCGCAGAACGCCCACCAGGACGGCGTACACGGCGAGAAACCCGAACGCCAGCAGGCCCACCAGGGGCAGTTGCTCGACCAGCACGTGCCGTGGCGTCTGCCAGATACTCAGCAGCAGGGCGGCGGGGAGCGCGAGTTGCATGGTCAGCTCGCGCAGTGCCTGAGCGCCGCCCGCGTCGAAGAGCGCCCGGCGGCCGGTGCCGTAGCCGACCAGGATGAGGAGGAAGACCGGTACCACGACGGTGAAGATCTCGGCGAAAGACATGACTGCGTCAATCCTTTGAAGCAAGGCGGGGGCGCGACCGTGCGGGCCGGTGACGGTACGTCAGAGAGCCGAGTGAGTCAGGTCGGTGCCCCCTTGGGGGGTGGGGAGTGATACCCGGGCACAGGCCCGTCAGACGGCCTCGATCGGCGGGTACACCGGATGCCACATGGCCGCGCGGACGCGTTCCTCGATCGTGTCGTCGGCGCTCTCCCGGGCGACGCCGTCGGCGGTCGCGGCCCGGGCCACGGCCACGGCCACCGCCACGGAGGTGTCGCGCAGCCGGTCGATCGGGGGCAGGATCGGCGCGCCAGGCGCCGCGGGGTCGGTCTGGTCCGCTATGGCGCGGGCCGCGGCCACCAGCATGCCGTCGGTGATCCGCTCGGCCCGGGAGACTGCGGTGCCGAGCCCCAGGCCGGGGAAGACCAGCGCGTTGTTGGCCTGCCCGATGTGGTGGGTGACGCCGTCCGTCTCCACCGGCTCGAAGGGGCTGCCGGTGGCGATCAGGGCCCGGCCACCGGTCCAGGCGAGCAGATCGGCGGGGACGGCCTCGGCGAGTCGCGTGGGGTTGGACAGGGGCAGGATGACCGGACGGCCGGTGTGCGCGGCCATGGAGCGGACGATGTCCTCGGTGAAGGCGCCGCCCTGCCCCGAGGTGCCGATCAGGACGCTCGGGCGCACCCGGTCGACGACCTCGGCCAGCGGCACGCCACCGAGGTTCTCGTCGTGACGCCAGCCGGCCACCTCGGCGCGGCCACGGGCGAAGGGCAGCTGGAAGTCCCGCAGCCCCTGCTGGCCCTCGGTCAGCAGGCCGTGGCGGTCGACGGCCCAGATGCGCTCCGCGGCCTCCCGCGGCGTCAGCCCGTCGGCGATCATCGCGTCGCGGAGCTGCTCGGCGATCCCGACGCCGGCGGTACCGGCGCCGAAGAGCACCACCCGGTGGTCGCGCAGGGCGGCACCGCCGGCGCGCACGCCGGAGAGCACGGCGGCCAGATTGACCGCGCCGGTGCCCTGGATGTCGTCGTTGAAGGTGAGTGTCTTCTCGCGGTAACGGTCCAGGATGCGGCGGGCGTTGGACGAGCCGAAGTCCTCCCAGTGCAGCAGGGCGTCGGGGAACAGGTCCGTGGCCGCGGCGACGTAGGCGTCGACGAAGGCGTCGTAGCTGTCCCGGTCCGCGCGCGGGTGCCGGTTGCCCAGGTACAGCGGGTCGTCCAGCAGTTCCTGCCGGTCGGTGCCGACGTCCAGCATCACCGCCAGGGTGCGGGCCGGATCCACCCCGGCGGCGGCCGTGTAGACGGCGAGCTTGCCCACCGCGATGTCGATGCCGCCCACCCCCCAGTCGCCGATGCCGAGGATCGCCTCGCCGTCCGTCGCCACGATCAGGTCGACGTCGTCGGCGCCCAGCCCGGAGGCGCGCAGGGAGTGCTCGATGGCGTCGGGGTCGTCGACCGAGAGGTACACGCCGCGCGGGCGGCGGTACTCGTAGCTGTAGCGCTCGATCGCCGTACCGACGGTCGGGGTGTACACGATCGGCAGCATCTCGGCGAGATGGTCACCGAGGAGCCGGTGGAAGAGCACCTCGTTGCGGTCGCGCAGTGCCGTCAGATAGACGTTCTTGGCGAGTTCGTCGGGCTGGGACCGGAACTGCGTGTAGGCGCGGGCGGCCTGCTGGTCCTGTGTCAGGACCTGCGGCGGCACCAGGCCGGCCAGCCCGAGCTCCTGCCGCTCGCGCAAGGTGAAGGCCGTACCCCGGTTCAGACGCGGACTGTTGAGGACGGCGTGGCCGCGCGCGCTCGTCCGGATGACACCGTCGACGGTGCTCCTCTCTGTGCCCATGATTACTCCTCAGAAGTCGGGAACCGGGGCTGGTTCCCAGACTGTGACGCTGCGTGGCATGCGTCCAATGCCTGACAGGACGGAGATCCATAACCTCAGGACATGAGGGCTTTTACCTGCGGGTTTTTCGGAGGCGGGGAGTCGGCCGAGCCGATGACTGTGATTGACGTCGCCCGGTCGGGGGCAACGACGGGGAGGGAGTTCCGGACCCAAGGGCTCCGGCTCCCGGTGCCACGTCCGAGGCCCGGTGAGAGGTCAGATGTCGACGAGTCCCGCGGTGACGGTGAAGGCCAGTCGGCAGCCCCCGGCCGTCGCAGGCCAGGTGGATCTTCGTGGGCAGCCCACCGCGGGACCGGCCGATCGCGAGGCCCGCCCTCCGGGCGGACGACGGGACGTTGCGGACACGCCCCAGGGGCTGTCTCTTCGATGCTCGGTGACGGGACGATGCCGGTCGGGTTCCGTACCGTGGCGTATCCCCATGAGGTCCGCTCACTGCACGCCTTTGTGTACCGTCCGGGCCCCAGTCGATCGAGACCGTCGACGTCCCGGTGGCTGAGCCGGGGCCGGCGCGGATCCGCGTAGATTGCCGCCGCAGCGATCAACCCGGTCGACCTGGGGGTGGCCGGGGGCGTCTTTCACCGGCTCGGATTGGTCCACCAGCCGGACTACACCGGTCTCGGCTGGGACTTCGCCGGCACCGTCGATGACTCCGGACCCGGCGTCGAGCTGCAGGTCGGCACCCGTGTTGCCGGGTTCATCGACGGTTTCGACCGCGACCACGGATCCCATGCCGAGCACCTCCACGTCTCCGCCGCGCATGTCGCCGTCGTTCCGGACGGCATGGACCTGGTCGAGGCGGCGACGGTGCCGCTCAACGCCACCGCCGCAGCCCAGCTCGTCGACCTCCTCGGTGAGGTGTCGAGCGAGGCTCGGCGCTTGCTGGTGACCGGCGCTGCCGGGGTGGTGGGCGCGCACGTCGCCGTACTCGCCCAGGACCGCGGCCGGCAGGTGACCGGTATGGCCCGAGCGGACGACGAGCCGTTCGTCCGGGGCCTCGGCGCCGACATCGCCACCGATCCCGGGCAGGGCTGGGATGCCGTTGCCGACGCCGGAGCCCTGCAGGAGCACGCCCTACGGGCGGTGCGCGACGGTGGCCGTTTCGTCGGCGTGCAGCCGGCCTCGCGGCTTCCCGGGGAGCGCGGCATCGCCGTCGAGGTCGTGTTCGCCCATCCCGACGGTGCGCTTCTCGCCCGATTGCTCGCACGGGTGGCGACGGGCGAACTGCCGGCTCGCGTCCACGCCGTCGCGCCGCTCGACGAAGCAGCCGGTGCCTACCAGGCGATGGCCAAGGGCGGCGTCCGCGGCCGGATCGTTCTCGTCCCGTCACAGCGCGGCGTCGTCTCGCGACTCGGGCCGTGACCGCGGGGCCCCGGAATCCGATCGATGTCCTGTGGGCCCGGTGGATCGACGATCGATGTGCTCGCCGGCCCTCGCGAGGAGCCCTTCGCCCGGATCGCCGCCGGCGGACGAGCGGGACGCCGCGCTCCTGCACGAGATCCATGACAACCAGTTCGTTCGTCAAGAGGGATTCCCTCAACGGACACTCGCCATCGAGATCCGATCCTGAGTGGCTATTTCTGAGCAGGGCATGGCCTGACAGTTCGTGGGGTTTCGGTATTTGCCCAGCATGAACCGGCGTTGATCTGGCGGGTGCGGTCGTTGACGAGATCGGTGCGGCGCCGCCTGACCAGGATCTTGAGGGCGACGGCTTTCATCGCCGGGCCGCAGCACGCCCAGGTCCTTGCGCATGCGGGCCCGATCGGCGATGACGAAGGCGTCCTTCGCGTCTGTTTGCCCAGACTGCGGCAAGCGGCCGACTTGGCGTGTTTATCGCCAACACGCATGGCCTGAAATGACCTAAAAGTTGCCTGCCAACCGGGAGACTTCAGGTGCTTCAGGCCGTGCGCATTGGCGATAAATGCGCCCGAGCGTATTGAAGCGGTCAGAGCAATAACATCGAACGCCCACTGTAGGCACGGACTCTGATTACTCTTCGGCTATGAAATCTGCGTTCGCACGAAGAAGCCGCGTTGCCTTGGGGCTCGGCGTGGCACTGGTCGCTTCCCTGCTGGCGTTTCCTCAGCAGGCTGTAGCCGCGGAAGTCGCCCCCATCAGTACGGCCGGCGCCACCTTGACCCCCGTCAACAACTTCACCAAGGCAATAGCATCCGCCGAGGCGAATCCGGCTCTCTCCGCCGCAAAAGACGTACCCGTCGCCGAGGTTCTGACTGCGCGCACAGGGCGTCCAGCCCTGTGCCACAACACAGGGCTGAACGGCGCCCTGAGATACGACGGCTTCTGCTGGAACGAAGCCGACGACACAACTGGCTATGCGGACCCAGCCGGCGGCTGGATGCCGCAGGGCTTCACCGGGTCGCACGCAGCAAGCGCCGGCGGCCTGTATGACGGCAGGCACCTGTACGCGGCCTCCTGGTACTTCGGCAAGTACGCCAACGGCCAGGCCAACGAGCAGTACTCGCGGATCTCGATTGCCGAATCCACGGGTGACCAGGTCCGCTACGGGCATATCGCGCTGGTCGAGCCCACAGAGACAGAGGCCGGCGGGTTCACGGAGCTTCGCTACAAATCTCACGCAGACGGGATCGCGTGGTCCGGGAGCAAATTGTTCGTAGCCAACGGTATCGAGCTGCAGGTGTACGACCTGAAGCACCTTTGGAGGATGGGTACTACCGAAAGCGGCTCCACCGGAATCAGCGGTGGAGTCGCCTCAGCTCGCTACCATCGCTGGGCTCTGCCCATGGTCGCCCGCTACAAGACCGCGAACATCACCACCGATCCGCGTGCCTGCGGCCCCAGCAACGACAACAAGATCTGCCTGAGCAGTCTGAGTATCGACGGCCAGAGCCAGCACCTCATTTCGGCAGAGCACCGTGGTGGCGCGGGCGGCAGGATCTACCGGTGGCCCCTTGGGCCGCTGAGCGCGGCTCTCCCTCAGCCCGCCAACGCAGTCGCCGGCTATACGACACCGGTGTTCCAGGTGCAGGGGATCGCGTCTGACGGCACCAATCTCTACATGAGCGGTGACTGCCCCGAGACGTGGTCTGCCGGCTACTCGTGCATCCATGTGGCGCAGCCCGGTCAGTCCCCGCACGTTCTCACGCAGGCACCGAGCCTGACTCAGGGGCTGTCCTGGGCGCCCCAGGCGGGTCGGCTGTGGGGGCTCAACGAAGCGCTGGCAACGTCGGGAGTGGGGCGCCGCGTCGTCTTTTCGATCGATCCGGACGCCGGCAAGGAGGTCGGCGGCTGGGGATGGATGTCCAACTTCACCGAGCCAGGATTCGTATGCGCCACGCCCCAGGGCGAAGGCACTGCCAACGGCACCATCGTGACCGTCTGGAACTGCACGGGAGCCGAGAGCCAGAGGTGGGCCTTTCAGAACGGTCGCCTTGTCCACAAGGTGAGTGGGAAGTGCCTTACCCCTCAGGGCGACGCATCCTCGACCGACGGGGCGCTCCTCACACTCTGGACCTGCAATTCCGCTGCTGAGTCCCAGCAATTCTTCCCGCGCAACGGCACCATCAGCAACAGCCACGGCAAGGCCGTCACCCCCAAGGGCGGTTCCCTGGGCAAGGGTGTCTACCTCACCCTGTGGCGGTTCATCGGGCCCACTGTGTCCGGCGATCAGAAGTGGAGCGTCAAGGGCTTCTGACCTCGATCTTCCGTGATTGGTCGTCAGCTTCGGTTGGCGGCCGATCTGCGTTCGGAATCCCTTTCCGGCAGGCCGTTGGCCCAGCTGTCACGTCCAGTAAGCGCCGGAATCGACGGCCTCGTCCACCACGCTGATGTGCCCTTGACGTTCGAGTCTGCTGGTCACTGAGCGGATCTTCGGCCCGCTCAGCGCGGCCGTCCAGGCCACCCGCTTCGTCGTCCTGGCCACGCATCCCACTCTGCGGGAGGAATCCGACCGCATCGACGCCGCCGAGGAGGCACTCGATGACAGTGTCGCCGTCGATGATCCACGGGTGGCTCAAGTGGCCGTCGAGCGGCACGCCTTCGAGAGCGCCCTGCATGCCGTCATCGAGGAGTCCGGCCTGGATAAGGACGACGATGCCCTCTTCGACGCCTGGGACACTTTGCACCCTGCCACCGCCGATGACGGCGAGGGCGAGGCCGACCTCGGCTCTGGCAGGCGCAAGGCTGACTCCATGAGCGTGTTCGAAGCCACCGGCAAGATGCCCTACGACTTCTCCCCAGCCCGCCTGCGCTGTATGGAACTGGCCGAAGAGCAATCCGCCCAAGACTCACCCGCTACCTGAAACACGGCCTAACGACCTCGTGCACGGTTGGCCGTGGCACGTCGGGGCCCGCAGTGCTGACGGTCTCACGCTCGATTGCCGCGGCGGAGAGTGGCGGCCTGCTGGTGTGAGAGGAGTCCGGCGACGGCTTGGACGATGTCGCTCATGTGCTCGCGGCGGCCCAGGTGGCGGGCAAGGGCCCGCCAGTTCTTCAGGTGTGCGATGCCGTGCTCGACGCGGATGCGCCGTGAGGAGTGCGCTTTTGCGCTGTTGCTCGTGCCTCTCCTCGTACCGGGCGGGGGCGTTGTTCTTGAATCTGTGATGGGGCGGTGTCACCACCCGTCCGCCGGTCTGAGCGCCCACGCCCTGATGGCCGGCATCCGCGAGGATCTCCATGAACGAACCGTCGGCCAGGAGCTCGACCGGTCCGAGCTGCCGGGCACGGGCGGATGCCCGGCGCGGCGGTGCAGCCCCGCTGCGCGAGCAGGGGCCGCACTTCGGCGATGGCGCGGGTGATGGTGGTCAACCGAGCCTCATGCTGCTCACGCCACAACGGCCCCACCTCAGCGACGAGTTCAGCGATCACATCCGACGACAGCCCCGTGACCCGGCACTCCGCCACGATCAACTCACGCGCACCCGCCCCCACCATGCCCGTTCAACGAGCCACCCGAGCGCCCAACCACGGCCAACCGTGCACGAGGTCGTCAGTCCTCGAGGCAGGCGAGTCGGTCGTGACCCTCGCCAAGTCGCTGGGGCACTCGTCGCCGACCATCACCCTCGACCACTACGCCCACTTCATGCCGGAGGCGGAGAAGAAGGGGCGCAGGGCGATCGGTAGCCTTCTGGGGGAGCGGGAAGAGGAGGTCCCTGGCGCAAACTCCCCAGACTCTCCCCAGCACCCGTCCTGAGTGCCCATCGCCCGGGCCGGTTCACGTAAACAGCGAGGTGAGAGGCTCTATGTTCACCACCCGCCCGACCCTTCAGGGCACCTTCGGCATGGTGTCCTCCACCCACTGGCTCGCCTCGCAGTCGGCGATGGCCGTTCTGGAGGACGGCGGCAACGCCTACGACGCCGCCGTGGCGGGGGCGTTCGTGCTGCATGTCGTGGAGCCGCACCTCAACGGCCCGGCCGGCGAGGTACCGATCCTCCTGGCCCCGGCCGGCGGCGAGGTACGGGTGCTGTGCGGCCAGGGCGTCGCACCCGCCGGGGCGACCGTCGCGCACTACCGGGGCCTCGGGCTGGACCTCGTGCCCGGCACCGGGCCGCTCGCCGCCGCCGTACCCGGAGCGTTCGACGCCTGGATGCTGCTGCTGCGCGACCACGGCACCAAGTCCCTCGCCGACGTCCTGAAGTACGCCATCGGGTACGCCGAGCACGGGCACGCGCCCGTGGAGCGCGTCGGGGAGACCGTCGAGACGGTGCGCGAGCTGTTCGAGACGGAGTGGACCTCGTCGGCCGAGGTGTACCTGCCCGGCGGGAAGGCGCCGCGCCCGGGCGAGCTCTTCGCCAACCCGGCGCTCGCCGCCACCTGGAAGCGCCTGCTCGCCGAGACCGCCGGGGCCGGTGACCGGGAGGCCCGGATCGAAGCCGCGCGGCAGGTGTGGCGCACCGGATTCATCGCCGAGGCCCTCGTGGACCAGGCCGCGCGCCCCACCCTGGACACCAGCGGCACCCACCACACCGGCACCCTCACGGCCGCCGACCTCGCCGCCTGGTCCGCGACCTACGAGACGCCGGTGACGTACGACTGGAACGGCTGGACCGTCTGCAAGCCGGGCCCCTGGAGCCAGGGCCCGGTCCTGCTCCAGCAGCTCGCCCTGCTCCCGCCCGAGCTGCCCCGCTACGGCTCGGCCGACTACGTCCACCTCCTGGTCGAGGGCTGCAAACTCGCCATGGCCGACCGCGAGGCCTGGTACGGGGACGCCGCCGACGTGCCGCTCGATGACCTGCTGTCCGACGAGTACAACGCGGCCCGGCGGGCCCTCGTCGGCGAGCGGTCCGACCACGATCTGCGACCCGGCAGCCCCGGCGGACGCACCCCGCGGCTGTGCGCGCACGCGCGCGTGGCGGCCGCCGCCCAGGAGGGCTACGACGCCCTGGGCGTCGGCGAACCGACCGTCGCCAAGAGCCCGGCGTCCCCCGTGCCGGGCGAACCGGAGGTCCTCGCCGACGGGACCACCCGGGGCGACACCTGCCACCTCGACGTCGTCGACCGCTGGGGCAACATGATCTCGGCCACGCCCAGCGGCGGCTGGCTCCAGTCCAACCCCGTCGTGCCCGAACTGGGCTTCCCGCTCGGCACCCGGCTCCAGATGACCTGGCTGGAGGAGGGCCTGCCGGGCTCCCTCACCCCGGGCCGCCGCCCCCGCACCACGCTGACGCCCTCGATCGCCCTGCGCGAGGGTGTGCCCGTCATGGCGTTCGGCACCCCGGGCGGGGATCAGCAGGACCAGTGGCAGCTGCACTTCTTCCTGGCGGTCGCGCTGCGCGCCCAGGTGCGTGGCGGCCTTGACCTGCAGGGCGCGATCGACGCCCCGAACTGGCACAACGACAGCTTCCCCGGCTCCTTCTACCCGCGCGGCATGCGACCGGGGAGCGTCACCGTGGAGTCCCGCTTCGACCCGGAGGTCGTCGCGGAGCTGCGGCGGCGCGGCCACGAGGTGACCGTCGGCGGCCCCTGGTCGGAGGGCCGGCTGTGCGCGGTCGCGCGGGACCCGGAGACGGGCGTCCTGTCTGCGGCGGCGAACCCGCGCGGCATGCAGGGATACGCGGTCGGCCGGTGATCAGGCAGGGCCGCCGTCGCCCGGCCCGCGCGGACCCGCCATCGTCCATCGTTCATCGTGATGCCACCCGGGGTGCACCCGGCATGCGGGCATTGTCAGTGGCGCGTGTTGTCATGGAGGGGTGATCGACAGCAACGAAACCATCGAAGAGTTTCTCGCACAGCACGCCTCCGACGTCGAGGAGGCGATCCGCAAGGCCGCCGCCACCGAGATCATGCCGCGCTGGCGCCGCCTCGCCGCGCACGAGGTGGACGAGAAGAACGGCCCGCACGACCTGGTGACGGACGCCGACCGCAAGGCCGAGCTGTACCTGACCGACGCTCTGATCGATCTGCTGCCCGGCTCCGTCGTGGTGGGCGAGGAGGCGGTCCACGCCAACCCGGCGTCGTACGAGGCGATATGCGGCGACGCCCCGGTCTGGATCGTCGACCCGGTCGACGGGACACGGCAGTTCGTGCACGGCGACGCCGGATTCTGCACCCTGGTCGCGCTGGCGCACGGCGGCACCCTGCTCGCCTCCTGGACCTACGCGCCCGCCCGCGAGCAGTTCGCCACCGCCCGGCGCGGCAAGGGCGCCTACCTCGACGGCGAGCGGCTGTTCGCAGGCGTGCCGGAGCCCGGCCGGGACCTCCGCGTGGCCACCTCCCACCCGGACTACACGACGGACGAACAGAAGCACGCCCTGATCGGCCTGCGCACCGACGGTGTGGCGCCGCGCCCGTGCGGCTCGGCCGGACTGGAGTATCTCGCCATCGCCCGGGGCGAGTTGGACGCCACGGCTTTCTCCTGGGAAGCCGCCTGGGACCACGCCGCCGGGCTGCTCCTGGTCGAGGAGGCGGGCGGCACCCACCTGACCCGCACGGGCGAGCCGTTCCGCATCACCGGCGGCAACGACCTCCCCTTCACCGCGGCCCGCGACGCGGCCACGGCCCGGCATGTGGCGGGACTGCTGTCGGGGGGAGCGTGACGGTCACCGACCGTACACACCTGGTCGCTCGAACGGCCGCTCCAGCCGTTCTCCAGGCGTCCTCAGGGCCGTAAATCACCCGCGGCCGGTGACTGTCAGTCCCCGGGCATATCCTGATCCTCAGTGGCCGTCGGCTGACGAAGGGGTCAGAGGTGCCGTCGATGCTCGATGCCGTCGTAGTGGGTGCGGGACCGAACGGACTGACCGCGGCCGTGGAGCTGGCCCGCCGCGGTTTCTCCGTCGCCGTCTTCGAGGCCCGGGGCACCGTGGGCGGCGGAGCCCGCACCGAGGAGCTCACCCTGCCCGGCTTCCGGCACGACCCGTGCTCCGCGGCGCACCCCCTCGGCATCAACTCACCGGCGTTCCGTGCCCTGCCGCTCGAAAGGTACGGCCTGGAGTGGCTGCACGCCGAGCTGCCCATGGCGCATCCCTTCCCGGACGGCACGGCGGCCGTGCTGTCCCGGTCGGTGGGGGAGACGGCCGCCTCCCTCGGGCCGCGTGACGCCGGGGCGTACCGCAGGCTCGTCGAGCCCTTCCTGCCCAAGTGGGACACCCTGGCCCGGGACTTCATGTCCCTGCCGCTCACCGCGCTGCCCCGCGACCCTGTCACCCTGGCCCGCTTCGGCCTCGTCGGCCTGCCGCCGTCGACCCTGCTGATGCGCCGCTTCCGCGACGAACCGGCCAGAACGCTGTTCGCCGGGCTCGTCGCGCATGTCATGGCACCGCTCGGCGGCTTCGCCACCGGCGCCATCGGCCTGGTCTTCGCCCTCGCGGCGCACGCCCGCGGCTGGCCCGTCGCCCGCGGCGGCTCCCAGAGCCTCTCCGATGCCCTCGCCGCCTATCTGCGCGACCTCGGCGGCAGCGTCCACACCGACTACGAGGTCAAGCGCCTCGACGACCTGCCCCCGGCCCGGGCGTACGTCTTCGACACCTCGCCCACCGCCCTGGCCCGCATCGCCGGCTTCGGCGACTACTACGCCGACTACCGTTACGGCCCGGGCGTCTTCAAGATCGACTACGCGCTGGACGGGCCCGTGCCGTGGACCGCGAAGGAGGCCCGCGTCGCCGGCACGGTCCAGATCGGCGCGAACAGCGCGGAGATCGGCAGCGCGCTGCGCGCGGCGTCCCGGGAGGGCCGGGCCCCCGACAAACCGTTCCTGATCACCGTCCAGCCGAGCGTCGCCGACCCCACCCGGGCCCCCGCGGGCAAGCACGTCTTCTGGGCCTACGGCCACGTCCCGCACGGCTGGACCGGCGACCTCACCGACGCCGTCGAGCGCCAACTGGAGCGCTTCGCCCCGGGTTTCCGCGACCGTGTCCTGGCCCGCGCCACCGCCGGCCCGCCCGAACTCGCCGCCCGCAACGCCAACTACGTCGGCGGCGACATCGCCTCGGGCGCGGTCTCCGGACTCCAGCTCCTGCTGCGGCCCAAGGTGACCCCGTTCCCGTACCACACCCCTCACCCGGCCGTCTTCATCTGCTCGTCGGCGACCCCGCCCGGCCCGGGGGTGCACGGCATGTCGGGGCACAACGCGGCGAAGGCCGTATGGAGGCGACTGCGGCAGTCATGACCACCATCGAACCCGTCCAGGGGGACATCACCCGCGAGAGCGTCGACGCCATCGTCAACGCGGCCAACTCCTCACTGCTGGGCGGGGGAGGGGTCGACGGCGCGATCCACCGGCGCGGCGGCCCCGCGATCCTCGAGGACTGCCGAAAGCTCCGCGCCTCTCACTACGGCAAGGGCCTGCAGACCGGGCAGGCCGTCGCCACCACCGCGGGCGACCTGGACGCCCGCTGGGTGATCCACACGGTCGGCCCCGTGTACAGCGCGACCGAGGACCGCTCCGGCCTGCTCGCCTCCTGCTACCGCGAGTCCCTCCGCGTCGCCGACGAACTCGGCGCCCGTACGGTCTCCTTCCCGGCGATCTCCACCGGCATCTACGGCTACCCGATGGAGCAGGCCGCGGCTGTCGCGGTGGACACGGTCCGCACGGCGCGGACCGACGTCGAGACGGTCCGGTTCGTCCTCTTCGACGCGCCGGCGTACGAGGTGTTCGCCGCACAGCTCCGCTGAGGCGGCCGCGCACTCAGACCGGCTCGGGCTCGAAGTGCCGCAGCAGGTCCCGGCCCGGCTGGACGACGCCGTAGCTGCTCTCCGGTACGGCGTTCCAGACCCCGGGCAGATCGCCCAGCGGCTCCGACACCACCAGCCGGGTCTCCTCGGAGACGTGCCGCAGGAAGGCGAGGTCGGGGTGGAGGGCACGCACGTCGTCCACCCGGCTGCTGTAGTACAGCGACCGCGAGGCCCCGCCGCTGGAGTACCGGAAGAACCACACCCGTTCGCCGTCGGTCACCGCCACCGTCATCTGGAGCGGCCGCGGCACCCCGTGCTCGTGCCCCAGCTGCTCGACGAGCCCCGCCATCCGGGCCACCGCGCCCGGTGGATCGCCGTCCAGCCCGAAGGTGAGGGCCACGTGGAACATCACCTCGGAGTCCGTCGTGCCCTCCAGCGCCGGGAACAGCGCCGGGTCCACGGTCAGCATGAGGTCCCGGCGCAGATCGTGGAACCCGGCGATCGCCCCGTTGTGCATCCACAGCCAGCGTCCGTGGCGGAAGGGATGGCAGTTCGTCTGCTGCACGGCCGTCCCGGTGGAGGCGCGCACATGGGCGAAGAACAGTGACGAACGGACGTGGTCGGCGATCTCCCGCAGATTGCGGTTGCTCCAGGCCGGACCGGTGTCCCGGATGACGGCGGGCGTCCGCAGATGCCACGCGTACCAGCCGATCCCGAATCCGTCGCCGTTGGTGGTCTCGACACCCATCCGCGCGTGCAGGCTCTGGTCGATCAGCGAGTGCTGCGGCCGGTAGAGGACGTCGTCGAGCAGCACGGGCGTGCCCGAGTAGGCGAGCCAGCGGCACATGGTCGATACCCCCGTTCCGAGCCGCCCGGGCCGTACCGCACGGCTGCGTAGGTGGTGCGCGTGGACCTCAGCGAACCCCGGCCTCGCCGCGGGCGCATCGCCCGTCGCGGGTGGTTGCGCGGCGGCCGCCGAGGCCGGTCACGGCCCGGCCGTGGGCGTGCGCAGGGGGTGAAGCTTGAGATCCTGGGTGGCACGAGCGCTGCTTGTGATCCGTCGGACGGCGAACAAGGTGGGCTCCATGGCCGTGACCGAGGAGACCGGTGCGGAACCGGCGTCCGAGGGCGTCGACCCCACGGGCGATCCGCTGCTGCGCACCCGGCTCGCGCTGCCGAAGCGGCCGGCCACGTTCCTGCGCCGCGCCCGGCTGGTCCGGCACCTCGACCAGGCTCTCGAGACACCGCTGACGCTGGTCAACGGGGCGGCCGGGGCCGGAAAGACCCTCCTGGTCGCCGACTGGGCCGCCGGCCTCACGGAACCGGTCGCCTGGCTCACGGCCGACATCGCCGACCAGGCCCCCGGGATCTTCTGGGCGTATCTGCTGGAGGCACTGCGCGCCGCGGGCGTACCGGTGACGGGCGACGTCGGCTGCCCGGCGGAGGCGGCCCATGTGGACCAGCGGACGCTGACCCGTCTGGCCGCCGGCCTGGAGCGCCGGGACCACACCACCGTCGTCGTGCTCGACGAGTTCGACCGGGTGACCTCCCCGAGATCGCGGAGCAGTTGCAGTTCGTCCTGCACCACGCCGGCCGGGGCATGCGCCTGGTCCTCGTCTCCCGCACGGAACCCCTGCTGCCGCTGCACCGGTACCGGGCGTCGGGCGAGATCACGGAGATCCGCAACGCCGAACTGGCCTTCACCTCAGAGGAGGCCCACGAACTGCTGTCGCGGCACGGACTGCACCTGCGGGCCGGCGCCGTACAGGCCCTGGTGGAACGCACCCGGGGCTGGGCCGCGGGGCTCCGGCTGTGCGCCCTGGCCGCCCGGCAGGGCACGGACCCGCACACCTATCTGAAGCAGTTCGAAGCCGACCACAGCGCGGTGGCCGACTTCCTGCTGGCAGAGGTGCTCGACCGGCAGACACCCGGCACGCAGGACCTGCTGCTGCGCATCAGCGTCCTGGACCGCTGCTGCCCCGACCTGGTGAACGCGCTGACGCTGCGCACCGACGCGGAACCGATCCTGGCCGCACTGCAGCGCGAGAACGCGTTCCTCCACTACCTCGGACACTCCTGGTACAGCCTGCACCCCCTGTTCGCGGAGATCCTCCGGGCCCACCTGAGGGAGCGCTTCCCCGGCCTGGAGCCGGAGCTGCGCGGCCGGGCCGCCCAGTGGCTGAGGCGATCCGGAGCCCTGCCCGACGCGCTCGCGCAGGGGGCCGCGGCGGACGACTGGGAGTTCACCGCTCGAGTCGTGGTCGACGATCTCGCGATCGGGCAGCTCTTCACCGGGCTGCGCTCCGAAGAGCTGTCCGCCCTGTTCGCACGGATGAGCCCCGAGGCCAGGGGCCCGGCACCGGACCTCGTGCGCGCCGCCCGTGAGCTGGACCGGCGCGATCTCGAGCACGGCCTGGCCCATCTGCGCCAGGCCGAGGAGGCACTGGGCCGGGACGGAACCGGTGCGGCCGCCCCGGTGCGGCTCAGCTGGGCCCTCCTGGAAGCCCTGGCGGCGCGGCTGACCGGCTCCCCGGACAGAGCGGAGCGTGCCGCCGAGCAGGCGAGGCACCTCCAGCGGGAGGTCCCCGGGGAACTCCTCGACGAGCACCCGGAACTCACCGCCCTCCTGCTCACCCACCTGGGCTCCGCCCGCCTGTGGGCCGGTAGGTTCGCCGACGCCCGGACCGCCCTGTCGGCGGTGGCCGCAGCCCCCGACGGAGCGGCCACGGCGCTGCCCCGGTGGGAGGCCCTCGGCCACCTGGCATTGATCGACCACCTGGGCGGCTGGCCCGGCCCGGCCGAGCACAAGGCCCTCGCGGCCGCCGGCCAGGCGGAGCGGTACAGCCTCCCGCGGCACTCCCGGTCCGGCATCGGCCCGCTGGTCCTGGCCGCCGTCCTCATCGACCGCGACGAACTCGACGAGGCGCAGGCGCTCCTCGACGAAGCGGCCGCCTCCCACCCGCTCGTCGACGACCCGGTGGTGCGGGCCGGCCGGACCCTCACCCGAGGGCGGCTGTTCCTCGCCCGGGGGACGCCCGGGCCGCGCTGGCGGCGGCGGAGGCGACCGTCCCGGCGGCCGTGAGCTCACCCTGGGCACAGGACCACGCCGCCCTGCTCGCGTCCGCCGCCCATCTGGCCCAGGGGCACCCCGAGCAGGCCCGCCGGGCCGTGGAGAGGGTGGCGCACCACCGGAGGGCGTGCGCGGTCGAGGCGGCCCGCGTCCGGCTCGCGTCGGGTCACCCCGAAGGTGCGCTCGACCTGCTCGACAGCCTGCCGGAGGACGACCGGCCCGGCCCGGCGGTGACCGTCCGCGCCACGCTCGTACGCGCCCGGGCCGCCCTCGACACCGGGGACGCGGCCACCGCCCGCCGCCTGGTCGCCCGGGCCCTCCTGGACGGCCGGCGCGAGCAGCTGCGCCGCCCGTTCCTGGAAGCCGGCCCCTGGATCCGTCCGCTGCTGAGCACCGGCCGGCCGCGGGAACTGGCCACCGGCTGGCTCCTCACGGGCCTCGGCCGCTACCGCGCCCCCGGCCCCACCGCATCTGACGAGCCCCCGGAGCTCGCCGTCGAGGAGCTGAGCGCCCGCGAGCGTGACGTCCTGCGGCGCCTGGCCGAGATGAGATCGACGGAGGAGATCGCCGCCGACCTCCATGTGTCGGTGAACACCGTGAAAACCCACCTCAAGAGCATCTACCGCAAGCTCGCGGTCACCCGGCGCGGCGACGCCGTCCGCCGGGCACGCGAACGGCGGCTCCTGTGACAGCGGCCCCGACCACGACCTCTGGTTCGGGGCGGTCCCGAGCCGACTACACCGGCGGCGTCTACGGCTCCATGCTCGCCGCCTCCGTGGTGATCGGCGTCGGAACCCTGGGTTCGCTGCCCCGGGTGGAACTCGTGGCGCTGCTGCTGATGACCGGAGCGGTGTTCTGGCTCGCGCATGTGCACGCGCAGCTGTTCGGGGCGCGTCTGGCGCAGGGGGCCGTGGGCCGCCGGGCCGTGCTGCAGGTGTGCCGTGAGGAGTGGCCGATCCTGGAGGCCGCCGTCCCGCCCGCCGTCGCCGTGGCGATCAGCGCGCTGCTGCCCCTGGACATGCCCGGCACCCTGTGGCTGGCGCTCTCCGTGGCGGTGGCGGGCCAGGTCGGCTGGTCGATGGCCGCGGCGGCCCGGGCCGGCGCCTCCTGGAGTCAGATGGCCGTCTCCGCCGCGGTGAACCTGCTGCTGGGTCTGCTGATCGTCCTCCTCAAGATCGTCTTGAAGGAATGAGGCGCGACGCAGGTTCACCTGCGCCGGGTGAGGGCGGACGGCCCGCCAGGGCGGAACATCGCAAGGGAGGGCGTGCACGGCCCGCCCCACGCCGCCCGCGGGAGAGCAGCTCATGCGCTACGAGATCCGCGTCGACGGACACATGTCGGAGACGCTGGCCAAGGTCTTCCCCGAGCTGGATCACGTGGTGATGTCCGGTCAGACGGTCCTGTTCGGTTCCGTCATCGACGAGGCCCACCTGTACGGCTTGCTCACCCGCTTCCAGTCGCTGGGTCTCAGGGTCGTGGAGATGCGCCAGCTGCCGGAGTGAGCGTGCCGGAGCGCGCGGGGTAACAGGACCGCCGGGTCACAGAGCCGCCGGGTCACAGGGCCGCCGGGTCACAGGGCCGCCGTGGGAATCCTGCCGGAGCGGGCGGCCGCGCCCAGTGCCGCGTGGTCACGCTCGTTCTGATCGGCGTACGCCTGGGCGAAGGAGATGAGCGCGCGGTCGAACCGGTCGCCGCGGCCCAGGTACGCCGCGATGGCGACGGCGTCGCCCGAGCGGGCGTGGGCCCGAGCCAGGCTCGCCCCGCACAACCGCCCGAACAGGCGGAGCATGGCCGGGTCCATGGTGTCCGCACGCGCGATGCCCTTCCAGTCCCGCAGCTGGCGTACGTAGAAGTCCCGCTCGTGTCCGTCGAGGCCGAGGGCGTGCGTCCAGCCCAGGAGGATGTCACTGGTCGTCTGGATCAGCCGCTGTCCCGCCACCACGCGGCGGCCCTGGTTGTCGTAGCTGTCCCCGCCGGTGTGCGCGGCGAGCACCGAATGCTGTGCCTCCTTGGCCTGGAGCAGCAGGGGATCGTCGTCGTCCCGGCCGAGCAGCAGCACGATCCAGCAGCGGGTGCCGACGCTGCCGACCCCCACCACCTTGCGGGCGATGTCCACCAGCCGGTAGCGGCGCAACAGGTGACGGCGCTCGGACGACAGACTGCTCGCATAGCCCTCCAGGACGGTGAGCAGTTCCTTCTCCTGGTCGGGCGAGGAGTCGGAAACCAGATCCCGCAGCGGGGTGATCAGCGGTGGGTCCGCCGTGATCCGCCGCCCCTCGGCCGTGGTCCCGGTGAGCTTCGCGAAGGCTTGGAGGTGGGTGCGGGTGCGGGCCTTCGCCGTGGCCTCGGCGGTGCGGCGCCTGGCCTCCTTGGACATCGAAGCGGCCATCAGCTCCCGCATGTGGTCGGCGTCGTCCTGCGCGTACCAGATGTCCAGGGTGCGCATGCCGGCGAACTCCCGCATCCGCCGCCGGTAGGCGCGTACGCACGTCTCCACCGCGCCGTTCTGCTCCGCGGTGGAGAAGCCGTTGGCACGGCCCGCGATGGCGAAACTGGCCGCCAGCCGCTTGACGTCCCACTCGAACGGCCCGGCCAGGGTCTCGTCGAAGTCGTTGATGTCGAAGACCAGATGGCGCTCCGGCGAGGCCAGCAGCCGGAAGTTCAGCAGATGGGCGTCCCCGCACAGCTGCACCCACAGCCCGGTGTCCGCGGCGGCCCCGAGATCGGCGGCCATGATCGCCGCGGCGCCCCGGTAGAAGCGGAACGGGGACTCCAGCATCCGGCCGTAGCGGACCGGTACCAACTCCTGTACCCGGGTGGCCGACTGGCGCTCCACCACCTCGACCGGGTCGGGCCGCTCCGGCCCCGGCTCGAACCGGCCGTGGGACGAACGCGGCACCCGCCGCCGCGCGCCCCGGCCCGACTCCGCCCGCTCGGCCGGGGACAGGAACGTCACAGGGCTCGGTACGGTCATGGCTCAGCCCTCCCGCCGGTAACGGAAGCCTCCGACGCCTCGTGGCCCCGCCTGCGCAGCCCGGCCTGCACCGCGCCGGCGAGGATCCGTGCCGCCACACCCACCAGCAGCAGTCCGCCCATCATCTGAAGCATCGTCAGAACCCGTGCGGTCTGGGAACGGGCGACGATGTCGCCGTACCCGACGGTGGCGAACGTGGTGAGCGTGAAGTACAGGGAGTCCGTCTTGGTCAGCCGCTCACTGAAGGAACCCGGGGTGGAGTGTTCCAGCAGGAAGTAGGTGCTCGCGAAGAGCAGGAGGAACAGGACGAGCGTGGCGGCCAGGGCCTCGACGGCCTTCAGCCGGGGAAGGGCGAGTGGGCGATGGCCTGAACCTCCCACCAGAAGACCAGGACGACGAGCAGCAGGCCGCAGGCGAGCAGCACCGAAGTGCCACTGCTCGTGCCGCGACCGTCCAGGGGCAGCACGTAGTAGACGATGACGAGCCCGGTCGCGATGAGCGCGGCGCGTACCAGGACGGCGATCTTCGCGCGCCGCTTCGGCCCCGCTTGCTGCGGGTGCCGCTCCCGCTCCTGCCGGGGCCGGGCGGGCTCGGTCCGGGCGGCCGCTGGATCGTTCATCTCGTCTCTCTCGGTCCTGTGGGGGTGCGCTGTCCACCTCACCGTCCCGGCGCCCGGAACGGATCACCCGTCGCGGGTGACCCGGCGGCCGGCGGGGCGCGCGACGGCGGCAGCCGCGCTGTCGCTGAGCTCCGGACCGGTCCGGCTGGTGTCCGGCACGCTCACCCGTCCCGGGTGAGGCAGCCCCCTTCCGGACATGGGCACGCTGAGAACGGCACGGAACGGCCTGCCGGGCGTGCGCCCGGGACGAAGGAGTGAGCATGAGTGCGCAGACCTACCTGGCGTACGACTTTCCGTTGTTGAGCGCCTTCTGGACGATGCTGTGGTTCTTCCTGTGGATCATGTGGTTCGTGCTGCTCTTCCGGGTCGTCCTCGACATCTTCCGAGACGACGATCTGAGCGGCTGGGCCAAGACCGGCTGGCTGGTGTTCTGCATCGTCCTGCCGTTCCTCGGTGTGTTCGTCTACGTCGTCGCACGCGGCAAGAACATGGGCCGCCGGGAAAGGTCCCAGGCCCGCGCGCAGCAGGAGGCCTTCGACAGCTACATACGGGAGACCGCCAAGGGCGGCGAAGGACGGGGGAGCAGCGTCGACGAACTCGCCAGGCTGTCCGAGATCCGCGCCCGCGGCGACATCACGGACGACGAGTTCCGCAGGGCGAAGGAGCTGGTCCTGAGCGGCTCCGGCCCGTCGGAACCCTAGCCCCCGACAGAAAGAGGCAGCAGGATGACCGCCACACACCCTACGCACGCGCACACGGCCAAACGCGAATGGGCCGTCGGTCTGATGGTCTTCGCGGCCGTCATGCTCATGATCGGTGGGATCCTGGGCATCATGCGTGGCATCGCGGCGATCGCCGAGGACGAGGTGTTCCTCTCGACCCCCAACTACGTCTTCGCGTTCGACCTCACGAGCTGGGGCTGGATCCACCTGGTCCTGGGCGCGGTCGCCGTGCTCGTCAGCATGGGGCTGTTCCAGGCGTCGACCTGGGCACGCGTCGCCGGCGTGGGCATCGCCGGACTCGTCATCATCGCCAACTTCCTCTCCCTGCCGTCCTACCCGGTCTGGTCGGTGGTGATGATCGCCATCTCCGGGTTCATCATCTGGGCCCTGTGCACGGTGAAGAAGGACGACGCCTGGGAGCCGTTCGAACAGACTCCGAGCAATCCGTGAGGTCGCTCTGACGCTCCGGGCGGGGGATCGGCGCCGCCCGGGGTGCCGGCCCGACCGCGCCTGCCCGGGCGTGCACCGGCCGCACCTGCCCGCGCGGGCAGGTGGACCCGCCCCGGCATGCGGACCCGCCCGGGCGCACCGGCCGTGCCCGGGCGAGGCGTCGGGGCGTCAGCGTGTCGTCGTCCCCACCCCCGTCCCCGCAGCCCCCCGCTGCGACAGCGCGACGCGCGGCCACGTGGCGATGTCGCGCCGCAGTTGGCGGTCGTGGGTGGCCAGGACGACGGCCGCCCGCGTGGTGTGCAGCGCTGCGGTGAGTTCGTCGACCAGGGCGATGGACAGATGGTTGGTGGGTTCGTCCAGCAGCAGGACGTGCGGGCGGGCGGCGAGGGCCAGGGCCAGGTCGAGGCGCCGCTGCTGACCCATCGACAGCTCGGCCACCGGCTTGTCGGTGTCGCGTGAGGTGAGCAGGCCCAGCGAGCCGAGCCCCACCACCTCGCCCTCCTTCAGCACGCCCGCCGTGACGAGCTCGGCGGTGTGCGCCTCGTAGAGGTCACGGGCCCGCCGGTGCGTGGCCCGCGGTGACTCCTGCCCGAGCAGACGCAGCCGCACCCTGCGCGCCCGGTGGACCTGCCCCGAGCCGGGGGACAGCCGCCCGGCCAGGACGGACAGGAGCGTGGACTTGCCCGCCCCGTTCGGGCCGGTGACGGCCAGCCGGTCGCCGGACGTCACGGACAGGCTCGTCGAGTGGTGCAGCCGCCCGTCGACCGTCACCTCCTCCACCCGCAGCAGGACGACTCCCGGCCGGGCGGGCAGCTCGGGCAGCGAGAAGCGCTGGGGCGGCACCGGCGCGGTGACCTCGTGCCGGTCCAGATCGTCCTGCCGCCGGTGGACGGACCGCACCAGCGCACCGGCGCGGGTGGCGCGCTGGTGCTTGCCGGTGCCCTTGTCCGGGCGCCAGCCGGTGCTCAGCCGGTTCTGCGCCTCGGACAGGGCCTGCTTCAGACGGACGTGCTCGGTCCGCTGCTGTTCGTACTCCTCCTCCCAGCGGACCAGTTCGGCCTCCCGTCCCTCTCGATAGCCGGTGTAGCCGCCGCCGTACACGCCCGGCCGGCCGTCGCGGGTGGGGTCGAGATCGAGGATCGTGGTGGCCACGTCCGCGAGGAGCGCACGGTCGTGACTGACCACCACGACGCCGCCGGCATGGGCGCGCAGCCTGGCGGTGAGGTAGTCGAGCCCTGCCAGGTCCAGGTGGTTGGTGGGCTCGTCCAGGAGCAGGAAGTCGTACTCGGCGCCCAGCAGACAGGCCAGCCGGATCCGGTAGCGCTGTCCGACCGACAGCGTGGCCAGCGGACGGTCCCGGTCGCTCACCGCACCGAGTCCGTCCAGGGCGACGTCCACCCGCCGGTCGGCGTCCCAGGCGTCCAGCGCCTGCGCCACCTCCAGGGCGTCGGCGTAGGCCTTCTCGGCCCCGGGACGTTCCGCCGCGAGCGCGTCGGCCGCGGTGTCCAGGTCCCGCAGGGCCGTGCGGGCGTCGGCCAGGTGTGCGTCGATGAAATCGCCGACCGTGCGCTCGTCCTCGGCCGGCATCTCCTGCTCGGCCAGGGCTAGGCTGCCCACACGGCGTACGGTCCCCTCGTCCGGGGCCAGCAGGCCGGCCAGGACGTGCAGCAGG
The DNA here is from genome assembly GCF_050937045.1 of Streptomyces sp. CA-179760. NCBI lineage: Bacteria > Bacillati > Actinomycetota > Actinomycetes > Kitasatosporales > Streptomycetaceae > Streptomyces > Streptomyces sp. CA-179760. The sequence goes on from NZ_JBNJLZ010000001.1 coordinate 7,952,248, forward strand.
GTCGACTTGCCGCGGCCGTTCTCGCCGACGACGCCCCAGCGCGACCTGGGGGAGACCTTCATGTCGACGTCGTGCAGCACGGTGCGGCCGCCGCGGTCGACACGGATCGCGGCGCAGGTCAGCTGGGCCCGGTCGCGGGCAGGCAGAACAAGGGTGGTCACTGTCTCTTCCTCCGTGAGGAGGCACACTTCACCCCCGGTAAGGGTGCGGGGATGCGAGCGGGCCATCGGATCCGACGGACGGCCGGGCCCAGAACAGGGCGGGCCGTGGGCGACATCGCGGCTCTCAGCGCCCCGGGCGGGGGCGGAGCCGGTTGGCCCGGATCAGAGGTAGAAGACGTAACTCACACCATCATGCTAACAGTTGCCGCTGCGAGAGTCCGGGCGCGAACGCTCAGACGCGCGTGCGCACCAGCAGCAGCGCCACGTCGTCGTCGGGCTCCGGGCTCAGCGCGCTGAGGAGGCTGTCGCTGGTTCGCTGCAGGTTGGGGCCCGCGTTCCCCAGCAGGTGGGTCAGTGTGCTGAGGCCGGTGTCGATCGGTTCCCCACGCTTCTCGACCAGCCCGTCCGTGTACAGGGCGAGCAGCGAGCCCGGGGGAAGCTCCACCTCCACGGTGCCGAACTCCACGCCGCCCACCCCAGCGGTACACCGCCGGGCACGTCGACGAGCTTCGCGCTCCCGTCCGCCCCGGCCAGCACGGGCGGCAGATGACCGGCGCTGGACAGGGAGCAGGTGCCACGCCGCAGGTCGCACACCGCGTACACGCACGTGGCGATCGCGTCGCCGAGCGAGCCGGCGATGTCGTCGAGGTGCCGCAGCAGCTCGGCGGGCGGCAGGTCGAGCCGGGCCAGGGCCCGTGTCGCCGTGCTCAGCTGCCCCATGATCGCCGCGGCCTGGACGCCCTTGCCCATGACGTCCCCCACCACGAGCGCGGTGCGCCCCGGGCCGAGCGGCAGTACGTCGTACCAGTCGCCGCCGACCTCGCTGAGGGCCGGACGGTAGCGGGCGGCGATGTCGAGCCCCTCCTGCTCGGCGGGTGCGGCGGGAAGCAGGCTGCGCTGCAGGGTGAGGGCGGTACCGCGCTCGCGTCCGTAGAGGCGGGCGTTGTCGATGCAGATGGCGGCGCGCGCGGCGAGCTCGGAGGCGAGCACCCGGTCGCGGTCGTCGAAGGGGCGCTCGTCGACCGTGCGGTACAGGGTGAGCGTGCCGAGCACCTTGCCCCGGGCCACCAGCGGCACCGCCAGGTAGGAGTGCGCGCCGGCCTCGCGCAGGGTCTGGGCGGCCCGCGCGTCCCGGGCGATGCGCCGCATCATCTTCGCGTCGACGCGCTCGACCAGGACGGGGCGGGCACTGCGGACGCACTGCGTGATGATCCGCGACGAACCGTAGGTGGCGAGCTCGCCGACCGGGTCGGCGGCGTGGATGGCGTCGGTGGGGTACCCGGCGGCGACGGCCAGCGCCCGGAACTCGGCGGGGGCGCCGCCCGACACCGGCGCGATGGTGCCGTGGGCCACGACGGACTCCAGCACGTCCACGGCGGCCAGGTCCGCGAGCTGCGACACCACCACGTCGGCCAGCTCCCGGGCGGTCTGCTGGAGATCCAGCGTGGTACCGATCCGCACCCCGGCGTCGGCGATCACCGACAGGTGCTGGCGGGCCTGGGCGACCTCGGCCGCGGCCTGCTGGCGCTCGGTGACGTCCAGGACGGCCATCGCGAGGCCGAGCACCCGTCCGTCGGTGTCCTCGATGCGGTGGTACGACTCCGAGTAGGCGCGGTCCTGGACGTCCCCCGCCGTACGGCCGATGGTCTGCTGGTCGAGCAGGGGTCTGCCGGTCTCCAGGACGTGCCGCATCCGGGCCTCGATGGCCTCCACGTCCAGATCCGGCAGCACCTCGGCGACCCGGCGTCCCAGTACGGCCTCCTCGGGTACGCCGTTGATCCGCTCCAGCGCCGGGTTCACCCCGACCCAGCGCAGGTCGTTGTCGAAGACGGCGATGCCGAGCGGGGTCTGGTTGACGAGGCTGTGCGAGAGGGCGAGGTCCCGCTCCACGATGCGTACGGTCGTCGCGTCCGTGGCGAGGCCCAGCAGATGGGGCTGCCCCTCGGAGTCGAGGAGCCGCATCGTGCGGAACTCCACGGCGCGGTCCGTGCCGTCCTTGTGCCGCAGCGGGAAGACACCGGCCCAGCGGGCCCCCGAGCTGACCTGGGCGAACAGCTCCCGGACCCGGGCCCGGTTCTCGGGCGCCACCAGAAGTGTGTCGGCTCGTCGGCGCAGGGCCTCCGCCGGGGTGTAGCCGAGCAGCTGCTCGATCTCGGGGCTCCACAGGGCGATGTGCCCGCCCGCGTCCAGGACCACGGCCGCGACCTTCAGCAGGTCCAGCAGCCCGCCGGGCGCGGCCGTGACGGAGTCGCGATCCGAGGTCGCATACCCGTTCATGCGAGCCGCTCCTTTCGGCGCGGCAAAAGGTCCGGCCAAGATCCGTTGCGCAGGCAGTCCGATGAGGTCACAGTACGGTCGGTGAAGCGACACTGTCGCGCCGAAATGACAAAAAATCGAGGGTCGGGACAGAGTCCGGTCCGCGGGAGGGGAGCGCCGTCATGGGTGATCGGTCGTTGCGGGAGAGTCTGGAGACGGCGTCCGGCACCGTCCGCTGGGACCGGCTCGGGGATCCAGGCGGCGAGCCGGTCGTGCTGCTGCACGGGACGCCCTTCTCGTCGTATGTGTGGCACGAGATCGCTCCCGCTCTCGCGGCCGCCGGGCACCTCGTGCACGTGTGGGACATGGCGGGCTATGGCACCTCCGGCATGTACCCGGACCAGGACGTCTCGCTGGGCGCCCAGGGCGAGGTCTTCACCGCGCTGCTGGCGCACTGGGGCCTTCGGGAGCCGTCCGTCGTCGCGCACGACTTCGGCGGCTGCGTGGCCCTGCGCGCCCATCTGCTGCACGGGGCGCGCTACCGCCGGCTCGCGCTGGTCGATCCGGTGGCCCTGGAACCATGGGGTTCCCCCTTCTTCCGGCTGGTCGCGGAGCACAGCCACGTCTTCGAGCAGCTGCCCGCGCCACTGCACGAGGCCCTGGTGCGGGAGTACGTGACGTCGGCGAGCCATCTCGGCCTGCGTCCCGCCGCGCTCGACGCGCTGGTCCGTCCGTGGACGGGGGAGCGGGGCCAGGCCGCCTTCTACCGCCAGATCGCGCAGGCCGACCAGCGCTACACCGACGACATCCAGTCGCTGTACCCCACGATCGACCTGCCCGTCACCGTGTGCTGGGGCACCGAGGACAAGTGGATCCCCTTCGCCAAGGGACAGGAACTGGCCACTCTGATCCCCGGCGCCCGGCTGGTCCCCGTCCCGGAAGCCGGCCACCTCGTCCCGCTGGACGCGCCCGCCCGGCTGACGAGCGCGCTGCTCGGCTTCCTCGGAGGCTGAACCATCAGGACCGCACAAAGTCCGACGAGGTCATTGATTCGATTGTGTGCGAGTCCTAGGGTGTGCCTGCTCAGCAGTTGCTCCGTCACCGTCAGTTGACACACGACTCAACAGAAACACCCACCATGGGTGTGCAGTTGGGAATCGCATCTGACGTGCCCTCAGTCCGTGCAGCACCGCACCTGTCGAACCGAGGAAGGCCACGTTCATGCCGCACCCGCACCCGTCTCCCGCCGACCGGCCCGTAGTCAGCCGCCGCCGTCTGCTCGAAGGGGGCGCCGCCGTGCTCGGCGCGCTCGCCCTCTCGGCGTCGCCCACCGCATCGCACGCGGCCGGCCGGCGCCCGGCGGCGGACGGCCCTCCGGAGTGGAACGACGGCCTGAAGGTGTACCGGGTGGGCACCGAGCCACCGCACACCACACTCATGCCGTACGCGGACCTCGGGCAGGCGCTGGACGCCGACCGCACGCGCTCGCCGTACCGGCAGAGCCTCGACGGCAAGTGGAAGTTCGCCTACGCCGACCGGCCCGACGACCGGGACACCGACTTCTACCGCACCGACGTCGACGACTCCGGCTGGGACACCATCCCCGTGCCCTCGGCCTGGCAGCTCCAGGGCTACGACTTCCCGATCTACGTCAACATCACCTACCCCTGGTGGGGCCCCAACGGCGGTGGCGAGGACGCCCAGCCGCCGGCCGCCCCGACCCGCTACAACCCCGTCGGCCAGTACCGCCGTACGTTCACCGTCCCGAAGAACTGGTCGGGCCGGCGCACCTTCCTGCACTTCGAGGGCGTCAAGTCCGCCCACTACGTGTGGATCAACGGAGAGTTGGCGGGCTACCACGAGGACTCCTTCACGCCCGCCGAGTACGACATCACCAGTCACCTCAGGCCGGGCACCAACCACATCGCCGTGGAGGTCTACCGCTACTCCGACGGCGACTGGCTGGAAGACCAGGACATGATCCGGCTGAGCGGCATCTTCCGCTCGGTCCACCTGTACTCCACGCCCTCCGTGCACCTGCGCGACTTCAGACTGGACACCCCGCTCGGCGACGACCACACCACCGCCGATCTCAAGGTCACCGCGCACGTTCGCGACTACGGCGGCAAGGGCGCGGGCCGCTACACCGTCGAGACCCAGCTCTACGACGCGCGCGGCCACGCCGTCTGGTCCCGGCCGCTGAAGCAGCCCGTCGACGTCCCGGCCGGCGACGAGGCCACCGCCGAGGCGTCCAGAGCCGTCCCGTCGCCGAAACTCTGGTCGGCCGAGCACCCGAACCTCTACACCGCCGTACTGCGGCTTCGTGATCCCGCGGGCAAGGTGATCGAGACCCTCTCGCACCGGGTCGGCCTGCGCGAGTTCGCGCTCAAGGACGGCCTGATGCGCATCAACGGCAAACCGGTGTCCTTCCGCGGCACCAACCGGCACGAGATGCACCCGGACCGCGGCATGTCCCTCACCCGCGCCGACATGATCGAGGACATCAAGGTCATCAAGCGGATGAACATCAACTCCGTCCGCACCTCGCACTACCCGAACAACACCCTGTGGTACGAACTCGCCGACGAGTACGGCCTGTACCTCGTCGACGAGACCAACCTCGAGACCCACGGCATCCGGGACGAGTACCCGGGCAACCACCCCGAGTGGACCGCCGCGTGTGTGGCCCGCGCGCAGAACATGGTCCACCGCGACAAGAACCACGCCTCCGTCGTCATCTGGTCGCTCGGCAACGAGGCGGGCGGCGGTACGACGTTCAACGCCATGCACGACTGGATCCGCTCCTACGACACCACCCGCGTCATCCAGTACGAGGGCGACGACCGCCCGGGCATCAGTGACATCCGCTCCGAGATGTACGACAGCCCGCAGCGCGTCGAGGCACGTGCCAAGGACACGAACGACAAACGGCCGTACGTGATGATCGAGTACTCCCACGCGATGGGTAACTCCAACGGCAACTTCAAGAAGTACTGGGACCTCGTCCGCCGCTACGACGTGCTCCAGGGCGGCTGGATCTGGGACTTCGCCGACCAGTCCCTGAACTGGCCCACCCCGACGCGCAAACTGTTCACCGAGTCCGGGCCCGCCGGCCTCAGGGGCGAGGTCCTCGCACCGGCCGGTACCTTCGACCGTGCCAAGGGCGTCGCCGGTGGAACGGTCTTCGCACGTGACGAGCGCCTGGACCTCACCGGCTCGCTGACCCTGGAGGCCTGGGCCACCCCGCACGTGACGGGCTACCACCAGCCGATTCTCGCCAAGGGCGACACCCAGTACGCCCTCAAGCAGACCGACCGGAAGCTGGAGTTCTTCATCCACGGCGGCGGCCAGTGGGTCACCGCGAGCTGGGCGCTGCCGGACGGCTGGACCGGCAAGGAGCATCACATCGCGGGTGTGTTCGACGCGGACGCCGGCACACTCACCCTCTATGTCGACGGCGAGGCGAAGGCCACCCGCACCACCACCCGGCGGCCCGACAACAACGCCGCCCCGCTGGCCCTCGCCACGGACGCCGACAACCCGACCCGGGAGTTCAGCGGCACCGTCCGGCGGGCCCGTGTCTACGCCCGCGCCCTGAGCGCCGCCGAGCTGGCCTCGGGCGGCCGCGGTCCCGGTGACGACGGCGTACGGTTCTGGTTCGACGCCGCCACCGTCGGTTTCACCGGGAAGCGGCCCCGCGAAAAGACGTTCTTCGCCTACGGCGGCGACTGGGGCGACAGCCCCAACGACGGCAACTTCGTCGCCGACGGCATCGTCACCGCCGACCGGGGCCACACCGGCAAGGCCGCGGAGGTCAAGCGGATCTACCAGGCGATCAACGCCGCATCCGCCTCGGGCGGTCCCGGCGCGGTCACCCTCACCAACGAGTACCTCTTCACCAACCTCCGCGAGTTCGACGGCCGCTGGTCGCTCGTCGCCGACGGCAAGGTCGTCCAGCGCGGCAGACTGACCCGCGCCCAGCTCGACGTAGCACCGTTGACCAGCAAGGACATCACCCTCCCGGTCAGGCTGCCGGAGCGGTCGGCACCCGGCACGGAGTACTTCCTGGAACTCTCGTTCCGCACCGAGGAGCCCACCCGGTGGGCGAGGGCCGGCTTCGAGGTGGCCAGGCAACAGCTCGTGATCGACGCGGACAGCCCGGCCGTGGCGCCCGTACCGCTGCGGAATGTGCCGGTACTGCGCCACGAGGACGGCGACCGGGCCGTCACGGTGAAGGGCAAGGGCTTCTCCGTCACCGTCGACAAGAGCAGCGGCACCATCACGTCGTACGAGACCGCCGGCATCCGGCTGATCACCTCGGGGCCGGTGCCGAACTACTGGCGGGCACCCACCGACAACGACAAGGGCAACGGCCAGCCCACCCGTAACCAGACCTGGCGCGACGCGGGCGCCCGGCGCAAGGTGACGGACGTGCGGGTGAGCCCGCTCGGCGACCGGGCCGTCGAGATCAAGGTCGTCGGCACGCTGCCCACGACCACGGAGTCCACGTACAGCACCACGTACACGGTCTTCGGCAACGGCGAGATCAAGGTCGACCACACCCTGCATCCGGGTGCGGCGAACCTGCCGTACATCCCCGAGGTCGGCACCCTGCTGTTCCTGCCGCGCGGCCTGGACCGTCTGCACTACTACGGCCGGGCCCCGAGGAGAACCACTGGGACCGCAACAACGGAACCGACGTGGGACTGTACTCGGGGACCGTGGCCGAACAGTGGACTCCCTACATCCGCCCCCAGGAGAACGGCAACAAGACCGACGTCCGCTGGGCCGCGCTGACGGACGGAAGGGGACGCGGACTGCTCGTCTCCGGTGAGCCGCTGCTGGAGGTCAACGCCTCGCACTTCACCCCCGAGGACCTGTCGGTCGGCGCCCGCCACGACTTCCAGCTCACCCCGCGTGACGCGGTGGTGCTGCGGGTCAACCACCGCCAGATGGGAGTGGGCGGCGACAACAGCTGGGGCGCGCACACCCACGACGAGTTCAAGCTGCTGGCCAACCGCGACTACGCGTTCACCTACCGGCTGCGTCCGCTGACGCGGGTGAGCGAGGCGATGGAGGCCGCACGCCGGCCGACGGCGACCGAATAGAAACAACGGTGGAACAGCGGCGCCGCCGCCTCAGTCGGCGGTGTCGCTGATCCCCAGGCGCAGATGCTCCACGTGGTACACGGCCTGGTCGAGCAGCTCGGCGACATGGTGGTCGTGCAGCGCGTACACGACCGAACGGCCCCGTCGCTCGCCCACCACCAGGCCCAGATTGCGCAGCAGCCGTAGCTGGTGCGAGCAGGCCGACTGCTCCATGCCCACCTCCGCCGCCAACTCGGTGGCGGGCAGCGGGCCTTCCCGCAGCCGCGCGAGGATCAGCAGGCGGGACGGCGTGGACAAGGCCTGGAGCGTGGTGGCCACCTTCGCGACATTGTCCGCGTCCAGACGTACGCGCTCGCCGGAGTCCTGCGCGGTGGTGACGGCTCCATGACCCATGACGTCATCGTACCGGGGCACACACGAACACATGATTGAATCTTCATCTGTGCCGGTCCGGGCAGGTCGATGTCGGATTCTCGCCAGACCCGCCGCCTGGTGGTGACCGATGCTGGACACATGCAGATGGGGATGCACACCGACACCGAGCGCTGCGTGCGCGCCGTCCGGTCCAAGGACGCGCGCTTCGACGGCTGGTTCTTCACGGCCGTCCTGACCACCCGCATCTACTGCCGTCCCAGCTGTCCGGTCGTGCCGCCCAAGCCGGAGAACATGGTCTTCCACCCGAGCGCCGCGGCCTGCCAGCAGGCCGGGTTCCGGGCCTGCAAGCGCTGCCGGCCCGACACCAGCCCCGGCTCCCCGGAGTGGAACCAGCGCGCCGACCTGGTGGCCCGCGCCATGCGGCTGATCGCCGACGGCGTCGTGGACCGCGAGGGCGTGCCGGGCCTCGCCGCCCGGCTCGGCTACAGCACCCGGCAGGTCGAGCGGCAACTGCTCGCCGAACTCGGCGCGGGCCCGCTCGCGCTTTCCCGGGCCCAGCGTGCCCAGACGGCCCGGCTGCTCATCGAGACGACGACCCTGCCGATGGCGCGGCTCGCCTTCGCCGCCGGCTTCGCCTCGATCCGCACCTTCAACGACACCGTCCGCGAGGTCTTCGCCCTGTCCCCGAGCGAGCTGCGCACCCGTGCCCCGAAGCGCCAAGGTGCCGGCACGCCCGGCGCGCTCGCCCTGCGGCTGCCGTTCCGGACCCCGCTCAACCCCGACAACCTCTTCGGCCACCTCGCCGCGACGGCCGTACCCGGGGTGGAGGAGTGGCGCGACGGCTCCTACCGCCGTACCCTGCGCCTCCCGTACGGCCACGGCATCGTGGCCCTCACGCCCGCCCCCGACCACATCGCCTGCCGCCTCACTCTCAGCGACCTGCGCGATCTGACCGTCGCCATCAGCCGCTGCCGCCGCCTGCTCGACCTGGACGCCGACCCGGTCGCCATCGACGACCAGCTGCGCACGGACCCGGTCCTCGCGCCGCTGGTCGACAAGGCACCCGGCCGGCGGGTCCCGCGCACGGTGGACGAGGCCGAGTTCGCCGTCCGGGCCGTGCTCGGCCAGCAGGTCTCCACCGCCGCCGCCCGCACCCACGCGGCCCGCCTGGTCACCGCGCACGGCGAACCCGTCGACGACCCCGAGGGCGGTCTCACCCACCTCTTCCCGGCACCCGAGTCCCTCGCGGCACTGGACCCCGAGTCGCTGGCGATGCCCCGCAGCCGCCGCACCACCTTCACCACCCTGGTCCGGCAACTCGCCGAAGGCGAACTCCACCTGGGAGTGGAGAGCGACTGGCCCCGCAGCCGCGCCCAGCTCCTCGCCCTGCCCGGCTTCGGCCCCTGGACGGCCGACGTCATCGCCATGCGCGCACTCGGCGACCCGGACGCCTTCCTCCCCACCGACCTCGGCATCCGCCGCGCCGCGCGGGACCTCGGCCTGCCGTCCACGCCCGCGGCGCTCACCGCACGCGCGGCGGCCTGGCGCCCCTGGCGGGCCTACGCCGTGCAGTACCTCTGGGCGACGGACAGCCACCCGATCAACTTCCTCCCCGTATAAGGACGTTCGATGAAGCACCACACCGTGACCGACAGCCCCTACGGCCCCCTCACCCTCGTCGCCGACGACGGAGTCCTGTGCGGCCTCTACATGACCGACCAGCGCCACCGCCCGCCGGAGGAAACCTTCGGCACCCGCGACGACACCCTGTTCGGCGAGGCGGAGGAACAACTCGAGGCGTACTTCGCGGGCGAGCTCAAGGAGTTCACCGTCGAACTCCGCCTGACGGGCACCCCGTTCCAGCGCACCGTCTGGGAGCGACTGAGCCGCATCCCCTACGGAGAGACCCGCGCCTACGGCCAACTCGCCGCCACCCTCGGCACCCCCACCGCCTCCCGCGCGGTCGGCCTCGCCAACGGCCGCAATCCCGTCGGCATCATCGTCCCCTGCCACCGCGTCCTGGGCGCCAACGGCAGCCTCACCGGCTACGGCGGCGGCCTGGACCGTAAGCGCCGGCTGCTGCAGTTCGAGAGCGGGGCCGCGCTGTTCTAGGCGGCGTCGCCGAGACGGCGCAACAGCGCGGGCAGGGCCGTTCCGATGGGCTCCCGCACGATCTCGTCGGCACGCTCGTCGTACGGCGTCGGCTCGGCGTTGACGATGATCAGCCGGGCACCGTGGTCGGCGGCGACACCGGCGAGGCCGGCGGCGGGCTGGACCTTCAGGCTCGTGCCGACGGCGACGAACACCTGGCAGGCCTTGCTGATGGCGGCCGCCTCGCCGAGGACGACAGGGTCGAGCCGCTCGCCGAACATCACCGTCGCCGACTTCAGGACACCGCCGCACTCCAGACACGGCGGATCGTCCTCACCGGCCTCGACCCGGGCGAGCGCGTCCTGCATCGGGCCGCGGACGTGGCAGCCGGTGCACACGAAACTCCGTGCCGTGCCGTGCAGTTCGAGAACCTTGCGGGCGGGCATCCCGGCGAGCTGGTGCAGCCCGTCCACGTTCTGCGTGATCACCCGCACCGGTACCCCCGACCCCTCCAGGTCGGCGATGGCCCGATGGGCGGCGTTGGGTTCGGCCCCCAGCGTCCGGTTCTTGCGCCGCATCTGCCACGACCGCCGCCGGATCTCCGGATCGCCCATGTAGTACTCGTACGTCACGAGCTTCTCGGCCTCCGGATCCCGTCGCCACAGCCCGTTCGGTCCGCGGTAGTCCGGGATCCCGGAGTCGGTGCTGATACCGGCACCGGTGAGCAGGGCGACTAGGGGCTTGGCCATGAGCCGAGGGTAGGACGCCGGGCTGCTCCGGGCGAACGGATATCCGACCGGTGAAGCCCTCCCACCTCGCGCGACCGAGGCCCGCCGCCCGTCAGCCGACCCGGTGGCCGTTCTCCAGCTCCGCCGTGCCCGAGCCGTCCGCCAGGACGTCCAGTGCGGTGAGGACGCGGCGGCCGAGAGCGCCCGCGAGGTAGTCGGTCAGTTCCTCGCGCGGTACGAGCCGCCAGGACAGCAGTTCCTCCTCCTGGAGGCGGATCGACTTGAAGGCCTCCTCGCCGAGCACACCGCCGTCGTACAGGTACGCCACCAGCGGCGGACGCCCCGGGCCGTGCACCCAGTCCACCGCCAGCAGCCGGCCGAGCTCCCGGTCCAGGCCGATCTCCTCGGCCGTCTCGCGCCGCGCGCCCTGCCGCGGTGTCTCGCCGTCGTCGGACTCGATCGTGCCGCCGGGCAGCGTCCAGCCGTCCCGGTAGTTGGGCTCGACGAGCAGGACCCGGCCCTCGCCGTCCCGGAACAGCGCGGCGGCACCGGCCAGGACGCGGGGCAGGGACGCGATGTAGGCGGCGAAGTCAGCAGAGGTGGTCATGGGGGCAGGGTAACCACCGGATGGCACCGGGCTCAGGCCTCCGACTCCGCCAGCCGCAGCGTCCGCTCCGCCAGCTCGCTGATCCGCACCCCGTCGAAGCCGAAGACCGCACTGCGGACCGTGTCCTCCAGCGGCGCCTTCCAGTGATCCGGGATGCCGGCCGCTCCGCCGAACACGCCGGCCACCGAACCCGCGGTCGCGCCGTTGGAATCGGTGTCCAGGCCGCCGCGGACGGTCAGGGTGATGGTGCGCGTGAAGTCGCCGTCGCCGTAGAGCAGGCCGGCGGTCAGGACGGCGGCGTTCGGAACGGTGTGGATCCAGCCCATCCCGGCGGTCTCCTCGGCGACCGTGGTGAGGGTGTCCTCCCAGGACATCCGGGTGTCGTGCAGGGAGACCACCCGGCGTACCGTGCGGGCCAGCCGGCTGCTCGCCGGGATCACGGCCAGGGCCTGGTCGACGGCGTTCCGCACGGTGGGCGCCGTGAACGCCGCCGAGATCAGCGCCGCCGCCCACATCGCCCCGTAGACCCCGTTGCCGGTGTGCGACAGCACCGCGTCCCGCCGGGCCAGCGAGGCGGCCCGGCGCGGCACGCCCGGGCAGGTCCAGCCGTAGATGTCGGCCCTGATCAGCGCCCCGATCCACTCCTGGTACGGATTGTCGTACGTCGCCGTCAGCGGCGGCTTGAGCCCACCGGCCAGGTTGCGGTACGCGGCCCGCTCGGCGGTGAACGTCTGGAGGTACGGCAGCCGCAGCAGCCACAGGTCGCCGACCTGCTCGGTGCTGAAGCGGAAGCCGTGGGTCTCCAGCAGGTGGAGGCCGAGGATCGCGTAGTCGACGTCGTCGTCACGGCAGCTGCCGTGGATCCGGCCGCGCACGCACTGGCGCCACTCGGGCCGCAGCGCGGTCGCCTCGTCGCCGGTGGGCTCGGGCAGGTAGTCGGTCAGGGGGAGGGCGGCGGCCTGTCTGAGGTAGCGGTCAATGCGGTCGCGTGTCCAGACCTCGCCCTGTTCGACCGGTTTGCCGAGCATGTTGCCCGCGATGCGGCCCAGCCAGCCGCCGAGGATGCGGTCGGCGAGCGCTGCTTCGGTGTCGACGAGGGTCATGGTTACGGTCTACCCGTTTCCGCGCGATCGCCCGAGGGGGTGGGACCGCCGGTCCAGGAGTCGGGCAGATGCTGACGGCCGGGGCGTCCTCCGGTTAAGGTCACAGCGGCGCGACTGGCCCTGACGTGCGTGAGGGCCCGGAGAGCAAGGGGAGTGCAAGTGGCGGACGCTGCAGTGAGCGGTACCCGAACGACGCAGCGGGTGCTCGTCGCCGCGGACAAGTTCAAGGGGTCGCTGACGGCCGTGGAGGTCGCCGAGCGGGTGACGGCCGGGCTGCGCCGGGCCGTGCCGCACCTCGAGGTCGAGGCGCTGCCCGTGGCCGACGGCGGCGACGGAACCGTGGCCGCGGCGGTCGCGGCCGGGTTCGAGCGCCGTGAGGTACGGGTCGCCGGCCCCCTCGGCGGTGAAGTGACGGCTTCGTTCGCGCTGCGCGACGGCACCGCGGTCGTGGAGATGGCCGAGGCGAGCGGACTCCAGCGGCTGCCCGCCGACGTCTTCGCCCCGCTCGCGGCGTCCACGTACGGATCAGGCGAGCTGCTGCGGGCCGCCCTGGACGCGGGCGCCCGCACGATCGTCTTCGGGGTCGGCGGCAGCGCCACCACGGACGGCGGCGCCGGGATGCTGTCCGCGCTGGGCGCCCGGTTCCTGGACACGGACGGCGAGCCGGTCCCGCCGGGCGGCGGCGGCCTCGCCGATCTGGCCACCGCCGATCTGTCGGGCCTCGACCCGCGCCTCACCGAGGTCGAACTGGTCCTCGCCAGCGACGTCGACAACCCGCTGACCGGCCCGAAGGGCGCGCCCGCGGTCTACGGCCCGCAGAAGGGCGCCTCACCGGACGATGTGGCTGCCCTGGACACCGCCCTCGCGCACTTCGCGAAGGTGCTGGAGGGGCCCGTCGGTGCGAAGGCCGCCGAGTACGCCGCCTCGCCCGGCGCGGGCGCGGCGGGCGGGATCGGCTACGGCGCCCTGCTGCTGGGCGCCCGCTTCCGCCCCGGCATCGAGGTGATGCTCGACGTCCTGGGCTTCGCACCCGCGCTGGACCGGGCCGATCTGGTGATCACCGGCGAGGGCTCCCTCGACGAACAGACCCTGCACGGCAAGGCCCCGGCGGGCGTCGCAGCGGCGGCCCGCGCCGTCGGCAAGGACGTCGTGGCGGTCTGCGGCCGCCTCGCCCTCCCTCCGGAGGTCCTGGGCCGTTCCGGCTTCCGCCGGGCCTACCCCCTTACGGACGCCGAGCCGGACGTGGCGAAGTGCATCGCCGAGGCCGGGCCGATCCTGGAGCGAGTGGCGGAACGCATCGCCAGGGACTTCCTGACCTGAGCCGGGCTCGCCTCGCCTTGAGCTGGGCTTGTCCCGGCTTGAGCCGGGCTCGCCCCGCCCTGTGCTGGGCTTGTCCCGGCTTGAGCCGGGCTCGCTCCGCCCTGTGCCGGGTTCTGCCTGTCTTGAGTGGGTTCTGCCCGATCCGAGCCGGGCTCCGTACATCGGCTGCCCCGCCCTCGACCGCACCTCCTGTCCGACCGATTCGGGCGGCGGGTGGGCACAGGCCGGGGGTCTGGGGGCGGAGGCCCCAAGGACAGCGACCACCCCGAACCCGCACAGCAAAGGGCCCCGAACCGAAACCCGGTCCGGGGCCCAAGCAAATCCAACCGCTACGACGCTACGGAAGCTGCGCCGCCCGCGCCTCCCGCCGGTTGCCGCGGAAGTTGTTCACCCGCCGAGCCGTCGCGAACAGCGGAATCACCGCACCCATGACCAGCTGAAGCGCACACCCCGTCTGCAGCAGCAGCTGTCCGCTCGGCGCGTCGAACGCCCACGCCGCCAGCAGCCCCATGCTCAGCACGATCCACGACAGCATCGCCACGGCGAGCCGCCCCCGCGGCTTCGGGTACTCGACCCGGCTGACCATCAGCCACGCCGTACCCAGGATCGCCAGCAGCGTCGCCACGAAGGGCAGCTCCAGCAGCACGATCGACACGACCGTCAGTGCCCCGAACGGCGACGGCATGCCCTGGAACGTCCCGTCCTTCACGGTGACGCACGAGAAGCGGGCAAGCCGCAGCACCACCGCCAACAGCACAACGATCGCGCCCACCGCCGCGACCCGCTCATGCGCGTCACTCGCGACCATGCCGTACACGAGCACGAAGTACGCGGGTGCCAGACCGAAGCTGATGAGATCGGAGAGGTTGTCCAGCTCCGCACCCATCGGCGACGACCGCAGCTTGCGGGCGACGAGGCCGTCGAACAGGTCGAAGACCGCCGCGCACAGCATAAGGATCACGGCCGTGGCCGCGCTGTTGCGGGCCATGCCGAATTCGTCACCCGAGAGGTGCGGGATGAGGATGCCGGTGGTCGTGAAGTACACCGCCATGAACCCGCACGTGGCGTTGCCGAGTGTCAGAGTGTCCGCTATCGAGAGGCGAAGAGAGAGAGGCATCTCCTCTTCTTCGTCCACCTCGTCGGCCTCCGGGACCCAGCCGGCCTTGGTATCAGGATCAATCACGGTCAATGCGAGTCACCCCAGCCACGGTCTTCTGACCGACCTCGACCGCGACCTCCACGCCCTCGGGCAGGTAGAGGTCGACACGCGAGCCGAAGCGGATCAGGCCGATCCGCTCGCCCTGCTCGACCTTGGTGCCCTGGGGCACGTAGGGAACGATGCGACGGGCGACCGCGCCGGCGATCTGGATCATCTCGATGTCGCCGAGCTCGGTGTCGAAGTGCCACACGACCCGCTCGTTGTTCTCGCTCTCCTTGTTGAAAGCGGGAACGAAGCCACCGGGGATGTGCTCGACCGACGTCACCGTGCCGGCCAGCGGCGCGCGGTTGACGTGCACGTTGAGCGGGCTCATGAAGATCGCGACGCGGGTGCGGCCGTCCTTCCACGGCATGATGCTCTGCACCACACCGTCGGCGGGTGAGATGACCCGGCCCTGGGTGATCTCGCGCTCGGGGTCGCGGAAGAACCACAGCATGCCCGCCGCGAGCGCGGTGGCGGGAACGGCGACGGCCTTGGCGGCGCCGGAGCGCCGGGCACGGGCCAGGCTGAGGGCTGCGGTGGCGACGGTCGGCAGGAGCCACGGCGATGCTCCGCGCGCGAGGCGTACGCCGGCCCGGCTGTCGCGTGGTGCAGAGGTTTGGCTGTGGGGCATGGATGACCTTCGTAGCGGATGAGGCCGCACTCTGACGGGGGACGGCGGCTTTCCGGCGATGGTAGCGGCTCGGGGCCGTAACTGGGTAAGCCAGGCAGCCGAGTCGGCGGCTGAAGAGTGCTGACGGGGCGTGATCTTCTTCTCCAAGAAAACACCCCGTATCCGGACATCTAGCCCTGGAATCGATACTCTTCGAGCAGTCGCCGACCGATGATCATTTTCTGGATCTCGGCGGTACCTTCACCGATGAGCAGCATCGGAGCCTCACGGTAGAGGCGTTCGATCTCGTACTCCTTGGAGAAGCCGTAGCCGCCGTGGATCCGGAAGGCGTCTTCGACGACCTCCTTGCAGTACTCGGAGGCGAGGTACTTCGCCATCCCAGCCTCGAGGTCGTTTCGCTCACCGGAGTCCTTTTTGCGAGCTGCGTTCACCATCATCGCATGCGCGGCCTCGACCTTGGTAGCCATCTCGGCCAGCTTGAACTGGATCGCCTGGTGCTGGGCGATCGCCTTTCCGAAGGTGTGACGCTGCTGCGCGTACCGGACGCCCAGTTCGAACGCACGCTGAGCGACGCCGCAGCCACGTGCCGCCACGTTGACGCGCCCGACCTCGACCCCGTCCATCATCTGGTAGAAACCACGGCCGGTGACCCCGCCGAGCACACGATCCGCAGGAATCCGCAGGCCATCCATGATGAGTTCGGTGGTGTCAACACCCTTGTAACCCATCTTGTCGATCTTGCCGGGGATGGTGAGGCCGGGGCGGACCTCGCCGAAACCGGGCTCCTTCTCGACGAGGAAGGTCGTCATCGACTTGTGGGGCGCCGTGCCCTCGGGGTGACCTTCGTCACTTCGGACCAGAACGGCCACCAGAGACGACGTCCCGCCGTTCGTCAGCCACATCTTCTGGCCGTTCAGGACGTACTCCTCGCCGTCCTTCACCGCCTTAGACGTGATCGCCGAGACGTCCGAGCCGAGGGCCGGCTCCGACATCGAGAACGCGCCACGGATGTCGCCCGCCGCCATCCTCGGCAGGAAATGGTCCTTCTGTTCCTGCGTTCCGTGCTGCTTGAGCATGTACGCCACGATGAAATGGGTGTTGATGATGCCGGACACCGACATCCACCCGCGGGCGATCTCCTCCACGCACAGCGCGTACGTCAGAAGGGACTCGCCCAGGCCCCCGTACTCCTCGGGGATCATCAGGCCGAACAGGCCCAACTCCTTCAGCCCGTCGACGATCTGCTGCGGGTACTCGTCGCGGTGCTCCAGCTCCGTCGCGACCGGGATGATCTCCTTGTCCACGAAGTCCCGGACGGTGGAAAGGATCTCCTGCTGGATGTCCGTCAGACCGGCGGTCTGGGCGAGTCGCGCCATGGCTACTTCTCCTGCTCCTTGAGCTCGGGGCGGCCGGGCTGCTCGCCGCCGCGCTCCTTGATGTACGTCTCGGTCGGCACCATGACCTTGCGGCGGAACACGCAGACCAGCGTGCCGTCCTGCTTGTAGCCCTTGGTCTCGACGTAGACGATGCCGCGGTCGTTCTTCGACTTCGACGGCCACTTGTCGAGCACGGTCGTCTGGCCGTAGAGCGTGTCGCCGTGGAAGGTCGGCGCCACGTGCTTGAGCGACTCGATCTCCAGGTTGGCGATGGCCTTGCCGGAGATGTCCGGGACGGACATGCCGAGCAGGAGGGAGTAGATGTAGTTCCCGACCACCACGTTCTTGCCGAAGTCCGTCGTCTTCTCGGCGTAGTTGACGTCCATGTGGAGCGGGTGGTGGTTCATGGTGAGGAGACAGAACAGGTGGTCGTCGTACTCCGTGACCGTCTTTCCCGGCCAGTGCTTGTACGTCGCCCCGACCTCGAACTCCTCGTAAGTGCGTCCGAACTGCATCGCCGTCACGCCTCCGGGATCTCGAACTTGCTGGTCCGCTGCATGCCGGCGGCCCGGCCCTTGCCGGAGACGACCAGGGCCATCTTGCGACTGGCCTCGTCGATCATCTCGTCGCCGAGCATCGCGGAGCCCTTCTTGCCGCCCGCCTCGGACGTGTAGTAGTCGTACGCGTCCAGGATCAGCTCGGCGTGGTCGTAGTCCTCCTGCGACGGCGAGAAGATCTCGTTGGACGCCTCGACCTGGCCCGGGTGCAGCACCCACTTGCCGTCGAAGCCGAGGGCGGCGGCGCGCTGGGCGACCTCGCGGTAGCCGTCGATGTTGCGGATCTGCAGGTAGGGGCCGTCGATCGCCTGGAGGTTGTTGGCGCGGGCGGCCATCAGGATCTTCATCAGGATGTAGTGGTAGGCGTCCGCCGGATAGCCCGGCGGCTGCTCGCCCACGACCAGCGACTTCATGTTGATGGAGGCCATGAAGTCGGCCGGGCCGAAGATGATCGTCTCCACGCGAGGGGAGGCCGTCGCGATCTCGTTGACGTTGTTCAGGCCCTGCGCGTTCTCGATCTGCGCCTCGATGCCGATCTTGCCGACCTCGAAGCCCATCGTCTTCTCGATCTGCGTCAGCAGCAGGTCGAGGGCGACGACCTGCTGGGCCGTCTGCACCTTCGGCAGCATGATGCAGTCGAGGTTCTGGCCGGCGCCCTCGACGACCGTGACGACGTCCCGGTACGTCCACTCGGTCGTCCAGTCGTTGACCCGCACGACGCGCGTCTTGCCCGTCCAGTCGCCCTCGTTGAGGAACTTGACGATGGTGTGTCGCGCCTCGGGCTTGGCGAGCGGGGCGCACGCGTCCTCCAGGTCGAGGAAGACCTGGTCCGCCGGGAGGCCCTGCGCCTTCTCCAGGAAGCGCGGGTTCGAGCCCGGTACCGCCAGGCAGGAACGCCGGGGGCGAAGGCGGTTGACGGTCGTCATGCGGGGACCTCCAGGGGGTCGAGCTTGTTCGCTTTCCGGATCTCGTCGACGATGCGGCCGATGATTCCGGTGATGTCGAAGTCCTTCGGGGTGAAGACGGCGGCCACTCCGGCGGCCCTGAGCTGCTCGGCGTCGCCGTTGGGGATGATGCCACCGGCGATCACCGGAATGTCTGTGGCACCGGCCACACGCAGCCGTTCGAGCACGTCCGGGACCAGCTGGGCGTGCGAGCCGGACAGGATGGACAGGCCGACCGCGTGCACGTCCTCGTCGAGGGCCGCGTCCACGATCTGCTCGGGCGTCAGCCGGATGCCCTGGTAGACCACCTCGAAGCCGGCGTCACGCGCGCGTACGGCGATCTGCTCCGCGCCATTGGAGTGCCCGTCCAGGCCCGGCTTGCCGACCAGGAAGCGCAGCTTGCCGACTCCCAGGTCCTTGGCCGTCAGATCCACCTTGCGGCGGACCAGGGCCAGTGTGCTGCCCTCCTCGACCGGGACGGCCACGGGCGCCGACGAGACGCCCGTCGGGGCGCGGAACTCGCCGAACACCTCGCGCAGGGCCCCGGCCCACTCGCCGGTCGTCGCCCCGGCGCGGGCGCACTCCAGGGTGGCCTCCATGAGGTTCTCGGTGCCGCGGGCGGCCTCCTTCAGCCGCTCCAGCGCCTTGCAGGGGCGCGGGTGGTTGAAGGGCGGCTGGTAGCGGTTGTCGCGCCACTGCTGGAGCGAGGCGATGACACGGGCCTCGACCGCCGGGTCGACCGTCTGGATCGCGGTGTCCAGGTCGGCGGTCAGCGGGTTCGGTTCGGTGCCCTCGAAGGCGTTGACCCCGATGATCTTCTCCTGGCCGGACTCGATCCGGCCCCGGCGCTCCGCGTGCGAGGAGACCAGCTGCGACTTGAGATAGCCGGACTCGACGGCCGCCATCGCGCCGCCCATCTCCTGGATGCGGTCGATCTCCGCGAGGGCGGACTCGACCAGTTCCTCCACCTTCGCCTCGATCACCTTCGAGCCGTCGAAGATGTCCTCGTACTCCAGCAGATCGCTCTCGTAGGCCAGCACCTGCTGGATACGCAGCGACCACTGCTGGTCCCAGGGGCGGGGCAGGCCCAGTGCCTCGTTCCAGGCGGGCAACTGCACGGCACGCGCGCGTGCGTCCTTGGAGAGGGTCACGGCCAGCATCTCGAGCACGATCCGCTGGACGTTGTTCTCCGGCTGTGCCTCCGTCAGACCCAGGGAGTTGACCTGGACGCCGTAGCGGAAGCGGCGGTGCTTGGGGTTCTCGATGCCGTACCGCTCGCGGGTGACCTTGTCCCAGATGCGGCCGAAGGCGCGCATCTTGCACATCTCCTCGACGAAGCGGACGCCCGCGTTCACGAAGAAGGAGATGCGGCCGACCACGTCGCCCATGCGCTCCTGCGGCACCTGGCCGGAGTCGCGCACGGCGTCGAGCACGGCGATCGCGGTGGACATCGCGTACGCGATCTCCTGCACCGGCGTGGCGCCCGCCTCCTGCAGGTGGTAGCTGCAGATGTTGATCGGGTTCCACTTCGGGATGTGGGAGACCGTGTACGCGATCATGTCCGTCGTCAGACGGAGCGACGGCCCCGGCGGGAACACATGGGTGCCCCGGGACAGGTACTCCTTGACGATGTCGTTCTGGGTCGTGCCCTGGAGCTTGGTGATGTCCGCACCGTGCTCCTCCGCGACGACCTGGTAGAGCGCCAGCAGCCACATGGCGGTGGCGTTGATCGTCATCGAGGTGTTCATCTGCTCCAGGGGGATGTCCTGGAACAGCCTGCGCATGTCACCGACGTGCGCGATCGGCACGCCGACCCGGCCGACCTCGCCGCGGGCGAGGATGTGGTCGGAGTCGTAGCCGGTCTGCGTCGGCAGGTCGAACGCCACCGACAGACCTGTCTGACCCTTGGCGAGATTGCGCCGGTACAGCTCGTTGGACGCCTCGGCCGTGGAGTGACCGGCGTACGTGCGCATGAGCCACGGCCGGTCCTTCTGACGCTCAGTCATCTGTGACCTCAGATGTTCCGGAAGCGGTTGATGGCGTCGATGTGCTGGGCGCGCTTCTCGTGGTCGCGCACGCCGAGGCCCTCCTCGGGGGCCAGCGCGAGCACGCCGACCTTGCCCTGGTGGAGGTTGCGGTGCACGTCGAACGCGGCCTGTCCGGTGTCCTCCAGGGAGTACACCCTCGACAGGGTGGGGTGGATCTTGCCCTTCGCGATGAGCCGGTTGGCCTCCCAGGCCTCGCGGTAGTTGGCGAAGTGCGAGCCGATGATCCGCTTCAGCGACATCCACAGGTAGCGGTTGTCGTACTCGTGCATGTAGCCCGAGGTCGAGGCGCAGGTGGTGATGGTGCCCCCCTTGCGGGTGACGAAGACGCTCGCGCCGAAGGTCTCACGGCCCGGGTGCTCGAAGACGATGTCGATGTCCTCCCCGCCGGTGAGCTCGCGGATGCGCTTGCCGAAGCGCTTCCACTCCTTCGGGTCCTGGGTGTGCTCGTCCTTCCAGAACTTGTAGCCCTCGGCGTTGCGGTCGATGATCGCGTCGGCGCCCATCGCCCGGCAGATGTCTGCCTTCTGCTCGCTGGAGACGACACAGATCGGGTTGGCGCCGCCGGCCAGCGCGAACTGGGTGGCGTAGGAGCCGAGTCCGCCGCTCGCGCCCCAGATGAGCACGTTGTCGCCCTGCTTCATGCCGGCGCCGTTGCGGGAGACCAGCTGCCGGTAGGCGGTGGAGTTGACCAGGCCGGGGGCGGCGGCCTCCTCCCAGCTGAGGTGGTCGGGCTTCGGCATCAGCTGGTTGGACTTGACGAGCGCGATCTCGGCGAGGCCGCCGAAGTTGGTCTCGAAGCCCCAGATGCGCTGCTCGGGGTCGAGCATCGTGTCGTTGTGGCCGTCGCTGGACTCCAGCTCGACGGACAGGCAGTGCGCGACGACCTCGTCACCGGGGTGCCAGGCGTTGACGCCCGGGCCGGTGCGCAGGACGACGCCCGCGAGGTCGGAGCCGATGATGTGGTACGGCAGGTCGTGGCGCTTGGCCAGCTCGCTGGTGCGGCCGTAGCGCTCCAGGAAGCCGAACGTCGACAGCGGCTCGAAGATCGAGGTCCACACCGAGTTGTAGTTGACCGAGGAGGCCATGACGGCCACCAGCGCCTCACCCGGGCCGAGCTCGGGCAGCGGCACCTCGTCCAGGTGGATCGACTTGCGGGGGTCCTTGTCGCGGGTCGTGAGGCCCGCGAACATCTCCGTCTCGTCCTTGTGCACGGTGATCGCGCGGTACGACTCGGGGAGCGGGAGGGCGGCGAAGTCCTCCGACGTGGAGTCGGGCGACTGGATCGCGGCCAGGATGTCCTTAACGGTCACGGTGTTGCCTCCGGCGGTGAGCGCCCTGAGGGAGGGGCGCCGATGGTTACGTCGGTGCTGCTGAGGGTTGAGGGTGTGCCGTCGGTTCGGCGGTGGTGCTGTTCGGCAGCGCTGGTGGCGCGGGAGGTTGCCTGTGACGCAGGCGTCCGGGCGAGCAGGCGGTGGGCTTGCTGGGACGTCGCCCGGACCTCTTCAACGTATGACACCGCGTGTCACCCCGCAAGGCACTGAGTGCCAGAACTTGCTCTCAGATGAAATCTTTACGCAACAAATGAGCGATGATCGATCGAATGGCATCGTCAGGACACGTCAAAACGGCCTCTGACATGCCAAAACGGCCACCCCGTGGGGTGGCCGTCATCACAGTGGTGCGAGTTGCTCAGGTGCTCCTGCGCGAGCCGCTCAGCGCTCCTTGAGTGCTTGCTCGATCGTCCTCATGACCTCGTCCAGCGGTGCGTCGGTGCGGGCGACGGTCACCAGCACCTCGCCCTGGGCCGAGGCCGTGGCCGCGGCCGGCTGCGCGTCCGTGGAGCGCCCGGCCCCGATGCCGGTGCCGAAGGTCTTCCGCACGATCGCGAAGGCGTGGTCGAGCTGCGCCTCCACGTCCCCCTGGGCGCCCGCGCGCAGCCAGCGCCGCAGCACGTGGTTGTGGGCCGTGACCACGGCCGACGCGGCGACCTCCGCCAGCAGCGGGTCGTCGTTGGCGTCGTCGGCGTGCGCGCGCTCGTCGAAATGGCCGAGGAGATAGCGGGTGAACAGGCGCTCGTAACGGGCCACCGACGCGATCTCCGCCTCGCGCAGGGTGGGGACCTCGCGCGTCAGCTTGTAGCGGGCGACCGAGATCTCCGGCCGGGCCGCGTACATCCTCATGACTTCCTTGATGCCACGGCACACCGTGTCGAGCGGATGCTCGTGCGCCGGCGCGGCGTTGAGCACCGCCTCGGCGCGGATCAGGGTGTCGTCGTGGTCGGGGAAGATCGCCTCTTCCTTGGAGCGGAAGTGGCGGAAGAACGTGCGGCGGGCGACCCCGGCCGCCGCCGCGATCTCGTCGACGGTGGTCGCCTCGTACCCCTTGGTCGCGAACAGCTCCATCGCGGCCGCCGCCAGTTCCCGGCGCATCTTGAGCCGCTGGGCGGCGGCACGAGAGCCTGCGGCACTCTCCGGAGCGTCGGTCGTAGCCGGTGTACGTGAGGACTTGGCGGGCTGGGGCATGCCCTGAACGTACTGCATGTGCGCAGCTCGCTGCGCATGGCCTGGTTCGTGGAACCGGTCCGGGCCGAGCAGGCCACCCCACTCGGCGCCGGACCGGAACCAGTCGCCGGGACCCTCAGCGCTTGGCATATTCGCGGAAGCCACGGCCGGTCTTGCGGCCGAGGCAGCCCGCGGCCACCAGGTGCTCCAGCAGCGGCGCCGGGGCCAGCCCCGGGTCGCGGAACTCGCGGTGCAGGACCTTCTCGATGGCGAGCGAGACATCCAGTCCGACGACGTCCAGCAGCTCGAAGGGGCCCATCGGGTACCCGCCGCCCAGCCGCATCGCCGCGTCGATGTCGTCGAGGGACGCGTAGTGCTCCTCGACCATCTTGATCGCGTTGTTCAGGTACGGGAACAGCAGTGCGTTCACGATGAAGCCCGCCCGGTCCCCGCAGTCGACCGCGTGCTTCCTGATCCGGCCGCAGACCTCGCGGACCGTCGCGTGGACGTCGTCGGCCGTCAGCACGGTGCGGACGACCTCGACCAGCTTCATGGCCGGCGCCGGGTTGAAGAAGTGCATGCCGATCACGTCCTGCGGACGCGAGGTGGCACGGGCGCAGGCGACGACCGGCAGGGACGAGGTGGTGGTGGCCAGGATCGCGCCCGGCTTGCAGACCTTGTCCAGCGCGGCGAACAGCTGCCGCTTGACCTCCAGGTCCTCGGCGACCGCCTCCACGGCCAGGTCGACGTCGGCGAAGTCGTCGTAGGTGCCTGTCGGCGTGATGCGCTCCAGGGTCTGCGCGGCGGTCTCGGCGGTCATGCGGCCCTTGTCCACCGAGCGGGCCAGGGACTTGCCGATCCGGGCCTTCGCGGCCTGGGCCTTCTCCTCGCTGCGGGCGGCGATGACCACGTCGTACCCGCCCTTGGCGAAGACCTCGGCGATGCCGGAGGCCATGGTGCCCGAGCCCGCGACGCCGACCGAGCGGACTTCCCGGCCTCCGCTCAGGCTGCCGCCCTCCAGCGGGGTCAGCGCGTCCCGCACGACGACCGGGCTGCCCGGTGCCTCGTAGGTGTAGAAACCACGCCCCGCCTTACGGCCGGTCAGGCCCGCCTCGCTCAGCTGAGCGAGGATCGGTGCCGGTGCGTGCAGGCGGTCGCGGGACTCGGCGTACATCGCCTCCAGGACCGTGCGCGCCGTGTCGACGCCGATCAGGTCCAGCAGCGCCAGCGGGCCCATGGGCAGCCCGCAGCCCAGCCGCATCGCGGCGTCGATGTCCTCACGGGAGGCGTACTTCGCCTCATACATCGCGGCGGCCTGGTTGAGGTAGCCGAACAGCAGGCCGTCGGCGACGAACCCCGGGCGGTCGCCGACCGCGACGGGCTCCTTGCCCAGGTCCAGGGCGAGGTCGGTGACCGCCGTGACGGCCGCCGGCGCGGTCAGCACCGAGGAGACGACCTCGACCAGCTTCATCGCCGGGGCCGGATTGAAGAAGTGCAGGCCCAGCACCCGCTCCGGGCGGGAGGATTCGGCGGCCAGCCGGGTGACGGACAGGGCGTTGGTGCCGGTCGCCAGGATCGTCCCCGAGCGCACGATCCCGTCCAGCTCCCGGAAGATCTGCTGCTTGACCTCGTACGACTCCGGCGCCACCTCGATGACCAGGTCGGCGTCGGCCGCCGTCCTGAGGTCGGTGGAGGTACGGACCCGGGCGAGGATGTCCGTTCGGTCCTGCTCGGTCAGCCGCTCGCGCTCGACGCCACGGGCGGTGGAGGCCTCCAGGGCGGCGACGCACTTCGCGGCCTGGGCCTCGCTGATGTCGATGCCGACGACCTCGCGGCCGGCCTTGGCGAGGACCTCGGCGATGCCGGTGCCCATCGTGCCGAGGCCGACGACGGCGATGGTCTGCAGCGGGGACTGGGACGGGTCGGACAGGGGAGTGGCCATCGCGGGACTCCAGGAATGAGGGTGACGACGGGGAACACGCCCGGGTGCGCCGAGCGGCGCACCGGGTGCGTGAGTGCGGGTGTTGCCGGGCTGCAAGCGCACACGCCCGGTGAAGGGAGGACCGGCCCTGTCCCGGGGCCGAGTCGCACCGCGGTACCTGAGGTACCGAACCGACTGCTCTCACGGCGGCCGCGTCACCAGACCGCCGAGAGGAAAAGCGAGTGGGTAACTCGCTCGTCTGAGCTTAACTGGCGGGTAACGAGCGCGCCAGCCCTCGTCTTTGTGATGTACGTCCCGCGCGGCTCGGGACGCCTCTAACCTCTCAGTCATGGACGAAGAGTTGCGATCACTCACGCTGCGCTTACGGCAGGAGTCGGGGGCGGCGCCCGCGTTCGAGCGGCTCGTGGCGACCGAGGACGTCGACGCCCTGGCAGGTGTGCTGACGGAACCCGGGCAGCAGCTGTGGGCGAGGGAGCTGGCCGCGTTCCGGCTCGGGCTCGCGCGGGACCGGCGGGCCTTCGAGGCCCTGGTGCTGCTGCTGAACCACCGTGACCCGCCGCGCTGCGCCTCCGCCGCCTACGCCCTCGCCCGCCTCGGCGACCCGCGCACCGCCCGCGCGGCCGCCGCCCTCGCGACGAACGAACTCCGCGTCGCCTACGCGCTCCACCCCGTACGGCTCCTGGTCGAGCTGCGCGCCCCGGAGGCCGTGCCCGCGCTGATCACCACCCTGCGGCGGCGGCTGCGGCCGCACGACCCCTACCGTCGGGTGGCCCTCGCCTGTGTGGACGGACTCGGCACGCTCGGCGACGCCCGGGCCAGGCCTGTCCTGGACGAGGCCCTCGCCCATCCGGTGCTCGCCGAGGCGGCGGTGCGTGCGCTGGGGAGGATTCCGAAGCAGCGGTGAGGTCAGCGGGGGAGCGCTCTGGCGTAGCGCACCTCGGGGACGGGGGTGCCCTCCACCTCGAAGGGCTCCTCGGCGCCGTCCGCGTCGAAGCCGGCCCGTTCGTAGAAATGGCGGGCCCGGCCGTTCTCCTTGAGGACCCACAGGAGCAGACGGCCGTGTCCCGCGCGGGTACAGCGCTCGACCGACTCCCCGAGCAGCGCCCGCCCCACGCCGCGTCCCAGGTGCTCCGGGTGGACATAGACGGCGTACAACTCGGCGTCCGGCGTACGGACTTCGCCGTCCCGGTACGGTCCGTGGCAGGCCCAGCCCACGAGCTCGCCGCCGGTGTCCTCGGCGACCAGGTTCACCACGCCGTCGCCGGCCTGCGCGAAGTACGTACGGCGGCGCTCCGCGTCCTCGGCGGCGCTCAGGCCGTCCAGATACGCCTGCGGGATCAGCCCGCGGTACGCGCTCTGCCAGCCGCGTACGCGGATCTCCGCGACACGGTCGCAGTCGGCGAGCGCCATCTCCCGGACCCGAAGCCCCTTCAGCTCACTCATGGAGCCATAGTGGACCACGGGTCCGACAGTGCCCGCCCCCGCTGACGGCCAGGGGCTCAGCTGCGGAAGCCGAGCAGGCGGTGGAGTGTTGAGCCTCGTGCGGACATCGATGCCGTCTTCGATGTCAGTGGCTCGGGGTCCTGGAGGGCGTCGCACGTCGCGTCCCGTGTGCCGATGCCACGCGGCACGGTGCCGTCGGACAGATAGGCCGCCAGGTACTTGTCCAGGCAGGCGTTCCCGCTCAGCGTGATGCCGTGGTTGCCGCCGCCCTGCTCGACCACCAGGCTGGAGCGGGCCAGCAGGTCATGGACGGTGACGCCACCCTCGTAGGGAGTGGCCGCGTCGTTCGTCGCCTGGAAGAGCAGGGCGGGAGGCAGCTGACCGTTGGCGATGCTCACCGGACGCGCCCCGTCGGTCGGCCAGAACGCGCACGGTGCGTTGTACCAGGCGTTGTTCCAGGTCATGAACGGCGCCTTCTCGTACGCCGCCCAGTTGTCCTTGCGCCACTGGTGCCAGTCACGCGGCCAGAAGGCGTCCCGGCACTGCACGGAGGTGTAGATGCTGTAGCTGTTGTCGTCGGCGGCGTCGGTCGCGCCGAAGTTCTTGTACACCTCGACCAGCGGGGCGGTGGTCTTGCGGTTCACGTAGGCCGCGAACGCCTCCGCCAGATAAGGCCAGTAGCCGTTGTAGTAGGCGCCCGGGACGAAGGTGTCCTCCAGCTCCGCGGCGCCCACCCTGCCGCCCGCCGGGTCCTTGGCCAGCGCCGCCCGCATCGCGTACCACGCGGCTTCGATCTTCTCCGGGTCGGTGCCGAGCCGGTACCGCTCGTCGTGCCTGGCGACCCAGGCCATGAAGGCGCGGTGGCGGTCGTTGAAGGCGTGGTCCTGGTTCAGGTTGGCGGTGTACCAGACGTCGGTGGGGTCGACGATCGAGTCGAGGACCATGCGCCGGACGTGTTGCGGGTACAGCCGCCCGTAGACCGCGCCCAGATAGGTGCCGTACGAGTAGCCGAAGTAGCTGATCTTGCGCGCGCCCAGTGCCTGGCGGATCGCCTCGATGTCGTGCGCGGCGCTGACCGTGTTGATGTGCGGCAGCAGGTGCCCGTACTTCTCGGTGCAGGCGACGGCGAAGGACTTGGCGCGGGCGAGGTTGGCCCGCTCGGCCTCGGGCGTGCTCGGCACGGAGTCCGGGCGCACCGGGCCGAAGTAGCCGGGCTCGCAGTCCAGCGCGGGCCTGCTCTCGCCCACTCCGCGCGGGTCGAAGCCGATGATGTCGTACTGGGCCGCGACCTCCTTGGGCAGCGAGGTGGCCACGAAACCGGCCAGCGTCAGACCGTCGCCGCCGGGGCCGCCGGGGTTGACCAGCAGCGGGCCCTGGAACCGCTCGGCGGTGTGCGGGACGCGCGACAGCGCGAGGGAGATCCGCGGACCGCGCGGGTTCGCGTGGTCGAGCGGCACCTTGGCGGACGCGCACTGGAGCATCGGATAGTCGGTGGTGCCGCACTTCTTCCAGGCGGGTTTCGCAGCGCGAAAGGTTTCCGCCGAGTGCGGTGCGCTCGCCTCGGCGGGCACGGCCGCGATGCTCCCGGCCAGCACGACGGCAGCGCCGCACAGCACGGCTGCGCGTGTTCTCATGGCGTCCTTCCAGGGCGGAGAGGCGTCGGACCGCGGAGTTCACGGTCATCGCCGATTCGTCCCGGCAAGCGGCTCCGGAAGAACGTGTTCTGTCAAGACTTGACCCGATTGGGTCGCGAGATGCGCTCGAACGCTCCTATATGAGCGACAGTTGGGTGGGTTCGGACGTCGGCGGCTCGGCCGGTCCGTGCGGCCGGATCCCACGCGGCAGGTCCGCGCGCGTGGGCCCGATGCCGTACTCCTCCGCCAGCTCGTGGACCTGACGGGTGATCCGGCGCTGGTACCACTTCGGGGCGTAGGAGCCCTCCGCGTACAGCCGCTCGTACCGGGCCACCAGATGCGGATGGTGCTGCCCCAGCCAGGCCATGAACCACTCGCGGGCGCCGGGCCGCAGATGCAGCACCAGCGGGGTGACGGACGTGGCGCCGGCGGCCGCGATCGCCCGCACGGTGGCCCGCAGTTGGGCCGGCCGGTCGCCCAGGAACGGGATCACCGGCGCCATCAGCACACCGCAGCCGATGCCGTGCTCGCCCAGGGTCCGTACGACGTCCAGGCGCCGCTCCGGCGCGGGCGTGCCCGGCTCGACGGTGCGCCACAGCTCGGGGTCGGTGAAGCCGACCGAGACGGAGATGCCGACGTCGGTCACCTCCGCGGCCTGCTTGAGCAGGTCGAGGTCGCGCAGGATCAGCGTGCCCTTGGTCAGGATCGAGAAGGGGTTCGCGTGATCGCGCAGGGCCGAGATGATGCCCGGCATCAGGCGGTAGCGGCCCTCGGCGCGCTGGTAGCAGTCGACGTTCGTGCCCATCGCGATGTGCTCGCCCTGCCAGCGCCGCGAGCCGAGCTGCCGGCGCAGCAGCTCGGGCGCGTTGACCTTGACCACGATCTGGGTGTCGAAGCCGAGGCCCGTGTCGAGGTCCAGGTAGCTGTGGGTCTTGCGGGCGAAGCAGTACACGCACGCGTGCGAGCAGCCGCGATAGGGGTTGACCGTCCACTGGAACGACATCCGCGAGACCGCCGGCACCCGGTTGATGATCGAGCGGGCCCGGATCTCGTGGAAGGTGATGCCCGCGAACTCCGGCGTGTCGATGGTGCGGGTCGTCACCGCGTCCGCGCCGAACAGCGCGGAGTCGGCCCGGCTGTGTTCGGAGTCCGTTGTGAGGTTCTCCCAGCGCATGACGCCTCCTCGGTAGCACTGCCCACAGAATAGAACACATGTTCCCTTGATCGTGCGAGGGTGTTCTGCGAACGTGTTCGACCGGGTTCGGGGGCCCCGATTTGGGGGCCGGGTGGCGGGGTGGTTGGCTTGCCCCGACCCCCGAGAAATCACTGGAGGAACCTGATGGCGCAGGTCGAGGCCACTACGGAGCGGATCGTCGCGGCGGACGCGGAGACGGTGTTCGACGCCCTCGCCGACTACAGCGGGACGCGCGAGAAGCTGCTGCCCGAGCACTTCAGCGAGTACGAGGTGCGCGAGGGCGGCGACGGCGAGGGCACCCTCGTCCACTGGAAGCTCCAGGCCACCAGCAAGCGCGTGCGCGACTGCCTCCTGGAGGTCGGCGAACCCAACGACGGTGAGCTGGTCGAGAAGGACCGCAACTCCTCCATGGTCACCACCTGGCGGGTCACCCCGGCCGGTGAGGGCAGGTCCCGGGTCGTCGTGACCACCACCTGGACCGGCGCCGGCGGCATCGGCGGCTTCTTCGAGAAGACCTTCGCCCCCAAGGGCCTCGGCCGGATCTACGACGCGATGCTCGCCAAGCTCGCCGGCGAGGTCGAGAAGTAGCCGCCCGCACCCTCAAGATCCAACCCGGTGGGGGCCGTTGTGGCCCCTCACCGGTTCGGGTGATCTCCGGGCGGACCCGCCGCATGCCGTAACTCGTCGTGCTTGCTCATAGTTGTCGCTTTTACGCGGGAATTGTGCGGCAGCGCGACGAGGGGAGCGGTAGGTGGGCGGAATCACTCTGGCGCAGGACGAACCGGTGGTGGCGCCACCCGACACCCCGGCCCCACCACCGGCCCCGGTCACCGAACTGAGCCCTCGCCGGGTCCGGTTGATCTTCCTCGCGCTCATGCTGGCCCTGCTCCTGGCCGCCCTGGAGCAGATGATCGTCGCCACCGCGCTCCCGAAGATCGTCGGCGAGCTGCACGGCCTGGACCGGATGTCCTGGACGATCACCGCCTATCTGCTCACCGCCACCGTCGGACTGCCGATCTACGGCAAGCTCGGCGATCTGCTGGGCCGCAAGGGCGTCTTCCAGTTCGCCATCGTCGTCTTCGTCGCCGGCTCCGCGCTCGCGGGCCGCGCGCAGACCATGGACCAGCTCATCGCCTTCCGCGCCCTCCAGGGCGTCGGTGCGGGCGGCCTCATGATCGGGGTCCAGGCGATCATCGCGGACATCGTGCCGCCCCGGCGGCGCGCCCGCTACATGGGCCTGATCGGCGCCGCGTTCGGCCTCGCCTCCGTGGCCGGACCGCTGCTCGGCGGCTACTTCACGGACCAGCTCTCCTGGCGCTGGTGCTTCTACGTCAACGTGCCCTTCGGCCTGGTCGCCCTCGCCGTCGTCGCCGTCGCGCTGAAGCTCCCGAAGCCGGCCGTCAGGGCCCGGCTGGACGTCCTCGGCGCGCTGCTGCTGACCGCCGCCTCCACCTGCCTTGTGCTGCTGACCAGCTGGGGCGGCGCCGAGTACGCCTGGGACTCGCGCATGATCCTCGGCCTCGGCGCCGGAGCGGCCGCGGCGACCGTGCTCTTCCTCGTCGTCGAGCGCTTCGCCGTCGAACCCCTCATCCCGCTGCGGCTGTTCAAGGACTCCGTCTTCAACGTCACCGGCCTCGTCGGCCTGGTGATCGGAGCCGGACTGTTCGGCGCCGCCAGCTACCTGCCGACCTGGCTGCAGATGGTCGACGGGGCCTCCGCCACCGAGTCGGGCCTGCTCATGCTGCCGATGACGGGCGGCATCGTCGGCGCCTCGATCATCGTCGGCCAGCTCATCAGCCACACCGGCCGCTACAAGGCCTACCCGATCCTCGGCGGCGCCCTCTCCGTCGCCGGCATGTGGCTGCTCTCCCGCCTCGACGCCGGCACGCCCCGGCTGCACTACAGCATCTGGATGGCCGTCCTCGGCGCCGGCATCGGCATGGTGATGCCGGTCCTGATCCTCGCCGTGCAGAACTCGGCGCGCCCCGCCGACCTGGGCACCGCCACCAGCGCCAACAACTACTTCCGGCAGATCGGCGGCAGCGTGGGAGCCGCCGTCTTCGGCACGCTCTTCGCCGGCCGGCTCGCCGACGCGCTGGCCGAAAGCCTCCCCGCGCGCGCGGGCGACCGGCTGCCCGAGCCCGAGTCCATCACCCCGCAGCTCGTGCACACGCTGCCTCCGGCACTGCGCGACGGCTACATCCGGGCGTACGCCGACGCCATGCCGCGGATCTTCCTCTACCTGGTGCCGGTGCTCGTCCTCGGACTGGTCATCGCCTTCTTCCTCAAGGAGAAACCACTGGTGTCCCACTACGCCTCCGCCACCGACCCGGACACGGCGCCGGGGAACGCCGCGATCCCGCAGGCGCGCACACCGCACGCGGCCGGAATGCCCGTCTGCGGCTCGGTGCAGCACCACGACGGGACCATCGTGCCCCGCGCCGCGCTCACGCTCATCGACGTCACCGGCCAGCAGACCGGGCGCGGCGCGAGCGGCGAGGACGGGCGCTACGCACTGCCCACCCCGGGGCCCGGTGCCTATGTGCTGATCGCCGCCGCGGGTGGCCACCAGCCGCAGGCGGTCTCCGTGACCGTGGGCGAACGCCCCGTCGAACTGGACATCGTCCTCGGCGGCGCCGGGAACCTCGCCGGCAGCGTCGTCACCGCCGACGGCACCCCCGTGCGGGACGCCACCGTCACGCTCACCAACGCGCACGGCGCGGTCGTGGCCACCACCCGCAGCGGCCGGGAAGGCGGCTACGTCATCACCGAACTGGTCGCCGGGGAGTACACCCTCGCCGCCGGCGCCCCCGCCTTCCGTCCGGCCGCGCTGCTCGTCACCGTCCAGGCCGATCGCGAGACCCGCCGGGACATCGAACTGGCCGGCGGCGCCGTCCTGCGCGGCACCGTCCGGGCGGGCGGCGGCCGGCCCGTGGAGGACGCCCGGGTGACCCTGCTGGACGTGGCGGGCAACGTCGTCGACACCCTCACGACCGGGCCCGACGGTACGTTCCGCTTCGTCGACCTGTCCTCCGGCGAGTACACCGTCATCGCCGCCGGATACCCGCCCGTCGCCACCGTCCTCCAGGTGGCCGGAGGCGGCCGCACCGAGCGGGATCTGCAGCTGGGACACGAGGACTGAAACGCACCGGCGTGCGGGGTGGTGCGCCGGTGCGAGGCCCGCGCGAGCAATTCCCGCATTGCCTCACATCGCGACCGGCGGGCGCCGTACGGTGGTGACGCCGGCGCGGATCTCGCGGAGCCGTGGGGAGAGAGGGCCTGGGCCATGGACCGTGGCACCGACAAGGCTGAGCAGGGCACGGCGACGGAACCCGCCGAGCCCGGCCGGGTCCCCCTGGCCGTCGTCGTGGTCGACCGCGAGGGCCTCGTGTCCCACTGGAGCCGGGGCGCACGGCGCCTGTTCGGCGTCCCCAAGGACGAGGCGATCGGCCGTACCGCCCTCGATCTGCTCCCCGTCTCGGGCGCCCTGCCCGAGGAGGAGGACACCACCCCGCACGCCGCCTACGACGGTCTCGGGCCCGACCTCGAATCGTCCCTCGACGGCGGCCTCTCCTACCCGGCGGCGGGCCGCGCCCGGCTCACCGCACCCGGCCGCGACCGGGTCGACGTCCTGTGGTGGGCCTACCCCCTGATCGGCCCCGGGCCGGAACGGCTGCTCGTACTGGCCGCCGACGCGGACGTGCTGCGCGCCGGCGACGGGACGCTGGAGCGGACAGCGCCCGGCTTCGCCCAGCACACGGACTTCCCCGGGTCGGAGGATCTCGCCCGCCGACTGCCCGAGATCCTGCCCAGCATGAGCGTCGGCGAGAGCGCCCGCATCGTCGCGCAGGTCCTCGAACTCGGCTACCCCGTCCTGGAGTTCAGCCAGAAGGACCGGGTGCCCGTCACCCCCGACTGGGGTGTGGCCCGGCGCGCCGAACGCAAGGCACGCCGGGAGCGTGCGGCGCGGGCCCTGGCCGCCGGCGAGCCCGTCCCGGAGGAACTGCGCGACGACAGCGAAGGCCTCGAGTACGCGGCCGTCCGCGAGCATCTGGAGTTCCTCAACGAGGTCAGCGGCCGCATCGGCACCTCCCTCGACCTGTCCCGCACGATCATCGAGGTCAGCAAGGCCGTCGTGCCCAGGTTCACCGACGTCGCCGGGACGTATCTGCGCGAACAGGTCGTCGCCGGCGAGGGGTTCCCGGACGGTGTGCCCGACACGACCACCATGTGGCACCGGGTCGCCCTGGAGCACACCGACGAACCCGGCCGCTGGGACGACGTCGTACCGGTCGGGGAGGCCATGCCCTTCCCCGCGCACACGCCGTTCTTCCAGTGCATGACCTCCGGCGAACCCGTCCTCGTGCCGCGCATCAGCGAGGAGATGGGCCATGCCATCGCCGCGCAGTTCGAGAAGCGCGACATCCGGCCGCTCATCACGGGCCGATCCATGCTGGTCGTGCCCCTGAAGGCCCGTCATGTCGTGCTGGGCTTCATGATCCTGCTGCGGCACCCGGAGCGGCCTGTCTTCGACGACATGGACCGCGTCACCGGCGCCGAACTCGCCGCCCGCGCGGGCCTCGTGCTCGACAACGCGCGCATGTACACGTACCAGGAGAACGTCGCCGAGACGCTCCAGGACAGCATGCTGCCGCACATCCCGCCCCGCATGGCGGGCTGCGACATCGCCACCCGCTATCTGCCGGGCACACTGCTCGGGCGGGTCGGCGGCGACTGGTTCGACGCGGTGAAGCTGCCCGGCGGGCGTACCGCGTTCGTCGTCGGCGACGTCATGGGCCACGGTCTGAACTCGGCCGCGATGATGGGCCAGTTGCGGACGGCCGTGCAGACCATGGCCGGCCTGGATCTGCCGCCCGCGCAGTTGCTGCGCAACCTCGACGACCTCGCCCAGCGCCTCGGCGACACCTACCTCGCGACCTGCCTGTACGCCGTCTACGACCCGATCGCGAGCGAACTGCACCTCGCCAACGCCGGGCACATCCCTCCCGTCCTGGTCCGGGCCGGCGACGGGCGCAGCCAACTGCTGGACCTGCCCACGGGAGCGCCGATCGGCGTCGGGGGAGTGCCCTTCGAGGCGATACGGATGCGTGTGGAACCCGGCGACCGGCTGGTGATGTGCACCGACGGGCTGGTCGAGGTGCGCGGCGAGGACATCGGCGTGGGCCTCGCGGCCCTCTGCGAGTCGGCCGCCCACCCCGCCGCGTCCATGGACGACGCCTGCGACACCATCATCCGGTCCCTCAACACACGCGGCGGCCGCAAGGACGACGTGGCTCTGCTGATGGCGCGGCTGAACGGCATCGAGCCGGACGACGTCGCCGAGTGGCGGCTCGCCCTCGACCCGGCCGAGGCCGGCCGGGCCCGCGCGGCGGTCCGCGAGCAGCTGCATGACTGGGGCCTGGCGAAGCTGGTCGCGTCCGCCGAGCTGATCGTCAGTGAACTCGTCACCAACGCCGTACGGCACTCCCACGCACACCCCGTGGAACTGCGTCTCGTCCGCGGCGACACCCTGCTGTGCGAGGTGGACGACGACGACCACGAGCTGCCGACGCTGCTGAGCAGCGGCTCTCTCGACGATGCCGGTCGCGGTCTGCGGGTCGTCAGCACGCTGTCCCGTGAGTGGGGTGCCAGCCGCACCAAGACGGGCAAGACCGTGTGGTTCGAACTGACGCTGCCCAGGCGCTGACGCCAGAGGCTTGTCGTGGCCCCCGCCGCGCGGTACACCGTACTCGCCCGCCGGACGGCGGGATCCGTTCGCACCCTGGGGAGTCGGTCATGAGCGTGACGAGTCGGTACCGGGAGGCGTGGGAGGGGTTCTGGCGTGCGGCGTCCGACGAACCGGGGGCGGTGTTCTGGGACGCCGAGCCGGTCCTGACCGCCGGCCCGCACCTCGCCCTGTTCGAACCTCATGTGGCCTGTCCGGCACTGCCGATGGTGGACCTCGGCTGCGGCAACGGAACCCAGACCCGCTACCTCGCCGACCGCTTCCCGCGGGTCGTGGGCGCCGACCTGTCGGCCGCGGCCCTCGACCACGCCCGGCGGGCCGACCCGGCCGGGCAGGCCGCGTACCGGCAGCTGGACGCGGCCGACAAGAGCCAGACGCAGACCCTGCACGCGGAGCTCGGCGACACCAACGTCTATATGCGGGGCGTACTGCACCAGTGCGAACCGGAGGACCGGCAGTCGCTGGTGGACGGGATCGCCACGCTGGTCGGCGACCGCGGCCGGGCCTTCCTGGTGGAGCTCTCCGGGGCCGCCAAGCCGGTGCTGATGGGCCTGGCGAGTGGCCCCGACGGTCCGCCGCCCAAGCTCGCGCCGGTGTTCCGGCACGGCATCGCACCCGGCGAGGTCTCCGACGGCGCCGTGCCCGAGTATCTGCGCTCGGCCGGGCTCACGGTCGTGGCGAACGGTGAGATGCCCCTCGTCACCACGGAGTACGCACCCGGCGGAGCCCGGGTGGAGCTGCCCTCGACGTGGGTGGTGGCCCGGCGCACGGAGTAACAAGTATCTGTTTCAAGCTTCCTTCGTGGCTGGTTTTCGAGCTGCTTGTGCAACCCGTGTATCAATTCTTTCCGACTGACTACCATTCACCGATCGCAGAGGCACAACGGGGCACTGTGCCACACATTAGAAGAGCGACACGATCGGGGGAAACGCATGGGATCGGATCACGGGAGAGCGAGCTTCCATGAACTGACCGGTCGCGAACTGGAGGTTCTGTCCCTGCTGGTCACAGGCGATTCGAACCGGCGGCTCGCGCAACGGCTCGAAATTGCGGAGCGGACGGTGAAGGCCCATCTGACGAGTCTGATGCGCAAGCTCGGCGTCGAGTCCCGGGTGGAACCGTCCCTTCTAGCACAGAGATACCAGAAAGCGCTATCGGACCTTGGGGTAATACCCAAAGGTTCGATGGGCGAACGAGACGCGAGTTGCAGAAGTGGCACATGACGGTCGGAAAGTCGCCCGGTCGCCGCCGAGGTCCTGCGGGCCACGACGCTGGGCAGCGCGGTGGTGCTGATGCTCGTGGCGGCAACACGCTGGCCTTCCTCACCGTGGGCCTCGCCACCCAGGAGATGCGGCCGGACCTGTCGGCACTGGCCGCCGTGGGCGCCGACCGTCGGTTCCGTTCCTGGCTCACCGGTGTGTACGCCGGTCAGGTGACGCTTCTCGGCGTGCTGATGGGCGTCGGGGTGACCGCCGTCGCCACCCCCGCCCTGCTGTTCTCCCTGGACATCGGCTGGTCGCTGTGGCCGTGGCTGGGGCTCGCCGCCGCCTCCGCGGGAGCCGTGGCGGCAGCGGTGGTGGCGGGCTGTCTGGGCGGCTCCCGGGTGGCGACCCTGCTGAGGACCGCACAGTGAGCCGGTCATCGCTCTTCCGTCCGTGCACCTGATCCCGTCTTCCGGAGGACAGTCATGCCGTTGCCCTGGACACGGATGCTCGTCGCGTCCGCCACCTCGACGCTGTTGCTCGGAACCTCCGCCGTGGCCACCGCCGCCGCACCGGACGAGAAGGGCGTTGCGGCGAGCGTGCACACCGCCGGGCGGGTCCAGGACGGCGGGGACGTGCTCCGGTACAGCTGGCCCGGCGTGTACTTCGAGGGCCGGATCAGAGGCACCGGAGTCGGTATCGTGCTCGACGACCCGGCCGCCGACTACGACGTCCAGGTCGACGGAGCCACCGTCGCGACCCTCGTCACGCCGGGCAGGACCACCCACTGGGTCGACGGCCTGCGCAAGGGAGTGCACACCGTACGGCTCGTCAAACGCAACGACACCCCCTGGAGCACCAGCGCGTTCGGCGGCTTCGTCGCCGCGCCGGGCGGTGCCGTGCTGGCTCCGCCCACCGCGCGCGGCCGCCAGATCGAGTTCGTCGGAGACTCCCTCACGGCGGGCTACGGCAACCTCTCGGCCTCCCGGGACTGCACCGGCGAGCAGGTCGCCCGCACCACCAACGCCGACGTGGGCTATGCCGCCCTCACCGCCCGGCGGCTGCGCGCCGACCACCAGATCAACGCGTACTCGGGCCGGGGCATGGTGCGCAACTACAACGGAGGCTCGCCGGGGGAGAACTACCGCACCTTCTACGACCGCGCGCTGCTGAACGTACCGGGCGACGTCTGGCAGAACCCGGGCACCTGGCGGCCGGGCCTCGTGGTGGTCCACCTCGGCACCAACGACTTCTCGACCCCGGTCAACCCGGGCGAGCCCTGGACGGACGAGAGCCTCGCCGCCGCGTACCGGAGCGCCTACAGCGGCTTCCTCCAGAAGCTGCGGACGCGTTACGGGCCCGGGACCACCCTGCTGGCCGTCGGCGCCGGACCCTTCGCCGGGCATGTCGAGCAGGTCGTCCAGGGGCGAGCCGACGCCGGTGACCGCCGGGTCCGCTTCTGGAAGCTCGACGACACGGGCCTGGACCACATGGGCTGCCACTGGCACTACTCGGCCCGCGACCACCGGCTTCTCGCCGACCGGCTCACCTCTTTCCTCGCCGGTCTGCCGATCCGCTGGTGACGTCGTAGCCGGTTCTGTCCGCAGCGCGTAACGTGACGAACCATGAAGATCTCCATCCGGGACGGCTCGTCATGAGAATCCTCGTCAGCGCCGACATGGAGGGCGCCACCGGGGTCACCTGGCCGGACGACGTGGTGCCGGGCGCCGCGCAGTGGGAGCGCTGCCGCTCGCTGTTCACCTCCGATGTCAACGCCGCCGTGCTCGGCTTCCACGACGGCGGCGCCGACGAGGTGATCATCAACGAGGCGCACGCGACGATGCGCAATCTGCTGCTGGAGCAGCTGGACGAACGGGCCCAGCTGCTCACCGGCCGGCACAAGGCGCTCTCCATGGTCGAGGGCGTGCAGCACGGCGACGTCGACGGCATCGCGTTCGTCGGCTACCACGCGGGCGCCGGCATGGAGGGCGTCCTCGCCCACACCTACCTCGCGAACCAGATCACGGGCGTGTGGCTGAACGACGTACGGGCGAGCGAGGGGCTGCTCAACGCTCATGTCGTCGCCGAGTTCGGGGTGCCGGTCGTGCTGGTCACCGGGGACGACATCGCCTGCGAGGACGCGCTCGGCTACGCGCCCGAGGCGCTCAAGGTCGCGGTGAAGGACCATGTGTCGCGGTACGCGGCCGTGTGCCGCACCCCCGCCCGGACCGCCGCCGACATCCGTGCGGCGGCCAAGGAGGCCGCCGGGCTGGCGGTGCGTCACGCACCCGTGCGCGGCGGCCCGTTCACCGTCGCCGTCGAGTTCGACGCGGAGCACCTGGCGATGTCCGCCACCGTCGTGCCGGGTGTGGACCGGATCGGGGAGCGGAAGGTGGCTTACACGAGCGAGACCATGTACGAGGGCATCCGCGCTTTCAAGGCGGTCACCACGATCGTCTCGGCCGCGGTGGAGGAGCAGTATGGCTGAGCAGGTGGACGGGCAGGCGCTGGACGAGGTCGTGACGTACACGTCCGACCTGATCCGGATCGACACCACCAACCGGGGCGGCGGCGACTGCCAGGAGCGGCCCGCCGCCGAGTACGCCGCCGCGCGGCTCGCCGAGGCCGGGATCGAGCCGACGCTCCTGGAGCGCACCAAGGGCCGGACCAACGTCGTCGCCCGCGTCGAGGGCACCGACCCCGGAGCCGGCGCGCTGCTGCTCCACGGCCATCTCGACGTCGTACCCGCCGAGGCCGCCGGCTGGAGCGTGCACCCGTTCTCCGGGGAGGTCCGCGACGGCGTCGTCTGGGGGCGCGGCGCCGTCGACATGAAGAACATGGACGCGATGATCCTCGCCGTGCTGCGCGCCTGGGCCCGGCAGGGCGTACGGCCCCGGCGGGACATCGTCATCGCGTTCACCGCGGACGAGGAGGCCAGCGCCGAGGACGGCTCCGGGTTCCTCGCCGACGAACACGCCGCCCTGTTCGAGGGCTGCACCGAGGGCATCAGCGAGTCGGGCGCCTTCACCTTCCACGACGGCAACGGGCGGCAGATCTACCCGATCGCGGCCGGGGAACGCGGCACCGCCTGGCTGAAGCTCACCGCGCGCGGACGTGCCGGGCACGGCTCCAAAGTGAACCGGGACAACGCGGTGACCCGGCTGTCGGCCGCGATCACCCGGATCGGCGAGCACGAATGGCCCCCGCGGCCCACCGCGACCGTACGCGCGGCGCTCACCGAACTCGCCGCGCTCTACGGCATCGACAGCGACCTGACGGACGTCGACGCGCTGCTCGACAAGCTCGGCCCCGCCGCGAAGCTGGTCGAGTCGACCGTACGCAACAGCGCCAACCCGACGATGCTGACCGCGGGTTACAAGGTCAACGTGATCCCCGGGGAGGCCGTGGCCCAGGTGGACGGCCGGTATCTGCCCGGCGGCGAGGACGAGTTCCGCGAGACCCTCGACCGGCTCACCGGGCCGGACGTGGAGTGGGAGTTCCACCACCGCGAGGTCGCCCTGGAGTCGCCCGTGGACTCGGCGACGTTCGCCCGGATGCGGGCCGCCGTCGAGGAGTTCGCCCCGGAGGGGCACGTCGTGCCGTACTGCATGTCCGGCGGCACGGACGCCAAGCAGTTCTCGCGCCTCGGCATCACCGGCTACGGCTTCACACCGCTGAAGCTGCCCGAGGGCTACGACTACGGGGCCATGTTCCACGGGGTCGACGAGCGGGTCCCGGTCGAGGCGCTGCACTTCGGTGTGCGGGTACTCGACCGGTTCCTGCGGACGGCCTAGGGGAGTGGGGGAGAGCGTGCGGACACTGGCGTACGGGGCGTGGCCCTCGCCCATCGACGCGGCCATGGCCGCCGCGCACGACGGGCACCCGGAGTACGTGGGCTTCGTCGGCGACGAGGTGTGGTGGACCGAGCCCCGTCCCGCCGAGGGCGGCCGGCGCACCCTGGTGCGGCGGCACGCCGACGGCACGGAGGAAGCGGTACTGCCGGCGCCGTGGAACGTGCGCAGCCGGGTCATCGAGTACGGCGGCCACCCGTGGGCCGCGCACCCGGGCGACGACGGTCCGCTGGTGGTGTTCGTGAACTTCGCCGACCAGCGGCTGTACCGGTGCGAGCCGGGCGCGGAGCCCCGCCCCCTCACACCGGTGTCCCCCGTGGGCGCGGGCCTGCGCTGGGCGGAGCCGCTGCCGATGCCCGGACGGGGCGAAGTGTGGTGCGTGCTGGAGGAGTTCACCGGCGACGGACCCACCGATGTGCGCCGGGTCCTGGCCGCCGTCCCACTGGACGGCTCCGCCGCCCAGGACCGGGGCGCCGTACGCGAACTCACCGACGCCCGGCACCGCTTCGTGACGGGCCCGAAGCTCTCGCCCGACGGGCGGCGGGCCGCCTGGCTCGCCTGGGATCATCCGCGCATGCCGTGGGACGGCACCGAACTGATCCTCGCCGACGTCGGCCCCGACGGCACCCTGCACGACGCCCGGACCGTGGCCGGCGGGCCCGGCGAGTCCATCGCCCAGGCCGACTGGACCCACGACGGCCGCCTCCTGCACGCGAGCGACCGCAGCGGCTGGTGGAACCTCCACCTGGACGGGGAGCCGGTGTGCCCGCGCGAGGAGGAGTTCGGCGGGGCGCTGTGGAAGCTCGGCATGCGGTGGTTCGCGCCGCTCGCCAACGGTCTGGTCGCCGTCGTGCACGGCCGGGGCGCCACCGCCCTCGGCATCCTGGACCCCGAGACCGGCGAGGTGGTCGACGCGGCCGGGCCCTGGACCGAGTTCGCGCCCACCCTCGCGGCCCACGGCGAGCGCAGCGAGATGGGGGTCCCCGCGCCCGGAGGGTGGGGGAGGATCGTCGCCGTCGGGGCCAGCCCGCGCAGCGCCTACGAGGTCGTGGAACTGGACGCCGCCAGCGGCCACGCCCGCGTCATCGGCGCCGAGCACGACGACGCCGTGGACCCCGCGTACTACCCCGAGCCGCAGATCCGCACGTTCACCGGCCCGGACGGACGCGACATCCACGCCCACATCTACCCGCCGCACCACCCCGCCTGCGTCGCGCCCGACGACGAGCTGCCGCCGTACGTCGTCTGGGCGCACGGCGGGCCCACCGGCCGCGCACCCCTCGTGCTCGACCTGGAGATCGCCTACTTCACCTCGCGCGGCATCGGCGTCGCCGAGGTGAACTACGGCGGTTCCACCGGATACGGCCGCCCCTACCGCGAGCGGCTGCGCGAGCAGTGGGGCGTGGTGGACGTCGAGGACTGCGCGGCCGTGGCCCTGGCCCTCGCCGACGAGGGCACCGCCGACCGCGACCGGCTCGCCGTCCGGGGCGGCAGCGCCGGTGGCTGGACCGCGGCCGCCTCCCTCACCACGACCGACGTCTACGCCTGCGGCACGATCAAGTACCCGATCCTGGACCTCACCGGCTGGGGCACGGGGGAGACCCACGACTTCGAGTCGCGGTACCTGGAGAGCCTGATCGGGCCGCTCGCCGAGGTGCCCGCGCGGTACGCGGAGCGCTCGCCCGCCACCCACGCCGACCGCCTCCGCGTTCCGTTCCTGCTGCTCCAGGGCCTGGACGACCCGATCTGCCCGCCCGTCCAGTGCGAGCGGTTCCTGGCCCGGCTGGAGGGCCGGCGGGTGCCGCACGCCTATCTCGCCTTCGAGGGGAGGGACACGGGTTCCGGCGGGCGGAGACCATGGTGCGCGCCCTGGAGGCCGAACTCTCCTTGTACGCCCAGGTGTTCCGGCTCGATCCACGCGGCATTCCCACCCTGGAGCTCACCGAGTGAACCAGCTCTCGCGACCGCCCCGGCTCGGCCCCGGCGCCCGGGTCGCCGTCGTCGCGCCGAGCGGGCCCGTGCCCGAGGAGCGGCTCCAGGCCGGGCTCGACATCCTGCGCGGCTGGGACCTCGACCCCGTGGTGGCGCCCCATGTGCTCGGCAGGCACCGCGCGTTGGACTACCTGGCCGGCCCGGACGCCGAGCGGGCCGCCGATCTGCGGGACGCCTGGTGCGACCCGTCCGTCGCCGCGGTGCTGTGCGCCCGGGGCGGGTACGGGGCGCAGCGCATGGTCGACCTGCTCGACTGGGCGTCGATGCGGGCGGCGGGCCCGAAGATCTTCGCCGGGTTCAGCGACATCACCGTCCTGCACCAGGCCTTCGCCACCCGCCTCGGACTGGTCACCCTGTACGGCCCCGGGGTCGCCGGCGTCGACTTCCTCAAGAACGCCCGGGCCCAGGAGCATCTGCGGGCGACCCTCTTCGAGCCGGAGTCCGTGCGGAGAGTCACGGCCGTGCCTCCGGGCGGCGACGCGCTGGTGCCCGGACGAGCCCGGGGCGTCACGCTGGGCGGCTGTCTGAGCCTGCTCGCGAGCGACCTCGGCACCCCGCACGCCCACAAGGGGGCCCGGGGCGGGCTGCTGCTGATCGAGGACGTCGGCGAGAGCCCGTACCGACTGGACCGGTATCTGACCCAACTCCTGCGCGGCGGCTGGCTGGACGGGGTCGCCGGGATCGTGCTCGGGTCCTGGGCGACGTGCGGTCCGTACGAGGACCTGCGCGCGGTCTTCGAAGACCGGCTCGGCGGACTCGGTGTCCCGGTCGTGGAGGAGTTCGGGTTCGGGCACGGCGAGGGGGCGCTGACGATGCCCCTGGGGATGGCGGCCGAACTGGACGCCGGGACGGGCACGTTGACGTTCGACGAACCGGCCCTGAGCTGAACATGCCGCTACTGAAATTCTGTCAAGAACCCTCGTTTCGGTGATTGACGCTTCCTGACACGTGTCACACGATGACTACGACCAAGTACCTACTGGTCGGTATCCGGGTTGTCCCCACCGTGGAGGTCCGTGTGTCCCGACGCGTGCCCAGATCCCGCGCGCCGCTCGCTCTCGCTCTGGGCGCCGCCCTGGCCGTCCCCCTCGCCCTCACCCCGCCCGCGACCGCGGCGGACTCCTACACCGTCACCCCGCTCAAGTTCACCGTCCCGGCGGGCGGCCGGTCCTGCGTGGTCGACGCCGACCTGTACCGCCCGGCGGGCGTGGACCGGGACCACCGGGCGCCCGCCGTGCTCGGCACGAACGGCTTCGGCGGCAGCAAGTCGGACGGTTCGACCGACACCATCGGCAAGGCCTTCGCCCAGCGCGGCTACGTCTCCCTCATCTACTCCGGCCTCGGCTTCGGCCGCAGCGGCTGTCTCATCTCCCTCGACGACCCGGCCATCGACGGTGCCGCCACCGCGCGACTGGTCGACTTCCTCGGCGGCGGACGCGCCGCCGACGACGGCAGCACCGCCGACTTCGTCACCCTCGACCGGCCCGGCGACCCACGGGTCGGCATGATCGGCGGCTCCTACGGCGGCGCCGTCCAGCTGGCCACCGCCGCCGTCGACCACCGCCTCGACGCGCTCGTCCCCATGATCACCTGGAACGACCTGGCGTACGCGCTGGCCCCCAACAGCGCCACCGGCGGCACCGGCGTCCCGGGCGCCTTCAAATGGCAGTGGACCAACGGCTTCTACCTCATCGGCGAAGGCCAGCCCCTGCTCCAGCCCAGCCTCGACCCCTCCCGCATCAACTCCATGTCCTGCCTGCACTTCGTCACCAAGGCCTGCCGGACCATCCACACGCTCAACTCCGGCAGCTACCCCGCCGACCGGACCGCCGAGCTGCTCGCCTTCGCCCGCAGTGTCTCCCCGGTGTCGTACCTCCACCGCGTGAAGGCACCCACCCTGCTGGTCCAGGGGCAGGCCGACACCCTCTTCAACCTCAACGAGGCGACGGCGACGTACCGGACGCTCCGCGCACAGGGCACCCCCGTGAAGATGATCTGGCAGTCCTGGGGCCACAGCGGCGGGATCACCGGCCCTGGTGCCGGTGAACTCGATCTGTCG
Source organism: Streptomyces sp. CA-179760 (assembly GCF_050937045.1). NCBI lineage: Bacteria > Bacillati > Actinomycetota > Actinomycetes > Kitasatosporales > Streptomycetaceae > Streptomyces > Streptomyces sp. CA-179760. Next base: position 7,996,319 of record NZ_JBNJLZ010000001.1, read on the forward strand.
AAGGGCAACCTGGAGACCAGCTACGTCGGCCGGCGCGTCCTCGCCTGGTTCGACCGCCATCTGCGCGGCCGGACGCATGTCGACACGGGACCGGCCTTCGCCTACCACCGGGACTGGATCACCGACCCGAACCGTGCCTACGCCACCGCCGGCCACCTCCCGGCGCCGAGCCGGACGCTGTATCTCTCCGGCGACGGCAAGCTCGTCGACCACCGGAACAAGGTGGCCCGGGGCAGCCGTGGTTACACCAACTGGCTGACCCCCACGAGCCATTCGGAGAGCTCCCTGGCCGGCCTCATCGGGCTGCCCGACAGCCCGCCGCACGACACCGAGGGCACCTACCTCGGCTGGACCAGCGCGCCCCTGCCACACCCCCTCGACGTCGTGGGCGCGCCCCGGGCCACGCTCAAGGTGCACTCCCCGAAGGCCGAGCGCACCCAGAACTCCGGCGACGCGGCCGACAAGCTCGTCCTGTTCGCCAAGCTCTACGACGTCGCCCCCGACGGCACCCGCACCCTGGTGCGCCGCCTGGTCGCGCCGGTCCGGGTTCCGGACGTGACGAAGAGCTTCACCGTCACGCTGCCCGGGATCGTGCACCGCTACGAAAAGGGGCACCGGCTGCGGTTCGTGATCGCGGCGAGCGACGACGCGTACTTCGGCAACCGGGGGTCAAACCGGTGACCGTGGTCAGCGGGCCGAGGAACACCGGGGTGCTCCGGCTGCCGGTGGCCGGTTCCTGACGCTGAAGAAGCACAGGTGACGCGGTTACTGTGGCGGGGTGCCGCACAACGTGTCCCGCTACCTCGCCGAAGGCCCCCGGGTGGGCATACGCCACTTCACCTACGGGGACGGCGCCGAGTTCACCGCCCGGGCACGGGAGAGCAAGGACCTGCACCACCCCTGGCTCTTCCCGCCCGAGAGCGCCCAGGCCTACACCGCGTACGCCGGCCGGCTGATCGAGGACCCGTCCAAGGCCGGTTTCCTCGTCTGCGAGAAGGGCGACGTCCGCGGGCAGGGCGACGGGGCCATCGCCGGGTTCATCAACATCAACAACATCGTCGAGGGCGGCTTCCAGTGCGGGGCGCTGGGCTACGGCGCCTTCGCGCACGCCGCCGGGCGGGGGCTGATGCGCGAAGGTCTCGACCTCGTCGTGCGGTACGCGTTCGGCCCGATGCGGCTGCACCGGCTGGAGATCAACGTCCAGCCGGGGAACGCCGCGTCGATCGCCCTGGCCCGCGGCTGCGGGTTCCGGCTGGAGGGCTTCTCGCCGAAGATGCTCTTCGTCGACGGGGCCTGGCGCGACCACGAACGCTGGGCGATCACCGCCGAGACGGTCACGGGGCCGGGGCGGCGCTGAGTCCCGCCCCGGCGGGCATCACGGGTTGCGGTCCACGTACTCGTAGATCGACCCGTCCGGGTGCAGCGCGATCAGATTACGGCCGGCCGGTGACGCGATGGGTCCGGCGACGATGTGGGCGCCCAGTTCGGTGAGCACCCGGTGGGTGTCGTCGACGTCCTTGACGGCGATCGTCGCGGAGACCTTGCGCAGCACCTCCAGTTCGGCCGGGGGACCGCTCATCAGCAGGAAGCAGCCGATCGCCGCCACCTCGACACCGCCCCGTTCGAAGCGCTGGGCGCTGCCGCCCGCCAGTCGCTCGTAGAAGGGGATCGCGGTCTCGAGGTCTTCGACGCAGACGCGCAGTGTGGCACCCAGAATCTCCATGAGGACGAGCCTAGTTACGCGTCAGGGGGCGAGGGTACCCGGCCGGGTATGAAGCCGATGGATCATCTGGAGCATCTGGACAAACATCTGGTTGACGAGCTGGCGCAGGTGGCGCGCGAGACCGTACGGGACGAACTGCGCGAGCAGACGCGCAAGCAGCGCCGCAAGGCCTCGCTGTACGCCGCGTCCGGCGCCCTCGCCCTGTACGCGGGCGCGGCCCTCGCACTCGCCGTGGGACTGGCCCTCGCCCTCGGCCTGCCCGGCTGGGCGGCGGCGCTGATCACCGCCGTGCTCCTGGGCGCCGCGGCCTATGTGCTGCGCGGCATGGCCCGCCCGGGTTCCGGGCACGGGGCCGGTGCGGCCGACGGTCTGCCCGGTCCGTCAGTACCGCCGGCCCCGCCCGCCGCCGGGCCCGCCCCGGGCACGGTCCCCCCGAGGCCGAAGGACGCCCCGGACGTGCCGGGCCCCAGGGCGTGACGCGTCAGAGGCCCTGCTGGAGCTGCGGCAGCACCTTCGTGCGGTAGAAGTCGAAGAAGCCCCGCAGGTCGGGGCCGATCTGGTTGACGTAGACCCTGTCGAAGCCCGCGTCGGAGAACCGCCGCAGCTCGGCCACGTGGCCGTCCACGTCGTCCCCGCACACCCGGTTCTCGCGCACCATGTCCTCGGTGACCAGCTGCTGCGCCTGCTCGAAATGCTTCGGGGAGGGCAGCACCTGGCCCAGTTCTCCGGGCAGTTGCTCGTTCGCCCAGAGCCGGTGGACGGTCCGTACGGCCTCGTCCCCGTCGGTGTCGTAGCAGACCTTGGTGCCGCCGCTGACCAGCTTTCCGCCGCCTCCGCCCTTGCGGTACTGCTCCACCATCGCCTCGTCCGGCGCCATGGTGATGTAGCCGTCGCCGACGCGGGAGGCCAGCTGGGTCGCAGCCGGGCCGAAGCCGGAGATGTCGATCGGGACGGGCTCGTCCGGCACCGTGTACAGGCGGGCGTTCTCCACCGTGTAGTGCGGCCCGTGGTGGTTGACCTCCTCGCCCGTGAACAGCCGGCGCATTACCTGGATGGCCTCCTCCAGCATGTCCAGACGGACATGGGCCGGCGGCCAGTGGTCACCGAGGATGTGCTCGTTGAGCGCCTCGCCGGAGCCGACGCCGAGCCGGAAGCGGCCCGCCGTCATCACCGCGCTGGTCGCCGCGGCCTGCGCCACCACCGCCGGGTGCATCCGCACGGTCGGGCAGGTCACCGCCGTCTCGATCGGCAGGGACACCGCCTCGGACAGCGCGCCGATCACCGACCAGACGAACGGGCTCTGGCCCTGCTCGTCGTTCCACGGGTGGTAGTGGTCCGAGATCCACAGCGCCTGGAATCCGGCCTGCTCGGCCATCCGCGCCTGCTCGATCAGCTCGGCGGGTCCGTACTGCTCGCACGAGAGGAAATATCCGTACTCGGGCATGGGGGAGTGCCTCCGCGATGTGGGCGGTCCGTATCCCGCCCCGGGTACCCGGGCGCGGGGGCGGAAACCGGCGGGATCCGGGCCGGGCGAACGTTTGGGTGCCCTGGCCAGGGGGACGCGGAAGGCTCCCGAGGTACGCGACAGCGCCGGAGGCGAACCGTGAGTCGACCCCGCATCGTGATCGTCGGTGCCGGTTTCGCCGGCTACCGGGCGGCGCGGACCCTGGTCCGGCGGACCCGGGGCCGGGCCCACATCACCCTGCTGAACCCGACCGACTACTTCCTCTATCTGCCGCTGCTGCCCCAGGTCGCCGCCGGCGTCCTGGAGCCGCGCCGGGTCACGGTCTCCCTCTCGGACACGCTGCCGCACGTGCGGCTGGTACTCGGCGAGGCCGACCGGATCGACCTCGACGGCCGCACCCTGCACTACACCGGCCCCGAGGGCGACGGCGGCACGCTCGCCTACGACCGTCTGGTGCTCGCCGCCGGCAGCGTCAACAAGCTGCTGCCCGTCCCGGGCGTGGCCGAGTACGCGCACGGCTTCCGGGGTCTGCCCGAGGCGCTCTACCTGCGTGACCACGTGACCCGGCAGGTGGAGCTGGCAGCCGCAGCCGACGACCCGGAGTCGTGCGCCGCGCGCTGCACCTTCGTCGTGGTCGGCGCCGGATACACCGGGACCGAGGTCGCCGCGCACGGGCAGATGTTCACCGACGCGCAGGTCCGCAAGCACCCGCTGCGGCAGGGCATGCGGCCGCGCTGGATCCTGCTGGACGTGGCACCGCGGGTGCTGCCCGAGATGGACGAGAAGCTTTCCTCCACCGCCGACCGTGTGCTGCGGCAGCGGGGCGTGGACGTGCGGATGGGGACCTCGGTGCAGGAGGCCACGCACGACGGGGTGGTGCTGAGCGACGGCGAGTTCGTCGAGACCCGGACGCTGGTGTGGTGCGTGGGCGTACGGCCCGACCCGCTGGTGGAGTCCCTCGGGCTGCCGTTGGAGAAGGGGCGGCTGCTCGTCGACACGCACCTCCGGGTACCGGGGCGGCCGGAGCTGTTCGCTTGCGGTGACGTGGCCGCGGTGCCCGATCTGGAGAAGCCGGGGAGCTGTACGCCGATGACCGCGCAGCACGCCTGGCGGCACGGCAAGGTCGCGGCCGAGAACGTCGCCGCGTCGCTCGGCCTCGGCGGGGGGCGCGGGCCCTACCGCCATCGCGACCTCGGCTTCGTCGTCGACCTGGGCGGTGCGAAGGCCGCGGCCAACCCGCTCGGCGTGGCCCTGTCCGGGGTACCGGCGGGTGCGGTGACGCGTGGCTACCATCTCGCCGCCATGCCCGGCAACCGGGTCCGGGTCGCCGCCGACTGGCTGCTGGACGCCGTACTGCCGCGCCAGGCCGTGCAGTTGGGGCTCGTACGGTCCTGGTCCGTGCCCCTGGACACGTCGTCGCCGGAGGTGGCCCGGGTACCGGGCGGGCCAGGGAGGCGGCGGGAGGCCGACGTGCGCTCGGGGCCGGGCGCCGCGATCGAGGCCGACACACACGACGGGGGGACCGGCACCGGGCCCGGGAAGGGCCGGGCCGGAGACGAGCCCGCGAAGGGGCAGCCCGGATCCGGGGTGACGCAGGTGCAGCCTGGATCCGGGGCCGCGGAGCGGCGGGCGGAGGAGGAACTCGCCAAGGGCCGGCCGGGTGCGGAGCGGGCCAGGACCTGGCCCGCCGACGAACCCGCGAAGGGACCGCTCGGCGGTGCGCGAGCCGGGAGCCGGTCCGGCGGTCAGCCGGGTGGCGGGCCTGCCGGGGGACAGCCGGCTGGTGAGCCTGCCGGGGGACAGCCGGGTGGTCAACCCGCGCGGAGCCGGCCTGGTGGCGAGCCCGCCAGGAATCGGCGCGGCAGTGAGCCTGCCAGGAATCAGCCTGGTGGTGAGCCCGCGCGGAATCAGCCTGGTGGTGAGCCCGCGCGGAATCAGCCTGGTGGTGAGCCCGCGCGGAATCAGCCTGGTGGTGAGCCCGCGCGGAATCAGCCTGGTGGTGAGCCCGCGCGGAATCAGCCTGGTGGTGAGCCCGCCAGGAACCAGCCCGGCGGCGAGCCCGCGAAGAACCAGCCCGGCGGCGAGCCCGCGAAGAACCAGCCAGGGCCCGCTCCCCAGCCCTCTGACGATCAACCACCTCCGGGCCCCGATGTCGCCCCCGGCCCCGTCAAGCGTTCCGACCCACCGGACGACTCCGCGAAAGGAGACTCATGAACACCGGTGAACTCACCGAACTCGGACAGCAGCTGCGCGTGGACAGCGTCCGCGCCGCAGCCGCCGCGGGCTCCGGGCATCCGACGTCCTCGATGTCCGCGGCCGACCTGATGGCCGTGCTGCTCGCCCGCCACTTCCGCTATGACTTCGACCGTCCCGCCCACCCCGGCAACGACCGTTTCGTGCTGTCCAAGGGACACGCCTCGCCGCTGCTGTACTCCGCGTACAAGGCGGCCGGCGCCATCGACGACGAGGAACTGCTCACCTTCCGCAAGCTGGGCAGCCGCCTCGAAGGGCACCCCACACCGCAGCGCCTGCCGTGGGTCGAGACGGCCACCGGCTCGCTCGGGCAGGGCCTGCCCGTCGGTGTCGGCATCGCGCTGGCCGGAAAGCGGCTGGACCGCACCGGCTACCGCACCTGGGTGCTGTGCGGCGACAGCGAGCTGGCCGAGGGATCCGTGTGGGAGGCCGCCGAGCACGCCGGGTACGAGCACCTGGACAACCTCACCGTGATCGTCGACGTCAACCGGCTCGGCCAGCGCGGCCCGACCCGGCACGGCCACGACCTGGACGCCTACGCCCGCCGCTTCCAGGCCTTCGACTGGCACACCATCGAGGTCGACGGGCACGACGTGGACGCCGTCGACCGCGCCTACGGCGAGGCCGCCTCCACCAAGGGCCAGCCCACCGCGATCCTCGCCCGCACCCTCAAGGGCAGGGGCGTCGAGGGCGTCCAGGACCGCGAGGGCCTGCACGGCAAGCCGCTGCCGGAGGCCGAGGAGGCCATCGCCGAACTCGGCGGACCGCGCGAGATCCGGGTTCGGGTGCAGGAGCCGCCGGCCGCCCGCATGCTGCACGCGGTCCACACCGGGAACTACGAGCTCCCCAAGTGGGACAAGGGCGAGGAGGTCGCCACCCGCAACGCCTTCGGCGAGGCACTCGCCGCGCTCGGTACCGGCCGCGGCGACATCGTCGCCCTGGACGGCGAGGTCGGCGACTCCACCCGCGCCGAGTTCTTCGCCAAGGAGCACCCCGACCGCTACTTCGAGTGCTACATCGCCGAGCAGCAGATGGTCGCCTCGGCGGTCGGGCTCGCCGCGCGCGGCTGGATGCCGTATGCCGCCACCTTCGCGGCCTTCCTGACCCGGGCCCACGACTTCATCAGGATGGCGTCCGTCAGCGGCGCCGGCATCAACCTGGTCGGCTCGCACGCCGGCGTCGCCATCGGCCAGGACGGGCCCAGCCAGATGGGCCTGGAGGACCTGGCGATGATGCGGGCGGTGCACGGCTCGACCGTGCTGTACCCGTGCGACGCCAACCAGACCGCCCGGCTCGTCGGCGCGATGGCCGGCCTGGAGGGCGTCCGCTATCTGCGCACCTCGCGCGGCGAGGGCCCGGTGCTCTACGGCCCCGACGAGGAGTTCCCGGTCGGCGGGAGCAAGGTGCTGCGCTCCTCCGAACGCGACCGGCTGACCCTCGTCGCGGCGGGCGTCACCGTGCACGAGGCGCTGGCCGCCGCCGACGCCCTGGAGCGGGAGGGCATCCAGGCGCGGGTGATCGACCTGTACTCCGTCAAGCCCGTCGACCGGGCCACCCTGCGCCGGGCCGCCGAGGAGACCGGCTGCCTGGTGACCGTCGAGGACCACCACCCGGAGGGCGGCATCGGCGACGCGGTCCTCGACGCCTTCACCGACGGGCGCCCCGTACCGCGCCTGGTACGGCTCGCGGTGCGGTCGATGCCCGGCTCGGCGTCCCCGGCCGAGTCGCTGCACGCCGCGGGCATCGACGCCGAGTCGATCGCCGCGGCCGGGCGGCTGCTGGTGGAGGAGACGGTCGTGCCGTGAGCGGCGGCGACGGCACGCGCAGGGTGCGGGCCGGCCGCCGGACCGTGACGGTCCACCGGCCCGACAAGGTGCTCTTCCCCGGCGGCGCGGACGCCAAGGAGTACACCAAGGGCGACCTGGTGGACTACCACCGGGCCGTCGCGCCCTTCATGCTGCCGCACCTGCGCGGCCGTCCCCTGATGCTGGAGCGGCACCCGGACGGGCTCGGCGGGCCGACGTTCATGCAGAAGAACACCCCGGAGCACTACCCGGAGTGGATCAGGCGCGTCGAGCTGGCCAAGGAGGGCGGCACCGTCCGCCACACCGTCTGCGACGACACCGCCACCCTCCTCTATCTGGCCGACCAGGCGAGCATCGCCCTGCACCGCTGGCTGTCCCGCACGGACAGCGTCGACCACCCCGACCGGCTGGTCTTCGACCTCGACCCCGCGGGGGACGACTTCGAGGCCGTGCGCGAGGCCGCCCGGCTGCTCGGGGGGCTCCTCGACGAGCTGGAGCTGCCCTCGGCGCTGATGACCACCGGCTCGCGCGGACTGCACGCGATCGTGCCGCTGAACGGCCGGCACGACTTCGACGAGGTGCGCTCCTTCGCCCGGGACGTCGCCGACACCCTCGCCGGCGCCCACCCCGACCGGCTCACCACCGCCGCCCGCAAGAAGGAGCGCGGCGAGCGGCTCTACCTCGACGTGCAGCGCAACGCCTACGCCCAGACCGCCGTGGCGCCCTTCACGGTCCGGCCCCGGCCGGGCGCGCCCGTGGCGACCCCCATCACCTGGGACCAGCTGGACGACCCGGAGCTGCACGCCCGCAGCTGGACCATCGCCGACGCCGTCGAGCAGGCCCGCACCAACCCCTGGTCCGGCCTGCTGAACCGCGGCCGGGCGCTGGGACCGGCCCGGCGGCGGCTGAACGCGCTGCGCGGTTGAGCCCCCCCGCCTCTCCAGGGCGGATGGCAGATGCATGAGACCACAGAGGTTTGGCGAACACTCTTGCGGCCACACGGAGGGGGAGGTGGCCATGTCGAACACAAGAAACACGCAAGAGTCACAGGGTTCACAGAAACCCCAGGACTCGCAGAGTTCGAGCAAATCGAACGACAAGCAGAACGACAAGCAGACGGCCCAGAAGCGGCCGAGCCCGATGGACGTGCTGCGTCAGGCGCGCGGCCAGCTCGCGGAACTCACCGGCATGGAAGCCGAATCCGTGTCGTCCTTCGAGCAGACGGACGAGGGCTGGGCGCTGGAGGTCGAGGTCCTCGAACTCGAGCGCGTGCCCGACACGATGAGCCTGATGGCGAGCTACCAGGTGGAGCTCGACGCCGAGGGGCAGCTCACGGGTTACCGGCGCGTCCGCCGCTACGAACGCGGTCGGTCCGACGCGCGCAGGCCCGGCGGCCGCTAGGCCGCCCGACCGGACCCGCACCCACACACGAGGAGGAACGCCCGGCATGACAGTCGTACCGGCACAGCAGTCCGGCGGCGGAGGCGGCAGCAGCGGTCTCTACGACGTACTCGAACTCGTTCTGGACAGGGGGCTCGTGATTGACGCATTCGTGCGAGTCTCCCTGGTCGGCATCGAGATCCTCAAGATCGACGTACGCGTCGTCGTCGCCAGCGTCGACACCTATCTGCGCTTCGCCGAGGCGTGCAACCGGCTCGACCTCGAGGCCGGGCCCCGCAAGGACCCGGGCCTGCCCGACCTGGTCGGTGAGATGACCGAGTCCGGAGCGCGCGGCAAGTCCAAGGGCGCGCTGTCCGGCGCCGCCGAGACCATCTCCGACGCCTTCAAGCAGGCGCGTGACGAGGGCTCCGAGCGTCAGGGCGAGTCCCGTCCGCGCGCCCGTAAGAGCACGTCGTCCCGCCGGAAGGAGGAGCAGGAGTGAGCACCTACGTCTACGGCATCGCGGCGAACGCGCACCCGGCGCTGCCCGAGGGCATGGGCGGTGTGGGCGACCCGCCCCGCCCGGTGCGCATCCTGCGCGAGGGCGAGCTGGCGGCCATCGTCAGCGATGCGCCCGAGGGGCTGCGGCCCAAGCGCAGGGATCTGCTCGCCCACCAGAACGTGCTCAGCGAGGCGGGTGCGGCGGCCTGCGTGCTGCCCATGCGGTTCGGCAGCGTCGCCCCGGACGAGAACTCGATCACCGGAGTGCTCGCCGAGCGGGCCGAGCACTACAAGGAACGCCTGCGGGCCCTGGAAGGCCGGGTCGAGTACAACCTCAAGGCCAACCACGTCGAAGAAGCGGTCCTGCACCAGGTGATGGCCCAGAGCCCCGACATCCGCGGTCTCGCCGAGGCCAACCGGCAGTCCGGTGGCGGCAGTTACGACGACAAGATCCGGCTCGGCGAGCTGGTCGCGGCCGCGGTCAAGGCCAGGGAGGCCGACGACGCCGCCGCACTCCGGAGCGCCCTGGATTCCGCCGCCGAGGACGTGAGCGTGGGCCCCGAGTCCACCGGTTGGCTGGCCAACGTGTCGTACCTGGTGGACCGGGAGTCGGCCGAGCGCTTCCTGGCCGCGGTCGAGCAGGCCCGCAAGGACATGCCGCACCTGGAGGTGCGGGTCAACGGCCCGCTGCCGCCGTACAGCTTCGTCGAGCCCGGCCAGGCCGAGCCGGCGGGCACCGTGGCGAGCGGCACGGACACCACCGGAGCGGGGTGACGACATGGGCCTGATCTCCGAGGTGCTGCTGCTGCCGCTCGCACCCGTGCGCGGCAGCGCCTGGGCCATCAATCAGGTGCTCCAGGAGGCCGAGCGGATCTACTACGACCCCGCCACGGTCCAGGCCGAACTGGGCCGCCTGGAGGAGCAGCTGGAGGCCGGAGAGATCACGGAGGAGGAGTTCGACCGCCTCGAGGACGAACTCCTCGACCGGTTGGAGACCGCTTCGCGCGGGAGCGCGGGAACAGGCCAACAAGGGACGGCACAATGAACCGAACGGGACTGGGCCTCGCGGTGGGGCCGGATACCTCCTGGGACGTACCAAAAAACTGAAGATGGCGATCGCCGTCGGCGGACTGGTGGCCGGGAAGAAGCTGAACCTGAGCCCGCGCATGGTCGCGGAGCTGGTCCAGCAGCAGCTGCGGAACAACCCGCAGTTCAAGGAGATCGGGGACCAGCTGCGCGACGATCTGCGCGGTGTCGGCAAGGCCGCCTCCGGGGCCATGGTCGAGCGGCAGATCGACGCCCTGGCCGACCGGCTGCACGGCCGTACGGCCCAGGTGCGCGACCAGCTGACGGGCGCGGTGACCGGCGGGAGTGACGCCGAGGACACCGATTACGACGAGGACGAGGAGCCCGAGGACGAGGGGCCCGAGGACTCCGGGCCGGAGCAGGAGGAGGAGCCGGAGCCGGCGGCGAAGAAGGCCCCCGCCAAGAAGGCGCCTCCGAAGAAGACCGCCAAGAAGGCGCCCGCGAAGAAGGCAGCCCCGGCCAAGAGGGCGCCCGCGAAGAAGACGGCGGGCCGGAAGGTCGCGGCGAAGAAGACCACGGCCGCGAAGAAGGCGACCTCCGGGAACCGGGGCGGCAGCGCCCGGGGCCGGCTGCCGAAGGGAGGCGGTGAGGGATGAGCGACACCCTGGGATCGGCGAAGTCCGCCGCGAACGGCGCGACGAAGAACCCGCTCACCGATGTGGCCCACAGCGAGGCCGCCGACCGGCTGAAGGCCGAGTTGCAGGAGTACCTCGCCGCCCAGGCCACGCGCATGCTGACCGGCGTGGGCCGCAAGCTCGGCGAGACCACCGGCAGACTGAACGACATCGCAGAGGGCAACAGCCCCGGCTTCGCGAAACTCGCCCTCGACGGCGGCCGCAAGCTCGCCGAGGGCAAGGGCCCGTTGCGCACCGCGTTGGAGACCGGCGGCTCGCACCTCAAGGACAAGGTCACAGGGGCCTTCAAGAACCTGGGCGGCGGTGGCAAGGGCAAGAAGGGCAAGGGCCGTTCCGGCAACAAGCCCACCGTCATCATCGAGCACATCGATGTCGGCGTGCCGTTGCGCACCGCGTACGACCAGTGGACGAAGTACCAGGACTTCAGCACCTTCGCGAAGGGCGTCAAGAGCGCGAGCCGCGACGACGACACTCACTCCGACTGGCAGGCGAAGATCTGGTGGTCCAACCGCAGCTGGAAGGCGAAGACCACCGAGCAGGTGCCGGACGACCGCATCGCCTGGACGTCGGAGGGTGCCAAGGGCACGACGAAGGGCGTCGTCTCCTTCCACCGGATCACCGACAGCCTCACGCGTGTCCTGCTGGTCATCGAGTACTACCCCTCCGGCTTCTTCGAGAAGACCGGCAACATCTGGCGCGCCCAGGGCCGCCGGGCCCGGCTGGACCTGAAGAACTACGTCCGGTTCATCACGATCAAGGGTGAGGCGGAGGACGGCTGGCGCGGCGAGATCCGCGACGGCGAGGTCGTCGTCAGCCACGAGGACGCCCTCGCCGAGGAGGAGTCCGAGGACGGCGCCGAGGGCGAGGAGCCGGAGGGCGAGTACGAGGAAGAGGAAGGCGAAGAGGAGCCCGAGGGCGAGTACGAGGACGAGGCCGAGGGCGACTACGACGAGGAGGCCGAGGGCGAGGAGGCCGAGGGCGAGCCCGAGGCGGAGTACGAGGACGAGGAATACGAAGAAGAGGAAGCTGAGGCGGGGAGCCGGCGATGACGACGCCCAGCAGGATGCCCGAGCCCTACGGCGGCCAGGGGGGCAGCGCCAACCTGGCCGACATCCTGGAACGAGTGCTGGACAAGGGCATCGTCATCGCGGGCGACATCCGCATCAACCTGCTCGACATCGAACTCCTCACGATCAAGCTCCGCCTCATCGTCGCCTCTGTCGACAAGGCCAAGGAGATGGGCATCGACTGGTGGGAGAGCGACCCGAACCTGAGCTCTCGGGCCCGCCGTGATGAACTGACCCGTGAGAACGCCGAGTTGCGCGAGAGGCTGGCCCGGCTGGAGGAGCTGGAGCCGGGCCGCGCGGAGAAGAAGGAGGCCCCGTGACCGGACTGCGGTACGTCTACGCCGTCTGCCGCCCCTTCGGTACGCCGCTCCAGTCCCAGCTGTCGGGGGTGGCGGGCGATCCGCCCCGGGCGCTGACCCACCACGGTCTCGTGGCCGTGGTCAGCCATGTGCCGGAGCGGGACTTCGCCGAGGAACCGCTCCACCGTCATCTGGAGGACCTGGACTGGCTCACCGAGACCGCCCGCGCCCACCAGGGCGTGATCGACGCGCTCACCACCGTCACGACCCCGCTGCCGCTGCGGCTCGGCACCGTCTTCCGGGACGACAGCGGTGTACGGATGATGATGGAGGCCCGGGAGGAGGACTTCCAGCGCACCCTCGACCGGCTGGAGGGCCGGGTCGAGTGGGGTGTGAAGGTGTACGCCGAGTCCGAACAGCAGGAGAGTCCCCGGCCCGCGCAGAAGGCCGCGTCGGGCCGGGACTACCTGCGGCAGCGACGTATGCAGACCAGGTCGCAGGAGGAGATGTGGCAGAAGGCCGAGCACTTCTCGACCCGACTTCACGAAAACCTTTCTGAATTCGCGGAGGATTCCCGGCTGCATCCCCCGCAGAATCCCGCGCTTTCCAAGGCGACGGGGCGGAACGTATTGAATGCCGCATATCTGGTGCCGCGGGCCAGTTCCGAGGAATTCGTGGAACTGGTGGACCGCACGAAGGGCGAGGTGCCCGGAATGCGCATCGAACTCACCGGCCCCTGGGCGGCCTATTCGTTCGCCGGGGAGGCCACATGACCGACGGAGAGAAGCCTTGACCGTAGTGGAACGCCGTGAGGTCGCCCTCGTGGACCTGCTCGACCGGCTGCTCGCCGGCGGCGTCGTGATCACGGGGGACATCACGCTGCGCATCGCCGACGTCGACCTGGTCCGGATCGACCTCAACGCGCTCATCAGCTCGGTGAACGCCCAGGTGTCCTCACCGTTCGAGGAGTTGCTGTGACGTCGGACGACAGCCCCCGACCCCGTCCGGATCCCCGCCCGCGCGGCAACCGCATGGACCTGGAGCCCGACACCGTCGAGCGTGACCTGGTCAAACTCGTGCTGACGGTGGTGGAACTGCTGCGCCAGCTCATGGAGCGCCAGGCGGTGCGCAGGTTCGACGTGGGGGATCTGAGCGAGGAGCAGGAGGAGCGGGTCGGGCTCACGCTGATGCTGCTCGAGGAACGGATGACGGAACTGCGCGAGCGCTACGGACTGCGGCCCGAGGACCTCAATCTGGACCTCGGGCCGCTCGGACCGCTGCTTCCCCGGGACGGGGGCTGAATCAGCCGGCTGAATCAGCGGGCTGATTCACCACCTGTACCACCGGCCCCGGCTCCCGGCTCCCGTCGTGCCACGCACGAAGAATCCCAGCAGCCACAGGACGAGAACCGCCAACGCAATCCACCAGAGCACCTTTACCGCAAATCCGGCACCGAACAGAACCAAAGCCAGAAGCAGTACCAGCAGAATGGGAACCATTGTGTGAACCTCCTGTATTCAGGGTGTCCCCGAAATGGTTTTTCAGGCTTCCTTTCGGCAGAGAATTTCTCCGTGCAGCACGCTGAACCAGCCGTTCTCCCGCTCGCCCCACTCGCGCCACGCCCCGGCGACGGCCCGCAACTCCTCCTCGTCGGCGTGTCCGCCCAGCCGGGCCCGGTCCGCGTACGTCGAGGCCAGGGTGCGGTCGGCCCACAGCCCGCTCCACCAGGCCCGCTCCTGAGGCGTGGCGAAGGTCCACGTCCCGGAGCTCGCCGTGACGTCCGTGAGCCCGGCGCGCAGCGCCCAGGCCTTCAGCCGGCGCCCGGCGTCCGGCTCACCGCCGTTGGCCCGGGCGACCCGGCGGTAGAGGTCCAGCCAGGCGTCGAGCCCGGCGGACGCCGGGTACCAGGCCATCGCCGCGTAGTCGGCGTCCCGCACGGCGACGATGCCGCCGGGCCTGACGACCCGCTTCATCTCCCGCAGGGCCGGCACGGGATCCCCCACGTGCTGGAGCACCTGATGGGCGTGGACCACGCAGAAGGTGTCGTCCGGGTAGTCCAGGGCGTGCACGTCGGCGACGGCGAAGTCGATGTTGGCCAGTCCCCGCCCGGCCGCCGTGGCGCGGGCCCGCTCCAGGATCTCCGGCACCCGGTCGACGCCGGTGACCTGTCCGCCGGGCACGAGCTCCGCCAGGTCGGCGGTGATCGTGCCCGGGCCGCAGCCGATGTCCAGGATCCTCATGTGGGGCTCGAGCGAGGGCAGCAGATACGCCGCCGAGTTGGCGGCGGTCCGCCAGGTGTGCGAGCGGAGCACCGACTCGTGGTGCCCGTGCGTGTAGACGGCGGTCTCCCGTGGTTCCGGCATGGCGGATCCCACCCCTTCCGTTCTTCCGGTCGGCATGGGATCACCGTACGCATCGGGGCCGAATAATGAGACCGGCATCCTGCTATATGGACTGACGGATCGTCGGTCAGTATCCGGTGACGGGCCGGTACACGGTCAGCGCCTCGGGCAGCTTCTCCAGGGTCACGCGTCCCTCGACGTCGATGACCTCGCCGTCGTAGGCGAGCAGCGTGCCGGGTGCCACGTGGTCCAGGCGCAGCCGCCCCACCTGGACGGCCGCATGGACGGGCGAACGGGTCAGCGGTCCCGCGAGGGCGGCGGCCAGCAGTCGCGCGGCGGGCCGGCGCCCACCGTGCACGACCCGCACGTCGAGCTGCCCGTCCGCGAGATCCAGCCGGCGCCCGGGCGCGAGCCCCATGCGGTGATAGGTGCCGTTCCCGGCGAACAGCAGCCACAGCGGACGCGTGCGGCCCTGGAACTCGGCCTCCAGCGGATGCCGGTCGGCCCGCAGCACGCGCCCGGCCGCGAGCACGCCGGCCGGCCAGCCGCCGATCCGGTGCGACCAGCGCTCCCGCTCACGCACGAGCTCCGGATAGACGCCGACACTGCAGGTGTTGAGGAAGACGCCGTGCTCGTCGCCGCAGGAGAACCGGCCGACGTCCACTCGTACGGCATTGCCCTGGCGCAGCGCGCGGGCCAGGTCGCGGGCGTCCTCCACGCCCAGGTCGTAGGCGAAGTGGTTGAGGGTGCCGCCGGGCAGCACGGCGAGGGGCAGCCGGTGCTCGAGGGCGATGCGGGCGGCGGCGTTCACGGTGCCGTCGCCGCCGCACACGCCGAGGACCCGGGCGCGCCCTGCCGCCTTGTGCAACTCGTCGGCCACGTCCTGCGGTTCGCACTCGACGACCTCGGCCCGTGGGAGTTCGTCGCGCAGGGCGCGGGCGCGCTCGGCGGTTCCCGCGGCGGTGTTCGCCACGAGCACGAGCCCCTCGCCCTCCAGCAGTGCCGGCACCTCGGCACGGGGGCGCGCCGGCGGGAGGGCCTGCGTCCGCGTCGGCACCAGGCCCCGCACGGCGAAGGCGGCGCCCACGCCCAGGGTCGCGCCGGCCAGCACGTCGCTCGGGAAGTGGACGCCGGTGTAGACACGGGAGAGGGCGACCGAGGCGGCCACCGGGGCGACGACCGCGCCCCATGCCGGGGACTCCAGGGCGACACCGGTGGCGAAGGCGGCGGCCGAAGCGGCGTGCCCGGAGGGGAACGACGTGGTGATCGGCTGCCGCTTCAGCCGCCTGATCAGCGGGACGGGGTCCAGCACGGGGCGCGGGCGGCGCACCGAGCGCTTGCCGAGGGTGTTGATGGCGAGGGACGCGAGGCCCAGCGAGGCCAGGCCTCGGGACGCCGCGCGGCGGGCCCGGGGCGTGCGGCTCGCCGCGAGGGCGGCGGCGGCCGCGCACCACAGGACGCCGTGGTTCGCGCTGCGGCCGAGCCGGGGCAGGACGGGGCCGGCCCCGGGCCAGTGCCGGCCGGCGGCGGCCTCGAAGAGCCGCCGGTCCAGGGCGAGAACGCGGTCGCGCAGGGGGTGGTGCCCGGGCTTCGGTGTGGTGAGGTCCAGGTCGGGGGTCATGCGGCGCGGGTACCCGGCAGGGGGCGGGTACACCGGCGGCCGCGTCCCGGGCCGGTTGCTCCGGCCCGGGACGCGGATGCCCTACTCGGCCGCGCTCACCGCGCGGGCTCCTTCTCCGGCGTCGGCGCCGCGTCCTCGTGCGCGGCCGCCGGGCTGTCCTGGCAGTCCTGCGCGGCGTTCCGTTTGGCCTCCGACCGGTCCACGACGGCGGCCGCCAGCGCGTTCCCGACGACGTTCACGGCGGTGCGCGCCATGTCGACGATGAAGTCGACACCGACCAGGAGGGCCACGCCCTCGGGCGGGATGCCCATCGTCTTGCCGGCGGCCAGCAGCACCACGATGGAGGCCGAGGTGACGCCCGCCATGCCCTTGGACAGCACCACGAGGACACCGACCATCAGCAGCAGGGACGCGATCGAGGTGTCCGTGCCGTAGGCGTGGGCGAGATACACCAGCGCGGTGGCCTGGTAGAGCACCGAGCCGTCGGTGTTGAAGGAGTAGCCGAGCGGGACGACGAACGAGGTCGTCGAGCGGCTCACGCCGAAGGCTTCCAGCTTGCCCATCAACGGGGCCAGCACCGCTTCGGAGCTGCGCGTGAGGAAGGCGATGCCGACGAGCCCGGCGATCTGCCTGAGCAGGTCCACGTACCGGATCCGGTAGATCAGGGCGATACACGGGAAGACGACGCCGAGGACGATGGCCAGACCCGCGTAGACCACGGCGATGAAGCCCAGCAGGCTCCTGAGGTTCCCGAAGCCGTAGTGCGCGACGTCGTAGCTGATGAAGCCCAGCACGCCCACGGGTGCGATCCGGATGACATAGCCGACGACCTTGAACATGGCCGACGACACGGAGTCCAGGACGGAGGCGAAGGGCGCGGCCTTCTCCCCCACGGCGGCCATGCCGACGCCGAGGAAGAGCGCGAAGACGATGGCGGCGAGCAGGTTGCCCTCGGCGAACGCGGCGAAGACGTTCTTCGGGATCGAGTGCAGGATGAGCTCGTGGAAGTCGACGCCCTGGTCGAGCTTTTGCACGCTCTCGGCGTCGGCCCCCGCGACCGGGGCGCCCTTGCCGATGCCGGTGAACTTGGCCAGGGCGACCGCGATCAGCAGGATCACCGTGGTGACGATCTCGAAGTAGAGGATCGCTTTGCCCGCGATCCGGCCCACCTTCTTCACCGACTCCATGCGGGCGATGCCCAGCACGATCAGCGGGAAGACCAGGGGCAGCACGACCATCTGCACCAGGTTCAGAAAGATGTCGCCGAGGAGCTTCAACTGCTCGCCGACGGCGGGCGCGAGCACTCCGATCAGCGCGCCGAGCCCCACCGCGAGCGCCGACTGCACCCCGAGTGGCAGCCGCCACCAGCGTGTGCCGCGCGGCGCCGGCCCCGGCGCTTCGGCGTCGGTGTCGTGGCGGCCGTCGGTGATGCGTTCTGTCGCCATGTACGAAGCTCCAATAGCTGAGCTGATGGGGGGATGAGCATGGGGGGTGACCGGTCGGGAGGGGGAGGCGGAGCCGCTCAGACCGCCGTACCGGCGATCTGCTCGGGGCGCAGTAGTGCCGCGAGTGTCTCGGCGGGCAACAGGCCCTTTTCCAGGACGAGTTCGGCCACGCCCCGGCCGGAGGTGAGGGCCTCCTTGGCGATGTCGGTGGCGGCGGTGTAGCCGATGTGCGGGTTGAGGGCGGTGACCAGGCCGATGGAGTTCTCGACGGTGGCGCGCAGTGCCTCGGTGTTGGCGGTGATGCCGGCCACGCAGCGTTCGGCGAGGGTGAGGCAGGCCGCGCGCAGATGGGTGATCGACTCCGACAGGGAGTGCAGGATGATCGGCTCGAAGGCGTTGAGCTGGAGCTGTCCGGCTTCGGCGGCCATGGTGATGGTGACGTCGTTGCCGATCACCTCGAAGGCGACCTGGTTGACGACCTCGGGGATCACCGGGTTGACCTTGCCGGGCATGATGGAGGAACCGGCCTGCACCGGCGGGAGGTTGATCTCGCCCAGGCCGGCGCGCGGCCCGGAGGACAGCAGCCGCAGGTCGTTGCAGCTCTTGGAGAGTTTGACCGCGATGCGTTTGAGCACGCCCGACATCTGCACGAAGGCACCGCAGTCCTGGGTCGCCTCGACCAGGTTGGCGGCGGTGACCAGGGGCAGGCCGGTGATCCCGGCCAGATGACGGCGGGCCGCCTCGGCGTATCCGGCATGCGCGTTGAGGCCGGTGCCGATCGCGGTGGCGCCGAGGTTGATCTCATGGATCAGCTCGACGGCCTCGGCGAGACGGGAGCGGTCCTCGTCGATCATGACGGCGTACGCGGAGAACTCCTGGCCGAGCGTCATCGGCACCGCGTCCTGCAACTGCGTACGGCCCATCTTGAGCACGTCGTGGAACTCGACGGCCTTGCCGGCGAAGGTGTCCTGCAGGACGGACATCGCCGAGAGCAGCCCGCGCACCGCGAACACCGTCGCGATCTTGACGGCGGTCGGGTAGACGTCGTTGGTGGACTGGCCGAGGTTGACGTCCTCGTTCGGGTGCAGATACCGGTACTCGCCCTTGGCATGGCCCAGCAGCTCCAGCGCCCGGTTGGCCACGACCTCGTTGGCGTTCATGTTCGTCGACGTCCCGGCACCGCCCTGCACGACATCGACCACGAACTGCTCGTGCAGCCTGCCCTCGCGGATCTCACGGCAGGCCGCGACGATGGCGGCGGCCTTCTCCGGGTCCAGCAGCCCCAGCTCCTCGTTCGCCAGGGCCGCCGCCTCCTTCACGGCGGCCAGACCCTCGATCAGATGCGGGTACGCGGAGATCGGCATACCCGTGATGGGGAAGTTCTCCGTGGCACGCAGCGTATGGACACCCCAGTACGCCTCGGCGGGGACATCCCGGTCGCCGAGCAGGTCGTGTTCGGAGCGGGTGGCGGCGGTCATGGGCACAACGAAATCCTTCGGGGAGGAGGCGTGCGGGGAGTCGGGAGACCACTCTGCGGTGCCGTCCTTGTTAAATCCATCGGCAATTTCGCGGGATGCCTGTGAAGCTCCGCTTCACGAACGGGCACACTCCTGGTCTACTGCTCGGGTGATCGATCCACGCAGGCTCCGGGTGCTCAGGGCGCTGGCCGAGCACGGCACCGTCACCGCCGCGGCGCAGGCCCTCTATCTGTCGCCGTCGGCGGCCTCGCAGCAGCTCGCCGCGCTGGAGGCCGAGGTCGGGCACCTGCTCCTGGAGAGGCGCGGACGTACCGTCCGGCTGACTCCCACGGGCGCGGTACTGGCCGCACACGCCGCCAAGGTCGCGGCCCAGCTGGAACAGGCCGAGGCCGACATGGCCGCCTGCTCCGAGGGCCTGGCCGGGGAGCTGACCATCGCGGCCTTCGCCAGCGCCATCACCGAGGTGGTGGCCCCCGCCGTGGCCGAGCTGCGCGAACGCGCTCCCCGGGTACGGATCCGGGTCAAGGACGCCGAGGGGCATGCGAGCCGCAGGCTCCTCGTCGACGGCGCGGTCGACATCGCCCTGGGCGTCGAGGACCGGGACACCCCGGGCCTGGACGCCGACCAGGTGCTGCGCCGGCCGCTGTACGCGGAGCCGTTCGATGTCGTCCTGCCCTCCGGCCACCCCCTGGCCGACGTCCCGGACGTGGCCCTCGACGAGCTGAAGGACGACCCGTGGGTCACGCCGTGGCCGGGCAACCCGGTGCACGACGTCGTGATGCGGGCCTGTGAGGAGGCTCGTTTCGACCCCCGCGCGGAGTGCCTGGCCGACGACTCACGGGCGGTGTGCGCCCTGGTCGCGGCGGGGGCGGGCGTGGCGCTCGCCCCTCGCTCGGCGTTGCAGGGCATCGCCTTCAAGGGAGCCGTGATCCGGCCGGTGCGGGGCGGCCGGCCGACGCGGCGGGTGTACACCGCGGTACGCAGCGGCAGCGAGGGACACCCGCTGCTGAAGCTGACGCTGCGCGCCCTGCGCGACCAGGCGGCGGCCCTCGTCTCTTGACCACGGGTCCTGGTCACGGGGAAATGAGTTTGCCGCGGCTCCGCCGTCCCGCCCAGAATCTGGCCCATGGGACACCTCGAAGCCGCGCACCTTGAGTACTACCTGCCCGACGGAAGGGCGCTGCTGGGTGATGTGTCGTTCCGGGTGGGGGAGGGGGCCGTCGTGGCCCTCGTGGGGCCCAACGGTGCGGGGAAGACCACCCTGCTCCGCATGCTCGCCGGTGAGCTGAAGCCGCACGGCGGTTCCGTCACCGTCGGCGGCGGTCTCGGTGTGATGCGGCAGTTCGTCGGATCCGTACGCGACGAGACGACCGTACGTGACCTGCTCGTGTCCGTAGCCACGCCCCGCATCCGCGAGGCGGCCCGGGTTGTCGACGCCGCCGAGCACGCCATCATGACCGTCGACGACGAGGCCGCCCAGCTGAAGTACGCCCAGGCCCTCGCCGACTGGGCCGAGGCACGCGGCTACGAGGCCGAGACGCTGTGGGACATGTGCACCACCGCGGCCCTGGGCATCCCGTACGAAAGGGCCCAGTGGCGGCAGGTCCGCACCCTCTCCGGCGGCGAGCAGAAGCGGCTCGTGCTGGAGGCGCTGCTGCGCGGCACCGACGAGGTGCTGCTGCTCGACGAGCCGGACAACTACCTCGACGTACCCGGCAAACGCTGGCTGGAGGAGCGGCTCGCGGAGACCCGCAAGACCGTGCTGCTGGTCTCGCACGACCGGGAGCTCCTCGCCCGCTCGGCCCAGCGCATCATTTCCCTGGAACCCGGCCCCGCCGGCGCCGACGCCTGGGTGCACGGCGGCGGATTCACCACCTTCCACGACGCCCGCCGGGCCCGCTTCGCCCGCTTCGAGGAGTTGCGCAGGCGCTGGGACGAGAAGCACGCCCAGCTGAAGAAGCTGGTGCTGACACTCCGTCAAGCAGCCGAGAACAGCACGGACATGGCCTCCCGCTACCGCGCCGCCCAGACCAGGCTCCGCAAGTTCGAGGAGGCCGGCCCGCCCCCGGAGCCGCCGCGCGAGCAGGACATCAAGATGCGCCTCAAGGGCGGCCGCACCGGCCTCCGGGCCGTCACCTGCGAGCACCTCGAACTCACCGGCCTGATGAAACCCTTCGACCTGGAGGTCTTCTACGGCGAACGGGTAGCCGTCCTCGGCTCGAACGGCTCCGGCAAGTCCCACTTCCTGCGTCTGCTCGCCGGCGGCGACGTGGCGCACACGGGGCAGTGGAAGCTGGGCGCCCGGGTCGTACCCGGCCACTTCGCGCAGACTCACGCCCACCCGGAGCTGGAGGGCCGCACGCTCCTCGACATCCTGTGGAAGGAGCACGCGCAGGACCGCGGCGCCGCGATGTCCCGGCTGCGCCGCTACGAGCTGACGAACCAGGCCGAGCAGACGTTCGACCGGCTGTCCGGCGGCCAGCAGGCCCGGTTCCAGATCCTCCTGCTGGAGCTCCAGGGCGTGACGGCGCTGCTGCTCGACGAGCCGACCGACAACCTCGACCTGGAGTCCGCCGAGGCGCTCCAGGAGGGCCTGGAGGCCTTCGAGGGCACGGTCCTCGCCGTCACGCACGACCGCTGGTTCGCCCGCTCCTTCGACCGTTACCTGGTCTTCGGCAGCGACGGCCGGGTCCGGGAGACCCCGGACCCGGTCTGGGACGAACGCCGAGTGCAACGCGCCCGCTAGGGGGCTGCGGCACCTAGTTTCCAGGGGCGCGGGGAACTGCGCGACCAGCCACAGCGCACCCGCGCCCGCACTGCGGCAAGCGCCCCTACGGCGATGAGGCGCGCCACACCTGCCGGCTCACTTCCAGCGCAACAACGCCCCGAGTCCCCCCACCGGAACCTCCTCCTCCGCAACGGCCAGCGCGGGCGCATCCGTGGCGACGGCCGACCGGATCAACGCGTCATCCGCCCGGGCGGGCCACGAGTGCTGCTCGCCGAGGATCTTCAGATCCGTGCGCCGCACAGCCACCTGGTCCGGATCCTCGCCGATCCACACCTCGCGGTGCGCGTCCGGCCCGTTCGGCCTGATCAGCAGCTCGTCGATACGGTGCTCCCGCGCCGCCTCGATCAGCGCGGGCACGCCCTCCACGGCCCGGGCCCGGCCCTCGTCGTCCGGGTTCCGGCCGGCCCGGAACCGCTCCAGCTCCGCCTCGGCCTGCCACGCCACATGCTCGGCGCGGGCCTTCTCAACGTCCTCGTCGAGGAGCCGGCTGCCGCTGCCGTGCGGCGCCTCCACGACCAGGCCGTGCAGCCGCTTCGGCAGCCGGTCGTGGACGGACCGCCGCTCCCGGTCGT
Source organism: Streptomyces sp. CA-179760 (assembly GCF_050937045.1). Taxonomy (NCBI): domain Bacteria; kingdom Bacillati; phylum Actinomycetota; class Actinomycetes; order Kitasatosporales; family Streptomycetaceae; genus Streptomyces; species Streptomyces sp. CA-179760. The sequence goes on from NZ_JBNJLZ010000001.1 coordinate 8,018,779, forward strand.
CGCCCACAAGGACCAGCAGGTCGGCCCGCGTCTCCTCCTGGCACACGGCGAGCGCGTCGGCGATCTCCGCGGCGTTGTGCTCCCAGGTGTTCTCCACCCGCAGCTGGAAATGCCGCTCGGACCAGTCCGCGGAGCCCGTCCGGTGCACCGGCCACCGGCGCCCGCTGACGCCCCCGGCGTCCTCCCGGCTCAGCGCGCTGCGCAGCTCGAAGTCCGCGCCCTTGCGGTCGACGTAGGCCACCACGCACACCGGGTCCTCGCCGGCCAGCTCCAGCAGTGGCGTGACGCGCGGCAGCGGGGCCCATTCGGCCCAGTCACCGGCCTGTGGTGGGCGGGCCAGCGGCAGGTCGAGGACGACGTCGCCGGCGTGGGCGAAGAGGGCCCGGCCGTGCGGTTCGGAGGAGTGTCGCAGATCCTCGATCGCGTTCTGCACGGCCCCGCGGGTCGCCTCGTCCGCGCCCTGCGCCGCCAGCTGCCTGGCCATCGCCTGGGCCGTCAGCTGCCGCTCGTGAGGCGTGTCCTCCGTGTGGCGGGAGGTGTCGACGTACACGGAGGCCCAGGGCCCCGAGTGTTCGTAGAGTGGGTGCAGAAAGGCGAGATCCATGGCTCCCTCCCGGGTGCCGATCGGGTGTGATGCTCAGTTGCACCGGGCGGGTACCCGTACCGCGGACACGAATCACGACGAGCGGGGCGACACCATGACCGGAGTGGACCCTGACCGGCTGGACGACCAGCAGCTCATGAAGGAGCTGGAGACCATCCACCGCACGCGCCACGACACGCTGCTGTACGGGTCGAACGACGCGCTGCGGGCCCACAACGAGCGCATGGCGCAGCTCGAGGGCGAGTACCTGCGCCGCAACCCGAGCCGCCCGGTGGCCGCGGGCCGCACACGCGAAGGGGCCCGGGAGCGGGGGAGCGGGGAGTCGGCGACTCCCACGCCCCCCGGCACCTGAGCCCCCCCGAAGCCGCCGGCCGGTTTCCTCGAAGCCGTCAGCCGGCCTCCTCGGCGAACACGTCGAGGAAGGTCTCGCAGAACGCCTTGAGGTCGTCGGGCTTGCGGCTGGTGACCAGCTTGCCCGCGCCGTGGTCGCAGACGTTGACCTGCTGGTCCACCCAGGTGCCGCCGGCGTTGCGGATGTCCGTCCGCAGGCTCGGCCAGGAGGTCAGCTCCCGGCCCCGTACGACGTCCGCCTCGACCAGCGTCCAGGGCGCGTGACAGATCGCGGCCACGGGGCGGCCGTGCTCGAAGAAGTCCCGGACGAAGGCGACGGCCTTGTCGTCCATCCGCAGAAAGTCCGGGTTGGCCACACCGCCGGGCAGCACCAGTCCGCCGAACGAGTCGGGCGCGCTCTCGCCCACCACCTCGTCCACGGGAAAGGTGTCCGCCTTGTCGAGGTGGTCGAACGCCTGGATCTTCCCCCGCTCGGTCGACACCAGCACGGGCTCATGGCCGGCGTCCTTCGCCGCCTGCCACGGTCGGGTCAGCTCGATCTGCTCGACGCCCTCGGGCGCGACCAGAAACGCGATACGCATGATGTTCAACGTCCTTTCCCGGAACGGTTCCTCTTGTCCTTGAGACCCGGGATGCCCTGGAGGCCCGGGAGCGTGCTCACGCACCGCCCCGGGTGTCCGGCTCGGCGCGGCTGATGTCGGCGAGCGCCGACGCGGGGTCCTCGGCCTCGGCCAGGTCGCCGAGGCTGACCATGCCGACCGGCAGCCCGTTCTCCACCACCGGCAGCCGGCGCACCGCGTGCTCGCGCATCAGCGCGGCGGCGCTCGCCACCAGGTCGTCCGGTGAGACCGTCACCGGATCCGGAGTGCACACGGTCCGCGCGCTCACCGTCATCGGATCGGCGCCGTCGGCGACGGCCCGCACCGCGATGTCACGGTCGGTGAGCACTCCGATCACGTCCTGCCCGTCGGCGACCACCACGTCGCCGATGTTCTGCGTGCGCATCAACTGTGCCGCCTCGACGAGCGAGGCGTCCGGGCGCACGGCGACCACACCCGGAGTCATCACGTCCTTCACCAACTCGGCCATCACTGGGGCCCTCTCCGTTCCCAGGTCGGCAGGGGTACCGCGGCGCACCGGCCGGCGCGCCGCGGTACCCCCGGCTCGGTCACTACGCGTATTCCTCCGGCCCGGTCTCGCGGGCCCGGATCAGAGCCTGGGCCAGTTCCTGTACGTTGCCGTAGCGCTCCTGCCGCGGCAGCCGCTCCAGAGCCTCGACGAGGGTGTCGGGCGCCTGGTGGCCGCGCAGCTCGCGGGCCAGCTCACGTGAACTGGCGGGGAACGCCTTGCGGCCCAGGATCCGGGCCAGGTCCAGCCGCACCGAATCCAGGGACGTCGGCGCACGGCTCGGTGTCACCGGCCCGTACGCGACCTCGGGGTCGTCCTCGGCGGCCGGCTCCGGGTCGTGCCACTCCTCACTGCGTGTGGGGTGCCCGGACCTGAGCAGACCCTGCAGTTCGTGCTTCATCTCGTCGTCCCGGTGGACGCTCAGCCGGTCGCTGCCTCGCTGCATGTCTCCCTCCAGACCTTCGGGGGTCCGCACCGCGTACCCGAACACCGGAAGCCGACACGGGCTAGGCACACCGGATCGCCACACCCGCTCCGGTTTGCGCCACGGCCTCAGGGAGACCCGGATCACACCCCCCACCTCTCCCTGGGGAAGGACACGCCATGGCGATGCTCGCTGTGCTCATCCCGCTGCTCATGCTCGGAGTGGTGCTCGTGCTGGGCCGGTACGAGGAACTGCTGCTGCCGCAGGAGAACGCAGGCCGGCGGGAACCCGTCGGCGTACCCGTACCCCCCGCTTCCGCGGCCGCCGCTCCTTCTCCCGTACCGGCGGCAACTCCCGCGTCCTCGCCTTGAAGTCCTGCTCGGCCGTCGCTCGCCGGTCCGCGTCGGGTCACCCTGCGCGACGGCGGAAAAGCTCTCCGGGTTTGTGTGTGAGGGCCGGGGGCAGGCGCACCTCAGTGCTTCGGACAGGAGGCACGTCCGTGGGAGCGGCGTGAAGCGTCGCCACCGGCGCCCCTGTCCCGCAGCGGATGCGCTCCCACGGTGACCGTCCAACCCAGAGCACCGGCAAGGGAATTGCGACGCATCATGGCGACTCAGACGCGTACCAAGCAGCACCCCCACGACGACGCCCCCGACACCGGCGAGGCCTTTCGCAGGCTCGCCGCCCTCCCCGCCGGCCCGGAACGCGACGCGCTCCGCGACGAGATCGTCGAGGCCTGGCTGCCCATGGCGGACCGCATCGCCGGGCGCTTCCGCAGCCGCGGCGAGAGCCTGGACGATCTGCGCCAGGTCGCGGCCCTCGGCCTGGTCAAGGCCGTGGACCGGTACGACCCCGAACTCGGCAACGCCTTCGAGAGCTATGCCGTGCCCACCGTCACCGGCGAGATCAAGCGCCACTTCCGTGACCACATGTGGACCCTGCACGTACCCCGCAGAGTCCAGGAGCTGCGCAACCGTGTCCGGTTCGCCTCGCAGGACCTGTCCCAGACCATCTCCGGCCGCCGGCCCACCGTGGCAGAGATCGCCGAGCACGCGAAGCTGAGCGAGGAGGACGTCAAGACCGGCCTGGAGGCGCTGGAGAGCTTCACGGCCCTGTCCCTGGACGCGGAGCTGCCCGGCAGCGAGGACGGGTACTCCCTGAGCGACGCGCTCGGGTCGCCGGATCCCGCGCTGGACACGGTCGTGGACCGCGAGGCGGTGAAGGACGGGCTGGCCGCGCTGCCGGAGCGGGAGCGGGCGATTCTCTACATGCGGTTCTTCTCCGACATGACGCAGAGCCGGATCGCCGAGGAGCTGGGGATTTCGCAGATGCACGTGTCGCGGCTGATCAGCCGGTGCTGTGGGCGGGTGCGGGAGCAGGTGATGCGGGATGTCGTGTAGAGCGGGTCGCGGTTCACCCGGTTGGCGCGTGCCGTCCCGCTAATGGGGGTCGGCCGCGCGCGGTGACGCGGTGAGCGGGCTGTGATGGCGGAGGGGCTTTCTCTGTCGTCGCCGAAGGAGTTCGCGCCATGCGCCGCACCCTCCAGGCCCTGTCCGTCGCTGTTCTCGCCGGGTCCGCCCTGGTGGGGTTCGCCCCCACGGTGGTCGCCGAACCCGCCGCCGAGGTCAGTCCCGCCACCGTCGAGCCCGGGGGGACGCTCACCGTCTCGGTCAGCTGTGATCCGACCGGTGGGCCGCCGCCCGACACCATCGACGCCACCTCGCAGGCCTTCGACGACGGCACGGTCCCGCTGCGCCGGGTCACCGGCAACGACGACAAGGTGTCCGGGCCCGCCTACCGGGGCACGGCCCGCATCGCGTCCGCCGAGAACTTCGAGGGCGACCCGGACGCCCTCGGCGAGGACTCGGCGTGGACCGTCGACGGCACCTGTCCGGCCGCTCCAGGCGGGGAGGGCAAGGAGTGGAGCGCGACGTTCACGGTGGCCCACGGCGGCGGTGGCCACCACAAGCCGACCCACGAGCCCACGCACCGGCCCACCCACAAGCCGTGCCCCGAACCGCGTCACGAATCGCACCACCCCCACGACACCGAGTGCGGCGGGGCGGTGATCCAGCGCGGGGTACGGGCCGGTGACGGCGGTGCCTTCACCGACTCCGTGCCGGCCCTGGTCGCGGGCGGACTGCTGATCGCGGGCGCGTTCGGCGCCGCCGCGCACCGGCTGCGCGACCGGAAGAGCGACCCCTACCGCTGACCTGCCCGGACCGTTCCCCGGCGCCCCCGGAAGGGCCCCGCTTCCCCGGCCCGGCCCGCTCATGCTGTGACCGTCACAACCCGGCGGGGCGCCCATGGTGCGGCGGCACCCTGGGTACTCGGTGGCCGAGGGCACGAGCCGCACCGTACGGATCACCAGAACACGGCGGCACCAGGCACTGCGGAGGTACGGATGCGGCGGACGGACCCGCAAGGCCACGGCCCCGTCCGGTTCGGGCCCCCGCTCCCCGAGGACGGCCTGCCGGTCCTGCCGGAGCTGTCCGCGGTGCTCGCCGCGGCGGCGTCCCGCGGCGACCACGAACCGGTCGGCGGCGGCCCCGCGCTGCGGGAGGCCGCCTGCGGCTACTGGGACCGGCGCGGACTGCACTGCGCCCCCGACCGCGCGGCCGCCGGCCCCGGCGCACCCTCCCTGCTGCTCGCACTGACCGCCGCACTCGGCGGTGACGTCCTGGTGCCGAGGCCCTGCGCGGCCTGGTGGGCGCCGTACGCACGTCTGCTGGGGCGGCCCGCCTTCCATGTGCCGACCCCGCCCGAGAGCGGCGGCGTCCCCGATCCGTACGCCCTGCTGGAGACCGTGCGCCGGGTCCGCGCCGAGGGCGGTGACCCGCGCCTGCTGGTGCTGTCCGTCGCCGACGACCCCACCGCGACCGTCGCCCCTCCCGAACTGCTGCACGAGACCGTCGAGGCCGCCCAGGGGGAGGGCCTGCATCTGGTCAGCGACGAGACCTGGCGCGACACCCTGCACGACCCGCACGACACCGTGCTGCTCAGCCCCGCCGAGATGCTGCCCGACCGGGTCACCGTCGTCACCGACCTGGCCGGTTCCCTGCTCCCGCCCGGCTGGCCCGCCGCTGTGGCCCGCTTCCCGGCCGGAGAGGACGGCGACGGCCTCCACGCGCGTGTGCTCGATGTCCTCACCGCGCTCGACGCCCGCGTCGCCGCCCCGGTCGCCGCGGCGGCCGGGTACGCCCTGGCCGAACCGGCCCCGGTCACGGAGCGCGTGGCCGCCACCGTGCGCCTGCACGCGCACGTGGCCGCCGCGGCGCACTCCGCCGTCGCCGCCGGTGCCCTCTCCCGGCCCCCGCGGGCCGGCCGGCACCTGTACGTGGACCTCGCCCCGCTGCGTCCCGCGCTGACCGCGCACGGCGTGGGCGACGCACAGGAACTGGAGGACTTCCTCTCCGCCCGACTCGGCATGCCCGCGCCGGGCGGCCACCGCTTCGGCGACGACCTCGAAGCCCCGCGCGTGCGGCTGTCCACCGGCGCACTGCTGCCCGCCTCCGACCCGGAACGCGCGGAATGCCTCACCTCACCCGCACCGTCGGAACTGCCGCACGTGCGACGCGCGTTGCTCCGGCTGAAGTCGGTCTTCGACGAACTCCGCGACGAAGCTCAGCGATGGGAGCCTCCTCGATGACGCAGCAGTCCGAGTCGACCACCGGTACGACCACCCAGGAAGCCGGCGACCCGGCACTCCCGTCCCCGCTCGCGCCCCCGTACCCGCCCCTGGCCGAACCCCGGCCGCTGGCCGAGCGGAGAGTGTGGCCGCGCACCTTCCACGACCGGCTGACGGCCCCGCTCCCCGGACTGAAGGCCATCGCCCGCTTCGCCCGCGAAGGCTTTGTGAGACCGAGCTCCGAAGGCCTCGCCGGCATTCCCCGGCTCCCCTACGCCCCCGGCCCGCTGCCCCGCGTAGACGCCCGCACGATCGCCGTCACCTGGGCGGGGCACGCCAGTTGGGTGCTGCGCGTCGGCGGCCTCACGGTCCTCACCGACCCGGTCTGGTCCCGCCGGATCCTCGGCACCCCCGCCCGCATCACCCCCGTGGGCGTCCCCTGGGAAGAGCTGCCACGCGTCGACGCCGTCGTCATCAGCCACAACCACTACGACCACCTGGACGCCCCCACCCTGCGCCGGCTCCCGCGCGACACCCCCGTGTTCGTCCCGGCCGGACTCGCCCGCTGGTTCCACCGCCGCCGCTTCACCCGCGTCACGGAACTCGACTGGTGGGAAGCGGCCGAACTGGACGGCGTCCGCTTCGACTTCGTCCCGTCACACCACTGGTCCAAGCGCACCCTCACCGACACCTGCCACAGCCTGTGGGGCGGCTGGGTGCTCACCGACCGGGAGGGACAGCGCGTCTACTTCGCCGGCGACACCGGCTACGGCCACTGGTTCTCCCGCATCGGCCGCCGCTACACCGGCATCGACCTCGCCCTCCTCCCCATCGGCGCCTACGACCCGCGCTGGTGGCTCAGCGACGTCCACTGCGACCCGGAGGAAGCGGTCCGGGCCACCCAGGACCTGGGCGCCCGGCGGATGGCCCCCATGCACTGGGCGACCTTCGTCCTGTCGGCGGAGCCGGTCCTGGAGCCGCTGACGCGCGTACGAGCGGCCTGGGAGAAGGCGGGCCTGCCCCGAGAAGACCTCTGGGACATGCCCGTAGGCGCTTCAAGAGTGCTGCAGTAAACCAAGGGGAGCGGGGAACCGCGCGATCAACCACACACCACCCGCACCCCGAGAACAACCACAACCCCTACGGCGTTATCGAACCCGCCGCACAACACTCGGCACCGCGCTGATCACCAAGGTCAGCCCGATCGCCGCCACCACGCCCTCCCACGGCTCATCGAACAGCGACCCCCGAGAATCCCGATCAACTGGTACGTCACGGCCCACGCCAGACACGCCGGCAGATTCCCCCGGGAGAACCGCCGCAGCGGCCACTCCGCCAGCAGACAGGCCAGCATCACCGGGATACGCCCCGCCGGCACCAGCCGGGACAGCACCAGCACCGCGACACCGTGCGCGGCGAGTTTCTCCTGCGCCTGAGCCAGCCGGTCCTCCGGCGCCCGCGCCCGGATCGCCTCCAGCCAGCGCGAGCCGTTCTTCGACCTCAGCCCTCGTCGCCCGAGCCAGTACAGCGTCGCGTCCCCGAGGAACGCCGCCACCGACGCCGTCAGGAACACCATCGCCAGCGAGAGCGGCGACGTCTGGTGAAAGGCGACCACGGCCGCCGAACTCACCAGCGCCCCCGTCGGAATCACCGGCACCAGCGCCCCGGCCAGCACCAGCAGGAAGAGCGTCGGATAGCCGACCGCCTGCTGGGTGGACGTCGGCACGATGGCCGCCGGGGTGACGGCCGACGCCGCCAGCAGGGGCAGACCGGCCTGCGCCACGGGCGCGCTCCAGGTCACCGCGCGACCTTCAGGCTCACGCTCTCCCCGTGCCCGAGCCGGTGCACCGCCACACCGGGGGCGCTCCTGGCCGCCAGCCGTACGAACTCGTCGCCGGGCGCGTGGAACTCATGGGGGCGCACGGCGTCCATCCCGATCGGCCAGTACGTGCCGTAGTGCACCGGCACCGCACTGCACGGCGCGAGCCGTGCCAGCGCCTGCGCCGCCCGTCCTGCGTCCAGATGCCCCTCGCCCAGGTAAGGTCCCCAGCCGCCGACCGGCAGCAGCGCCACCTCGACCGGTCCGACCTCCTCGGCCATCGTGTCGAACAGCCCGGTGTCCCCGGCGAAGTACGTCCGGGCCTCGCCGGCTATGACGTAGCCGAGCGCGGGGGCGCGGTGCGGTCCGAGCGGCAGCCGGCGCCCGTCGTGCCGCGCGGGCACGGCCCGTACGACGATGTCACCGACCGGGGTCTCGTCCCCGGGCGCCACCTCGCTCACCCGCAGGTGCGTGAGCCGGCGCAGTCCGGGCACCGCTCGGCGCGCGCCCCGGGGCACGAGCAGGCGTGTGCCCGGAGCGAGCCGCATCAGCGAGGGCACATGCAGATGGTCGGCGTGCAGATGCGAGACCAGCGCCACGTCCGCGTCACAGGCGCCGGTCGGCGGCAGGGCTCCGCGCCGGCGCCGCAGGTGCGCGAGCCGGCGTGCGAACAGGGGATCGGTGAGCACGCGTACGTTCGAGTCCTCGACGGTGCAAGTGGCGTGACCCCACCAGGTGATCTCCACCGGCACTTCTTTGCCTCCTTCGCGCGACTCCCCGAAGCCTACGGGCAGGAGTAGGGTCGGCGGCGAAACCGGAGGTGAGGGGGACGCCATGGTGCCGGTCCGGGTCACGGCGATCGCGAGTCTGACGCCGCTGGAGGAGCTGGACGACGATCCGTTCCTGGTCGACTCCCGCAGTCAGCACGCGATGTGCGCCCGCTGGGCCGCCGAGCGGGGCTACGTGGTCAGCCGGGAGTTACTGGTCCGCGGGCTCCGTCCCGACCACGGCGCCCTCTGGGACGGCGTCCGGCCCGGCCTCGACCTGTTCGTGGCGCCCAGCCGGCGGGTCCTGGAGAGGGCACTCGCCTCCGTCGAGGAGTTCACGGCGGAATGCGCGAAGCGCGGGGTGCGCGTCGAGACGGTGGGGCACGCGGAGCCGGCGTACGACGCGGCGATGAAGGCGTGCGTGCACCGCCGGCTGTCGATGCCGACGGCGGGCTACGACGGACGCTGACCCGGCCGCGTCGAAAGGCGTGACCTCGGTCCGCTGGGGGTTTCACGGGGCGGTTCGAGGGACAGAAGGCGTCCCCCGGGCGTTGTGACAGGGTGGGGAAGAGCCCGCGGCGGCGGGCCGGGACGTGAGGTGGCTGGGCGTGCGGTGGCGGCGGGTCGCCAGTCAGGTCGGGCGGAGCGTCGCCGTGTGGGCGGTCTCCACCGTCACCCTGCTGCTGCTCGCGGGGATCCTGCCGGACTTCCGGCTCCGGTCCGCGGACGGCGACAGCGCCACCGACATCGCTGTCACGGCGGCTTTCGGCGCCGGCGCCTTCGGTCTGCTGTCGGCGGTGGTCTGGCCGCTGCTCGTCCGGCTCCTGCTCCTCGTACCGGCGCTCGTGCTCGGGCTGCTGGTGTTCTTCCTGAACGGCGCGCTGCTGCTGCTCGCCCTGAGACTCAACCCCGCCGAGCGCGGTGCCGCCGCCCCGGAGACCGCCGTCGTGGTCGCCGCCGTGATGTCCGCCGTGGCGTCCGCCACCGGCGCCGCCCTGGCCGTGCGCGACGACGACGCCTACCGCCGCAGGCTGTACCGCCTCTCCGATCGCCGCCGCCGGTCAGGACCGCCCAGCCCCTCCAGCCCCGGCACGGTGTTCCTCCAGCTCGACGGCGTCGGCCATGACGTCCTGCTCGACGCGGTGGCCAAGGGCCTGATGCCCACCGTCGCCCGCTGGCTCGACTTCGGCGACGGCGGCCGCTCCACCCACCGCCTCACCCCCTGGCGCACCGACTGGTCCAGCCAGACCGGCGCCAGCCAGCTCGGCATCCTGCACGGCAGCAACCACGACGTCCCCGCGTTCCGCTGGTACGAGAAGGACACCCGCGAGGTGGTGGTCTGCAACCGCCCGACCAGCGCCGCCGAACTCCAGCGCCGCGCCGTCGGATACGCCGGACACGGCGGTCTGCTCACCGTCGACGGCGCCAGCCGCGGCAACCTGTTCAGCGGCGGCGCCGAACAGCAGGCCCTCGTGCTGTCCATCGCCACCCGACGCCGCAGCCGCGAGAACCGCTCCCGGGCGGGATACTTCGCCTATTTCTCGGATCCGGCCAACGCCGTGCGCACCGCCCTGTCCTTCGTCGCCGACGTCGGCCGGGAGATCGGCCAGTCCACCCGGGCCCGCCTCCGCAAGCAGCGCCCGAGGGTCTCCCGTGCGGGCCTCTATCCCTTCGTCCGTGCCTTCGCGACGGTCGTCGAGCGGGACGTCGTCGTCGCCTCGGTGACGGGCGACATGCTCGTCGGCCGCACCGCCGTCTACGCCGACCTGGTGGCCTACGACGAGGTCGCCCACCACTCCGGCCCGGCGAGCCGCGACGCGCAGAAGGTCCTGGAGAAGCTCGACCGGTCGCTCGCCCTGATCGAGAACGTCGCCGAGCACGCCCCGCGCCCGTACCGGATCGTCGTGCTGTCCGACCACGGCCAGAGCCCCGGCGAGACCTTCCGCTCCCGCTACGGCCTCACCCTCGGCGACCTGGTACGGGCCGGCTGCGGACTGCCCGTGCCGCGCAAGGCGGAGCGCACCCGCAGCGGGACGGAGGCCCGCGCCGCCGTGCGTGCCGCCCTGCGCATCCCGGTCGAGGAGGGCGGCGAGCGGCACCGCCCCGCGCGCCGCCCGGAGCCGATCGTGCTGGCCTCCGGCAACCTCGGACTGGTCTCCTTCCCGGACGTCACGCACCGGATGAGCAAGGAGGAGATCGACGCCCGCCACCCCGCGCTGCTGCCGACCCTCGCCAACCACCCCGGCGTCGGCTTCCTGCTGGTCCGCAGCGACAAGCACGGCGGAGTCGTCCTCGGCGCGAACGGCGCCGAGATCCCGCTCGCAGACCTCGACGACGACCCGGGCCCGCTCGCCGCGTTCGGGCCGGGCGCGGCCGACGCGGTGCGCCGTACGCACTCCTTCCCGCACACCGCCGACATCATGGTCAACTCCTTCCACGACCCGGCCGACGGCGAAGTCCTCGCCTTCGAGGAGCAGATCGGCTCCCACGGCGGCCTCGGCGGCGCCCAGGGCAGGCCCTTCCTGATGTCCCCGCTCGTCCTCACCGCGCCGGTGGCGGACGGGGCGGAACTCGTCGGCGCCGAACACGTCCACCGCGTCCTGGGCCGCTGGCTGCGCGAGTCGAACGGCCCTCAGGTGCCGCTGGAGAGCAGCGAGGAACGCGCGGCCTGAAATCCGGCGCGTGCGAGGACGCCGCGCCACGGGTGTGATCGGATGGGGGTACGGGACCCGGGAACGGGCCCCACCGCGAGTCCGTACGCGAAAGGAAGAACCGTGGCTACCACGCGCTCCGCACACACCGTCTGGGAAGGCAGCCTGCTCGAGGGCAACGGCGTCGTCACCTTCGACACCTCCGGTGCGATCGGCGAGCAGCCGGTCACGTGGGCGTCGCGCGCCCAGGAGGCGAACGGGAAGACCAGCCCCGAGGAGCTGATCGCCGCCGCCCACTCCAGCTGCTACTCCATGGCCTTCTCCAACATCCTGAACAAGGCCGGGACGCCGCCCACCAAGCTCATCACCTCCGCCGACGTCTCCTTCCAGCCCGGTGAGGGCATCACCGGCATCCACCTCACCGTCGAGGGCACCGTCCCCGGCATCGAGGAGGCGGCCTTCCTCGCCGCCGCCGAGGAGGCCAAGGTCGGCTGCCCCGTCAGCCAGGCGCTGAAGGCCACGCCCATCACGCTGACCGCCAAGCTCGCCTGACCGGACACACCCTCGTCGCGCGGGCCGCCCACCTGGGGCGGCCCGCGCGACGTCGGTTCGCCACCCGCGGCCGGGGTAGGAACCAGACGCCCTGGAACCGGACGGCCGGAAGGAACGCGATGCTGCCGGGAACGTCCCCGAACGCCACGGTGCTCGACTCCGCCACCCGTGACCGGACCCGCGTCCTGCTGCTGTTCAGCCTCTCCGGACGGCTCCGCCCCCGGGACACCGCCCTCGGCGCCCTCGTCGACCGCTACGACTACGGCCGCTTCGCCTCCCACCTGATGACCAGCCAGGACGTGCTCCCCGTCCCGGTCCTCGACGAACAGATCGCGCCCCGCCGGCTGCGGCTGCCGCACGGCGACCACGGCCTGGGCCTCGCGTCCTTGCGGATCCTCGTCGTCACCACCCCGCGCGGCGACGCCACCCTCGTCGTGGACTGCGCCTTCGCGGGCGAGACCACGGCCGGCGACCTCGCCGCCTGGCTGGCCACGACCTGCTTCGACCGGGAGCGCGTCGAACTCGACGACCGCCCGCTCCTCCAGACGCTGACCGAGCAGCTCGGCCGCCCGCTCGCCCTCGGCCAGAACGTGCACCAACTCGTCTTCCCCGGCGGCCGGTTACAGCGCGACCTGCTCAGCGCCGACGAGGCCCGCAAGGCGATCCTGCTGAACGAGATCGTCTACCGCGGCCGGATGCCGTGGAACCCCGCCACGCCCTACGACGCGAGTCTCGCGCCGCACCTCAGGAACCACGGCCTCACCCTGTCCGCCCTCGGCCGGGGCGTCTCCGTCCAGGCCGGCTGGGCCCCGCACGTCGAGAACGGCCTGATGCTCGTCGCCGTCGGCATGGTCTCCGCCCTCGCCGTGCTCCAGCGCACCCGGCTCGCCGCCTTCGGGATGATGAAGGCCAACGAGCAGGCCCTGACCGACTCGCCCACCGAGATCCGCTCCCTGATCTCCCGCCTCTCCGCGGGCGTCAACGAACTCCAGCTGGACCTCGCCTTCGGCGTCGAGGCCTACGTCGACAGCCTGCTGATCCCCGAGATGGTCATGGAGGCCTTCCAGTCCTCGCAGCGCGACGCGCTCGGCATCCGCGACAGCCTGGAGAACTCGGCCCGCATGGTCGAGCGCCTGACCTCGGTGATCAGCGCCCGCTCCGCCGCCCTGGACGCCGAACTCGCCGAGCGCGACGAGCGCCGCGACCGCACCGTGTCCGGCCTCGTCGCCGCCGCCACACTGATCGCCCTGCCGCCGACCCTGCTGCTCGCCTTCTTCGGCGTGAACGGCACGAACGTCGACGACCACCGCTCCATCCTCGACCTGCGCGCCTACGGCACGGCCTACGCGCTGGCCTGGCTCCCCTTCGTCGTCCTCGTCGTGATCGGATACGTCCTGCTCAGACGCATCAGCACCCGCTCCGGCTCACTGCTGCCCACGTCCGACGACGACGCCGTACCCGTACCGCCGCCACGCCCGCCCTCCGGGAGCCCCCGACCATGACGCCACGACCCGCCGTCTCCGCTCACCGGGGCGGCTCCGAGCGCGCAGACGCCGCCACCTGGGAGGCGTACAAGGACGCGCTGGAGTCCGGCGCGGAGTACGTCGAGTTCGACATCCGCCGCACGGCCGACGGAGTCCTCGTCGTCTACCACGACCCCCGGGTCGGGCCCACCGGGCCGCCGCTGGCCCGGCTCACGCACGCCGAGCTGAGCGAGCGGGCCGGCTACGACGTGCCGGTGGTGGACGAGGTCATGGCGCTGATCGCCGGGAGACTCGTGGCGCACCTGGACCTCAAGGAGGTGGGCTACGAGCAGGAGGTCGTCGACCGGGCGGTGGCCCTGCTCGGCACGGACGGACTCGTCGTGACGACACTGGAGGACCGTTCCCTCGCCGCCGTGACCCGGGCATTCCCCGGGGTGCGCACCGCGCTGTCCCTGGGGCGAGACCGCAGGGACCTGGCCCTGGCCCGGCTGCCCGGTACCCGGCTGAGCGAGCTGTTCCCCGCCCGCCGGATCCGCGCCTGCGGCGCCCACGGCGTCGCCGTGCACCAGCGGCTGGCCAGGACCACGGTGCTGCGCGAGGCGACCCGGCGCGGCCTGTTCACCATGGTGTGGACGGTCAACGACGACACCCTGATGCGGGCGTTCCTCGCCCACCCCCGCGTGGACGTGCTGGTCACGGACCGGCCCCGGCGTGCCGTGGCCCTGCGCGGGCTCATCACCCCTTCGCGGCATTGACAACAGCGCACTCAAGTTTTGTGCTGGAAAGTGGGGAATGAGTGGGGGAGTGCCCTGACGGAAGGGGACAGCGATGGGACGAGCGGTCGGGATCGACCTGGGGACCACGAACTCGGTGGTGGCCGTGCTGGAGGGCGGTGAGCCCACGGTCATCGCCAACGCGGAAGGGGCCAGAACCACACCCTCGGTCGTGGCGTTCGCCAAGAACGGCGAGGTGCTGGTGGGGGAGGTAGCCAAACGGCAGGCCGTGACGAACGTGGAGCGCACCGCCCGCTCGGTCAAGCGCTACATGGGCGACGCGAGCTGGCGTTTCCCGGACCAGGGCGACGTGGACGGCACCCGCTACCGGGCGCAGGAGCTGTCCGCCCGGGTGCTGCAGAAACTGAAGCGGGACGCGGAGTCCTACCTCGGCGAGGACGTCACCGACGCGGTGATCACCGTCCCGGCCTACTTCGACGACACCCAGCGGCAGGCGACCAAGGAGGCCGGGGAGGTCGCGGGCCTGAAGGTCCTGCGCATCATCAACGAGCCGACGGCCGCGGCCCTCGCCTACGGCCTGGACAAGGAGAACGACCAGACAGTCCTCGTCTTCGACCTCGGCGGCGGCACCTTCGACGTGTCGCTGCTGGAGATGGGCGAGGGCGTCATCGAGGTGAAGGCCACCAACGGCGACACCCACCTCGGCGGCGACGACTGGGACCAGCGGATCGTCGAGTACCTCGTCAAGCGTTTCAAGGGCCAGTACGGCGTCGACCTCGCGGGCGACAAGATGGCGGTGCAGCGGCTGCGCGAGGGCGCCGAGAAGGCCAAGATCGAGCTGTCCAGCTCCACCGAGACGACGATCAACCTGCCCTACATCACGGCCTCCGCCGAAGGGCCGCTGCATCTCGACGAGAAGCTGACCCGGGCCCAGTTCCAGGAGCTCACAGCCGATCTGCTGGACCGGTGCAAGGCGCCCTTCCACCAGGCGGTCGACGACGCCGGGGTGAAGCTCTCCGCGGTCGACCACGTGATTCTCGTCGGCGGCTCCACCCGGATGCCCGCGGTGACCGAGCTGGTCAAGCAACTCACCGGCAAGGAGCCGCACAAGGGCGTCAATCCCGACGAGGTCGTGGCGCTCGGCGCCGCGCTCCAGGCGGGCGTCATGCGCGGCGACGTCAAGGACGTGCTGCTGCTCGACGTCACCCCGCTGTCCCTGGGCATCGAGACCAAGGGCGGCATCATGACGAAGCTCATCGAGCGCAACACGACCATCCCGACCCGGCGTTCGGAGATCTTCACGACGGCGGCCGACAACCAGCCCTCGGTCGGCATCCAGGTCTACCAGGGCGAACGCGAGATCGCCGCCTACAACAAGAAGCTCGGCGTCTTCGACCTGACGGGCCTGCCGCCGGCACCGCGCGGCGTGCCGCAGATCGAGGTGGCCTTCGACATCGACGCCAACGGCATCATGCATGTCTCAGCCAAGGACATGGCGACCGGCCGCGAGCAGAAGATGACCGTCACCGGTGGCTCGGCCCTGGGCAAGGAAGACATCGACCGCATGATGCGCGAGGCCGAGCAGTACGCCGAGGAGGACCGGGACCGCCGCGAGGCCGCCGAGACCCGCAACCAGGCCGAGCAACTCGTCTACCAGACGGAGAACTTCCTCCGCGAGAACGGCGACAAGATCCCGGCCGACACCAAGGCCGAGGTCGAGTCGGCCGTCACGGAGGTGAAGGGACACCTGGAACAGCAGGCGGACACCGCCACCCTCCGAACCGGCGTCGAGAAACTCGCCTCCGTCAGCCAGAAGATGGGCCAGGCGATGTACGCCCAGGCCCAGCAGACCCCCACCGAAGACCCTCCCGGCACCACGCGGGAAGAGGAGGGCGTGGTCGACGCGGAGATCGTCGACGAGGAGAAGGACCAGCGGGACGAGAAGGGTGGCGCCGCGTAGGCCGGATCACCGCCGACGGTCCCAGGGACCGGTGTGCGTGGGCGGCAGTGTCGCGCACACCGCGTCCAGGACCGTCGCGTACGGCGTACCGAAGTCGGTGAGCCCGGCCCGGAGGCGGTCCAGGCCGTCGCGGTGGTCCGTCAGCAGTTCGATGCTGCCCGTGCGGGCCGCGAACTCCAGGACCGCGGGCAGGAAGTCCGGTGGTTCCTCGCCGGTGGTCTCCAGACCGTGCGCGCGGTAGACCTCCTCGGAGGGAGCCGGGGCCGCCTCGCGCCAGACGCTCAGGTACAGGCTGAGGTCCTGTCCGGCCTCGAAGACCTCGACGTAGTGCGCGGCCAGCTCCCGGGGCGGGGTGACAGCCGCGTGGTCGGCGAACTCCCTCAGCTGCGGGGCGGCTTCGCGCAGCAGCGAAAGCCGGGCGCGGAAGTCGTCGTCGGGGTACATCAGGCACAGCGCGGCAGCCTGGTACAGCAGCTCGAAACCGGGCATCGGACCTCCTTCGCGTGCGCTCCCTGGCCTGCCCCGTGATGCCGACGCTAGGGGCGGGCCGGAAAGGGCACCCGCCGACGGGGCCCGTACGGGTCAGTACCTCTCGCGGTACTCCCGTAGGAGCGTCTCCGTGCGCTGTGCCGAGCCCGCGCGGGCCGTCATGTGGTCCAGGACCTCCAGATGCGCGGAGACCTCCTTGCGGGAGTCCAGGTACAGCGCGCCCGTCAGATACTCGGTGAAGACCATGTCGGGCAGCTCGGGCTCGGCGAAGCGGAACAGCGAGAACGGGGCGTACGTCCCCGGATGCGGGCCGTCCTGGAACTCGGCGACCTGGAGCGTGACCCGGTCACGCGCGGCGTACTCCAGCAGCTTGTCCAGCTGGTCGCGCATCACCCGTCCGTCGACGCTCACCGGGCGGCACAGCACCGTCTCGTCCATGATGACCCACAGGTGCGGCGGGTTCTCGCGGTCCAGGAGCCGCTGCCGCTCCATGCGCAGCGACACATGCCGCTCCACCGCCTCCGGTCCCGCGTTCGCGATGGTGCCGGCCTCCAGCACGGCACGCGCGTACCCCTCGGTCTGCAGCAGCCCCGGAACGAAGTGCGGCTCGTACGAGCGGATGATCCGGGCGGCGCCCTCCAGGCTCACGTACAGGCTGAACCATTCCGGCAGCACATCGTGGAACCGCTGCCACCAGCCCGGCCGGTTCGCCTCCTCGGCGAGGTCGACGAACGCGCTCACCTCGTCCTCGGGCACGCCGTACGCGGTCAGCAGGATCTGCACGTACGGGATCTTCAGCGCGACGTCGGCGGTCTCCATCCGCCGGACGGTCGCGGGGGCGACGCGCAGCACCCGGGCGGCCTCGTCACGGCCGATGCCCGCCGCCTCGCGCAGCTCCTGGAGCCTCTTGCCCAGCACCACCTGGCCCACGGTCGGTGCGGCCCGCCGTTCACTCACGCCACGCCTCCCCAACGCGCCCAAGCCCGGGCTCAGTCTGTCACGTCACGGTGACAGTCTCACAGGGCCGACGGTGACGAGATCGCGGGAGAGGACGTGTCGCCGGGGCATTACCCCACGGGTAATCGACCCCTTGCGACCGGAACGGGATCGTGGACGTACCGGGCCCGGGCCGGCGCACTCCGGCCCGGGCCCGGCCCCAGCCGCCGCGCCATGACCCCACGGAGGGTGATGCCCCATGTCCGCCATCCAGCTCGCCGCACTCGCCCGGACCTCCGAACCGCAGTCGATGCTGCGCCGCTTCCTGGCCCTGGACGCCGTGGTGACCGGTGCCAACGCCCTCGCCTACCTCGCGTTCCCCGGCCCCCTCGGGCGCTTCCTCGGTGTGGACTCCACGCTGCTGCCGGAACTGGGCGTGTTCCTCGCCGCGTACGGGGCGGGCGTCGGACTCCTGGCCTCCCGCCGGCAGCCGCCCGCGCTCGGTGTGCGGGCCGTCGTCGAGGCCAACCTCGCCTGGACGGTCGTGAGCCTGGTGGCCCTGGCGCTGTGGCTCACGCCGAGCACCGCGGGCGCCGTGTGGACGGTGCTCCAGGCGCTGACCGTGGCCGGGTTCGCCGTCCTCCAGCACGTTGCTCTGAAAGCTCGTCAGGACATGAGCGACTGAAGGTACTTGGCCGTCGCCGGGTCGGCAGGCAGAAGCGTCTCGATGGCCAGCTCGGCGACGGTCACGTCCATCGGGGTGTTGAACGTGGAGATCGAGGAGATGAACGACAGCGTCCGCCCCTCGTGCTCGATCCGCAGCGGCAGCGCGAAGTACGGAACCGGCTCCGAAGGCTCCTGAGGCCCGGCCTCCGGGCCCTCCTCCGGCACCGGATACGCCGCCACCTCCTCGTACAGCTCCCGCAGCGGCTCGGAGCGGTGCAGCGCGATCTGCCGCTCCATCTGCTCCAGCAGGTGACCGCGCCAGGCCCGCAGATTGCGGATGCGGGGCGCCAGGCCCCGCGGGTGCAGGGCGAGCCGCATCGCGTTCAGCGGCGGCTCCAGCAGGGACGCGCAGACGCCGTCGACCAGCGTCATGATCCCCCGGTTGGCCGCCACCACGTTGTACAGCGCGTCCACCACCAGCGCCGGGTACGGCTCGTAGCCCCCGATCAGCCGCTCGATGCCCTCGCGCAGCGCGCCCAGCGCCGGGTCGTCCAGCGGCGTCTCCGGATAGCGCGGGGCGTAACCGGCCGCCAGCAGCAGCGCGTTGCGCTCCCGCACGGGGACGTCCAGATGCTCGGCCAGCCGCAGCACCATCTCCTCGCTGGGCCGGGACCGGCCCGTCTCGACGAAGCTGATGTGCCGGGCCGAGGAGTCCGCGCGCAGGGCCAGCTCCAGCTGGCTGACCCGGCGCTGCTCCCGCCAGGCCCGCAGCAGCGGGCCCACCCCCTGGCCGGCCGTGGACGGGTGAGTGGTCATGTCGGGACCGTAGTCGAGAACCGGCCGTGCCGGACAGGCACACGCCCCTGACCAGGGTCTCGGGCGCCCCGCTGTGGCAGGCTGAGGGGACACCGAGGACCCCGGCGCAAGGGAAGGAGCGCAGCCGATGCCCGTCGAACCGCTGTCGCAGAAGGAGGTCGAGGACCGGCTGGCCGAGCTGCCGGGCTGGTCGCTCGACGGAGACCGCCTCACCCGTTCCTACCGGCTCGGCTCCCACTTCGCGGCGACGGCGATGGTCGTGCACATCGCCCAGGTCCAGGAGGAGCTCGGCCACCACTCCGACCTCACGCTCGGCTACAACACCGTCTCCCTGTCCGTCCACACGCACAGCGCGGGCGGGGCCGTCACGGAGAAGGACTTCGAGCTCGCCCGCAAGGTGGAGGACCTGGCCCCCGGGCACGGGGCACACTGACCGGGTGCTCGACTACGACAAGGAAGCGGCACGGTACGACGCCTCGCGCGGCGGCGAGCCCAGGGCGGCCGCCGCCGCGGAAGCGGTGCTGAGCCTCGTACCGCCGGACACGCGCGGCCTGCTGGACCTCGGCTGCGGCACCGGCATAGTGACCCGGCGGCTCGCGGCCGCCCGCGACGGCATGCGGGTGACGGGAGTGGACCTCGCTCTGGCGATGGCCCGGCAGGCCGCCGCCCGGCTGCCCGGCGCGGTCGTGCTCGCCGACAGCAGACGGCTGCCCTTCCGGGACGGGGAGTTCGACGCCGTCAGCAGCGTGTGGCTGCTGCACCTGGCCGCCGGGTCCGCCGATGTGGGGGCCATCGTCGGCGAATGCGCCCGGGTGCTGCGGCCCGGCGGGGTCTACGTCACCACGGTCGACAAGGCCGCCTCGCACAACGTGGGCAGTGACATCGATGTCGTCCTGTCGTCCCGTCCGCCGAGCCCGGTCCGGGACGGAGCGGCGGACGTCGTGTCCAGCGCCGCCGGACACGGGCTGGTCCCGGCCGGCCAGGCCTCTTTCCGGGGCCACGGGCAGGGCCGCAGCCCCCGGCGTACGGTGGCCGACCTCAGACGCGGCTGGTTCGTCACGCTGCCGCCCGGCGACCCGCTCGCCGACGGCTTCGCCACCCGGCTGGCGGAACTCCCCGACCAGGACCGGCCACGCCCCGACCCGGTCTTCACGCTCCGGGCCTTCAGGAAGCCGGCGGACCCTCCGGCCGGGTGAAGTCCATGATCCAGTTGGTGCCGGTGCGGCTGGAGGCCCAGGTCAGCGACCACAGCCCGGTGACCGGGTCGAACAGCCGCAGGGTGGCACCCTTCGTGCCCAGCTGCGGCATGTCGATCTCGTCGATGGTGGCTGCCCCGTCGAACAGCGGACGGCAGTGACTGGTGCCGGTGAACTCCTCCCAGGCGCTGTCCGGGTCGAGGAAGCCGGTCAGCCGGCGGTGCGGGACCCGCCAGTCCCCGTGGAAGAGGTCGAAGTCGTGCCGGCTGCTCATGGGTGGTCTCCAGTGGTCCCCTCGGGCAGGGTGTCGGCCATCGCGCGGACCGTCGCCGAACTGGGCCAGCGGTACGGCAACTCCCGTGCGCCCGGCGGCGACTGAGAGGCGGAACCCGCCCGTCCTCCCAGGAGGTCCGTCACGTGAAGCACCCCCACAGGCACCGCAGACGCCATGTGTTCCTCCCGGTTGCCGTCACCACGGCGGCGCTGGTCGGCGCCGGCCTGACCACGTTCGCCGCCGGCGACGCCGCCCAGGCCGCCACCGCCCGGCAGGTCGAGAAGCTCGACCGGGGCGTGGTCAGCGTCCACACCGGCAGCGGCAACCTGGTCAGCTGGCGCTGGCTCGGCACCGACCCGGACAACGTCTCCTTCAACGTCTACCGGGCCGGTACGAAGGTCAACTCGTCGCCCGTCACCGGTTCCACGAACTATTTCCACTCCGGCGCGCCCGCCCAGGCCGACTACACGGTCCGCGCGGTCGTGAACGGCACGGAGCAGGGCGACTCGGTGCACGCGGTCCAGTTCCGCACCGGCTACAAGGACATCCCGATCTCCCCGCCCGCCGGCGGCACCGCACCGGGCAACTCGGCCTACACCTACGAGGCCAACGACGCCTCCCTCGGCGACCTCGACGGCGACGGCGCCCTGGACATCGTCCTGAAGTGGCAGCCCACCAACGCCAAGGACAACTCCCAGTCCGGCTACACCGGCAACACGATCGTCGACGGCATCAAGCTCGACGGCACCCGGCTGTGGCGTGTCGACCTGGGCCGCAACATCCGCTCCGGCGCGCACTACACGCAGTTCCAGGTGTACGACTACGACGGCGACGGCAAGGCCGAGGTCGCCATGAAGACCGCCGACGGCACCAAGGACGGCACCGGCGCGGTCATCGGCAGTTCCTCGGCCGATCACCGCAACTCCAGCGGCTACGTGCTGGCCGGGCCCGAGTTCCTGACCATGTTCAACGGCCAGACGGGCAAGGCGATGCAGAGCGTCGACTACGTCCCGGCCCGCGGCACCGTCTCCTCCTGGGGCGACTCCTACGGCAACCGCGTCGACCGCTTCCTCGCGGGCACGGCCTACCTGGACGGCTCACGCCCCTCCCTGATCATGGCGCGCGGCTACTACACCCGCACGGTGATCGCCGCCTGGGACTGGCGGAACGGCTCCTTCACCCGCCGCTGGACGTTCGACACCAACTCCTCCACCAACAGCGGCAAGGGCTACGACGGCCAGGGCAACCACAGCCTGTCCGTCGCGGACGTCGACGCGGACGGCAAGGACGAGATCGTCTACGGAGCGATGACCGTGGACGACAACGGCAACGGGCTCTGGACCACGAAGACGGGCCACGGCGACGCCGGCCATGTCGGCGACCTGAACCCGTCCCGAGCGGGCCTGGAGTACTTCAAGGTCTCGGAGAGCACGAGCCAGCCCGGCTCCTGGATGGCCGACGCCCGCACGGGCACGATCCTCTGGAAGACCGCCTCCGGCGCCGACAACGGCCGGGGAGTCTCCGCCGACATCTACGCGGGCAGCGCGGGCGCCGAATCCTGGTCGGCCTCCGACACCACCCTGCGCTCGGCGACCGGTGCCTCCCTCGGCCGCGAGCCGTCCAGCATCAACTTCCTGGCCTGGTGGGACGCCGACCCCGTCCGCGAACTCCTCGACGGCACCCGCGTCGACAAGTACGGCACGTCGGGCGACACCCGCCTGCTGACCGGATCCGGCGTCTCCTCCAACAACGGCACGAAGTCCACGCCCGTCCTGTCCGGCGACATCCTCGGCGACTGGCGCGAGGAGGTCGTCTGGCGCACCAGCGGCAACACGGCCCTGCGCGTCTACTCGACCCCGCACGAGACGAACACGAGGATCACGACCCTGCTCCACGACACGCAGTACCGCACGGCACTGGCCTGGCAGAACACGGCCTACAACCAGCCACCGCACCCGAGCTTCTTCCTCGGCAACGCCATGCCGACGGCTCCGAGGCCGACGGTCTACACCCCGTGAGACCCCGGTGGGTGCGCGCCCCGGGGAGCACGCACCCACCGGCCGGGACAGAAGGGCCGTCAGGCGACCGTGCAGGTCTGGTCAGCCAGCTTGAACACGGTCGGTTTCGTGTTCGTCCCCGACCAGTTTCCGGTGAATCCGAAGCTCACCGACGACCCCGCGGCCACGTTCCCGTTCCAGCCGACGTTCTTCGCCGTCACCGTCGAACCCGACTGCGCGGTCTCGGCGTTCCAGGCCTGGGTCAGCTTCTGGCCGTCGGCGAAGGCCCAGCCGAGTGACCAGCCGTTCCAGGCAGCCGTGCCGGAGTTGGCGACCTGCACCTCGGCCTGGAAGCCCCCCGCCCACTGGTTGGTGACCTTGTACGTCACCTTGCAGGCGCCCGTAGGGGTCGGGTCGGGGCCCGGCCCCGGGTCCGTGGTGCCGCCGCCGGAGCTGTCGCCGTAGATGACGCCACGGCCGTTCGTCGAGACGTAGACACGGCCGTAGACCCTCGGGTCGCCGGTGATGGCCGCGCCCGTCCAACCCCACTGGTGGGCACCGTCGTTGACGCGTGTCCAGCTCGCGCCCTTGTCCGTGGAGCGGAAGATGCCGCGCACGCCGCCGATCTCCGCGCTCGTGTAGAGGGTCTGGTAGGACGCGCCCGGCGCCGCCTTGCCGAAGCCGATCGTGTCGGCCTGCCCGACGTTGGAGAGCTTCGTGAAGCTCGCCCCGCCGTCCGTGGAGTGCCACAGGCCGTACGCCCCGTCGCTCGCGCCGCCCGCCAGCCACACATCGCCCTTCTGGCCGGGCAGGGCCTTGAAGCGGACGCTGTCGCCGCTCGGCAGTCCGCCGGCCGGGGACTCCTTGAAGGTCGCCCCGCCGTCCGTACTGACGTAGAACTTCCCCGACTTGAAGCCGTAGAAGGTCTTCGGGTCGACCCGGTCCGACTCGACGACCGCCCCGGAGGGGATCCCGCCGGAGGCCTGCCAGGACGTGCCGAAGCCCGTCGCGTAGTGCACGCCGGCGCCCTGCGGGCTCCACACGAACCGGCTGCCGTCGGCCGCCGCCGCGACCGTTCCGCCGCCGCTCACCCCCGAAGGGTCGGTGCCCGCGAACCAGTTGGCGCCGTTGTCCGTCGAGAACGCGATGTGCGGGCCCGAGTCGAGGTTGCCGGCCCGGACGACCGTGTTCGGGTTCGACTCGGCGAAGTCCAGGCTCGTGGTCGTCGTGAAGTTCGGCTGCGTGAACATCATCGACGGCACCTTGGTCAGGTCCGTGTGGCGGAAGCCGCCGACATCGCCGAGCGCGCTGAGCAGCGGGGCACCGGACGGGGGAGAGGCCAGGTCGTTGACCGCCGTCTCCTCCAGGCCCCGCACCATCGGCTTGACGGTGAACTTCCCGCCGCTGTCCCAGTTCGTGAGGTTCTCGGTGCCGTAGATCGTCGCGCCCGTCCCGTACATCATGCGAGCGGAGTCGAACGGGTCGATCTCCATCGACTCCGTCATCCAGCCCAGCTTCGGGGTCTGTTCGGGAGGCGCCGGGTTCGCACCCCATGTCAGCCACGGCGCGGACGAGACATCCATGGTGTAGCGGTTCTCGCGATTCGGGTACGACGTGTAGTCCCACGCCTTGGTCCAGGTCGCGCCGCTGTCCGTGGAGCGGAAGATCTGCGTGTCCGGCCACCAGGCGCTGTAGGCCGTGGCCATGACCGTGCCTGGCTTCTGCCGGTCCACCGTCAGCCCGCTGAAGCCGTAGAACGTGTCGGCCTCCGCCACCGGGCTGATGTCGGTCCAGGTGCCGGTCCCGGTCGCGTACCGCCACAGCCGGCCCTTGCCGCCGTCGTACGGGCCGCCCTTGTCGCTGTAGGCGAGGTAGAGGTAGCCGTTCTTCGCGTCGAGGACGCCCTTGTGGGCCAGCTGGCCCGTCGGCTGCCCGGCCAGCCGCTGCCAGGTCGCGCCCGCGTCCGTCGAGCGGTACACCGCGTTCTCCGCGTCGGCGACCCCGACGTAGAGCGTCTTCGTGGCGTTGCCCGAGGTGCCCGTCGACTCGTCGAAGGTGACCCAGACGATGCCCTGGTTGTCGGACGCGTAGCCGGACGTGTCGCCCGGATCCTGCACGTAGTTCCCGACGTTCGGGAAGTTCGTCACCTGCGACCACGTCACGCCCGAGTCCGTCGACCGCCACAGCCCCTTGCCGCTGGGCGCGCCCAGGTACAGCACGCTGCTCCGGTTCGGGTCGATCGCCAGCCGCTCACCCATGCCACGCCCCGGCATGTTGCCGCCCAGCTTGAACGGCAGATTCGTCTTCTGCCAGCTCGCGCCCCGGTCGGAGGACCGCATGACGGCGCCGTTCTTCGGGTCCCAGCTGTTGGTGTACGTCCCGACCGCCGCGTACACCCGGTTCGGGTCGACGGAGTCGGACGCGATGCTGACGACACCCGTGTGCCCCCAGTCGTCCCACCCGACCGAGTCCAGCAACGGCGTCCAGGTCTTCGACGACTCCTGCCAGCGGTACGCGCCGCCGATGTCGGTACGGGCGTAGGCGAGGTTCTTCTCGCTGCGGTTGAAGACGATCCCGGGGACGAATCCGCCTCCGTCGATCCGGGCGTTCTTCCAGGTGTACGTGTCCGCGGCGAGCTTCGTCGACGGGGGATCGGCGGCCAGGGCGGTGGGGGCACCCGACAGCAGCCCGGCCGCCAGCGCGAGTACGGCGGTGAGGATGCGGGTTCTTCGCACGGTGGGGGTCCTTCCGTGAGGGGGACGTGCGAGGGCCGGGCGGCTCCAGTGCGGGTGGAGCCGCCCGACCGTGGTGGCCCCGCGTCAGGTGCAGGGCCGGGTACGCAGAGCTTCGGACGCTGTTCGGGGAGCGGGGCCGCATCGATATGCGGCTCCGCCGCGTGCGCGCGACCAGCCACCTACGGTCCGCAGATGACAACCGCCCCACCCGCGGAGCGCCCGGCGGGGACTATTCGAGAAGCTCCGCGTACGAGCCCATGGCCAAGGCGATGTCCGCCTGAGCCCAGAACCGGTGATACGTGAACGACGGAACCGCACCGCCCGCCAGATAACTCTCGATCTTCGACCAGGCGGGATCGTCCTCGTAGAAGGACCGGATCGAGTCGAACGTCGACGACGAGTTGATGGCGTCACCGTTCGGCATCGTGCCCGTCCAGCCGCTCGGGATGTACACCGGGTCGTCGAACCGGTTGTAGTCGGCCCGGTTCTCCGGAACGGCGATCCCGAGCGCGTCCTGGTGGTTGGTCCACATGCCGTCCAGCAGCTTCTTCGCCGCCGCGGCGGCCTCCGTGTCACCGGAGCGGTCCGCGTAGTACGTCAGGGTCTTGGCGTACGAGGCCGCCACACCGACATCGTTCGTGTAGTCGGCGACGGTGACCCGCAGTCCGCTGTTGGAACCCGGGTTCGAGGCGTTCCAGGTGTCGGGCTGGCCCGACCACTGCAGCGTCGACGGGATCCGGAACGTGCCGTCCGGGTTGAACGTGGTCTTGGACAGCGCCCAGTCGACCCACTTGTCGAGGACCGTCTTGGCCTGAGCGTTCCCCGTCTGCTGGTACAGCTCGGCGACCCGCTCCATGGACCACGCCTGGAAGCCGAACCACTGGTTGGACGGCGGGTCGTGGTACACGGGCTTCTCGTCGTAGTACATGCCGTAGAACGTCGACTTCCCGGCGGGCGGGGTCGCGTACCGGCCCGCCCAGCTGTTGGTCGCGCCGCCGGCGATGGCACCCTCACTGGACTGCAGCCAGCGATAGAACTCCAACTGCCGTTCCATGGACTTGGACCAGTCGGCGGCGCCCGTCGCGGACTTGGGCTTCAGCGGGGCGTAGTTGCCGAGCGCGTAGGCCGCGAGGGGGTTCTGATAGCCGCCGTGGGCGTGGCTGGAGCCGATGCGCCAGGCCCAGCCGGCCGAGGTGTCGGTGGCGCCGCCCCAGGCGTAGTACCAGGACATCAGGTAGTGCGAGGCATCCTTGCCCGTGCCCGCCGGGCAGGCCGTGGGCCCGACACAGTTGCCGATCTTCTTGAAGTACTTGTCGAACATGGAGTAGCGCAGGTAGTCGCCCATCTTGGCCGCCTTGCCGACCGTCGCGGAGACGTCCCCGCCCTTGCCCTGCTCCTTCGCCCACAGGTCCGCCCAGTAGGCGGCCTGCACGGCCCGGGCGTCGGCGTCCGGGGCGTTGGTGAACTTCCACTGCTTGGCGTAGGAGGCGTCACCGGTGAACAGGTCCAGATAGCCGTTCTTGCCGCCGTACTTGAAGGCGTCGCAGGTCGGCTGCGGCACCGTCTCCCACACCGACTCCTGCGAGCCGCGCTGGAAGGTGTTGATGTACGACGGGCCGGTGTCCGACGGGCCCGCCTCGCACTTGCCGGGCGAGTTGCCGTAGCCGTAGACGTTGTCGACGTCCTGCAGCCAGTGCATGCCGTAGACGTCGTCCGTGCCGTACGCGCTCTTCAGCTCGGCCGCGATCGGGTCCCGGCCGACCGAGGCGCCGGTGTCGAGCTTGGCCGGGTACTCGTTGGGGGTGTCGTGTTCGGGCGCGTACGTCGCCGGCTTGGACGCGTTGTAGAAGGAGTTGGTGGGCTGGTCGGCGTGGGTGGGGATCATGTACTTCTCCATGAGGTCCCACGCGCCGTTGAACTTGGCCCAGTCGCCGGTCACCTTGCCGTACATGGCCTGGAGCCACAGGAGGTAGCTGTACGCCTCAGAGGTGGTCTCGTGGCCGTGGTCCGGCGCCTCGACGATCAGCGTCTCGACCGAGTGGTAGGGGATGCCCTCGGGGGAGAAGTAGCCGTTCGCCGGGTTGGTGATCTTCCCGTAGAGCTCCAGGAAGCGGGCGTCGTAGACCTTCGCCGCCGCCAGCTGGGTCACGGTGACCGAGGCCTTGGCGTGGCCCGCCGCCGTCGACTCGAAGACGGCTGACCCGGTGCCGGAGTCGGCCGCCGTGACGGTCACCTTCTGCGCGGTGTTCCAGTTCTGCGGGGTGAAGGTGAGCGAGGCGCCGGACGTGACCGACAGGCCCGAGTTGCCGCTCGCGCGGGACGAGGCCACCGTCACGTTGGACGCCGGCTGCTTGGACAGCCTCACCTCGTAGGTGCCCGACTTGCCCGACTGGACGCCCAGTTGGAGTGGCGAGGCGACGACCGTGGGACCGGAGGAGACCGTGATG
Organism: Streptomyces sp. CA-179760; assembly: GCF_050937045.1. Classification (NCBI taxonomy): domain Bacteria; kingdom Bacillati; phylum Actinomycetota; class Actinomycetes; order Kitasatosporales; family Streptomycetaceae; genus Streptomyces; species Streptomyces sp. CA-179760. Next base: position 8,046,437 of record NZ_JBNJLZ010000001.1, read on the forward strand.
CCGACCGGGGTGGAGTTCGCGGAGGCGCCCATGCTGTCGTACGCCTTCGCCACCAGGGAGTGACTGCCCACGGTCAAGTCGGAGACCGAGAGCGAGTAGGGCGCACTCGTGTCGGTTCCCAGCAGCTTGGTGTCGTCGTAGAACTCCACCTTGCTGATCGTGGCGTTGTCCGCCGCGGCCGCCGTGGCCGCCAGCGGGACTGACTGGCCCTGGGTGTAGACGGCGCCGGCGGACGGGCTGGTCAGCACCGCGATCGGCGGCTGGTGCGCGCCGGTGCAGGCGGTGCCGTTGACCGAGAAGGACGTCGGCGCGGCGTTGCTGCCGCTGTAGGTGAACTGGGCGCCGGTGGAGACGTCGGCGCCCGCGGCGACCCGCGCGTTGTGGGAGGCGTTCTTGACGGTGATGTTCTGGCCGGACTGCGACCAGGTGCCGTTCCAGCCGTTCCCCAGCTTCTGGTTGCCGGAGTAGGCGTAGGTCAGCGTCCAGCCGTCGATGGCGTCCGTGCCGCGGTTGGTGAGGGTCAGATCCGCGGTGAAGCCGGAGCCCCAGTCGTTCGTCTTGTAATCGACACTGCACTGAAGTGCGGCCGCCTGCGCGGGAGTCGACCCTGAGGAGAGCATCGTCAACGGAAGCGCGAGAGCTGCGACGGCGGCGATCCACACGCGCCGTACCGCTCCGCGTCTCCGGGGTGGGGGATGCATGGTGCTGGTTCCTCCTTGCGGCTCGGAGAAGTCAAGGCTTGAACCAGTGGGAGCGCTCCCATCGTGAGGACGGGTGTGGTATCGGTCAAGGGCCTTGAAGAGTCGAAAAGATTCGACGCCGCATGTTGAGCGAAAGTCAGCGACTCCTCTGTTCTTTGCAGACACTTGGCGCTACCTTCCTTGACACCAGTGGGAGCGATTCCATCAGTCGACGCGTCCGTCACGGCGTGCCCGGCCTGCAAGGAGTCGCTCATGCGACACCTCTCGCGTTCAGTACTTTGAGCCGCCCCCAGCGCGGTCGTCCCCTGCTGCGCGAGTGCCATGCCGGGTTCCACGGTTCCTCAGTCCCTCATGTCCTTGTCGGAGCGCGCCCTGAACGGCTGACACCCCCACCAGCGAAAGGGAAACCCGCACTCATGAGCCGTACGAGAACAGCGTTACTGGCCGCCATGGCCCTGGTCGCCGGCGCGACCGGCACGGCGTTCGCCGTCGACCCGGGCGGCGCCGATGTCGCCGCCGTCCCCTGCACCGTCGACTACAAGATCCAGAACCAGTGGAGCACCGGCTTCACCGCCGCCGTGACCGTCACCAACAACAGCGCCGCCAAGTCCTCGTGGTCGCTGAAATGGTCCTACGCCGGCAACCAGCAGGTCACCAGCGGCTGGAACGCCAAGCTGAGCCAGAGCGGTGCCGCCGTCACCGCGGCCAACGAGAGCTACAACGCCCAGCTCGCGACCGGCGGTTCGGTCAGCTTCGGCTTCCAGGGCAGCTACAGCGGCAGCAACGCGATCCCGGCCACGTTCACCCTCGACGGCGTCACCTGCAACGTAGACGACGGCGGCACCCCGGGGCCGACCGACCCGCCAGGCCCCGGTGGCCCGTCCAACCGGGTCGACAACCCCTATGCGGGCGCCAAGGTGTACGTGAACCCGGAGTGGTCCGCGAAGGCCGCCGCCGAGCCGGGCGGCAGCCGCGTCTCCAGTCAGCCGACGGGTGTCTGGCTGGACCGTATCGCGGCCATCAACGGCGCGGGCGGCAAGATGGGCCTGCGCGCCCACCTCGACGAGGCGCTGCGGCAGAAGGGCTCCGGCGAGCTCGTCGTCCAGCTCGTCATCTACAACCTGCCCGGCCGTGACTGCGCGGCCCTCGCCTCCAACGGCGAGCTCGGCCCGACGGAGATCGACCGGTACAAGACGGAGTACATCGACCCGATCAAGGCGATCCTCGCCGACTCGAAGTACGCCTCGCTGCGGGTCGTCACCACCGTCGAGATCGACTCGCTGCCGAACCTCGTCACGAACACCGGAAGCCGCCCGACGGCCACCCCGCAGTGTGACGTGATGAAGGCCAACGGCAACTACGTCAAGGGTGTGGGCTACGCGCTGAACAAGCTCGGCGACGTGCCGAACGTCTACAACTACGTCGACGCCGGGCACCACGGCTGGATCGGCTGGGATGACAACTTCGGTGCCTCCGCGACCCTGTTCAAGGAAGCGGCGTCCGCCGAGGGCGCGACCGTGGGCGACGTCCACGGCTTCATCACCAACACGGCGAACTACAGCGCTCTGAAGGAGAACAACTTCACCATCAACGACAACGTGGCCGGCAAGTCCGTCCGCGAGTCGAAGTGGGTCGACTGGAACCGCTACGTCGACGAGCAGGGCTTCGCCCAGGGCTTCCGCAACCAGCTGGTCTCGGCGGGCTTCCCGTCCTCGATCGGCATGCTGATCGACACCTCCCGCAACGGCTGGGGCGGCTCGGCCCGGCCCAGTGGCCCGGGTGCGCAGACCTCCGTCGACACCTACGTCGACGGCGGCCGCTACGACCGCCGGATCCACGTCGGCAACTGGTGCAACCAGTCCGGAGCGGGCCTCGGCGAGCGGCCCAAGGCCAGCCCGGCCGCGGGGATCGACGCCTATGTGTGGATGAAGCCCCCGGGCGAGTCCGACGGGGCGAGCAAGGAGATCGCCAACGACGAGGGCAAGGGCTTCGACCGGATGTGCGACCCGACCTACACGGGCAATCCGCGCAACGGCAACAACCTGTCCGGTTCCCTGCCGGACGCGCCGCTGTCAGGGCACTGGTTCTCCGCCCAGTTCCGGCAGCTGATGCAGAACGCGTACCCGCCGCTTTCCTGAGCGGCTGACACCCCCGTCCCCACGGGTCCGCCGGGGCTTCGGCCCCGGCGGTTCGGTGTGCCCGGATTTTTTTGCGGGACCGGCAACAGCGATGGCCTTCTCCCGGTGCGTCGGCGCAGTCTGGCGGCATCCGAGGGAGAGGCTGACCACCATGGCGCACGACCACGACCACGGCCGTCACGATCCTGACCGCCACGATCATGACCGTCACGACCACGGCCGTCACGACCACACGCACCTCGACTGGGCCGCGATGGCTCCGAGGCTGGAGTCCCAGGCGGAGCTGTTCGCCTCGCTGTACGAGCGCGCACTGGGCTGGCTGGCGCACGAGGTGACCGAGCCGGGTCTGATCGTCGACGCGGGCAGCGGGCCGGGCGTCGTGTCGTGTCTGTTCGCCGAGACGTTCCCGGGCGCGCGGATCGTCGCGGTGGACGGCTCCGAGCCGCTGCTGGAGCGGGCGCGGGCACGGGCCGAGCGGCTGGGCGTCGCCGACCGGTTCGGCGCGATCGCCGGTGAACTCCCCGATGTGCTGGAGGAGTTGGACTACCCGGCCGACCTGCTCTGGGCGAGCCGCAGCCTGCACCATCTCGGTGACCAGCGGGCCGCGCTGTCCGCGTTCGCGGCACGGCTGGCGCCCGGCGGCACGCTGGCGCTCATGGAGGGCGGCCTGCCCCCGCGTTATCTGCCGCGCGACATCGGCATCGGCCGGCCGGGGCTCCAGGCGCGGCTCGACGCGCTGGAGGCGGAGTGGTTCACGCGGATGCGGACGGAGTTGCCGGGCTCCGTCGCGGAGACGGAGGACTGGCCGGCACTGCTGGCGTCGGCGGGGCTGAAGCCCGCCAGGACGCACACGTTCCTGCTGGACCTGCCCGCACCCGCCTCGGACCGGGCCCGTGAGTATGTCGTCGGGTCCTTGTCGCATCTGCGGGAGCGGATCCCGGAGGGCTTCGACGCGGACGATCTCGCCACCCTCGACCGGCTTCTCGATCCTGACGACGAGGCGAGCCTGTACCGGCGGGCGGATGTGTTCGTGCTGGAGGCGCATACGGTGCACACGGCGGTCCGGGCGGTCTAAGCAGGGGCCCCCGTCGCCGGCCCCTCACCGCCCCGGACAGCACGACTGCCCGCAGCCGAGTGGCAGGCCGCGGGCAGTCGTAGGGCAGAGGGAGGGCTCAGGCTCCGTTGAACGTCGCCGGGTCCGGGCCGATGCGGCGGTCCTCGTTGAGGGCGCTGATGGCCGCCAGGTCCTCGGTGTCCAGCTCGAAGTCGAAGACCTCGATGTTCTCCTTGATCCGCGACGGCGTCACGGACTTCGGGATCACCACGTTGCCCAGCTGGATGTGCCAGCGGAGCACGACCTGAGCCGGCGTACGGTTGTGCTTCCGGGCGATGGCCACGACCGCCGGAACCTCCAGCAGGCCCTTGCCCTGGCCGAGCGGCGACCAGGCCTCCGTGGCGATGCCCTGCTGCGCGTGGTACTCACGGGCGGCGCTCTGCTGCAGATGCGGGTGCAGCTCGATCTGGTTCACCGCCGGGATGACCGACGTCTCGCCGATCAGCCGCTCCAGGTGCTCGGGCAGGAAGTTGGAGACACCGATGGCCCGGATCCGGCCGTCGGCGTGCAGCTTCTCGAACGCCTTGTACGTGTCGACGTACGTGTCCTTGGCAGGCAGCGGCCAGTGGATCAGGTACAGGTCGACGAAGTCCAGGCCGAGCTTCTCCAGCGACGTGTCGAAGGCGCGCAGCGTGGAGTCGTACCCCTGGTCGGCGTTCCAGAGCTTGGTGGTGACGAAGAGCTCGTCGCGGGGGAGACCGGCGGCGGCGATGGCCTTGCCGGTGCCCTCCTCGTTGCCGTAGATCGCCGCTGTGTCGATGCTGCGGTACCCGGCCTCCAGCGCCGTGCCGACGGCCGACTCGGCCTCGTCGTCCGGCACCTGCCAGACGCCGAACCCCAGCTGGGGCATCTCGATGCCGTTGTTCAGGGTGGTCTGGGGGACCTTGCTCACGAGCTCTCGATCCTTAGGTTTGTGGTCATGTGTACTCCCATCGTCAACGATCACGAGCCGTGATGCATTCCTGACGGGAGAATCCAGACGGGTGGCACACCATCCGTTAACAGGCAGTTCATGCCCGGTAGAGTGCCTCGACCTCGTTCTCGTACGCCTTTTCGATGGCCTTGCGCTTCAGCTTCAGGGACGGGGTCAGCAGCCCGTGCTCCTCGGTGAACGGCTGGGCCAGGATGCGGAAGGTGCGGATCGACTCGGCCTGCGAGACCAGGGTGTTGGCCGCGACCACCGCGCGCCGCACCTCCGTCTCCAGATCCGCGTCACGGACCAGTTCCGCCGCGGACAGCTGCGGCTTGTTCCGCATCGTCAGCCAGTGCTCCACGGCCTCCTGGTCGAGGGTCACGAGGGCCGCGATGTACGGGCGGTCGTTGCCGACGACGATGCACTGGTTGACCAGCGGATGGTCCCGGACGCGTTCCTCCAGCACCCCGGGCGAAACACTCTTGCCGCCCGATGTGACCAGGATCTCCTTCTTGCGGCCGGTGATGGTGAGGTAGCCGTCCTCGTCGAGTGAGCCGAGGTCGCCGGTGGCCAGCCAGCCGTCGTGCAGGGTCTCGTCCGTGGCCTTGGGGTTGTTGAGGTAGCCCTGAAAGACGTTCTGGCCGTGCAGCCAGATCTCGCCGTCGTCCGCGAGGTGCACGGTCATGCCCGGGATGGGCTGGCCCACCGTGCCGAAGCGGGTGCGTCCGGGCGGGTTGGCGGTCGCGGCGGCCGTCGACTCGGTCAGGCCGTAGCCCTCGTAGATGTGTACGCCCGCACCGGCCCAGAACAGACCGAGCCGCCGGTCCATCGCCGAGCCGCCCGACATGGCGTGCCGGATCCGGCCGCCCATCGCGGCGCGGATCTTGGAGTAGACGAGCTTGTCGAACAGCTGGTGCTGCATGCGCAGCCCCGCCGAGGGGCCGGGTCCGTTGCCCCAGGCCTTGGCCTCGACGGCGTCGGCGTACTTGATGGCGATGTCCACGGCCTTCTCGAACGGGCCGGAGCGGCCCTCCTTCTCGGCCTTGCGGCGGGACGCGTTGAACACCTTCTCGAAGATGTACGGCACGGCCAGGAAGAACGTCGGCTTGAACGCGGCCAGATCGGGCAGCAGGGCCGCCGCGTTGAGCTGCGGCTGATGGCCGAATTTCACCCCACCGCGGATCGCCGCGACCTGGACCATCCGCCCGAAGACGTGCGCGAGCGGCAGGAACAGCAGGGTGGCGGCCTCGTCGCCCCGCTTGGAGTGGAACACCGGCTCCCAGCGCTCGATGACGGTGTCCGCCTCGTACGCGAAGTTGCCGTGCGTGATGACACAGCCCTTGGGGCGTCCGGTCGTGCCCGAGGTGTAGATGATCGTGGCGACCGAGTCGGGCGTGACGGCCTGCCGATGGCGGTGCACCACCTCGTCGTCGAGGTGCGCGCCGGCGTCGTACAGCTCCTGCACGGCGCCGGAGTCGAGCTGCCACAGGCGGCGCAGTTGCGGCAGCCGGTCGATGACGGTGGCGATCGTCATCGCGTGGTCCTCGTGCTCCACGATCGCGGCCGTCACCTCGGCGTCGTACAGCATCCAGAAGCACTGCTCGGCCGAGGACGTCGGGTAGACCGGTATGACCTGGGCGCCGATCGTCCACAGCGCGTAGTCGAAGAGCGTCCACTCGTAGCGCGTACGGGACATGATGGCGACCCGGTCGCCGAACCGGATGCCGCTCGCCAGCAGGCCCTTGGCCAGGGCGAGTACCTCGTCGCGGAACTCGGCGGCGGTGACATCCCGCCAGTACCCCGCGTCGTCCTTACGGCCCAGGGCGATGTACAGCGGGTCTTCCTGGGCATGCTCGAAGACCACGTCGGCCAGACCGCCCACCGGTGGTGCCAACGCCAACGGAGGGTTGGTGAACTCGCGCAAACCCCGCTCCCCGCTCCTCAGCGCTTTTGGTTGAGTGACGCTCCGCACAGCGCCGAAAGCTACCCCACCGGACCAGGGTGCGGGAGGGGGGCCGAAGGGAGCGGACCTCTCGTCGGCGCTGGTCAGCGAGGGAAAAAGCGCTCACATGGGGCAGGGTCGGACAGAATCCTGACGGTTGAGTAAGTTTCGGTGGCGTAATCTCCACCGAATCTGTACGACTCCGGGCGTAGTGCGGGACGGCCGGAAAGGGGGGTCTCCTCTGTCAGCGCGGCGGCAGCGGATTCCGTCACTCCGGTTGTCACAGGTCCTTGCGTGAGCTGCGGCGCAGCCGGTCACCGCCCGCCAGGATCGCCGCCGACAGGGCGTCCGCCGCGCCCTGTGCGGAGGGGCGCCGCCGGCCGTGCACCACCACGAAATCGACCTGTCCCAGTTCCGGCAGGCCCGCCCGGTCCGGGACCCGGACCAGACCCGGCGGGATGAGGCCACGGGAATGGGCCATCACACCGAGGCCCGCGCGGGCCGCCGCGACGAGACCGTTGAGGCTGCCGCTGGTGCACACCACACGCCAGCCGCGGCCCTGCCGCTCCAGTGCCTCCAGGGCGAGTGCGCGGGTGATGCCCGGCGGCGGGTAGACGATCAGCGGCACCGGACGGTCCGGGTCGAGCCGGAGACGGTCCGCCCCGATCCACACCAGCCTGTCGTGCCGGACCAGCTCGCCGCGCGGGTCCTCGGGGCGCCGCTTGGCCAGCACGAGGTCCAGCTTCCCCGCGGCCAGCTGCTCGTGCAGCGTGCCCGACAGCTCGACCGTGAGCTCCAGGTCGACCTCCGGGTGGTCGTGCCGGAAGCCCTCGAGGATCTCGGGCAGCCGGGTCAGCACGAAGTCCTCGGAGGCGCCGAAACGCAGCCGGCCGCGCAGCCGGGTGCCCGTGAAGAACGCCGCCGCCTGCTCGTGCACCTCCAGGATCCGGCGCGCGAAACCGAGCATGGCCTCGCCGTCCTCCGTCAGCTCCACCGAGTGCGTGTCCCGCGTGAACAGCGTCCGCCCGGTGGCGTCCTCCAGCCGCCGCACATGCTGGCTGACCGTCGACTGCCGCAGCCCGAGCCGCCGCGCGGCCTGCGTGAAGCTCAGCGTCTGCGCCACCGACAGGAACGTGCGCAGATGGGAGGGGTCGTACATGTCCGCCAGGTTATCGCGGAACGCGATGACAGTGAGAGTGGTATGCGGGATTCCCGATCGCCGGAGTGAGGAGCAGGATGGGAGGGGGCCTCCCCGGCCCCGCACCGCCCGTACGTACCGAGCAACAAGTACCGAGCAAGTGGAGCACCGTGAAACGCCTGCGCCGGCCGCGCCGGATGCCGATCGACCCGTTCATCCTTCTCCTGCTGGCGACCGTGGGAGTCGCCGCACTATTCCCGGCCCGCGGGTCGGTCGCCGACGTGGCATCCGGGGCCTCCACGGCGGCGATCGCGTTCCTGTTCTTCCTCTACGGTGCCCGGCTCTCCACCCGTGAGGCGCTGGACGGCCTGCGGCACTGGCGGCTCCACGTCACGGTCCTGGCCGCCACCTTCATCGTCTTCCCGCTGCTCGGCCTCGCGGCCCGCGGGCTGGTTCCGGTGATCCTCACGGACCCGCTCTACCAGGGCCTGCTCTTCCTCACGCTCGTCCCGTCGACCGTCCAGTCGTCGATCGCCTTCACCTCGATGGCCCGAGGCAACGTGCCCGCCGCGATCTGCGCGGGCTCCTTCTCCTCCCTCATCGGCATCATCGCCACCCCACTGCTCGCGGCCTCGCTGCTCGGCGGCAGCGGCGGCGGGTTCTCCGCCGACTCGCTGCTGAAGATCGTGCTGCAACTGCTCGTGCCGTTCCTCGCCGGACAGCTGCTGCGCCGCTGGATCGGGGGCTTCGTCACCCGCCACAAGAAGGTCCTCGGCCTCGTGGACCGCGGCTCGATCCTGCTCGTCGTCTACACCGCGTTCAGCCAGGGCATGGTGCAGGGCATCTGGCACCAGGTCAGCCCCGCCCGGCTGGGTGCGCTGCTCGGCGTCGAGGCCGTGATCCTCGCCGTGATGCTGCTGCTGACCTGGTACGGCGGCAAGGGGCTGGGCTTCAGCCGAGAGGACCGGATCACCCTGCAGTTCGCCGGCTCGAAGAAGTCCCTGGCCTCCGGACTGCCCATGGCGAGCGTCCTGTTCGGCGCGCACGCCTCGCTGGCCGTGCTGCCGTTGATGCTCTTCCACCAGATGCAGCTGATGGTGTGCGCGGTGATCGCCAGGCGCCGCTCGCACGACCCCCGCGCGCAGGTCACTCAGCCGGAGCCAGCCGCAGCGACACGAACCGCGGTCGGTACAGGGACACGTTCCGGCTGAGCTGGGCCGCGGCACCGGTCGTCTCCAGCCAGTTGACGTCGTAGCTCAGGACGAGCCGTCCGTCGCCGCTCAGCACCGGATGGACCTGCGGGTTGTAGGCGGCCACCTGCCCCTGCGGCAGCGACGGGCTGAACTCCTTCGCCGGCCCGTGCCACGGCCCGGCCGGGGAGCACGCCCAGTACGAAGCCACGGTGGTCAGACCCTTCGTGCCCGTGGCCATCGTGAACAGCACGTACGTGCCGCCTTCCCGGACGACCGAGAACGCGCTGCCGACGCCCCTGCGCTGCCCGTCCCCGAGCACTGGCCGGGGGCGGGCGGCGGCCGTCCACGCCGAGCCGTTCCAGTACCGCCAGGCCGCCGGATCCCCGAGCGCGCCCTCCCGTACGCGCGCCACGTAGGCGTGCGAGGCCGGGCGGGAGGCGGCCTGGCCGTCGTCGCCGCCGAAGACGTACGTCCAGCCGTCCTCCTCGACCAGTGTCGTGCCGAACAGCACACGCCGGGACGGGTCGGGGACCAGCTGCTGGTCGAGCACCTTGACGATCGACTCCAGGCGCAGAGCGGGCAGCGACAGCGTCGCCACCTCGGTCGCGGTGGGCACGCCGAAGACCCACGGGGCCTGGCCGGCCGTGCGCACCCACAGCAGCACCCGGACCACCTGCTCGGAGGAGCCGGGGGAGCGGGGTTCGACACGGGCGGCGACCGGCCAGCGCCACTGGTTCGGCGCCGGGTCGGCGAAGAGCGGGGCGGGAAGGGTGGTATCCAGTCGGCCGTCGCGCATCAGCACGGCCGAGTTGCGCACCAGAGGCGTGGTGGCGTCCCGCCAGGCGTAGGACTCGCCGTGCGGGTTGGGCGGGCCGTACACCCGGCCCAGGAAGGTGTCGGAGAACAGCCACAGCACCCGGCCGTCGGGCAGCCGCAGCGAGTGGGTGCCGTCGCCGCCCGTCCAGTCGTCGGTGCGGCCCGCGTCGTCGCCGTAGCGCGCGAACTCGGCGGTGAGGCCGTCGTCCGCCTGCCAGGAGTCCACCGTCCGTGCCCGGCAGGAGCCGTCGTCGTCCCGGCTCTCGTCCTTTGGCAGGGCGTAGAGCAGGGCGGCACCGAGAACCAGGACCAGCAGCAGGCCGATCCCGGTTCCGGTGCGCTGTCGTGCTCGTGCTGCTTCTGCGTCGTCGGGCACGTTCCGTGACGTTAGTTGCTGCCGCTCACCTGGTCCATGGGCAGCCACAGGACGGTGCCCCTGACGGCCGCTTTCGCGGCGCCGGACGCCAACTCCTCGTCGGACAGCGCCCGGTTCCAGACGCGGACGTCGTCGATCGCCCCGCTGAGGAACGCCCTGCTGTCCATCCGCTGGCCGATGTGCACACCGAACGGGGAGTTACGGCTGACCGAGCCCGGCACGTCCGCGGTGGTGAGCGGCGCACCGTCGAGGAAGAGCGTCAGCTTCCCGTCGCCCCGGCGCAGGGCCAGATGGTGCCAGAGTCCGTCGTTGTGGGCGCCGTCGGTCCACACCGAGGCCGACCTGACGGTCGTCGCGCCCGACCGGGTGGTGATGAGCCCCCGGACCCGGTCGCTCGCGGGCTCCCCGCGCAGCCAGATCTGCGGCTGTGTGCCGCCGATGCCGCCCATCCACAGGAAGGGCTGTTCGCCGGTCGTGGCCGTGTAGCGGAAGAACAGCGAGGCAGTGAAGTCGCCTTCGGCGAGCGGGAGCCGGGACCGGTACGGCAGCCGTACGGCGTCGTCGGTGCCGTCGAAGGACAGCGCACCGCCGCGCACGCCGGTGGTCCGGCCCGCACCGCCGAGCACGGCCGCCGGCGTCGCGGCCGACGCGGCGTCACGGGTGGTCGGGTCGGGGCCCCGGCGCGGTTTCAGCCAGCCCTCGGTGAAGCGGGCGAAGCGGATCTCGTCGCGGGCGTCGACCGCGCCGCCCTCGTACAGCAGGCCCACCGTCGTGCCATTGACGGCTGCCATGTCGGAGTAGCCGGACCAGTCGGTCGTGACGACCGTGCCCCGGTCCACCGTGTCCCAGGTGCGCCCGCCGTCGTAGGAGGAGCGGACCATCATCGTCCGGCGGCGGTCGGGGTCGGCCGGAGCGGACAGCAGGAGCCGGTCGCCGAGGCGTACGGTCGCGCCCTGGACCTGCGGGGTGTAGAGGTCCGGGAGGTCGCGGAAGGGCGTGGCGAAGCTGTCGCCGCCGTCCCGGCTGAGGGTCTGGGAGCGGTGGCCCAGGTCGGTGCCGTCCTGTTCCCGGCCGCTGACGAGGACGGCGCCGTCGGTGCGTTCGGTGAGCGTCACTTCGGACGGCTTCTGCCGGAACGTGCCGTCGAGAGCTATCGGCCAGGAGTCCGTGGCGCCGACCCGCCAGCGGTCGCCGCCGTCGTCGCTGACGATGAGCGCGGCGTGGTTCGCGGTGACCCGGCTGCCGTCCCACGTCTCGGTGTTGACGCCGAACACGAGGCGCCCGGCGTGCTTGCCGCGGGTGAGCTGGATGCCGTGCACGGGGCCGGTGGCGTACCAGGAGTTCCAGTGCGCGGGCAGGATCTGGTCGCTCAGGTCGCGCGGCTTCGACCAGGTCCGGCCGTCGTCGTCGCTGTACTGCAGATGCGGGGTGCGGTCGCAGGGCACGGTGCAGTTCCCGGCGTCCGTACGGCCGGTGTTGTACGTCTCGGCCAGCAGGATGCGGCCGGTCCGGCGGTCCACGAGGGGCGCCGGGTTGCCGTGTGTGTCGCCGGCGCCCTCGGTGACCACCTGGAGCGGCCCCCAGGTGCGGCCGCCGTCGGTGGAGCGCTTGAGGACGATGTCGATGTCGGCCGCGTCACCGCAGTTGAGGACGCGTCCCTCGGCGAAGGCGAGCAGCGTGCCGGTCGTGGTCCGCACGATGGCCGGGATGCGGAAGCAGGCGTAGCCGGGGTCCTGGGAGGCCTTGAAGAGGACCTGCTGTTCGAACTCCGGTAAGGCCGTTGCGGGCCGGGCTTGGGCGGGGAGGGCCGGCGCGAGCAGCGCGGCGGCGGCGAGAGCGGCTGTCAGGGTGGATCTCAGACGTGCGCGAAGTCTTGACGGCATGGTGCGACCTGCCCTTCATGCGTCTGTCGGCTGGACCACCGAGCCATGGGAACGGATATCCGGGCGGCTGATGCGGACAACCGGACATCCCACGTCCCATGTGTGGGGCCACAGACGGTACTTGGACTCACAGACCCCCCACAAGAAGCGTGCGTCAGGGGATCAGGACGACCTTTCCGCGGTTGGCCCGCGCCTCGATCTCCCCGTGTGCCTTCGCCGCGTCCTCCAAGGCGAACTCCCCGTGGACGGCGGGCTCGATCTCTCCCGCCGCGAACAGCCGCCACAGCTCCTCGCGCCACCGCTCGTACAACTCCGGCTTCCCGCGGGCGATGCGGGCCATTTGGAACCCGATCACCGACTTGGCACCCACGAGCAGGTCGTACGCCTGGACGGTGCCGCCGCCCGAGCTGTACGCCACCAGCCGTCCCTCGGGGGCGAGCGCGGAGAGGGCCCGGGTGAGCAGCTCACCGCCGACCGCGTCCAGGGCGTAGTCGACGGGCGCGCCCCAGCTGTCGTCGCCGTAGCTGACGACGTGGTCCGCGCCAAGGCCCCGGACGAAGGCTGCCTTCGCCGGGTCGGAGACGGCCCCCACGACCCGGCCCGCGCCCCGCGTCCTGGCCAGTTGCACGGCCAGCTGGCCGACGCCGCTCGCCGCCGCCGTGACCAGCGCCGTCTCGCCGGGCTCGGGGCGCGCCGCCTCCAGGGCGCCGAGGGCGACCAGGCCGCTGCGGACCAGGGCCACCGCGTCGACGGCGCGGGCACCGGCCGGGACCGGGGAGGCCATGGCCTCGTGCAGGAGGGCGAAGTCGGCGTAGCCGTGGCCGAAGCAGAGGCCCGTCACCCGGTCGCCGGTGCCGAAGCGGGTGACGCCCTCGCCGACGGCCGTGACCTCCCCGGCGATCTCGCCGCCGAGCGGGCCCGGCTCGGCCGCCTCGGTGACCTTGCGTACGACCGGGAGCGTGACGCCGATCGCCTCCGCGCGTACGAGCAGCTCTCCGGGGCCGGGCGCGGGGACCGGAGCCTCCTCCACGAACAGGGGGCCGCCTCGGGATTCGTAGCGGACGCGGCGCATCGCACCTCCGGTGATCGTTGGTACCCCCAATGAAGTCGTTGGGGATCCCAACGGTATAGGACGATCATAGGAAGGACCAACGACTTCTTGGCTAGGCTGCGGCCATGTCGGAAGCCCCTCTGCCCGCGATCCGCTCCCTGCCCAGCTGGCTGCTCGGCCGCGCCGCCGCCCGCGGCCGGACCCTGGTGGCCGAGGCGCTGGCCGAGGAGGACATGAGGATGTGGCACCACGTGGTGCTCTCCGCCGTCCGTGACCTCGGCCCCGTCGCCCAGGCCGACCTCGGCCGCGGGATCCGGCTCGACCCCAAGGACCTGGTCGGCATCCTCGACGACCTCCAGTCGGCGGACCTGGTGCTGCGCGAGCCGGACCCGAGGGACCGTCGCAAGAACGCGGTGTCCCTCACCGCACGGGGAGCCCGGCTCCTCAAACGCTGCGAGAAGGCGGCCCGCGCCGCCAACGACGAACTGCTCGCCCCGCTGTCGGTGGCCGAACGCGAGCAGTTCACGGGCATGCTGCTGCGGATATCCGGTGTGGCCGACTGAGATGACGGCAGGCCGAGACGGGGCCCCTGCGGCGCAGGGGGCGCTCCCCGCCGGTCGGGGCCCCGCCGCCGTGTAGCGGAGGAACCTGTTCAGCCCTGGGCGGCCGCCGCCCGCAGGGCGATCCGGTCCTCTCCCGCGTACACGTTCATGGAACCGCCCCGCAGAAAGCCCACCAGCGTCAGGCCGGTCTCGGCGGCCAGATCCACTGCCAGCGAGGACGGCGCCGACACCGCCGCCAGCATCGGCAGGCCGGCCATCACGGCCTTCTGCGCCAGCTCGAAGGAGGCCCGGCCCGAGACGAGCAGGATCGTCCGCGACAGCGGCAGGTCCCCGTTCTGCAGAGCCCGGCCGACCAGCTTGTCGACCGCGTTGTGCCGGCCCACGTCCTCGCGGACGTCCAGCAGCTCCCCGTCCTCCGAGAAGAGGGCCGCCGCGTGCAGGCCCCCGGTCCGGTCGAAGACCCGCTGGGCCGCGCGCAGCCGGTCGGGCAGGCTCGCCAGCAGCTCCGGGGTGACCCGGACCGGGGGAGTGTCGGCGATGGGCCAGCGGGCCGTAGTCCGTACGGCGTCCAGTGACGCCTTGCCGCACAGGCCGCAGGAGGAGGTGGTGTAGACGTTCCGCTCCAGCGTGATGTCGGGGATCACCACGTCCGGGGCGGTCTTGACGTCGACGATGTTGTACGTGTTCGACCCCTCGACCGTGGCCCCGGCGCAGTAGACGATGTTCTGGAGGTCCCGCTGCTCGCCCAGCACCCCCTCGCTCACCAGGAAGCCCGCCGCCAGCGCGAAGTCGTCGCCCGGGGTGCGCATGGTGATCGCCAGCGGCTTGCCGTTGAGCCGGATCTCCAGGGGTTCCTCCGCGACGAGCGTGTCCGGGCGGCTGGAGACCACCCCGTCCCGGATGCGGAGCACCTTGCGTCGTTCCGTGACTCGTCCCATGTCCTGATCAGCCCCGGTTCTGTACGTGCTGGTAGCCGAAGCGGCCCTTGATGCAGAGATTGCCGTGGGTCACCGGGTTGTCGTGCGGTGAGGTGACCTTCACGATCTCATTGTCCTGCACATGGAGCGTCAGGTTGCAGCCCACTCCGCAGTACGCGCACACCGTGGTCGTCTCCGTCTGGCGCGACTCCTCCCACGTACCCGCCGCGCGCATGTCGAACTCGGACTTGAAGGACAGCGCGCCCGTCGGGCACACCTCGATGCAGTTCCCGCAGTACACGCACGCCGAGTCGGTCAGCGGCGCGTCGTGCTCCACGGCGATCCGGGCGTCGAAACCGCGCCCGGCGACCGAGATCGCGAAGGTGTTCTGCCACTGGTCGCCGCAGGCGTCGACGCACTTGTAGCAGAGGATGCACTTGTCGTAGTCGCGCACATACAGGTCGTTGTCGACCTTCGGCTCCTCGTTGAGCCGGGCCGCCTCAGGGCCGAAGCGGTCCGGCTTCGCCTCGTACTCCTTGAGCCACTCGGCGACCTTCGGCGTCGTCGACAGGTCCACGGAGGACGCCAGCAGCTCGAGGACGATCTTCCGGCTGTGCCGGGCCCGTTCGGTGTCCGTGCGCACCTCCATACCGGGCTCGGCCTTGCGGGAGCAGGCCGGGACGAGGGTCCTGGCCCCCTCCACCTCGACGACGCAGACGCGGCAGGCGTTCTTGGGCCGGAGCGTGTCGCCCTCGCACAGGGTCGGGACGTCCTTCCCGGCGGCCCGGCAGGCGTCGAGGATCGTCGAGCCCTCGGGAGCCCGCACCGGCTCCCCGTCGAGCGTGAACTCCAGCAGACGGCGCGGGATCCCCAGCGGTGTGACGGTCATTCGTACGCCCCCAGACGGTCGATGGCGGATTCCACGGCGTTCCACGCGGTCTGCCCGAGACCGCAGATCGAGGCGTCGCGCATCGCGCGGCCCACCTCCCGCAGCAGCGCGATGTCCCCGGCGGCGTCGGCGCCGGTGCGCTCCACGATCCGGTGCAGCGCCTCCTCCTGCCGCACGGTCCCGACCCGGCACGGCACGCACTGCCCGCACGACTCGTCCCGGAAGAACTCCGCGATGCGCAGCAGCAGCCGGGGCAGGGGCACCGTGTCGTCGAAGGCCATCACGACCCCCGAGCCGAGTGTCGTGCCCGCCTCCCGCGTCCCCTCGAAGGTGAGCGGGATGTCCAGCTCGTCGGCCCGGACGAAACCGCCCGCCGCCCCGCCGAGCAGCACCGCCCGCAGCCCCTCCCGCACTCCGGCGAGCCCGAGCAGATCGCCCAGCGTCGCGCCGAACGGCAGCTCGTAGACACCGGGCCGCTCCACACTCCCCGAGACGCAGTACAGCTTCGGTCCGGTGGACCTGTCCGTGCCGATCGCCGCGTAGGCCGGGGCGCCGATGGTGAGGATCGGCAGGACGTTGACCAGCGTCTCGACGTTGTTCTCCACCGTGGGCTTGCCGAACAGGCCCTTCTCCACGGGGAACGGCGGCTTCGAGCGGGGCTCGCCCCGGTAGCCCTCGATGGAGTTGAACAGGGCCGTCTCCTCACCGCAGATGTAGGCGCCCGCGCCGCGCCGGATCTCGATGTCGAAGGCGTAGCCCTGGCCGAGGATGTCGTCACCGAGCAGTCCACGCGCGCGTGCCTGCGCGATCGCGTGCTCCAGCCGGCGCAGGGCGCGCGGGTACTCGCCGCGCAGATAGAGGTGGCCGCGGTGGGCGCCGGTCGCGTACGCGGCGATCGTCATCGCCTCGACCAGCGCGTACGGGTCGCCCTCCATGAGCACGCGGTCCTTGAAGGTGCCCGGCTCGGACTCGTCGGCGTTGCAGACGAGGTAGTGCGGATGATCCGGCTGGGACGCCGTGGCCTGCCACTTGCGGCCGGTCGGGAAGGCGGCACCGCCGCGCCCGACCAGGCCCGAGTCGGTGACCTCGCGGATGACCCCGGCCGGGCCCAGCTCGAAGGCCCGGCGCAGGGCGGTGTAGCCGCCGTGGGCGCGGTAGTCGTCGAGGGAGGCGGGGTCGACCACGCCGACGCGGTGGAGCAGCATCAGACCGTCCTGCCCGGCCTGCGGCACCGCCAGGGCGGCGGGCGGCTCCTCCGGCGCCGAGTCCGGCGCACTCGCGGCGAGGACGGCCTCTTCGACGGTCGCCGGCGCCGACACCGCCGTACGCACGGGATCCCCGGCCCTGATCGCGAGCGCGGCCGGGGCCCGCTCGCACAGGCCCAGACATGGGCTGCGCTCGACCGACACACCGCTGCCGGGACCGAGCCGCGCCTCGATCCCGGCACACAGCTCCGGCGCCCCGGCCGCCGCGCACGCCAGGTCCGTGCACACCTGGAGCACGGTCGCCGGACGCGGCTTGACCGAGAACATGGCGTAGAAGGTGGCGACCCCGTAGGCCTCCGCCGGCGGCACCGTCAGCCGCCGGCACAGGTAGTCGAGGGCGCCGTCGCTGATCCAGCCGATCCGGTCGTTGACGGCGTGCAGCCCCGGCAGCAGCAGGTCGCGGCGGTCCCGGGCCTCGCGTCCGCCCCGCGCCCACCTCAGATCGGCGTCGGAACGGTCGGCGCCCTCCCAGGAGGACTCCGGAGGCCCGAGAAGGGCGTCGACGGCCGCCCGTTCCTCGTCCGTCGGCTTGCTGTCACCGAAGTGCAGGTCCACAGTGCGTCACCCCACGATGGTCGCGATGGGCAGCTTCTCGATCCGGATCGCCGACGCCTTGAACTCCGCCGTCCCCGCGATCGGGCAGTTCGCCTCGATCGTCAGTGAGTTGGTGTCCACCTCGTCGGGGAAGTGCATGGTCATGAAGGCGAGCCCGGGTCGCAGCGCGGTGTCCACCCACACCGGCGCGGTCACCGACCCGCGTCGCGAGGTGACCTGCACCTGCTCACCGACCACGACCCCGTAGCGCTCGGCGTCCTCCGGGCACAGCTCGATGAACTCGCCGCGCCTGAGCGGCGAGGCGTAACCACCGCTCTGCACACCGGTGTTGTAGGAATCCAGCCGCCGTCCGGTGGTCAGCCGGATCGGGTACCGCTCGTCGGTGAGGTCCACGGGCGGGTCGTGCTGCACGATCCCGAAGGGCGCGAGCCGACCGCGTGCCGAGGGGTCGGACTCCCACAACCGGCCGTGCAGATAGGTCGGTTCGAGCTGCTCCGTGCTCGGGCACGGCCACTGGATGCCCTGGTGCTCCTCCAGACGCTCGTACGTCATGCCGTAGTGGTCGGGCGAGATCGACCTCAACTCGTTCCACACGGTCTCGGCGTCGGCGTACTTCCAGTCGTGGCCGAGGCGGGCCGCGAGGTCGCAGAGGATGTCGATGTCCTCGCGGGCCTCGCCGGGCGGGGTGACGGCCCTGCGGACGCGCTGCACCCGCCGCTCGCTGTTGGTGGTCGTGCCCTCGGTCTCCGCCCAGCCGGCGGTGGCCGGCAGGACGACATCGGCGAGTTCGGCCGTCTTCGTGAGGAAGATGTCCTGGACGACGAGGAAGTCCAGGGCCTTGAGGCGCCGTACGGCCTGCTCGCTGTCGGCCTCCGACTGGGCCGGGTTCTCGCCGATGCAGTAGACGGCCTTGAGACCGCCGTCCTCCATCGCCTCGAACATCTCCGTGAGGTTCAGGCCGTAGTGCGGCTGGATGACGGTGGCCCAGGCCGACTCGAACTTCAGCCGGGTGTCCGGGTCCAGGATGTCCTGGAAGCCCGGCAGCCGGTTGGGGATCGCGCCCATGTCCCCGCCGCCCTGCACGTTGTTCTGCCCGCGCAGGGGCTGCAGGCCCGAGCCGTACCGGCCGACATGACCGGTGAGCAGGGACAGGTTGATCAGCGCGCGGACGTTGTCGGTGCCGTTGTGGTGCTCGGTGATGCCGAGAGTCCAGCACAGCTGGGCGCGTTCGGCACGGGCGTAGGCGTGCGCCAGCTCGCGGACGGCGGCGGCCGGTACGCCCGTCACCTTCTCGGCGAGCGACAGCGTCCACGGCTCGACCAGCGCCCTGTACTCCTCGAAGCCGGTGGTCGCCCGCTCGATGAACGCCTCGTTGGCTAGGCCCGCGTGGATGATCTCGCGGCCGATCGCGTGCGCCATCGGGATGTCGGTGCCGACGTTGAGTCCGAGCCAGCTCTCCGCCCACTCGGCGGTCGAGGTCCGGCGCGGATCGACCGCGTACATCCGGGCCCCGTTCCTGATCCCCTTCAGCACGTGCTGGAAGAAGATCGGGTGCGCGAAGCGGGCGTTGGAGCCCCACATCACGACGAGGTCCGTGTGCTCGATCTCCTCGTACGACGACGTCCCGCCGCCCGAACCGAACGCCGCCGACAGACCGGCCACGCTCGGGGCGTGACAGGTGCGGTTGCAGGAGTCGACGTTGTTGGTGCCCATGACGACCCGGGCGAACTTCTGCGCCACGTAGTTCATCTCGTTGGTGGCGCGGGCGCAGCTGAACATGCCGAAGGCGTCACGGTTGCGCCCGAGGCCCCGGGCGGCCCGGTCCAGCGCCTCCTCCCAGCTCGCCCGCCGGAAGGGCTCGTCACGGGAGTCCCGGACGAGCGGGTGCGTCAGCCGGTTGTAGGTCTTGGGTTGGCGTTTCCTCATGCGGCGCTCCTCAGCGCGAGCAGGTCCGAGATGGCGTGCACGGTGCGCAGGGTGGGCACCTCCACGCCGGTGATCTCCGCCAGCTCGACGACCGCCGCGAGGAGTACGTCGAGCTCGAGCGGCTTGCCGCGCTCCAGGTCCTGGAGCGTGGAGGTGCGGTGATCGCCGACCCGCTCGGCGCCCGCGAGCCGGCGCTCGATGGAGACGCCGACCTCGCAGCCGAGGGCCTCGGCGACCGCGAGCGTCTCGGTCATCATGATCTCGATGACCCGGCGGGTGCCGCCGTGCAGGCACATCTGCCGCATGGTCGCGCGGGCCAGCGCGCTGATCGGGTTGAAGGAGATGTTGCCGAGCAGCTTGACCCAGATGTCGTCCCGCAGATCGGGCTCCACCGGGCACTTGAGCCCACCGGCCCGCATCGCGTCGCTGAAGGCGAGACAGCGTGCCGAGAGGCTGCGGTCGGGCTCACCGATGGAGAACCGCGTGCCTTCCAAGTGCCGTACGACGCCCGGCCCTTCGAGCTCGGTCGCCGCGTAGACGACACATCCGACGGCCCGTTCGGGCGCGAGCACCGCACTGACCGCGCCGTCCGGGTCCACACTCTCGACGCGGTGGCCGTCGTACGGGCCGCCGTGCCGGTGGAAGTACCACCAGGGGATGCCGTTCTGGGCCGCGACGACCGCCGTCGTCCCGTGCAGCAACGGCGCGATCAGCGGCCCGCACGCCGCGTACGCGTTGGCCTTCAGGCCCAGGAAGACGTAGTCGACCGGGCCCACTTCGGCCGGGTCGTCGGTGGCGTGAGGGCGCGCGGTGAAACCGCCGCGTGGGCTGCGCACCCGGACTCCGTGCTGCCTCATGGCCGCCAGATGCGGTCCACGGGCGATGAGATGCACCTCGGCACCCGCGCGGTGGAGCGCGGCGCCGACGTAGGCGCCGATGGCACCGGCGCCGAGAACTGCGACTTTCACGGGAACACTCCGTTCGGTTTGAGGGATACCGCGGAGGTGTGGCCGCCGTACGACCGCTCAGAAACGCGCCGTGCGGCTTGTGTCGACGAAATATTGTCTACAGTATGGAGGTTGGGGCGGCAAGGGTCCGCGCGGCGACCGTTTGCCGCATGCTGCATACCGCTCACCGCATACGGTCGACGCGCCGCCTTTCCAACTCCCTTGCGACTGCCTACCGTCCAGGATTCATGAGTCCCCCAGTCGCGCCCCCGGGCTGGAGCCGCTGGCTCGTCCCGCCCGCCGCTCTCTCCGTACATCTCTCCATCGGCCAGGCCTACGCCTGGAGTGTGTTCAAACCGCCCCTCGAGTCCGCGCTCGGGCTCAGCGGCACGCAGAGCGCGCTGCCCTTCCAGCTGGGCATCGTCATGCTGGGCCTGTCCGCCGCGTTCGGCGGCACACTCGTGGAACGCAACGGCCCCCGCTGGGCGATGACCGTCGCCCTGATCTGCTTCTCGTCCGGCTTCCTGCTCTCCGCGCTGGGCGCGTCCCTGGAGCAGTACTGGCTGATCGTGTTCGGCTACGGCTTCGTCGGCGGCATCGGCCTCGGCATCGGCTACATCTCGCCCGTCTCCACGCTGATCAAGTGGTTCCCGGACCGGCCCGGCATGGCCACCGGCATCGCCATCATGGGCTTCGGCGGCGGTGCGTTGATCGCTTCGCCGTGGAGCGCCCAGATGCTGGAGTCGTTCGGGTCCGACAGCGGCGCCATCGCGCTGGCGTTCCTGGTGCACGGCCTGTCGTACGCCGTCTTCATGCTGCTCGGGGTGCTCCTGGTCCGGGTACCGAGCAGTGCCCCGGGGACGCGGGGGACCACGCCACAAGCCACCACCGGCCCGCAGGTCTCGGCGAACCAGGCGATCCGAACCCCGCAGTTCTGGTGCCTGTGGCTCGTGCTCTGCATGAACGTCACGGCCGGCATCGGCATCCTGGAGAAGGCCGCCCCGATGATCACGGACTTCTTCGCGGAAACCTCCACCCCGGTGTCCGTGACAGCCGCAGCCGGTTTCGTCGCGCTGCTGTCGGCAGCGAACATGGCGGGCCGCATCGGCTGGTCCTCGACGTCCGACCTGATCGGCCGCAAGAACATCTACCGCGTCTACCTGGGCGTCGGCGCGCTGATGTACGCGCTCATCGCCCTGCTCGGCGACACCTCCAAGCCGCTGTTCATCCTGTGCGCGCTGGTCATCCTCTCCTTCTACGGCGGCGGCTTCGCGACGATCCCGGCCTATCTGAAGGACCTGTTCGGCACGTACCAGGTCGGCGCCATCCACGGTCGGCTGCTCACCGCCTGGTCCCTGGCCGGTGTGCTCGGGCCGCTCATCGTGAACTGGATCGCCGACCGGCAGGAGGAGGCGGGCCGGCACGGCGCGTCCCTGTACGGACTGTCCTTCGTCATCATGATCGGCCTGCTCGTCGTCGGCTTCGTCGCCAACGAGCTCGTCCGGCCCGTCCACTCCCGCCATCACGTCCTGCAGCCGAAGGAGGCCGATCGTGTCCAGCAGCAGTCAGAGTCCGCCTAGCCCGGACCGGCGGTGGCTGATCGCCCTCGCCTGGGTGTGGGTGGGCGTACCGCTCGCCTACGGACTGTACGAACTCGTCCGGAAGGCGACCCAGCTGTTCACCGGCTGAGGCCGGTGGCGGGACCGGACCGCCCCTGGCCTGCGACAGGTGCCCGGACGTCCGAGGTCCTGACCGAAGCTGACAAGCCTGGCGCCGGTTTCCTGTTGCCTTGGCTGCCGTCGTACCCGTGAGTCACTGATCAGACTGGTGGGTCCCGCTACCCAAGGCAACGAGGGGGACCCACCCACATGAACGGCTCGCGCATCGCCGCCGTCGGCCACTACCAGCCCGCCAAGGTGCTCACCAACGAGGACCTGGCGGACCTGGTGGACACCAGTGACGAGTGGATCAGGAGCCGGGTGGGCATCCGTACCCGCCACATCGCCGGGCCCGACGAACCAGTCGACGAGCTGGCCTCCCACGCCGCCGCCAAGGCCCTCGCGGCCGCCGGTCTCGCCCCCGCCGACATCGACCTGGTGCTGGTCGCCACCTCCACCGCCGTCGACCGCTCGCCCAACATGGCCGCCCGGGTCGCGGCCCGCCTCGGAATGCCGGGGCCGGCCACGATGGACCTCAACGTCGTGTGCGCCGGTTTCACCCACGCCCTGGCCACCGCCGACCACGCCGTCCGCGCGGGGGGCGCGAGCCGTGCGCTGGTCATCGGGGCCGACAAGATGTCCGAGGTCACCGACTGGAGCGACCGCACCACCTGCGTGCTCGTCGGGGACGGCGCCGGCGCCGCGGTGGTCGAGGCCGCCGAGGAGCCCGGCATCGGGCCGGTGCTGTGGGGCTCGGTGCCCGAGATGGGCCACGCGGTGCGGATCGAGGGCACGCCGCCCCGCTTCGCCCAGGAGGGGCAGAGCGTCTACCGCTGGGCGACCACACAGCTGCCGCCCATCGCGCGCCGGGCGTGCGAGCGGGCCGGGCTGGAGCCGGCCGACCTCGCCGGGGTCGTCCTGCACCAGGCGAACCTGCGCATCATCGAACCCCTCGCCGAGAAGATCGGTGCCGTGAACGCGGTCGTCGCGCGCGATGTCACCGAGTCCGGCAACACCTCCGCCGCGAGCATCCCGCTCGCCTTCTCCAAGCTCGTCGAACGGGGCGCGGTCTCCACCGGCGACCCGGTCCTGCTGTTCGGCTTCGGCGGGAACCTGTCGTACGCGGGCCAGGTCGTCCGCTGCCCCTGAGGCCATGGTGTGACGCGGTCAACTCCTCGAAGGCCTGGTACTTGTGCGCCGTAGACTGTAGACGAAAGACAATCGATACTGACTCTGCGGCGGCACCGGTGGCCGCCGCGCTGTGCACGGCCCTGCCGAGGAGGGGGACCGCGATGCTGTCGACAGGCCTGCCCCAGGGGGCGGTACCCAAGCTGGAACGCCCGGGTCCGCTGCGTGACCGCGTCTACGAGGCACTCCTCGAACTCATCACGACCCGGGCCCTCCAGCCCGGCCAGCACCTCGTCGAGAGCGAACTCGCCGGGCATCTGGGGGTCTCCCGGCAGCCGGTGCGCGAGGCGCTGCAGCGGCTCAACACCGAGGGGTGGGTCGATCTGCGGCCCGCCCAGGGCGCGTTCGTGCACGAGCCGACGGAGGAGGAGGCCGACCAGCTCCTCACGGTCCGTACGCTCCTGGAGGCCGAGGCGGCCCGGCTCGCGGCGGCCAACGCGAACAGCGCGGGCCTCACAGCCCTGGAAACCCTCTGCGAGGAGGGCGAGAAGGCCGTCGAGGCCGACGACGTGGACGGCGCCGTCGCCATGAACGCCCGCTTCCACTCCAAGATCATGGAGCTCGCCGGCAACGCGGTCCTCGCCGAACTCGCCGCCCAGGTCGACCGGCGCGTGCGCTGGTACTACACGCCGGTGGCCCGCCGGCGCGGCCAGCAGTCCTGGATCGAACACCGCGAACTGATCGCCGCGATCGCGGGCCGGGACGAACAGCGGGCCACCCAGTTGATGCGCGAACACACCGAGCACACACGGCGGTCGTACCACGCGCGAGCGCGTTCGTAGCGCTCGCTCCCTCAGCGGGCTGTCAGTACCGCCTGGGTCTGCGTCGTCTGACCCGCCAGGGTGCCCTCCTCGTCGTACAGGTCCGTCCGGACGGCGAGGAACGAGCGTCCCACGTGCACGGGCCGCGCCTCGGCGCGGACGACGCCCGACCGCACGGCGCGGAAGAAGTTCGTCTTCGCCTCGATCGTCGAGGTGCCCGCGCCCGGCGGCAGATTGAGGAACGCGCAGACCGCGCCGGCCGTGTCGGCGAGCGCCATCAGGGTTCCGCCGTGCAGCGCGCCGCCCACCGTGCACAACTCCGGAGCCCAGGCAAGCACGGCCCTGACCCGGGCGGGGGTGGCCTCTTCGAGGGCGATGCCCAGCTTCCCGGCCAGGGGCACCGCCCGCAACAGGGCTTCGGGGGCAGGGGTGTCGGTCATAGGGAGCCTCCGGACGTCGTCGACGCGTGCTGGTGCCAGCCTGACCTGGGCCGCGCTCACGGTCGATTACCTGCCGGGTAAGACCGCCCCTCGCGTCTTTGTCCTGTGAGTGGAAAAAGTAGAGGGCAATTCCTGCGCGACTTCTTCCCACCCCCGGCAGCCGCTGCTACGTTCCCTCCGAAAGCAAGCCACCGATGTGGCGGAAAACCGGCGCGCACAGGCCGATCGAGGCGGGGAGGGGCTCGTGAGACGTATGACCGCACGACCCGGAAACGCCCACCAGGCCCGACTGCTCACGCTGTTGCGTGACGGCGGCCCCAACTCCCGTGCCCAGCTGGGCGACCAGGTCGACCTCTCGCGGTCCAAGCTTGCCGTGGAGGTGGACCGGCTGCTGGAGACGGGGCTGGTCGTGGCCGACGGCCTCGCCGCCTCGCGCGGTGGCCGCCGCTCCCACAACATCCGGCTCAACCCCGGTCTGCGCTTCCTCGGCGTCGACATCGGCGCGACCTCGGTCGACGTCGCCGTCACCAACGCCGAACTGGAGACCCTCGGCCACATCAACCAGCCCATGGACGTACGCGAGGGCCCGGTCGCGGTCTTCGAGCAGGTCCTGGCCATGGCAGCCAAGCTCAAGGCCTCCGGGCTCGCGGAGGGGTTCGACGGCGCCGGCATCGGCGTCCCGGGCCCGGTCCGCTTCCCCGAGGGCATCCCGGTGGCGCCGCCGATCATGCCCGGCTGGGACGGCTTCCCCGTGCGGGAGGCGCTCAGCCAGGAACTCGGCTGCCCGGTCATGGTCGACAACGACGTGAACCTCATGGCGATGGGGGAGCAGCACGCGGGCGTCGCCCGTACCGTCGCCGACTTCCTCTGCGTCAAGATCGGCACCGGCATCGGCTGCGGCATCGTCGTCGGTGGCGAGGTCTACCGCGGTACGACGGGCAGCGCCGGCGACATCGGGCACATCCAGGCCGTGTCGGACGGCAGGCCCTGTGCCTGCGGCAACCGGGGCTGCCTGGAGGCCCACTTCAGCGGGGCGGCCCTCGCCCGCGATGCCACGGAGGCCGCCCAGCAGGGGCTTTCGGCCGAACTGGCATCGCGACTGGAGACGAACGGCGGTCTCACCGCCGTCGACGTCGCCGCCGCGGCCGCCGCGGGCGACGCCACCGCCCTCGACCTGATCCGCGAGGGCGGCAATCACACCGGCCAGGTCATCGCCGGCCTGGTCAGCTTCTTCAACCCCGGCCTGGTGGTGATCGGCGGCGGGGTGACCGGCCTCGGCCACACGCTGCTCGCCGCGATCCGCACCCAGGTCTACCGCCAGTCGCTGCCGCTGGCGACCGGCAATCTGCCCATCGTCCTGGGCGAGTTGGGACCCGTCGCCGGTGTCATCGGTGCGGCCCGGCTGATCAGCGATCACCTGTTCTCACCCGCGTAAGCGCACAGTTCAGTACGGCGTACCAGTACCGCGCCCCGCACAGTTCCCTGCTCCGCTCCGCGCTCCGCCCTGCCCTGAAACCGGCCCGCACGCCCGCCAAGGGGACCTCATGGCACCAGAACCACCGCTGCTCAGCATGTCCGGCATCACCAAGTCGTTCCCCGGCGTCCGGGCGCTCGACGGCGTCGACCTCGGCGTCCAGGCCGGTGAGGTGCACTGCCTGCTCGGCCAGAACGGCGCCGGCAAGTCGACCCTCATCAAGGTCCTGGCCGGCGCCCATCAACCCGACACCGGCACCATCCGCTGGCGCGGCGAGGAGGTCACGCTCCGCTCGCCGATCGCCGCCATGCGCCTGGGTATCGCCACCATCTACCAGGAACTCGACCTGGTGGAGCATCTGTCGGTCGCCGAGAACGTCCACCTCGGCCACGAGCCGACCGCCGCCGGGTTCGTCGTACGCGGGAAGACGGCCCGCGAGTCGACCGCTCGGCTCCTCGAACAACTCGGGCATCCAGAGGTCGATCCGGCCCGTCTTGTCGGGGAGTTGTCGGCCGCGCAGCAGCAGATCGTGTCCATGGCCCGGGCGCTCTCCCACGACGTGCGGCTCATCGTGATGGACGAACCCTCCGCGGCCCTCGACCCGGACGAGGTCGACAACCTCTTCCGTATCGTCGGCGATCTCACCGCCGCCGGAGTCGCCGTCGTCTACATCTCGCACCGCCTGGAGGAGATCCGGCGCATCGGCGACCGGGTCACCGTGCTGAAGGACGGACGGGCCGTCGCGAACGGGCTCCCGGCGAAGTCGACACCGACCCGCGAGGTCGTCGCGCTGATGACGGGCCGCAACGTCGAGTACGTCTTCCCCGACCGGCCCGTCTCCCCGCCGACTGGAGAATCGGTTCTCCGGATTCAAGGGCTGGCCCGCCAAGGGGAGTTCGAGGCCTTCGACCTGAAGGTGCGGCCCGGCGAGATCGTCGGCCTCGCCGGACTCGTCGGCTCGGGCCGCTCCGAGATCCTGGAGACCGTCTACGGGGCCCGGAAACCGACGTCCGGTCAGGTACTGGTCGAAGGACGGCCCTTGAAGCCGGGCAGCGTACGGGCCGCCGTCCGCGCCGGACTCGGGCTCGCCCCCGAGGAACGCAAGGCCCAGGCCCTGCTGATGCTGGAGTCCGTCACCCGCAATGTGTCGGTCTCCTCCATGTCCCGCTTCTCGCGCGGCGGCTGGATCGACCGGGGCGCCGAACTCGGAGCCGCCCGGGCCGCGACGCGCGAGCTGTCGCTCAGGCCGGACAACCCGTCCGTGCCCGTGCGCACCCTGTCCGGCGGCAACCAGCAGAAGGCCGTCCTGGCCCGCTGGCTGCTGCGCGGCTGCAAGGTGCTGCTGCTCGACGAACCCACCCGCGGCGTCGACGTCGGCGCGCGCGCCGAACTGTACGCCGTGGTCCGTCGGCTGGCCGACGAAGGCCTCGCCGTGCTGCTGGTCTCCAGCGAGGTGCCCGAGGTGCTCGGCCTCGCCGACCGCGTCCTGGTGCTGCGCGAGGGCCGTGTCGTCCACACGGCACCCGCGCGCGAACTCGACGAACACCGCGTACTCGACCTGGTCATGGAAGGAAGCCCGGCGTCATGACGCAGCCCGTCTCCCCGCCGCGGGACAGCACCGACAAGGTGCCCGAGGCTCAGCCCCCCGCCTGGCGCGGCCTGCTGTTCCGCGCCGACGTCCGCACCCTCTCCCTGCTCGGCGTGCTCGCCGCGCTGATCCTCATCGGCGGCATCACCAAGCCCGACGAGTTCCTCGACACCCGTAACCTGCAACTCGTCCTCACCCAGGCGTCCGTGATCGGCGTCGTCACCGTCGGCATGACCTTCGTCATCGTCTCCGGCGGCATCGACCTGTCGGTCGGCGCGATCGTCGCCCTCGCCTCGGTGTGGGCGACCACCGTCGCCACCCAGGAGTACGGCTTCGCCGGCATCCTCTTCACCGCGATGATCGTCGGGGTCGGCTGCGGCCTGGTCAACGGGGTGCTCATCGCCTACGGCGCGATGGTGCCGTTCATCGCCACGCTCGCCATGCTGGCCTCCGCCCGCGGCCTCGCCCTGCAGATCACCGACGGCAAGACCCAGATCGTCACCGTGCCCTCCGTCCTCGACCTGGGCGAGCGCGACGCCTACGTCCTCGGCATCCCGCCCCTGGTCCTGGTCTTCGCGGTCGTGACGGTCATCGGCTGGCTGGTGCTCAACCGCACCACCTTCGGCCGCCGCACCGTCGCCGTCGGCGGCAACCCGGAGGCCGCGCGGCTCGCCGGCATCGACGTACGCCGCCAGCGGCTCTACCTCTACCTGCTCTCCGGCCTGTGCTGCGGCATCGCCGCCTTCCTGCTGATCGTCCTGGCCGGCTCCGGCCAGAACACCAACGGCAACCTCTACGAGCTCGACGCCATCGCCGCCGCGATCATCGGCGGCACTCTGCTCAGCGGCGGCCGGGGCACCATCGTCGGTTCCGTCCTGGGCGTCCTGATCTTCACCACGATCACCAACATCTTCGCCCTGAACAACCTGCAGAGCGACGTCCAGCAGATCGCCAAGGGCGCGATCATCGTCGCCGCCGTGCTGGTCCAGCGCCGTACCGCGAGCACGACCTGAGGAAAGGGTTCACCGCCATGACAGAGATCTCGAGCCGCAGAGGACTGCTCTTCGGGGCCGCCGCCGTCTCCGCCGGTGCCCTCCTCACGGGCTGCACGAGCAACGAGCCGTCCGACTCCAAGGACGAGCCGGCCGGGAACGACCAGCCCGCCGCCGACGACAAGCCCGGCAAGAAGGTCACCGTCGGCTTCGCCGGACCGCAGGCCGACCACGGCTGGCTCAACGCCATCAACGACAACGCCAAGGAACGCGCCGAGAAGTACTCCGACGTCACCCTGGAGATCACCGAGGGCTCCAACGACACCGCCCAGCAGATCGGCCAGATCGAGACCCTCATCAACAAGAAGGTCGACGTCCTGGTGGTGCTGCCCGCCGACGGCAAGGCCCTCACCCAGGTCGGGCTGAAGGCGATGCGCGCGGGCATCCCGGTCGTCAACCTCGACCGGATCTTCAACACCCCGCAGGCCTACCGCTGCTGGATCGGCGGCGACAACTACGGCATGGGTCTCAACGCCGGGCACTACATCGGCGAGAAGCTCAAGGGCAAGTCCGGCGCCCGCGTCATCGAGCTGGCGGGCCTGGACAACCTGGAGCTCACCAAGCAGCGCACCCAGGGCTTCGACGACGCTCTGAAGAACTACCCGAACATCAAGAAGGTTGCCCGGCAGGCCGCCGAGTTCACCGTCGAGTCCGGGCAGGCCAAGATGGCCCAGCTGCTCCAGGCCCAGTCGAAGTTCGACGCGCTGTGGAACCACGACGACGACCAGGGCGTGGGCGCGCTGCGCGCCATCGAGCAGGCCGGGCGCGACGACTTCCTGATGGTCGGCGGCGCGGGCGCGCTCTCCGCGTTCCAGGCCATCAAGCAGGACGACGGCGTGCTCAAGGCGACCGTGCTGTACCCGCCGACCATGGCCGCCTCCGCGATCGACCTCGCCCGCGCCCTCGGCCAGAGCAAGGGCATCGGGGGCCTCGCCGAGTTCGAGATCCCGTCGTCGCTCACGCTCTACTCGGCCGTCGTCGACAAGACCAACGTCGACCAGTACATGCCCACCGGCTTCCAGTGACCGGTTCCGCCCCCGCACCCCCCACGTGCGCGACCCCGACCAGGACGAGGAGGACTCCCACATGGGACAGCCGCAGCAGCAGTCAGAAGGGACCGAGGAGGCAGGCAAGCAGCCCCTGCGCGTGGGCATGGTGGGCTACGCCTTCATGGGCGCCGCCCACTCGCAGGGCTGGCGCACCGCGGGCCGCGTCTTCGACCTGCCGCTGACCCCTGTGCGGGCCGCGATCTGCGGCCGGGACGCCGCAGCCGCGCGGGCAGCTGCGGACCGGCACGGATGGGCGTCCGTCGAGACCGACTGGCGTGCCCTCGTCGAACGGGACGACATCGACCTCGTCGACATCTGCACCCCCGGCGACAGCCACGCCGAGATCGCCCTCGCCGCCCTGGCCGCCGGCAAGCACGTCCTGTGCGAGAAGCCCCTCGCCAACACCGTCGAGGAAGCCGCGTCGATGGAACGAGCGGCCGAAGAGGCGCACGCACGCGGCCAGGTCGCGATGGTCGGCTTCAACTACCGCCGGGTGCCGGCCACCGCCCTGGCCCGCCGGATGGTCACCGAGGGCCGCCTGGGCAGGCTGCGGCACGTGCGTGTGACGTACCTCCAGGACTGGCTCGTCGACCCGGGCTTCCCGCTGACCTGGCGGCTGCGCAGGGAGCAGGCCGGCTCGGGCTCGCTCGGCGACCTGGGCGCGCACATCATCGACCTCGCGCAGTACCTGACGGGGGAGCGGCTGGCGGGCGTCTCCGCGCTGACCGAGACCTTCGTACGGGAACGGCCGCTGCCGACCGGCGCCTCCAGCGGGCTGGCCGCGGTCTCGTCCGCGGGCACCGGCGAGGTCACCGTGGACGACGCCGCCCTCTTCACCGCCCGCTTCCCCTCCGGCGCCCTGGCCTCCTTCGAGGCCACCCGCTACGCCACCGGCCGCAAGAACGCCCTGCGCATCGAGCTCAACGGGGAGCGCGGCTCGCTCGCCTTCGACCTGGAGCGGCTCAACGAGCTGTCGTTCCACGACGGAACCGAGCCCGGCGCGGAGGCAGGCTTCCGCCGGATCCTCGTCACCGAACCCGACCACCCCTACCTGGACGCCTGGTGGCCGCCGGGCCACGGCCTCGGCTACGAGCACACCTTCGTCCACCAGGCCCGCGACCTGGTCCACGCCGTCGCCGAGGGCCGCCGCCCCGAACCCTCCTTCGCCGACGGGCTGCAGGTGCAGCGCGTGCTCGCGGCGGTCGAGGAGAGCGCCGAGAAGAACTCCGTCTACACGCCGATAGCGGTCTGAGGAGGCTGACGCGCGATGCCGCGTACGTTCACGCTGTTCACCGGCCAGTGGGCGGACCTGCCGCTGGAGGAGGTCTGCCGGCTCGCCCGCGACTTCGGCTACGACGGCCTCGAACTCGCCTGCTGGGGCGACCACTTCGAAGTCGACAAGGCGCTCACCGACCCAGGGTACCTCGACGGCCGCCGGGCCCTGCTCGACAAGTACGGCCTCAAGTGCTGGGCGATCTCCAACCACCTCGTCGGCCAGGCCGTCTGTGACGCCATCATCGACGAACGCCACCAGGCCATCGTGCCGGACGCGGTGTGGGGCGACGGAGACCCGGAAGGCGTACGGCAGCGGGCCGCCGAACGCATGGAGGACACCGCGCGCGCCGCGGCCGCCTTCGGCGTCGACACCGTCATCGGCTTCACCGGCTCCGCCATCTGGCACCTGGTCGCCATGTTCCCGCCCGCGCCCGAGGCGATGATCGAACGCGGCTACCAGGACTTCGCCGACCGCTGGAACCCGATCCTGGACGTCTTCGACGCCGAGGGCGTGCGGTTCGCGCACGAGGTGCATCCCAGCGAGATCGCCTACGACTACTGGACGACGGCCCGCGCGCTGGAGGCGGTCGGCCGGCGCCCCGCCTTCGGCCTCAACTTCGACCCGTCGCACTTCGTGTGGCAGGACCTCGACCCGGTCGGCTTCCTCTGGGACTTCCGCGACCGGATCTACCACGTCGACTGCAAGGAGGCCCGCAAGCGCCTCGACGGACGCAACGGCCGGCTCGGCTCCCACCTGCCCTGGGGCGACCCGCGGCGCGGCTGGGACTTCGTCTCCGCCGGCCACGGCGACGTCCCCTGGGAGGACGTCTTCCGGATGCTGCGCTCCATCGACTACCAGGGCCCCGTCTCGGTCGAGTGGGAGGACGCCGGCATGGACCGGCTGCAAGGGGCGCCCGAGGCGCTGACCCGGCTGAAGGCCTTCGACTTCGAGCCGCCCAGCGCGTCCTTCGACGCTGCCTTCAACAGCTGAACGAGAACACCGAACCTCCGGGGTGACGGCGCACCCCGGCGCCCGCACCGCACGTCTACGCACCCATCCCGTACGGCCCACCCCGTTCCCGGAGGGACTTCGTGCACAGAACCAGACTCAGAGGCACTCGCAGCGCCAGACATCCCAGGCTGCGCACCACCGTCGCCCTGTTCACCGGCCTGCTCCTGGCCGTGGGCGCCCCGGCCACCGTCGCCGGCGCCCACCCCGGCCATCCGGAACACGACGATCCGGCAGCCGCCGAGGGCCAGTTCCAGCAGGTGCCGCTCGCCAAGGGCGAACCCGAGACGGGCGAGCCGATGTCGCTCGCCGTGCTCCCGAACCGCAGCGTGCTGCACACCTCGCGCGACGGCACGCTGCGCCTCACCGACCAGGGCGGCGTCACCAAGGTCGCCGGCAAGATCCCCGTCTACAGCCACGACGAGGAGGGCCTGCAGGGCGTCGGCATCGACCCGGACTTCAAGAACAACCGGGCGATCTACCTCTACTACGCCCCGCCGCTCGACACTCCCGCGGGCGACGCCCCGGAGACCGGCACCGCCGAGGAGTTCAAGAAGTTCGACGGCGTCAACCGCCTCTCCCGCTTCGTCCTGAACGCCAACGGCACGCTGAACACGGCCAGCGAGAAGAAGGTCATCGACGTCGCGGCCTCCCGCGGCATCTGCTGCCACGTCGGCGGCGACATCGACTTCGACGCGGGCGGCAACCTCTACCTGTCGACCGGCGACGACTCCAACCCCTTCGCCTCCGACGGCTACACGCCGATCGACGACCGCGAGGGCCGCAACCCCGCCTTCGACGCCCGCCGCAGCTCCGCCAACACCAACGACCTGCGCGGCAAGATCCTGCGGATCAAGGTCGCCGAGGACGGCTCGTACACCGTCCCGGACGGCAACCTCTTCGCCCCCGGCACGGAGAAGACCCGTCCCGAGATCTACGCGATGGGCTTCCGCAACCCGTTCCGGATGAGCGTCGACGACAAGACCGGCACCGTCTACGTCGGCGACTACGGCCCCGACGCGGGCGCCGCCGACCCCAAGCGGGGCCCGGCGGGCCAGGTCGAGTTCGCCAAGGTGACGAAGGCCGCCAACTTCGGCTGGCCGTTCTGCACCGGTAACAACGACGCCTACGTCGACTACGACTTCGCCACCAAGGAGTCCGGCGAGAAGTTCGACTGCGCCGCCCCGAAGAACACCTCGCCGCACAACACGGGCCTCACCGACCTGCCGCCCGCGCAGGCCGCCTGGATCCCGTACGACGGCGGTTCGGTGCCCGAGTTCGGCACCGGCTCCGAGTCCCCGATGGCCGGCCCGGTCTACCGCTACGACCCCGACCTCGACTCCAAGGTGAAGTTCCCCGAGGCCTACGACGGCGACTTCTTCGCGGGTGAGTTCGGCCGCCGCTGGATCAAGCGGATCGAGCAGAACGGCGACGGGTCCGTCGCGAAGATCAACGACTTCCCGTGGACCGGCACCCAGATCATGGACATGGAGTTCGGCCCCGACGGCGCGCTTTACGTCCTCGACTACGGCGTCTCCTGGTTCCAGGGCGACGAGCACTCAGCGCTGTACCGCATCGAGAACGCCGAGGACGGCTTCTCGCCGATCGCCGAGGTCAGTGCCGACAAGACGTCCGGAGCGGCCGGCCTGAAGGTCAAGTTCACCGGCTCCGCCAAGGACGCCGACTCCCCGGACCTCACCTACAGCTGGGACTTCGGCGACGGCGCCAAGGGCGAGGGCCTCAACCCCACCCACAGGTACAAGAAGGTCGGAACCTACACCGCCACCTTCACCGCCAAGGACGCCGAGGGCCACACCGGCACCGCCAGCACCCGGATCGTGGTCGGCAACACCGAGCCCAAGGTGCGGATCGACATCCCGGGCAACGGCACCATGGCCGAGTTCGGCAAGCCCGTCCCCTTCAAGGTGACCGTCACCGACCCCGAGGAGACGGTCGACTGCTCCAAGGTGAAGGTCACCTACAGCCTCGGCCACGACTCCCACGCCCACGAACTGACCAGCGAGATGGGCTGCGAGGGCACCCTGAAGCCGCCCCCCGGTGACGGCGGCCACGACCCCAACGCCAACATCTACGGCGTCGTCGGCGCCGGCTACACCGACGGCGGGGCGAACGGCCAGGAGGCCCTGACCGGCACCGCCCGCACCGTGCTCCAGCCGCTGCACCGCCAGGGCGAGCACTTCACCACCCAGTCGGGCGTGACGGTGATCGACAAGACCGGCGCCAACGGAGGCAAGACCGTCGGCAACATCGACGACGGCGACTGGATCTCCTTCACCCCCTACCGGTTCGACGGGCAGAAGAAGATGACCGTGCGGGCCTCCTCCGGCGGCGCGGGCGGCTTCATCGAACTGCGCACCGGCTCGCCCGACGGACCGCTCCACGGCTCGGCGTACATCCCGCCGACCGGCGGCTGGGAGACCTTCCAGAACGTCGACGTACCGCTGCGGTCCCTGCCCAAGAAGACCACGGACATCTACCTGGTCTTCAAGGGCGGTGAGGGCGCGCTGTACGACGTGGACGACTTCGAGTTCTCCAAGAAGCCGTTCAAGGGCGGCAAGAAGGTTCTGGTCTTCTCCAAGACCGCCGGTTTCCGGCACGACTCCATCCCGGCCGGCATCACCGCCCTGAAGGAGCTCGGCGGCCCGGCCGGCATCACGGTCGACGCGACCGAGGAGGCCCGCCAGTTCACCACGACGAACCTCGCCAAGTACGACGCGGTGGCCTTCCTGTCCACCACGGGTGATGTCCTGAACGCCGATCAGCAGAAGGCGTTCGAGGACTACGTGGCGGGCGGCGGCGGATACATGGGCATCCACGCCGCAGCCGACACCGAGTACGACTGGGCCTTCTACGGCGGCCTCGTCGGCGCCTACTTCGACTCGCACCCGGCCAATCAGAAGGCCACCGTCCGCGTCGAGGACCACGACCACCCCTCGACCGCACACCTCGGCGACGCCTGGGAGCGCACCGACGAGTGGTACAACTACCGCACCAACCCGCGTGAGCAGGCCAAGGTCCTCGCCACCCTGGACGAGACCACCTACCAGGGCGGGAACATGAAGGGCGACCACCCGATCGCCTGGTGCCAGAGCTACGGCGGCGGCCGGTCCTTCTACACCGGCGGCGGCCACACCAAGGAGTCCTACGCCGAGGAAGCATTCCGGGCCCATCTCCTCGGCGGCCTCCAGTACGCCACCGGCCAGGTGAAGGCGGACTGCAAGCCCGGCAAGGACTACCGGAAGATCTTCAACGGCCAGACCCTGGACGGCTGGAAGCAGGCCGGCCCCGGCAAGTTCGTCGTCAAGGACGGCGTGATGGAGTCCGAGGGCGGCATGGGACTGCTCTGGTACCAGGCCAGGGAGCTGAAGTCGTCGTACTCGCTCAAGCTCGACTGGAAGATGCGGGGCGACGACAACTCCGGGATCTTCGTGGGCTTCCCGGCCTCCGACGACCCCTGGTCCGCGGTGAACAAGGGCTACGAGATCCAGATCGACGCCACGGACGCGCCCGAGCGCACCACGGGCTCCGTCTACTCGTTCAAGTCGGCGAACATCAAGGCCCGTGACCAGGTCCTGCGGCCGCCCGGCCAGTGGAACTCCTACGAGATCAAGGTCCAGGGCGAACGCCTCCAGGTGTTCCTCAACGGAGTCAAGATCAACGACTTCACCAACAAGGACCCCCAGCGGAGCCTGACCGACGGCTACATCGGCCTCCAGAACCATGGCGCCGACGACCAGGTCTCCTTCCGCAACATCCAGTTGAAGGAACTGCCCGTCAAGGGCGACTGAACGGCGGCGGGCGGGGGACGCCGGACCCCCGCCCGCCGTCTCCCCTTCCCCCTCGGGCCCGCGCACGATCAGGAGGCTGCCCATGTCCGCGTCCCTCTCCCGACCGCGTGTGGGGGTGTGGCTGATCGGAGCCCGAGGCTCCGTCGCCACCACCGTCGTCACGGGGTGCGCCGCCATCACCGCGGGACTGCACCCGCCCACCGGCATGGTGACCGAGACCCCGGCGTTCAACGGCAGCGCCCTGCCCGCGCTGTCCGACCTCGTCTTCGGCGGCCACGACACCCTCGACTGCCCCCTCCCCAAACGCGCCGAGACCCTGACCGCCGGCGGCGTCCTCCCACCGGGCGTCGCCACGGCGGTGGCAGCCGACCTCGCCGCCGCCGACCGGGAGATCAGGCCCGGAGGCCCCACCCCGGGGACACCAGGAGCGAGGCCGAGCTGATCACCGCCTTCGCCGACGACATACGCGACTTCGCACACCGCCACGCCCTGGAGCGGGTCGTGGTGGTGAACGTCGCCTCCACCGAACCCGCGTCCCAGAGCCCCGGCGCCCCGCTACCCGCCAGCACCCTGTACGCGCTGGCAGCCCTGCGCGCCGGTTGCTCTTACGTCAATTTCACCCCTTCCGAAGGCATCCACCACCCCGCCGCCGCCCACGAGGCCGAGCGGAGCGGCCTTCCGTACGCCGGCCGGGACGGCAAGACCGGACAGACCCTGCTGCGGGCCGTGCTGGGCCCGATGTTCGCCCAACGGGCACTGAGGGTCCGGGCCTGGTCCGGCACGAACCTGCTGGGCGGCGGCGACGGCGCCGCCCTCGCCGACCCGGCAGCCGCCGCGGCGAAGAACGCCGGCAAGGAACGCGTCCTCGCCGACACCCTCGGCACCGTCCCCGAGGGCGAGGTCCACATCGACGACGTCCCGGCCCTCGGCGACTGGAAGACCGCCTGGGACCACATCGCCTTCGACGGCTTCCTCGGCACCCGCATGATCCTTCAGACCACCTGGCAGGGCTGCGACTCGGCCCTCGCCGCACCCCTGGTCCTGGACCTGGCCCGGCTGACCCTCCGGGCCCACGAGGCCGGCCTGTCCGGTCCGCTCGGCGAACTCGGCTTCTACTTCAAGGACCCCGTCGGGGACGGCCCTGCCGGCCTCGCCGAGCAGCACGAGGAACTGGTCCGGTTCGGGCGGAATCTGAGGCGGAATCCGGTGCGGGACGACGGAGGGGGCCAGGGTGCGGGGTCGGTGAAGCACTTTGACGACGCGGGGGACGCGCTGTGACGCCGCGCGAAAGTTCTTGCCGGTGCTCTGCGGGCGCGTCCGCAGCCGCTCCTGCAGGCGGCACCGGCGACAAGGCACTCTGCGCATGCACCGGCCTGTCACACCGCGGACGAGCCTGGGCCGAACTTCTCCGTCTGCCCGCCCTGTTCAGCGTCCCGGGCGACGCCCTGGCCGGCACGGCCGCGACCGGCGC
This sequence comes from Streptomyces sp. CA-179760, assembly GCF_050937045.1. Lineage (NCBI taxonomy): Bacteria > Bacillati > Actinomycetota > Actinomycetes > Kitasatosporales > Streptomycetaceae > Streptomyces > Streptomyces sp. CA-179760. Next base: position 8,083,538 of record NZ_JBNJLZ010000001.1, read on the forward strand.
GGCGCCCAACGCCCGTACCCTGCTCGCCATCGGCTCCTCCCTCTGTCTCTACGAGGCCGGCATGGCCCTCAACGACTGGGCGGACCGCGACATCGACGCCGTCGAACGCCCGCACCGCCCCCTCCCCTCCGGCCGCATCCGCCCTGCCGCCGCGCTCACGGCGGCCTGCGCCCTCACCGGCGCCGGACTGGCCCTGGCCTCCTGCGCCGGCCGCCCCGCCCTGGCCGTCGCCGGTCCCCTCGCGGCGACCGTCTGGGCGTACGACCTCGGCCTGAAGCACACCCCCGCGGGTCCCGTGGCGATGGCCACGGCTCGTGGACTCGACCTGCTGTTGGGAGCCGCCGCGACGACCGGCCGCACCCGGCCGGCACTCCCCTCCGCGGCCCTGCTCGGCACCCACACCCTGGCCGTCACGGCGGTCTCCCGCCAGGAAGCCCAGGGCGGCTCGCCTCTGGCCCCCCTGGCGGCGCTCGCGACGACCGCCCTGCTGACCCGGGTGGTGACGCACCGCTCCGCAGAGCACCGAGGGACAACAGCTCTTGACCTCCTCGGGCCACCAGCGACTCCCCATCGAGGACCTGTGCTCGGCCGGAAACCCGCGGCACACCTCACCACCGCTCTCGCGGCCGCCTACGCCGCGGCCACCGCCCGCCCCTACTTCCACGCCACGCTCAACCCCTCACCTCCGCTCACCCAACGAGCCGTCGGCGCCGGCGTCCGCGCCACGATCCCCCTTCAGGCCACCCTGACCGCCCGCTCCAGGGGCACGGCCACGGCCCTCCTCATCGCGGCCCTGGCCCCGCTGGGAGCGAGGTACGCGAAGAAGGTGAGCGTGACGTGACTCCAGAGAACTCTCCTCTCGATCCGTTCCGGCCCCTCCAGGCCCTCCAGCCGCTCCGCTTCGGCTACGGCACCAACGGTCTCGCCGACCTCCGGCTCGACGACGCGCTCTCCCTCCTCGCCGACCTCGGCTACGACGGCGTCGGTCTGACCCTCGACCACATGCACCTCGACCCGCTCGCCCCCGACCTCGCCACCCGCACCCGACGGGTCGCGCGGCGGCTGGACACGCTCGGGCTGGGCGTCACGGTGGAGACGGGCGCCCGCTATGTGCTCGACCCGCGCCGCAAGCACGGCCCCTCCCTGCTCGACCCGGATCCCGAGGACCGGGCGCGCCGGGCCGACCTCCTCGTCCGTGCCGTGCGGGTCGCGGCCGACCTCGGCGCCCACGCGGTCCACTGCTTCAGCGGCGTCCTCCCGGAAGGCACAGACCCGGACACCGCGTGGAAGCGCCTCGCCGAGACCCTCACGCCCGTCCTGGACACCGCCGCCTCCGCCGGCGTCCCGCTCGCCGTCGAACCCGAACCAGGCCACCTCCTCGCCACCCTGGCCGACTTCCACCACCTCCGCCGCACGCTCGGCGATCCCGAGCCGCTCGGCCTCACCCTGGACCTCGGCCACTGCCAGTGCCTCGAACCTCTTTCTCCCGCCGACTGCGTGCGCGCCGCCGCCCCCTGGCTGCGCCACGTCCAGATCGAGGACATGCGGCGCGGCGTCCACGAGCACCTCCCCTTCGGAGACGGGGAGATCGACTTCCCGCCGGTCCTGGCGGCCCTCGCCGCCACCGACTACCAGGGCCTGACCGTCGTCGAACTTCCCCGCCACTCCCACGCCGGGCCGCACTTCGCCGCACACTCCCTGCCGTTCCTCCGCCACGCCGAGCAGGTCGCGGCCACCGCGTCGCCGTTCCCCGCTCCGGCCCTCCAGCAGGCCGCGCCACCCCACGGCGCTCCCTCCGCCACCCCTGAAGGGAGCAGCAGATGACCCAGCCCCGCGCCACGCCCGCCGCGAGAACCGAGAGCACCCAGGACGCCGCGAGCACCAGAACCCGCACCGGCCGATCCGCCCCCGGCACCACCCTCACCGCCCTCCCGTCACTTGCCGACCTCCGCCGCCGTCTCATCACCCAACTCGACCCCGACGCCCGCACCTGGCTCGAGCACGCCCTCGACGAGGCCGCCGCTCACCCCGGCATCCACGGCCCGATCTCCCCGTGGGAGCTGCGCCTCGCCGAGGCCGGCCGCCGCTGCGGTGCCGCGCACGCCGACGCCGCCCGGGTGCTCATCCTCCACGCGGCCCGCGCCGGCACCGACGCCCTGACCAGGGTGTACTTCCAGGGCACCGCCGACGAACGCCGCGCCGTCCTGCACGCCCTGCCCCACCTCGTGTCCGGCTCCGGCGCCCTCCCGCTCGTCGAGGACGCCCTGCGCACCAACGACACCCGGCTCCTCACCGCCGCCGTCGGCCCGTACGCCGCCCGGCACCTGGCCCCCCACGACTGGCGCCACGCCGTGCTCAAGTGCCTGTTCACCGGCGTGCCCGTCGAGCATGTGGCCGACCTGCCCCGGCGCGCCCACGGCGACGACGAACTCGCCCGCATGCTGGGCGACTACGCCGCCGAGCGCACCGCCGCCGGCCGCACCGTCCCCGAGGACCTGTACCGCGTCCTGGACCTGACCGAGTCCGTGACCCCCGCCCCCGGCACGGACCACCCCCACGGCAAGGAGTCCTGATGCGCATCTTCGACCCCCACATCCACATGACCTCCCGGACCACCGACGACTACGAGGCCATGTACGCCGCCGGCGTCCGCGCCGTAGTCGAGCCCTCCTTCTGGCTCGGCCAGCCCCGCACCTCGCCCGCCTCCTTCCGCGACTACTTCGACGCCCTCCTCGGCTGGGAACCCTTCCGAGCCGCCCAGCACGGCATCGCGCACCACTGCACGATCGCCCTCAACCCCAAGGAGGCGAACGACTCGCGCTGTGTGCCCGTCCTCGACGAACTGCCCCGGTATCTCGTCAAGGACAACGTCGTGGCCGTCGGCGAGATCGGCTATGACTCGATGACCCCCGCCGAGGACACCGCCCTCGCCACGCAGCTCCAGCTCGCCGCCGACCACGGTCTGCCCGCCCTGGTGCACACCCCGCACCGTGACAAGCTCGCCGGCTTGCGCCGCACCCTCGACGCCGTCCGGGAGTCCGCCCTGCCCCCGGAGCGCGTCCTGGTCGACCACCTCAACGAGACCACCGTCAAGGAGGCCAAGGACAGCGGCTGCTGGCTGGGCTTCTCCGTCTATCCGGACACCAAGATGGACGAGGAACGGACGGTCGCGCTCCTGCGCGCCTACGGCACCGAGCAGGTCCTGGTGAACTCCGCCGCCGACTGGGGGAGGAGCGACCCCCTCAAGACCCGCAAGGTCGGCGACCTGATGCTGGCCGAGGGCTTCGACGAGGACGACGTCGACCGGGTGCTGTGGCGCAACCCCGTCGCCTTCTACGGGCTGAGCGGCCGCCTGAACCTCGACGTCACCGGCACCGAGGCCACGCACGAGGGCAACTCCATCCTCCGCGGCGCCCCGAAGGACCCGTATGAGCCGGACCCCGTCCCGGGAGGCGGCGACGAGCCGGCTCACGCCCCCGTCGCGGGGGCGTGAGCCATGCGCTTCCGCCACCCCGACGGGTCCACCGTCCACCTCGCCTACTGCACCAACGTCCACCCCGCCGAAACCCTCGAGGGAGTCCTCGCCCAGCTCCGTGATCACTGTGAGCCCGTCCGCCGCCGGCTGGGCCGCGACCGGCTCGGGATCGGGCTGTGGCTCGCCAAGGACGCGGCCCACGCCCTTGTCGGCGACCCGTCCGCGCTGCGCGGCCTGCGCACCGAGCTCGACCGGCGCGGGCTTGAGGTCGTCACTCTCAACGGCTTCCCCTATGAGGGCTTCGGCGCCGAGGAGGTCAAGTACCGCGTCTACAAGCCGGACTGGGCCGACCCGGAACGCCTCGACCACACCAGTGCCCTGGCCCGGGTCCTCGCAGGGCTCCTCCCTGACGACGTGGCCGAGGGCACCATCTCCACCCTGCCCCTCGCCTGGCGCACCGCGTACGACGACGAGCGCGCGGAGACCGCCCGCACCGCCCTGCGCACCCTCGCCGAACGCCTTGACGCCATCGAGGAACTGACCGGCCGCTCCATCCGCGTCGGCCTGGAACCGGAACCCGGATGCGTCGTCGAGACCACCCGCGACGCCATCGCCCCGCTCACCGCGATCGGCCACGACCGCATCGGCATCTGCGTCGACACCTGCCATCTCGCCACCTCCTTCGAAGATCCGGACACCGCCTTGGACGCTCTCACCGAGGCCCGTGTCCCCGTCGTCAAATCCCAGCTCTCCGCCGCCCTGCACGCCGAACACCCCCACCTGCCCGAGGTCCGCGAGGCCCTCGCCGCGTTCGCCGAACCCCGCTTCCTGCACCAGACCCGTACCTCCACCGCCGCCGGCCTGCGCGCCACCGACGACCTCGACGAGGCCCTGGCGGGCCACGCCCTGCCGGACGGCGCACCCTGGCGCGCCCACTTCCACGTCCCCCTGCACACGGCCCCCGCCGCGCCTCTCACCTCCACCCTCCCTGTCCTGAAGTCCGCACTGACCCGGCTGGTCGGCGGCCCGGCCCCGCTCACCCGTCACCTGGAGGTCGAGACCTACACCTGGCAGGCCCTCCCGCCCGAACTGCGCCCCCGGGGCCGCTCCCAGCTCGCCGAGGGCATCGCCGCCGAACTCACCCTCGCCCGCGACCTGCTGACCGACCTCGGTCTGAAGGAGCTGCCGTGAGCATCCACGCTTCCGTCCCAGGCACCGCCCCTTCCGCCCCGGGCACCCACCCGGCCCCGGCAGGCCCCACACCACTCCTCGTCCTCGACGTCGTCGGCCTCACCCCCCGTCTCCTCGACCACATGCCCCGTCTCAAGGCGCTCGGGCAGTCCGGCTCCCGCGCCCCGCTGGGCACCGTCCTGCCCGCCGTCACCTGCGCCGCCCAGTCCACGTTCCTTACCGGCACCATGCCCTCGGAGCACGGCATCGTCGGCAACGGCTGGTACTTCCGCGAACTCGGCGACGTCCTCCTGTGGCGCCAGCACAACGGGCTCGTGGCCGGCGACAAGCTCTGGGACGCCGCCCGCCGCGCCCACCCCGGCTACACCGTCGCGAACATCTGCTGGTGGTACGCCATGGGCGCCGACACCGACTTCACCGTCACCCCCCGTCCGGTCTACTACGCCGACGGCCGCAAGGAACCCGACTGCTACACCCGGCCGGCCGCGCTGCATGACGAACTCACCGAGGAGTTCGGCACGTTCCCCCTCTTCCACTTCTGGGGCCCTGGAGCCGACCTCGTCTCCAGCCGGTGGATCATCGACGCGACCCGCCACATCATCCGCACCCGGCACCCCGACCTGACGCTCTGCTACCTCCCTCACCTCGACTACGATCTGCAGCGCTTCGGCCCCGACGACCCGCGCTCCCTGAAGGCGGCCGCCGATCTGGACGCCGCCCTGGCCCCGCTCCTGGACGACGCCCGAGCCGAGGGCCGCACGGTCGTCGCGCTGTCCGAGTACGGCATCACCCGCGTGAGCAGGCCCGTCGACATCAACCGCGCTCTGCGCCGCGCCGGCCTGCTGGAAGTGCACACGCAGGACGGCATGGAGTACCTCGACCCGATGGCGTCCCGTGCCTTCGCGGTCGCCGACCACCAGATCGCCCACGTGTATGTGCGCCGCCCCGAGGACCTCGACGCCACCCGGGCCGCCCTCGACGGCCTGCCCGGCCTCGGTCAACTCCTCGACGACGAGGGCAAGAAGGACCATCATCTCGACCATCCGCGCGCGGGCGAACTTGTCGCCATGGCGGAACCCGACGCCTGGTTCACGTACTACTACTGGCTCGACGAAGCCCACGCGCCCGACTTCGCGCGACTCGTCGAGATCCACCGCAAACCCGGATACGACCCGGTCGAACTCTTCATGGATCCCCTCGACCCCTACGTCAAGGTAAAGGCGGCCACCGCACTGGCGCGCAAGAAACTCGGCATGCGCTACCGCATGGCGGTCGTGCCCCTGGACCCCTCACCTATTCGCGGCAGCCACGGTCGCCTTCCGGCGAGCGACGACGACGGTCCGCTCCTCATCTGCTCCACCCCCCGTGCTGTCGGTGACCGCGTGGCGGCCACCGACGTGAAGTCTCTGCTGCTCGAACTCGCCGGTCTCAGCTGAGGGCAGAGCCTCAGTACCGACTGGTCACAAGTGAAGCACTCACCACTGACAACGCCCCGCGATCACAAGGAGTCCCACGCATGAGCCGCTTCTCCCAGCCCGATCCCGAGCTCACCCACCGCCTCAGCAGACGTGGCATGCTCGGCGTGGCCGCCGGCGCCACCGCCGCCGCCCTGCTCGGCGCCGCGGCCCCCGCGACGGCCGCCACCGGCAACGCGACGGGCCCCATCGGCACCGCGTCCGGCACCAAGGGCCGAGGCCGCCCCGTCCTGCCGCCCGGCCGCCTCGGCATCCAGCTCTACAGCCTGCGAGACAAGGTCTCCACCCTCGGCTTCGGCCCCGTCTTCGCCGAACTGGAGAGATACGGCTACGACGAGGTCGAGTTCGCCGGCTACACCCAGGGCTCCGCGGGCCCCATCACGCTGGCCCAGCTCAAGCGGCTGGCACGGGACCACGGCCTGAACCCGATCGGCAGCCACGTCGGCTACTACTCCAACGACCCGAACGCCTACACGTTCGCCCAGAACCTCTCCAAGGTCATCGACGACGCCCAGGCCCTCGGCCTCAAGCACATCGGCACGGCTTCGGGCCCGTTCCGCTACGGCTCCACCGTCGACGCCTGGAAGCGCGCCGCGGCGGACTTCAACACCTACGGTGCGGCGGCGAAGGCCCGGGGCATGAAGTTCTACCAGCACAACCACTCCGAGGAGTTCTCCTTCGCCACCGACAACCCCAAGGTCCGCCTCTACGACATCCTCCTCAAGGAGACCGACCCGGACCTCGTCTACCTGGAGATGGACATCTACTGGGCGTACGTCGGCCAGTTCCGCTTCTCCAAGCGGCCCGACGGCAAGCCCGCGCCGTTCGAGCCGCTGGACTACGTCCTCAAGCGGCCCGACCGTTACCCGCTGTTCCACGTGAAGGACGGGGAGAGCGACCCGTCGAACCCGTACGGCTACAACATGACCGACGTGGGCGACGGCGACATCGACTACCAGCGCTTCATCTCCGCCGTCACCCGGCTGCGCGGCCACCGCATGGCGCACCACTGGCAGGCCGAGCACGACAACCCGGCCGAGTCCTTCACCTTCGCGCGCCGCTCCAGCGCGCACCTGCACTCCCTGAGGGAGAAGTGCTGAGGGCAGTACCGGCATGAGGAGGCCCCTCCCGCGATCGGGAGGGGCTTCCTCACACGTGGGACGGTCAGCCCACGAGCCCTGTCCGGGCGCGTCGCGGTCAGGCCGTGTCCTCGCCGAGCGGTTGTGGATTGGGAACGATGCGACTCCCTTCCTTGTCGCGTCCCGGCGGGGTGAGGAACAGTGCCACGCAGCCGGCGAAGAGCGAGATCGAGCCGGCCAGGATGAAGGCACCGGAGTGTCCCCAGGCACCGACGACCACGGCACCCATACCCGCGCCCAGACCGGAGACGAGCTTGGCGCTGTAGACCATGCCGTAGTTGGACGCGTTGTTGTTCTCACCGAAATAGTCGGCGGTGAGCGCCGCGAACATCGGGAAGATGGCGCCGCCGCCGAAGCCGGAGATCGCGGAGAAGATCAGGAACAGGGGCAGGTGCTTGCTGTCCGCCGACCAGAGGATGCCGAACTGGGCGAGGCCCAGGATGACGCACACGGCGAGCAGACACCGCTTGCGGCCGTAGAGGTCGGAGAGCCAGCCGATGACGCCGCGGCCGGTTCCGTTGACGACGGCCTTCAGGGACATGGCCGTGGCCACGATCCCGCCCGCGAATCCGGCCTCCTCGCCGATGTCCACCTGGAAGGCGATGCCGAAGATGTTCACGCCGGACGTACATGCCAGACAGAACCACATCAGGGCCACCCGGCCGGTCTTCCACGCCTCCTTGGGGGTGTACTGGCGGACCGCCGGCGGGTTCATCCGCAGCGAGCGGGCCGCGCGCGGGTCGGTGGGCGGGTTGAGCGGGTCGATCACGGCCGGCCACCAGTTCTTCGGCGGGTCCTTGAAGAAGTAGCCGGAGACCGCGACGATTCCGGCCAGGAACACGCCCACCGAGACCAGCACCCAGCGGAAGTTGGTCAGGTCCATGTAGCCGTTGAAGAGGAAGACGAAGGGCACCGAGCCGTAGGCGAAGCCGCCGTTGACGAAGCCGGTCTTGCCGCCCTTGCGCTCCGGGTACCACTTGCCGACCATGTTGACGCAGGTGGCGTACACCATGCCCGCGCCCATGCCGCTGAACATGCTGAAGCCGATGTAGGCGAAGACGACGTGCGGCGCGAACGCCAGCGACAGATAGCCCAGCAGGGTGCCCGTCGCCCCGCACATCATCGCCCAGCGGGCCGGCAGCTTTCCGCTCTCACGCAGCTTGCCCGCGGGGAAGGCCACCGCGGCCTGGAAGAAGACCCACACGGTCATCATCCAGAAGATGTGCATGCTGTTCCAGCTGTGTGCCGTGTGCAGGGTGTCCTCGGCGGAGGCGAACGCGTACTCGGCGGAGGAGATGCCCATCATGCCGATCCACGGCAGGATCACCATCCACTTGCGTTTGCGCCCCATGATGTCGATGTCGGATTCGCCGACGCGATAGACGCGTCCGTTCTTGTCGGTCACCTCGCGATAGGCGGCGACCCGTGGAACGTCGGTGGTTGTCACGTGGATTGCACCCCTTGCGTTCGAAAGATCTGGCCAGCGCCCCCTGTCCCATGCCTTTCGTGCGCGTACGGGTCCCGGGGCCGGCCGACGCGCACCGTCGGCCGGCCCCCGCTCCCTCACCTCATGTACCGCCCCCCAGCACAGCCGCCTCCCGCGCCCAGCGGTACTTGGCGCCGAGCACGGCCACCGGCTTCTCGGTCGTGTACGGGTACGCCACGACCCCGCGTTCGAAGAGGTACTGGCAGGCCTCCTCGACCTCCACATCGCCCGCGAGCGACGCCACCACGGGCTTCTCGATCCCGCGCTCCCGGAACTCGGCCACCACGCGCGCGGTGAGCTCCGCGAAGACCATCGGAGGGGTGACGATGGTGTGCCAGTAGCCGAGGACGAGCGCGTGGATGCGCGGATCCTCCATCCCCAGCCGGATCGTCGCCTCGTACGTCGACGGCGGCTCGCCCCCGGTGATGTCCACCGGGTTGCCGGCGGCCCCGAAGGGCGGGATGAACTTCCGGAACGCCTCGTCCAGATCGGGCGGGATCTCCATCAGCGACAGGCCGTTGTCCGTCACCGCGTCCGAGAGCAGCACGCCGCTGCCGCCGGCTCCCGTGATGATCACGACGTTGTCGCCCTTGGGCGCGGGAAGCACCGGCAACGCGCGCGCGTACTCCAGCATCTCGTTCAGCCCAGGGGCCCGGATAACCCCGGCCTGGCGCAGGATGTCGTCGTACACGGCGTCGTCGCCCGCCAGGGCACCCGTGTGCGAGCCGGCCGCCTTCGCGCCCGCCGCCGTACGCCCCGCCTTCAGCACGACCACCGGCTTCTTCGGCACCGTCGCCCGCGCGGCCTCCACGAAGGCCCGCCCGTCCTTGAGGTCCTCCAGATGCATCGCGATGCACTGGGTGTTGGGGTCCTCACCGAACCAGGTCAGCAGGTCGTCCTCGTCCAGGTCCGACTTGTTGCCGAGCCCCACGATCGCCGACACACCCGTCTTGGTGGTGCGGGCGAATCCCAGGATCGCCATCCCGATGCCGCCCGACTGCGAGGTCAGCGCGACCCCGCCCTTGACGTCGTACGGCGTGCAGAACGTGGCGCACAGGTCGTGCCAGGTGGAGTAGTAGCCGTAGATGTTCGGACCCAGCAGCCGGACTCCGTGCCGCTCGGCGATCTCCACGATCTCCGCCTGGAGTTCGTGTTCGCCGGTCTCCGCGAAGCCGGAGGGGATCAGCACGGCATTCGGGATCTTCTTGCGTCCCACCTCCTCCAGGGCCGAGGCCACGAACTTGGCGGGGATCGCGAAGACCGCCACATCCACCTCACCGGGAACGTCCGTGACACTCTTGTACGCCTTGCGGCCCAGGATGTCATCGGCCTTGGGATTCACCGGGTGGATGTCCCCGGCGAAGCCCCCGTCGACGAGGTTGCGCATCACGGAGTTGCCGATCTTGCCCTGCTCGTTGGAGGCGCCGATCACGGCGACCGAGTTCGGCTGCATCAGCCGGCGCATGGAGGCGAGGATCTCGTCCCTGGAGTACCGCCGGCGCGGCTGGGGCTGCGACTCGGCGAGGATCACCCGGATGTCCGCGGCGACGGCCCCCTCCGCCATCGCGATCACCGGATTGAGGTCCACCTCGGCGATCTCCGGGAAGTCCGCGACGAGTTCGGACACCCGGCGGATCTGCTCGGCCACGGCCCACCGGTCCACACCCGCCTGGCCGCGCACCCCGCGCAGTATCTCCGCCGAGCGGATCGAGTCCAGCATCGACAGCGCCTCGTCGGCGTCCACCGGGGCGAGCCGGAAGGTGACGTCCTTCAGGACCTCGACGAGCACCCCGCCGAGCCCGAAGGCGACCACCTTCCCGAACGTCGGGTCCGTGACCGCCCCGACGATGACCTCCTGCCCCTTCGGCAGCAGCTCCTGCACCTGCACACCGTGGATGCGGGCGTCCGCGTCGTAGGCGCGCGCGTTGTCGACGATGGTGTGGAACGCGGACCGTACGTCCGCGGCGCCCTCGACGCCGACGACGACCCCGCCGGCGTCGGTCTTGTGCAGGATGTCCGGCGAGACGATCTTCATCACGACGGGCCCGCCGAAGCGCGCCGCGAACGACACGGCCTCCTCGACGTCGGTCGCCAGTTCCTCGCCCGGTACGGCGATCCCGTACGCGTCGGCGATCACCTTGCCCTCGGGCGCGGTCAGCGCGGTCCGTCCCTCGGCCCGCACGGAGTCGAGGAGGCCGCGCACCCGCAGGAGGCGGTCTTCTGCCATCACGTCAGATCACTCCGTTCGACTTGAGCAGGCGCACTTCCTCGTCACCGAGACCGAGTTCGCCGACGTAGACCTCTTCGTTGTGCTCGCCGAGCAGCGGTGAACCGGTCACCTCGACGGGGGAGTCGGACAGCTTGAGCGGGCTTCCGACGGTCACGAACTCGCCCCGCTGCGGGTGCGGGACGGTGACGACCATCTCGTTGGCGACCAGCGACCGGTCCTCGATGATCTCCCGGGTGGACAGGATCGGCCCACACGGGATGTTGTGCGCGTTGAGCCGCTCCAGCACCTCCCACTTGGGCAGCGTCGAGGACCACTCCTCGATCAGCTGGAACATCTTGCCGAGCTTGGGCAGCCGCGCTTCGGGCGTAGCCCATTCGGGGTCGTCGGCCAGTTCGGGCCGGCCGATGAGCTCGCTGAGCGGCTGCCAGCCGACGGGCTGCACGATGACGTACACGTAGTCGTTCGGGCCGCCCGGCGCGCACTTGACCGCCCAGCCGGGCTGGCCGCCACCGGACGCGTTTCCGGACCTGGGAACCTCGTCGCCGAAGTCCTCGTTGGGATATTCACGGAGCGGGCCATGGGCCAGCCGCTGCTGATCCCTCAGCTTCACCCGGCAGAGGTTGAGGACGGCATGCTGCATGGCCACGTTGACCCGCTGACCGCGCCCGGTGTTCTCCCGCTGGTACAGCGCCGCGAGAATCCCCGCCACGGCGTGGACACCCGTCCCCGAGTCCCCGATCTGGGCTCCCGTCGCCAGCGGCGGCCCGTCCTCGAAACCGGTGGTCGACATCGACCCGCCCATGGCCTGCGCGACGACCTCGTACGCCTTGAAGTTGGTGTACGGGCCCTCGCCGAACCCCTTGATGGAGGCATAGACGATCCGTGGATTGATCTCCTGGATGCGGTCCCAGGTGAACCCCATCCGGTCGACCGCGCCCGGTCCGAAGTTCTCGACCATGACGTCGGAGCGCCGGATCAGCTCGGTGAGGATCTCCTTGCCGCGCTCGGTCTTGGTGTTGAGGGTGATGCTCCGCTTGTTGCAGTTGAGCATCGTGAAGTACAGGGAGTCGACGTCCGGAAGGTCACGCAGCTGCTTGCGCGTGATGTCTCCGGTCGGCGCCTCCAGCTTGACGACATCCGCGCCGAGCCAGGCGAGCAGCTGGGTCGCGGAGGGCCCGGACTGGACGTGGGTCATGTCCAGGACGCGGATGCCTTCGAGGGCCTTGGTGGACGGAGCAGTCATCGGGGCACCTCACTTGTACATGGTCTGGTTCATGGTTCCGGGGCGTACGCGTCGGGGTCGACCCAGACGTTGATCAGGGACGGCTTGCCGGACTCGCGGGCGCGCCGCAGGGCCGGGCCGATGTCGGCGGGGTCGCGGACCTCCTCGCCGTAACCGCCCAGCATCTGGGCGAACTTGTCGTAGTGGACGTCGCCGAGGGTGTTGCCGACCCGCTCGCGGTCCTTGCCGTACTTGGCGGCCTGGCCGTAGCGGATCTGGTTCATGGAGGAGTTGTTGCCGACTATGCCGACGAAGGGGAGGTCGTAGCGGACGAGCGTCTCGAAGTCCCAGCCGGTGAGGGAGAACGCGCCGTCGCCGAAGAGCGCGACGACCTCCTTGTCGGGCCGCGCCTGCTTGGCCGCGAGCACGAACGGCACCCCGACACCGAGCGTGCCCAGCGGTCCCGGGTCCATCCAGTGCCCGGGGGACTTGGGCTGCACGACCTGACCGGAGAAGGTGACGATGTCGCCGCCGTCGCCGATGTAGATCGAGTCCTCGGTGAGGAAGTCGTTGATCTCGCTGACCAGGCGGTACGGGTGGATGGGCGAGGCGTCCGACCTCAGGCTCGGCAGCCGCTTCTCCAGAGCTGTCTGTTCGGCCGCCCGCAGCTCGTCCAGCCACTCCTTGCGCCTCGACGCACCACCGTTGACGCGTCCGGAGGCCGCCTCGGCCACCGCCTTCAGCACCAGCCCGGCGTCGCCCACGATGCCGAGGTCGACGTCGCGGTTCTTGCCGACCGTGCGGTAGTCGAGGTCGATCTGCACGACGGTCGCCTCCGGCGACAGCCGCTTGCCGTAGCCCATGCGGAAGTCGAAGGGCGTGCCGACGATGACGATGACGTCGGCGTTGGAGAAGGCGTACCGGCGCGACAGCTGGAAGTGGTGCGGGTCGCCGGGCGGGAGGGTGCCACGGCCGGCGCCGTTCATGTACGCCGGGACGTTCAGGGTGCGCACCAGCTCGATGGCCGGCTCGGTGCCCCGGGTCGTCCACACCTGGCTGCCGAGCAGGATGGCCGGCTTCTCGGCGTGCACCAGCAGGTCGGCGAGTTTCTCGATCGCCTCGGGGTCGCCGGCCGAGCGGGTCGAGGCACGGTAGGCGCCGGACTGGGGGACGCGTGCCTTGGCCGCGGGCACCTTGGCGTCCAGCACATCGCGCGGGATCTCCAGGAAGGAGGGGCCGGGCGCGCCGTGGAAGCACTCGCGGAAGGCCATGGAGACCAGGTCCGCCGCGCGCGCCGTGTCGGGCACGGTCGCCGCGAACTTGGTGATGGGGTTCATCATGTCGACGTGCGGCAGGTCCTGAAGCGACCCCATCTTGTGCTGGGTGAGGGCCCCCTGGCCGCCGATCAGCAGCATCGGGGACTCCGCGCGGAAGGCGTTGGCGACACCGGTGACGGCGTCGGTCGTGCCCGGTCCGGCGGTGACCACGGCGCAGCCCGGTTTGCCGGTGATGCGCGCGTAGCCGTCGGCGGCGTGGGCGGCGACCTGTTCGTGGCGTACGTCGACGACTTCGATGCCCTCGTCGACGCAGCCGTCGTAGATGTCGATGATGTGGCCGCCGCAGAGCGTGTAGATGCGGTCGACCCCCTCGGCCTTCAGCGCCTTGGCTACGAGATGACCACCGGAAATCAAGTCCTGGGTGTCGTCGGGCATGGCGAAGTCCTGTCCCTTCGTAGGGGGTTGGAACGGCTCGCAGTACATTGCATACAGTCGACGAATACTGTATGAAGCTTGTTATCCCGCATCCGGTGGGTGGTGTCCAGGGGGCGTGCGGCATTTCTCGAGGGTCTGGGGGTCGCTCCCCAGACCGACTCGGCAGTCAGGAGCCGGAATGGACCTGTACGAACACCAGGCAAGAGAACTCTTCGAAGAACACGGCATCTTGGTGCCGCGGGCCGAGGTGACGGACTCGGCCAGGGAGGCCCGCGAGATCGCCCGCCGCCTCGGCGGACGGGTCGTGGTCAAGGCCCAGGTGAAGACCGGAGGGCGCGGCAAGGCGGGCGGTGTGAAGACCGCTGCCGACCCGGCCGCCGCCGAGCTCACCGCCCGTCAGATCCTCGGCATGGACATCAAGGGACACACAGTCGGCAAGGTGATGCTGGCCCAACCCGTCGACATCGAGACCGAGTTCTACGTGTCCTACGTACTCGACCGCGAGGCCGGCCGTTTTCTCGCGATCGCCTCGGCGGAAGGCGGCATGGAGATAGAGGAGGTGGCGGCCGCTCGTCCGGAGGCCGTGGCGCGTATCCCCGTCGACCCCGCCGAGGGCGTCACCACCGCGAAGGCGGGCGAGATCGCCCAGGCGGCCGGACTGCCGCCGCAGACCGTCGACGTCCTCGTACGTCTCTGGGACGTCCTGGTCCGCGAGGACGCCCTCCTCGTCGAGGTGAATCCGCTCGTCCGCACCCGGCAGGGACAGATCCTCGCCCTCGACGGCAAGGTCACCCTCGACGACAACGCCCGTTTCCGACAGGCGCGATGGGGTGCCGACGAAAGGGCGCACGACGACGACCTCGAGTCCGCCGCTGCCGCCAAGGGCCTCAACTACGTCAAGCTCGACGGCGAGGTCGGCATCATCGGCAACGGCGCCGGACTCGTCATGTCGACCCTGGACGTGGTCGCGGGCTGCGGAGCGCGCCCCGCCAACTTCCTCGACATCGGCGGCGGAGCGAGCGCCCAGGTCATGGCGGACGGACTGTCACTGATCCTCTCCGACCCGGACGTGAGGTCCGTCTTCGTCAATGTCTTCGGCGGGATCACCGCCTGCGACGCGGTCGCCGACGGCATCGTCCGGGCCCTGGACACCGTCCGCCTCACCAAACCGCTCGTCGTGCGCCTCGACGGCAACAACGCGGCCCGAGGCCGGGCCGTCCTCGACGAGCACGCGCATCCGCTGGTCCAGCAGGTCACCACCATGGACGGCGCCGCCCGCCGTGCCGCCGAACTCGCCACCGCGGCCTGAGGAGGAACGCCATGGCCATCTACCTCACCAAGGAGAGCAAGGTCCTCGTCCAGGGCATGACCGGCGGCGAGGGCATGAAGCACACCCGGCGCATGCTCGCGGCCGGCACCGACGTCGTCGGCGGCGTCAACCCGCGCAAGGCGGGCCGCACCGTGGACTTCGACGACCGTGCCGTGCCGGTCTTCGGTTCGGTCGCCGACGGCATGCGCGCGACCGGAGCGGACGTCACCGTCGTCTTCGTACCGCCCGCCTTCGCCGAGGCGGCCGTCGTCGAAGCCGCCGACGCGGGCATCGGCCTCGCGGTCGTCATCACCGAGGGCATCCCCGTCCACGACTCCGTCGCCTTCACCGCGTACGCCAAGGAGATGGGCACCCGCGTCGTCGGGCCCAACTGCCCGGGCCTCATCACCCCCGGCCAGTCCAACGCGGGCATCATCCCGGCCGACATCACCAAGCCGGGCCGTATCGGCCTGGTCTCCAAGTCGGGCACGCTGACGTACCAGCTCATGTACGAACTGCGCGACATCGGGTTCTCCACGTGTGTCGGCATCGGCGGCGATCCGGTCGTCGGCACCACGCACATCGACTGCCTCGCCGCCTTCCAGGACGACCCCGACACCGAACTGATCGTCCTCATCGGCGAGATCGGCGGCGACGCGGAGGAACGCGCGGCGGCGTACATCCGCGAGCACGTCACCAAGCCGGTCGTCGGCTACATCGCCGGGTTCACCGCACCCGAGGGCAAGACGATGGGCCACGCGGGCGCGATCGTGTCCGGCACGTCCGGCACCGCACAGGCGAAGAAGGACGCGCTGGAGGCGGTCGGGGTGAGGGTGGGAAGCACCCCGACCGAGACCGCGAAGCTCGTCCTCGCGCGTCTCGAAGAGCACCCCCACAGCTGACATGAGCCCGCCCCCGACTGTGCACCGAGAGCGGAGCAACCCCATGGCACCCACCCTCACCCTCAAACCCGGCACGTCCTGGCCCGACGCGTGGCGGCGTTGCCTCGCCGTCGCGCCCGAGGCCTTCCGCGACGACCGGGTCCTCAACCTCTGGAATACCGCCTGGCAGGCTGACGGCAGGGTCCTGCCCGCCGTCAGCCCCGTCGACGGCAGCCCCATCGCCGGTCCGCCGCGCCTGGACGGGGCCACCGCACGCCAGGCCGTGCGCGCCGCCCTCGACCAGCACCGCGCCTGGCGGCACGTCCCCCTGCCGGAGCGCAGGGCCCGCGTCGCCGCCACGCTCGACGCCCTCGCCGAACACCGCCGGCTGCTCGCGCTCCTGCTCGTCTGGGAGATCGGCAAGCCCTGGCGGCTCGCCCAGGCGGACGTCGACCGGGCCATCGACGGGGTCCGCTGGTACGTCGACGGCATCGAACCGATGGTCGCCGGCCGGGCCCCGCTGGACGGCCCGGTTTCCAACATCGCCAGCTGGAACTACCCGATGAGCGTGCTCGTTCACGCATTACTGGTACAGGCATTGGCAGGCAACGCGGTCATCGCCAAGACCCCGACCGACGGCGGTGTCGCCTGCCTGACCCTGGCCAGTGCCCTCGCCGCGCGCGAGGGGATCCCCGTGACCCTCGTCAGCGGCAGCGGAGGCGAGCTGTCCCAGGCGCTGGTGCGGGCGCCCGAGATCGGCTGCGTCTCCTTCGTCGGCGGCCGCGACACCGGCGCCGCGGTGGCCACGGCCGTCGCCGACCTCGGCAAACGACACGTACTCGAACAGGAAGGACTCAACACCTGGGGCATCTGGAACTACTCCGACTGGGACGCGCTCACCACGCTGGTCCCCAAGCTCTTCGACTACGGCAAGCAGCGCTGCACGGCGTACCCGCGCTTCGTCGTCCAGCGGCACCTGTTCGACGCGTTCCTGGCGGCGTACCTCCCGGCGGTGCGCGACGTCAGGGTCGGCCACCCGCTCGCCGTCGAGAAGCCAGACGACCCGTACTCCGAGCTGGACTTCGGACCGGTGATCAACGCCGCCAAGGCCAAGGAGCTACAGGACCAGGTCGCCGAGGCGATCGAGCGCGGCGCCGTGCCACTGCACCGCGGCAGCCCGGCCGACGCCCGCTTCCTGCCCGGCCAGGACACCTCGGCCTACGTCCAGCCGGTCACGCTCCTCAACCCGCCCGCGTCCTCTCCGCTGCACCACGCGGAGCCGTTCGGCCCGGTCGACACCATCGTCCTGGTCGACACGGAGGCGGAGCTGCTCGCCGCGATGAACGCCTCGAACGGCGCGCTCGTGGCCACGCTGTCCACCGACGACCGGGCGACCTACGAGCGGCTCGCCCCGCACATCCGCGCCTTCAAGGTCGGCCACGGCCGGCCCCGTTCCCGCGGCGACCGCGACGAGCTCTTCGGCGGGCTCGGCGCGTCCTGGCGCGGCGCGTTCGTCGGCGGCGAGCTCCTGGTGCGCGCGGTGACGCGGGGACCGGCGGGCGAGCGGCTGCCGGGCAACTTCCCGGAGTACCAGCTGCTGCCGTGAGAAGGAGCCGCTGTGCCCGATGCCCGACGCCGGCTCGCCGTGCGGTCTGACCCGTGGGCGCCGGCGTCGGACATGGCCGCGGCCTCGGCTCAGCGGGTCCCTGAGCCGAGGCCCTCGGCCGATCGGCCGAGGGCGGCAGTCGGTGACTTCAGCCGATGCCCTGCCGGTCCGGGCGCAAGGCGAACGCGCGGTCCGCGGGGGACGCTTCGGCCTGGTCGACCGCTTGGCGGAGCAGCTCTCGATGACGCAGCAGCGGCTCACGCCGTTCCGCCGGCACGAGCAGGAGCAGGTCGTCCAGTCCTGCCAGCATGCGCCGGGAGACCTGCGGGCTCCCGATGGCGCACCCCCGTGCCTCGGTGAACCCCAGATCCACCAGCTCGGTCCACCCCGGCACGGGCTGCACCAGCCGCACCGCACCGGCCCGGTCCCGGTGCAGGGCGGCGTCCAGCGGGCGCCGGCTCAGCGACGCCAGGAACTGGATGATGCGGTCCATTGCCTGTACGGCGGTGGTCGGATCGTTGATCGCGGGCGACAGGGCGCGCAACGCGATGTCGGACAACTGGCGCAGTCCGAAGCCGAGATCCTGGTGGTAGGTCCGCTCCACCCCGACCGAGGCCGTGTAGCGCAGCGCCCCGCGCGGCGGGGCCGGACCGCCGTGGACGGCCAGCACGGGTGTACCGGGCACCACGAAGTCACCGATCCGCGGGATCAGCCGCAGCACGACCCCGTGCTTGCGCGCCACTCGCACCAACCGAGCGATGTGCACGTCCCGCAGCACACCCGCCCGGCCTTCGTGCGGAACCCACGCGGTCGCGGGACCGAGGAGGGCGGGGTCGTGCCCCTCGTGACCGCCCGTCGGCACGGGCATCGAGGCGGCCACCCGGAAGGACTCCGTGGCGATCCGCGCGATGACATGGCTGATCCGCATCAGCCGCAGGGTGGTGTTCACGTAGAGCACGAAGAGGAACAGGCTCAGCGCGACCATGCAGAGCGTGAGGACCGACTGCACCAGCGGTACCGACGTCACGACACGGGGGTCGTCGGCGGTGTCGAAGGAGGTCAGGACCAGCAGGGTCAGCACGAAGGTCGCCAGGAACACCGCGAAGGTCGCCTTGGTGATCCGGCTGCGCACGAAGAGCCGCACCACACGCGGGGTGAACTGCCCGCTCGCCATCTGCACGGCCACCAGCGAGATGCTGAAGACCACACCGATGAAGGTCATCATCGCCGAGCCGACCGCGGTCACGACGGCCTTCGCGTCCTCCGCGAACCGCAGCAGCTCGTCCAGCGTCTCGTAGTCGCCGTCCTCCTGGAGCGCGTCGACGATGACCGTGTCGAGCACCTGAGCCCCCGCCCAGACCACGAAGACGCTCACCATGGCCAGGGTGGGAGCGAACCAGAACGTGTCCCGCAGATGCTCCCTGAGCGGCGAGAGCGCACGCGGGCGGCGACCCGGAGCGGGGCTCTGCGTAACCATCCAGTCACTCATGGTGCGACCCTAGGGGTATCGGGCCGCGAGGTCCCGGACCCCCGCCCAGCGGACGGAAACGCAGGTGAAAGGCACTCCGAAA
Source organism: Streptomyces sp. CA-179760 (assembly GCF_050937045.1). Lineage (NCBI taxonomy): Bacteria > Bacillati > Actinomycetota > Actinomycetes > Kitasatosporales > Streptomycetaceae > Streptomyces > Streptomyces sp. CA-179760. The sequence continues at coordinate 8,102,835 of NZ_JBNJLZ010000001.1, forward strand.
CCTTGGTATTGTTGTCCATGTCGCCGCCGGGAACACCCCTGGCAAGGCGACGGACACCTGGTCCGGGTGGCGGAATGGCAGACGCGCTAGCTTGAGGTGCTAGTGCCCTTTATCGGGCGTGGGGGTTCAAGTCCCCCCTCGGACACAGACCAGCTCGGGCGGGTCGGGAAATTTCCCGACCCGCCCGAGCTGTTTGCTCACTCCCGGTACCCGCGCAGCTTGCGGTACAGCGTCGCCCGGCCGATGCCCAGCGCGGCCGCCGCTCGCGCCTTGTTGCCGCCGTGGCGGCGCAGCGCCTCCAGGATCGCGGCGCGCTCGGCGTGTTCCATCGGGCTGAGGGGCCGCGCGGCCGGTCCTTCGCGCACCGGGTCCGGGAGTTCGGCCCGGCGGACCGGCCCGGACATCCGCCGCTGCTCCGCGAGAGCGCGGACGACATGGGCAAGCTCGGTGACGTTGCCGGGCCAGGAGTACAGCTCGAGTGCGCGCAGGGCGTCCAGGGTCCAGGTCAGCGGGGGCTGCCCGGGCACCGGCCGGGGCGCCAGGACCGACAGTAGTTCCCGGATGTCCTCGGGCCGTTCCCGCAGCGGGGGCAGAGTCACCGAGCGGGCGGACAGCTTGTCCAGCAGACGTTGCAGGCAGGGTCCGGCCTGGGCGCCAGGCGTGTAGGTGACCAGTACGCGGGTGTCAGGGCGCGTGTCGAGCAGGGAGTTGAGCGCCGCCACGCCCGGCTGTGCGAGGCGCTCGGCGTGGAGCAGCAGGAGAGGACGGCCGGCCGGCCACGCGACCAGGGCCTCGTCGAGCCCGGGGTCCCGCGCCGCGTCGGCGGCTCGGACGGCGCCTTCGCCGAGCAAGCCGAGCGGGCCAGACGGGCCGAGCGGGCCAGGCGGGCCGGGCAGGCCCAGCAGTTCCCGGGCCAGCGCGGACTTGCCGGTTCCGCGCTCGCCGGTCAGCAGCAGCGGCTCCGGGGAACGCGCCAGTTCGACCGCACGCGCGACCGCGTGCCGCCAGGGGACCGAGGAACCGGTGAGAGCGACGGGAGAGCGGGGTGAGGCCGGCGCCGACGGCGGGGAATCGCCGAGCCGTTCCAGGGCGGCGACGATCCCGAGGACCGTACCGTCGTCCAGACGTACGGGCGTGATCCGGGCGGCGCATCCGGTGCCCTCGGTCACGGCCGCCGCGTCCACGGCGTCCCCACGCCGCGCGCTCACCGCCGCACGGTCCAGTGCCTCGAGCACCCCGGGTGTCAGCAGCCGCTGCGCGGCGTCGCTGACCAGCCGGTTGCGGCCGTCCAGGGCGACCACGGCCGGGTCCGCCCCGCACACCGTGCCGGCTGCCGCCCGTAGATACGCGTCCAGCAGCACCCGCTCGGCCCGGCCCGCCCGCGTGCGCAGTTCCGTCTCGACCGCGACCGCGGCGGCCTCGGCGAGTGCCGCCTGCGGATGGGGCGAACGCGTGGCGGACAGGCGTGCCGCCACGGTCACCGTGCCGAGCACCTGGGCACCCTTCGGGTCGAGCACCGGGACGGACACCGCGGACACGTCCTGCCACCGGTCGAGGAAGTGCTCAGGCCCGTGCATCTCGGCCCGGCGCCGGGTGCGCAGCGCGAGAGCCGCGCTGTTGTTGCCGACTTCCGGCTCCGACAGCACGGGGTCCGACAGTGCGGGGCAGGAATCGAGCCCGGATGCGTTCCCCGCCGTCCACAGCACACGCAACCGCTCGTCGGTCAGCACGAGGAGAGACCGGTCGGCGCCCAGGGCCGGGACGATCCGGTCGAGCACCGGTCGGGCCGCCCCGAGCAGCGCCGACTCCACCGGCCGCGGCGGGCGAACCGCCGGTTCCTCCAAGTCGTGCGGCACCCCGAAGAAGCGCGCCCGACGCCACGCCGCCGCGACCTCCTCCGGCACGCCGTCGGGCAACGGGCGCCCCGTCAGGAAGCGTTCACGGGCGTCGTACAGCGAGGGGAGGGCGGTGGCGGCGGAGGTGTGCTCTGTGGTGGTCACGACATGTCCACCGTATCGGGTTCCGTTGAACGGACAACAACTGCCGTGTCCGGAACGTCCGGCCCACACGATGTCTCGTAATGAGACACCTGCCTTCCGCCGAACCCCTCCATGATCATGCATGGCCGAAGTCCGATTCCCCCCGCAGGAGCGCCCCGTGTCCACCGTCGTCGAGACCGACGTCCTGATCGTGGGCAGCGGCCCGGCCGGTGCCTCGGCCGCGCTCGCCCTGAGCACCTACGGCGTGCCCAACCTCGTGGTGACCCGCTACGCGAGCCTCGCGGACAGACCCCGCGCGCACATCACCAACCAGCGCACCATGGAGGTGCTGCGCGACCTCGGCGTGGAGCAGGAGATCGTCGCGCGGGCGACCCCTCAGCACCTGATGGGCAACACGACCTTCTGCACCAGCCTGGCGGGCGAGGAACTGGGCCGGGTGCGCTCCTGGGGCAACGACCCGCTCGTCCAGGCGGAACACGAACTCGCCAGCCCCACCCGCATGTGCGACATGCCGCAGCACCTCATGGAGCCGGTGCTCGTGGACGCGGCCGTCGCCCGTGGCACCCGGCTGCGCTTCGAGACCGAGTACCTGTCCCACACTCAGGACGCGGACGGCGTCACGGCCACCGTCCGCGACCGGCTGCGCGGGGACACGTACGAGATCCGCGCCAAGTACCTGATCGGCGCCGACGGCGGCCGGTCGAAGGTCGCCGCGGACGCCGGGCTGCCGATGGGCGGGCAGATGGGCGTGGCCGGCAGCGTCAACATCGTCTTCGAGGCGGACCTGACGAAGTACACCGCCCACCGGCCGTCCACCCTCTACTGGGTCCTCGCGCCCGGCGCGACGGTCGGCGGCATCGGAGCGGGCCTGGTGCGCTGTGTCCGGCCCTGGAACGAGTGGCTGATCGTGTGGGGTTACGACGTCACCGCGGGCGCCCCCGATCTGACCACCGCGTACGCGGAATCCGTCGTCCGCAAGCTCGTCGGCGACGACGACATCCCCGTGACCGTCAAGTCGTCCTCCGCGTGGACGGTCAACGAGATGTACGCGGAGAGGTACGCCAACGGCCGCGTCTTCTGCGCGGGCGACGCCGTGCACCGTCATCCGCCGTCCAACGGCCTCGGCTCCAACACCTCCATTCAGGACGCCTACAACCTGGCCTGGAAGCTCAAGCTCGTCCTCGACGGCACCGCCCACCCCAGGCTGCTCGACAGCTATACCGCCGAACGCGCGCCCATCGGCCGGCAGATCGTCACCCGCGCCAACCAGTCCATCCGCGAGACCGCCCCGGTCTTCGAGGCTCTCGACGGACTCTCCCCCCAGACCCCCGAGCAGCTGTGGGCCAACATCGCCGCCCGCAAGGACGCCACCGAGGCGGCGGAGAAGCAGCGTGCCGCGCTGCGCGAGGCGATCGCCTTCAAGGTGTACGAGTTCAACGCGCACGGCGTCGACCTCAACCAGCGCTATCCCGCCGAGAGCTCCGCCGCGATCGTCCCGGACGGCACGCCCGACCCCGGCTTCGCCCGCGACCCCGAGCTGCACCACCAGCCGTCCTCCCGCCCCGGCGCCCGGCTCCCGCACGCCTGGATCACCTCCGGCACCCGCACGCTGTCCACCCTCGACACGGTGGGCCGGGGCCGCTTCACACTGCTGACCGGCATCGGGGGAGAGGACTGGGTGCGCGCGGCCGAGGCCCAGGACATCGAGATCGCCACCGTGGTCATCGGCCCCGGGCAGCAGTACGAGGACCCGTACGGCGACTGGGCGCGGCTGCGCGAGATCACGGACACCGGCGCCCTCCTCGTACGCCCCGACGGCTTCGTCGCCTTCCGGCACGCGTCCGCTGCTCCGGACGCCGGAGAACTGCTCGCGGACACGCTGCGGCGGATCCTCGGTCACGCCTGAACGCGCGATCATGGAGGAAGCGGACGCCTCAGGGAAGAAGCAAACGCCTCACGGAGGAAGCGGACGTCGACGAAAGGGAGCCGACATGACCACCGACGCGACGGGGACCGGCGTCACCGAGCAGGCCCTCGCCAGTCTCCGCGCGACCGCCGACCCGCGGCTGCGCGAGCTGCTCACCGGACTCGTCCGTCATCTGCACGACTTCGCGCGGGAGACCCGGCTCACGCAGGAGGAGTGGGAGCGGGCGATCGCCTTCCTGACCGCGACCGGGCAGGCCTGCACCGGCACCCGGCAGGAGTTCATCCTGCTGTCGGACGTGCTCGGCCTGTCCATGCTCGTGGAGACCGTCCACGGCGACCGCGCGCCCGGGGCCACCGAGTCGACCGTGCTGGGTCCCTTCCACATGACCGAGTCACCGGTCCGTGAACTCGGCGACGACATCGACCTGGTGGGCGGCGGCGAGACGTGCGTGGTCAGCGGCCGGGTGCTGGCGCGGGACGGCACACCGCTGCCCGGCGCCGTCATCGACGTCTGGCAGGCCGACGACAAGGGCTTCTACGACGTCCAGCAGCCCGGCGTCCAGCCCGCGGGCAACGGACGCGGGCTGTTCACCGCCGACGCCCAGGGCCGCTTCTGGTTCCGCACCTGCGTTCCGGCCGCGTACCCCATCCCCACCGACGGTCCGGTCGGCGGTCTGCTGCACGCGACCGGTCGGCACCCCTACCGTCCCGCGCACATCCACTTCATCGCCACGGCCGAGGGGCACACGCCCGTCACCACCCACATCTTCGTGGCGGGCGGGGAGTACCTGGACACCGACGCGGTGTTCGCCGTGAAGCAGAGCCTGGTCAAGGACTTCGCGGAGACCGACGACCCCGCCCTGGCAGCGGACTTCGGTGTGGCGAACCCCTTCCGGCTCGCCCGCTTCGACCTCGTCCTGGAGCGTGCCGCATGACGTTCCGGAGCGAGTTCTCGTACGAGACCCGGCCCGTGCGGGTCGTCTTCCGGCCCGGTGCGGCCGTCACCGCGACCCCGGACGAGGCCGCACGCCTGGGCCTGCGGCGGTTGCTCGTGGTGTGCGGCAGCAGGGGCGAGCCGGTCGCCCGGGCGGTGGCGGACGCGCTAGGCGACACCTGCGCGGGAGTGCACGCCGAGGCCCGGATGCACGTACCCGCCGAGGACGCCGACCGGGCCGTCGCGGCGGTGCGCGCGGCCGGGGCGGACGGGTGCGTCGCGGTCGGCGGCGGCTCCGCGATCGGGCTCGGCAAGGCCATCGCCCTGCGCACGGGGCTGCCGCTGATCGCCGTACCGTCGACCTATTCGGGCTCCGAGATGACGCCGGTCTGGGGCCTGACCGAGCAGGGCGCCAAACGTACCGGCCGCGACCCGGTCGTCCAGCCCCGCAGCGTCGTCTACGACCCCCGGCTCACTCTCTCCCTGCCGGTGCACCTGACCGTCACCAGCGGCGTCAACGCGCTCGCGCACGCCGTCGAGGCGCTGTACGCCCCGGACGCCTCGCCGTTGGTCTCGGTCATGGCCGAGGAGGGCGTACGGGCGATGGCCGGGGCGCTGCCGCGGCTGGCCGCCGACCCGCGGGACCTGGACGCGCGCAGCCGGGCGCTCTACGCGGCGTGGCTGTGCGGCGGGTGCCTCGGCGCGACCACGATGGGGCTGCACCACAAGATGTGCCACGTGCTGGGCGGCACCTTCGGGCTGCCGCACGCCGAGACGCACACCGTGGTGCTGCCGTACGCCCTGGCCCACAACGCCCCCGCCGCCCCGCAGGCGTTGGACGTACTGGGGCGGGCCCTGGGCACCGACGACGTGCCGCGCGCCCTGTGGGAGCTGGCCGGACGCCTCGGCGCGCCCCGCTCCCTCGCCGAACTCGGCCTCACGGAAGCCGACCTGGCACCGGCGGCGGCACGGGTGGCGGGCGAGCCGTACGCCAACCCGCGCCCGGTGACGGCGGAGGGGGCCCTGGCCGTGCTGCGGGCGGCGTACGAGGGAGGAACGCCGGAGCCCGTCCGGAGCCGGTAGAAAACCGGGTGCGGCCTGTCGGCTCTGTGGTGTGTCATCGGGGCATGGCGACTGTCTTGGGCGAGCCGGGAACCGACGGGCTGGACGAGGCCGTGGGCGTGCTGCGGGAGTGGCAGTACGAGGGGGCGCCGACGCAGCTGCATCCGGGCGACCTGGGCTGGTTCTGGCGGTCCGGCACCGAAGCGACCGCCGCGGCGGTCCGGACCTGGAGCCGGGATGGACGGATCCTCGCCGTCGGGCTGCTGGACGGCCCCGGGTTGCTACGGCTGACGATGGAGCCCGCCGCCCATCGGGACGAGGAGCTGGCACGGCAACTGGTCGCGGACGTGACCGATCCGGAACGCGGCGTGCTGCCCGAGGGAAAGGTGAACGTCGAGGCGCCGACGGGTGCGTTGACCCAGGACCTGCTGTCCGAGGAGGGCTGGAACACCGACGAACCGTGGACCCCACTGCGCCGCGACCTCGCGGAGCCGGTGCAGGACCCGGGTGTGCGCATCGAGGTGGTCGGGCCGGAGCGGGCGCGGGTGCGGTCCGCCGTGCAGCGGGCGTCGTTCGACGGGTCGAAATTCACGGACGAGCACTGGCACGCGATGGCGGCCGGGGCGCCGTACGCCGACGCCCGGTGTCTCGTCGCCTACGACGACCGGGGCGACGCGGTGGCGGCGGTGACGGTGTGGTCGGCCGGGCCGGGCAGGCCCGGGTTGCTCGAACCGATGGGCGTGCATCGGGAACATCGCGGTCAGGGCTACGGCAAGGCGATCACCGTCGCCGCGGCGGCCGCGCTCCAGGAACTGGGCTCTTCGAGCGCGCTCGTCTGCACCCCGAGCTCCAATGCGGGCGCCGTGGCCACGTACAAGGCGGCCGGCTTCCGCCAGCGCCCCGAGGCCCGGGACCGATGCCGGCCCGCATAGGCCTGTCCGGGAAGGCCCCCGGGAACCCCACGTGCCCGCCGCGACGTCCTGGATCTTGTCCCCACAGATCCATACGGAGGTCAGTCCAGGTCATGGCGCGCGACGGAATCCAGTCGACCGACGGCATCGGCGGGGCGCTCGACGTCCTCGGACGCCACCGCCGCGCGCTGTACGGCTTCACCTTGCTCGTGTCCGCCCTGACCGTCGTGCTCGGCTGCGCGATCCTGGCCGGCGGATTCGCGGCGGCTTGGGACGCCTTCGAGAACGTCCGGGACTACGCGGACCGCAACATAGCCAACGAGGACTCCTACGTGGCCTACGCCGACGGCGGCATGGACCCGCTCAGGAGCGTCGGTCTCGTGGTGACGCTGCTGCTGTTCGCCCTGGGACTCCTCGTCGTCTCCGTCCTGCACGCGGCGTACGCCGTCGGCGACTCTCACGCCAGGCGCGAGGGCGGGCCGCTGGCCGTCCGCGAGTTGTGGCGGCGCACCCGTCGGCGTTTTGCCGCCGCCGTCGTGGTCAACGCGCTGACCGGGGTGGCTGTGGGCGCCGTGGTGGCGATGGGCCTGATGTTGTGGGCCCTCGTCGAGAGCCGCGAGGTGCCCGGCGTCGAGCCGACACCCCTGAACGAGACCGCGTCCCCGCAGTACACGCTGGTGGGCTGGGTGCTGCCGATCGCCGTCGGGTGTCTCGGCCCGCTGCTCTACGCCCGCCTGGCGTTGGCCACCGCCGAGACGGTGCTGGAGCGCCGTTCCCCGTTCGCGGCGTTGTACCGCTCCTGGGTGCTGACCCGCCGTGCACGACGGCGCACCCTCGGCGTGGGCGCGCTGGTCACCGCGGCCGCCGTGCTTGTCTTCTGGCTCGCCCGGTACGTGGCCGGTCCTCTCGCCCACTTCGCCGGACTCGGCATGCTGTGGCTCAGCGACGACAATGTGTGGATCACCGGCGTGCTCGTGTTGATCCTGCCCACGGCCGTGGCCCTTCTCCTGCTGCCTCCGCTGGCCATGCCGCTGGTGTGCGCGGTGTTCGCCCGGCTCCACGGGGAGCTGCGAGCTCGGGAGGAGACCGTTCAGTCCAGGTCGGACATGTCGAGCACGAAGCGGTAGCGGACGTCGCCTCGCCGGAGACGGTCGAGGGCCTCGTTCACCCGTGCCGAGGGCAGCAGTTCGATGTCGGCGGTGATGCCGTGCTCGGCGCAGAAGTCCAGCATGGCGACGGTGGCGGGCATGCCGCCGCTGCCCGCGGAGCTGAGCTTCTTGCGTCCGATGAGCAGGTCGAGGGTCTCCACGGTGACGGGTCCCAGGTGCCCGAGATGGCTGAGCGTCCCGTCCATCGCGACCAGGCGCAGGTAGGGGCCGAGGTCGTGCGGGGAGGCGATGGTGTCGATGACGACGTCGAACCGGTCGCGGGCGCCGGCCATCTGCTCCGGGTCCGTGGAGACGATGAGACCGCGGGCGCCGAGACGACGGGCGTCGTCGGCCTTGTCCGGTGACCGGCTGATCACCGAGGTGTCCGCGCCGAGCGCCACGGCCAGCTTGACCGCGAGGTGGCCGAGCCCGCCCAGTCCCGCCACCGCGATGCTGGTCCCAGGCCCCGCACCGAGGGCGCGCAGCGGCTCCCAGACCGTGATCCCGGCGCAGAGCAGGGGAGCGGCGGCGGCCGGATCCAGCGTGGCGGGAAGCGGATGGGCGAAGCGGTCGCGGACGACGTACTCGCGGGAGTAGCCCCCGAGTGTGGTCGATCCGTCGTGGCGGTCGGTGCCGTCGTAGGTCAGGGTCGGGAAGGCGTGGCAGAAGTTCTCGTGGCCGGCCCGGCACATGGCGCACGCGCCGCACGAATCGACGATGTTGCCGACCGCGACCGGGTCGCCGACGGAGAAGCGGGTGACCGCGGGGCCGGTCTCGGTCACCACGCCGGTGAACTCGTGGCCCGGCACCAGGCGTCGGCCTCCGTCGCCGTCCCGCGAACTGACGGCGTGCGGATCTGAACTGACGGCGTGCAGATCCGTGTGGCAGACACCGCAGTAGTCCACCCGGACCGCGAGGTCGTCGGGGCGCAGATCGCGTCGTTCCAGTGGCACCCGCCGCAGTGTCGGTGACGGACCTTCCACCTGCCAGCCAACGGTGTTCCTCATGACGCCTCCCCATAGACAGACCATAGACAGACCGGTTGGTCTATTCGAGCTTAGGGTCATCCCGTCCGCCAGGCAAACAAACTGTTCTGTTTGATAGCGTGGGGGCATGGCTGATCAGCCCCTGACCTCGCGCGGAGCCGCGACGTACCAGCGCATCCTCGATGTGGCCACCCAGGAGTTCGCCGAGCACGGGATCGCCGGCGCGCGCGTCGAACGGATCGTGGCCGCCGCCCGCACCAACAAGGCGCAGCTCTACGCCTACTTCGGCAGCAAGGAGGGGCTCTTCGACGCCATCTTCTTCGGCTCGCTGGAGCGGATCGTGAACGTCGTCCCGATCGACGCCGCCGACCTCGCGGACTGGGCCGTACGCCTCTACGACGAGTATCTCCGCCGCCCCGACCTCATCCGGCTGGCCACCTGGGCACGCCTGGAGCGTCGCCCGGCCGGCCATCTGGTCGACGACCCCGACCGCCTGGAAGATCACAAACTGCGCGCCATCGCGGAGGCGCAAGCCGCCGGCCTGGTGCGCCGGGGAGACCCGTTCGACGTGATGGCCATGGTGATCGCCATGTCCATGGCCTGGTCGCCGGTCAGCAATGTCTACGCCGCGACCGCGCAGGAGCCCCCCGAACTGCATGAGCAGCGGCGTACCTTGCTCCGCGAGAGCGTCCGCCGCGCCATGACGGCCGGCTGAGGCCGAGTCCGCCCTCGCAGCGGTGAGTTCGCGGACAGAAGGTGACCGCAAGGGTTCCTACGGTCGTGGCATGACGCAGACGCAGAAGATTCTTGTCACCGGTGCCACCGGAACCGTCGGCCGCCACGTGGTCGCCGAACTGCTCGCCCGTGGCCACGCGGTCCGTGCCCTTACGCGGGACGCCGCGAACGCCGTCTTCCCGGACGGTGTCGAGGTCGTCGAGGGCGACCTGACCGACCCTGGCAGCCTGGCCCCCGCCCTGGAGGGGATCACCGGACTCCACCTGATCACCTTCGGCGGAGCCGCCTTCACCCCGCTGGAGACCGGCCCCAGGATCCTGGAACTGGCCCGCTCGGCCGGTGTCCGCCGGATCACCGTGCTGCACGGCGGCGGTCCCACCCCGCTGGAGGACGCGGTGCGCGGCGACGACGCAATGAGCTGGACTGTGCTCATGCCCGTCGAGTTCATGGCCAACGCCCTGGAGTGGGCGGACGGCATCCAGACGGCGGGCGAGGTACGAGAGCCGTTCGTCGCACGGCTGAGTGCCATGGTCCACGAGGGCGACATCGGCGCCGTCGCCGCGGTCGCGCTCACGGAGGAGGGCCACGCGGGCCAGGAGTACGTGATCACCGGCCCCGAAGTGCTCACCGTCGGCGACAAGGTGACGGCCGTCGCCGCCGCGGCTGGCCGGGAGATCGCCCTGGTCGAGCTGACGGAGGAGGAGGCCGTCGCCCGGTGGCGGGCGGCGTTCCTCCCCGAGGACGTGATCGGCTTCCTGCTCGAGGCATACGGGAACACCCCGGAGGTGGGCCGCACGGTGTCCGGCACCGTCGAGAAGGTCACCGGCCGCCCGGCCCGCACCTTCGCCCAGTGGACCGGCGAACACGCCGACGTTTTCCGGAATCAGCCCTGACTGTCTCGTATTGAGACACCCGTCCCGGCGCCCGGTGCCGCAAGATCGAAAAGGGGGTGTGACCGCAACAGGGTGCGGCCGTCGGCGTGCGCTGAACCGCTGCGGACGGCCGTGCCACCTGATGAAAGGTGAACATCATGGCCCTCGCACTGCTCCGGCGACGGCGGCTCAAGGGCGCCTCCGCCGCGGCGGCGGGCCTCGCGCTCCCCCTTCCGTCCGGCGCCGGTGCCGTGGCCCGTGAAGTCGTGGACCCGATGGGCTCGCCCCTGGCGGGCACGGACGTCACCGTCACCGCCCTGGACACCCACCGTGTCGCCGTCCGCGGGACGACCGACCCGTACGGCTACTTCCTCGCCGCGCTGCCGCCCGGCCGGTACAGCCTGCTGGTCGCGGCGGAGGGTCTGCGGCCACACCGCGAGACGATCGAGATCGGCACGGGTACGTCGACGCCCACCGAGCGCGTCTGGCTGCAGCCGGCCGAGGCGCTCCAGCTGCCGGCGCCCGGAACATGGCTCTTCGACCCGCCGCACACCGCGATCCGGTTCATCGCCAAGCACGTCGGCATGGCGAACGTCCACGGCCGCTTCGAACGCTTCGACGGCGGGATCCAGGTCGCGCAGGACATGACGGCCTCCCGCGTGTCCGTCCGCATCGACGCCTCCAGCATCACCACCGGCAACACCACCCGCGACAACCATCTGCGGTCCGCCGACTTCCTCGACGTCGAACGTTTCCCGTACATCGACTTCAACAGCACCCGCTTCGCCTATCGCGGCGGCAGCAAGTGGTCACTGCTGGGCTCCCTCACGATGCACGGCGTGAGCCGCTCCGTCTCGCTCGACACCACGTATCTCGGCACGGTGAACGGCGGCTACGGGCAGGAGCTGCGCTGCGCGGCCCTGGCGACGGCGGAACTGCACCGCGAGGACTACACCCTCAACTGGCGCACCATGCTGGCCCGGGGCATCGCGGTGGTCGGGCCGACGGTCCAACTGGAGCTGGACGTCCAGGCGATGTACCGGACCCACGACACCCCGACCCCGCCGGAATAATCCCTGGCCCGCTCCCCGCCGACCTCCCTACACTCACCGAGTACCGGCGCCGCCCACGATGTGAGCGGTGCGCACTGACGTGACGAATGAAGGGAGACCGCCATGCGTGACCACACCGCTGCCGCCGTCTCCCTGTCGCGCTACGAGGTGATCCTCGTGTCCTCGTCGCTCCGGTGCCCGCTGCGCGGCCGGCGCCGGATGACCGGGACGAACGACTGAACAGCGCCTGCTTCGGCTCGCTGACATAGCGTCAGTGAGCCGAAGCGGACGTGTGTCACCACACCTGCCTCGCCCGGAAATCGCGCTGCCCCTTTCCTGAACGCCTCGAAAGGCCATGGGCCGTGCGCACCAACCACAACCCGCTCGCCGCCGTCCGCAACCTCGGCATCCTCGCCCACGTCGACGCCGGCAAGACCACCGTCACCGAACGGATCCTGTTCGCCACCGGAACCACGCACAAGCGCGGAGAGGTCCACGACGGCACGACCGTCACGGACTTCGACCCGCAGGAGCGCGACCGGGGCATCACCATCTTCGCCGCGGCGGTGAGCTGCGCCTGGGACGGTCACAGGATCAACCTGATCGACACCCCGGGGCACGTCGACTTCGCCGACGAGGTGGAGCGTGCGCTGCGGGTGCTCGACGGCGCGGTGGCCGTGTTCGACGCGGTGGCCGGGGTGGAGCCGCAGAGCGAGTCGGTGTGGCGGCAGGCCGACCGGCACGGCGTACCGCGGATCGCGTTCGTCAACAAGATGGACCGCGCCGGTGCCGACCTCGACGCGGCCGTGGCGTCGATCCGGGAGCGGCTGCACCCGGCCCCGCTGGTCGTGCAGTTGCCCGTCGGCGCGGAGGACACCTTCACCGGCGTCGTCGACCTCGTACGCCTGCGCGCGCTGCTGTGGACCGACGATGACAACTGCGAGGAGGCAGCGGTCCCGGACGGCCTCCGGGACGAGGCCCTGGCACGCCGCCGGGCGCTGGAGGAGGCCGTGGCGGAACTCCATCCGGGCGCGCTGGAGGAGTACTGCGACACGGGCACCCTCGGCGAGCGGACCCTTTCCTCGGCGCTTAGGGACCTGACCCGGGACGGCGACGGTGTGGTCGTGCTGTGCGGCTCGGCGTACCGCAACCGCGGTGTCGAACCGCTGCTCGACGCGGTCGTGGCCTATCTGCCCTCGCCGCTGGACGTGCCGCCGGTCCGCGGCACCGACGACGGTGAGGAACAGGAGCGGCCCGCCGACCCGGCGGCACCGCCGGCCGCCCTCGCCTTCAAGGTGCACGCCACCCCCACAGGCCGGCTGACCTACCTGCGGATCTACTCGGGAACGATCGAGAAGGGAGACACCCTGTGGGACGCGAGCGCGCGGCGCACCGAGCGGATCGGCCGGATCCTGCGTGTCCAGGCCGACCGGCACGCCCCGCTGGACCGGGCGGTCGCCGGCGACATCGTCGCCGTCGTCGGACTGAAGTCCACCCGCGCCGGCTCGACCCTGTGCGCTCCGGACGCCCCGCTCGTCCTGGAGCCTCCGGGCGTGCCCGAGCCCGTGGTCTCGGTCGCGGTCGAATCGCGCAGGGCCGGCGACACCGACCGGCTGGCCTCCGGGCTCGCACGGCTGACCGAGGAGGATCCCTCGCTGGTCGTGCGGACCGACCCGGAGACCGGGCAGACGGTGCTGTCGGGCATGGGTGAACTGCACCTGGAGGTGGCGGTGGAGAAGCTCCGGCGCGAGCTGGGCCTGGACGTCAGCATCGGCCGCCCCCGGGTCAGTTACCGCGAGACGGTCGCCCGGGGTGTGTCCGGACTGGTGTACCGGCACGTCAAACAGGACGGCGGGGCGGGGCAGTTCGCCCATGTCGTCCTCGATGTGGAGCCGCACGAGGACGGCTTCGCGTTCCGCTCGGCGGTCGTCGGCGGGCGCGTGCCGCAGGAGTACGTCCGGGCGGTCGAGGCCGGCTGCCGTGACGCCCTCGCCGAAGGGCCGCTCGGCGGCCACCCGGTGACCGGGCTGCGCGTCACGCTCACCGACGGGGCGACCCATGTGAAGGACTCCTCGGACACGGCGTTCCGCACGGCCGGGCGACTCGGCCTGCGCGAGGCCCTGCGCGCCTGCGCGATGCTCCTCCTGGAGCCCGTCGTCGAGGTCACGGTCACCGTGCCCGAGGACGCGGTGGGAGGCGTGCTCGGCGACCTCGCCGCCCGGCGCGGCCGGGTGACCGGCTCGGTCACCCGGGCGAGCGCGGCGGTCGTCACCGCCACCGTGCCGCTGGCCGAACTCTTCGGCTACGCGACCCGGTTGCGCAGCCGCACACAGGGGCGTGGCACCTTCACGACCCGGCCGACCGGCTATGCGCCGGCGCCGGTCGTGACGACGGTGCGGTAGCGCTCCGCCGGGCCTCTCCCGTTCCGGCAAGGAAGGGAGAGGACCCCGGCCCACGCGCGCGGCCACCGTGATGCCGCACCGCCTGCTCTGGAGCGGAGCGCCGGCCGGTGTCGCCCCGGTCATCGTTCGCCGATCCTCAGACCTGGTCGGCGATCGCGGTGGAGTGCGCCCGCCTGGTGTGGTTGGCGATGCTCGCCGGGGCGCCGGCGTAGTCGCAGGACGAGCACCTCTGCCACACGCCCTCGGACACGGCACGGGTGCTCACCGAATGTCCCGGACCGTATCCGTGTCCGTGCAGCAACTGGGCCACGGAGGAGCCGTACTCGACTGCCAGCAGCGCCGCTTCGGCCACCTTGTCGTGACCGGGGGCGAAGAAGGATCCGGCGCCGACCTTCTTGGCGCATCCGCACCAGCAGGTGCCGGTCGGGGTGAGGTGGGGGAGAGGCTTCGTCGTCATGACGTCACCGTAGGTCAACGACGACGTCCGGACTGGGAGTTCGCGGTCTGCCGGGTACCGGTCAGCCGGAGCGCGGCAACCGCCGATCCCGCGAAGCCGACCAGTTCCCGCGCCGTCTGTTTCACGCGATCGGGTGATGCTGTGGAGGGGTGGGCACGGGCCGGCTTCGCGGGCCGTTCGAGCTGGTGACGGGGAATTCTCGTCCATTGTCATCACGCAGTGGGAGCACACCATGGGCCTTCATTTCCACCGCAACCCCGACGGCACGACGACCGGGCGCAACGAGGCGAACGGCTTCACCGTGACACATGCCGAAGAGGAGGAGGTCAAGCGGCAGTTGTACGAGGACGCCGGGTGGGAGTACACGCCTGCACCCCCTCCGGTCCCGCCCGGGTTCCATCAGTTCTCCTTGGTCCACGACGAGTTCCGGGCCACCGGGTTCGGGGACGAGCGGTATGCGGGGCTGCGGGCGCGTCCGCCGGAAGGGTGCGTGCCGGTCGACTGGGGGTGTTTCGCCCTGGAGTGCGAGCGGCCGGGAAAGACGCTCCTGGGAGCGGTCGCCGCTACCGTCGCGGAGGTCCGCCGAGAGCACGGGCTGGTGATGAACAGCCTGGGTGTGGAGAAGCCCCAGGAATGGTTCGACGCGGACACCAAGAACGGATACGCGGCGCAGATCGTCGCCCACTTGGTGCTGATGGCCGCCGACCGCGCCCGACTGGTCGGGTACGGGCGAAAGGACGTGGTCCGGCTACTCGATGCCACGGGGATCGAGTAGCCGGTGGGATGAGTCAGCGCAGGGCGGCCGGCCCCGGGACGAAGTCCGGATCCACCTGCGCCGCCAGTTCCTCTCCCGTGCGCGCGTCCGCCCAGGCCCGGACGTTGCGCAGGTGGAACTCCACGGCGTGCTGGTACAGCCGGTCCCAGTCGCGTCGGTGGGAGTCGACCGTCTCGCGGAGGACGGTGAGCGCGTGGCGATTGTGCGGCTCCAGGGATGCCAGGGGGTCCGGCCCCGGCTCCGTGCGTCCTTGTTCCGCCGCCCGGACCCACGGCGAGTGCATCAGGTGGGTCAGCAGGTCATCGCCGACCTCCTCCTTCAGAAAGAGAAGGTCTTCCTCGCCGGTCACCTTGTTGCCGATGACCGCGACACGGATGCCGAACTCGCGGGCGTGGTCGCGGTACTGGCGGTAGACCGAGACGCCCTTGCGGGTGGGTTCCGCCACCAGGAAGGTGAGGTCGAAGCGGGCGAACAGGCCGGAGGCGAAGGCGTCCGCGCCTGCCGTCATGTCGACCACGAGGTACTCGCCGGGGCCGTCCAGCAGGTGGCCGAGGTAGAGCTCGACCGCACCGAGCTTGGAGTGGTAGCAGGCCACGCCCAGGTCGGACTCGTCGAACTCGCCCGTGACCATCAGGGGTACGCCGCCCGCGCGGCCGACGTGCCGGGCGTGCAGTTCGTCGTCGCCGAGCGGGCGCAGGAGGCGGGAGCCGCGTCCTGGGGGAGTTGTCTTGATCATCGCCTCGCGGGAGGAGACGCGGGGGTTCGTGCCGCGCAGGAAGTTCTTGATCGAGGACAGGTGGGCGCCCAGGGGAGGGGCGGACTTCTCCAGCCCGCCGAGTGCCTCGGCCAGGTGCTGGTTGATGTCGCCGTCGACGGCGAGGACCGGGGCGCCGGAGCGTGCCAGGTGGCGGGAGAAGAGTGCCGACAGTGTGGTCTTGCCGCTGCCGCCCTTGCCGACGAACGCGATCCTCACGGCCGTCCCACCTTTTTGAAAACGGATGTCATGTGGTTAGGTTTAAGGAGTGATCGCCGTCACTGTCAAATTGCTTGGGCCATATGGGACTTGCTCTCTGGCCGGGGCCCGGCTCACCCGGCCGATCGCTCGCGCTCCTTGGTGCATATGCTGTGCAAGTGCGTCCCCACAGCATCAAGAGCCGCCCCAGGTTCCTCGCCGCCCTTGTCCTTGTCCCGTGCCTGGCCGGCTGCTTCGCCTCCCCGGGAGGGGAGTCGTCGTCGAACGGTGGGCAGTCGGGCTCCCGGCTGCGTGTCGCCCTCGCCTTCCCGCCCGCCGAGAACTTCTCGCCGTACGGAGCCGACGCCACCCTCCTCAGCCGCCTCGGCGTCACCGAGGGCCTGACCGCGCTGGATGCCAACGGCGCCGCGGCCCCCGCGCTCGCCGAGTCCTGGCGCCGCGAAAACGACCGCACCTGGCGATTCACACTGCGTGAGGCCACGTTCCAGGACGGCCCGGACGTCACCCCGTCCGCCGTGGCCGCGGCGCTCACCCGCGCCACGAAGGCGAAGCCCGCGCCCGCCGCCCTCGCCGGCGTCTCGTTCGACGTGAAGGCGGACGGCGACCGCGGCCTGCGCATCACCACGGCAGCCGCCGATCCCGTCCTGCCCATGCGGCTGTCCAGCCCGAGCCTCGCGATCCTCTCCCCGAAGGCGTACGGAGAGAAGGGCAGCCCCGATCCGGTCGGAACCGCCACCGGCCCCTTCGAGATCACGAAGGTCAACGGCGGCGGGTCCGCCACCCTCGACCGGTTCGACGACTACTGGGGAGGTCGTGCCCAGGCCTCCGGCGTCGATGCCCGCTTCGTCAAGGACGGCACCGCACGCGCCAACGCGGTCCGCACCGGCGACGTCGACATCGCCGAGGCGATCCCCGTCGCCCAGGCCGCCACGCTCGACAAGGCGACCCTGAAGGAAGCCGGCACCACCCGCACCACCAGCCTGCAGCTCAACACCAGAACCGGTCCCTTCAAGGACCCGAAGCTGCGTGCCGCCGCGCGCGAGGCGGTCGACTCCTCCACCATCGTCAAGGGCGTCTTCGAGGGGTACGCCGACCCGGGCGCCGGCATCTACGGTCCCGCCGTCACCTGGGCCGAGAGCAAGCGGGTGAAGCCGGCCGGGCGCGCGGAGGCCGTCGAGCCCGACGGTGAGCAGATCACCCTCGCCACCTACGACAACCGGCCCGAGCTGCCCGAGACCGCCCAGGTGGTGCAGCAGCAACTGGAGAAGGCCGGCTTCAAGGTGAAGCTGGAGGTACGCGAGTACTCACGGCTGGAGAGCGACGCCCTCGCCGGGAAGTTCGACGCCTTCATCGGCGCCCGCAACAGCCTCCTCGACACCGGCGACCCCGTCGGCGTCCTCGGCAGCGACTACACCTGCGACGGCAGCTACAACCTGGCCCTGCTCTGCGACAAGAACGTCGACCGGGCGGTCACCAAGGCCGACGGGACCGACGGCACCGGCGAGCGACAGAACGCCGCCATGGCCGCCGAGGCCGCGATCCTCGGTACGGACGCCGTCGTGCCGCTGGCCCACCAGCAGATCATCGCCGGCGTGTCGACCAAGGTCCGGGGCGTCGTCCTCGACCCGTACGAGCGGACCCTGGTGGGTATCGGGACGCGTCGCTGAGCTCTCTCACGCGGGCAGCTTGGTGTCGATCACACAGCTGATCTCGACCAATTGCCCGGGGAAGGTCAGCTCGGTGACGCCGAGGGCTGTGGCGACCGGGCGGTGGGTGCCGAAGTACGCCCGGTTGGCCTGCGCCACCGCCTCGGCGTGGCGCACCAGGTCCACCGCGTACAGCGTCTGGGAGACGACCTGGTTGCGCGTGGCGCCGTAGTGGGCCAGGACCTTGTCGATGTTGACGTAGGTCTGCTGGAGCTGGCCGGCCACGTCGTCCTCGGGGTGGAAGCCGCCCGCATCGTCGAACGCGAGCTGCCCGGAGACATGGATGAGGTCGCCGGACCTGATCGCCTGCGCGTAGCCGAAGTGGGTCTCGGCCGGGATGGCGTGGTCGTAGACATCGGGAGTCGTCACAGTTGCTGTCCTTCCGTTCCTTCCGCCGAGCACGCGACCACGTGCTCTCTTGCGGTTACTCAGGAACTGTAGGAGAGTGACCGCCGACCTGGAATAACGCACTTTTCGGTGACTGGGGAACCAGATGGTGACCAAGCAGGAGTTGAGCGGTCTGCCCGCGGACGCGGATCTGCGGCGGGCGGACTCGCTGGCGCGCGAGATCTTCTCGGACGTCGCCAACAAGTGGGCGCTGCTGATCATCGAGGCCCTCGGCGAACGCACGCTGCGCTTCGGCGAATTGCGCGACGAGGTCGAAGGCGTCAGCCACAAGATGCTCACCCAGAACCTGCGGATGCTGGAGCGCAACGGCCTGGTCGACCGGAAGGTGCACCCCACCGTGCCGCCGAAGGTCGAGTACACGCTCACCGAGCCGGGCCGGGCCCTGCGGGCCACGGTCGACCTGCTCTGCGGCTGGACCCACCAGTACCTCGGTCATATCGAGACGGCACGAAGGCGGTTCGAGGCCTGACCGGCCGAGGCGTCAGCTCGCGACCAGTTCCCGCACCTGCCGCCGGGCCGCGGTCTCCTCGACCCGCGAGGTCCGGTACAGCCACATCACGTCACGCCCGAACGACCACACCAGCAGGCCCAGGGCCAGGGCGGCGACCCCGAAGTTGCCCGCGTACGGCAGCAGATCGGCGCCCGCCACCAGCAGGAGCACGCCCTGGAGAGCCGCGACCGTCTTGCGGGCGGTGCTCGGCGGGAGGGCGGCGGTCAGCCAGGGCCAGACCCGCGCGGCGGCGACGAAGACGTACCGCATACCGCCGATGAGCAGCACCCACGGGCCCAGCTCCATCGACACGTACACGCTCAGCACCAGGATGAGGAACGCGTCGACCTCCATGTCGAAGCGTGCGCCCAGGGCCGTCGAGGTGCCGGTGCGGCGGGCCACCTTGCCGTCCACGCCGTCGAGGATCAGGGCGATGGCCGTCAGGCCGACGAACAGCGACACGGGCGGCGAGCTCTGGAAGGAGTCCGCGACGAGGGCGGTGACCCCGCCGACGAGGGTGGCGCGGCCGAGGGTGACCCGGTTGGCCGCACCGAAGGACCGCAGCCGGGAACGGTGCAGGGCCCGGGAGAGCACCGCCCAGGTGGCCAGGGCGAACGCGAGGCCGGTCAGCCAGCCCGCCGGGCCCATCCCGATCGCCGTTCCGATCAGGGCGAGCAGCAGGACCTGCACTCCCGCCCCCAGGGCGGTCTCCTGCTGGACGAGCCTCGCGTCGTAAGTGTTGTTCAGGGCCACCGAACACCCTCCGGCCGTGTGACAGAGTCGATCAACGCCGCTACTTTGTGCGCGGCCTGTGCACCCCTCGGTACGCAAGCAGCTTCCCGATCGTTCAGGAGGACTTCGATGAAGCACACCGCACGGTCGTTCTGGATCGACTCGCCTGGGCGAGGGGAGATCCGGGACGTCACCCTGCCGGAACCCGGCGAGGGCGAGGTGCTGGTCCGCACGCTGTACTCCGGTGTGAGCCGCGGCACGGAGACGCTCGTCTTCCGCGGCGGTGTGCCGGTGAGCCAGCACACGGCCATGCGGGCACCGTTCCAGGAGGGCGACTTCCCGGGCCCCGTGAAGTACGGCTACCTCAACGTCGGCGTGGTGGAGGAAGGGCCCGGGGAACTCGCCGGCCGTACGGTGTTCTGCCTCTATCCGCACCAGAGCCGGTACGTCGTCCCGGCCCGGGCCGTCACACCCGTACCGGACGCCGTGCCGGCCGAACGGGCCGTGCTCGCCGGGACCGTGGAGACCGCCGTCAACGCCCTGTGGGACGCCGCGCCCCTGGTCGGCGACCGGATCGCCGTGGTCGGCGGCGGCATGGTCGGCTGCTCGGTGGCCGCGCTGCTCGCCCGGTTCCCCGGCGTCCGCGTCCAGCTGGTCGACGCCGACCCGTCCCGTGCCGCCATCGCCAAGGCTCTGGGCGTCGGCTTCGCCACCCCCGCGGACGCCCTGGGCGAGTGCGACCTGGTCGTCCACGCGAGCGCCACCGAGCAGGGACTGGCCAGGTCCCTGGAACTCCTCACCGCCGAGGGGACCGTGCTGGAACTGAGCTGGTACGGCGACCGCAGGATCAGCCTGCCGCTCGGCGAGGCCTTCCACTCCCGGCGGCTCGTCATCCGCTCCAGCCAGGTCGGCACCGTCTCCCCGGCCCGTCCGAACCGCAGCTACGCCGACCGGCTCGCCGTCGCCCTCGACCTGCTCGCCGACCCGGCGCTCGACGCCCTCGTCACCGGCGAATCGGCCTTCGAGGAGCTGCCGGACGTGCTGCCGAGGCTCGCCTCGGGCGAGATTCCCGCGCTGTGCCACCGCGTCAGCTACGACCGAAGTGCGTAACCCGTACGACGAGCGCGATTGGCGCATCGGCTGACGATTCGTTCCATCCGGTACGACATCGGTACGACGAGAGCGCCTGACCTGAGAAAAGACGTAGCGGAGGCTGAACAGGGGAAGGCAAGGAGCCGTATTACCCGGCATCCCCGGCAGCCGACAGCGGGGGAGCAGACGCGCCGCACCTGGAGGGTCGTCCGTTGTTCAGCATCACCGTCCGCGATCACATCATGATCGCCCACAGCTTCCGTGGCGACGTCTTCGGACCGGCGCAGCGCCTGCACGGGGCCACGTTCCTCGTGGACGCCACGTTCCGGCGCGAACAGCTGGACGAGGACAACATCGTCGTCGACATCGGGCTGGCCACCCAGGAACTCGGGGCCGTTGTCAGCGAGCTGAACTACCGCAACCTCGACAACGAACCCGACTTCGCGGGGGTCAACACCTCCACGGAGTTCCTCGCCAAGGTCATCGCCGACCGGCTCGCCGAGCGCATCCACAAGGGGGCGCTGGGCGAGGGCGCCAAGGGCATCGCGGCCCTGTCCGTCACCCTGCACGAGTCGCACATCGCCTGGGCGAGTTACGAGCGTGCGCTGTGACCGACACGACCATCGAGCGGCCCGGCCAGACCGGACCGGCACGCCTGAACTATGTTCCGGTGCAGCACACCGCCCTGAAGAACGCCGAGATCATCCCCATGTCCCTGCGCACCGTGCACTTCGTGCTCCCGGGCGGCATCGACGACCCGGCGGCACCCAGCGGCGGCAACGCCTACGACCGGCGCGTCTGCCTGGACCTGCCCGGCTTCGGCTGGCAGGTGACCAAGCACGCCGTCGCCGGCGACTGGCCCCGGCCCGGAGCGGCGGCCCGTACGGAACTGGCCCGCGCCCTGAGCGCGCTGCCGGACGGTGCCGTCGTCCTGCTCGACGGCCTGGTGGCCTGCGGGGTCCCGGAGATCGTCGTGCCGGAGGCGGAACGGCTGCGCATGGCCGTCCTCGTCCATCTCCCGCTCGGCGACGAGACGGGGCTCGACCCGGTCGTGGCCGCCGAACTGGACGCCAAGGAGCGGGCGGTGCTGCGGGCCGTGCCGGCGGTCATCGCCACCAGCGACTGGGCGGTCCGCCGCCTGGTCTCCCACCACGGCCTTCCCCCGGAGCGCGTCCACGTCGCCGCCCCTGGCGCCGACATCGCGCCCCTCGCGCCCGGCACCGACGGTGTCTCGCGACTGCTGTGCGTCGCCGCCGTGACCCCGCGCAAGGGCCAGCACCGGCTGGTGGAGGCGCTGGCCACGGTGACCGACCTGCGGTGGAGCTGCGTCTTCGTCGGCAGCCTCACCCAGGAGCCCGAGTACGTCGCCCATCTGCGGTCCCTCATCGCCGAGCACGGCCTTAAGGACCGGCTGGAGCTGGCGGGCCCGAAGTCGGGCGCCGCACTCGACGCCAGCTACTCCACCGCCGACCTGATGGTCCTCACCTCCTACGCCGAGACCTACGGCATGGCCGTCACCGAGGCACTGGCCCGGGGCATCCCGGTCATGGCCACGGACGTCGGCGGGCTCCCCGAGGCGGTCGGCCGCGCCCCCGACGGCGGTGTGCCCGGCATCCTCGTCCCGCCGGAGAACCCCGCCGCCATCGCCGCCGAACTGCGCGGCTGGTTCGGCGAGGCGGACGTACGGCGTCGTCTCAAGGCCGCCGCCCGCAGTCGCCGTGCCTCCCTCGACGGCTGGGCCACGACCGCACAGAGCCTGGCGGCGGTACTGCGCCGGCTTCCGAACGAACCCCGGAGGGCCGCATGACGAACCCGGCGACGACCCAGCAGAGCGGGGCGATTCCGACGCAGCCCGGGCCCAGAGAGGTTGCCGAGCCGGCAGAGGCCGTCAAGCCGGTGGACGCCACGGCTCCGAAGCCGGGTGACGCGGTGATCGCGTGGGTGGGTGACGCCGTCGTGGCGGGCGCCGAGGGCGCCGTCATCCCGGGCGCAGGACCCAGCGGCACACCCGGCTCGCGGCCCACCGTGAAGCTGCGCGAGGCCGACCCCGACGATCCGCCCCGCTACGCGCCCGAGTGGCTGGAGCTGCGGGAGCCGGCCGACGCCGCCGCGCGGTCGCACGACCTGCTCGACCCGCTGCGCATCCGGCTGGCCAACCTGCCGGGCAAGTCGGGCGTCGCCATCCACGACCTGGGCTGCGGCACCGGTTCGATGGGCCGCTGGCTCGCCCCCCGCTTGGACGGTGCCCAGCACTGGGTCCTGCACGACCGCGACCCCTATCTGCTGCACTTCGCCGCCGTCGCCTCACCGCGCTCGGCCGCCGACGGCAGCCGGGTCTCGGTGGAGACGCGGCGCGGTGACGTCGCCCGCCTCACGCCCGACGCCCTGCAGGGCGCGTCCCTGGTGACGGCGTCCGCGCTGCTGGACGTCCTCACCCGCGACGAGATCGGCACCCTCGCCGCCGCCTGCGCCGGAGCCGGCTGCCCCGCCCTGCTGACGCTGTCCGTCGCCGGGCGCGTCGAACTGACCCCCTCCCACCCGCTGGACACGGAGATCGCCCAGGCGTTCAACGAACACCAGCGCCGCGACGGACTGCTCGGCCCGGACGCGGTCACGGCGGCGGCCGAGGCGTTCTCCGGGCACGGCGCGACCGTACGGCTGCACCCGAGCCCCTGGCGGCTCGGCCCCGAGCAGGCCGCGCTCACCGAACAGTGGCTGCGCGGCTGGGTCGGCGCCGCCGTCGAGCAACGCCCCGACCTGCGCGGTCGCGCCGAGGCCTACCTGGCCGAACGCCTGGCCGCCTGCGCCGCCGGCGAGTTGCGCGTCACCGTCCACCACACCGACCTCCTGGCCCTGTGCCGCCCGGCGGGCGGAGCGTCATGAGCCCCCAGGCGACGGGGACACGTCCGCGACCGAGCACCGTCGAGAGCGACCGGCTGCCCCGGAGCGGCGACAGCGGGAGCCTGCTCGGGGAACCCGACGCTCCGGCACCGGAGGCCCCCTCCCCCGCCGGTTCCCCGTCGCCCGGCCCGATCCGCACCGCTCTGGCCCGGCTCGGCTCCCGCAAGGCCCGCACGCATCTCGGCACCCTCGCCGGAGTCGTCATCCTCGCTGTGCTGTCGTGGCGGCTCGGCACCGGCGTCCTCCTGGACGGGCTGAGCCGGATCGACGGGACGTCGTTGCTCCTGGCGCTCGGGATCGGGCTCGTCACCACGGTGTTCAGCGCGTGGCGGTGGGCGCTCGTGGCCCGGGGGCTCCGGATCCGGCTGCCGTTCGGACCGGCCGTCGCCGACTACTACCGCGCGCTGTTCCTCAACGCGGCCCTGCCCGGCGGCGTCCTCGGCGATGTGCACCGGGCGGTCCGGCACGGGCAGAGCGAAGGGGACCTGGGCCGGGGCGTGAAGGCGGTCGTCCTCGAACGGGCCGCCGGGCAGATCGCGCTGTTCGCCGTCGGGGCCGTGGTGCTGCTGACCATGCCGTCCCCGGTGCTGTCCGAGGCCCGGCACATCGCCCCGCTCGCGGCGCTGGCCGCGGTGGGCGCACTCGCCGTCCTCCTCGCCCTGCGCATGAACCGGGCGGCGCCCTCACGTCGCGGCCGGAAGCTGCGCGGGGTCCTCGCGGAGGCACGCGAAGGGCTGCTGTCCCGCCGCAACGGGCCCGGAGTCATTGTCTCCTCCGTGGTCGTTCTGGCAGGTTACTTGGCCATGTTCGTACTCGCCGCCCGCGTCGCCGGGGCCGCCGCCTCCGTGGCCGTCCTGCTGCCGCTCGCGGTGCTCGCGCTGCTGGCGATGGGACTGCCGCTGAACGTCGGCGGCTGGGGACCGAGGGAGGGCGTCACCGCCTGGGCGTTCGCCGCCTCGGGCCTGGGCGCCGGCCGGGGACTCGCCGTCGCGGTCGTCTACGGGGTGCTCAGCCTCGTGGCGAGCCTGCCCGGCCTGATCGTGCTCGTCGCCCGCTGGTACACGGGCTTGCGCGCCCGGTCCCGGGCCGCCGCGGTCGCGAACGACTACCCGTCAGCCCCGTCGTCCGCGGAGGTCAGCAACGAGAAATACGCCCCGAAGGAATCCGCGAGGCTCGCCAGGAGTTCCTTCCCTTTTTCCGCCGAACCCAGCGAAGCCCGTCCGATGACACCGGAATCGGTATAGCCGGACATGCCGAGGGTGAGCAGATGACGCCGGTCGTCAGCGACGAAATCGGAGGTCTCATAACCGGGTCGGAGCATTTCGGGATGAGCGTGCAGAAGGATGGAGGTTTCAATTTCCCCCGCGTGCATGTCGGTGAGCAGCGAGGTGACCACACCCGCCCGCTCCCGAGCCTCCTCCCAGTCCTCCGGGGCCGGGAAGAGCGCCATCCGCTCACCGCGGGCGCAGGACTCCTGAACCACGTTGCCCAGTACGTAGTTGCCGCCGTGCCCGTTGACCACCACCAGGGCGTCGACCCCGGACCGGCGCAGCGAAGCCGCAATGTCCCGTACCACCGCATGAAGGGTCACCGAGGAGATGCTGACGGTCCCCGGCCAGGCCGCGTGCTCGTGCGAGCACGAGATCGTCACCGGAGGAAGGAGGTGCACGGGATACGCGCCGGCTATCTCCCGCGCGACGGCACAGGCGACGAGCGTGTCGGTCGCCAACGGAAGAAACGCGCCGTGCTGTTCGAAGCTCCCCACGGGAAGCACCGCGACCTGCCGTGAGACGCCGGCAGCTCGCGTCCGTACGTCTTCCGTGGTGTCCGCCGGCACCAGATCACTCATCACGTCACGGCCTTTCGTCTCTGCTTAGGAACTCGAGAATCATGACAGACAAAATTGGCGTACTCGGCAAGAAGGCACCGCAGCGGACCGGCGTGGAACGCGTCGTCAATGCCCCCTTGCCCACCGTGTACGGGAAATTCCAGGCGATCGGCTACATGGACCACGACCGCGGTGACGAACAGGTCGCGCTGGTCTACGGCGAGATCGGCACCGACGACGTCCTCATCCGGCTGCACTCGGAGTGCCTGACCGGCGACGCCTTCGGCTCCCAGCACTGCGAATGCGGTGACCAGCTCGACGCCGCCCTGCGCGCGGTCGTCGCCGAGGGCGCCGGTGTCGTGGTCTACCTCAGAGGGCATGAAGGCCGTGGCATCGGCCTGCTCGCCAAGCTGCGCGCGATGGCCCTGCAGGCGGAGGGCCTGGACACCGTCGAGGCCAACCTCGCCCTGGGGCTTCCGGTCGACGCCCGTGACTACGGGGTGGCCGCCCGGATCCTCGAGGACCTGGGCGTGAGGTCCGTCCGCCTGATGTCCAACAACCCGCGCAAGCGTGACGCGCTGGTGAGCCACGGCATCCAGGTCGCCGAGCAGGTGCCGCTGCTGATCCCGCCGTGCGAGAACAACATCACCTATCTGCGGACGAAGCGGGAGCGTCTCGACCACCACCTGCCCCATCTGGACGCGGTGGTCAGCTCCTCCTGAGGCGCCGGGCGCCCGCACCGGCGGGCTCCGGTTCTCCTCGGCGTGACCTGGGCGCATTCGTGCGCGACCCGGAAGCGGGCCGCGTACGCTTCGTGGACGTCAGCCCCTTGAGCGTCGGCCCTCAGCGGCCGACGCCTCACGCCGGAGGCCCACCTGGTATGACCGAGCTCCATCTGTGGCTGCGCCACGAGGCCCGAACGACTGAGCGACGCACACCGATCGTGCCCGACGATGCCCGGCGGCTCGTCGGGAACGGAGTGGAACTGACCGTCGAGGAGTCCCCCCAGCGGGTCTTCCCGACCGAGGAGTACGAGGCGGCCGGCTGTCGCGTGGCGCCCGCGGGCTCCTGGGTGACGGCGCCGCCCGACGCCGTCGTGCTCGGCCTGAAGGAACTGCCCCCGGGCCCAGCTGAACTGACGCACCGGCACATTTTCTTCGGCCACGCCTACAAGGGCCAGCCGGGAGCGGCCGACCAGCTGGGCCGGTTCATGGCCGGGGGCGGGACGCTGTTCGACCTGGAGTACCTGGTCGACGACACCGGGAGGCGCCTCGCCGCCTTCGGTTTCTGGGCCGGCTATCTGGGCGCCGCTCTGGCGGTGCTGCAGCACCGCGGCCGGTTGCGCGCACCGCTGACGCCCACCACCAAGGAGGAGCTGGACGAAGCCCTGAAGCCCGCCGCCGACGACGCCGAGTTCACCGGCCTGGTCATCGGCGCCCTGGGACGCAGCGGCCGCGGTGCCCGCGTGGCGTTCGCCGCCGCCGGCGCGGACCCGACCTGCTGGGACCTCGCCGAGACCCGCGACCTGGACCGCCGCGCCCTGCTGGAGCACGACGTGATGGTGAACGCGGTGCTCGCCACCACCCCCGTCCCGCCCTTCCTCCGGGAGCGGGACCTCGACACCCCGGACCGCCGGCTGCGCACTCTGTGCGACGTGACCTGCGACGTCGGCTCCCCGCTCAATGTCCTTCCGGTGTACGACGACACCACCGACTGGGACGAGCCCGTGCGCCGGCTGCGTGCCGCACCCCCGCTCGACCTGATCGCCATCGACAACCTCCCCTCCCTGCTGCCGCTGGAGTCCAGCGCCGACTTCTCGGCGGCCCTGTATCCGCAGCTGCTCGACTTCGGCGTCGGCGGGCCCTGGGGACGCTGCCTTGACCGGTTCCGTCAGGCCTGCCGTGAACACGGCCTCGAAAAAGGGGGAGTCCGATGAGCACTGACCCGGTCCCCGCGAGCGGCACCGTCCACTGGATCGGCGCCGGCCTCTCCACCGGCAGCGGACTGGCCGCGCTGTGCGACACCGCCGAGCGCGTCCGGCTCTGGCACCGCACCGAGAGCCGCGCGGCCGACGCCCTCGGCCGGCTGGGCCTCGCCGGACGGGCCGAGCCCCGCGCGTACACGCCGGACGCGCTCGCCGCCGAACTCGCCCCCGGCGACGTCGTCGTGTCCATGCTTCCCACGCCGGAGCACGCGCCGCTGCTCGCCGAGTGCGTAGGGCGGGGAGCGCACTTCGCCTGCTCCAGCTATGTGTCCCAGGCGGTGCTGGATCACGTGCCCGCCGCCGAGAAGGCCGGGGTCGTCGTCCTCACCGAGGCCGGGCTCGACCCGGGCATCGACCACCTCTTCGCGCACGCCCTCGTCGCCCGGGCCCGGGACGCCATCGGCGACGGGACGCCCGCCTCGTACACCCTCACCTCGTACTGCGGCGGTGTCCCCGCCGTCCCGAACGACTTCACGTACCGCTTCAGCTGGGCACCCGCGGGGGTTCTCAACGCCTTGCGCTCCCCGGCCCGTTACATCGAGGGCGGTGCCGAGACCGTCGCCGGCCGTCCGTGGGAGGCGACCCGGCGGCATGTCGTCGAAGGGGAGACGTTCGAGGTCTACCCCAACCGCGACAGCCTCCCGTTCGTCGCGCAGTACGAGCTGCCGGACGCCTGGACGCCGCGGACGTTCGTACGCGGCACCCTGCGTCTGGAGGGCTGGCTGCGGGCCTGGGACGGTGTCTTCGAGGAGCTGAAGAGGGGCGACGACACGCGGATCGCCGCCCTGGCCCGGGAGCTGGCCGCCGCCTATCCCACGACGGAGGCGGACCGTGACCGGGTCGTTCTCGCCGTGTCACTGGAGGTACGGGCCGAGACGGGGCGGACCTGGGCCGGCGGCTGCCTCCTGGACCTGGTGGGTGACGCGGGGGAGAGCGCCATGGCCCGCTGTGTCTCGCGCACCCTCGCCCTGGGCGTCCGCCACGTCCTGGACGGCACCCTGCCGCCGGGCCTGAACCGCGCCGCCGAGACGGCGGACCGGTCCGAGCAGTGGCTGCGTGAACTCGCCCAGGAGGGAGTCGAGTTCACGCTGCGCGTCGACCAGTAGCGGGGCTCAGCCCGACAGGGCCTCGTGGACCAGCCTCTTCAGGTCCCGGAACACCGTGTGCGAGGACCGGGGCCGCACCTGCGTCATGAACTGCACCGTCAGGTCGCGGCCCGGGTCCACCCAGAACGTCGTCGTCGCCACGCCGCTCCAGCCGTACGCGCCGAGCCCGGACGGCACGAGTGTGCGGGACGGGTCGATCACCACGGAGCAGTTGAGGCCGAAGCCGACCCCGTCGTTCCCCGGCTCGTCGTGGGCGGGACGGCTGCCGAAGGCGCGCAGGTCGGCGCCGTCGGGCAGATGGTTGCGGGTCATCAGGTCCACGGTCTTGGGCGCGAGGAGCCGCACGCCGTCCAGTTCGCCGCGGCGGCGCAGCAGCTCCATGAAGCGGTGGTAGTCGTGGGCGGAGGCCACCAGGCCGCCGCTGCCCGACAGGAACCGCGGCCGGCCACGCAGCGGCAGCCCCGGGATCGGCTCGATGCCGCCGCCCTCCTTCTCCCCGTACATCTCCGACAGCCGGGGCGCCTGCTCGTCCGTGACGTGGAAACCCGCGTCCGTCATACCGAGCGGACCGAAGACCCGCTCCGCACAGAACACGTCGAGCCGTTGCCCCGACACGACCTCGATGATCCGGCCCAGGACATTGCTGGCCACCGAGTAGTTCCACTCGGTGCCCGGCTCGAACTGCAGCGGCAGACCCGCGTACACGTCGATGGTCTCGGCCAGGTCCGCGCCCGGTGGCACCGACGACTCCAGGCCGGCCGCGCGGTACAGGGCGTCGACGGGGTGGGTGTGGTAGAAGCCGAAGGTCAGACCCGAGGTGTGGTTCATCAGATGCCGGACGAGTATGGGGCCGTCGGCCGGGCGGGTCCGCACGTCGGACCCGGAGCCGCTGACATACACCCGAGGCTCGGCGAAGGCCGGCAGATGGTCGGCGACCGGGTCGTCCAGCGACAGCAGGCCCTCCTCCACCAGCAGCAGCGCGGCGACCGCGGTGACCGGTTTCGTCATGGAGTAGAACCGCCACAGCGTGTCCGGTTCGACCGGCAGCCCGGCTGCGATGTCCCGCAGGCCGTACGCCGTGAGGTGCGCGACCCGCCCGCCCCGGGCGAGGGACACGAGACAGCCCGGCAGCCGCCCCTCGTCGACCAGTCGGGTGAAGTGCCGGTCCATGTCGTTCAGCGCCCGCGGATCCAGCCCCGCCTCATCCGGATCGACCTCTTGTCGCAGCTGTGCCATCGCTCTTCCTCCGTCGCGCTCGTCGAGGTGAGATCCGGCATACCCCGCCCGGACCGCACAGGAACAGGTGAATGTCACAGCTCACCGGTACCGTCAAAACGGGACGGCCGCCGCCCGTTCTCGATCAGGCCCGACACTCCGGAGAGCGCCTCATGAGGATCCACATCACCAGCGTCTTCGTCGACGACCAGGAAAAGGCCCGGACCTTCTACACCGACGTGCTGGGCTTCGTGAAGAAGCACGACGTCCCGGTGGGGACGGACCGGTGGCTGACCGTGGTCTCGCCGGAGGCCCTCGACGGGACCGAGCTGCTCCTCGAGCCCTCGGGCCATCCGGCGGTGCAGCCGTACAAGACGGCGCTGGTCGAGGACGGCATCCCGGCCGCCTCGTTCGCCGTGGACGACGTACAGGCGGAGTACGAGCGGCTGCGCGGGCTCGGGGTGCGGTTCACCCAGGAGCCGACGGAGATGGGCCCGCTCACCACCGCGGTGCTGGACGACACCTGCGGCAATCTCATCCAGATCGTGCACACCAAGGCCTGAGCCCCGGGGCGCAGGACCGATGGCCGATGTCATGCGGCGGCCGGCTTCCTAGGCTGTGACACGGGTGCGCGGCCGCCGCGGACCAGGACGCCACGAGAAGAGGTCACCATGCCCGTAAACGGTCGCAGCCACATCCGCATCGCCCGGCCCTCCCGGGACCTGGCGGTGGCCGAGCGGTTCTGGCGCGAGGGGCTCGGGCTAGACGTGGTGTGGCGGGCCGAGGGCGGGGGCGAACCGGGGGAGCACGACCTGCTGATGCTCGGCTGGCCCGACGCCGACTGGCACTTGGAGCTCGTGCACGAGGCCGCCCGTCCGGTCGAGCCCCGCCCCACCGAGGAGGACCTGCTGGTGATCTATGCCGACGGCCCGGTCCCGGACGATCTGATCGCCCGCCTGGAGCAGCACGGAGGCAAGCGAGTGGAGTCGCCCAACCCCTACTGGGACGAGTGGGGCGTCACCATCGAGGATCCCGACGGCTACCGCTTGGTCCTGTGCCGCCGAGCCTGGTCCAACAGCTGAACACCGACCCAGAAGGGGCGCGGGGCTGTTTCCCTGTGCAACTCCGCAGGGTGGGCGCGACCAGCCCCCACGCGGCGGAGCCGCACCCGGCACCAAAGGCTGGTCAGGCCGTCACTTTCTCCGGCTGAACAGTTCCCCGGGCGGCACGCTCACCGAGGACCTCGGTGGGAACCCGGTTCGTCTCACGAGCGGCCAGTGCGCCGATCACCGGCGGCACGCACAGTGCCGCCGTGAACAGGGCCACCGCCGACCAGTCGTCGCCGTCCGGCCCGGCGATCCGCGCGGCGAACGTCACCGCGAAACCGGCCGCGGCGAAACCGATCTGCGTGCCGATGGCCACGCCGGACAGCCGGACCCGGGTCGTGAACATCTCGCCGTAGAAGGCGGGCCACACCCCGTTCGCGGCGCTGTAGACGACGCCGAAGCAGAGGATGCCCGTCAGGAACGTCAACGGGTAGGAGCCCGTGGAGACGGCCCACAGGTACAGGAACATCGTCACCGCGCTGCCGGCCGCGCCGATCAGGAACACCGGTCGGCGGCCGATCCGGTCGGACAGCGTGGCCCACAGCGGGATCGCGGCGAGCGCGACGACATTGGCCAGGGCGCCCACCCACAGCATGGCGGTACGCGACATGCCGACCGCGTCGCTGGTGGCGTAGGCCAGCGCCCACACCGTGAAGATCGTGCTGACCGAGGCGATGAGCGCACACGCGATCACCCGCAGCACATCGGCCCAGTGCTCGCGCAGCAGCACGACCAGCGGCAGCTTGACGACGCCCTCCTCGGCGGCCTGCTGTGCGAAGGCCGGGGTCTCGTCCAGCTTGCGCCGGATGACGTAGCCGACGACGGCGACGCCGACGCTCAGCCAGAACGGCACCCGCCAGCCCCACGACAGCAACTGCTCCTCGGGCATCGCGGCGACCGGGATGAAGACCAGTGTGGCCAGCAGCTGGCCGCCCTGGGTGCCGCTGAGGGTGAAGCTGGTGAAGAAGCCGCGCCGGCCCGGCGGCGCGTGTTCCAGCGTCATGGAGTTGGCGCTGGCCTGTTCGCCCGCCGCCGAGATGCCCTGGAGCACCCGGCACAGCACCAGCAGGACCGGGGCGAGGGTGCCGACCTGGTCCCGGGTCGGCAGACAGCCGATCAGGAACGTCGACAGGCCCATCAGCATCAGCGTGAAGACCATGATCTTCTTGCGGCCGAGCTTGTCCCCGAAGTGCCCGAGGACCAGCGCGCCGACCGGGCGGGCGGCGTACGCGACGCCGAACGTGGCCAGCGACAGCAGGGTCGCGGTGGCCGGGTCGGACTCGTCGAAGAACACGGCGGGAAAGATCAGCGCGGCGGCGCTGCCGTAGATGAAGAAGTCGTAGTACTCCAGTGCGCTGCCGATCCAGGCGGCGGTCGCGGCTTTCCTGGGCTGACCGGGTGGGGCGGCGGCCCCTTGGGGCGTGGCGGGGACGGACACGTGCGGCTCCTTAGCGGGCTCCACCCTATGGGGAGCGAGACGAACGGCGAGCAGAGAGGGCGGGCCGGATCGCGGCTAATTAACCCACTGGATAGTTAGTAGGGGATGGCCAGTGATGCTGCGCCCGCCTGCCGCCGGTGTCAAGAGGTCGTGCGCCGGAGGCTCAGTCCGCTGTGCGCTCCGCCGTGAGATACGCGATCACCATGTCGCCCAGCATGGAGCGGTAGTGCGCGCGCTGTGCCGGATCCAGCAGGTCGCGGCCGAACAGCGCCCCGAAGGTGTGCCGGTTGGAGACCCGGAAGAAGCAGTAGGAGGAGATCATCGCGTGCAGGTCGACGGCGTCGACGTCGGCCGTGAACAGGCCCGACTCCTGGCCCGACGCCAGGATCCGGCGGATCACGTCCAGGGCGGGGGAGCCGATCTTGCCGAGCTTCTCGGAGGCGGCGATGTGCTGCGCCTCGTGGATGTTCTCGATGCTGACCAGACGGATGAAGTCCGGGTGCTGTTCGTGGTGGTCGAAGGTCACCTCGGCCAGGCGCCGGATCGCCGCCACGGGATCCAGATGGTCGACGTCGAGCTGCTGCTCGGCCTCCCGGATCACGCCGTACGCCCGCTCCAGCACGGACGTGAACAGCTGCTCCTTGCCGCCGAAGTAGTAGTAGATCATCCGCTTCGTGGTGCGGGTGCGGGCGGCGATCTCGTCCACCCGGGCCCCGTCGTAGCCGGCCCGCGCGAACTCCTGCGTGGCGACGTCGAGGATCTCGGCCCGGGTGCGGGCGGCGTCACGGATGCGCTCGCCGGGATGTGCTGCCGGTTCTTCGACGCTGGTCATCAGGATCCTTCGGGCGGAGGGGCCGGTGCCGGTGATTCTAGAAGCAGGGGCCCGTTCGCCCGTGGGGTCTTCCCGGGTTCGGCCTCGGCTGATATAGCTAACGTACTAGTTCGTACATTAGTGAGCTGCTCGGGAGGCCCGTGTGCCCAAGGACTCGTATCTCGTCGGACTGATCGGTTCCGGCATCGGCCCCTCGCTCAGTCCGGCGTTGCACGAGCGGGAGGGCGACCGCCAGGGCCTGCGCCTGCTGTACCGGCTCATCGACATCGACCTTCTCGGGGTGCCGCCCGAGGCGGTGGGCGATCTGGTGCGGGCCGCCCGCGACCTGGGCTTCGACGGGCTCAACATCACGCATCCCTGCAAGCAGCTCGTCATCGAGCACCTGGACGCGCTCGCCCCGCAGGCCGAGGCGCTGGGCGCGGTCAACACCATCGTCTTCGAGGACGGCCGCGCCACCGGCCACAACACGGACGTCACCGGCTTCGCCGCGTCCTTCGCGCGCGGACTGCCCGACGCACCACTGGAGCGGGTCGTGCAGCTGGGCGCCGGGGGTGCGGGCGCGGCCGTCGCACACGCCACGCTCACCCTCGGCGCCGAGCGGGTCACCGTCGTCGACGCGCTGCCCGAACGGGCCGCGGCCCTGGCCGGCTCCCTGAACCGCGCCTTCGGTCAGGGCCGTGCGGCCGCCGCACCCCCGGAACGGCAGGCCGAGCTGCTCGCGCACGCCGACGGCATCGTCCACGCCACGCCCACCGGCATGGCGGCCCACCCCGGACTGCCCCTGCCGGCCGGCCTGCTCCACCCCGGGCTGTGGGTCGCCGAGGTGGTCTACCGCCCCCTCGAGACCGAACTGCTGCGCACCGCCCGCGCGCTGGGCTGCGCCACCCTCGACGGCGGCGGCATGGCCGCCTTCCAGGCCGCCGACGCGTTCCGCCTGTTCACCGGGCGGGAACCCGACGCCGCGCGGATGCTGACGGACCTGACCGAACTGGCCGGGGCCGTCGGCGCACCGAACTAGGGACCGGGGCAGCAGGAGCACCGAACCAGAGAGAGGTACCGACGTGCGTACGTCCATCGCCACCGTCTCCCTCAGCGGATCCCTCACCGGGAAACTCGACGCCGCGGCCCGGGCCGGCTTCGACGGGGTGGAGATCTTCGAGAACGACCTGCTGGCCGGCCCCCTCACCCCCGAGGACATCCGCGCCCGCTGCGCCGACCTCGGTCTGAGCATCGACCTCTTCCAGCCCATGCGGGACATCGAGGCCGTGCCCGAGGCCGAGTTCGCCCGGAACCTGCGGCGGGCCCGGCACAAGTTCGAACTGATGCGCAGGCTCGGCGCCGACACCGTCCTCGTGTGCTCCAGCGTCTCCCCGCAGGCGGTGGACGACGACGCCCTCGCCGCCGAGCAGCTGAGCCGGCTCGCCGACCTCGCGCGGGAGTCCGGCGTCAAAGTGGCCTACGAGGCGCTCGCCTGGGGACGGCACGTCAGCACGTACGACCACGCCTGGCGCATCGTCGAGGCGGCCGGGCACCCGGCGCTCGGCACCTGCCTGGACAGCTTCCACATCCTCTCGCGCGGCTCGGACCCCAAGGGCATCGAGGACATTCCGGGCGAGAAGATCTTCTTCCTCCAGCTCGCCGATGCCCCGCTGCTCGCCATGGACGTCCTCCAGTGGAGCCGCCACTACCGCTGCTTCCCCGGCCAGGGCGGCTTCGACGTGGCGGGTCTTGTGCGGCACGTCCTGAGCACCGGCTACGACGGCCCGCTCTCCCTGGAGGTCTTCAACGACGTCTTCCGGCAGGCCGACGCCGGTCCGACCGCGGTGGACGCCCGGCGTTCCCTGCTGGTCCTCCAGGAGACGGTCGGCCGGGCA
Source organism: Streptomyces sp. CA-179760 (assembly GCF_050937045.1). Classification (NCBI taxonomy): domain Bacteria; kingdom Bacillati; phylum Actinomycetota; class Actinomycetes; order Kitasatosporales; family Streptomycetaceae; genus Streptomyces; species Streptomyces sp. CA-179760. Next base: position 8,137,780 of record NZ_JBNJLZ010000001.1, read on the forward strand.
CCCCTCCCCGACCCCGTCGTCCCCACCGGCATCGCCTTCACCGAGCTGGTCACGCCCGACGCCGAGCCCCTCACCGCCCTGCTCCGCTCCCTCGGCTTCGCCCGCACCGCCCGGCACCGCGGCAAGCCCGTCGCCCTGTGGGAGCAGGGCGAGGCCCGGATCCTCGTCAACACGGGGCCGGCGGTGCGCCGCGACGGCACCCAGCTCGCCGCGATCGGGCTGGAGTCACCCGACCCGGCCGCTGCGGCCCGGCGTGCCGAGGCGCTGCTGGCACCCGTCCTGCCCCGTCGCCGGGCACCCGAGGACGCCCCGCTCGACGCGGTCGCCGCCCCCGACGGCACGGAACTCTTCTTCTGCGCCACGGGCCGCCCGGGCCTGCCCGACTGGCGGGCCGACTTCGAGAACACCGGCCCGGCTCCCGCCCCCACGGGCATCCGCCGTGTCGACCACCTCGCCCTGACCCAGCCCTGGCACCACTTCGACGAGGCGGCCCTCTTCCATCGCGGGGTGCTCGGCCTGCACGCCCAGGAGAGCGTGGACATCGCCGATCCCTACGGACTGCTGCGCAGCCGCGCCGTGACCAACGCCGACGGCAGTGTCCGGATCGCCCTCACCGTCGGCGCGGCGCCCTCGGACGACACCGTCCAGGCCCAGCACATCGCCCTCGCCACCGACGACGTGGTCGCCGCCGCCCGCAGCTTCCGCGAGGCCGGCGGCCGGCTGCTGCCCGTCCCGGCGAACTACCACGACGACCTCGCCGCTCGCTTCGAGTTCGCCGACGGCGAGCTGGAGACCTACCGGGACCTCGGCATCCTCTACGACCGCGACGCACACGGCGTCTTCCGTCACTGCTACACCCGGACCATCGGGCGCGTCTTCTTCGAACTGGTCCAGCGCGACGACGGCTACCGGGGCTACGGGGCCGCCAACGCCCCGGTACGGCTGGCGGCGCAGCACGCGGTGCGGGCACTCACTGGCGGCTGACGGTCCGGGTGATGCCCGTGACGACCGTCGTGGCGAGGATCCAGCCGGTGAGGACCAGGGCATAGGACAGCCACTGGTAGCCGTCGGCGGGGGCGAACGCCCCCTCCTGCCCGAAGGAGATCACGGGCAGGAGCAGGTCCAGTGTGTAGAACACCGGGTTGAACTGCGGGGCCTCGTCCGTCTTCAGCGGCTGGGGGTGGTGCAGCGCGTAGGCGACGGATCCGATCACGAGCAGCGACACCAGCCAGCCCGCGGCCCGCAGGGGGCGGAAGCCGTAGCCGACGGTGGCGTCCTGCACATAGCCCCAGACCCGGCCGTACCAGGGGAGGGTGCCGCGGTGGCGGCGCTGTTTGGCGAGCTGGACCTGGCGGGCGGCGTGGTCGTCGCCGATCCGCCGGTAGGCGGCGGTCAACTGCTCGTAGGCGTGCGGGACATAGCCCTCGCCGTCCCGCTCCAGCATCGCCAGCCGGCGCTCGGCGGGCGCGTGCGGGGTGAGGGAGGTGTAGACGAGGCTGTCGAGCAGGACCTCCTCCGGGACGACGTCCGGCTCCAGCCACAGGACGTCCACCTGGGCGCGGCGCAGGTTGAGCGTGCCCTGCATGGGTGGGCTCTTGCGCAGCCAGACCTCTCCTATGGTGCAGCTGCTGGCCCGCAGCGCCGCGTCACCGGGGTTCGACAGGCGCGCGTGCGACAGGTCGAGGCGGCCCTCGATCCGGGCGCCGCGCAGGCCGATCCAGCCGTGCACCTCCACGCCGCGCAGCAGGACGTCGCCCTCCACCGCTGCCAGCTCCGCGTCGAGGACGACCTCACCCCTGCTGCCTTCCAGCCGGGCCTGGCCCAGGTCGACGGAGCCGGCGACCGACGCGCCCGTCATGCGCACCCCGCCCCGCGCCCGCAGGCCCGGCGCCGACAGGCCGTCCCCGATGGTCACATGGTTGAGCTGGAGCGCCGGCTGACCGGCGGACGACGCGTCGATGTCGGCCCGGTCCAGGAACAGCGCCCCGGCGATCTGCGCGCCGCCGAGCCGCACGGGCCCGTCGAACAGGCAGTCCGACATCCGCAGGACCCCGTCCACCCTCAGCGTGGCGGCGTCCAGGCCGGGCAGGACGGAGTCGCGCAGGTTCAGCTGGCGCACGCGGGCCGCGTACAGCACGGGGGCCTTCTCGAAGGAGCAGTGACTCAGGCGCACGGCGTGATCGATCTCGCTGTACTTGAGGTCGAGCCGCCCGGTGATCCGCGCACCCCCCAGTCTGAGGGCGGCGGTCTCCCCGTCCTCCTGCGGAGCGCTCAGCAGCAGGGCACGCAACACTGCCCCGCGTACGGTCCGTTCGGGGCCCCACTCCGCGCCCCGCACCGGATCCTCGTCCGCCGATTCCCGGAAGTTCACGTCCCGCCCACGCGAGAAGGCGCGCCACACCCGCTCCTCGGCGGGTGTCATGTTGTCGATCTCCATCAGCGGGGACTCTGACGCGCCGGCCGGGGGCTGTCAACCCACTCTCGACTCACCCCCGGCCGACGTCCGTTACGCCCGCGCGTTCCACTCCGCGATCACGGGCCGGCCGTGCTCGGTCGACAGCCGGCTGACCGTGCCGGTCTCCAGCCGGAACAGCCGTCCCTCCGCCGCCGACAGGCCGAGGCGACGGGCCGTCAGGGCGCGGAGGAAGTGGCCGTGGGCCACCAGCATCACATCGCCCTCGGGCAGCGCCTCCGCCACCCGGGACAGCACCCGGTCGGCGCGCTCGCCGACCTCCTCGGGGGACTCGCCCGGCTTGCCGTCGGCACCGGGCGGGCCTCCGTCGGTCCACAGGTCCCAGTCCGGGCGGGTGCGGTGTATCTCGTCGGTCGTGACGCCCTCGTAGGCGCCGTAGTACCACTCGTGCAGGTCCGCGTCCCGCACGGCCCCTGTCAGGCCCGCGAGTTCGGCGGTGCGCACCGCGCGGGTGAGGGGGCTCGTGAGGACCAGCGAGAAGGGGCGGCCCGCCAGCAGCGGAACCAGCGACTTGGCCTGTTCCTCACCGCGCGGGGTGAGGGGCAGGTCGGTGAAGCTGGTGTGCTGTCCGCTCCGGCTCCACTCCGTCTCGCCGTGACGGACCATCAGCAGATCGCCCACGGTGTTACGCCTTCTTCGCGGACTCGACGGCGTGGCCGCCGAACTGGTTGCGCAGCGCCGCGATCATCTTCATCTGCGGCGAGTCGTCCTGGCGGGAGGCGAACCGGGAGAACAGGGACGCGGTGATCGCGGGCAGCGGCACGGAGTTGTCGATCGCGGCCTCCACGGTCCAGCGTCCCTCGCCGGAGTCCTGGGCGAATCCCCGGAGGTTCTCCAGGTGCTCGTCCTCGTCGAGCGCGTTGACCGCGAGGTCGAGCAGCCAGGAGCGGATGACGGTGCCGTCCTGCCAGGAGCGGAACACCTCGCGGACGTTGTCCACCGAGTCCACGGCCTCCAGCAGCTCCCAGCCCTCGGCGTAGGCCTGCATCATCGCGTACTCGATGCCGTTGTGGACCATCTTCGCGAAGTGCCCGGCGCCCACCTTGCCCGCGTGCACGTAGCCGTACGGGCCCTCCGGCTTGAGCGCCTCGAAGATCGGCTGCAGCCGGTCGACGTGCTCCTTCTCGCCGCCGACCATCAGGGCGTAGCCGTTCTTCAGGCCCCACACACCGCCGGAGACGCCCGCGTCGACGAAGCCGATGCCGTGCTTGCTCAGCTCCTCGGCGTGCTTCTCGTCGTCCGTCCAGCGGGAGTTGCCGCCGTCGACGACTGTGTCGTAGGGCTTGAGGAGGCCCCCGAGCTGGTCGATGACGTGCTGGGTGGGGCCGCCGGCCGGGACCATGACCCAGACCGTGCGCGGTGCTTCCAGCGCGTTGACGAGGTCGGCCAGGCCGGCCACGTCGGACTTCTCGGGGTTGGTGTCGTAGCCGACGACGGTGTGGCCGGCGTTGCGCAGGCGGTCGCGCATGTTGGCACCCATCTTGCCGAGACCCACAAGACCGATCTGCATGTCAGTTCACTTCCCGAAGATTGCGGTAGGCGGCCACCAGCGCGGCCGTGGACGGGTCGAGACCGGGGACGTCAGCGCCCTCGGTCAGGGCGGGCTCGACGCGCTTGGCGAGGACCTTGCCGAGCTCGACGCCCCACTGGTCGAAGGAGTCGATGTTCCAGACCGCGCCCTGCACGAACACCTTGTGCTCGTAGAGGGCGACCAGCTGGCCGAGGACCGACGGGGTCAGTTCGGTGGCCAGGATCGTCGTGGTCGGGTGGTTGCCCCGGAAGGTGCGGTGCGGCACCTGCTCCTCGGGCACGCCCTCCGTCCGTACTTCCTCGGCGGTCTTGCCGAAGGCGAGCGCCTGCCCCTGCGCGAACAGGTTGGCCATCAGCAGGTCGTGCTGCGCCTTCAGCTCGTCGCCCAGCTCGGCGACGGGCCGCGCGAAGCCGATCAGGTCGGCGGGGATGAGCTTGGTGCCCTGGTGGATGAGCTGGTAGTAGGCGTGCTGCCCGTTGGTGCCGGGAGTGCCCCACACCACCGGCCCCGTCTGCCACTTGACGGGGCGTCCGTCGCGGTCCACCGACTTGCCGTTGGACTCCATGTCGAGCTGCTGGAGGTAGGCGGTGAACTTGGACAGGTAGTGGCTGTAGGGCAGGACGGCGTGCGACTGGGCGTCGTGGAAGTTGCCGTACCAGATGCCGAGCAGGCCCAGCAGGAGCGGGGCGTTGGCCTCGGCGGGGGCGTTGCGGAAGTGCTCGTCGACGATGCGGAAGCCGTCGAGCATCTCGCGGAAGCGGTCCGGGCCGATGGCGATCATCAGCGACAGGCCGATCGCGGAGTCGAAGGAGTAGCGGCCGCCGACCCAATCCCAGAACTCGAACATGTTGTCGACGTCGATACCGAACCCGGCGACCTTCTCCGAGTTCGTCGACAGGGCCACGAAGTGCTTGGCCACCGCCTTCTCGTCGCCGCCGAGACCTTGCAGCAGCCAGGAGCGCGCCGAGGTCGCGTTCGTGATCGTCTCGATCGTGGTGAACGTCTTGGACGCGACGATGAACAGGGTCTCCGCCGGGTCCAGGTCGCGCACGGCCTCGTGCAGATCGGAGCCGTCCACGTTCGACACGAAGCGGAACGTCAGCTCCCGGTCGGTGAACGGCCGCAGCACCTCGTACGCCATCGCCGGGCCGAGGTCCGAGCCGCCGATGCCGATGTTGACGACGTTGCGGATACGGCGGCCGGTGTGGCCGGTCCACTCCCCGGAGCGGACACGGTCGGCGAAGCCGGCCATCTTGTCGAGCACCGCGTGCACACCCGGCACCACGTTCTCGCCGTCGACCTCGATCACCGCGTCCCGCGGGGCGCGCAGCGCGGTGTGCAGCACGGCCCGGTCCTCGGTGACGTTGATCCGCTCGCCGCGGAACATCGCGTCGCGCAGCCCGGCCACGTCGGTGGCGACGGCCAGCTCCTGGAGCAGGGCCAGCGTCTCGTCGGTGACCAGGTGCTTGGAGTAGTCGATGCGCAGATCGCCCACGCGCACCACGTAGCGCTCGGCGCGCCCCGGGTCGGCCGCGAACAGCTCACGCAGGTCCGGCTGCGGCAGGGCGTCCTTGCGGTGGTCCTCCAGGGCGGTCCACTCGGGCCGCCGGGTGAGCTCGGGGGAGCCGGAGGGGGAGTCAGACATGGGCGGGAGTCTCCTCGGTGGCCTCGCCGTTCAGGGCGATGGCGTACATCTCGTCGGCGTCGAGGCGCCTGAGCTCCTCGGCGATGAGTTCGGAGGTGGCACGGACCTTCAGTGCCAGAGTGCGGGAGGGCTGGCCCGGCAGGGTCAGCGTGGCCAGCGGGCCCTCGGGCCGGTCGATGACGATCTCGCCGTTCTCGGTGCCCAGGCGTACCGCCGTGACCACCGGCCCGGCGGTGACCACCCGGTCGACCGAGACGTGCAGCCGGGCCTCCAGCCAGCGGGCCAGCAGCTCGGCGGCCGGGTTCTCGGCCTCCGCCTCCACGGCCGCCGAGACGATCCGCGCCCGGGCCTGGTCCAGCGCCGCCGCCAGCATCGAACGCCAGGGCGTCAGCCGGGTCCAGGCGAGGTCGGTGTCACCGGGCGCATACGCGCGGACCCGGGCCTGGAGCGTCTCCAGGGGGTTCTCGACGGCGTACAGGTCGGTGATCCGCCGCTGGGCCAGTGCCCCGAGCGGGTCCTTGGAGGGCACCTCGGGGGCGTCCACCGGCCACCACACCACCACCGGCGCGTCGGGCAGCAGCAGCGGCAGCACCACCGAGTCGGCGTGGTCGGACACCTCGCCGTAGGTCCGCAGGATCACCGTCTCACCGGTGCCCGCGTCGGCGCCCACCCGGACCTCGGCGTCCAGCCGGGAGGACTGGCGGTCGCGCGGGGTGCGGGCGTGCCGCTTGATGACGACCAGGGTGCGCGAGGGGTGCTCGTGCGAGGCCTCCTCGGCCGCCTTGATCGCGTCGTAGGCGTTCTCCTCGTCCGTGACGATCACCATCGTCAGGACCATGCCCACGGCGGGGGTGCCGATGGCCCGGCGCCCCTGCACCAGTGCCTTGTTGATCTTGCTTGCCGTGGTGTCGGTCAGGTCGATCTTCATGGCCTGCGCCAGCTCCGTCCGTCTCGTGCGAGCATCTCGTCGGCTTCCGCGGGTCCCCAGCTCCCCGACGTGTACTGCGCGGGCCTGCCGTGCGTGGCCCAGTACCGCTCGATCGGGTCGAGGATCTTCCAGGACTCTTCCACTTCCTGGTGACGGGGGAACAGGTTGGCGTCGCCCAGGAGGACGTCAAGGATCAGCCGTTCGTACGCCTCCGGGCTCGATTCGGTGAACGACTCGCCGTAGGCGAAGTCCATCGTCACGTCCCGGATCTCCATCGACGTACCCGGCACCTTGGAGCCGAACCGGACCGTCATGCCCTCGTCCGGCTGGACGCGGATGACGATCGCGTTGGCGCCCAGCTCCTCGGTCGCGGTGGAGTCGAAGGGGGAGTGCGGGGCCCGCTGGAACACCACCGCGATCTCCGTCACCCGGCGGCCGAGCCGCTTGCCGGTGCGCAGATAGAACGGGACGCCCGCCCAGCGGCGGTTGTCCACCTGGAGCCTGATCGCGGCGTAGGTGTCGGTCTTCGACGAGGCGTCGATGCCGTCCTCGTCCAGATAGCCGCCGACCTTCGTGCCGCCCTGCCAGGCCGCCGCGTACTGCCCGCGCACGGTGTTCTTCCCCAGGTCCTCCGGCAGCTGCACGGCCCGGAGGACCTTCAGCTTCTCGGTGAGCAGCGACGCCGCGTCGAAGGCGGCCGGCTCCTCCATCGCGGTGAGCGCCATCAGCTGGAGCAGGTGGTTCTGGATGACGTCGCGGGCGGCGCCGATGCCGTCGTAGTAACCGGCCCGGCCGCCGATGCCGATGTCCTCGGCCATGGTGATCTGCACATGGTCGACGTACGACCGGTTCCAGATCGGTTCGAACATCTGGTTGGCGAAGCGCAGCGCCAGGATGTTCTGGACGGTCTCCTTGCCGAGGTAGTGATCGATCCGGAAGACCTGCTCCGGGTCGAACACGTCGTGCACGATCGTGTTCAGCTCCTCGGCCGACTCCAGGTCGTGCCCGAACGGCTTCTCGATGACCGCGCGGCGCCAGGAGCCATCGGGGGCGTTCGCCAGCCCGTGCTTCTTCAGCTGCTGGGCGACCTTCGGGAAGAACTTCGGCGGCACCGAGAGGTAGAAGGCGTAGTTGCCGCTGGTGCCCCGGGAGGCGTCCAGCTCCTCGACGGCGGAGCGCAACTGCTTGAACGCCATGTCGTCGTCGAAGTCGCCCGGGATGAACCGCATGCCCTCGGCGAGCTGCTGCCAGACCTCCTCCCGGAACGGCGTGCGCGCATGCTCACGGACCGCGTCGTGCACCACCTGCGCGAAGTCCTGGTCCTCCCAGTCCCGGCGGGCGAAGCCCACCAGTGAGAAGCCCGGCGGCAGCAGGCCGCGGTTGGCCAGGTCGTACACGGCCGGCATCAGCTTCTTGCGGGACAGGTCGCCGGTCACGCCGAAGATGACGAGTCCGGACGGGCCCGCGATCCTGGGCAGCCTGCGGTCGCGCGCGTCGCGCAGAGGGTTGACGAAGTCGGCCTCGGTGTACTCCGTGGGCGGGACGGCGGCCTCGGCCGTGCCGTCCACCCCGGTCTGCTCGACCCCGGCCGCCTCCTGGGCCGCCACGGCCTCCTTCTCCTCCTTGGTCCCCTTGGTCTCCTGCTCGGCCGTCTGAGGGATGCCCTCGATACCCTCGCTCATTCCGCGTCAACTCCCTTGCTGTTCAAGGACTTGGTGACCGCGTCCAGCAGGTCCTGCCAGGCCACCTCGAACTTGGCCACGCCCTCGTTCTCCAGTTGCCGCACCACCTCGTCGTACCCGATGCCGAGCCGCTCGACGGCCGCCAGGTCGGCGCGGGCCTGGGCGTAACCGCCGGTGACCGTGTCGCCCTGGACGTCACCGTGGTCGGCGACGGCGTTCAGCGTGGCCTCCGGCATGGTGTTGACCGTGCCGGGGGCGACCAGATCGTCCACGTACAGGGTGTCCTTGTATGCCGGGTCCTTCACACCGGTGGAGGCCCAAAGGGGGCGCTGCCGGTTCGCGCGGGCCCCGCCCAGCGCCTGCCAGCGCGCCCCGGCGAAGACCTGCTCGTACGCCTCGTAGGCGAGCCGCGCGTTGGCCAGGGCCGCCCTGCCCTTCAGCGAGAGGGCCTCGGCCGTGCCCAGCAGCGTCAGCCGCTTGTCGATCTCGGAGTCGACGCGCGAGACGAAGAAGGACGCGACCGAGTGGATGTCCGACAGGTCGAGACCGGCCGCCTGGGCCTTCTCCAGGCCGGCGACATAGGCGTCCATGACCTCGCGGTAGCGCTCCAGCGAGAAGATCAGCGTCACGTTCACGCTGATGCCCGAGCCGATCACCTCGGTGATCGCCGGCAGGCCGGCCTCCGTCGCCGGGATCTTGATCATCACGTTGGGGCGGTCGACCAGCCAGGCCAGCTGCCGGGCCTCGGCGACGGTCGCCGTCGTGTCGTGGGCGAGGCGCGGGTCGACCTCGATGGAGACCCGGCCGTCCCGGCCGCCGGTGGCGTCGTACACCGGCCGCAGGATGTCGGCGGCGGCGCGGACGTCGGCGGTGGTCATCATCCGGACGGCCTCGTCGACGGTGACACCCCGCACCGCCAGGTCGGCGAGCTGCGCCTCGTACCCCTCACCGGAGCCGATGGCGGCCTGGAAGATGGACGGGTTGGTGGTGACGCCGACGACGTTCCTCGTGGCGACGAGCTCGGCCAGGTTGCCGGACTCGATCCGCCGGCGCGACAGGTCGTCGAGCCAGATCGACACACCCTCGTCGGACAGGCGCTTGAGTGCTCCCGCGCTCGCGGTCGCTTCGGTCACAGTGATCATCTTCTTTCGGGCGGTCGGATCAGCCACGGGAGGCGGCGAGGGACTCGCGGGCCGCGGCGACGACGTTCTCGGCGGTGAAGCCGAACTCGGCGAACAGGGTCTTGGCGTCGGCGGAGGCGCCGAAGTGCTCCAGGGAGACGATGCGTCCCGCGTCGCCCACGAAGCGGTGCCAGGTGAGGCCGATACCGGCCTCGACCGCGACCCGGGCCTTCACGGACGGCGGCAGCACCCGCTCGCGGTACTCGCGCGGCTGCTCCTCGAACCACTCCACCGACGGCATCGACACCACACGCGTGCCTACCCCCTCGGCCTCCAGCGCCTCACGGGCCGCGACGGCGAGCTGCACTTCGGAGCCCGTGGCGACGATCACCACGTCCGGCACCTCGGTCGAGGAGTCCTTCAGGACGTAGCCGCCGCGCGCCGCGTCCGGGTTCGGCTCGTACGTCGGCACGCCCTGGCGGGTGAGCGCCAGGCCGTGCGGGGCCGGGTCGGTGGTGTGCCGCCGGAGGATCTCGGCCCAGACGGTCGCGGTCTCGTTGGCGTCGGCCGGGCGTACGACGTTCAGGCCCGGGATGGCCCGCAGCGCGGCCAGGTGCTCGACCGGCTGGTGGGTCGGGCCGTCCTCGCCCAGGCCGATGGAGTCGTGCGTCCACACGTACGTCACCGGCAGCTGCATCAGGGCCGACATCCGGACGGCGTTGCGCATGTAGTCGGAGAACACCAGGAAGGTGCCGCCGTAGATCCGGGTGTTGCCGTGCAGCGCGATGCCGTTCATCTCCGCGGCCATGGAGAATTCGCGGATACCGAAGTGGATCGTGCGGCCGTACGGGTCGGCCTCCGGCAGCGGGTTGCCCTTCGGCAGGAAGGACGAGGTCTTGTCGATCGTGGTGTTGTTCGAGCCGGCCAGGTCGGCCGAGCCGCCCCACAGTTCGGGCACGACCGCGCCGAGCGACTGCAGGACCTTGCCGGACGCGGCCCGGGTGGCGACGGCCTTGCCCGGCTCGAACACCGGCAGCGCGTCTTCCCAGCCCTCGGGCAGCTCGCCCTTGCTGACGCGGTCGAAGGTGACGGCGCGCTCCGGGTTGTCACCGCGCCAGACGGCGATCCGCTTGTCCCAGGCGGTGCGCGCCTCGGCGCCCCGGTCCAGGGCCCCGCGGGAGTGGGCCAGCACCTCGTCGGCGACCTCGAAGGTGCGCTCCGGGTCGAAGCCGAGCAGGCGCTTGGTGGCGGCGACCTCGTCCTCGCCGAGCGCCGAGCCGTGCGAGGCCTCGGTGTTCCGCGCGTTGGGGGCGGGCCAGGCGATGATCGTGCGCATCGCGATGATCGAGGGGCGCTCGGTCTCCGCCTGAGCCGCCCTCAGGGCCGCGTACAGCGCGCGTACGTCGACGTCGCCGTCCTCCTGCGGCTCGATCCTCCGCACATCCCAGCCGTAGGCCTCGTACCGCCCCAGCACGTCCTCGGAGAAGGCGGTCGCGGTGTCGCCCTCGATGGAGATGTGGTTGTCGTCGTAGAGGAAGACCAGGTTGCCGAGCTTCTGGTGCCCGGCCAGCGAGGAGGCCTCGGCGGAGACGCCCTCCTGGAGGTCGCCGTCGGAGACGATCGCCCAGATCGTGTGGTCGAAGGGGGACTCGCCCTCGGCGGCCTCCGGGTCGAACAGACCGCGCTCGTAACGGGCGGCCATCGCCATGCCGACCGCGTTCGCGACGCCCTGGCCGAGCGGGCCCGTGGTGGTCTCCACGCCCGCGGTGTGCCCGTACTCGGGGTGGCCGGGCGTCTTCGAACCGTGCGTGCGGAACGCCTTCAGGTCGTCCAGCTCCAGCTCGTAGCCCGCGAGGTACAGCTGCGTGTACAGGGTCAGCGACGTGTGGCCGGGGGACAGGACGAAGCGGTCACGGCCGGCCCACTCGGGGTCGGCGGGGTCGTGCCGCATCACCTTCTGAAAGAGCGTGTAGGCGGCCGGCGCGAGGCTCATCGCGGTGCCGGGGTGGCCGTTGCCGACCCGCTGGACGGCGTCCGCCGCCAGAAGACGGGCGGTGTCGACGGCACGCCGGTCGAGTTCGGTCCATTCGAAGCTGTCCGCTGTCTGCGTGCTCATCTTCAAGAAGTCCTCGATAGGAGCGAAGTGGCTGGTCTGATGTGTTCAAAACTAAAAGTCTGACTTTTTCGACGGAAGGTCGCCGTGTGCCAGGGTGTGGTGAAAGTGGGACACCCGGAGACGGCGCGGGGCGCGAACGGGGCGATACGAGGCAGGCATGGCGGACATGGCGGACAGAACCATCCAAGGCGGCGACGGGATCAGAACGTTCCCCTTTCCGGTCGAGCTGAGCGTCGGCGGTGTCGGCATGCAGGTCGGCCCCATGGGCACCGGCCGCACCTGGCACGCCGACGCGCCGCTGGAGCGCGTGCACCGCATCGACTTCCATGTCGTGATGCTGTTCGCCGAAGGCCCGGTCCGGCACATGGTCGACTTCACCGAGCACGAGGCCGGAGCCGGGGACCTTCTGTGGATCCGCCCGGGGCAGGTCCACCGTTTCTCACGGCGGAGCGAGTACCGCGGAACGGTGCTGACCATGCAGCCGGGCTTCCTGCCCCGCGCGACCGTCGAGGCCACCGGCCTGTACCGCTACGACCTGCCGCCGCTGTTGTGTCCCGACCCGGCCGAACTCGCCGGACTGCGCGCCGCGCTCGAACACCTTCGGCGCGAGTACGAGGACACCGCCACCCTGCCGCTCAGTCTGCACACCGCCGTCCTGCGCCACTCGCTGACGGCGTTTCTGCTGCGGCTCGCCCACCTCGCCGCGAGTTCGGCGGAGTCGGTACGCCGGCGGTCGGACTCCACCTTCACTCTCTTCCGGGACGCCGTGGAGCGGGACTTCGCCACCAACCACAGTGTCAGCGCCTACGCCGACGCCCTCGGCTACTCCCGCCGCACCCTGGTCCGCGCGGTCCGCGCCGCCACCGGCGACACTCCCAAGGCCTTCATCGACAAGCGCGTGGTCCTGGAGGCCAAGCGGCTCCTCGCCCACACCGACCTGCCGATCGGCCGGGTCGGCGCGGCGGTCGGCTTCCCCGACGCCGCGAACTTCTCCAAGTTCTTCCACCAGCACACGGACCAGACTCCGGCGGTGTTCCGGGCGGATCTGCGCTGAGGGCAGTGGACAGGGGCCCCACGCGCGCGTGGAGCCCCTGTCCGAGCGTTGTCAGCGCGTTGTCAGCGCCCGAAGGTGAACCAGTTGACGTTCACGAAGTCCTGCGCCTGACCGCTGGTGAAGGTCAGATACACGTCGTGCGTGCCCGTCACGGAGCTGATGTTCGCCGGAATCGTCCGCCATGACTGCCAGCCCCCGGTATTGCCCACCGCGAAACTCCCGACGGGCGCGTTGCCACGGCTGTCGAGACGCACCTCGACCAGCCCGCTGACTTCTCCCGTCGCGCCGCTCGCGACCCGGGCGCTGAACTGCCGGGCCGCCGGGGAGCCGAAGTTCACGCCCTTGAAGTGCAGCCAGTCGCCGTTGGCCAGCGAGCCGACGTTCCGGCCGCCGCCGGAGTCGGTCGTCGTCTCGGTGCTCACCCCGGACTGGCCGTCGTAGGACTCGGCCTGGATGGCGGAGTAGGCGTCGCGGTTGCCGGCCGGCGGGGGCGTGGTGCCGCCGCCGGACGACAGCACCTGGACGTAGTCGACGACCATCGCGTGGCCCGGCTGCGTCCCGGCGTCCGGGCCGCCACCGAAGGCGTCCGGGAAGCCGCCGCCCATCGCGACGTTCAGGATGACGAAGAAGCCGTGGTCGGTGGCGTTCCGCCAGGTCGTCGCGTCGACCTGGTTGGCGCGCACGGTGTGGAAGTTGACGCCGTCGAGGTAGAAGCGGATCTCCTCGACGCTCGTCGAGCGGTCCCACTCCATCCGGTAGGTGTGGAAGCCGGCCTGGCAGGTGGTGCCCTGGCAGGTGGTCGAACTGCCGATACCGCTGGTCTCGTTGCAGGGACCGCCCGGCGAGGTGCCGCAGTGCATCGTCGCGAACACCGTGTTCATGCCCTGGGTGTTCTCCATGATGTCCAGCTCACCCACGGCCGGCCAGTTCCAGTAGTCGCCGCGGTAGGGGGCGCCCAGCATCCAGAAGGCGGGCCAGTAGCCCTTCGCCGCTGCCCCCGTGACGTTCGGCACCTGGATGCGCGACTCGACCCGGAGTGTGCCGCCGGCCGGGGGCTGGAAGTCGGTGCGGTTGGTCTCGATGCGGCCGGAGGTCCAGTTGCCCGCCGAGTCCCGTCGGGGGGTGATGCGGAGGTTGCCGTTGCCGTCGAGCGAGACGTTGTCCGCGCTGCTCGTCATCGTCTCGATCTCGCCCGTGCCCCAGTTGGCCGGGCCGCCCGGATAGCCCTTGCCCGTCGCGTACTGCCAGTTGGAGGTGTTGACGCCGCTGCCCGCGGCGCCGTTGAAGTCGTCCGCGAACAGCTGCGTCCAGCCCGACGGGGGCGGCGGGGCGGAGGCGTTCGCGGCCGGGGCGGAGGCGGTGGAGGCGGCCGCCGCGAGGCCGAGCGTGCTGACGACGGCGACGAACGCCCGCCGCAAGGGATGGCGTCTGTGGGAGGTGCGGGAGGTGTCGCTCATGGGGGATGCCTCTCGAGTGGAGGGGTGAGAGCGCTCTCAAAGTGCCGCCAATGTGCTCCACGGCACCAGGGTCGTCAAGAGGTAAAGCCACTGAAAGTGCGGGATGGGTTGATGAGTGCACAGTCTGAACGAGGCGAGAAGGCGGGCGCGTTGAAGGTACGGCGGAAGGCGGACCGTGGGGTTCGCGCCCCTTGCCGATGAGGGCGAGTCGGACAGCGGCGCAGCACGTCGTCCGAGAACAGCAGCAGGACCACTCCGGCGCGACGGCCCACTCCGGAAGGGCGACCCAGGCGACGGCGACACCCTCACCGGCGGCGACGAGCCCCGTCGATTTCCTGCGCCTTGATCCAGACAAACAGGCCCTGGCGGTCCCGTGGAGCCGGACGTTGTCATCACAGCGCACAGTCCGCCCTCCGGGTTCGCACTCTTTTAACTAGCACTGCTCACCTACTCGTTCGTACCGTCGTCACGCCTCCGCTTCACCCCACGGAAGGGACGCTCTGACGTGATGTCACACGAGTCGAAGAAGCCGACGGCGCGCAGAATCGCGCTGCTCGGGATCGGTGCTCTGTTCGCGACCGCCCTCGTCGTTCCCGTCGCGACGGCCGACCCCCGCCCGGCGGACGACTGTGCCGCCGAGGACGCCGCGATCTACCGGCCCCCGGCGGGTGTCACGGCCGCCCGGGGTACCGTCCTCGCCTGCCGCCGGGGCGATGCCCTGCCGCTGGTCGGTGACGAGACCCCGCTGACCGCCTGGAAGGTGCAGTACGCGTCGACCGACGGACGGGGGCGGGCCGTCGCCGTGTCCGGCACGGTCGTCGTGCCCCGGGCGGCGTGGACCGGGCCCGGCGAGCGGCCCCTGGTCGCGTTCGCGCCCGGCACCCTCGGCATCGGACCGCAGTGCGCCTTCTCCAAGCAGCTCGCGGGCGAGTACCAGGACGCCTACGAGGGCGGGAACATCGCCGCGCTGCTGCGCGCCGGGTACGCCGTCGCGGCCACGGACGGCGCCGGCTACCTGGACGGCCAGGTCCACCCGTACGTCTCCGGCGCCGACGCGGGACACGCGCTGCTGGACATCGCGCGGGCGGCGCCGAAGGTCCCGGGCAGCGGGCTGAGCGCGGCGGCCCGGGTCGGCCTGTGGGGCTACTCCGAGGGCGGCGCGGGGAGCCTGTGGGCCGCGCAGCTGGCGCGGTCCTACGCCCCCGGGCTGAACGTCGTGGGCGTGGCGTCCGGAGGAGTGCCCGGGGATCTGCGGGTCGTCGCGAAGGGTCTCGACGGCGGGGCGTTCGCGGGGTTCCTGCTCGACGCCGTCATCGGCATGGCCACCACCAACCCCGAGATGCCCTTCGACGAACTCCTCAGCGAGGAGGGCCGCACGGCCGTGCGGGACGCCAAGACGCTGTGTCTCGTCGGCACCCTCGCGCGCTTCGCCGGTGGAAAGACGGAGAACTACACCCGCGACAAACTGACGCTCGATCAGATCTTCGCGCTGCGCGGCCCCGACGGCAGGACCTGGGGCCAGATCGTCGACGGCAACAAGCTCGGGTCCGGCGTGGGACCCGCGGGTTCCGGCGCCCGCTACGAGCTCCGCTTTCCCGTGCTCCAGTACCGCGGTCTCCTCGACGAGGTGATCCCCGCCGAGACCGAGGAGGCCACCCGGCAGGCCTACTGCGCCGCCCGGATCCCCACGCAGTGGAACACCTACCCCGGCGACCATCTCCTCGCCGACTTCCAGGCGGTGGACGACGTGGTGAAGTGGCTCGGCGACCGCTTCACGGGGAAGCCGATGCCGGGAAACTGCTGAGTCCGCTCCGGGCTCGCTCCGGCTGCCACCCCAGGGCCCGTGAGATCCCCCGCGCCGCCACCCGTACCGCGGGGGCGAGCACGGGAACCTGGGCGTCGGCATGCGGCACCACGATGGAGACGGCGGCGGTCACCGTGCCGTCCGCCGCCCGTACCGGCGCGGCCACCGACAGGGCGTCCTCGGTGATCTGACGGTCGCTCACCGCCACTCCGGAGCGGCGCACCTCGGCCAGCTCCCGCCGCAGCCGCGCCGGTTCGGTGATCGTGTACGGCGTGAAGGACGCGAGTCCGCCCGCGCAGTACTCCTGCTGGAACTCCGGGTCGCCGTGGGCCAGCAGGGCGAGTCCGACGCCGGTGGCGTGCAGCGGCCAGCGGGCGCCGACGCGTATGTGTACGCCGACCGCCGACCGGCCCGACAGCCACTCGATGTAGACGACGTCGGACCCGTCCCGCACGGCCAGTTGCACGTTCTCGTGCGTGGCCTCGTACAGGTCCTCCAGGTACGGCAGCGCGATCTGCCGCAGGGCGAGGCCGCGCGGCGCCAGCGCGGCCAGTTCCCACAGCCGGAGCCCGACGTGGTAGACGCCGGACTCGTCCCGCTCCAGGGCGCCCCACTCGGTGAGCGCGCCCACCAGCCGGTGGGCGGTGGTCAGGGTCAGCCCGGCCCGTCGGCTGATGTCCGTCAGAGACAGCGCCGGGTGCTCGTGGTCGAAGGCCGCGAGCACGGACAGCAGCCGGTCGGGCGCGGTGGGGCCGGTCATGGCCGGACGTCTCCCGGGTGGGCGAGGTCGTGGGGGCGGGGGTATGCGCTCGGGCGGTAGGGGACGTAGCGGGCCGCGGTCGTCGGGTCCTCCTGCCCCGCACGGGAGTTGAGCGCGCCGGGCGACACGTCCCAGCGGCCCGTGTCCAGGCGGTCCTCCAGGGTGTCCAGGGCGGCCAGCGTCTCGCCGGTGGTGAAGGTGCAGTGGCCGGGGCCGTCGACGTACGCCTGACGAAGCAGCCCCGCGGAGCCCCCGGCCGTGGCCGCCCGCCGATAGGCGCTCTCGGCCTGCACCGGGATCAGCGCGTCACCCGTGGTGTGGATGTTCAGCTGGGGGTCGGTGAGCCGGCCGGAGAGCACGCTGGTGTTCCGCATCCACCCCACGGCCGAGGGGTCGGCGGAGATCCGGGGCGCCCGGCCGAGGGCCGAGAGGTCGCCGCGCAAGGACAGTCCCGCCTCCTTGTAGAGCTCGGTCACCTCTTTGTACAGCGGGGACCGGGCGAGCAGGGAGGTGTAGTCGACGCCGGTGTTCCAGGACGGGTTGCCGCCCGCCCGGCTCTCCGCCTCCTGCCGCCAGCTGAAGGCGGGCCTCTGGAGGAGCCCCCGGACGGCGGTGGACTGGTTGGACTGCTGGGTCTTCCAGTCGGTGGGGCCCGGCTTCTGCTGCGAGGCGTCGTTGTAGCCGGGGATGTTGTGCAGGGCGGCGGCGAGGGCGATCCGGGCCCGGCCCTCCGGGCTCTGCTGGGCGGCGTCGACCTTCGTGGTGAGCGACTTGGCGGCGGCGACCGCCTCCGCCTGGTCCGCGAACCCCGCCAGCCGGATGCCGGAGCCCGGGGCGAGCAGCGTGCGCAGCGCGAACACCGGGTCCAGGGTGCTGTTCCAGTTGGCGACGCCGCCCTGCACCAGTCCGCACATCGACAGCGAGCCGTCGAAGCGGTCGGCGTGCCGCTCGGCGAGCATGGTGGTGACGAAGCCGCCGTACGAGGTGCCCCAGGCCAGCGTCCGCCGGGCCGCCCCGAACTTCTCGGTGAACAGGTCCAGCGTGGCGAGCTGGTCGGGCACCGCCTCCGTGACCGCCCAGCCGTTCGTCGCGTACGAGGAGCCGATCAGGGCGTAGCCCTCGGCCAGCAGCTTGTCCCGGGCGCCCGGACCCGGCGTGTTCTGGGCCGGGTTGGGGGCCCCGGCCGCGTTGTAGCCGTGGCTGTACAGCAGCACCGTGCCGTTCCAGGACGCGGGTACGTCCATCACGTACGCGGCGCCGGAGGGGAGCTTGCCCTCCAGATGGCTGTCGGTGGCGTCGGCGGCCTGCGCGGGCAGGGCGGTCGCCAGGGACAGGCAGGTGGTCAGCAGGGCGAGGCGGATCCTCAACGCGGGGTTCCTTCCAGGGCGGGGGTGGCGGCGGGTGAGTCCAGGGCGTCGGTGTGCGTCTCGCGCAGCCGCCACACGGTGACGGCGGTGATCGCCGCTCCGGCGCACAGCAGCAGCGAGACGGGCGTGCTGCCGCCCCCGTAGGAGGCGATGAGGCTGCCGGCGATCAGCGGGGAGAAACCGGCGCCGACCAGAGTGGCCGCCTGATAGCCGAGGGAGGCGCCGGTGTAGCGGACGCGGGTGCCGAACATCTCGGTGAGCAGCGCGCCGAGCGGCCCGTACATCGTGGACTGGGCGACACCGTGACCGAGGGCGAGCGCGAGAATGAGCAGGCCGGGGGAGCCCGAGTCGACCAGGGCCAGCACGGGGAAGGCGAGCGCGGCGGAGGCGACGGCGCCGGCGAGTACGACGGGCCGCCGGCCGACCCGGTCCGACAGCGCGGACGCGGCGGGCAGGACGGCGAGGGCCACGCAGGAGGCGACGGTCACCGCCGTCAGCACCTGCGGCCGGGTGTACCCGTTGTCGACGGCGTAGGAGATCATGAAGCTCGTCAGCAGCGACTGGGTGGTGAACGCGCCGATGCCGACGCACGCGGCGAGCAGCACGGGCTTCGGGCGGCGCAGCAGCTCCACGATCGGCGGCTTGTCCACCGGCTCCCGCTTGGCCTGCGCGAACAGCGGGCTCTCGGCGACCTTGAGGCGCACGAACAGGCCGACGGCCAGCAGCACGATGCTCAGCAGAAACGGCACCCGCCAGCCCCAGGAGCGGAAGTCGTCGTCGGGCAGCGAGGCGACGAGGGTGACCACACCGGCCGACAGCACGGAACCGAGCGGGGCGCCGAGCTGGGTGAAGCTGGACCACAGGCCGCGCCGGGAGCCCTGTGTGCGCTCGGCGTGCTCGACGACCATCAGCATCGCGCCGCCCCACTCGCCGCCGATCGCGATGCCCTGCACCACGCGCAGCGCGACGAGCAGGATCGGGGCCCAGACGCCGATCGCGTCGTAGGTGGGCAGCAGGCCGATGAGGAAGCTGCCCAGGCCCATCAGGACCATGGTCAGCAGCATCATCGACTTGCGCCCGATCCGGTCGCCGAAGTGGCCGAAGACGATGCCGCCGAGCGGGCGGGCGAGATAGCCCGCGGCAAAGGTCCCGAACGCCGCGATGGTGCCGACGGCCGGGTCGGCCCGGGGGAAGAACAGGTCGCCGAAGACGAGCGCGGCGACCGTGCCGTAGACGAGGAAGTCGTAGAACTCGACGGTCGTGCCGAGCAGGCCGGAGACGGCGACACGGCGCAACTGACGTGAATCCGGGGGTGGTTGAGCGGCTGACGGGGATGGCTGCACGGGGAGCTCCCTGGGGGCGGGTCGCGGTTGGTCCGTGAAGTTATGCACTCATCGTGCAGCCGTCAATCATTTGCACAACATCAGTTCAGGTCGTCCTCCGCGATGCGCAGCAGCAGCGCGTGCAGGGACTCCCGCTCGGCCGGGTCCAGAGGGCCCAGCAGTTCGCTGGTCACCCGCAGTCCGGCCTCGTCGGTGTCGCGCAGAAAGGCGCGGCCGCTCTCGGTCAGGGCGACGATCCGGCTGCGGCGGTCGTCGGGGGAGGGGCGGCGCTCGGCGAAGCCCAGCTTCTCCAGGTCGTCGACCAGGCCGACGATCGCGCTCGGGTCGTAGCCGAGCCGGGTGCTCAGTTCGCGCTGGAGGGCGCCGTCGGAGGTGGCGAGGAAGCGCAGTACCGCGTAGTGGCGCAGGCGCAGGCCCGACTCCTGGAGGCAGGCGTTGAAGAGCTGTCCCGAGCGCAGGCCCAGGCGGTACAGCAGGTACCCCGTGTCGGCGTGCAGCCCGCGCATCCACGGCTCGTGGACGTCGATGGGCTTCGGGGTGACGTTCTGGCGTGTGATGGCGGGCTCCCTGTGCTCGGCGCTTCCTGGGGATTCCAGCATCTCGCACCCACAGGTCGCCAACAACTATTGACGACAACAATTATTGCTCTTAACTTCGATCTCGAAGCCGCACCACCCGCATCAGCTCGTGAAGGGACCCACCCGTGCCCAGCATCGATCTCTCCGGCAAGGCCGCCGTCGTCACCGGAAGCGGCCGGGGCCTCGGCCTCGCCTACGCCCATGCCCTGGCCGCCCACGGCGCGTCCGTGGTGGTCAACGACGTCGACGAGGCCGTGGCCGAGGCGGCCGTGAAGTCCATCACCGAGGCGGGCGGCAAGGCCGTGGCGGAGGTGGTCCCGGTCGGGACGGCCGAGGCGGCGGACCGGCTGGTCGCCCGCGCGGTCGAGGAGTTCGGCCGGCTGGACGTCCTCGTCACCAACGCGGGCATCCTGCGCGACAAGGTGCTGTGGAAGATGACCGACGAGGACTTCGACGCGGTGATCACCACCCACCTCAAGGGCACCTTCACCTGCGCCCGCGCCGCCGCCGTCCGGATGCGCGAGCAGGGCGAGGGCGGGTCGCTGATCCTGGTCGGCTCCCCGGCCGGGCAGCGTGGCAACTTCGGACAGACGAACTACGCCGCCGCCAAGGCCGGCATCGCGGCGATGGCCCGCACCTGGTCCATGGAGCTGGGCCGCGCGAACATCACCGTCAACGCCATCGTGCCGGTCGCCGCGACCGCGATGACCGAGACCATCCCGGCCTTCGCCCCGTACATCGAGGCCATGCGCGACGGTGAGCCGCTGCCGGACTTCCTGCGCAAGGGTGAGGGCTTCGGCACCCCGGAGGACTGCGCGGCCCTGGTCCCGTTCCTCGCCTCCGAGGCCGCCCGGGGCGTCACCGGCCAGGCCATCGGCATCGGTGGCGACAAGGTGGCACTCTGGTCGCATCCGCAGGAGATCAGGGCGGCGTACGCCGACGGCGGCTGGACGCCCGGCGCCCTCGCCGACGCCTGGCCCACCTCGGTCGGTGCCGAACCCCAGTCGGTCGGCATCCCGGCGCCCAAGTTCCCGGAGGCGTGATGGACCTCTCCATGAACCCGGACGACCTCGTCGCGATCGACGTCCACACCCATGCGGAGGTGTCCTCCAAGGGCCATTCCTCCCTGGACGACGACCTGCACGACGCCTCCTCCGCCTACTTCAAGGTCGAGGGCAAGCGGAAGCCCACCCTGGAGGAGACCGCCGCGTACTACCGCGAGCGGAAGATGGCCGCCGTGATCTTCACGGTCGACGCCGAGTCCGCCACCGGCACTCCGCCCGTCCCCAACGAGGAGGTCGCCGAGGCGGCCGCCGCCAACGCCGACGTCCTCATCCCCTTCGCCTCCATCGACCCCTTCCGGGGCAAGGCGGGCGTCAAGCAGGCCCGCCGCCTGGTCGAGGAGTACGGGGTGAAGGGCTTCAAGTTCCACCCCAGCATCCAGGGCTTCTTCCCCAACGACCGGTCGGTGGCGTACGACCTCTACGAGGTCATCGAGGAGACCGGCACCATCGCCCTCTTCCACACCGGCCAGACGGGCATCGGCGCCGGTGTGCCCGGCGGAGGCGGCATCCGCCTCAAGTACTCCAACCCCCTCCACGTGGACGACGTGGCCGCCGACTTCCCGCATCTGAAGATCATCCTGGCGCACCCGTCGTTCCCCTGGCAGGACGAGGCCCTGGCCGTCGCCACGCACAAGCCGGGCGTCCACATCGACCTCTCCGGATGGTCGCCCAAGTACTTCCCGCCGCAGCTCGTCCAGTACGCGAACACCCTGCTGAAGGACAAGGTCCTCTTCGGCTCCGACTTCCCCGTCCTCACCCCGACCGCTGGCTCGCCGACTTCGGCAAGCTGACGATCAAGGAGGAGGTCCGGCCGAAGATCCTCAAGGAGAACGCCGCCCGCCTGCTGGGGCTGACGAAACCGTAAGGGGCGTGACATGCGCAACGAGGGACTGGGGTCATGGCCCGCACGCCGGGCCCGCAAGACCCCGCACCGCACCGCCCTGATCCACGGCGACACCACCCGCACCTACGCCGCCCTGTACGAGCGCACCACCCGCCTCGCCCACGCCCTGCGCGAGCGGGGCATCCGGCGCGGCGACCGCGTCGCCTACCTCGGCCCGAACCACCCCTCCTACCTGGAGACCCTGTTCGCGGCCGGCACGCTCGGCGCGGTCTTCGTCCCCCTCAACACCCGCCTTGCCGGCCCCGAGATCGCCTACCAGCTCGCCGACTCCGGCGCCAAGGCCCTCGTCTACGGCGCCTCGCACGCCGGCCTGGTCGCGGGCCTGCCGGGCAGCACGGACGTACGCGTCTATCTGGAGGCCGGCGAGGAGTACGAGAGGGCCGTCACCGAGGCACCCGGGGATCCGATCGACGAACCGGTCGGCGCCGAGGACACCTGCATCATCATGTACACCTCGGGCACGACCGGCCGCCCCAAGGGCGCCATGCTCACCCATGGCAACCTCACCTGGAACGCGGTCAACGTCCTCGTCGACACCGACCTGATCGCCGACGAACGCGCCCTGGTCTCCGCCCCGCTCTTCCACACCGCCGGCCTGAACATGCTGACGCTCCCGGTCCTGCTGAAGGGCGGCGCCTGCGTCCTGGTCGGGGCCTTCGACCCGAACGCCACCTTCGATCTGATCGAGCGGCACCGGATCACCTTCATGTTCGGCGTGCCGACCATGTTCGACCAGGTGGCCCGGCACCCACGCTGGCCGGGGGCGGACCTCTCCTCGCTGCGGATCCTGACCTGTGGCGGCTCCCCGGTCCCCACCCCGCTGATCGCGGCCTACCAGGAGCGCGGCCTCACCTTCCTGCAGGGCTACGGCATGACCGAGGCCGCGCCCGGCACGCTGTTCCTCGACGCCGAGCACGCCGTCGGCAAGGCGGGTTCGGCGGGCGTGCCGCACTTCTTCAGCGACGTACGCGTCGTACGGCCGGACCTCGCTCCGGTCGACGTCGGCGAGGTCGGGGAGGTCGTGGTGCGCGGACCGCACGTCATGCCCGGCTACTGGGGGCTGCCCGAGGAGACGGCCGCGTCCTTCGTGGACGGCTGGTTCCGCAGCGGCGACGCGGCCCAGGTCGACGAGGACGGCTACGTCCACATCGTCGACCGCATCAAGGACATGATCATCTCCGGTGGGGAGAACATCTACCCCGCCGAGATCGAGGACCAGCTCCTCGCCCACCCGGACATCGTCGAGTGCGCGGTCATCGGCGTGGCGGACGACAAGTGGGGCGAGGTGCCCCGGGCGGTCGTCGTCCCCCGCGAGGGCTCCGCGCTCGACCCCGACGAGGTGCTCGCGTCGCTCGCGGGACGCCTCGCCAAGTACAAGATCCCGAAGTCGGTCGTCGTCGCGGACGAACTTCCGCGTACCGCCTCCGGAAAGCTCCTCAAGTCCCGTGTGCGCAAGCGCTTCGGCACCAACTCCTAGCGAAGGACAGCTCTATGAGCATCACCGTCAACGGTCTCGGCGAACTGAAGAAGCTCGCGGGCAGTGACCTCGGCACCAGCGAGTGGATCGAGGTCACACAGGAGCGGATCGACACCTTCGCCGACGCGACCGGGGACCACCAGTGGATCCACGTGGACCCCGAGAAGGCCAAGGAAGGCCCCTTCGGCGCCCCCATCGCACACGGCTACCTCACGCTCTCCCTCTTCATCCCGCTGTTCACCGAACTGCTGGACGTCCAGGGAGTGACGACGAAGGTCAACTACGGCCTCAACAAGGTGCGTTTCCCCTCCCCCGTGAAGGTGGGCTCCCGTATCCGGCTGGTGGCGAAGCTCGCCGAGGTCGAGGACGTGCCGGGCGGCGCGCAGATCACCGTCGAGGGAGCCATCGAGATCGAGGGCGCCACCAAGCCGGCGGCGGTGCTGCAGAGCCTGTCGCGGTTCTACGCCTGAGGCCGCGCGGGCACCAGGTCGAGCAGGCGTTCCGAGGCGTCACGGGCGAGCGGTGAGAACCGGTCGTGCACGGCCCGGAACGTCTTCTCGGCCTGGTCCGCCGGCCAGTCGTCCGGGAGGTGCTTGACGGGCAGGCGTGGGTCGCGCCGGACGATGCGCAGCCACTCGGTCTGCAGGCGCAGGCGCAGCACCAGCGCGTCGTCGGCGTCCGGCAACTCCTCCTCCCACGACTGCCAGCGTCGTACGAACGCCTCGTAGTGCCCGGCCAGGTCGGACAGCTCCCAGGTCTCCTCGATCATCTGGCCGATGTCCATGCCGGTGTCCGCGTGGGCCCGGAAGACCTTCACATGGGCGGACAGGCCCAGCTCGGCGACCAGCGCCGACACGTCGACCTCCCCCGGGGCGATCCACAGGCCGTTGAACAGCGGGCCGAAGCCGCTCCAGGTCAGCTGGGAGCGCAGGTCGTGGCGCCGGCGCTGCCAGGACTCGGGCAGGGAGAAGCCGAGCAGGGTCCAGGTGCCGTCCCAGTGCCGGTTGACGGCGCCGGTCTGCCAGATGCGCCGCTCCCCGTCCCGCAGCACGGCCTCCGAGCGCCCGGTCAGCCCGAAGTACATCCGGCGGCCCTCGCGCTGGCGGCGCAGCAGGTCACGGCCCACCATGCGGGTCAGCGTCGAGCGGGTCGCCTGCTCGCCGATCCCGGCACGGGCGAACACGTCGATGACGCTGCCCGAGTACACGCACACATCGCGCCCGAGCACCTGGTCGCCCAGGAACGTCAGCATGAGGGACTGGGGCCGCAGCGACTCTTCACCGGTCACGCGGCCCACCGTACCTCTGCCGGATCAGTCCGTGACCTGCTGGTACCCGGGGTCAGGAACCCTCGACGTCGACGAATACCGGGTTCGCGTAGAACCACGTGTCCGCCCACGGGTCACCGTTCCCGGGCTCGTGCGGGATCGGCCCGTGCGGGTCGACGGAGGCGCCGAGGTAGCCCGCACCATGGCGGTTGCCGTCGCTGCCGCGCAGCCGGACGTAGAAGGACTCGTCGCCGGCGGTGAGCGGGATGCGCAGCGTGTACGTCCCCTTGCGGCCGCTGACGTCCTTCGTGTGTACGACCCTGGTGTCCGGAGCCTTCCAGGTGTCCCGGTCGGCGACGGGGCCCCGCACCGCGCCCCGGATCACGTCGACGTGCCGGAGCTCGGGCAGGATGCCCTGCGCGTTGGGGCGGGAGGCGGTCGTGACGGTGACGTACAGGCTGATCCTCTCGCCCTTGCGGACGCGCAGCCGGCCGCCCAGGGTGACGCCGCGACCGGCGTCGCGGTCCCGCTTGAGCCGGACGTCGAGCCCGTCGAGCAGATGCCCGTGGTCCAGCCAGACGCGGCCCGCGCGCAGGCCCGCCATGACCGCGCGGTAGCCGTAGCGGGTGACCCCGACGTGGGTGCGGCTGAACTGGCCGGGCCAGAAGTCGCTGCCGGGCTGCGGGGTGTCGGTGTTCACCGGGTCGGGGAGCCTGCCGGTGTTGTCGAAGTTCTGCCCGGTCGGCCAGTCGCCGTTCTTCCAGGTGTCGAAGACGGTCCGGTGGTTGTCGGAGTTGGTGGTGATCGAGAACAGTCTGCCCTCGGCGAGCAGCGCGTCCCACAGCCCGCCGACGGTCGCCGTCGCCCAGTCGAAGCCGCCGTACGTCAGATAGGCGTCCGCCGGGTAGCCGGACCAGGACTGGGCGGTCGGCTTGTTCTCGTACTCGCCGCGGATCGAGGTCGTGCCGCGCCAGCCGGGGATGGCGGCACCCTGGGCACCGGGGGCACCCTCCATGCCGATCATGATCTCGGGAGCCGCGTCCCGCCAGTCGCGCATCTCGTGCGGGGAGTCGATGCCGAGCCGCAGCGGGTGGTTGGCGAGCACGAGGACGTCGTCTACATAGCCCGAACGGCGCTGCTCGGCCAGCCACTTGATCGCTTTGACGGCGTGCGCCTCGTTGCGTGCCGTGTCGGTCGCGCCGGCCGAGCCCTCGGTGTAGTCGAGCAGCTTGCCGTCGTAGGCGAGCTCGAACCGCGTGAGCAGGTCCACCTCGTGGGGGCCGGGCGCCGCGAACACCGTGCAGTGCTCGGCGGCCGGGATGTACCACTCCAGGCCCTGGAAGATCAGCTGACGCGGGTTCTCCGCACGGGCCTTGAGGATCTCCTCGTGCTCCAGCTTCGCGCCGTAGTAGGCGTGCCCGAAGTTGGAGTGCTCGTTGAACACCATCCAGTCCAGGCCGTACCTGGCGGCGGCCTTTGCCTGCTGGGAGAACGTGTACTTGGCGTCGTGGCTGTAGACGGAGTGGACGTGGTGGTCGCCCACCAGATACGCCAGCCGCGGGTCGTCGCCGCCGAGGCGCTGCGGTGAGGCCGCGGCGGGCACGGCGGCCGAGCCGAGGGTGAAGGCGGCGCCGAACAGGCCCGCGCGGCGCAGGAGCCCGCGCCTGGACAGGCCCTGCGGATCGAGTGCGGCGGGTGAGACGGAGGGGTCGGCCCAGTCGGGCAGCTGCTGATCGGTCATGGTGATCCTCGAGAAGGGTGTCAGTGCGTCATGAAGGAGGTGACGGGCAGCGCCCGTTCGACGATGCGGACGTCACCGAGACGTCCGTGCAGGATCTGGTCGATCTTCCCGCCGTACTCGTAACCGCCCAGCAGCCAGGGGAGTCCGACGGAGGTGATGCCGATCGAGGTGGCCCTCGGGTTGCGGACCACCGGACAGCCCTCGACGTACAGCGTGCTGTGCTTGCCGTCGTTGACGACCGCGAGGTGCCACCAGGTCTCCAGCGGCGTCTCCTGGCCCCAGTTGGTGGCGATGCCCTGCTGGTTGAGCGGGCGCATCGCCCACTGCGGTTCACGGTCGTTGGACAGCGACAGCGTGGCCAGCGGCTCGTCCGGGTCGTCGGCGGTCTTCCCGGCGGCGCCGCCCGTGCCCGTGCGCGAGACCAGGCCCGACCAGGCATGGTGGTCCGGGTCCCAGTCGGCGGGCAGACGGTAGAACGCCTCGATGGTGTAGCCGTCCTCGAAGGTGGCCTTGTTGAGCGGGGCGCCGTCGACCGTGCGCAGGTAGGCGCCCTTCAGCGGCGACTTGAAGCCCTGGAACTCCAGGCTGCCGTGGCCCGGCTGGTCGGGATGGTGGTCCGCCGACCAGCCCAGGGCGCCACCGCCCACCGTGACCAGCGAGAGGTCGTTGCCGTGCCCGGACAGGTCGCGGACGGAACCGTCCACCGGCTTCTCGAAGCGCCAGTACGCCACCGTGCCCGGGACCAGCAGCTTCGCGGTGGGCCTGGCCGGCCGCGCGGCCACGGGCGCGAAGCCGGAGAATCGTTTCTGGAAGTCGATCTCGACGGAGAACCGGTCGGCGTCACCGCTCAGCTCCATCTCCTGTCGCTCCAGCTCGTTGAGCCCCTTCCCGGCCCGCCCCAGGATCCACGGGGAGACCGTCTCCACGTCGATGACGTTCCGGTCCAGGTCGAAGCGGTAGAGACGGATCATCGCAGCGCCGCCGAAGTAGCGGTTCTGGTAGTTCGTCAGATGCAGATGGACGTCGTGCCCGGCCGCGTTCCTCCGCGTCGCGCGGGCGGCGGGCCAGTAGTGCCCGTTGAGAGTGAGGAAGATCTGGTCGTGCTCCTCGACCAGCTGGTCCCAGAGCTGCTGCCCGTACTCCGACAGGGAGTCGTCCTCGACGACCAGTTCGTGCGTCGTGAGGATCACCGGCGTCTTCGGGTGCTTCGCCAGCACCTCCTTCGCCCACGCGTAACCCTGTGGCGACAGCCGCCAGTCCAGCGCCAGCACCATCCACTCCCGGCCGCCCGCCGTGAACAGGTGGAAGGTGTTGTAGCCGTCCGGGGAGGCGCCCCCGAACGTCGGCTTCCCCTTGAACCGCCGCGGACCGAAGGCGTCCAGGTACGGCGTCGCACCGCGCTGGTCGGTCGTCGAGGACTTCACGTCGTGGTTGCCGGCCAGGACGCTGTAGCCGACGCCTCGCCGGTCCAGCAGCCGGAACGCCTCGCCGATCGCCGCGAACTCCTCCTTCGCGCCGTTCTGCGTGAGGTCCCCGAGATGCGACAGGAAGACGAGGTTCTCCTCCTTGCCGTGCTCCAGCAGATAGCGCAGCGACGCCTCGACCGGCGCCTTGTCGATACTCGGTCCGTCGAAGAGGTACTGGGTGTCCGGCATCACTGCGAGCGTGAAGCGGCGGCTGCGGGAGTCGGGACGCCAACTCGCCGGTGCAGCCTCGGCCGTGACGGCGGGGAGTGCGGTCACGGCAGCGGCGGTCGCGCCGAGCAGCGCGGTGGCCCGGAGGAAACTGCGTCTTCCGGCACCGGCCTGGGGCGCCTCGCCCAGGTCGTGGTCATGCGAAGTGCACACGGGTGCTCCATGAGGTGACAGAGAACAGGGAAGGGAAGAACTCGAAGAACTCAGAGAACGCGCAGCGTCCAGCTCCAGCGATGGACTCCGGCCGCGACGAGATAGGAAGCGAAGGTGTCGGGCCCGCACGACGCCGTGCCAAGACCGCGGTGCGCCGCGTCGAGGTGCACCACGCACCCGGCACGCGGCACCAGTTCGTCGTGATGTGCGGCCGAGGCGAGGTCAGCCGCGCGATGGCGGGTCACGGACACCTGGCAGGGCCGGTCCAGCCGCACCGCCAGCCCGGTGGCGTCCGGCGCGGACAGCGTGAACCGCCGTACGCCGTGCCGCCCGCCGCTCTCCTGCGGCCGCAGATACGGAGTGAACAGCTCGTCCACCGGCAGAGCGTGATGGCCGACCGGCGCGCCCGCGCCCCGGTCCGGATACGACTCCCAGGGGCCCTGCCCGAACCACTCCAGCAGATTCAGCCCGGGAGCCGTCTCGAAGACCGACCCGACCCGGGCCACGTCGTCCAGGGACTCGGGCAGCTCGGCGCACTCCTCCACCAGCAGCCCGCCCTCGACGGCCGTGAACACCTGCTCGTGCCGAACGGTCCCGCCCGGGCAGAGATGGTCGGTGACGACGGCCACCCGTCCCGGGTCACGCCGTACGGCGACGACCTTCCGGGTGGGCGCCTCCAGCCCCCACTGCCGCCAGCGGCCCGCCATGCCGCCCAGCTCGTCGTTGTCGGTGGGCGCCCGCCACAGGGACAGCGTGGGCGCGGCCGCCAGCAGCGGATGGACCAGCAGCCCGTCCTCGTCGACCTCCACAGGGCGGTTCGAGACCGGGGTGTGCCGCACCGGTTCCGCCGCCCGCAGCCGCACCTGCGGCAGACACACGACCGTGCCGCGCGGCGCCCAGGCCTGGTCCCCGGCCGTCGTGACGCGCAGGGTCAGCCATGCCTCGCCGCCGTCGTCCGGCAGCTCGAACGGCAGCGGCACGGCGGCCGTCTCGCCCGGCCGCAGATCGGGGAGCTCGGCGGGGGCGGTCAGGGTGCCGCCGTCGGCGAGGGACAGCTCCCAGTCGCCGGACAGCCAGTCCAGGCCGCGGAAGTGCTGGTGGTTGCCGAGGACGACGCCCTCGTGCCGGAAGCTCTCGATCCGCACCGGCGCGGCGATCTCCCGGTGCTCGAACATCACGGGCTTGGGGGTGCGGTCGGGGAAGACCACCCCGTCGGCGATGAAGGCGCCGTCGTGGTCGCTCTCCCCGAAGTCGCCGCCGTACGCCCAGCGATGCCCGGGCGCGGCGACACCGTTGTCATAGAGCCCGGCGCCCCCACGCCCGGCCGGTCTGCCGTCGTTCACACGCTGGAGGATGCCGTGGTCCCAGAACTCCCAGATGAACCCGCCCTGAAGACCCGGGGTGGCCTCGATGGCCTCCCAATGGTCGGCCAGCGTGCCGTTGCTGTTGCCCATGGCGTGCGAGTACTCGCACTGGATCAGCGGCTTGGTCTGGGTGCCGGACATGGCGTGCGCCAGGCACTCCTGGAGCGGCGCGTACATCGGGCAGGCGATGTCGGAGGCCAGGTCCGGATCGGCCCAGCCGAGCTTGGCGGCGCCCTCGTACTGCACCGGCCGCCGGGCCGGGTCGTGCCGGCGTATCCAGCCCGCCGCCGCGTCGTGGTTGGCGCCGTAGTCGGACTCGTTGCCCAGCGACCAGATGATGACGGACGGATGGTTCTTGTCGCGCAGCACCATCCGCGCGACCCGGTCGACGAAGGCGCCCAGATAGCGCGGGTCGTCGGCGACCTCGTGCGCGTGGTCGTGGGACTCGATGTCGGCCTCGTCGACGACGTAGAAACCGAGCTCGTCGGCCAGGTCGTACAGGGACGGGTCGTTCGGGTAGTGCGCGGTGCGGATCGCGTTGAAGCCGAACCGCTTCAGCAGGACGAGGTCGGCGCGCATGTCGTCGTACGAGACCGTCCGGCCGGTCAGCGGATGGAAGTCGTGCCGGTTGACGCCCCGGATGAACACGCGCTCGCCGTTGACCAGCAGGTCCCGGCCGGTGATCTCGACGTCGCGGAAGCCGACGCGGTGGTGCGAGGTGTCGGCGACCGTGCCGTCGGCGCGGTGCAGTCGTACGGTCAGGCCGTACAGCTCGGGCGTCTCGGCGGTCCAGGTGCGCACGTCCGGTACGACGGCCCGCAGCCGGGCCTCGCCGAGGAAGTCGGAGACGCGCTCGTCCTCGGCGTTGGCGCGGTCGAACTCCGTGTCCTGGGTGAGCAGCTGCCCGTCCAGCTCCCCGCTGACGTACCAGCCCTCGGGCAGCGCTCCGCCCGTGTCCCGCACCCGGCAGTCCACCCGCAGATCCCCGTCCCGCCGGGCCCTGACGGCCACGTCCGCGAGATGCAGCGGGTCGCGCGCGTACAGCAGCACCGAGCGCGTGATCCCGCCGTGCCACCAGTGGTCCTGGTCCTCGATGTGCGAGGCGTCCGACCATTTCACGACGGTCAGCCGCAGGGTGGCCCGCTGCCCGGGGCGCAGCACCGGCGTCAGATCGAACTCGGCGGCGAGACGGGAGTCCTTGGAGATCCCTACGGGCCGCCCGTCCACATGCACCAGCAGCACGCTCTCGGCGGCTCCCACCTGGAGCACGATCCGCCGCCCGGTCCACTCGGCCGGCACGTCCACCGCACGCTCGTACACGCCCGTCGGATTGGCCGCGGGCACCTCCGGCGGGAACTCGGCGAACGGCATGCGGATGTTCAGGTACCGGGGAAGGTCGTCCGTGCCCTGCATGGTCCACACGCCGGGTACGTACGACGACGACCAGACCTCCCCGAGTGGGGCGTCCGGCGCGGGCAGCAACTGGAAGCGCCAGTCGCCGTCCAGGGAGACGGCCCCGGCCCGCCGGTCGACGGCGTTCATGGGCAGCCGTCCCCAGGAGGTCAGCTCGGGTGCCTCCCAGGGGCGCAGGGAGATCAGGGGGTCGATATGTGCGTCGGTCATGACCATTCCGAAGTCGGTGGGGTGGGCCGGGGCAGGACACGGCCCTGCAGGCCCCAGGCGGGGTCGACGGGGATGCCGAGACGGTCCAGGACGGTGGGGGCGATGTCGATCGGACGGGGCGTGTCGAGCCGGGTGCCTCCGGTCATGCCGGGCTCGGCGAGGATGACGAAGACCTCCCGTTCGGCACGTGTGTCGCCGCCGTGGCCGCCGGAGTCGAGGTGACCGTGGTCCGTGGTGATGAGCACGGTCCAGTGCTCGTGGGCGGGCCGTGCGTCGATCGCATCCAGGAGCCGTCCGAGGTGGGCGTCCTGTGCGAGGAGGGCGTCGTCGTAGGCGGGGGAGAGGGGGCCGGTGGCGTGGCCGGCCTCGTCGGTGGCGCCGAAGTACACGAACAGCACGTCCGGGTCGGACTTGGTGAGCCAGCGGATGGCGGTGCGGGCGACGCGGCCGTCCGCGGTCTCGTAGCCCCTGGATTCGCCGTTGTGGCGCACACGTCGGCCGATGGCCCGGCCGAGGGTGCCGCGCCGGACCAGTTCCGGCCAGGAGACGACGGCCGCTGTGCGCAGAGCGGGCCGGGTGGTGGCGGCGCGGCTGAGGAAGTCGGGGTAGCGGGCGTAGTCGGCACCTTTGAAATCGTTGCCGGTGACCCCGTGGCGGTCGGGCCACACCCCGGTGAGGATGCTCGACCAGCCCGGCCCGGAGTCGGTGTAGGCCATGCTGGTCGACGGCCCGTCCCCGGCCTGGCCGTCGGCCTCGCCGTAGGGAAGCAGGCTGGTACCGACGGCGCCCGCGGCCATCAGGGCGTGCAGCACGGGTGCCGTGGAGGGGGATCGGACGAGCCGGTCGTAGCGCAGTCCGTCCATGCCGACCACGAGCACCTTGGCGCGTGGGGCCTCGGAGTTGACGTCCGTCACTGGGTGCCTCTCTGGTGTGGCTGCCAAGAGCTCGGGACGGGACCGGCTGATTTCGGCTGCGCGTCACCTGTGGCTGGTCGCGCCCACGCGGCGGAGCCGCATATCAACACAGCCCCGCGCCCCTGTCGGGCGCGGCTGTCCCGGTCAGCTCCCCTGCACTGCCCCCTCCGTGGCGCCCGCGATGAACCCGCGGGCGAAGAGGGTGAAGACGATGACCAGCGGAACGGACGCCATGAGCACACCGGCCATGACCATGCTGTAGTCGGTCGTGTGACCGACGTGGAGCTGGGCGAGCACCACCTGGAGGGTGAGGTGGCCCGGGTCGGTGAGCACGACGAGCGGCCAGATGTAGTCGTTCCAGGCACCGACGAAGGCGTAGATGGCGAGGAAGGACAACGCGGGCTTGATCATCGGCAGCACGATGTTCCAGTACTGCCGGAAGAACCCCGCCCCGTCGATGCGCGCGGCGTCGAGGAGTTCGTCCGGAACACCGTTCTCTATGTACTGGCGCAGCCAGAAGATGCCGAAGGCGTTGGCCAGGGCGGGCAGGGTCAGCGCCTTGAGCGTGCCGACCCAGCCGATGTCGGACATCAGGATGAACTGCGGGAGGACGGCCAGCTGGAGCGGCAGCATCATGAAGCCCACCAGCATGGCGAACAGCACCTTGCGCCCGGGGAAGTCGAACTTGGCGAAGGCGAACGCCGCCAGGGAGTCGACGAACAGCACCAGGACGGTGGTCACGGAGGCGACGAGGACCGTGTTCAGCATCGACCCGAAGAAGTCGATGGTGTCGAGCACGTGCCGGACGTTCTCCAGCAGATGGGAACCGAAGGTCAGCTTCGGCGGGCTCTTGTAGATGTCCTCGGTGGTGTTCGTCGCCATGACGATCGTCCACACGAACGGGAAGATCGAGATGAGCACGGCGAGGGCGAGGACGATGTGCGCGGTCAGCCCCTTGGGGCGCCGTGACCGCCTCTTGACCACTGCGGTCATGACTTCCTCCCGCGCTGGACGACGCGCCAGTTGATGACGACCAGCACCATGATCAGTACGAAGAAGGCCCACACGATGGCCGCGCCGTAGCCGTAGTCGTTGTTGACGAAGGCCGACTGGTAGAAGTACAGCAGCGTGGTCAGGCCCGCCTGGCCGGGACCGCCGAGGTTCGGGTTGGCGGCGTTGCTGCCGAAGAGGACCTGGGGTTCGCTGAAGCTCTGCAGGCCGTTGATGGTCGAGATGATGACGGTGAACAGGATGATGGGCCGCATGATCGGCATGGTGATCTGGAAGAACGTGCGGATGGGCCCGGCGCCGTCCAGCCTGGCCGCCTCGTAGATCTGTGTGGGGATGGCCTGGAGGCCGGCCAGGTAGATGATCATGTTGTAGCCGGTCCACATCCAGGTCATCAGGAGCGCGATGACCAGCTTGATCAGCCAAGGGTTGCTCAGCCACGGCACGGGTGAGATGCCGACGGTGCCCAGGATCGCGTTGACCAGGCCGAAGTTGTTGCTGAACACCGCGCCGAAGAAGATCGACACGGCGACGATCGAGGTGACGTTCGGTATGTAGAGGGCGATGCGGTAGAAGCCCTTGAAGCGCCGCACCGAGTGCAGCAGCGTCGCTAGCACCAGGGCGCCGAACAGGGTGGGGACGGTGGACAGGACCCAGATCACCAGGGTGTTGCGGATCGACATCCAGAAGACCGGGTCGTCCCAGAGGAAACGGAACTGCTGCAGGCCCACGAACTGGATGGTGCCCATGCCGTCCCAGCGCTGGAAGGCCAGGTACAGCGAGTAGAAGACCGGGACGAACGAGAAGATGCCGAAGATCAGGAAGAAGGGCGAGATCGCCAGGTACTGCCGCCAGTAGGACAGCACACCGCGACGTCTCGGCCGTGCGGCGCCCACCGGCGGGGTGCGCCGGGGGCGGAAGCGGGCCGGGCCCGGCCCGCCGTGGCGCCGGGGCACCGCGGCGGGTCCGGTGACCGGAGGCGAGGCCATCGCTCAGCTCACCCCCTGGCGGCGGGCGATCTGCTTGGCCTGGCTGACGGCGTCCTGCCAGGCGTCGTCGGGCTTCTTGCCCTTGGCCTCGATGCTGGACAGCTCCGTCATGAAAGGAGCCATGACGGCGGCGTCCGCGGGTGCCTCGTAGCTGGCGGGTATGGCCTTGGCGGCCGGGCCGAACACCTCGATGATCTTCTGCCCGCCGAAGAAGGGGTCGCCTCCGGTCATGGCCGGATCGGAGTAAGCCGCCGGCGCGGCGGGGAAGATCGCGGCGTCCGCGAAGCCGCGGGCGTCGTTCTCCGGGCTCAGGATCCAGCTGATGATCTTGAACGCCTCTTCGGGGTTCCGGCACTGCTTGGGCAGGGCCAGGTAGGAGCCGCCCTGGTTGGCCGGTCCGCCGGGCATCGCGCAGACCCGCCACTTGCCCTTGGTCTTCGGGGCCGCCTGCTCGATGTCCAGCGCGTGCCAGGCCGCACCGAGTTCGGTGCTCAGGCTCTTGCCGACGGCGGCGTTCCAGGTGTTGTCGTTGATCTTGGCGTCGAGGCCGAGGGTGTAGGGGCGGACCGCGGTGGTCCACGCCTTGCGGATGTGGTCCTGGTCGCCGATGAAGCGGTTTTCCTTGTCGATGAACCGCTCGGTGCCCTGCCCGACCACCATGTTGAACACGGAGCCGATGTTGTTGACCAGATAGGTGCCGGAGACCTTCTTCTTCAGCTCGGTGCCGAGCGCGAAGTACTCCTCCCAGGTCCCCGCCTGCGCCGCGACCTTGTCGGGGTCCGTGGGCAGCCCGGCCTTGTCGAACATGTCGGCGCGGTAGAAGAGCGCGGTGGGACCGATGTCGATCGGGAAACCGACCTGCTTGCCGTCCTCGGTCCGGGCGAGCCTGGTCTTCCAGTCCAGGTACTCGGACGAGATGTCCTTGAAGCCCAGGTCGTTCAGGTCGAGGAAGCGGTTCGCGTTGGGCAGGAAGGACGCCATGTCCTCGCCCTTGATACCGGTGATGTCGGGCACGGAGGTGCCCGCCGCGAGGGTGGTGGTGAGCTTCGACTTGAAGTCGCCGCCGATGGAGGCGGCGGTCAGCTTCACCTCCTTGCTGAAGTGGGTCTTCGCCTCGGCGACCACCTTGTCGCTGAGCGCGCCTCCCCAGTACCACAAGGTGAGGTTCTTGCCGTTCTTGCTGCCTGCCGAGTCCGAGCCGTTGCCGCATGCCACGGTCAGACCGGAGGCGGCCGCGGTGAACGCGGCGGCCTGGAGGAAGCGTCTGCGGGAAAGGTCCACGGGTCACTCCTGTTGTTGCTGTTCGACGTGGAGAGGGGTGCGGGGATCAGTGCCGCCGTTCTCAGGCGCGTGGGCCGACGGACGTGTGAGGGGCCGGCGGGGTGAGGGGGGCGTACGCGACCGCCGGCCCGGGGTCCACCGGAAGCCGGTCGGCCAGGAAGCCGTACGACCGCTTCAGTTCGGGATCGGTCAGGGAGTGCCACCAGCGGTGCACGCCGTACCAGCCGGGGGCGGCGAGGGCTCCGCCGTGGTGCCCGAC
This sequence comes from Streptomyces sp. CA-179760, assembly GCF_050937045.1. Classification (NCBI taxonomy): domain Bacteria; kingdom Bacillati; phylum Actinomycetota; class Actinomycetes; order Kitasatosporales; family Streptomycetaceae; genus Streptomyces; species Streptomyces sp. CA-179760. The sequence goes on from NZ_JBNJLZ010000001.1 coordinate 8,173,377, forward strand.
GGACAGCCCGGCCGCGAGGACCGCGAACCGCAGCCGCTCCGCCAGCGGCCAGCCGCCGAGCGAGGCGGTGACGAAGGCGGCGCCGAAGACGTCCCCGGCGCCCGTCGCGTCGAGCACGTCGACGTCGAGGGCGGGCACGTCCGCGTACTCGCCGGTGATCTGGTCGACGGCGAGTGCGCCGTCCCCGCCCCGGGTGACCACGGCGACCGGCACCAGCTCGGACAGCGTGCCGAGCGCGGCCACCGCGCTGTCGGTGCGGGTGTAGGCCATGGCCTCCGTCTCGTTCGGAAGGAAGGCGTGGCACAGCGCGAGCTGGTCCAGGAGGGCCGTCGACCACTCCTGCGTGGGGTCCCAGCCGACGTCGGCGTAGACCTGTGTGCCGTTCGCGGCGGCCTTGGCGAGCCACTCGCGCGGCTCGGCCTCGAGGTGGACCAGGGCGGTACGGGCCTCGGGCGGGTCACCCATCAGCACGTCCTGCGAGTACGGCGGCTCCTGGCCATGGGTGAGCAGGGCACGGTCGTGGCCGTAGGCGACGGAGACGGTGACCGGGGTGGGCCAGCCGTCCGCCGTACGGGAGAGCGAGAGGTCGACGTCCTCCTGGTCGCACAGGACGTCCCGGCAGTGCTCGCCGTAGAAGTCGTCGCCGAACACGGTGGCCAGGGAGGTCCTGAGGCCGAAGCGGGAGGCCGCCACCGCGAGGTTCGCGATGCCGCCCGGGCCGCAGCCCATGCCCTCGGTCCAGATCTCCTCGCCGGGCGTCGGCGGCTTCCCGAGCCCCGTGAGGACGAGGTCGTAGAAGAGCAGCCCGGTCAGCAGCACATCGGGCCGGTCATCGTCCACGGATGTGTCCTCTCGCTCGAGTTCGACGGAGATCGTCAAAACTCTTCATTTCCGTGACCGGAATCGTGCGCTGCTCGGAGAGATTGGTCAATACCCGAGCAGAACTGAGCATGGAAATGATTGAAGATGACGAGTAGTGTTCCCGCCGTGCTGGCAGAACGACGACACCAACTCATCCTGCGGGCCCTTCGCTCAGGAGGCCCCGCGGCTGTGACCGACCTCTCCGAGCGGCTGGGTGTGAGCCCCGCCACTATCAGGCGTGACCTGGTCAAACTGGAAGAAGACGGTCTTCTCACACGCGTCCACGGCGGCGCCGTGGTCGAGGAGGGCGACCAGCCCTTCGCCGAGGTCGCCGAGGTGCGCGTCTCCGAGAAGGACGCCATAGCGGAGCGCGCGGCGGCGATGATCGAGGACGGCCAGTCGGTCCTGCTGGACATCGGGACGACCGCCTACCGCCTGGCCCGGCAGCTGCACGGCCGCCGGCTCACCGTGATCACCAGCAACCTGGTGGTCTACGAGGAACTCGCCGACGACGAGGGCATCGAGCTGGTCCTGCTCGGCGGCATGGTCCGCCGTGAGTACCGCTCCCTGGTCGGTTTCCTGACCGAGGACAACCTGCGCCAGCTGCACGCCGACTGGCTCTTCCTCGGCACCAGCGGGGTACGGCCCGGCGGGCAGGTCATGGACACGACGGTCGTGGAGGTACCGGTCAAGCGCGCCATGATCAAGGCCAGCGAGAAGGTCGCCCTGCTCGCCGACGCGGCGAAGTTCCCCGGACACGGGATGGCGAAGGTCTGTGGTCCCGAGGACCTGGACGTGGTGGTGACGAGCGCGCAGGTCGACGCGGCGACGCGAGCCTCCCTTCAGGAGGCGGGCGTCGAGGTCGTCGTGACGGGAAAGGTGCAAGCGTGAAGCTGACGATTCTGGGCGGCGGAGGATTCCGCGTGCCGCTGGTGTACGGAGCACTCCTCCATGACCACGCCGAGGGCCGGGTGACACACGTCGTCCTGCACGATCTGGACGCGGGCAGACTGTCCGCGGTGACCCGCGTGCTCGCCGAGCAGGCCGCGGGTGTGCAGGACGCGCCCGAGGTGACCGCCACCACCGACCTCGACGAGGCCCTGCGCGGGGCCGACTTCGTGTTCTCCGCGATCCGCGTCGGCGGCCTGGAGGGCCGCGCGAACGACGAACGGGTCGCCCTGGCCGAGGGCGTCCTCGGCCAGGAGACGGTCGGCGCGGGCGGCATCGCCTACGGATTGCGCACGGTCCCGGTCGCCGCCGACATCGCGCGGCGGGTGGCCCGGCTCGCCCCCGACGCCTGGGTCATCAACTTCACCAACCCGGCCGGCCTGGTCACCGAGGCCATGTCCCGCCACCTCGGCGACCGCGTCATCGGCATCTGCGACTCCCCGGTCGGCCTCGGCCGCCGCATCGCCCGCGTGCTCGGCGCGAACCCCAGGGAAGCCTGGATCGACTACGTCGGCCTCAACCACCTCGGCTGGGTGCGCGGCCTGCACATCGCCGGCCGAGACGAGCTGCCGCGTCTGCTCGCCGACCCCGACCTGCTCGGCTCCTTCGAGGAGGGCAAGCTCTTCGGCGTCGACTGGCTCCGCTCCCTCGGCGCGATCCCCAACGAGTACCTGCACTACTACTACTTCAACCGTGAGGCCGTACGGGCCTACCAGCAGGCCGAGAAGACCCGCGGTGCCTTCCTGCACGACCAGCAGGCCCGCTTCTACGCCGAGATGAGGAACCCGGACGCCCCCGCCCTCAAGGTCTGGGACGACACCCGCGCCGAACGCGAGGCCACCTACATGGCCGAGAACCGCGAGACGGCCGGCGCCGGCGAACGCGACGAGGACGACCTGTCCGGCGGCTACGAGAAGGTGGCCCTCGCCCTGATGCGGGCCATCGCCCGGGACGAGCGCACCACCCTGATCCTCAACGTCCGCAACCGGCGCACCCTGTCGGTCCTGGACACCGACGCCGTCATCGAGGTCCCCTGCCTCGTCGACGCCAACGGCGCCCACCCCGTCACCGTCGAGCCGCTGCCCGACCACGCCACCGGACTGGTCTGCGCGGTCAAGGCCGTCGAGCGCGAGGTGCTGGCCGCCGCCGACTCCGGCTCGCAGGCGACGGCCGTGAAGGCCTTCGCGCTGCACCCGCTCGTCGACTCCGTCAACGTGGCCCGCCGGCTGGTCGAGGGCTACACCGAGGTCCATCCCGGGCTGGCGTACCTTAGGTGAACGCCGTCCGGTAAGCGCTTTCCCCCACCGCTTCCCGCTTGCTCGCTCGTTCCGCTTCCTGGAGACATCTCATGCATGACGAAAGCCGCCGGATCGAAGAGCGCGTCCAGCGCCTCCACGACCAGCGCATCAAGTCCGCGATCTACGCGGCCACCGTCCCCTTCCAGGTGGAGGCCTGGCAGGCACCGGGGGAGCCGGTCTCCTTCGAGGAGGCCGCCGCCGCCCCGTACGAGCCGTTCGCGATGGGCACCCCGTGGGGCCCGCCCTGGGGCACCACCTGGTTCCGGATGCGCGGCCAGGTGCCCGCCGAGTGGGCCGGCAAGCGCGTCGAGGCCGTCATCGACCTCGGCTTCGTGGGCGACTGGCCCGGCAACCAGGCCGAGGCCCTCGTGCACCTCACGGACGGCACCCCGCTGAAGGCCGTCAACCCGCTCAACCAGTACGTGGCGATCGCCAACCCGGCGGCGGGCGGGGAGAGCGTCGACTACCTGGTCGAGGCCGCCTCCAACCCGGACATCCTCGCGGACAACTTCTCGAAGATCACGCCGCTGGGCGACAAGCTGACCGCGGGTGACAAGCCGCTCTACACCTTCCGCGGTGCCGACATCGCGGTCCTCGACGAGGAGGTCTGGCACCTCGACCTCGACGTCCAGGTGCTGCGCGAGCTGATGCTGGAGCTGGGCGAGCACGACCCGCGCCGGCACGAGATCGCCCACGCGCTCGACCGGGCGATGGACCTGCTCGACCTGGACGACGTCTCCGGCTCCGCGTCCGCCGTCCGTGAGGCGCTCCAGCCCGCCCTCGCCCGCCCCGCGCACGCCAGCGCCCACACCGTCTCCGGCGTCGGGCACGCCCACATCGACTCCGCCTGGCTCTGGCCGATCCGCGAGACCAAGCGCAAGACGTCCCGCACGTTCTCGAACGTCACGTCCCTGGCCGACGAGTACGACGACTTCATCTTCGCCTGCTCCCAGGCCCAGCAGTACGAGTGGGTGCGCGACAACTACCCCAAGGTCTGGGCCCGCATCCAGGAGTCGGTCAAGAAGGGCCAGTGGGCGCCGGTCGGTGGCATGTGGGTCGAGTCCGACGGCAACCTGCCCGGTGGCGAGGCCGTAGCCCGCCAGTTCATCCACGGCAAGCGGTTCTTCATCGAGCACTTCGGCATCGAGACCAAGGGCGTGTGGCTGCCGGACTCCTTCGGCTACAACGCGGCCTACCCGCAGATCGCCAAGCTCGCCGGCAACGAGTGGTTCCTCACCCAGAAGATCTCCTGGAACCAGACCAACAAGTTCCCCCACCACACCTTCTGGTGGGAGGGCATCGACGGCACCCGCATCTTCACCCACTTCCCGCCGGTCGACACCTATAACGCCCGCTTCAGCGGCGAGGAGATGTCCCGCGCCGTCCGCAACTACTCGGAGAAGGGCGGCGCCTCCCGCTCGCTGGCCCCCTTCGGCTGGGGCGACGGCGGCGGTGGCCCCACCCGCGAGATCATGGAACGCGCCCGCCGGCTCGCGGACCTGGAGGGCTCGGCGAAGGTCGTCGTCGAACACCCCGACGAGTTCTTCGCCAAGGCCCGCGAGGAGTACCCGGACGCGCCCGTGTGGGTGGGCGAGCTCTACCTGGAGCTGCACCGCGCCACCTACACCTCCCAGGCCCGCACCAAGCAGGGCAACCGCCGCTCCGAGCACCTCCTGCGGGAGGCCGAGCTGTGGGCGACGACGGCCGCTCTGCACGCGCCGGGCTACGCCTACCCGCACGAGAAGCTGGACCGGCTCTGGAAGACGGTGCTGCTGCACCAGTTCCACGACATCCTGCCCGGCTCCTCCATCGCCTGGGTGCACCGTGAGGCCGAGGCCGAGTACGCCCGCGTGGCCGGTGAGCTGGGGGAGCTCACGGCCGGGGCCCTCGCCGCCCTCGGCGCCGGCGAGACCCGCGCCTTCAACACCAGCCCCTACGCCCGCGCCGAGGTGATCCGCACCGCCGACGGCGCACCGGTCTACGTGGAGGTCCCCGCGAGCGGCTCCGCGCCCCTCGCCGACGCCCGGCCCCCGCAGCCCGTGACAGTGAACGGCCGGGTGCTCGACAACGGGCTGGTCCGCGTGGAGATCGCCGAGGACGGCACCCTGTCGTCCGTGCGCGACCTGCGCGCCGACCGCGAGGTCCTGGCCGACCCGGGCAACCTGCTGCGCCTGCACACCGACCTGCCCAACTACTGGGACGCCTGGGACATCGACAAGCACTACCAGAACCGCTACACGGACCTGCTCGACGCCTCGTCCGTCACGGTCGTCGAGCAGGACCCGCTGATCGGCGCGGTCCGCGTCGAGCGGTCCTTCGGCAAGGGCTCCACGATCACCCAGACGATCACCGTCCGGGCCGGCAGCCCCCGGATCGACATCGAGACGGACATCGACTGGCACGAGACGGAGAAGATCCTCAAGGCGGCCTTCCCGGTCGACATCCGCGCCCCGCACTCCTCCGCCGAGATCCAGTTCGGCCACATCCAGCGGCCCACCCACACCAACACCAGCTGGGAGGCGGCCCGCTTCGAGGTCTCCGGCCACCGCTGGGTGCACCTCGGCGAACCCGGCTACGGCGTCGCGGTCATCAACGACTCGACGTACGGCCACGACGTCTCCCGCACGGTCCGCGAGGACGGCGGCACGACCACCACGGTCCGCCTCAGCCTGGTCCGCGCCCCGCGCATCCCGGACCCCGAAGCCGACCAGGGCCGCCACCGCTTCACCTACGCGCTGCTGCCCGGCGCGAGCATCGAGGACGCCGTCGCCGAGGGCTACGCCCTCAACCTGCCGCTCCGCGTGGCCGAAGCAGCGGACGCCCCCGCACCCGTCGTCTCCGTCGAGGGCGAGGGCGTGACCGTGGAGGCGGTCAAGCTCGCCGACGACACCTCGGGCGACGTCGTCGTACGGCTCTACGAGTCCCGCGGCGGCCGCGCCCAGGGCGTCCTGCGCACCGGCTTCCCGCTCGCCGGAGCACAGATCACCGACCTGCTGGAGCGGCCGACCGAGGACGCGGACCTCGCCGACGGCGGTGTCTCCGTCACCCTGCGGCCCTTCCAGATCCTCACACTGCGTCTGCGCAGGGGCTGACCCATGGCCATGCAACCCTGGTTCAGCGACGCCAAGCTGGGGATCTTCATCCACTGGGGCATCTACGCCGTCGACGGCGTGCAGGAGTCCTGGTCGTTCTACGACGACATCGTCCCCTACGACCGGTACATGTCCCAGTTCGACCGCTTCACGGCCTCCCGCTACGAGCCGCGCGAGTGGGCGGAGCTCTTCGCGCGGGCCGGCGCCCGCTACGCCGTGCTGACCAGCCGCCACCACGACGGCGTCGCCCTGTGGGACACGGCCCACGGCGACCTGAACGTGGGCCGCGACCTGATCGGCGGCTACGCCGACGCCCTGCGCGAGCAGGGCCTCAAGGTCGGCCTCTACTACTCGCACTCGGACTGGAGCCACCCCGACTACGCCTCCACCCGCAAGCCCGGCCGCCCGCCGGAGCTGGAGGACAACCGCTACTCCGAGGTCGCCGCCGAGTTCGAGGACCTGGACGCCTGGGAACGCTTCCTGGCCTACCGGGACGGCCAGCTGCGGGAGCTGGCGTCACGCTACAAGCCCGACCTGCTGTGGTTCGACGGCGAGTGGGACCGCAGCGAGGAGCAGTGGCGCATCCCCGAACTCGCCGCCCTCATCCGCTCCGAGGTCCCGGACGTCGTCTTCAACGCCCGCATGCTGAGCGAGGGCGACTACGCCACCCCCGAACAGGGCGCCCCCGTCATCCCGCCGGAGGGCCCCTGGGAGCTCTGCCTCACGATCAACGACTCCTGGGGCCACCAGCACCACGACCACAACCACAAGTCGGTCGACCAGCTGATCCGCTACTTCACCGAGACCATCGGCGGCGGAGGCAATCTGCTCCTCAGCGTCGGCCCGCGCGAGGACGGCACCATCCCGGCCGAGCAGGCGGAGCGGCTGGAAGGACTCGGCGCCTGGATCGCCAAGCACGCGGAAGCGGTGTACGGCACCGTCCGGGGACTCCCGCCGGGCCACCACTACGGCCCGAGCACCCTGTCCAGGGACCGCCGCACCCTCTACCTGACCCTGTTCGACGCCCCACGCGCCGAGATCAACGTCCGGGGTCTGCTCAGCAAGGTGCGCGGGGTGTCGGTCCTGGGCAGCGGCACGGAACTGCCCCACCGCGTCACCGGCGGCCTGCACGAGACACCGGGGATCCTCTGGATCGAACCCCCCGCGGCGGCGGACCTCGACCCGTACGCCACGGTGCTGGCCGTCGAACTGGAAGGGGAACTGGAGCTGTACCGTGGCGCCGGCCGGTTCTGACGAAAGTTTAAGAAAGCGGTGAAAGGCCTGCTCACAGGCGGTATGTGGACGCCCGTGAGCAGGCCGGTTCGCCTCTGCGACACCTGCGGTTCGCCCGGTCCCCCTGGGATCGGGACGCACAGCGAAAGAAAGGTGTCACCGTGCGAGACCCGCGCATGTCCGCCCTCGGCAAGGGACTGAAGCGTCGCGGAAGGCTGGTGATAGAGGCGGTCAGTCCACCGCGCCGGAACCTCGAAGCCATCCCCGGCCCCCGCCCGGACGTGGACACCTACACGGCCCCGACAGCTCCCCGGCTGGTGGACTCGCCCGTCTTCGTGCTGTCGTCGGTGCGCTCCGGTTCGACCCTGCTGCGCGTCCTGCTCAACAGTCACAGCCGCATCCGCGCCCCGCACGAGATGCACCTGCGCACGGTGCACGTCAGCCTCTCCCGTGACTTCACCGCGGACGCCATGCGGGCGCTCCACCTCGACAAGGACGAGCTGGAGCACGTGCTGTGGGACCGGGTGCTGCACCTCGAACTCTCCCGCAGCGGCAAGGACCTCATCGTCGACAAGACCCCGCCGAACACCCTCATCTGGCCCCGCCTGCGCCGGTGTTGGCCGAACGCCCGCTACATCCTGTTGCTCCGTCACCCCGGCGCGGTCGTCGCCTCCCTCACCAGCCGCCGCACCGACCCCGACCACGAGGCCGTACGCGCCGAGGTCCTGGAGTACAGCGAGAAGCTGGAGGAGGCCCGCCGGAACCTCGACCCGCACGTGATCACGTACGAGGGTCTCACCGCCGAACCGGACAAGGTCACCCGCGGCATCTGCGACCACCTCGGCGTGCCCTGGGAGCCCGGCATGCTCGACTACGGCAGCAAGGACCACGGCACCTTCCGCCCCCAGCTCGGCGACTGGTCCAGCACCATCAAGTCCGGCCGCATCCAGGCGGCCCGCACCGCCGGCCCGGACGTGGAACTGCCCCCACGCCTGCAGGAACTGGCACAGGCATGGGGGTACAGCGTCTAGCGGGAACCAGAGGGGCTAGAGGGGCAGGGCCCCGACCGCGGGCTGTGGGACCGCCCCGACGGAGTCGGCCGGCACCGGCGGCAGCGGCCCGGCCGCCTCCGCCCGCTGCTGCGGCAGCGTCACCGGGCACAGCGGGCGCGGCCCCGACACGACCGCGTAGTCCTGGCCCAGGAACGGCGGAACCACCTCGCCCGGGTCCTCGCCGAGCGCCAGCCGGACAGCTGCCCAGGGGGCGTTGATTCCGCACAGGGACAGCTGGTGCAGACCGCCGGCCGGGCGGGTGTTGACGTCCATGAGGACCGGCCGGTCGCCGAACATCCGGAACTGGATGTTGGACAGGTAGTGCAGACCGAAGCCCTCCGCGATCCGCCGGGCCGGGTCCAGCCACTGCTCGTGCAGCGTGAAGCCCCGTCGGCGGCCGTTCTTGGTACGGCCCACGGCCATCCGGACCCGGTTGTCCGGACCGGTCAGGCAGTCCACCGACACCTCGGGCTGCTCCAGGCGCGGCATCACCAGCCAGTCAACCGGCTCCTCCGCCTCCCGGAGCGCCTCCAGCACCAGATCGAGCGGCACGTACGGGCTGGGGAACCCGTCGAGCTGCGACAGCGAGAAGGGCGAGCGCGTGATCACGCGGAAGCCCACCCCGCCCGCCCCGGACGCCGGCTTGAAGCACGCCTTGTGCCCACCGGCCTCCAACTCCTCGACGGCGCGGACCAGTTCGCCTTCCGAACGGACCCGGTACCACGGCGGCACCGGCACGCCGATCGCCTGGACGGCCTCGTAGGCGATCACTTTGTCGTGGAAGACGGTTACCGCCTCGGGCGGGGGCGCCAGCACAGCCGTGCCCGCCGCCTCGAACTCGGCTCGGTGCGCCACGACCGCCGACTGGTGCAGCCGGGGCACGAACACATCGATGCCGCGCCGCGCGCACTGGGCCAGCGCGTACTCGACGTACCCGGCCGGGGACAGGCCCTCGGGCTCCAGCTCCGCTGTGTCGGCGGCGGCCAGCACGGGGGAGTCGGGGTCGCCGTGGGTGGCATGGATCTCGACGGCCCGGTCGCTGGGATTTCTCCGCAGCTGATCCATGAAGAACACGTTCTCCGCGTACGTGCGGTTGAGCCAGACGCGTACGCGAGAGACCATGCAGGCCGCCTTTCACGGTTCGCGGGCAGGGCTGAGCAGCCCGTGCCCGGGCAGGAAGAATGTGGGTACACCAAACCGCCCCTGTGAAAGGGAATCTCAGCGGTGGTGTTGCGGCCGATCATACGGCTTCGGCGGGCCCTCTCGTGCAACGCGCGTGTGAAGGATTCCTCCCGTCGCGGCCATCCGTCCGGTCTTGTCCCCGGGCGCCGAGATGTGATCTCTTGGTGGCGCTCGTGTGTGCGGAGGGGGATGAAGGGTGACATCGACGGCCGGTGGTGCCGGACAGCTTCTGGCCATCAGCGATCTGCACATCGGCTACTCCGAGAACCGCGCCCTGGTCGAGCGCATGGTGCCCGAGACGGACGACGACTGGCTGCTCGTGGCCGGTGACGTCGCGGAGACCGTGGCCGACATCCGCTGGACTCTCGAGACGCTCGCGGGCCGATTCCGCAAGGTCGTCTGGGTGCCGGGGAACCACGAGCTGTGGACCCATCCGAGCGACTCCGTCACCCTGCGGGGCGTCGCCCGATACGAGTACCTGGTCGAGCTGTGCCGGGAACTCGGCGTGACGACACCCGAGGACCCCTACCCCGTCTGGGACGGTCCCGGCGGCCCGGTGGCCGTCGCCCCGCTGTTCCTGCTGTACGACTACTCGTTCCTGCCGGCCGGGTGTACGACCAAGGAGCAGGGCCTGGAGTACGCCCACGGCACGGGGATCGTGTGCTCCGACGAGTACCTGCTGCACCCCGACCCGTACCCGAGCCGGGAGGCCTGGTGCCGGGCCCGGGTCGCCGAGACCGAACGCAGACTCGCCGAGCTGCCCGGTGATCTGCCCGTGATCCCCGTCAACCACTACCCGCTGCACCGGCACCCGATGGACGTCCTGTGGCACCCCGAGTTCGCCATGTGGTGCGGGACCGGCCTGACCGCCGACTGGCACCGCAGGTTCCGCGTCCACGCGATGGTCTACGGCCATCTGCACATCCCCCGCACCACCTGGCACGAGGGCGTGCGCTTCGAGGAGGTGTCGGTGGGCTACCCCCGCGAGTGGCGGAAGCGGTCCGGGGACCCGGGGCGATTGCGACGCATCCTGCCGAGGGAGGGCGAGGAGAGGTGATCGAGGAACTGCTGCCCGCGAGCGTGGTCACTGTGGAGGCCTACGGCCAGGACGGCGCGGACACCCCGCTGTACCCGGAGGAGGCGGCGCTCGTGACGCGGGCGGTCGCCAAGCGCCGGCGGGAGTTCGCCGTCGTCCGCTCCTGTGCCCGCCGCGCCATGGAGAAGCTCGGCGTGCCGCCGCAGCCGATCCTGCCCGGGGAGCGCGGCGCCCCGGGCTGGCCGGCCGGGCTGGCCGGCAGCATGACGCACTGCGACGGCTACTGTGCCGCCGCCCTGGTCCGCGCCACCGACCTGGCCTCCCTCGGTATCGACGCCGAGGTCCACGGGCCGCTGCCCGAGGGGGTCCTGCCCTCGGTGTCCCTGCCGTCCGAGGCGGAGCGGCTGCGCCGGCTGGCGGCACAGCGCCCCGACGTCCACTGGGACCGGCTGCTGTTCAGCGCGAAGGAGTCCGTCTACAAGGCGTGGTTCCCCCTCACCGGGAAGTGGCTGGACTTCATGGAGGCGGACATCGAGCTCTCCGCCGACGGCGGCTTCCGCGCGACGCTCCTCGTCCCAGGGCCCCTGGTGGGCGGCCACCGCCTCGACCATTTCGAGGGCCGCTGGACGACGTCCCGCGGCCTGGTCGCGACGGCCGTCGCGGTACAACACCCCTGAGGCGCCGCGCGCCTCTCAGGGGCGCGGGGAACCGCGCGAACAACCCCGAACGGCCCGCACCCGGAAACCACCCGCACCCCCGAGCCCGACTCCGCCCCCTCACAGGCGCTACGACTCGGGACACCAGCTCCGCAGCAACCCGAAGAACTCCTCCTCATTTCCGGTCAGCCCGGCCCGTTCGAGCGCCGCCTCCGCCTCGGCGAGAACGGCCGGCGGCACCATCGCGGGACGGCTGCCGGTCTCCAGATCGAACGCGGCCCGCACCGTGTGCAGCAGCCGCAGATAGGCCTGGACGGCGGTGCGCTCACGGTCGGTCAGTACGGCGGTCTGCATCGGTCGGCTCTCCCCGTGTCGGCGTCATCGGTCCCGCGCCGGTGCGGCGCGCACGCCCCGCACAGAAGGGACGCACCTCCAGCTTGCCGTCCGCCACTGACAATCCGGCCCCGCCGCCCCCCGGTTCGCCCGCTCGGCGGAAGAACCGGACGGCCCGTCAGCCCTGTGGACCCCGATACCCCAGCGACGCCTCGATCCGTCCCGCCAGATGGTCCCGCTGCACCGGCCCCCGCGACGACGAACCGGCCAGCCACGCACGGCTCTTGCTGGCCAGCAGCAGGCCGAAGCTCTCGGCCTCCTTCTCGTCGTCCTGGTCGAAGCGGGTGCGCGCCGCGACCTTGAGGACCGTCGCCTGGAGATCGGCGGTGTCGTCGAGCAGCCGGGCCGCGACCGCCGCGCCCTCGACATGGTGGGAGCAGTGCCCGGCGTTCATGTGCCACAGCTCGTGGCCCAGGATCACCAACTGATGTTCCGGCGCGGTGCGTTCCTCGATCACGACGAGGTCCTGCTCGGCCATGTCGAGCCACAGCCCGCTGGCGGTCCCGATCGGGAAGGCGGCCGTACGGAAGTGGACAGGCCGGCCACGGCGTCTGCTCATGGCGTCGCACAGCGCGGCGTACAGCTCGTCGGGCCGTGCCGGCGCGGGGAGGGTCAGCTCCGCGACCAGCTCGCCGCACAGGCGGCGCATTTCCTTACCGATGCCCACAGTTCTCCCCACGGTCACGAGTCGGGCCGCTTGACGCTCTCCAGGAGCATGTCCAGCCACTCCGCGACCTTGTCACGGTGCTGGTCGGTGGGCAGCTGCGCGGCCCGCCAGGCGATGCCGCGCACGCCGTGGTCCTGCAACAGCCGCTCCAGCGGGTCGTCGGCCGCCGCGGCCGCCTCCCGCTCGCGGTCGGCGAGCTTCTGCAGCAGCTCCTGCTCGATGTGCTGGAGGGCGCTCACGAGCGCCTCGGGGTCCTCCGCCGTGAGGAAACCGGCGTGCACCCGGAAGAACCGCTGGAGGGCGTCGCAGTGCTCCATGGTCGGCCGCCGGTCGCCGTTGATGAGGGCTCCGGCCTGCTGCCGGGACATGCCCGCGCCGTCGGCGATCTCCTGCTGGGTGTACTTGCGGCCGGTGGGCTTGAGCCGGGTGCGGCGCAGCAGGTCCAGACGCTGCAGGAACCGGGCCTGCACATCGGGCTCGCCCGCGGGCCTGCCGCAGAGCAGGGCCTTCACCACCGGTTCCGGAACCCCGGAGGCGACGGACAGCCGGCCGATGCCGAAGACCTCGGCGTGCGGCACGCCGAGCCGGTCGGCGAGCGCGGAGACACGGGAGACGACGGCCGGTAGCACGGCCGTCGGCGTGGCGCCCGGACTTTCGACGAAGCCACCCGTCACCGACAGATCTCCTACGTCTCTCACAGGCTTCTCACAAGTGGATGCCGTGACTTTCCCCGGCGTGAACTTCCCGGAGCGTAGCCGGTGCTTCGAACTCACATCCAGGTCTCGCCACAACTGTGGCCAATTTCAGCCGTCAACAGGCATGAAATGCCACGATAGTTGACACGCCTCAGCTCCGGGCAGCAGGATCAGGGCGCCGCGTCAAGGCCGCACAGGCAAGAGGGGTGACCTCCCGATGGCATACCAGGCAGGAGGGCAGCGGCCGGCACCGCGGCCCGTCGCCGAGACTCCAGAGGCCCAGGCCTATCTGGAGGACTACGCCGGGCTTCTGGAGGCCGTCTCCTCCCCCTCGCTCGTCGTCGACCACAGCTGGGACGTGGCGCTGACCAATAGCGCGTTCCGGTCACTTTTCGCCGGCGTGGGTCCGCACCCGACGGCCATGCCGGGCGACAACTTCCTCAGGTTCGTGCTGTTCCACCCCGACGCCCCCACGGTGCTCGGCGAGCACGAGTCGAGCTGGTGCCTGCCGATGCTCGCGCACTTCGCGCGCACCGTGGAGAGCCACGGCCCCGACCACGGCCTCCAGGCCGTCCGCCGGGACATCGCCCAGGACCCGATCATGGAGGCCGCGTACCGGCAGGGCCTGCCGCACTGGATCCGCTCGGTCGGCGAGGACGCCGTCGAGCACGACGGTGCCGTACGCCCGCTGCTGCACCCGGACCCGCGCCGGGGTGCCACCGAGTGCCGGATCGTCGTCGAGACGTCCAGGACGCTCGAGGAGCTGGGCTGCACCCGGCTCACGTTCGTGCTGCGCGAGGCCCGCCGCACCTCGTCCAGGGATCGTGGGGCACGTCGTACCGCCTCCCATCTGAGGGTCGTACCGACGGCCGGCTGAGCGCTCCACCATGCGGCGCGGAGCCCTTGTCCGTCCCCTTCCCAGCCAATGTGGTGTGTGACATAGTACTGGCGTGAGCGAGTCGCTGACCTGCGATGTCGTGGTGATCGGCGCCGGAGTGGTCGGCGCCGCCTGCGCCTTGTACGCGGCCCGTGCCGGCCTCGACGTCGTCGTGGTGGACCGGGGCGCGGTGGCCGGCGGTACGACCGGCGCGGGGGAGGGGAACCTCCTCGTCTCCGACAAGGAGCCCGGACCCGAGCTGGAACTCGCCCTGCTGTCCGCCCGGCTGTGGGCCGAACTGGCGCGGGAGGGGCTGGGGAAGCCCGTCGAGTACGAGGCCAAGGGCGGTGTCGTCGTCGCCGGCACCGACGCGGCACTGGCCGGTCTCCAGGAACTCGCCGCCGGGCAGCGCGCGGCAGGCGTCGAGGCCGTCCACGTGCCTCCCGACCGGCTGCCCGATCTGGAGCCGAACCTGGCCCCCGGTCTCGCGGGCGGCGTCCACTACCCGCAGGACGCCCAGGTGATGCCCGCCCTCGCGGCGGCGCACCTGCTGCGCGCCTCGAACGCCCGGCTGCTCACCGGCCGGGAGGTGACCGCGGTGCTGCGGGGGCGGGGAGGCGTGGTGCGCGGGGTGCGGACCGACCGGGGTGCCATCGATGCCCCGGCCGTCGTCAACGCGGCCGGCACCTGGGGCGGCGAGATCGCGGCCCGCGCGGGCGTGTCCCTGCCCGTGCTGCCCCGGCGGGGCTTCGTGCTGGTCACCGAGCCGCTGCCGCCCCGCATCCGGCACAAGGTGTACGCCGCCGACTATGTGGGCGATGTCGCGAGCGACTCGGCGGCGCTGCAGACCTCCCCGGTGGTGGAGGGAACGCCGGCCGGGCCGGTCCTGATCGGCGCCAGCCGCGAACGGGTCGGCTTCGACCGGTCGTTGTCGCTCCCGGCGCTGCGCGCCCTGGCGGCGGGAGCGACCGACCTCTTCCCCTTCCTCGCCGATGTCCGGGCCCTGCGTACCTACGTGGGCTTCCGGCCGTATCTGCCGGACCATCTGCCCGCGATCGGCCCGGATCCCCGGGCGCCCGGACTGCTGCACGCCTGCGGGCACGAGGGCGCGGGCATCGGCCTCGCCACCGGCACGGGTCGTCTGATCGCCCAGGCGCTGACCGGACAGACGCCCGAACTGGACCTCACCGCCTTCCGGCCCGACCGCTTCACCGAGGAGGCCGCGTGAATCCCCTGGAGCTGGCGGGAGCCGGGCCCGGCCCCGCCTTCACGGTCACCTTCGACGGGCGACCCGTCGAGGCGCTGCCCGGGCAGACGGTCGCCGCCGTGCTGTGGACGGCGGGCATCACCTCCTGGCGCGCCACCCGGGGCGAGGGGCGTCCGCGCGGGGTGTTCTGCGGCATCGGCGTCTGCTTCGACTGCCTGGTGACCGTCAACGGCCGCCCCAACCGCCGCGCCTGTCTGGTGCCGGTACGGCCGGGGGACGTGATCGGCACGCAGGAGGGGACGGGCCATGAGGGGGTGCGCCGTGCGGACTGACCTGGCCGTGATCGGCGCCGGACCGGCCGGTCTCGCCGCCTCCCTGGCGGCGGCCGCGAGGGGCACGCGGGTCGCGCTCGTCGACGGGGCGACGGAGACGGGCGGACAGTTCTACCGGCAGCCCGCAGCCAGGCTCGGCGCCGGGCGGCCCGAGGCGCTGCACCACCGGTGGCGGACCTGGGAGCGGCTGCGCGACGGACTCGCCGCCAGTGCCGTACGCGTGCTGACCGATCATCATGTGTGGTGCGTCGAAAAGGTGTCCGACGGCTTCGTCGTGCACGCGCTGCTCGGGCCGGAACAGGAGGAGCCGGCCGAGGTGCGTGCCCGTGCCGTGCTGCTGGCCACCGGCGGCTACGAGCAGGTGCTGCCCTTCCCTGGCTGGACCCTGCCGGGCGTCGTCACCGCCGGGGGCGCCCAGGCCATGCTCAAGGGCGGGCTCGTGGTGCCGGGGCGCCGAGCCGTCGTGGCAGGGACCGGGCCGCTGCTGCTACCCGTGGCGACCGGGCTCGCGGCGGTCGGCGTCGAGGTCGCCGCACTCGTCGAGTCCACCGACCCCAAGCGCCTCGCCCGCCAGGGCCGGGCCCTGGCCGGCAAGTTCCCGGAGGGCGCCGGATACGCCGCCCGGCTGCTGCGCCACCGCGTGCCGTTCCTCGCCCGGCACACCGTCGTCCGCGCCCACGGCGACGACCGGCTGACCGGCGTCACGGTCGCCGCCCTCGACAGCGACGGACGTGTCACGGCCGGCACCGAGCGGCAGCTGCCCTGCGACACCCTGGCCGTCGGCGACGGCATGCTCCCGCACACCGACCTGGCGGAGGGCCTCGGCTGTGGCCTCGACGGGCTCGCCGTACCCGTGGACACCGAGCAGCGCACCGACGTGCCCGGCGTGTGGGCGGCCGGCGAGGCCACCGGCATCGGAGGCGCGGCCCTCGCTCTCGCCGAGGGACACATCGCCGGGTGCTCCGCCGCCGCGCGGCTGCGGGGCACCGTCCCCGCCCCGGCCCCGGAAGCCCTCAAGGCCCGTACGAAGCTCAGGAGATCCGCCGTCGCCCTCGACGCCGCCTACGCGCCGCCCGCGCACTGGCCTGAGCGGATCACCGACGACACCGTGGTCTGCCGCTGCGAGGAGGTCACCGCCGGCGCCGTGCGCGACGCCCTGGACCTCGGGGCGGGCGACGCGCGCACCGTGAAGCTGCTCACCCGGGCCGGGATGGGCTGGTGCCAGGGCCGGATGTGCGCAGGCGCGGTCGCCGGTCTCGCCGGCTGCCCGCCCGCCCCGGCCAGAAGGCCCCTCGCCCGTCCCGTACCGCTCGGCGTCCTCGCACGGCAGCATCCCCAGGAGGGACAGTCATGACCGATCACCGCCCCTGGCGCGGCGTCCTCGTCGCCACCGCGCTCCCCCTGAACGACGACCTCTCTGTGAACTACGACCGGTACGCCGAGCACTGCGCCTGGCTCGTCGAGAACGGCTGCGACGGCGTCGTGCCGAACGGCTCCCTCGGCGAGTACCAGGTGCTCACCCCCGAGGAGCGCGCCCGGGTCGTCGAGACGGCCGTCTCCGCGATCGGCGGACAGCGCGTCATGCCCGGCGTCGCCGCCTACGGGTCCGCCGAGTCCCGGCGCTGGGCCGAACAGGCGGGCGAGGCGGGGTGCGAGGCGGTGATGCTGCTGCCGCCGAACGCCTATCGCGCCGACGAGCGGTCCGTCCTCGCCCACTACGCCGAGGTCGCGAAGGCCGGCCTGCCGGTCGTGGCGTACAACAACCCGATCGACACCAAGGTCGACCTGGTGCCGGAGCTGCTCGCCCGGCTGCACGGCGAGGGGCACATCCGGGGCGTGAAGGAGTTCTCCGGCGATGTCCGCCGGGCCTACCGGATCGCCGAACTCGCCCCCGAACTGGACCTGTTGATCGGCGCGGACGACGTCCTGCTGGAGTTGGCCGTCGCGGGCGCCAAGGGCTGGGTCGCGGGCTACCCGAACGCGCTGCCCCAGGCCTCGGCCGAGCTGTACCACGCGGCCGTCGACGGCGACCTCGACACCGCGCGGGGCCTGTACCGGCAGCTGCACCCACTGCTGCGCTGGGACTCGCGGGTGGAGTTCGTCCAGGCCATCAAGCTGTCCATGGACCTGGTCGGCCGCCACGGAGGCCCCTGCCGCCCGCCGCGTGTGCCGCTGCCGCCCGAGCAGGAGGCCGCCGTCCGGGCCGCCACGGAGAAGGCCGTAGCGGCCGGATTGGCATAGGGATCATGCGCAGCAGACTCGTCCTGCACGCCGTCGACTCGCACACCGAGGGCATGCCCACCCGTGTGATCACGGGCGGCCTCGGCACCATCCCCGGCGCCACCATGAACGAGCGGCGGCTGTGGTTCCGCGAACACCGCGACGACATCAAGCAGTTGCTGATGAACGAACCGCGCGGCCACTCCGCCATGAGCGGTGCGATCCTCCAGCCGCCGACCCGCCCCGACTGCGACTGGGGCGTCGTCTACATCGAGGTCTCCGGCTATCTGCCGATGTGCGGGCACGGCACGATCGGCGTGGCGACCGTGCTCGTCGAGACCGGCATGGTCGAGGTCACCGAGCCGGTCACCACCATCCGCCTCGACACCCCGGCGGGCCCGGTCGTCGCCGAAGTGGCGGTCGAGGACGGCGTCGCCAAGGCGGTCACCCTCCAGAACGTGCCCTCCTTCGCCGTCGCCCTCGACCGCAAGGCCACCCTCGCCGACGGGCGGACGGTGACGTACGACCTCGCCTTCGGCGGCAACTTCTACGCCGTCCTGCCGCTGGAGCAGTTCGGCCTGCCCTTCGACCGGACCCGCAAGGACGAGATCCTCGCCGCCGGGCTGTCCCTCATGGCCGCCGTCAACGACGAAAACCCGCCCGTCCACCCGGCGGACCCGTCCATCCACGGCCTCCACCACGTCTACCTCGCCGCCCCCGGCTCCACCGCCCGCCACTCCCGGCACGCCATGGCCATCCACCCCGGCTGGTTCGACCGCTCACCCTGCGGTACCGGCACCAGCGCCCGCATGGCACAACTGCACGCGCGCGGCGAACTCCCGCTGCACACCGAGTTCGTGAACGAGTCCTTCATCGGCACCCGGTTCACCGGCAGACTGCTCGGCACGACCGAGGTGGCCGGCCGCCCGGCCGTCCTGCCCAGCTTCACCGGACGCGCCTGGATCACCGGTACCGCTCAATACCTGCTGGACCCCGAGGACCCGTTCCCGGCGGGGTTCGTCCTGTAAGCCGCCCGCACACGAGCCGACCCCGAGAGGAACCCCGACCGTCATGGCCCCGCAGCACACCCCCGCCCTGCCCGTGCTGGGCAGCAGGAAGCCCAGCCACCGGGAGCGGGTCGCGGACGCGCTGCGGGCCGCCCTGATCGCCGGCGAACTGCGCCCCGGCGAGGTCCACTCGGCCCCCGGCCTCGCCGCCCGCTTCGGCGTCTCCGCCACACCCGTGCGCGAGGCCATGCTCGACCTCGCCAAGGAAGGCCTGGTCGACACCGTGCCCAACAAGGGCTTCCGGGTCACCGCCGTCTCCGAGCGGCAACTCGACGAGTACACCCACATCCGGGCGCTGATCGAGATCCCCACGACGGCGGGCCTGGCGCTCACGGCCGACCCGGTGGCGCTGGAGGCACTGCGCCCGGTCGCCCGGGAGATCGTCACCTCCGCGGCGGCCGGCGACCTCATCGCGTACGTCGAGGCCGATCTGCGCTTCCACCTCGGCCTGCTGGCCCTCGCCGGCAATGAGCACCTCGTCGACGTCGTACGGGACCTCAGACGCCGCTCCCGGCTCTACGGGCTGACCGCGCTCGTCGAGCAGGGGCGGCTGGAGGCGTCGGCGGAGGAGCACCTGGAGATACTCGACGCGATGCTCGCCCGGGACGAGGAGGCCGTACGGACGGTGATGACCCGGCATCTGGGGCACGTCCGGGGGCTGTGGGCAGCGCCCTGAACGCCCGGAGCGCAGGTTCAGCTCCGGATCACAGGTCCAGCACGAGCCGCTTCCCACGGCAGCGGGACACACAGATGAGCATGGTCTCGCCCGTCGCGCGTTCGTCGTCGGTGAGCACCGAGTCGCGGTGGTCCGGTTCGCCCTCCAGGACGTCGGTCTCGCACGTGCCGCAGGTGCCCTCGGTGCAGGAGTACAGCACCTCGACCCCGGCGGCGCGCACGGTGTCGAGCACCGACACGTCCGGCGCGACGGTCAGGGTCCTGCCGCTCTGTGCCAGCTCCACCTCGAACTCGGTGTCGCCGCCGGTCTCCCGCTCCTTCGGCCGGAACCGCTCGACGCGCAGTACTCCGGAAGGGCTCCGGGCCTCCACCGCGTCCAGCAGCGGGCCGGGGCCGCAGCAGTAGACGAGGGTGCCGTCGGGTACGTCGTCCAGCACCGAGGGCAGGTCCAGCAGCCCCGTCTCGTCCTCGGGCGCGATGGTCACCCGGTCGCCGTACCGGCCCAGTTCCTCACCGAACGCCATGGACCGGCGGGTACGGCCGCCGTAGAGCAGCGTCCACTCGGCACCCGACGCCTCGGCCGCCGCCAGCATCGGCAGGATCGGGGTGATGCCGATCCCGCCCGCGACGAACCGGTAGCGCGGGGCGGGTTCCAGGCCGAAGTTGTTCCGGGGCCCGCGCACCCGGACCTTGTCGCCCGGCCCCACCTGCTCGTGCACATGGGCCGATCCGCCCCGCCCGTCCGGCTCGCGCAGCACCGCGATCCGCCAGGCCGACGGATCCGACGGGTCGCCGCACAGCGAGTACTGCCGCTCCAGACCGGGGCCGAGCACGACGTCGATGTGGGCGCCCGGTGCCCAGTCCGGGAGTGGCTCGCCCAGCGGGTGGCACAGGGTGAGGGCGAGCACGCCGTCGGCGGCGGACTCCCGCCGCTCGACGACGAGTTCGGCTTCGTACACGCTCATGAGCTGTTTCCTCGCGGCTCGTGGACGGAGTGTCCCTGGGGGTGGGCGAGCATCCACTCCCACATCTCGACGGGGTCCTGCGCGGTGTGCTCACGGCCGCAGTGGCAGGTGCCGTGCAGGACGTCGGTGCCGGGCAGCCAGTCGATGCGGTAGATCTCGCCGGTCCTGGAGGAAGAGGGTGACGTCACTGGACCTTCTCCAGGGGCTTGTCGCCCTCCTCGACCAGCCGGGCGAGGATGCGGCGGGCGGCCAGACCACCGGTGTCGATGTTGATGCTGAGTTCCTGGTAGCCGGTGCGCTCCGTGCCGAGCGTCTTCTGCAGCAGGTTGAGCGCGGTGACGTCCTGCATCACGACCGTGTGGTTGTTGCCCCGCAGGAACTCGGTGACCTCGGCGTCGTCCGTCGCCCAGTCGCGCGAGACGGCCCAGAAGTCGTACACCTTGCCGTCGCCGGACGGAGTGATCGCGTACGTGATCTCCGTGTGGAAGCCGTTCGGGTCGCTGCCGTCCGGCTCGGGCACCACCCCGACCGGGGCGATGCGGCTGTGCAGCAGATACAGGCAGGGGGCGTGGTACTCGATGTCCTGCCAGCGGGTGATCCGGCCTTCCATGCCGGTCGACTTGGCGTAGAACGGCGGGCACTCGGCGTCGTCCATGTGCCGGCTCACCCGGACGATCCCGGCGCCCTCGTCGACCTCCGTGGTGATCGGCGTCTCGGCGACCTCGGGGGTGCCGATGTAACCGCCGTGCAGATACGTCTCGTGGGAGAGGTCGAGGAGGTTGTCGACGAGCAGGCCGTAGTCGCAGTCGATGGGCTCCATGCCGCGCACGGTGACCCAGCCGGGGGAGTCCAGGTGCCTGGCCCGGGGGATGGTCTGCGGGTCGGCGAGCGCCGGGTCCCCGATCCACACCCAGATCAGCGAGTCCTGCTCGACGACGGGGTACGAGGCGAGCCGGGCGGTGCGCGGTACCCGTTTCTGCCCCGGCACGTACACACACGTACCGGTCGGGTCGTACGTGAACCCGTGGTACCCGCACACGATCCGGTCCCCGTCGAGCCGCGTCGGCGCTTCGGAGAGCGGGTACCGGCGGTGCACACACCGGTCGTGCAGGACGACCGGCGTGCCGTCCTCCTCGGTCCGGTACAGCACGAGCGTCTCACCGAGGATCGTCCGGCCGAGCAGCTCTCGCCCGACCTCGTGACTGTAGGCGGCGACGTACCACTGGTTCCTGGCGAAGGCGGTCATGTGAGGCATGGCGTTCCCGTCCCTGTCGGCGGGGCGTCTTCGCCCCGCGTGCCGTGGTTGGAATCAGGGTCGTGAGGCCCGGCACGGGGCGGCAAGGCCACTTCCGTGTGACGGAAGGAGCGCCTGAATCCCGGGCCGGGGCAGGCGCGACCGAGGGCGCTCGGAGTGGTCGACCGGTGCACGAGGGGCGCACGCCGGGCGCATATGCCGGCGGCTGTGCTTCAGATGGTGCTCCACCCGCTCTGCGTGACAACTGCCCGTTTGTCATGGCTGTGCTAGCGTCCTCGTCCACCGCTGCTGAACTGCGCAAGGGGGCGCAGCTGGTGGCGGTGGCACAGGGGGTGGCGGGGATGAGCGGGCAGCGTACGACGGAACGGTTGCTTCACGACGCTGTGATCGTCGTGCCGGGGATCATGGGCAGCGTGCTGCGGGACGTGAAAAGCGGCAAGCGGCTGTGGGGCGTGAGAAAGCTCTTCCAGTACTCCGCCCGCACGCATGAGGACCGGATGCGGGCGCTCTCCGTGTCCGCCGAGGAACGCGCCGGTGACACGGGCCGAATCGAGGCGACGGGCCTGCTCGACATCGCCGAGTGGCTCCCCGGGCTCGGCGGTGCACAGCCCTACAACCAAGTGGTGCGTGAGTTACGCCAGGCTGCCGTGGACCCCAAGGCCGTCCTTCCCTTCCCCTACGACTGGCGCCTGTCGGTCGAATACAACGGCGCTCTCCTGGCAGGCGCCGCACGCCGGCACCTCAAGGCCTGGCGCGACCACGCCGCACACCGCCATCACCTCGCCCGCCACCCCGAGGCCGGACCGGCGCGCGTCCTCTTCGTCGCTCACTCCATGGGCGGACTCCTCGTCCGTGAACTGCTGTACCGCGGCGACCTCCGGCACGACATCCGGGCCGTGATGACCGTCGGCACACCGTTCAGCGGCTCGGTCAAGGCAGCGGTCATGCTCAACTCCGGCAAGGGGGGACCGCTCCTGCTGCCCGCGGCGGTCCTGCGCGACGTGGCCCCCACGATGCCGGGCCTGTACGACCTGCTGCCCGCCTACCGCGCCCTCGACGACGGCCGCGATACACGCATACCCACCGCGGACGACATCGTGGGGCTCGGCGGTGTCCGCGAACTGGCCGAAGCGACCGTGTCCTGGCGGACGACCCGGCAGGACACGCTCCTGCCCGGCCACGTCACCGTGGCGGGTCTCGGCAAGAAGACCCTCCAGAGCTACCGCATGCGTGGGGGGACGGCCGTCGGCCAGCGGTTCATGCCCGTGCGGGACCGCTGTGACGACCGAGTCCTGCTGGACGCCGAGGGGCGCCGCAGGACTGAGGACCGCAAGGGTGATGGAACCGTCTACCAGTTCGCCGCGCGCCCGAGAGGCAGTGCCGCGGAGCCGATCACCGTGTTCCAGGACCACACCGCCCTGGCCCGCAGCCAGAGTGTCATCGACCAGGCGCGCGGCATGCTGCGCGGGCTGAGCCGTCCCGACGAGCTCGGCGCCATGCTCGGCAACGGCACGTTCGCACTGGACGTCCCCGAGTGGGCCGAACCCGGCACGCCGTTCGCCATCGAGGTGTCCGGTTGGGACGGCTCCGCCGATCTGCTGTGCACGGCCAGGGAGGTCAGCGGACGCGACGAAGTCCTGTACCCCGAACTGACGCCGGTCCCCGGGGAGGAGGGGAAGCTGGTGGCGGCGTGCGTGGCCGGCCGGCCGGGACTGTACGAGATCGAGGTGGTGGGTGGCAGCGAGCCGGTGATCCAGCTCGTGCTCGTCGCGGCGGCGGAACAGCCCGCCTGAGCCGCGGCCCGGGAGCTCCACGCCATGGAACACGAGGCCGCCGACACGTTTGCCGTACACGTGCTGCCGATGGGGCGCGTGGTCGGCTACGACGACGAGGACATGGCCGGCGAGGCCGGCCTCGCCGCGGACGCGCTACGGCGTATGGGCGGGCGCCGTGTCGAACCCGTCTTCCAGGGCGACGCCGTCCGGTCGCTCACCGAAGCGGACGAGGCACTGGCGCACTGGGCCGTGGAGCAAGGGGACGAGGAGCCCTGCTCGTCGGCGCTCCTGTGGTTCGGTCACGGCCGTGCGGCCACCCTCGGCTCCGTGCTGCTCGTCCCCGACACCGAGGAGCGCAACGCCCGGGTCACGCCCGACATGGTCGCGCACCACGTCCACACGGAGCAGCAGTCCCGGACTCACGGGGAAGGTCACTGGGCGCTCGTCGTGTTCGAGGCGTGCAACTCCGCGAACTTCGCCGAGGACGTGGCCCAGAAGTTCAACGGGAGCGGGCAGCCGACGGTGCGGTCACTGCTGCTGATCGCCACGGGTAAGGCCGCGGCCCAGGGCTATCTGGGGACGTTCCGCCGTGTCCTGGAGAGTTTCGTGAACAGCAAGACTTCGCACGACGAGGTCTTCACCCTGCGCGACCTCCAGCGCCACTTCGCCGACAGCGGTTGCTACGCGCGGCTTGTCGGTGACGACACGCATGCCGAGCTTCGCCTGCTCCTGCCCGACCACGTGCCGCTCGTCGGCGCCACCTCGGTCGCCAACCAGCGGTGGGAGCAGAGCCGCTTCGACCACGAGCCCGGTGACGCGCCGCAGCGAAAGAATCCGGACCGGGCCGGATTCCTGGAAGTGACGCACGACTTCACCGGCAGGACCGGGGAACTACAGGCGATCGCCGGCTGGCGCGACGACTCCGAGGCACCGGCCGTGCTCGCGGTCACGGGCCCGCCCGGAACGGGGAAGTCGGCACTGCTCGGTGAGGCCGTGCAGCGGTGGTTCCACCCCAGGACGGCGGAGCCGGAGGGCACGGACGCGAAGCCGGGCCGGGCCGCACACATCGGCAGCGGTGTCCCGGACGAGGGACCGGACACCGGGGAACTCCCGTACGTCGCCGCCGTGCTGGTGCTCACCGGAAGCACACCTGCCGATGTCGTCCGGCGCATGGGCGTCGCGCTCGGAACGGCCACCGACGGCGCCGACGGGGAGAGCTCCGGCGACGCCGCCCTGGCGGTCGAGGGCTTACGCCGTCGCCTCGGCGAACTGGCCGGCGCCGCCCCGGCCCCTTGGAAGCCGACCCGAGCACTGATCGTGGCCGACGGACTCGACGAGGCCAGGGATCCGCTGCGCGTCGCGGCCCTGCTGCGGGACCTCACCGCGATACCCGGCGTCCGGCTCCTGATCGGCACCCGCCCCTCCCCGTTTCCGTCGCTCTCGGGCAGCCGCCGGGCCGACCTGCTCGAAGTCCTCGGCGCCGTCACCGGAGACGCCGAGGTCCTGAAGCTCGCACCCGACCCCACCGCCACCCGCGCCCGCACCGAACGCGGTCTACGCCGGATCCTCGAGGCTCATCCGGTGGGGGACGCGGACTGGCAGGAGGCGGTCGTCGACAGGATCGGGCAGGCTGTCGCCTCGCACGTGGCCGACGGGTCCTGGCAGTTCCTCCAGGCCGCCCTGGTGCTCCAGGAGATCGAACAGCGCCCCGGCGTCCTGTCCGCCGACCCGCAGGCGCGCACCGCCCTGGACCACATGCTCGCCCGTGATCAGACGGGCCTCTTCCACGCAGCCGTGGCACGCATCACCGCGGGACTGCCGACGGCCCGCCCCCTGCTCCGCGCCCTCGCCCTCGCCCACGGTCGCGGACTGCCCCTCGCGGACGGCATCTGGGCGCGGGCGGCGGCCGGTATCGCCGGGAGCGGGAGCCGCGTCGACGACCGGCAACTGGAATTGTTCCTGAACCGTGCCGCCGCCTATGTCCTCATCGACGGTGAGGACAGGCGCAGCGTGTACCGGCTGGCGCATCGCACCTACGCAGAGGAACTGCTCACCGACAGCACACCGCACGATCGGCAGGCCATGCTCGCGGCCCTGTTGGACCTCGCGGCCAACCAGGCCGACCAGGGAGGCCCGTTGAGCCCGCACCTCGCCGCGCGGCTCGCCGAGTACGCCGCCGACTGCGGAGCGGCAGGGTGGACGGCACTGGGCCGGCGGCCCGCCGTGATCGATCGGCTGGCCCCCGCTTCGCTGAGCACCCTGGCGCTCACCCCCGGCCCCGGCACCGGCACGATGCCCACCGAGCTGCCGGTCGAGGTACTGGGGACGGTCGCGTCGGCGCATCTGATCAAGGTGTCCCGGCCTGGCGACCGACCGGCGCTGCGTCAGCTCGGCGGACTGCGGGCGGCCGGAGCACTGCACGAGGCGGGGCCCGACGCCGCATGGGAAGTGTGCTGGGGGAAGCTGTTGCGTGTACCCCTGCACCTGCGCCTCGGCGGCCCCGACGGTGTGGTGACGGCGCTGGCCGCGCGGCCGGACGCCACCTGGTTGGTGACGGGCTCCCACGACGGCACGGTCGTGGTCTGGCAACCCTGGCGGGGACACGTCCCGGTCCTGCTGCTGCGGGGATGTGACAAGCCGGTGCGCGCACTGGCCGTACTCGCCGACGGGCCGGCCGGCTCGGGGCTGCTGGCCGTCGCTCACCACAACAGGACGCTCCAGCTGTGGGACACCGCCGCCGAGCACCGCCGGCCGCGGGCTGTGGAGACCGACGAACTGGTCACGGTGATGACCGCCCTGCCGGACGGGACGCGCCGGTGCGTCGTCGCCGGCGAGGTCGGATTCATGGCGCTCCTCGGCTCGAACGGGTCACTGCGGCGTGCGGAAACGCCCCTGGCCGCCACCGACGTGGTGGGCCTCGCTCCGGTGCCCGGCCCGGTCGGGCGGCAGCTCGTCGTGGCTGCGAACCAGTGCGGACTGCTGAGCCTGTGGGACGTCGGCGGCCCCGTGCCGGTGCTGGTGCACCAGCGGCGCGCACGGACGGGGCTGTCGGGCCTGACCTGGGTCACGGACCCCGCGACGGGCCCGCGGATCGTCACCGTCTCCGACGAAGGCCACCTCACCTACTGGCGCGTCGTCGCAGGCGACCGCGAGCCGGAGCTTGTCACGGACAGGTACGGCGCCCAGGTCGCCGTGGAGAGCACCGGACCCCGGGTGCTGGCCACGCTGCCCGTGTCCGAGGAGAGCCGCGTGCCGGTGCTCGGCGACGAACGGGGACGCGTCCGGGTGGTCCTCCCGCCCACCGAGGACGCGGCTCCCGCAGGTGTCGAGACCTCGACGGGCACGGGCGCGATCACGGCGATCGGCGCGCTGCGCGGACCGCACGGCGGGGCGGTGCTCGTGACGGCCGCCGAACGCGACTCCACCGTGCACTTCTGGGACCCGCAGGCCGTCGCACCCGCCGGTACCGCCTCGGCCGACGCGCCCTCGGAGGTCAGCGGGCTGCGGCGCCACGTCTTCCCGGACGACAAGGAAGCCCTCGTCGTGACCGAGTTGCGTGCGGGACGCACCGCCGTTCGCGTACTCGACGCGGCCGACGGGGCGGAACTGACCGATGCCGCACCGCCCGCCGACGGAACCGGCGCTCAGCGGGCACCCCTGCCCGAGGGCGCCGAGGACCTGCACGGACGCGTCATGGGCTGCGTCGACCTGGTCGGTCCCGACGCCGGGCGCGGTGTCCGGGTGAGGGCCACGGCCGGACGGGACGGCACCGTCGTGCTGTGGCGCGACGGCGAGGACGTTCACTGGCTGCCGGTCCGCACCCTTCGGCTGGGAGCACCCTGTCTCCGGCTGGCATCGCTCGGCGCGGGACGCCTCGCGGTCGCCATGGACGACGGGATGGCCGTACTCAAGATCAATCCTGTCGCGTGGGCCACCGATGGCAGGGGAACGGAGGACACGCATGCCTGACGAGTACATCAACGACCAGCTGCACAACCTGTTCACCGGCAACAATCCGGAGCACGGCCGCTACACACTCGTGGGCACCGTCGAGGAGCTGATCAAAGGTCGGCTGCTGCACTTCGTGCTGCGGCGCAAGGACCACGGCACCGACGTCCGGGAGGTGGCGCTCTTCCTCAACGTCGACCTGGCCGGCGGCGACCTGTGGGACCACGAGGTGCGCAACCTGTTGCGGCTGAAGATGCTGGGCCATCCCGCCCTGCCGGACATCGTGGACGGCAGCTTCGACCGCAGGTCGAAGGTCGCCTTCATCATGACCCGCCTGGAGGGCCAGCCGATCGCCCGGGACTGGCGCTCCGTGCTGGACGGCTGGGCCAAAGCCCACCCCGTGGTGGCCTTCGAGCAGTTCAGCCTGCTGGCGGACGCCCTCAGCCAACTGCACGGCACCCGGATCATGCATCGCAATCTGACGCTCGGCGCCGTCCGGATGAAGCAGCAGCCGGAGAACCCGGCGAGAGCGACGCTGTCGCTGGGCCGCTTCGAACTGAGCGCGCTCCTCAACAACCTGCTGCACTCGGTGCACGGCCCGAACGGCAAGTCGAAGTACGAGGAGGCCGTGCAGGCTCTCTTCCTCACTCCGTCGGGCACCATGACCAAGGCCCACCATCTGGCGTATCTGGCGCCGGAGAACCACCCCGAGGTCTTCTGCGACATCCAACTGCGTCGCCTGGACCACAGCAGCACCGACGTCTTCGGGCTTGGCGTGCTCGGCTGGGAGTTGTTCGTCGGCCCCCTGGTCGACCGCCTCCCCGAGGACTGTGCGGTGGTGGAGGACGCCGAGGGTGACGAATTGCCCGCGGCTCTGGCCCGCCTGCACACCGCGATGCGGCGCGAGCTGAGTCTGTCGACGAAGCTGCCCCGCGCCCTGAAGGCGGCCCTGCTCGACATGCTCGACCCCTCGCCCACCGTCCGCAGTTCGTCCTTTGAGGCTTCGGCGGCGCTCCAGCGCGACTGGACGGGCATTTGCAGCGCACTGGATCCGGCTCCCAAGGACACCAGGCCCCGGCTGATCGCGTTCATGCCCGAGCAGTCCGTCGTCACCGTCTACGAACAGCGCAACTGGACGGACCACAGCCCCGACACCCAGCAGGGCTGTGACGAACTCCAGGCCTTCCTCGAGGAGGAACTGCGGGAGGCCGATCTCGTGCACTGCCAGGGCGGCGGGGTCGGATTCGTGGAGGGAGACGCCGCCTCGCTCGCCGAGGCCGAGTGGGTGCTCATCGGTCAACAGGCCGTGTGGTTCTGCTCGTTCCTCTACGACCGGAACTCGATGGGCGAGCGCATCGCGACGCACACCGACACCCTGGTCATCAAGTACCTCGCGGACCGGCGCTTCGCATCCGAGGTCGTGGCGATCCGGCCCAAACGCCGCGTCGGCAAGATCGACCTCGTGCCCTTCCAGCTGGAACATCCGCTCGACGACGTACAGCACGACCGGCCGTCCTGGGAGGAGCTGACCAAGGCGGTGCAGAACACGGGGCGGGGCGAACAGGACACGCAGGTCCAGGAGATGCTGCGGGCCGTGTCCTTCATGCTGGACTACCAGAGCGCGGCGCTGCGCGCCCGGCAGTATCCGTTCTTCTTCCGCAAGGCGAACGACGGCCGTTTCGTGCTGACGTACGACAACAGCCGCGACCGCAGATGGCTGTACGGCGACGAGCTGCTCACGGCGTACTGCGCCGACCCCAGGCGCAGACCTCTGCTCGGAGACTTCGCTCGCGGCCTCCTCGCGGATGACGACGGCATGATCGCCGTGGGGCCCGACCGGCCCACCCCGCGCTTCAACGCCGAGACCCCCCGCTTCCGTGTCCTGGAGCGGCTGGACGCCGACTCCATCGTCGTGGAACCCACGCACGGCAGAGCGGAGCCGGAAGAGAGGGGCTGGCTCAGGCCTTGGGGTGACCACGGCACCGACGTCCAGCTCCGCAGGGAAGTACGCGGGCTCGCCGCGCTGCGGCAGAAGGCCGGCCTGGCCCGGGTCCTGCACACGCCCACCTCCATCGAGCTGCGCAGCCGGCGGGGAGCGACACTGGAGATCCCACCACGGCCCGGCGAGAAGCCGCTGCGCGGCAAGGCCCCGCAGATCATCGCCGACATGCTGCGACTGCACCCCTTCTACGCTCTTCAGGGCCCTCCCGGCACGGGCAAGAGCACCGTCGTCGCCCACGCGCTGCGGGAGTTCCTGCGAGCGGAGCACGGCGCCCGGGTGCTGGTGAGCGCGCAGTCCAACGACGCGCTGAACCAACTGGCCGTCAAGTGCGTCGAGCTGCTGCGACCGGTGATCGAGAACCAGTCCATCCTGATTCTGCGCGAACTGTCCCGTACCCAGGACGGTTCCGAACTGCCTAAGGATCTCCGGGGTTTCACTGCCGAGGCGATCGCGGGCGATCTCGTCGACCGCATCGAGAAGAGGGTCGAGGACGGCAGCCAGGGGGCCCGCAACCCCGCCGAGGTGGCGCTGATGCGCCGATGGGGCGGCGTCGCGCGGAAGAACCTGATCGAGCTGACCGAGCGCATCCGGGCCGGCGCCGACATCGTGCTCGCCACTTGCTCGATCGCCGGTACCCTCACCGACGACGTCGGCGACCCCGTCTTCGACTGGGTCATCATCGAAGAGGCGGCCAAGGCCTGGCCCACCGAGATCATCATGCCGCTGGTCCGCGGAGTGCGCTGGACTCTGGTCGGCGACCACCTGCAACTCGGCCCGCATCGCGCCAAGGACGTCTCGAACTTCCTCGAGAGTCTCGGCAGGCACAGGGACGAGCGGATCAAGCTGCACTACGCGGCGCGCGAGAAGTACACCGGCTTCATCCAGATGTTCGCCACGTTCTTTCGCGGGCGGGAGGCGAACCAGCGCGCCGACGCGGCGAACCCGGTGGACACCCTCGACACCCAGTTCCGTATGCACCCGGACATCGCCCTGCCCTTCGCCCGAGCCTTCTACCCCGGCAGCACCGCCACCGGAACGTTCCTTGACCCGGACCCGGAGATCAAGGAGTTTCACGGCGCCACCAAGCCAGCCTATCTCAAAGGCGCGCCCCTCGTCTGGCTGGACACCTCCAGCCATCCGAACTGCGGTGACAGGGGTTACTGGTGGAACGAGGGAGAGGCCGAACTCATCCGAGAACTCGCGCGCGACCTCGGCCTCGACGGCGACCGCGACCCCAAGAAGCTGGCGGTGCTCGCCCCCTATCGCCGCCAGGTGCGGGAGCTGGACCGCGGGTTCCTGGAGAAGAGGGTGCACACGGTGCACTCGTTCCAGGGCGGGCAGGCGAAGACCGTGATCGTCTCGCTGGTGCGCAGCACACCGAGGGGCCCTGAATCACGGCAGAACGTGGGACACACGGCACAACCCGAAGTGGTCAACGTGATGTTGTCCCGGGCACAGCAACTGCTCGTCGTCGTGGGCAACCTGACGCATTTCGAACGCCACGGCGGAAGGGACTGGCAGACGGTGATCGACACCTTCCGAGGGGTGGGCACGATCGTCGACGCGGTGACAGGAGAGATCGTGGGCGGACGGGGGGTCGCCCCGTGACCGGGACCGTCCTCGTCGCCATTCCCTGCCGCGTCGTCACGCTCCGGATGGAACTGGGCCCGGAGGACGGCGCCTCCACCCTGGAGGAGCTGGTGCTCCGGGCGGTGGCCGCCGGCCGTAAGACCGTCCGGGACCTCGGAGCGCTGTTCTCCCTTCCCAACCGGCTCGTTCTCGACGTGGTGCACGGTCTGTGGAGCAGTGGCCTCCTCGCCGTCGACTTCGCCACCAACACCCTGGTGAACACCCAGGCGGCCCAGTCGGTGCTCAGCGAGCGCGACGGTGGCAGTCCGGCCGCCAGCACGCTGCTGTCCCGCAAGTTCCTTTTCGACCCGGTGACGGCCGCCGTGCTGCCACACCGCAAGGGCATGGACCGGGTGCCGTACGGGGCCGTGGCGATGCCGCCCGCGCGGGGCATCTCCGAGTCGGACATCCCGCAGGCGGATCTGCTGCGCGCGGTACGGGAAGCCGTCCGTACCGACCAGCGCCGGCACGGCGAACGCCGCCGGGTGCTGAACGTGTCGTTCGCCAACCCCCTGCTCGGCTCGCCGGAGGCCCTCCACTGGAGCACGGTGGAGGTCACGGTGAGCCGTGACCCCGCCACGGGCCTGGTGACCGTCACGCCGGTGCGGATGCCGGCGGGCTGGGGCAGACGTGCCGTGCAGCTCTTCCAGGCCAGGGTCGGCGAACTCGTCCGCAGCCGGCCGGACAGCAAGTTCGTCCAGCAACTGCTGTCCCGCGAGGTGCTGGCAGTCCTCCCGCCCGAGAGCCTGCGCTCCATGGGGTCGGCCTGGACCGGCTGGCGGAGGGCCTGACGACCATCCCGTTCGATCAGATGCCGGCCCGCCACCAAGAGCTGAGCGCTCTCGCCGGCCGGGTGAACGAGCAACTGGCGGAGGCCCGGCGGGCCCGGTGCTCCGTCAGCCCGGTGGCCCCGGGGGCGGGTGTCGGCTGGGTACTGACGCATCTGATCGAATCAGCGACGCAGCAGCTCCTCATGGCCCTGCCGCACATCACCTACGAGGCCCTGCACCGGGTCCTGCCCTCGCTGGAGGTCGCCGCGAAACGGGGGGTCACGCTGGTCTTCCTCTGGGGCAGCCACCAGTCCGCCCAGCTGGAGGGCAAGGTCGCCACGGCCCTGTACGACCTGCACGCGCGGTTCCCGGGCAATGTGCTGCTCGAAGAGCGCAGCAGCAGCAGTTCCGCCTCGGTGGTCGTCTGCGACAACCGGTCCGCCTACGTCGGATCCCGCAGCGTGCTCGCCACGAACACCGGGGCCGGGGTCCTCGTGGAGCCGGCCGAGGGCAGCGACGAACCCCCGGACTGCATCACGGAGCTGCTGAGCTGGGCTCGACGGACCTACCCGTACTGGGAGGCGGCCAGCAATATCGCCCTCCTGCCCACCGACTTCGACCGGCGCCAGCGGGGCGTGCGTCTCCCGCCGGCCACCGGCGGCCCGCGCCACGACGTTCCGCTGCCCAGGCTGACGGAGGACTGGAAGGACGACGAGGTCGAGTCCCGCACGAAGTGGTCGGCGGGCTGGGGCCGGGCACTACGTGAACTCACGGACGCGGTGGAGGGGGTGTACCGCGGCGTCCCCGTGGTGCGCGCCGTCTGGGACGGCATGTACGTCGACCTCGTGCACACCGCCGTGGGCGGGGCCACCCAGCGTCTCGCCGTCACCGACGACTCCGCCGAGACCGAGGCGTGCACCGACGCGCTGGGCCAGCAGCTGCTGCGGCTCAGGGACAAGAACGTGACGGTCCACCTCCAGCACCCGCCGCTCAAGGACGGGCACCGTCCGGCAAAGGCCTACGCGGACCTGCTCACCCTGCTGTCCGCCGATCGGACGCTGCGCACCACCAAGGCCCGGGCCCGCGCGGTGCTCTCCGACCTCGAGACGATCGTCGGCAGCTACCGCCCTCTGGGCAACCGCTCCATCAACCCGACGCGGGGCCAGCCGCCCACCGAGCTCGGGCTGCACATCATGAACTCGGACTTCGCCGCGGACTTCGCCAGGGAACTGGGCATCCCCGACTGGTTCGGCGCCGCCGCCACCGCCGAACTGCCCGCCTACCTGCCGCCCCTGCCGTCCGTCTCTTCAGTACCCGCCGACTACGACGACTGGACGCTGCTCGACGACCGGCTGAACGCCGACACCCCGCCGGAACGACTGCGCAGGGAGGCCGCGGTCCTGCTCCGCCGCTCGCAGGACGACGGGGAGCCCCGGCGAACGTGGGGCCTGTGGCTGCTGTACGACGCCTGGCAGCGGTACGCCTTCATGGAGGCGTACCTGCTGGCCTCGCTGCTCGGCGACGGGGAGAAGATGCCGGTGGACCTGGCGGCCGTGGCCGTTCCCCTCGAACACGGCCCTCTCGGCGAACAGCTCTACTACAGCGCTCTGGAACTCAGCGATGCCGGGCCTGAACACCGCACGGTCGCCGTGGTCGGCGCCGTCGCCGAAATGCTGCTGCACGGCGGGGACGTCGGCCTGCTGGTCTGGGAAGAGGTACTGTCCGGCCCCGGGCCCAAGGCCGGCGACCCCTCGCCGTCCGCATGGCTGCGCCTGGCACAGCAGGCGGCGGCGTGTTTCCGCGAGACCCGGGCTCCCGTACCGCTGCCGGACATCAACGCCTGGGCGGACGGTCAGGAGCGGTCGGCGGAGGTACGGCTGGGCTGGGAGCGACTGGTCGCCGACGTCCGGGACTTCGAGCGGACCGATCACCGCTTCAAGTTCCTGGACGGGCAGCGCATGCACCGGGCGATGTTCCGGCCGGGAGGTGTGTTCGCCGGCCTGCTGGACATGGCGAAGCGGGAGGCGACGACCGGCTTGAGGACGCGGATCGCCGCCGAACTGCCCCGCACGTCCCTCGACGCCCGCGTTCACATGGACCAGCTCGCGGCGGACCTGGGGCTGCAGAAGGTCGAGTGGAGTCACCACCTGAGCTACGCGCGGCGCATCGCCCAGCTCATGGCGGAGGCGCATCGCCTCACGCGGCTGGCGGCGGCCGAGGACGAGCGGGGCACGGTCGGCTCAGGTCCGGCGATGCTCCCCAGGCTGGAGACCGCGCAGCTTGAACTCGCCCGGTTCCTCGACCGCGAGTGGCACAACCTGCTCGAAGAGGCGGACAGTCTGGGCCGGCCGGCGCTGTACCCGGCGAAGGCGTTGCTGAGTGAGCTCGCGTCGATGCCGGTGGTCGGGAGGGAGGACGTGTGAACGGGGTCCCGAGAGAACTGCTGGCGACGTGGCCCAGCAGATTCCACTTCCCGGATGTGCTGATCGCCCTGGCGGAGCGTGGCCCGGACGGCACACAGCCCCCCGCCGGCGCGGCGCCCGAACTCGACGCCAGAGTCCTCGCCGACGCCGTCCTCGCGCACGTCGGTGGCCTGCCGCCGCGCGCGACGTTCGACACCCTGCTGGACCGGGGTGAGCACGACGCGGCCGAGCAACTGCTCAAGGCCTGCCCGGACCTGCGAGAGCACGACGGCGGCCTTCTGGAACGGAGGCTGGAGTCGGCCCGGGCACGCAGTGCCGAAGTGGTGCGGCAGCGCATCACAGCGCTGACGAGGCGAGCGGAGGCCGCCGGAGTGCCGGTCGCCGAGCTCGACCCGGTCGTGCTGGCCGAGCGCGTCCGGTCGCGACTCGCAGCCGCCGACGAGTTGCTGTGTCCGCTCGAACGTGATCTCGACCGGCAGGTGGAGGGCCTCGCCGCGGAACTGGAAGAGATCATCGCGCGACAGGAGCGGGAGGCCGCCGGCCCGGCCGCCTCCGCGGAGCAGCCCGCCCCTGAGGGTTTGGCCACCGAGCGCGTGCGGTCGCTGCTGGCCGCGGGCGAACTGGTCAGCGCCCGGGCGCTGCTGAACCGGGAGCCCATCGGGGTGCCCGTCCCCGAGGCGGTGACACCGTTGCCCATGTGGGACGGGAACTGGACCGAGGAAACCCTGCTGGAGTACCACCTGAACCGGGCGGTGCGCAGGCCGCCGGAGTTCCTCGCCTGGCAGGCGGACGACGACGCCAAGGGGCTGCTCGCCGCCTTCGACAGCCTCTCCCGCCAGCCGTCCGCCGAGGCGGCGGAGGACTTCGCCAACGCGCTCGGACGTTTCCTCGGCGCGCCCGGTGAGGAAGCCGTGGCGCGGCGCATCGAGGGCGGCTGGTTCACCTTCTTCGACGGTCTCTTCGACAGTGATCTGTTCACCGGACTGCGTCCGACCGGGCGCGTCGATCTCTACGTCGCCGACCCGGAGACGACAGTCGTGCAGCCGGCGCTCGCCGCGGACGGCCCCGTCGTCGCGGTCGGCCCCGGACTGGTGGTCACCGGCTACACCGACCGCCAGGCCGTCGCCGTGCTCAGCTTGCGGGACCTGCTCAGGATGGCCGTTCTGCGCGCCGACCGGGCGGCCGCTCTTCTGGGTGTCCTCGCGCGCCAGTGGCCCGTGGAGGTACTCATCGGCGACACCCGCGCGGCGCTGGACAAGATCCTCGGGGAAGACCCGGACACGGCCTGGCGGACCTTGCGCTGGATCACACGCCTGTCGCTGGGCGGAGACGCCTCCGCGGTCCAGGTGATGGAGAACTGCACCGGCATGGACCCCGGGCTCCTGTGGGTGATGCTGCGGCATGCCCAGGGGATGGACCGCCGTGCCTCTCGCGACGGACTGTGGACGGCCCGAAGCGGCGGCTGGCGGAAGGACGAAGCCCTGCTGCACGCCATGAGGGCCGAGCTGCTGGCCCGGTGCGGTGAGCCGGCGGCCCAGGCCGCCTGGTGGGCTTCCCTGGCCGTCTGCGACCGGAACGGAGGCGTCTCCCGAGGGGACGTGGCCGACTGGGCGGAGGTCTGCTCGACTTGGCCGGCCGCCAGGGAGCGGGCCATCACGGGGATCCGGGCGCTGGAGGCGCGCGGGCTGCTCCTGCCCGCCCAGGACGCGGCAGAGCCCGGGAGCGGGTTCGCCGCGGCGGACGAGAACGGCGCCACCCGGTTCCGGGTACCGCTCAGCGGAGCCGTACGAGCCCTGATCCCCACCGCCGAGCGGGAGCTGACAACCCTGCTGGAGGAGATGGCACGCGCCGAGGAACCCCATCCAGGGGAGCCCGTTGCCGCCGAGGGCGCGGAAGACGGTGCTACGGCGATCTCCGCCTGGACGGCCTGGCACCGCAACCGCTTCGCTCCGGTCCCTTCGTACGCCGCGTACATCGAGGCGGAGGGGCGCGGCGCGGGCGCGGACGAACTGGCCGCTCTCGCGGCCCTGGCGGATCGCGAACTACGGGAGGACTCCGCCGAGGAGCTGATCGCCCGTGCGGTGCCGGAGGCCACGGACCTGAGCCGGGTCTTGGCCGCCCTGGCCGCCGAGTGCCAGGGGCAGTACGGGACGGTCCGCCTGGACCTGCGCTGTCCGGCGTCGTTGTGGGTCGACGTGCCGGAACCCGTGCTGCGCGCGGTGCTGTACGAGGTGTGGGACAACGCGGCGGAGGAAGTCGCGGACCGGGGCGAGGGGATGGTGCAGGTGGTGGTGACGCTGGACAGCCCGGAGGTACTGGTCAGGGTGCAGGACAACGGGCCCGGACTGCCGACCGAGGCGCGGGCCCGGAGGATCTTCCAGCCGGAGTGGACCACGCGCGGCGCGGCCCGCGGATGGGGTCTGCCCCGGGTACGGAAGTTCCTGCGGTCCCTCACCGCCACGGCTGTGGAGGCGGATGTGGAAGTCCTCAGCTCCTCGCATCCGGCCCTGACGGGCGCCGCCCTGCAACTCATCCTGCCGGAACGGGAGACCGGCTCCCACGCCGCTCCCTGACTCAGCGGCGCAGCTCCGAGTGCGCCGTCTCCGGCAGCCGCAGATACACCAGTGATGACAGGAGGCAGAGCACGGCGACGTACCACGGGAACAGCCCCGAGTGCCCCAGTTCCTTGAACAGGGTGCCGACGTACGGAGCCGTGCCGCCGAAGAGGGCCACCGTCAGTGAGTAGGGGAAGCCGATACCGGCAGCGCGCACCCGCGGGGGGAAGATCTCCGCGTTCACGGCCGCGCTGATCGAAGTGAACCCGGTCAGCAGCACCATGCCCGCGCACTGCACGAGCAGCAGTACGGCGAACGAGTCGCGCAGGCTGTGCAGCAGCGGCACCGTGAGCAGGGCGAAGCCCAGGCCGAAGAAGAGCAGCAGGGGGCGGCGGCCGAAGCGGTCCGAGAGCAGTCCGCCGAGCGGCTGCAGCAGGGCGAAGAAGGCCAGCGAGATGGTGCCCGCGAGCAGCGCGTCCGACTTCTCGATCCCCGCGTTGAGTTCGGCGTACGTCGGCAGATACGACGTCCACGTGTAGTAGGCGATGGTGCCGCCCGCCGTGATGCCGCAGATCAGGAGCGACTCGCGCGGGTGCCGGCGCAGTGCCTCGAACAGCCCCGGGCGCGGGGCCTCCTGCTGTTCGGCGCTGCGGGTCTCCTGCGCGCCCTGCCGGATCCAGAAGCCGACCAGGCTCAGCACGGCCCCGACCACGAACGGGACCCGCCAGCCCCAGCCGTTCATCTGCCCGTCGTTCAGCGTGTCCACCAGCAGGGTGGCGATGCCGGAGGCGACGAGCTGCCCGATGGTCGTCGACACGTACTGGAAGCTGGAGAACAGCCCGCGCCGGCCGGGGCCCGCCGACTCCACCAGGAAGGTCGTCGAGGCCGCGAACTCGCCGCCCACGGACAGGCCCTGCAGCAGCCGGGCGAGGACGAGGACCACCGGAGCCAGCACGCCCACCGAGGCGTAGGTCGGGGTGAGTCCGACCAGCAGGCTGCTGCCGCCCATCAAGAGGATGGTGACCGTGAGCGCGGCCCGCCGCCCGTGCCGGTCCGCGACCGCGCCCATCAGCAGTCCGCCGACCGGCCGCATGAAGAAGCCCACCGCGAAGACCGCGAACGTGGACAGCAGCGGCACCAGCGAGTTGCCGGCGCTCTCGGGGAAGACCTGGGCGGCGATATAGGTCGCCAGGAACGTGTAGGCGTACCAGTCGTACCACTCCACGGCGTTGCCCACGGAGGCGGCGAGGAGCTGGCGGACGGGCCGTTTCGTCGGCGGGGAAACCGTCTGCGTCTCTGTCACGCCCCTCACCCTCCCCTGCCAACGCCCGGGCACACCTTCCGTACCGGCGACTTTCACACGAGTGTCACGCGCCCCTTCCTTGGCGTTTGGTGTCCCTGAAACACTCCTTCCGCCCAGATTCCGTCATGTTCCGGCCATCCCGCACCTCAGGATGAGAGGTCTGTCCTACATGTCCGAAGTAAACCGGCGCCGCTTTCTTCAACTCGCGGGTGCCACCACGGCCTTCAGTGCGCTGTCCGCCAGCATCCAGCGCGCCGCCGCGCTCCCGGCGAACCACCGCACCGGGTCGATCGAGGACGTCGAGCACATCGTCGTCCTGATGCAGGAGAACCGTTCCTTCGACCACTACTTCGGGACCCTGAGAGGCGTCCGCGGCTTCGGAGACCCGCGGCCGGTCGCGCTCGACAACGGCAAAACGGTCTGGCACCAGGAGAAGGACGGCAAGGAGATCCTGCCGTTCCACCCGGACGCCGACGACCTGGGCATGCAGTTCCTGGAGGGCCTGCCGCACTCCTGGCCCGACGGCCACCAGGCCTACCGCGGCGGCAAGTACGACCGGTGGGTGCCCGCCAAGGGCACCACGACCATGGCGTACCTGACCCGCGAGGACATCCCCTTCCACTACGCCCTCGCCGACTCGTTCACCGTCTGCGACGCCTACCACTGCTCGTTCATCGGCTCCACCGACCCGAACCGCTACTACATGTGGTCGGGTCACACGGGCAACGACGGCACCGGCGGCGGCCCGGTCCTCGGCAACGACGAACTCGGCTACGGCTGGACCACCTACCCCGAACGCCTGGAGCAGGCCGGCGTCTCCTGGAAGATCTACCAGGACATCGGCGACGGCCTCGACGCCAAGGGCTCCTGGGGCTGGATCGAGGACGCCTACCGCGGCAACTACGGCGACAACTCCCTGCTGTACTTCAACAAGTACCGCGACGCCCAGCCCGGCGACCCCTGGTACGACAAGGCCCGCACCGGCACGAACGCCAAGGCGCGCGAGGGCTACTTCGACCGGCTGAAGGCGGACGTCAAGGCGGGCAAGCTGCCGCAGATCTCCTGGATCGCCGCTCCCGAGGCCTTCTCCGAGCACTCCAACTGGCCCTCGAACTACGGCGCCTGGTACATCGCCCAGGTTCTGGACGCCCTCACCTCCAACCCCGAGGTCTGGTCGAAGACCGCCCTGTTCATCACCTACGACGAGAACGACGGCTTCTTCGACCACGTGGTCCCGCCGCTGCCGCCCAAGGACGCCTCCCGCGGCCTGTCCACCGTCGACGTCTCCCTCGACCTCTTCCCGGGTGACGCGAAGAACACGGCCGGCCCCTACGGCCTCGGCCCCCGGGTGCCGATGCTGGTCGTCTCGCCGTGGAGCAAGGGCGGCTACGTCTGCTCGGAGACCCTCGACCACACCTCGATCCTGCGGTTCATGGAACGCCGCTTCGGCGTGCGCGAGCCCAACATCTCGCCCTGGCGCCGGGCTGTCTGCGGTGATCTGACGGCCGCGTTCGACTTCTCCCGCAAGGACGCGCGGCCGGTCCCGCTGCCCGGCACGGACGAGTACGAGCCGCAGGACCGCGAACGCCACCCCGACTACAAGCCGGCCCCGCCCGCCGACCCGCGCATGCCCCGGCAGGAACGCGGTCTCCGCCGCACCCGGCCGCTGAAGTACGCCCCGCACGTGGACGCCACGGTCGACGCCGCCACCGGGAAGCTCACCCTCGCCTTCGCCTCCGGGCCGAAGGCCGGCGCCGCCTTCCACATCACGTCCGGCAACCGCGCCGACGGCCCCTGGATGTACACCACCGAGGCCGGCAAGACGCTCTCCGATGCCTGGAACTCGGCCTACTCGGCGGGCTCGTACGACCTGACCGTGCACGGCCCGAACGGCTTCGTGCGGGTCTTCAAGGGGTCGAACAAGACGGTCGGCTGCGAGGTCACCGCACGCCACACCGGCGACGACGTCGAACTGACCTTCACCAACAAGGGCTCCGGCACGGCACGGCTGAAGCTCTCCGACCGCTACGGCGCCAAGCCCTCGACCGTCACCGTCCGCCCGGGCGCGAAGGTACGGCGGACCGTCGACCTCGACCGCAGCCGCCGCTGGTACGACCTGACGGTCACCGTCGAGGGTGACGCGGCGTTCCTGCGGCGGTTCGCGGGGCACGTCGAGAACGGCCGGCCGGGTGTGAGCGACCCGGCGATCATCACCGGGTAGCCGGGGTGAGGTGCCCCGGATCGTGCGGCCGGGGCACCAGCGCCGGTTCGGCCGTGGCCGAGCCGGGCTCCAGGGCGAGGACGGCGGCCACCGGATGGTCGTCGTCCACCGGGGCCGCCGCGGGAGCGGCCCGGCTGAGCAGCACCACACCCCAGGACGCGAGGCCCGCCCCGGCGAGCGCGAGCAGCACGCCCGCCGGGCCGCCCTGGAGGCGTTCGCCCAGCAGCGACAGCCCGATCACCGCGGCGGCCAGCGGGTTGGCCAGGGTCACCGTCGCGAGCGGGGCGCCCAGACCGCCCCGGTACGCCACTTGCGACAGCAGCAGTCCGCCGGCCGCGAAGGCCGCCACGAGCAGTGCCACCCCGACCACCTGGACGCTCAGCAGCGGACCCGACCGGTCCGTCGCGGCCACCGTCACGGTCTGGGTGAGGGCCGAGGCGACTCCCGACGCCATACCGGACGCTGTCGCGTGGCGCAGCCCGGGGCGGGCGCCCGGCCGGGACAGCACCCCGATGAGGGCGGCGGTGGCACCCGCCACCGCCAGCGCCTCGGGAACGCTCAGCACATCGTCGGGCGCCGGGCCGGACGCCGTGACCAGGATCGCGCCCAGACCGAGCAGCGTCAGCGCGGTGCCGTTCCACTCGACCGCGCTCACCCGCCGTCCCGCGAGCCGTGCCCCCATGGGCACCGCCGCGACCAGGGTGAGCGCGCCGAGCGGCTGGACCACGGTCAGCGGGCCGTACCTCAGGGCCACGACGTGCAGCAGCGCGGCCGACGCGTTCAGTCCGACCGACGACCACCAGGCGCCGCTGCCGAGCAGCCGCAGCACGCCCGAGCCGGGGGAGCGGGAGGCGAGCCGCTCCTGGGCGACCGCCGCTGCCGCGTAGGCGACGGCGGAGACGAGGGACAGGGCGACGGCGACGGAGACGGCGTTCATCGGCCGGCTCCCGCGAGTGCCTGCTCGTCCCGCTGAGCCGGTACGAGGCTGCCCTGCATCCGGCCGGCGGTGCTCGCCGTGCGCTGCGGCGGGGGGATCACGGCGAGCGCGAGGCCGAGCAGGGCCGTCGCCACGATCGCGTCCAGCCAGTAGTGGTTCGCCGTGCCGACGATCACCAGCAGCGTCAGCAGCGGATGCGCCAGCCACAGCAAGCGCCACCGCGAGCGGGTCGCGACGATCAGGCCGATCGCCACCATCAGGGCCCAGCCGAAGTGCAGTGACGGCATCGCCGCGAACTGGTTCGAGAGGGAGTCGGTCGCGGGATCGCCGTAGACCGACGGCCCGTACACGTGCGCCGTGTCCACGAGGCCGGTCGCGGCCAGCATCCGGGGCGGGGCGAGCGGGAAGAGCAGGTGCAGCGCCAGCGCGGCGGCGGTGACGGCGGCCAGGGCCCGGCGGGCCCACACATAGTGGGCCGGGCGGCGCAGATAGAGCCAGACCAGGAAGGCGACGGTGGCCGGGAAGTGGACGGCCGCGTAGTAGGTGTTCGCCACGTGCGCCAGACCGTCGCCGTGCAGCAGCAAGGACTGCACCGCCCCTCGCCGGGCAGATGGACCGACCGCTCGAAGTCCCACACGCGCTGTGCGTTGTGGAAGGCCTCGCCGGTGTGGCCCGTGGCCAGCTGCCGGCCGAACTTGTAGACGAGGAAGAGCCCCGCGACGAGCAGGAGCTCCCGGACGAGCGGAGGTCGGGCTATGGCGTGCGGCGGTCGCGCTGTCGCGTCGGACCCCGCCGGCGCAGGCTCGGTGCGGGCATTCATCCCCGGCCCCTTCGGTGACGGTGGTGCTGTTATCGGTACGAGTGCGTACCGATACGCCAGTGTACCGATACGGTCGCGTTCCGGTACACTGGCGTATCGATAGACGTAGAACACACTGCCGGCCGGAATTTTCCGGCCGCCCGAGGAAGCCAGGAGCGCGGACATGACGTCGCAGGCTGCGGACGACCGACCTGAGCCGGTCGGTGCCACACGCCGCTCCAAGATCACGCCGGAGCGTGAGCAGGAGTTCTTCGACGCCGTGCTGGAGCAGCTCCGGGAGTGCGGCTACGACTCCGTCACCATGGAGGGGATCGCCGCCAGCACCCGCTGCAGCAAGTCCACGCTCTACCGGCAGTGGAAGACCAAGCCCCAGTTCGTGGCGGCGGCGCTGCGCTCCCACCGGCGGACGCGGTGCATCGACACCGGCTCGCTCGCGGACGACCTGCGTGAGGCCGCCCGGGCGGCGGGGGAGCTGTCGGGCCGGGATACCCAGCTCCTCCAGGCGCTCGCCCACGCGGCCCCCCAGGACGCGGAGCTGCAGCGGGCGTTGCGTGAGGCGCTGATCGAACCGGAGATCGCCGCGCTGAAGGAGATCATCCGGCGCGGCGTCGAGAGGGGAGAGGTGCCCGCCGATCACCCGGCGCTGGAATACATCCCGGCGCAGATGTTCGGCGTCCTGCGGGTGCGGCCCGTCCTGGAGGGCGAGTGGGCCGACCCGGACTATCTGGTCCGGTTCGTGGAGGCCGCCGTACTGCCGGCTCTGGGCCTGAGATGAGACCCGGGCCGCCGTCCGTCGGATGACCGGACGGTGACCCGACCGCGCCGACCCGTGGGGACGGGGGCGGCGCGCACCCCCCGGCCGGGTGGGGTTCCCCTGTGAGCGGCGGGGGCGCCCCACCCGGCCGACCGGTTCCGGGCGGGGCGGTTGTTCCTCGTGTCCTCGTGTGCCTTGTCAGACGTCCTGGCCGTTGCCGCTGCCCGTCGACACCTTGATGCCCTTGGTTATGTCGTCCAGGACGGACTCCTTCTGGTCGGCGTCCACGCCGAACCGGACGACGACCATCTGCTTCGCGTTCGCCGGAGAGGGGAACGCGAGCGACTCCACGATGCCGTCGGCACCCTTCGTGGTGACGGCCTTCCAGCGGACCAGGTAGCCCTGCTGCCCGGCCACGGTCACCGCCTTGGAGGCCAGTACGTCGTGCGAGGTGATCCCGCCGTAGGACTTGCCGCCGTAGGACTCCTCGGCGTTGGCCGCGATGTCCGCCTTGGCGATCTCCTCGGCGGTGCTGCCCTTGGTGCCGAGGGCCAGGGCCGGTGCGGAGTAGGCTCCGCCCTTCGTGCAGGTCGAGGAGGTGTCGCCGGGGCACTTGTAGGAGTCGTCGGATGTGACCTGCGCGCCGGCCCTGATCTCCTGGCCGTACCAGCCCTCCGGGATCGGCATGCTGATCCCGCTGACGGCGTCGGTCACCGATCCGCTCCTGATCTTCGGCGGCTCGGACTGCTCGGGAGACGGGCTCTGACCGCCGGAGCCGCCAGAGCCGCCATCGCCTCC
The DNA here is from genome assembly GCF_050937045.1 of Streptomyces sp. CA-179760. Classification (NCBI taxonomy): domain Bacteria; kingdom Bacillati; phylum Actinomycetota; class Actinomycetes; order Kitasatosporales; family Streptomycetaceae; genus Streptomyces; species Streptomyces sp. CA-179760. Next base: position 8,217,023 of record NZ_JBNJLZ010000001.1, read on the forward strand.
GGAACCCCCCGAGCCGCCCGGCCCGCCGAACGGCCCGCCCTGGCCACCGGGTGCACCCGGGCCGCCCGGCCCCTGAGACGTGGCCGAACCGCCGCCCGAACCGCCGTTGTCGGTCAGCGCGTACACGCCGACCCCGATGCTCGCGAGCACAACGACGGCCGCCGCGACGGCGATCCCGACCCGCAGCCGGCTTCCCCGGGCGGCCGGGGGTGCGGCGGGGTAGCCGGGATAGGCGCCGGTGCCCGGGTGTCCGGGGGTGTGCGGGTACTGGGCCGGGCCTGGGTGATGCGTGGGGGTGCCTGGGTATCCGGCGGCGCCGGCGTACCCAAAGGCGCCTGGGTGTGCAGGCCCGCCAGGGTGTCCCGGGGCGCTCGGGTGTCCTGGGGCGCTCGGAGGTCCGGAGGTGTTCGGGTGCCCGGCGGCGCTGCCATGCCAGGCAGCGTCTGGATGTGCGGCAGCGCTCGGGTCCCCCGGAGGGGGTGCGTCACCCGCAGCGCCCAGGTCTGACGCTGGGGCGGGATCGCCGGTGGCCGCCGAGCCTCCCGCGGCGGCCGATCGCCCGGCAGCGGAGCCCGCCGCAGGGGCGGAGTTGTCCGCGCTGCCCGTGTCACCCGCGGGGGTCGAGCCCGCGGTGGAGGCCGGATTCCCGGTGACGGAGCCTTGTGCAGGGGCGGTGCCCGCCGCTGCGCCCGAGTCCCTCGCAGGGGCCGAGCCGTCAGCGGAGCCCGAGCCTCCAGCGCTGCCCGAGTCCCTAACGGAGCCCGAGCCCTCAGCGGCGGCGGGCTCCCCCGCGGCGGAGCCTGTGACAGGAGCCGCGCCGTTCGTGGTGCCCGAGCCTTCCGCCGTCCGTGAGCCTCCCGCGGAAGCCGAACCTCCCGCGGAAGCCGAACCCGCCGCGGAAGCCGAACCCGCCGCGGAAGCCGAACCCGCCGCGGAAGCCGAACCCGCCGCAGCCGCCGGATGCGTCGGCGGCTGCGCCGGGCGGATGCGAGCCGTCCAGGCCTTGCCGTCCCACCAGCGTTCGGTGGCGGGCCCGTCACTTTTCTGGCCGGGGTCCGGGTACCACCCGGAAGGAGTCTCCTGCGTCATGCCCCCACCGTATGAGGCGTCGGTGAAAGAGGCATGAGAGGAGTCGACCAGGATCGGTCATTTTAGGAGCAACCGGGTCGGCCGAAGGCGGGCGGGCGGTGGCAGCCGCAGTCCGTCCCGGCCCGGGGTCACCGATCCCAGCACGCTCGGATGCCGGGCACCGGTGCTCGCGGGTGAGGTGCCGGGCAGGCCGTGCAGGGTCAGGAAGCCCAGGACGGCGAAGGCGTAGGCCTCCTTCGCCCCGGACGGCAGCCCCAGTTCGTCCGAGGCGCGCACCGCCACCCCGGGCAGCAGCTCCCCGAGCATCCTCATCAGCACGGGGTTGCGCGTCCCGCCGCCCGAGGCGATCACCTCGGTCGCGTCCACCGCCCGTACCGCGTCCGCCACGGTCCGGGCCGTGAGCATCGTCAGCGTGGCGACGACGTCCTCGGCGGACAGCGTCCCGAACCCGGCCAGCGCGTCCCGCAGATGACCGAGGTGGAACAGCTCCTTGCCCGTCGTCTTGGGCGCGGGCAGCGCGTAGTAGGGCTCCTGAAGCAGCCGGTCCAGCAGCGGCCCGTGCACCCGGCCCCGGGCGGCCAGGGCCCCGTCCGTGTCGTAGGACAACGCTCCGCCGCTGAACCCCCGTGCCGCCGCGTCGATCAGCGCGCAGCCCGGCCCGGTGTCGAAGGCGGTCCCGTCGGGTGCGGTGAGGTTGGCGATACCGCCGATGTTGAGTGCGACGGGCCGGCCCGGCCGGCCGCGCAGCCACAACTGGTCGACCAGGCCGACCAGCGGGGCGCCCTGCCCGCCGGCGGCGATGTCACGCGGCCGGAAGTCGGAGACGACCGGCAGCCCGGTCGCCTCGGCGATCCAGGCCGGCTGCCCCAGCTGGAGCGTGCCGTGGACCTCCCCCTCGGCGACCCAGTGGTACACGGTCTGCCCGTGCGAGGCCACCGACTCGGCCCGCCCGTCGCAGAGTTCGCGGTCGGCCCGGAGCGCGGTCGCCGCGAAGGCCTGCCCGATCCGGGTGTCCAGCCGGCACACCTCGCCCAGTGTGGTGGTCCCCGGCGGCAGGGCGGCCGACAGGGTCTCGCGCAGGTCGCCGTCGTACGCCTCGCTCACCATGCCGAGCGGCTTCAGCACCAGGCTGTCGCCGACGAGGTCCAGCTCGGCCGCCGCCGCGTCGATCGCGTCGTACGACGTCCCGGACATCAGACCGATCACCCGCATCGCCTCAACCAGTCCTCTCCTCCACCGCTTTCGCCCCGCGCACGCTTCGCGAGGGCAGCGTGAGCAGGGCCGGTACGCTCACCGCGCACGCCGCCGCCGCGTAGTACGCGGGGATGTCCACGCTCCCCGTCCGCTCGATCGTCTCCGTGATGATGAGCCCGGCGCACCCTGAGAACACCGCATTGGACAGCGCGTAGGCGAGTCCCAGGCCCGTGTAGCGCACTCCGGTCGGGAACATCTCCGACAGCATCGCCGGGCCCGGCCCCGCCATCAGCCCCACCACGGCACCCGCGCCGCACACCGCCGCACCCTTCACGGTGTTCGAAACGCCGGGCTCCTGCAGAAGGTTGAGCAGCGGCACCGAGAGGGCCACGACCAGTACCGCGCCCGTCAGCATCACCGCCCGCCGGCCGAGCAGGTCACTGAGCAGCCCCGCCGGCACGATCGTCACCGCGAAGCCCAGATTGGCCAGCACGGTGGCGACCAGCGCCTGCTGGAAGGTCGCGCCCAGCGAACTCTGCAGATACGACGGCAGCACGACGAGGAAGGTGTAACCGGCCGCGGCCCAGCCCATGATCCGCCCCGCGCCCAGCGCGATCGCCCTCGCGACCTCGCCCGGGGGAGGCCTTTCCCGCGACCGCTCCGCCACGAACTCCGGTGTCTCGTCCAGCCGCAGCCTCAGCCACAGCGCCCCCAGCCCCAGCGGCAGGGTGAGCAGGAACGGCAGCCGCCAGCCCCACGCACCGAGCTGCTCCTCGGTCAGCACGGTGGCGAGCAGCGCCGCCGCGCCCGCACCGCCCAGCAGCCCCAGTGCCACCGTGAACGACTGCCACGACCCGTACAGCCCCCGCCGGCCCGGCGGAGCGAACTCTGTCATCACCGACACCGCCCCGCCGAACTCCCCGCCGGCCGACAGCCCCTGGAGCACCCGCAGGAAGGTGAGCAGCCAGGGCGCCAGAGCGCCCGCCTGCGCGTACGTCGGCAGTACGCCGATCAGCGTCGTCGCCACCGTCATCAGCGTGATCACCAGGACCAGCACCGGCCGACGGCCGACACGATCCCCGAGACGGCCGAAAAGCGCCGCCCCGACCGGGCGGAAGAAGAACGCGAGCGCGAACGACGCGTACGTCTTCACCAGAGCCTCGATCTCGCCGCCGCCCTCCGGAGTGAAGAACCGTGCCGCGATGATCGTCGCGAAGTAGCCGTAGACGCCGAACTCGTACCACTCGATGAGATTGCCCACCGACCCCGCGACCAGCGCCCGTCGGCCGCGCCGTGTGTCCTGTCCCTGGTGAATGGCCGTCACCTCCCGTACCGTTGTGCCTTGTTGACCCGAAGGCGGCTGGTGACGGGCCGGATGCGCCGTACGGTCGCCGCCGGTGTCACCCGTCACGGCAACAGGTGCCCGGACCGTCCTCCGCTCAGGCAATCGGAGGGCTACGCTCGACGTCTGTACGTCGTTCGGGCGACTTGGGGAGGTAGCGGGATGACGGAGGTACGGCCCACGGCCGGCGCCTCGGCTTCCCTTTGGGAGCGCGACGAGGAAGTCGCCGCCGTCGCGCGGGCGGTCGACGGCCTGACGGCGGACCGCTCCTCGTCGGGCGGACTGCTGGTCTTCCGTGGCGAGGCCGGACTCGGCAAGACCACGCTGCTGGCCGAAACCCGCCGCATCGCCGAGGCCTGCGGCTGCACGGTCTGGTCGGCACGCGGCGGCGAGACCCTCAGGTCGGTCCCTTTCAACGTGGTACGGCAGTTGCTGCAGCCGGCACTGGTGTCGATGCTCCCGGAGGAGGCCCGCGAGTATCTCGGCGACTGGTACGACATCGCCGGCCCCGCCCTCGGCATCGCGGAACCCGGCGACCGGCAGGCCGACCCGCAGGGCGTGTGCGACGGACTGGTCGCCGCCGTGCGCCGGCTCGCCCGCCGGGACTGGCCGCTGGTGCTGCTGATCGACGACGCCCACTGGGCCGACCAGGAGACCCTGCACTGGCTCGCCGGGCTCGCCGAGCGCCTCGACGAGATGTCGGTGCTGGTCGTGGTCACCCGCCGCCCCGGCGAGGTCTCCGGCACCAGCGCCCGCCACCTCGACACCGTCGCCGCCGCCGCGCACGGCCCCGTCACGACGCTGAGCGCCCTCACCCCGGACGCGACTGCGGGACTCACCCGTGCCACCCTCGGCCCGAACGCGGACGCCGCGTTCTGCCGCGAGGTCTGGGCCGTCACCGCGGGCAACCCCTACGAGACCGTCGAACTCCTCGCCAAGGTGCAGGACAGCGAACTCGAGCCCGTCGAGGCCCGGGCCGGGGAATTGCGCGAACTGAACCGCTCGGCCCGCGGCGGCGGCCTCGTCGCCCGCCTGGAGGAACTCGGCATCGACGCGACGCGGTTCGCCTGGGCCGCCGCGATCCTCGGCACCGGCATCTCCACCGGCCTGGTCGCCAAGCTCGCCACCCTCGGGCCCGACGAGGCCCGCCGCTGCGCCGAACTGCTGTGCACCGCCCGCATCCTCACCGCACCCGACCCCGCGACCGGCCGCGGCGCCGACGGCGACCTGGAGTTCGTCCACCCGCTGATCGCCACCGCCGTCTACAACTCCATACCCGACGCCCTGTGCACCGCCATGCACGGCATAGCCGCCCGGATCGTCACCGACGAGGGACGCGGCGCCGCCGCGGCCGCCCGCCACCTCCTCGAAGTGCACCCGGACGACGACGAGGAACTCGTGGGACAGCTGCGCGAGGCCGCCCGCGAGCACCTCGCCGTCGGCGCCCCCGACGCCGCCCGCCGCTGCCTGGAGCGCGCCCTGGAGGAACCGCCCCGGCCCGAGTCCCACCCACACGTGCTGTACGAACTGGCCGAGGCCACCTTCCTGACCGCGCCCGCCCGCACCATCGGCCATCTGCGGACCGCGCTCGGCATGCCCGGCCTCGGCGGGGACAACCGGGTCGACGCCGTCTTCCGGCTCTCCCAGGCGCTGCTCCACAACGACCAGCTGGAGGAGGCGGTCCGCACGGTCGAGGCGGAGGCCGCCCGGCTGCGGCCCGGACCCGCCCGGATGCGGCTGCAGGCCGTGCACTTCATGTGGGAGGGCCTGCACGCCGGCGAGGCCACCGCACCCGACCGCTCCCGGCGCCTCGCCGACCTCGCCGCCACCTGCACCGGCCGGGACAACTCGGAACGCGCGCTGCTCATGCTCCGCGGCTTCGACGCCCTCATGCACGGCGAGAACGCGGAAGAGGTCGCCGAACTGTGCGACCGGGCCCTCGTCAACGGCCGCCTGGCCCCCGGGCTCGGCTGGACCGACACCGAGTGGGGCATCGAACTGCTGCTGATGCTGGCCAACGCGTACGCCTTCACCGACCGCCTCGACCGCGCCGAGACCCTCTACAACGAGGCACTGCGCGCCTACGAGACAGCCGGCTGGAGCGGCGGCCACCTCGCCCTGGCCCACGCCTACGTGGGGCTCGGCCACCGCAGGCGGGGCCGTCTGAAGGAGGCGGAGTCGTCCTTGCGCGAGTCGCTGCGCCTCGCCGAGCGCGTCGGCCGCGGCCTGCCGCTGTACTGGTCCGCGACCTGCAACCTCGTCGACACGCTGCTCGCCCGCGGCCATGTCCAGGAGGCCTGGGAGGTCGCCGAACGCTACGGCTTCTTCCCGCCCTACCCCTCCACCATCGTCCTGCCGGACCCGCGCTCGGTGCGCGGCAGGCTGCTGCTGGCCGTCGGCCGCACCAAGGACGGCATCAACGAACTGGAGGCCGCAGAGAAGGCTGCGGCGGCTCGCGGCCACCACAACCCGGTGCTCGTCCCCTGGGCGGCCGACCTCGCCCGGGCCCTCAGCACCGAGGACCCGGCCCGTGCCGCCCGGCTCGCCGTCGACGTCCGCCGGCAGGCCGAGCGCTTCGGCACCGACACCGCCATAGGCGAGGCCCTGCGCTGCGCCGCCGCCCTGGAGACCGGGCAGCGCGCGGTCCGGCTCGCCGCCCAGGCCGTCACCTACCTGGAGGCGTCACCCTGCCAGTACGAGCACGCGGCGGCCCGCATCGAGTACGGCGTCGCCGCCCGCTCGGTGAGCGACCTCGAACGCGGCCTGGACCTGGCGGTCTCGTGCGGGGCGGACGGACTGGCGGAGCGGGCACGGGCCGTGCTCGAGGCCGGCGTCGGACCGGCGTAGCTCAGACGCGCAGCAGCTGGTCGGTCACCGCCGTGAGCCGCCCGCGCACCGCGGGGTCGTACACCGCCTCGTGCGCTCGCGCGGCACGGGTGCCGTCGAAGTAGCGGCCCGAGCCCAGGTCGCGGGTGGCCAGGGCGAGTACGCCCGGTGCGCCGTCGGCGACCGTGTGCCGGGGCGTGAAGCCGCCGTCGAGGACCATCGCCGTGTCCATGTGGGTGGCCGGGTGCACCACGTTCACCGCGACACCGCTGCCGGTGAGTTCCTCAGCCAGGGTGAAGGTATGGGCGGCGAGCGCGAACTTGCTGCGGCAGTACGCCGACAGGCCGCTGTAGCGGCGGGTGAGCTCCGGGTCGGCGGGGTCGAGGGGTTCCTGTCCGGCCGAGCCGACGTTGACGATCCGGGCGGGCGCGTTCGCGCGCAGTACGGGCAGCAGGGCGCGCGTCAGCACCACCGGCGCCAGATAGTTGACCGCGAGCCGCAGCTCGTGCCCGTCGGTGCTCAGCTCACGCCCGGCGCCGGACGGACCGGCGCCGACGGCCGCGTTGTTGATCAGCACGTCCAGCTCGGGATGCGCGTCGCCGATGTGCGCGGCCAGTTCCCGCACCCGCGCCAGCGAGGCGAGATCGGCGACGAACCCCTCGGCGTCGCCCTCGGCGCGCAGCTCCTCGACGAGCCTTTCCGTCCGGTCCGCGTCGCGGCCGTGGACGAGGACCACGTGCCCGGCGCGGACCAGCTCGACGGCGACGTACCGGCCGAGCCCCGAGGTGGCGCCCGTGATCAGCAAAGTGGACATGTCTCCACGGTAGGCACGCGAGCAAGGCATGTGCGAGGCCTGGCCGGGCCTACGACCAGCAGGATCACCCTTCGGCGGGATCCTCTTCGGCCAGCACCCGCTGGGCCGTCGCGAACGCCGAGTTCGCCGCCGGCACCCCGCAGTACACGGCCGTCTGCAACAGCACCGCGCCGATCTCCTCGGGCGTGAGCCCGCCCCGGCGGGCCGCCCGGACGTGCATGGCCAGCTCGTCGTAGTGGCCGTGCGCGACCAGCGCGGTCAGGGTGATCATGCTGCGCTCGCGGCGCGACAACGTCGGGTCGGTCCAGATCTCGCCCCAGGCGTAGCGCGAGATGAAGTCCTGGAAGCGCGCGGTGAAGGGCGTCTGGCGGGCCTGTGCCCGGTCGACGTGCGGGTCCCCGAGCACCTCGCGCCGCACCTCCATTCCGCGTCCGGCGGGCCCGCCGAAGTGGGCCCGCAGCGCGGTCAGCACCGCCTCCGGGCACTGCGCGGGCGCCAGATGCGAGGCGCCCGGGAGCTCGACGAGCGTCGAGCCCGGCACCGCGTCGGCGATCTCCCGCAGATGCGCGGGCGGCGTCGCCGGATCGTCGCGGCCGGCGACCAGCAGCGTCGGCGCGGCGATCTCGGGCAGCCGGTCCCGCAGGTCGAACGCGGCGAGCGCGTCACAGCAGGCGGCGTACGCGTCCGGGTCGGCGTCCCGGTGGTCCCGCACCAGTTCAGGCACGGTGAACCCGGACGTGAACCAGCGCGCGTCCGCGCCCTCCGCCAGCCCGGCCAGCCCTTCCCGCCGCACCAGCGCGGCCCGCTCCTCCCACGGCCCGGGGCCGTTGAAGTGTGCCGAAGAGCAGATCACGGCCAGCGACGACAGCCGCTCCGGATGATGCACCGCGAGGTGCAGGCCCACGGCCCCGCCCAGCGACACACCCGCGTACGCGAACCGTTCGATGCCGAGGGAGTCGGCGAGCGCCAGCACCAGGTCGGCGAGGTCACCGACCGTCGCGCCGGCCTCGATGAGTCCGGCCGCCGAACCGCCGTGTCCCGGCAGGTCCCAGCGGGCCACCCGGTGGGTGATCGACAGCTCGGGCGCGACCTTGTCCCAGAGGGCGTACGACGTGCCGAGGGAGGGGCCGAGCAGCAGCGGGGAGCGGAGGCGGGCCCTTCGGTGCGGTGGTTCAGGAGTGTCAACGTCGCTCCAGAGCGCGGTCGGTGAGGGCTCCGGCGGAGCCGGTGTAGTGGGTGGGGTCGAGGTCGACGTCCGCCAGCTCCGGTGCCTCGGCGAGCGGGCGTCCCTCGGCGGCGAGCCGGGTGAGGAGTTCCCTGGCGCGGACGCGGCCCAGCACCGGGGCCAGTTCGGCAAAGAGCCGCTCGGAGACGATCGACCCGCCGGTCAGGTCCAGGTGTTCGCGCATGGTCTCGGGCCTGACCCGCAGTCCCCCGGCCAGCTCGATGGCGTCCCGGGCGGCGCCGCCGACCAGCCGCAGGAGGTCCCTCAGCGGTTCCCACTCGGCGTGCCAGGGCCCGGCCGGCCGCTCGTCCTCCGCCGCCAGCGAGCCGTACAGCGTGGCCGCGAGCTGCGGTGCCCGTCGCGCGGCGGAGGCGATCAGGGTGGACCGTACGGGGTTGGACTTGTGCGGCATGGCGGACGAGCCCCCGCCGCTGCCCTCCGCGACCTCCGCGATCTCGGTGCGCGACAGGGTGAGGACGTCCACGGCGAGCTTGCCGAGCGCACCCGCCGTGAAGGCGAGGCACCCGGCGAGATCGGCGACGGGCGTCCGCAGGGTGTGCCAGGGCAGCTCGGGTGCCCTGAGGCCGAGTTCACGGGCATACGCCGCCGGCAGTCCGGTCGGATCGCTCGCGCCGTACGCTCCGAACGCCGCCAACGTGCCCGCCGCGCCCCCGAGTTGGGCGGGCAGCGAGTCCCGTACGGCCGTCGTCCGGTCCCGCGCGTCCAGGACCAGCGCCCGCCACCCGGCCGCCTTCAGCCCGAAGGTCGTCGGTACGGCGTGCTGGGTGAGCGTCCGCCCGGGCATCGCGGTGTCACGGTGTTCGGCGGCCAGCCGGGCGAGCGCCTGCTCGGTGCGGCCGAGGTCCTCGAGGACCAGGTCCAGGGTACGCGCGGCGACCAGCACCGTCGCCGTGTCCATGATGTCCTGGCTGGTCGCGCCCCGGTGGACGTAGGGGCCGTACTCCTCGCCGACGGCCTCCGTCAGCTCCGCGACCAGCGGGATGACCGGGTTGCCGCCCGCGCGGGCCCGCTCGGCGAGGGACCGGACGTCGAAGGCACCGGAGCCTGCCGCCTCGGTCACCGCCGTCGCCGCCTCGGCGGGGGCGAGCCCCAGCGCGGCCTGGGCCCGGGTCAGCGCGGCCTCCGCGTCGAGCAGCGCCCGCAGATACGCGTGATCGCTCGTCGCGGAGGCGGCCGCCGAGTCGGCCCACCCGGGCGCGAGCAGGCCGGTGTCGCCGTGCGCAGCTGTCACTGGAACTCCAGGAAGACCGTCTCGCCTTCGCCCTGAAGGCGGATGTCGAAACGGTACGTGCCGTGAGCCTCCGCCACGGCGATCAGCGTGTCGCGGCGCTCGTCCTCCAGCCGGGACAGCAGCGGGTCGGCGGCCAGCGCCGCGTCGTCGCCCGGCAGATAGATCCGCGTGTACAGGTGCACCAGCAGCCCGCGCGCGAAGACGCACACACTGAGGTACGGCGCGTTCCGCCCGCGCGCCCCGGGCCGCAGCGTCCGCGCGGTCCAGTGGCCGCCCGCGTCGGTCTGGATCCGTCCCCAGCCGGTGAACTCCACGCCGTTGCGGCCCAGGAACCCTCCGCTCGCCGGGTCCCGTCGCATCGAGCCGTCGACCTGCGGCAGGTTCCCGTCCGGGTCGGTGCCCCACAGCTCCACGAACGCGTCCGGCAGCGGGTTGCCCTCGCCGTCGGTGACGTACCCCTGGAGGACGATCGTGTCGGGGTGGCCGATGGGCGCGATGTCACCGCCGCCGGGAAACGGCAGGGCGTGGCCGTAGAAGGGGCCGACGGTGTGCGACGGGGTCGGGAGCACGGTCTCCGGGCGACTCGTGTCGATCTTCGTCATGGCAGGTCAGCGCCCTTCCTCTATCCAGGTGGCCTGCGGCCCGTCGAGCACGATGTCCCAGTGGTAGCCCATCGAGAACTCCGGCACCGAGAGGCTGTGGTCGTAGGTGGCGACCAGCCGCTGCCGGGCCGCGTCGTCCGTCACCGACTGGATGATCGGGTCGTAGGGGAACAGCGGGTCGCTCGGGAAGTACATCTGCGTCACGAGCCGCTGGGTGAACGCCGAGCCGAAGAGCGAGAAGTGGATGTGGGCCGGCCGCCAGGCGTTGACGTGCTGGCGCCACGGGTACGGGCCGGGCTGGACGGTGGTGAAGCGGTAGTGGCCCTCGGCGTCGGTGAGGGTGCGGCCCACGCCGGTGAAGTTCGGGTCCAGCGGGGCGTCGTGCTGCTCACGCTGATGGGCGTAGCGGCCCGCCGAGTTGGCCTGCCAGATCTCCACGAGCTGGCCGCGCACCGGGCGGCCGTCGCGGTCCAGCAGCCTGCCGGAGACGGTGATGCGCTCGCCGATCGGCTCGCCGTCGTGCTGCCGGGTGAGGTCGTTGTCGATCTCGGTGATGTCCCGCTCCCCGAAGGCCGGGGAGGACAGCTCCACCAGCTCCGGGTCCTTGCTCATGTCGATGGTGACCGGCGGCTGCTTCGGGTGCCGCAGCACCGAGGAGCGGTACGGCGCGTAGTCCCGCCGCGGCTGGTGCTCCACGGGCCCGCCCTCGGCGAGGCGCTTCTCGTACGCGGCGCGCTCGGCCGCGATCTCCAAATCGATGTCGTGCTGTGTGAGAGTCATGGGGTTCCCTGAGGTTCGTACCGTTCTCGTCGACGGGGGCGAGGATCGCGCCCCTCGGGGGCGCGGGGAACTGCGCGACCAGCCACGTACGGTCCGCAGTCGAGATCAGGGCTACCGTTCGAGAACGAGGGCAAGCCCCTGGCCCACGCCGATACACAGCGTGGCGACACCGACGCCGCTGCCCCGTCGGGCAAGCTGATGGGCCACGGTCCCGGCGAGCCGGGCCCCGGACGCGCCGAGCGGATGGCCCAGGGCGATCGCCCCGCCCTGCGGATTGAGGATCGCGGGGTCGAACTCGGGCCACTCGGCCACACACCCCAGCACCTGCGCCGCGAACGCCTCGTTCAGCTCCAGCACGGACAGGTCACCGAACCCCTTGCCCGCCTTGGCCAGCGCCCGGTTGACGGCCTCGACGGGTGCGAGTCCGAAGTAGTCCGGGTCGAGGGCGTTGACGCCGGTCGCGGAGATCCGGGCGAGCGGCTCGCGGCCGGTGGCCTTCAGGCCCTCCTCGTCGACCAGAAGAAGAGCCGCCGCACCGTCGTTGAGCGGTGACGCGTTGCCCGCCGTCACCGTGCCTCCCTCCTTGCGGAACGACGGCTTCAGCTTGGCCATCGTCGCCAGGGAGGCATCCGGGCGGACACATTCGTCGGCGGCGAAGAGGACCGGATCGCCCTTGCGCTGCGGGACCGCCACAGGCACCGATTCGCTCTCGAACAGGCCCTGTTCCCGCGCCCGCGCGGCCTTCTCATGGCTGCCGAGCGCGAACTCGTCCTGCTGCTCGCGGCTGATCTTGTGCTTGTCGGCGATGAGTTCGGCCGATTCCCCCAGCGGAATCGTCCACTGCGGCTCCATCCTCGGGTTGACCATCCGCCAGCCCAGAGTCGTGGAGTACAGCTCGGTGTGCCCGGCCGGGAAGGGCTTGTCGGACTTGGGCAGCACATAGGGCGCCCGGGTCATCGACTCGACGCCACCTGCCACGGCGATCGAGGCGTCCCCGACCGCGATCGCGCGGGCTGCCTGGACGACCGCTTCCAGCCCGGACGCGCACAGCCGGTTGACGGTCACGCCCGGCACCGAGGTGGGCAGGTCCGCCAGCAGCGCCGCCATACGGCCGACGTTGCGGTTCTCCTCACCGGCGCCGTTGGCGTTGCCGAAGTACACGTCCTCGATCCGCGCCGGATCCAGGTCGGGGGTGCGGGCGAGCAGTTCGCGGATCGCGTGCGCGCCCAGGTCGTCCGGGCGGACCGAGGCCAGGCCGCCGTTGTAGCGGCCGAACGGAGTGCGGACCGCGTCGACGATGTAGACGTCCTTCACTTCACGCCCTCCGGCACGGTCAGTTCGGCATCGGTCCTGGTGACGATCTCCTCGGCGCTCACGCCCGGCGCGGTCTCGACCAGGAGGAGCCCGTCCTCGGTGACGTCGAGGACGCCGAGGTCGGTGATGATCCGGTTCACGCACCCCTTGCCGGTCAGCGGCAGGGCGCACTCGGAGAGGATCTTCGGGGAGCCGTCCTTGGCGGTGTGGGTCATGACGACGACGACCGTACGGGCGCCGTGCACCAGGTCCATCGCCCCGCCGATGCCGGTGATCAGCTTGCCGGGGATCGCCCAGTTGGCCAGGTCGCCCCGCTCGGAGACCTGCATGGCGCCGAGGACGGCCACGTCGATGTGCCCGCCCCGGATCATCGAGAAGGACAGCGCCGAGTCGAAGAAGGACGCGCCCGGCAGGACCGTCACGGTCTCCTTGCCGGCGTTGATCAGGTCCGGGTCGACGGTGTCCTCGGTGGGGTAGGGGCCGGTGCCCAGGATGCCGTTCTCCGATTCGAGGACGACCTCGACGCCCTCAGGCAGGTAGTTGGGGATGAGGGTGGGCAGGCCGATGCCGAGATTGACGTACTGGCCGTCCCGCAGTTCCCGGGCCGCCCGCGCGGCCATCTGTTCACGCGTCCAGGCCATCAGGACCTCACCGTCCGCCGCTCGATCTTCTTGTCCGCCGCCTGCTCCGGGGCGAGCGCGAGTACCCGCTGCACGAAGATGCCGGGCAGGTGCACCGCGTCCGGGTCGATCTCGCCGGGTTCCACCAGCTCCTCCACCTCGGCGATCGTCACCCGCCCGGCCATCGCCGCGAGGGGGTTGAAGTTGCGGGAGGACTTGTTGAAGACCAGGTTCCCGTGCCGGTCGCCCTTCGCGGCCCTGACCAGGGCGAAGTCGGTGCGGATGCCCCGCTCCAGCACGAACTCCTCGCCGTCGAACTCCCGGACCTCCTTCGGCGGCGAGGCCAGCGCGACCCCGCCCTCACCGTCGTAGCGCCACGGCAGACCGCCCTCGGCGACCTGGGTGCCCACCCCGGCCGGGGTGTAGAAGGCGGGGATCCCGGCGCCGCCGGCCCGCAGCCGCTCGGCCAGGGTGCCCTGCGGGATCAGCTCGACCTCCAGCTCCCCGGCCAGGTACTGCCGGGCGAACTCCTTGTTCGCGCCGATGTAGGAGCCCGTCACCCGGGTGATCCGGCCCGCGGCGAGCAGGACCGCGAGGCCCGACTCCATCGCCCCGCAGTTGTTGGAGACCACCGACACCCCGGCCACCCCGCGCTCGTACAGCGCCTGGATCAGCACGTTCGGCACACCGCTCAGCCCGAAACCGCCCACCGCGAGCGACGCGCCGTCGGGCACGTCGGCCACCGCCTCCAGGGCTGTGGCGACCACCTTGTCCATCCGAGAAGCCCCATCTCTTCCGAGCGCCCCGACCTCGATTAGTCAGCACACTGAGTATTTCCGTGAAGCTTCTCTCACGCTGCCATCGCCGCAGCAGGGCGTCAAGAGCTCGGTGTATGCGCCTCTGATCCCTTGTGCGGTCGGCAGACAGCCCGGGAGCGGGCCGGTATTGTTCAGTGCACCAACGAATACGACCGAGGGGTGCACATGGCGGCGGCCGACCTCACCACCCACCCCGGGCACCTGGCCCGGCGGCTCCAGCAGGCGCACTACCTGCTGTGGAACACGATGGTCTCCGAGGAGATCACCTCGCCCCAGTACGCGGTCCTCAACACGCTCGTCGCCGAGCCCGGCCTGGATCAGCGCACGGTGGGGGAGCGGGTGGGGCTCGACCGGTCCACCATCGCCGAGGTGATCAGCCGGCTCATCCGGCGCGGACTGCTCGACAAGGTCCGTGACCCGCAGGACGGCCGCCGCTTCCTGCTGCGCCTCACGGAAGAGGGTGTGCGCACCCACCGCAAGCTGACCGTGCGCACCGCCCGGATGAACCAGATCTTCCTCGCGCCGCTGACCGCCGAGGAGCAGACGGTGTTCTTCGACCTCATCCGGCGCGTGTCGGACGCGGCCGAAGGCCTGCGCAATCCCGGGGAGTCCCTGGTGGCGCCCCGCTGACCGGTGCGGCAGGCCTGGCCCGCGCGGGCCGGTCAGGGCGCCTCGGCGTACACCACCCACACCTGGCCCTTCGCGAAGTTCACGGGTGCGCCGTCGCGGGTGGTGAACGCCGTGCCGTCCGTGGCGTCCTCGCGCTCCCAGTTCACGTCATAGGCCCGCCCGTCGCGCAGCACCTTCGCCTTCCCCGAGCCCACCGTCTCGGTGTACGGGGTGTTGTTGCCGAGGAAGTCCCGGAAGGCGGACTCGCGCACCTTCACGTACTGCACGACGACCGTCGCCGCCGCCATGCGCTTGCCGTCGGCCGTCGTGGCCGGAGTGCCGTCCATGCCGACCAGCCAGCGGTCCCGGGAGTCCGACCAGGTGAAGGTGAATCGGGCCGCCGGATAGCGCACCGTCTGCGAGTTCGCCTCGGTGCCGCCCGCCGGGGCGGAGCCGTAGCGGAAGCCGGTGGCCAGGGCGGCCCGGCCCGGGGCTTCAGGCACGATCCGCTCGGGCCGCACATAGAGATTGTGCGGGGCCGACCTGTCGGGGTCGCGGAAGAAGGCGTCGGAGGCGCTGCCCGGCGTCGCCGCCCGCAGCGGCGCCTTGTCGATCAGCGGCAGGAGCTTCGTCTGGGCGCCGGAGAAGGCGAGTGTGGGCCGGTCGAACTGGCGCAGCAGCTCCAGATCCGACTCACGGGCGCTGCGCACCGGACCGACCGCTGTCGGCAGCTTCGTCGCGTACACCGCCATCAGCCGGCTCAGTCCGCCCTCGACCTGCTCCACGTACACCACGTCCGCGGCGTCGACACCGGTGGGCGGCCGGGCCGTGCCGGCGTTGTCGATCTTGACGGCGAGTACGGAGCCGTCGGTCGCCGTGGGTGAGGCGCCGCGCTCCGACGCGGTGGCCGATCCCCGGCCGTCGTCGGGGGGCCCGCCCCCGTTCGTGCAGCCCGCCGCCAGGGCCGCCGTCACCGTCGCGGCCAGCAGCGCCGCTGTCGCAGCGGTCCGCCGTCCGCGCGCCTCTCGTCCCATGCCCACCGTCGCCACCGCGCCTCAAGTCATTCGTTTGTCATGATTGTGCGCTTATCTGAGCATCGATGGCCACACGCGATCGTTTCTGACGGGACGGTGTCCTCGTCGCGTCCGTCGATCGGCGCAAGGTTCGGTACGGGCCACCCGGGTACCCGGGCGACGCCGAAACGACCGAGCCGAAACGACCGACGCGCACGCCGACGGAGGGAGCGCGAGGCGATGAGGGCAGTGACCTGGCAGGGCAAGCGTGACGTGCGGGTGGAGAACGTGCCCGATCCGACGATCCAGGAGCCGACGGACGCGGTCATCCGCATCACCTCCACCGGGTTGTGCGGCTCCGACCTGCATCTGTACGAAGTGCTCACACCGTTCATGACACCGGGAGACATCCTCGGCCATGAACCCATGGGCATCGTGGAGGAGGTCGGCGCCGGGGTACCGGACCTCCAGGCCGGGGACCGGGTCGTGGTGCCGTTCCAGATCGCCTGCGGCAACTGCTGGATGTGCCTCACCGGCCTGCCCACCCAGTGCGAGACCACCCAGGTCAGCGGCGAGGGCATGGGCGCCGCCCTGTTCGGCTACACCCGTCTGTACGGCGCGGTGCCGGGCGCCCAGGCCGAGTACCTGCGGGTCCCGCAGGCGCAGTTCGGCCCGATCAAGGTTCCGGAAGGCCCGCCCGACGACCGGTTCGTCTACCTCTCCGACGTCCTGCCGACCGCCTGGCAGGCGGTCGCCTACGCCGACGTCCCGCAGGGCGGCAGCGTCGCCGTGCTCGGCCTCGGCCCCATCGGCGACATGGCCTGCCGCGTCGCCCAGATCCAGGGAGCCGGACGAGTGTTCGGCGTGGACCTGGTACCGGAACGGCTGCGCCGGGCCCGCGCGCGAGGCGTGGAGACGTACGACCTCAGGTCCTTCGACGACGAGAAGGAACTCGTCTCCGCGATCCGCGACGAGACCGACGGCCGCGGCCCCGACGCCGTGATCGACGCGGTCGGCACCGAGGCCCACGGCAGCGCGGCCGCGCGCATGGTGCAGAACGCCTCGGCGATCCTGCCCCGCAAACTGAGCGGCCCGCTCGCCGAACGCTTCAGCGTCGACCGGCTCGCCGCGCTGAACACCGCCATCGAGCTGGTGCGCCGCGGCGGCACCATCTCGCTGTCCGGTGTCTACGGCGGCCTGGCGGACCCACTGCCGCTGCTCACCCTGTTCGACAAGCAGGTCCAGATCCGGATGGGCCAGGCCAACGTCCGTCGCTGGAGCGACGACATCATCCCGTACCTGACCGACGAGGACCCGCTCGGAGTCGAGGACTTCGCCACCCACCGGGTACCGCTGACGGAGGCCCCGCACGCGTACGAGATGTTCCAGCGCAAGCAGGACGGCGCGGTCAAGGTGCTGATGCAGCCCTGACCCGGCGTGGCGCTACGCGCCGAAGATCTCCGCCAGGTCGTACCGGACCGGTTCCTGGAGCTGCGCGTAGGTGCAGCTCTCGGGGGTCCGGTCCGGGCGCCAGCGGCGGAAGCGGGCGGTGTGCCGGAAGCGCTGCCCGTTCTCCATGTGGTCGTACGCCACCTCGGCCACTCGCTCGGGCCTGAGCGGCACCCATGACAGGTCCTTCCGGCCCGACCAGCGGCTCGGCGCCCCCGGCAGCCGGGCCTTCTCGTGCGCGGCCTCGTCGGACCACGCCGCCCACGGATGCCCCTGGGCGTCGTCCAGGCGCAGCGGCTCCAGCTCCTCCACCAGCTCGGCGCGCCGCTTCATCGGGAAGGCGGCGGACACGCCCACGTGCTGGAGGGTGCCCCCATCGTCGTACAGTCCGAGCAGCAGCGAGCCCACGACAGGGCCGCTCTTGTGCAGGCGGTACCCGGCGACGACCACGTCCGCCGTCCGCTCGTGCTTGATCTTGAACATCGCGCGTTGGTCCGGGCGGTAGCGCACGGTCGGCGGCTTGGCGATGACCCCGTCCAGGCCCGCCCCCTCGTACTGCTCGAACCACTGCCGAGCCACCTCGATGTCGGTGGTCGCAGGCGCCAGGTACACCGGCGCCGTCACCTCCGCCAACTCCCCGGCCAGCAGCTCCCGCCGGCCGGTCATCGGGACGTCCATCAGCGACTCGTCCCCCAGCGCCAGCAGGTCGAAGGCGACGAGGGAGGCCGGCGTCCGCTCCGCCAGCATCCGCACCCGCGAGTCCGCCGGATGGATCCGCTCCGTCAGCGCGTCGAAGTCCAGATGCCCCTCCCGCGCGATCACGATCTCCCCGTCCACCACACAGCGCCCCGGCAACCGCTCCCGCACAGCCGTCACCAGCTCGGGAAAGTACCTGGTCAGCGGCTTTCCCGTACGGCTGCCGAGCTCGACCTCGTCCCCGTCGCGGAACACGATCGCCCGGAACCCGTCCCACTTCGCCTCGTACTGCATGCCCGCGGGGATCGCCGCCACGGACTTGGCGAGCATCGGCAGCACGGGGGGCATCACCGGGAGATCCATGCCTCGACTCTAAGAGCCGCCCGCCGGCTGCGCCTGTTGAGCACGGAGGTGAAAGCCGCAGGTCAGGACGGGATCACCCGAGGATGCGGAGGCGGGGCCCCGGCGACACACTGGTACGTGGCGTGCTCTGATCAGGGGGCGGACGAGGAGGATCCGCGTGGGCTTCGACCAGCTTCCGCTGAAGTCGCTCTTCTCCGGTGCCGAGGACGCCCTTGTGTCGATGCTGGCCGACGCGCCCGACGAGGCCGTCGAGCAGGCTCACGAGTACCGGATCCTCCGCAACATCCTGGACGGCACCTCGGCCGCGGTCGCGATCCTCGACGAACGGCTGCGGTTCCGGTACGTCAACGACGCAATGGCCCGTATGAGCGGCGTGCGGCCCGACGAGTTCCACGGCCGGACCATGGCCGAGGTACTGCCTGACGTCCACCGCTCGGAGGACGTGCTGCGTATGGTCCTGGGTGACGGCCACTCCAGGGCGCTGACCGTCACCGGCACCACGCGCGCGCCGTCACCGTTCCGGCAGCGGCAGTGGAGTGCGGTCTACCACCGGCTGGAGGACCACGACCGCGTGCTCGGCCTGTGCGGGGTCGCGGTGGAGGTCAGCGGTCTGCGCCAGTACATGGACGACCTGGAACGGGCTCACCAGCGGCTTGCCCTGTTGGACACCGCCACCACCCGGGTGGGTACGACCCTCCACGTCGAGAAGACCTGTGCCGAGCTGGCCGAGTTCGTCGTGCCGAGCCTGGCCGACCGGGCTTCGGTGTGGACGCTGGACACGGACGGGGTCGTCGACGACGTGCCCCCGCCCCCACCCGGTGTCCTCCGGCTGCGCGTCACCGCCTCGGCGGGCGGCCCGGACATCCTCGGCCGCGTCGGCCTCATCGCGAACGCGGGGTACTACTTCGACGTTCCGCGCGACGCGCCGGCCCGCAACTGTCTGGACACGGGCCGCCCCTGGGTGGCGAACCTCGCCTCGGACGATGTTCTCCTCAAGATGGTGCGCACCCCGTTCAACCTGGAAGTCTTCCGGGAAGTGGGCATTCACTCCGTCCTCATGGTCCCCCTGCCCACGCGGGAGCACTCCGTCGGCGTCGTCTACCTCTGCCGAGCCGGCCACTCCGGCCCCTTCACCGACGAGGACGTGGTGGTGGCCCAGGAACTGGCAGCCCGGGCCGCCGTCGCCATCGACAACGCCCGCCAGTACACCCTCGAACACTCGATGGCGCTGGAACTGCAACGTGCCCTGCTGTCCGAGCCGGGCGGCCCGCACCCCGACATCGAGACGGCCTCCCGCTACCTCCCGGCAGGGCAGTGTGCCCTCGTCGGCGGGGACTGGTTCGACTCGATGGCCCTGCCCTGCGGCCGCACCCTCCAGGTGATGGGCGACGTCATGGGCCACGGTTTCACCGCCGCCGTCGCCATGAGCCAGTACCGCTCCCTGCTGCGCAGCATCGCCGCCACCGGCGCCCCCGTCGAACGGATCCTCCAGGAGGCCGACCACCGGCTGGCGAGCATCGGCCTGGACCGGGTGGCCACCTGTCTGCTCGCCCTCGTCGACCCCGGCCAGGGCACCTGCACCTTCGCCGGCGCCGGGCACCCGCCGCCCGTGCTGCTGCACCCGGGCGCCCAGGCCGAACTCGTGCACGTCCCCACCGGACCGCCCCTCGGCACCGACCTCGGCGGATACGAGGCACTGACCCTCCCCGTGCGGCCCGGAACCGTACTGCTCATGTACACCGACGGCCTGATCGAGGACCGCCGCAGGGACATCGACGCCTCGCTGCGGCGTCTGACGCATCTGAGCCTCGACCTCGACGGTCCCCTGGAGAGCGTCGTCGACGCCCTCCTCGCACGCCTCGTGCACGGCACCACCGAGGACGACGTCACCCTGCTCGCCACCCGCCTGCGCGCCCCGTGAAGCCCGAACGCTCCGCATGCGCGGCCCACGCCCTGCGCCTACCGTGGCGAGCATGGGTGACGCGGTGGAACTGGAGGCGGGCGGCCGGACCGTACGGCTGTCCAGCCCGGACAAGATGTTCTTCCCGGAGCGTGGCTTCACCAAGCTGGACCTCGCCCGCTATTACATCGCCGTCGGCCCCGGCATCCTGCGCGCCCTGCGCGACCGGCCGACGACCCTGGAGCGCTACCCCGAGGGTGTGAACGGCGAGAACTTCTTCCAGAAGCGGGCGCCCAAGAACATGCCCGACTGGATCCCGACCGCGCACATCACCTTCCCCAGCGGCCGCAGCGCCGACGAGATGTGCCCCACCGAGGCCGGAGCGGTGGTGTGGGCCGCCCAGTTCGGGACCCTCACCTTCCACCCCTGGCCAGTACGCCGCGACGACGTCGACCACCCGGACGAACTCCGCATCGACCTCGACCCGCAGCCCGGCACCGACTACGACGACGCCGCCCGCGCCGCCCATGAACTGAGGGCGGTGCTGGGCGAGTTCGGCGGACTGCGCGGTTTCCCCAAGACCTCGGGCGGCCGGGGCCTGCACGTCTTCGTGCCCATCGAACCGCGCTGGACCTTCACCCAGGTCCGGCGCGCCGCCATCGCCGTCGGCAGGGAGCTGGAGCGACGCATGCCGGACCAGGTGACCATCAAGTGGTGGAAGGAGGAGCGGGGCAGACGCATCTTCGTCGACTACAACCAGACGGCACGCGACCGCACGATCGCCTCCGCCTATTCGGTACGGCCTCGCCCGCACGCCCCCGTCTCCGCGCCCCTGAGCTGGGACGAGGTGGGGGTCGCGCACCCCCAGGACTTCGACCTCGCGACCATGCCCGCGCGCTTCGCCGAACTCGGCGACGTGCACGCGGACATGGACGACCATCGCTACTCCCTGGAGTCCCTGCTCGACCTCGCCCGCCGTGACGAGCACGACCATGGGCTGGGGGACCTGCCGTACCCGCCCGAGTATCCGAAGATGCCGGGAGAACCCAGACGGGTACAGCCGAGCAGGGCCCGCAAGGAGAAACCTCCTACAGCTCCTTGACGCCTACAGTTCCTTGATCCGGATGTCCCGGTAGGACACCACATCCGTCGTGCCGTGCACCTGGAGCCCGAGGTAGCCGGAGGCGAACCGCCGTCCGTCTGTGCCCGGGTCGTCCGAGCGGGGCGGGGTGAACGCCTGGCCGCCGGTGTTGTCGAACTCGTTGATCAGCACACCGTTGCGGTACACCGAGTAGTGCTGGTCGACCACGCGGATCTCGTAGTCGTTCCAGGTGCCCTTCTGGGTCACACCGGCGCCGGCGAGCCCCACCCGGTCGAAGCCGTAGACCGACCCCGTCTTGTACATGTCGCCGTCGGGCCGGTCGAGCACCTGCACCTCGTGCCCGTACTTGATGGCGACCCACTCCGGGCGTGACTCCTCCGCGTGGTCGTGGACCCAGGGGAAGCGCACGAACACACCGGAGTTGGCGTTGCCCGTGCCCGGTGCGTCGTCACGCCACTGGAGCTTCAGCGAGAAGTCGCCGTACTTGCGCTCAGGGAACCACAGCATGCCCATGCCGGGCGTCGTGGTGCTGGAGGTGATCGTCCCGTCGGGGTTCAGCCCGAACGAACCGCCGCCCACCTGCCGCCACTTGGCCAACGACTCCGCAGTGCCGTCGAAGAGCGCGCGATAGCCCTCGGTCTGCCCGGGCTTGCCGATGCCGGACTGGCGGGCGGCCTTCCGGACGGCGTTGTACTCGCGCTGGTCGATCACGCCCTCCTTCAGCAGCGCGTCGAGGACGGACGTCACATGCTTGAGGAACAGCGCGTGGGACGTCCACTCCTTCTCGTCCTCGATCAGCTCGCCGATCCGGCACCGGTTGTCGGTCACCCGGTTGCGCACTCCCGAGTCGACCGAGCCGACGATCACCGTCAACCGCTCGTCGTACTCCGGGCAGTCGGGCGCCGGGACCTGGCCGGAGACGACCGAGAAGGTCACGGTGCGTGCCACCGCGGTGTTGCCGGCCTTGTCCGTCGCCCGGTACGCGACCGTGTGCCCGCCCGCCCGGTCGACCACCACCGGGGCCGAGTAGACGAGATACGGCCCGCCGTCGAGCGAGTACTCGATCTTCTCGACGCCCGAGCCGTGCGCGTCGGTGGCCGTGACGGTCACCCGGGCGCTGTTGACGTACGCCCCGGCGGAGTTCTTCGTGCCCTCCACCGTCACGCCCGTCACCGGCGGCGTGGTGTCCTGCGGCGGTGCCGCGACGACCTTGAACTGCACGCTCTTCTCCGCCGCCACATTGCCCGCCTTGTCGGTGGCGCGGTAGCGGACGGTGTGCGCGCCGACCTGGTGCACCATCACCGGCGCGGTGTACGGCTGCCAGGCGCCGGAGCCGACCGCGTACTCGATCGTGTTGACCCCGGAGCCCGTGTCGGAGGCGGAGACGGTGACCGTCGCCATGTCGATGTACGCCCCGTCGGCATCGCGCTCACCGCTCACCGTCGCCGAGGTCTCCGGCGCGGTCGTGTCGTCGGACTGTGGCGCCACGACCGTGAACGCCGCGCTCTTCTCGGCGGAGACGTTCCCCGCCTTGTCGAAGGCGCGGTAGCGGACCTTGTGGGCGCCGACCTGATCGACGACGACCGGCGCGGTGTACGGCTGCCAGGCACCCGTGTCACCGATCGCGTACTCGATCCTCTCGACGCCCGAGCCGCCCTCGTCGGTGGCGTGCAGCGCCACGCTCGCCGAGCCGACGTACTCGCCCTGGGTGTTCTGCGTCCCGCTCACATGCGCCGACGCCTCGGGCGCCGTGGTGTCCTCGCCGGTGCCCTCGGTCACCACGAGGATGCCCTGCATCTGGCCGTGGCCGGGGATCGTGCAGTGGTAGAAGTACCGGCCGGGCGTGAGCGTGACCTGGGCGGTGTGCTTGCCGCCCTGGGCGTCGTTCGGGTTGGCCAGGATGTTGAGCTGGACGTCGTCGTTGAACTCGGGGTCGCTCGTCACGAACGTCAGCGTGTGCGGCATGCCCGTGGTGTTGCCGGTGGCCACACTGTTCTCGAACACGATCGTGGCCGTGCCGGCGACCGCGGTCTTCGGTGCCGAGAGGTACTTGTCGATGTCGTTGCCGGCCGTCCAGGTGAGGACCTGTTCGGCGGCCTTCGCCTTCGCCTTCGGCTGCCCGGACGCCGGCATCGCCTGCATGCCGAGCACCACGAGCAGGGCGGCCAGCAGGGCGGCCCAGATTCTTCGTTGCCGGGTCACTCGGTCCCCCTCGCCAGCTGGTCGGCGGCCGGGGTCGGCCCGCCGCCCTTGTAGGTGACCCGCCACAGGGCCGACCTGGAGTCCGAGGTGAAGAAGCCGCGGCCGTAGTCGAGGACGTACAGCGCGCCGTCCGGACCGAACTTCCAGTCCATGAGGTTCTTGATGCCGTCGTTACCGATCGGCACGATCTTCTTCAGCGACTCCGAGTGCACCGGCAGACCGCCGTCGCCCTGCGTCTTCGGGTCCATGAGCACCGCGTTGCGCGGCTGGTCGGCGTCGTAGAAGTCACCGACGAACCACTTGCCGTCCCAGTAGGCGGGCCACTTGGCCGCGCTCGTGCTGTCGGCGTCGTACCGGTAGACCGGGCCGTTCATCGCGGCCTGGCCGCCGCCCTTCAGCCAGGGCAGCCGGTACGTCGCCTCATCCGGCTTGTACGAGGGGACGCCGTTCGCGTCCCGCGGGTAGTCCGGCGCGCCGCCCTGCGGCGAGTACCAGATGTTGTTGCCGGTGACCGGCGGCAGATTGACCAGACCGTCGTTGTTCGGCGACTCGTTCTTCGGGCGGTCGCAGTCGTACCAGCCCAGTGGCTTGGACGGGTCCGGCAGACCGCGGTCCCGGTAGGGCTGCTTGTTGCCCATGCAGTACGGCCAGCCGCGGTTGCTCGCCTTGGTGATGGCGGCGAACGTGTCGTACTTGGCCGGGCCCCAGGTCGTCGAGGGCGCGCTCGCGTCCGGACCGACCCAGCCCGCGTAGAGCACGTCGGTCGACTTGTCGACGAAGATACGGGCGGGGTTCCGGACCCCCATCACGTAGATCTCGCCGCGGGTCTTGCCGCCGCCCTCGTCGGTCTCCTCGCCGGTGAAGAGATTGCCCTCGGGGAGCGTGAACGTCCCGTCCGGCTCCGGGTGGATGCGCAGGATCTTGCCGTTGAGGTTGTTGGTGTTGCCGGCCGTGCGGCGCGCGTCCGCGAAGGAGACGCCCTTGTAGTTCGGCTGCGGGTTGTTGCCCGAGTAGCCGGAACTGAACCCGCTGGAGTTGTTGTCACCGGTGGCGATGTAGAGATTGCCCTTGGAGTCCCAGGCCATCCCGCCGCCCGAGTGACAGCAACTGTGAATCTGCACCGGCCACTTCAGCAGCACCTTCTCACTGGCCAGGTCCAGCTTGTTCGTGGCCTGGTCCAGCGTGAAGCGGGAGACGCGCCGCTCCGCCATCCGTGTGTCGCGGTTGATCCCGGAGTGGGGCGTGTAGTGCAGGTACACCCAGCCGTTCTGCTCGAACTCCGGGTCCAGCTCGATGCCGAGCAGCCCCTCCTCGACCTTGATCAGCTCGTCGCCGCCGCCCTTGTTGCCGAAGACGGTGAGCGCACCCGCGAGCGTGACCTGCTTGGTCTTCGGGTCGTAGACGTGGATCTCGCCCTTGCCCTTGCCGATGCCGGGGTTGTTCCAGTCGGTGACCACCGGCTGTGAGGAGTCGGCGCCGCCCCGGCCGATGTAGAACACCCGGCCGTCGGGCGCGGTGACCAGCCCGTGCGGTTCGCCGATCTGGTCGTTCTGCCCCGGCTGGTTGGGCTTGGTCAGCCGTTCCGCCTGGTAGTTGGCGTTGACGGTCGCCTTGCAGTCGGCCTGCTCCAGCCGGGTCGTCCACATCAGCGCGCCGCGCAGATGGGCACGGAAGTCGGTCTCGTCGTACGACGACACCGTGCCGCCCATGCCCGTGTAGAAGGACCGGCCGCCGTCGTAGTCACGGCACCAGCTGACCGGGTGGTCCCAGCCGTTGCCGCCCGTCCCCGGCTGGTAGCTCGACTCCCGTACCCGGGCCACCGTATGGACGTCACCCGACGGGTTCTTCACCCAGTTCAGCCACTTGTCCGGGTGCTTCCACTGCACCGGCAGGTCCTTGGTGGCCGGGTGCCGGCGGTCGCCGACCTCGACGGTCGCGCGCTGCACGGCCGAGGGGCTCGACGCGGCCGGGCGGGCTCCCACCAGTCCCGTGAACCAGTCCGAGTACGGCTCCGCGCGCGCCGCGTCATGCAGGCCCACGAAACCGCCGCCGGCCTCCATGTACGCCTCCAGGCCCGCCTCCTGCTCCGCGTCGAGGACATCGCCCCCGCCGGTCAGGAACACGATCGCGTTGAAGCGGCCGAGCCTCGTCTCGTCGGTGAACACCGAGGCGTCGTCGGTGGCCTGCACCTTGAAGCGGCGGTTCACCGGGCCCGAGAGCCCGATCTTCTCGATCGCCTCGATCCCGGCGTTCACGACCGGGGACTCCTCCCCGGCCGCCGCGGAACCGTGGAAGATCAGCACCCGTACATTCGCGCCGCCCGGCGGCGACTTGATCGACATCGTTGTCAGCGGGGGTTCCGGAAACGGCCGTGCGTTCGCGGCCGGACCCGACAGCAGCCCGGCGGTCACGGCTCCGGCGGCCACAGAGGCCGCCCAGACACGTCTTCCCTTGCTCAACCCTCGTAAGTGCATGGGCACCTCCTCGGTCACAGCAACACCGCCAAGGAAGCTAAACCCCTTTGCCCGCCCCGCCAATACCTATGACCGGGATGGCTCCAACTTTGTCTTGAGTGTGGATAAACGGGAGCGCGGCCGGTACCGTCGCACAGGTTCATCACAGGTACGCCTCTGCAAAAGCCTTACCAGGGTGGGGAGTTCCGCATGGACAGACGCAGCTTCAACCGGCGGGTCCTGCTGGGCGGCGCGGCCGTCGCGACATCGTTGTCGGTTGCGCCGGAGGCCGTGAGCGTCGACGGACCGCCGAAGACGGCACCCGCCGGAGGCGAGGTGAAGCGCATCAAGCTGTACGCCGAGAAGCTCGCCGACGGCCAGCTGGGCTACGGCCTGGAGAAGGGCAAGGCGACCGTCCCCGGCCCGCTGATCGAGCTCAACGAGGGCGACACCCTGCACATCGAGTTCGAGAACACCATGGACGTCGCGGTGAGCCTGCACGTCCACGGCCTGGACTACGAGATCACCAGCGACGGCACGAAGATGAACCGCAGCCACGTCGACCCGGGCGGCACCCGCACCTACACCTGGCGCACCCACGCCCCGGGCCGCCGCAAGGACGGCACCTGGCGGGCGGGCAGCGCGGGTTACTGGCACTACCACGACCATGTGGTCGGCACCGAACACGGCACGGTGGGGCTGCAGAAGGGCCTGTACGGCCCGGTGATCGTCCGACGCAAGGGCGACGTCCTGCCGGACCGGACGCACACAGTCGTCTTCAACGACATGCGCATCAACAACAGGCCGCCGCACTCCGGGCCCGACTTCGAGGCCACGGTGGGCGATCGCGTCGAGTTCGCCGTGATCACGCACGGCGAGTTCTACCACACGTTCCATATGCACGGTCACCGCTGGGCGGACAACCGCACCGGCATGCTGACCGGCCCCGACGATCCCAGCCAGGTCATCGACAACAAGATCACGGGCCCGGCCGACTCGTTCGGCTTCCAGGTGATCGCGGGGGAGGGGGTCGGTGCCGGGGCGTGGATGTACCACTGCCATGTGCAGAGCCACTCCGACATGGGGATGGTGGGGCTGTTCCTCGTGAAGAAGCCGGACGGGACGATCCCCGGCTACGAGCCGCACGAGCACGGGCGGCACGGAGAAGAGCAGCAGGGCCACGAGCACTGAGGTCGCGCCCGAGAGCGCTCTCACCGGGCCGCCGCACCGGGGCTATCCTGATCCGCAACCGCAGATGAGGAGCCCCGAAGTGACCGACACCGCGCCGCGTCCCACTCTCGAGGCGGTGGCCGCCCGGGCCGGTGTCTCGCGGGCCACCGTCTCGCGCGTGGTCAACGGCGGGGACGGGGTGCGGGACGTTCTCGTGGAACGGGTCCGAAAGGCTGTCGACGAACTCGGGTACGTGCCCAACCAGGCCGCCCGCTCCCTGGTGACCCGGCGGCACGACGCGATCGCGGTCGTCGTCGCCGAACCCGAGACCCGGGTCTTCGCCGACCCGTTCTTCGCACTCCAGCTGCGCGGCATCAGCAAGGAACTGACGGCCCACGACAACCAGCTCGTCCTGCTGCTCACGGAGGGCCGGGACGATCACGCCCGGGTCGGCCGGTACCTCGCCGGCGGCCATGTCGACGGGGCCCTCGTCTTCTCCCTGCACCTCGACGACCCGCTGCCGGAGCTGATCCAGCGGGCGGGCATTCCCACCGTCTTCGGCGGCCGGCCGGGCTGGAGCGGCGACCGGCAGGGCGTGGTGTACGTCGACAGCGACAACCGGGGCGGTGCCCGCGACGCCGTCCGCCACCTGGCCGGCCTCGGCCGCACTCGGATCGCGCACATCACCGGCGCACTCGACCAGACCTCCGCGGCGGACCGCCTCGACGGCTACCGGGACGTCATGGGGGACGCCGACCCGCGGCTGATCGCCGAGGCCGACTTCACCCCGGCCGGGGGCGAGCGCGCGATGCGCGAGCTCCTCGACCGCTGCCCGGGCGTGGACGCGGTGTTCGCGGCCAACGACCTCACGGCCTCCGGTGCCCTGCGCGTCCTGCGCGAGTCCGGCCGCCGCGTCCCCGACGACATCGCCGTGATCGGCTTCGACGACATGCTGCCCGTCGCGGAACAGACCGACCCGCCCCTCACGACGGTCCGTCAGGACATCGAGGAGATGGGCCGCCTGATGGCCCGCCTGCTGCTGCGCGAGCTTGACCGCGGCACCGCGCCCAGGGGCTCGGGCGAGGCCGTCGACGACGCGCCTTCCAGCGTGGTCCTGCCGACGACATTGGTCCGGCGCGCGTCCGCGTAGCCGGCGGACGCCGGGCGAGGCCGCACCGAGCCGGCCTCAGGCCTGCGGCTCGCTGCGGATCACCGCGAAGCGTGCCCCGTACGGGTCCGCGAGTTTGGCGAGGCGGCCGACGCCCGGCAGGTCCGTGGCGTGCGTGCGGATCGTCCCGCCCCGCTCCTCGGCCCGGGCGACGATGGTGTCCGGGTCGGTGACCTCGAAGTACGGCAGCCAGTACGCCTCCTCCTCGACCGGGTCGTCGGCCAGCGCCACGACGCCGCCGAACATGGCGTCCTCGGGTTCCCCGGCGGGGACGAAGGTGGTGTACGTGCCGCCGGGGAACTCGACGCCGACGGTCTCCAGACCGAGCACGGAGTGGTAGAAGGCGGCCGCGGCGGGGACGTCCGCCGTGTACAGCTCCACCCAGCACAGCGAGCCGTGCTCCTGGACGACGTCCAGGCCCTTGTTGCGCCCCGGCTGCCACAGGCCGAACGACACCCCCGCCCGGTCGGCGAGGACCGCCATGCGGCCCAGGTCCAGCACGTCCATGGGCTGCATCGGCACCGAGCCGCGCGCCTGCTCCGCAGCCTTCGCCGCGGCATCCGCGTCCGGGACCTGGAAGTACACCGTCCAGGAGGGCGGGCCCTGCTCCGGTGTGGTCTGCATACCGCCGGCGGCGGTTCTGCCGCCGAGCTGGAAGAGGCCGTACCCCCCGACCTCGGGGTCGCCCGGCTGGAACCGCCAGCCGAACAGGTCCGCGTAGAAGGCGGCGGCGCCGTCGATGTCGGATGTGCCGACATCGATCCAGTTCGGAGCGCCGGTGACATACCGGGTGGTGAGCATGGCCGCCCTCCTCGCACAGGGTCCCGTCGTCTCTCTGCCGAGTCTCGCACCGCCCACGGACAAGCGCCGCCGGAGCACCTCCGGGGCGTGGTGCGCGACGTTCCAGCGCGCCGCCGTGCGTCGGCTCGTCGAAGAGGTGATGATCGGAGTGGCCGGGGCCATGAACGCGGTGTTGATCCCGCGTTGATCGAACGTTTTTCGCCGACCGCGACGCTTCTGGCCATGCACATCGACACCATCACCTCGCCCGAACTCGCCTGGCAGCAGGAAGCGTTGTGTGCGCAGACCGGGGCGGACTTCTTCTTCCCCGAACCGGGCAGCTCGGTGCGGGAGGCGAAGCGGATCTGCGGCCTGTGCCCGATCCGTACGGAGTGCCTCGAGTACGCGCTGGACAACGACGAGCGTTTCGGCGTCTGGGGCGGCATGTCGGAGAAGGAACGGCTGGAGCTGCGGCGCAGGTCGAGCTAGGTCGTGCCGCACGCGAGAGCCCCCAGGCAGGACATCCTGCCAGGGGGCTGAGCGTGTGGCTGTGGCTGCCGGGTCAGGCGCCGGCCGCCCGGGCCGTCATGCGTGCCTTGCGCGCGGCCAGCTTCTCGTCGAACTTCGACGCCTCGGAGTCCAGACCGCCCATGAACAGGCCGAGTTCCTCCTGCGCCTTGCGGCCCTCGGGGCCCAGGCCGTCGATCTCCATGATCTTCAGGAAGCGCAGCACGGGCTGGAGCACGTCGTCGTGGTGGATGCGCATGTTGTAGACCTCGCCGATCGCCATCTGCGCGGCGGCCCGCTCGAAGCCGGGGATGCCGTGACCGGGCATCCGGAAGTTCACGACCACGTCCCGCACCGCCTGCATCGTCAGGTCGGGCGCGAGCTGGAACGCCGACTTGAGCAGGTTGCGGTAGAAGACCATGTGCAGGTTCTCGTCGGTCGCGATGCGGGCCAGCATCCGGTCGCAGACCGGGTCACCGGACTGGTGGCCGGTGTTGCGGTGCGAGATGCGGGTGGCCAGCTCCTGGAAGGCGACGTAGGCGATCGAGTGCAGCATCGAGTGGCGGTTGTCCGACTCGAAGCCCTCGCTCATGTGGGACATGCGGAACTGCTCCAGCTTGTCCGGGTCCACGGCGCGCGAGGTGAGCAGGTAGTCCCGCATCACGATGCCGTGCCGGCCCTCCTCCGCCGTCCAGCGGTGCACCCAGGTGCCCCAGGCGCCGTCACGGCCGAAGAGCGAGGCGATCTCGTGGTGGTAGCTGGGGAGGTTGTCCTCGGTCAGGAGATTGACGATCAGTGCGATGCGGCCGATCTCGGTGACCTTGGACTGCTCCTTCTCCCAGGCCTCGCCGTCTTCGAAGATGCCGGGGAAGTTGCGCCCGTCGCTCCACGGCACATACTCGTGAGGCATCCAGTCCTTGGCGACCTGCAGATGCCGGTTGAGTTCCTTCTCGACCACTTCCTCCAGTGCGTACAGCAGCTGGGCGTCGGTCCAGGCGCCGGCGGGGCTGCCGAGGTGGGGAGTGGTGATCGTCATGGACTCTCCAGGGGACATGCGTACGAGCGGTGAGCGGTAACTTACGGAATCGTAGGCTACGTTTCCGTAGGTTACGATGCCGTAGGTTAAGAGTGCTGTAAAGGCCGCTGATCAGCGGGTCGCTCGTAGGCCCGGCGCCGTCCCCGGACCCGCAGGTCGAGGACCGGAAGAGTGAGGCGCGGCCCCGTCAGGCGTACAGCTCCCGCAGCCGCACCGAGAGGCAAGTCACACATCCCTCCAGCTTCTCGAACTCGCTGATGTCCACGACGACCGGTTCGTACCCGAGGTCAGCGAACAGCTCCGCGGTCTTCGGTGCGCTCGCCGCCATCAGGAGTTTGTCACCGCCGAGCAGGACCACGTGCGCGCCGACCTCCTCGGGCACCGGCAGGAAGCGCGCGAACAGCGACGGCGTGTCCATCTTCGGGATGTGCCCGACGACCGTCCCGTCCGGCAGCGCCGTGACCGCCGACTTCAGGTGCAGCACCTTGCTCACCGGTGCGGACACGACCCGCGCGCCCAGCGGCTCGAACGCGGCGCGCAGCTGCTGGACACCGGCGGCGTTGGTGCGCCCGCCCCGGCCCACGTAAACGGTGTCGCCGATCTTCAGTACGTCACCGCCCTCCAGGGTGCCCGGCTCCCAGATCCAGTTCACCGAGCAGCCCAGACCGGCCACGGCCTCCTCGACCCCGGCGGTCTCCGCACGCCGCGACTCGGCACCCGGGCGCGCGATCAGCGCCACGTTCCGGTACATCACGACCGTGTCCTCGACGAACACCGAGTCCGGGCAGTCGTCGGCCGGATCCACCTCGATGGTGTCCCAGCCGTGCGCGCGCAGGGCCGTCACGTACGCCTCCCACTGCTCGACCGCGAGGTCGGCGTCGACCCCCTCCCGCTCGATGTGCGTCACCAGCCCCTCGGCAAGACGCGGGCTGGGGCGGCGGACGAGGGCCTTCTTGCTGGGCACGAGCGTGACTCCGTATCGGATGGGACGTGTCTGGACGGCACCGACGGGGCCTCCGGGTTCGACCGGAACGCGTCGGGCGTCAGCCGACCATGATGCAGGGCGATCCGGCGGGAGGACACCCCCGGGGGAGAGGCGGAGGGGCAGAGGGACGGGGTGGCCGACGCCGTGGTGGGCAGCGGGGCAGCGCCGCCTCCCGCCCCGGCTGACAGCCGGCCCGGCCCGGCGCCTCAGCGGGGTGGCGGGCCGGGTGCCGAATCCCGGCCCGGTCCGCTGCCGACGCGGGCGGCTGTGAGGTGTCCGGGAGAGCGCTGATCCCAGGCCGGTCTGCTGCCCACGTGGCCTGCGCCCCGGCGGCCGGGCTCTGCCGCTGTCCGGCCGTCCACCCTTGCGGGGGCCGGGCTCTGCCGCGTGTCCGGCCGTCCACCCTCCACGGCGACCGGACTCAGCCGCAGCCCCACCGTCAACCCGCCGCCGCCCCCGGACTCACCCCAGCGGCTTGGCGCCCCCCGGGGCGCTTCGCTGTGCCGGTGTCGTCCCGCCCTCGGCCCGCTCCGGCCCGTCGGGACGCAGGCACTCGATCAGGTAGTCGCCCGTGTCGGGGTCGCGGGTGACTCCGTGGGTTTCGCTGCCGAACCCGGGGAAGCGGCGGTCGAAGGACTCCAGGGCGCGGAGGTAGCGCAGGAGGGGACCGTCCGGGGCGCCCACGCTCTCGCCCGGCATGAGTACGGGGATGCCGGGCGGCGTGACGGTGACCATCGCGGCGGCGACGCGTCCGGGCGCGTCGGCCAGCCTGATCCGTTCCGTCCCGCCGCGGATCAGGCGCTGGTAGCACAGCTGGGGCGGGGCGACGGGCTCCGGGAGCTGCTGGAAGGCGGTGTCGAGGAGCTCGACCAGGCGGACCTCGCGCAGATGGTCGTGCATCTCCTGGCAGAGTTCGCGCAGCGTCCGCCCGGTGTAGCGCCGCGGATGCTCGGCGACCAGCGCGGGCAGCACACGCTCGAGCGGGGCATCACCGTCGTAGAGGTCCTTGAAGTCCATCAGGGCGTCGAGCAGCGTGCCCCACTTGCCCTTGGTGATGCCCATGGAGAACAGCACGAGCGTGGTGTAGCTGTCGGTCTTCTCCACGACGATCCCGCGCGTGCCCAGGTACGCGGTGAGCACCCGGGCGGGGATGCCCCAGTCCGCCATGTCGCCGGTCGCGCCGATCCCGGGGCAGGTCAGGGTGACCTTGATCGGGTCGAGCATGCAGTAGCCGTCGGTCAGCCCGGGGAAGCCGTGCCAGTCCGCGCCGGGCTCCAGGTGCCAGCAGGACGGCTCGGTCCGCAGCAGGTCCGCCGGGGCCTCGTCGAAGGGCAGGCGTGTGCCGCTCTCCGGATCGGTGACCGCACTGGGCTGCCAGACCCCGAAGAACCAGGGCGGCCGGTCCCCGGCGGCCTCGATCCGCCGTCCGAGGCGCACCAACTCCTGACGGAACCGGACCGCCTCGGTCACCGCCTCGTCGATCAGCCACTGCCCCTGCGGACCGTCCATCATCGCCGTGGCCACGTCCAGCGAGGCGATCATCGGGTACAGCGGCGAGGTGGTGCCGTGCATCATCAAAGCCTCGTTGAACCGGTCGTGCTCCACCGGCGCCCGGGGCGCGGGCCTGACGTGCACCATGGCGCTCTGCGACAGCGCCGCCAGCAGCTTGTGGGTCGACTGCGTCGAGAAGACCGTCGGACGGTCGGGTCCGGGGAAGGCCTCCTCGTCCACCGACATGCCGTAGCGCCCCGCGTAGAGGGGGTGGAAGCGGGCGTAGGCGAACCACGCCTCGTCGAAGTGCAGCCGGGGCGTGCCGGCGGCGAAGGCCCGGGCCGCCGCCACCGCGTCGTAACACAGGCCGTCGTACGTGGAGTTGGTGAACACCGCGTACTGAGCACGCGACGACACCGCATCCGCCGTCAGAGGGCTCGCGGCGATCCGCGCCGCCACCGAGTCCGCCGCGATCTCGGCCGGGGGCAGCGGCCCCGCGAGACCGTAGCCGTTGCGGGTGGGGACCAGGTACACCGGCCGGGCGCCGGAGACGACCAGGCCGTGCAGGACGGACTTGTGGCAGTTGCGGTCCACCAGGGCGATCTCGTCGCGGGTCACGCTGAAGTGGCCGACCAGACGGTTGCAGGTGGAGTCGCCGTGCAGCACGAAGTACGTGTGCTCGGAGCCGAAGACCCGTGCCGCGTTGCGCTCCGCCTCGCCGATCGGCCCGGTGTGCTCGAACAGCGAGCCGAGCTCCTCGACCGAGATCGACAGGTCGCTGCGCAGCAGCCGCTCCCCGAAGTAGTCGTGGAACGCCCGGCCCACGGGCGACTTCAGGAAGGCGACCCCGCCGGAGTGCGCGGGAGTGTGCCATGAGTACTCGTGCGCGTCGTCGAAGCGGCGCAGCGCCTTGAAGAACGGCGGAAGCAGGGCGTCCTGGTAGGCGCGCGCGGCCGTGGTGATCCGCCCCGCGATGAACGCCGGCGTGTCCTCCAGCGGCCACACGTAGCCCACCACCGACTGCGACACCCACAGAGGCAGGTCACGCAGCTCCTCGCCCGCCATCACCAGGAACACCGGCAGGTTCTGGAACCGGCGTCCGATCCGGCGCAGCACCGCCGCACCTCCGGGTTCTCCTTCGGCCCCCGGCCCGGGCGGCAGATCCCAGGCGACCAGCGCGGCGCCGAGCCCCGCCTCGGTCCTGAGTACCGCCTCGGCATCGGCGACGCCCACCACCCACCGGGCCTGTAAGCCGCGCGCCCGGATCGCCTCGGCGATCCTCGCCAACTGCCCGGCGGCGGCGCCCCCCTCCTCCGGATGTTCCGCAACCGCGACCAAGACCGTGCTGTCGGCCATGTGGCTCCCCTCCCAGGTGGCCCGCGCCACCCCAGGACCCAGTCTTCGCGGGCCTGCACGCGTGATCGGCCGCCGGAGGACCAAACCACCCCATCGATCCAATGCGCGGACCGCACCTTGACGTGTCAACGCCCGGGAACGACCTCCGGAGGCAGGCCCGCCGAGGCCCGCACCGCCCGCCGCAGGTGTTCCCCGGTGAACGAACCCTCCGCCTCCAGGAGCTGCCGCGGCGTGCCCTCGAAGAGGATCTCGCCGCCGTCCCGGCCGCCGTCCGGGCCGAGGTCGATCACCCAGTCGGCACGGGCGACCACGTCCAGGTTGTGCTCGACGACGATGACCGTGTTGCCCGTGTCGACCAGCCGGTCCAGCAGGGCGACGAGTCCCGCCACGTCCGCCATGTGCAGGCCGGTCGTCGGTTCGTCGAGCACGTAGACCGCGCCCGTCCGGTGCAGCCGCGTGGCCAGCTTGATGCGCTGCCGCTCGCCTCCGGAGAGCGTGGAGAGGGGCTGGCCGAGCGTCAGATACGTCAGTCCGACGTCCCGCAGGGCGCGCAGCCGGCGCCGTACGCCCGTGTCGTCGAAGAAGCCCAGCGCCTGCTCGGCCGTCATCTCCAGGACGTCGGCGATGGAGCCGCCCCGCACGGTGAGCCGCAGTACCTCGTCCCTGAAGCGCCGTCCTTCGCAGTCGTGGCAGGTCGTCGTCACCGGGTCCATGAAGGCGAGGTCGGTGTAGAGGATGCCCCGGCCCTCGCAGGTTCCGCAGGCCCCGCTCGAGTTGAAGCTGAAGAAGCCCGCCTCGGCCCCCGTCTCCCGGGCGAAGATCTTCCGTACCGTGTCCATGATCCCCAGATAGGTCGCCGGAGTGGACCGGCCCGAGATCCCGATCGACGACTGGTCGACGACCACGGCCTCGTCGTGGGCGGCGGTGAACTCCGCGACCAGGGTGCTCTTTCCCGACCCGGCGACCCCGGTCACCGCCGTGAGCACACCGGCCGGGAACCGTACGGTGACGTCCCGCAGATTGTGCCGGTCGGCGCCCTTGACCCACAGTTCCCCGGCGGGTCCGCGCACCTCGTCCTTGACCGTCGTACGGGTGCGCAGACAGCGGCCGGTGAGGGTGCCGGACGCGGCCAGCTCGTTGGGGGTGCCCTCGAACACCACCTGTCCGCCCCCGGTGCCCGCCCCCGGCCCCATGTCCACCACGTGGTCGGCCAGCGCGATCACGTCCGGGTCGTGCTCGACGACCAGTACGGTGTTGCCCTTGTCGCGCAGCCGCAGCAGCAGATCGCCGAGGCGGCCCACATCGCGCGGGTGCAGGCCGACGCTCGGCTCGTCGAAGATGTACGTCATGCCGGTCAGGCTGGAGCCGAGGTGCCGCACCGTCTTCAGTCGCTGCCCCTCCCCGCCGCTGAGCGTGGCTGTCTCCCGGTCGAGACTGAGGTAGCCGAGCCCGATCGTCTCGATCCGCTCCAGCGCGGCCACCGCCGCCCCCGCAACCACTCCGGCCACCGGGTCGTCGATCTCCTTCAACACGGTGATGAGGTCGGTGATCTGCATCCGGGCGCAGTCGGCGATCGACCGTCCGTCGATCCGGGTCGCGAGCGCCGCCGCGTTGAGCCGGGCTCCCCGGCAGGCGGGGCAGGTCCCCTCCACCAGGAACTCCCGGACCAGGTCGCGGGTCTTCTGGCTCATGGCCGACAGGTCCCGCTTGAGGTACAGCCGCTCGAAGCGGTCGGCCAGCCCCTCGTACTCGGTGGTCCAGGTGCCGCCGGCGCCGTTGACGGTGACCTTGCTGCCGGGCCGCCCGCGCATCAAGAACTCCCGCTCGGCGGCCGTGAACCGACCCACCGGCTTGCCGGGGTCCAGGTCGGCGCTGTTCGTGTACGTCTGCCCCTGCCAGGTCCCGGCGGCGAACGGCGGGAAGCGGACCGCCCCGTCGGCGAGGGAACGGCCCGGGTCCACGATGCGGTCCCAGTCGGGCCGGACCGTACGGCCGAGGCCGTCGCAGCCGGGGCACATGCCCGACGGGTCGTTGAACGAGTACGCCGTGGCCGGGCCGGCGCTCGGGGTGCCGTGCCGGGAGAACAGCACCCGGATCACCGACCAGACGTCCGTCATGGTGCCGACCGTCGACCGGGAGTGGCCGCCGACCGGCCGCTGGTCGACGACGATCGCGGGGGAGAGGTCCTCCAGGCCGTCCGCGTGCGGCCGCTCGTACTTCGGCAGCCGGTTGCGGACGAACCACGGATACGTCTCGTTCAGCTGGCGCTGCGACTCCACCGCGATCGTGTCGAACACGACGGACGACTTCCCCGACCCCGAAACGCCGGTGAACACGGTCAGCCGGCCTTTCGGGATGCGGAGGGTGACGTCCTTGAGGTTGTTCTCGCGTGCTCCGGTCAGGGTGATGACATCGTGCGTCAAGTCGGTCATGCCGCCGACGCTAGGCGGAATACCCGACAGCCTCTGGCGTGATTTCCTTCAGTTCTCCGTCCTCCAGCAGCAGCCAGCGCGTGATGTCGATCGACTCCAGGAACGGCAGGTCGTGGCTGGCCACGATCAGCGCCCCCTCGTAGGAGTCCAGGGCCGTGGTCAGCTGCCGCGCGCTCGCCATGTCGAGGTTGTTGGTCGGCTCGTCGAGCATGAGCAGCTGCGGCGCGGGCTCCGCCAGCATCAGCGCGGCCAGCGCGGCCCGGAAGCGTTCGCCGCCGGACAGCGTCGCCGCCTGCTGGTCGGCCCGGGCGCCCCGGAACAGGAAGCGGGCCAGCCGCGCCCGGATCCGGTTGTTGGTGGCGTCCGGCGCGAACCGGGCCACGTTCTCCGCGACGGTCAGCTCCCCGTCGAGAACGTCGAGCCGCTGCGGCAGGAACCGCAGCGGGACATGCGTCCGTACGTCGCCCGACTCCGGATCCAGCTCGCCGGTGATCGTGCGCAGCAGCGTGGTCTTGCCCGAGCCGTTGCGCCCGATCAGCGCGACCCGCTCGGGGCCGCGCAGCTCGAAGCCGCCCTCCACACGGGCGCCGTAGCGGAGCCCGAGATCCTGGAGGGTGAGGACCGTACGGCCCGGCGGAACGGCCGTGTACGGCAGGTCGACGCGGATCTCGTCGTCGTCCCGTACGGCCTCCACCGCCTCGTCGAGCCGCTCCCTGGCCTCGGCGAGCTTCTCCTCGTGCATGATGCGGTGCTTGCCCGCGGACTCCTGCGCCGCGCGCTTGCGCGCCCCCATGACGATCTTCGGCTCGCGCTTCTGCTCGAACATCTTCTGCCCGTACCGCTTGCGGCGAGCCAGCTTCACCTGGGCGTCGGCCAGTTCGCGCTTCTGCTTGCGGAAGTCGGACTCGGCCACACGCACCATGCGCTCGGCCGCCTCCTGCTCCACCGCGAGGGCCTCCTCGTAGTCGGAGAAGTTGCCGCCGTACCACGTGATCTCGCCGGAGCGCAGATCCGCGATCTGGTCGACGAGGTCCAGGAGTTCACGGTCGTGGCTGACCACGACCATCACGCCCGGCCAGGACTGGACGGCCGCGTACAGCCGCCTGCGCGCGTACAGGTCGAGGTTGTTGGTCGGCTCGTCCAGCAGCAGCACATCGGGCCGGCGCAGCAGCAGCGCGGCCAGCCGCAGCAGAACCGACTCGCCGCCCGAGACCTCGCCGATGGTGCGGTCCAAATCGACGTGCCCGAGCCCGAGTTCGCCCAGGGTGGCCAGGGCGCGCTCCTCCACGTCCCAGTCGTCTCCGACGGTCTCGAAGTGTGTCTCGGCCACGTCGCCCGCCTCGATTGCGTGCAGTGCGGCCCGCTGTGCGGCGATGCCGAGTGCCTGGTCGACGCGCAGGGTGGTGTCGAGCGTGACGTTCTGCGGGAGGTAGCCGACCTCTCCGGCCACGCGGACGGCGCCGTCGGCCGGTGCGAGCTCACCGGCGATCAGCTTCAGCAGGGTGGACTTTCCCGACCCGTTGACACCGACCAGACCGGTGCGGCCCGGGCCGAACGCGACGTCCATGCCCTCGAAGACGGGGGAGCCGTCGGGCCAGGTGAAGGAGAGGGACGTGACGGTGATGGAAGTAGGCATGCGGGCCTCTTTCGCGGTTGCTTGATGCGGTCAGGGGCAAACGCGTATCGAGACACCTGCGACCAGGGAGGAGGGAGTCCACGGGCATGAGAAAAGCCCTGTACCGGAGGACGGCTCAGTCGCCGAGGTCGCACGCAACGCACACACTCCAGGTGTGTGACGCGGTGTCTCAGGACCTCAGACGAGCAACGTCCTTCTCCAATCGGCGGCAACAGGACGCTGAACAACCTACGAGGGGTCGTCAGGCCTGTCAACGAATTAACGTGCGGCCCGAGCACCCCGAGGAGGCCCCGTGACCGACGGCCCGCTCTCGCTTCCGGCCCGGCTCTGCCTGCTGGCCTGGGACTCCGCGCGTCCGCCGGCCGCCGGCGCCGGCCGCCTGGCCGGTCTGGTGCGGGCCGGTGCCCTCACCGAACTGGCCCAGCGCGGCCTGCTCACCGACGAGGACGGCATCGCCACGCCGGTCGACCTCGACGCGCGCGCCGGTGACGCGGTCCTCGACGGGCTGCTGGAACTGGTCCACGAGTCGTGCCCGCACTCCTGGCGGACGTGGGTGACACTGCGGGCCCGGGTGACCCTCGACGCCGTACGGGAGCAGCTCGTGGCCGGGGGGTATCTGCGGGCGGAGAAGAAGCGGGTCCTCGGCGTGTTCCCGTCCGTCGAGTACGTGCTGGAGCGCGCCGCCGCCGTGGACGCGCTGCGGGACGAGACACGGCGGGTCCTCCAGGGCCCCTGCCCGTCGCCGAGACGTCCGAGCGGGACGCGGCGCTCGTCGCCCTCGCCGCCGCGGCGGACCTGCTGCCCGGGAAGGACGTCCGTGCCCATGGGCAGCGGGCCGAGGAGCTGACCGAACGCGCCGGGGCGGTGGCGCCCGGGCTGGGGAAGATCATGCGCGAAGTGCGTGGGGCGGTGCCGGAGGAGTCGATGGCGCCCGCCCGGACCTGACCCACGTTCATGCCGGATTCCTGCCGGCCACGGCCCCCGCCCCGTACATCCCCGGGACCCCGCTGGTCCTGCCCAACGCTTGGGACGCCGTGAGCGCCCGGCTGGTCGAGGAGGCTGGGACCGACACCGTCCGAGCGGTTCTGGCCGCCCGGGGGGGCGCTGTTCGTCCGTCACGGCAGGCCCGGGCGCCCCGCCGGTCGCCGAAATGGCCGCGCTGGGAGTGGCTCGTGTCAGTGTGGGCTCGGGCCTGGCCCAGGCCGCCCACGCCCTGGTCCGCCGGGCCGCGCGGGAGCTGCTGGATACGGGGACATGCGGGCCACTCGCGGACGCTCTGGACTGCGGCGAGGTCGACGACCCGCTGCCGCGGGGACGTCAGCTCAGCACGCGTCCCGCATCAGCTCCGCCAGACCGTGGTCCAGATCCAGCTGGAGGTGCTCGAGACCGACGGGCACGAGCTCGCTCGTGGCCTCCAGGAACCGGCGCACCTCACTGGAGCGGACATGCACGACGGCGGTGCCCTCCGGAGCGTGGAACTCCAGCACGGTGCGGTCGTACCCGTACGGCCGCACCCGCACGTCGCCGTGTCCCTCGGCCTCCTTCAGGCCCGCGGCGAGCAGCTCGCGGGAGAAGGTCCAGCAGACCTCGACGCCCTCCAGCGTGGCCGGGGCGGGGAAGGTCATGCGGACGGCGAACGGATCACGCCGGTCGTAGTGGAGCGTCGCGGGAATGCTCGGCATTCGCGGCGCGGCGGCGACGAGACGGGCCTCCACGGGCTGCTCGATGACGATGGACAACGCCTTGCTCCCTTGCGACGGCTGGACGGACTTCCGGCCGGATGAGGCCGGGCATTGGAAGAGACGCCGGATTCAGCCAATCCGTGCACACGAAGTGCGAGTGACCTCCGTCACCGCGTTCATGCACCAGAGTGACGTGACTCTCCTCATGTGCCAGGGCGGGCACTTGTGGCGCCCGCCGGAACACCCGCCGCGCCTGCGAGGCCGTCTGGACGGCGCCCGGGCGGTGGGCTAGCTTCCCCGGCCATGAGGCGCTTGGGGAGCACGCGACGGACGGGACGAACACCGCGCAGGGCCACCGCCGCGGCGGCATGCGCGGCGGCACTGGCGGCCCTGACCGCCGTACCGGCGCAGGCGCACGGGCCGGAACCCCGGGTGCCGCACTGGGAGCTGAAGGACACCGGCACCCCTGACGTGCGGTTCCGCGGTCTCGCCGCCGTCAGCCGGAACACCGCCTGGGCCGCCGGGACCGGCGGCACCGTCCTGCGCACCACCGACGGCGGGGCGACCTGGCGGAACGTCTCGCCCCCGGGCGCGGCGGACTTGCAGTTCCGGGACGTCGAGGCGTTCGACGCGCGCCGGGCCGTGGTCCTGGCCATCGGCGAGGGCGAGGCGTCCCGGGTGTACCGCACCGACGACGGCGGCGCGACCTGGACGGAGTCCTTCCGCAACACCGACCCGAAGGCCTTCTACGACTGCCTCGCCTTCTTCGACCCCCGCCACGGCCTCGCGATGAGCGACCCGGTGGACGGGAGGTTCCGCATCCTGTCGACCGGTGACGGCGGCCGTACCTGGAAGGTGCTGCCGGACGCGGGCATGCCGGCCGCGCAGGAGGGCGAGGCCGGATTCGCGGCGAGCGGCCAGTGTCTGGTCACCTTCGGGCCGAAGGACGTCTGGCTCGCCACCGGCGGGGCCGCACGCGCGCGGGTGCTGCACTCCGCCGACCGAGGTCACACCTGGACGGCCACGGACACGGCCCTCCCGGCGGGCGACCCGGCCCGCGGGGTCTTCGCGCTGGCCTTCCGCGACCGCCGCCACGGCCTCGCCGTCGGCGGTGACTTCCGCCCCGACCAGCCCTCTCCGCAGGCCGCCGAGCGCACCCCCGACGGCGGCCGCACCTGGCGCCCCGCCACCACACCACCGCCCGCCTACCGCTCCGGCGTCGCCTGGCTCCCGCACAGCCGCACCGCCGCCCTCGCCGTCGGCCCCACCGGCACCGACCTCACCGCGGACGGCGGCCGCACCTGGCGGACGGTCGACACCGGTTCCTACGACACCGTCGACTGCACCCCCGACCGAGGGTGCTGGGCCGCCGGTGAGAAGGGCCGGGTTGCCCGTCTGGAGCACTGAGCAGGCGCATGGCCCTGATCGTTGGCAACGTGGGTACTCGTTCACTGGTCGTGGAAGGAAGTGAGCGGTGATGCCACGCGGTTCGAGCTCCAAACGGGAGCGTCAGTACGAGCACATCAAGGACAGTGCGCAGGACCGGGGCGAGAGCACCGGCCGCGCCAAGGAGATCGCCGCGCGGACGGTGAACAAGGAACGCGCCCGCTCCGGCGAGGCGAAGACCGCCAGCCGCACCTCCACGAAGGACATGTCCTCCGGCAAGCGCGGCGGCCGGCGGTCGGGGCAGGGCTCCCAGGGCCCCACCTACGACCAGCTGTACCAGGAGGCCAAGCGCAAGGGTGTCGAGGGCCGCTCGAACATGAACAAGAGCCAGTTGCAGCGCGCCCTGGGCAAGTGAGGCGCGCGCCCCGAGGCCGGCAGGACTCCCTGGTCCCGCCGGCCTTCGCACTGCCCGTAGGCTCGGGCCCACCATGACGACCGCACGCATCCCCGAAGACTGGCCCGCGACCGAGGAACAGGCCCGCGCCGTCCAGGACGAACTGCGCGAGCGCGTGATCCTCGACGAACCCGGACCGCCGCCCGGCACGGGCCATGTCACAGGGGTCGACGTGGCCTACGACGACGAACGCGACGTCGTCGCGGCGGCGGCGGTCGTCCTGGACGCGTCGAGTCTCGAGGTCGTCGCCCAGGCCACGGCGGTGGGCCGCGTCTCCTTCCCCTACGTGCCCGGACTGCTCGCCTTCCGAGAGATCCCCACGGTCCTGGCCGCCCTCGACGCCCTGCCGCTCCCGCCGGGCCTGGTGGTCTGCGACGGCTACGGCCTCGCCCACCCCCGCCGCTTCGGTCTCGCCAGCCACCTCGGCGTCCTGACCGGCCTCCCCACCATCGGCGTCGCCAAGAACCCGTTCACCTTCGCCTACGCCGACCCGGACA
Organism: Streptomyces sp. CA-179760; assembly: GCF_050937045.1. Taxonomy (NCBI): domain Bacteria; kingdom Bacillati; phylum Actinomycetota; class Actinomycetes; order Kitasatosporales; family Streptomycetaceae; genus Streptomyces; species Streptomyces sp. CA-179760. The sequence continues at coordinate 8,259,266 of NZ_JBNJLZ010000001.1, forward strand.
CCCCGCGCGGCAGCAGCTCCGCGCTGCTCGCCGGGTCCGAGGAGGTCGGCCGCGCCCTGCGCACCCGGGACGCCGTCAAGCCGGTCTTCGTCTCGGTCGGCCACCGCGTGACGCTCGACGGTGCCTGCGCCCACACCCTCGCGCTGACCCCCGGGTACCGCCTCCCGGAAACCACCCGCAGAGCGGACGCCCTCTGCCGCGAGGCCCTGCGGGAGACCTGCCCGACCTGACCGGACACCGCCGACCCAGGAGCCGACCGGTGTGATCTGAGTACCGGCTCTGAGTACCTGCACGGATGCCCGGCCGCGGCGCCGGGCGGCAGGCTGGGGCGCATGACAACGCACCGCGCTCCCAAGCCTGTTGCCGCACCGACCCAGACGGTCGAGCGTGCCGTCACCATCGGGCTCGTGCTGGCCGTGCTGGCGGGGCTCGCCTGGATCGCCGGGATGATCTACACCATCGCCGAGTGGCCGATGTGAGGCGGAGCCCCCCGGTGTCCCCTCAGCGGGCCGACGCGACGCGGAAGCGGATGCCCGCCGCGCGCAGCCGGTCGATCAGCGCGTCACCCATCGCCGCCGCCGTGGTGACCTGACCCGCCGTCTTCGGCAGGTCGTCGAAGGCCAGGCACAGCGCCGACTCGGCGAGCATCTTCGCCGTCTCGTCGTACCCCGGGTCGCCGCCCGAGACCTCCGTGTACACCCGCCGGCCGCCGCCCTCGCCCACGAAGCGCAGGGAGAACCAGCTCTTCGCCCGCTTCTCGGGGCTCGGCCCGTCCCCGGGCTTGAGCCGTTCCGACAACCAGCGCCGCGCGGGCGACACCTGGGCCGCTGCGACCAGCGCGCCGACGGCCGCGACCCCGCCCACCGCGACGGGCAGGTGCCGGACGGCCGCGTACTGCCGGTAGCGGAAGTCGGGGCCGTACCGGTCGAGGGCCGCCGCCGACCGCCGCACGATCTGCGGGTCGATGGTCGGCATCGGCAGCGCCCAGGCGCCGACCTCCTTGGCGAACCGCGGCGTACCCGTCGGCGCGGAGACCCGTCGTCCCACCAGCCGCGGCTCGTGCCGCCGCCGGTCCCGCACGGCCGCCGCCATCTCCCGCTGCCGGGCGAACTGGTTCAGGGCCGAGTTGAAGGTCCCGCCCGAGAAGGCCGCGTCGGCGGTCACGAAACCGTCCACGGTCAGCGGCACGTCCTCGGGCAGCTGCCGCACGGTGAAGTACACGCCCAGATCGTGCGGGATCGAGTCGAAGCCGGCGGCGTGCACCAGCCGTGCCCCGGTCTCCCGCGCGCGTGCGTCGTGCCGGACGTACATCAGGTCCACGAACTCCGGCTCGCCACACAGGTCGAGGTAGTCCGTCCCGGTGTCCGCGCAGGCGGCGACCAGCTCCTCGCCGTACGTCACGTACGGGCCGACCGTCGTGGCCACCACGCGCGCCTGCTCGGCCAGGGAGCGCAGCGACGCCGGGTCGGAGACGTCCGCCCGCAGCACCCCCACCTCCACGTCGTCCGGCAGCCGCTCGCGCAGCCGCTCCAGCTTCTGCGCGCTGCGGCCCGCGATCGCCCAGCGCAGCCCGTCCGGTGCGTGCGCGGCAAGATACTCCGCGGTGAGCGCTCCGGCGAAACTGGTGGCTCCGAAGAGCACGATGTCGTAGGGACGGTCCGTCCTGTTCAGCCTGCTCATGACACCCCTCGGTCGCGCAGCCCGTGCCGCTGTCGGTGGCCGAGGCTAGCGTGAGGGGTGCGGAGCCCGACGACGAGCCCGGAGGAACGACGATGGCCGTGCCCAGGAATGCCCTGAAGAAGTGGGAGAAGGTGCGCGAGTTCGCGCTGGGGCTGCCGGGTGCCGTCGAGGAGTTCCCCTGGGGCGAGTCCGTCGCGAAGGTCAACAAGAAGGTGTTCGTCTTCCTCGGCGTCCAGGACGGCAGTTACCCCCTGGGGGTGACGGTGAAGCTCAAGGACGAGACGGCCCACGCCCATGCCCTGTCCAGCCCCGGCGCAGAGCCCGCCGGTTACGGCCTGGGCAAGGCCGGCTGGGTGAGCATCCCTCTGGAGCAGCCGCACGCCCCGGCCGCGCCGGTGCTCTGCGACTGGGTGGAGGAGAGCTATCGGGTGATCGCGCCGAAACGGCTGATAGCGGAACTGGACGGGTAGTGACTCCGTCGGGCAGATTACTAAGCGCTTGCTCTCTTCAGGTCTTGTGCCGATCGGAACGCGTTCTTAGCATCACTGGTGTTACATCAGATGTGTCACAGCACTGGGGGCTGGATGACCACGGCAAGGACGCCAGGACACGGCCCGCTGACCGGCGTGCGCGTCGTCGAGCTGGCGGGCATCGGGCCCGGCCCGTTCGCCGCCATGCTCCTGGCCGACCTCGGGGCCGACGTCGTGCGCGTGGACCGCCCCGGCGGCCCCGGACTCGCCATCGACCCGGCGTACGACGTCACCAACCGCAACAAGCGCTCGGTGGTCGTCGACCTGAAGTCCCCGGACGGCCCCGGCCGGGTGCTCGACCTCGCCGCACGCGCCGACATCCTGGTCGAGGGCTACCGCCCCGGTGTCGCCGAGCGCCTGGGCGTCGGCCCCGAGGCCTGCCACGCCCGCAACCCGCGCCTCGTCTACGGCCGGATGACCGGCTGGGGCCAGGACGGCCCGCTCGCCGAGCGCGCCGGGCACGACATCGCGTACATCGCCCCCACCGGCACGCTCGGCATGATCGGCCGGCCGGACGAGCCGCCGGCCGTTCCGGCGAACCTGCTCGGCGACTACGCGGGCGGCTCCCTGTACCTCGTCGTCGGCGTCCTCGCCGCGCTGAACCACGCGCGCGCGACCGGCACCGGCCAGGTCGTCGACGCCGCCATCGTCGACGGCACCGCCCACCTCGCCACCATGATCCACGGCATGCTCGCCGCCGGCGGCTGGCAGGACCGCCGTGGCGCCAACCTCCTGGACGGCGGCTGCCCCTACTACGGGACGTACGAGACGGCCGACGGCCGGCACATGGCTGTCGGCGCGCTGGAGCCGCGGTTCTACGAGGAGTTCCTGACCCTCCTCGGCATCGAGGACCAGGCCGCGGCCCGCAAGGACGTCACCCGGTGGGGCGAACTGCGCGAACAGATCGCGGTCCGCTTCAAGACCCGGACGAGGGACGAGTGGACGGCCGTCTTCGAGGGCTCCGACGCGTGCGTGGCGCCCGTCCTGTCCCTGCGCGAGGCCCCGCACCACCCGCATCTCGCCGCCCGCGGCACCTTCACCGACCACGGCGGCATCACCCAGCCCGCCCCGGCCCCGCGTTTCTCCGCGACCCCGACCTCCGTCCGCACCGGCCCGGCGCGGCCGGGCGCCGACACGGCGGAGGTCGCCCGGGACTGGGACCTCCCCGGGCTGCTCGTCTCGTCCCGCAACCCTCAGTGAAAGGCCCCCTCGTGAGCACCGAAGCGTACGTGTACGACGCGATCCGCACCCCGCGCGGGCGCGGCAAGGCCAACGGCTCCCTGCACGGCACCAAGCCCATCGACCTGGTCGTCGGACTCATCCACGAGATCCGGGCCCGCTTCCCGGACCTCGACCCGGCCGCCGTCGACGACATCGTGCTCGGCGTCGTCGGCCCGGTCGGCGACCAGGGCTCGGACATCGCCCGGATCGCCGCCATCGCCGCGGGCCTGCCCGACACGGTGGCCGGTGTGCAGGAGAACCGCTTCTGTGCCTCGGGCCTCGAGGCCGTCAACCTGGCCGCGGCCAAGGTGCGTTCGGGCTGGGAGGACCTCGTCCTCGCGGGCGGTGTGGAGTCGATGTCCCGGGTGCCGATGGCCTCCGACGGCGGCGCCTGGTTCAACGACCCGATGACCAACCTCGACGTGAACTTCGTACCGCAGGGCATCGGCGCCGACCTCATCGCCACCATCGAGGGCTTCTCCCGGCGGGACGTCGACGAGTACGCGGCCCTCTCCCAGGAGCGGGCCGCCACCGCCATGAAGGACGGCCGCTTCGAGAGGTCCGTCGTCCCGGTGAAGGACCGCAGCGGCCTCGTCGTCCTCGACCACGACGAGTTCCCGCGCCCCGGCACCACCGCCGACTCCCTCGCCAAGCTGAAGCCGTCCTTCGCGGACATCGGCGAACTCGGCGGCTTCGACGCGGTGGCCCTCCAGCAGTACCACTGGGTGGAGAAGATCGACCACGTCCACCACGCGGGCAACTCCTCCGGCATCGTGGACGGCGCATCACTCGTCGCGATCGGCTCCAAGGAGGTCGGCGAGCGCTACGGCCTCACCCCCCGCGCCCGGATCGTCTCCGCCGCCGTCTCCGGCTCCGAGCCCACCATCATGCTCACCGGCCCCGCCCCGGCCACCCGCAAGGCCCTCGCCAAAGCCGGGCTGACCATCGACGACATCGACCTCGTCGAGATCAACGAGGCGTTCGCGGCGGTCGTCCTGCGCTACGCGCGGGACATGGGCCTGTCCCTGGACAAGGTCAACGTCAACGGCGGCGCGATCGCCCTCGGCCACCCCCTCGGCGCGACCGGCGCGATGATCCTCGGCACGCTCGTCGACGAACTGGAGCGCAAGGACAAGCGCTACGGCCTCGCCACGCTGTGCGTCGGCGGCGGCATGGGCGTCGCCACCATCGTCGAGCGCATCTGACCCCCTCCCGACGGATCACACGGAGCACCTCCACATGAGCACTGAATCCACCACCATCCGCTGGGAACAGGACCGCACCGGCCTCGTCACCCTCGTCATCGACGACCCGAACCAGTCCGCGAACACCATGAACCAGGCGTTCCGCGACTCGCTCGCCGCCGTCACCGACCGCCTGGAGGCCGAGCAGGACTCCATCCGGGGCGTCATCATCACCTCCGCCAAGAAGACCTTCTTCGCCGGCGGCGACCTGCGCGACCTGATCCGCGTCACCCCCGAGACGGCCCAGGAGCTGTTCGACGGCGGCATGGCGATCAAGCGGAACCTGCGCCGCATCGAGACCCTCGGCAAGCCGGTCGTCGCCGCGCTCAACGGCGCGGCCCTCGGCGGCGGCTACGAGATCGCCCTGGCCTGCCACCACCGCGTCGCCCTCGACGCGCCCGGCTCGAAGATCGGCTGCCCCGAGGTCACCCTCGGCCTGCTTCCCGGAGGCGGCGGCGTCGTCCGCACCGTCCGGCTGCTCGGCATCGCCGACGCCCTGCTGAAGGTCCTCCTCCAGGGCACCCAGTACAGCCCCCGCCGCGCCCAGGAGAACGGACTCGTCGACGAGGTCGCCGAGACCCAGGAGGAACTCCTCGCCAAGGCCCGCGCCTTCATCGACGCCAACCCGGAGTCGCAGCAGCCCTGGGACAAGCCGGGCTACCGGATCCCGGGCGGCACGCCCGCCAACCCCAAGTTCGCCGCGAACCTGCCCGCCTTCCCGGCGAACCTGCGCAAGCAGACCGGCGGCGCCCCCTACCCGGCGCCGCGCAACATCCTCGCCGCCGCGGTCGAGGGCTCCCAGGTCGACTTCGAGACCGCCCAGGTCATCGAGGCCCGCTACTTCGTGGACCTCGCGGCCGGGCAGACATCGAAGAACATGATCCAGGCCTTCTTCTTCGACCTCCAGGCCGTCAACTCCGGCGCCAACCGCCCGGGGGGCGTCGAGCCCCGCAAGGTCCGCAAGGCCGCCGTCCTCGGCGCCGGCATGATGGGCGCGGGCATCGCCTACTCCTGTGCCCGCGCCGGCATCGACGTCGTCCTGAAGGACGTCTCCCTGGAGGCGGCCCTCAAGGGCAGGAACTACTCCGAGAAGCTGTGCGCCAAGGCCGTCGCCAAGGGCCGCACGACCCAGGAGAAGGCGGACGCGCTGCTCGCCCGCATCACGCCCACCGCCGAGGCGCAGGACCTGGCCGGCTGTGACGCCGTCATCGAGGCCGTCTTCGAGGACACCTCCCTCAAGCACAAGGTGTTCCAGGAGATCGAGAACGTCGTCGCGCCCGACGCGCTGCTGTGCTCCAACACCTCCACCCTCCCCATCACCGCACTCGCCGAGGGCGTCGAGCGCCAGACCGACTTCATCGGGCTGCACTTCTTCTCGCCCGTCGACAAGATGCCGCTCGTCGAGATCATCAAGGGCGGGCGCACGGGCGAGGAGACCCTGGCCCGCGCCTTCGACCTGGTCCGGCAGATCAACAAGACCCCGATCGTCGTCAACGACTCGCGCGGCTTCTTCACCTCCCGGGTCATCGGGCACTTCATCAACGAGGGCGTCGCCATGGTCGGCGAGGGCATCGAGCCCGCGTCGGTCGAGCAGGCCGCCGCCCAGGCCGGCTACCCGGCCAAGGTGCTGTCCCTGATGGACGAGCTGACGCTGACGCTGCCCCGCAAGATCCGGGGCGAGACGAAGCGCGCCGTGGAGGAGGCGGGCGGCACCTGGACGGCCCACCCCGCCGAGGCCGTCATCGACCGCATGGTCGACGAGTTCGGCCGCACGGGCCGCAGCGGCGGCGCCGGGTTCTACGACTACGGCGACGACGGCAAGCGCGCCGGGCTGTGGCCCGGGCTGCGCGAGCACTACACGGAGCCCGGCCATCAGATCCCGTTCGAGGACATGAAGGAGCGCATGCTCTTCTCCGAAGCGCTGGACACCGTCCGGCTGCTGGAGGAGGGCGTGCTGACCTCGGTCGCCGACGCCAACATCGGCTCCATCTTCGGCATCGGCTTCCCGGGCTGGACCGGCGGCGTGCTCCAGTACATCAACGGCTACGAGGGCGGCCTGCCCGGCTTCGTGGCACGCGCGCGTGAACTCGCCGAGCGCTACGGCGACCGGTTCGCACCGCCCGCGCTGCTGGTGGACAAGGCGGAGAAGGGGGAGCGGTTCAGCGACTCAGCCCGGGGCTGACTCCCCTGAGGGCTCTGCCGAAGGCTCCGTGAGCCACTCTCCCAGCTCTTCCTTCAGTGAACGCTGAAAGGCCGTGAGGAGCGCCTGCACCACCAGGGGGTGCATGTGCGCCGACAGGGACCGCACGTCCCGGGCGTCACGCTCCGCCACCTCGCCCCGGAAGAGCTGGGAGAGTTCATGGGCCGCGGCGCGCGCGTGTTCGATGAGAACCGTGCGCGCCGCGAAGATCGCCTCCTGGGAGAGCGGCACGTCCAGCAGCCCGACGCCCAGCCGGAGCAGACCGAGGTCGGCCTCGTACCCGTCGTCCCCGGGCCTGACCACGCCCATCGCTACCAGTCGCTCGATGTCCGCGGCTCCGAGCGGCCGCCCGGCCCGTCGCTCCAGTTCCTTCCCCGTGACCGTCTCGACGGTGTCCGGCGCCCAGGAGGCCACCACCGCCCGGTGGATGGCTAGGTCGTGCGGGCTCAGATCCGGGGGCAGCTGCCGCAGATAGCGCTCGATGCCCGACAGCGTCATGCCCTGCCGCTGCAACTCCTCGATCAGCGCCAGCCGGGCCAGGTGCTCCCGCCCGTAGTGACCCACCCGCCGGGGGCCGAGCACCGGCGGCGGCAGCAGCCCCTTCGTGCCGTAGAAGCGGACCGTGCGCACCGTGACACCGGCCCGGGCGGCCAGCTCGTCGATCGTGAGGGTCGGCTCCTCGGTGTCGGTCGTCATGTGGAGCAGTATCGCTGTCTCACCAGTGCTGTGAAACCTCCCGCCGCGGATGTGACAGCGGTGTGAGAAGTGGCGCTCTGTGACGTATGCCACCGCGTGAGCCGCGCACAGTCGGGGAAGGTGGCCCCTCGGTCTGTGCCCTTACAGAGGGCGCAGACCTTATGTACGTCCGGAAAGCCGAGCGTGACCCGCTCGGGCGCACCAGAGAAGTGGATCCACCGTGAGCAAGGACGCCGTGAACACGGCAGCAGCCGCATCCCCCAGCGACGCGGCCCAGGTGCCCGCGGACGCGGGGGACGCCGGCTACAGCAAGGACCTCAAGGCCCGCCACGTCAACATGATCGCCATCGGCGGCGCGATCGGCACCGGACTCTTCCTGGGCGCCGGCGGGCGGCTGAACAGCGCGGGCCCGGCGCTGGCGATCGCCTACCTGGTGTGCGGCATCTTCGCCTTCTTCGTCGTGAAGGCCCTCGGCGAGCTCGTGCTCTACCGCCCCTCCTCGGGCTCCTTCGTGTCGTACGCGCGCGAGTTCCTCGGGGAGAAGGGCGCCTACGTCGCCGGCTGGATGTACTTCCTGAACTGGTCGACCACCGGCATCGCCGACATCACCGCGATCGCGCTCTACACGCACTACTGGAGCCTGTTCACCGACATCCCGCAGTGGGTGCTCGCGCTGGCCGCCCTCGCGGTCGTGCTGGCCGTGAACCTGATCTCGGTGAAGATCTTCGGCGAGATGGAGTTCTGGTTCTCGATCATCAAGGTCGCCACGCTCGTCGGCTTCATGTTCATCGGCATCTTCCTGCTCGCCACGCAGCACAAGGTGGGCGGCCAGACGCCGGGCATGAGCGTGATCACGGAGAACGGCGGCGTCTTCCCGAACGGCATGATGCCCGTCGTCCTGGTCATGCAGGGCGTGATCTTCGCGTACGCCGCGCTGGAACTGGTCGGTGTCGCCGCGGGTGAGACCGCCGAGCCGGAGAAGGTCGTCCCGCGCGCGGTGAACTCGATCATGTGGCGGGTCGGTCTCTTCTACGTCGGCTCGGTCGTCCTGCTGGCACTGCTCCTGCCCGGTTCGGCCTACTCGGGCGACCAGAGCCCCTTCGTCACGGTCCTGTCGAAGATCGGCGTCCCCGCGGCGGGCGACGTGATGAACCTGGTGGTCCTCACGGCGGCGATGTCCTCCCTCAACTCCGGCCTGTACTCCACGGGCCGCATCCTCCGCTCGATGGCGATGGCGGGCTCGGCCCCGAAGTTCACGGCCCGTATGAACCGCAGCCAGGTCCCCTACGGCGGCATCCTGCTGACCTGCGCGGTGTGTGTGCTCGGCGTCGGCCTGAACTACCTGGTGCCGGCCCAGGCCTTCGAGATCGTGCTGAACGTCGCCTCCCTCGGCATCATCAGCACCTGGGTGATCATCATGATCTGCCACCTGGTCTTCGTCCGCCGTGCCGAGGCGGGCCTGGTCGACCGCCCCTCCTTCCGCCTCCCCGGCAGCCCGTTCGCGGAGATCACCACGATCGTCTTCCTGCTGGCCTGCCTCGGCATGATGTGGAACGACCCCGAAGTCGGCCGCAAGACCCTCCTCCTCGTCCCCGTGATCGCGGCCATGCTGGTCGCGGGCTGGTTCGGCGTCCGCCGCAGGGTGTCCGCGACGGCCGACCAGGAGCTGTCACAGTTCACGAAGTAGCGGGCCGGGGCCGCTGTCAGTGGCCCCGTCTACGGTGGCGTCATGTCGGGGATCAGGCATTCCGGGGTGACGCCACCGTTCCGTCGGTGAAGGGCGTCACGGTCATCGCCCATGTCTGCAACGACATCGGGGGCTGGGGCAAGGGCTTGGTGGTGGCGATGTCGCGCCGCCGGCCCGAGCCGGAGCGGGCCTACCGGGCCTGGCACCGGAGGCGCGCGGCGAACGACTTCGGGCTGGGCGCGGTGCAGTGCGTGCCACAGGGGATACCGGTGACGGCGTACGACCACGGGGACTGAGGCGGCACGCCTCGGACCGGCTCAGCCTTGTCCGTCGAAGCTCCGCACCAGGCACTCCGTGAGACGGCGCGCGATCGACCCGTCCGGATCCAGTCGGGGGTTGAAGATCGCGACATCCAGGCCCACGGCTCCACCGGACAGGACCGTGCGCAGGACGGCCTCCAGTTCCTGCCAGGTCAGGCCGCCCGGCAGTCGGTAGTCGACGGCGGGCATGAGCGCGTCGTCCAGTACGTCGACGTCGAGGTGGATCCAGTAGCCGGCACCCGTGCCGTCGCCCGTCAGCAGGCCGACCGCCCGGCGGGCCGATTCGGCCGCCCCGAGGGTGCGCACGGCGTCCAGGTCCATCGTGTGCAGCGCGGGCGGCAGCGGCTGCATCCCGTACGCCGTGGATTCCTCCGTGTCCCGGAACCCCAGCGCGACGACGTCCTCGTCCCGTACCAGGGGACCCCTGCCCTCCAGGTCGGTCAGGACGCGTGGGCCGCGCCCGGTGGCCAGGGCGAGTTCCATGGAGGCCGCCTCACCGGCGGGTTCCGCCGACGGCTGGTAGAAGTCGGTGTGCCCGTCGAGGAAGAGCAGCCCGTGCCGGTCCCGGCGGCGCAGCGCGAGCAGGTTGCCGAGGAGCACGCTGCAGTCGCCGCCCAGCACCACCGGGAACCGGCCGACGACGAGGACACCGCCGACGGCGTCGGCCAACGCGATGGAGTACCCGGCGATGCCGTCCGGGTTGAGCACCCCCGTGTCCGCATCCCGCACCGGGTCGTACGCGGGCGGTTCCACCCGGCCCGCCCGCACCGCGCCCAGCCCCTCGGCCAGCCCGGCCCCGAGCAGAGCCTCCGGCAGCCCCTCGACCCCGGTGGGCCGCAGCCCCAGCACGGACGGTGCCTCGATGATCGCCACATCCCGCACGCCCGGCTCCCTTCACCCGCCGGCCGACGTGCCGCCCGGGCCCATACGCCGGACGCGCATGGGCCCACCGTAGACCGCCGTGCGGGAGGAGGCGCGTCAGCGCACGTGCCCGCTGTTCCCGTGCTCCCCGTGTTCGTGCACCCCGTCGGTCGCGGCGATCTTCTTCCACGACCTCGGCTGCGTAACCGCCCCGGCCGCCTTGGCGACGGACGCGGCCCGCGCCGCCGGTGCCGTCGGCTTGGACGCCTGGAACAGCCACGTGTCGAAGAGCGCGGTCAGGGGCTTCCCGGACACCTCCTCGGCGTAGCGCCGGAAGTCGGCGACCGACGCGTTGCCATGGGCGTACTTCTGCGGCCAGCCCTTGAGGATCGCGAAGAACGCCTCGTCGCCGATCTCGTCGCGCAGCGCCTGGACGGCCAGCGCGCCCCGGTCGTAGACCGCCGCGTCGAACTGGTTCTCCGGCCCCGGGTCCCCGGGCTTCACCGTCCAGAACGAGTCGTCCGCCGGATGCGAGGCGTACACGTAATCGGCGAGTTCCTGCGCAGTCCCCTCGCCCTCGTGCTCGGACCACAGCCACTGCGCGTATCGCGCGAACCCCTCGTTGATCCAGATGTCCTTCCAGCCCTTGAGGGACACGTCGTCCCCGTACCACTGGTGGGCGATCTCATGGACGACGAGGGACACGTTCGACCCGTTCGCGAACTGCCGCGGGCTGTAGTACGGCCGGGTCTGCGTCTCCAGCGCGTACCCCGTGGTGGTGTTCGGTACGTAGCCGCCGAGCGCGTTGTAGGGGTACGGCCCGAAGTACCCGGACAGCCAGTCCGCGATCTCCCCGGTCCGTTCGATGCTCGCCCGTGCCGCGCCGGCGTGGTCGCCCAGGTCCTTGCTGTAGGCGTTGAGGACCGGGATACCGCTCTCGGTCGTGCCCGTCGTGATGTCGAACCTGCCGACCGCGAGCGTGGCGAGGTACGTGGCCTGCGGCTTGTTCGAGCGCCAGTTCCAACGGGTCCAGCCGAGCCGTGAACTCGTCGACTGGAGCGTGCCGTTGGAGATGGCCTGCGTACCGTCCGGAACCAGTACGGACACGTCGTAGGTGGCCTTGTCGAGCGGATGGTCGTTGCCGGGGAACCACCACGCCGCCGCCTCGGGCTCGTTCGCGGCGACTCCGCCGTCCGCAGTGCGGTGCCAGCTGGTGAAGCCGTAGGCCTGCTTCGTCGACGGCACCCCGCGGTAGCGCACGACGACCGTGACGGCCGCGCCCTTGGCCAGAGGCGTCTTCGGCGTGATCTCCAGTTCGTGCTCGCCCGACGTCGCGAAGGAGGCCTTCGCGCCGTTGACGCGTACCTCGCCGACGTCCAGCAGGAAGTCCAGGTTGAAGCTCGACAGCTCCTGCGTGGTGCGGGCCACGAGGGTCGCCGTGCCCTCCAGTTCGTCCGTGGCCGGCTGGTACTTCAGCCTCAGGTCGTAGTGGGAGACGTCGTATCCGCCGTTCCCGTAGGCCGGGTAATAGGGGTCACCGATGCCCGGCGCGCCGGGGGAGTGGGGCGCGGCCGACGCCGGGATCGCCAGCAGGAGAACGGCCGCTGCCAGGGCTCCCGGCGCGATGATTCTGCGGTGCACGCAAGGCTCCAAGTCGTAGGTCCCGAAGTCTGTACGGAGCCTATTGACTCCCTGTGTCACTAGTCATGTCCATGGCCCCTGCTGTCACACGATCGCCATTCGGCCGACATGAGGCACCCGCCCCTCGGGCCCCTCCCGGACACGCCGGTCCGTCAGCTGCCCTCTTCTGAACAGGAGTTCACCGATGTAGCGTCCGGCGCATGCCGAAACGCACGCGCTTCACGACCTGGAGACCGCTCGCGACGGCGGCCACGGCCGCCCTCTTGGCCACCCTGCTCACCCCGGCCGCGGCGCAGGCCGCCCCGCGCGGGAGCGAACCCGTCTACTCGTACGACAAGGCCATCCGCGAGGCCGTCTGGGTGGACACCGGACTCGACGGCGACAGCGACGGAAAGGCCGACCGGGTCGCCGTCGACATCGTCCGCCCCCGCGAACCCGCCCGGCAGGGCCGCAAGGTCCCCGTCATCATGGACGCCAGCCCGTACTACTCCTGCTGCGGGCGCGGCAACGAGAGCCAGAAGAAGACGTACGACGCGAACGGCGACGTCGTCCAGATGCCGCTGTACTACGACAACTACTTCGTGCCCCGCGGCTACGCCTTCGTCGGCGTCGACCTGGCCGGAACCAACCGCTCCGACGGCTGCGACGACGTCGGCGGCCGCTCCGACATCCAGTCGGCCAAGGCCGTCGTCGACTGGCTGAACGGCCGCGCCAAGGCCTACACGACCCGCACCGGCACCACCCGCGCCAAGGCCGCCTGGACCAACGGCCGCACCGGCATGATCGGCAAGAGCTGGGACGGCACCATCGCCAACGGCGTCGCCGCCACCGGCGTCAAGGGCCTGAAGACCATCGTCCCGATCAGCGCCATCTCCTCCTGGTACGACTACTACTTCCAGCAGGGCGCCCCGCTCTACGACTCCGGCCCCGAGTGGCTGTCCGACTACGTCAACAGCCCCGACGCCCGTGAGAAGTGCGGTGCCGTGCAGCAGAAACTCGTCGACGGGGCCCCGCGCACCGGCGACCGGACCCCGCTGTGGACCGAGCGCGACTACGTGAAGGACGCGAGGAAGGTCAGGGCCAGCGTCTTCCTGATCCATGGCATGCAGGACCTCAACGTGCGCCTGAAGCACGTCGGCCAGTGGTGGGACGCCCTCGCGAAGCACGGCGTCGAGCGCAAGATCTGGCTCTCCCAGACCGGCCACGTCGACCCCTTCGACTTCCGCCGCGCCACCTGGGTCGACACCCTGCACCGCTGGTTCGACCACGAACTCATGGGCTACGACAACGGCATCGACCGCGAGCCCATGGCGGACATCGAACGCCGTCCTGACCAGTGGAGCACCTCCAAGATCTGGCCGCCGACCGGCACCCGCGCCACGACTCTGCGTCCCGACCGGGGCACCCAGGCCGGCGTCGGCACCCTCGGCCTGCACCGCGGCCACGGCACCGAGACCCTCACCGACGACCCGGCACTGAGCGAGACCGACTGGGCCGCCCGGATCGACAAGCCGACGCCGGAGAAGGCCGGGTTCGCCACCGGCCCGCTCACCCGCGACCTGCGTCTGTCCGGCTCCTCCGAGGTCACCGTCACCGCGAGGCCCTCCACCCCGACGGCCCACCTCTCCGCCGTCCTCGTGGACATCGGCCCCGACACCATCCGCGACTACGCCGACGCCGGCGAAGGCATCACCACCCTCACGAACCGCACCTGCTGGGGCGCGAGCACCGCCGGCGACAGCTCCTGCTTCAAGGAGGCGAAGGCCAAGACCGCCGACGTCGACTACACGGTCGTCAGCCGCGGCTGGGCCGACCTCGGCAACCACGCCTCGGACGACAAGGGCTCCCCGCTCACCCCGGGCAAGCGCTACACGATCACCCTCGACCTGGCGGCGACCGACCACGTCGTCCCGAAGGGGCACCGTCTGGCGCTGATCGTCGCGGGCACCGACAAGGGCCTCATCGACCCTCCCGCCGACACGCCGAAGCTCTCGCTCGACCTGTCCCGCACCTCGGCCGACGTGCCGTTCGTCGGCGGACCCGCCGCCTTCGCCCGCGCCACCGCGGGTGCCGCGCTCACCACGCCCGTCGCCGCGCTCCTGGACGGCGTACGGGAACCGCGCACCACCCACCGCGTCCCGGAGGGAACCCAGTGAACCGCGTCCGTGCCCTGACCCTGACCGCCGCCCTCGCCGCATCCCTGGTCGCCGTCCCCGCCCAGGCGGCCACGGCGACCGGCTCCCCGCCGCGCACCGGCTTCGAGCGGACCGACGGCGCCCGCTGGACCACCCAGCCCGAGGAGCAGGACTTCCTGAAGGCCGTCGACCGGTCGAGCAGCCGGGTCTCCATGACCCGCTTCGGTACGACGAAGCAGAACCGCCCGCTCCAGCTCGTCAAGATCGGCACCCGGCCGAGCCCGAACAAGGTGCTCCTCGTGTGCAGCCAGCACGGCGACGAACCCTCCGGCCGCGAAGCCTGTCTGACCACCGTCCGGGATCTCGCCCACGCCCGCGACAGCCGCACCCGGCGCTTCCTGGACCGCACCACCGTCCTCGTCGTGCCCACCGCCAACCCCGACGGCCGGGCCGCGAACACGCGCGGCAACAGCGACGGCGTCGACATCAACCGCGACCACCTGGCCCTCAAGACCGCCGAGGGCCGCGCCCTGGCCGCACTCATCCGTGACCAGCGCCCCGACATCATCTACGACTTGCACGAATACGGAGCAACACCCCAGTACTACGACAAAGCGCTCTTCGACCTGTGGCCGCGCAACCTCAACACCCACGACGCGGTCCACGACGAGGCGAAGACCCTCTCCGAGGCCTACGTCCGCCCCGCGGCGCAGCGGGCCGGCCACTCGACCGGCACCTACGGCATCTGGACCGACCCCGAAACCGGCGAGCCGGTCAAACAGGTCGCCGGAGACGGGCAGGAGCGCATTCTGCGCAATATGTCCGGTGTGAAGCATGCGGTCGGACTGCTCATCGAGAGCCGGGTCGACCCGCTCACCGAAGCGGAGAAGGCGGACGAGGCGCTGAACAACCGGCGCCGGGTCACCTCCCAACTGGACGCGCTCAAGGGCCTGTTCGGATACACAGAGCAGCGGCGGGGCCGCATCGAGGCCACCACGGTCAAGGCCCGGCTCGCCGGCTGGGCGGCCACCGGCCCGGTCTACGTCGGCGGCGCCGACAACGACGCGCCCGAACCCGCCGAGGTGATCCAGAACCCGCCCTGCGGCTACCGGCTCACCGCCGCGCAGTACGCCGAGGTCGGCGACGAACTCGCGCTGCACGGTGTGCGCGTACGACGGGACGCCGAGGGTGTGCTGGTACCCCTGCGCCAGCCCCTGCGGGCGCTCGTCCCGCTGCTGCTCGACAAGCGAGCCACGTACCACCTGACGGATTCCGAGTCCGAAACGCAATGTTGAGAAGGGTGTAATTGCGCCACACGTGGTAGGGGCGTTACGGAGGATTTACCTTCCTCCTATGTTCAATGAAAGGTGCCGCCTGTGACACACGACCGACCAATCGAGAGCGATCCCCATGGGGGAGGCGCGCTGCCGGGTTCGGAAGCGGGTCTCCCCGGTCAGGAGAGGCCTCAGACCGACCGGATCGTCTTCGGTGTCACGGCGGCGCTCACCCTCGCCTTCGTGATCTGGGGCGCCACGGCGACCGACTCGCTCGAATCCGTCTCCACCAGCATGCTCAGCGGGCTGATGCACAACGGTGGCTGGGCGTTCATGCTCGCCGCCTCCGGCTTCGTCGTGTTCGCCCTCTGGATCGCGGCCAGCCGTTACGGCCGTATCCACCTCGGCGCGGAGGGTGAGGAGCCCGAGTTCCGCACGGTGTCCTGGGTCGCGATGATGTTCAGCGCGGGCATGGGCATCGGCCTGATGTTCTACGGCGTGAGCGAGCCGCTGTCGCACTACTCGACGGCCCCGCCCGGCACGAATCCGGCTGACTCCGGCGAACGCATGGAGACGGCCATGGCCACCACCCTGTTCCACTGGACGCTCCACCCCTGGGCGATCTACGCCGTGGTGGGCCTCGCCATCGCCTACAGCACCTTCCGCAGGCGGCGCCGCCAGACCATCAGCGCCGTCTTCACCCCGCTCATCGGCAAGAAGCACGCCAACGGGACCGCCGGCCGCGTCATCGACATCCTCGCGATCGTCGCGACCATCTTCGGCTCCGCCGCCTCCCTGGGGCTCGGCGCGCTGCAGATCGGCTCCGGAGTGCAGGAGCTGGGCTGGATGGACAAGGTCAGCACCGGACTGCTCGTCGCGATCATCGCGGTGCTGACCCTGGCCTTCGTCGCGTCCGCGATCTCCGGTGTGGAGAAGGGCATCCAGTGGCTGTCCAACACCAACATGGTGCTGGCGCTGGTCCTCGCCCTGTTCGTGTTCGTGGCGGGCCCGACCATCATCGTCCTCGACCTGCTGCCGACGTCGGTCTTCGCCTACCTCGGCGATCTGCCCCAGCTGGCCGGCCGCACGGAGGCCAGCGGCGGGGAGGGCGTCGCGGACTGGCTGGGCAGCTGGACCGTCTTCTACTGGGCGTGGTGGATCTCCTGGACGCCGTTCGTCGGCATGTTCATCGCCCGCATCAGCCGGGGCCGGACCATCCGGCAGTTCATCGGCGGTGTCATCCTCGTGCCCAGCACGGTCAGCCTGATCTGGTTCGCGATCTTCGGCGGCTCGGCGATGAAGTTGCAGGAGGAGAGCAAGCTCGGCAAGGAGGCGACTCCCGAGGGCCAGCTCTTCGACGTGCTGCAGCAGTTCCCCGTCGCCACCGCCACGAGCCTGCTGGTGATGGTCCTCGTCGGTATCTTCTTCGTCTCCGGTGCCGACGCCGCGTCGATCGTCATGGGCACGCTCTCGCAGAAGGGCGCGCTCGAACCCGGCCGCCTGGTGGTGGTGTTCTGGGGCGTCGTCACCGGTGCGGTGGCCGCGATCATGCTGCTCGTCGGCAGCGGCTCGGGCGACGCGCTGACAGGTCTGCAGAACCTCACCATCCTCGCGGCGGCGCCGTTCGTCGTCGTGATGACCTTGATGTGTATCGCCCTCATGCGGGACCTGCGCCGTGACCCGGTGATGGTGCGTGAGCAGATGGGTTCCGAGGCCGTCGAGATGGCCGTCATGGAAGGCCACAAGAAGTACGACGGCGACTTCGAGTTCCGTGTCGGCCCGGGCCGCGGCCCGGACGTCGAGGGCGACCCCATCGGCAAGCACTGACCCGGGCGACCCCTGCCGGATGCCCCCGCCAGGGGCGTCGGAGCCTGACAGCTCCGATGCCTCGGGCCGGGGGCATCCGGCTTTTCGCGGCCAGGGCGTGTTCGGCCGGGGTGCTTCGGGCTCCACGGCGCCGGGGCCAGCCGCCGGCGCGTGACTCTGGCGGCTGGTGCGGCTGGTGCGGCTGGTGCGGCTGGTGCGGGGCGATCCGGGCCGAGCGGCCCGGCTGCCTTCGCCCGGCGGCGTCCGCCCCTTGCACCGGCCGGGGCGGTCAGCCGCGCGGTGCCCCCTCGCCTCCGTCGCACACCAGCCGCGCCGCCTCCTCCGCGCACCCCCATGCCACCGTGACGCCCGCGCCGCCGTGGCCGTAGTTGTGCACCAGGAGCCGGCCGTCCGGCAGGGCGTCGCGTTCCAGGCGGACCGCGGGGCGGGTCGGGCGGAGTCCGACCCGGTGTTCCAGGACGGGTGCGCCGGTGATCTCCGGCCGCAGCGCCGCGCAGCGGCGGACGATGGCCTCGGCCGTCGCGGGGTCGGGCTCCGGCGACCACGCGTCCTCCTCCGCCGTACCGCCGAGGACGAGCCCGCCTGGCTGCGGAAACAGGTAGGCGTAGTCCCCGGCCGCGTCGGCGGAGACGAGCCACGTGTCGATCCCGGGGTTCTCCACGACCACCAGTTGCCCGCGTACGGGCCGCACGGACGGATCCGGCACCAGCTCCCGCGCCCCCAGCCCCGTGCAGTTGACCACGACCGGCGCTTCGGCCTCCGCGAACGAGGACACCGTACGAGCCTCGACCACCCCGCCGGCCGCCACGAACCGCTCCCGCAGCCACGGCAGATGAGCCGGCATGTCGATCAGCGGCAACCGTGCCCGGACGCCCGTCCCCGTGTACTCACCGGCCGTGGCCGGCCGCAGCCCCGGCACCCGCCCCGCCAGCCACCCGCCGACCTCGTCGAGGCGGGTCTCGCCCAGTACCCCTTCGACCATGCGTACGCCGGTCTGTCCGGACCGCGCCGCAAGCTCCTCGTACACGTCCAGCGACCGCAGCGCCCACTCACGCGCGAGCCCGACCGGCTCGATCCGGTACGGCCACCACAGCGCCCCCGCCACCGCTGAGGTGGTCGCCTCGACGGCATCCCGTGTCCACACCCGCACCCGCAGCCCGCGTTCGGCCAGCACCACCGCGGTCGTCAGCCCGACGACCCCGCCACCGACCACCACGATCTCGTCACTTCGCTCGCCCGCCATCCCGGGACCGTAGCGGAATATGTCATGCCGTGCTCACATCACGCGCAGTATGGGGATACTCACAGCATGTGTGCCGAATACGCGACCTTCGGCCTGGCTCCCGCGATGCGGGCCGGCGGAGTTCTCCACGACGGTGGTTACCAGGTCCACCGGGACTTCGTGGACTTCATCGTCGACGGACGCCCGCTGCTGTTCCGGCTCTCCGACCTCGACGCGGTCTCCCCGCTCGCCTCCGACGTCCCACCCGCCATCTTCACCGCACAGGTCCGCAGCCTGCTCCTGGAAAGCCCGGCACCCCTGCCCGGCGGCCGCTACGTCGTCTACGGCTGCCCCGAGTGCGAGGATCTGGCCTGCGGAGCCGTCACCGCGGTCATCCGGCGGGACGGCGAGGACTTCATCTGGCGGGACTTCGCCTGGCAGACCGACGAACAAGCCGACCTCGACCTCAACGGCTACCACGGCATCGGCCCGTTCCGCTTCCACGGCGCCGAGTACCGGGCGGCCCTGAGCGCCCTGCTGAACGGCTCCGCCCCGGACACCCGGCGCCGCGTCCTGCTGATCGGCGCCCGCGTCGCCGTCCTGGCCAAGCTCGCCGCGGCGTTACGCACCATCGGCGTCGGCGCCGACATCGCCCACGACGCCGACGGGGTGCCCGCCGACGAACTGCGCGCCTACGGCGCCGTCGCCTTCGGCCGCGCGACCGGCGAGCGGGACCGTGCCGCCGTCCGCCGCGCCTTCGAGGAGGCCGAGGTCCCCGTCGCCTACGTCGACGGTCTGGCCCCGATCGTCCCCCTCCTCGTGGCCCAGATCGAACACGCCCTGGACCGGGGCACGGTGGTACAGCGCCGCCTCACCGGCCTGACCGCAGCCGGCAACGCGGCGGACATCGAGGTCACCTCCGCCTGCCGGGTCGCCCTCACCGCGTACCGCCTCGACCGGCTCTCCCGCACCCACACCCACGAGATCTTCGACGGCGTCCTCGAACCCGGCCGCCACCGCATCGCTCTCGACGCCGGGGCGGTGAAGGGGCGGTCCTACGTCGTGGCGCGCACCTCCGGAAGTGTCCTGGCGACGGCGGTGACCCGCTGAGCGGCCCATTAAAATCGGCGACCTGATGACTGCCACCCTCGTCGCCAAGAACCTCGCCGCCGGCCACGGCGACCGCTCCCTGTTCACCGGGCTCGACCTCGTCGTCGCGCCCGGCGATGTGATCGGCCTGGTCGGAGCCAACGGCGCCGGCAAGTCCACCCTGCTCAGGATGCTCGCCGGACTCATCGCACCCGAGCAGGGTGAACTGCGCCTGTCCCCGCCGACCGCCACCGTCGGACACCTCCCGCAGGAACCGGAGCGCCGGCCCGGCGAGACCGTCCGGGCGTTCCTGGCCCGCCGCACCGGCGTCGCCGAGGCCCAGCGAACCATGGACGAGGCGACCCAGGCCCTGGTTGACGGCGCCCCGGGCGCCGACGACGCCTACGCCACCAGCCTGGAGCGCTGGCTCGGCCTCGGCGGCGCCGACCTCGACGAACGCGCCGAGGAGGTCGCCGACACCCTCGGCCTCGCGGTCGACCTGGACCAGCCGATGACGTCCCTGTCCGGCGGCCAGGCCGCCCGCGCCGGCCTCGCCTCCCTGCTGCTCTCCCGCTACGACGTCTTCCTCCTCGACGAGCCGACCAACGACCTCGACCTGGACGGCCTGGAGCGCCTGGAGCGCTTCGTGAGCGGCCTGCGCGCCGGCACGGTGGTCGTCAGCCACGACCGCGAGTTCCTCACCCGCACCGTCACCAAGGTCCTCGAACTCGACCTGGCACAGCGGCAGATCAACCTCTTCGGCGGTGGCTACGAGGCCTACCTGGAGGAACGGGACGTCGCCCGCCGGCACGCCCGCGACGAGTACGAGGAGTACGCCGACAAGAAGGCGGCCCTCCAGGACCGGGCCCAGACGCAGCGGTCCTGGATGGACAAGGGCGTGAAGAACGCGCGCCGCAAGGCGGGCAACGACAACGACAAGATCGGCCGCAAGTTCCGCAGCGAGGCCAGCGAGAAGCAGGCCGCGAAGGCCCGGCAGACCCAGCGCATGATCGAGCGTCTTGACGTCGTCGAGGAGCCGCGCAAGGAGTGGGAACTGCGCATGGAGATCGCGTCGGCCCCGCGCTCGGGCGCCGTCGTCGCGACCCTGCGGGACGCCGAGGTGCGCCGGGGCGGCTTCGTCCTCGGCCCGGTGTCCCTCCAGATCGACTGGGCGGACCGGGTGGCGGTGACCGGCGCGAACGGCGCAGGCAAGTCAACGCTGCTCGCCGCCCTGCTCGGCCGTCTCCCGCTCGACGCCGGGCACGCCGCGCTCGGCTCCGGTGTCCTGCTGGGCGAGGTCGACCAGGCCCGCAAGCTGTTCCACGGCCAGGAGGCCCTGCTCGAAGCCTTCCGCGCAGCCGTCCCGGACACCGAACCGGTCGAGGTCCGCACCCTCCTGGCCAAGTTCGGCCTCAAGTCGGAACACGTGCTGCGCCCCGCGGCGACCCTCTCCCCGGGCGAGCGCACGAGAGCCGCCCTGGCCCTGCTCCAGGGCCGGGGCGTCAACCTCCTGGTCCTCGACGAGCCGACCAACCATCTCGACCTGCCCGCCATCGAGCAGCTGGAGTCGGCCCTCGACGCCTACGAGGGCACCCTCCTGCTGGTCACACACGACCGCCGCATGCTGGACGCCGTCCATGTGACGCGCCGCCTGGAGGTGGCGGACGGCAAGGTGACCGAACGCTGACGGGTCGTCAGGCGAGTGACGTCGAACTCCAGGTCGCCGGCCAGCAGGAACTCCCGCTCGCCGGACGCCCGATGGAGCCGCGGAAAGCGGCGCGCAGCGCCCTTTCCAGAGGCGCGGGGAACTGCGCGGCCAGCCACAACGGGCCCGCAGCTCCCCACGGCCTCTCCGACGGAGCGGTCAGCGCTTGCCGCCCTTGGGATCAGTCAGCCCCGCGCGGCGCAACGCGTCGGCCATCGCGCTGTTGGCGGGCGGGGGTGCCTGACGCGAACCGCCGCCACGGCCACCACCGCCGCCGCCACGGCCGCCCTGCCGCTGCTGCGGCGGACGCCCACCCCGCTGCCGGCGCTCACCGCGCTCACCGGAACCGCCGCCCTGGCCCTGCGAGGCCGCCGCCTCGTCGTCCAGACGCAGCGTCAGCGAGATCCGCTTGCGCGGGATGTCGACGTCGAGGACCTTCACCTTGACGATGTCCCCGGGCTTCACCACGTCCCGCGGATCCTTGACGAACGTCTTCGACATCGCGGAGACGTGCACCAGACCGTCCTGGTGCACACCGACGTCGACGAACGCCCCGAACGCGGCGACGTTCGTCACGACGCCCTCCAGGACCATCCCGGCCGCCAGGTCGGAGATCTTCTCCACGCCCTCCTGGAAGGAGGCCGTCTTGAAGCCCGGCCGCGGGTCGCGGCCCGGCTTCTCCAGCTCCTTCAGGATGTCGGTGACGGTCGGCAGACCGAACGTCTCGTCCACGAAGTCCTGCGGCTTCAGCGAGCGCAGCGCACCGGTGTTGCCGATGAGCGCGCCGACCTCCTGGCCACTGGTCTTCACCATGCGCCGCACGACCGGGTAAGCCTCCGGGTGCACGCTGGAGGCGTCCAGCGGGTCGTCACCGCCGCGGATCCGAAGGAAGCCCGCACACTGCTCGTACGCCTTGGGACCGAGCCGCGCCACCTTCTTCAGCCCGCCCCGGGACGTGAACGGCCCGTTGGTGTCCCGGTGCGCCACGATGTTCTCCGCGAGCCCGGAGGTGATGCCGGAGACCCGGGCGAGCAGCGGGGCCGACGCCGTGTTGACGTCCACGCCCACGCCGTTCACACAGTCCTCCACCACCGCGTCCAGCGAACGCGACAGTTTCAGCTCGGACAGGTCGTGCTGGTACTGGCCGACGCCGATCGACTTCGGGTCGATCTTCACCAGCTCGGCCAGCGGGTCCTGCAGCCGGCGCGCGATCGACACGGCACCGCGCAGCGACACGTCCATGTCGGGCAGCTCCTGCGAGGCGAACGCGGACGCCGAGTACACGGACGCGCCGGCCTCGGACACCATCACCTTCGTGAGCTTCAGCTCCGGGTGCTTGGTGATCAGCTCCCCGGCGAGCTTGTCGGTCTCGCGGGACGCCGTGCCGTTGCCGATGGCGACCAGCTCGACCGCGTGCTCCTTGGCGAGCCGGGCCAGCTTGGCGACGGCCTCGTCCCAGCGGTTGGCCGGGACGTGCGGGTGGATGACGTCCGTGGCGACGACCTTGCCGGTGGCGTCCACCACGGCGACCTTCACACCCGTACGGAAGCCGGGGTCCAGGCCGAGCGTCGCGCGCGTACCCGCCGGGGCCGCGAGCAGCAGGTCGCGCAGGTTCGCCGCGAAGACCCGCACCGCCTCGTCCTCGGCGGCCGTGCGCAGCCGCAGCCGCAGGTCGATGCCGAGGTGCACGAGGATGCGCGTGCGCCATGCCCAACGGACGGTGTCCTTGAGCCACTTGTCCCCGGGCCGGCCCCGGTCGGCGATCCCGAACCGGTTCGCGACGATCCCCTCGTAGGACGACGGGCCGTCCGTGGCCTCCTCGGGCTCCAGGGCCAGTTCGAGGATGTCCTCCTTCTCGCCGCGCAGCATGGCCAGCACGCGGTGCGAGGGCAGCTCGGTGAACGGCTCGGCGAAGTCGAAGTAGTCGGCGAACTTCGCCCCCGCCTCCTCCTTGCCGTCCCGCACCTTGGCGGCCAGCCGTCCGCGTACCCACATGCGCTCGCGCAGCTCGCCGATCAGGTCGGCGTCCTCCGAGAACCGCTCGGTGAGGATCGCCCGGGCGCCGTCGAGGGCGGCCTGCGGATCGGCCACGCCCTTGTCGGCGTCGACGAACGCGGCGGCCGCGGCGAGGGGCTCGACGCCCGGATCGCCGAGCAGCCCCTCCGCCAGCGGCTCGAGCCCCGCCTCGCGGGCGATCTGCGCCTTGGTGCGCCGCTTGGGCTTGTACGGGAGGTAGATGTCCTCCAGGCGCGCCTTCGTCTCGGCGCCCCGGATCCGTGCCTCCAGCTCCTCGGTGAGCTTGCCCTGCTCGCGCACCGACTCCAGGATCGCCGCCCGCCGCTCCTCCAGCTCCCGCAGATAGCGCAGCCGCTCCTCGAGCGTGCGCAGCTGCGCGTCGTCGAGCATCTCGGTCGCTTCCTTGCGGTAGCGAGCGATGAAGGGCACCGTGGAACCGCCGTCGAGCAGTTCCACGGCGGCCCTGACCTGCCGCTCCCGTACGCCGAGCTCCTCGGCGATCCTGCCTTCGATGGTCCCTGCGTTGATGGACCCGTTGGACCCGGGTGTCGTCACGATCCCGTACCGCCTTCTCCACTGAGGTTGCGCGGCAATTGTGGCAGGTGACACCGACACTCGGGGTCCAGGGCGTGACCCCCGGCAGGTCGCCGGCGGCCCCCGGTCAGGCCCTGCGGCTGCGGGTGGAGGACGAGGCCCCGCCGAAGAGCCGGGCCAGGGCCCGGAAGGGCAGCGTTACGACGGTGGCGATGGCGCCGCCGATCTGGCGCAGCACGTCTGCGATAGCACGGAACACGTTCATTCCCCTTTCCTCTCCCGACCGCACTGGCCGGTTAGGAGCGGGTACCTCACTCACGCTTCACCATGCGTCACGACCGAACACGCGTGCTCGGGAGTGGTCCACAGCCGGTGCGACCGAGCCCTCAGCCCTTGCCGATCAGATCCGCCGGAAAGGCCCCGGCCACGAACGCGGCCTGCGCGAAACCGGCGCCCAGCTCGGTCAGCCGGGCCACGCCCTCCGGGCCCAGGTGCTCGTACGGCGCCCGGTCGAGCCGGTCCGTCTCCCGCTCGATCTCCTCGCGCAGGGCGACCCCCCGCTCGGAGAGCTCGCCGGTCGTGTCCAGCAGCCCGCGCTCACGCAGCCGGTCCGTCGCCGCGTCCCAGTCCTCCTGGCTCCAGCCCCGGGTGGTGAACACCCACTTCGGCGCCATGCCCTTGCCCGTCGCCGTGTGGGTCACCATCGCCTCGAGGCCGTCCAGCCCGGCGGACATCAGGGCGGCCAGGTGCCCGTCGCCCCGGTGCTCGCGCAGCAGGGTCGCCGCGTGCCAGTACGCGAGATGCGGCTCCTCGGGGACGGGCAGATCGGCGTGGGCTGCGTACAGCGGCCTCGCGCCGCGCGAACAGGCCTCGGTGGCGCGCAGCGCGAGCCGCGCGGCCTCGGCCATCTCCGCCGACGCCAGGGCCTCTTCGCCCAGCAGGCGCCGCAGGGTCGCGTCGACCGCACGCGCGCGTGCCGCCAGCACCTGGCCGGGCGTGGCGCTCTCCCACACCGCCGGCACATGCCGGGCCACCAGCTCGTACTTGTAGTTGTAGAAGGCCGCCGCCACCGCACCGGGCCCCACCGGTCCGAACGCGGCGGCCCGCACGGCGAAGTTCACGGCGTGGGGATGGGTGATCCCGGCAGCACCCACTTCCCGTCCCAGATCCGGCGAGAAGTAGTGCGTCGCGTGCAGGGAGTTGAGCACGTTCTGGCAGCGTCGGCCGGCGAGCGGCTCAAAGGCGGCAGTAGTCATGCCCGGCAGGTTACCAACCGCTTGGTATGCCCTCCGGAGCCGCACATCCCATGGCAGAAAAGGTGGGAAATTCGTCATTGCGGCCGCACTCCGGGCCCGCGAAGAATCAAGGGCATGGCCCAGCGCACCGTTCTCGCCGTCCTCTTCGACGGCGTGCAGAGTCTCGACGTCACGGGGCCCGTGGAGGTCTTCGCGGGCGCGGAGCTGCTCTCCCCGGGGACATACCGGATCCGCACGGCCTCCCCGGACGGCGCGCCCGTGCGGACCACCAGCGGCCTGACCGTCGTGCCCGACGGGTCCCTGGACGACGCGGCCGACCCGCACACCCTGCTCGTCCCCGGCGGTCCGGGTTCCCTGGACCCCGACCCGCGCCTGGTCGGGTGGGTGCGCGAGCACGGGCCGCGTGCCGTGCGCCTGGTCTCCGTGTGCACCGGCGCTGCGGTGCTCGCCGCGGCCGGGCTCCTGGACGGCCGCCGCGCCACGACGCACTGGGCGTACTGCGACCGGCTGGCCCGCGACCACCCGGCCGTCGAGATCGACCCCGACCCCGTCTACGTACGCGACGGGCACATCGCCACCTCGGCCGGTGTCACCGCCGGTATCGACCTCGCCCTGGCCCTGGTCGAGGAGGACCTGGGCCGGGACATCGCCCTGGCCATCGCCCGCCACCTGGTGGTCTTCCTGCGCCGTCCCGGGAACCAGGCCCAGTTCAGCGCCCAGCTGGAAGCGCAGACCGCGCACCGCGAGCCCCTCCGGGACGTCCAGCGGTTCATCACCGAAAGCCCGGATGCCGACCTCTGCGTGGAGGCGCTCGCCGCCCGCGCCCGACTGTCACCCCGCCACTTCGCCCGCGCCTTCCGGGCCGAGACCGGTATGACGCCCGGGCGGTACGTGGACCGCGTCCGGCTCGAACACGCCCGCCGTCTCCTGGAGGACACCACCGACGGCATCGAGGAGATCTCCCGCACCAGCGGCTACGGCACCCCCGAGGCCATGCGCCGGGCCTTCGTCAAAGCCCTCGGGACGCCCCCGGCCGAGTACCGCCGCCGCTTCCGCCCCGCGGCGACCACGCCCTGAGCTCCTCACCCGACCAGAAGGGACCACCCCATGCAGATCGCCATCGTGCTCTACGACCGCTTCACCGCCCTCGACGCCGTCGGCCCCTACGAAACCCTCGGCCGCCTCCCGGACGCCGAGACGGTCTTCGTCGCCGAGCGGACCGGCCCCGTACGGAACGACACGGGGAACCTCGCCGTGGTCGCCGACCGGGCCCTGGCCGACGTGCCGAACCCGGACATCGTCGTCGTGCCCGGTGGCCCGGGTCAGGAGGCGCTGATGGCGCACGAGCCGCTCCTGGACTGGCTGCGCGCGGCCGACACCGGCAGCACCTGGACGACGTCCGTGTGCACCGGCTCGCTGCTGCTGGCCGCCGCCGGACTCCTCCGGGGCCGCCGCGCGACCTCCCACTGGCTGACCCTTGAGGAGCTGAAGCGCTTCGGCGCCGAGCCCACGGGGGAGCGGGTCGTCACCGACGGCAAGTACGTCACCGCGGCCGGCGTCTCCTCCGGCATCGACATGGGACTGACCCTGCTCGGCCGGATCGCGGGCGACGAACACGCCCAGCTGGTCCAGCTCGTCACCGAGTACGATCCGCAGCCTCCCTACGACGCCGGATCGCCCGAGAAGGCCCCCGCGCACCTCGTCGAACTGCTCCGGTCGCACGCCGACGTCATCCTGACGTAGACACACTCCAGCCGAATCGCGGCTGCCTGCGCTCAAGGAACGCGGCGACGCCCTCCGCGGTGTCGCCGCTCGAGCGTGCCTGCCCGGCCCAGTGCGCGTCGCGGTCCGTGCCGCCGTTCGCGAACTCCTTCGCCGCCGCCTGCGTCAGCTGCGAACGGGACACCAGGATCCGGGTGAACTCGGCGACCCGCTTGCCGAGTTCACCCTCGGGCAGTACCTCGTCGGCCAGACCGGCGCGCAGTGCCCGCTCCGTGTCGATCAGCTCACCGGAGAACAGCAGGTACTTGGCGGTGGCCGGACCCACCAGGGACACCAGCCGCCGGGTCGAGGACGCCGGGTACACGATGCCGAGCTTCGCGGGGGTCACGCCGAACAGTGCCCCCTCCTCGGCGAACCGCAGGTCACAGGCCGCCGCCAGCTGTGCCCCGCCGCCCACACAGTGCCCGCGCACCGCGGCCAGCGTCGGCTTCGGAAACGCGGCGAGCGCCTCCTCGGCCCGCACGGCGAGACCCGGTGCCTCCTCCGGCGAGGCCTGGAGCGTCGAGATGTCGGCCCCGGCGCAGAACGTCCCGCCCTCGCCGGTGAGCACCAGCGCCCGGACGGCCGGATCGCCGGCCAGCCCCTCCAACAGCGGCGGCAGCGAGCGCCACATCGCGGCCGTCATGGCGTTGCGCTTCCGAGGATGACGGATGACGACGGTGGCGACCGAGTCGGTCACGCTGTTCAGCAGCTGCGGCTCCATGCGCCGGATGCTATCCCCAAGGCAAACCCGTACAACCCGAATAGTTCGCCGAGACGGCACAACAGGGACAGGACCAGTCCCACAACTGACCGTGTCATACGCCAACGGTCAGAAGTGCTCGATACTTGCTGACTTCTGTTCAGCCCCGGGGTGCGGAGCGCATCGTTGCCAACACTCGAGACGTGGCGACAATCGAGCGCGAGGGTGGCGACCGGACGATGGACGACGAGGGGCGTGGGTCCGGCCCACGTCCACAGGGCGGCGCGGTGCCCCGGGGCCCGCGGATCCGCTGCCGTACGAGGGGGTCTGGCGGTTCACCGCGCCGGCGGTCGACGCCTCGGTCCCGCAGGCGCGGCACGCCGTACGGGACCTGCTGCTGCGTCAGGGTGTGCCGGTCTCGGACGACCTGGCCCAGGGGCTGCTGCTGATCGTCTCGGAGCTGGTGACGAACGCCGTGAAGCACGCGGCGGTGCTGTCGCCGACTGTCGCCGTCGAACTGGCCGTCGGGGCGGAGTGGCTGCGCGTGGCCGTGGAGGACAACCACCCGTACCGGCCCACCGCGCTGGAGGCCGACCACGGCCGGACCGGCGGCCGCGGACTGCTCCTGGTGCGCGAGGTCACCCGGGAGGCGGGCGGCATGTGTGACGTCGAATACACCGCGAGCGGCGGCAAGGTGATCTGGGCCGCCCTGCCGCTCAAGCCCGCACGCTTCCCCTGAGGCCTGTCCGGTCCTGCCGTCAGGGGCCTCGTCACAGCGTCCTCGTCACCAGCCGGCCGACTCTCCCGTCAGCTCCCTGACCGCCGGCCGGGCCGCGTCCAGGACGGTCATGAACCAGGACGAGAACGTGTCCTTGGCATGCCGCTCCGCCAGCTCGGGCGGGGTCACGAACGCAGTCGACGCCACCTCCTCCGGATCCGGCCGCAGTACGGCCTGCACCATGCCGACGAAGAGGTGGTTGTACTCCTGCTCCACAAGACCGGACTCCGGGTCCGGGTGGTTGTAGCGGACCGTGCCCGCCTCGGCAAGCAGGGACGGGGAGGCGCCGAGTTCCTCGAAGGTCCGGCGCGCCGCCGCCGCGAAGGGCGCCTCGCCGGGGTAGGGGTGGCCGCAGCAGGTGTTGGACCACACACCGGGGGAGTGGTACTTGCCCAGAGCGCGCTGCTGGAGCAGCAGCCGGCCGTACTCGTCGAAGAGGAACACGGAGAACGCGCGGTGCAGCTGTCCGGGTGGCTGGTGGGCGGCGAGCTTCTCCGCGGTGCCGATCGTCACGCCGTCCTCGTCGACCAGTTCCAGCAAAATCGCGTCTGCGGTGCCGTTCGACGGGTTGTGCGTCGCGGTGGCAGGTGTGATCGGCATACCCATCCTTCACATCGGTCTTCGCGCCCCAAGTCTGCCGTACGAATCCGGCACTCCCGGCACTTCGCGGCGTGCCCGCATGTCCCCGCGCGACAGCGCGGAGCGCGGACGGCGCCGCTCGACGCCGGAAGAGGGACCCAGGAGCAGATCGTGCCCGGCGCGATGGGCCGAAAATCGTCCTTGCCGGTGCGGGGAGGGGCAGGGCGTGGGGCGTGCGCCGTAGCGCTGCGTCCCCCGGCGCACTCACAGCGGAATGCGCCCCACCAGCCCCGGACGCCTCATCAGCCACCGCTCGTCAGCCCTGGCTCAGCGGCCACGGCTCAGCGGCCACCGTGTCAGTGGCAGAGGTGCGGCTCGTGCTCCGCGTGCCCGGTCGGCTCCAACTGGAAGGTGCAGTGCTCCACGTCGAAGTGGTCACCGAGGCAGCCCTGCAGCTCGTGGAGCATCTTCTCGTGGCCTATCGAGCTCAGCGCCTCCGAGCTGACGACCACATGCGCCGAGAGCACCGGCATGCCCGAGGTGATCGTCCAGGCATGCAGGTCGTGGACGTCCTCCACTCCGTCGGTCGCCAGGATGTGGGCCCGTACCTCCGCCATGTCGACACCCTTGGGCGCCGCCTCCAGCAGGACGTCGAGCGTCTCGCGCAGCAGCTTCCAGGTACGTGGCGCGATCATCAGGGCGATGACGAGCGAGGCGATCGGGTCGGCGGCCTGCCAGCCGGTGAGCATGATCACCGTGGCCGAGACGATCACCGTGACGGAGCCCAGCGCGTCCGCCGCCACCTCCAGGAACGCGCCCCGCACGTTCAGGCTCTCCTTCTGGCCGCGCATCAGCAGAGCCAGCGACACCATGTTCGCGACCAGGCCGATCACACCGAACACGACGGTGAGCCCGCCCTCGGTGTCCGCCGGTGTGATGAAGCGCTGGACCGACTCGTACACGACGTACCCGCCGACCCCGAGCAGCAGCAGGCAGTTGGCCAGGGCGGCGAGGATCTCGGCGCGCGCGTAGCCGAACGTGGCCCGGTCGCTGGGCGGGCGGCTCGCGAAGTGGATCGCGAGCAGCGCCATGCCCAGGCCCAGCGCGTCCGTCGCCATGTGCGCCGAGTCCGCGACGAGCGCGAGCGAGTCCGCGAGAAGCCCGCCGACGATCTGGACCACCACGATGCCGAGCGTGATCGCCAGCGCGATCCGCAGTCTGCCGCGGTACGCCGAGGTCGCCGTACCTCCGGCCGGTGCCCCGTGCGTGTGCCCGTGATCGTGCCCAGCCCCCATGAAAGCCGCCTCCTGTGTCTGCCCGATGTCTGTCCGCTCGTGCCCGGGCACCCCAGTGAACTACGGGTAGGGGGTATGTGCAACGCGGCACTGAACACCGTTGTCATGTGCCCTGACCTGCGGAAACGATGCGCAGGTCAGGGCGTTCTCAACGGGTCAGGAGCCGTGGTGGAGCAGCCAGCCGCGCCACGCCGACTCGGCCATCTCGCGTACCCCGCGCCGCGCGGTCCAGCCGAGTTCCCCGGCCGCCCGGGCGGCCGAGGCCACCGCCCGCGGGGCGTCCCCGGGGCGGCGCTCCTCGACGAGCGGCGGCCGCCGGTCGCCGGTGACCTCGCCGATGACCGTGATGAGTTCGCGCACCGAGACACCCTCGCCGCGGCCGATGTTGACCGTCAGATCGCCCGTGACGTCCCCGCCGGCGAGCCGCCGGGCCGCCGCGAGATGCGCCTCGGCCAGGTCGGCGACGTGAATGTAGTCACGGACACAGGTGCCGTCCGGGGTCGGGTAGTCGTCGCCGAAGATCCTCGGCGCCTCGTCGCGCGTCAGCCGGTCGAAGACCATCGGGATGATGTTGAAGACCCCCGTGTCGGCCAGCTCCGGCGTGGCGGCGCCCGCCACGTTGAAATAGCGCAGACATACGGTGGAGATCCCGTGCGCCCGGCCCGCCGCCCGCACCATCCACTCACCCGCGAGTTTGGTCTCGCCGTAGGGGTTCACCGGCGCGCAGGGCGTGTCCTCCGTGATGAGGTCCACACCCGGGTCGCCGTACACGGCCGCCGACGAGGAGAACACGAAGCGCTCGACACCGGCCCCGGCGGCCGCGTCCAGCAGAGTCGCCAGGCCCCCGACGTTCTCCCGGTAGTACCGCGTCGGCTGCGCGACGGACTCGGCGACCTGCTTGCGCGCCGCGAGATGCACCACACCCGTCACACCGTGCTCGGCGAACACCCGTTTCAGCAGCTCACCGTCGAGCGACGACCCCTCCACGAGCGGGACGTCGTCGGGGAGCCGCGCGGGCACCCCGGCCGAGAGGTCGTCCAGCGCGAGGACGCCCTCCCCGGCCTCGGTCATGGCCCGCGCCACATGTGCTCCGATGTAGCCGGCACCGCCTGTGATCAGCCAAGTCATGGTCGCCCACCCTATGTCGCTCCCGACCGGGCCCCGCGCAATGTCCCCGATGTCCGGTCTGGGGGGCACGGTTTGTGGGGCGGGCCCCGGATCCACGATGATGATCGCGGCAAAGGCTTGTGCGAACCACGTTGATCGATCCGCCCAACGGGCGGTGAACGTGGCCTTCCCGGTATCCGATAGCCTCTGCCGACATGCCGCCCGGGAGCCACCGGAGCGGGCGCCCCCACCCAGCACAGCACTGGCGCGGACGCGTCGGTACCAGGGAGTGAATTCGGTTGTCGACCGCCATCCTCACCGGTCAGCCGGTCCCCGGATCGTCGATCGAGGCCGATCTGCGGTCCCTCGGTTTCGACGTGCGGAGCGCGGCCGACACCGCCGAGGCGGAGACCCTGCTCGCCGCGGTACCGGGCGAGGAGCGGGTCGCCCTGGTCGACGCCCGGTTCGTGGGGCATGTGCACGCGCTGCGGCTCGGCCTCACCGACCCCCGCTTCCCGCTCGCCGCGATCCCCGGCGCCGTCACCGCCCAGCCCGCCGGCCGCCAGGCCCTCACCCGGGCGATGGCCCGCGAGAACTCGGGGGGCGGCGGCACCACCCTGGTCGACAGCCTCGCCGACCGCATCCTCACCGCCCTGGACAGCGACGGCGCCGAGGTGCACCGCCCCGAGATGGGCAGCCTCGTCGCCACCGTCCCCGCCGACCCGCAGGCCCGCAACGAGGCACGACAGGCCCTGACTGCCGTCGACGGCGAGGCCGTACGCCTGAAGTCGGCCGTGAAGTCCCGCGACGGCTTCTTCACCACCTACTGCGTCAGCCCGTACTCCCGCTACATCGCCCGCTGGTGCGCCCGCCGTGGCCTGACCCCGAACCAGGTCACCACCGCCTCGCTCGTCACCGCACTCATAGCGGCGGCCTGCGCGGCCACCGGCACCCGCGGCGGCTTCGTGGCGGCCGGCGTCCTGCTGATCGCGTCCTTCGTCCTGGACTGCGTCGACGGCCAGATCGCCCGCTACTCCCTCCAGTACTCCACGCTCGGCGCGTGGCTCGACGCCACCTTCGACCGGGCCAAGGAGTACGCCTACTACGCCGGTCTCGCCCTCGGAGCCGCCCGCGGCGGAGACGACGTCTGGGCCCTCGCGCTGGGCGCCATGGTCCTGCAGACCTGCCGGCACGTCGTGGACTTCTCCTTCAACGAGGCCAACCACGACGCCACCGCCAACACCAGCCCCACCGCCGCCCTCTCGGGCAAGCTCGACAGTGTCGGCTGGACGGTCTGGGTGCGGCGGATGATCGTCCTGCCCATCGGCGAGCGCTGGGCGATGATCGCGGTCCTCACGGCGGCCACGACTCCTCGCATCACCTTCTACGCGCTGCTCATCGGCTGCGCCTTCGCGGCGACCTACACCACGGCGGGGCGGGTGCTGCGCTCCCTGACCCGCAAGGCCCGCCGGACCGACCGGGCCGCGCAGGCGCTGGCCGACCTCGCGGACAGCGGGCCGCTCGCCCAGGGCCTCACCAAGGCGCTCAAGAAGCCGGCCCGCGGGCTGCCGGGCTTCACGGCCCCCGTGATCGCCTTCCTCGGCGGCCTCGCCGTCGTCCTCACGGCCGCCCTGACCGGCTTCGGCGGACCCTGGCCGATCGTCGCCGCCGTCGCCTACGCCCTGACCTCGGGCCTCGCCGTCGCCCGCCCCCTCAAGGGCGCCCTCGACTGGCTCGTCCCGCCGCTCTTCCGCGCCGCGGAATACGGCACGGTCCTCGTCCTCGCGGCCAGGGCGGACGTGAACGGAGCCCTTCCCGCGGCTTTCGGGCTGGTGGCCGCGGTCGCCTACCATCACTACGACACGGTGTACCGCATCCGCGGCAACGCCGGAGCGTCCCCGGCCTGGCTGGTGCGTTCCATCGGGGGCACGAGGGACGGACGCTGCTCGTCACCGTCCTCGCCGCGCTGCTCACCGCCTCGCAGTTCACGGTCGCGCTCACGGCTCTTGCCGTGGCCGTGGCCCTGGTGGTGCTCCTGGAGAGCATCCGCTTCTGGGTGTCCGCAGGGGCGCCCGCCGTACACGATGAAGGAGAACCCGCATGATCGGCCTCGTGCTGGCGGCCGGCGCCGGACGGCGTCTGCGCCCCTACACCGACAGCCTTCCCAAGGCTCTGGTGCCGGTGGGTCCTGCGGGCATAGAGGGCGAACCCACGGTTCTCGACCTGACCCTCGCCAACTTCGCCGAGGTCGGCCTCACCGAGGTCGGCATCATCGTCGGCTACCGCAAGGAGGCCGTGTACGCGCGCAAGGAGGCGCTGGAGCAGAAGTACGGCGTCAAGCTCACCCTCATCGACAACGACAAGGCCGAGGAGTGGAACAACGCCTACTCCCTGTGGTGCGGGCGTGACGCCCTCAAGGACGGGGTGATCCTCGCCAACGGCGACACCGTCCACCCGGTCTCCGTCGAGAAGACGCTGCTCGCCGCCCGCGGCGACGGCAAGAAGATCATCCTCGCCCTGGACACGGTCAAGGACCTGGCCGACGAGGAGATGAAGGTCGTCGTCGACCCCGCGAAGGGCATGACGAAGATCACCAAGCTGATGGACCCCGCCGAGGCGACCGGCGAGTACATCGGTGTCACCCTCATCGAGGGCGAAGCGGCCTCCGAGCTGGCCGACGCGCTCAAGACCGTGTGGGAGACCGACCCGCAGCAGTTCTACGAGCACGGCTACCAGGAGCTCGTGAACCGCGGCTTCCGTATCGACGTGGCGCCGATCGGCGACGTCAAGTGGGTGGAGATCGACAATCACGACGATCTCGCCCGTGGACGGGAGATCGCGTGCCAGTACTGACCCGGCTCATTCCCTCCCCGCTCGTCGTGGACATCCGCCCGGGTGCCCTCGACGACCTGGCGTGCGTCCTTGCCGACGAGCGCATCTCGCACTCCGGCCGCCTCGCCGTCGCGGTCAGCGGCGGCTCCGGCGCCAAGCTGCGCGAGCGGATCTCGCCCGGCATGCCCGGCGCCACCTGGTACGAGGTCGGCGGCGGCACCCTCGACGACGCGGTCCGGCTGGCGAGCGACATAAAGGCCGGCCACTACGACGCGGTCGTGGGGCTCGGCGGTGGCAAGATCATCGACTGCGCCAAGTTCGCCGCGGCGCGCGTCGGCCTGCCGCTGGTCGCCGTGCCGACGAACCTCGCGCACGACGGCCTGTGCTCGCCGGTCGCCACCCTCGACAACGACGCGGGCCGCGGCTCGTACGGCGTGCCGAACCCGATCGCGGTCGTCATCGACCTGGACGTCATCCGTGAGGCCCCGGTCCGTTTCGTCCGCGCCGGCATCGGTGACGCCGTCTCCAACATCTCGGCGATCGCCGACTGGGAGCTGGCCAACCGCGTCAAGGGCGAGCGGATCGACGGTCTCGCCGCGGCCATGGCCCGCCAGGCCGGCGAGGCCGTGCTCCGGCACCCGGGCGGCATCGGCGACAACGACTTCCTCCAGGTGCTCGCCGAGGCGCTGGTCCTCAGCGGCATCGCCATGTCGGTGTCGGGCGACTCGCGGCCGTCCTCCGGGGCGTGCCACGAGATCAACCACGCCTTCGACCTGCTCTACCCGAAGCGGGCCGCCGCCCACGGCGAGCAGTGCGGACTGGGCGCGGCCTTCGCCATGTGGCTGCGCGGAGCCCACGAAGAGTCGGCCTACATGGCCGAGGTGCTGCGCCGGCACGGGCTGCCCGTGCTGCCGGACGAGATCGGCTTCACGACGGACGAGTTCGTCAGGGCCGTCGAATTCGCCCCGGAGACCCGGCCCGGCCGCTACACCATCCTCGAACACCTCGACCTGAACACCGAACAGATCAAGGACATCTACGCCGACTATGTCAAGGCCATCGGTAGCTGAACTCCGCCCCGTCGTTCACCCCGCGGGGGTGAAGGACCGGCGCAGCGGTGAGCACTGGATGGGACGCCTCTACATGCGTGAGGTGTCCCTGCGGGTCGACCGTTACCTGGTCAACACCAGGGTCACGCCCAACCAGCTCACCTACCTGATGACCGTGTTCGGTGTGCTCGCGGCCCCGGCCCTGCTGGTGCCGGGGATCGCGGGCGCGGTGCTCGGTGTCGTCATGGTCCAGATGTATCTCCTGCTGGACTGCGTCGACGGCGAGATCGCGCGCTGGAAGAAGCAGTACTCGCTCAACGGCGTCTACCTCGACCGGGTGGGCGCCTACCTCACCGACGCCGCGGTGCTCGTCGGCTTCGGCATGCGCGCCGCCGACCTGTGGGGCAGCGGCCGGATCGACTGGCTGTGGGCCTTCCTCGGCACCCTGGCCGCGCTCGGCGCCATCCTCATCAAGTCCGAGACCGACCTCGTCGCCGTCGCCCGGCACCAGTCCGGCAAGCCGCCGGTCAAGGAAGCCGCCTCCGAGATGCGCTCCTCCGGCATGGCGCTGGCCCGCAAGGCCGCCGCCGCGCTCCAGTTCCACCGGCTGATCCTCGGCATCGAGGCGTCCCTGGTGATCCTGGTGCTGGCGTTCGTCGACCAGGCCCGCGGCGACCTCTTCTTCTCGCGACTCGGCGTGGCGGTCATGGCCGGCATCGCGCTGGTGCAGACCCTGCTGCACCTCGTGTCGATCCTCGCCTCGAGCAGGCTGAAGTGAGCGGCATGAGGGTCGGCGCCGTCATCATCACCATGGGCAACCGCCCCGAGGAGCTGCGTGCCCTCCTCGACTCCGTCGCCAAGCAGGACGGCGACCCGGTCGAGGTGGTCGTCGTCGGCAACGGCTCGCCCGTCCCCGACGTCCCCGAGGGCGTCCGCACGATCGAACTGCCCGAGAACCTCGGCATCCCCGGCGGCCGCAACGTGGGCGTCGAGGCCTTCGGCCCCGCCGGCCGGGACGTCGACATCCTGCTGTTCCTCGACGACGACGGTCTCCTCGCGGGCCACGACACCGCCGAGCTGTGCCGGAAGGCCTTCGAGGCCGATCCGAAGCTCGGCATCGTGAGTTTCCGCATAGCCGACCCGGAGACCGGCGTCACCCAGCGCCGCCACGTGCCCCGGCTGCGCGCCGCCGACCCGATGCGCTCCTCGCGCGTCACCACGTTCCTCGGCGGCGCCAACGCCGTCCGCACCCGGGTCTTCGCCGACGTCGGCGGACTCCCGGACGAGTTCTTCTACGCCCACGAGGAAACCGACCTGGCATGGCGGGCCCTCGACGCGGGCTGGATGATCGACTACCGGTCCGACATGGTGCTCTACCACCCGACGACCGCTCCGTCGCGGCACGCGATCTACCACCGCATGGTCGCCCGCAACCGCGTCTGGCTGGCCCGCAGGAACCTCCCCGCACCGCTCGTCCCGGTCTACCTCGGCGTGTGGCTGCTGCTCACCCTGCTGCGCCGCCCGTCCCGCCCCGCCCTGCGGGCCTGGTTCGGCGGATTCCGCGAAGGCTGGTCGACCCCGTGCGGACCCCGCCGGCCCATGAAGTGGCGTACGGTGTGGCGGCTGACCCGACTGGGCCGGCCCCCCGTCATCTGACAAGCTCGTATCCGGGTATCCGGGAGCACCCGGGCCGTACCCTGGCCCCCGGCTCATGCAGGCCCGCACAGGCCACGCATCTCGAAGACGAAAGTTTCCACTAGTGAGTGAGACAACGCACGATGCCCCGGTCGCGGTGAGCGCGTCCGAGGCGCCCGACGAGGGACTCACGGCGAGGGAGCTCGCCGCCAGGCACGGGCTGAGCGTCAGCGGCGCCCGGCCGTCCCTCATCGAGTACGTCCGTCAGCTCTGGGACCGGCGGCACTTCATCCTCGCCTTCTCCCGCGCGAAGCTGACCGCCCAGTACAGCCAGGCCAAGCTCGGCCAGCTGTGGCAGGTGGCCACACCGCTGCTGAACGCGGCCGTGTACTTCTTCATCTTCGGCATGCTCCTGGAAGCCGACCGGGGCATGACCCGCGAGGTGTACATCCCGTTCCTGGTCACGGGCGTGTTCGTGTTCACCTTCACGCAGAGCTCGGTGATGGCGGGCGTGCGCGCGATCTCCGGCAATCTCGGCCTGGTCCGCGCCCTGCACTTCCCACGGGCCTCCCTGCCGATCTCCTTCGCGCTGCAGCAGCTCCAGCAGCTGCTGTTCTCGATGATCGTGCTGTTCGCCATCACGATCGGCTTCGGCCACTACCCCGACCTGTCCTGGCTGCTGATCGTGCCGGTGCTCGTCCTGCAGTTCTGCTTCAACACCGGCCTCGCGCTGATCATGGCCCGGGCGGGCGCCAAGACCCCGGACCTCGCGCAGCTGATGCCGTTCGTGATGCGGACGTGGATGTACGCGTCCGGGGTGATGTTCTCCATCCCGATCTTCCTCGAGTCCAAGCCGGCCTGGATCTCGAACGTGCTGCAGTGGAACCCGGCCGCGATCTACATGGACCTGATGCGCTTCTCGCTCATCGACGACTACAGCTCCAAGTACCTGCCCGACCATGTGTGGGCGGCCGCGGGCGGCTGGGCCGTCCTGATCGCCGTCGGCGGCTTCGTGTACTTCTGGAAGGCGGAGGAGAGGTACGGCCGTGGCTGAGCGGAAGCAGGAAGCGCGGATCCCCACCGTTGTCGCGGACGACCTGCACATCGTCTACCGCGTCAACGGCGCCAAGTCCGGAAAGGGCAGCGCCACCGCGGCGCTCAGCCGCATCCTCAAGCGCGGCGAGGAGCGGGGCGTGCGCAAGGTGCACGCCGTGCGCGGTGTCTCCTTCGTCGCCTACCGCGGCGAGGCCATCGGCCTGATCGGCTCCAACGGCTCCGGCAAGTCGACCCTGCTGCGTGCCATCGCCGGCCTGCTGCCCGCCGAGCAGGGCAAGGTCTACACCGACGGCCAGCCCTCGCTGCTCGGCGTCAACGCGGCCCTGATGAACGACCTCACCGGCGAGCGGAACGTCATATTGGGCGGGCTGGCCATGGGCATGTCCCGCGAGGAGATCAAGGACCGCTACCAGCAGATCGTCGACTTCTCCGGCATCAACGAGAAGGGCGACTTCATCACCCTGCCGATGCGCACCTACTCCTCCGGCATGGCGGCCCGGCTCCGCTTCTCCATCGCAGCGGCCAAGGACCACGACGTCCTGATGATCGACGAGGCCCTGGCCACCGGCGACCGCAAGTTCCAGAAGCGCTCCGAGGACCGCATCCGGGAGCTGCGCAAGGAAGCCGGCACGGTGTTTCTGGTCAGCCACAACAACAAGTCGATCCGCGACACCTGCGACCGCGTCCTGTGGCTGGAGCGCGGTGAGCTGCGGATGGACGGCCCGACCGACGAGGTCCTCAAGGAGTACGAGAAGTTCACGGGCAAGTAGCCCGGATCGGCCAGGGCCCCGCCGCAACTGTTCCGGTGGGGCCCCGCGTCTGCAAAAGAAACGTCAACTCCGGTCCCTCTCAGGAAGCTTGGGGCCAATCCGTGTGTTGTCGTGATGCGCGGGACACCCTGGCGGACCGTGACACGTTGTACAACGTAAGCTGTACAGGTCCCGAAACACGGCAATCAGGGTGATAATGCGCGACACCGCCCGTCGGGCAGTCGTGCGGACGGCTGGGCGGCGTGTCCGAAATAGTGTGTATTGGGTCGGCAGTGTAGAACGGGAGATGTGACGGCGATGGCTACGGATACTCCCCAGCTCCACGCAGCACGTGCCGTCCCCGCACCGGGCAGCCGGCGGTGACGGGAACCGGCACGGCGCGCCCCCTCGACCCGGAGCGCGGCACCCTCGACAAGGCCGCGGGCGAGAACTTCCCCGTGGCTCCCTTCTTCCTGCCCCGGGCCTGGCGCACCGACCTCATGGCCGTCTACGGCTTCGCCCGCCTGGTCGACGACATCGGCGACGGCGACCTGGCCCCCGGCGGTGCCGACGCCCGGCTGCTCGGCGTGTCTCCCCGGGAGGCCGAGGACCGGCTGGTCCTGCTGGACGCCTTCGAGGCCGACCTGCGCAGGGTCTTCGACTCGACCCCGCGTCATCCCCTGCTGCGCCGCCTCCAGCCGACCGTGCGCCGCTGCTCGCTGACGCCGGAGCCGTTCCTCGGCCTGATCGCCGCCAACCGCCAGGACCAGCTGGTCAGCCGGTACGAGACCTACGACGATCTCCTCGCCTACTGCGAGCTCTCGGCCAACCCCGTCGGCCGTCTCGTCCTCTCCGTCACCGGCACCTCGACGCCCGAGCGGATCCGCCGCTCCGACATGATCTGCACGGCCCTGCAGCTCGTCGAACACCTCCAGGACGTGGCCGAGGACCTCGGCCGTGACCGTATCTACCTGCCCGCCGCCGACCTGAAGCGTTTTCACGTCCAGGAGGCGGACCTCGCCACGAAATCCGCCGGAGCGTCGGTCCGTGCGCTGATTGCGTACGAAGCGCGAAGGGCCCGGGATCTCCTGAATGAAGGCGCCCCCCTGGTGGGTAGCGTCCACGGCAGGTTGAAGCTGCTGCTCGCGGGGTTCGTGGCGGGGGGAAGGGCGGCCGTCCACGCGATCGCCGCCGCCGAGTACGACGTACTTCCCGGCCCGCCCAAGCCCGGCAAGGTCCGGCTGCTGCGTGAGGTGGGCGTGACTCTGCGAGGAGAGGGGTGATCCGGACCGTGGAGCCGGAACCACACGCGTCCCCACCGGTACTCGCCGCCTACAGCTACTGCGAGGCCGTCACCGGGCGGCAGGCCCGTAACTTCGCCTACGGCATCCGGCTGCTGCCGACGCCTCAGCGCCGTGCGATGTCGGCCCTGTACGCGTTCTCGCGGCGGGTCGACGACATCGGCGACGGCGCGCTCGCCCACGACGTCAAGGTCGCGCGGATGGAGGAGACCCGGGCGCTGCTCACCCGGATCCGGGAGGGCGAGATCGACGAGGACGACATCGACCCCGTCGCCGTCGCGCTCACGCACGCCGCCGGGGCCTTCCCGATCCCGCTGGGCGGCCTGGACGAGCTCATCGACGGTGTCCTCATGGACGTCCGCGGCGAAACCTATGAGACCTGGGACGACCTGAAGGTCTACTGCCGCTGTGTCGCGGGCGCCATCGGGCGTCTCTCGCTCGGTGTGTTCGGCACCGAGCCGGGGGCGCGTGGCGTCGACCGCGCGCCTGAGTATGCGGACACGCTCGGTCTCGCGCTACAGCTCACCAACATCCTGCGGGACGTCCGTGAGGACGCCGTGGGAGGCCGCACTTACCTGCCCGCCGACGACCTCGCCAAGTTCGGCTGCTCGGCCGGCTTCAGCGGGCTGCGGCCCCCGGAGGGCTCCGACTTCGCGGGCCTCGTGCACTTCGAAGTGCGACGGGCCCGCGCTCTCTTCGCCGAGGGCTACCGGCTGCTCCCCATGCTCGACCGCCGCAGCGGCGCCTGCGTCGCCGCCATGGCCGGCATCTACCGCCGCCTCCTCGACCGCATCGAACGCGACCCGGAGGCCGTGCTCCGCGGCCGCGTCTCCCTCCCCGGCCGGGAGAAGGCATACGTCGCCGTACGCGGTTTGTCCGGCCTGGACGCCCGGCACGCGACGCGACGAGCCGTCAGGAGGCGTGCGTGACGGGCGAACAGGGCCAAGAGGGGAGGGAGACCACCAACGGCGAGGCGCACGCCTGCCCTGCGGCGTCGGCGGGGGCCCCCGCGCGCGCTCGGCGCACCTGCCGGGAGGCTCGTTACGGGCCGGACACCCTCTGCGTTGTCACGGCGTGTGCCCCGGATGCCTGCCGGGAGGCCCGCTGCGGGCCGGACAGCATCGGCGTCACGGCGTGTGCCACGCGCGCCTGCCGGGAGACCCACGACGGGTCGGACTTCGGCGTCACGGCGCGCGGCCCGCGTGTCTGCCGGGAGGTCCGGCCGGGGGCTTCTCCGCGCCGCCGCAGGGGCTGTGCCGCGGTCGTCGGCGCCGGGCAGGGCGCGCACGCCGGTGGGGCCGCGGCAGCAGGGTGCGACTACGACGCCCTTGTCCGCCCCGCCGTCGGAGACAAGCGGCGCGCAACCCTCCGTCGCGTCGCGGCGTCCCAGACGGAGACGGCCGGTCCCGCACCGTTCCCGGCGCACGGCCGCAGCGCAGGGGAGGGCGCGCGATGACCCATGGCACGCGGTCCCAGGGGCCGGTCGCGGACGGGCGGCACACCGTCGTGGTGGGCGGCGGGCTCGCCGGTGTCACCACCGCGCTCGCGCTCGCCGACGCCGGAGTGCGTGTCACGCTGCTGGAGGGCAGGCCGAGACTCGGCGGACTGGCCTTCTCCTTCCAGCGCGGCGATCTGACCATCGACAACGGACAGCACGTGTACCTGCGCTGCTGCACCGCCTACCGCTGGTTCCTCGACCGCATCGAGGGCGCGGCGCTGGCTCCGCTGCAGGACCGGCTCGACGTACCCGTCCTGGACGTCGCGCGGCCCGAGGGACGCCGGCTCGGCAGGCTCCGGCGCGACGCGCTGCCGGTGCCCCTGCATCTGGGGCGCAGCCTCGCCACCTACCCGCACCTGTCTCTCTCCGACCGCGCCAAGGTGGGCCGGGCCGCGCTCGCGCTCAAGGGACTCGACCTCGCCGACCCGGCGCTGGACGCGCAGGACTTCGGCAGCTGGCTGGCCGCTCACGGACAGTCGGCACGCGCCGTCGAGGCACTGTGGGACCTGGTCGGGGTCGCCACCCTCAACGCGGTCGCGGGCGACGCCTCCCTGGGACTCGCCGCGATGGTGTTCAAGACCGGTCTGCTGTCCGACCCGGGCGCGGCCGACATCGGCTGGGCGCACGTCCCGCTCGGCGAGCTGCACGACCGGCTGGCCCGCAAGGCCCTCGACTCCGCGGGCGTACGCACCGAACTCCGCACCCGCGTCACCTCCGTCTCCGGGAGCGCGCACGGCGGATGGAGCGTCCAGGTCCCCGGCGAGACGCTTCAGGCCGACGCGGTGGTGTTCGCCGTACCGCAGCGCGAGGCCCACGACCTGCTGCCCGAGGGCGCCCTGGACGCCCCCGAGAGGCTGCTGGAGATCGGCACCGCGCCGATCCTCAACGTCCATGTGGTGTACGACCGCAAAGTGCTCGCCCGGCCGTTCTTCACCGCCCTCGGCTCCCCGGTGCAGTGGGTCTTCGACCGCACCGAGGCGTCCGGGCTGCGCGCGGGGCAGTACCTCGCCCTGTCCCAGTCCGCGGCCCAGGACGAGATCGACGAGCCCGTGGCCGTGCTGCGCGAGCGGTACCTGCCCGAGCTGGAGCGGCTGCTGCCCCGGACCCGCGGCGCCGAGGTGAGGGACTTCTTCGTCACCCGGGAGCGCACCGCGACCTTCGCTCCCACCCCCGGCGTCGGGCGCCTCAGGCCCGGCGCCCGCACCAAGGCATCCGGCCTCTACCTGGCCGGAGCGTGGACCGCCACCGGGTGGCCCGCGACCATGGAGAGTGCGGTCCGCAGTGGAGTCAGCGCGGCGGACGCCGTGCTGGGCGCCCTGGGCCGGCCCCGCCCACGCCACCTCTTCGAGTTCGAGGAGGCGGCGTGATGCTCGATCAGCACCACACGGCAGGCGGCCCCCGCACCTCCGGTACCGCAACAAGAGGAGAGACTGTGCCCACTGTGCCCCCGGCCTCGAAGGCCGCTCGAGAGACCGCGGTGGACGTGACCGCGCTCCTGGAGCGCGGCCGGACCCTGGCCACGCCGGTACTGCGGGCGGCCATCGACCGCCTGGCACCTCCCATGGACACTGTTGCCGCCTACCACTTCGGATGGATCGACGCCCAGGGCAGGCCCACGGCGGGGGACGGCGGCAAGGCCGTGCGCCCCGCCCTCGCTGTGCTGTCCGCCGAGGTCATGTCCGCCGCCCCCGAGACCGGCATCCCCGGCGCCGTCGCCGTGGAACTCGTCCACAACTTCTCCCTCCTCCACGACGACCTGATGGACGGCGACGAACAGCGCCGTCACCGAGACACGGTCTGGAAGGTGCACGGCCCCGCCCAGGCCATCCTGGTCGGCGACGCCCTGTTCGCCCTCGCCAACGAGGTGCTCCTCGAACTCGGCACCGTCGAGGCCGGTCGCGCCACCCGCCGACTGACCACCGCCACCCGCGCCCTGATCGACGGTCAGGCCCAGGACATCTCCTACGAGCACCGCGACCGCGTCACCGTCGAGGAGTGCCTGGAGATGGAGGGCAACAAGACCGGTGCCCTGCTCGCCTGCGCCAGCTCCATCGGCGCGGTGCTCGGCGGCGCCGACGACCGCACCGCCGACACGCTGGAGAAGTACGGCTACCACCTGGGCCTCGCCTTCCAGGCTGTCGACGACCTCCTCGGCATCTGGGGCGACCCGGTCTCCACCGGCAAGCAGACCTGGAGCGACCTGCGCCAGCGCAAGAAGTCGCTGCCGGTCGTGGCCGCCCTCGCGGCGGGCGGCTCCGCCTCCGAGCGGCTCGGCGAGATCCTCGCCGCCGACGCCAAGAGCAGCGACTTCGAGAACTTCTCCGAGGAGGAGTTCGCCGCCCGCGCAGCCCTCATCGAGGAGGCGGGCGGCCGCCAGTGGACCGCCGACGAGGCACGCCGTCAGCACACCATCGCGATCGAAGCCCTCGACGCCGTCGACATGCCCGACCGGGTGCGGGACCAGTTCGCGGCGCTCGCCGACTTCGTCGTCGTACGAAAGAGATGATCACTATCGGTCGAATAGCCCTCGCGTAGTCGCCGGCCGGTGCCGCGAGACAGCACGGCGCACCGGCCGACGGCGGACCCACAGCAGCTGCACACCTTGCACCACTGCACGAAGGGGAAGCCATGACAGCGACGACCGACGGAAGCACCGGGGCCCTGCCACCCCGCGCCGCCGCGGCCAGCGACCACGACACCGACATCCCCGCGGCGGCCGGGGTACCAGAAGCCGCCGCACGCGCCGCCCGG
The DNA here is from genome assembly GCF_050937045.1 of Streptomyces sp. CA-179760. Classification (NCBI taxonomy): domain Bacteria; kingdom Bacillati; phylum Actinomycetota; class Actinomycetes; order Kitasatosporales; family Streptomycetaceae; genus Streptomyces; species Streptomyces sp. CA-179760. The sequence continues at coordinate 8,303,498 of NZ_JBNJLZ010000001.1, forward strand.
CGCGCCACCGACTACCTGCTCTCCCGCCAGGACACCGAGGGCTGGTGGAAGGGCGACCTCGAGACCAACGTCACGATGGATGCCGAGGACCTGCTGCTCCGCCAGTTCCTCGGCATCCGCGACGAGAAGACCACTCAGGCCGCCGCCCTCTTCATCCGCGGCGAGCAGCGCGACGACGGCGCCTGGGCCACCTTCTACGGCGGCCCCGGCGAGCTCTCCGCCAGCATCGAGGCCTACGTCGCCCTCCGCCTGGCGGGCGACGCGCCCGACGCGCCCCACATGGCCAGGGCCTCCGCCTGGATCCGCGAGCGCGGCGGCATCGCCGCCGCCCGGGTCTTCACCCGGATCTGGCTCGCGCTGTTCGGCTGGTGGAAGTGGGAGGACCTGCCCGAACTCCCCCCGGAACTCATCTGGTTCCCGAAGTGGTTGCCGCTCAACATCTACGACTTCGGCTGCTGGGCCCGGCAGACCATCGTGCCGCTGACGATCGTCTCCGCGAAGCGGCCGGTACGCCCCGCGCCCTTCCCGCTCGACGAACTGCACACCGACCCGGCCGCCCCGAACCCCGCCAAGCCCTTGGCTCCGATGGCCAGTTGGGACGGGGCCTTCCAGCGGATCGACAAGGGCCTGCATACCCTGCGGAAGGTCGCCCCGCGCCGGCTGCGCAGAGCCGCCATGAACAGCGCCGCCCGCTGGATCGTCGAACGGCAGGAGAACGACGGCTGCTGGGGCGGAATCCAGCCGCCCGCCGTGTACTCGATCATCGCCCTGCACCTGCTCGGCTACGACCTGCAGCACCCCGTGATGCGGGAGGGCCTGGCGTCCCTGGACCGCTTCGCCGTGTGGCGCGAGGACGGGGCCCGGATGATCGAGGCCTGCCAGTCCCCGGTCTGGGACACCTGCCTCGCCGCGATCGCGCTCGTCGACGCCGGACTCCCCCCGACCACCCCCAGTTGGTGAAGGCCGCGGACTGGATGCTGGGCGAGGAGATCGGCAGACCCGGCGACTGGTCCGTCAAGCGGCCCGGGCTTCCGCCCGGTGGCTGGGCGTTCGAGTTCCACAACGACAACTACCCCGACATCGACGACACCGCCGAGGTGATTCTCGCGCTGCGCCGGATCACCCACCACGACCCGGAGCGGCTGGAGAAGGCCATCGGGCGCGGTATGCGCTGGACCCTCGGCATGCAGTCGAGGAACGGCGCGTGGGCCGCCTTCGATGTCGACAACACCAGCCCCTTCCCGAACCGGCTGCCGTTCTGCGACTTCGGCGAGGTCATCGACCCGCCCTCCGCCGACGTCACCGCCCACGTCGTCGAGATGCTCGCGGTGGAAGGCCTCGCCCACCACCCGCGCACCCGGCGCGGTATCGAGTGGCTGCTGGCCGAACAGGAGCCGGACGGCTCGTGGTTCGGGCGCTGGGGCGTCAACTACGTCTACGGCACCGGATCCGTCGTACCCGCCCTGACGGCGGCGGGCATCCCCGCCGCGCATCCGGCGATCCGGCGGGCCGTGACCTGGCTGGAGTCGGTGCAGAACGACGACGGCGGCTGGGGCGAGGACCTGCGCTCCTACCACGACGTCAAGGAGTGGAGCGGCAAGGGCGCCTCGACCGCCTCCCAGACGGCGTGGGCTCTGATGGCCCTGCTCGCGGCGGGGGAGCGGGACTCCAAGGCCGTCGAACGCGGTGTCGAGTGGCTCGCCGCCACGCAGCGGGAGGACGGGTCCTGGGACGAGCCGTACTTCACGGGGACGGGCTTCCCGTGGGACTTCTCGATCAACTACCACCTCTACCGACAGGTGTTCCCCCTCACCGCGCTCGGCCGGTACGTCCACGGGGAGCCCTTCGCCGACCGGCACCCGGGGAGCGGTGCGGCCGGGAGGCCGTTCACCGAGGCCGAGGGGAGCTGATGAGCGCCCAGCCGGCCCGGGTCCCGCTGCTGATCGCCTGCGCGCTCGGCATCGAGCAGCTGGCCCTGCGCGCGGGCGACCGGGGCGGCGCCGGCGGGCCGGTCACCGTGCTGCGCACGGGCATGGGGCCGGCGGCGGCCGAGCGGTCCGTCACCCGGATGCTCGCCGACCCGGCCCTGCGCGACGCCGCCGTGCTCGCCACCGGCTTCTGCGCGGGCCTCGCACCTGGCATGCACCCCGGTGACCTGGTCGTCGCCGAGGAGACCCGCGACCTGCGGGGTACGACCGCCTGCGTCGGGACCGAGCTGCTGGTCAAGGAGCTGACCCGGGCCGTACCCGGGCGGACCGTGCACACCGGGCCGCTCACCGGCTCCGACCACGTCGTACGCGGTCCCGAACGGTCCGATCTCCTCGCCACCGGCGCGATCGCGGTCGACATGGAGTCCGCCGTCACGCTCCTGAGCGCCGTGCGCGTGGGCGAGCGCCCGGTTGCGGCCGTCCGGGTGGTCGTGGACGCTCCAGAACATGAACTCGTCCGGATCGGCACGGTGCGCGGTGGAATATCGGCTTTCCGTGTCCTTCGTTCCGTCCTTCCCGCTTTCTTCGAATGGCACCGTTCCTTGCTGCTCCCCAGGAGGTGAGCCAGATGGCCATGCCGCTTCGACAGTCCATCAAGGTCGCTACATATTTGGCTGAACAAAAGCTCCGCCGGCGGGACAAGTTCCCGCTGATCGTCGAGCTGGAGCCGCTGTTCGCCTGCAACCTCAAGTGCGAGGGGTGCGGCAAGATCCAGCACCCGGCCGGGGTGCTCAAGCAGCGGATGCCGGTCGCGCAGGCGGTCGGAGCGGTGCTGGAGTCCGGGGCCCCCATGGTGTCCATCGCCGGTGGCGAGCCGCTGATGCACCCGCAGATCGACGAGATCGTGCGTCAGCTGGTGGCCAGGCGGAAGTACGTTTTCCTCTGCACCAACGCGCTGCTCATGCGCAAGAAGATGGAGAAGTTCAAGCCCTCCCCCTATTTCGCCTTCGCGGTGCACATCGACGGGCTGCGCGAGCGGCACGACGAGTCGGTGGCGAAGGAGGGCGTCTTCGACGAGGCCGTGGAGGCCATCAAGGAGGCCAAGCGGCGCGGCTTCCGGGTCACCACCAACTCGACCTTCTTCAACACCGACACCCCGCAGACCATCATCGAGGTGCTGAACTTCCTCAACGACGACCTCCAGGTCGACGAGATGATGATCTCGCCCGCGTACGCCTACGAGAAGGCCCCCGACCAGGAGCACTTCCTCGGCGTGGAGCAGACCCGCGAGCTGTTCAAGAAGGCCTTCGCGGGCGGCAACCGGCGGCGCTGGCGGCTCAACCACTCCCCGCTCTTCCTGGACTTCCTGGAGGGCAAGGTCGACTTCCCGTGCACCGCGTGGGCGATCCCGAACTACTCGCTCTTCGGCTGGCAGCGGCCCTGCTACCTGATGAGCGACGGGTATGTGCCGACGTACCGGGAGCTGGTCGAGGACACCGACTGGGACAAGTACGGACGCGGCAAGGACCCGCGATGCGCCAACTGCATGGCGCACTGCGGCTACGAGCCCACCGCCGTGCTCGCCACCATGGGATCGCTGAAGGAGTCCCTGCGCGCCATGCGTGAGACGGTCTCCGGAAACCGGGAGTGATGTCATGACCGCCATTTCGCTGGGTGTCCCCGAGGTGCCGGCCCGGCCGATCGCCGAGCGGCGCGCCTCGCGCCGGATCGAGGTCGGTCCGGTGGCGGTCGGGGGCGGGGCCCCGGTGTCGGTGCAGTCGATGACGACGACCCGTACGTCGGACATCGGCGCCACCCTGCAGCAGATCGCCGAACTCACCGCGTCCGGCTGTCAGATCGTCCGGGTCGCCTGCCCGACCCAGGACGACGCGGACGCGCTCGCGACCATCGCGCGCAAGTCGCAGATCCCGGTGATCGCGGACATCCACTTCCAGCCGAAGTACGTGTTCGCGGCCATCGAGGCCGGTTGTGCGGCCGTCCGCGTCAACCCGGGCAACATCAAGCAGTTCGACGACCGGATCAAGGAGATCGCGCAGGCCGCGAAGGACCACGGCACCCCGATCCGGATCGGCGTCAACGCCGGGTCGCTGGACCGGCGGCTGCTCCAGAAGTACGGCAGGGCGACGCCCGAGGCGCTGGTGGAGAGCGCGCTGTGGGAGGCGTCGCTGTTCGAGGAGCACGGCTTCCGGGACATCAAGATCTCCGTCAAGCACAACGACCCGGTCGTGATGATCGAGGCGTACCGGCAGCTCGCCGAGCAGTGCGACTACCCGCTGCACCTGGGAGTGACGGAGGCGGGACCGGCGTTCCAGGGCACGATCAAGTCGGCGGTGGCGTTCGGCGCGCTGCTGTCGCGCGGCATCGGCGACACGATCCGGGTGTCGCTGTCGGCCCCGCCGGCCGAGGAGGTCAAGGTCGGCATCCAGATCCTGCAGTCCCTGGGCCTCAGGGAGCGCAGGCTGGAGATCGTCTCCTGTCCCTCCTGCGGACGCGCCCAGGTCGACGTCTACAAGCTCGCCGACGAGGTCACGGCCGGACTCGAGGGCATGGAGGTGCCGTTGCGCGTCGCCGTCATGGGCTGCGTGGTCAACGGACCCGGCGAGGCGCGGGAGGCCGATCTGGGGGTGGCCTCCGGCAACGGCAAGGGGCAGATCTTCGTGAAGGGCGAGGTCATCAAGACCGTCCCCGAGTCGAAGATCGTCGAGACACTGATCGAAGAGGCGATGAAGATCGCCGAGCAGATGGAGCAGGACGGCACAGGGCCGGGGGAGCCGGCCGTCACCGTGAGCTGAGCACCACGGAATTCGAAGGGGGCCCGACGTGACGATTCTGGAGAGCATCCGGGGACCGCGCGATCTGAAGGCGCTGTCCGAGGCGGAACTCGGTGAACTGTCCGAGGAGATCAGGGAGTTCCTGGTGCACGCGGTCGCCAGGACCGGCGGCCATCTGGGACCCAACCTGGGCGTGGTGGAGCTCACCGTGGCCCTGCACCGGGTCTTCGAGTCACCGGTCGACCGCATCCTGTGGGACACCGGCCATCAGAGCTATGTCCACAAGCTTCTGACGGGACGCCAGGACTTCTCCAAACTGCGCGGCAAGGGAGGCCTGTCCGGCTACCCCTCGCGCGAGGAGTCCGAGCACGACGTCATCGAGAACAGCCACGCCTCCACGGCCCTCGGCTGGGCCGACGGGCTCGCCAAGGCCCGCCAGGTGCAGGGGGAGAACGGCCATGTCGTCGCGGTCATCGGCGACGGCGCCCTGACCGGCGGCATGGCCTGGGAGGCCCTGAACAACATCGCGGCCGCCAAGAACCGGCCGCTGATCATCGTCGTCAACGACAACGAACGTTCCTACGCCCCCACCATCGGCGGCCTCGCCAACCACCTCGCCACCCTGCGCACGACCGACGGCTACGAACGGGTCCTGGCCTGGGGTAAGGACGTGCTCCAGGGCACGCCTCTGGTCGGCCACACCCTCTACGAGGCCCTGCACGGCGCGAAGAAGGGCTTCAAGGACGCCTTCGCCCCGCAGGGCCTCTTCGAGGACCTGGGCCTGAAGTACGTCGGCCCGATCGACGGGCACGACATCGGGGCCGTGGAGTCAGCGCTGCGGCGCGCGAAACGCTTCCACGGGCCGGTCCTCGTCCACTGCCTCACCGAGAAGGGCCGCGGCTACGAGCCCGCCCTCGCCCACGAGGAGGACCACTTCCACACGGTCGGCGTCATGGACCCGCTGACCTGCGCGCCGCTCTCACCGGCGGGCGGCCCCTCCTGGACCTCCGTGTTCGGCGACGAGATCGTCAGGATCGGCGAGGAGCGGGACGACGTGGTGGCGATCACCGCCGCCATGCTGCATCCGGTCGGCCTCGGCGCCTTCGCCGAGCGGTTCCCGGACCGGGTGTGGGACGTCGGCATCGCCGAGCAGCACGCGGCCGTGTCCGCGGCGGGCATGGCGACGGGCGGACTGCACCCGGTCGTCGCCGTCTACGCCACCTTCCTCAACCGTGCCTTCGACCAGCTCCTGATGGACGTGGCCCTGCACCGCTGCGGGGTCACCTTCGTCCTGGACCGGGCCGGGGTCACCGGCGTCGACGGGGCCTCCCACAACGGCATGTGGGACATGTCCGTCCTCCAGGTCGTGCCCGGCCTGCGGATCGCCGCGCCCCGAGACGCCGACCAGCTACGGCTCCAGTTGCGCGAGGCCGTCGCCGTCGACGACGCCCCGACCCTGCTGCGCTTCCCGAAGGAGGCCGTCGGGCCGTCGGTCCCGGCCCTCGACCGGGTGGGCGGACTGGACGTGCTGCACCGGGCCGACCGGCCGGAGGTGCTTCTCGTCGCCGTCGGCGTCATGGCGCCGGTCTGCCTCCAGGCAGCCGAGCTGCTCGAAGCCCGCGGCATCGGCTGCACCGTCGTCGACCCCCGCTGGGTCAAGCCCGTCGACCCGGCGCTCCCGGGCCTCGTCGCCGGACACCGCCTGGTCGCCGTCGTCGAGGACAACAGCCGCGCGGCCGGGGTGGGCTCGGCCGTGGCGCTGGCCCTGGGTGACGCCGACGTCGACGTACCGGTAAGGCGTTTCGGCATCCCGGAGCAGTTCCTCGCGCACGCCAAGCGGGGCGAGGTGCTCGCCGACATCGGCCTGACCCCCGTCGAGATCGCCGGACGGATCAGCGGAAGCCTGGCCGTCAAGCAAGAGCTGTCCAAGGAGCCACTGGAATGACAACCGCCGAGTCCGCGTCGGAGTCGTCGCAGGCCGGGGATTTCGACCTCGGCAAGCTGCTGGCCGAGCGCGCGGCCGAGCGCTACGCGCTGCACACGCGGTACCTCAACCACCAGCTCCCGCGCATGCTGCACACCATCGGCTTCGACAAGGTCTACGAGCGCGCCGAGGGCGCCTACTTCTACGACGCGGACGGCAACGACTACCTCGACATGCTCGCCGGGTTCGGAGTGATGGGCATCGGCCGCCACCACCCCGTCGTACGCAAGGCCCTGCACGACGTCCTGGACGCGCAGCTCGCCGACCTCACCCGGTTCGACTGCCAGCCGCTGCCCGGTCTGCTGGCGGAGAAGCTGCTCGCGCACAGCCCGCATCTGGACCGGGTGTTCTTCGGCAACAGCGGCACGGAGGCGGTCGAGGGAGCGCTGAAGTTCGCCCGGTTCGTCACCGGCAGGCCCAGGATCCTGTACTGCGCGCACGCCTTCCACGGCCTGACCACCGGCTCCCTCTCCGTGAACGGCGAGTCCGGCTTCCGCGACGGCTTCGCACCGCTGCTGCCCGACACGGCCGTACCGCTCGGCGACCTCGACGCGCTGGCCCGGGAGCTGAAGAAGGGCGACGTCGCCGCCCTGATCGTCGAGCCGATCCAGGGCAAGGGCGTGCTGACGCCCCCACCCGGCTATCTGCTCGCCGCCCAGGAACTGCTGCACCGGAACAAGGCGCTGCTCATCGCCGACGAGGTGCAGACCGGCCTCGGCCGCACCGGCGACTTCTACGGCTACCAGCACGAGGACGGTGTGGAACCCGACCTGGTGTGCGTGGCCAAGGCGCTCTCCGGCGGCTATGTGCCGGTCGGCGCCACGCTCGGCAAGGACTGGATCTTCAAGAAGGTCTACTCGTCCATGGACCGCGTCCTGGTCCACTCGGCGAGTTTCGGCTCCAACGCCCAGGCCATGGCGGCGGGCCTGGCGGTGTTGTCGGTGATGGAGAACGAGCAGGTCGTGGCCAACGTCCGGGCCACGGGCGAGCGGCTGAGGTCCCGACTGGCGGCACTGACGGACCGGTACGAGATGCTCGCCGACGTCCGCGGCCGGGGGCTGATGATCGGCATCGAGTTCGGCCGGCCGACGTCGCTGAAGCTGCGCAGCCGCTGGGCCATGCTCCAGGCCGCGCGCAAGGGGCTGTTCGCGCAGATGGTGGTCGTACCGCTGCTCCAGCGGCACCGGATCCTCACCCAGGTCTCCGGCGACCACATGGAGGTGATCAAGCTGATCCCGCCGCTGATCATCGGCGAGCGGGAGGTGGACCGGTTCGTCGACGCCTTCACCGCCGTGATGGACGACGCGCACCACGGCGGTCTGGTGTGGGACTTCGGGAAGACCCTGGTCAAGCAGGCGGTGGCCAACCGGTAGAAGCCGGCCGGGGTCGGGTCTTTGTCTGGGTCTTTGCCTCTGAGGCAAGAAAGTTGCCGCAGGGGCAAGGCTCCGGCTGAATGGAGGCATGAGCTCCTCCGAACAGCCCGGTGCGCTGCCCGCCGTGGCCCCGCAGCTGCGCGCGCTGCGGCGCCAGGCCGCCCTGACGCTGGAGGCCGCGGCCCGTGCCGCCGGGCTGTCGCCCGCCCACCTCTCCCGTCTGGAGACCGGGCAGCGTCAGCCCTCACTGCCGATGCTGCTGGCGCTCGCCCGCGTCTACGGTACGACCGTTTCCGAACTGCTCGGTGAGACGGCCGTCGACCGGGACGCCGTCGTCCGCGCGGCCGACATGGAGCCGACCACGGCGGGCGGCTGGACGTACTGGCCGGCCGGCGCCTCCGGGCGCGGGATGCAGGCCCTGCGCGTCCATGTCCCGCACGGCTCCCAGGGCGACATCGTGCGCGTCCACCCGGGCGAGGAATGGCTCCATGTGCTGCGGGGCCGGCTGCGGCTGCGCCTCGGGGACGCCACCCACCGGCTGGCGCCCGGCGACAGCGCCCACTTCGACTCGCTGACCCCGCACCGGATCGCCGCCGAGGACCACGACGGTGTCGAACTGCTTTTCGTCCACACCCTGTTGCAGAGTCCCACGGCCACCCTGTGCCTGGGCCCCACCCCTGGAGAGACGCCTTGAGCGACATGGAGGAGAAGTTCCCGCGCGCCCTGTGGGTGCGGCTGTTCATCTACCTCGTGATGGGGCATGTCTTCGCCGCGTTCGTCTACTTCCTCTTCGAGGCGGGGGCCCGCTAGCCCGTGCCTCAGTCGAGGAGCCGCTCGCGCAGTCGCTCACGGGTCTCCGGAGCTATCTCGAGCCCCTTCTCCAGATAGGCCTCCACACCGCCCCAGGTCTCCTCGACGGTGTCGAAGGCCGCCGTCAGATACTCGGCGCGCGCGTCGAACAGGGGGCTGAGCAGCTCCATGACCTCGGGGGAGTAGGCCGAGTCGGCGGAGCCGCTGCGCCGCACCTTGTAGCGGCGGTGCTTGGCGTTCGACTTCAGGTAGTCCTCGACGATCGCCTCGCGCTCGACGCCCACCGCGAGCAGCGTCACCGCGATCGACAGGCCCGCGCGGTCCTTGCCCGCCGCGCAGTGCATCAGCGCGGGGACGCTGTCCTCGGCGAGCGCGTGCAGCACCTTCGAGTGCTCTGCGGTGCGGTGCTTGATGATCGTGCGGTAGGAGGCGATCATCCGGCCCGCGCCCTTGCCGTCGGAGAGGATCGCGCGCAGCTGCTCGAGGTCGCCGTCGCGGACCAGCTTCCAGAACTCGGCGCCGTCGGCGGGGTCGCTCAGCGGCAGGTTCACATTGCGCACGCCCGGCAGCTCGACGTCCGGCCCCTCGAGCTTCTGGTCGGCCTCGTTGCGGAAGTCGAAGATCGTGTGCAGGCCGAGGGTGGTCAGGAAGGCGGCGTCCTCACCGGTGGCGTGCGCGAGGTGGCCGCTGCGGAACAGCACGCCCTGCCGCACCCGCCGTCCGTCCACGGTCGGCAGCCCGCCCACATCACGGAAGTTGCGCACTGCGGCCAGCTCGGGTTCGGTCGACGGGACCTGCTGCGTCACGGGGGCTCCTCCCACACGGCGCCGTCGGCGCGGCTCGTCGACGGGCACCACTCGACGATACGACATGCCTGTCAGGGGCAATGAGTTGTCCACAGACGTTGCCGGGAGCCCCCGAAGCCCTTGATTATGTTCGTGCCTGGTCGCACCTGGTCGGGCTTGTTCGAATCTGTGAGGGCTTGATGCTGGAGATCTCCGAAGACGGTCGTACATGGGTGCTCTCGGGGCCGGCCAGCAGTTACGCCGTCCACGTCACCGACCGGGACGAGCTGCTGCACCTGCACTGGGGCGCCCGGATCGGCCTCGCCGACGCCCAGGCCCTGGCCGTCCGGCCGCTGCCGGACTACTGGGCCTTCGAGTCCCCGCTCGACGGACGCGAGGAGTATCCGGTCGAGGGCGGCCCTCGCTTCGCCCGGCCCGCCCTGTCCGTGCGCACCGCCGAGCGCCGCGGCACCGAGTGGTCCTACGAGGGCCATGACACCGGGGACGCCGAGGGCGGCGGGCTGCGGCTCCGCTTCCGCGACGGCGACCTGTCCGTCACGCTGCACTACCGGATGCGCTCCTCGGCCGATGTCGTCGAGCGCTGGGTGACCCTGGAGAACCAGGGGCCGGACGTCGAGGTGCTGCGCGCCGACTCCGCCACCTGGACCCTGCCCGACCGCGACACCTGGCGGCTTTCCCAGCTGCACGGCCGGTGGGGTGCCGAGTCGCGGCTGACGCGCTCCGCCCTCACCTACGGCGAGAAGGTCATCGGCAGCCGCCGCGGCCACACCTCCCACCAGCATCTGCCATGGGTCGCGCTCGACACCGACGCGACCGAGGAGCGCGGGGAGGTCTACGGCTGCGCCCTGGGCTGGTCCGGGTCCTGGCGGATCTCGGTCGCCCAGCTCCCGGACGCGCGCGTGCAGATCACCGGCGGGGCCGGGTACGACGACTCGGGGCTGCTGAGGCTGGGCACGGGCGAGTCGTACACCACCCCCGTCTTCGCCGGGCTCTGGAGCGACGGCGGCTTCGGCGGGGCCAGCCGCGCCTGGCACGCCTGGCAGCGGGCCCACGTCGTCCCGGACGCGGACCAGGACCGCCCGGTGCTGTTCAACTCCTGGGAGGCGACCGAGTTCGACATCTCGCAGGAGCAGCAGCGGGCGCTCGCCGAGCGGGCCGCCGCCATGGGTGTCGAGCTGTTCGTGGTCGACGACGGCTGGTTCGGGTCCCGGACCAGCGACCGGGCCGGGCTCGGTGACTGGACACCCAATCCCGACCGCTTCCCGGGCGGGCTGAAGCCGCTCGCCGACCATGTGCACGGCCTCGGCATGCAGTTCGGGATCTGGGTCGAGCCTGAGATGGTCAACGCGGACAGCGACCTGTACCGCGCGCATCCCGACTGGGTGCAGTACCAATCAGGACGAAAGCGGACGGAGTTCCGTAATCAGCTCGTACTGAACCTGGCCCGCGAGGATGTCCAGGAGTACCTGTGGGAGCAGCTCGACGGGCTGCTCTCCAGCGCGCCGATCGACTACGTCAAGTGGGACTTCAACCGCTGCTTCACCGACGCCGGCTGGCCGGACGACCCCTACCCGCAGCGGCTCTGGGTCGACCACGTCCATGCCTTGTACGCCCTGCTGGACCGGCTGCGGGCGGCCCACCCCGGGGTGGCCTTCGAGTCCTGCTCGGGGGGCGGCGGGCGCATCGACCTCGGGGTGCTGGGCCGCACGGACCAGGTGTGGACCTCCGACAACACGGACCCGCTCGACCGGCTCGCCATCCAGCACGGCTTCAGCCAGATCCATCCGGCCCGGGTCATGGCCGCCTGGGTCACCGACAGCCCGAACGCCATGCTCAACCAGCGGGCCAGTTCCCTGCGGTTCCGGTTCGTCAGCGCCATGGCCGGAGTGCTCGGGGTGGGCGGCGACCTCACGCGATGGACGCCGGAGGAGCTCGCCGAGGCGCGGGAGTGGGTCGGGCTCTACAAGGAGATCCGGCCCGTGGTGCAGCGCGGCGACCTGTACCGGCTGCGACCCCCGGAGGGCGGCCTGAGCGCGGTGCAGTACGTCCTCGGTGACGAGACCGTCGTCCTCGCCTGGCTCCAGGCGCAGCGCTACGGCGAGCCCGTTCCGGCTCTACGGCTTCGGGGCCTCGCCCCGGCAGCGGTGTACGAATGCCTCGAAACGGGCGAAGTTCACCGAGGGGCCGTACTCGCCCATCACGGACTGCGGGTCGGTCTGCGCGGGGACCTGGACGCCACGATCGTCCGCCTTCGATGCAAGTAGCCGTTCTGTCCGAATCTGGCGATTAGGGAACTTAAGGCCTTTCAGGTGTTTCGGTATAACGTGCCCCGATCGTAAAGGAGATGAGGTCGGGGTGCGTGACCATCGTCATATTCGTGACGATGTGTTGTCATCATGTTCACGTAATTCTTGCGTTATTCAGGGGCATTGAGGAAAAACAGAGATCGCGAATCCACGCTCGGTGACGGGAAATGTGCCGACGCGTCAAGAAAAACGTCCTCACGGGCAACCGCAAGCTTGTCCCATTGCGTCTCGGTCGCTTACGTTCCACACCAATCCGGACGGACGCCTAATCCTGCCGCCGCCCGGAGCCCGCACACACTCACCCGTGTATGGCAGGAGCGGGGGACCCACAGGTAAGACGCCTGTTCCGGTTCCCGGAACGGCTTGGGGTACAGCCGCACTTCGGCGCGGCCGGGCATCTCCAGCCCGCACCCGACAGCTCACCTCGCAGGCGCCGGAGAGGAATCCGCCATGCCCGCGAAGGGTAAGCATCGCCGCCCGAAGTCCCAGCGTTTCACCCGCTCCATAGCCGTCGCCGGAACCGGTGGGGCCGCCCTCGCCCTTCCGCTCATGGGGGCCGCCGGCGCCCATGCCGCGACCCCGCAGTCGGCCCCGGAAAAGGCCGTCCAGTCCGCTCCGGCCGCCGGGAAGAAGGCCGCCGAGAAGGCCACGGGCGCCCACACGTACACCGTGAAGGCCGGCGACTATCTCGCGAAGATCGCCGGCGACCAGCACGTCAGCGGCGGCTGGAAGAAGCTCTACAGCGACAACCGTGACGCCGTCGGCTCCGACCCGTCGCTGATCCACCCGGGCCTGAAGCTCTCGATCGGCAAGAAGGCGGCGAGCGCGCCCAAGACGCAGTCGTCCGCGCCCAAGGCGGCCGAGAAGCCGAAGGCGTCGGCTGAGAAGTCGTCCGCCTCCGAGTCGTCCTCGAAGGCCGACACCGCCGCGAAGCCGGCCGCGGCGAAGCCGGCCGCCGAGGCCTCCGGCTTCAGCCTCCCGGTGGACGGCGCCTCCGTCGGTACGCCGTACCACATGTCCGGAAGCATGTGGTCCAGCGGCTACCACACCGGTGTCGACTTCGTCGTCCCGACCGGCACCTCGCTCAAGGCCGTCGGCGCCGGCACGGTCGTCTCCGCCGGCTGGGGCGGCGCGTACGGCAACCAGGTCGTCATCCAGCTCGAGGACGGCAAGTACGCGCAGTACGCCCACCTGTCCCAGCTCTCCGTCTCGGCCGGCCAGACCGTGACGGCAGGGCAGCAGATCGGTCTGTCCGGTGCGACCGGCAATGTGACCGGACCGCACCTGCACTTCGAGATCCGCACCACGCCGGACTACGGCTCGGACGTGGACCCGGTCGCCTACCTGCGTTCGCACGGCGTCTCCGTGGGCTGACCGATCGCACGACCACCTGCCTGACACGCGGCCGAAGGCCGGACCCCGATCCCCGGGTCCGGCCTTCGGTGTGTGCGCATCCGTCGATCGTCTCAAGGGATCGACAGGGGGCGGCAGTTGGGACACAGTGATCCCGTCGTGAGTGCAAGCGCTTTCTGAAGGAGCTGTGTCCCGTGCCGACCACCCGCAGAACGTTCGGAGCCCTGGCCGCCGGAGCCGCGCTGGCGGCCCTCGCCCCGACGGGGAGCGCGACCGCCGCGCCCCGGCACCGCCGCCTCATCGCCCACGACGGCTTCCGCCACGGTCTCGCCCAGTGGGCGACCGAACTCCAGGACGGCGGCACCGTCACCGCTTCCCGTGGCGTGCTGGAGATCGACGTACCCGGCGGGGCGACCGTCTGGTTCAGACGGCGTCTCGAGGGGCCGTACGTCATCGAGTACACCGCGACGCCCGTCGCCGAGGGCGGGGTCAACGACCGGGTCTCGGACCTCAACAACTTCTGGAACGCGACCGACGTCCGCTCCCCGGAGGACCTCTTCGCGACGCCGCGTGGCGGGGCGCTGGAGGAGTACGACCACTTGACGGCGTACTACGCCGGGTACGGCGCCAACTACAACACCACGACCCGGCTGCGGCGTTACGTGGGCCAGGCAGGTGTGCGTCCTCTGATCCACGACTACACCGAGCCGCTGCTGGTCCCGGGCGAGCCGAACCGGGTCCGGATCGTCTCCGACGGGTCGACGGTGCGGTGGTGGAACAACGGGCGGCTCGTCTTCGACCACACCGACCCGCAGCCGTACACGAGCGGGCACTTCGCCTTCCGGACCGTGTGGAGCCACTTCCGGATCACGGGCTTCCGGGTCTGGCGACTGACCCCGCAACATCGTTGACGGGTGGCCTATTCCGGAGTTGGCGAACACTTTAGGAGTGGCTTATATCACCGCCCGTCAACCCCTTCCTACGGTCGCGTAGGTCACATTCGAGGGTGAATCATGAGCGGCTGTGGCAGACGATTCGAAGAGTGACAGCAGAGCAGTGATCGGGTCGTACGTGGCGGTGGGGGACAGCTTCACCGAGGGCGTCGGCGATCCCGGCCCCGAGGGGGCGTTCGTCGGCTGGGCCGACCGGTTCGCCGTGCTGCTCGCCGACCGCAGGCCCGAAGGCGACTTCCAGTACACCAACCTGGCCGTACGCGGAAAACTCCTCGACCAGATCGTGGCGAACCAGCTTCCGCGGGCCGTCGACATGGCCCCGGACCTCGTCTCCTTCTGTGCCGGGGGCAACGACATCATCCGGCCCGGCACCGACCCGGACGAGGTGGCCGAGCGGTTCGAGAGTGCCATCGCCCAGCTGGCCGCGGTGGCCGGCACGGTGATGGTGACGACCGGGTTCGACACCCGTGGCGTGCCCGTGCTCAAGCATCTGCGCGGCAAGATCGCCACGTACAACGGGCATGTCCGGGCCATCGCCGACCGGTACGGCTGCCCGGTGCTCGACCTGTGGTCCCTGCGCAGTGTCCAGGACCGCCGGGCTTGGGACGCCGACCGGCTGCACCTGTCACCCGACGGGCACACTCGCGTGGCGCTCCGCGCGGGGCAGGTGCTGGGGCTTGAGGTACCGGCCGACCCCGAGCAGGAGTGGCCCCCGCTGCCGCCCCGCGGCACTCTCGACATCCGGCGGGACAACGTCCACTGGGCACGCGAGTTCCTGGTGCCGTGGATCGGACGCCGACTGCGCGGGGAGTCGTCGGGTGACCACGTGACGGCCAAGGGCGCGCTGTCACCGGCGGACATCAGGATGCGGATCGATTCGGTGGCGTGAGTGCGGCCGGGGTGGGGGTGCCCGGGGGCGACGGGCTCACGGCAGGGCCGCTGACTCCAAGCCCAGTTCCCGGGACAGCGCGTCCTCCACCCACTCCCGCGCCCGCGGCACCGCACCCTCGTAGGACGTCAGCTGGACGGCGAGTCCGTCGAGCAGGGCGGTGAGGCGCAGGGCCGTGCCGTGCGGGTCGGGGCAGTGGAACTCGCCGGCCGCCACGCCCTCCGCGATGACCTCGGCGATGGCCGCCTTCCACTGCCGGTCGAGGTCCTGGGCGACCTCCCGCAGCGCGGGCTCGCGCAGCGCCGCCGCCCAGCCCTCGATCCACAGCCGCCAGCCCTTGGCCTGGCCCGTCGGGGCGTACCACCGTACGGCCGACCGCAGCCGGCGCAGCGCGGACGTCCGGCGGCCCAGCAGCTTGCGCAGATGTGCGAGGTCGCCCTCCGCCGCGTGCCGGAACGCGGCGGCCACCAGCTGTTCCTTCGTCGAGAAGTGATAGAGGACCAGCGCGTTGCTCACACCGAGCACCGAGGCGATGTCGGCGATCCTGACCGCCGTCACGCCCCGCGCCTCGATCTGCTCGACGGCGGCCCGCAGCAGATCACCGCGCCGTTCCGCCACGCTCAACCGGACCCTCGTCACGCCGTCACCCTACACATGCGCGTGCACCCTCTTGACGTGTGGATTCGGCCGGTTCGCCGTCCCTCAGCGGTACCAGCCGAAGCGCTCCGCGATCACCGGCAGCCGGTCCGCCGCGATCGCGTGGGCGGCCGTCCGCGGTGTCGTCCCGTCGGTCCGCGCCCGGGCCAGCATCCGCTCGACGAGGGCCCGCATCGAGCCGCGGGTGTGGGCGAACGCCTCCTCCGCGTCGGCGCCGATGTCCCCGAAGAGCGTCCACCACCACCAGGCGTTCGTCCCGGAGTTGACCACCACGTCCGGCAGTACGGTCACCCCGCGCGCGGCCAGCAGCAACTCCGCCTCCGGTCGTACGGGCATGTTGGCCGCCTCGACGACCCAGCGGGCGGTGATCCGCTCCTGGTTCCCGGAGTCGATCGCGTACGAGACGGCCGCGGGGACCAGGACGTCCGTGTCGGCCGACAGCCACGCGTCGCCGGGCAACTCGCGGTCGCCGGGCCGCAGCGCGGAGCGGTCCACGGTGCCGTGGGCGTCCCGCGCGGCGAGCAGCGCCTCGACGTCCAGGCCCGCCGGGTTGGCGATGGTGCCCTTGAGGTCCGCGACGGCCACGACCTCAAGCCCCGCGCGTGTGAGGAAGCGGGCGGTCGCCCCGCCCATGGTGCCCAGTCCCTGGAGGGCGACCCTCGTCCCCGTGTACGGCACCCCGGCCCGGTCCAGGGCGGTGAGAGCCGCCTCGGCCACACCGCAGCCGCCGACCAGCTCGTCGAGGCCGAGGCCGTCCACCTCGACGGCGAACGCGTCCCCGAGCCGCAGCCGCGCCTCGGCCTCGTCGTCCAGCAGCGGATACACGGCCTGTATGGAGGAGACCAGCCCCGCCTCGGCGGCGGCCCGGTCCACCAGGTCCTGGGTGAGCCCGAGGTCCTCGCCCGTCGTCCAGCAGCTCTCGATGTACGGCCGCATCGCGCGCAGGTAGCGCACGAGCAGGGGTAGGCCTCAGGGTCCCGGGGGTCGCAGTCGATGCCGCCCTTGGCGCCGCCCAGCGGGACGTAGCGGCTCCGGGGGTCGTAGTGCAGCGCCTCCTTCATGGTCATCCCGCGGGCCAGGCCGGTGACCTCCTCCAGGGTGCAGCCCGGGCGCATCCGCAGACCGCCGCTGGCGACACCGCGCACCAGCCGGTCGACGACCAGAAAGCCCTGGTGACCGGTGAGGTGGTCGGTCCAGGTGAGGGACAGCAGAGGGCCGGCCATGCGGGCTCCTTCGGGGTTACTGAATCTCCGGTCAGTATCGCCCCGGAAGAGACCCCGGTGCCCCGGTGTTGTCGGGAGGGGCCGACCATAATGGAAAGCCTGACCGACTCCACCTGGAGGTACCGTGGCCGGTTTCCGTCCCCTGAGCACCGGGCTCCGCGCGCTGCGGCCCGGGGCGTTCGGCGCGGATCCGCGCGGTGAGCGCATGGCGCGCATCCGCAGATCGCCCCACTTCAAGGACGGGGTCTTCCAGAACCCCGGCGGCCCCGCGCGGACCCGGCCCTCCGGCTCCACCCTGGACTTCGCGAAGGTCTTCTTCGACAAGGAGACCCGCCCCCGCCGCAGTCCGAAGGGCACCGTGCCGGTGCACTCCACCACCCTCGCCGACATCGCCCGGCCCCCGTCCACGGGGCTGCGGCTGACCTGGATGGGGCACTCCAGCGTGCTGGCGGAGGTCGACGGCCGGCGGGTCCTGTTCGACCCGGTGTGGGGCGAGCGCTGCTCCCCGTTCCCCTTCGCCGGACCCAGGCGGCTGCACCCGGCGCCCCTGCCGCTGGCCGCGCTCGGCCCGGTCGACGTGGTGGTCATCTCCCACGACCACTACGACCACCTGGACATGCCCACCATCAAGGCCCTGGCAGGTACGGACACGCTGTTCGCCGTGCCGCTCGGCGTAGGCGCGCACCTGGAGCACTGGGGCGTGTCCGCCGACCGGCTGCGCGAACTGGACTGGCACGAGACCACGAAGATCGGCGGCCTCGCCCTGACCGCCACCCCGGCCCGGCACTTCTGCGGCCGGGGCCTGCGCAACACCCAGCACACCCTGTGGGCCTCCTGGGTCGTGGCCGGGGAGGAGCACCGGATCTACCACAGCGGCGACACCGGCTACTTCGACGGCTTCAAGGAGATCGGCGCCGAGCACGGACCGTTCGACGCCACGATGATCCAGATCGGCGCGTACTCCGACTTCTGGCCAGACATCCACATGACCCCCGAGGAGGGCATGCGCGCCCACCTCGACCTCCAGGGCGGACCGGAGCACGGCCCGATGCTGCCGATCCACTGGGCCACCTTCAACCTCGCGACCCATCCGTGGGCGGACCCGGGCGAGGGGACGGCCGCGGCGGCCCGCGCGGTGGGTGCCCGGATCGCCCTGCCCCGCCCCGGCGAGCCTTTCGAGCCCACGGCAAAGACCGTCCCGTCCGAGCCGTGGTGGCGTGCGGTGGCGCTCGCCCCGGCGGGTGGTTTTCCGGCCGGGGAGGCCCCTGCGGACGCCACGATCAAGACCGTGGCGGACCCGGCAGCCATGGCCCAGACTGATACGGAGGGTGACAGTCGGGGAGGGTCGGCCAAGGGTACCGAGGACCCCGAGACGCTCCCGGCGGGCTGACGGGGGCCGACGGGACGGAGACGGCGAGGGTCGGGGAGCTGAAGGCTCCCCGGCCCTCGCCCTTTCCGTGTGACTGCTTCTGACCAGGTCGGATCGTGCTGTGTCCATTAACGGCCGGGTGCGCGCCCGGGATATCGGTCTGTCGTACGAGACCTCATACCAGAGCAGGACGCTCACCGTATGAGTTTGTCAACTGCCCACCGCACATGATGCGCTGGCGACTACTGTCAGTGGCCGTCGGAAAGCAGGCGGATCAGGGAGCGGGGACCGGCACGTGCAGGCGCAAGGCGGACGAGGGAGTAGACGCGACGGGGATCCCCGCCGCCCACGCGAGCCCGATCGCACGCCCGCGAGCCCCCCTGGCAGCCAGCACCGACGGACCAGCACGAGGACACCGATGTCTCACCTCCGCGCCCCCGCCGCACGCGCAGACCGCCGTGAGGGCGGGCGGCACGGGCGGCCGGCCGCCCGCACCGCACCCGCGCTGCCCGAGACCCATATACGGCCCCAACTGCTGCGTCTCGCCGTGCTGCCGCCCGTCGCCGTCGCCCTCAGCGGCTGTGCCGCCGTCCTCTTCACCGTCCGGTCCACCGGAGCGCGGCCGGGCCTCACCCTGTGGGCCGTGCTCGCCGGGGCGGTCTCGGTGACCCTCGTCGGCATCGTCGTCGCCGCCGTGGCCGCCAATCGCGCCGCCCGGTCCGTGCACGACCGCATCGGCGCGCTGCGCCGCACCACCGAGCGGCGCGAGGCCGACCTGCGCGCCCTGGTCGAGACGCTGCGCCGCGGCGACGGCCCGCCACAGCCCGGCCCCGACGACCAGCGCGGCGGTCCCGCCGAGGACGCCGACGACTTCGACCTTCTGGCCGCCGACCTGACCCGCGCCCACGACGGCGCCCTCACCGCCGTCGTCGAAGCCGCGCAACTCTCCAGCCAGGCCGGCAGCGAACAGAAGCTCGAGGTGTTCGTCAACCTCGCCCGGCGCCTGCAGTCACTGGTGCACCGCGAGATCTCCATCCTCGACGAGCTGGAGAACGAGATGGAGGACCCCGAGCTGCTCAAGGGGCTCTTCCATGTCGACCACCTCGCCACCCGCATCCGCCGGCACGCCGAGAACCTCGCCGTGCTCGGCGGGGCGGTCTCCCGCCGCCAGTGGAGCAACCCCGTCTCCATGACCGAGGTGCTGCGCTCGGCCATCGCCGAGGTGGAGCAGTACTCGCGCGTCAAACTCGTGCCGCCGATCGACGGCACCCTGCGCGGCCACGCCGTCGCCGACGTCATCCACCTGCTGGCCGAACTCGTCGAGAACGCCACGGTGTTCTCCGCCCCGCAGACCCAGGTGCTGCTGCGCGCGGGCCTCGTCACCTCCGGGCTCGCCGTGGAGGTCGAGGACCGCGGACTCGGTATGCCCGTCGAGGAGCAGACGCGGATGAACGCCCTGCTCGCCGACCCGGACCAGGTGAACGTCGCCCGGCTCCTCGCGGACGGACGCATCGGCCTGTTCGTGGTCTCCCAGCTCGCCCGGCGGCACGGCATCAACGTCCGCCTCCAGAGCAACATCTACGGCGGAGTGCAGGCGGTGCTCGTCGTGCCGCAGGCGCTGCTGGGGGCGGAGGCGGGTGCGTCGGAGGGCAGCCGGCCCGCGGCCGGAGCCGGGACGGTGGCCGAGGCCGGAGCCCGGGCGGAGTCCATGAGGTCCCCCTCGGCCGAGGGAGCGGTGCCCGGCGGGGTCGGCCCCGGCGGCCCGCCCGAGTCCGGTTCCGCACCCGCGTCAGGGTCCCCGACGGGGTACGGATTCTCGTCCGTGTCGGGTGCCACGTCCCGAGCGCACCAGCCGGAAACCGAACCGGACTCGGGCGGAACCCCGAAGAACGGCCACCCCGCGCCCCTGCCCGTGCGCGGAACCCGCCGGGAGCGGCCCACCCCGGCCGAGGCACGGCCCGGGATCAGCCCGGACGACCGGCGCGTCCTCGCCGGGAACGTCACCGAGCCGCCCACTCCCCACAACGGCGCCGTGCGCGGCACCATGGGCAAACCCCAACTGCCCCGCCGCCGCGCCCAGGAGCACATCGCACCCCAGCTGCGCGACGGTCCCACGCCGCGCCAGGACCCCGAGTACCTCGTCGGCCACGACCCCGGTCTGATGGCGGCCTTCCAGCGTGGCATCAGCCTCGCCGAGGCCCAACAGCACATGGAGTCGGGGCACATGGAGCCGGTGCACACCGACCACAGCACCACCACCCGGCAGGACGGGAGCGCACCCGCCGGATGACCACCCCCGTATCCACCCCCACACCCCTGTCCACCCCCACCCCCAGCGCTCCCGCAGACCTTCGTACCCCAAGGAGTCGATCCACCATGGCGAGCGATGCGCCGACCGCCCAGGTATCCGATCTCGACTGGCTGATGAGCGGCCTCGTGCAGCGCGTACCGCACACGAACGCCGCCGTACTCCTGTCCTGCGACGGGCTCGTGAAGTCCGTGCACGGCCTCGACCCGGACAGCGCCGACCACATGGCCGCCCTGGCCTCCGGTCTGTACTCCCTCGGCCGCAGCGCCGGTGTCCGCTTCGGCGACGGCGGTGACGTGCGGCAGGTCGTCGTCGAACTCGACTCGAGCCTGCTGTTCGTCACCACCGCCGGCGCCGGCACCTGCCTGGCCGTGCTCGCCGGCCGCGAGGCCGACGCCGCCGTGCTCGGCTACGAGATGGCGATGCTGGTCAAGAGCGTCCGCCCCTACCTGGTCACCGCTCCCCGGCAGCAGTCCGTCGAATCCCCGGCGATGAGGCCTTGACCGTGACGGCGGCCGGTGACGGGCCCTGGCTCGACGACGCGGCCGGGCGGCTGGTGCGCCCGTTCACCGTCAGCAACGGCCGCACCCGTCCCACCGTCGCGCTCGACCTCATGTCGCAGCTGATGGCCACCGGGGCGACCCCCTCGGCTATTTAGGCCCCGAGCACACGCAGGCGCTCGACCTGTGCCGCGCGCCCGTCGCGGTCGCCGAGGTCGCCGCCCATCTGAAACTGCCGGTGGCCGTCACCAAGGTGCTGCTGGCGGACCTCGTCGACTGCGGGGCGCTGACCGACAAGCCCCCGCGTTCTACCACAACCCGACGGACCGGGCTCTTCTGGAGGCAGTGCTCGATGGACTACGACGACAGCTCTGACTACGCCGACGGACCGCGCGGCAGCGCCGATCCGTTCCCCACCGCGCTCAAGATCCTGGTCGCGGGCGGGTTCGGCGTGGGCAAGACGACCTTCGTCGGCGCGGTCAGCGAGATCGCGCCGCTCAGCACGGAGGAGCTTCTTACTACTGTCGGTGCCGCGACCGACAACCTCGACGGCATCGAGAACAAGGTCGAGACGACCGTGGCCATGGACTTCGGCCGCATCACCCTCGACCCGAAACACGTGCTCTATCTGTTCGGCACACCCGGCCAGGAGCGGTTCTGGTTCATGTGGGACGAGTTGTGCGAGGGCGCTCTCGGGGCGGTCATCCTCGCCGACACCCGCCGTCTGGAGGAGTGTTTCGCGGCGGTCGACTTCTTCGAACAGCGCGGCCTCGGCTTCATCGTCGCCGTCAACGAGTTCGACGGCTCCCACCGCTACGCCCCCGAGGAGGTGCGCGCGGCCCTCGACCTGGCCGCGGACGTCCCCGTCGTGTGCTGCGACGCCCGGATCTCCAGCTCCGGGGTCCGGACCCTGCTGACCCTCGTGCGCCACCTCATCGCCCACACCCCGGCCCCCACGACGGGGTACGGCGCCCATATGTGACCCCCTCACACCTGCCACGGAGCCCCTGTATGACGCATGCCCACACTTCCCGAGTACGCCCATGAGCTACGACCCGCCGCGCCCGGCCGGTCGTCTGCTGCTCACCCCCGAGGACAAGGAGGCCCCCGCCCGTACCCACCGACTGCGCCGACTGGGTCTGGGGGAGCGCCCCGAACCCGCACTCGACGCCTTCGCGCGTCGCCTCGCCGAACTCACCGGGGCGCCGTACGCCATGGTCAACTTTCCCGACGAGCAGCGGCAGTTCTACGCCGGCCTGTACGTCCCGGCTGTCGCGCCGGTGGTGCGCGGCGACGGCACCAGCCCTCAGGTGGGCCGTGCCCTGCCCCGCGACCATGGCTTCTGCCCCCATGTGGTGGCACGACGCAAGGCCCTGGTCCTGGAGGACGTCCGCGACTATCCGCGGTTCGCGGGCAATCCGGTGGTGGACGAGTTCGGCATCCGCTCCTATCTGGGGGCGCCGCTCCTCGACGGCACGGGGCTGGTGCTGGGCACGGTCAGTGTCGCGGACGTCGAGCCGCGGCCCTGGGGGAAGCCGGGCCTGACGGCCATCAAGGAGCACGCCGCGCAGCTCGTCCTGCGGCTGGAGGGCCTGGACGGCTCGCTGCCCTGCTGAGCGCCCGCGTTCCCCGGGGTCTCCTGAGGGCGTGAAGGAAAGCTGAGGCGGCGCTTAAGAAATCCTCGATGGACCGGTGCGGCCGCCGTACGGCAGATTGCAGTGCGATCCCACTCCTCTCCCGGCCCAGGGGCTTCTTCGGCATGCCCGGAGCCGGGACTCACCCACAGGAGCCCTAGCGGTGAAGGCACTGGTCAAAGAGAAGGCGGAGCCCGGGCTGTGGCTCACGGACGTCCCGGAGCCCGCCGTCGGGCCCGGCGACGTACTGATCAAGGTGCTGCGCACCGGTATCTGCGGCACCGACCTGCACATCAGAGCCTGGGACGGCTGGGCGCGGCAGGCCATCAGCACCCCGCTCGTGCTCGGGCACGAGTTCGTGGGCGAGGTCGTCGGCACCGGACGGGACGTCACCGACATCGGCATCGGTGACCGGGTGAGCGGCGAGGGCCATCTGGTGTGCGGCAAGTGCCGAAACTGCCTGGCGGGCCGCCGTCATCTGTGCCGGGCCACGGTGGGACTGGGGGTGGGCCGGGACGGGGCGTTCGCCGAGTACGTGGCGCTGCCCGCCGCCAACGTCTGGGTGCACCGGGTGCCCGTCGACCTCGACGTGGCCGCGATCTTCGACCCGTTCGGCAACGCCGTGCACACCGCGCTGTCGTTCCCGCTCGTCGGCGAGGACGTCCTGATCACCGGCGCGGGACCCATCGGCCTGATGGCCGCGGCCGTGGCCCGGCACGCCGGCGCCCGCAACGTCGTGATCACCGACGTCAGCCCGGAGCGGCTGGAGCTGGCCCGCAAGGTCGGGGTGAGCCTCGCCCTCGATGTCTCCGGCGCCGGCATCGCCGACGGGCAGCGCGCGCTCGGTCTGCGCGAGGGCTTCGACATCGGCCTGGAGATGTCCGGCCGCCCCGAGGCCCTGCGCGACATGATCGCCAACATGACGCACGGCGGCCGTATCGCGATGCTCGGCCTGCCCGCCGAGGAGTTCCCCGTCGACTGGGCCCGGATCGTCACCTCGATGATCACCGTCAAGGGCATCTACGGCCGCGAGATGTTCGAGACGTGGTACGCGATGTCCGTGCTGCTGGAAGGCGGCCTCGACCTCGCGCCCGTCATCACCGGCCGGTACGGCTTCCACGACTTCGAGGCGGCGTTCGCCGACGCCGCGAGCGGCCGCGGCGGCAAGGTCATCCTCGACTGGACCGCGTGAATCCCCTGTCCCGCAAGCACCTCAGGAGCCCCCTCATGTTCGACTCCGTGCGCGACGACCTGCGCGCCACCCTCGACGAGATCCGCGCCGCCGGCCTGCACAAGCCCGAGCGCGTGATCGGCACCCCGCAGTCCGCCACCGTCAATGTCACCGCGGGTGGCCGCCCCGGCGAGGTTCTCAACTTCTGCGCCAACAACTACCTCGGCCTCGCCGACCACCCCGAGGTCGTCGCCGCCGCCCACGAGGCCCTGGACCGCTGGGGCTACGGCATGGCCTCCGTCCGCTTCATCTGCGGCACGCAGGAGGTGCACAAGGAACTCGAGGCGCGGCTGTCGGCGTTCCTCGGCCAGGAGGACACGATCCTGTACTCCTCCTGCTTCGACGCCAACGGCGGCGTGTTCGAGACCCTGCTCGGTCCGGAGGACGCGGTCATCTCCGACGCGCTCAACCACGCGTCGATCATCGACGGCATCCGCCTGTCCAAGGCCCGCCGCCTGCGCTACGCCAACCGTGATCTGGCCGAGCTGGAGGCCCGGCTGAAGGAGGCGTCCGACGCGCGCCGCCGGCTGATCGTCACCGACGGCGTCTTCTCCATGGACGGCTATGTGGCGCCGCTGCGCGAGATCTGCGACCTGGCCGACCGCTACGACGCGATGGTCATGGTCGACGACTCGCACGCCGTCGGCTTCGTCGGCCCCGGTGGGCGCGGCACGCCCGAGCTGCACGGTGTCATGGACCGCGTCGACATCATCACGGGCACCCTCGGCAAGGCGCTCGGTGGCGCGTCCGGCGGCTATGTGGCGGCCCGCGCCGAGATCGTCGCCCTGCTGCGCCAGCGCTCCCGGCCCTATCTCTTCTCCAACACGCTCGCCCCGGTGATCGCGGCGGCCTCCCTGAAGGTCATCGACCTGCTGGAGTCCGCCGACGACCTGCGGGTCCGGCTCGCCGAGAACACCGCCCTCTTCCGCGGCCGCATGACCGAGGAGGGCTTCGACGTCCTCCCCGGCGACCACGCCATCGCGCCGGTGATGATCGGAGACGCGACGGTCGCCGGGCGTATGGCGGAGCTGCTGCTGGAGCGCGGCGTGTACGTGATCGGCTTCTCCTACCCGGTCGTGCCACAGGGGCAGGCCCGGATCCGGGTGCAGCTGTCGGCCGCGCACTCGACGGAGGACGTCAACCGCGCGGTCGACGCGTTCGTGGCGGCACGGGCCGAGCTGGACGCCGAGCAGGCCTGAGCGGCGCGTTTGAGATAATCGATCGCATGATCGAAGCGCGGCGGCTCCACATCCTCCGTGCGGTGGCGGACCACCGTACGGTGACGGCGGCTGCCGCCGCGCTGTACCTCACCCCCTCGGCCGTCTCCCAGCAGCTCGCCGCGCTGGAGCAGGAGACCGGACACCGGCTCGTCGAGCGCGGCGCCAAGGGCGTACGGCTCACCCCCGCCGGTGAGATCCTGCTCGACCACACCAACGCGGTCCTCGCCCAGCTGGAGCGGGCCGAGGCCGAGCTGGCCGCGTACAGCTCGGGAGCCGCGGGCACCGTCACGGTCGCCTCCTTCGCGACGGGTATCGCCCTGGTCGTGGCACCCGCGGTGGCCAGGCTCGCCGAGTCCGCGCCCGGGATCCGTATCCGAGTCCAGGACGCCGAGGGCGACGCCAGCCTGCCGATGGTGCTGGACCGGCAGGTCGATGTCGCCGTCGCCGTCGAGTACCGAGGTGCCCCGCCCGCCGACGATCCGCGACTGGCCCACGTACCGCTGTACGCCGAGCCCTTCGACGCGGTGGTGCCGGTCACCCACCCACTGTCCGGCGCGCCGGAGGTCCCGCTCGCCGGACTGGCCAAGGACTCCTGGATCGGCCCGTACCCCGGCAATCCCTGTCATGACGTGGTGGTCCTGGCCTGCGAGAACGCCGGCTTCCAGCCCCGTATGGAGCACTCCTCGGACGACTTCCGCGCGGTCGTGGCCCTGGCCTCCGCAGACGCCGGCGTCGCCCTGGTGCCGCGCTCGGCGCTGCGCGGCATGGACCTCACGGGCGTGGTCGTCCGCCCCGTCGACGGCACCGCCCCCACCCGGCGCGTCTTCGCCGCCGTACGCCGGGGAGCCGAGGAGCATCCCCTGATCCGCCCGGTGCTGGACGCGCTCCGCACGGCGGCCCAGGCGCAGCCGCTGCCGGTGTGAGGAGTGGGAAACCTGGCTGTTTCATATCTGGGACAGTTTCCCGAATATGAGAACAGATGGTGATGGCGCGGACCCCGTCGACACCCGACTGGGTGTCCGTCTGGCCGAGCTGCGGGCCGAACACGGCTGGTCCCTGGGTGAGTTGGCCGATCGTAGCGGAGTGAGCCGGTCCACCCTGTCCCGGGCCGAGCGGGCGGAGATCAGTCCCACGGCCTCGCTGCTGAACCGTCTGTGCGCCGTCTACGGGCGGACCATGTCCCAGCTGCTCAGCGAGGTCGAGGCCGAGCCGGCACCCGTGGTGCGGGCGACCGACCAGCCCCTGTGGCAGGACCAGGCCTCCGGTTTCGTACGGCGGTCCGTGTCCCCTCCGCACTCCGCCCTGCGCGGCGAACTCGTCGAGGCGCGCCTCTCGCCGGGCGCCGACATCGCCTACGACCGTCCGCCCGTCGCCGGTCTGGAGCAGCACATCTGGATCCTGGAAGGCGCCCTCGACGTTGACCGCGCAGGACACCGAGCACCACCTCGGCACCGGCGACTGCCTGCGCATGCGCGTGTGGGGGCCGACCCGGTTCCGGTGTGCCGCTCCCGAGGGCGTGCGATATCTGCTGGCGGTGGTGCGGCCGTGATCGTCAACCGTCTCGACGAAGAGCAACTCCGCAAGGTCCTCTCGGAACTGGCAGGCCTGCTGGCCGACACCGTCGACGCCGGTGCCTCGGTCGGCTTCCTCGCCCCGCTCGACCGCGCGGAGGCCCTCGCCTGGTGGGCGGAGCGGGCCGCCGACGTGGCCGCGGGCCGGCTCGTCGTGTGGGCGGCGTATGACGGGGACCGGCTGCTGGGCACCGCGAGCCTCGCCTTCCCGGGCAAGGCCAACAGCCGTCACCGCGCCGAACTCGTCAAGCTCATGGTGGCCCCGGACGCCCGCGGACGCGGCCTCGGCCGCAGGCTCCTGGCGACGGCGGAGGGCGCCGCCGCGGCGGCCGGGGTCACCCTCCTGCACCTGGACACCGAGACCGGCAGCCCCGCCGAGCATCTGTACCGCTCCGCCGACTGGACCGCGATCGGCGCGATCCCCGACTACGCGGCGAGCCCCGACGGAGTGCTCCGGCCGACGACGATCTACTACAAGCACGTTCCGGCAGGCGCCCTCACCAGGTGATTGTCAGTGGGAGCGGCTACCGTGCCTGCCATGCCGGATGCCGAAGACGTACGACGTATCGCCCTCTCCTTCCCGGACACGACGGAGAAGATCGCCTGGAGCATGCCCACGTTCCGGGTCGCCGGGAAGATGTTCGCGACGCTGCCCGAGGACGAGACGTCCATCGCCGTGCGCTGTCCCAAGGTGGAGCGGGACGAACTGGTGCTCGCCGAGCCGAAGAAGTTCTGGATCGCCGACCACGAGGCGTCGTTCGCCTGGGTCCGGGCCCGGCTCGACGCGCTGGAGGACGAGGGCGAGCTGCGGGTCATCCTCGCCGACTCCTGGCGTCAGGCGGCCCCGAACCGGCTCCTGGAGGCGCATCCCCGGCTGGGACTCCCGACGGCGGAGTGATGTCCCCGGGAGGGTCGGCCCCCGGAAACGGATGCGCGATCACCGGTGCGAGTGCGGTATTGTTTCCCTGCGCGTTCGGCCGGGGGAACCCCCAGGTCAGACGGGCAACGGGACGTGGCGCAGCTTGGTAGCGCACTTGACTGGGGGTCAAGGGGTCGCAGGTTCAAATCCTGTCGTCCCGACAGAAACGACCAGCGGGTCTGCCGGAAGGCAGGCCCGCTGATTGCGTTGTGGCGTCAGCGTTGCGGGTCACCCGCCACCATCGAGGTCGTCGCGCCGGCGCAGAACCTCCAGCTGGTGGCCGCGCAGCTCCATCTCGTACAGCTTCCCGCGCGCGTTCTCGAAGGGCCGGTGGAGGATCATCATCAGCCGGCCGTCGAAGGTGTGGAACAGCATGCCGTGGCCGCTGTCGTCGCGGACCAGAGGCTGATGCTGCTCCCAGGGGCCTTGGACGTCCCCGGATCTCGACACCGCGTAGGTCTGCACGTAGCCGCCGCTGACGGTGCCGTCCTCGCCGGCCGTGTCCTTCTCGTAGGTCGACCACAGCATGAGCAGGGACCCGTCAGGGGTGCGGTACAGCTGAGGGCCGTCGGTGATGTACGGCGGGAGCTGGTGCGGTACGCCCGCGGGGATCTGCTCGGCGGTCCAGGGGGCGTCCGAGGCCTTGAAGAGATACACCGGGTCGCCGGTCGTCCGGGACAGGTCCGGAGCCAGCCGGATCGCCTCCATCGTCCCGTCGACGGTCTGGAGCCACTCGTGCGCGTACACCATCCAGGGCTGCCCGGACGGGTCGACGTACAGCGTGCCGTCGAGGGTCATGAGGTGCTCGGGCGGGACGGGGCGTGCGGGGTCGAGCACGGTGAACGGGCCGAGCAGCGAGTCGGAGACCGCCGTGATCGTGCCGCGCATATGGGTCGGGGTCCGGAACGGGACGCCCCACTGGTTGGGCGGCGGGACCGGGAGCGGTCTGTCCTCGTTGTGCAGCGTGGTGAACAGGTAGTACCTGCCGTCCCACGCGTGCACCTCCGGCGCCCACGCGCCGTCCGTCGCCCAGATGCCCTCCTGCTCGGCGGCCCGGAACACCACGACGGGGCGCGTCCAGTCGTGCAGGTCGTGGCTGCGGTAGACCATCGTGCCCGTGCCGTCCACGCCCGACACGGACGGGACGTTGGAGGTGTAGAGGTGATAGGTGCGGGTCTCGCCGTCGGCGACGACGAACGGATCGTGCAGCGGGATGTCGGGAAGCCGCATCAGCTCACCCCTTCGTGCGGGTCCGCCCCGGTCAGATCACACAGCCCGCATGGGCCAGCGCCTGCTTCAGCAGCACTCCGTGTCCGCCCGGCATCTCGCTCTGCACCGCCTCGGAGACGGCCTCCTGCGGGCTGAACCACACCAGGTCGAGCGCGTCCTGCCGAGGACGGCAGTCGCCCGTCACCGGCACGATGTAGGCCAGCGACACCGCGTGCTGGCGGGGGTCGTGGTACGCCGTGATGCCCTGGGTCGGGAAGTACTCCGCGACTGTGAAGGGCTGCAGCGACGCCGGGACGCGGGGGAGCGCGACCGGGCCCAGGTCCTTCTCCAGATGGCGCAGCAGGGCGTCGCGGACCCGCTCGTGGTGCAGCACGCGGCCGGAGACCAGCGTTCGGCTGACCGTTCCGTCGGGTCCGATGCGCAGCAGCACACCGACACTGGTGACTTCGCCGCTGTCGTCGACGCGTACGGGGACGGCCTCGACGTACAGGATCGGCATGCGGGCACGTGTCATCTCCAGTTCGTCGGAGGACAGCCAGCCGGGCGTGGTATCGGTCATGTCAGACATCGCTTGATCATACTTTCAGCCGTTCGGGCTTCCTGGATAGCCGCTCCAGGGGAACTGTGACCGGCCACACGCCGTCCTAATCCCCTCCTGGCATGTCGTCCGGCAGCCGGTAGACCCGCAGGGCGTTGTCCCGCCCGGCCCACCGCGCGATGCGCAGCGCGTCCGGCAGGGACAGCTCGTCGGCGTCCACCCGCTCCTGGAGCAGCCCCGCGAGCCCCTGCCGGAAGGCCAGGGCCCCGAGGTGGAAGAACTCCGCCACACCGTATGCGTCGGAGCTGTACAGCAGTTTGCGGAACGGTGTGATCTCCAAAGCCTCGGCGAGGACCGCACCGGCCCGGGCGGGGCCGACGTAGTGCAGGGTGAGACCGACGTCGAGGTACACCTGCTCGAAGACCGCCGCGAGGTAGGCGGCCTGCCGCTGGTAGGGCCAGCAGTGCAGCAGCAGGACGGGGATCGTCCCGGCGGTCAGGTGCAGCCAGTCCGTGAGGTGGGCGGGGTCGGCCCGGTGCAGCCGGATGTCGTTGTCGCCGAACCCGGTGTGCAGCTGGAGCGGCAGGCCCAGGTCGACGGCGGTCCACAGCAGGTGCCGTACGAGGACCGGGTCGGCCAGCCGTCCGCCGTCGGCGGACCAGCGCCGGGCGGCCTCGGTGACCTCCGCGTCCGAGGGGCGGCCCGGGTCCAGGTCGAAGCCGGTGCGGTAGGCCGCCACCGACTTCACCGCCACCACACCGGGCCGCCGCACGGCGTCGAGCGCGGCCGCGCGGAAGGCGTCCGCGTACGCGTCCGGTTCGACGCCGCCGGCATGCACCGACTCGGCGACCCCCTCCAGCCGTACGACCTCGTACGCGGACCCGACCGCGGCCTCGGCGAGTTCGGGCGGGGTGGTGAGCCGGTCGGCGGCGAAGCCGGTGTCGACGCAGAGGACGTCCGTGCCCGAGGCGCGCAGGAAGCGCCGCCGCACTTCGCGCCACCCCAGCTCCGTGCGACGGGTCAGGTACTCCTCGGCCGGGGCGTGCCGGGGCAGGTCCAGCAGGGGAGCGCAGTGGCGGCGCACGGCCACGCCCACGGGGCTGTCGAAGGGCGAGAGGCCCGGCCAGACATCGCCCTCCGTGAGGAGCGCCTCGAACGCCGCGCGGTCGAGGTCGGCGGTGACGGTGCCGTGGCAGTGGTGGTCCACCAGCCTCAGGGCGTCGAGCGTCTCGCGGACCGCGCTCACGTCAGTACTTCCAGCGGTACGCCGCCGCCACCTGGTCGTCGTCCAGCCCGGCCACGGACGCCAGTTCGCCCCGCCGTACGGCGATCACCGCGTCGGCCAGGACCGGGCCCAGTGCCGCCCGCAGTGCTGCGTCCTGGCGGAACTCCTCGACGGACTCCTGCAGCGAGACCGGCAGCCGCCGCACGCCCCGCGCCGCCGCCTCCGCCTCGGCCAGCCCTGCCGGGTCCCCGGTGATCTCCCCGGGCAGGGCGGCGGAGGACGTCAGGCCGTCCAGCCCGGCGGCGATCAGGGAGCCGATCGCGAGGTAGGGGTTGGCCGCCAGGTCGACCGGTTTGATCTCCAGGTTGGCCGCCTGGTCGCGCAGGCCCGCCGTGCCGGTGATGACGCGCAGGGCGGTCTCCCGGGTCTCGCGGCCCCAGGCGGTGAACACGCCGGCCCACTGGGAGGGCCTGAGCCGCAGATAGCTCGCTGGGCTCGGGGCGGTCACGGCCGTGAGGGCGGGCAGATGGGCGAGGAGGCCGGCTGTGAACGACTCCGCCTCGGCCGTCATGCCGTACCGGCCCTCGCCCCCGGAGTGCAGGCTGACACCGTCGCGCCACGCGGAGAGGTGGACGTGGCCGCCGTTTCCGACGCCCTGCCCCACGACGGCCGGGGCGAAGGAGACCCGCAGCCCGTGCCGCTGGGCCACCGCGCGGACGGTCTGCCGTACCAGCACGCTGCGGTCGGCCGCCGCCACCGGGTCGACGGCCCCCACCGAGATCTCGAACTGCCCGGCCGCGTACTCGGGATGGACCTGTTCGACGTCGATGCCCTGCGCCGCGCAGGCCGCCAGCAGGTCGGCGGTGTAGTCGCCGAGCTCGACCTGCCGGGTGGCGCCGTAGGCGGGGCCGGTCGTCGCGGGCACGAACGTGTCGTCGGGCGCGTCGCCCCGGGCCACGGTCCACTCGATCTCGATGCCCGCCCGGAAGGTGAGGCCGTGGCGCTCGGCCGCCTCGGTGACGATCCGGCGCAGGAAGGTGCGCGCGCAGCCGGGATGCCGCTCACCGTCCTGCGTGATCCGGTCGACCGGCGCCCACGCCCAGCCGGGCTGCCCGGCCAGCACCACCAGCTGGTCGAGGTCCGGATAGAGGCGCAGGTCGCCGTCGGGTGAGCCGAGGACGTCGGTGGTGACGATGGAGTCGTTCGCCAGGAACGTGTCGAACACCGGGGACATGCCGACGCCCCAGGCCGCGGCGGAGGCGAGCCGGGCCGTCGGGACGGTCTTCACCCGGCCGATGCCCGCGGTGTCGACATAGGCCAGCACGACGCCGTGCACGCCCCGCCCGGAGAGCTCGCCGCTCAGCGCGGTGGCCCGCTCGACGTCGCCGGGGCGGCCGCCGGGCACGGGATCGGCAAGGGTGGTCATACGCCTCTTCCTCCGGTCAGGGCTTCACGGCCACCGCGCCGAACTGCGGTACCAGCACGGCCGAGCCGGCCTCGGCCTGCCACTGCCCGCACGACACCAGGCCCGGTTCGAGCAGCTCAAGACCCTCGAAGAACGCGGCGATGTCCGTGCCGCTGCGGGCGGTGATCGGGGGAGTGGCGTTCTCGTTCCAGAACTTCATGGCCGGTATCTGGCCCGCGCCGCCGAGCTCGTCGTCGAAGGTGGGGTGGGTGAGGACCAGGAAGCTGCCGGAGGGGACCGCGGCCATCACGCGGCGCACGATGTCCCGGGCCTTCTCGGTGTCCAGCACGAAGTTGAGGATCCCCAGCATCATGACGGCGACGGGCCGGGTGAGGTCCAGGGTGTGCCCGGCCCGTTCGAGGATGGCGTCCGGGTCGTGCACATCGGCGTCGATGTAGGCGGTGACGCCGTCCTGGGTGCCCGTCAGCAGGGTGCGGGCGTGCACCAGCACGATCGGGTCGTTGTCGACGTAGACGATCCGTGAATCGGGCGCGACCCGCTGGGCGATCTCGTGGGTGTTGTCCGCCGTCGGCAGCCCCGTGCCGATGTCGAGGAACTGCCGCACCCCACGCTCGGAGGCCAGGAACGACACCGCCCGGCCCAGGAACTCCCGGTCCGCCCGGGCGATGTCCCGGATGATCGGGAACATGCCGGCGACATGCTCGCCGACCCGCTGGTCGACCTCGTAGTTGTCCTTGCCGCCGATCCAGTAGTTCCACACGCGGGCGTTGTGCGCCACACCGGTGTTCAGCCGCGCCGAGCCGCTCGACGGGGTGTGGCTCTCACTCACGTCTCTTCCTCTCCTCGCACGAGCGACCGGAGGACCGGCCATCGCCGCCATTGTGCCGTTCCGGTGATCACGCTGTCCCGGGAATCGGCGGAGCGGGCAGGGCCCTCGGTGCGTCGCGGGAGAGAGCCGTCGCCGGGCTACTCGACCTGGCTGGGGTCCGGGGAGGGCGTCTTGCCGGCCAGCACGTCCTTCAGATTCTGGGTGCCGGTCTTCACCGCCTGCTCGACGGAGTCCTGCTCGTCCCCGTCGAGCCCGCCCGCCGTGACGGTGATGGCGTCGTTGCCGACGCGTACGGCCGCCACGGTCAGGGTCAGCGTGGCCTCCGCAC
Organism: Streptomyces sp. CA-179760; assembly: GCF_050937045.1. Classification (NCBI taxonomy): domain Bacteria; kingdom Bacillati; phylum Actinomycetota; class Actinomycetes; order Kitasatosporales; family Streptomycetaceae; genus Streptomyces; species Streptomyces sp. CA-179760. Next base: position 8,336,900 of record NZ_JBNJLZ010000001.1, read on the forward strand.
CCCCGGTCGTCCCCTGCACCGTCACGCGCAGGCCCTGACGGGCGTCGCCCACCTTCGGCGGCGAGGTCTCGATGACCTGGACGGTGCGCTGTTCGCCGTCCTCGGTGACGGTGAACTGGTCGCACTTCTCCGGCAGGGTCGCCATCCAGTTCAGGGAGTCCTGCGGGTCGGTCCGGTCGTAGGAGGCGACCTGGTACAGCAGGCGTGAGTCGCCCTCCTCGAAGCCGCGCAGCGCGTTCGCTCCCGACGGCCTGCCCAGCAGATCGTCGTCGAACAGGGAGTTCATGAGGCGCTGGCAGTCGGCGGCGTCGGTCTTGGCGGTGAGGAAGTCGGAGACGTCGACCGTGCCGATGACCAGACTGTCGTTCCAGTTCTCGGCCTCCGTGTCCTTGACCTGGGTCCAGTCGTCCTCGATGTCCGCTTCGGTGATCAGCGCGGTCCGGGCGCCGCTCTCGGTGAGGGTGGCCGTGGGAGAGGGGGTCTGCTGCTTCCCGGCGACCTGTGTCGCGGTGATGCCCGACGCCCGTGATCCGTCTTCGGCGCCGCCGTCCGAGCAGGCGGCGGTGGTGAGCAGAGTGCCTGCCGCCAGAGCGGAGGAGAGAACGCGGGCGAGCGGGGACGGACGACGGGTCATCGGGAGTGCCTCCTGGGAACGGGACGCGTGTCCTCAGCGCACCACCGGCACCGACGGCCCACCACCGGCACCGGACCGATCGGGTGAGCGCCGCCCGGAGCGAAGACGGCTCATGTTCCGGCCCGCGCATGCCCGTTCTGCCAGGCCCAGGCCGCGATCTCGACGCGGTTCCGGGCGGCCAGTTTCAGCTGCACGCTGGACAGGTGCGTCTTGACCGTGGAGAGGGAGACGTACAGTCCGGCCGCGATCTCGGCGTTGGTGCGGCCGAGGGCGACCAGGCGGACCACGTCCAGTTCGCGCTCGGTCAGCGGCTCCTGGAGCGGGGCGGTGGGGGCCGGTTGTCGCACGCCGTCGGCGGCCGGGACGGCGGTGATGTGCTTGAGCAGACGGACCGTGACCGACGGGGAGACCAGCGAGTCGCCCGCGGCGGCGGCGCGGACGGCCTCCGCGAGCAGGGTCGGCCCGGAGTCCTTGAGCAGGAAGCCGCAGGCGCCGCCGCGCAGCGCGCCGTACACGTATTCGTCGAGATCGAAGGTGGTGACCACGACCACCCGCAGCGGGTCGGCGACATCCGGTCCGGCCAGCAGCCGGGTCGCCTCCAGACCGTCCAGCTTCGGCATCCGGATGTCCAGCAGACACACGTCCGGCCGCTCACGGCGGGCCAGCGCGAGGGCTTCCTCGCCGTCGCGGGCCTCGGCGACCACGGTGATGTCCGGCTGGGCGTCGAGGAAGAAACGGAATCCGGTGCGGACCATGTCCTGGTCGTCCGCGATGAGCACCCGGATGGGAGCGCCGGAGCGACCGGCGGCGCCGGAGGCGCGGGCCGGGCCCGGTGGGACGGGGGTCGTCATGGGTCGATCATGCCTCAGGGCGGGGGCCGGGCAGGGGCGTCAGGTGGAAGCGGCTCCATCTTCCGGAAGCTGCTCCATCCTCGCCCGCGGTCCCGGATGCGGGCCTCCGCCGAACGGCCGGGCCCGGAAGCGGGCCCTCGGCCGTTCGGCCGATCCCGCCGCGCGGGGGTCTCGCCTACCGTGATCCGCATGAGATCCACCTCCCCCGGGGCTGCGCGCGGGGCTTCGGCGTCGGGCTCCTCGTGGCGGCCTCGGTCTACGACCTGCTGATCGCGGCCGCCTTCAGCCACGGCCTCTGGCTGTCGGCGACGGTGCTCCTCGCCGGGTTCGCCGCCGTGCTGTGGCCGGTCGAGCGGCGGCCCTCGTGGCTCACCCCGCAGCTGCGCACCGCCGTGCCCGCCATGATCTCCGTGCTCTTCACGGCGGGGGTGCTGCTGACGGACCGCGCGGAGGCGCTGTTCGGGCCGGGCGAGGTGGTGATCCTGCTGAGCCTGCTGTTCATCGCCGTACGTCACTGCCCGTGGCCGTCGGCCCTGCTCTGCGGCGTGCTCGACGCGGTCGCCCTGCTTCTGCTGCCGGGGCGTTACTTCCGGTCGCTGTCGGACGCCCTCGTGTTCATCGTGGTCGGCCTGATCCTGATCGGGTTCACCGCCGGATCCGCCGCGTACCTGCGCTCCCTGGACTACCGGCGCACCGTCGCGGTCGGCGAGACCCGCCGTGCCGAACGTGTCGCGATCGCCGCCGACCTGCACGACTTCGTCGCCCACCACGTCACCGGGATCCTCGTGCAGACGCGGGTGGCCCGCATGATGGCCGACCGGCAACCGCAGGAGGACCTGGACCCCGTCCTGGCCGGTATCGAGCACGCCGCGACCGAGGCACTGGCTTCCATGCGGCGCACGGTCGGCGTGCTGCGCGACACCGGTCCCGAGGCCGCCGACCGCCGCCCCGTCGGCGATCTGGCCGGCATCTCCGACCTGGTCGCGGGCTTCGCAAGCCCGGTCCAGAAGTCCACCCTGCAACGCGACCCGGCCGTCTCCGACGACCTGCCGCACGAGGTTCAGGCGGCGGCCTTCCGGGTCGTCCAGGAGGCGCTGACCAACGTACGGCGCCACGCGGCCGACGCCACACGGGTCACCGTCCGTCTGGCCCGATCCGGCGACCGGGTGGAGGTCACGGTGACCGACGACGGCCACGGCGGCACTCAGCTCCCGGAGGCCGCCCACGGCGGCGGCTTCGGCCTGGTCGGACTGACGGAACGGGTGACCGCGCTGGGCGGCGAACTGCGCGCCGGGCCGCGCGGGGGCCCGGCCGGGGAAGCGGGTGCGGGCTGGCAGGTGCGGGCGGTGTTCCCGGCCGGGAAGCAGTGAGTGGCCACTCCGCACCTGGCTTCCGGGCTCCCGTGCGCTGTTCAATGAAGCTGTACACCCGCCGAGCGAAGCTGTACACCTGCCGAGCGAAGCCGTACACCCGGGGAGCGAAGCCGCAGACCCGCCGAGCGTGAGAGGAGCCGCCCGTGTCACCCGCCGTCGTGCCGCCCGTCGGCGCGCGCATCCGGCAGGCCCGGCTGGAGCGCGGCACGAGCCTGCGCGCGCTGGCCCGGGAGGTCGGCGTGTCGGCCAGTCTCGTGTCGCAGATCGAGACCGGCAAGAGCCAGCCCTCCGTCAGCACGCTGTACGCGATCACGACGGCCCTGGGGATCTCCGTGGAGTCGCTCTTCGACGCACGGGTCTCGTCGCCCGTGGTGGGTGCGAGCACGCCCGGTTCCCTCCCGCACGCCCTCGCGGCCTTCGCCGCCGACCCGGGGCGGCGGATCGGCCCGCTGGTCGGCGCGGGTGAGCGCGAGACGCTGGAGCTGGACTCGGGGTCGTGTGGGAGCGCCTCGGGCGGGTGCCGGGCGCGGACGTCGACTTCCTGCTGGTCACCTACCGGCCCGGCGGCTCCTCGGCGGGCTCCGGCGGCCTGATGCGGCACGGGGGCGCCGAGTACGGCTATCTGACCTCCGGCGAGCTGATCCTCACCCTCGGTTTCGACGAGTACACGGTGCGCCCGGGCGATGCCGTCTGCTTCGAGTCGACGACTCCCCACCGATACCGCAACGATGGAGAGGTACCCGCTGTGGGCGTCTGGTTCGTGTCCGGCGATGTTCAGTGACACTTGACACTCCTGTCACCCGGGCGTTCACTCCGAAGTGGGGGTGGTCGCCATGGCGATCCGCACATACGGCCCCAACGCCGTCGACTGGGAAGAGCGCGTCGACCTGGACCGGCTGCGCGGGCAGCGGCTGGCCCGGCTGCACGAGTCCCTGAACCGTTCCGAGCTGGGCGCGGTGCTCAGCTTCGACTTCGCCAACATCCGCTACATGACGGCCACACATATCGGCACCTGGGCGATGGACAAGCTGATCCGCTTCGCCCTGCTGGTGCGCGACGGCGAACCGGTCGTCTGGGACTTCGGCTCCGCCGCCCGCCACCACCAGCTGTACAACCCGTGGCTCGACTACAGCGACGGCAAGGGCGGCCCTCCCACCGGCGCCCGCGCCGGCATCTCCACCCTGCGCGGCGCCTTCCACCCGGACGCCGGGATCGCCGAGGACGTGGCCGCCAAGATCGCCGCCGAGCTGCGCGAGCACGGGCTGGCGAACGAACCGCTCGGCGTCGACGTCGCCGAGATGCCCGTCCTCGCCGCCCTGCGTGCCGAGGGCATCGACGTCGTCGACGGACAGCAGGTCTTCCTGGAGGCCCGCCGCATCAAGACCGGCGACGAGATCGCCCTGCTCACCCAGGCCTGCGCCATGGTCGACGCGGCCTACGAGGAGCTCTACGGCTACCTGCGCCCGGGGGTCCGCGAGAACGAGTGCGTCGGGGTCGTCAGCAAGGTCCTGTACGACCTCGGCAGCGAGTACGTCGAGGGCGTCAACGCCATCTCGGGCGAGCGCTGTTCACCGCACCCGCATGTCTACAGCGACCGGCTGATCCGCCCCGGCGACCCGGCCTTCTTCGACATCCTGCACAGCCATCTCGGCTACCGCACCTGCTACTACCGCACCTTCGCCGTGGGCAGCGCCTCCCGCGCGCAACGGGACGCGTACGTGCGCTGCCGGGAGTACATGGACCAGGCGATCGCGCTCGTCCGGCCGGGCGCCACCACCGCCGACATCGTCCGGGTCTGGCCGCGCGCCGAGGAGTTCGGCTTCACCGACGAGACGGCCGCCTTCGCCCTGCAGTACGGCCACGGCGTGGGCTTGTCGATCTGGGAGAAGCCGATCTTCAGCCGTCTGGTCTCCCTCGACCACCCCGAAGTCCTCGAGGAGGGCATGGTGTTCGCCCTGGAGACCTACTGGCCGGCCGCCGACGGCTGGTCCGCCGCCCGGATCGAGGAGGAACTGGTCGTCACCGCCGACGGCTGCGAGGTCATCACCAAGTTCCCCGCCGAGGAACTGCTGGTGGCCGGGCGCAAGTACTGGACGGTGGGCGGCGAGCTGAACACCCGCCGCGAGGCGCAGTCCCACCTCAACACCTCCCGTGGCGACGGGGCGGACTGATGGAACCGGCCCGGCTCCTCGACGCCTACGAGCGGATGGCCGTCATCCGCCGTACGGAGAAGGCCGCCCACGACCTGTTCCTGCAAGGGCTGGTGAAGGGCACCACCCACCTCGCCGCCGGGCAGGAGGCCATCGCCGTCGGCGCGAGTGCCGCCCTGCGCCCCGACGACTATGTGTTCGCCACCTACAGGGGCCACCACCATGCCCTCGCCCGGGGCGCCGGCCCCGAGGAGTGCCTGGCCGAGCTGATGAGCCGGGCGACCGGGCTGTGCCGGGCCAAGGGCGGCTCGATGCACCTGACCAAGGCGGCCACCGGCATGCACGGCTCGTACGCCATCGTCGGATCCCACCTCCCTATGGCGGTCGGCGCGGCCTGGTCGGCCCGGCTCAGGGGGACCGAGCAGCTCGCGGTCGCCTTCTTCGGCGACGGCGCCACCAACATCGGCGCCTTCCACGAGTCGCTCAATCTGGCCGCCGTGTGGAAGCTGCCCGTGCTGTTCGTCTGCGAGAACAACCTGTACATGGAGTACACCCCCATCGCCGACGTCACGGCCGTGCCCCGGCCCGCCGCCGACCGGGCGCCCGCGTACGGCATCCCGGGCGAGGTCGTCGACGGCAACGACGTGGTGGCCGTGGCGGAAGCGGTGGACCGGCTCGCGGGGCGGGCCCGGGCGGGAGACGGGCCCGCCGTGCTGGAGGCCGAGACCTACCGGCACTACGGTCACAGCCGCGCCGACCCCGCCACCTACCGCCCGGCCGAGGAGGTCGAACGGTGGCTGAAGCACGACCCGTTGGACCTCGCGCGGGGACGGCTCGCCGAGCTGGGCATCGGGGCGGAGGCGGTCGCTGAGGCCGACGAGCGGGCCCGGGCCGTCGTGGAGCGGGCCGTCGAGACGGCGAAGGCCGCGCCGCCGCCCGACCCGCGGGAGGCGCTGACCGACGTGTGGGCCGACGGAGGTGCCGCATGGCGGACGTGATCACCTACCGGGACGCCGTCGCCGAGGGCATCGCGCGCGAGATGCGCCGGGACGCGTCGGTGGTGTGCCTCGGGGAGGACATCGGCGCGGCCGGCGGTGTGTTCAAGACGACCGTGGGGCTGCACAAGGAGTTCGGGCCCGAGCGGGTGTGGGACACGCCCATCTCCGAACAGGCCATCGTGGGCGCGGCGATGGGCGCCGCCATGACCGGGATGCGGCCCGTGGCGGAGATCATGTTCTCCGACTTCCTGGCCTGCTGCTGGGACTACCTCGCCAACGAGATCCCCAAGGTCCGCTACATGACCGGCGGCCAGGTGACCGTGCCGCTCGTCGTGCGCACCGCCAACGGCGGCGGACTCGGCTTCGGGGCCCAGCACTCCCAGGCCACCGAGAACTGGGCGCTGACCGTCCCCGGCCTGAAGATCGCGGCACCGGCGACCCCTGCCGACGTCATCGGCATGCTGGCGGCGGCGATCCGCAGCGACGACCCCGTGGTCTTCTTCGAGCACAAGGCCCTGCTGGCCACCAAGGGGACACCGCCACCGCCCGGCCACCTCGTCGAACTGGGGCGGGCCTCCGTCGTGCGCGAGGGCACGGACGTCACGCTCGTCGCGCTGGCCTCCACGGTGCCCCTGGCCCTGCGGGCCGCCGACGTGCTGTCGGGGGAGGGGATCGAGGCGGAGGTGATCGACCTGCGCTCGCTGGTCCCGCTGGACACCACGACGGTCCTCGGCTCACTGAACAAGACCTCGCGGCTCGTCACCGTCGAGGAGAACCCGTACCAGGGCGGCTGGGGCGCCACCGTCGTCTCGGTCGTCGCCGACGAGGGTTTCGGCCTGCTGGACGCGCCCGTGCGGCGGGTGGCGGGGGAGTGCGTCCCGCTGCCGTTCGCCGACGCGCTGGAGGAGCAGGTCATCCCCACCGTCGACAAGGTCGTCACGGCGGTCCGAAGACTCGCCGCGTACTGAGCTGCCCGCCGGCCCCGCACCGAACAGCCCATGGGAGGAAGCGCGATGACCACCAGGACACTGCTGCGCTCCGGTCACGTGATCTCGATGGACCCCGACATCGGGGACCTGCCCCAGGGGGACGTCCTCGTCGAGGACGGCAGGATCGCGGCCGTGCGGCCCGAGATCAGCGCCGACGCCGAGGTCCTCGACATGACCGGCCGCATCGTCGTCCCCGGATTCGTCGACACCCACCGCCACACCTGGGAGGCCCCGCTCCGGGGCGTCGCACCCGACGCCACCCTCGATGACTACTTCGTCGACGTCCTCGACAGCTTCGCACCCCTCTACACCCCGCAGGACGTCTACGCCGGCAACCTCGCGGGCGCGCTCGAATGCCTCAACGCCGGCATCACCACGCTCGTCGACTGGTCGCACATCAACAACACCCCCGAGCACCCGGACGCCGCGATCCAGGGCCTGAAGGAGTCCGGCATCCGGGCGCAGTACGCGTACGGCAGCGCCAACACCTCCCTCGCCGAGTACTGGTTCGAGAGCAAGATCGCGATCCCGGCCGACGACGTACGCAGGATCCGGTCGAGGTACTTCGCGTCCGACGACGGCCTGCTGACCATGGGCCTCGCCACCCGCGGACCCGGGTTCTGCGTCAACGAGGTCGTCGCCGCCGAGTGGGCCCTGGCGCGCGAGCTGGGCATCCCGATCACCGTGCACGTGGCCATGGGGCGCCTCGCCGGCCGCTTCGGCATGGTCAAGCAGCTCCACGGCATGGGACTCCTCGGCCCGGACACCACCTACGTCCACTGCTGCTACTTCAGCGAGGAGGAGTGGCGGATGGTCGCCGACAGCGGTGGCACGGTGTCGGTCGCGCCGCAGGTGGAGCTCCAGATGGGGCACGGCTGGCCGCCCGTGATGCAGGCGATCGAGCACGGTCTGCGGCCCTCGCTCAGCATCGACGTCGTCACCACCGTGCCCGGCGACATGTTCACCCAGATCCGCGCCGCCTTCGGCGCCGAACGCGCCCGCGTCAACGCCGACTGCTGGCAGGCCAACCTGCCGGCGCCCAGCACCATGCTGACAGCGCGCCGGATGCTGGAGCTCGCCACCGTCAACGGCGCCCACGTCGCAGGTCTGGAGGACCGCACCGGTTCCCTGACGCCCGGCAAGCGCGCCGACATCGTCGCGATCGACGCCACCGCGCCGAACGTCGCTCCCGTGCACGACGCGGCAGCCGCGGTGGCCCTGTGCGCCGACGTCTCCAACGTGGACACCGTTCTGGTCGACGGCGTGATCCACAAGCGCGACGGGAGGCTGCTCGCTGACACCGGGCGGGCCCGCCGGCTCGTCGAGGAGTCCCGCGACCGGCTCCTCGCGGCGAAGGAGGCGAAGGGGGAGAGGGCCACCGCATGACGAACCACCTGGTGCGCCGCGCCGCCGACGGGGCCGATCCGCCGTACGACGGCCACGGCCACCGGCGGCGGACGCTGGTCGGCGAGGACGACGGCAGTGTGCACACCGGCTTCGGCCTCTGTGAACTGCGGCCGGACGGCCGCGTGCCCGCCCATGTGCACTCGTACGAGGAGACCTTCCACGTCCTCGACGGGGCGGTGATCCTCGACGTGCCCGAGGGGTCCTACCTCCTGGAGGGAGGCGACTACGGCCTCCTGCCGACCGGCGTTCCGCACGCCTGGCGGGGGGCCGGGGACACCGGCGGGCGCTGGGCGGACATGCTGGCCCCCGTGCCGCGGGCGCGCTACGGGCACGACACCCAGGCGGTACCGGAGCTGCCCGCACGCGACCCGGTCCCCATCGACGTCCGTGACCCGCGCACCCGGACCTTCGGGCACTTCGAGCCCGACCAGATGGATCCCGCCAGACAGTCCCAGGACCTGCTGGCCGTCACCGCGAGCATGCGGACCGCGCTGCTGGTCTACAGCGGGATCACCGTGAAGATGATGGTCGACGGCGACCTGGGCGCGGTCGCCTCGACGATGTTCATGGTGCGGTACGCGTCCGACGGCGTCATCGGCACGCACGACCATCCCTTCGAGGAGACGTATCTGATCCTGGAGGGCGTGGCGGAGGCCACCCTCGACGGCGAGCGGTACCGGCTGGAACCCGGGGACCTCGCGTGGGCGGGCGCCGGTTGTGTGCATGGGTTCGTCAACGCCGGGCAGGGGCCCCTGAGGTGGCTGGAGACGCAGGCGCCGCAGCCGCCGTCGCGACACTCCTACCGGTTCACGCGGGACTGGGACTACCTGCGCCAGGCGCTTGAGGAGGAGTCATGAGCAGTGTCCTTGTCGTCGGAGGCACGTCGGGGATCGGCCTCGAATTCGCCCGCAGCCGGGCGGAGTGCGGGGACGACGTGGTCCTGACCGGCCGCGACGCCCACAGAGCCGACACGCTCGCCAAGGAGTTCGGTGCCCGCGGCATCGCCCTCGACCTGGGACGACCGCTGGAGGTCGCGGCGGCGCTGGCCGGCATGGGGCGCGTCGACCATCTGGTGATCGCGGGTGTCTCCCGGGATGACAACAAGGTGACCGAGTACGACATCGACGCCGCGCTGCGGCTGGTCACCCTCAAGCTCGTCGGCTACACCGAGGTCGTGCACACGCTGCGCACCCGGCTGCACGACGACAGCGCCATCGTGCTGTTCGGCGGACAGGCCAAGGAACGTCCGTATCCGGGCGCGACGACAGTGGCGACCGTCAATGCGGGTGTGCGCGGCCTGATGAACTCCCTCGCCGTCGAACTCGCTCCGGTCCGGGTCAACTCCGTGCATCCGGGTGTCGTCGGCGACAGCCCGTACTGGCAGGCCAAGCCCGAGAAGGTGCTCACCACACTGCGCACCGAGACACCCACGGGACGCCTCGCCACGATGGCGGACGTGGTGGACGCGGTCGACTTCCTGCTGCGCAACCGCTCGGTCAACGCGGTCGAACTGAGCGTGGACGGAGGGTGGCTGCTGGGGTGAGTGTCCGGGCCGGGGACCTGACGGTCACCCGGCCCGCCGCAGGGTGTCTTCGGCGATCTCCTTGTCCACCGCCGCCTGCACCAGCGCCGCGGCGAGGACGGCCGGGCCGGTCTTCCCGGCCAGTTGGGCGAGGCGCTCCGGGTCCTTCGGCAGCTTCAGGCGCTCGGCGCCCTGGAGGGCCTTGCCGTCCAAGTAGGGGGCTGCCTCGGGCCAGACGCCCTGGACCTCGCGCAGGAAGATGTCGGTGCCGGCCGGGCCCATCCCGGGGAACTCCCGGAGGAGACGGCGCAGTTCGGACACTGTGCCGTCCGCCTCCCGGCGCAGCCGCCGCAGGTCGCCGCCCCACCGTTCGTTCAAGAGCTCGGCCGCGTCTCCGAGCTGGGTGGCCGTGCGCTCGTCGTAGCGTCGGTAGCCGCCCCGCCCGAGCGCGTCCACCCGTTCCTGCCAGTCGGCCGCCGCCATACGGCGCGGATCGCGCAGCCCCGCCTCGTGCAGGGCACGGGCGGTGGCCAGCGCGATCGAGCCGCGGATACGGGCACTGAGCAGATGGGACAGCACCAGCAGCCGGTACAGCGGCTGCGGGGTGTCCTTCAGCAGGATGCCCGCCTCGTCCGCGAACGTCCGGCCGTGCGCGCCGACGAGTTCGCGGACGACGCGCTCCTGGCCGGACACGGCTATCCCTTCAGCGGATCGTGGCCGACCGTCATCAGCCGGTGCCGGCGGCGGGTGTCCTCGGCCGTCATCTCCGGCAGTGGTTCGTTCTCCAGGTCCACCTGGGAGGTGACCCTGTCCACGACGTTCCGCATCACCCGCAGATCGTCCTCGGTCAGGTCGGTGCGTCGCTTCTGGAGGATCGCCAGGACGTGCTGCCCGGTCTCGCTTCCCGCCTGGTCGGGCAGCGGCTCCGCGTCCTCGTCGGCGTCCCGCGTCCGCAGCCAGGCCGCGAGCTCCTGCGAGGTCATGTTCACTACGCGGTGGAAGTCCTCCCACAGCGCGTCGAGTTCGAGGGCGTCGGTCATCGGTTGCCCCTTTCGTACGTATGTGCGTGCGCCGGTCAGTCCTCGCGGGGGACGTTCTCGGCGTCGAACATCCACCGCTGCTTCTCCAGCTCCGCGGTGATGCTGATCAGCAGGTCCTGGGTGACCAGGTCCGCCTTCTCGGTCGCGTCGATGCGCTCGCGCAGCCGGCGGACGGCGTCCCCCAGGGACTCCACCAGCACCTGCACGGCGTCCGAGTCACGCACCCAGCCTTCCTTGGGGGCGGGCAGCGTGAACGTCTTGGCGATGGTCTCCGGCCGGCCGTCCGGCGGCACACCGAGCGCCGCGGACCGCTCCGCGACCGTGTCGGCGAAGTTCCGCGCGGCCGACACCACCTCGTCGAGCTGGAGGTGGATGGACCGGAAGCGCGGTCCGACGATGTTCCAGTGGGCCTGCTTCCCGATCAGAGAGAGTCCGAGCAGGTCGACCAGGGTGTCCTGGAGTGCCTCGCAGGAGACCCTGCGGGCCTCGTCGGGCAGTGTGCTCCTCACGGCCGTCATGGGGCGCTTCTCCTTCTCGCGTCGTTCCTCGTGGTCCGGAGCAGTGCGTCACGCTCTTGCTCGCAGGTCCCGCCCCACACGCCCGAGGCCTGGCCGCTGCTCAGCGCGAAGCTCAGGCACTGGCCGGTCACAGGGCGGCGCGCGCAGATCCGCTTCGCGGCCGCGACGTCCCGCAGGGCGGGGCCCCGCCGTGCCCACCGGAAAGAACAACTCGGGGTCCTCGTCCACGCAGGCGGCGTTCCGCAACCACTCCATGACCGCGCGGGTGCCCGGGGCGCACCGGCGCAAACGCGGCCGGTCACGTTCGCGACCGGGCCCCACCGTGACGCGCCGACCTGCGGCGACACCCGCTCCGCAGCCGCGTGGTCCCGGAACCTTCACAGGCGGCGGGACGAGGGTCTATAGTCCGAAACTAGCAGCGCTAATTAATGTGCGGTGTGAGGAGCCTTCCGTGCGTCCCGTCCACTTCGCGGCCGCCCGCCGCACCCCCATCGGCAAACTCAGGGGATCCCTCTCCTCGGTGCGGCCCGACGACCTCGCCGCGACCGTGATCCGCGCCCTGGCCGGGGACGTGCCCGCGCTGGACCCGGCCCGCGTCGACGACGTCTACTGGGGCGCCGCCAATCAGGCCGGCGAGGACAACCGCAACGTCGCCCGCATGGCCGCCCTGCTCGCAGGCCTCCCCGAGTCCGTCCCCGGGGCCACGGTCAACCGGCTCTGCGCGTCAGGTCTGGAGGCCGTGACCACGGCCGCCCGCACCATCGCCGCCGGCGAGGCCGACGTCGTGATCGCGGGCGGCTCCGAGTCGATGAGCCGCGCCCCCTTCGTCCTGCCCCGCCCCGATGAGGCCCTGCCCCACCGCATCGAGACCGTCGACACCCGCCTCGGCTGGCGCCTGGTCAACCCCGCGATGCGGGACCTGCACGGCCTGCTGTCCATGGGCGAGACGGCGGAGGAGGTCGCCGCGCGCTACGGCATCGACCGCGAACGCCAGGACGACTTCGCCCTGCGCAGCCACAAACGCGCCGCTCTCGCCCGCAAGAACGGCCATTTCGACGACGAACTCCTGCCCGTGGAACGCCCCGACGGCGTGGTCGTCGACACCGACGAGTGCGTCCGTGAGGACACCTCGTACGAGAAGCTGTCCCGGCTGAAGCCGGTCTTCCGGGACGGCGGCACGGTCACCGCGGGCAACGCCTCCCCGATGAACGACGGCGCCGCCGGCCTCCTCCTGGTCAGCGAGGAGGCCCTGAACGAGCTGGGTCTCCAGTCCCTGGGCCGCTACGTCGCCGGCGCCTCCGCCGGTGTCCACCCCGACGTCATGGGCATCGGCCCGGTCCCCGCCACCCGCAAGGCCCTGGCCCGGGCCGGCTGGAGCGTCGGCGACCTCGAGGAGGCCGAGTTCAACGAGGCGTTCGCGGCCCAGGCCCTGGCCTGCGTGGACCGGCTCGGCATCGACCCGGACCTGGTCAACCCGAGCGGCGGCGCCATCGCCCTCGGCCACCCCCTGGGCTGCTCGGGCGCCCGGATCCTGACGACGCTGCTCCACCGGATGCGTCGTACGGGGGCGGTGCGGGGCCTGGCGACGATGTGTGTGGGGGTCGGGCAGGGGAGCGCGCTCCTCGTCGAACAGGGGTAGCCCGGCGCGCCGGGGCCACCAGGCGAGACGGCACTGCAGAGCCCTGTTCGTTGCACATAGCATCAGTGTTCGCATGAACACGATGACGCTCTGGAACATCACCGGCTGGGAGTTCGCCGCACTCGCCTTCGCGGCCCTCCTCGTCGGTTTCTCGAAGACCGCCGTGAGCGGGGCCAACACGGTCAGCCTCGCCATCTTCGCCGCCGTGCTGCCCGCCCGCGCCTCCACCGGCGTCCTGCTGCCGGTCCTCATCGCCGGTGACCTGCTGGCCGTCGCCACCTACCGGAGGCACGCCCACTGGCCCACCCTGTGGCGGCTGTTCCCGGCGGTCGCCGCGGGCGTCGTCGTCGGCACGGTGTTCCTGATGTGGGCCGACGACGCGATCGTACGGACCTCCATCGGCGCGATCCTGCTGCTGATGGCGGCCGTGACGGTGTGGCGACGGCGTACGGCGGACGCGGAGGAGCAACCGGACTCGCTCACCAGCCGTGCGGGCCGGGTCAAGGCCCGCTCCTACGGCGTGCTCGGCGGCTTCACCACCATGGTCGCCAACGCGGGCGGCCCGGTGATGTCGATGTACCTGCTCTCCGCGGGCTTCCGCAAGCTCGGCTTCCTCGGCACGTCGGCCTTCTTCTTCCTGATCGTCAACGTCTCCAAGCTGCCCTTCAGCGCCGGTCTCGGCCTGATCGACGGCCGCTCGCTGCTCCTCGACCTGGCGCTCGTCGTGTTCGTCGTGCCCGGCGCGCTCTTCGGCAAGTGGGCGGTGCACAAGATCAACCAGCGGCTGTTCGAGCAGCTGGTCATCGCGGCGACCGTCGTGGGCGGTCTGCAACTACTGCTGCGCTGACGGGAAGCTACCGCCGCGCGGAGCTCCGCAGCAGCACCGGGAGGTCCGCGAAGGAGTCGATCACGTGGTCGGGCGTGCCGCCGGCGGCCCGGAGCGCCTCCGGCTGGAACTTGCCGGTCCGTACGAGGACCCCGGTGACTCCTGCCCGCTGTGCCGCGAGCACGTCGGACTCGACGTCGTCGCCCACCACCACGGTCTCGCCCGCACCGGCGCCCACCCGGGCGAGCGCCGACTCGAAGAACGCCCGCGCCGGCTTGCCGGTGATCTCGGCCTCCATCCGGGCTGCCTGCTCCAGACCGGCCAGGAACGCACCGGAATCCAGCCGCAGCCCCTCGTCCGTACGCCAGTACAGGTTGCGGTGCATCGCCACCAGCCGGGCCCCGCGCTGCAGATGCCCGAAGGCCCGGTCGAGCGCCTCATAGCCGAACTCCGGACCGGCCCCGCCGACCAGCACGACATCCGGCACGGCCTCGGTGTCCGACGCGTCGACGACGGTCACACCGTCGAGGTCCTCCTGGATGTCGCCGCTGTTCAGCAGGGCGCACCGGGCTCCGGGACAGTGCTCCGCGAGGTACGCGGCGGTGGCCGCGGGCGCGGTCAGGATGTCCTCGGCGGACACCGGGAACCCCGCGTCCGCCAGCGTCCCGGCGATCGAAGCCCGTGTGCGGGAGGTCGTGTTCGTGACCAGCAGGACGGCGAGCCCGGCTTCCCGGATCTCCCGCAACGCCTCCACGGCCCCGGGCAGGGGCCGCCACGACACGGTGAGCACCCCGTCGATGTCGACGAGCACGGCACGCACGGACTCCATGTCCGGACGATAGCCGTGTCAGTCCCCAGGGCGCCTGCGCAGCAGATACGTGTCCATGATCCAGCCCTTGCGCTCACGGGCCTCGGCACGCAACCGCTCGATGCGGGGCGCGGCCTCGGCGATCGGGCCGGAGACGAGGATCTCGTCCGGAGTGCCGATATAGGCGCCCCAGTAGATGTCGACGTCCTCCTGCGCGTACCGCCGGAAGGTCTGCTGGGCGTCGAGCATCACCACCACGTCGTCCACGCCCTCCGGGAAACCCTCCGCCAGGCGCCGCCCGGTGGTGATCTGCACGGGCCGTGCGATGCGGTTGAGCCCTGTCCGATGCCGGGCGACGAGCGCCGAGACGCTGCTGATGCCAGGGACGACGTCGTACTCGAACGCCACCGCGCCCCGCTCCAGCACCTCCTCCAGGATCCCCAGCGTGCTGTCGTACAACGAGGGGTCTCCCCAGACCAGGAACGCGCCGGTCTCCTCCTCGCCGAGTTCCTCCGCGATCAGCCGCTCGTATATATCGGCGCGGGCGCTGCGCCAGTCCCCGACGGCGGGGGAGTAGGCCGCGCCGTCGGCGGTCCGGTCCCGCTCCGGGTCACGCGCCTCGACGACGCGGTACGTCCCCTGGGCCAGGTGCGTGTCGAGCATGTCCCGCCGCAGCCGGGTGAGGTCCGCCTTCACCTCGCCCTTGTCCAGGACGAAGAACACGTCCGTGCTCCGCAGCGCCCTCACCGCTTGCAGGGTGAGCTGCTCCGGGTCGCCCGCGCCGATACCGATGACATGAATCCTTCGCACACCCCGAGTCTGCCGCACACCGCGGACAGCCCCGCACCGCGCCACGGGTCGGCCCGCGCGCTCATACTCGGCGGCTCGGGTCGAGGACCCGACTGCGTGACCGGATCCGGAAAGCCCGGGCGCGAGCGTCGAGGGCCGGTGCCCCGACGCCCCGTGCCCCGACGCCCCGGGCCGCCCTCCCCAAGGCCGCACTTCACCGACCGCCCCGCGCCGGCCCCCTCAGTGCCCCGCGCTCGCTCCCCGGAGCCGAGGGGCCCGTGCGCCCGCGTCCACGGCGCGGCCGTGCCGTTCGACGTCCTGGGCCAGTTCCCGGGCCCAGGCGGCGACGGCCTCGAGGTCGATGCCGTGCGGCAGCGGCTGTCCGGAGCCGGAGGCCCAGGTCTCGGCCGCGGCCGCCCCGCGGCGGAGCAGCCGTGCCCCGCCGGTGAGGTTGCCGCGGGCGGCGTGCGTGAGGCCCACAGCGAGCTGGGCGAGACCGCGCCACAGCTCCCGCTCCGTGTCGGGGCCCGACTTCCAGGCATCCTCGAAGACCTCGTGCGCGTGGAACGGCTTCCCCTCGTCCAGCAGCCGCTGTGCCTCGGCGACGGTCTCCTCCGGCGTACGGACCACGCCCTCGGGCTGCCGGGGCACGCCGTCCGCGCCGTACGGCAGGGGCCGCCCCAGACCGTCCCTCGGCCGCGCGTTGCGAGCCCGCCCCTCGCTGTCGCGGTCCCGGGCGTCGCCCGACCGGTCCGCGGAGGTGCTCCCCGTGTCTCCCGTGTCTCCCGTGCTTCCCCTGCTGTCTGTGCTGCCCATACGCCGATTGTCCCGCCCGGGCCGTTTTCGGCGCGGCCTGGGGTGTGGGGTAGGGTGCTGTTCGCGCGATCACGCGGTTTCACCGCGAGTGGGCGCGCATCGGGACGTGGCGCAGCTTGGTAGCGCACTTGACTGGGGGTCAAGGGGTCGCAGGTTCAAATCCTGTCGTCCCGACTCGTGAGAGTTGCAGGTCAGGGCCGGTTTCGGAGCCATCCGAAACCGGCCCTTGATCATTCTTGGGGACCGGCGTACCTGACCGGGGGCAGCGGGTCCGAGCACCGCGACCACCCTCTCGCTACTGGAACCCGCCGTCGCGGCCGTACTGGCCGTCCTTGTCGTCGGTGAACGCCTGCCCCTGCCGGGATGGGCCGGCATCGGTTTGGTCGTCGGCTGCCTCGCGGTCCTCACCGCGCCGGTCCGCACCACAGTGAGGCCCCGGGCAACCGCCACAGGGTTGGCCAACACCGCCCAAAGGGAACGCCGTGGCCGTGACCAGGCCCGGCGAGTCGCCCTGACCCAAGTGTCCCGGGGGTCGGCGGGCCTACCCCGTCACCAGGGCGCAACCCTGGGATACGCGTCCTCAAGGTGCACTCGCTCAGAAGCCCCGGCCCAGACGGTCGGCCGAACTGAGGCCGTCGATCACATGCCGAAGGAAGCCGGCCGCAGTGCCGCCGTCGCACACGCGGTGGTCGAAGGTGAGGGAGACGTTGACGACCTTGCGGACCTCGACTCGGCCGTCCCGCGCCCAGGGCCGGTCGGTGATGCGGCCGACCCCGATCATCGCGGCCTGGGGGTGGTTGAGGATCGGGGTGGCGCCGTCGACTTCGAAGCCGCCGTAGTTGTTCAGGGTGAACGTGCCGCCGGTGAGGTGCTCGGAGGGGAGTTCCGCGCGGCGGGCGAGGGCGGTGAGCCGCCGGATTTCCGTGGCGAGGTCGTCGAGACCGAGGCCGGCGGCGTCCCGTACGACCGGGACGACCAGACCGTGGTCGGTCTGTGCGGCGAAGCCGAGATGCACCTGCGGCAGCCGGACGAGCTCCTGACGGTCGGCGTCGACGCGGGAGTTGAGCTCCGGGAACGCGGCGAGCGCGTCCAGGCACGCCCGGGCGAGCAGTGGCAGCAGACCGGTTTCGCGGGTGGCACGGGCGGCGAGCAGGCCGTCGGCCTCGGTGTCCGCCCAGATGGTCACGGCCGGCGTGTCACGCTGTCCACGGACGAACTTCTCCGCCGCGGGGCCCAGCGGGGTACGGGTGGCGGACGGGAGGGGGCGGGCCGGGGCGCCCCCGTCGTGCGCGGCCTCGAACGTCGCGGGCGTGGTCGTCGCCCGCATGGCCGTCGGCCGTGACGTCGACCGGCGTCCGGGCCGGCCCGACGTGCCGTAGCCGGTCAGGACGGCACCGGATGCCGTTGCTTCCTCTCCCACCGTGAGCAGCGGCGCGCCCACCCCGACCACCTCACCGGCACGGCAGTGCAGCGCAGTCACGGTGCCGGCGTACGGACTCGGCAGTGTCACCACGGACTTGGCCGTCTCGACTTCCGCGACGATCTGGTCGTGCTCGACGGGGTCGCCCACGGCGACCTTCCACTCCAGCACCTCCGCCTCGGCCAGCCCTTCGCCCAGGTCGGGGAGGAGGAACGTACGGGCGGGTGCGGCGGTACCGACGGCGCCCGGGGCGCCGTGGGCCGGTCGCGTGATGGCCATGGCAGTGGTGGGCAGCAGGCGGTGCAGACCGTCCAGCACCCTGCGCACGTCCGGCAGATGGGCGTCCTCCAGCAGCGGGGGCGGATACGGGATGTCGAACCCCGTGACCCGCAGCACCGGAGCCCGCAGCGCGTCGAAGCACCGTTCCTGCACACGCGCCGCGATCTCGGCGCCGACTCCGGCGAAGCCCTGGGCCTCGTGCACGACCAGGCACCGACCGGTTCGCCGCACCGACGCGGTCAGCGCAGAGTCGTCGAGGGGGACGAGGGTGCGCAGATCCAGCACCTCGACGTCCAAGCCCTCCGCGGCGGCCAGATGAGCCGCTTCCAGGGCCGTGTCGACCGACGGCCCGTAGGCGACGAGCGTGGCGTCGCTTCCGGTGCGGCGCACGGCCGCGGTGCCGAAGGGCTCGGCGCGGACGGGGAGTTCGAGTGGCTCCTTGGTCCAGTAGCGGCGCTTGGGCTCCAGGAAGATCACCGGGTCCGGGTCGTCGATGGCCTCACGCAGCAGGGAGTAGGCGTCCGCCGCCGTAGCCGGTGTCACGACCTTCAAGCCCGGCGTGTGTGCGTAGTACGCCTCGCTCGAGTCGCTGTGGTGCTCCACTCCGCCGATGCCGCCGCCGTAGGGGATCCGCACGACAAGGGGCAGTGCCAGGGCGCCCCGCGTGCGGTTGCGCATCTTGGCCATGTGCGAGGCGATCTGCTCGAACGCCGGGTAGGCGAACGCGTCGAACTGCATCTCCACCACCGGCCGCCAGCCGGCCATCGCCATACCGACGGCGAGGCCTGCGATGCCCGCCTCGCTGACCGGTGTGTCGAAGCAGCGCCGGTCGCCGAAGGCGTTTCGCAGCCCGTCGGTGACCCGGAACACACCGCCGAGGCGCCCGACGTCCTCACCGAAGACGATGACGCGCTCGTCCGCCCCCAGCGCGTCCCGCAGGGCGGCGTTGAGTGCCCTGGCCATCCCCGTGTCAGCTGTGGTCATGTCAGCAGTCCTCCCATGCGGCCCGCAGGAGTGCTTGTTGATCGACAAGGTGTGGGAGTGGCTCGGCGAAGACGTGGTCGAAGAGGGTGTGGGGGGCCGGCAGCTCCGGGTCTGCGGCCAGTCGTTCGCGTAGGCCGGCGGCGTAGGCCTCGGCCTCGGCCTCGGCCGCCTTGGTATCGGCGTCCGCGAGCAGACCCCGCTCGCGCAGTGACGACTCCAGCCGGGTTATCGGGTCGCGCTCCCGCCAGCGGTCGGCCTCAGCGGCCGTGCGGTACCGGGAGGGATCGTCGGCGCTGGTGTGCGGGCCCATCCGGTAGGTGTGCGCCTCGACGAGCCACGGTCCACCGCCCGACCGGGCGTCCTCGACCGCCGTGGTCAGCACGGCGAGCACCGCCGCGGCGTCGTTGCCGTCCACTTGCTCCGCGCGCACGCCGTAACCGACTCCCTTGTACGCCAGGCTCGGCGCCGCGCACTGCTCGGACAGCGGGACGGAGATGGCGTACCCGTTGTTCTGCACCAGGAACACCACCGGAGCCTTCAGCACGCCTGCCAGGTTGAGGGCCTCATGGAAGTCGCCCTCGCTGGTGGCGCCGTCGCCCACCAGAGCGAGGGCGACGGTGTCCGTGCCCTTGAGCCGCTCGCCGTGGGCCAGTCCTGTGGCGTGGGCAGCGTGGGTGGCCAGTGGGGTGCACTGCGGTGCCGTGCGGTGCCGTACTGGGTCGTAGCCACAGTGTGCGTCGCCGCGCAACAGTGTCAGCGTCTCGACGGGGTCGATCCCGCGGCTGACCAGCGCGACACAGTCGCGGTAGGTGGGGAACAGCCAGTCCGTGGCGCGGAGTGCCAGCGCGGCGCCCACCTGGCAGGCCTCCTGGCCGAGGCTGGAGGGATGGACCGCGAGCCTGCCCTGCCGGGCAAGTGCCGTCGCCTGCTCGTCGAAGCGGCGCCCTAGGACCATCTTCCGGTACGCCGTCAGCAGTGACTCGGCCGGCGGCTCGGGATACGCACGCTTCCGCGGCCCCTGAGCGGTGTCGAGTGTCCGCGCCTTGCCATTCTTTGACCGAAAAGAAACCGGAACTTGGGAAGGAAGCCAGGGAGAAGGGTCCATCCGATTTCTCACAGTCGCATGTGTCGGCGTATCGCCCATACTTCCGCCGCCTTTTCATCTTGGCTCGTGCGCCTTGGATGCTCTCTGTAGTGAGGGCTTTCTCAACTTCCGGACAGGAAAGGGGAAGTGAAGCGGAACTGAACAGTCCGCGGGTGGTTTCCCTTGCTGGGGCGCGGTCGCGGCAAGCGCTTCCTATGTGTCAACTGCACGTCAGCAAGGCGTCATCCGTACGTCGCCCGCCCGACTCGAAGGCCCGGTTCCAATTGACCAGCGAAACGTGGCACTGCGGAAGGCAAGTGAAGATGTCCGGAGTACGCCCGGGAACACGTCACTACAGCGTTGTCTGTTCCTCATGCGGGACCCGCTACGAGGACGATGGCCTCCTCCTCGACTGCGCCCGTCTCCACGAACCGGCATTCCTGCGCACCGACTACAACAGAAGCGGAATCCCTGTCGGTGAAAACACTGGTCTCTTCCGGCACGCCCCGATGCTGCCGGTGGTGCGTACCTTCCCCGATGTCCCCGGCCCGGTCGTCCGGCCTGCCGAACGGCTCGGCGGCCGCCTCGGCCTCGACCGGCTGTGGGTTGCCTTCAACGGGTACTGGCCGGAACGGGAGGCGCACCTGCCCACCTGCACGTTCAAGGACTTGGAGGCCTACACGGTGCTCGGCCGGCTGCCCGCCGAGTCGCCTGTACTCGTCATCCCCTCGGCGGGCAACACGGCCGCCGCCTTCGCCTGGGCGGCCACCCGCCACCAGGTGCCCTGCCTGCTCGTGGTGCCCGCCCCGGCCCTGGAGCGGATGCGCTTCCCCGGCCCGCTCGACCCCTGCGTCCGGATCGTGGTCCTCGAAGGCACCGCCACCTACAGCGACGCCATCGCCTGCGCCGACCTGCTCGCCGCCCTGCCCGGCCATCACGCCGAGGGAGGCTCGCGCAACATCGGCCGTCGGGACGGCCTGGGCACCGTCATGCTGACCGCCGCCGAGGCTCTCGGGCGGCTGCCGGAGACCTATGTGCAGGCCGTCGGCAGCGGCACCGGCGCCATCGGTGCCCACGAGGCCGCACACCGGCTGCGCGCCGACGGCGAGCGCCTGCCCCGCCTCCTCATGTGCCAGAACGCGCCCTTCGCGCCGCTGTACGAAGCCTGGCGATGTACCGGAGCGGCTCCGGCCGACTGCGAGCACGAGCCGCTGGCTCGCGAACTGACCAACAGGCGTCCGCCGTT
This sequence comes from Streptomyces sp. CA-179760, assembly GCF_050937045.1. NCBI lineage: Bacteria > Bacillati > Actinomycetota > Actinomycetes > Kitasatosporales > Streptomycetaceae > Streptomyces > Streptomyces sp. CA-179760. The sequence goes on from NZ_JBNJLZ010000001.1 coordinate 8,358,273, forward strand.
CGCGGTCTGCGGCGGGGTGCGCGACGTGCTCACCGAGAGCGGCGGCGACGTCCTGCGCACCGACAACGTCGCTGCCCTCGAGGCCATGGCCCTCTTCGAGGAGGTCGAGGGCATCGACATCGAACCGGGCGCCGGTGTGGCTTTGGCCGCCTTGGCCGAGGCGGCCCGGTCCGGCCACGTCCGCCGCGACGAACTCGTCCTGCTGAACATCACCGGCGGCGGCCGGGCCCGCCAGGCCCGCGACCTGGCGCTCATATCCGCCGAGCCCTGGCTGCGCGTGCCCTGGCCCGGCCGCGAAGAAGGCCCGCGGGCCGTCGCCGGACTGGTGGCCGAGCAGTCGAGCGGCTTCGTGACCGCCACGGAGGGCGTCCGATGACCGCCCCGCGCGCTCTGGAGGTCTCCGCCGCCCAGCGCTCCATGTGGTTCGGGCAGCGGCTCGATCCCGCCGGACCCGCCTACAACGTGGGCGAGTACACCGAGATTCACGGACCTGTCGACCCGGTGCGCTTCCGGGCGGCCGTCCGACAGGTCGTGGACGCCACCGAGGCGCTACGGGTCCGCTTCGCGGCCGCCGACGACTCCGTCCGCCAGTTCGTGGACACCGGTCCCACCCCGGAATTGCCCGTGGTCGACCTCACGGGCGAGCCCGACCCCCGGTCCGCCGCCGAAGCCTGGCTGGCCGCGGACTTCGCCGCGCCCTTCGACCTCGAACGGTCCCCGCTCTTCCGGTACGCCCTGCTGAAACTCGCCGACGCCCACTGGATCTGGTACCAGCCCTACCACCACATCGCTGTCGACGGCTACAGCTGCTCGCTCGTCGCGAGTCGGGTCGCCGCCGCCTACAGCGCCCTCGTCGCGGGCACACCGCACACCCCGCCATCGGCGCCCCTTGCTCCGCTGATCGAGGCGGACGAGGCCTACCGCTCAGGAGAACGGCACGCCCTCGACCGGGAGTTCTGGACAGCGGCGCTCGCCGACCGACCCGAGCCGGTGAGCCTGTCCACCCGGGCCCCGCACGTGGCCGGACGCTTCCTCCGCCGAACCGGTCATCTCTCGCAGGCCGCCGGGGACGTCGTGCACGCGGCAGCCGAATCGGCCGGCACACGCTGGTCACGTGTCGTGCTCGCGGCGACCGCCGCCTATCTCCACCGGCTCTCCGGCGCCCGCGACATCCTCCTGGGCCTCGCCGTCACCGCCCGCGAGAGCGAGACCGAACTCGGCACGCCGGGCATGGCGTCCAACGTGCTTCCGCTGCGCCTGTCCGTGCGGCCCGACACGGCCGCCCACGACCTCGTATGCCAGGCGGCGTCCGCCACCCGCGACCTGCTGGCGCACCAGCGCTACCGCGGCGAGGACCTGCGGCGTGAGCTGGACTGGCCACAGGGGGAGCGGCGCTTCTTCGGACCCGTCGTCAACATCATGGCGTTCGGGCCGGAGCTGCGCTTCGCAGGGCACGCCACCACACGCCACAACCTGTCCACGGGGCCCATCGAGGACCTCGCCGTCAACGTGTACGACCGTGCGGACGGCCACGGCATCCGCATCGACCTCGACGCCGGTCCCGGCCACTACACGGACACCGAACTCACCGCCCACCACCGGCGTTACGCACGCTTCGTGGAGCACTTCGCGGCGTCCGTCGTCGCCGGCACACCGATCGGCCGGATCGAGGTGACCCTGCCTGAGGAGCGGGCGGAGGCTCAGCTCGCCGGCCCAGTGGCCCGCGAGGGAGCGATGACCGTACCCGAGGTGTTCGCCGCCCACGCCGCCGCCACCCCGGACGCGACAGCGATACTCCAGGGCGAACACGAGAGCACCTACCGGCAGTTGAACTCCCGCGCCAACAGGATCGCGCATCGACTGATCGCCCTCGGCGTCCGCCCTGAGGACCGCGTCGCGGTCCTGATGAGCCGTTCCGGCGGACTCCTCACCGCGCTGCTGGCCGTGCTCAAGACCGGCGGTGCGTACGTCGGCCTCGACCCGCGCGCACCGGACGCCCGCACGCGGCACATCCTGGCTGAGACGGGTGCGAAGGTCCTGCTGAGCGACACCGTGCCCACCGAGTCGTACGAGGGCATGGTCGTGGTCGGAGCCGACGCCGCGACGCTCGACTCCGAACCGGACACGGACCCTGCCGTGCTCCTGCGTCCGGCCCAGCTCGCCTACATCAGCTACACCTCCGGCTCGACCGGCACCCCCAAAGGAGTCGCCGTCGCCCACCACGACGTCGTCGCCCTGGCCGCCGACTCGGCGTTCGGCGGCGGAGCGCATGCGCGGGTGCTGGTGCACTCGCCGACCGCGTTCGACGCCTCCACATACGAGATGTGGGTGCCGCTGCTGAACGGCGGCACCGCCGTGGTCGCCGGGCCGGAGGAGGACGTGGACGCCGCGGCCGTCGCCCGCCTGACGGAGCTCCACGGTCTGACGGCCCTGTGGCTGACCGCCGGGCTGTTCCGTCTCGCCGCCGCGGAGGATCCGGGCTGTTTCGCTGGGCTGCGCCAGGTGTGGACCGGTGGCGAGGCTGTCCCCGCCGACTCCGTGCGCCGAGTGCTGGCAGCGTGCCCGGGGCTGACGGTCACCGACGGTTACGGCCCGACGGAGACCACCACTTTCGCCACCTCCCGGCCCTCTTCGGCGGACACACCCGTCCCCGATCCGCTGCCGATCGGCAGCCCCCTCGACGGCATGCGCGCCTATGCCCTCGACACCGCCCTGCAGCTGCTCCCGCCGGGCACGGTGGGGGAGTTGTACGTCGCCGGGCCCGGTGTGGCCCGCGGCTACCTGGGTCGCCCGGGCGCGACCGCCGAACGCTTCGTCGCCGACCCGTACGGCCCGCCCGGCGCCCGCATGTACCGCACCGGTGACCGCGCACGCGTGACGGCCCACGGCGAGCTGGAGTTCCACGGCCGCGCGGACGGCCAGGTCAAGCTCCGCGGCTTCCGCGTCGAACCCGGCGAGATCGAAGCGACCCTCGCCGCCCACCCCGACGTCGCGCAGGCGGTGACTGTTCTCCGCGAGGACCGGCCCGGCGGTGACCGGCGGCTGATCGCGTACGCGGTGTGCGCGAATGGTGTCGCCTCCGCCCCGGACGCTCTGCGCGACCATCTCGCAGCCCACCTGCCCGATTACCTGGTCCCCTCAGCCGTCGTCGTCCTCGACCGGCTGCCGCTGACCCCCAACGGCAAGCTCGACCGGGCCGCACTCCCCGCGCCGCCCGACGCTGCCGCACCGCAGACGCACGCCGCCCCGCGCACCCCGCACGAGCAGGTCCTGTGTGCGCTCTTCGCCGACGTGCTCGGGCGGCCGGAGGCGGGCCCCGGCGACGGCTTCTTCGCGCTCGGCGGCCACTCGCTGCTCGCCCTGCGTCTGCTGGGCCGCATCCGCACCACCCTCGGCGTCGGCCTGACGCTGCGCGATGTCTTCCAGGCGCCCACTCCGACCGGGCTGGCCCGGCTGCTGGACCGTGCCGCGACTGCCGGACGCCCCGCCCCGCGGCCGACTCCGCGCGCGACACAGGGGGAGGCCCCCTTGTCGTCCGCCCAACGGCGGCTGTGGTTCCTGCACCGTCTCGAGGGTCCGAGCGCGGCCTACAACATCCCCCTCGCTCTACGGCTGACCGGAGCCGGCCTCGACGTGGACGCCCTGCGCTCGGCCCTCGCCGACCTCGCCGCCCGGCACGAGATCCTGCGCACCGTCTACCCGGACGCCGACGGTCGTCCGTGCCAGCGATACCTGGAACCGGCCGCGTTGGACCTGGAAGTCGTCGAACGCGTCGCCGAGGCGGACCTGCACCATCAGCTGGGTCGGCTGGCGGGAGCCGGGTTCCGGATCGACGAGGACACTCCGTTCCGTGCACACCTCCTGGTCCTCGGCCCCGAGGACCACGTGCTCCTCCTCGTCCTGCACCACATCGCCGGTGACGGCTGGTCCCTGGACCCCCTCCTGCGCGACCTGGCGGCCGCCTACCGGGCCCGTCAGAACGGGCAGAAGCCGGACTGGGCGCCACTGCCCGTGCAGTACGCCGACTACTGCTTCTGGCAGCACGAGGTGCTCGGCGACGACCGGGAGCGTCAGCTCGACCACTGGCGCGAGGCACTCGCCGGGCTCCCCGACGAACTCCCGCTCCCCGCCGACCGCCCGCGGCCCGCACACGCCACCCACCAGGGCGGCGACATCCCCGTCCGGCTGGACACAGATCTGCACCGGCGGCTGCGCGCGCTCGCCGGAGAGACCGGCACCACGGTTTTCATGGTCGTGCAGGCGGGACTCGCCGCCCTCCTCACACGGCTGGGCGCAGGCACCGACATCCCGCTCGGCACCCCGGTCGCCGGCCGCTCCGACGAGGTGCTGGACGACCTGGTCGGCTGCTTCGTCAACACGCTCGTCCTGCGCACCGACACCTCGGGCGACCCCGGCTTCCGGGAACTCCTGGGCCGGGTACGGGAGAGCGACCTGGCGGCCTACGCCCACCAGGAGCTGCCGTTCGAGCACTTGGTGGAAGCCCTCAATCCGCCCCGCTCGCTCGCGCGGCACCCGTTGTTCCAGGTGATGCTGGCCTTCCGCCCCACTGCCGGGCCCCGCCTCGACCTCCCCGGACTGCACACCCGTACGCTGCCCGTGGAGACCGGGGCCACCAAGATCGACCTGACCTTCAACCTGGGCGAGAACCACACCGCCGACGGCTCCCCGGACGGCATCGAGGGCCTCCTCCAGTACAGCGCCGACCTGTTCGACCGGCGCACCGCCGAGGAACTGGCCGCCCGTCTGGAGCGGTTGCTGCATGCCGCGGCTCGCGAGCCCGACCGGAGGATCGGTGCGCTCGACATCCTCACGGACGGCGAACGCCACCGGCTGCTGGAAGAGTTCAACGACACGGCACGCGAGCTGCCGGACACGACCTTCCCCCGGCTCTTCGAGGCACGCGTCGCCGAGCTGCCGGACGCGGTCGCGGTCGAGGACGGCACGACGTCACTCACGTACCGGCAACTCGACCTCAGGGCAGACCGGTTGGCCTGCGTACTCGTCTCGCACGGTGCCGGGCCGGGCCGGATCGTCGCGTTCTCGCTGGCCCGTTCGGTCGACCTGGCGGTCGCCGTGCTCGCCGTTCTCAAAGCGGGCGCCGCCTATCTGCCGCAGGATCCGGAACAGCCGGCCGAGCGCACCGCCCGTCTGCTCGCCGACGCGGAGCCGGTGTGTCTGATCACCCGTGACCCGCGCCCTGCCCACTGCCCGGTCGGCTGCTCCGTAGTGGATCCCGACGCCGTCCCGGACGATCCGGACGTGCCCCTGCCCGAGGCCCGGCCCGCCGACCCCGCGTACCTGATCTACACCTCCGGCACCACAGGCCGCCCCAAGGGCGTCGTCCTGGAGCACCGCAACCTCACCACCTACGTGGCCCGCTGCGTGGAGGCGTACCCGAGCCTGCGCGGCACCTCGCTGCTGCACGCCACGATGTCCTTCGACGCCACCGTGACCACCCTGCACGGGGCGCTCGCCGCAGGTGGTCGGGTGCACATCGCAGGCTTCCACGACGCGGGCGCGGCACCCCTGAACGGCGGCTACACCTTCCTCAAGGCGACACCCAGCCACCTCCCGTTGCTGCCCGCCCTGCCGCACGATCTGTCGCCGGCCGAGGAGTTCATGCTCGGAGGTGAGGCGCTGGTCGGCGAGGTCCTGCGCGGCTGGCGCCGGGACCACCCCGACGTACGCCTGATCAACCACTACGGCCCGACGGAACTCACCGTCGGCTGCACCGACCATCGAATCGAGCCCGGTGAAGAGCTGCCGACGGGTCCGGTGCCGATCGGCCGCCCCATGTGGAACACCCGGGCGTACGTGCTCGATGCCCGCCTGAACCCCGTACCGGTCGGTGTCGAGGGCGAGCTGTACGTCGCCGGTGACCAGGTGGCACGTGGCTACTGGAGGCGGCCGGGCCTGACCGCCGAGCGGTTCGTCGCCGATCCCTTCGGGCCGTCCGGCCGGCGCATGTACCGGACCGGTGACCTGGCCGTACGGCGGGTCGACGGCACTCTGGAGCTGCGCGGGCGGGCCGATGGCCAGCTCAAGATCCGCGGCCTGCGGATCGAGCCCGGCGAGATCGAGGGCGTGCTCACCTCCCATCCGGCTGTCGCCCAGGCCGCGGTGGTGGTGCGGGAGGACCGGGCGGGCGTACGGCGCCTGGTCGGGTACGTCGTCGGAGGCGCCGAGGCCGACGGCCCGGCCCTCCTCGCGCACACCGCCCGGCAGCTGCCCGCCCACATGGTCCCCGAGGCGCTCGTCACGCTCGACGCGCTGCCGATGACGCCCAACGGCAAGCTGGACCGCGCCGCCCTGCCCGAACCGGTCACCGCCCGGGAGACGGCCCGCCGGGCGCCGCGTACTCCCCAGGAGGAGACGCTCAGGGAACTGTTCGCGGAGGTCCTCGGGATCACCGTCGACGGCATCGGTGCCGACGACGGGTTCTTCGACCTGGGCGGTGACAGCATCACCTCCATCCACCTGGTGAGCCGCGCGCTCGCCGCGGGGCTGAGGCTGACCCCGCGTGACGTGTTCGAGCAGCGTACGGCCGCCGGTCTGGCCGCCACGGCGGCGGCTCGCCCGGCGGTCGGCCCCGTCCAGGAACAAGACGCGCCGACCGGCCCACTGCCCCTCACTCCGTCCCTGCACCGGCTGCTCGAACGCGGCGGTCCGATCGGGGCGTTCAGCCAGTCCGTCCTGCTCGTCACGCCCGTGGGCGCCGACGAGAAGCGGCTGACGACCAGCTTGCAGGCCGTACTCGATCATCACGATGTGCTACGGCTGCGTCTGGCGCCCGACGGGCGGTCGGCGGAGATTCCGCCTCCGGGGACCGTCGACGCCGCCATGGTGCTGGCCCGCGTCACCGGCCCGGTGGACTTCGCCGCCGAGTCGCAGCGGTCGGCCTCGCGACTGCGCCCGGAGGCGGGCGGCCTGGTGCGTGCGGTGTGGTGTGATGCCGGTCCCGACCGGCCCGGACGGCTGTTGCTGACCGTCCACCACCTGGCGGTGGACGGGGTCTCCTGGCACATCCTGTGCTCCGACCTGGCCGCGGCCTGGCGCGAGGAGGAGTTGCCCGAGCGGGGTACCTCCTTCCGGCACTGGGCTCGCCTGCTCGAGCGGGAGGCCGGTACGCAGAGACGGCAGGCCGAACGGGACCTGTGGCGAGGGGTGTGGGAGGACCCGGGCCCGCAGCTGGGTCTCCGTCGGCCGGATCCCGGTCGGGACGTCGTCGGCGCGATGCGTCACCTCACCAGAACCCTCCCGGCCGAGGTCACCTCCGACCTGCTCACCAAGGTGCCCGCGGCGTTCCACGCCGGGCCCGAGGACGTCCTGATCGCGGCACTCGCCGCCACCTTCGCCGGATGGCGGCGGCACCCGGCGCTGCTGCTGGACATCGAGCGGCACGGCCGCGAGGACATCGCCGACGGCGTCGACCTGTCGCGTACGGTCGGCTGGTTCACCAGCGTCGTACCCGCACGCCTGGACCTCGCCGGAGTCGACACCGCGGACTCGCCTCAGGTCCTCAAGACCGTCAAGGAACAGCTGCGGTCCGTCCCGGACCACGGCATCGGATACGGCCTGCTCCGTCACCTCGACCCCGGCCACGGGCCGTTCCTCGCAGCCCTCCCGGCTCCGGAAGTCGGCTTCAACTATCTGGGCCGGACGGCCCGTTCAGGCGACGGCGACTGGTCGCTCGCGCCGGAAGCGCTGCGCGACCTGGGTGTCGTGCACGACCCGGCGATGCCCGTGGCCCACGGCCTGGAGATCACCGCCGTGACCACCGAGGACGGCCGGCTCGACACCACCTGGTCCTGGGCCCCCGGCATCTGGTCCGAGGACGACGTACGCGCCCTCGCGGACCGGTGGGTGGCGGAACTGAACGCCCAAGCCGAGAGGGGCACCGGTGCGACGGGCGGGCACACCCCGTCCGATCTGCCCCTGGTGTCGCTGTCCCAAGCAGAGATCGACGAACTCGAAGCCGAGTTCGGCAATGAGTGGAGGTAACCCACGGTGACTCGGTCCGGTTCCGGAATCGCCGACATCCTGCCCCTGTCGCCGTTGCAGGAAGGCCTGCTCTTCCACACCCTGTACGACGACGAGCAGGCCCCCGACCTCTACGCCACCCAGCAGATCCTGGAACTGACGGGCCAGGTCGACCCCGCCGCCGTGCGCGCCGCAGGGCAGGCCCTGCTCGACCGGCATCCCAACCTGCGTGCCTGCTTCCGTCGCCGGGACACCGGGCGGGCCCTGCAGATCGTGCCCACGGACGTCGAACTTCCCTGGGCCGAGGACGACCTGTCCACCCTCTCGGAGACGGAGCGCGACAAGGAATGGCAGCGGCTGCAGGACGAGGAGCGCGCCCGCCGCTTCGACCTCGCCAAGCCGCCGCTCCTGCGGTACCTGCTGGTCAAATGGAACGCTGACAGCTACCGCCTGCTCCTCACCAACCACCACATCCTGCTGGACGGCTGGTCGAAGCAGCTGCTGGTGCGCGAGTTCACCGCGCTGCACTCGGGCGAGCACCCGGCCGCCCTGCCGCCGGCGCCCGCATACCGCGACTACCTCGCCTGGCTGGGGCGGCAGGACCGCACCGCTGCCGAGACCGCCTGGCGCGAGACCCTGGCCGAGGTGGGCGAGCCCACGCTTCTCGCCCGGGGGCGACCGGCGCCACCACCACCGTCCTGCCCCGGGACCTGGTCGTCGAGCTTCCCGAGCAGCTGACCAGCGTCGGTGAGGCCACGGCCCGGTCCCTCGGAATCACCCTCAACACGCTCGTCCAGGGCGCCTGGGGCGTGCTGCTCGGCCGGCTCACCGGCCGCACCGACGTCGTCTTCGGCCAGGCGGTGACCGTCCGCCCGCCCGAACTGCCGAACATCGCGTCCATGGTCGGCTTCTGCATCAACACCGTTCCCACCCACGTGCGTTGGAGCGAGGACAGCACCGTCGACGATCTCCTCACCGAGCTCCACCAGCGACAGGCGGCCCTGCTGCCGCACCAGCACCTGGGCCTCGCCGACATCCGGCGCGCCGCGGGGAGCGGCGGCGAACTCTTCGACTCCCTCCTGGCCTTCGAGAACCACCCGGCCGCCGGCGCCCCCGGAACGTCCCGGGTCACCCAGCTCACCGGCCGCGACGCCACCCACTACCCCCTCACTCTCGCCGTCCTGCCCGGCCGCCGCCTCGCCCTGCGCCTGTCCTACCGGCCCGGCCTGTACGACGAGACGGGCGCCCGGCAGCTCCTGGACCGCTTCGCCGCGGTCCTGGAGGCCTTCGTGGCCGATCCCACGCGCCGCGTACGCGAAGTGGAGATCCTGCTGCCGGGAGAGCGGCAGCGGATGCTGGAGAAGTGGCAGGGCATGGCTCCGGCCGGCACACCGACGGACACCTTGCCCGCGCTCTTCGCCCGCCAGGCCGCCCGCACCCCCGACGCCACCGCCGTCGTGTACGAGGACACCCGGCTCACCTACGCCGACCTCGACGCCCGTGCCGAACGGCTGGCCCGGCTGCTCGCCTCCCGCGGTGCGGGGCCTGAGCGGCTGGTGGCGCTCGCGCTGCCCCGCTCGCCGGAACTCGTGGTGGCGATCCTCGCGGTCCTCAGGACGGGCGCCGCCTATGTGCCCGTCGACCCCGAATATCCCGCGGACCGCCTGGCCTTCACACTGGCCGACTGCGCCCCCGTGCTGCTGGTGACCACCGGCGACGTCGCCCCCGGCCTCCCCGCCTCCCAGATCCCCGTCGTCCTGCTCGACGACCCGGAATTCTCCGCCGAACCCCACGCACCCACCGTGGACCTGCGGAGCGATCACGCCGCGTACGTCATCTACACCTCGGGCTCCACGGGCCGCCCCAAGGGCGTGGCGGTCACGCACCGCAACGTCGTGCGGCTCTTCGACCGCACCCGGCACTGGTTCGACTTCGGCCCGGACGACGTGTGGACGCTCTTCCACTCCTATGCCTTCGACTTCTCGGTGTGGGAGCTGTGGGGCGCGCTGCTGCACGGTGGCACGCTCGTGGTCGTCCCGCACGCGGTGAGCCGGGATCCGGAGGCGTTCCTGCGGCTGCTGGCCCGCGAGCGCGTCACGGTGCTGAACCAGACGCCCTCGGCATTCGGTGAACTCCTGCGCGCGGACGCCGCCCTGCCCGACGTCAGGCGCGAACTGGTCCTGCGATACGTGGCCTTCGGTGGTGAGGCACTCGACTTCACGCGGGTCGCCGAGTGGTACACCCGGCACCCGCAGGACGCGCCCGTACTGGTCAACATGTACGGCATCACCGAGACGACGGTGCATGTCACGGGTCTTCCCCTGACCGAACCCGCGGTACGTGAAGGGCCTCGGACAGCAGGCATCGGACACGCTCTCCCCGACCTGCGCGCCTACGTCCTGGACGTGGGTCTCCGACTGGTGCCGCCCGGTGCCACCGGAGAGTTGTACGTGGCGGGAGCGGGCCTGGCCCGCGGATACCTCGGGCGGCCAGGGCTGACGGCGGGGCGCTTCGTCGCCGACCCCTTCGCGGCCGTCGCGGGTGAACGGATGTACCGTACGGGCGACTTGGTGCGTCAGTCGGCCGAAGGGGAGCTGGAGTACCTGGGCCGGGCGGACGACCAGGTCAAGATCCGGGGCTTCCGTATCGAACTCGGCGAGGTCGAGGCGGCGCTCGCAAGCCACCCCGACGTGACACAGGCCGTCGTCCTCGTACGGGACGGGCGGCTGGTCGGCTATGCCGTGGGACCAGTCCTCGTCGACGCGGACGCTCTGCGCCGCCACGCGGGGCGGACGCTGCCGGACCACATGGTCCCCTCCGCGGTGGTCGTCCTCGACCGGTTGCCCCTGACCTCCAACGGCAAGCTGGACCGCGCCGCCCTGCCCGCGCCTTCCACGGAGAGCGGGGGCCGTGCCCCGCGCACCCCGCAGGAGGAGATCCTGTGCGGGCTCTTCGCCGACGTTCTCGGCCTGGACCCGCACCAGGTCGGCGCGGACGACGGCTTCTTCGACCTCGGCGGCGACTCCTTGCTCGCCATGCGACTCGGCGACCGCATGAGGAGCGTGCTGGGCACTGCGCTGCCCGTACGGGCGGTGTTCGAGGCGGTGACCCCCGCAGGGCTGGCCGTGCGGCTCAGCGAGAGCGAGGGCGGCGCCGGGCGTCCCGAGCTCACGGCGCGGGAACGCGGACACGCTCCGATTCCACTGTCGTACGCCCAGCAGCGGCTGTGGTTCCTGGGCCGCCTCGACGGCAGCAACACCTACATCGTTCCCTGGGCCCTGCGCCTCACCGGCCCCCTCGACCGTCCGGCCCTGGAGGCGGCGCTCACCGACGTCGTGACGCGCCACGAACCGCTGCGTACCCTCCACCCCGACTTCCAGGGCATTCCGTACCAGCGGATCCTGGACCCGGAGGCGGGACGCCGGAGCCTCACCGTCGTACCGGCCACCGAAGCGGAACTCGCCGCGCTGCTCACCGCCGCCGCAGGGCACCGCTTCGACCTGTCCGCCGAAACGCCGCTGCGCCCCACCCTGTTCAGGCTCGACGACGACACACACGTCCTGCTGCTGCTCGCCCACCACATCGCCGTCGACGGCTGGTCCATGGCGCCGCTGATGCGCGACCTGGAGACGGCGTACACGGCCCGGACCACCGGATGTGCCCCGCAGTGGGGGCCGCTGCCCGTCCAGTACGCCGACTTCGCACGCTGGCAGCGCGAACTGCTCGACACGGCGACAGGCGAGACACAGAGCCTGCTGGAACGTCAGACGGCCTTCTGGCGAGAGGCCCTGGCAGGCGCTCCGGAGGAGTTGCCGCTCCCCGCCGACCGCCCCAGGCCCGCCGAGCCCAGCGGACGGGGCGACCGCGCCGGCTTCACGGTCGACGCAGGGCTGCACGCCGCACTCGCCGACCTGGCCTCGGAGTCCCGGGTCACCCTCTTCATGGCGCTCCAGGCCGGGCTCGCCGCGACGCTGACCAGGCTCGGTTCGGGCACCGACGTCACGATGGGTACGCCGGTCGCCGGACGGGCCGACAGCAGGCTGGACGACCTGGTCGGCTTCTTCGTCAACAGTCTCACTTTGCGCACCGACACCTCTGGCAACCCCACCTTCCGTGAACTCCTGGTCCGTGTCCGGGACTTCGATCTCGCCGCCTACGCCCACCAGGACGTGCCGTTCGACCTCCTCGTGGACGCCCTCAGCCCGCGGCGCACCCTCGCCCGCCACCCGCTGTTCCAGGTCATGCTGGCCTTCACCGGTCACGCCTCGGACGTCGACCTGTCCCTGCCCGGCCTGGACGTCGAACGCGAGCCCGTCGAGACCGGCGCGGCCCGCTTCGACCTCTGCCTCTACCTGGGCGAGCGCCGCCACGGCGACGGCACCCCGGCAGGCATCGACGGCGTCGCCGAGTACAGCACCGACCTGTTCGACCCGGCCACGGCCAAGCGGCTCACACGGTGCCTCGTCCGCTTCCTGGCCGCAGTCGCCGCCGACCCCGACCTGCGCATCGAGTCCGTGGACCTCCCGGAGGACGACACGCGTCGGCAACTCGACGCGCCGACGCCTACGCCCGACGTACAGCCGGACCGCGAGGTGCAGCCCGCGCCGGGGGCAGCCGATGTCACCGGGCCCGCCGGAGGGCAGGAACCAGAGACCCCGGCCGAGCGCGTCCTCGCCGCACTCTTCCGCGAGCTGCTCAGCCTGCCCGAAGTCCCCCTCGACGAGGACTTCTTCGCCCTCGGCGGCGACAGCATCTCCTCGATCCGACTCGTGAGCCGGGCAGCCGAGGCCGGAGTCGTGATCAGCGCCCGGGACGTCTTCAAGCACCAGACGGTCAAGGAGCTGGCGGCGGTGGCTCGTGGGCCGGTGGGCGGTGGGGGAGCGGTGAGCCGGCCCGGCAACGTGGGGACGGTCGACGGCTCGGCCGACGGCGTGGGAGCGGACGGCGTCCATGACGTCAACGGTGTGGGCCCGGTCCCGCTCACTCCCATCATGCGATGGCTGCTCGAACGCGGCGGCCCCATCGGGCGGTTCAGCCAGTCCGTCCTGCTGACGGTCCCGGCGGGCGCCGGTCTGCCACGGCTGACCGACGCCCTGCAGGCCGTGCTCGACCACCACGACATGCTGCGCTCCCGGCTCACCCCGAGCATGGAACTCGACGTCAGCCCGGCCGGCGGCGTCCGCGCCGCGGACCTGCTCGACCGCCGGGACGTCTTCGCCATGTCCGGAACCGACGAACTCCACGCGTGCGTGGCCGAGGAGTCCGACACGGCCCTGGGACTGCTCGATCCGGTTGCCGGGGCGATGGTCCGAGCCGTGTGGTTCGACGCCGGACCGGACCGGGCGGGGCGGTTGCTGCTGGCCGTCCACCATCTGGCCGTGGACGGTGTGTCCTGGAGCATTCTCGTATCCGATCTGAAGGCCGCCTGGGAGGCCCTGGTCGCCGGGCGCGGCCCCCAACTGCCTCCCGTCACATCGTCGTTCCGCCACTGGTCCATGGGGCTGGGCCGACAGGCGAGCATGCCGTCGCGGGTCGCCGAGGCCGAGCTGTGGCGCCGTATCGCCGACGCCCCGCGTGCCAAGCTGGGTCGGCGCCCACTCGACCCCGACCGCGACACCGCCGCCACCACGCGCTCACTGCGACTCGCCCTGCCGCCCGAGACCACCAGGCCGCTGCTCACCAGCGTCCCGGCCGCCTTCCACGCCGGTGTCCAGGATGTCCTGCTCACCGGCTTGGCGCTGGCCGTCGCCGACCGGCAGGACTCCCCGCACGTCGTGCTCGACGTCGAGGGACACGGCCGAGAGGAGCTGGTGCCCGGGCTCGATCCGTCGGGCACGGTCGGCTGGTTCACCTCCCTCTACCCGGTCCACCTGGACCTTCAGGGAGTGGACGTGGGCGACGCCCTGGCGGGCGGACCCGCCGCCGACCTCGCCGCCACCCGGGTCACGGAGCGGCTGCGCGAACTGCCCGACCACGGCGCGGGACACGGCCTCCTGCGCCACCTCAACCCGGACACGGCACCCGAGTTGGCCAAGGCAGCCACACCGGCCATCGGCTTCAACTATCTCGGCCGGTTCAGCGCCCCGGGAACCACCGGCACCGGGCTGTGGGCCTTCGCGCCCGAGTCGTCGGCACTCGGCGCCGGCTGTGACCCCGGCCTCGCCGCCGCCCATGCCCTCGACCTCAACGCGGTTGTCCACGACACGGCCGCCGGGCCGCGGCTGGTGGCCGACTGGGCGTACTGCGAGGGCGTGCTGAGCGAGCCGGAAGTGCGGGAGCTGGCCGAGTCCTGGTTCACCGCGCTCACCGCACTCGTGTCCCGGGCCGGGGGCGGCGCCGGCATGTCGGTCGAGGGCCTGTCCCGGGACGAGCTCGACGAGCTGACCGCGGGCCTCGACTAGCCCGACTTCCGACGAGACCCAGCAGCCCAGCCGAGCCAGAACACAGCGAGACGAGACGAGACGACATGACGCAGACCGGGCCCGTCGACGTGCTCCCCCTGACCCCACTCCAGGAGGGTCTGCTCTTCCACGCTCTCCACGAGCACGAACGGGATGCCCCCGACGTGTACGTCGTGCAGCTTGTCTTCGAACTCGAAGGCCTGGTGAACGCCGACCGCCTCCGCGCTGCCGCGCAGACACTGCTGGAACGCCACCCGAACCTGCGGGCGGCCTTCCGGCGGCGCCGCGGCGGCCAGCCGGTGCAGGTCATCCCGCGCCGGGCGACGCTGCCGTGGGCGGAAGCCGACCTGACCGAGTGGGACACCGACCCCGCGAAGGCGTGGACACAACTGCTGGACGAGGACCGCGCCCTCGGCTTCGACCCCGCCACCCCTCCCCTCCTGCGCTGCACCCTGATCCGAACCGGCGAGCGCCGTCACCGACTTCTCGTCACCCACCATCACATCCTGCTCGACGGCTGGTCGGTCACGGTTCTCCTGCGGGAACTGCTCGCGCTGTACGCCGCCGACGGCGACCCGGCCGTGCTCGCGCCCGTCCCGCCGTACCGCACTTTCCTCGAATGGCTGGGGCGCGGGGACCGTACCGCAGCCGAAGCCGCCTGGCGGGACGCGCTTGCCGACGTGACGGAACCGACCCGACTGGCCCCGGCCGCGACGCCGGGCGCCACCGACCCGGCACAGGCCCGGACCGAGCTGTCGGCGGACCTCGGAGCCACCCTCACGGCACGGGCCCGGAGCCTCGGCGTGACTGTCAACACCCTGGTCCAGGGCGCTTGGGCGATCCTGCTCGGCCGTCTGACGGGCCGTGACGACGTCGTCTTCGGCGCCACCGTCTCGGGCCGCCCGCCCGAACTCCCCGGTGTCGAGTCGATGGTCGGCCTGTTCATCAACACCATCCCGACACGCATTCGCCTGCGACCCGAACAGAGCCTGGGCGGCCTGCTCCGCGAGGTCCAGGACGGCTACGTCCGCCTCCTCGACCACCACCATGTCGGCCTGGCCGACATCCAGCGGGCCGTGGGCGTCCCGGAGCTCTTCGACAGCCTCGTCGTCTTCGAGAACTATCCGGCGGACCCGGAGGCCACGGGCGACGGGCGCGGCATCGGCGAAGTCGGCAACGTGCCGGATGGCGACGGCCGACGGCTGCGCCTCGTCGGATCAAGCGGTCGCGACGCCACCCACTATCCCGTGACCCTCGTGGCCCTCCCCGGTCCCCGGCCCCGCTTCCGGCTGGCCTACCACCCGGGACTGTTCGACGCCTGCTGGGCCGACGCCACGCTCGACCGCCTGGTGCGCATCCTCGAGGCCATGGCAACCGACCCGGAACTCCCGCAGGGCCGCCTGGGGCTCCTGGCACCCGAGGAACTCCCGCCGCGGACCCGCCTCACGCCGCCCGCCACCCACACCCTCACCGACCTCTGGTCGTCCCAGGCCGCGGCCACCCCGGACTCCGACGCCGTCCTGGACCGCGGCACTCGTCTCACGTACCACGAACTGGACGCCCGGGCCGAGCAATTGGCCAGTCGGCTCACGGCCCTGGGAGCAGGCCCCGAGCGAGTCGTCGGCATCGCGCTGCCCCGTACGGCGGAGCTGGTCGTCGCCGTCCTCGCGGTACTGAAGTCCGGTGCCGCCTATCTGCCGCTCGACCCCGCATACCCGGCCGACCGCCTGGCGTACATCGTCGCCGACGCTCGCCCGGTCGTCGTCCTCGCCACCGCGGAGACGGCGGGTGCCTTGCCGGAGGGCACACCCCTGCTCGATCCGGGCAGTGCGGTGGCAGAGCAGCAAAGCCGGCTCTCTCCGCGCAGCCTGACCCCGGACAACCTCGCCTACATCACCTACACCTCCGGCTCCACCGGCCGCCCCAAGGGTGTTCTGGCCACGCACCGCAACGCCGTCGAGTTCGTCGAGTGGACGCACACCGAGTTCGGGCCCGAACGGCTCGCCAGAACGCTGTTCTCGACCTCGCTCAACTTCGACGTGTCGGTGTTCGAGATCTTCTCGCCGCTGCTGTGCGGCGGCCGGATCGAGATCGTCGAGAACCTCCTCGCACTCACCGACGGCACCCCACGGGACGCAGGCCTGATCAGCGGCGTACCCACGGTCATGGCCGGCGTGCTCGCCGAGCAGCCGGCCGTGTCACCGCACACGGTGGCCCTCGGCGGCGAACCGATCCCCGAACAGCTCGGGGCCGGCATCGAGGCCGCCTTCCCCGGAGCACGGCTCGTCAACTTCTACGGGCCCACCGAGGCGACCGTCTACGCCACCGCCTGGCAGTCCGACGCCGGCCCGAACGACAGGACCGCCCCACCCATCGGCCGCCCCCTCGCCCGCAACCTCGTCCACCTCCTCGACCAAGCGCTGCATCCCGTGCCCGACGGGGCCGTCGGTGAGCTGTACGTGTCGGGCGGCGGCCCCGCCCGCGGCTACCTCGGCAGGCCGGGTCTGACGGCCGGGCGGTTCGTCGCCGACCCGTTCGGCGGACCGGGGGAGCGCATGTACCGCACGGGCGACCTGGCGGTGCGCGGATCCGACGGACAACTGCGCTTCCTGGGCCGGGCCGACCACCAGGTCAAGCTTCGCGGCTTCCGGATCGAACTGGGCGAGATCGAAGCCGCACTCGCCGCACATCCGGTTGTCGTCAAGGCGGCAGCCACCGTGAGGGAGGACCAGCGAGGCGAGAAACAACTGGTCGCCTACGTCGTATCTCCAAAAGCCGTTGCCGTGACCGCCGACGACCTCCGCGACCATCTCGCCCGCACCCTCCCCGCCCACATGATCCCCTCGGCGTTCGTCTCACTCGAAGCCCTCCCGCACACCGCCAGTGGCAAGCTGGACCGCAAGGCGCTGCCCGCCCCCGACGCTCCGCTCGCTGCGAAGACGGCGCCGCGTACCGAGCTCGAGGGGGTCCTGCGCAGCCTCTTCGCCGAGGTACTCCGCCTGGCCCCGGCCCAGGTCGGCGTCCACGACGGCTTCCTCGACCTCGGCGGCCACTCCCTGCTGGCACCCCGCCTGACCTCCCGCGTCAGCGCCGAACTGGGCGTCGACCTGCCCATGCGCGCCCTCTTCCACTCGCCAACCGTGGCGGCGCTGGCCCGACGTCTGGACGAAGGTGACCAGCGCGCCTGCGACGGATCCGGTACGGCCCCCGTCGGCCCCCTGCTCCCGCTGCGCACTCGAGGCGATGGCGAACCCCTGTTCTGCCTTCCTCCGGCCTCCGGTCTGTCCTGGGGCTTCGCCGGGCTGGCCCGCCACATCGACCCCGACCGCCCGCTGTACGGCCTGCAGTCCCGTGGCCTGATCCCGGGCCAGCAGCGGGCCGGCAGCCTGGACGAGGTGGTGGCCGAGCACACCGCTCTCATCCGCGAGATACAGCCGCACGGCCCCTACCACCTGCTCGGCTACTCCATGGGCGGCCTCGTCGCGTACGACGTCGCCGTCGGCCTCCAGGCGGCGGGAGAAAAGGTCGCGCTCCTCGGGCTGTTCGACTCCTTTCCCGGGGCGTGGATACGACAGGGCCCCACCTTGCCGGACCGCCCGACGCTGCTGCGCAGCCTCCTCACCATCCTCGGCCGGCCGGCACCCGACGACGAGACGGAACCGCTGACCGAGAGCCGGTTCGCGGAGCTGGTCCGCCGCGTACCCGACATGCCCGGCAGTCTCGATGACGCCGAACTGGCGGCCTTGGTGGACGTGACGGCGAACAACCGGCGCCTGCTGGGTGAGTTCGCCCCTACGCAGTACCGGGGGGATCTGCTCTTCTTCACCGCCGCACAGGATCCGGACGCGATCCCCGACCGGTACCGCGCCTGGCAGCCGTACGTCGAAGGCCACGTCGACAACCACGACATCCCCTGCACGCACGGAGAGATGACCCGGCCCACGGCACTGGACCGCATCGGCCCGGTGCTGGACAGCCGGCTCCGGAAGTAGTCCGAAAGCACCGGGCGCGACCGCCCACCACAACCGACCGCGACCGCCCACCACAGAAGGAACCGTCATGACCGCCACCAACCCCTTCGACGACGACAGCATCGAGCACCTGGTCCTGGTGAACGACGAGGGCCAGCACTCCCTGTGGCCCGCCTTCGCCGAGGTGCCGGCCGGCTGGACCGTCGCGCACGGACGTGCGAGCCGCCACTCCTGCCTTGACTACGTCGGCGAGCACTGGACTGACATGCGTCCCAAGAGCCTGATCGAGGCCATGGGCGAGTAGCCACCCCCCTGGCATGCCCCAACAACGCCCACCCCCGCACAGAGAGACCGGCAGCCATGCCCATCGACACCCCGACCGACACCACCAAGCTGGTGTGCCTTCCGTACGCCGGAGCGGGTGCCTCGTTCTACCGACCCTGGACTGCCCTGGCCGGGGACGCGCTGGAAGTCGTGCCGCTCCAACTGCCCGGCCGCGAAAGGCTGATCGACGAGGAGCCCCACCGGGACGTGCACCAAGCCGTCGACGGACTCCTGCCCCAGCTGCGGGAACGGCTCGGCCATGGCGAGCACCGGGTGGCCCTCTTCGGGCACAGCCTCGGTGCCGTCCTCGCCTACGAACTGGCACACCGGTTGGTCGCCCAGCCCGGCGTCGAGCTCGTCCACCTGTTCGTCAGCGGGTCGCCACACCCCGGCCAGGGCCGTGAACAGCGGGCCACCGGCCTGTCCGACGACGAGTTCCTCGCCCGCGTCGGCGAGTTGGCGGGCTGCATCCATCCCGCGCTCGCCGACCCGGAGATGCGCGACATGCTCCTGCCCACCCTGCGCGCGGACGTCGAGATGCACGAGACCTACGTACCGAGTACTCCCCTTCCGCTGGACGCGCCCCTCACCGCCATCCGGGGCGAGGACGACGCCCTGGTCGGCCGCGACGACGCCGCGTCCTGGAACAAGACGTGCGGCCGCGACTTCGCGCACATCGAGATCCCCGGCGGCCACATGTACCTGACCGAGTCGGCACCCGCCCTGGTCCGTGCGATCACCTCACAGCTGCTCTAGCCGTCGCCCCAGCACCCTTGCCCACGTCACCACACCTTCCAGGGAGTACCCGATGCGTCTGCACGGCAAGTCGGTCCTCATCACCGGCGCCGCCCGCGGACTCGGCAGAGCAGCCGCGGTCGCCTGTGCGGCCGAGGGCGCGGACCTCACCCTGCTGGACATCTGTGCCGACCTGCCGGGCGTCCCCTACCCGCTGGGCACTGCCGGGCAGTTGGAGCACACCGCCGCGCTGTGCCGGGACGCCGGTGCGGCCGTCCTCACCGCGATGGCCGACATCCGCGACACTCACGGCATACGGGAGGCGGTGACCCGTGCCGAGGACCGGTTCGGCCGGATCGACGTCGCCGTCAACAACGCGGGCATCGCCGCGCCCTCGGGCAAACCGGTGCACGAGATCGAAGAGGACGAGTGGTCCCTGATGATCGATGTGGACCTCTCCGGGGCCTGGCGGGTGATCCGCGAGGTCGGCAAGGCGATGAGCGCCCGGCGCGCCGGAAGCATCGTCAACGTGGCCTCCACCGCCGGACTCGTCGGTTACCGGCACTTCGCCGGCTATGTCGCCGCCAAGCACGCCGTCGTCGGCCTCACCAAAGCCGCCGCGCTCGACTTCGCGCCGACGAAGGTGCGGGTGAACGCGGTCTGCCCGGGGTCCGTGCGCGACGACGCGTGGGCCGAGGGCAGGATGCTCGCCGAGATCGCCAGGGCACTGGAGGTGCCCGTCCACGAGCACGAGAGGACCTTCGTCGAGGCGCAGCCCTTGAACGCGCTGATCGAACCCGAGGACGTCGCCGCCGCGGTCGTCTTCCTGGCCTCGGACGAGTCCCGGCACGTCACCGGGTCGGTCCTGACCGTGGACGGCGGATTCAGCGCCCGCTGAGACCACGTCAGCAAGTCGAGCTGGAACAACACGAAACAACAAGGAGTACGGCCCGTGTCCGCGTCGCTGCCCGACCCCCTCCTCCATGCGACCCACTGCCACGCGCTGCGCGTCCGGTCGGGTCACCCCCGGACCCGGCCCGCCGACCGGGGCTGTGGGTCGAGGACATCTCCGTGCCGGCGACGGACCCGCTCGCCGAGCGCCGACGGGCCACCGAACTCGCCCGCCCGAGCCGCCAACCGCGCAGCGTCCTCCTGCGCTACGCCGACGGCCTGTCCGACCTGATCGTCGTCGCCCCACGCGGGCGCTGGGACCGTACGGCCGTCGACCGGCTCGCAGCCGGGAAGCCAGTGGCCCCGAGCGACGCCCCTCCGACTCCCGCGGCGTCCCCGGCCGCGCCCCCTCCCTCCTGGGGGCTGGGCGGCGACGGCCCCAGCACTGCCCATGCCGTCGCCCTGGACGAGGGCGGCGACGAGGCGAGCTGGCTCACGGCACTCGCCATCACCCTGCGCCGCTACGACCCCGACACCCCACCGGTCATCGGCACCGACCACGGCGTCTTCACCGTCGAACCAGCCGCCACGCTCGGTGAGTCGAAGCCCACCGTTGCGGCAGGCCCCGCACTCACCGGTCTGCTCTTCGTCGACGATGCCGACGATGCCGACGGCGCGGACTCGGACGGCACCTCCCTCCCCGGCAGGGACGAGACCGAATACGTGCCCTGTCTCGCGCCCCCGTTCCCGCTCACCGTATCCGTCCTGCGGGACTCGGGCGGTCTACGGCTCCGCTGCGACCACCTGAGCAGCCACTTCTCCGCCCGGATCGCGGCCCAGTTCGTACGGCACCTCGTCCACGTACACCAGCAGGTCCTGCACCGCCCGCAGACTCCCTTGGACGACGTCGAACTCCTCGACGAGGGAGAGCGGGCCCGCACGGCGGCGCTCGGCCGCCCGCTCCGTTCCCTGACAACCAAGCCGCTGAGCCTGCCCGGTGCGTTCGCAGAGATCTTGGCAGCGACGCCGGACCACACCGCCGTGACCGACGGCGACACAGGACTGACCTACCGCGAACTCGACCAGCGAGCCGCCCGGTCGGCACACGGCCTGCGAGCACGCGGAGTCGGCGCCGGAGATCGGGTGGGCGTGTGCCTGGAGCGCTCCGCCGAACACGTCGTCACCCTGCTGGCCGTGCTGAAGGCCGGCGCGACCTACGTGCCCCTCGACCCCGCATACCCGGCGGAGCGGCTCGCCCACACGGCACGCGACGCGCATCTGGACGTGGTGATCACCCGGCTCCCGGAGATCCCGGCCGTGGCGGACTCCGTGCTTGTGACCCCCAACGAACTGCTGGAAGAGCCGCGAGGCGGCTGGCCGTCACCGGAGGAGGACACGAGCCCACCTCCCCCCTCACCCGACGACGCCGCCTACGTCATCTACACGTCCGGCTCCACCGGCCGGCCCAAAGGCGTCGTCGTCCCCCACCGCAACGTGATCGCCCTGGTCGACGCGACCCGCGACGAGTACGGGCTCGGAGCAGCGGACGTGTGGACCTGGTTCCACTCCAGTGCCTTCGACTTCTCGGTGTGGGAGATCTGGGGCTGCCTGCTGACCGGCGGGCGGCTGGTCGTGGTGCCGTACTTCGTCTCCCGTGAACCGGACCACTTCCGCGATCTGCTGGTGGCCGAGAAGGTCACCGTGCTCAGCCAGACCCCGTCGGCCTTCGCCCAGTTCCTGGACGTCGAGCACACCGACGTGTCCGTCCGGCTCATCGTCTTCGGCGGTGAGCCGCTGGACACGCGCATGCTGTTGCCCTGGTTCGACCGGCACCCGGAGCGCTGTTGCCGGGTGGTGAACATGTTCGGAATCACGGAGACCACCGTCCATGTCACCGAGCAGACCCTCACCCGGAAACTGGCGCTCGCCGCCACCCGCTCCGTCGGTCGCGCCCTGCCAGGCTGGCACCTGTACGTGATGGACCCGGCCGGACGGCTCCAGCCTCCGGGCGTGGCAGGCGAGATATGCGTCGGCGGCGCCGGCGTGGCACTCGGCTACCTGGGTCAGGAGGAGCTGACCGGTCGACGGTTCGTGCCGGACCCGTACACCGGCGGCACGATGTACCGCAGCGGCGACCTCGGACGCCTGCGGCCCGACGGGCGGCTCGAACACCTGGGCCGGATCGACAGCCAGGTGAAGATCCGCGGCTTTCGGATCGAGCTCGACGAGATCCGCTCCGTACTGCTGGAGGACCCCGACGTGCGCACCGCGGCCGTCCTGGTACGCCGCGACGACCCGGCGGGCAACGCCATGGCCAGGATCGACGCCTATGTGACCCTGTCGTCCGGGGGCTACCCCGCCGGGGTGCGCGAGCGGGCCGCCGGCATCCTGCCCGAGTACATGCTCCCTGCCACCGTCACCGCGCTGGACGCACTCCCGCTGACGGCCAACGGCAAGCTCGACGCCACCCAGCTCCCCGCGCCCGCCGCCCTGTGCCCGTCGGGGCGGGACACGGCCCAAGCCGCTGCCTCCGCCGACGACCTCACCGCAAGCCTGACGAAGATCTGGAGCGAGGTGCTGGGCGTGCCCGTGCACCCGGACGACGACTTCTTCGAACTCGGCGGCAACTCTCTGTCCGCCGTCCGTATCGGTGCAGCTCTGCGCGCCCACGGTCTGCCGTCCCTGCGGCTGCGGGAGCTGTACCGATCCCCGACCGTCCGCGGAGCGGTGGCGAGTCTCAACGCCGAGGACGAGCACGTGCGGAACTGACCGGAGGCGATCAGAGGCATTCAGGCTCCCCCCATGGCGACGACACGTCTCGCAGGGCGGCTGGCTCAGAGCCGGTCCAGTCCTGTCGTCCCGACAGGGTGCCCGGGAAATCTCCCAGGGCAGGGCCTTGCCTCACTTCGGTGGGGCGGGGCCCTTCGTCATTTCCGGGCCCAGAGCCGGTCGGCGATCCGTCGCGGCGATCTTCGTGACCATCTCGGCGAGCTGTCCGCACGCCAGTGCGATCTCCCGCTCGGTCCGGGCTCGTTCGTTGACCGCCGCTCCGAGCAGGAGGGCGGTCAGCGAGACGGAACCGTTGAACGCCTGCAGAGTGATCATGTTGGTGAACAGGTCGTGACCGGCGAACGGGCCCGTGTTCTGCGCGGCCGCGATGATCGCGAAGCTCGACACGGCGAGGGCACAGGGCGCGGCCCCGGCCAGCCCGAAGCGGAAGGCAGCCCAGATCAGCAGCGGGAAGCCGAGGAACAACAGCGGCGTGGTGCTGGTCTCGACGAGGCCGACGCAGATCGTGACCCCAACGAGCAGGGTCCCCTCCACCCACCGGGACAGCGGGGCGCCCCGGGGCAGGCGTGCCGAGCGGAGAAGCAGCAGGATCGGGGTGACCGCCAGTACGCCCACCGCGTCGCCGGTCCACCAGACCGACCACGTAGCCCAGAATTCGCCGACGTCCAGCACACCCGCGAGGACGAGCGTCCCGGTGCCCACCGTGGCGCTGACCAGCATGCCGGTGAACGCGCCGAGAAAGATCAGGGCGAGGGCGTCCCGCAGGCGGTTCATCTCGCCGCGGAACCCGGCACGGCGGAGCAGGGCGTACGAGCAGACAGGTGCGAGCGTGTTGCCCGCCGCGATCGCGAGTACGGCCGGGAACGACGGCCCCAGCGAGATGTTGACCAGGAACGCCCCGAGTGCGATCCCGGGCCAGACCCGCGGCCCGCGCAGGAGCATGCTGGCCACTGCGATACCGCTCGGCGGCCACATCGGGGTGACCTGGCCACGCACCTGCTGCTGGAGCAGTCCGATCTCGGCCGAGCCCCAGTACAGCGCGGCAACGGCGCAGATCTCCAGGGCGACCACGCCACCGCGCCGGGCTCCGGCATGCCGCGCGACAGTCATCGGGACCTCCGCCTCGACATCCTCTCGCCCATCATCCGTCGGATCCCCGTGGGGTGCGCAGCGCCAGGACGGCCATGTCGTCATGACCGTCGCTCGGGTGGTGGTCGGCCAGCGCCCGCACGAACTCGGGCAGGGGCCGGTGCGCATGGACGGCGGCGAGCCCGGCGAGTTCGTCCAGGCTCTCGTCGATGGGGTGGGCGGGATGCTCGATCAGCCCGTCGGTGAAGAAGACCACGGTGGCTTCCGGGGGAGGAAACGGGAGTGGTCGGGGCGGGGTTCCTCCAGGTCGACCCCGAGCGGCAGTCCGGGCTCGGCGGCCAGGTACTCCGTCCGTCGGTCGGGAGTGATCAGCAGGGGCGGGACATGGCCCGCCGTGCTCCAGTGGATGCGCCAGCCCGGTCCCTCCGGTTCGATGCGGGCCAGGGCGGTGGTGGTGACGGGGTTGGTCGTGATGGCCTGGAGGATGCGGTCGAGCCGGGCCAGGAGCGCGCCGGGCGTACTGCCCCGGTCGAACAGCAGGGCCCGCAGCATGTTGCGCGTGGAGGCCATGGCGGCCGCCGCCTTGAGATCGTGGCCGACCACGTCACCGATGACGACCGCCACGGTGCCGCCGGACAGCGGGATCGCGTCGTACCAGTCGCCTCCGAGCTTGCTGGGCTCGGCGGCCGGCCGGTAGACGGCGGCGGCGGTGAAGGGCCGCAGGTCGGGCAGCGCGGGCAGGAGAAGCCGCTGGAACTGCTCGGCTCCGACCCGCACCTGTTCGAACAGGCGGACGTTCTCGATGGCGATGCCGGCGGCGCTGGCCAGGGCGGTGACGACGTTCTCGTCCTGGATGTCGAAGGGCTGTCCGTCACGCCGCTCGGCGAGGTACAGATCCCCGTAGATCTCGCCGCGGACGCTGATGGCGACGCCGAGCAGCGTCCGCAGACGCGGATGGCCGGGCGGGAAGCCGACGGAGGACGGATGGGCCAGGATGTCGTCGATCCGATGGGGTTCGGGGTGGCTGATCAAGTGGCCGAGGACGCCCAGACCCCGAGGCAGATCGGTGCCGGCCAAATCATCGAGTTCCTGCTCGGACAGACCGGCGGTGATGAACTCCTCCAAGCGCTCGCCGGACGCGTTGAGTACGCCCAGCGCGCCGTAGCGGGCACCGACCAGGTCCATGGCCGTGGTCACGATGCGGTGCAGCACCGCCGTCAGCTCCATCTCCCGGCTGATGGCCACCACCGCGTCCAGCAGGCCCTGCATCCGGTCCATGGCGTCCAGCAGGGCGCGCAACTGCTCGTCGATCCGGTTCAGCTCGGAACGCAGGCGCACGTGCAGGTCGGGCAGCTGCGGCTGCCTGGGATGCCGACCTCGCCTCTCTCCTGCCATCACGAGCGCCTCGTGGCCTGAAGTACGGTCCCTACAGCTTAGTGCGGGTCCGCCCGGCTGGACCCTGGGCGCCGAGACCGTGGGACCGTGGAAGGAACCGGACATCCGGACCTCCGGAAGGAGCACCGGCCATGACCATCCGCCCGGCCCACACCGCCGCACCGTCGATCAGGACCACCCCCGAGGGCCTCCTGTGGGAGCCCAGCGAGCGCTGGGTGCGCGGCCGCAAGGGCGACGTCACCGTCGTCGACAGCCGGCACCCCGTCCTCGTCTGGGAGCCCCAGCTGCCGGTGCCGCAGTACGTCTTCCCGCGTGCGGACGTCCGCATGGACCTGCTCCGCCCGGCGAAGAACCCGCCCACCGGCAAGCACACCGGCTCCCGGATCTTCTACGACCTCGACGCCGACGGCGAGGTGCGCTCCAACGCGGCCTGGACGTTCCCCGCCGACGACCTGGCCGGTCACATCGCCTTCGAGTGGTTCCTGCGCACCGACACGGGCCTCGACCACTGGTACGAGGAGGACGAGGAGATCTTCATCCACCCCCGTGACCCGCACAAACGCGTGGACGCGCTGCCGAGCAGCCGCCATGTCCTGGTCGAGATCGAGGGTCAGGTCGTCGCGGACACCCGGGACCCCGTCCTGCTCTTCGAGACCTCCCTGCCGACCCGGTACTACCTGCCCCGCGAGGACGTCCGCCTCGACCTGTTCGACGCCACCGACCACAGCACCGGCTGCCCCTACAAGGGCACCGCCGAGTACTGGTCCTGGCGCGGCGGGAGCGACGTGCCGCCCAACATCGGCTGGAGCTACGCCGCCCCGCTGCCCGCGGTGACGGCGGTCCAGGGACGCGTCGCCTTCTTCAACGAGGTCGTCGACATCACGCTGGACGGAGAGCGTCTGGACCGCCCGGACACACCGTTCAGCCGGATGCTGCGCCGGCGGTGACCGGCCCGGTCACGGCCTGACCAGCAGTTGGAAGTCGAACGTGTACCGCGACGCCCGGTAGATGTGCGTCCCGTACTCGACCGGGCGCCCGGTGTCGTCGTACGCCGTGCGCTGCATGGTGAGCAGCGCCGCGCCCTCCTGCTCGTCCAGGCGGACGGCCTCCTGCGCGGTGGCGGCGCGGGCGCCGACCGTCTGGCGGGCACTGTGCAGGGTGATGCCCGCCGAGCGCATCAACCGGTACAGGCCCGTCGACTCCAGGCGGGCGCTGTCGAGGTCCAGCAGGGCGGACGGCAGGTAGTTGCACAGCAGGGCGACCGGCTGGCCGTGCGTGCTGCGCAGCCGTTCCAGGGCGGTGACCTCGCTGCCCTCCACGACGCCGAGCGCTGCCGCGACATCGCAGGACGCCGGGACGACCTCGTTGCGCACGACCTCCGTGGTCGGGCCCTGCCCGGCCTCCTCCAGATCGTCGTAGAGGCTGCTCAGCTCCAGCGGGCGCTTGACCTGACTGTGCACCACCTGCGTGCCCACCCCGCGCCGCCGGACCAGCAGCCCCTTGTCGACGAGGGACTGGATGGCCTGACGGACCGTGGGGCGGGACAGGCCGAGGCGCACGGAGAGGTCCACCTCGTTGCCCAGGAGGTTGCCCGGGATGAGAACCCCGTGCTCGATCGCGGCCTCCAGCTGCTGCGCGAGCTGGTGGTACAGCGGCACGGGACTGCCCCGGTCCAGGGCGAAGTCCAGCTGGCTGAGCGCAGGGGCGGCCGTGGTGCGGGCCCGGTCACCGGTCTTCGCCATGGATGAACCCCCCTTGGGGTGTCAGGAGTTGCTCGGGAAGCCGAGGTTGATACCGCCGTCGGACGGGTCCGGCCAGCGGGTGGTGATGACCTTGCCCTGGGTGTAGAAGGCGATGCCGTCGTTGCCGTAGATGTGCAGGTCGCCGAAGAGCGAGTCCTTCCAGCCGCCGAAGGAGTGGTAGCCGACCGGGACCGGGATCGGCACGTTGACGCCGACCATGCCCGCCTTGACCTCCAACTGGAAGCGGCGCGCGGCGCCGCCGTCCCGGGTGAAGATCGCGGTGCCGTTGCCCCAGCGGGAGTCGTTGATCAGCTTGATGGCCTCCTCGTACGTCTCCGCGCGCACCACGGCCAGCACCGGGCCGAAGATCTCGTCCCGGTAGGCGTCCGCCGTCAGCGGCACCCGGTCCAGCAGCGAGACGCCCAGGAAGAAGCCGTTCTCGTGTCCGTCGACCGAGTAGCCGGTGCCGTCGACGACGACCTCGGCGCCCTGCTCGGCCGCGCTCGCCACGTACGAGGCGACCTTGTCGCGGTGCTCGCGGGTGATCAGCGGGCCCATCTCGCTCGCCGGGTCGTTGCCGGGGCCGATCCTGAGGTTCTTCGCCCGCTCGGTGATCTTGCCGACCAGCTCGTCACCGATGTCGCCGACCGCGACCACGACCGACACGGCCATACAGCGCTCGCCGGCCGAACCGTACGCCGCGTTGATCGCCTGGTCGGCGGCGAGGTCCAGGTCCGCGTCGGGCAGGACGAGCATGTGGTTCTTGGCGCCGCCCAAGGCCTGCACGCGCTTGCCGTGCTCGACGGCCTTGAGCTGGATGTACTTGGCGATCGGGGTCGAGCCGACGAAGGAGACCGCCTCGATGTCCGGGTGCTCCAGGATGCGGTCCACGGCGACCTTGTCGCCCTGCACGACATTCAGGACGCCCTCCGGCAGCCCGGCCTCGGTGGCCAGTTCGGCGAGCTTGAGGGACGCCGACGGGTCCTTCTCGGACGGCTTCAGCACGAACGTGTTGCCGCAGGCGATGGCCAGCGGGAACATCCACATCGGCACCATCGCCGGGAAGTTGAACGGCGTGATGCCCGCGACCACACCCAGCGGCTGGCGGATCGAGGCCACGTCGACCCGGGTGGAGACCTGGGTGGACAGCTCGCCCTTGAGCTGGACGGAGATGCCGCACGCGAGCTCGACGATCTCCATGCCGCGCGCGACCTCGCCGAGCGCGTCGGAGTGCACCTTGCCGTGCTCGGCGGTGATCAGCTCGGCGATCTCGTCGCGGTGGGCGTCCAGCAGCTCCCGGTACTTGAACAGGATCGCCGTGCGCTTGGCCAGGGAGGACTCGCCCCAGGACTCGAAGGCGGCCCTGGCGGAGGCGACGGCGGCGTCCACCTCGTCGACGGTCGCGAAGGCGACCTGCTTCTCCTGGGCGCCGGTGGCCGGGTCGTAGACGGGGCCGAAGCGGCCGGAGCTGCCCTCGACGGGCTTGCCGTCGATCCAGTGGGTGATGGTCTTCATGGTGTGCGGGGCCTTTCGTGGAGCGTGATGTCAGCGGGGAGTTCAGAGGTGGCGGCGGCGATCGGCGACCTGGCGGTCGTAGCGCTCGCGCGCCTCTACGGCGGCCTCGCGGGAGGCGGTCTCGGCCACCGGCACGTCCCACCAGGCCTCGGCCCCGGGAGCGGTCGCGGCCGGGTCGGTCTCGACGTAGACGCAGGTCGGCCGGTCGGAGGCGCGGGCCGCGGCCAGTGCCTCGCGCAGCTCGCGCACGCTCTTGGCGCGCAGCACGTCCATGCCGAGGCTGGCGGCGTTGGCGGCCAGGTCGACGGGGAGCGGGGCGCCGGTGAAGGTGCCGTCGGCGGCCCGGAAGCGGTAGGCGGTGCCGAACCGCTCGCCGCCGGTCTCCTGCGACAGTCCGCCGATGGAGGCGTAGCCGTGGTTCTGGATGAGGACGATGTTGACCGGCAGGCCCTCCTGGACGGCCGTGACGATCTCCGTCGGCATCATCAGATAGGTGCCGTCACCGACCAGCGCCCAGACCGGCGTGCCCGGGGCGGCCTGCTGGACGCCGATGCCGGCCGGGATCTCGTAGCCCATGCAGGAGTAGCCGTACTCCAGGTGGTACTGGCGCGGGCTGCGGGAGCGCCACAGCTTGTGCAGGTCGCCGGGGAGCGATCCGGCGGCGTTGATCACCACGTCGTCGTCGCCGACGGTCGCGTCCAGCGCGCCGAGCACCTGCGTCTGGGTCGGCACGGCGTTCTCGTCGTCGGCGCGGTAGACGGCCTCGACGATCTCCTCCCAGCGGTCCTTGCCGGAGCGGTACTCCGCCTCGTACGCCTCACTCACGCGGTGACCGGAGAGCGCCTCCAGCAGTCCCTCCAGGCCGGACCGCGCGTCGCAGACCAGTGTGCGCGCGGCCAGCTTGTGCGCGTCGAAGCCGGTGATGTTGAGGTTGAGGAACCTGACGTCCGGGTTCTGGAAGAGGGTGCCGGAGGCGGTGGTGAAGTCGGTGTAGCGGGTGCCCACGCCGATCACGAGGTCGGCGGTGCGGGCGGCGTCGTCGCTGACCGCCGTGCCGGTGTGGCCGATGCCGCCGAGGTCGGCGGGGTGGTCGAAGCGCAGGGAGCCCTTGCCGGCCTGGGTGGAGGCGACCGGGATGCCGGTGGCCTCCACGAACGCCTTCAGCGCCTGCTCGGCCTCGCTGTGGTGGACGCCGCCGCCCGCGACGACCAGTGGGCGCTCGGCGGCCCGGATCGCCTCGACGGCAGCGGTCAGCTCCACCGGGTCCGGCGCGGGACGCCGTACGTACCAGACGCGCTCGGCGAAGAACTCCTCCGGCCAGTCGTACGCCTCCGCCTGCACGTCCTGGGGCAGGGCCAGGGTGACGGCGCCGGTCTCGGCCGGGTCGGCCAGCACGCGCATGGCCTGGAGCGCCGACGGGATCAGCGCCTCGGGTCGGGTGATCCGGTCGAAGTACCGCGACACCGGGCGCAGCGTGTCGTTGACCGACACATCGGCCTCGACGGGGTGCTCCAGCTGCTGGAGCAGCGGGTCGGGTGCGTGCGAGGCGAAGTAGTCGCCGGGCAGCAGCAGCACCGGCAGCCGGTTGATCGTCGCCAGCGCGGCCCCGGTGACCAGGTTGGTGGCGCCCGGGCCGATCGAGGTCGTCACCGCCTGCGCCGACAGGCGGTTCAGCTGCCGGGCGTAGCCGACCGCCGCGTGCACCATGGACTGCTCGTTGCGGCCCTGGTGGAACGGCATGACCTCCTCGCCCGCCTCCAGGAGAGCCTGGCCGACCCCGGCAACGTTGCCATGGCCGAAGATGCCCCAGGTCCCGGCGATCAGCCGGCGCCGCACGCCGTCCCGCTCGGTGTACTGGGCGGACAGGAACCGCACCAGGGCCTGGGCGGTCGTCAGTCGGCGGGTGCGGGCGTTCATGCGGAGGTCTCCGGGGCGGTGTAGAGGGGGAGTCGGGAGTCGACCGGCTGGTCCGGCCAGGTGTCGCGGACCCAGGCGTGGTCGGGGTGGTCGCAGATCAGCCAGGCGCGCTCGGCCTCCGGGCCCGCCATGACGTTGAGGTAGTACATGTGGTGGCCGGGGGTGGCCATCGAGGGCCCGTGCCAGCCGTCCGGGATGAGGACGACGTCGCCGTCGCGGACCTCGGCCAGCACATCGGTGTCCCGGCCGGGCCCGGAGGGGGAGACCCGCTGGTAGCCGAGGCCGGGGATGCCGTCGTGGCCGGCGAACTCGAAGTAGTAGATCTCCTCCAGCACGGACTCCTCACCCGGCCGGTGCTCGTCGTGCTTGTGCGGCGGGAAGGACGACCAGTTGCCGCCCGGGGTGATCACCTCGACCGCGATGAGCTTGTCGCACTCGAACACGCCCGCCGCGCCGAAGTTGTTGACCTGCCGGGAGCAGTTCCCGGTGCCCCGCAGCTCCACGGGCACGTCGGAGGCCGCTCCGTAGCGGGCGGGCAGCCGGCGGTCGCAGCGCGCGCCGGTCAGCGCGAACCGCCCGCCGGCGGCGGACGTCACGGTCGCCCGGGCGTCGCGCGGCACGTAGGCGAAGTCGCTGACGCCGCTGAAGACGTCCCGGCGGCCCTGGAGTTCGAAGGTGTCCTGTCCGAAGTCGTCCGCAGCGGCGACGGTGCAGCCGCCGCTCAGCGGGACGACGATCCACTCGCTGTCGCCGGTCTCGAAGGTGTGCGTGCCGCCCGGCGACAGCTCCAGGATCCGCAGGCTGGAGTGGCCCCAGCCGGCCTTCTCGGGCGTGATGTCGACGATGTAGGGGCCGCCGAGGGCCTTACCCGCGGGAAGGTGATACGTCATCGTGTGCCTTTCGGGTCACAGCAGGTGCCACTTTGAAATCACAGCAGGTGCCTTTGCATCACGGCAGGTGCCACGTGCGGTCAGAGCAGTCCGACGGCCGTGTCCACGGCCTGTTCCACGCTGCCCTCGGCCGGGTAGAGCAGCGAACGCCCGACGACCAGGCCCTGGACGGTGGGCAGGCGCAGGGACTTGCGCCAGCGTTCGTAGGCGCCCTCCTGGTCCTCGCCCACCTCGCCGCCGAGCAGGACGACGGGCAGGGTGGAGGTCTCCAGCACCTCGGCCATGTCGTCCGGGTCGTCGGTGACGGGCAGTTTCAGCCAGGTGTAGGCGGAGGTGCCGCCCAGCCCCGAGGCGATGGCGATGGACCGGGTGACGGCGTCGGCCGACAGGTCGTTGCGGACCTTTCCGTCGACCCGCCGGGAGATGAACGGCTCGACGAACAGGGGGAGCCGGTGGGCCGCCATGGCGTCGACGGCACGGGCCGTGGACTCCAGCGTGGTCAGCGAGCCCGGGTCGTCGTAGTCGATGCGCACCAGGAGCTTGCCGGCGTCGAAGCGGAGCCGGGCGATGTCCTCGGCGCGGTGACCGGTGAAACGGTCGTCCATCTCGAAGGAGGCCCCGGCGAGTCCGCCGCGGTTCATCGAGCCCATGACGACCTTGTTCTCCAGCACCCCGAGCAGGAGCAGGTCCTCCAGGATGTCGGCGGTGGCGAGCACCCCGTCGACCCCGGGCCGGGACAGCGCGACACACAGCCGTTCCAGCAGATCGGCGCGGCCCGCCATGGCCAGGCGCCGGTCGCCGACCCCGAGGGCGCCGCGCGCCGGGTGGTCGGCGGCCACGATCATCAGCCGGCCGCTGTCGCCGATCAGCGGGCGGCGCACCCGGCGGGCGGCCGCTTCCGCGACCGCCTCGGGGTTCCGGGCTCTGACCGTGGTGAGGTCGGGGATGCCGATGTTCAATTGCGGGCTCCGTTTCAGAGGCTCGTGCTCGGGGACGACGCCTCGGCGAGGAGGCCGGCGACCTCGGACTCGGTCGGCATCGCGGAGGAGCAGGCGAGGCGGGAGGCGACGAGGGCGCCGGCGGCGTTGGCGTGGCGCATGATCTTCTCCAGGTCCCAGCCGGAGAGCAGACCGTGGCAGAGCGAGCCGCCGAAGGCGTCGCCCGCACCCAGGCCGTTGACCACCTCGACCGGCACCGGCGGCACTTCGGCCCGGGTGCCGTCGCGGTGCACGGCGAGCACGCCCTTGGGGCCCTGCTTGACGACGGCCAGCTCCACGCCCGCCTCCAGCAGCGCGTCGGCGCAGGCCTGCGGTTCGCGCACGCCGGTGGCGATCTCGCACTCCTCGAGGTTGCCGACCGCGACGGTGGCGTGGCGCAGCGCCTCGCGGTAGTACGGGCGGGCCTCTTCGGGGTCGCGCCAGAACATCGGCCGCCAGTCGAGGTCGAAGACGGTGATGCCGGACTTGTCGCGGGCCTTGAGGGCGGCGAGCGTGGCGGAGCGGCTCGGCTCCTCGCTCAGGCCGGTGCCGGTGATCCAGAAGATGCGGGCCCCGCGGATCGCGAAGAAGTCCAGCTCGTCGGTGTGGATCTCCAGATCCGGGGCCTTGGGGCGGCGGTAGAAGTACAGCGGGAAGTCGTCCGGCGGGAAGATCTCACAGAACGTGATCGGGGTGGGGTAGTCCTCGACCGGGGTGACCCAGCGGTCGTCGACGCCGAAGGACTGCAGCTCCTCGTGCAGGTAGGTGCCGAAGGGGTCGTCGCCGGTGCGGGTGATCACCGCCGTACGGCGTCCCAGACGGGCCGCGGCGACCGACACATTGGCCGCCGAACCTCCCAGGAATTTCCCGAACGTCTCCACACGGTCCAGGGAGACGCCGGTCTGCAGGGGATAGAGGTCGACTCCGATGCGCCCCATCGTGATCAAGTCGAAATACTCTGCCGGCCCGGCCATGCGCGACCTCCTCGGGAAGCTGGGGATGCGGGTCCCGGGACGCCCTGACACGGTGGGGGCGTGGGTTCAGGGGACCTGCCGCCCCTCAGGTGTAGGTCCCGGAGGGCGGCGCTGTCAATAGTTTGTACTTACATTCGGACCTGCTTGTGAAATGATGTCTTAACAAAGTATTGACAGCGGGCGCGGCAGGGACTTGTATCCCGTGGCATCGCCACAGTCTGTTTGCGGCATCATGATCCGGACTCCGTAAGGTTCCGGGACCACGGATCCCCTTCGTGATCCCCTCCCCTTTCCCCCGCAGTAGCACAGTGAGGTGCCAGGAAAGATGGACCGCTCTTCTCACCCCCGCTCCCGCAGAATCGTGCCCGTCGTCGCCGTGGCCGCGGCAGCGGCTCTGACTCTCGCCGGCTGCTCCAGCAGTTCCGGGGGCAAGGGTGCCGAGGAAGGCGCCGCGAACGCCTCCGCCGGCAAAGCGACCACGCCGCGCATGACCGTCGCCCTGGTCACCCACCAGGCGCCGGGCGACACCTTCTGGGACACCGTCCGCAAGGGCGCCGAGGCCGCGGCCGCCAAGGACAACATCAAGCTCATCTACTCCGCCGACCCGAACGCGGGCAACCAGGCCAACCTGGTCCAGAACGCGATCGACCAGAAGGTCGACGGCATCGCCGTCACCCTCGCCAAGCCGGACGCGCTCAAGGGCGTCATAGGCAAGGCCGAGAAGTCCGGCATACCCGTCGTCGGCCTCAACTCCGGCCTGAGCGACTGGAAGAAGCTCAACATGCTGGAGTTCTTCGGCCAGGACGAGTCCGTCGCCGGCGAGGCCTTCGGCAAGAAGCTCAACGAGGTCGGCGCCAAGCACGCCCTCTGCGTCGTCCAGGAGCAGGGCAACGTCGGCCTGACCCAGCGTTGCGACGGCGTGGAGAAGACCTTCGAGGGCAAGCTCGACACCCAGAACGTCAACGGCACCGACATGCCGGCCGTGAAGTCGACGATCACCGCCAAGCTGAAGCAGGACCCGTCCATCGACTACGTCGTCACGCTCGGCGCCCCCTTCGCGCTGACCGCCGTGCAGTCGATCGGCGACGCCGGCAGCAAGGCGAAGGTCGCCACCTTCGACCTCAACAAGGACCTCATCAAGGCCATCAAGGGCGACGACATCCAGTTCGCCGTCGACCAGCAGCCCTACCTCCAGGGCTACCTGGCCGTCGACGGCCTGTGGCTCTACAAGAACAACGGCAACTACAGCGGTGGCGGTGAGCAGCCCGTGCTGACAGGCCCGGCCTTCGTCGACAAGTCGAACGTCGACAAGATCGGGGAGTTCGCCGCGAAGGGCACCCGGTGATGAGCATGGCCCAGCAGGCCACGCCGGCGGTGGACACACCGCCGGCCCCCGGCCGCAAGCAGTCCGACGGCCGGACGCGGCAGCGCCCGCTGGCGCTGCGGCTGCTAGCCCGGCCCGAGGTCGGCGTGTTCCTCGGCGCCGTCGCCACGTTTGTGTTCT
Source organism: Streptomyces sp. CA-179760 (assembly GCF_050937045.1). Classification (NCBI taxonomy): domain Bacteria; kingdom Bacillati; phylum Actinomycetota; class Actinomycetes; order Kitasatosporales; family Streptomycetaceae; genus Streptomyces; species Streptomyces sp. CA-179760. The sequence goes on from NZ_JBNJLZ010000001.1 coordinate 8,393,389, forward strand.
TCCTGATCGTGGCGCCGCCGGTGCGCGACGGCAGCTCCATCGCGAACATCCTCTACGCCTCGTCGACCATCGGGATCATGACGCTGCCCGTGGCGCTCCTGATGATCGGCGGCGAGTTCGACCTCTCGTCCGGCGTCGCCGTGATCACCTCGGCGCTGACCGCGAGCATGATCAGCTATCAGCTGACGTTGAACGTGTGGATGGGCGTGCTCCTCGCGCTCGTGCTCTCCCTCGGTGTCGGGTTCTTCAACGGCTGGGTACTGATCAAGACCGGGTTGCCGAGCTTCCTGGTCACCCTTGGCACCTTCATGATCCTTCAGGGTGCCAACCTCGCGGTCACCAAGCTGGTGACCAACAACGTTGCCACCGACGACATCAGCGACATGGACGGCTTCGACCAGGCCAAGGCCCTCTTCGCCTCGTCCTTCGAGGTCGGCGGCGTCAACGTGAAGATCACGGTGGTGTGGTGGCTGGTCTTCGCGGCCATCGCCACCTGGGTGCTGCTGCGCACCAAGTACGGCAACTGGATCTTCGCGGCCGGCGGTAACAAGGAGTCCGCCCGCGCGGTGGGGGTCCCCGTGACCTTTACCAAGATCTCGCTGTTCATGCTGGTCGGCGTCGGTGCCTGGTTCGTCGGCATGCACAACCTGTTCTCCTTCAACACCGTGCAGTCCGGGGAGGGCGTCGGCGTCGAGCTGATCTACATCGCAGCGGCGGTCGTCGGCGGCTGTCTGCTCACCGGCGGCTCCGGCTCCGCGATCGGCCCGGTCTTCGGCGCCTTCATGTTCGGCCTGGTGCAGCAGGGCATCGTCTACGCCGGCTGGAACCCGGACTGGTTCAAGGCCTTCCTGGGCGCGATGCTGCTCGGCGCCACCCTCATCAATCTGTGGGTCCGCAAGTCAGCGACCCGGAGGTGATCGCAATGACCAACAAAGAAGCCGACACCCACGGCGCCGTCGTCACCGACACCCCGCCCACGCAGGACCCTTCCCTGGTCGAGCTGCGCAACGCCGGCAAGTCCTACGGCAACATCCGCGCCCTGCACGGCGTGAGCCTGGAAGTCCACCCCGGCAAGGTGACCTGTGTCCTGGGCGACAACGGCGCCGGCAAGTCCACCCTCATCAAGATCATCTCGGGTCTGCACCAGCACACCGAGGGCGAGTTCCTCGTCAACGGCGAACCGGTGCGCTTCTCCACCCCCCGCGAGGCCCTCGACAAGGGCATCGCCACCGTCTACCAGGACCTCGCCGTCGTCCCGCTGATGCCGGTGTGGCGCAACTTCTTCCTCGGCTCCGAGATGACCAAGGGCCCCTGGCCGGTCCGACGTCTCGACATCGACAAGATGAAGAAGACCGCGGACGAGGAACTGCGCAACATGGGCATCGTCCTGGACGACATGGAGCAGCCCATCGGCACGCTCTCCGGCGGCCAGCGCCAGTGCGTCGCCATCGCCCGCGCCGTCTACTTCGGCGCCCGCGTGCTCATCCTGGACGAGCCGACCGCCGCCCTCGGCGTCAAGCAGTCCGGTGTCGTGCTGAAGTACATCGCCGCCGCCCGCGAGAAGGGCCTGGGCGTCATCTTCATCACCCACAACCCGCACCACGCCTACATGGTCGGCGACCACTTCAGCGTGCTGCGGCTCGGCACCATGGAACTCTCCGCCTCGCGCAGTGACGTCAGCCTGGAAGAGCTGACCAACCACATGGCGGGCGGCGCCGAACTGGCCTCCCTCAAGCACGAGTTGAGCCAGGTCCACGGTGTCGACGTCGAAGAGCTCCCCGAAGAAGGGGACCTCACCGCTCCCGTAGCCGCGTCCTCGGAAGGAAAGTCCTGACATGGCTCTCGCGCTCGACCGCATCCGGGTCGGCTCCGCCCCCGACTCCTGGGGCGTCTGGTTCCCCGACGACCCCCAGCAGGTGCCCTGGGTCCGCTTCCTCGACGAGGTCGCCGAAGCAGGCTACTCGTGGATCGAACTCGGCCCGTACGGCTATCTGCCGACCGACCCGGCCCGGCTCACCGACGAGGTCACCAAGCGGAACCTGAAGGTCTCCGCCGGTACGATCTTCTGCGGCCTGCACCGCGGCCCCTCCGAGTGGGACTCCACCTGGGAGCAGGTCAGCAACGTCGCCGCGCTCACCCAGGCGATGGACGCCAAGCACCTCGTCGTCATCCCGTCCTTCTGGCGCGACGACAAGACCGCCGAGATCCTGGAGCCCCCGGAGCTCACCACCGAGCAGTGGCGCAACCTCACCACGGGCATGGAGCGCCTCGGCCGTGAGGTGAAGGACAAGTACGGCCTGGACATCGTCGTCCACCCGCACGCCGACACCCACATCGACACCGAGGAGCACGTCGAGCAGTTCCTCGACTCGACCGACTCCGACGCGGTCAACCTCTGCCTGGACACCGGGCACTACGCCTACTGCGGCGGCGACAGCGTCAAGCTGATCGAGACGTACGGCGAGCGCATCGGCTACCTCCACCTCAAGCAGGTCGACCCGGAGATCCTCGCCGACGTCGTCAAGAACGAGGTGCCGTTCGGTCCCGCCGTCGCGCGCGGTGTGATGTGCGAACCGCCTGCGGGCGTGCCCGAGTTGGGCCCGGTCCTCACGGCCGCCCAGAAGCTGGGCGTGGACCTGTTCGCCATCGTCGAGCAGGACATGTACCCCTGTGAGCCGGACAAGCCCCTGCCGATCGCGGTGCGTACCCGCAAGTTCCTGAGGTCCTGCGGCGCCTGACGACCCGAAAGGACGGCCATGACGGAGCGTGCCCCTCTGGGAGTCGCGGTCATCGGTACCGGAAGGATGGGCGCCGACCATGTGCGCCGCATCCACGAAGTCACCAGCGGAGCACGGGTGGCGGCCGTCGTAGACGTCGACGCGGAGCGCGCGAAGGCCGTCGCCGCCCGTGTCGACGGCTGCACCGCCTACACCGACCCGGCTGCCGCGATGACGGCGGCCGACGTGGACGCCGTCCTGATCGCCTCCCCGGGCCCGGCCCACGAGGCCACCCTCCTCGCCGCCTTCGAGCACGATCTGCCCGTCCTGTGCGAGAAGCCGCTCACCCCCGACGCGGCGTCCGCGCTGCGCGTCCTCGAAGCCGAACAGAGACTCGGCCACCGCCGGGTCCAGGTCGGCTTCATGCGCCGCTACGACCCCGAGTACGCGAAGCTGAAGGCCCTACTGACGACCGGTCAGCTGGGCCGTCCGCTCATGCTGCACAACCGGCACCGCAACGTCGCCAGCCCGCCCTTCTTCACCAGCTCCATGCTGATCAGTGACTCCGTCGCCCACGAGGCCGACGCGACCCGCTGGCTGCTGAACCACGAGATCACAGCCGTCACGGTGCTGCGCCCCACCCCGTCGGCCAGCGCCCCGGACGCGTTGCAGGACCCCCAGTTCGTCGTCTTCGAGACCGACGGCGGCGCCCTCAGTGACGTCGAGATCTTCGTCAACTGCGGCTTCGGCTACCAGGTCCAGGCCGAGGTGGTCTGTGAACGCGGCACCGCCCGCATCGGCGACGGCCACGCCCTGGTCACCAACATGGCCGGCCGCTGGGGCGGCACCATCGCCCAGGACTGGACCGAACGCTTCGAGACGGCCTACAACCACGAGATCCAGGCCTGGGTCGACGCCACCCGGCGCGGCGAGGTCACCGGCCCGGGCGTCTGGGACGGCTACGCCGCCGCTGCCGTGTGCGAGGCGGGCGTACGAGCCCTGGAGGACGGCGGCCGGGTCGAGGTCGAACTCGGGGAGAAACCCGCGCTGTACGCGTGAGAAGGGCCCGGGACCATGCCCCGGGCCCTCTCCGTGTGCGTCAGACCCGGGTACGAGGCCTGGGTTCGAACCCGGCCGCGCGGTAGCAGGCGTCGATGAGCTCCATCGTCGTCACCGCGTCGTCCGCGTCCAGCGGCAGCGGAGCGCCGTCCCGCACCGCGGCGGCGAACGCCTCCAGCTGGTAGGTGTACGACGAGCGAGTCCCGAGCCGTTCCGTGCGCTCGCCCTCCGGGGTGCGGACCACGACCCGGTCGTCCTCCTGCGGCAGCACGAAGTTCGGGGCCGTCGCCTCGCCCCGGGAGCCGACGATCCGGATGCTCATCTCCAGCCCGTCGTACGCCATGTGGCAGCGGGCGGAGCCCGTCGCGCCGCCGGGGAACTCCAGATCGGCGTCCAGCCACTCGTCGACCCCGGGCGCACCCGCCCGCTCCCCGCCCCGCGCCCCTGCGAGACGCGGTGCGCCGCCCGCCCAGGGGGCCAGCATCCGCAGTGCGTGCAGGCTGTAGCAGCCCAGGTCCATCAGGGCTCCGCCGGCCAGCGGCAGCGACCAGCGAGGGTCGGTGTCCGGCGGGGCGGCGATGGCGACCAGGGCCTCGGCATGCCGCAGTTCGCCGAGTTCACCCGAGGCCAGCAGCTCGTGCAGACGGCGGGTGACGGGATGGAAGAGGTAGTGGAAGGCCTCCATGAAGACCGTCCCGGCCTTCCGGGCGGCCTGCCGTACCTCCGCCGCCTCCTCCGTGTTGCTCGCCGACGGCTTCTCCGACAGGACGTGCTTGCCCGCCGCCAGGGCGGCCAGGTTCCACGGGCCGTGCAGGCCGTTGGCGAGCGGGTCGTAGACGACGTCGATCTCGGGATCGGCCACCAGCTCGGCGTACGACTTCGCCACCCGCTCCACCCCGTGCCGGGCGGCGAACGCCTCGGCCCGGGCACGGTCGCGGGCCGCCACCGCGACGAGACGGTGGCCGGTCGCCCGGGCCGGGTCGATCAGGGAGCGTTCGGTGATCCGAGCGGCTCCCAGCAGTCCTATGCGCAGGGGTTCCCGGTCTGGCTCGCTCATGCCTGTCTTCCTCCTCGTTGTGGCCTCGCGTCGTACGGATCCTGGTCGCCCTGAGGGCGGTCGCGGCGTAGCGTGATCAGTGCCTCCGAGGGGAGTGGTGATGGGTACGGCACGCGACTTGATGATCGTGGCGATGGACGCGGCCGCCGGCCGGCCGGTGACGCAGGGCGACCTGTCGCTCGGGCTGGCCGGTGCCGAGGTGATCGATCTGCTCGGTGCCGAGGTGGTGACGCTGGACGGCGACCGCATCGTGTCCCGCCCGGCGCCGACCCTCGACGACCCTCTGCTGGAGCGGGCCGCGACGGCGCTCGTGCGCGAGGCGCCGTACGAGCCGATCGAGGACTGGCTGTGGCGCAGGGGCCGTGGACTGGCCGAGGAGTACTTGACCGTCCTCCAGGAAGAGGGGGCCGTCGCACGGCCGCGGGCCTCCTGGATCCCCTTCCGCGGCACCGGGCGGGGGCCGGTCGAGTCCCCTGCCCGGCAGCGCGCCCTGCACCGCGGGGCGACCGACGAGCCGGTGCTCGCCACACTCGCGGCCGCCGTCGGGGTGCGCGACGAGGTGCCCGAGGACCTCCCTGAGCCCGACGACGCGGCCCGGGCCGTACTCGCCGCGGTGGTCGACGCCGTGACGGAGCTGGACGCCGTCCGCCGTCGGCGGACCATCGAGGACGAGGCGTTCGCGAACGTCTGGCGCGCTCCGTGAGCGGCGGCGACCTCCATGTCAGACCGCCCGTACCTCCTCGATGGTCACCGGGCGGTGCTCGTGCAGCGACAGGGTGCACGCGTCGGCGATCCAACCCGCCTCCAGGGCGTCCTCGATCGTGCAGGGGGAGGGGCGGGTGCCGGCGACGACCTCGGTGAACGCGGTCAGTTCGGCGCGGTAGGCCTCGGTGAACCGGTCCATGAAGAAGTCGTGCGGCGTGCCCGCGGGGAAGGTCACGCCCGGCTCGACCGAGCGCAGCGGCAGCTTGTCCTCCAGACCGACGGCGATGGAGTCCGTGAAGCCGTGGATCTCCATGCGGACGTCGTAACCGCGGGCGTTGTGGCGGGAGTTGGAGACCACCGCGATCGTGCCGTCGTCGAGGGTGAGGATCGCGCCGGTGGTGTCGGCGTCGCCGGCCTCCTTGATGAAGTCGGCGCCGCGGTTGCCGCCCACGGCGTACACCTCCGTCACCTCACGGCCGGTCACCCAGCGGATGATGTCGAAGTCGTGCACCGAGCAGTCGCGGAAGATGCCGCCGGAGGCGGCGATGTACGCGGCCGGCGGCGGCGCGGGGTCCAGCGTGGTCGACCGCACGGTGTGCAGCGTGCCCAGCTCACCGGCCTGGACGGCGGCCCGCGCGGCGACGAACCCGGCGTCGAAACGGCGGTTGTAGCCGATCTGGATCGGCACGTCCCTGCCCCGGACGGCCTTGAGCACCTCGACGCCCTCGCTCATCGTCTTGGCCACGGGCTTCTCGCAGAAGACCGGGACACCGGCCTCGACCCCGGCCAGGATCAGCGCCGGGTGGGCGTCGGTCGCCGCCGCGACGACGATGCCGTCCACACCGGCGGCCAGCAGGGCCTCGGGCGAGTCCACGACCTCGGCGCCGAACCGCTCGGCCGCGGCCTTGGCTGCCCCCGCGAACGGGTCGGTGACGACGAGCGACTCGACGGCGTCGAGCCCGGAGAGGGTCTCGGCGTGGAAGGCGCCGATACGGCCGAGGCCGAGGATTCCGATACGCATGGGGTGTTGCTCCTTGTTGCAGGGTTGGAACGCCCCCTCAGGGGCGCGGGGCTGTGTCGATTTGCGGCTCGGCCGCGTGGGCGCGACCAGCCACCACGGCGCCGCACACGACCAGTCACAGAACGCGGCACCTCCTCAGTCGAGTCCACCGAGCACGTTCTGATCCCAGTCGATGATCGACCCGGTGACCACCCCGGACCGGTCCGACAGCAGGAAGACCACGAAGTCGGCGATCTCGTCCGGCTGGCCCAGCTTGCCCATCGGCAGCTTCTCCGCGGCCTGATCACGCCAGTCGTCCCCGGCCCCGTGGAAGGCCTTCTGCGTGGCGTCCTCGCCCTCCGTCGAGGTCCAGCCGATGTTCAGCCCGTTGATCCGGACCCGGTCCCACCGGTGCGCGTGCGCGGCGTTGCGGGTCAGCCCGATCAGCCCCGCCTTGGCGGCGACGTACGGCGCGAGAAACGGCTGCCCGCCGTGAGCCGACGACGTGATGATGTTGACGACCGTGCCGGGCGCCTCGCGCGCGACCATGTCCGCGACCACCGCCTGCATGGCGAAGAACGGCCCCTTGAGGTTGATCCCGATGTGCTGGTCGAACAGCTCGGGCGTGGTGTCCAGCAGCGTCCCCCGGGAGGTCAGCCCGGCGGAGTTCACGAGGCAGTCGACCCGGCCGTACGCCTGGACGACCCGGGCCACGGAGGCCTTCGCCTGCTCGGCGTCCGACAGGTCGGCCCGTACGTACAGGGCCTTGCCGCCCGCCGCGATCAGCTCCTCCACCAGGGCCTCGCCGGGCTCGGGGCGCCGCCCGGTGACGGCCACGACCGCACCCTCGCGGACCGCGGCCCGCGCGACGGCGGCGCCGACGCCCTGGCTGCCGCCGTTGACCAGGACGACCTTGTCGTCGAGAAGTCCCATCGAGTTCCTCAGCTCTCTCGCCGTTCGGTGCCGGCCCGCAGCTCCGCACGGAGCGCTTCCGGAGTCCACTTCTCGCGCAGCGCCCGCCGCAGGAGATCCGCCTGCGAGGGCGGGGCCAGACCGTCGACCGGCGGGTCGCTGTCGAGGTTGGTGGGGAAGGGGTAGCCCTCGGCGCTCGCCGCGATCACCCGGTCCAGCCACGCCTGGTCGGCGCCCTCGGCGCGGCGCTCGCTCAGCACCGGGTACACCGCGTTCGCCACGGCCTCCCGGTCCACCGTCTCCATGGCGCGTCCGAACGCGGACGACACCTGCAGCAGGTTGGCCATGCGCCGGATGTCCGCCGAGCGGTTGGTGCCGGCGGCGTGGAAGAGGGCCGGGTTGAAGAAGACCGCGTCGCCCTTCGCGAGCGACAGCTGCACCTGGTGCGCCTCGAAGTACGCCCGGAACTCGGGGAGCCGCCAGGCCAGATAGCCGGGCTCGTACTTCTGCGAGTGCGGCAGATACATCGTCGGCCCGGACTCCACCGGCATGTCGCAGTGCGCGACCGCCCCCTGGAGGGTGAGCACGGGGAGAGGCGGTGCACGTGCGCGGGGTAGGCCGCGGCGGCCTCGTTCGACAGGAAGCCCAGGTGGTAGTCGCGGTGCGCGCTCTGCGCGGCGCCGCCCGGGTTGACCACGTTGAGCTGGGAGGTGACCTGGTAGCCGGGGCCCAGCCAGGCCGTGGCGACCAGCGCGAGCACCTCGTTGGCGTAGTAGTCGGCGAAGGTCTCCGCGTCGTACAGGGCCGCCTTCTCCAGCGCGTTCCACACCCGGTCGTTGGCGCCCGGCTTCGCGAAGTGGTCACCGGCGGTCGCGCCCGAGGCACGCTGCTCGGCGATCAGTGCCTCGAACACGGCGGTGGCCCGGTCCACGACCTCCGGGTCGGGAAAGGCACCGCGGAAGACGACGATGCCGGGGCCGTCGGCGAGCGCCCGGGACAGCTCGGCCTGGACCACCCGGTCGTCCTCCAGCAGCCCGGTGTCGTAGACCGGCACGTTCCGCTCCACGGCACAGGCGTGCGGATAGTCGGCGGGATCCGTCGTCTGCTCGACCAGCGCGCGGAACGCGTCGAGGTCGCAGTCCTGCTCGGACAGCCAGGCACGGTGGTGTACGGAAGTGAAGGACATCGTCGTCCCTTCGGGGTCACGGAGCGACGCAGCCCTGTCATTCTTGTCAGTACAAACCCCTCGAACAACCAGCAGGCAGCCATCAAAAACCCCTCAAGGAGCCGGCGCATGGGCCACCCCTTCCCGATCCGGGAGATCGCCCGTCAGGCGGGACTGAGCGAGGCGACCGTCGACCGGGTGCTCAACGGCCGGGGCGGGGTGCGGGAGAGCACCGCGCGGGAGGTGCGCCGGGCGATTGCCGACCTGGACCGGCAGCGCACCCAGGTCCGGCTCGTGGGCCGGACGTTCATGGTCGACATCGTGATGCAGGCACCGGAACGCTTCACCACGGCGATCCGCGCCGCCCTGGAGGCCGAGCTGCCGTCCCTGCACCCGGCGGTGCTGCGCTCCCGCTTCCACTTCCGCGAGACCGGCCCGGCCGGGGAACTGGTGCGGATCCTGGACCGGATCGCCCGGCGCGGCTCGCAGGGCGTCATCCTCAAGGCCCCGGACGTACCCGAGGTCACGGCCGCCGTCGGCCGGCTCGAAGCCGCCGACATCCCGGTCGTGACCCTGGTGACCGACCTGCCCGCCAGCGCCCGCCGTGCCTACGTCGGCATAGACGACCGGGCGGCGGGGGCGACGGCCGCGTATCTGATGGGGCAGTGGCTCGGCGACCGTCCGGGCAACATCCTCACCAGCCTCAGCAGCGGCTTCTTCCGCAACGAGGAGGAGCGCGAGATGGGCTTTCGCGGTGGCATGCGCGCCCGGCACCCCGAGCGGACACTGGTCGAGATCGCCGAGGGGCAGGGCCTCGACGCCACCCAGTACGACCTCGTGCGGGCCGCGCTGGAACGTGACCCGGAGATCCGCGCGGTGTACTCGATCGGCGGCGGCAACATCGCCACGCTCAGGGCGTTCGGGGACCTCGGCCGCGAGTGCGCCGTGTTCGTCGCGCACGACCTCGACCACGACAACACCCGGCTGCTGCGCGAGCACCGCCTGTCCGCCGTGCTCCACCACGACCTGCGCCAGGACGTACGCGAGGCCTGCCACACCGTCATGCGGGCGCACGACGCGCTGCCGCCGGCGGGAGCGACCCTGCCGTCCGCGATCCAGGTGGTGACGCCGTACAACATGCCGCCGCAGGCCCCGGGCGTGTGAGGTGGGGTGAGGCCGGCGCACGGCCGGGCGTGGATCCCGAACGTGACGCGGCGCGGCCCTTACCGTCGTCCTCATGTGGACATCGCGCCCGGACGGCGGCCCCGACCGGTTGCTGACGCTCGCCGACGGCGTGTTCGCCATCGCCATCACACTGCTGGTCCTGGACCTCTACGTACCGCGCGGACTCGACGCGGACCAGTACGACCAGGCGCTGCGCCGGCTGCTCCCGGATCTCGGGGCCTACGTGCTCAGCGTCACGGTGCTCGGCAGCTTCTGGCACGACCATCGCAGGATCTTCCGTGATGTGCGGGAGGTCGACGGACAGGTGATCACCCTGTCCATCGCCGGACTGGGTGTCGCGGCCCTGGTGCCCTTCCCGACCAGGCTGCTCGCGGAGTACGGCGACGAGCCCGTCTCGGTCGCCGTCTACGCGGCGGCGGTCGCCGCGATCGGCGCCGGCCACCTGGCGCTGGCCGCCCTCCTGGCCAAACGCCCCTGGCTCCGCCACGGCACCCCATCGGAGGCAGGCACCACGCTCTACCTCCTCGACAGCGCCACGATGGTGGTGGTGTTCGCCGTGACCGTCCCGCTGGCCCTGGTGGTGGGGTCGCACGCCATGTGGCTGTGGCTCGTCCTCGTCCCGGTGAGGTTCCTCCTCGGCCGCCGCCTTCAGAAGCAGGCCTGAGACGTCACGCGCCCGCGGACACGTCCGCCCACGCGCCACTGGCCGCCGACCGCGCCATCGCGTCCAGCGCGGCGGCGCTGTGCACGGCGTCCGTGAGCGTCGCCCCGTGGGGGGTGCCCTCGGCGACCGAGCGCAGGAAGCGGTACGCCTCGATGACCTTCAGGTCGTCGTAACCCATCGCGTTCGCCGCCCCGGGCTGGAACGCGGCGAACTCGCCGTGGCCCGGGCCGACGTACACCGTGGTGACGGACTGGTCCTGGTACGTCGTGCCACGGCTGACGCCCAGCTCGTTCATGCGGCGGAAGTCCCAGAACACCGCGCCCTTCGTGCCGTGCGCCTCGAAGCCGTAGTTGTTCTGTTCGCCGACCGAGACCCGGCAGGCCTCCAGCACACCGCGCGCCCCCGAGGCGAAGCGCAGCAGGCAGCTGACGTAGTCCTCGTTCTCGACGGGGCCGACCTCCCCACCGGAGGCGCGGCTGTGGCCCGCCGTGGCTCCGGTCGGGCGGGCCCGCTCGGGCAGGAAGATCGCCGTGTCGGCGGTCAGGGACGTGATGTCACCCAGCAGATGCCGGGCCAGGTCGGTGCCGTGCGAGGCCAGGTCGCCCAGCACCCCGCTGCCACCCCGCTCCCGCTCGTACCGCCAGGTCAGCGCACCCTCGGGATGAGCCGCGTAGTCGCTGAACAGCCGGATGCGGACATGCGTGACCGTGCCGATCTCCCCGGAGGCGATCAGCTCGCGGGCCGCCTCGACGGCGGGAGCGTTGCGGTAGTTGAAGCCGACGGTGCCCTGCACACCCGCCCTGGCCACCGCGTCCGCCACCGCACCGGCGTCCTCGGCGGTCAGACCCACCGGCTTCTCGATCCAGATGTGCTTGCCCGCCTCGGCCATGGCGACGCCGATCTCGCGGTGCAGGAAGTTCGGCGCGGTGATGCTGACCGCCTTCACCCGCGGGTCGGCGACCACGTCGCGCCAGTCACGTGTCGTCGAGGCGAACCCGAACTGCGCGGCGGCCTCCTCCGCCCGGCCCGGCACCTCCTCGGCGACCGTCACCAGCTCCGGGACGAGGGGCAACCGCGGAAAGTGGTGCCGCACGCGCGCGTACGCCTGGGTGTGCACCCGCCCCATCCAGCCGAATCCGATGACGGCGACGCCGAGCGTGTCCACCATGAGAGCCCCTCTTTGGACCGTTCCAGAACCTGTCCAGCCCACCCTGAGCGCGGTTTCCCGCAGCTGTCAAGCCTTTGACAAGCCCTGGACCCGCATGGAACGGTCCATCCATGAGACCGCCGACGATCCGCGACGTGGCCGAACGCGCCGGCGTCTCCAAGTCGCTGGTCTCCCTGGTGCTGCGCGGCTCCGACCAGGTGCGCCCCGAGAAGCGGGAAGCCGTGCTCCGGGCCGCCCGCGAGCTCGGCTACCGGCCCAACGCCGCCGCCCGCAGCCTCAGCGAACAGCGCACCCGCACGGTCGGCGTCCTCCTCAACGATCTGCGCAACCCCTGGTTCGTCGACCTCCTCGACGGCCTGAACTCCCTGCTGCACGCCCACGGCCTGCACATGCTGCTGGCCGACGCACGCCTCAACCGCCGCACCGGCCAGGACCCCGCCGACCCGCTGCTGGACCTGCGCGTCGACGGTCTGGTCGTGGTCGGCACGCTGCCCGACCCGGCGGCCCTCGGCGCGGTCGCCGCGCGGATGCCGGTCGTCCTGGCGGGCGCACGCGAGCCGGTGCCGCCCGGGGTGGACCAGGTCGCGGGCGACGACGAGAAGGGCGCCCGGCTGGTCACCGAGCACCTCATCGGCCTCGGCCACCGCCGCATCGCCCACCTCGCCGGTTACGGAGCCGTCGGCGAACTGCGCCGCCGCAGCTTCGAGGCGACGATGCGGGAGCACGGCCTGGCGGACCGGGCCGTCGTCGAGACCGGGGACATGACCGAGGAGGGCGGCTACCGTGCCGCCGTCCGCCTCCTCAACCGCCCCGACCGGCCCACGGCCGTGTTCGCCGTCAACGACATCACCTGCGTCGGCGCCCTCTCGGCGGCGGAGGAACTGGGCCTGCGTGTCCCGCACGACGTGTCCCTCGTCGGCTACGACAACACGAGCATCTCCCGGCTGCGCCATCTGTGGCTCACCACCGTCGACAACGCCGGCCACGAGGTCGGCCGCCGCGCCGCCCGCTTCCTCCTCGACCGTTTCGAACGGCCCGGGGGAGAGGGGCGCGTGCACCTCGCGACCCCGACACTGGAAGTCCGGGGAACGACGTTTCGTTTTCAACGAGGCTGATTCCGGCGGGATTTCCCGAGTCGCCGCCCCTGACAGGCGGGACTAGAATTTATCCCGACACCCCAAATCCGAGAGTGCCAAGGCGGCTTGGCGTCTTCTTCTCTTTCCCTCCAGATTCGCTGGAGGAGGCATCTCATGAATGCGCACCACTCCGGACAGCAGAGGAACATGCCGGGCCCTGAGGCCCACAAGCCGCTGAGAATGGTTCCCGGTGTGGGTGAACACGCGGACGCCGACGGTGTTCTGCGGACCTACGTGGATCCCGGGGCGACCCTGACCCGCGCGCCGACGGCTCGCAAGGCCATCGACCGTTTCATGAAGGCGCGCTCCCAGGACCTCAGGACCGGGCGCATCGACCTGCGCGAGGTGGACTCCGCCGAGGGCGCGGCCACCCTGCGCGTGCGCTACCAGCAGTTCCACCACGATCTGCCGATCGTGGGCGCCACCGTCCAGGCCGTGGCCGATGTGAAACAGGCTGCCGTCATCCAGGTCGATCACACGGCGGAGGTCGATGTCACGGATGCCCCCGACCCCGGTACGGCCCAGCCGCTCGACGCCGTGCGGAAGAACGCCCTCGCGCCGTTCCAGGGCGCATACGCGTCCGCCGGAATCGTCAGGGACGAGCTGGTGTACTTGCGGGACACGGCCAGGCCCCCGCTGCCGGAGACCGACTATCCCAGCGCGACGGTCGCCTTGCTGAAAAAGGGGCAGAAGCCGGACGGTGCCCTCCATCTCGTCCACGATCTGCTCGTCGAGACCAGCGGCCCCTTCGAACATTTCCGGGTCGTCGTGGACGCCGTCTCCGGCAAGGTGCTCTGGCTCGCCCTCGCGGGGAAATACGTGACGGCCAATCTCAGAGTCTTCATGCCCGATCCCGTGACGGAGTCCGACGACGGCACGGTGCACGGCGGTTCCAGCGCGGCCACCCTCGACGCCCTCTGCCACGATGTCCAGGCGGAGGTCGCTCCGGCCGTCGGGGGCAGGTTCCGGCTCGACGGGGACTGGTTCCGGTGTATCGACTGGGACACCCCGGCCTTCCCTCAGCCGGAGGAGACGTCACCGGACTTCACCTATCGGCCCTACCCCGCCGACCGTGCCTTCCTGAGCGCGAACGCCTACTACTGGCTCGACTCCTTCGCGCGCTACCTGCGCGGTCTGGGCAACGCGGCCCTCAACACCAGCATGGTCAAGGTCGAGGTCGATGCCCAGGCCCACAACGGCGAGGACCAGAGCTCGTGGCTCGGCACCGTGACACCTCCGCGGATCCGCTTCGGCGAGGGCGGCGCACCCGACTCGGGCGACCTCGGCGTCATCGGCCACGAATACACCCACGGTGTGTTCCAGTGGCTCGACGCACGGCACGGCGGTTCCTTGTCGTACGAGCACAGCGTCTGCGACGCACTGCCCGCGATCTACCGCGACCGGTTCAATCCCGAGGGGCACCGGCGTACGGAGACGTTCCCCTTCGACAACAACGCGACGAACCAGTGGAGTACCGAGCGACGGCTCGACGTCCCTCAGCGCTTCGACGCCCCGGCGTTCAACGGCTTCCACTTCAACCTGCGCAACTCGATGCTCGGCACCGCGCTGTGGCGGTGCTACCTGGGCATGGGCGGCGACTCGCCCGATCCCGCCGTACGGATCGCGGCGGCCGACGCGATCAACAGGACGATGCTGGAGATGCTGCTCATCGTGCCGGACGACACCTCATCGGGTCGCAGCCATGCCGTGAGCATGGCGAAGGGCTGTATCACGGCCGACTCCACGCTCACCGGCGGCCTCTACAGCAAGGTGATGGACGAGGCCTTCGTGAACCAGGGACTCTGGGCGCCGCGGCCGGTCGACGTCTACATCGGCGACAACCCCGCCGACCTCGGCGCGGTGCCGAGCGGTGTCCCGTTCTGGGAGTCGCCGGACATCTGGGTCCGCAACACCGACATCAGTGCGGGCGACAATCCCGAACTCGGCCACGAGCCGCCCGTCAACGACCGGCCCAACTACCTCTATGTGCGGGTGCACAACCGGGGGACCCAGGAAGCCGCGAGCGGAGCGTTCCGGGTGGAGGCCTTCGCGTGCGATCCGGGCACGGGGATGCTGTGGCCGACGCACTTCCGGTCGCTGGGCACCGTGGTGATCGACCAGCCGATCCCCGCGGGCGGGGCGGTCCGGGTCGGGCCGCTCGTGTGGACCCCGCAGATCGCCGACCAAGAATGCCTGGTCGCCGTCGTGCACGGAGCCCCCGACCCCGCCGTCACCGCCACCCTCAACGGGCCGGTGCCGCACGGTCACCTGGTGCGGTTCGACAACAACGTGGCGCAGCGGAACGTGGCGCCGCAGCTGGCCGCACCGGGCGGCAGGACACACATGACGATCACGCTGCGCGGCGGCCTCACCGAGACCGCCGGCTCCTGGCAGCTGGACGCGACCGCCCTGCCGGACGACGCCCGGGTCTCGGTCCGGACGCTGACCCGCGTCACGCGGGACGCGGAGCTGACCGGCTGCACCCTGACCGAGACGGGCGCCGTGCGCTCCACGCTGGAGATGCCCGGAGGTGGAACAGCCGTCGTCGACGGGTTCACGCTGGAGCCCGACGACCGGGTGACGGCCGACATCACCATCGACTTCTCCCAGCACGGGGAGCACCTGCGGCTCTATCCGTTCGTGGCCACCCAGTACCAGGACGGGCAGCTCGCGGGGCGGATGACTATCCAGATCACGGCCGTGCGGGAACTGGAGGACTTCTTCTTCGGCAACCCGCGCAGCGGCGAACTGCACGTTTCCAGCTGCCCGCACTGGTCCAGGCTCGGCGCCGGCAGCAGGGTGCCCTTCCGGCGCGCCGAGGACGCGCTCGCCCGCGGCTACACCGGCTGTGCCTACTGCCAACCCGCCCTCCACACCGGCTGAGGAGGCAGAAGATGAACCGCGACGTACTCGAGGGTCTGCCGCTCGCGCCACCGCTCAAGGGCCACCCGCCCAGCCCGGCCGAACCCTTCGTACCGGCGGAACGCGGCGTGACGGACAAGCGGACGGACGAGTCGATCGCCCCGCTCGTCGCCGCGGTGTCGGCGGACGCGCTGCGCGACACCGTGGAGGCACTGGCGGACTTCCCGACGCGGCACACCTTCTCGCCGTTCATCGGGCCGGCGGCCGACGAGGTCGTCGGCCGGCTGTCGGCAGCGGGATACTCGCAGGTGACCAGACGCACCTGGACCAACGCCGGTCACAGCGCCGACAACGTGATCTGCACCAAGCCCGGCACGGCGGCCGACGGGCCCGTCATCATCCTGTGCGCCCACTACGACTGCCGCATGCAGAACCCGGACGACGCCACGGCACGCGCGCCGGGCGCGGACGACAACGCCAGCGGGGTGGCCGCGACACTCGAGATTGCCCGTCTGCTCGCCCCGGTCGCCCTGGCCGGCACGGTCCGGTTCGTGGCCTTCTCGGGCGAGGAACAGGGGCTGTGGGGAGCCACGGCGTACGCGGCGGCACTCCAGGCCGCGGGGGTCTCGGTCCTGCGGGTGGTGAACCTGGACATGGTGGGCAGACCGCCGGCGGACGGCACCGTCACGGTGGAGCGCGACCTGGGGAACGCCGTACCGGGCAATGACGCGGCCTCGCACGCCTTCGGCGCGGTCATGGCGCAGGCGGCGGCGGACCACACGGCGCTGCCGGTGCGGCTCGGACCCATCTACTCCAGTGACTACATGCCGTTCGAAGCGAGGGGCGACGTGGCGATCGGTGCCTACGAAGGGGACGGCAACCCGCACTACCACCAGACCTCCGACGCTCCGGACACGCTCGACTACGGCTATCTCGCCGACATCACGAGGTTCACCCTGGCGACCGTACTGGCCGAAGCCCTCCCCTGATTGAGCTCTGTGAGAGCCCTGAACGGCGCCACCGACCGCCTTCGCACCGGCCGGACCACGGCGCTTCGAGGGACATCAGGCGATCAGGGACACATCATCCGGTGTCCGTCTCAACCTGTATGCCCTGGTAGGGAGTTGCCGTCGACTTAGCGTATTGTTTGCGGCATATGCCCGGGAGTTGAGCTCCCCAGGGCGCGCGATCGCGCAGGCGAAGGGGGACCACGACGTGGACGAGACGCGGCACCGACCCGTCCGGCGTGCCGGACTGATCGGGGGTGCCGTCCCGGCACTCCTGGCCGTCGCGGCCTGCGCCGGGCACGCGACCAAGGCGGAGATCCCCTGGTGGGCCGTCCTCGCCGTCGCCGTCTCGACCGGGGGCCTCGCCGGCCGGACCGGGGGCTCAGATCGGCCGGAGTCATCACGAGGGCCGCGAGGCTGAGGTCCCTCCCCGGGTGCGGTAGTGTTGACCTGCGTGATCACGCGGTTCACCCGCGCGAGACGCATCGGGACGTGGCGCAGCTTGGTAGCGCACTTGACTGGGGGTCAAGGGGTCGCAGGTTCAAATCCTGTCGTCCCGACTTGCAAGAGTCGCAGGTCAGAGGTCGTGTCGAAGGAATCCGACACGACCTCTTGATCGTTTTAGGGATGCCCTGCGATCCGAGGGTGTGATCAGGTGAGCCATCTCTTCTCGCACCGGGCTCCCGGCGTCCGTGACGCAGGCCACCCATGTGCATCCCCATGAGGTGTGTTTGCCGTGGCGACGGCTGGAAAGGCGCTCTGTGATCACCGGATGCGACAATCCGGTGGATAGTGACCAAGAAGCTGGAAAGAGGAGGTTCGATGTCCTCGAAGCGACGTCGTAAGAAGAAGGCCCGCCGCAAGAACGGCGCGAACCACGGCAGCCGTCCGCAGTCCTGAGAAAGTCCCGCGGTCGTGCCGACGCATCGGGTGGGTGGCATGTGCCACCCACCCGATGCGTTCGCGGGCACGGTACGACCAGGTTCCGTCAGATCGGCAGCGCCTCCGGCACCCCGTTCCTGCGTAGTCTCCACCCCTGGGGTGGATCCACGGCACCAGGGCCGGTGTGCCCCGTGTCCGCCGCGCCGCCGCCCTAGGCGGGGCCCGCGACGGCACCGCGTCCGTCGGCCGTGCGCCCCCGCCCCGGACGTGAACCAGGACATGGCGAGGTCGAGGACGTCACCCACCCCCATGGGTGACGTCCTCGACCGCTCCCCCGGTGCCGGACTGTGGCTCAGGTGTCCGCGCGGCGCGTCCGTGCTGTCACCAGCACATCACCGCCGTCTCGCCGGAACCCCATGCGGAGTACAGGCGTACACGGACGTGGTAGCGGCGGCCCTTGACGAGCCGGGCGCTGATCGTGGCGTTGCGTGCGGTCCCTCCGTCGTCCTGCCCGGCGAGGTAACGGGGCTCCCCGTCCCGTTCCTCGAAGACCACGACGACGGCGTCGCTGTCGCCGAAGGTGCCCAGCGTGTAGCTGCGGGTCTCCGGCGGGTCGACGACGAAGTCGGCCTGCTCGCCCGGGCCGAGACCGAGCGGTGCCGAGCGGAACGGCACCAGTTCGGACGGTCCCGGAGGATCCGCCGACGGATACCAGCGGAGCACGAACTCCTTGTCGGCGGCGGACAGGGTGCCGGGCGGGTTCAGACCCGCGCGGTACTGCTCCGGCTCCAGGACCAGCCCCGACGAGAACGGAAACTCCATGATCGACTGCGGGTCCCAGACGGAGCCGTTGACCTCGTCAGGGTCGAGCTTGCGCAGAATGTTGTAGTGCGTCCTCTCCCGGCTCCAGTGGTGGGGCGGGCCCGCCAGTTCGGCGTACACGGCCTCGTCGTCCCAGTGGATGCCGGCGAAAGGGCTCTGGTGTTCGTGCAGCATGCCGAGCGCGTGCCCGATCTCGTGCAGGGCCGTCCCGCGCTCCCCGGGCGCGGTCAGGTCCCAGCCGAAGTTCATGGTGCGCTCGTGCCGTCCGGCCAGAAGCGCGTCGCGGCCCACGGCCGACCAGGAACCGTCGCCGAGCTGGAACCCGATGCGCAGTTCGGCCTCCGAGCGGTCGTCGACCTCGGCGAAGGAGATCCCGGCGCCGAGGTCCTGCCACTCCTGGAAGCACGCGCGCACCACGTCCCGCTGCTCCTCGGCGCCGGCCCACGACACGCGTCGCGTCATCCCCCTCCCCGGCACGGGGATGACGGACGCGTCGCTGTCGCCGTCGAAGAACCAGTAGTGCAGAACAGTGCCGTTGACCCACATCCGCCGCCCGCTCGCGAGCGCGCTCAGCCGCTCGGCCGCCAGCCCCGGTGCGAAGGCTGGCGCCGGCGCCTGAGCCAGCGAGCAGTAGCGTGCGGTCATGGCCTCAGCCTGCCTCGCGGGCTGTCCCGGGCGCCTGAGTCGGGGGCTACTCAAGTCGCCCTGTATCAGAAGTGAGCAGCCGCGCTCATGCTTGTGTGACGACTTACGAGCGGGACGCGACGCCCCTGGAGCTGCCCTGGCCGTTCGCCGGGCGGGAGGACGAACTGGAGCTGGTCCGCAGGTCCTTGACCGGCGGACGCCGAGGCATCGTGGTGACGGGCCCGGCGGGCTGCGGCAAGACGCGTCTCGTCACCGAGGCGGTCCGCGGCACCGACTGCGCCCGGGCGGCCGGTACGCCCGAGAGCCGCGCCCTTCCCCTCGCCGCGTTCGCCCATCTGCTGCCCGAGACGCTCACCCTGCACCGCGCGGTCCAACTCCTGTCCGGCGTCCGTACGCTGGTCGTGGACGACGCGCACCTCCTCGACGACGCCTCCGCCGCCCTGGTCCACCAACTCGCCGTGCACGGCCGCACCCGACTGCTGGTCGTCACCACGGACGGCACCCCGGTGCCCGGCGCGATCTCCCGGCTGTGGACCGGGGAGCTGCTGCCGCGCCTGACTTTGGAGCCGCCGGGGGAGGAGGAGACCGCACAGCTCCTCACGGCCGGCGCCGGCCCGCTCGACCCGCTCACCGTCGGCCGGCTGCACCGGCTGAGCCAGGGCGATCTGCGGCTGCTGCGCGACCTGCTGGGCGCGGTGCGGGGGCGGCTCACCCACCGCCCGGGCACCGAGGAACGCGCGTGGCGGGGCCCGGTGCCGCTGACCACGGCCGTGCGTGAGCGCACCGCCCCCGCCCTCGGCCGCACCTGCCCCCGCGAACGCGAGACCCTGGACCGTCTCGCCCTCGCCGAACCGCTGCCGCTGCGTCCGGACGACGCGGACCTCGGTGCCCTGGAAGTCCTGGAGTCCGACGGCCTGATCCGCGTCGACGACGCGGGCACCGTCCGCCTCGCCCACCCCCTGCACGGCCCGGTGCTCAGGGCGGCGGCCGGCCGGCTGCGGGCACGCCGGCTGTCCCGGACACCGGACGCCTGTGCCGCCGCCCTCGACGCCGAGTCGGCCGCACTGGCACACCGTATCGACCAGGACGACGTACGGGCCCTGCCGACGCCGGTGGGGGAGTGGCTGGTCGCCGAGGGCGGCACGCTGCCGTGCGGGTACGCCGCCGTACGCGCCCGGTTCGCCCGGTTGCGCGGGGAGTTGCGGGAGGCGGCGGCCTGGGCGGGGGAGGGGCTGCGCGGCACACCCTCGGACGCGTCGTGCCAGGACGAACTCGACCGCGCCTCCGTCCTGTTGGGCGAGCCTCCGGTCGACGTCCGGGGCGGCCTGGACACCGCCCTCGCGCACCTCGCCGACCCCTACGACGCCGTCCGGCTCGGCGCCCCCGAGAAGGTCATCGACCGGCTCTCCGGCGTGTTCGCCCGGCACGCCGACGCGCTCACCCGCGCCGACGGCCCGGCCCTGGACGAGGTCGCCGAGGAGCTGGAGCGGCGCGGCTTCACGCTGTTCGCTGCCGAGGCGCACGCCCAGGCCGTGGGGGCACACCGCGATCCCCGTGCCGCCCGGCACTCCCGCACCCGGGCCGTGGCACTGGCCCGGCGCTGCCAGGGCGCGCGCACGCCGGCGCTGTCCGGGCTGGTTCTCGGCGAACTCACCGCCCGGCAGCGGCAGATCGTCACGCTCGCGGCGGCGGGCCTGAGCAACCGGCAGATCGCCGAACGCCTCACCTTGTCGATCCGCACCGTCGGCAACCACCTGTACGGCGCCTACGCACGGCTCGGCGCGAGCGACCGCGGTGCCCTGCCGTGGCTGACCGAGGTGCCGGAGGCCCAGCCGGCCTGAGCCGCACCCGAGAGACCGGCGGCCTGACCCGCACAGGGGACGGGTCAGGCCGCCCCTCAGCTCACGCCCTCAGCTGACGCCCTCAGTCCCCGCCGTGAGCCCGCCCCTCAGGCCGCCCCGAACGCCGAGAACGCCCAGCCCGTGGCCTGGTGCAGCGCGTCGCCCGGAAGGGCGGCCCGGGCGTCGCGCAGCGCCTCCGCCAGGGACAGGCCGGCGTCGAGGCCCTTGTGCAGCGCCAGCATCAGCGGCACCGCCGCGGCGTCGTTGACGGGCGCGCTGCACGCCACCACCCCGGCCGTGCCCAGCGGCAGCAACGCGGTGACCAGGCCGAGCAGTTCGTCGGCGCCGACGGACGCGAGGCGGGCGGTGTCGCAGCAGGACAGGATGATCCGGTACGGGCTGCGGTCCAGACGCTCGAAGTCGTGCACGACGATCGGCCCGTCGGCCATCCGCAGGGAGGAGAACAGCGGGCTGTCCGCGCGGAACGTGCCGTGCGCGGCGATATGGGCCAGCGCCGCCCCGTCCAGCTCCTCCAGCACCCGTGGCACGCGAGCCTCGCCGTCCTCCAGGACCGTCGCGCAGCCGTACCGGCCGGCCAGCTCGGGCACCTCGGCGCCGCCGGTCGCCAGGCCCGGGCCGCGTACCAGCAGATGGCAGCCGTCCGGCGGCGGCGCGGTCTCCTTGGCGCGCAGCCAACTGCCCGCCGACGGCGACACGCTGAGCACCCGCTCCCGCAGCGACGGCAGCAGAGCCCAGGGCACCCGGTGCAGCCGCCCCGGCGGCACGATCACCACCGGGCCGCCGCCCAGGTGCGCCGCCGCCGGGCCGAGCAGCAGTTCCTCCAGCCGGCGCCCGGCCGCCTCCACCACCGGAAGGCGCGAGTCGGCCCCGGGGTGGGCCAGCCGCCGCAGTCCGGCCTGTACGTGCTCGGCCTCCGTCTCCGCCTCGGCCAGCAGTCCGGCCTCGAACCTGCGCACCCGCCCCTGCCCGCACAGCAGCACCTGCACCCGCCCGTCGAGCACCGCGAGCTCCACCAGCCGTACCTCGTCGCCCAGCCGCTCCAGCAGCCTGCCGACGTCGAAGCGGTCCCCGTCCCCGGGCGCCTCGCCCCGCATGTGCAGGGTCCGGGAGCGGATCTCCCGCTCCAGGCGCCGCTGTTCACGCTCCAGCGCCAAAACCGGCCGGCCCTCCATGCGGGCGGCCTCCGCACGGGAGGCGATCTCACGGAACGCGGTCATGCCGCTGAGCAGTTCGGGGTCGGCGGGCGGCCGGGTCGGCGCCGTGGACAGCACGGTGGCCCGCCAGCGTTCGCTCCACACCAGCAGCCGCCGCGGCCCGCCCGAGACCAGAGACGCCCGCTGGGCGAGCGCGGCCAGCTCGGCGCCCTGCTCGGTGGCGCGTGCCCTGAGCTCCGAGGCGCCCAGCGTCATCCGGTGGTCGTCCAGCACGTCCAGACCCCGCCGGCAGGCCTCCAGCACACCCCGGGCCGAACCGGCGGCCCGCGCCCGCAGTGCCTGTGCCGCCCAGCCCGTCATCCGCGCCAGCGGCGGCCCGCTGTGCCTGCTGCGGGCGGCGACGGCCAGATGCCGCTCCGCGTCCGCCGTCCAGCCCAGGCCCAGCGCGATCCGGCCCGCGAGCAGCGACGCCTCCGGCGCGGCCGGCGCCCCGAAGGAGGCCAGCTTCTCCGCCACCGCCGCCGCATCGGCGACCAGCCGTCCCGAGCCGCGCCCGGCGGCGTGCCGCGCCTCGATCAGCACCAGCCGGGCGTGCGTCTCCCACCAGGTGCGCCGCTGCCCGGCGAACAGCCGTACCGCGAGGGCGGCGCGGGCGATCGCGGTGTGCGGATCCCCGGCCGGCCGGGCGGCCCGCGCGGCGACCAGCAGCAGCTCCGCCTTGCGGGTGGACTGCCCGCCGATCCCGTCGAGCGTCTTGATCGCCGCGTCCGCCTCGGCCAGCGCCTCGGGCGCCAGCCCGGCCGCCATCAGTACCTCGCAGCGCCGGATGTTCAGCATGAACGTCGGCGTGCCGAGCCGGGCGTACCGCTCCTCGGCCTCGTCGAGCAGCCGCAGTGCCGCCGGCACGTCACCGGACCGGAACGCGGCGAGCCCCCGGCTCTCCACCGCGTCGGCCTTGTCGTGCTCCTGGCCGGTGGTGTCCCACAGCGCCTCGGCCGCGGTGAAGTCCGCCTCGGCCCGCTCCACCGACCCCAGCGCCAGATGCACCGTCGCGCGCAGGGTCAGCGCCCGCGCCGTCCAGATCACGTCCTCCGCCTGCCGCAGCACGGGAACCGCCCGGCGAACGTCCTCCAGCGCCTCGCGATGCCGGCCGAGCACCCACCACACGTACGCCCGCCGGTACAGCACCCGCGCCCTCGTGAGCCCGCCGCCCCGCGCGACCCCCCGCTCGAACGCCGACAGGCCCTCCCGGGTCCGGCCCGCGTGCACCAGGGCCACGCCCAGTGTGGCCAGCACGTCCGCCTCCCGGTCGGCCGAGTCCGCGCGCGCCGCGAACTCCCGGGCGCGCCGCAGATGGTTCAGCGCGAGCCGCAGATCGCCGAAGTCCCGCTGCCAGATGCCGATCACCTGATGGGCCACGGAGGCGTGCGACGGGGCGGGATCGGCGTCGAGGAGCGCCCGGGCCCTCGTGAGAGCCTCGCCCGGATCGGCGAACACCATCGGCAGCAACGCCGCCACCGAGTCGTTTCCCGCTGTCACTCCTCGGATGGTAGTGGCCCCCGACCCCACCCCACAGGTCCGGCGCTGTATCAAATGACCGCCCGGCGGCTCATGTCGAGGAGGATCGGCGCGTACCGACGACCGCTCCGCCGCACCGATCGACGCCGTCGCCCAGTGGGAGGACCCGCCATGGCACCTCAGCGATTCCACGAGCAGTTCGAACAGATCCAGCGCTCGATGCCGGACGTCCCCCTCGCGATGGGCCCGGACGACTCGGCCGAGTTCATGTACGAGAAGGGCGTCGTCCTCGTCCGCGACGGCGAGGAGGCCGGCATCGTCGAGGACACCGTACGGGCGCACTTCACGGCGGCACCCGACCTCGACCAGGACGAGGTCCGCCGGGCCGGCCCGCGGACCAACCGCAGTGGCATCACCCGCATCCGGGTCGGCGACCCCGGTGCAGGCGGCCGGGAAGCCGACCGCGCCGTCGCACAGGCACTGCGGTCCGTGCGCGAACGGGAGGACCGGGCCGGGCACCGGATGGCCGCCCGCAACCATGTCGTCCACATCGCGGTCAACGCCTGCCCCGGCGACGAACCGGTCCCCGTCCCGCTCAGCGAGCCGCTCAACCCGGCGGCCGCCGACACGGCCCACGACCCGGAGACCGCCGTCGGTGTCCTCGTCGTCGACACGGGGCTGATGAAGGACTACCGCTCCTGCGGCCTGCTCTCCCACACCGGCGGCGACGCCCAGGTCCAGGAGTGCGACGAGCAGGGCATCCTCCAGCAGTACGTCGGCCACGGCACGTTCATCGCCGGGCTCGTCGCCGCCGTCGCGCCCAACACCGACATCACCGTGCGCGGCAGCCTCAACGACGCGGGCGCCATCCTGGAGTCGGAGTTCGGCGAGAAGCTCTTCGAGGCCGTCGACGCCGGCGGCTGGCCCGACGTCCTCAGCCTCTCCGCCGGCACCTCCAACGGCCGCACCGACGGCCTGCTCGGCGTGGAGAACTTCATGCGGGAACTGCGCGAGCAGCGCACCCTGCTGGTCGCCGCCGCGGGCAACAACGGCAGCGCCACGCCGTTCTGGCCCGCCGCCTACGCCGACCTCCCCGGCTGGGAGGACTCCGTGCTGTCGGTCGGTGCCCTGCGCAGCGACGGCGAGTTCGGCGCCTGCTTCACCAACCACGGCCCCTGGGTGCGGGTCTACGCCCCCGGCGAGCGCCTCACCAGCGCCCTCACCGGCTTCGAGACACCCGTCCCGTACGTGTACCAGCACTCCACGTACGACGCCTGCCGCTACGGCTTCCGCTACGGCTGCACCTGCCGGCACCCCCGCCACACCGGAGTGCTGAGCGACGAGAACGCCGTCGCGAAGCCGGACCAGGTGATGTTCGAGGGGTACGCGCAGTGGAGCGGCACCTCCTTCGCCACCCCCGTGACCGCGGGCATGGTCGCCGCCCATATGACGGCGCACAAGGAGACCGACCCGCGCGCGGCCCGGCGGCAACTGCTCGCCGCCCACACCGGGCTCGCCGAAGTGCGCGGGGCGCACGTTCCCGCGCTGCGTCCGCCCACCTGGCGCCCGGTCCCGGTCGTGCGCCTGGTCCCCGGCTCGTGAGGGCCGAAGCCGCCCCCTCCACGGCGTACCATGACCTGCCGTACTCGAGGGGTGGGGCTGCCGTGGACCGAACTGATGCCGGCGCGCTCGTCCAGGCAGCCGCCGACGGCGACGCGGCGGCCTGGAAGGCGCTAGTGGAGGGGCTGAGCCCTCTGGTGTGGTCCGTGGTGCGGGCCCACCGGCTCTCCGACGCGGATGCCCATGAGGTGTACCAGACCGCGTGGTTCCGCTTCGCCCAGCACCTCGGGCGGATCCGCGAACCCGGCAAGGCGGGCGCGTGGCTGGCGAGCACGGCGCGCAACGAGTGCCTGAAGGTCATCCGCAGCTCGCAACGGCTGACCCTGACGGACGATCCACGGATCCTGGACCGGGTCAGCGAGGAGGGCACGCCCGAACAGTCGCTGCTCGACTCCGAGGAGGCCGCCGCCCAGAGCGAACGCGTACGGCGGCTGTGGCAGGAGTTCGAGGAACTGGGCGAGCGGTGCAGGCAGTTGCTGCGCGTGCTGATGGCCACACCGCCGCCCAGCTATCAGGACGTGTCCGCCGCGCTCGGCATCGCGGTGGGCAGCATCGGGCCGCTGCGTCAGCGCTGTCTGCGGCGTCTGCGGGCCCGGCTCGAGGCACGGGGGGCGATATGAGCGACTTGAACGACGACGACCTGATCGGCGAAGAGGAGTGGACGGGCGAGGAGTTCGACGCGGCGCTGCTGGAGGAGGAGCTGCGGCAGGCCGCGGCCGTCCTGGACCCGGTGCCCGCGGAGCTCCAGCAGATCGCCGTCGACGCGTACGCGCTGCACGACCTCGACGCCCGGGTCGCCGAGCTGACCTTCGACTCGCTGGTCGACGCCCTTCCGGTCCGGGGCGTCACCGACGCGCCCCGGATGCTGACCTTCCGGGCGGGCGAGGTGACCGTCGACGTCGAGGTGACCACGCACGGACTGCTCGGACAGGTGCTGCCGCCGCAGCCGGCCCGGATCGAGGTCCTGGGCGGCCCGCGGCCCGGCTCCCCGCTCACAGCCGACGACCTGGGCCGCTTCACCGGCGACGTACCGCTCTCGGGCCCGTTCGCGCTGCGGTTGCGGACCGGCGGGGACGTGGTGGTGACGGAGTGGCTGCGGGCCTAGCCACTCCCTTGCGGACGCGCCCGGGGGACTGATCGCCGGGCGTGCTCGAGGAACGGGGCGCCGGGGGTCTTCTCGGCTGCGTGGGATCCGCCCGACGTCGCCGAGCCGCGAGCTGTGGCCGCGGCGGCGGGCCGACCGGAGCGCGATGGTGACGGAGCGGCTGATCTCCTCAGGTACCGGACCGGGAGCGGCGGCTCAGGTCACCGGCCGCCGGGCGTGCCCCACCCGGTGAGGGTGTCGGCCGGCGCGCCCGGGTCACCAGGTGCACGGCAGGGTCCGTGGTCCCCTGATCATCGTCCTGCGCCGCCACTCGACCTGGTCGGCGGGGACCGCGAGCCGCAGGTCCGGCAGCCGGTCCAGCAGGGTGCCGAGCAGCAGTTCGGTCTGGAGGCGGGCCAGGACGGCGCCGGTGCAGTAGTGAGGTCCGTTGCCGAGGGCCAGGTGCGGGTTGGTGGCGCGGCCGGGGTCGATCCGGTCCGGATCGGGGAAGACGTCCGGGTCGCGATTGGCGGCGAGGTAGGAGACGTACACCGCCTCGCCCGCGCGGATGCGGTGTCCGTGCAGGTCGATGTCCTCCAGGGCGATCCGCGCCAGGCCCACGGAGCTGCGGTGGGGGATGTAGCGCAGCAACTCGTCCAGCAGCGCGTCGCGGCCCTCGGGCCGCTCGTGCCACCACTGCCGCAACTCGGACCGGGTCAGCAGCAGACAGAGCATCTGCCCGCAGTTGTGGGTGACGGCCTCGCCGCCGATCTGGAGCGGACCGGCGAGGCCGACGGCCTCCGGCTCGCTGAGGTCGCCGGCGGCCACGGCGGCGCCCAGCAGGGAGTACACGTCCTCGCCGGTGCCGTCCGCGCGGGAGCGGATCGTCTCCGTGATCCATCCGTACAGGCTGTTCTTGGCCCGGTCGGCGGCCTCGGCCCCGCCCGAGGTGGAGATGATCTGCCGGGTCCAGGCGTGCACCTGTTCCCGGTCGGCGGCGGGCACCCCCATCACCTCGCTGACCAGGGCGATCGGGAACGGTTCGAGCACGCGCTCGATGAGCTCGGCCGGCGGCCCGTCCCGTACGACCCCGTCCACCAGCTCGTCGAGCATGTCCTGCG
Source organism: Streptomyces sp. CA-179760 (assembly GCF_050937045.1). NCBI lineage: Bacteria > Bacillati > Actinomycetota > Actinomycetes > Kitasatosporales > Streptomycetaceae > Streptomyces > Streptomyces sp. CA-179760. The sequence continues at coordinate 8,420,734 of NZ_JBNJLZ010000001.1, forward strand.
CGCGGGGCCGCAGCCGCTTCATGGCGCTGACGGTGAAGGCCCCGGCGACGGCCTTGCGCAGCCGGTTGTGGTCGGGCTGGTCGGCGAAGGCCAGCGAACCGGGACGCGGCTTGAAGTGCGGTGCCATCCGGGTCACTTGACGCCTTGTCACCTCCGCCCGGCTGAACCGCGGATCGTTGGTGATCAGCTTCACGTCGTCGTGGCGGGTGGCCAGCCATGCCCATCCCTCGCCGAACGGCAGCCGGATCCGGGTCAGCGGCCCCTCGCGCATCAGCTCCGCGAGGACCGGGTCGAAGTCCGTCCCGTCCAGGTCGAGGGCGGGCCAGTCCCGTACCGGGGGCGGTGCCTGGCGGCCGGTCAGCGTGGTGGTCTCCTCCGTCATGCACCCACCCTCGCCGGGCCCCGGACGCTTGTCGCGCGGGAGTGCTCCAGCCGGTGACGTCCGGCGTTCAGCGGGACACGGCGTCGACGAGCCGGGCCAGCGCGCCGGCCGGCCGCTCCAGTCCGGCCCCGGCGGGACCGCCCGGCTCGGTCATGTAGGTGTCGCGGCGGATCTCCACCATGAGTGCGCCGACCTCGGGCCGTTTCCCGTAGAACGCCAGGGGGACGTAGGTCCCGCTGAACGGGCTGTCGAGCCCCGTCTCCCCGAACGCCTCCCGGGCGGCGTCCAGCAGGCCGGGCGATGTGTGGAACGGGTCGGTGCCGAGGCAGACCGCCGGCCGGGGACCGTCCCCGTGCAGTTCGTACGGCAGCCTCCGGCTCGGGTAGGAGTGCACGTCGATGATCACGGCCCGCCCGGTGGCCGCCAGCCGGTCCGCCACGGCCTGTGTCATCGCCCGCGCGTACGGCCGGAAGTACCGCTTGAGAAGCGGCTCGGGGTCGAGGCCCTCGGGCCGCAGCACACCGCCGTGCGTGGTCCGCGTGTACACCGCGCCCATACCGACGGCCCGCATCTCCTCGCGCTCGTCCGGAAACCGCTCGGGGTCGACGACCAGCCGCGACAGCCGATTGACGAACCGCCAGGGCGTCACCCCGGCAAGCCCGGCCGCCGCCTCCGCGATCTCCGCCGTGTGCGCGTCGGTGATGTGATCGAGCTCCCGCTCCAGCTCCTCGTCACCGAGCACGATCCCCGCGCGTACGTCATCGGGTATCTCCCGCGCGGAGTGCGGGACATGCAGGATCACGGGGGAGCGGCCGTCCCCGGCCGGCAGCTCGAAGGAAGGCGGGGCGTCGGTCATGGGGCGGCTCCGGGGGCGTCGTCAGTGGCGTGCGGCAAGTTCACCCATGCACGACTCCGCCCCGGCCGGTCGGTGTGCCGGTCGGGGCGGAGTCAGTGGATCCCTGCGGGCCCGGGCGTCAGGCCAGGGACGCCAGGGTCTCGTTCCACGTGGTGGACGGGCGCATGGCCTGCGCGGCCTTCGCCGGGTCGGGCTGGTAGTAGCCGCCGATCTCGACCGGCTTGCCCTGGGCGGCGATCAGCTCGTCGACGATCTTCTGCTCGTTGGCCGTGAGCGTCTCGGCGAGCGGGGCGAAGGCCTTCGCCAGGTCCGCGTCGTCGGTCTGCTCGGCCAGCTCCTGCGCCCAGTACAGGGACAGGAAGAAGTGGCTGCCGCGGTTGTCGATGCCGCCGACGCGCCGGGTCGGGGACTTGTCCTCGTTGAGGAAGGTCGCCGTGGCGCGGTCGAGGGTGTCGGCCAGGACCTGGGCGCGGGCGTTGCCCGTGACCTTCGCCAGCTGCTCGAAGGACGGCACCAGGGCGAAGAACTCACCCAGGCTGTCCCAGCGCAGGTAGTTCTCCCTGACCAGCTGCTGGACGTGCTTCGGGGCGGAGCCGCCGGCGCCCGTCTCGAAGAGGCCGCCGCCCGCCATCAGCGGGACGACCGACAGCATCTTGGCGCTGGTGCCCAGCTCCAGGATCGGGAACAGGTCGGTCAGGTAGTCACGCAGGACGTTGCCCGTCACCGAGATGGTGTTCTCGCCGCGGCGGATGCGCTCCACCGACAGCTTGGTCGCCTCGACGGGGTTGAGGATCCGGATGTCCAGGCCCTCGGTGTCGTGCTCCGTGAGGTACGCGTTGACCTTGGCGATCAGGTTGGCGTCGTGCGCACGGGTCTCGTCCAGCCAGAACACCGCCGGGTCGCCGGTGGCGCGGGCACGGGTGACGGCCAGCTTCACCCAGTCCCTGATCGGCGCGTCCTTGGTCTGGCAGGCGCGGAAGATGTCACCGGCCGAGACGGTCTGCTCGATCAGCGCGGTGCCGCTCTGGTCGACCAGCCGGACCGTGCCCGTGACCGGGACCTCGAAGGTCTTGTCGTGGCTGCCGTACTCCTCGGCCTTCTGCGCCATGAGGCCGACGTTCGGCACCGTGCCCATGGTCGACGGGTCGAAGGCGCCGTTGGCGCGGCAGTCCTCGATCACGGCCTGGTAGACGCCCGCGTAGGAGGAGTCCGGCAGGACGGCGAGGGTGTCGTGCTCCTGGCCGTCCGGGCCCCACATGTGGCCGGAGGTGCGGATCATGGCCGGCATGGAGGCGTCGACGATGACGTCCGACGGGACGTGCAGGTTCGAGATGCCCTTGTCGGAGTCGACCATCGCCAGGTCCGGGCCCTCGGCGAGCTCGGCGTCGAAGGAGGCCTTGATCTCGGCGCCCTCGGGCAGGCCCTCCAGGCCCTTGTAGATGCCGCCCAGACCGTCGTTCGGGGTCAGACCGGCCGCGGCGAGCTTGTCGCCGTACTGCGCGAAGGTCTTCGGGAAGAAGGCACGCACCACGTGGCCGAAGACGATCGGGTCGGAGACCTTCATCATCGTCGCCTTGAGGTGCACCGAGAACAGCACGCCCTGGGCCTTGGCCTCGGCGACCTGCGCGGTCAGGAACTCGCGCAGCGCGGCGACCCGCATCACGGAGGCGTCGACGACCTCACCGGCGAGGACCGGTACGGACTCGCGCAGCACGGTGGTGGAGCCGTCGTCGCCGACGAGCTCGATGCGCAGCGCGCCGTCCTCGGCGATCACCACGGACTTCTCGGTGGAGCGGAAGTCGTTCTGGCCCATGGTCGCCACGTTGGTCTTGGACTCGGAGGTCCAGGCGCCCATGCGGTGCGGGTGCGACTTCGCGTAGTTCTTCACCGAGGCGGGGGCGCGCCGGTCGGAGTTGCCCTCACGCAGGACCGGGTTCACGGCGGAGCCCTTGATCTTGTCGTAGCGGGCGCCGATCTCGCGCTCCTCGTCGGTCTTCGGGTCGTCCGGGTAGTCCGGCAGCGCGTAGCCCTGGCCCTGCAGCTCGGCGATCGCCGCCTTGAGCTGCGGGATGGACGCCGAGATGTTCGGGAGCTTGATGATGTTGGCGGCGGGCGTCTTGGCCAGCTCGCCGAGCTCCGCGAGGGCGTCCGGGATGCGCTGGTCCTCGGTGAGGTACTCCGGGAACACGGCGATGATGCGCCCGGCCAGCGAGATGTCGCGGGTCTCCACAGCGACACCCGCCTGCGAGGCATACGCGCGCACCACCGGCAGGAAGGAATACGTCGCCAGTGCGGGGGCCTCGTCAGTGTGCGTATAGATGATGGTCGAGTCAGTCACCGGGTGCTCCGCTCCACGTCTGCAACATTGCTCGACATCAAGATATCTCGTGAGCAGCCTCGTCTCGACAGGGGTCCGCCGCCAGTTTCGGGCAACTGATCGACCCGCTCCTTTGTCATGGACATAGATCACTCACTCCATGACACGGCCGGACCTGACCACCCGGCCGTCCGAGCGAAAGCGGACCATGAGATATCGCACCAGAGTGACGGCCCCGGCGGCCGCCCTGATCGGCACGGCGGCGGCTCTGACCACGGGGGCCCCGGCCCGGGCGGCCGCCTCGGAGGAGTCCGCGCGCACGGACGCCTCCCCGGGCCCGGAGACCCTCGGTGACCCCGTCTACCCCGACCTCGGGAACGACGGCTACCGCGTCTCCGCCTACCACCTGGACTTCGCGTACGACGCCACGACCCGGCTCGTCGAGGCCACCGCGACCCTGAAGATCCGCACCACCCGGCCCCTGAGCCGCCTCTCCCTCGACGCACTCGGCCTGGACATACGCTCCGTCCGCGTCGGCGGCCGCACGGCCGCCTTCGAGCAGGTGGCCGAGAAGCTGCGGATCACCCCCGCGCGTACGCTCCCGACGAAAGCCCGGGTCACCCTGTGCGTGGACTACACCGCCGACCCGCGCCGCGCCCTGCCGCACACCGGCTGGGTCGCCACCCCGGACGGTTTCGCGGTGTGCTGCCAGCCGGACTCCGCGCACACCGTCTTCCCCTGCAACGACCACCCCTCCGACAAGGCCGGCTTCACCTTCCGCCTCACCGTGCCCGGGGGACTGCGGGGCGTCGCGAGCGGCCGGCTCGTGCGCACCGAGCAGCTCGACGGCGACCGGACGGCGTACACGTACCGCTCCCGCTCGCCCATCGCCACCGAGGTGGTGCAGATCACCGTCGGCGATTACGCGATCAAGGACCGGCAGGGCCCGCACGGCCTGCCGCTTCGGGACGTCGTCCCCACCGCCCGCGCCGCCGCCCTGGAACCCGCCCTGTCGCTCACCCCGGCCCTGGTGGAATGGGTCGAGCGGCGGCTCGGGGCGTACCCCTTCGAGACGTACGGCCTGCTCCCGTGCAATTCGGACGACCCGAACGCCTTCGACTTCACCGGCCTGGAGACTCAGACGCTCACGCTCTACAAGCCGAACTACCTCCTCCAGGAGGAGAGCAAGATCGGCTCGCACATGATGCACGAGCTGGTCCACTCCTACTTCGGCAACAGCGTCAGCCCCGCCACCTGGGCCGACCTGTGGCTGAACGAGGGCCACGCCGACTTCTACGGCCTGCTGTACCGCTACGAGCGCGGCTGGCCCGACTCCAAGGGCCTGACCACCATGGAAGCCCGGATGAAGGACACCTACGCCCTCGGCGACCAGTGGCGCCACACCTCCGGGCCGGTCGCCGCGCCCAACGCGGCCAACCTCTTCGACAGCCAGCGCTACCTCGGCGGCGTGCTCGTCCTGTACGCGCTGCGGCAGCAGATCGGCGAGGCGGCCTTCAGCGCCGTCGAGTGCGCGTTCCTGGAGCGGTTCCGCGACGCCACGGCATCCACGGAGGACTACATCGCGGTCGCCTCGGAGGTCTCCGGACAGGACCTCACCAGCTTCCTGCGGGACTGGCTGTACGGGACGAAGACGCCCAGGATGCCGGGCCACCCGGACTGGACCGTGACGCCGGTGAAGCCGTCCCTCACGGCTCCGCGCAGCCGGAGGGACAGCGGGCACCACGACAACTCCGCGACGCTGTAACGCCCCAGAGGAGAAGTCGGCCGAGGTGTCTCAGTCGAGCCGGGCGGCCGTCATGTCGCCCGGCTCGAACTCGCCGGTCCGCTGCTGCGGGATGACGGCCGCGCCCTGCTGGAGCGCCACCGTGCGGGCCGGGGCGGGGATGCGGATGCCTTCCCCGCGGTAGCGCTTGTGCAGGCGCTTGATGAACTCGTGCTTGATCCGGTACTGGTCGCTGAACTCGCCGACGCCCAGGATGACGGTGAAACCGATGCGGGAGTCGCCGAAGGTGTGGAACCGGATGATGGGCTCGTGGTCCGGCACGGCGCCGTCGACCTCGGTCATCGTCTCGGCGATGACCTCGTTGGTCACGCGCTCCACATGGTCCAGGTCGCTGTCGTAGGCCACCCCGACCTGCACCAGGATGGTCAGCTGTTCCTCGGGGCGCATGAAGTTGGTCATGTTCGCCTGCGCGAGCTGACCGTTGGGGAGCACGATGAGGTTGTTGGACAGGTTGCGGATCGTCGTCTGCCGCCAGTTGATGTCCTCGACGTAGCCTTCCTCGCCGCTGCTGAGCTTGATGTAGTCACCGGGCTGGACGGTCTTGGAGGCGAGGATGTGGATGCCCGCGAAGAGGTTGGCGAGCGTGTCCTGAAGTGCCAGCGCGACCGCCAGACCGCCGACGCCCAGGGCCGTGAGCATCGGGGCTATGGAGATGCCCAGGGTCTGGAGCACCACCAGGAAGCCGATCGCGAGGACCAGGATCCGGGTGATGTTGACGAAGATCGTGGCCGATCCGGCGACACCGGAACGGGACTGGGTGACCGTGCGTACCAGGCCGGCCACCACCCGGGCCGCCGACACGGTCGCGACGAAGATGAGCAGCACGGTCAGCACCTGGTTGGTGTGGTGCTGCACCGTCCGAGTGAGCGGCAGCACCGCCGCCGCGCCCGCCGCGCCGCCCACGACCGCGGCCCACGGCACCACGGCCCGCAGCGCGTGCACGATGACGTCGTCCCCGCTCCAGCGGGTGCGGTCCGCGTGCCCGCCCAGCCAGCGCAGCAGGATGCGCAGCGCGAAGGCCGCCAGCAGGCCCGAGGCCAGGGCGATGCCGGCGAAGACCAGGTCGTCCACCGTGAGCGCCCGGTTCACCGGTCACCTCCGGGGGCGAGAACCGCGGCGAACGCCGTCGTCGACGGCCGGATGTGAAGTCTCGTCACGTAGTCACCTGCTCGATTTCGGGGAAGTCGAATCGCGCCCGACCACCCTGACCCGGGGTCGGCACAATCGTTCATCCTGCCGCATTCCGTAAGGGGTTTCGTACCGGAGACGGGGGTGAGCGGGGGGTGAGTTACTGCACATGACGCGCCGTCGCGCGCGCCGGATCCGCCTGGCTCGCATCCGCCTCGTTCACAGGTCCGTGAACGACCCGTGCCGGCCCGCGCCGGAGGCGAAGCGGGCGGCGCCCTCGACACTCTCGGCGAGCACGCCCGTGCCGTGCCGGAACTCGGCGCGCAGCGCGGCCGGCTCGTCCAGGCCCTCCTGGTCGAGGACGGAGGCACGGTCGGCGCGCAGGCACGCCTGCGGGAACCCGGCGATCGCGGCGGCCAGTTCCTCGGCCTCGGCGCGGGCGCGGCCCACCGGGACGACACGGTTGACGAGTCCGATGTCGTGGGCCTCGGCGGCCTGCACGGGCCGTCCGGTGAGGATCAGGTCCAGGGCGCGGCCGGTGCCGATCAGCCGGGGGAGCCGTACGGTGCCGCCGTCGATCAGCGGCACGCCCCAGCGGCGGCAGAACACGCCGAACACCGCGTCCTCCTCGGCGACCCGCAGGTCGCACCAGAGGGCCAGTTCCAGACCACCGGCCACGGCGTGCCCGGCGACCGCGGCGATCACCGGCTTGGACAGCCGCATCCGGGTCGGTCCCATCGGACCGTCGCCGTCCGGCTCGGCCCGGTTGCCTCGGTCGGTGCCCAGCGCCTTGAGGTCGGCGCCCGCGCAGAAGGTGCCCCCCTCGCCCCACAGCACCGCCACCCTGGCCTCCTCGTCCGCCTCGAACTCCCGGAAGGCGGCGGCGAGGTCGGCGGCGGTCGGGCCGTCCACGGCGTTGCGCGCCTCCGGGCGGGAGAGGACGACCGTGGTCACGTGTTCCTGACGCTCGATCCGCACCGGCATGGTGAAGTCCCTTCTGCGTGACGGAGTCGGCACGCTACCCGGGTCAGATCACCTTCAGCCGCACCAGGGCCCCCAGCGTCACCGCGCCCGGCAGCAGCGGCAGCCAGACGGTGATGACCCGGAAGGCCAGAACCACGGCCGTGGCCACCGCGGCCGGGCCGCCCGCCGCCACCAGCGCCACGACCAGCGCCGCCTCCACGGAGCCGATCCCGCCCGGGGTCGGCACCAGCGCGACGGCGACCGTGGCCGCCAGGTAGGCCACCGCCATGTGCGCGGGCGGCACATCCAGCCCGAGCGACTGCCCCACCAGCACCAGCACGGAGGCCTGCAGCGCCGGGAAGGCGAAGGACCCGCCCCACAGGGCCAGGACCCGGGCCGGGCGGGTGTGCACCGAGCGTGCCTCGCCGAGTGCCGTGCGCAGGAAGGAGACCAGCGCCGAGCGCACCCGCCCGACGAGGGCGACCACGGCCGCCGCGACCACGAGCACCACACCGGCGCCCGCCAGCAGCGGACCGAACGCCGTCTCCGGGACCAGGGCGCTCAGCCGCAGCGCGTCGGGGAACGCGAGGAACAGGGCGCCCAGCAGGGCCACCCGCCCGATGCTCTCCGCCAGCAGATACAGCGCGAGTGCGGCCGAGGAGCGGGCGAGCGGCAGCCCGCACACCGTCATGAACCGCAGATTGACCGCGCTCGCGCCGAGCCCGGTCGGCAGCAGGTGGTTGGCCGCGCCCGCGGCGAACTGGGTCGCGAGGAGCCGCCGTTTGGGCAGCGGTTCGACGACCGCGCCCTGCCGGGTGCAGGAGGCGGCGACCCAGGTCAGACAGGTCGCGCCGACCGCGGCCAGCAGCCATGGCCACTCGGCGGTGCCCAGGTGTGCGAAGCCCTCGGCCAGCACCGACCGGTGCCGCACCGCGACCACGGTGACGAGCAGGAGCGGCAGCAGACACAGGATCTGACGCAGGCGGCGGACCGGGACGCGACGGGGGAGTCGTCCCGGGCGGATTTCGGGGAGTTGTACCGCTGTCACATCCGCAGAGGCTTCCCACGCCGCGCCAACGGCGGGTTGCGGAAACGGGGACTGCGGATTGCGGACAGGGAGCGGCTGGGAGGAGATCGTCATAGGGGCCTTCGCGCGGGGAGCGGACGGGGGACGGGAAGAGGGGGATCGGGCTGATTGTGCGGGATGTCGGGGGCGATGTGCGAGCGCCTTGACCTCAAGGATGCTTAAGGTTCTAGGTTTCGTGCCATGAGCATGGAGACCACAGCGTGGACACAACTGCACAGCGTCATGACCGCCCAGGAGGAACGCCGCCCCTTCGCCCTCTCGACCCTGCGCCGCATCGGCGGGTTCGCCCGCCCGCACCGGCGCCGCATCGCCCTCTTCGTCCTGCTCGGCGTCGGGACCGCCCTGCTGGCCGTGGCGACCCCCGTCCTGGCCGGGGACGTCGTGGACGTGATCGTCTCGGCCGGTGACGAGGGCACCGTCGTACGCCTGGCGCTGCTCATCGCGCTGATCGCGGTGGCGGAGGCGGCGCTCGGCATCATCGGCAGGAGGCTGTCGGCGAGGCTCGGCGAGCACCTCATCCTCGATCTGCGGACCGCCGTCTTCGACCATGTGCAGCGGATGCCGGTGGCGTTCTTCACACGCACTCGTACGGGCGCCCTCGTCTCCCGGCTCAACAACGACGTCATCGGAGCCCAGCGCGCCTTCAGCAACACCCTGTCGGGCGTGGTCAGCAACCTCGTCACGCTCCTGCTCACCCTCGCCGTGATGCTGACCCTGTCCTGGCAGATCACCCTGCTGGCGCTGGTGCTGCTGCCGGTGTTCGTGATCCCGGCCCGGCGTATGGGCAGCCGCATGGCCCGGATGCAGCGGGAGGCGGCGACGCTGAACGCGGCGATGGGCACCCGCATGACCGAGCGCTTCTCCGCACCCGGCGCCACCCTGGTCAAGCTCTTCGGACGGCCCGAGGAGGAATCGGAGGAGTTCGCCGAACGCGCCCGCCGCGTCGCGGACATCGGCATCCGGACGGCCACGGCCCAGGCCGCCTTCATCACCGCCCTCACCCTGGTCTCCGCCCTCGCCCTGGCCCTGGTCTACGGCCTCGGCGGCTGGTTCGCCCTGCGCGGCACCCTGGAACCGGGCGCGATCGTCTCGCTGGCGCTGCTCCTGACCCGGCTGTACGCGCCGCTGACCGCGCTGGCCGGGGCCCGGGTCGAGGTGATGAGCGCACTGGTCAGCTTCGAGCGGGTCTTCGAAGTGCTCGACCTCACGCCGCTCATCGAGGAGAAGCCGGACGCGCGCGGGGTGCCCGAGGGGCCCGTGGCGGTCGAGTTCGAGAAGGTCCGCTTCGGCTACCCCGCCGCCGACAAGGTCTCCCTGGCCTCCCTGGAGGAGGTCGCGACCCTGGACCGACGAGGCGGCGACGAGGTCCTGCACGGCATCTCCTTCCGCGCCGAACCGGGGCAGACCGTGGCGCTCGTCGGCTCCTCCGGCGCCGGCAAGTCGACCGTCGCGCAACTGCTGCCCCGCCTGTACGACGCCGACGAGGGCGCCGTACGCGTCGGCGGCGTCGACGTCCGCGACCTGAGCGCCCGGGCCCTGCGGGAGACCCTCGGCATGGTCACCCAGGACGGGCACCTCTTCCACGACACCGTCCGCGCCAACCTCCTGCTGGCACGCCCCGCGGCGACGGAGGAGGAGGTGTGGGACGCCCTGCGCCGGGCCCGCCTCGACGACCTCGTACGGTCCCTGCCCGACGGCCTCGACACCGTGGTCGGCGAACGCGGCTACCGGCTCTCCGGCGGCGAACGCCAGCGCATGACCATCGCCCGGCTGCTGCTGGCCCGGCAGCGCGTCGTCATCCTCGACGAGGCCACCGCCCACCTCGACAACACCTCCGAGGCCGCCGTGCAGGAGGCACTCACCGAAGCGCTCGAAGGCCGGACGGCGGTCGTGATCGCCCACCGGCTGTCCACGGTCCGCTCGGCGGACCAGATCCTCGTCGTCGAGGCCGGCCGGATCGTGGAACGGGGCACGCACGAGGAACTGCTGGCGGCGGGCGAACGGTACGCGGAGCTGTACCGCACCCAGTTCAGCGAGACGGAGCGCACGGTCATCGAAAGCGCGTGAACGGCTCCGGGCGCGTATCCGTACCTCCTGCGAGTACTCACACCTGCCCACCAGGGCAGAACAGCGCCCATCCGGAGAGGCGACGTGTCCCAGCAGCAACCGCACGCACCATCCAACCGCCGGACCCCGTCCCGCGCCCACCGGCTGCGCACCGCCGCTGCGGTGGGCGCCCTGGTCGTGCTCCCCCTGGTCACCGCCTGCGGCGGAGGTGACGGCGAGAAGCCGGCCGGCAGCGGCAAAGCGGCGAAGCCCAGTGGGGCGGCCGCTCCCGCCGCCGGTGTTGTCGCCCCGGCGAAGGTCGAGGTCATCGCCGGGCTGGCCGGCTGCAAGGCGAAGATCCGCACCGAGGCGGACGAGCTGCGCGAGGGCGTGTGCCACACGAAGAAGGGCGACTTCCTCATCACCACCTTCCCCGAGGAGAAACTCAAGGAGACCTGGCTGGAGTCGGCCAGCGTGTACGGGGGCGAGTACCTCGTCGGCATGCGCTGGGTGGTCAGCGCCAAGCCGGGCATGTACGAGTCCCTGCGCGCCAGACTCGGCGGCACGATCCAGGAGCTGCAGGGCATCGGCCCCTCCGCGAACCCCTCCTGACGTCACTCCGGTACCAGACGGCGGACGAGTCCGGCGACCTGCGCGTCCTGCCGGGCGAGGAAGGTCTCGAAGGCGCGGCCGGTGGCGAACACGTCGGTCCAGCCGTGCCGGCGGAGTTCGGCCCGCCACCGGCGGGAGCCGTGCAACTCGGTCAGGGCGTCCACCCAGCGCCGCCGCTCCGTGTCGCTGATGCCGGGCGGGGCCACGATGCCCCGCCAGTTCTCGAAGACCAGGTCGATCCCGGAGGACCTCAGGGTCGGGACTCCGGGCAAGACACCGACCGGCCGTTCGCCGGTGACGGCGAGGACCCGCAGCCGGCCGCCGCGTATCTGGTCCAGGAACTCGCCGAACCCACTGGTGGCGACGTCGACCCTGCCGTCGAGCAGCGCGGGCAGCAGATCGCCGCCGCCGTCGTACGGGACGTACGCGACCTTCCGCGGGTCGATGCCGACCGCCTGGGCCAGCTCCATCGGCAGCAGATGGTCGGGGCCGCCGGCAAAGGAGCCGCCGCCCACCCTGAGGCGCCCGGGATCCTCGCGCCAGGCGTCCACCAGCGCACCGATCGTGCGGTACGGCGAGTCCTCGCGGACGACGACCGCGCCGGCCTCCTCGATCAGGCGGGCGATCGGGGTGGTGTCGGCCACGGACACCTTCGCGCCCGCCGCGTGTGACGCGCCCACCACTCCCAGACCCATCTGCAGCGCGAGTTCGCCGTTGCCCTTCTCGTCGACGACGCGCTTCAGACCCACCGTGCCGCCGGCACCCGGCAGATTGAACACCTGCACGCCGGACGCGATCCCGGTCTCCTCCAGCACCCGGGCCGCGGTACGGGCCGTGGTGTCATAGCCCCCACCGGGTGTGTTGGGCACCATGACCCGCAGGGTCGCGGCGTCGCCGCCCGGCCCCGCCCCGCACGCGCAGACCACCAGCAGTGCCAGGACGGCGAAGGTGCCGAGAAAGGCGCGCGCCGGGCCTCTCATGCCACCTCCCTGTCGATCCCTTTCGATTTCCACTGGTGGGCGTCATGATTGTCCGACTCGCCACCGAGCCTCCCCGCTTGTGTCCGCAGAGAAGATTGAGTTCGTTGTGGTCGCCACCTTTCGTCGCCATTCGCTCGCGGGCGAGATGCTGGTGCTCCAGCTCGCCATCGTCGTGGTGGTGCTGCTGGCGGTCGCCGCGGTCTCCCTCGCCCAGTCGCAGGCCACCTTCACCCGGGTCGAAGGACGCCGGGTGAGCGCGCTGGCCGAACAGCTGGCCGCCAACCCCCTGGTGCGCAGCCAGCTGGTGCGTCCCGCGCCGGGGGAGACGCTCGCCCCGCTGGTGCACTCCACGCAGGCGCAGTCCGGGGTGACCTCGGTGACGGTGGCCGACGCCGCCGGCCGGATCGTCAGTTCCACGAACCCCACGGTCGTCGGCGAGCGGCTGCCGTTCGAGCCGGGCGCCACCAGGAAGCGGGGCTGGTCGGGACAGCTGACCCTGGACGGCAACCGCGAGCTGGCCGCCCAGGTCCCCGTCCTCGGGGCGGCCGAGGAGAACCTCGGCCGGATCCTCGGCACGGTGATGATCGGCGAGGCCGACCCGACGGTGTGGCAGCGGCTCAGCGGCGCCTCCTCGTACCTGCTCGCCTATCTGGGCATCGCCAGCGGGCTCGGTGTGGCCGGCTCCTGGCTGCTCGCGCGGCGCGTGAAACGGCAGACTCTCGGGCTGGAACCACGGGAGATCGCCGGGCTCGCCGAGCACCGGGAGGCGATGCTCTACGGGATCGCCGAGGGCGTGATCGCCCTGGACCCGCAGCACCGGCTCACCCTCGTCAACGCCATGGGCCGCCGCCTGCTCGATCTGCCCGAGGACTGCGTGGGCCAGAGCCTGGACGGCCTGGGCATCGATGGACGGCTGCGCGACGTGCTGGCCGGAACCACCGCCGACAAGCGGGACGAGGTCGTCGTCCGCCGCGGCCGGGTGCTGGTGATGAACCGGATGACCGTCACCAAGGACGGCCGGCTCCTCGGCTCCGTCACCACCCTGCGCGACCGCACCGAACTGGCCCGGCTGGAACGGGAGATCGGCTCCTTCCGGAGCTCCTCGGAGCTGCTGCGCGCGCAGGCGCACGAGTTCGCCAACCAGCTGCACACCATCTCCGGGCTGATCCAGATCGGCGAGCAGGACGAAGTCGTGCGCTACATCCGCGCGTTGAACCAGCGCCGCCAGTCCCTGGACGTCACCCTCAGCCGCCGCGTCCGGGACACGGCGGTGGCCGCGCTGCTGATGGCGAAGGCGTCCCTCGCGTCCGAACGGAAGGTCAGCCTGCGGATCTCCGACGACACCGCACTGGAACGGCTGGCCCCGGAGGACGCCGCCGACGTGGCGACCGTGGTGGGCAACCTGGTCGACAACGCCGTCGACGCCGCCGCGCCCGACGGGCAGCGGTGGGTCGAGGTGGCGCTGCGGCAGGACGCCTCCAGCGTGGAGATCGTGGTACGCGACTCAGGTCCCGGCGTGGCTCCCGAACTGGCCCGCGAGGTGTTCTCCCACGGCTTCACGACCAAGGCCGCGCGCGAGGGCGAGCGCGGCATCGGACTGGCCCTGACCAAGCTGGTCTGCGAACGGCACGGGGGCGAGATCTCGGTGTCCAACACCCCCGACGGAGCGGTCTTCACGGCACGCATGACCGTCGGCCGGCTCACCGGCACACTGGCGGAAGGAGCGGCCCCATGACCCCCGGAACGCCCCGCGAGGCGGGCACCATCGACGTCCTCGTGGTCGACGACGACTTCATGGTGGCCCGGGTCCACCGCACCTTCGTCGAACGCGTCCGGCCGTTCCGTGTCGTCGGCGTGGCCCACACCGGCCGGCAGGCGATCGAGGCCGTGGACGAACTGCGCCCCGACCTCGTCCTCCTCGACCTGTATCTCCCCGACCTCTTCGGCCTCGACGTCATCCCCCGGCTGCGCACCGCAGGCCACGACTGCGACGTCATGGTCATCAGCGCCGCGCAGGAGGCCGGCACGGTACGCGGCGCCGTCCGCCGGGGCGTCGTCGACTACCTCCTCAAACCCTTCGACTTCGAGGACCTGCGCCCCCGCCTGGAGCGCTACGCCGCGCAGCGCGGCCGCCTGCTGACGACGGTCGTACGGGGCCAGGCCGACGTGGACCGCGTCCTGGCCGGCGCGATCGTCCCCGCCCCTGCCCACACCCTGCCCAAGGGCATGAGCGTGGAGACCGCCGAACTGGTCGAGCGGGCCCTGCGCGCGACGGACGGCACGCTGTCCGCGACCGAGTGCGCGGCCCGGACCGGCATCTCCCGCGTGAGCGCCCGCCGCTATCTGGAGTACTTCCACGGCACGGGCAGCGCGGAGGTGACCTTGCGGTACGGCGCGGCGGGACGGCCGGAACGCGGCTACTCCTGGCGGGCGTGATCCTCACGCCCGGAACGGACCGGGTAGGGGCACCGTCCGCGTCATCGCGACGCGATCGCCGCCGCGCGGACCGGAGTCCGCGCGGCGGCGATGTGCGGCCGGCCCCGGGACCGTACCGGGGCCGGCACGTCAGGGGCGGTTGGTGAGGTAGCCGCCCATGGAGGTGAAGTACTCGGCGGCGGGGAGTTCCCGGCCGTCCTCGGTCCGTACGCGGGTGATGGCGAGGCCCTGGTTGCGGCCGTTGCGGGCGTCGGCGCCGGCGACGATCACCACGCCGTCGCCCTCGCGGTAGAAGACGCGGCCGGGGGTGCCGCCGTAGCGGCCCTCGGACACGAAGGCGGCCAGGATGTCGAGCCGCTTGCCGCGGTGGAAGGTGTAGGCGCTGGGGTACGGCTCGGACTGGGCGCGGACCAGGCGCTCCAGGTCCTCAGCCGGCCAGGTCCAGTCGATGCGGCTGTCCTCGTCGGCGCGCTTGTGGAAGAAGGACGCCTGGGAGCGGTCCTGCTTGGTGAACTCGGTCTGGCCGGAGGCGATGAGGCCGAGCGCGCCGATGGTGACCGGGGCGATGAGGTCGACGGTCTTGTGGAAGAGATCGGTGGCGGTGTCCGTCGGACCGACCGGTACCGCCTCCTGCCGGACGATGTCGCCGGCGTCGAGCTCGTCGTTCATCATGTGCGCCGTGACGCCCACCTCGGGCTCGCCGTTGATGAGGGCCCAGATCAGCGGGGAGAAGCCGGCGTACTTCGGCAGCAGCGAGTCGTGCACGTTCAGCGTGCCGTGGCGCGGGAGGCCGAAGATGCGCGGGGGATCCACGTCCGCCAGTTGTTGGCGACGATGATGTCCGCGTCGGCCTCCTTGAGACGGTCGAACAGCTCGTCGTCGTCCGGGCGGTTGCGGATCAGCACGGGTACGCCGTGCTCCTCGGCGAGGTCGGCGACCGAGTCGCTCCAGATCTTCTCGTAGGCGTGCTCGCTCTTGGGGTGCGTCACGACCAGCACGACGTCGTGCTCGGACTCCAGGAGGGCTTGCAGGGTGCGATGGCCCCAGGTCTGGTAACCGAACATGACGACCCGCATGGGGTTCCTCCTCAGAGCAAGGGCTTGGCCGAGGCAAGTAAAGCAAGCCTTACCTTAGTCTGCAACGGGGGGTCGTCACGCCCCAGTTGCGGAGCCCTGTTCGGTGGGCGTCCCTTTTGTCCTGTCGACACCTTCGTCGGTTTAGCTTAGGCTCACCTAAGTTCCGTGGCGGGTCGCTCCGTTGGCATGCCCGCCTTTCGTTCCCTCCACACCTGACACGCGGCTGCCCCGCACGATGGGAGTGACATGTCGCAGGTTCTTCCTGGTGACGCACAACCGGTCCACGACCTCATTGGCATCGGCTTCGGACCGTCCAATGTGGCCATGGCTATCGCGCTCCGCGAGCACAACGCGCGCGTCGGCAGGCAGGAGGCAGTCACCGCTCACTTCTTCGAGCAGCAGCCCCGCTTCGGCTGGCACCGCGGCATGCTCATCGACGACGCCACCATGCAGGTCTCCTTCCTCAAGGACCTGGTGACGCTGCGGAATCCGTCGAGCGAGTACAGCTTCCTCTGCTACCTGCAGAGCAAGGGCCGGCTGATCGACTTCATCAACCACAAGAACCTCTTCCCGCTGCGTGTGGAGTTCCACGACTACTTCGAGTGGGCGGCGGCCCAGGTCGACGACATGGTCTCCTACGGCCACGAGGTCGTCGGCGTCGCGCCCGTGACCCGCGACGGCGTCGTGGAGTACCTCGACGTGACCGTCCGCTCGGGCGAGGGGCTCGAGGTCCACCGGGCCCGCAACCTCGTCATCGGCACCGGGCTGCGCCCCCTCATGCCCGAGGGCGTGGAGCGCGGCGACCGCGTCTGGCACAACTCCGAACTGCTCGCGAAGGTCGACGAGCTGGAGGGCACGTCACCCGACCGGTTCGTCGTCGTGGGAGCCGGACAGAGCGCCGCCGAGAACGTCGCTTACCTGCACCGGCGCTTCCCCGAGGCCGAGGTCTGCGCGGTCTTCTCCCGCTACGGCTACAGCCCCGCCGACGACAGCGCCTTCGCCAACCGGATCTTCGACCCCCAGGCGGTCGACGACTACTTCTCGGCCCCCGAGGACGTCAAGCGCCGGCTGATGGACTACCACGGCAACACCAACTACTCCGTGGTGGACATCGACCTCATCGACGACCTCTACCGGCAGTCGTACCAGGAGAAAGTCCTGGGCACCGAGCGGCTGCGCTTCCTCAACGTCTCCCGGCTCACCGGTGTCAAGGAGACGGCGGCCGGCGCCAGGGCCACCGTGACGTCCCTCGTCACCGGCGAGGAGAGCGACCTGGACGCGGACGTCGTGGTCTTCGCGACCGGCTACAGCCAGGCCGACCCCACCGGCCTGCTCGGCGAGGTCGCGGGCCGCTGCGCCCGCGACGAGGAGGGCCGGGTGCGCGTCGAGCGCGACTACCGCATCGCCACCGACCCCGACCTGCGCTGCGGCATCTACCTCCAGGGCGGTACCGAGCACACGCACGGCATCACGTCGTCCCTGCTCTCCAACACGGCCATCAGGGTGGGCGAGATACTCGACTCGCTCCTCGGCCGTGGCTCCGCGACCGCCCCCGAGGAGGCCCGGACGCTCGCCGACGACACCGGCAGCCCGGCCCGTTAGCGGGCGGGTGGTTCCACCACCTGCCGTCGTGCGCCGCCCGGATTTCGCCCCGGGCGGCGCACGACGGTCCGGATCAAGTCGCCGACCGCACAAGGGATAACGTACGTCGACATGGGCCAGACTGCTGTGGTTGAGCGCCCCGCGCCCAGGGGCTCGTCGAAGGCCCGTCGGCGGCGGGTCGTGGGTTTGGGCTCCCTCGTGGCGCTCCTGGTGGTCGCCACGGTGCTGTCGTTGGCCGTCGGAGCACGCGCGTTGAGCCCCGCCGACGTGTGGCACGGGCTGTTCGCGGCCCCGGAGTCCGACCAGCGGCTCACCGAGATCCGGCTCATCGTGCAGACCGTGCGGGTGCCCCGGACGGTTCTCGGGGTCGTGGCGGGCATCGCCCTGGGTGTCGGCGGGGCGTTGATCCAGGGGTACACCCGCAACCCGATCGCCGACACGGGCCTCTTGGGCGTGAACTCCGGAGCCTCGTTCGCGGTCGTGGTGGCTATCTCCGTGTTCGGGTTCGGCAATCCGTTCCAGTACGTCTGGTTCGCCTTCCTGGGGCGGGGATCGCCGGTGTCGTCGTGTTCGGGCTGGCGAGCATCGGCCGGGGCGCCGGCAACCCGCTGACGCTCGCCCTGGCCGGACAAGGCGTCACGGTGTTCCTGGCGGCGATGACCACGGCGGTCGCGCTCTCGGACCAGCAGGCTCTCAACGCCCTGCGGTTCTGGAACTCGGGCTCCCTGAACGGGGTCGGATTCGACGTCATCTGGCCGGTGACCGCCTTCATCGCCGCCGGTCTCGTGCTGGCCCTGACCACGCTGCCCTCCCTCAACCTGCTCAACCTGGGGGACGACGTGGCGCGCGGCCTGGGCGTGAACATCGCGCTGAGCCGGACCGTCGGCATCGCGTCCATCACCCTGCTGGCCGGCGCGGCGACGGCCGCCTGCGGACCCATCGCGTTCCTCGGGCTCATGGTCGCCCACGTGGCCCGGTACCTGACCGGGCCGGACTACCGCTGGCTGGTGCCCTGTGCCGGTCTGCTCGGGGCCGTCGTCCTGCTGGTCTGCGACATCGTGGGCCGACTGGTGGTGCGGCCGGGCGAGTTGGACGCGGGCGTCCTCGTGGCGCTCCTCGGCGCCCCGTTCTTCGCGGTTCTGGTGTGGCGCGGAAAGTTCAGGAAAGCATGAACGTGACAGATGTGAAGCCGTCGGTGCTGCCGGGCGTACGGCTCGGCCGGATGTCGTTCTTCTGGCGGCCCTGGGTCCTGTGCGTGACGCTGCTGCTGGCGACGGCGACCTTCCTGGTGTTCTGCCTGTCCATCGGCGTCGGAGACTTCCCCATCAGCCTGTCGCGGGTGATGGCGACGCTCCTCGGGCGGGGCGAGCAGGTCGACCAGTTCGTGATCATGGATCTGCGGATGCCGCGTGCCCTGGCCGGGCTCGTCGTGGGCATCGCGCTGGGGGTGTCCGGGGCGCTCACGCAGTCCATCGCCCGTAATCCCCTGGCCAGCCCGGACGTTCTGGGCATCATTCCGGGCGCCAGCGCCGTCGCGGTGTTCGCCGTGACCGTGTCGGGCGGAACCGCGGCAGCGGTCGTGGACTCCGTGGGTCTGTCGGCGGCGGCGCTCGCCGGCGGGCTCGGCACCGGCCTGCTGGTGTACTTCCTGGCCTGGCGGCGCGGGGTCGACGGCTTCCGGCTCATCCTGATCGGTATCTCGGTGAGTGCCGTGATGGAGGCGATCACGACCTGGCTGCTCGTCACGGCCGACATCAGGGACGTGGCCAAGGCTCAGGCGTGGCTGGTCGGTTCGCTGGAGGACCGCGCGTGGGACGAGGTCTGGATCGCGCTGTGGTGCTCGCTCGTCCTCCTCGTCGTGGTGTCCTTCGTCGCGTTCCAGTTCAGGCCGATGCACTTCGGCGACGAGGTCGCCGCCGGCCTGGGCGTCCGGTACGCCGCCGTACGGGCGGTCCTGCTGCTGTGCGCCGTACTGCTGGCCGGTGTGGCGGTGAGCGCGGCGGGCCCGGTCCCCTTCGTCGCGCTGGTGGCGCCGCAGGTGGCGATGCGTCTGGCGAGGTGCCCGACACCGCCGATGGTGGCCTCGGGTCTGGTGGGCGCGCTGCTGCTGATCGGCTCGGACCTTCTCGCACGTACGGCACTTCCGGTCTCGCTCCCGGTCGGTGTGGTCACCGCCGCGATCGGCGGCCCCTTCCTCGTCTATCTGCTGGTGCGGGCGAACCGTAGATAGGTGTACAAAAGTCAGGCATACCTAAGTAAGGGGGGCTTGTGGTCGCACAGTCCGTCACCCAGACCAAAGCCGGGATCGATGACGCCTCGCGGCTGGCAGCGAAGGGCGTCACGGTCGGGTACGGCGGCCGGGTCGTCATCGACGAGCTCGATGTGGCGATACCGCCGGGCGTGGTCACCACGATCATCGGCCCCAACGGCTGCGGGAAGTCGACCCTGTTGAAGACGCTGTCCCGGCTGCTCAAGCCGTCCGGGGGAAGCGTCGTCCTGGACGGCGAGGACATCGGCCGGCTCAGGACCCGGGACGTGGCGAAGAAGCTCGGCCTGCTGCCGCAGGCGCCGGTCGCGCCGGAGGGGCTGACGGTGGCCGACCTGGTCGCCAGGGGCCGCCATCCGCACCAGAGCTGGCTGCGGCAGTGGTCCTCGGACGACGCCGAGGTGGTGGAGCGCGCGCTGGCCATGACCGGCGTGTCCGATCTGGCGGACCGCCCGGTCGACGCGCTGTCCGGCGGGCAGCGCCAGCGCGTCTGGATCTCGATGACGCTGGCTCAGGGCACCGATCTGCTGCTGCTGGACGAGCCGACGACCTATCTGGACCTGGCGCACGCCATCGACGTCCTGGACCTGGTGGACGACCTGCACGAGTCGGGCTGCACCGTCGTCATGGTGCTGCACGACCTCAACCTGGCCACGCGCTACAGCGACAACCTCGTGGTGATGAGGGAGGGATCGATCCTGGCGCAGGGCCACCCGCGCGACGTGATCACCGCCGAGCTGCTGCACGAGGCGTTCGGGCTGCGCGCCCGGGTCATCGACGACCCGGTGGGGGACCGGCCGCTCATCGTCCCGATCGGTCGCACACACGTCCAGTTGGACACATCCCGATAAAGACGAAGAAGTAAGGCTAGGCTCACCTCACTTCCTCGCGGTAAGGTTTGCCTGCCCTTAGGCGAGGGTGCAGCGAACTAGCACGAAAGCAAGGGGTTTTGGATGCTCCTCCACCGAACGACGCTCGGCAGGCCCTGGCGGCGCATGGCGGCGATTCTGACCGCCGCCACCCTCGGCGTCGGTCTCCTCGCGGGATGCGGTTCCGACTCGGCGGACAAGACGGACCAGGAGAACGACGGCACGCAGGCCGCGTCCGCCGGCGCCTTCCCGGTGACCGTGGAGCACGCCTTCGGATCCACGACCGTCGACAAGGCGCCCAAGAGGGTCGTCTCCGTCGGCTACACCGACGACCAGACCATCCTGGCGTTCGGCATCAAGCCCGTCGGCATGGTCGACCAGTACCCGAACCCCCGGGCAAGAGCCCCGACATCAACACCCAGTGGCCCTGGGTGAAGGGCAAGTGGGGCGACACCAAGCCCGAGGTCGTCATGAAGAACGGCGACTCCGGCCCCAACTACGAGAAGATCGCCGCCCTGCGCCCGGACCTGATCGTCGCGGTCTACTCCGAGATCGACAAGGCCGCCTACGACAAGCTGTCCAAGATCGCCCCGACGGTGGCGCGCACCAAGGCCGAGAAGGAGCCCTTCAGCGCCCCCTGGCAGGACAACGCGCTCCACATCGCCAAGGCCCTCGGCAAGGCCAAGGAGGGCGAGAAGATGGTCCAGGACATCCAGGGCCAGCTCGACACCGCCAAGAAGGAACACCCCGAGCTCGGCAAGGAAACCGCCGTCGCGCTGTCCTGGTACAAGGACTCGGTGGCGCCGTTCACCTCCACCGACGTGCGCGGACGACTCGTCACGGGCATCGGCTACAAGTACCAGACCGAGATCGACAAGATCGCCGGCGGCAGCTTCTACACCACGCTCTCGCCGGAGCGCGTCGACCTCGTCGACGTCGACCACATCTTCGTCATCAACGACAAGGCCGACACCGAGGCGCTGAAGAAGTTCAAGCTCTTCGCCAACCTGGACGCCGTGAAGAAGGGCAACGTGTCGTACCTGCTCGACAGTGAGGGACCCGCGGTCGGCGCGGCCATCTCCCAGGGCACCCTGCTGTCCATGCCGTACGCGATCGACGAGCTCGTCAAGTCGGTCGATCAGTAAGTGAGCACCACCGAAACGCATGCCGCCCCGGCGACCCTGCGCACGACGACCGGCCGCGAAGCCACCCGATGGGTCACGGCGCACTGCCGTGAGATGCCCTGGCTGACGGCCGCCACCGTGCTCACCACGGTCGCGGGGGCGGCGCTCCAAGTGCTCCCGGTGCTCCTGCTCGGCCGGGTGGTCGACGGGGTCGTCGGGGGCGAGGAACGCTCGATCCTCGTCACGATCGGGGTGTTGATCGGTGCCGCCGCGCTGCTCGGCGCGGCGGCCACCGCGGTCTCCACCTATCTGATCGGACGGCTGGGCGCGGACCTGCTCGCCCGGCTGCGCGAGGGCGCCGTCCGGGCCGTGCTCGGAATGCCGAGCGCCCGGATCGAGCAAGTGGGCCGGGGAGACGTGCTCTCCCGCGTCGGTGACGATGTGGCCGTGCTGTCCAAGGGCATCCGCACGGCCGTGCCCACCGTGTTCTCGGCGGGCGTGCTGGTCGTCATCGCCACCCTCGGCATGTTCGGTCTCGACTGGCGGCTCGGCCTGGCGGGCGCCGGCGCGCTGCCCGCGTACGCCCTGGCCCTGCGCTGGTATCTGCCCCGCTCCGCCCCGCTCTACCGGAAGCAGCGGGTGGCCCAGGCCGACCGGGCGCAGGCGTTCATCAGCGGTCTGAACGGCATCGACACGGTCCGCGCGTACCGCCTCGAGGGCGACTTCCGCGAGAAGGTCACCAGCGAGTCGTGGCGGGTGCGCGACCTCGGCATCGAGGTGTTCCGGTTCTTCGGCCGGTTCGTCGGCCGGGAGAACCGCGCCGAGTTCATCGGTCTCGTCCTGATCCTCGTCGTGGGGTACGCCCTGCTGGAGGCCGACGCCGCCAGCCTGGGCGAGGTGTCGGCGGCTCCGCTGCTGTTCCACCGGCTGTTCACCCCGCTGGGCGCCATCATGTTCACCTTCGACGAGGCGCAGAAGTCGGGCGCGAGCCTGACCCGTCTGGTCGGGGTGCTGGGGGAGGCCGCCGAGGAGCGCCTGGTGGGCGACGAGTCCGTCCCGGCGGCCGAGGCCGGCTCGTACCCGGTGGTGGTGCGGGGGCTGACGTTCCGTTATCCCGGCTCCGAGGATCCGGTGCTGCGGGAGGTCGACCTGACCATTCCCGCCGGTGGTTCGCTCGCCCTGGTGGGGGCGACGGGTGCGGGCAAGACGACCCTGGCCGCGCTGATCGCCGGCATCGGGATCCCGGAAGCCGGTTCGGTGCGGGTCGGGCCGACCGATCTCGCCGACCTGGACGAGGCCGGGGCGCGGGCCCTGGTGAGCATCCTGACACAGGAGACGCATGTGTTCTCCGGTCCGCTCGCCGAGGATCTGCGGCTGGCCGCGCCGGAGGCGACCGACGCCGAACTGACGGACGCCCTGCGCACCGTCGGCGCCGACGGCTGGGTCGACGCGCTGCCCGAGGGGCTGCACACCTCGGTCGGCGAGGGCGGTGAGCGCCTGGACGTCACCAAGGTCGCCCAGATCGCCCTGGCCCGGCTGGTACTGGGCCGGGCGCCCGTGGTGGTGCTCGACGAGTCGACCGCGGAGGCCGGCAGCGAGGGCGCCGCCGAGCTGGAGCGGGCCGTACTGGCCGCCTGCGCGGGCCGGACGACGCTGTTCGTGGCGCACCGGCTGACCCAGGCGATGGCCGCCGACCGGATCGCCGTGCTGGACGCGGGACGCGTCGTGGAGCAGGGCACACACGAGGAACTGGTGGCTCTGGGCGGCCGGTACGCACGACTGTGGCGGGCTTGGCGAGAGGGTAGTTAGGCAACCCTTATTTAGGTTAGCCTAACTCCATATTCTGGAAGGGACGCTGAGTCTTCGATGATGGAACCGCGCGCTCGTCTCGCACTGCTTTCTCCCACCCGTCTGGCAGATGTCCGCCGGCGCACAGGTGACTACCCGGACAGGACCATCGCCGAAGCCTGCGCCATCGGCCTGTCGTACTGGGCGACGGGACAGAGCCCCGACGGCATCGACCTCACCCCCGGCACGCTCTTCGCCGACGTCCTCGGCTGGGTCGACAACGGCGGGGCGGCACCCGCCGGCTGGGACGTCAGCCCGGACGGCCGGAGCATCACCGTCCCGGAAGACGTCACGCCGGCCGACGCGCAGCTCGCGCTGGACGACCTGGCGGACTTCCCGGACCGGCCCCTCGGCACCATCGGCCCGTCCAGTGTGGCCGCCCGGCTTCGCACCCTGGCCGAGTGGAACGACAACGAGGCCGACCGGGTCCGCCCGACCGTGGTCGAGATGTTCCGGGAGCAGGCGCGGGCCAGACCGGACGCCGTCGCCATCGTCGACGAGCACCGGTCGCTGACCTACCGCCAGGCGGCCGAGCTCTCCAGCCAGCTGGCCCGCCACCTCATGGCGCGCGGACTGGGCCACGAACAGGTCGTCGGCATCTCCCTGTCCCGCTCCGCCGACATGGTGATCGGGCTGCTCGCCGCGCTCCAGGCCGGATACGCGTTCGTGCCGCTCGACCCGCAGTGGCCCGGCGCGCGCCGGGCCGTCGTCATCGAGGACGCCCGGGTCGTCCTGCAGCTCAACGCCTCGGGCGAACACGACCCGGCCGAACCGGAGGCCGTGGCCGTCGACCTCGGCGACTGGGGATACGCCTCCTACCCCGCCGAGGGCACCGGCGTCACCGTCCACGGCGACGCCCTGGCCTATGTCATCTTCACGTCCGGTTCCACCGGGCGGCCCAAGGGCGCGATGATCCGGCACGAGGCGATCAGCGAACGCCTGCTGTGGCAGGTCAACGAGATCCTCGGCTTCGGCCACGACGACGCGTCGCTCTTCAAAGCTCCGCTGTCCTTCGACATATCCATCAACGAGATCTTCCTGCCCCTGGTCTCCGGCGGCAGGCTGGTGGTCCTTCGCACCGGCGGCGAACGCGACCCGCACCACCTGCTGAGCGTCATCGCCGAACAGCGCGTCACCTTCACCTACCTGGTGTCGTCCATGCTGGACGTGCTGCTGGAGATGGCCGGCGACACCGGCCGCCTTGACAGCCTGCGGCACGTGTGGTGCGGCGGCGAGGTACTCACCCCCGAGCTGTACGAGCGGTTCCGCACCA
The DNA here is from genome assembly GCF_050937045.1 of Streptomyces sp. CA-179760. NCBI lineage: Bacteria > Bacillati > Actinomycetota > Actinomycetes > Kitasatosporales > Streptomycetaceae > Streptomyces > Streptomyces sp. CA-179760. The sequence continues at coordinate 8,445,403 of NZ_JBNJLZ010000001.1, forward strand.
AGCTCGACATCCCCATGTACCACGGCTACGGCCCCGCCGAGACGACCATCGGCGTCTCGCACGTCATCTACCGGGGCGCGGCCGAACGCCTGTCGACGTCCATCGGCAAGGCCAACCCCAACACCCAGCTGTACGTCCTGGACGAGGAGCTGCGCCCGGTCCCCGTCGGCGTCGGCGGCGAACTCTACGTGGGCGGCTTCCTCCTGGGCCGCGGCTACGTGGGCGCCCCCGGCCTGACCGCCTCCCGGTTCGTGGCCAACCCCTTCGCCGCCGACGGCTCCCGCCTCTACCGGACCGGCGACCTCGCGCGCTTCGCCCCGGACGGATCCCTGGACTTCCTCGGCCGCGCCGACAACCAGATCAAGATCCGCGGCATGCGGCTGGAGATAGAGGACGTCGAGGCGGGCCTCGCCGAACACCCCCGGGTCCGGCACACCTGCGTCGTCGCGAAGAAGAACTCGGCGGGCGGCACTTACCTCGTCGGCTACGTCATCCCGGCCGCCGGCAGCGAGGACCTGCGGGCGGACGAGGTCAAGGCGTGGGCCGGCGAGCACATGGTCGAGTACATGGTGCCGACCCACCTCGTCGTGATGCAGGAGTTCCCGCTCACCGCCAACGGCAAGCTCGACCGCAACGCCCTGCCCGAGCCCACGATCGACACGGGCTCGCTCGTCCGCCCCACCACCGACGACGAGCGCGCCGTGTGCGCCGCGGTCGCGCAGGTGCTGCGGCTCGACGAGGTCGGGGTCGACCAGGACTTCTTCCAGCTCGGCGGCGACAGCATCCTGGCGATCTCCCTGCTGAGCGCCCTGCGCGACGAGGGCCTGCACGTCACGGCACGGCAGATCTTCATCCACAGCACCGTGGGCGCCCTGGCGGCGGTCGCGAGCCGTGAGGACGTCTCCACCGCGGACCACGCCGACGTCGCCACCGGAACCGTCGTCGGATCGCCCATCGTGCAGTGGCTCGGCGAGACCACGGACGCCGTCGACGGCTTCGTCCAGTCCGTCGTGCTCAACACCCCGGCGGACCTGACCGCGGACGCCCTCGACGAGGCACTCTCGGCCCTCGTCCGGCACCACGACATGCTGCGCGCCAAGCTGGTGCGCGGCATCACCTGGAGTTTCGACATCCCGGAGGCGGACGGGGCGTCCGTGACCTGGCAGGAGAGCGATCTGCCGGTCGAGGAGTGCGTGGCGCTCGCCACCGGGGGGCTGGACCCGGACGGCGGCACGATGCTGCGTGCCGTCTGGCGCCGCGCGGAACGGCAACTGGTCCTGGTCGCCCACCACGTGGTGATCGACGGCGTGTCCTGGCGGCTCCTGATGGAGGACCTGGCCACCGCATGGCGGCAGTTCACCTCGGGCACGCCGATCGAACTGCCCCCGGTGGGCACGTCGTTCCGGCGCTGGACCCAGCTGCTGGAACGCGCCGCGTTCGACGCGGACAGCTCCTACTACCGGCGCCCCCTGCCGGGCGAGGACCAGCTGATCGGCAGGCGGGCCCTGTCCGAGGCCGACACCGTCGCGCACGAGCGGCTGCGGACCGTCTCGGTCGGTCCCGAGATCACGGCCGCGCTGCTGGGCGAGATCCCCGCGAAGTTCCACGCGGGCGTCAACGACGTCCTGCTGACCGCGCTCTCCGTCGCCCTCGCCCGCTGGCGCCGCGACCTCGGCCAGGACCAGACGTTCGCGCACATCGAACTCGAAGGCCACGGCCGCGAAGGACAGTTCGTCGCGAGCTCCGCCGGCTTCGAACCGGAACTGTCCCGGACCGTCGGCTGGTTCACCACCCTCTTCCCGGTGACCGTCGACCCCGGCGCGGCGGCCGACCTCACCACCCCCGCGTATCTGGCCGCCGCCCTCAAGTCGGTCAAGGAAGACCTCGCCCGGGTCCCCGACAACGGCGTCTCCTACGGTGCTCTGCGCTACCTCGCCGGCAGCGAGTTCGACGCCCCCGCACCTCAGATCCTCTTCAACTACCTGGGCCGCTTCGCCGCCGGCGCCCCCGGCGACTGGCAGCTCGCGGGCACCACCGGCCAGTTGGGCGAGAAGCGTGACCCGGGGATGCGCCTGCCGCGCGCCCTGGAGTTCAACGCGATCGCCGAACCCGCAGCCTCCACCGGCGACTACGAGCTGGTCACCACCATCTCCTGGCCCGACGGCATGTTCACCGACGCGGACATCACCGCCATCGGCGACTACTTCCGCGTGGCCCTGGCCTCCCTCGCCGCACTCGACCAGGGCGGCCACTCGCCCAGCGACTTCCCCCTGGTGCCGCTCACCCAGGCCGACGTCGACACCCTCGACGGCCCGGCCCTGCGGGACATCCTGCCGCTGACCCCGCTCCAGGAGGGCCTCTACTTCCACTCCGTCTTCGACGACGACTCCGCGGGCGCCTACGTCGAGCAGCAACTCCTCACCCTGGACGGCGAGGTGGACCCCGACCGCCTCGCGACGGCGGCCACCCGCCTGCTCACCCTCTTCCCGAACCTGGCCGCACGGTTCACGGCGCTCGCCGACGGCCGTGTGGTCTCCGTGCTGGAGGGCGGTGTCGAGGCGCCCTTCACCACACTCGACCGCCCCGGCATCACCGACGAGGAGATACGCGACCTCGCCGAGCGTGACCGCCGCGAAGGCTTCGACCTGGCCACCGGCCCGCTGATGCGGTACACACTCGTGCGCGCGGGATCCGGCCGGAACGTCCTGGTCCAGACGGTGCACCACATCATCGCCGACGGCTGGTCCGTGCCGCCGATGCTCCGCGCACTGCTGGCCGAGTACCACGCCCCGGGGACCGTCTACCCGATCGGCGGCTTCACCGACTACGTGCACTGGCTCGCCGGCCGTGACGACGACGAGAGCGACCGCGTCTGGCACGCCGAACTCTCCGACCTGCCCGGCCCCTCACTGGTCGCCGAGGACCACACCCCCTCCGACCGCTTCGCCGACATCGCCGTGGAGCCCGAGGGCGACCTCGACGCCGCCGTCCGCGAAGCCGGCGTGCCGCTGAGCGTGACCGTGCACAGCGCCTGGGCCGTGACCCTGGGCGGCATCCTGCGCGGCGGCGACGTGGTGTTCGGCTCCACCGTCTCCGGCCGCGACGCCGAGGTGCCCGGTATCGGGGACATGGTGGGCCTCTTCATCAACACCATCCCCGTACGCGCCCGTTGGGCCGACGACACCACCTCCGGCGACCTGCTCGCCTCGGTACGGGAGCACCAGAGCGCGGTCCTGCCGCACCAGCACGTCTCCCTGGCGAGGATCGGCCGCCAGGCCGGCGCCGGTTCCCTGTTCGACACCCTCGTGGTCTTCGACGTGGCGACAGATGTCTCCGCCCTGCGACGACCCGGCGACACACTGGTCGTCTCCGGCCTCGTCAATGAAGGCGCCCCGCACTACCCGCTCACGCTGGTGGTCGAGCGTGCCCTCGACGGACGGCCGCGCTTCAACCTGATCTACGACGGCGAACTGCTGCGGGAGACCACCGCACAGTCGATCCTGCACACGTTCACCCACATCCTCACGGGCCTGCTCACCCGTCCGGACGCCCTGGTCACAGACCTGGCACCCGGGAGTGAGCGCCGTCCCGCACCGATCACCCCGACGACGCTGGGCGACCTGTTCGACACCGCCGCGCGCCGCGACCCCGCCGCCACCGCCGTCACCCAGTGCGGCCTCGACGGCGGCATCCGCTCCCTGACCTACGGCGCACTGGCCGACACCAAGAACGACCTGGCCTCCGCCCTGCGCGCGGCCGGCGTCGGTCCGGGCAAGCGGGTCGCAGTCGCCGTCCCACGCTCCCTGGAACAGGTCGTGGCCCTGGTCGCGATCGTCAGTGCCGGCGGCGCCTACGTCCCGCTCGACCTGGCGTACCCGGACGACCGGCTGGAGTACATCCTCGCCGACGCGGCCCCCCAGGTCGTCCTGGTGGACCGCGAGCAGCGCGACCGTTTCACGGAGTTGCTGGCCAGGGCGGACGTACCGGCCCGGGTGCTCGTCCAGGGCGACGAGCTGCCGGTCGGGGACGCCGCCACCGAGCCCGAGGTGAGCTGGCACAACCCCGCCTACGTGATCTACACCTCCGGATCGACCGGCAGGCCCAAGGGCGTCGCGGTCCCGCACTCCAGCGTGGTGACGCTGCTCGCCAACACCCAGCCCGACATGGACTTCGGCCCGCAGGACGTGTGGGTCCAGTTCCACTCCTTCTCCTTCGACTTCGCGGTCTGGGAGCTGTGGGGCGCGCTGGCGCACGGGGGTGAGCTGCTGGTGCCCGAGTACGGCCTGACGCGCTCCCCGGTCGACTTCCACCGCCTCGTCCGCGAGCGCGGGGTGACCGTGCTCAACCAGACCCCGTCGGCGTTCTACCAGTTCATCGAGGCCGACCGGCTCGCCGGCGAACCCCTCCCCGCACTGCGCCGGATCATCTTCGGCGGCGAGGCCCTGGACCTCGGGCGGCTGCGAGGCTGGGTCGAACGGCACGGCACGGGCGGGCCCGAGCTGGTCAACATGTACGGCATCACCGAGACGACCGTCCACGTCACCCACCGGGTGCTCACCGACGAGGACTTCGGGCCGGGTGACGACGTCAGCCCGATCGGCGGCCCGATCCCCGGCCTGGTCACCTACCTGCTGGACGACCGGCTCCGCCCGGTCCCGCCCGGCAAGGTCGGCGCCATCTACGTCGCAGGCGACCAGGTGTCGCTCGGCTACCTCGGCAGGCCCGGACTCACCGCCGGCCGCTTCGTGGCGAACCCGTTCGCGGACGACGGCTCCCGCATGTACCACACGGGCGACCTGGCCATCCGCACCCTCGACGGCGAGCTGCGGTTCACCGGCCGTGCCGACGACCAGGTACAGCTGAAGGGCTTCCGCATCGAGCTGGGCGAGGTGGAGTCCGCCGTACGGGAACTCGACGGTGTGGTGGACGTGGCCGTCACGGTGGCGGACACCGGCGATCACCTGGTCGCGCATGTGGTGGGCCAGGTGCCGGACGACTTCGCCGAGTTGCTGTCCACGAAGCTGCCCGTGCACATGGTCCCGAGCCAGGTCCTCACGACCGACGCCCTACCGCTGACGGTGAACGGCAAGCTGGACCGGAAGGCCTTGCTCGAACGCGCTCAAAGGGGCGCGGGGCTGTATCCGTATGCGGCTCCGCCGCGGGGCGCGACCAGCCCCCACGCGCCCGCAGACAAGAACTCGGCTATTGCCGCACTCGTCGAAATCTTCACTCAGACGCTGCCCGGCACAGCCGTCGACCCCGACACCGACTTCTTCCACGCCGGAGGCGACAGCATCGTCGCCATCACGGTCGTGAACCGCGCCCGAACCCTCGGCCTGCAGATCTCACCCCGGGACGTCTTCCTCCTCAAGACCCCCCGCGCACTGGCCGACAACCTGGCGACGAACACACCGCACACAGCCGCCCCCGCACCCGCCCGCCGCGAGGACGGCCCCCTCACCCCGACCCCGATCATCCTGCGCCAACGCGAACTGGGCGGCTCCCTCACCCGATTCGCCCAGGCCAGGACACTCGAAGCCCCGGAAGGCACCACCTTCACGGACGCCCAGCGCGCCGCGAACGCGGTCGTCGCAGCACACCCAACCCTGCGACTGCGCCTCCGTACCACGCACGGCGTATGGGCCCTGCGCACCGAACCGGCCCACGAAGTCACCGTCGTACGCCCGGACACCACCGACGCCACGGCCGTGGCGAACACCGCCGCCGCACAGCTCGACCCCGAGTCCGGCAACGTCATTGCCTTCGCCTGGCTGGAAGCCACCCGCACCCTCGTGGTCACGGTGCACCACCTCGCCGTCGACGCGGTGTCCTGGCTGATCCTGCTGGACGACCTGACCACAGCCCTCCGCGACGAGCCCCTGGCCCCGCCGACCACGTCGTACGCCGAGTACGCCGACGCACTGACGCTCCACTCCACCCACGCACTCGACGACCTGGGCCACTGGACCACCACGCTCCAGGCGCCCGAACTGCTGCCCACGGTGGGCGGACTGCGCGAGACCACCGTCGTGCTCGCCCCCGACGTGAGCGACCGCCTCACCCGCACCGCACCCGCCGCACTCGGCGTCGGACTCACCGAGCTGCTGTGCGGGGCGCTGCGCACCGCGCTGACCCGCGTCCAGCCGTCGCCCACCGATCTCGCGGTCGAACTGGAGCGGCACGGCCGGGTCCCGGTCCTCGAACAGCACGACTACACCCGTACCGTCGGCTGGTTCACCTCCATCGCACCCGTGCGGCTCACCGCGCACACCGACCCGGTCGCCGCGGCCCGAGAGGTCGCCGAACGCCAGCCGGACGAGCGCGCCCACGTCGCCTACGGGCAGCTCAGGTACCTCGATCCGCAGACGGCCCCGCTGCTCACCGCCCGCCCGCAGGTGCTGTTCAACTACCTCGGCCGGGGCAGCGAGTCCCAGGCGCCGCACCTCACCGCCGGTGACCAGGGCAGCCCGTACGCCGTGGAGGTCAACGCCTGGACCGACGAGGCGACCGGCAGCCTGCTCGCCGAGTTCACCCTCGCCGAGGGCATACCCGACGCGATCACCGAGCACTGGCGCGGAGCGCTGGAGCACATCGCCGACGCAGCCACGACGGCCGAGCGCACCGCACCGGTCACCCCGCTCCAGCGTGGCCTGTTCTTCCAGGCCCAGCTGGCGGGAACGGCCGGACACTACGTCGCGCAGAGCTGGTTCACCTTCGACCGGCGCCTGGACACCGACGCGCTGGCCGCGGCGATGGCACACGTGATCGCTCGGCATCCGGTCGTGGGTGCCGGCTTCAGCACGGACGACGACGGAAATCCCGTCCAGGTACTCAAGGCCGGCCGGCGGGTCGACGTCCGTACGGTCGCGCTGTCGACGGACGCGGAGGTCGACGCCCTGCGCGCCCGGGACCGTGACACCGGGTTCGACCCGGGCGAGCCGCCGCTGATCCGGCTGACCGTGGTGCGGCTGCCCGGCGACCGCGACGGCCTGCTGCTCAGCTACCACCTGCTGCTGTGGGACGGCTGGTCCCGCGAGATCGTCCTGCGGGACCTGTTCGACGCCTACCGTGCCGTCCTCGCGGGCGAGCCGCTCGACCCGACGCCGGCCAGGCCGAGCTTCGAGGAGTACGCCCGGGCGCTCGACGCCAAGGACCCGGCCGTATCGGAACGCTTCTGGGCGGAGCACCTGGCGGCGCTTCCCGGCCCCACGCTGCTCGCCGGACCGGCGCCGGCCCTCTCGGACGACCTGCCGCGCGCGCTCGTGCACACGCTGTCCGCCGAGCAGTCGGAGACGCTGCGGGATGCGGCCCGGGTACACGGTGTCACGCTGAACTCGGTACTGACCGGCGCGTTCGGCCTGCTGCTCGGCGCGCACACCGGCCGCAGCGACGCCGTGTTCGGCGTGACCGTCTCCGGCCGTGACGGCGAGGGCCTGGACGACATCGTCGGCGTGCTGCTCAACACCGTGCCCACATGGACCAGGGCCCGGCCGGCGCAGTCGGTCCGGGAGTACCTGTCGGCCGTACAGACGGCACGCGTCGAGGCGATGGAGCACGAGCACCTGGGGCTCGGCGAGATCCAGCGGGCCAGCGGGCACGACGCCCTGTTCGACAACCTGTTCGTGCTGCAGAACTTCCTGGACATGGACGCGTTCGCCGAGATGAACGCCCGGCACGGCATCACCGCGGTGAAGGCCGACGACTCCACGCACTACCCGTTCACCTGGGTCGTCACCCCCGGCGACCGGCTCACGGTCAAACTGGAGTACCGCGACGGCGACACCGCGGGTGCCCGCGGCCTGCTCGACGACTACCTGAGCGTGCTCGAAGACCTGGCCCGGTCGACCGGCCCGGTGGGCGCGCTGAGGGGGCTCGGTCCGCAGCCCGCGCGGGACGAGCGTACGGATGTCGGAACCGACACCGTCGTCGACCGTTTCGACCAGGCGGCGGACCGTGACCCGCAGCGGGTGGCGCTCGTCGCCCACGGCGCGACGATGACGTTCGCCGAGCTCCGGGACCGCAGCCGGGCGGTGGCGGGTGTGCTCGCGGGTCGCGGCATCGGGCCCGAGACGACCGTGGGGCTCGCGATCCCGCGCTCCCTCGACTGGATCGCGGCGCTGTTCGCCGTGCTGCGGGTCGGCGCCGCGTACGTGCCGCTGGAACTGGACCACCCGGACGAGCGGATCGCCGCGATCGTCGACGACGCCCGGCCGGACGTGATCCTCACCGTGAGTGCCGTCTCGCCCCGGCTGACCGGCGACCTCATCGAACTGGACCGGCCTCTTCCCGAGGCCGAGCCGTACGTGACGTTCGCGCCGGACGACCCGGACCGGCTGCGGCACCCCGCGTACACGATCTACACCTCCGGGTCGACCGGAAGGCCCAAGGGCGTGGTGACCGAGTACGCCGGGCTCACCAACATGCTGATCAACCATCAGCGCCGGATCTTCGAGCCGGTACTGGCGGAGCACGGCCACCGGACCTTCCGGATCGCCCACACCGTGTCGTTCGCCTTCGACATGTCGTGGGAGGAACTGCTGTGGCTCGCCGACGGCCATGAGGTGCACATCTGCGACGAGGAGCTGCGCCGTGACGCGCCCGCGCTGGTGGAGTACTGCCTGGAGCACGGGATCGACGTCATCAACGTGACCCCGACCTACGCGCAGCAGCTGGTGGCCGAGGGCCTGCTGGACAACCCGGAACGCCGGCCCGCACTGGTGCTGCTGGGCGGCGAGGCCGTCACCCCGACCCTGTGGCAGCGGCTCGCGGAGACCGAGGGAACGGTCGGCTACAACCTGTACGGACCCACCGAGTACACCATCAACACCCTGGGCGTCGGCACCTTCGAGTGCGAGGACCCGGTGGTGGGCGTCGCGATCGACAACACCGACGTGTACGTGCTCGACCCCTGGCTGCGACCGCTGCCCGACGGCGTTCCCGGCGAGCTGTACGTGTCCGGCATCGGCATCGCGCGCGGCTATCTCGGGCAGCCCGCCCAGAGCGCGCACCGCTTCGTCGCCTGCCCGTTCGGCGAGCCCGGGGAGCGCATGTACCGCACCGGTGACCTGGTGGTCCGCCGGCCCGACGGCAATCTGATGTACCTGGGACGCACCGACCAGCAGGTCAAGATCCGGGGCCACCGGGTGGAACTCGGCGAGGTCGAGGCCGTGTTCGCCGCGCACCCGGCGGTCCGGTTCGTCGCCGCCGTCGCCCAGCCCGACCCGCAGGTCGACGGCGCCTACCGGCTGGCCGCCTACCTCGTGCTGGACGGATCCGATCTGGCGGCGGTCGCCGCCGACGTGGGCGCCGGGCTGCCGGACTTCCTGCGCCCGACGCACTACGCCCAGGTCGACAGCATCCCGCTGACGGTGAACGGGAAGGCTGACACCAAGGCGCTGCCCGAGGCCAAGCCGCTCGGCGCGCTGACCACGGTGGGGGAGCGGGGCCCGCAGACGGAGACCGAGACCGTGGTCTGCGAGTACTTCGCCGAGGCACTGGACCTGGACGACGACGAGGTGAGCGCCGTGAGCGATTTCGTGTCCCTCGGGGGACACTCCATGCTGGCGGTACGCCTGATCGGGCTGCTCCGCCGCGAGTTCGGCCCCGTGATCACCATCCGAGACCTGTTCACCCTGCGAACCCCCGAAGCGATTGCCCGCCACCTCGATGACAACTGACACGCAGCGGCCCCGCCCCGGGGCCGCCATCCTCCGCACGGCCCTGCGCCGCAACGTCGGCGCCATGGCCGGCGGCACCGTCCTCATGGGCCTCTACCAGGCCGGCGAGACGGCCTTCCCGATCGCGCTCGGCATGATCGTCGAGCACACGATGCGGGGCGACCGGAGCCTCGGCGCGCTCGCCCTGTCGATCGCCGCGCTGGCCGTGATCATCACGACCGTGTCGCTGTCGTGGCGGTTCGGCATGCGGATCCTGCAGAAGGCCAACACGACCGAGGCACACCGCTGGCGGGTGAAGGTCGCGGCCTGCGGCCTGCAACCGGTGGCCAGGGACGTCGACCTCAAGTCCGGCGAGGTCCTGACCATCGCCACCGAGGACGCCGACCAGACCTCCGACATCGTCGAAGTGGTGCCGATGCTGATCAGCTCGTTGGTCGCGGTGATCGTCGCGGCCGTCGCGCTGGGCATGGCCGACATCCGGCTCGGCCTGCTGGTGATCGTGGGCACCGTCGCGATCCTGTCGACCCTGAGCGTGATGTCCCGGCGGATCGGCAGCAGCACCCAGGAACAGCAGGCCCGGGTGGCGCGGGCCGGTGCGAAGGTCGCCGACCTGATCACCGGCCTGCGCCCGCTGCACGGATTCGGCGGCAACCACGCGGCCTTCGGCTCCTACCGGAAGGTCAGCACCGAGGCGAGGCACCAGTCGATCGTCGTCGCCAAGGTGAACGGCGTGTACGCGGGCACCGCGCTGGCCCTCAACGCGGTCCTGGCCGGTGCCGTGACCCTGACGGCGGGCTGGCTGGCGTTCGACGGCCGGATCACCATCGGCGAACTCGTCATGGCCGTGGGCCTGGCGCAGTTCATCATGGAGCCGCTCCGGCTGTTCTCGGAGATGCCCAAGTACGTGATGATGGCGCGAGCGTCGGCCGAGCGGATGGCGCTGGTGCTGTCGGCGCCGCCGGTCACGGCGCCGGGGTCCGGGCGACCGGCTCCGGGCGCGGACCTGGAGATCGACTGCGTCCGCCGCGGCGCCCTGAACAAGGTGAGGTTCCAGGTGGCGGCCGGCGAGTTCGTCGCCATCACCGCCTACCAGCCGCGCGCCGCGGCGGACCTGGCGGCCGTCCTGGCCGTGAACGTCCCGCCCGACACGTACGAAGGACTCGTACGGATCGGCGGGCAGGAACTGGCGGACCTGTCGGTCGAGGCGGTCCGCGAGCACATCCTCGTGAACCCGTACGACGGGGAGATCTTCGCGGGCACCCTGCGCACCAACATCGACCCCTCGGGCACCAGCCGTTCGGTCCCCGAGGCCGTCGAGGCGTCCATGCTGACCGACGTCGTCGCCCTGCACCGCGAAGGCCTCGACCACGGCGTCCGCGACCGCGGCGCGAACCTCTCCGGAGGCCAGCGCCAACGCCTCTCCCTGGCCCGGGCACTGGCGGCCGACACCGAAATCCTCGTCCTGCACGACCCGACGACGGCGGTCGACGCGGTCACCGAACAACTGGTCGCCCGTAACGTGGCGAAACTACGCCGAGGCCGCACGACCATCGTCATCACCAGCAGCCCGGCGTTCCTGGACGCCGCCGACCGGGTCCTGGTCCTGGCCGACGGCGTCATCGCGGCGGACGACACCCACCGAAACCTTCTGGCCAACGACGAGGCGTACTGCCTGGCGGTGGCGCGGTAACGCGCCCCGTCAGGGGCGCGGGGAACTGTGCGACCAGCCCCCACCGGCCCGCGGAAGACTACTTCAGTGCCCAGCCCACGTCCCTGACCAACGCATGCCGCCACCCCGCCCGGTCATGCCCGGACGCCGCCCGAGAAACTCGCACACTCGCCCCGCCCTGTTCAACCAAGGCCTCGACCACCTCGCAGTGCGGCAGCATCCGCGCCTCATGCTCCCCGACCTCGAACGCGACCCGCAGCCCCGACAGGTCAGGCCGTTCCCGCAACCGCTCAGCGATCACACCCCCGACCGGACCCCCCAACGGATCAGCCGCCCGCAGGGCACCCGGCCTCCACCAGAACGACCCCGACTGACAGGCAACCCGCGACACCAACTCGGGAAACTCCAGCGCCGCGTACACCGCGCTCAGCCCACCAAGACTCTGCCCGGCGACCACCAGCCGATCGAGATCGGCACGCACTCCCGACTCCGCCACCAGCGGCAGCAGTTCGTCCCGCACCGCCTCCCACAGCTCGGACCGGCACGTGAACTCCTCGGCCCGGTCCTTGGCGGGCAGAAAGGCCAGCGTGACCGGCGGCATCTCACCCGCGGCCACGGCCGAGTCGAACGCGGTCATGGCCGGGTGCAGATACAGCCAGTCGTCCCCGTCGAGCAGCAGCACCACGGGCCCACCGCCCCCCACCGGATGGACCCGCACCGTACGCCGCCCCCGAGCCGTTCACTGGCCCAGCGGATCCGCGTACGCGGCAGGGGCAGGACCTCGTCGGCACCCACAGCCGGCCAGTGCGGCTGCTCCGGCGCGTCCGGCGTCGCCGCGATGGACCGGTCACCCCCCGCCCCGGCGGGGTTGAACGGATCGGCGTACGCCACGTCGTCCACCAGGAACTGGTAGGTCACCCGCAGGCGTTCGGGCATCCGCACCTCGGCGTACCAGCAGTCCGAGTCGGCCCAGCGGCGCAAGGCGACCGGATCGGACCAGCTCTCGAAACCGACCCGCGCCTCCGACCCGCGCCACAGGAACAGGGTCACCCAACCGCCGTCGTCGGCGGGTCTCGAGGCGGGCGCTCCCGCGGCGGCCCAGAACTCGTCGGTGCCGGGCGCGCCGGGCAGCCCGAACCCGGCGAAGGCGCCGGCGTCCTCCATGTCGGCCGCGACCAGGCGCATGAACGTCTCCTTGTGAGAGGGAAGGGACAAAGGCTAAGCTCCAATCAATTAGGCGAGCCTAACCTAATCTTGGCCCTCCAAGGAGGCTTCGAACATGAGCACCAACCCCTTCGACGACAACGAGGGCCGTTTCCTGGTCCTGGTGAATGACGAGGGCCAGCACTCACTCTGGCCGTCGTTCGCCGAGGTACCCGGGGGCTGGACGACCGCCTTCGAGGAGAACACCCGAGAAGCGTGCCTGGAGTACGTCGAGACCCACTGGACGGACCTGCGCCCGAGGTCCCTCGCCGCGACGATGGACGTCTGACCTCACCGATGCTGTGCACCAGGCTGACCAACGCCCGTTTCCTCACCATGGACCCGGACCATCCGGTCGCCCATGACGTGGGCATCTGGCAGGGCCGGATCGCGGGCCTCGACGAGGCCGTGACCTCCCTGCCCGCCCGCGAGGTGATCGACCTGCAGGGCGCCACCGTGCTCCCCGGGTTCATCGACGCCCATGTGCACCTCGCCTGGACCGGGTTCAAGGAGAACACCCCGAGCATCGCCGGCCGCACCCGGATCGACGACGTACTCGAGGTCGTCGCGGAAGCCGTCACCCGCACCCCCGCCCCCGGCGACTGGGTGAGCATCGCCGGCTACGACCAGCGGGCGCTGGGCCGCCATCTGACCGCAGCCGATCTCGACAAGGTCAGCGACGGACGCAAGATCTTCCTGCTGCACGACTCCGGCCACGGCTGCGTCGTCAACACGGCCGTCCTGGACCTGCTGCCCGCCGACGTCCCGCACGAGAACGGCTTCCTCGCCGAGCAGGCCATGGGCGCCGCCCGTGCCCTGCGCCTGCCGCACTCCCAGGAGGACCTGGCCGAGGCGATCGGCCGCGCCGCCCGCACCTGCGTCGCCGAGGGCGTCACCGCCTGCGCCGAAGCGGGCATCGGCGGCAGGCTCTTCGGCCACAGCCCCGTCGAACTCGGCGCCTACCAGCTCGCCCGGGACAAGGGCCTGCTGCCCCTGCGTGTGCAGCTGATGGTGTCGGGGGACCGGCTGAGCCCGGTCCTGGCACACGAGACCGATGGCATCCCGAGGGCACTCGACCTCGGCCTGCGCACCGGGTTCGGCGACGACCGGCTCTCCGTGGGCGCGCTGAAGATCTACACCGACGGCGGCATGATGGCCCGTACGGCCGCGCTGACCAGCCCGTACGAAGGGCTCGACCACACGGGGCAGTTGCAGGACGACCCGGAGACGCTCGCGGACCTCATCGTGGACGGCCACCTCGCCGGCTGGCAGCTCGCCGTGCACGCGATCGGCGATCGCGCGGCCGATCTGGCCCTGGACGCCTTTGACCGCGCCCAGCGCCTGCGGCCCCGGCCCGAGGCCCGCCACCGCATCGAACACGCCGGTCTGATCCGTCCCGACCAGCTCCCGCGCTTCGCGCGACTCGGCGTCAGCGCGGTGATCCAGCCCAACTTCCTGCGGTACTTCGGCGACGACTACGCGTCGATCATGGGCGAGGAACGGGCACCGTGGATGTACCGGGGCCGGGCGTTCCTGGATCACGGCATCCCGCTGGTGGGCAGCTCGGACCGGCCCGTCGCCGACGGATCGCCCCTGCGGGCCGTCCAGTTCATGGTCGAGCGCGCCTCGGCCTCGGGACAGCTCATCGGCCCGGACGAGGCCGTCACCGTCGACGAGGCACTGCACGCGTACACCGTCGCCGGCGCCCACGCCTGCCACTGGGAGGACAGTCTGGGGAGTCTCACCCCCGGCAAACGCGCCGACCTGGTCGTCCTCGGCGACGACCCCCGGCGCGTCGACACCTCCCGCATAGGCGACATCGAGGTGGTCGAGACGTACGTCGACGGCCGCCCGAGCCGTCCGCGCGTCTGATCCGGGCCCGGCCCCGGTACCGAGGAAGGATTCCCTTGACCACGGCTATGCCGCGCCCTGCCGCGCTGCCGCACGCTCTTCTCGCGCCGTCACCCTCGGTGCGCACCGCTCGCCCGGACGACGCCACCGCACTCGCCGCCCTGTCCCTCCCCTTCGTACGCTCGGGAGCGCTGCGCGAACGCCCCGTCTCCCTCTACGCCGACCGTGCCGCTGACTTCCTCGTACTGGAGGCACCGGACGGCACCCTGGAAGGGTGCGTGGGCATGCGGGCGTATCCCGGCGGGGGAGAAGGCGCCCGACCCGCAGGCGTCGTCTACAACTTCTGCGTGACGGAGCACCAGCAGGGGAGCGGAGCCGGAGCAGGGCTGCTGCGCGCGGTCCTGGCCATGGCCCGCGCCCGATCGCTCGACGCCCTGTTCACGGCGACCACCGGCGGAGGCGGACTGTTCCTCCGCTACGGCTTCACGCCCACGACCGCATGCCAGGCGCCGCGGTCCTGGGCGGAGTCCCTGGACCCGCGGCGCAACGCGCAGGTCCTGGTCAGGACATGGTGACCACGCCGGAAACCGAGTCGGAGACCGCGTCGGAATCCGCGTCGGGAACCACGGTCGTGCCCGGGCTGGTCTCCGCGAGGAGGCCGCGCAGTACCGCGTGCGGCACCCGGCCGTCCAGTACATGCGCTTTGCGCACGCCGCCGCGGACGGCCCGCAGACAGCCCTCCATCTTCGGCAGCATCCCGCTCGCCAGCCCGGGCAGCAGCCCGTCCAGCGCACCGGTGGTCAGCCGTCCGATCACCTCGGTGCTGCGCGGCCAGTCCGCGTACAGCCCCTCCACATCGGTGAGCATCACCAGCCGCTCGGCGTCGAGGGCGACGGCGAGGGCCGACGCCGCGAGATCGGCGTTGACGTTGTAGACCTGCCCGTCCGCACCGCGTGCCACGGGAGAGACGACCGGGATGTGCCCCTGGTCCAGCAGCGCGCGCACCATCGCCGGGTTCACGTCCATGATGTCGCCGACGAGCCCGATGTCCACCGTCTTGCCGTCGACCCGGGCCGGTCGCCGTACGGCGGTCATCGTGTGCGCGTCCTCGCCGGTCAGGCCCACGGCGAAGGGCCCATGGGCGTTGATGTGGCCGACCAGCTCCCGCTGGACCCGGCCCGTCAGCACCATGCGGACCACGTCCATGGTCTCCGGGGTGGTGACCCTGAGGCCCGCCTCGAAACGGGTCTCCAGGCCCAGACGGTCGAGCATCGCGCTGATCTGCGGCCCGCCGCCGTGCACGACGACCGGGCGCAGACCCGCGTGCCACAGCTCCACCAGGTCCTGGGCGAAGGTCCGTTGCAGGCTCGCGTCCACCATGGCGTTGCCGCCGAACTTCACGACGACCGCGCTGCCCAGGAGTTCTCCCGGCGGCCGGGGAAGGCGAGAAGAGCCTGTCGCGACCGGGTCGGCTTGGGTCACGCTCACGAATTCACTCCAAATCAAGGGTGAGTCGAGGGTCGGTATCGACGCCGCGTGCCGCAGTCGTCACGCGTTCCTCCGCTCCCGGTGCAGAAGCAGGCCGCGCAGCAGCCCGTCCGTCGTACAGACCACGCCACTGCGCGCGGCCCACCGGAGCGCCAAGGTGTGCTCCTCGGCGGAGAAGTCGGCGACCGCGTCGGCGACGACGAACGGCTGGATGTCGTTCATGAAGGCGTCAGCGGCGGTCAGCAGGACGCCGAGGTGCGCGTGCACCCCGCAGATGATCAGCTGGTCCCGGTTCTGGGAGCGCAGCAGCCTGCCGAGATGGCTGCGCAGGAAGGCGTTGTGGCGCACATTCGCCAGGAGGTGCTCCCCGGGGCGGGGCGTGAGAGGCGCGACGATCGCCGCGGCGTCCGGCTCGTCTCCTATCCCCGGCCCCCACATGTCACCGGCAAGCCCCCGCTGCGCGGGCGGCTGCCCGGCCGGCTCCGCACTGAACACGACCGGCATGTCCAGCGTGCCGGCGAGTTCCCGGAGCGCGGCGATGTTGGCGACGAGTTCCACCACGGGGGCGCGGCCGGCGGGGAAGGCCCGGACGAAGTGGTTCTGCATGTCGTGGACCAGGAGCGCGGCACGGGCCGGGTCGATCCGCCAGGAGACCTGCGACCGGGGGATCGCGGAGCGATCCGGCATGGAGTAGGAGCCGATGTCCGGCAGGCCCATGGCTGATTCTCTCCCCCCGAGCAACGCGTTCCAGATTCCATGGAGTTGATTAGCTTAGCCTAGCCTAAGTCGGTGATGGGTTGCCGGTCTAGATCAGGCAAAGTTCATGGTCATGACACGGTTCGGGGTGCGAAGATCCCCTTCACATCAGCGACCTGTCGGTGGAGCTGTGATGAGGAGTGCCCACTTCAGGGCGAAGTTGGCTGCCTGCGCCACGTCCTTCGCAGCCGTGGCGGCTGTGATGGCGACCGCCCAGCCGGCGAACGCGGCGGAGTACACCGTCACGGACAACTGTGACGTTCGATGGATCACCTGCTCCTACGGTGACCTGTGGCTGTTCTACAACTCCAAGGACATCGCCATCCAGGACGGCTACATCAAGTCGGCGTACACGACGTTCTACAGCAACGTGTCCGACCACTGGGGCACGAGCCAGTACCAGGGATCGTCACTGACGACCTACCGGTACGTCTTCGGTAACCGCGGCAACGGCAACGGCCAGTACATGAAGAACAACGCGGCGTCCGTGCAGAACTGCGCCCGAGACGACAACTACCGCGTGTACTTCAGCTCCGGCTACGGCGGCACCTCTCAGTACTTCGCGAAGAACGGTCCGTACGGGGACTGCAACATCACGAACCTGATCTCCGCTCTGAAGAACGACAACGCGTCCTCTCACTTCTCATAAGAGCTCGTAACACGATCTTGTAGAGGTGTCCTGGTCGGGCGTGACCGATGTGATGATTCGGCCGTTCGTGATGTGTGAGCACCCGGCCGTGGATCGTGGACGACGACTTGTGGGCGCTGGTCGAGCCGTTGCTGCCGCCCTGGCCAGAGAAGGCGCCGGGCCCGCGGCCGGTGGACGACCGGCTGTGTCTGCAGGGGATCCTGTATTTGCTCCACCAGGACATCGCCTGGCAACTCCTGCCGCTGGAGCTGGGGTTCGGATCGGGACAGACCTGCTGGCGCAGGCTGGAGCGGTGGCAGCAGGCCGGGGTCTTCGACCAGCTGCACCGCATCCTGCTGGCCGAACTGAACGCGGCCGGCGAACTCGACTGGTCCCGCGCGTGTGTGGACGGCTCCCACATCCGCGCGAAAAAAGGGGAGCCGACACCGGTCCGTCGCCGGTCGACCGGCGCAAGACAGGCAGCAAACACCATCTGATCTGCGACGGACGCGGCACCCCGCTCAAGGTCATCACCACCGCGGCCAACGTCAACGACGTCACCCAGACCCTCGCCCTCGTCGACGGCGTCCCGCCCGTGGCCGGACGGCCCGGCCGTCCGCGCCGCCGCCCCGACTCACTCCTCGGCGACAAGGGCTACGACTCCAACCCCAACAGGCGTGAGCTGCGCAAACGACGGATCCTGCCGGTCATCTCCCGCAAGGGCGCCCCGAACATCAAAGGCCTGGGCAAACTCCGCTACGTCGTCGAGCAGACCTTCGCCCTCCTCCACCAGTTCAAGCACCTCGCCGTCCGCTGGGAACGCCGAACCGAACTCCACGACGCATTCATCTCGCTGGCCTGCAGCCTCATCTGCTGGAGACGCCTCAAGAAGGCCCGACCATGATCGTGTTACGAGCTCTACGGGTCCATGCCGCGCAGGGGAGCGGCCAGCCGCCATTCGCCGCAGACGTGGTGATACATGACGTGCTTGGCGGCGCTGCCGCCCTTGATGCTGCCGCGGGCGGCACGTCCTTCCCCGGGGGCGCTGGTCGGGAACCGACGAGGGATCGCCTGAGCCGGAACCGGTTTCTCGCCGTGACGGTGAACCCATGCCAGGCCCCGAGCGCGTCCGATACCGACGGGGCGCGCAGATCACCAACCGATGCGTCAACTTCATTTGACGGCGTCGCTGATACGGGCGCATCAGGGTGCGCCCGTGCTTAACGGGTGCATCTCCCGAAAAGAATCATTTCGACAACACGCTACCGAAAGGACCAATGCATGCGCTGTGCCCGTGCCTTCATGCTCGCCGCCGGTGCGCTGCTCGCGGCAAACGCCGCCAGCGGCACCGCTGCCGCGGCGGAGCAGGGCGACGTTGTGGTGTTCAGTACGGAATCGACGCCGCTGACTGCCTATAGCGACCCGCACGGATGCCAGAAGCTTCCGCCCGACGCGCATGTGCTGACGAACCACACCGATCGTCCGGTCACCGTCTACGCCGACCCGTTCTGTCTGACCCCCGGCCTCACCGTGCAGCCCGGATACGGCTCGCATGTGGCGCCCGGCAGCGGCAGTTTCTCCGCCTGAGCCACCCCTGTTCCCGTTCCCCCCCCACACACTGGAGAACGTACACACATGGCCGCCGATCTCGTCGTCATCGGACTGGGGCACGTCGGGCTGCCGCTCTCCAGAGCCGCGGTCTCGGCCGGTCTGGCGACCGTGGGGTACGACGTGTCCGGCACGGTGGTGTCCGGACTCGCCGCAGGCCGCTCCCATGTCGGCGGCGTCCTCGACGCCGAGGTCGCGGTCATGCTGGACGCGGGCTTTCATGCCACGACCGACCCAGCGGTCCTGGACGGCGCTCAAACCGTGGTGATCTGTGTGCCGACCGGACTCACACCGGAGCGCTTACCCGACCTGTCCGCGGTCGAGGACGCAGCCCGGGCCGTCGCCGCCCGGCTGCGCCCCGGCATGCTCGTCGTCCTGGAGTCCACCAGCTATCCCGGCACCACGGAGGACGTCGTGCGCCCGCTGCTGGAACACGGCAGCGGGCTGCAGGCGGGCGAGGACTTCCACCTGGCGTATTCGCCGCAGCGCATCGACCCCGGCAACGAGACGTGGACCATCCGCAACACGCCGAAGGTCGTGAGCGGTTGCAGCGCTCTGTGCGCCAAGTACGCCGTCGCGTTCTACTCCCGGTTCGTGGACCATCTCGTCGTCGCCCGTGGAACGCGGGAGGCGGAGATGGCCAAACTCCTCGAAAACACCTACCGGTACGTCAACATGGCGTTGGTCGACGAAGTGGCGATGTTCTGCCACGAGACCGGCATCGACATCTGGGACGTGCTGCACTGCGCCGCGTCGAAGCCGTTCGGCTTCGCGCCGTTCAGGCCCGGACCGGGCGTCGGCGGGCACTGCGTACCCGTCGACCCCCGCTATCTCGCAGCGCGGGCCGAATCCCAGGGCTTCGCCTTCCGTACGCTGGCAGCCGCCCACGAGGTCCTCGGCCGTATGCCGAACCATGTCGTGGACCGAGCGCTGGCCCTGCTCACCGAGGTCCTGGGCCGCCCTGAGGGCGCGCGGGTCCTGCTGCTCGGAATCACGTACAAAGCGGATGTGGCCGATGTGCGGGAGACACCGGCGCACCCGGTGGCGGCAGGACTGCTCGCCGCCGGTGCCGAGGTGTCCTACCACGACCCGTACATAGCCGAGTTCACTGTCGGCGGCCGGTCTCTGCCGCGCGCCGAAAACCTCCAGGAAGCCATGGCCCAGGCCGATATGGCGATCCTGTTGCAGGATCACGCCTGTTACGCCAGGGAAGCACTGGGGCAGGCTCGCTGCGTCCTGCTCGACACCCGCGGCAAGGCCGTGGGCAGCCGCGTCACCCTTCTCTGATCTCCTCGCTCCGGCGTAAGCCGGTGCCTCCTCGCGCCGGCCCTGAGCCGGCGTCTCCTCCTGCCGGCCTTCGCCGGCCCCAGAGCCCGCGCAGCGGTACCGCCCTGCGCGGTCGCGGCCCTGCCCAGGTGCCGCGGTCCGTCATCCATCCGACACCATCCGACACCATCGGACCTCCGTCCGAGACAGGGAGAGACACATGAGCACCGCTGTCGCCAACGACCGCCTGGTGAAGCGCTTCGAGAAGTGGGACACCAACGGCAACGGCGTCCTGGAGGCGAGCGACCTCCAGGGCGAGGCCGCCCGGATCGCCCAGAACCTCGGCAAGAGCGCCGACTCCCCGGAAGTGAAGGAGCTCCACAGCGCGTTCCAGGGGCTGTACCAGCACCTGGCCCAGAAGGCCGGCGTCCCGGCCGGTGGCGCCATCAGCCGGGAGCAGTTCCTCGACGCCACGGGGGAGCTGCTGTTCAAGGATGGTGAGGCGAGCTTCAACCGCGCGCTCTCTCCCATCGTGAAGGCGCTGGTCCGCCTGTGCGACGACAACCACGACGGCGAGATCGACGCCCGTGAGTTCCAGGCCTGGCTGTCCGCTGTCGGCGTGCCGGTCTCCCAGGCCGGGGACATTTTCCAGAAGGTGGACAGGAACGGCGACGGAAGGCTGTCCGAGGACGAACTGCTGGAAACCGTCCGCGACTTCCACTTCGGCCGCCTGGAGGTCGAGCTGCTCGGCTGACCTGCCGGAGCGGCAGCTCTGACCCGGGTGGGCGACCACCCGGGTTCCGGAGTCACCGGATGGCGCCGCCCGTTCAGCGGGCCGGCGCCATCCGGTGCGCGACCGTTTGTTCGCGAAATGGCGCGTTGCTCATGTCCGCCTGTTGTGCGGTGGCGCTGTCTGGAGCAGGAGAGTACGCGTCCGCTTCCGCGTAAGCGCTGTCCGGAACCGTCTCGCGGATGTCTGTCCTCTCGTCACCCGCGTCTGTGGATGCCCTGCCGGAGACCGCTTCGGCGCGGGACTGTCAGGCGCCGGGCGGTGCGGGGACCGTGCCGTGGTCCCCGGCCCGGCCCTGGACGAACGTGACGACGGTCTCCGGCCGCAGGCCCAGGTCCCGGCCGCTGACCGGACGCGCCGCGTGGATCAGGATGTTGTAGTGGTTCGGAAGGTGACAGGCGTCGAAGCCGAGCACCGTGCCGACTGTCGTGTCCCCGACCCGCACCAGGTCACCCCGGTCGATCACACCGCCGCACAGCAGCTCGGCGAAGCCCAGGAAACCCACCCGGTCGATCCGGGCGCCGGAGCGCGGGTCCCACTGGTCGGTGGTGACCAGTTCGTGCACCTCGCCCCGGCGTACGCAGCGTGCCGCGTGCTCTTCCAGCCGCATGCCGCGGTCCGTGCGGCGGTGCACGAGCACCTTGACCAGTGATGCTCTCACGGCGCGCTTCGGGCCGTCCTCCGCCGGATTCACCGGCCCGCCCCCGCCGCCGTCGTATTCGGTGCGGGCCGGGCACAGCGATAGGCCGCCTCCACCAGTTCGAGCGCGGGCAGGCCGCCGTGCGCTCCCGTGCCCGCCGGGGCACCGGTGCGGACGAGCGCCGCGAACTCGGTGAGGATCGCCTCGTACTCGTGCCACAGTGACCCCTTGAAGCCGGTGTGTCCGGCCAGCATGTCGGCGTGCAGCATCTCGCCGCCGGCCAACTCCACCTCGATGTCCTTGCGTTCCCCCGGGTACGACCAGTCCAGCTCGACCGAGGCCGTGGCTCCCGTGCGGCCACGCAGACGGATCATCGCCTGACGGTCGACGCCGGAGCCGTCGCGGTGGATCTCGCAGCCGGTGACGGCGAGTTCACCGAGCAGCAGCCGCACCAGGTCGAGGGCGTTGGGGCCGTTGTCGGACACGCAGCCGCCGCCGCAGCGGGCCGGGTCCAGGTACCAGTCCTCGCCGCCGAGATGCTCTTCGATGCGCTCCAGATAGCGGACCCGGACGGAGCGGATCTCCCGGCCCGCCGTCCGGCGCACCAGTGCGTGGACGGCGGTGTTGTAGCGGCGGTGGAACGCCGTCATCAGCGGGACTCCGCGGCGCCGCGCCAGATCCACCAGCACGGAACCCTCGGCCGCGGTCAGGGCGAGGGGCTTCTCCACGCAGACCGGGACGCCGGTGGCCAGCGCGTCCCGGCACAGGAGCAGGTGAACGTCGTTGGGAACGGCCACGACTAGGGCGTCCGGTCGCGCCCGGTCCAGCAGCGCGCGGTGGTCGGTGAAGCGTGCCGCCCGGCCGGGGAACTGCTCCAGGGCCTCGGCACGGGCGTCGCACACAGCGGTCAGCTGCCACTCGGGCAGCCGTTCCGCGGCGGCCAGATAGTAGGGGGAGATGGCGCCCAGACCGACGACGCCGAGCTGCAAGGGCCGAGTCATCGCGGACTCCCGGTACCGCCGAGGAGACCGAGGGCGGTCAGTTCCGCGTGGAGGTGCGGGGGCAGGGGGATCCCGTGGCGGCGACGCTCGGCGGCGAGTTCCGCCTCCCACCAGCCCGGGTAGCGCACCGGCTCGCCGCCGGACACCGGCGGGCAGCCGACGAGCGCGCCGAACAGGGACCGGGTCGCGGCGGCCGAGTCCGCGCCGGGTCGCAGCACCTCCGGGGCGATCGCGAGGAGGAAGAAGCCGATGTCGTCGTCGCTGCCGTGCGCCGTACCGTCCCCTTCAAGGGCGGCGGGCGAGGGTCCCACGGCCGCGCCTGACACCACGGCGGCCAGCAGTTCCACGGCGATGCCGAGCCCGTAGCCCTTGTGGACGCCGGTCTCGGCCGTGCCGCCCAGCCAGCGCAGAAAGGCCTCGCCGCGGTCGAAGGCGGACGGGTCCGTCACCGGCTCGCCCGCCGCGTCCTCCAACCAGCCGTCGGGCACCGGGATGCCACGGCGGGCGGCGACACGGACCCGCCCGGTGGGCGCGACGGTGGTGCTCATGTCCAGCAGGAACGGGTGTCCGTCGAGGGCCGGCGCGGCGACGCTCAGCGGGTTGGTGCCGAGCATCGCCACCGTGCCGCCCGGGGGCCGTGCGATGCGCTGGCCGCCGCAGTTGCTCGCGACCACGCCGATCATCCCGGCGTGCGCGGCGCGCACGGCGTGGAAGCCGGCGCACCCGAAGTGGGTGGCCCCGCGCACCGACACCAGCCCGACCCCGTGCCGGCCGGCCCGTGCCACGGCGTCGTCCATGGCCTCGGCCGCGGCCCACAGGCCCAGGGCGCGGTGGGCGTCGACGACCGCGCAGGCGCCCAGGTCGTTGAGGGTCCGCGGTTCGGCGTGGGGGTCGCAGCGGCCGGACTCCAGCAACGGCAGGTAGAGCCGGGTGAGGTTGAACACGCCGTGCGAGTCCAGCCCGGTCAGGTCGCCGTGACACAGCGCGTCCGCGGCGAGCCGGGCCCGCGCGTCAGGGATGCCGTGGCCGGTGAAGAGGCCGGTGAGCGAAGCCTGCAGCTCCGCGTGGTCGACGAGGACGGATGTGGGCTCGACCGCCGCTCGGGGGGCGGTGGGTGCCGTCATTCGGGATTCCTTACGAGGCGGGGTGGTTCTCTTCGGAGGTCGTTCGCCCGGGGGCGCGATGCTCTACGGGGTTTGCGATGCTCTACGGGGGTCGGTGGGCTGCCGGCGACGGCATCGCTTCCGCGAAGAACGTGACGAGCCGGCGGACCACGCCGGTGAACTCCTCCAGGTCGGCGAGGTCGACGAACTCACCGGACGCGTGGGCACGGTTGGCGGCGAGACAGCCGGGTCCGAGGACGGTGGTGAAGGCGTCGTCCAGGCCGGCCGCCCAGATGGCGTCGCAGGTGAAGCCGGGGTCGCCGGTTGCCGGCCGGGCTCCCGCGCGGGCCAGGAGTTCCTCGGCCCACGGGTCGGAGTCGTCCAGCGCGGGCAGGCCCTGTTTGTCCCAGCCGAGCCGGGTGATCCGTGCCGCGTCCCGCGCCGTGCGCGCGAACTCCCGGGTGCGGGCGAAGCGTTCGGTGAAGTGGCGCAGGCCGTCGGCGAGATGCCGGGTGACCTCGGTCTTCATGCGGTCGCCGTCGGCGGTGCGGCGGTACGACAGGTTCATCAGCAGGGTGCCGGTGCCGTGGACGCGGTTGTGCGTACGGCCGGTGTGCAGTCCGGCGACGCACACCCGCGTACCGGGTACGGACCCGTCCAGGCGGGCGGCGAGGTGCTGGGCCAGGAATCCCAGCAGTACGGTGGCGTTGTGTCCGGCGTCCGGGCGGTCGTCCACCGCGTCCTCGCCCGTGACGGTGATCCGCGCGGTCATCGCGGCGGTGGCCCGGGGCAGCGCGCGCAGCCCGGTCGGCTCGCAGAACACGTTGAGTCGGCCGTGGTGCCCGGCCTCCAGCAGCGGGCGGGTGCCGTAGGTGCCCAGGGCGCCGCCCTCCTCCCCGGCGACGGCCTGGAGCAGGACGGTGACGTCCCGGCCGACGGCGGGGTCGGACGCGGCGGCCTGCAGCCCGGCGAGCAGGGCCACGGCGGGTCCCTTGGCGTCGACCGCGCCCCGGCCGGTGAACCGCACGCCGTCGAAGGCCGGTGGGGTGTGTCCGGCGACGGTGTCCAGATGGACGTTGAACATCACGGTGTGCGCTCGGGGACGCTCGGGTCCCAGCCGCAGCAGCAGGCTGGGCTGGTCCGCGAGGAAGCGCGGATCGCCGGCGGCGGCGCGGACCGTGGACGGTACGCCGGGACGGTCCAGGCAGGCGGCGGGCGGACTGGCGAGGTGGACGGTGCGCAATCCCGCTTCGGCGGCGGCCGTCGCGTACCGCTGGAGGATCTCGGGCAACCGGGACGGCGGATCGTCCGGGCCGGCCTCCAGGGGGTTGACGCTCGACAGGCGCAGCAGGTCCAGCAGCAACTCCCGGTGCCGGTCGGTGAACAGGTCGCTCACACCGGGCCGTCCAGCGGGCCGGTGACCGGCTGTCCGGCACCCAGCAGCCCGGCCAGGGCCTTTCCGGCCCGGACGAACAGGTCGGCGGCGTCCTCACCGGCGCGGGCCAGTCCCTCGTGGGGGCGCACCGCGAGATGGGGTTCGAGGGACAGTGCTCCGGTGTAGCCGTGGGCGGCCAGCAACTCCAGACATTCCACCACCCCGGCCTCACCCTCGCCGGGCAGTGTGTAGGCGGTGCCGCCGTCCGGTGTGCGGACGGCGTCCTTGATATGGACGTGGGCGACGTAGGGGGCGAGGTCGCGGAGCATGTCCGGGGCGCGGTAGCCGTACGGGACACCGTTGCCGGTGTCGAACAGCAGGCGCAGGGCCGGGCTGCCCACGGCGCGCAGCAGTCGTAGCGCGCGGTCGGCCCGGTCCCCGGCCCAGCCCGCGCAGTTCTCGTGTACCAGTACCAGGCCCGCGCGCTCGGCGCGGTTCGCCAGGACGGCGGTGCGGGCCAGGACGCGATCGGCCCACTCGGCCTCCGTCAGACCGTCGTTGGGGTACGACATGATCCGCACCAGACGGCAGCCGAGGGTCGCGCAGCGCCCGGCCAGGATGTCGAGTTCGGCGAGGTCCTGGCCGAAGTCGCCGGTGATGGGACGGGACCAGTTGCCGATCCGGGAGGCGACGGCGGTCACGGTGACGCCGGCCTCGGCGAGCCGCCGGACCAGCGCGCCGAAGGCGGCAGGGGAGAGGTCGGCGAGGGCCGAGCCGTCGACCGTGCGCAGTTCGACCGCGTTCCAGCCCAGGCGCCGCAAGGCGGCCAACTGCCCGTCGGTGCCGGGCGCCGCCTCGTCGCCGATGCCGGCGAACGGCCCGAACCCCTGGACACGGCGCTCGGTGGCGCTGTTCCCGGACATGTCAGCGGCTCCCGGCGCGGGCGCGCGGTGTGTCGGCGCAGTGCTCCCGGGCCGCGCACAGCAGCCGGGCGGTCGCGCAGGCGAGCGGGAAGTTCCCGACGCCTGCCGCTCCGGAGGCGAAGCCGCGGTAGGCGCCGTCCAGGAAGTCGGTCAGGGCGTCGTCCCGGAAGACGTGGTGTCCGGCCCCCGGCACTCCGTTCGCGTCGAGGACTCCGGCCGGCGGGGCGGCCGTACCGCGGTCGAAGGGGGCGATGACCAACTGCGCGTGGTCGTCGTCCTCGCTGAGCGGGAAGTGGGCAGTGGCCGTCCCGCCCTCGAACTCGCAGACGACGCTGCGTTGCCGGACGGGTGCGCCGAGGTCGGAGCGCAGCAGCGTCACCACTCCCGAACGGTGCTCCAGTTCGACGTGCGCGCCGCCCAGGCGAGGCAGTCCGCGGTCCTCGCAGCGCAGGTCCCACCAGCGTGCGGTGCGCAGCTCGGCCGGACCGGCCAGATCGAGCGCGAGCGCCAGGGAGTGGGGAATCTCCACGTCCAGGGCGGACGGATGCCCGTCGGTCGCCAGGGACCGCAGGAAGCGGGGCTTGTGCTGGTCGACGGTGATACGGCGCAGGGAGCCGAGCCGTCCGCCGCCCACCAGCCGACGCAACTGGCCGGCGAGCCGGGAGGTGGTCCAGTGGGCGACGGCAACGAGATCGAGGCCGGACTCATGGCGCAGCCGGACCAGGGCGTCGAGTTCGCCCGCGGACGCCGCGAGGGGTTTCTCCACGATCATTCGGCGGAAGCCGTGTCCGGCCAGTTCCGCGAGGAGGTCGTAGCGCAGCCGGGGCGGTGTGCACACGTGGACCACCGCGGTGGCGGGGTCGACGTGTTGCAGGGCCTGTTCCAGCGTGGTGACGGCCGTGACCTCGTCGGACATGCCCGCAGAGTGCAGAGCGCCGGCACGCGGGTCGCAGCCGACCGCGGGCAGAGCGACGAGCGGATCACCCGTGGCCGCTGTCCGCCGGGCCAGCCGGACGAGGGTGTTCAGATGCAGTCCTGATCCGGACCGGCCGAGCCCGACCACGAGGGGCTGCAGCACAAGGCCTCCTGAGAGGTAAGCGGGAAGGAGACGGGCGCGCTTATTTCTTCTCGCCGCGCACAACTCCGGTGCGCCGCATCACTGTTGCTGTCCCGCGTGGAAACGGTCAAGACGTCCGGAACGCCATTACCCAGAACGTGTGAAGATGATCCTTTCCTTTCCCCGTCGACCGGAAGTCCGATTAGCGTGGACATTCCGCAGACACGACGGAGACAGGTGAGAGATTGCCTTCCAGCGGACAGATTCCGGCGCGCACCGGGGGCGCATTACCGCATGTGCCGGGAACGACCGATCGCATTCCCTTCTTCTCCCAGGCCGCGACTTTCGAACGATTGTGGCCTTCCATCGAAGAGGTGTTGGAGGAGGTCTTCCACAGCGGTAAGTTCTCCCACGGAAAACAGGTCGGGCAACTCGAGGCGGCGCTCGCGGAGTACACCGGCGCCCGGCATGTGATCGGCGTCAACAGCGGTACCGACGCGCTGGTCCTGCTGCTGCGCGCCTGCGGAGTCCGTCCCGGCGACGGTGTCCTGGTGCCGGCGTACTCGTTCTTCGCCACCGCCTCGGCCGTCGTACTGGCAGGCGGGACACCGCAGTTCGTCGACATCGATCCAAAGACGTACGCGATGGACCCCGCGGCGCTGGAGGCGGCCGTCACCCCACACAGCCGGTTCGCGATGCCGGTGCACCTGTTCCACACGATGGCCGACATGACAGCCGTCACCGCCGTCGCCCGGCGGCACGGCCTCACGGTCGTCGAGGACAGCGCCGAGGCGATCGGCATGCGCCGGCACGGTGTGCACGCGGGCCTGCACGGGGTGGGCGGCGTCCTGTCCTTCTTCCCCTCCAAGACGCTCGGTGCGCTCGGCGACGCGGGAGCCGTGCTCACCGACGACCCGCAGGTGGCGGCCACCGTCGAGGCCCTGCGCCACCACGGCAGGACGGGCCGCACACTCAACAACTTCCCGGCCATCTCCACCGAGAGCGCGCTGCCCGGCGCGAACAGCAAGATGGACGACATCCAGGCGGCCGTCCTGCTCGCCAAGCTGTCCCTCCTGGAGGAGCACATCGCGCGCCGGGCCGAACTGGCGGACGCCTACACCGCCCGTCTGCGGGACACACCGGGGATCATCCGCCTGCCGCGGACCACCGCCGGGAAACCGGACGACCGCGACGTGCACTACGTCTACCTGATCGAGACCGAGCACCGGGACGCCCTCGTCGACCACCTCGACCGGCACGGCATCGGCACCGAGGTCTACTACCCGTTGCCCCTGCCGCACCAGCCTGCCTTCGCCCACCTGGGCCACCGGCAGGGCGAGTTCCCCCACGCAGAGGCGGCCGCCCGGCACGCCGTGGCCCTGCCGTTCCACCCCGATCTCCGAACAGGCGACCTGGACCGCGTCTGCGACATCATCCGCCCCTTCCTCGCCGGAACGAGGACGACCGCATGACCGCATCGCTCCCTCCCGGCGTCCCGTTCTTCCCTCCCGCCCTCTTCGAAGCCGACCGCCCCGCACTGATCGGCTTGGTCCGCGAGGTGGGCCTCGACCCGGAGCAGCGTTTCATCCTGGGCAGGCGCACCGCCGCCTTCGAGGACCTGCTCCGCGAGGACCTGGGGGCCGCCGACGTGGTCGCCTGCTCCAGCGGCACCTCCGCGCTCTCGCTGGTGCTGCGGGCCATGGACGTCGGTCCGGGCGACGAGGTGATCGTGCCCGCGTTCGGCTGCGCGCCCCTGGCCGCCTCGGTGGTCGATGTCGGGGCCACACCGGTCTTCGCCGACATCCGGCCGGACACCATGACCATGGACCCGGACGAGGCCGAGCGGCTCGTCAACAAGCGGACCAAGGCGGTGCTGCCTGCCCACATGTTCTCCGTCATGGCGGACATGCCACGCTTCGCCGAACTGGCCCGGCGGCACGGACTGCGCCTGCTGGAGGACTCGGCGGTCGCCCAGGGCGGCGTGCTGCGGGGCGTCCCGGCCGGGCTGTGGGGCGAGGCGGGGCTCTACTCCTTCGTACAGGTCAAGACCTGCGGCATGCCCGGAGAGGGCGGCGTGGTCGTCACCCGGGATCCGGCAGTGGGCGAGAAGGTGCGGATGCTGCGCAACCACGGCCAGTACGCCGGGCGCCGGTTCGTCCACCACGCCGTCGGACTCAACAGCCGCTTCGACGAGATCCAGGCCGCCTTCCAAACGCACCGCTACTCCGGTTTCCCGGCGCGGCTGGCGCGGCGGGCGGCGATCGCCGCGTACTACACCGAACGCTTCACCCCGCTGGCCGACCACGGTGTGGCACCGCCGCCGCCAGGCCCGGACGGCCGGTGCTTCTACGTGTACACGGTCCTCGCCGAGGACCGGGAGGCCCTCGGCGCCCACCTGGCCGAGTGGGGGTGGCCACGCACGTCTACTATCCGCAGCCTTTGCCCGCCCACCGTGCCTTCGCTCCCTACGCGCCGCCCGGTGCCCGCTGGCCGCGCGCCGAACAGGCCGCCCGCCGCCATCTCGCCCTCCCGGTGCACCACCTGCTGACCGACGCGCAGGTAGAGCACGTCGCCGACCTCGTGTGCGCCTTCGCGAACGGCCACCGCTGACGCGCGGCCGCCGCCCCGGACACAGCGCCCGGGCGAGGAGCACCCCCCTTCGGACGCAGCCACTCTCAAGAGGTCACCCATGACGGACAACATCGCGGTCGGCCGTCCGGCCGCCACCGTCCACGGCCACAGCCGACTGCGCGCCTACGCGCGGCTCGGCAAGCTGGACGTGTACGACTACTACCTCGGCATCTTCCTCGCCCTGACCGCCGCGTTGTTCCCGGCCGGCGCCTTCACCGCCCGGCAGGCACTGGTGCTGGCGCTGTTCCTGGCCGGCGAAGTCGCGGTCCTCATGGCGATGGTCGCCCTGGACGACGTCACCGGGTTCCGGGACGGCAGCGACCTCGCCAACTACGGCCCCGACAACCCGCTGCGCAGCAAGGCACGCAAACCCCTGGTCGCCGGGGCGCTGACGGTGCCCCAGGCGCTGCGCTTCGCCTGGGCCTGCGCTGCGGCCGGGGCGGTGCTGTGGGCGGGCGCCGCCGCCCTCGCGCCGCACCACCCGCTGTGGGCACTGGTGACGGCGGGAGCGCTGTTCGCGGTGTCGTTGCAGTACTCGTACGGCCTGAAGATCAGTTATCACGGTTTCCAGGAGGCGTTCCTCGTCGCCCTCGGCGCCGTGCTGGTGATCGTTCCCTACGGCCTGGTGACGGGGGGCTTCTCCGGTTTCCTGATGGTGCAGGCGGTGCTGTTCGGATTCGGGCCGCTGATGTTCGGCGTCTACTCCAACACCAACGACGTGGCCGGCGACCGGGCCGTGGGCCGTCCGACCGTGGCCGCCCTGGTCTCCGAGCGGGGCAACGCCGTCTTCATCGGAGCCCTGTCGGTCGCCGAGTTCCTCATCGGCGCCGTCGCCTCGGCGACCGGGGTGGCCCCTTGGTGGTTCGTGCTGCTGATGCTGCCGGCGACCGCGCTGCGGGCCCGTCAGTACCTGACCGGGTTCGTCCGCGGCGACATCATGACCGCCCGCCGGACGGGCTTCGCGGTGCACCGGCTGAGCGTGGTGCTGATGACCGTCGCCAACGTCGTCGTCGGAACGGGAGCCGCCCGATGAAGCCCGATCTCGATGTCGCTGTCGTCGGCGCGGGCATCGCCGGCCTGACCGCCGCCCACGAACTGCGCCGCGCCGGGCTGGCCGTCCGGGTGTACGAGCAACTGCCGCAAGTCGGCGGCCGGATGCGCAGCATCCGCCAGGAGGGCTGGACGGTGGACACGGGCGCCGAGCAGGTCCCGTCCCGCGGTTACCGCGCGACGTGGGAGCTGCTGCGCAGGCTGCGCGTCACTCCCGAGGACGTGCCCCGGGTCGGCGGCGCGGTGGCCGTCTGGCGCGGCGGACGCGCCCACCTGGGCGTCGGCGAGGGCACGGCCGTGGCCACCGGAGCGGGCCTGTCCGCCCGGGCGCGGCTCGACCTGGCCGTCTTCTCCGCCTGGACCGGCCGTCGCCGCGCCGGATTCGACGGCGACCGTCCCGAGCACAGTCCGCTGGGCGCCGCCACCGTGCGGGAGGTGGCCGCCCGCTACCACCGCGACCTGCACGACTACCTCTTCCAGCCGGTCGCCGGCTGCTTCTTCGGCTGGGACACCGCCCGGTCGACGGCCGCCCCCATGGTCAGCCTGCTGCTGGAGGCCGGTTCCCCGTCCCATTGGCGCACCTACCGGGACGGTATGGACTTCCTGGCCCGCCGGCTCGCCGCCGACACCGACGTCGTCACCGGCCGCACCGTGCGCGAGGTCACCGACGCGGGCGGGCACGCCGTACTGCGGTTCGACGACGGGCAGGTCACCGCGCGGGCCGCGGTGCTCGCCGTACCGGCACCCGTCGCGTCGGTCCTCCGCCCGGACGCCCGCGCCGACGAGCAGCCGTTCCTCACCGCCTGCACCTTCACGCCCATGCTGAAGGTCAGCTGCCTGCTGGACCGCCCCCTCGCCCCCGACGCCCGGCGGCCGGTGCACATTCTGCTCACCCCGGCCGCCGAGGAGGACGTGCTCTCCGGCGTCGTCGTCGACCACGCCAAGGACCCCGGCCGGGTCCCCGCCGGCCGGGGCCTGGTCACCCTCGTGGCCGCTCCGCGCCGGGTCCCCGAGCTGTTGGACGCCCCTCCCGACGAGGCCGCCGACGTCCTCGTCCGTGCGGCGGAACGCTATGTCCCGGGCATCGGCGGCGCCTGCCGCCACCGTCTCGTGCACGCCTTCCGCCACGGCCTGCCGGAAGCCACACCCCAGGCCCTGCGGGAACGCGCCGGCTTCCTGTCCCGGCCGGTGCGCGCGGTGGAGTACGCCGGTGACTGGCTCATGTTGCGGCCCGCCTCCGAGGGCGCCGTGCGGGCGGGCGCGCTGGCCGCGTCACGCGTGCTGAGCAGGGTCGGACGGAACTCCCCGGCCGGCCCCGACCGAGCGGAGGAGACCGTTGCGACCGCATGACATGGGCACCCTGTTCGACGACGCGGCGGCGGGCGGCGCCCGGACCGTGGTCCACCTGGACCGGCCCTTCGACATCGCCCCTCGGGCCGGCACCCGGTGGACCGTCACCGAACTCGCCGGCCTGGTCCGCGCCACCGCGGCCCGCCTCGCCGACGCCGGGGTCGGTCCCGGGGACCGCGTGGCGATCGTGAAGGACAACCACTGGGACTACGACCTGCTCGGGTGCGCCGCGGTCCGTCTCGGCGCCGTACCCGCGCTGCTGTCCGCACGGCTCGCCACCGCGGACCTCGTCGCCCTGCTGGAGCGGCTGCGGCCCGCCGCGCTGGTCACCACCTCCGCGGTGCTGGCCCGCTGCCGGGGCACCGACGCCGGCGAACCGGCCCGGATCCTCGTCACCGTCGACTCCGCCGTGCCCGGCGCGGTCCACCTGGCCGCGCTGGACGCGTCCCGCCCCTGCGTACCGGTGCGGCGCTACGACGACGAACCCCTCGTCATCCACCACACCTCGGGGACGACCGGCGTGCCCAAGCTGGTCGTCCACTCCACACGGACACTCGTGCACAAGCTGGCCCGCTTCGAAGCGGTGCGCTGCCCTGGCATCGGCATCCGCCCGGACGACATCCTGGCCAACGCCAGCGCATACGGACACGGACGCACCTTCTGCTGGACGGCCGTGGTCGTGTCGCGCGCGCCCGCCGGGATCGTGGTCCTCACCGGCGACGACCCGGGGACCGCCGACCCGCTGCTTCGAGCCCACCCACCCACCGTCGTCGAGGCCCTGCCCGCCTCCTACGTCCGGCTGCGGCCGCTCACCACCCGGCTGGACAACCCGTTCCGGAACGTCCGCCTGTACATCAGCACCTACGACGCCGTGCACCCGCCCGCCCTGCGCGCGTACCTGACAGCCAGCCGCCGCGCCCGCCCGCTGTGGATGCAGGGCTGGGGCCAGACCGAGACCGGACCGCTGACGTTCCGCTTCCACACGCGGCGCTCCGCGCTCGCACCGGACGCGGAGACCACGGCGCGCCGGCTCGGCCGTCCCGTGCCGGGCCGGACCCGGCTGCGCGTGGTGGACCCGGACACGCTGCGGCCGGTGCCGCGGGGCCGTCCCGGTCTGCTCCTCGTCCGCACCGCTTCCCTCGCCCTGGGCTATGTCGCCGAACAGGGTCGCTGGGACGCCAAACGCGTGGGTGACTGGTGGTCCACGGGCGACATGGGCGTTCACCACCCTGACGGCAGCGTCAGTCTCCTGGACCGCGCCGCCGACACCCTGCCCGGTATGAGCTGCCTGCGGACCGAGGACGTACTGGAGCAGCGACTGCCGCAGGTCCTGGAATGCGTGGTTCTCGGCGCCCCGGACGGCGATCCGCTGCCCGTCGTGGTCACCGCCGACGGCCGCTTGGACCCGGATGCCTGGAAGCAGGCCACGCACGGACTGCCGGCGCTGCGCGACCCGGCCGTCCTCACCTGGGACGAGGTGCCCCGCACCGGCACCGGCAAGGTCCGCCGCGCGGCCCTGGCACGGCAGCTCACCGGCACCGCACCCGCCGGCATCGGCCGCTGGACATGACCGGGCCGCGGTTCGACGGCGCCGGGCTGTCGGGGCCGCTCCCCGCAG
Source organism: Streptomyces sp. CA-179760 (assembly GCF_050937045.1). NCBI lineage: Bacteria > Bacillati > Actinomycetota > Actinomycetes > Kitasatosporales > Streptomycetaceae > Streptomyces > Streptomyces sp. CA-179760. Next base: position 8,479,087 of record NZ_JBNJLZ010000001.1, read on the forward strand.
AGAGGAGTCTCGCCGGGGTACAGCCCGCCTTCCGCCGGGGTGTATGCCCGCCCGCCGGGTGCATGGCTGAGCCATCGAGCTCGTCGATGTCGGCCGCCGGGCCTGTCCGGGCCCCGGTTCGACGGCACCGGACAGCCCGGGTAGGCGCCCGCCGACGGATTCACGGGGCGGTATCGAGCCCGGTGGTGTCGGCCGCCGAGCCCTGTCCGGGCCGCACATGACGATTCCGAGCCGGTCCGGGCCGCACATGACGATTCCGAGTCCGTCCGGGCCGCACATGACGACGCCGGGCCTGGCCGGGCCGCGTTCTGACGAGAGGAGCCACACCGTGTCCCAGCCCGCTCCCGCCCGGGAGGGCACCCACGCGGTCTTCGGCAACGGCAGCGCGCACAGCCGCGACCAGCACCGTTGCCTGGCCGCCGCCTACGACCCGGTGACCCTGCCCCGCCTGGCCGCCGCCGGTGTCGGCCCGGGCTGGCACTGCCTGGAGGTCGGCGCCGGTGGTGGCAGCATCGCGCGCTGGCTGGCGGGCCGGGTGGCACCGGGCGGGTCCGTGCTCGCCACCGACCTCGACCCGCGCGACCTGGCACCCACGCCGGGCCTGGAGGTCGCCGTGCTCGACGTGGCCCGCGATCCGCTTCCGGAGGCGGCCTACGACCTCGTGGTGGCCCGCCTGGTCCTGCAGCACGTGCCCACCCGCGACGCCGTCCTGCACAAGCTCCTGCGCGCTCTCAAACCCGGCGGCCTCCTGCAGATCGACGAGATCGACGCCTCCTACGAGCCGCCCCTGCTGACCCCGGACGCGGAGGCGGAAACGCTCTATGTCCGGTTCCTGCGGGCCAAGACGGCAGCGCTGCGCGTTGCGGGCGGGGATCCGCACTGGGGGCGGAAGGTGCCGGCGGCCCTGCGGGCGGCGGGGCTTACCGCCATCGACGTCCACCTCCACATCGGCGTACGGCACGCCCAGGACCCCGGCCTCGGACTCCAGTTGAACCACACCCGCAACCTCCGGGACCGGCTGACGGAACAGGGCATGACCCAGGAGGACCTGGACCGGTTGGGACGGCTGATGCAGGACCCGTCCTTCCGCGCGGCCTCCAGCGTCCTCTACTCGGTGCAGGGACGCCGGCCCGGCCGGGAGCGACCGTGACACCGCGCCTGCGCACCCCGGCCCGGCCGGCCGTCGCCACCACGATCGCCGGCCGGCTGCTGCGGCACGCCGCGCCGGACCTGCGAGAGACGAGTGGCCCAGGCCGGGAAACGGTGCGGTACACCGTCGACTGGGCGGGTCCGGTCGAGGCGGACCTGCCGGACGAGCGCGCCGTACAGGCCGCCTGCGGTCTCATGTATGTCCACGGCCGGGCGACGGGCGGGCCACTCCCACTGGCCGTCGACTACGCCTCGGTGGTGGCGGGAGTGCTCGCCGCCCAGGGCGCCACCGCTCTCCGCGTCGCGCGGGCCCGCGGCCTGGACCTGCGTGAGGTGCGGACCTCGGTGGCGCAGGGGGCACTGCTGGCGGTCGGCCAGTACCTCGCCGCCGCGACGGCCCGTGCCGGCTCCGGTGCACCCGAGCCGGATGTGCCGGTGGCCCCATCCGACGTACCCCAGACAGACGGCCTGGCGACGCTGGAGACGTCCGACGACGACCGCGTGGAGGTCGAGACCCTCGACCCCCTGGCGTGGCGGGAGTTCTGGGCCCGGCTCGGCGTGGCCCCCGCGCTCGCCGGCCGCGGCTGGCTGCCCTTCCAGCAGCGTTTCGCCACCGCCGTCTGCCCGCTGCCCGACGAACTGCGCCAGGCCGCCCGCCGCCGCACGCTGGCGGAGCTGCGGACCGCCGCGCACCACACCGGCGTCAGCCTCCTCGCGGTCGGCTCCGACCCGGCCCCCGCCGTCCGCCCGGCCCCCTGGCGCCTCACTCCGGGACCGGCACCGGTCACCAAGGACCGGGCGCACCCGAACACGGTTGTGCCCGGCGCCCGCCCGGCGGCCCCGGTCTCCGGTGCCGTGCTGCCGCTGACGGGCCTGCGGGTGGTGGAGTCCACCCGCAGGGTGCAGGGCCCGCTCGCCGGGCACGTCCTGCGGATGCTGGGTGCCGACGTGGTCCGGATCGAACCGCCCGGCGGCGACCCGATGCGCTGGCTCCCTCCGCTGGCGGGAGACTGCTCGGCCCGGTTCTCGGCCCTCAACGCGGGCAAGCCGTCGGTCGAGGCCGACCTCACCACCGCGCCGGGCCGGGACAAGGTCCGCGCGCTGGCCGCCGCGGCCGACGTCTTCCTGCACAACTGGGCCCCCGGAAAAGCCGCGCGGCTCGGCCTGGACGCGTCCGATCTGCTGCCCGGCCACCCCGCCCTGGTGTACGCCTGGGCGTCCGGCTTCGGTGACGCCTTCGGTGACCGGCCGCCTCTGGGCACCGACTACCTCGCCCAGGTGCACAGCGGCCTCGCCGCGGCGGTACGGCCGGCCGACCAGCCTCCGGCCCCCTCCCTGATGACCCTCACCGACGTGCTCGGCGGGCTGGTGTGCGCCCAGGGGGTGCTGGCCGCGCTGGCTGCTCGGGAGGCGACCGGCCGGGGCAACCGCGTCGACTCCTCCCTGGTCTCCGCGGCCGCTCTCGTTCCCCGACCCGCGCACCGGGCCCGCTGGACGGCACTGGACCGGCCGCTGCGCACAGCGGACGGCCATCTGTGCCTCGGTCCCGAGGTCCGGGCGCGCCCCGAGGAGGTGCTCCGCCTCCTGGACGGCGCCGGCGCCATGGCCACCGAGGACCTCGCGGCCCGCTTCGCCCGCCGCACCACCGAGGAGTGGACGGCACGGCTGGCCGAGGCCGGTCTGACCGCGACCCCCGTCCTCACCGACCTGACGGCTCCGGCCCGCGACCCGGCCTTCCGGGCGGCCGTCGCACCACCTGGTCCGTTCACCGGCCACGCACGCCCGTACGCTCCCTGGGAGTTCGCATGACGGCCGCCCCCGCGACCCGGCACGGTACCGCCCCACCCGCGAGCCGGGGCGGGCAGCCGGTGTGGACCTCACGCGCCGGAGTGCGCTTCCCGGATCTGGTGCCCCGCGCTCAACGACGTGCCTGGGCGACGGCGGGCCTGTGCCCGGACACCGACCTCTACGCACTGTTCACCGACCGGGTCCGCGAACACCCGGACCGCCAGGCGCTGGTGGACGACGCCGGAGTGCTCTCCTACACGGCGCTGGAGGTCCAAGTGCGCCGGATCGCCGCCCTGTTCGCCCGGGCGGGCCTGAGAGACCGGGACGTAGTGGCGATCATGCTCTCCAACGGACGCGACGCCGTGGCCGCGGAACTCGCCGTCTACGCGATCGGCTCGGTGGCCCTCCCGATCCCCCGGGCGGCGACGACCGTGACCTCCGGGCACTGCTCGCCCGCTCGCGGGCCCGCGGCGCCGTCCTCGCATCGGCCCACCGGGCACAGGTCGTCGCGGATCTTCCGCACCTGCGCACCGTGTTCGCCCCCGGCCCGGGCGACGGACGGGCGCACGGGCTGCACGCCCCGCACACCCTGGCCCATCGTCCCTGGCGGCCGCGGCAGGCCGACCCGTACGGCCCCGCCCGCATCCTGGTGTCGTCCGGTTCCGAGGCCGAGCCGAAGATGGTCGCCTACAGCCATCACGCCCTGGCCGGCGGTCGTGCGCGGTACGTCCGGAGCCTGCACCCCGACACCACGGTGCCGCCCCGCCACCTGGTCCTCGTCCCGCTGGCCTCCTCCTTCGGTTCCCTGGGCACACCGGCCACCCTCGCCGCCCTCGGCGGCACCCTGATCGTGCAGTCGGCCTTCGACCCGGCCGGAGCGCTGCGGATGGTCGCCGAGCATCGTCCGACCCACCTCTTCGCGGTGCCCACGATGCTCCGGCGCATCGCCGACCTCCCGGTGCGGCCGGACGAGGACACATCGTCGTTGCGTGCCGTCGTCTCCAGCGGCGCCCCCCTGCCGGCGGCCACCGCGCAGGCATGCCGCGAACGGTTCGGCCGACCGGTGGTGACCGTGTACGGCTCGTCGGACGGCGTGAACTGCCACACGGCCGGAGAACACCGCCCGCCGGGCGACAGCGTGGGCACCCCGGACCCCGCGGTGGCCCGCCTCCGGATCACCGGACCCGACGGCACGGCGCTCCCCACCGGCCGGACCGGTCAGATCGAGGCCCTGGGTCCCATGACGCCGCTGTGCTACGTCAACGCGCCTGAACTGGACGCCCGTTACCGCACCTCCGACGGCTGGGTGCGCTCGGGCGACCTCGGTCGGCTGGACGAGCGTGGAAGGCTGCATGTCCTGGGCCGGCTCAAACGCATCGCCGTGCGCGGGGGGCTCAACATCAGTCTCGCCGAGGTCGAACGCGAACTGGGCACCCATCCCGCGGTCTCCGAGGCGGTCTGCGTCCCGGTGCCCGACCCGGACCTCGGGGAACGACTGTGCGCCTGCATCCGCCCGGCCCCGCGCACACCCGTTCCCACGCTGTCCGACCTCACGGCCCACTTGGGGGACCGTGGCCTGGCACGCCGGAAACACCCCGAACGTCTCCTGGTCCTCGACGAGATGCCCCTCGGCCCCACCGGGAAGGTCTGCTACCGCACCCTGATGTCCCGAGCGACCGCGCGCTTTGCCCGGGAAAGACCACAGGGCCCTCGCGAGGCTGAGGAGAGCAGCCGGGGCGGATCCGACAGAACGCCACCTGCGGAGCCGGCGTAGGGGAGGCTTCCCCGGGATGGGAGACCCCGGCAGCGAGCCCCCCCGTCGTCGGGTGCTCTTCTCGCGGGTGGGCGAGCGGCGTCTGCCCGTGGCAACAGGACGCCATCACCGTCAGGAAGGCCCTCGCGGCTCCTCGGCGGAGGTGATGAGGGACTGGGGGATGTCGTCGACCTGATGGGCCGTCGGGTGACTCGCAGATGGTCAACCAGGCGCGGTTGTCTGACGGTTGCGTTCATCGGCAACTCACCGGTACGGGCGCGGGTCCGGCCGTACGCAGCCCTCAGAGAGGGCAAATATCCGGACTTCAGTCCCCTGGGTCAGCCACAGGTCGTCGCTCGCAGCGATGCGGTTGCGTGACTGGGTGGGCGAACAGCTCGTTTAGCCCGGGTGTGCAGGGCTGCGGGGGAAGGTGGTGGCTATGACGGGGCGTGTGTTGGTGGGTCGGCCGTTGGCGGCGGGCGGGGTGACGGACGAGTACGACGCGGTGGTGGTCGGGTCCGGGGCCGGCGGGCTGACCACCGCGGTATGCCTGGCGCGCCAGGACCGGCGGGTGGCGGTGTTCGAGCAGCACTACACCGCGGGCGGCTACACCCACGCTTACCGGCGGCGCGGCTGGGAGTGGGACGTCGGAATCCACTACGTGGGACAGCTGACGGAGCGAGAGCCGGTCCGTGTGCTCTCGGATTATCTGACCGGCGGCACGCTGCAATGGGCCCCGCTCGGGGACCCGTACGACGAGTACCGCCTGGCGGGGGAGGTGCACCAGGCGCCGGTCGGCTTCTCGGCCTACCGGTCCGGTCTGATCGCGCGCTTCCCGGCCGAACGAGCGGGCATCGAGGCGCTGTTCGGGCTGATCAGGCGATGCCGGACAGTCCTTCCCGCGCTTGCACTGGGACGGCTGACAGGCCCGGTGGTGCGGCGGCTGGCCCGGGTCCTGCGGGCGACGGCCGTTCCGCCTCAGGCGCTGCGGCCGGCCCGGGAGGTGGTGGAAGGGCTGGTTCGCGATGAGAGGCTGCGGCAGGCTGTGCTCACTCCGAGCGCGCTGCTGCTGGCCGACTCCACGGCAAGGCTGCCGTTCTTCCTCCTCGCGGTGCTGTTCGAGCACTTCCGGACCGGCGCCTGGTACCCGGTGGGTGGCAGTGCCGCGATCGCACGGGCGATGCTGGAACCGATCCGCGCCGCCGGCGGCGAGGTCTTCGTGCGGGCGCCGGTGGCCCGGATCGAGCTGGACGGGTCGCGCGCGACGGGCGTGGTGCTGGCGAACGGCACCCGCGTGCGGGCTCCGGTGGTGGTGAGCGCGGCAGGTGCCCAGAACACGTACCGCACCCTGCTGCCACGCCGACCCGACCGCAGCGCAGACCGGCTGGACGGCATGCGGCGCGGCTTCCCGTTCGTGGTGCTCTTCCTCGGACTGGACGGCGACCCCGCGGAACTCGGGCTGCCGCGCCACAACCTGATGGTGACCGACGAGGACTGCGACGCCCTCTTCGACGGCACGGGCGGGCGGACCAGCGGCTACTTCTTCTCGTTCTCCTGCGCCAAGGACCCGACCTGGACCACGCGCCACCCCGGCCGGTCGACCGGAGAGATCCTGACCTATGTACGGCCAGAGCTGTTCGAGCCATTCCACGGCTCACGATGGCGACACCGGGACCCCGCCTACATGGCCCTCAAAGCCGAGCTCACCGCACAGCTCCTCGAGCAACTCCACCGCCAGCTGCCCCGCACCACAGGCCGGGTGGCCTACCACGAGCTCGGCACCCCGCTGACGGCCGAGCACTTCGCCGGCTGGCCCGGCGGCAGCTTGTACGGGCTGGCCAAGGACGTGGCCGGCTTCGGCGACGGCCACCGCCCCGGCCTGGCGGACTGGCTGCGCCCACGGACAGAGGTCAAGGGCCTGTACCTCTCGGGCCAGGACTGCCTGGCCGGCGGCTTCCTCGGCGCGGTCACCAGCGGCCTGCTGGCCGCCCACGAGGCCCTGGACCGGGCTGGCCGGGCCCGCCTGTGGGCAGGGCTGCTGCGCCATGGCGTGCGACCCCGACCGACCGGTTCCGGGCGTACCTCGGCCAAGGGGTCAGCCTGAGGTGCTTTCGTCCTGATCAGGACACCGAGCAACGCGATGCAAGCCGAAACCGGCCGTGAGGAAGTCGGGGCATCGGGATCTCCAGCGGCCGCCGTGCCGACGACCGCTGGGTGTCTGTAGTCCGGGGCCGGCAGGAAACGGCCCGCTTCCAATGGATCTTCTGCTGCTCCGGCCACTTGAAGATCTCGGTCCTCTTGCACAGGACCTCGGCGTTCCTGCCTCGGCCGAGCTTGTAGCCCTCAAGCCCAGTTTCGAAGCCTCCCCATAGTCCCAGCTCGTGGACATACCCCTGTGCCACCGCCAAGAATCACAGGACGAGCCACAGCCATGGTCGTGAGAATCGGCCGGTTGGCCAACCGGCGATCCGCCGCTATGCAGCCGCGCTGCTTCGGCCACTCAGATTCATGGAACTGTGGGTGCCTCCTTCTCTGAGGCGGGATACGAGGGGTCGGGGCCAGCTGACCCATGGTGGCGCGTGGTCCGACTTCCGGTCGAGCGCCTTCGCTCCTGCCCACCGTCCAGACCGTCCGCGTGACGGTGATCACGGACGTCCTTCGGGGGTGCTGCGTAGGCTTGGGCCGTCGCCACGGTGGGGTCCGCGAGAGTGGGCGAAGCCCTCCTCCGGTCGCCTGACGAGGCATCAGAAAAGTCGGCAAGTGGTCAGCATGAGTCCTGAAAAACCTGGGGACAGCTGCCCGGACATGCGACTCGTTGTAGGGTATGGAAACAGCCCTTGACCTGCAAAAACGCAGGCAGGGAGCCTACTTTTGGGAGTACTCCGATGCTGCGCACCATGTTCAAGTCCAAGATCCACCGCGCCACCGTCACCCAGGCCGACCTGCACTACGTGGGATCGGTGACCATCGACGCCGACCTGCTCGACGCCGCCGATCTGCTGCCCGGCGAGCTCGTGCACATCGTGGACATCACCAACGGCGCCCGGCTGGAGACGTACGTCATCGAGGGCGAGCGCGGATCCGGCGTGATCGGGATCAACGGGGCCGCCGCGCATCTCGTGCACGCCGGCGATCTTGTGATCATCATCAGCTACGCACAGGTGACGGACGCCGAGGCGCGGGCACTCACCCCCAGGGTCGTGCACGTGGACCGCGACAACCGGATCGCGGCCCTGGGTGCCGACCCGTCCGAGCCGGTGCCGGACTCGGACCAGCAGCGCAGCCCGCAGGCCGTCGGGGCCTGACCGGACGCACACGGGACAGGAGCACGTCCGTATGAAGGACCTGGAGATCCGCGACGACCGGGCGGCGGGCCGCCTGGAGGCGCTGACCGGCGGTGAAGTCGTCGGCCGCATCGAGTACTTCGTGCTCGACAGCCCCGAGCGTGCGCTCGTGCCCGTGCACACGATCGTCGAACCGGCCCACGAGGGGCAGGGCATCGCGGGGTCGCTCGCACGCGAGCTGTACGCCATCGCCGGACGCGAGCACAGCCCGGTCGCCTCGCTGTGCCCCTACGTCACCCGATGGGCCGAGCGTCATCCCGACGAGGCCCGCCCGGCCGATCAGGACCTGCTGACGGCGGCCAAGGAATGGCTGTCCGCCCACCCCGGCCGCTTCTGACCCACCTGGCCCCCTGCCCGTCCCGCGCCGGAGTGACTGGCGAAGCAGGTGCCGGGTAGGCGGGGGAGTAGTCCAGAGCCGGAGTCGATCGACTGGCTGGAGGGCCTCATGACCAATCCGTTTCCCGACCCCGTGCATCCGGGGCCGACACCGGGCCCGGATCCCCAGCACCCGGAGCCGCGCCCCGACCCGGTGCCTGATCCGCAGCCACCGCCGGGCCCGGAGCCGACCCCGCCGCCCCCGTCCCCGACCCCGCCACCGGGGCCGGACCCCGTGCCGGGTCCCGACCCGTCACCGATCCCCCCGGGCCCGGAACCCGTACCGAACCCCGAGCCGGGCCCGCCGCTGTCCTGAACGGACGGCAAGAGAGAACAAGAGATCCTGAACGGACGGCAAGAGAACAAGGGAAAGGGGCCGGTGGGCAGCCAAGGCAGCTGTCCACCGGCCCCTCACCGTTCCCTCAGCGGCGAGCGCCTACGCCGAGACCTCCGACCGGTCCCCGCCCCACAGCGTGTGGAACGCGCCGTCCCGGTCCACCCGCCGGTAGGTGTGCGCACCGAAGTAGTCCCGCTGCCCCTGCGTCAAAGCGGCCGGGAGCCTCTCCGCGCGCAGGGCGTCGTAGTACGCGAGCGCCGCCCCGAAGCCCGGCGTCGGCACACCCTGCCGCGTCGCCGCGACCAGCACCTCGCGCCAGTCGTCCTGGGCATCCGTGATCTCCTGCGCGAACGTCGCGTCCGACAGCAGGCTCGGCAGGTCAGGCCGGGTGTCGTAGGCGGAGCGGATCCGGTCCAGGAAGGCAGCGCGGATGATGCAGCCGCCACGCCACAGCGCGGAGACCGCACCGAGGTCGATGTCCCAGCCGTACTCGTCGCGGGCCGCGTCGATCTCGTGGAAGCCCTGCGTGTACGACACGATCTTCGACGCGTACAGCGCCTGCTCCACGCGGTCGGCGAAGGCCTGCGCCTCCGACTCGCTGAGCGCCTTGGCCTTCGGGCCGGCCAGCCCGCGCGAGGCCTCCCGAAGCGCCGCGTGGCCGGAGAGCGAGCGGGCGAAGACGGCCTCCGCGATACCGGACACCGGAACGCCCAGGTCGAGGGCGATCTGGACGGTCCAGCGGCCGGTGCCCTTCTGCTCCGCCTGGTCCACCACGACGTCCACGAACGGCTTGCCCGTCTCCGTGTCGACGTGCGACAGCACCTCGGCCGTGATCTCGATCAGGTAGGAGTCGAGGCGGCCCTGGTTCCAGGTGCGGAAGATCTCCGCGATCTGCGCGGGGGAGTAGCCGGCGACATCGCGCAGCAGCTGGTACGCCTCGCCGATGAGCTGCATGTCCGCGTACTCGATGCCGTTGTGCACCATCTTCACGAAGTGCCCGGCACCGTCCGGACCGACGTGGGAGACGCACGGCGAACCGTCGGCCGCCTTCGCCGAGATCTTCTCCAGCATCGGGCCCAGCGAGTCGTACGACTCCTTCGGGCCGCCCGGCATGATGCTCGGCCCGTTGAGTGCGCCCTCCTCGCCGCCGGAGACGCCCATGCCGACGAAGTGGATGCCCTGCTCGCGCAGCTCGCGCTCCCGGCGCCGGGTGTCCGCGAAGTGCGCGTTGCCGCCGTCGATGATCATGTCGCCGGGCTCCAGCAGCGGGGCGAACTCCTGGATCACCGCGTCCGTCGGGTCACCGGCCTTCACCATCACGACCAGCCGCCGCGGCCGTTCCAGCGCCGCGACGAACTCCTTGGCGCTCTCGCACGCGACGAAGTCCCCCTCGCCGCCGAACTCCTCGACCAGGGCGCGCGTGCGCGCGGGCGTCCGATTGTGCACCGCTACCGCGTAGCCGTTGCGGGCGAAGTTGCGGGCGAGGTTGCGTCCCATGACCGCGAGACCCGTCACGCCGATCTGCGCTGTACTGCTCATACGGTTGGCTCCTAAAGACCTCGGTATCGGTGCTGCCGGTGGTGTCCACCAGCATGCCCCCGTCGACCATCCTGACGTGCCGCTACTCCGTCCGCACGCGCGGGTCGTACGACGTCGCGCAGCGTGATACGCACGAAAGCCCCGTCGCACTCAGCCGATGTACGCGTACCCGCGCACGTCGCACACGCGCACCGGGTGGCGTACGCGATGCACCGCCGTGGCGCACGTCGCGCAACAGGGGCCTCATACCGGCCATTTGGGCGCCCGGGCGGCTGATAGCCGTCTTGTTCTGGCCGGTTCGCAGCGCTTACTTTTGCCCCTCCTGACGCATGTCTAGGGGGCAAACGATGGCCGTACGCGGCCGGCACCGCCGGTATCAGCCGAACAGGATCAACCGGGCCTCACTCACCGTCACGGCGGGTGGCGCGGGCATGGCACTGCCGTTCATGGGCACCGGCGCCGCCCACGCGGCGGACGTCGACACCTGGAACAAGGTCGCCGCCTGCGAGTCCACCAGCAACTGGAACATCAACACCGGCAACGGGTTCTACGGCGGTCTGCAGTTCACCCAGTCCACCTGGGAGGCCTACGGCGGCCGGACCTACGCGGGACGCGCGGACCTGGCCACCAAGGACCAGCAGATCGCCGTCGCCGAGAAGGTGCTCGACGGGCAGGGCCCGGGCGCCTGGCCGGTCTGCTCGGTACGGGCCGGACTGACCCGGGGCGGAGGCGAGCCCGACATCCGCCCGGCCTCCGAGAGCACGAAGAGGGACGCGAAGAACGACGGGAAGAAAAGGGCCCAGACCTCCATCGAGGACGTGCGGCCGCAGTCCACGCCGCAGTCCCGGGCGGGCAGCGCCGAGATGTACACCGTGGTCCGCGGCGACACTCTCTCCGGGATCGCGTCCGACCAGGAGGTCCGGGGCGGCTGGCGGGTGCTGTACGCTGCCAACCGCTCGGCCATAGGAGCCGACCCCGACCTGATCGTGCCAGGTCAGCGGCTCGCGCTGAGCGGCGAGGGCGCTACGAAGACGCGACCCGCGCACAAGCCGGCCCCGTCGGCCAAGCCGTCGCCCAAGAAGCCGGACCGCTCGAAGGAACGTGCCAAGGAGCGCTCCAAGGACGAGAGCAAGGAGCGCGCCGGAAGGTCCACGTCCGCCCGTCAGGGTCTTGTCGCTCCCGTCAGCGGCTCCCTGGGAACGCCCTACCGCAAGGCGGGCTCGTCCTGGTCGAAGGGTTACCACACCGGCGTCGACTTCCCCGTGCCCACGGGCACGTCCATCAGGTCGGTCGCGGCGGGCAGCGTCGTCAGCGCGGGCTGGGGCGGTTCCTTCGGCTACCAGGTCGTGGTCCGGCACGCCGACGGCCGATACAGCCAGTACGCCCACCTGTCGGCGATCTCCGTGCGGGACGGGCAGACGGTGACCGCCGGCCAGCGCATCGGCCGCTCCGGCTCCACCGGCAACAGCTCGGGCCCGCATCTGCACTTCGAGGTGCGGACGGGGCCCGGTTTCGGTTCGGACGTCGACCCGGTGGCCTATCTCAGGGCCGGCGGCGTCACGATCTGACGCGCGTGCGGTGCCGGTCGACCGTGGGCAGCGGGACGTACGGGACGCCGTAGAAGGGCACGTAGGAGAGCGGGCGGCGTCCGCCGGGTTCCCCGCTCGGGGCGGCCTCGGACTCCTCCGCGGCCGCCGTCCGGGGCACGGGCACGGCTTCGTCCCCGCACGGGCCGCGCCCGGCCACGCCACGTTCCCCTGCTCCCGCGCTCGGCGTCTTGGGCAGCACACCCACGGCCACGGGCGGCGCACCCACGGTCTGGGGCAGCGCACCCACGGTCTGGGGCAGCGCGCCGACCTCGGCCGGGGCGCTCCGGGGCTCCGGCGCGGCGTTGACCGCCCCGGCCGGGCTGCCCACGCCGACGGGCGACGCCCTCACCGTCTCGCGCAGCGCACCCCCGCTTCCGGGCACGCCGCCCACCATCCCGGCCGGATGTCCCGTGCCCACGGACGCGGACCTGGCATCCACCGTCTCCAGCCGGCCCCGCCCCCTCCCGGCAGGCTCGGGCACCGACCCCGGCGTCCCGACGTGCGTGTCGATGGTGACCAGGCCCGTGCCCGTGCCCGTGCCCGTGACCACCGACCCCGGCACCGTCCCCGTGCTCTCCGGCTCCGGCCGGCCCTGCGCGAGCCGCTCCGTCGTCAGCAGGATCAGCCCACCCGCCGCGACCACGCCACAGCTCAGGGCGAGCGCCGTGCCCGTCGTGCCGTAGCGGAAGGTTTCTCCGAACATCGTGATGCCGACCGCGGCCGCCACCACCGGGTTCACGACCGTCAGCGTGGCCAGCGGGGCCGTGAGGCCGGCGCCCCGGTACGCGGCCTGCGACAGCAGCATGCCGGCCGTGGCGAGGACGCCGATCACGGCGAGCGAGGGCACGTCGGCCGCCGACACACCACCGGTCCAGTCGACAGCGACGGTCTTGGTGAACACCGAGGACATGCCGAACGCGATACCGGAGGCCGTCGCCAGCAGCATGCTGCGGACCGCCGGGTGCCGGTGCGCGGCCCGGGCGGCGATCATCAGCGTCACGACCGCGCCGGCGGTGACGACGGCCACGGCCACCCGCTGGGCCGTGTCCAGCGACCGCGCGTCGGAGGCGGCGACCAGGGACAGCAGACCCGCGAGCCCCACCGTCGCCATGATCGCGCCCCGCCAGGCCGTGGCACCCGCCTTGCGGCCGACGAACAGCGCCGCCATCGGCAGGGCCACCACGATGGTCAGCGCGCCCAGCGGCTGCACCAGGCTCAGCGGACCGTACGCCAGCGCGACCACGTGCAGTACTCCGCCGAGACCGTTGAGCCCGACCGCCGCCCACCAGCCCGGCCGGCGCAGCGGAGCGTACTGCTCGCCCGGCGAGGACTCCGCCACCCGCTCCTGCACGATCGCCCCGCCCGCGTACGCGAAGGCGGACACGAGGGAGAGCAGGACGGACAACGCGAGGGCGCTCATCGGCTGCTCCTCTGCGTCAGGCGGGGGCACTCAGCCCGGCGCGGCGAAAGGTCGGCTTTCATGACCAACACCCTGCCGTGTCCAGGTCTTCCCGTCGTCGTCCCTGAGCACTCATTGGGTCCTACTGCCGATGGAGTACGAGGGGAGCATCATCATCCCCAGGGTGGGCGACCATGGCCGGGTCCACCGGGTCGCGTCCCCTAGGGGCCTTGGTACAACTGGTCGTCGTGGACCTCGACCCCGACCTCGCCGCGCTCCGCCCGCTCGGCGGCTTCTTCGTGCTGCGCACGGCAGGAGCGGCGGTCAGGCCTCTTCCCACTCTCGCACAGGCCTACCGCGAAACGTCACCTGACGTGTACGGAAATCCCCTGATTTTTCGCGTCAGCAAGGTGGCCGGTTCCCTGCACGCCCCGGAGTTGCGCATCGCCGCCTCCGTGGCCCACCTGGGCCTCGCCGCCCGCCTGTGGTCCGTCGCGCTCGGCTGCGCCGTCCTCTACGGCGGCGTCCCCGACCTCGACGCCCGGCTGCTGCGCTGGGACGCCGACGGCAGCACTCCGGACGACCTGTGGCTCACGGACGTACGGCCGCTTCCCGGGGCCGGTGCGGCGACTCTCGCGGCCACCGTCCTCGACGGTCACCTCGAACCCCTGGCGGCGGCCCTGCGCGCCCACTACCGCCTTGCCCCCGGTCTCCTGCGCGGCAACGCCGCCTCCGCGCTGGCGGGGGCCGCCCGCGAACTCGACCGCTGGGCCCGGCGGCACGACCGTGGCGACACCGCCGCCCGGGCCCGCTCGCTGGCGGCGGAACTCCTCGCGCACCCCCTGCTCACGGGCACCGGAATCCTCACCGGCACCGCCTTTCGGCGTCGCAGCTGCTGTCTGTACTACCGGGTGCCCGGCGGGGGTCTCTGCGGCGACTGTTGCTTCACGACGCCGCCCCGCTCTTCCCCACACGCCCCATCTGGGTGACCATGAAAGGGAACGGCCGCTGAGAGCAGGGAGTTGCGGGTGCGAGTGGGACTGCTGACCCGGGAGTACCCGCCGGATGTGTACGGCGGTGCGGGCGTCCATGTGGAGTTCCTCGCCCGGGAGCTCAGAGACCTGGTCGACCTGGACGTGCACTGCTGGGGTGAGGGGCGCGCCTACGGCGTGCGGCGCCACCGGCCCTGGTCCGCGCTCGACGGGGCAAACGACGCGCTGCGCACCTTCTCCGTGGACCTCGCCATGACCGCCGCCCTGGAGGGCCGCGAGCTGGTCCACTCCCACACCTGGTACGCCAACCTCGGCGGCCACCTCGCCAAGCTGCTGTACGGCATCCCGCACGTGATGACCGCCCACTCCCTCGAGCCGCTGCGTCCCTGGAAGGCCGAGCAGCTCGGCGGCGGCTACGAGCTGTCCAGCTGGGCCGAACGCACCGCGATCGAGGCCGCCGACGCGGTGATCGCCGTGTCCGGGGCCATGCGCGAGGACATCCTCGGCTGCTATCCGGCCCTGGACCCGGCGAACGTCCACGTCGTGCACAACGGCATCGACACCAGCCTCTACCGGCCCGACCACGGCACGGACGCCCTGGACCGGATCGGGCTCGACCGCTCCCGGCCGTACGTCCTGTTCGTCGGCCGTATCACCCGGCAGAAGGGCGTGCCCCACCTGCTGCGCGCCGTGCGGGACATCGACCCGGCCGCACAGGTCGTGCTGTGCGCGGGAGCACCGGACACGCCGGAGATCGACCAGGAGTTCCGCGAGCTGTTCGGGGAGCTGAGCCGGGTCCGCGACGGCGTGTTCTGGATTCCGAGGATGCTGCCGCGCCCGGAGGTGATCCAGCTCCTCACGCACGCCGCGCTGTTCGTCTGCCCCTCGGTGTACGAGCCGCTCGGCATCGTGAACCTGGAGGCGATGGCCTGCGGCACGCCCGTGGTGGCCTCGGCGGTCGGCGGCATCCCCGAGGTCGTGGACGACGGCAGGACCGGTCTGCTCGTCCCGGCCGGTGACGACTTCGAGGCGGGTCTCGCCCGGGCCATGGACACCGTCCTGGGCGACCCGGAGACCGCACGGCGGATGGGCGAGGCCGGGCGGGAGCGGGCGGTCGGCGAGTTCGGCTGGGACGCGGTGGCCCGCCGCACCGTCCGGCTCTACGAGGAGATCCTGAAAGAGGCTTAGCGCGTCCCGCTCAGGGGCAGGCATCGGGAAATCGGCGTGAGGGGAGCGGCCATGCGTCGTGGTGGTCCTTCGGTCCTGGGAATCGTGCTGGCCGGCGGCGAGGGCAAACGCCTGATGCCCCTGACGGCGGACCGCGCCAAACCCGCGGTCACCTTCGGCGGCACCTACCGCCTGGTCGACTTCGTGCTGTCCAACCTCGTCAACGCCGACGTCCTGCGCATCTGCGTTCTGACGCAGTACAAGTCGCACTCGCTGGACCGGCACATCACCACCACCTGGCGGATGTCCAACCTGCTCGGCAACTACGTCACACCTGTGCCCGCCCAGCAGCGCCTCGGCCCGCGCTGGTACCTGGGCAGCGCTGACGCGATCCTGCAGTCGCTGAATCTCGTCTACGACGAGCAACCCGAGTACGTCGCCGTCTTCGGCGCCGACCACGTCTACCGCATGGACCCCCGCCAGATGCTCGCCCAGCACATCGAGAGCGGCGCGGGCGTGACGGTGGCCGGAATCCGGGTGCCGCGCACCGAGTCCTCGTCGTTCGGTGTGATCACGCCGGGCTCGGACGGCCAGACGGTGGAGCGCTTCCTGGAGAAGCCGGCGGATCCGCCCGGTCTGCCGGACAGTCCGGACATGGTCTTCGCCTCCATGGGCAACTACGTCTTCACCACCAAGGCCCTCATCGAGGCGCTCCGGCGGGACGCGGAGGACGAGGCCTCCGTGCACGACATGGGCGGCTCGATCCTGCCCCAGCTCACCGACCGGGGCGAGGCGGCGCTGTACGACTTCAGCGCCAACCACGTGCCCGGCGAGACCACCCGCGACCAGGGCTACTGGCGGGACGTCGGCACACTGGACGCCTACTACGAGGCCCATATGGACCTGATCGCCGAGCGCCCGGCCTTCAATCTGTACAACCGCAGCTGGCCCATCTACACGCACTCGTACCAGCTCTCGCCGGCCCGCTTCAACGCCGGCGGCATCGCCAGCGAGTCCATCATCAGCGCGGGCTGCCTCGTGCGCGGCCAGGTCACGCGGTCCGTGCTGTCGCCGGGTGTCGTGGTGGACCCGGGGGCCGTCGTACAGGGCTCCGTGCTGCACGACAACGTGCACATCGGCCGGGGAGCGGTGGTGCGGGGCGCCGTCCTCGACAAGAACGTCGAGGTGCCGCCGGGCGCGACGATCGGCGTCAACCCGGAGCGGGACGCCGAGCTGTACACCGTGTCCAAGGGCGGCGTCATCGCCCTGGGGAAGGGGCAGTTGGTCACCTGACGGGTCCCTGCCCGGGGACTTTGTCCTGCCTCTGGACGAAGAGCGGAATCCGTGTTGTCATGCCTGCGCCCGGATATGACATCGTTGTAAACGGAGGTTCCGTGCATACCGGACCCAGACCTCTCAGGAACCGGCTCGCGTTACTGCTCGCCGCGTTGCTCGCCCTCACCGGCCTGACCGCGGCACCCGCCCTGGCGGACGACCCCGCAGACGTCCAAGAGATCCACGGCCTCAAGGGCGAGTACTTCACCCACTCCGCCCCCGGCGCCTTCGACTTCCACACCCTCAAGGCGACGACCTTCGACCAGGACCTCGACTTCGGCAACCTGGAGCCGCGCCTGAACTTCACCACCGGACAGTCCGACGACGTCAGCGTCCGCTGGACCGGGAAGATCGTCCCGGAGAAGACCGGCGCCCACACGTTCTCGGTCATCGGCGACAACGGCTTCCGCCTCTGGATCGACGGAAAGCCCGTCGTCGACCACTGGGTGGACGACTGGGACCGCGAACAGACCGGCCGGCCCGTCGACCTGACCGCGGGCAAGGCCTACGACATCAAGATCGAGTACTTCGAGCACTACGGCGGCTCCAACCTCCACCTCCGCTGGACCCCGCCCGGCGGCGCGAAGGAGCCGGTCCCGCAGTCGGCGTTCCGCCTCCCCGACGGCTTCGACTACGACGGAGCACTCGCGGCCACGGTGCAGTCCACCGGCCGCACGCTCAAGCTGGACTTCGCCCAGCCCCTGGCCGCACCGCCGGCGGGCTTCACCGGCCACCTCAAGGCGGTGATCGGCGGCGCCGAATGGCCCCTGGGTGCGGCGCGACCGGACCCGTCCGACCCCACGTCACTCCTGGTCGCCCTCGACGAGCCGGTCGTCGGCAACAAGACCGGCACGGCCCGAGGCGCCGCCGACATCCGCTACGACGGTCGGGGTGGCCTCTCCGGCACCGACGGCAACGTTGTCAAGGAGTTCTGGAGCAGCGGCCCCAACCGCTCGACGCACCAGCTGAGTACCCGCTGGGCCGACGAGGTCGGGCCGGACAACGCCCATCCCGAGTACCCGCGCCCGCAGCTGACCCGGGAGGACTGGCAGGGCCTCAACGGCCGCTGGCAGTTCGCCGCCGCCGAGCCCGGCGAGCAGCCGCCCGTCGGGAAGAACCTGAAGGAGCGCATCCTCGTCCCGTACCCGGTGGAGTCCCGGCTCTCCGGCGTCGAACGGCACGAGGACCGCATGTGGTACCGCCGCACCTTCACGGTCCCGCGCGACTGGGACATCGGCTCCGGCAAGCGGCTCAAGCTCAACTTCGGCGGCGTCGACTGGCGCTCGGAGGTGTACGTCAACGGCACGAAGGTCGCAGAGCACGAGGGCGGCTACGACAAGTTCGGCGCCGACATCACCGACGCGCTGAAGCCGGGCCGCACCCAGGAACTGATCGTCGGCGTCTACGACCCCACCGACGCGGCATCCGGCGAGAACCCGCCGCTCGGCAAGCAGCGCCTGGACCCCAGCGGCATCTGGTACACCCCGTCCTCCGGTATCTGGCAGACGGTCTGGATGGAGCCGGTGGCCCGCGACCACGCGGACTCCCTCAAGCTCACCCCGGACGTGGCCGGCGAGAAGCTGGCCGTGGAGGCGCGGGGCGTCCGGGACGGCGTACCGATCACGGCGACGGCGTACGACGGGAGGCGCGAGGTGGCCACGGCGAGCGGCCGCACCGGCAGCCCCCTGACCCTGACCGTGCGCGACCCGCACCTGTGGTCCCCTGACGACCCCTTCCTCTACAAGCTCAGGGTGAAGGTCGGCGCGGACCGGGTCGGCAGCTATTTCGGGATGCGCTCGATAGCCGTCGAGAAGATCAACGGCGTCCCGCGCACGGTCCTCAACGGCGAGCCGGTCTTCATGATGGCCACCCTCGACCAGGGCTTCTGGCCGGACGGCCTGCACACCGCGCCCACCGACGAGGCCCTCGCCTACGACCTGAAGGCGCACAAGCGGCTCGGCTTCAACTCCGTCCGCAAGCACATCAAGGTCGAGCCGGACCGCTGGTTCTACTGGGCCGACCGGCTCGGGCTGCTGGTGTGGCAGGACATGCCCGCGATGACGGCCGGGGTGAACCCGAGCGCGTCCTCCCGTGCGCGCTACGAGCGTGAGATGAAGGAGATGATCGACGAGCACATCAGCAGCCCGTCGGTCGTCATGTGGGTGACCTTCAACGAGGGCTGGGGCCAGTACGACGTGGGCCGGGTCGCCGAGCAGGCCAAGGCGTGGGACCCCACCCGGCTGGTCAACGGCCAGTCCGGGCTGAACCTGGGCGCCGACGGCGGCACCGGTGACCTCATGGACGAGCACGGCTATCCCAGTCCCGCCCTGCCGCCGCGCCCTGACGGCGAGCGCGCCCTGGTCAGCGGCGAGTACGGCGGCCTGGGCCTCGCGGTGCCCGGCCATGCCTGGTCGGTGCAGCAGTCGTACGTCGACGTCGACCCGGCCACCTACACGCGGGACTACCTGGCCAAGCTCGACGAGGTCCGGGCCCTGGTCTGCCGGGGCAGCAACGGTGCCGTGTACACCCAGATCGCGGACGTCGAGGGTGAGCTGAACGGCTTCCTCACCTACGACCGAGCGGTCCTGAAACCGGACACGGCCCGGCTCAAGGCGGCGCACCAGGCGTTGATCCATGACGCCTCCCGGGTGACTCCCACGGGGTGCCCGGCGCCGCAACCTGTGCTGGACTGACGGCACATGCACCATAAGTCCCGCCCCCTCGCCGGGGCGGGACTTAATCTGCTGTTAACTGTACGTAGCCTGATCGTACTTGACCGTAATCGGCTGGGGGCGGTTGACTGCTGACCCACCCCGTCGTCGACGCGAGGCAAGCCCTTGACTGCTGACCTGCTCGCTCCTCTCGACCTGGCGTTCTGGAACCTCGAGTCCGCCGAGCACCCGATGCACCTCGGGGCGCTCGGGATCTTCCCGGCCCACTCGCCGGCTGCGGGCGCCCACGCCGCGGACCTGCTCGCGGCCCGCGCCGCCGATGTCCCCGGACTGCGCATGCGCATCCGCGACGTGTGGCAGCCGCTGCCCTCGGCGCTGCGCCGGCCGCACGCCTTCGGCGGCGCGGCCCGGGAACCGGACCCGGACTTCGACTCCCAGCACCATGTGCGGCTGCACGCCCCGACCGCCGACTTCCACGCGACGGCGGGGCGGCTCATGGGGCGTCCGCTGGAGCGCGGCCTGCCGCCCTGGGAGGCGCATGTCCTGCCGGGCGAGGACGGCGGCTCCTTCGCGGTGCTGTTCAAGTTCCACCACGCCCTGGCCGACGGGCTCCGGGCACTCGCCCTCGCCGCGGGGCTCATGGACCCGATGGACATGCCGGCGCCCCGGCCCCGCCCCGCCGCGCCCCCACGCCCTCTGCTGCCGGACGTGCGCGACCTGCCCGGGCTGGTGCGCGGCGCCCTGTCCGACGTGTCCCGGGCCCTGGACATCGGCGCCTCCGTCGCCCGCTCCTCCCTCGATGTGCGCTCCACCCCCGCGCTCACCTGCGAGCCCAGCGGCACCCGCCGCACCGCCGGAGTGGTGCTCGACCTGGACGACGTGCACCGCGTCCGCAAGACCGTCGGCGGCACCGTCAACGACGTGCTGATCGCCGTCGTCGCGGGCGCCCTGCGCCGCTGGCTCGACGAGCGCGGCGACGGCAGCGAGGGCGTGGAGCCGCGCGCCCTGATCCCCGTCTCCAAGCGCCGCCCGCGCACCGCGTACCCACAGGGCAACCGGCTCTCCGGCTACCTGATACGGCTTCCGGTGGACGACGAGGACCCGCTGGCGCGCCTCGCCTCGGTCCGCACCGCCATGGACCGCAACAAGGACGCCGGCCCCAACCGGGGCGCGGGCGCCGTCGCCCTGCTGGCCGACCACGTCCCCGCCCTCGCCCACCGGCTCGGCGGCCCTCTGGTCGGCCAGGCGGCACGGCTCTGGTTCGACATCCTGGTGACCAGCGTGCCCCTGCCCAGTCTCGGCCTGAAACTCGGAGGCCACCCGCTCACCGCCGTGTTCCCCTTCGCCCCGCTGCCGCCCGGCCACTCCCTGGCGGTGGCGGTCTCGACGTACCGGGGCAGCGTCCACTACGGCCTCGTCGCCGACGCCGAGGCCGTTCCTGACCTCGACCGATTCGCCGCCGCCGTCACGGAGGAGGTGCGGACACTGATCACGGCCTGCGAGTCCTGATCAGGAGCGGGTTTGGCGGTCCGGCCCGGCGCTCCGTAAAATTCGCCCTTCGAATGCGGGCGCGACCGGCGCGCCGCGACGGCAGAGCAGGGAACGACAGCGGCGATGACGGTGACAGAGGACGGCCCGCAGGCCATGGATGAGGCGAGCGGGTTCTCGTACGGACCCGGCATCGACCCCGAGCGTCTGGCCGTCTGCCTCAGCGTGCTCGAGGAACTCGACAAGCTGGAGGTCGACCACCCGGACGCCGTGGCCGTGCGCCGGGCCACCGCGGGCGTCTACCGCACGGTCAAGCAGCGCCGCCGCCAGGAGCGCCGGGCCGCCAAGACCGCCCATGACAAGGCGGTCACGGAGGCCACCGCGACCGGCTCCGCCCAGCGCATCGACGACGAGACCGAGGGCATCCTGCCGTCGTCCGCCACCGAGACGGGCAGGATCGCCGGGATACTCCAGCGCCCGCGCTCCTGCTACACCTGCAAGGCCCGGTACGTGGAAGTCGACTACTTCTACCACCAGCTCTGTCCCGACTGCGCCACCCTGAACCGGGACAAGCGCGATGTCCGCGCCGACCTCACCGGCAAGCGCGCCCTGCTCACCGGCGGCCGCGCCAAGATCGGCATGTACATCGCGCTCCGGCTGCTGCGCGACGGCGCGCACACCACGATCACCACGCGCTTCCCGAAGGACGCCATCCGCCGCTTCAAGGCGATGGACGACTCGGCGGACTGGATGCACCGCCTCGAGGTCGTCGGCATCGACCTGCGCGACCCGGCACAGGCCGTGGCCCTCGCCGACCAGGTCGCCGACGCCGGTCCCCTCGACATCCTCGTCAACAACGCGACGCAGACCGTGCGCCGGCTGCCCTCCGCCTACGCCGCCCTGGTCGACGGCGAGAGCGCCCCGCTGCCCGCCGGGGAACTCCCCGCCCACCACGTCATCGGCGCCTTCAACTCCGGTGCGGTCGACGGTCTGGCCGCGCTGCCGCTCGGCACCAGCGGCCTCGACGCGCAGAAGGTCGCCGACCTCGCCCTGGTCGCGGGCAACGCCAGCGTCGAGCGGCACCTCGACGGCACCGCGATCGACGCGGGCGGCCTGGTCCCCGACGTCGTCGACTCCAACACCTGGGTGCAGACCATCGACCAGATCTCCCCGGTGGAGCTGCTGGAGACCCAGCTGTGCAACTACACGTCTCCGTTCATCCTGATCAGCGCCCTGCGCCCGGCGATGGCCGAGGCCGCGAAGAAGGCGACGAGCGGGCGGGCGTACGTCGTGAACGTCTCGGCGATGGAGGGGGTCTTCGGCCGCGGCTACAAGGGTGCGGGGCACCCGAACACGAACGCCGCCAAGGCCGCGATGAACATGGTGACGCGCACCAGTGCGCAGGAGATGTTCCAGGGCGACGGGATTCTGATGACCTCGGTCGACACGGGGTGGATCACGGACGAGCGGCCTCACTACGACAAGCTGCGGCTGGCCGAGGCCGGGTTCCATGCGCCGCTCGATCTTGTCGACGGAGCGGCGCGGGTGTACGACCCGATCGTGCGGGGTGAGGCCGGGGAAGACGTGTACGGGGTCTTTCTGAAGGACTACGCGCCGGGTAAGTGGTAGTCGGGGACCCGGTGGTACGTCTGCGGGCTGCGGCAGGCCGGGCGCGCAGCTCCCCGCGCCCCTGACGCCTCCCCGCCGATCGACCGCCCCGAGGCGGGAGTTGTGTGCCGCCAGGACTTCCATGCCGAGCAGGGCGCGCACCGCGTGGGCCGCGTGGTCGGCACGGGCGGCAGGATCGCCGGGCCACAGCTGGTGTACCTCAGATCATGGCGAGCTTTCGACTCGGTCAACGGCACTCGAACTACGCAACCGTGTCGAAAGCACCTACGCCCCTGTACGCCGTTCGGGTGGTACTCAAATCGCCCGTGAGTGAACAAAACGGCGTCTAAACCCGAGTTGAACACCGGATGACGCGCGATTGTTACCGGCCGTTTTCAGCCCCATCGAGCGGGGGCCCGCTCATTTGGTTAATCTGGTCCGGACGGACAGCAGTACGGGGTCCTACCCACACCCAACGGTCCGTCGTGGGACAAGCCGGTTCACCACGGCCTCTCCCGTGAGTCGACCGGCGCCACCGCGTCCGAACTGCTTTTGACATCAGACCCATACGGGCGTCAGGCGCAGCAGGACCGGCGCGTGCGTCCCGAGGGTGACCGACACATAAGGAGTGCGCGGTGACACCGGAGAAGACGAATCGAGATCAGCGCCCCAAGGAACGCGGCGAGCGCGCCGGCCGACGGGCCGACGAGCTCGGCAGCCTTGACGTGTGGGCCCGGTCGGCCCCGATCCGCCTCGCGGGCTACGAGGAGGACCTCGCAGAGCCCCACATCCTGCCCAGCGTCGACTGACCAAGGGCGCACCCCCTCCAACTTCGCCGGACGCATGGGCGTGCCAGACTCACGCCCATGCTGATCAGGGAAGCAACGGCTGACGACTGGCCGCGTATCTGGCCGTTCTGGCACCACATCGTCGCCGCGGGCGAGACCTACGCATGGGACCCGGGTACCTCCGAGGAGGAGGCCCGGGTCCTGTGGATGAGTCCGGCGAAACAGGTCTACGTCGTCGAGGACGACAGCGGCGGCGTCGTCGCCTCCGCGTATCTCACCCCCAACTACGGTGGCCCCGCCGCCCGTATCGCCAACGCCGGCTTCATGGTCGACCCCGGCCAGGGCGGCCGTGGCTACGGCCGTGCCCTCGCCGAACACCTCCTGACCGAAGCCAGGGCCGCGGGTTACCGGGGCATGGTGTTCAACGCCGTCGTCGAGACCAACCCGGCCGTGAAGCTGTGGACCTCCCTCGGCTTCACGATCCTCGGCACGGTGCCGGAAGCGTTCGACCATCCCCGTGACGGCCGGGTGGGGCTGCACATCATGTACCGCGCGCTCTAGGGCCTGTCGTTTGGATCAGGTCGCAGGAAACTGACGGTTCCTGGAAATCGCCGGTGAGCGGGGTCTGGTGCGTGCAGTTGCAAGGCGGAGGAGGGCGGCGATGCGGAGCATCGGCAACCGACGACAACGCGGCAGATGCGCGTGCCGGACCCCGCGTCTGCGGCGTGATCCAAACGACAGGCCCTGGGTATGCGCCGAGGGCATCGGCATCCCGGGGTGGTCGTCAGGGGCGGACGTACGGCCGGGTCATGATCTCCAGGTTGTGGCCGTCCGGGTCGTCGAAGTAGGCGCCGCGTCCGCCGAAGAGGTCGTTGACGCGGCCGGGTTCGGTGTGGCTCGGGTCGGCGTAGTAGGTGACCCCGAGCGCCTCCAGGCGGCCGATCATGGCGTCGAACCGTTCCTCGGGCACGAGGAACGCGTAGTGCTGGGACTGGATCGGCTCGTCGCGCTTCTCGTAGTAGTCGAGGGTCACGCCGTTGCCCAGGTCGACGGGCAGGAACGGTCCGAAGGGGGCACCGACCTCGAGGCCCAGGACGGCCGCCAGGAACTCCGCGGACAACTGGCGGTCCGAGGCGAACACGACGGTGTGATTGAGGTGGGCGACGGTGGTCGGCAGGGCGGGCGGCGTGTGCTGTGCGTGGGACATGAGTGGGTTCGTCTCCGGGTTTCGGGATCCGTGGTGAAGCGCCATTGCGGCGCGGGGAACGGGGAAACGGAGACGAGAGGCGGGGCGCGTGCCCTCGCCGGCACTCGGACGGGCCCGGGCGGGGTCACCCCCGCCGCGCTCACGCCGAGGCCGGGCGCCTCACTCGTGCATGGCCTACGGCCGACCCGGCAGTCACCCGGCCGACTCTAGTCCACGGGCGCCGTACGCCGCCACGGGATTCTTGCCTCCAACTGCTCGGCCAGGGACAGGAGTCGGGACTCCGTACCCGGGCGTCCCACCAGTTGCACGGCGCAGGGGCGCCGGAGGGGAGGGTTCCGCAGGGGACGGACATGGCGGGCCAGCCGGTCAGGTTCCACGCGGGCGTGAACGGCGAGTAGTTCGTGTTCGCCAGCACGTTGCGCAGCCAGCCCCGCTCGTGCCAGGGCGCGGCCTGCGGGGAGCGGCGGGCCAGCGCGGGGGTGAGCAGCACGTCGTACTCGGTGAAGAAGGGCTCCAGCCGTCGGCGCAGCTGTTCCCGGCTCGCCCCGGCGCGTGCCGTGGCCACGAAGGGCCGGCCGAGTGCGGCGTGGACCCGGGTGCGGCGGTTGAGCAGACGCCGGTCGAGGTGCCGCGCGTCCGCTGCCGTGCCCGCCGTCCAGTGCATCAGCGAGGTCAGGGGGAGCGACATCGGGTAGGGCGGATCGGCGCGCCGGACCTGATGGCCCGCCTTCATCAGCACCTCGGCCGCCTCCCGGGCGGCGGCCGTGTACGGCCGGCTGATCGTGACCCCGGCCAGCGGGCTGCGCAGCGACACGGCGACCCGGAGGGCGCTCGGCTCGGACCGGGGCCAGTCGGCGCCCGCGAGGACCGAGAGCATCAGCCGGGCGTCCTCGACGGTCGTGGCGAGGGGCCCGTTCTCCGACATGCCGAACCAGTCGCTGTCCCCGACGCCGGTCGGGACCACTCCGTGGCCCGGCTTGATGGTGACGAGGCCGCAGTTGGCGGCCGGTATGCGCAGCGAACCCATGCCGTCGTTGCCGAGGGCGATCGGCACCATCCCGGCCGCGACCGCGGCGGCACTGCCGCCCGACGAACCACCCGCCGAACGCGTCGGATCCCAGGGGTTGCGGGAGGTGCCCAGCACGCCGTCCGTCGTGCCGAAGACACACAGTTCGGGGACGTTCGTCAGGCCCACGACCACCGCGCCTGCCGCCCGGAGCCGGGCCACCGTCACATGGTCCTCGGCCGCGGAGGTGTGGGGTGTGGCGGCCGAGCCGACGCGCCGGGACTCGCCGCGCACCGTGAGGTTGTCCTTGACGGCCACGGGCACCCCGGCCAGGGGCAGATCTGCGAAGTCGCCGCGCGCGGCCACCTCGTCGGCCTCGGCCGGCGCCGCCTCGGCACGCACCGTGCGGAAGGCCCCGACACGGCCGTCGAGCCGCTCGATCCGGTCGAGGTGCTCGGCGACCACCTCGCGCGGGGTGACCCGCTTCTCGCGGACGGCGGCGGATATCTCGGCGGCGGTGCGGCCGGCCCAACTGGTCACGGACAACTCCTCGGAAGGGATCGGAAGGGATCGGAAGGGATCGGAAGGGAGAGGGACGGGCTTACTGGCGAGTACGTAGGGAGAACTGTGCACCGGCACGGGGCGCACGTCGAGGTCACGGCCGGACAAGGCTCTCGATACGCCCCACGCACCTCCGGACATCCGATCAATGGCTCAACTTTCACGTCTGCACGCCCCATTGACAGCCGTCGACGTCAGCTCAATGATCAGACGTCCGATGATTGGGGAGCCGTATGACGCAGCGCAGGAGACGGCGAACGTGGTGGCCCGGAGTCCTGGCGGCACTGGCGCTGCTCGTCACGGCGGCACCCGCGGCACCGGCGGCACCCGCGGTCGCGGAAGTGTCGCGAACCCCGGTCACCGTGCCCGCACTCACCGACTGGTCCCCGGAATCCGGGAGTTACGCCTACGGCCGGGGCACCCGGCTGGTCGCCGGCACCGGGGCCGAGCGCCGGGTCGCCGGCACTCTCGCCGCCGACCTCCGGGCAGCCGGTCACGGCACGGTCCCCGTCGTAGGGGGCGGAGCCCGGGCCGGTGACATCGTTATCGACATCCGGCCCGGCAGATCCTCGCTCGGCCCCGAGGGCTACGAACTCCACGCGGGGCGGCGGCTGTCGGTGACCGGCGCTACCGAGACCGGCGCCTTCTACGGGACCCGGACCCTCCTCCAGCTCCTCGCCCAAAGCGACCGCGTCCCCGCCGGCCGCACCGTCGACGTGCCGCGCTACAAGGAACGGGGCGTCGGCGTCTGCGCCTGCTACGTCCATGTCTCGCTGCCCTGGCTGGAGAACCTGGTGCGCGAGATGGCGTACCACAAGCTCAACCAGCTGCTCCTCGAACTGAAGGTGAAGAGCGGCGCCCACCCCGAGGCCAACACCTGGGGCTACTACACCAAGGACGAGATCCGCCGGCTGGTCGCGCTCGGCGAGAGGTACCACGTCGAGATCATTCCCGAGATCAACTCCCCGGGCCACATGGACCCGTGGATAGAGAACCGCCCCGACCTCCAGCTCACCGACACGGACGGCGCCAGGCAGCCCTCCCGGCTGGACATCACCCGGCCCGAGGCCTTCGCCTACTACACCAGCCTCATGGACGAGTACGCCGAGGTCTTCCCCGGGCGGGACTGGCACATGGGCGCCGACGAGTACATGCTCGGCTCCGACTTCGCCAAGTACCCGCAGGTCCTCAAGTACGCGCGGGAGAGGCACGGCCCCGACGCCACACCCCAGGACGCGTTCGTCGACTTCGTCAACCGTGTTCACGCCTACGCGACGTCCAAGGGCAAGCGGCTCCGTATCTGGAACGACGGGCTCACGGGCGCCAACACCGTGCCGGTAGCGGCCGGTACGACGGTCGAGCACTGGCTGAACGTGGCGGTCGAGCCGAGTCGACTCATCGCCGACGGCTACCCCCTGATGAACGCGGCGTACGCCCTCTACCTCGTCCGCGGCGGCTTCCACACCGACACCGAGGCGCTGTACGACCAGAGCTGGGACCCGCGCAGTTTCGAGGGCGAGAAGCTCACCTCCAGCGAAGGCATCACCGGAGCGAAGATCAGTCTCTGGCCCGACAACGGCCGCGGGGAGACCGAGAACGAGGTGGCCGTCGCCCTGTGGCCCGCCCTGCGGCACATCGCCCAGGCCACCTGGGGCGATCCGCGTCCCGACGCCACGTACGACGGGTTCACCGCGCGCGGTACGGCCGTGGGCCACGCGCCCGGCTTCCGTGATCTGACCCGGGTGCCGGTCGCGGACGGGACGTACACGTTCCGGACGTCCGGTGGCCGGTCGTTCACCGCCTCCCTTTGGCGCACGGCCGACGGCTACGCCACCCTGCGGACCCAGGACGGCTGTCTGGAGGTGCGGGGCGGGAAGCTCACGCTCAACGTGCCCCTCCAGCCGGGCGTCGAGGTGACGCCGCAGGCGTGCTACCCCGCCTCCACTCTCCAGCGCTGGGAGCTGGCGCCGGCCGGACGGGGCGGCTACCGGCTCGTCAACGCCATCACACAGATGACGGTGAGCGTGACCGACGACGGCCGGCTCGCGCAGTACCCGCCCGATCAGCGCACCCCCGCCGTCTGGCATCTGACCTGAGGAGTCGTCGCCATGGCCGTGTCCCGACGCGTGTTCGTCGCATCAGCCGTCGTCCTCGCCGCGACCGGCGGCACGACGGCACCCGCACTGGCAGTCCCGCCGGACCCCCGGCGCAGCCGTATCCCCGTCGGCCCCGGCGACAGCCCGGAGGACCTGGTCCGCAAGGCCTCCCAAGTACGCCCCACCGCAGGGCAGATCACCTGGCAGCGTCTGGAGCGCACGGCCTTCCTGCACTTCGGCGTGAACACCTTCACCGGCCTGGAATGGGGCACGGGCGACGAGGACCCGGACGTCTTCCAGCCCGTCGGCCTCGACACCGACCAGTGGGCCCGCGCTCTGCGCGACGGCGGCTTCAAGCTGGCCATCCTCACCGTCAAGCACCACGACGGCTTCGTCCTCTACCCCTCCCGCTACACCGGCCACACGGTGGAGTCCAGCAACTGGCGCGACGGCCGGGGCGATGTCCTGCGCGACTTCGCCGACTCCATGCGGCGGCACGGCATCAAGGTCGGCGTCTACATCTCGCCCGCCGACGAGAACCAGTACCTGCACGGCGTGTACGCCAACGGCAGCGCCCGCGCCGACCGCGGTGTCCCCACCCTCGTCGACGGCGACGACCGCACCCCGCCCCGCTCGTACACGCTCCCCGCCACCGACTACGGCGCCCATATGCTCAACCAGCTCTACGAGGTGCTCACCGAGTACGGACCGGTCGACGAGGTGTGGTTCGACGGAGCCCAGGGGCACATCCCGCCGGACAAGGTCGAGAAGTACGACTGGGACAGCTGGTACACCCTCGTGCGGTCCCTCGCCCCGGACGCCGTCGTCGCCGTGACCGGGCCGGACGTCCGCTGGGTCGGCAACGAGGGCGGGCTGGCCCGGGAGGACGAGTGGAGCGTCGTCCCCGTCCAGGAGAAGGACTACGGGCGGACCGACTACGCCCTCTCCTACGACGCCCCCGACATGGGCAGCCGGGACGCCCTGGCCGCGGCGCAACCCGTCGCCGACTACCTCCAGTGGTGGCCCGCCGAATGCGACGTGTCGATCCGGGACGGCTGGTTCTACCACGCCGACCAGGAGCCGAAGACGGTCGAGCAGCTGACGGACATCTACTTCCGGTCCGTCGGCCGGAACTCCGTGCTGCTCCTCAACATCCCGCCCGACACCGACGGGTTGCTGCCCGCCGCCGATGTCACGCGCCTGCGGGAGTTCCGCGAGCGTATCGACCGCGAACTGCCCGAGGACCTGGCTCACGGTGCCCGGACCAGCAGCTCACCGGGCCGGGTCACCGTCGACCTCGGCCGGGAGCGGGCGGTGGACCGGGTCCGGCTGGCGGAGGACATCCGGTACGGCCAGCAGGTGGAGAGCTTCGTGGTGGAGGCGTATCGCGACGGCGGCTGGAGGGAGGCGGCCCGGGCGGGCGTCGTCGGCGCCGGCCGGATCCTGTTGCTGCCCGGCGCCGTGCGGGCCCGGCGGTGGCGGGTGCGGGTGACCGGGGCGCGAGGGACCGTACGGATCGCGGAGTTCGGGCTGTACCGGTCCCGGGTCTGAACGGGGTCAGCGCAGGTGGCGTGCGAAGAAGGCCTCGGTGACGTCCATCTCGGATGCCCAGCGGCGCCCGAAGGTGTGCCCCTCGCCGGAGACGGTGCGGAGTTCGACGTCCTTGCCTGCCTCCTCGAACGTGGCGGAGACCTCCCGTGACCAGGTGAGGGGGCAGGTGTCGTCGGCGGTGCCGTGCTGGATCAGCAGGGGCTCGCTCACGCGGTCGGCGTAGGTGAGAGGCGAGACGCCGCGCCAGAAGTCCGGGTCCTCCTCGGGGGTGCCGTGCTTCTCCTCGATCTCGGCCACGAGGGGGTCGCCGTCCGGCCGCTGGAAGTGGTCGATGTTCTCCTGCGGGCGGGCGCTCACCGGCGCGTACGCCACGGCCGCGTCGAACAGACCGGGCGCCACGACCAGCGTGTTGTACAGGACCCCGCCGCCCATCGACCGGCCGAACAGGCCGAGGCGGTCGCCGTCGATCTCCGGGCGCCCCGAGTCGCGCAGGGCCAGGGCGGCGCCGATGACATCCTCGGTGTAGCCGAGCCGCAGGTTCACGTCGTTGTCGGGGTCCTTGTCGGAGCGGGCGTGGTTGCGGTAGTCGGTGTGCAGGACCACGTAGCCGCTGCGGGCCAGGCGGTCCTGTTCGCGTGGCATGCCCTGGCCGCTGAAGTAGACGTCCGGGTCGATGTATCCGTGCGCCAGCACCAGCGCCGGGAACGGGCCGTCGCCCTCCGGGATGTTCATGATCCCCGAGATCGTCAGGCCGTTCGCCTCGTACGTCACGGCGTACCGGGTGTAGGCGGAGGTCCGGTCGAGCACGGCCCCGAGGCGCAGCCCGGAGCCGGTGTGCTCGCGCCGTATCAGGGCGGGGAGGGAGACGGGGTCGGCCGGTGAGGGGGCGGGGGAGGTTGTGCCGCGAGGTCGCTCGCTCGTGGCGGGGGCCGAGGTCGGAGCGGCCTCGGCCCTTTCCGAGGTGGGAGCGGTCCCGGGCGCGTCCTCGTCCCCGCCGCCGGTGCAGCCGACCGCGACGGTCAGCAGCAGTCCGGCGGAGGCCCAGACGGTGCCCCGTAGCCGCATACGGTCCATTGTGACTCCGCCGGGCCCAGGAGGGCAGGTCCGTGCTGCCCGGCCCCGGGGGCGTGCTCACGTGCCCCGCGCCGCCCCCCCCGTACTGTCCCGCTCGATCAGCCGCGGCACCGGCACCCGTACCGCCCGGGCCGGGCCGCCGTCGAGGAGGGCGGTGTCCTCCCAGGCCACCACCGACACGTCGGCCGGTACCGCGTTACGGAGCTTCGGCGCCTCCCGTGTCACCCAGCTGCTGTCACTGGCGCCGGGGGAGCGGCGGCTGACGGTGGACACGGAGGTCGACTGGCACGAGACGGAGAAGTTCCTCAAACTCGCCTTCCCGCTCGACGTGCACGCCGAACGGTACGCCTCCGAGACCCAGTTCGGGCACTTCCACCGGCCCACCCACACCAACACCTCCTGGGAGGCCGCCAAGTTCGAGGTGTGCAACCACCGCTTCGTCCACCTGGAGGAACCCGGCTGGGGCGTCGCGCTCGTCAACGACTCGACGTACGGCCACGACGTGACCCGTACGGTCCGTACCGACGGCGACCACGGTACGACCACCACCGTGCGCGTCTCCCCGCTGCGCGCCCCGCGTCTCCCCGACCCGGAGACCGACCAGGGCGTCCACCGCTTCCGGCACGCGCTGGTGCCGGGCGCGGGCATCGCCGACGCGGTGCGGGAGGGCTGGCGGATCAACGTGCCGGAGCGGCGGCTCACCGGTGCCGTGGAGGTGGTGCCGCTGGTGACGGCAGACCAGGACGCGGTGGTCGTCACGGCGGTCAAGCTGGCCGACGACGGCAGCGGGGACGTCGTCGTCCGGTTCCAGGAGGCCTTCGGAGGCCGGACGCGCGCCACGCTCACCGCCGGCTTCGAGGTCGCGGCTGTCTCGGTCACGGACCTGCTGGAACGGCCGCTGGCCCATGCGACGGCACCGGCAGATCCGGGACGGGCGGATCGCGGTGCGGCTGCCCCCTTCGAGTTGATGACGCTGCGGCTGCGGCGCGCGCAGTCAGTGACGCAGGTCACAACTGTCGATGTCACATCGCGGTGAGCCGCTGACTCATAGGGGTGTACGCATCGACAACGACAGAGGAGCTCACCATGAGCGCGCGTCTGGACGTATTCGCCCTCCCCGGCGCCGGCAAGGTCATCAAGCAGTTCACCGCCCTGGGTCGGTCGGTCGTGGAGTCACCGCTGCCGGCCGTCACCCGGGAACTGGTCTCGCTCCGCGTGAGCCAGATCAACGGGTGCGCGGTCTGCATCGACATGCACACCAAGGAGGCGACCGCCGCGGGCGAGAGCTCCGTACGGCTCCATCTGGTCGCGGCCTGGCGGGAGGCCACGGTGTTCACCGAGGCCGAGCGGGCCGCGCTGGAACTGGCGGAACAGGGAACTCGTATCGCGGACGGGGCCGGCGGTGTCCCGGACGAGGTCTGGGAGCGGGCCGCCAAGCACTATGACGAGGAGCAGCTCGCCGCCCTCGTGACCCTGATCGGCTTCATGAACACCGCCAACCGGCTGAACGTCATGCTGGAGCAGCCGGCGGGCGACTACCGGCCCGGCCAGTTCAAGTAGCCGCGCGCACGTTCAAGTAGCGGCGGACACGGCTCAGGGCCCGAGCTGCGTCCGCAGCCACTCCTCCACCTCGCCCACGTGCGCGGCCGCCGCCGCGCGGGCCGCCTCCGGGTCGTGGGCGGCCAGGGCGCGGTGGATCGCGGCGTGTTCACGGCGGGTGCGTTCGAAGGCGCCCTCCTCCTGGTAGCCGCGCCAGACCCGGGCGCGGAACGTCCTTGAGGACAGGCCCTCAAGGATCGCGGCCATGGTCTCGTTGCCCGCCGCCGCCGCGATCTCCCGGTGGAAGGCCAGGTCGTGGGCGAGGATCTCCTCCGGATCGTCCGTGGCGTTCATCGCCGCCAAGTGCTTCTCGACCTCGGCCAGCCCGTCGTCGGTGATGCGGGCGGCGGCCAGCGCGGTCGCCGTCGACTCCAGGATCCGCCGGATCTCCAGCAGCTCGACCAGACGCGGACCGCGCGACAGGTCCGCCACCACACCGAACGTCTCCAGCAGGTCCCCGGCCTCCAGCTGTGTGACGTAGATGCCCGACCCGTGCCGGGCCTCCAGCACGCCCAGCACCGTGAGCGCGCGGATCGCCTCCCGCATCGAGCTGCGGGAGATGCCGAGCTGGACGGCCAGGTCACGCTCGGTCGGCAGCCGCTGGCCCGGCTCCAGCCGGCCCTCGCCGATCATCGCCTTGATCCGCTCGATGGCGCGCTGCGTCACGGTGCCCTTCTGCGGGGCGGTCTCGTCGTCCACGCCGTTCCTCCGATCACAGGCTCCGGCGCAGTCTAACCAGCGAGGTGGTCGGACCACTATGAGCCCGGAGCGGGAAAATGTGCCGTCGCAGGGTGTTCCGGTGGGGGAGTGGTCTGATAAGTATGCGGGCATCTGCTCGAAGACCGGTCGATGGGAGCGCCCTCAGATGCCCGGAAGCACAGTGCGGAAGCGGAACAGGTCCCGGATCGTCGGCGCGGTGGCGCTGGCCGCCGGTGCCTCCCTGGTGCTCGCCGCGTGCGGCAGTACCAAGGACACCGGCGCCTCCGGGGCCGGCGGCGGCGACGGCAGCGGCAAGGTCGGGGTCGTCCTGCCCCTGCTGACCTCGCCGTTCTGGCAGTCGTACAACGACTACGTGCCGAAGATGGCGAAGTCCGAGGGGGTGGACGCGATGAAGACCGTCAACTCCAACAGCGACCCCTCGCAGCAGATCACCGACATCAACAACCAGCTCAACCAGGGCGTCGAGGGCCTGGTCGTCGCCCCGCTGGACAGCGCCGCCATCGAGGCGGGACTCGACCAGGCCGAGCGCAAGGGCGTACCGGTCGTCGCCGTGGACGTGGCGCCCGACAAGGGCAAGGTCGCGATGGTGGTCCGCGCGAACAACGTGGCGTACGGCGAGAAGGCCTGCCAGTACCTCGGCGAGCACATCACCTCCGGCAAGGTCGTGCAGATCATGGGCGACCTCGCCTCGGTCAACGGCCGCGACCGCTCCGAGGCGTTCCGCGCCTGCGTGAAGAAGAACTTCCCCAAGCTCAAGGTCCTGGAGATCCCCGCCAAGTGGGAGTCCGACACGGCGGCCTCCAAACTCGACACCCTCCTCAACGCCAACCCCGACATCAAGGGCATCTACCTGCAGGCGGGCGGCGTCTACCTCGCGCCCACCCTCCAGACCCTCAAGTCCAAGGGAATGCTGAAGAAGGCCGGGCAGCCGGGCCACATCTCCATCGTCTCCAACGACGGCATCCCGCAGGAGTTCGACGCGATCCGCAAGGGCGAGATCGACGCGACCGTCTCCCAGCCCGCCGACGCCTACGCCAAGTACGGCATGTACTACATCAAGGCGGCGATGCAGGGGAAGACGTTCAAGCCCGGCCCGACCGACCACGACTCGACGATCGTGAAGCTGCCCAGCGGCATCCTGGAGGACCAGCTGCCCGCGCCGCTGGTCACGAAGGACAACGTCGACGACCCCAAGCTCTGGGGCAACACGGTCAAATGACGACGCCACTCGTTCAAGCACGGGACGTCGTCAAGCGGTACGGCCCCACCACCGCCCTCGCCGACGGCCGGCTCACCGTCCTGCCGGGTGAGTCCCACGCCCTCGTCGGGCGCAACGGCGCCGGCAAGTCGACGCTGGTCAGGATCCTCACCGGCCTCGAGGCCCCCGACGAGGGCACCGTCCGCTTCGACGGCGACCCCGCGCCCCCGCTCACCGACCGGGACGCCTGGCGCCGCAAGGTCGCCTGCGTCTACCAGCACCCGACGGTCGTCCCCGAACTGACCGTCGCCGAGAACCTGTTCATCAACCGGCAGCCGCTCCGGCGCGGGTTCATCAGCTGGCGCCGCCTGAAGGCCGAGGCGGCCCGGCTCCTCGACACCTGGGACGTGCGCGTCGACCCGCAGGCCCGCACCGCCGACCTCAAGGTCGAGGACCGGCAGATGGTGGAGATCGCCCGGGCGCTGAGCTTCGGCGCCCGCTTCATCATCCTCGACGAACCCACCGCGCAGCTCGACAACCGGGAGATAGAGCGGCTGTTCACACGCATGCGCGCCCTGCAGGACTCGGGCGTCACCTTCCTGTTCATCTCGCACCACCTCCAGGAGGTGTACGAGGTCTGCCAGACCGTCACCGTGCTGCGTGACGCCCGCTGGATCACCACGGCACCGGTCGCCGACCTTCCCCGCCAGGCCCTGGTGGAGGCCATGGCGGGGGAGACGATCGCCGACCAGGCCGAGCGGCAGCGGACCCTCGGGGCCAGTGGTCCCGTCCTGCTCGACGTGCGGGGTCTCACCTCGGCCGCGTACGAGAACGTCGGCCTCACCGTCCGGCGCGGCGAGGTCGTCGGACTCGCCGGATCGAGCGCCAGCGGCAAGATCGAGCTCGCCGAGTCGTTCACGGGCCTGCACACCCCCACGAGCGGGACGGTCCGGCTGGACGGGCGACCGCTGCCGTTCGGCGATGTCCGCAGGGCCTTGGAAGCCGGCGTCGGCTTCGTGCCCCGCGACCGGCACGAGCAGGGCCTGGTCTTCGGCATGTCCATCGGCGACAACACCACCCTCAGCGTCCTGGACCGGCTCGGCCGCTTCGGCTTCGTCGGCACCGACAACAAGCGCGATGTCGCCACCGCGCTGATCGAACGCCTCGACATCCACGCGGCGGGACCCGAGCAGCCCGTCTCCGACCTGTCCGGCGGCAACGCCCAGAAGGTCGTCATGGCCCGGGCCCTCGCCTCCGACCCGCGGCTCCTGGTCCTCGTCAACCCGACCGCGGGCGTCGACGTGAAGTCCAAGGAGTCCCTGCTCGCCCGTGTCGACACCGCCCGCGAGGACGGCACCGCCGTGCTCGTCGTCTCCGACGAACTCGACGACCTCAGGCGCTGCGACCGGGTCCTCGTCCTCTTCCACGGCCGGGTCGTCGCCGAGCACCCTGCGGGCTGGCGCGACCACGAGCTCATCGCCTCCATCGAAGGAGTGGACCATGGCTGACACCAAGGCGGCCCCGCCGCTCGCGCCCGCGCGAGCCACCGACCCGCGTGCCGCCAAGGCCGTCCTGCTCCGCCGGGCCCGCGAACTCGCCCTGGTACCCGCCCTGTTGCTGCTCCTGGTGCTGGGCACCGTCGTCAACGACTCGTTCCTCACCGAGCGCAACATCGTCTCGATCCTCGGCGCCTCCGCCGCCCTCGCGATGGTCGTGCTCGCCGAATCGCTCGTGCTGATCACCGGAAAGTTCGACCTGTCCCTGGAATCGGTCGTCGGTATCGCGCCCGCCGTGGGCGCACTGCTCGTCCTGCCCGCGGCCCAGTCCGGCTGGGGCACCGAACTCCCCGCTGCCCTCGCCCTGCTGGCGATCCTCGTCGCGGGTGCGGCCGTCGGCGCCTTCAACGGCGTCCTGGTCGTGAAGTTCAAGCTCAACGCGTTCATCGTGACGCTGGCGATGCTGATCGTGCTGCGCGGCCTGCTGGTCGGCGCCACCAAGGGCAAGACACTGTTCGGGATGCCCGACAGCTTCTACTCGCTGGCGACGACCACCTTCCTCAGCGTCCCGCTGTCCGTGTGGCTCGCCGCGATCGCCTTCGCGGTCGCCGGTCTTGTCCTGAAGTACCACCGGGTCGGGCGCGCCCTGTACGCCATCGGCGGCAACGCGGACGCCGCCCGGGCGGCGGGCATCCGGGTGGAGCGCGTCATGCTCGGCGTGTTCGTCGTCGCGGGCGTCCTCGCCGCGGTCGGCGGCATCATGCAGACCGGCTACGTCGGCGCGATCAGCGCCAACCAGGGCCAGAACATGATCTTCACGGTGTTCGCGGCCGCGGTGATCGGCGGCATCGCCCTCGACGGCGGCAAGGGCACCATGTTCGGCGCCCTGACCGGCGTACTCCTTCTGGGGGTCGTGCAGAACCTGCTCACCCTCGCGCAGGTGCCGTCGTTCTGGATCCAGGCCATCTACGGCGGGATCATCCTGGTCGCCCTCATGATCGCCCGGGTCACCACCGGCCGGGCCCAGGACTGACGCCCCCGCCCCTGCAACCGAAAGGCACTCTGTGTCCCCGACGCCCGCCCGCATCATCGCGGTCGACACCCACGACATCCGCTTCCCCACCTCGCGCGAGCTCGACGGCTCCGACGCGATGAACCCGGACCCCGACTACTCGGCGGCCTACGTCGTCCTGCGCACGGACGCGGCCGACGGGCACGAAGGGCACGGGTTCGCCTTCACCATCGGGCGGGGCAACGAGGTGCAGGTCGCCGCGATCGACGCGCTGCGCGGACACCTGATCGGCCGCTCGGCCGACGACCTGTGCGCCGACCCGTCCACCCTGAACCGCGACCTGATCGGCGACAGCCAGCTGCGCTGGCTCGGGCCTGAGAAGGGCGTGATGCACATGGCGATCGGCGCGGTCGTCAACGCCGTGTGGGACCTGGCAGCCAAGCGCGCGGGACTGCCGCTGTGGCGGCTGCTCGCCGAGGCCGAGCCCGCATGGCTGGTGCGCCAGATCGACTTCCGCTACCTCACCGACGCCCTCACCCCCGAGGAGGCCCTGGCCCTGCTGCGTCGCGGCCGCGAGGGCGCCGAGGAGCGCACGGCCCGGCTGCTGGAGCGCGGCTTCCCCGCCTACACCACCTCACCCGGCTGGCTCGGCTACGACGACGAGAAGCTCACCCGGCTCGCGTCACAAGCCGTCGCCGACGGCTTCCGGCAGATCAAGCTCAAGGTCGGCGCCGACCTCGACGACGACATCCGCCGCTGCCGCGTCGCCCGGTCCGTCATCGGCCCGGACATCCGCATGGCCGTCGACGCCAACCAGCGCTGGGACGTCGACGAGGCGATCCGCTGGACCAAGGCCCTCGCCGAGTTCGACCCGTACTGGATCGAGGAGCCCACCAGCCCCGACGACATCCTCGGCCACGCGGCGGTCCGCCGGGCCGTGGCCCCCGTGAAGGTCGCCACCGGCGAGCACGTGCACAACCGGATCGTCTTCAAACAGCTCCTCCAGGCCGGCGCGCTCGACGTCGTCCAGATCGACGCGGCCCGCGTCGGCGGTGTTCCCGAGAATCTCGCGATCCTGCTGCTCGCGGCCAAGTTCGGCGTGCCGGTCTGCCCGCACGCGGGCGGCGTCGGCCTGTGCGAACTCGTCCAGCACCTGTCCATGTTCGACTACGTGGCCTTGTCCGGCACCACCGAGGACCGCGTCATCGAATACGTCGACCATCTGCACGACCACTTCCTCGACCCGGTGGTGATCCGCCAGGCTCACTACATGGCACCCACCGCACCGGGTTTCTCGGCCGCCATGCGGCCCGAGTCACTGGCGCGATTCACCTACCCGGGCGGCGAGTTCTGGGCCGCCGACCTCGACGAGCGGAAGAAGGGCCAGGCCGTATGAGCGACTTCGAGGGCATCAAAGCCCTGGTGACGGGCGGCGCCTCCGGCATCGGCCGGGCCACCGCCGACCTCCTGGCCGAGCGCGGCGCCCAGGTCGCCGTCCTCGACCTGGACCCGTCGCCGGTCGACAAGCCGCTGCTCGCCTACCGCGCGGACGTCACCGACGACGCGTCCGTGCGCCAGGCCGTGGCGGCCGCTGTCGCCGACCTCGGCGGTCTTGACGTCCTGGTCAACAACGCGGGCATCGGCGCCCAGGGCACCGTCGAGGACAACTCCGACGCCGACTGGCACCGCGTCTACGACGTCAACGTCGTCGGCATGGTCCGCACCGCCCGCGCCTGCCTGCCCCACCTGCGCGCCTCCGCGCACGCCGCGATCGTCAACACCTGCTCCATCGCCGCCACCGCGGGCCTGCCGCAGCGCGCCCTGTACAGCGCCACCAAGGGCGCCGTGTACTCCCTCACCCTCGCCATGGCCGCCGACCACGTCCGCGAGGGCATCCGCGTCAACTGCGTCAACCCGGGCACGGTCGACACGCCCTGGGTCGGCCGCCTCCTCGACGCCGCGCCCGAACCGGCCGCCGAACGCGCCGCCCTGGAGGCCCGCCAGCCCACCGGCCGCCTGGTCTCCGCGGCCGAGGTCGCGGGCGCCATCGCCTACCTGGCCGGCCCCCTCTCCGGCGCCACCACTGGCACCGCCCTCGCCGTCGACGGCGGCATGCAGGGCCTGCGGCTGCGCCCGGCGGCCCGGTGAACAGGCTCGGCGGCAGCCGCGTCGAGGTCAGCGCCCTGTCCTTCGGCGCCGCCGCGATCGCCAACCTGTACTCCGAAGTCGGCGAGGCCCAGGCGCACGACGCCGTGGAGGCCGCCTGGCAGCGGGGCATCCGCTACTTCGACACCGCCCCGCACTACGGCCTCGGCCTCTCCGAACGCCGCCTCGGCGCCGCCCTGCGCGACCGCCCCCGAGGCCAGTACACGATCTCCACGAAGGTGGGCCGCCGCCTGGAGCCCTCGGAGGGCACCGGCGACGACCTGGCCCACGGATTCGCCGTGCCCGCCACCCACCGCCGGGTGTGGGACTTCAGCGCCGACGGCGTACGACGCACCCTGGAGGCCAGCCTGGAACGGCTCGGCCTCGACCGGATCGACGTCGTCTACCTTCACGACCCCGACGAGCACGCCGAAGAGGCCTTCCGGGAGGGCTATCCGGCCCTGGAGAAGCTTCGCGGCGAGGGCGTGGTCGGCGCGATCGGCGCCGGAATGAACCAGGCGGAGATGCTCACCCGTTTCGTCCGCGACACCGACGTGGACGTGGTGCTGTGCGCCGGCCGCTACACCCTGCTCGACCAGAGCGCCCTCACCGACCTGCTGCCCGCGGCCCACGAACGCGGCACGTCCGTCGTCATCGGCGGCGCCTTCAACTCCGGTCTGCTGGCCAACCCCAGACCCGGCGCTACGTACAACTACACCGCCGCGCCCTCCGAGCTGGTCGAGCGCGCCCTGCGGCTGAAGTCCGTCGCCCACCGCCACGGCACCACGCTGCGCGCCGCCGCCCTGGCCTTCTGCGCCGCCCATCCGGCCGTCGCCAGCGTCCTCGTCGGGGCCCGCTCGGCGCACGAGGTCCGCGACTGTGCCCACCAGTTCGCCGCGCGCGTGCCCGCCGGGTTCTGGCAGGACCTGCGCGCCAAGGGGCTGCTGCCCGCCGACGCCCCCGTCCCCGCCGAGGAGCCGTCATGAGAGTCGCCCTGCACACCAAGGTCCGATCCGACCGCATCACGGCGTACGAGGCCGCCCACCGCGAGGTCCCGGAGGAGCTCACCGACGCCATCCGGGCCTCCGGCGCCACCTCCTGGACGATCTGGCGCAGCGGCACCGACCTGTTCCACGTCCTGGAGTGCGAGGACTACGCCCGTCTCCTCGCCGAACTGGAGAAGCTCCCGGTCAACGTCGCCTGGCAGGCCCGCATGGCCGAGCTGCTGGACGTCGTGCACGACTACTCCGGTGAGGGCGCCGACGCCGGCCTGCCGGTCGTCTGGGAGCTGCCGTCATGACCGTCGTCGACGCCCACCACCATGTGTGGGACCTCTCCGTACGGGACCAGGACTGGATCACCGGGCCCGAACTCGTGCCCCTGCGCCGCGACTTCACCATGAAGGACCTCGAACCCGAGGCGAGAGCGGCCGGAGTGGACCGCACGGTCCTCGTCCAGACGATCACCGTGCCCGAGGAGAGCCCGGAGTTCCTGGCCCTGGCCGACGAGCACGACCTGATCGCGGGCGTCGTCGGCTGGACCGACCTCACCCGCCCCGGCGTCGCCGAGGAACTGGCCCGGCTGCGGGAACTCCCCGGCGGCCGCCACCTCAAGGGCATCCGCCACCAGGTCCAGGGCGAACCCGACCCGGAATGGCTGCTGCGCCCCGACGTACGCCGGGGACTGGCCGCCGTCGCCGACGCCGGGCTGGTCTACGACCTCGTGGTCCTGCCGCACCAACTCCCGGCCTGCGCGCGGGCCGCCGCGGACCTGCCCGGCCTCACCTTCGTCCTCGACCATCTGGGCAAACCGCCTGCCGCCTCCGGCAGCCTCGAACCCTGGGCATCCGGCCTGCGCGCCCTCGCCGCCCTGCCCAACACGGTCGCCAAGCTGTCCGGCCTGGTCACCGAGGCCGACCTCGCCTCCTGGAGCGTCGAGGACCTGCGCCCGTACGCCGACGTGGCACTGGAGGCCTTCGGGCCGGAGCGTCTGATGTACGGCTCGGACTGGCCGGTGTGCACGCTCGCCACCTCCTACGGCGGCACCCTCGACCTCGTACGCCGCCTGACCTCCGAGCAGGACCACGAGCAGATCCTCGCGACCACCGCCACCCGCGTCTACGGCCTCTGAGCGCTCTCCGCCAGCCGCGTCGGCGGCAGGAACTCCCGTACGTACGTCCGCTCCCAGCACGCGCCCGTCTCCCGCAGCTCGCGCCATGTCGTGTAGCGGTAACGGAACAGACGGGCGCGTACGTACCGCGGGGGCGCGTCCGGCGGGAACGGCGAGCGGCGCAGCAGCTTCAGCGTGGTCCGGTCGTTCTCCAGCAGCCGCTCCACCAGCGTGCCGAACCAGGATCCGGCGTAGGCGGGGGAGAGGGCCGCGAACCACATCATCCAGTCCAGTCGCAGATGGTAGGGCGCGAACTGGCGCGGCCAGCGCCGCGGATCGCCCGGCTTGCCCTTGAACTCGTACTCCCGCCAGTCCGAATCCTCGCGCGGCACCTCGTCCGCGGTGCCTTCCACCACCACCTCGTAGCGGACCCGGCTCACACTGCCGAACGCTCCGTAGGTGTTGACCAGATGGACCGGGTCGAAGGAGCGGTTCATCACCTGGCGGCGGGAGATCATGTTGCGGACCGGCTGGTAACTGAGGCCCACGAGCAGCGCGGCCACCGTGAGCACCACGACCACGTACCAGAGCGGGGCCTCGGGCACGTCCGGCGGATCGGCCGGGAACTGTACCGCCGACAGGGCCAGCACGATCGTGATCCAGTTCAGCCAGGAGAAATTACCCGACAGCACCAGCCACAGCTGGGTGACGATCATCAGCGCGGCGGCGGCCGTCGCGACCGGCTGCGGGGTGAACAGCAGGAACGGCACCACGAGTTGGGTGACATGGTTCGCGGCCACCTCGACCCGGTGCAGGGGTTTGGGCAGATGGTGGAAGAACCAGCTCAGCGGGCCCGGCATCGGCTGGGTCTCGTGATGGTGGTCCAGGCATGTGAGCTTCCGCCAGCACTCGTCGCCACGCATCTTGATCAGCCCCGCGCCGAACTCCACCCGGAACAGGATCCACCGCAGCAGGAACAGCGCGACGAACGGCGGCGCCACCTCGTCGTTGCCGAGGAACACGGCGAGGAAGCCGACCTCCAGCAGCAGCGACTCCCAGCCGAACGAGTACCAGGTCTGCCCCACGTTCACGATCGACAGGTACAGCACCCACGGCACCAGCCACAGCAGCATGCCGCCCCACAGCGGCAGCAGCGAGTCGAGCCCCGCCAGCAGCGCCGCCGACACCGCGCAGCCCGCCCAGGCGCAGAGTGCGAAGAAGCGGTCCGAGTAGTGCAGCTGGAACAGGCTCGGCGCCCGCTTGAACGGCACCCGCTCGACGAACTCCGGCACCGGCAGCATTCCGCGGCGCCCGATCAGCGCGCGGAACTGGAGCGCGGCCGTCAGGAACGCGACCAGATACACGGCGGCCAGCGCCCGCTGGAAGACCAGCCGGCTCAGCCAGTAGTCGGATGCGGTGAACCAGTCCACGGCGGTGCGCTCCTCCCGATGCCGCGCCGGACCCCAGTGTCACGCTCCGTGCGACGCCGCTCCGGTTGCGTGACCCGAGCGAGTGAAGCAAACAATAGGGATGAATGGCCAAAAACGAGGCAGGAGGGCTGGGTGCGGACACACACCGGGACCTTCGTCATGGCCTGTGCGCTCTCGACGGCGCTCCTCCTCTCGGGCTGCGGCATCGACGGCGACGACGACGGTGACGACGCGGACGCGGGCGGAGAGCTCTTCCTCCAGCCGGCCGCGGCCCGGGGACCGGACCCCTTCACGGACTCCACGGCCCTCACGACGGCTACCCCGTCCCTCGCCCCGCGAACGCCGGGGGCGTCCGGCGCGTCCGGCGCGGCCCGGGTCTTGGCCGGCCCGCGCTCGCTCTCCGGCGGGACACCCGGCCTGTACGGCGGCATCGAGCGGACCGGCAGCTGCGACATCGCGCGGCAGATCGGCCACCTCACCCGCGACCGGGCCAGGATGCGCGCCTTCGCCGGGGTCGCGGGCGTCCCCCCGGCCTCCGTCCCGGACCATGTACGCCGGCTGACCCCGGTGGTGCTGCGCGCCGACACCCGCGTCACCAACCACGGCTTCCGGGCCGGACGGGCGGGCGGCTACCAGTCCGTCCTCCAGGCTGGCACCGCCGTCCTGGTCGACGACCGGGGCGTGCCGCGCGTCCGCTGCGCCTGCGGCAACCCGCTCCGTCCGCCGGTCGCGACGCGGGGCACTCCGCGCGGCCGGGGCAGCCCCTGGCCCGGCTACCGGCCCGGCCAGGTGATCGTGGTGACCCCGGCCCCGCAGGTGATCACCGACTTCACGATCATCGACGTCGCCTCCCGCACCTGGCTCGTACGGCCGACCGGCCACGACGTACGCCACGACCGGGCCCTGCCGCCACCGCTCTGGGCGCGGCGGCCCGCGACGTCCCCCACGCCCTCGTCCCTCTCCCCGGGCGTGGGCAGTGAGGCTCCCCGGGACGAGAGCAGCCCGGCGGTTGCGGTTTCACCGCCGGGCGACGCGTCCGTACCGCCACCCGACGCGACCGGCCCGCTTCCCGACCCGCCCGCCCCACTCCCGGAAGAGACCGACCCGGCTCCGGACGAACCGGCTCCGGCAGCTCCCGCCGGTTCCGACGAGGTCGGCCCCGACACCGTGCCGGACGGCCCCGACCTGCCCGACGGAGCCGGTCTGATCCCCGATGGCGACTGAGGAACGCTCCGGCCGGGAGGCCCGTAAGCTCGGCACATCGGTCGAAGAATCGGATGTTTCCTGGCAAGGTGGGCCCATGGCTGATCGGGGAGGGAGCGCTCCGTCACTCCCGGACGACTGGCCCGCCCACCCGGATCCGATCCTCGCGCTCAACCGGATGGGCAGTTTCGACTGGGATCTGGACACCGGCCTGATGCAGATGGACGCCCAGGCACACGACATCTTCGACGTGCGCGCCGACGAGTACGACGACCGCCCGGCGACCCTCTCCAAGCGCGTCCCGCCCGGCGAGGCCCAGCGCCTGGACACCGC
Organism: Streptomyces sp. CA-179760; assembly: GCF_050937045.1. Classification (NCBI taxonomy): domain Bacteria; kingdom Bacillati; phylum Actinomycetota; class Actinomycetes; order Kitasatosporales; family Streptomycetaceae; genus Streptomyces; species Streptomyces sp. CA-179760. The sequence continues at coordinate 8,523,150 of NZ_JBNJLZ010000001.1, forward strand.
CGTCTCCCAGGCCCTGAAGGACGGCAGCGAGAACTACGGCGCCTACTTCCGCATGCGCCGCCGCGACGGCACCCTGCGCTGGACCCACACCCAGGGCTACATCCGGCGCGACGACACCGGACGGCCCCGCCGCATCATCGGCATCGTGCGGGACGCCACCCAGGAACTCGGCGAGAGCGAGGCCCGCCTCGACCAGGCCGCCCGGGACGAGGCCCGCCGGGAGCAGACCAGCGTCGTCGAACTCACCACGGCCGCCCTTGCCCACGCCCGCACCGTGCAGGACGTCATCGACGTCCTGAAGGACACCCACGGCCTCACCCACCTGGGCGCGACCAGCCTGGTCATGGGCCTGGTGGAGGCCGGGCGCATCCGCCTGGTCGCCGAGGGGCCCTCGGACAGCTTCGTGCCGGGCACGCGCGTGACCCGGATCGACGAGCCCTACCCGATGAGCGAGGCCGTGCGGACCCTAGGCCCCCGCTTCATCGAATCGCCGGAGGAGTTCGCCGAGCGCTACCCGATCCTGTGGCCGCACATCACCGACCTGAACATCACCTCGGCCGCCTATCTGCCGCTCATCGTCCAGGCTCAGCCCATCGGCGCGATGGGCCTGCTCTACAGCGACCGGCGCGGCTTCACACCCGAGGAGCGCAACATCCTCGTCGCCCTCGGCAGCAGCATCGCGCAGAGCCTGCAGCGAGCCATGTTCTACGAGCAGGAGATGGACCTCGCGCAGGGCCTCCAGCAGGCCATGCTGCCCCGGACCATCCCGAGCGTGCCCGGAGCCGACGTCGCCGTGCGCTACCGCGCCGCCACCATCGGCGGCTCCGTCGGCCGTGACATCGGCGGCGACTGGTACGACCTCATCCCGCTGCCCGGTGGCCGCGTCGGTGCCGTCATCGGCGACGTCCAGGGCCATGACACGCACGCGGCCGCCGTCATGGGCCAGCTGCGCATCGTGCTGCGCGCCTACGCCGCCGAGGGGCACCCTCCGGCCACCGTGATGGCCCGGGCCTCCGTCTTCCTGCACGAACTCGACACCGACCGCTCCGCGACCTGCCTCTACGCCGAGGCCGACCTGTCGACGGGCGTGCTCCAGGTGGTCCGGGCCGGCCACATCGACCCGCTCGTGCGCCGGCCCGACGGCTCCTGCCGCCGCGTCACCGTCCAGGGCGGACTGCCGCTCGGCCTGTCCGCCGAGTTCGGCCGCCTCGACTACCCGGTGGGCACCGTGGAGCTCGACCCCGGCGACACCCTGCTGCTGTGCACCGACGGCCTGGTGGAGCAGCCCGGAGCCGACCTCGACGACGGCATGCGCACCCTCACCGCGCTCGTCGCCACCGGCCCCGACGACGTGCGCGACCTCGCCGACCGGCTCATCGACGTGGCCGCCGAGCGCTGCGGCGACGACGACGTGGCGTTGCTCCTGCTGCGCCGGCGCGGCCCCGACGGCCCGAGGACCGGCCGGCGGCTCCAGCGGCACGTGGCCCCCGGCGACCCGGCGGCCCTGGCCGAGGCCCGGCACATGATCCGCACCGCCGTCGGCGTCTGGGGAGCCCGGGACCGCGCCGACGAGATCGAACTCGTCGCCGACGAGCTGATCACCAACGCCCTGATGCACACCGAGGGCTCCGCGATCGTCACCCTGCGGGTCCTCACCGGCTCCGGTCGCCGGCTGCGCGTCGAGGTCGAGGACTCCTCCAGCGCCCTGCCGCGCCGCCGCGAGGCGGGCGAGTCGGGCGTCTCCGGGCGGGGCCTGCTGCTGGTGGAGCTGCTCACCGACGTGTGGGGCGTGGAGGCGCGCGGCGGCGGCAAGGCCGTGTGGTGCGAGTTCGTGGTGCCCGACCGCGACTGACCCCGCGTGGCACTCTGGACCTATGCCGGAACTCCCCGAGGTCGAGGCGCTCAAGGACTTCCTGACCGAGCACCTCGTCGGCCACGAGATCGTCCGGGTGCTGCCCGTCGCGATCAGCGTCCTGAAGACGTACGACCCGCCCCTGTCCGCGCTGGAGGGACACGAGGTCGCCGCCGTACGCCGGTACGGCAAGTTCCTCGACCTCGCGACCGCGGACGGCCCGCACTTCGTGACGCACCTGGCCCGCGCGGGCTGGCTGCACTGGAAGGACCGCCTGCCCGACGGCCCGCCCCGCCCCGGCAAGGGCCCCCTCGCGCTGCGCGTGGCCCTGGAGACCGGCGCCGGCTTCGACCTGACCGAGGCCGGCACCCAGAAAAGGCTCGCCGTGTACGTCGTGGGGGACCCACAGGAGGTCCCGGGCGTCGCCCGGCTCGGCCCTGACCCCCTCGCCGACGACTTCGACGAGCGGCGCTTCACGGAACTCCTGGCCGGTGAACGGCGCCAGCTCAAGGGCGCCTTGCGCGACCAGAGCCTGATCGCGGGCGTGGGCAACGCCTACAGCGACGAGATCCTGCACGCGGCGAGGATGTCGCCTTTCAAACTCGCCGCGTCCCTGAGCACTGAGGAGACCCACCGGCTGTACGAGGCCCTGCGCGACACGCTCACCGAAGCGGTCGAACGCTCCCGGGGCGTGGCGGCCGGCCGGCTGAAGGCCGAGAAGAAGAGCGGCCTGCGCGTCCACGGCCGCACCGGCGAACCCTGCCCGGTGTGCGGCGACACCGTGCGGGAGGTGTCCTTCAGCGACTCCTCGCTGCAGTACTGCCCGACCTGCCAGACGGGCGGCAAACCGCTGGCGGACCGCAGGATGTCCCGGCTGCTGAAGTGACGCGCCGTCACCGGGCCGGGAGCGACCACTCGAACATGAGGATGGTCGCGTCGTCCCGCAGCCGGCTGCCGGACGAGTCGAGGATGGAGTGGATGAGCCGCCGCAGCGTCTCGGGCGCCAGCTCGCCCGCGGCCGTCGCCCGGATGATGTAGTCGGCGAACTGCTCAAGACCGAACTCCGCGCCGTCGACGGCCCTGGCCTCGGTGACCCCGTCGCTGTACATCAGCACCCGGTCCCCGGGCTGCAGGGCGATCTCGTGCGTCCGCCGCTTCAGCCCGGCCAGCCGGGACGGCAGCCCCATCGGCGGTTCCGGCTCGCGCCGCATGGCGTCGACGTCCGGCCGCCTGTCACGGATGAGCAGCGGGGTCGGGTGCCCGCAGTTGCACCACCGCAGCACCCCGGAGGCAAGGTCCAGCTGGGCCAGGACCCCCGTGCAGAACTGGTCGGGCAGCCACTGCGCCAGCGCGTCGTCCACGCTCCGCACCAGGTCGGGCAGGTCCGCCCCGGTCCGCCGGGCATTGCGGCTCGCGGCCAGGGACACGGCCGTGGTGAGCCCGGACGCCAGGTTGTGTCCCATGGCGTCGAGGACCGTGGCGTGCAGGGCCGTCTCGGTGAGGGAGTGGTCGAAGGCGTCGCCGCCGAGCTCGTAGGCCGGCTCCAGCACGGCCGTGGACACGACGTGCGCGGTGCCGATCGTGCGCGGCGGCAGAAAAGCCCGCAGCATCTCGGCGGGCAGCCGCATCGGTTCGGTGCGCGTCCGCCGGACGAACGAGTCCTGGTACGCCCGGGTGGACGTGATCATCATGGCGAGGAGCGTGGCGAGGGCCTTGCCGCGGCGCAGCACGGCCGGGGTCAGCGAGGCCGAGTGCACGGCGAGGACACCGACGCGTTCCGCGCCGTCCACGAGAGGGATCCAGGCCGTCATGCCGCCCGACTCGGACTCCTCCACGCGCAGGGACTGGGTGCGGTAGGTCCAGCCGGCGAGTGAGCCGTCGACGGGCAGGGGTGGGTCCACGTCGGTGAGCGGCACGAGCCGGCGCTGCTGGATGTCGGCGAGGTAGACCGCGGAGTGCCGGAGCCCCAGGGCCTCGGTGCAGCGGGCCGCCGCCGTGGTCAGATCCAGCGCCCTGTTCCCCGGATCGGCGAGGTACTCCTCCAGACGGCCGTCCCCGTCCTGTGACGCCGCCACCTCGTCTCCCCTCGTCCGGACCGAGGACACCCGGCCGGCTCCCGGGTGCGCCAACCAGCAGTCTCACACCGGGGCCCGCGAGGGGCCCGGCGACAGGGGCGGACGGACGACACCCGCTAGCGGGGCTGAAGCTTCACCAGGACCTCCCCGGACGCCGAGCGGACCTCCCAGCGCGCGGTCTCGTCCGGGTGCTTGGAGGAACTGGCCATCATCGTGTTGGGGTGGGTGTCGTGCCCGGGGCCGTGCCAGCTGGTCGCGGTCTCCTCGGTGCCGTCGCGGCCGACGATGACCAGGTGGCAGGAGCGGGGACCGGCCGCGTCCTTGACCTTCAGCTCGACCTGGCTGCCCGAGGCCTTGTCCTCGACCGTGACCTGGGCCCAGACGCCCGAGCGAGCGTCGGTCGCCGCGACCGTCAGGGGCCCCTCGGTGTCGCTGCTGCCCTGGGCCATCATCGCGACGCCGGGTACGGACACCGCCAGTGCCACCGAGGCGGCCAGGGCGAACAGCAGGCGTCTGCGTCCGGCCCGGCGCTTCGTCGCCACCTCGGCCAGCAGCCGGTCCAGCATGCGCGGCCCGGGCTGCGCCATCGGGTGCACGAACCGAGGGGTCGCCCGCCGGTACAGCATCAACTGCCGTGTCGTGGCGCCGAATTCCGTCACCTCTGCAGCGCACCGAGGGCACTCCATGAGGTGGTCCTCGAAGCGGAAGGCCTCCGCCTCGTCGAGCACGCCGAGCGCGTAGGCGCCGACGTCGCGATGCCGTTCCAGGGACCTCATGCCGAATCCTCGTGCCGTTGGGTGCGGGTGGGGTTACTCCTTGCTCCCACCGGTACGGACCAGGCAGCGGAATCACTCAAGCCGGTGACACAATCGCAACCTATGGATTCGGAGCCCTCCGCCGGGCGGATTGGTCCGAGGCACAGAAATCTAAAAAAGATGGATCGCCAGGTGTCCCAGCGGCAGTCCGAGCTGCCAGGCGGGCGTCCAGACCTTCGGCCCCTCGTCCTCCCCGGCCACCGGAGCCCCGCCCGGCACCGCGTTCAGATCGGGCGCGAGCAGCTCCGTCTCCTGCAGCCAGCGCCAGGCCTCGTCCGCCAGGTCCAGGTCCGGCGCGGGCAGCCCCGACTCCGCGGCCACGCCGGCCAGCTCGGCCAGCCGCTCGCGCACCCACTCCTGCCACGGCTGGTCGTACGCGGTCAGTGACAGCCACGTCTCCAGCTGGGTGACGACCCGGATGCCGGACAGCTCCCCGTCGGTGTCGGAGAGGAAGATGGTCAGCGCCAGGGCGTCCCGCCCCGCCCGGAACTCGAAGGACGTCGGCGGCATCAGATCGCCGGTCCGCAGCAGCTCGTCGGCGATGTACTCGGCGTACAACCACGCCATGGGGACGGTCAGTTCACCGTCGGCGCCGTCCGTGCTCTCTTCACCTCTGTGCAGCATCCCTTCCTGCCTTCCTCCGGTACGTGCGCGTAGCCCGACACCGGGCCCCGGGGGCGCTGTCGGCCCTCTTCCGGAACACGGATGAGAACAGCCGATTACTCAACCGGGGTGTTCAGCAAGGCGCTTTACGGAGGCTTGACCCGAGCATTGGTTTCAGCGCAGGTCGGCGGCGTATCCGGGAAGCACCCGGCGCAGGGCACGCAGCGCGTAGTACGCGCGGGACTTCACGGTACCGGGCGGGATCCCGAGGGTCGCCGCGGCTTCCGCCACACTCGCCCCCTGGAAGTACACGAGCACCAGGACTTCACGGTGCTCCGGAGTGAGTGTCTTCACAGCCTGGCGGACGTCGAGCATCGCCGCGGCCCGCTCGGCGTGGTCGGAGGTGACCCGCGCGTTCTCCAGCACCGCGTCGCCGACCTCGGCCGGACGCGCCTGCCGGGCCCGCCGGGCGTCGATCGCGAGCCGCCGCCCGACGGTCATCAGCCAGGGCCGTACGGACTCGAAGTCGTCGGCGCGCAGGGCCTCGGGGTGCTGCCAGGCGCGTACGAGCGTCTCCTGCAGCAGATCCTCCGCGCGCTGCCGGTCACCGTCGCAGAGCCGGAGCAGGAGCGCGAAGAGGGGCCGGCCGTGCTCCCGCTGCAGTGCGGCGAGCTCGTGCTCGGCGGTCGTCCCGTTCGTGAGAGTGGATCCGGCCGTCATGGCCGTATGCCACAGCAGGGGGCAGCCGGGGGACAGGGCACGTACCCGCCCGTGCGGCGGACGGTCGATCGCGTCGACGAACGGTTCGACGAACGGTCACCTCGCCCGGACCGGTGCGTTCCGGACGGGCTAATGAGCGTGTCGGAGCCGCGTGGGACGCCGGGAGCCTTCTTTCCTGATGGTGCGTAAATACGACCACAACGCCCACAGTGGGGTGAATGGCATGATCGCACGCAGTCGACAGGTGGCCCTGGCCCTGACCGTCGTCCTCGCCGCGGGTGCGGCCTGCCAGGCCCGCGGCAGCCATGAACCGCGCGGCCCGGGACGCCCGGCACCGTCCGCCGTGCCCCGCGGCTTCACACTGGTCGCCTCCGGCGACGTCCTCCCGCACAGCTCGATCATCGACCGGGCCCGCTTCGACGCCGGCGGCACCGGCTACGACTTCCGGCCGATGCTCGCGGGGATCCGCTCCGTCGTCTCCCGGGCCGACGTGGCCCTGTGCCACATGGAGACCGTCTACGGCGAGAACGGGGCCTACACCGGCTACCCCACCTTCAAGTCACCGCCCGAGGTGGCCGAGGCCCTCGCCGCCACCGGCTACGACGGCTGCTCCACCGCCTCCAACCACACCCTGGACGACGGCGCCGACGGCATCCGGCGCACCCTCGACGCCCTCGACCGCGCGGGCGTACGGCACGCCGGCTCGGCACGCGCCGAGGAGGAGGCGCGCACGGTGACCGTCCTCCAGGCGGGCTCGGCGAAGATCGCCCATCTCGCCTACACCTACGACACCAACGGCATCCCGCTCCCGGCCGGACAGCCCTGGGCCGTGAACCTCATCGACGAGGGCACGGTCCTCGCGGACGCCCGGGCCGCGCGCCGGGCGGGCGCCGACGTGGTCGTCGTCTCCCTGCACTGGGGCACCGAGTGGCAGGACGCGCCCGACGAGCGGCAGCTGACCCTGTCCCGGAACCTCACGGCGGCGCGCAGCGGCGCACGCCCCGACATCGACCTGATCCTCGGCACCCACGCGCACGTCCCGCAGGCGTACGAGAAGGTCAACGGCACCTGGGTGATCTACGGCATGGGCGACCAGATCGCCGGCGAGATGACCAACCACCAAGGTGCCAAGGACCCGCGCGGCAACCAGTCCACCCTCGGCCGCTTCACCTTCGCCCCGCCCGCACGACCGGGAGGCCGCTGGGAGGTGACGAAGGCCGAGTTCGTCCCTCAACTGTTCGACGTCGACGCCGGCCGGGTCGTGAACCTCAACCGGGCGATCGCCCAGGGCGCCGACGGCCAGGCCGTCCGCGACCGCATCCGGACCGTCGTACTCGGCAGGGGCGCGGCAGGGGACGGACTGGTGATGGGGGAGTGAGCCGGGAGCACCGCGCCCCCGGCAGGTCCCGCTACGGCACCACCGTCACCGGCCACCGCCCGGCCTTCACCAGCCGTACCGCCACCGAGCCGACGATCCGGTGGCCGGCCTGCTCGGAGGCGCCCACGACCACGGCGTCCGCCTTGAGTTCGTCGGCCGCCTGCACCAGGCCGTTGTACGGGTCGCCGGGGAACGTGTGGAACTCCCAGCGGACCTCGAATATCCCCTTGAGCCGCTCGGCCGCGTCCCGGATCTGTGCGACCAGGTCCTCTGCTATCTCGTCGGTCGTCTCCGCCACCGGCGCCCCGAGCGCCGCCCCCGCCGCCAGCACCGGCTGCACATACACCACGGCGAGCAGCGCGTGCTGCCGCCGGGCCAGGCCAGAAGCGTAGGCCGCGGCCCGCAGGGAGGAGTCGGAGCCGTCCACTCCGACGAGGATCACCTTCGGCCCGTCCGTGCCCCGCTCGAACTGATGGGCGTGCTGTTCCGTCACGCCGCGAGGCTATCGGAGCCATCCACCGCGCCCGCAGGCCGGGAGCGCTCGACGGGCGAGAAGAGGCGGGTGTTCCTAGAGTCGGAAGCATGAGTGCCATCGCGGACACCGGGACGGCCGAGAAGGACACCGGGGGCCCGATACGGCCGCCCCGCGGCCGGACCCACCGCCTTCCGGGCCGGGTACCCGGAGGCTTCGCGGTCTTCTTCGGCGCCCTCGGTCTGCTCTGCGCCCTGCTGGCGCTCATCCCGCCGCTGCGCACCGGACTGCGCCCGCTCGTCCGCTTCCTGGACCTGCTGCTCGTCCCCGTCAGCGCCAACCTCGCCTACGCGGTCTTCCTGTTCCTGCTCGCCGCCGCCACCGGCGCCCGCAAGAAGGTCGCCTGGTGGCTGGTCGTGGTCTACCTGGGCCTGCTGGTCCTGTCCGACATCGTCGGCATGGCCGTCGGCCAGTTCGCCGAGTCCGTCCCGTCCTTCGTGGTGTGCGGCCTCGCCCTGGCCCTGCTGATCGTCGCCCGCGGGGAGTTCTACGCCGCTTCCCGCCGCGCCGCCGTACGCCGCGCCCTCGCCGTCCTGGTGGCCGGGCTGGTCGTGGCGATCCTGGCCGGCTGGGCCCTGGTCGCGGCCTTCCCCGGCACCCTGCCCGGCAACCAGCGACTGGCCTGGGCCGCGAACCGGGTCCTGGGCGGACTGGTGCCCGCGGGCAGCTTCGACGGCCGCCCGCCGCACGCCCTGTACTTCCTGCTCGGCCTGTTCGGCGCGCTCGCCCTGCTGAACGCCGCCGCCACCCTCTTCCGCTCCCAGCGCCTGGAAGCCGCCCTGCACGACGACGAGGAGGCCCGCATCCGCGCCCTCCTCGGCCGCTACGGCGACCAGGACTCCCTCGGCTACTTCGCCACCCGCCGCGACAAGGCCGTCGTCTTCTCACCCAGCGGCAAGGCCGCCGTCACCTACCGCGTCGAGGCCGGGGTATGCCTGGCCAGCGGCGACCCGGTCGGCGACCGGGAGGCCTGGCCGCACGCGATCGCCGCCTGGCAGGCCGTGGCCCGCCGCTACGCCTGGATACCGGCCGTGATGGGCGCCTCCGAAGAGGGCGCCAGGGCGTTCGTGCGCGCCGGACTCGGCGCCCTCCAGCTCGGCGACGAGGCGATCCTGCACGTCCTCGACTTCGACCTCGACGGCCGTGACATGCGCGTCACCCGCCAGGCCGTCAACCGGGTCCGGCGCACCGGAGCCGGCTGCCGCGTCCGCCGCCACTCCACCCTGAGCGAGGAGGAGATGCGTCAGATCGTCGAACGGGCCGACGCCTGGCGCGACACCGAGACCGAACGCGGCTTCTCCATGGCCCTGGACCGGCTGGGCGACCCGGCCGACGGCGACTGCCTCCTCCTCGAGGCCCACGACAAGGACGGCCGGCTCCTCGCGATCCAGTCCTTCGTGCCCTGGGGCAGGGACGGCGTCTCCCTCGACCTCATGCGCCGTGACCGCGCCGCCCCCAACGGCGTCATGGAGTTCATGGTCGCCGAACTGTGCCACGCCGCCCCGAAACTCGGCGTGCGCAAGGTCTCGCTGAACTTCGCCGTGTTCCGCTCCGTGTTCGAGGAGGGCGCCCGCATCGGCGCCGGACCGGTGCTCCGCCTCTGGCGCCGCCTGCTGCTGTTCTTCTCCAAGTGGTGGCAACTGGAGGCCCTGTACCGGTCCAACGCCAAGTACCGCCCCGAGTGGTACCCCCGATTCCTCTGCTACGCGGAGGCCGCCTCCCTCGCCAAGGTCGGTCTCGCCTCCGGCATCGCCGAGGGCTTCGTCTCCGTACCGTCGATGCACACGTTGTGGGGAAGAGGGCACCCGAAGGCCGGACAGCGGCCCGTCACCACGGAGGGGCTGCCGTCGTTGGCGGAGCTCGGCCTCGCCGGAGGGGACGGGACCGAGCCCGCCGACCCTCTCTCCGGCCTGTCCGACCAGGTCCGTGTCCGGCACCGCAAACTCGACCGGCTGCGCGCCGCCGGCACCGACCCCTACCCGGTGGGCCTCCCGGCCCGCACCCACACCCTCGCCGAGGTCGCCAAGGGCGAACAGGTCACCGTCGCCGGCCGCATCATGCTGGTCCGCGACTTCGGCGGCATCGTCTTCTTCGTGCTCCGCGACTGGTCGGGCGACCACCAGCTCGCCCTCACCCGCGACCGCTCCGGCGCCGCCCTCGACCGCTTCACCGCCGACACCGACATCGGCGACCACATCACCGCCACCGGCCAGGCAGGGGTCAGCGACCGGGGCGAGCCGACCGTGTTCGTCACCGACTGGCAACTCACCGCCAAGTGCCTGCGCCCCCTGCCCGACAAACGCCGGGGCCTCGCCGACCCCGAGGCCAAGGTCCGCCTCCGCTACCTCGACCTGGTCGCCAGCCCCGACGCCCGCGAGGTGATCCGCGCCCGCTCCACCGCCGTCCAGGCCCTGCGCCAGGGCCTCCTGGACCGCGGCTACCTCGAGGTCGAGACGCCGATGCTCCAGCAGATCCACGGCGGCGCCAACGCCCGCCCCTTCACCACCCACATCAACGCCTACGACCTCGACCTGTATCTGCGCATCGCCCCCGAGCTGTACCTGAAGCGGCTGTGCGTCGGCGGCCTGGAGAAGGTCTTCGAACTGGGCCGCACCTTCCGCAACGAGGGCGTCTCCTACAAGCACAACCCCGAGTTCACGATGCTGGAGGCCTACCAGGCCTTCGCCGACTACGACGTGATGCTCGACCTCGTCCGCGAACTCGTCCAGGGCGCCGCGACCGCCGCCTTCGGCACCCCCGTCGCCCACAAGGACGGCAAGGAGCACGACATCTCCGGGCAGTGGCCCGTGAAGACCGTCCACGGCGCCATCAGCGAGGCCCTCGGCGAGTCGATCCACCCCGGCACCGAACTCCCCGAGCTGCTGCGGCTGTGCGACCGCGTGGGCGTGCCGTACACCGCCGACGACGGCCCCGGCGACGTCGTCCTGGAGATGTACGAGCGGCTCGTCGAGGAGAAGACCCAGCTGCCCACCTTCTACAAGGACTTCCCGACCGACGTCTCCCCGCTCACCCGGCAGCACCGCACCGACCCGCGCCTCGCCGAACGCTGGGACCTCGTCGCCTTCGGCACCGAACTCGGCACCGCCTACTCGGAGCTGACCGACCCCGTCGAGCAGCGCCGCCGCCTCACCGCCCAGTCCCTGCTCGCCGCCGGCGGCGACCCCGAGGCGATGGAACTCGACGAGGACTTCCTCGACGCCCTCGAATACGCCATGCCCCCCACCGGCGGCCTCGGCATCGGTGTCGACCGGCTGGTCATGTTCCTCACCGGACTGACGATCCGGGAGACCCTGCCCTTCCCCCTGGTGCGCCGCCGCTGACCCGTCTGCGTGGGCCGAACGGGTGAATCCGCGCCGCCGCACCGGTGTTGCTCAGGTGCGCCGGTCTCCCGCCGGGCGACTCATGAGTCATGAAGAAGGATCAGTTGCTCACCCGTCGCCGGGTGTTGCTCGCCGGCACCGGCGCAGCGGGCGCCGCCGCCACGGCCGGTGTGTTCGCGGCGGTCACCGGGGGCGGCCCCGCCGGGACCGTCCCGGCCGGCGGGCCCCAGGCGCGCCGCCCGCTCAGCTCCTCCGCGTACCGGCTCCAGCCCCTGACCGGATACGGCCCGCCGCATGCCGCGCCCCGCCGGACCCTGGTACGGCGCGCACCGCTGCTGCGCTTCTCCGGCCGCGGCCGCCACATGGTGCTGACCTTCGACGACGGCCCCGACCCCCGCTACACCCCGGCCGTCCTTGACACCCTCGCCAAGTACGACGTGCGCGCGATGTTCTTCGTATGCGGCGGCATGGTCGCCGGCAACAGGGAACTGCTGGCGCGAATGGCCGAAGAGGGCCATGTCGTCGGGAACCACACCTGGTCCCATCCGCTGCTCACCCGCCTCACCCGCGGGGGGATCCGCTCCGAGATGGAACGCACCTGCGACGTCATCGAGGATGCCTACGGTGAGCGCCCCGAGTGGTTCCGCGCCCCCTACGGCGCCTGGAACCGCACCGCGTTCCGGCTCGGCGCCGAACTCGGCATGGAATCCCTCGCCTGGACGGTCGACACCCTCGACTGGACCACCCCCGGCGCCCGGTCCATCGTCCGCCGGGTGGAGAACGGTGCCGCCCCCGGAGTCGTGGTGCTCTCCCACGACGCCGGGGGCGACCGCTCGCAGAGCGTGCGGGCCCTGCGGCGCTATCTGCCCGAACTGCTGGACGCCGGATACCACGTCAGCGTCCCCCGGCGGCATTACGAGTGACGGACGCCGTGAGTCTTTCGCCCGTCCGGCCGGGAACGCTCAGCGCACCTCGACCGCGCGGGCGAATGCCACGACGTTGCCCGCATAGCCGTTCTGCTGGGAGAAACCGCCGCCGCAGGTGATGACCCGCAGTTCCGCCGCGCCCTTGGACGCGTACACACGGTCGCCCGGGAAGTTGTTCTTCTCGAACACCTCGACGCCGTAGATCTCGAACACGACGGTCTTTCCGTCCTGCCGGGCGACCTCGACACGGTTTCCCTTCTTCAGGGCGCCGAGCGCGTAGAACACGGCCGGGCCCAGCTGATTGTCGACATGGCCGACGACGACCGCGGTGCCCTTCTCGCCGGGGGTGACCGCCCCGGTGAACCAGCCCGCCAGGTTCGGGTCCTCCGGCGGGGGCGCGCCGACCCAGCCGTCCGCGTCCAGGCCCACGGGAATGATCGGCGTGTCGACCTGGATCGCCGGGATCCTGACCCGGTCCGGGAGGGAGTAGGGCAGGGGCTGTACGGTGCCGGCGAAGGTGGCGCCGGGCACCCGGCTGTCCGTCGCGGCCGCCGTCGCCGGTTGCGGCGGACCCTCGTCGAACTCCCCTGAGCCATTCCGGATGAGGGCGAGGCCGGTCAGCAGGACCAGCGCTATCACGCCCCATGGGGCGCGCTTCCTCGGCCGCGCCTCCTCTTCGGCCTGGGCCAGCTCGGACGCAGACATGGGCCATCCCCTCTCGACGCGGCCGTCGCCGTGTCTTTCGCGCATATCAGAACGCTAAGTGCCGCGCGTGAAACCGGCGACGGGGCGGCGGCGAACGGGTGGCCCGGGTCCGCGATGGGCGGCCCGGGTATTTCAGGTGCGCCATCCGAGTTGCCGCTGCGAGGAAATTTCTGACGGACCGTGACCTGCGGCGATATCCGATTGCGTGGATTTTCCGCGGTACCCGCTCTCACCAGGACGGACCATTCCCGAAATGCGGGTCAGGTCAGGGCAACTGACTGTCTTTCTGGGAGGCGCTTTCTCGCCGATCGACCGGGGACGGGTCCCGGGGCGTCTTCCGCGGAGGTTCACATGCGTAACACTCGTGCTCTGGCGGTCGCCGGCGCGGCGGTCGCCGCCCTCGGGCTCTCCGCCCCCGCGGCCGTCGCGTGGGACAGACCGAGCAACATCGTCGCCCTGCCCAGCGTGATCGCCCGCGGTGGTCAGCTGACGATCACGGTCGACGGCTGCCGCCACGGCGGCACGGCGACCTCCAGTGCGTTCACGATGCCGGCGACGCTCTCGCCCATCCGCGGCGCCAACGAGACGGCGAGGGGCACCGCCACGATCAGGAACAACGCCCGCCCGGGTCCGTACGACATCACGGTCAGATGCGACGGCAAGACCCTGACCAAGCCGCAGGCCTTCACCGTCATCGGCGGTGTCCGCGGCGGTATCGGCGGCAGCAGCACCACTGGTGCGACGCCGACCGACGTCGCCATCGGCGGCGGCCTCGTGACCGCGGCGGCCCTCGGCGGCGGCGTGTTCTGGATGCGGCGCCGGGCAGAGCGGCGCGTCTGACGCCGGCCGCATCGCGCATCGCACGTACGGTCCTCGCCCCGGATCCCTCTTTGGGCCCGGGGCGAGGACCAAACCCTTGGGCGGCGTCCGCGTCGGCCTGGTCAGCCGGTTTCCTCATCGGTGCGGCGGCGTGCGAGGTGGTAGGTCGTCCCCAGCGCGCCGGCGATGAGCGCGGCGCCGAGGCCGATCTCCTTGAGGTCGAAGCCGGCGAGGGTGCCGCCTTCTCCGGCGTGCGCGCCCTTCGACGGGTGGCCGTGGTGGCCCCCCGGGTGGTGCGGGGAGTGGTGCGTCGGCTGATGTGTGGGGTGCTGCGTCGGACGGCCGCCCGCGATGGTCAGGCGCGCGGTGCCGCTCGACTCGTCACAGACGAACTCCACGTCGTACACGGCGCCGGGCTTGGCGTCCCAGTCGACCACGGCCCGCGCCGAAGACTCCCGGGGCGGGATGGCGACCAGGTCGAAGACCGGTGAGGACACCACCGCCTCTCCCCGGCACGCCGCGTTGCGGACCACCCGCAGCGTGACTCTTTCGCCAGCCGCGATGGTTGAGGGCTCGACAATGAAGCCGAAATCGGTCCGGACCGCCGCGTAGGCGGTCGGCATGCAGGAGGCGAGGGCGCCGGCGCCCAGCAGTACGGCCGAAGCGACGCGTATCGCGCGCATGGTGACCTCCGGGTCCCCGAGGAGCAGCCGCGGACCTGTTCCGCTCACGTGTGCACCTCGTTGCCCGAAACGCTAGGAACGGGTGCGCCGTGGCGCGATCGCAGTAGCGCGAATGGGGCATGCGTGTGCGCCGCCCGGGGGAACTCCGATACCGCGGCCGGGGGACGGCGACGGCGTGTCGCGCGTCTCCCGGGCCGGATCCGTGGTGCGGGCGCCGTCAGTCCCCGGCGCCCGGGAAGAGGTTGAGGAACGGGTCCGCCGACGCGGTCACGCCCCTGCTGTACGGCGAGTCGAAGTCCCAGATCAGGAACAGCAGAAAGGCGATCAGCGCCGAGAACAGCCCGGCCAGGACCATTTCCCGTGTCGTTCTGCGGATCTGCAGGGCGAAGATCATCCCGATGGTGACGACGGCTCCGGCGATCAGCCCGAACCACACCACGCCCGGCATGGTCTCCCCGGTCGACTCCGCCCGGGCGATGCGGGCCTGGTTCGCCGCGGTCACCTGGTCGAGGAGCGGCTGGTAGGCCTGGGCCTGGAAGTCCGTCTTCGGCTCGTAGTCGGTGACGTCCTGCCGGACGCGCTCGAAGAGCCGGTGACCGCGCTCGGTGACACGGCCCTCGTCGGCCATGGTGTCCCACTCGGTGGTGACGACGTGTCCCACATAGGCCTCGATGTCGTCCCGGATCCGGTCGCGTGCGTCGGCCGGGTAGACCCGGACCCGCTCGGAGATCTCGTGCAGCGCGGTGGCCTCGGCCTGGACGTGGTCCTGGGCGGCGCTGCGCCCCTCCCAGACACCGGCGATCGCCAGGCCCAGGACGATGGCGTACACCACGCCGATCCACATCGTCATGTACTCGATGACGTCCGGGGTCTCGCTGGGGTCCTCGTCGTCGGACGCCGTGCGGTGGCGTACGAGCGTGATGATGACCACCACGGCGCACGCGGCCAGCATCGCGAGGGTGAGAACAAGCCATTCCGGCAAGAGGTACCTCCTGGGCTTTCAGAGATCAGCGCGCGCGCAGCGCGGCGACGGCGACCACCGCGGGCACCGTGACGAGCAGGACGAAGGTGAGCGGCGACATCGTGTTGCTCGTCCGCCGTGGCCGGGGCGGGGCGGCGCGATACCGCGGGTAGTGCACGGGTGAGGCGGACGGACGCGGCGTCGGAGTCGCCGACGGTTCGGGTGCCGGAGCCGGGGGAGGGGGCGGCGGAGGCGGTGGCACGGGCCTGAGGGTCGGCTCGGGCCGGGGCGCCGCCGGACGTGGAGCGGGCGGCGGCGGTGGCGACGGCTCGGGCCGGGCCGTGGGAGTCGGCTTCGGCGGCGGTGGCGTCGGGTCCGGAGACGGACTCGGCGTCGGCGACGGCTTCGGCGGCGGGGGCGTCGGGGTCGGTGTGGGTGTGGGCGTCGGTGTGGGTGTCGGGCACGGCGGCTTGGTCGGCCAGGTCTTGCTCCCGGCGTACGCCACCGCCTTCGTGCCGTCCGGCCCCGTCGAGGCGTACGCGCAGGCGGTGGCCACCGCCACTGAACCCGGTGCGCCGACGAGCGCCCAGGTCAGCGCCGCCACCGCCAAGGCCCTTACGGCAACGGCGGGTTGAATCGAGAGGGGTCCATACACGACGAAGATCATGAGCCCTGTTCCGCCGGGACGTGCCGGAGTGCAAGGGGATTGCCCCGAAAGAGGGAATTTCGGGTGCCGTCGGTTTGATCGGCGTTCGCCCGCGGTGTGCTCGACACGCATGTCTGTGTGACGAAGGGCGGCACCCGTCACGGGGCGCTGGCGGCGCTCGTCACAACTTCCGGAAAGAAATTTGGCCGGTCGTTGAACACGATCGCTGCTCCCGTGCGTATTCATGGCCGTGCGGCGGCGCAGCAGGGCGCTGCAACACCCTTGCGATTATGGGGAGTTGACGATGAAGACCTCCTGGCGGAGCGCCTCACTCGTGGCGAGCGCCGCGGCGGTCCTGGCGCTGACGACGGCGTGCGGTCAGGACAGCCCACCGGCGGCCAGCCAGAACGTGGGTGCCACGGCGGCGCCCGGGGATTACGGAAACATCGGCTCCGGGACCGCCGGTGTGGGCGGCACCGCGAGCAGCAGCCCGGCCGTGCCGAGTGCCTCCAGCCCGTCCAACCCCGCGGGCAAGCTGTCCGTCTCCACCGCTGATGAGATCGGCAAGGTGGTGACCGACAGCCTGGGCCTCACCCTGTACCGGTTCGACCAGGACACCGAGCAGCCGCCCAAGTCGAACTGCGACGGAGACTGCGCCAAGACCTGGCCGCCGGTCCCCGCGGACGACGCCGAGGCGGGCGAGGGCATCGACAAGGCGCTGCTCGGCTCGGTCGCCCGGGCCGACGGCACCAAGCAGCTGACCGTCGCCGGCTGGCCGGCCTACCGCTACGCCAAGGACGTCAACGCCGGTGACGTCAAGGGCCAGGGTGTGGGCGGCAAGTGGTACGCGCTGGCCCCCGACGGCAAGAAGGCGCAGGAGGGCGGTGCGGGCGCCGCCGGCGGCGGCGGTGCCGAGGTGGAGGCCGGCCTGTCCACCCGTGAGGACGCCAAGCTCGGCGAGATCGTCGTCGACAAGAACGGCATGACCGTCTACAGGTTCAAGAAGGACAAGGCCTGGCCCAAGCCGGTCTCCAACTGCACCGGCGAGTGCCTGAAGAAGTGGCCGCTCGTGGAGCCCGTCGACTTCGCCGACACCAAGGGCATCCAGGAGAAGGGCTACATGATCTTCGACCGGACCGACGGCAAGGGCAAGCAGCAGACGATCAACTGCTCGCCGATCTACACCTTCGCCGGCGACAAGGCTCCGGGCGACACCAACGGCCAGGGTGTGGGCGGCACTTGGTACGCCGTGCGCCCCGACGGAAAGCTGGTCGGCGCGTCGGAATAGCAGAGAGACCTCCCCGGGGTTGACCCTCGCGTCACCCGGCGGAGCCGTCCCGGTCCGCCCCTCCGTGTCTCACGGAGGGGCGGACCGTTTTGCCGTGCTTCACCTGAACTCATCGAATTATCAACACTCTTCCCCTTCCGCACCGGAACTCTCCGGAATGCCTCGAACACTGTTCGTCATATGTTCGAAGGGCATGCGGGCGGGTATCAATTCGGCACGTGCCGCAGGCAGTGACCGGGAACGGATGGTCAATTTCCGTTTCGGGTCGCTCCCTTGGCGGGCGATCAGTAGCCTCTGCTCGAACACCGGATCGCCAACGCCTTGGAGAGATAGATGGAGCGTCCCGCCTGGGCCCCACGGAGCATCGACATCTCGGTGCCCAGCGTTTCCCGGATGTACGACTTCTATCTGGGCGGATCGCACAACTTCGAGGTCGACCGGGAAGCGGCCCGCAGGGCCATGGAGTTCCTGCCGGGACTCCCCAAGATCATGCAGGCGAACCGGGCGTTCATGCGCCGCGCCGTGCGCTACGCGGCCGACGAGGGCATCACCCAGTTCCTGGACATCGGCTCCGGCATCCCCACCTTCGGCAATGTGCACGAGGTGGCCCAGGCGGCCCGCCCCGGCGCGCGCGTGGTGTACGTCGACCACGACCCGGTGGCCGTGGCACACAGCCAGGCGGTCCTGGCGGGCAACGACGGCGCAGGCGTCGTCGCCGCGGATCTCCGCAAGCCCCAGGACATCCTGGGCAGCCCCGAGGTGGAGCGGCTGATCGACCTGAATCAGCCAGTTGCCCTGCTGCTCGTTGCCATACTTCACTTCGTGGAGGACGAGGACGACCCGTACGGGGCGGTGGCCGAGCTGCGGCAGGCGCTCGCGCCCGGCAGCCTGCTCGTGCTCACCCATGCCTCCTACGAGGGGATCCCGCTGCCGCCGGAGCGGGCCGGGGGTGCGGTGGACGTGTACGAGGAGATCCGCAACCCGCTGATCATGCGCTCGCGCGAGGAGATCGCGCGGTTCTTCGAGGGGTACGACATGGTGGAACCCGGACTGGTGGCGATGCCACGCTGGCGGCCCGACACCGCGCCGGAGGACGAGGATCCGTACGCGTTCTCCGGTTTCGCGGGCGTGGGGCGTACGGCGTGATCGCGGAACCGGACGGGCCGGAGGACAGACTGCGCAGATTCGCGACGATCTGGAGCCGGGCGGTGTACCCGGTGACCTCGACGTCGTCGACCCGCGCGGAGTTCGAGGAGCAACTGCTGCCGCTGGCCCGGCGGCTGAGCGAGGCGCTGCGGGCCCGGGCCTTCGACTCCGACGAGGGCAAGGCCGTGGGCGCCGCCCTCGTGGACGCGCACTGCACCGACCCCGAGGCACTCAGCCACACGCTGGACTGCGTGGACGCCTACCTGGTCCTGTACTGCGGTGGCGACGGCGACCAGGAGGACCTGCGGGCGCGCTGCGCACGACTGCAGCACGCGATGTCCGCCGGCTTCGCCCGGGCGCTGCGCGAGCGGACGCTGGCCGAGCAGGAGGCCATCGCCGAGGCCGCCCTGAAGGCGCAGGGCGTGGTGGCGCAGGCCCTGCACGCGAGCGAGGCCCGGTTCCGGGCGGTCTTCGAGGGCGCGGCCATAGGCATCGGCATGGCCGACCTCGAGGGCAACATCCTCCAGGTCAACGGCGCGCTGCTGCGCATGTTCGGCATCTCCGAGCCGACCTTGCGCAGCCGCAACGTCAGGGAGTGGACCCACCCCGACGACGCGCCGCAGACCTGGCGGCTCTACGACGAGCTCGTACGCGGCGATCGTGAGCACTACCACTTGGAGAAGGCGTTCTACCGCCCCGACGGAACGGTCCTGTGGACCAATCTGACGGTCTCCCTGCTGCGCGACGCCGACGGTGAGCCGCAGTATCAGCTGGCCCTCATGGAGGACACCACCGAGCGGCGGCTGCTCAACCTGAGGCTGCGCTACGAGGCCACGCACGACGCGCTGACCGGCCTGCCGAACCGCACCTTCTTCTTCGAGCGCCTGGAGAAGGCACTGGGTGCCGGGGAAGGTCAGCGGTTCGGGCTGTGCTACCTCGACCTCGACGGTTTCAAGACCATCAACGACAGCCTGGGCCACGCGGCCGGCGACCGGCTGCTGGTGGAGGTCGCCGACCGGCTGCAGTCCTGCGCCACCGCGCCCGGCGAGATGGTCGCCCGGCTCGGCGGCGACGAGTTCGTGGCGCTGACCACCGGCCCCGACACCCAGCACGAGGTCGACGAGCTCGCGGGCCGCATCATGAACGCGCTGCTCGCGCCGATCAGCGTCGACGGCCGGGAGCTGACCGTGCGCGGCAGCATCGGCATCGTCGAGGGCCCGGCGGGGGAGCGCAGCCCGGCGGAGGTGCTGCGCAGCGCGGACATCACCATGTACCGGGCCAAGTCGGCGGGCGGCAACCGCTTCGAACTCGCCGACGCCGAGGCCGATGCCCGCGCCATCACCCGGCACGGACTGACCACCGCCCTGCCCACCGCGCTGGAACGGGGCGAGTTCTTCATCGAGTACCAGCCGCTGGTCCACCTCGGCGACGGCAGCGTCCGGGGAGCGGAAGCCCTGGTGCGCTGGCTGCACCCGCAGCACGGCGTGCTCGGCCCGGACCGCTTCATCCCGCTCGCCGAACACACCGGGCTGATCGTGCCGCTGGGCCGCTGGGTCCTGGAACAGTCCGTCCGGCAGGCCCGCGAGTGGCGGGAACTGCACGGCGGCGCCGAGGCCGTGGGCCCGCTGCGGATCAACGTCAACCTCTCGCCCTGCCAGCTGACCCACCCCGGCCTGGTCCAGGACACCGTCGACATCCTGGAGCGCACCGGCATCGAGCCGAACGCGCTCTGCCTGGAGGTCACGGAGTCGGCCCTGATCGGCGCGGACGACGACCTGCTGAAGCCGTTGCGCCGCTTGGCGGAGATGGGCGTCGACATCGCCCTGGACGACTTCGGCACGGGTTACTCCAACCTCGCCAACCTGCGCCGCCTGCCGGTCAGCATCCTGAAGCTGGACCGCTCCTTCACCCAGAGCATGCAACAGTTCCCGGCCGACCCCGTCGACCTCAAGATCGTCGAGGGAATCGTCTCCCTGGCCCACAGCCTGGACCTCGCGGTCACGGTCGAGGGCGTGGAAACGGGCGCACAGGCCGAGCAACTGCGCATGATGGGCTGCGACACGGCCCAGGGCTGGTACTACGCGAGGCCGGGCCCGCCGGAGAGGCTGCACGAACTGGCACTTGTGGACGCCACGGGCTGAGTCGGCCTTTTTTGGGGGCGCGGGGAACTGCGCGATCAAGCACAACGCACCCGCACCCCCGAATGACGCTCACACTCAGCGGCGCTCCGGAGAAGTCAGCGCTCCAGCAACATCCGCTGCAGCTCCCGCGCGGCCCGAGGCGGAGCCACATCACTGCGATGCGCCAGAGCGATCGTGCGATGAAGCCCGGGCCGCGCCAGCGGCGTCACCCGCAACCCCCGACCCGACCTCGCGGCCACCATCCGCGGCACCACAGCGACCCCCAACCCCGCCCGCACAAACCCCAGCACCGCATCCATCTCCCCGCCCTCCACCGCGAAGTCCGGCTCGAACCCCTCCGCCCGGCAAGCCGCCACGGTCAGCTCCCGCAGGTCGTACCCGTGCCGGAACATCACCATCCGCTCACCCTCCAGATCGGCGACCCGCACGGTACGCGAGCCCTGGCCTGGCCTCGCCGCGTCAGGTGAGGACACCACCACAAGATCCTCCCGCAGCAGCTCCACCGTGGTCAGCGCCGGCGACGGCGTCGGCAACGGCAGCACGACCAGCGCCAGATCCAGCGCGCCACGGGCCAGCTCCCGCACCAGATCATGAGAGCCGCCCTCCTCGATCAGCAGCCGGATCCCCGGGTATCGATCATGGAACGCGCGCAGCACATCCGGCAGCAGACCCGTGCACACACTCGGCGTCGCCCCCAGCCGCACCCGCCCCCGCCGCAGCTGTGCCAGCTCCTGCACCTCCTGCCGGGCCGTGTCCGCGTCGGCCAGGATCCGCCGGGCCAGGGGCAGCAGCGCCTCCCCGGCGTCCGTGAGCGTGATGTTGCCGCGTGCGCGCCGGAACAGGTCCGCTCCCAGTTCCCGCTCCAGCGCCTTGATCTGCTGCGACAACGACGGCTGCGCGACATGGACCAGATCGGCGGCCCGGGTGAAGTGCCGGGTCTCGGCGACGGCCACGAAGTACTGGAGCTGCTGGAACTGCATACTCGTACGATAGCCCCGGCCTATGGAATCAAGCCGGACCATGTCTTGGACCGATCGGTCGCACGTCCGTAGCGTTCTGGCCATGGCTCTGGCAACGCGGACGGACCGACGGCCGTCCATGGCACGCACCGTGTGGGACTCCACCCTCGGCAAGAAGACCGTGATGGCGGTCAGCGGGCTGATCATGCTGCTGTACCTGGTCGTCCACATGATCGGAAACCTGAAGATCTTCTTCGGGGCCGGCGAGTTCAACGACTACGGGCACTGGCTGCGGGTCGTCGGCGAGCCGTTCATGCACTACGAGTGGACGCTCTGGCTCGTCCGGATCGTGCTGGTCGTCGCCGTCGTCGCGCACGCCACCTCGGCGTACCAGCTCAGCCGCCGCGACATCAGGGCGCGGCCCAGCAAGTACGTGCACAAGAAGCCGCGCGCCTCCTACGCCACGCGCACCATGCGCTGGGGCGGCATCATCCTCGGGCTGTTCATCGTCTGGCACATCCTGGACCTGACGACCGGCACCGTGCACCCCGGCGGCTTCCAGGAGGGCCGTCCCTACCAGAACGTCGTGGACACGTTCTCCACCTGGTACGGCAACGTCGTCTACATCGTCGCGATGCTCGCGCTCGGCCTGCACATCCGGCACGGCTTCTGGAGCGCCGCCCAGACCCTCGGCGTCGGCAGCCGCAGCCGCGACCGCGCCCTGAAGACCGTCGCCAATTTTCTCGCGCTGCTGCTCACGGCCGGTTTCATCGCCGTACCCGTGGGCGTCATGACCGGAGTGGTGAGCTGAAGATGACTTCCTACGCCGACTACGCGACCGGTGAGCCGGTCGTCGACACCAAGGCCCCGTCCGGGCCGGTCAACGAGCGCTGGGACCGGCGCCGCTTCGAAGCGAAGCTCGTGAACCCCGCCAACAGGCGCAAACACACCGTCATCGTCGTCGGTACCGGCCTCGCCGGCGGCTCCGCCGGGGCCACCCTCGCCGAACAGGGCTATCGCGTCGTCCAGTTCTGCTACCAGGACTCCCCGCGCCGCGCCCACTCCATCGCCGCGCAGGGCGGCATCAACGCCGCGAAGAACTACCGCAACGACGGCGACTCCATCCACCGGCTGTTCTACGACACCGTCAAGGGCGGCGACTTCCGGGCGCGCGAGTCCAACGTCCACCGGCTCGCACAGATCTCCGTCGAGATCATCGACCAGTGCGTGGCCCAGGGCGTGCCGTTCGCCCGTGAGTACGGCGGGCTGCTCGACACCCGGTCCTTCGGCGGGGTGCAGGTCTCGCGCACCTTCTACGCCCGCGGGCAGACGGGCCAGCAGCTCCTCCTCGGCGCCTACCAGGCCCTCAGCCGGCAGGTCGCCGCCGGGAACATCGAGATGCATCCGCGGACCGAGATGCTCGACCTGATCGTGGTCGACGGCAAGGCACGCGGGATCGTGGCCCGCGACCTGATCACCGGCAGGATCGACACGTACTTCGCGGACGCCGTCGTGCTCGCCTCCGGCGGCTACGGCAACGTCTTCTACCTGTCGACCAACGCCATGAACTCCAACGCCACCGCCATCTGGCGGGCCCACCGGCGCGGCGCCTACTTCGCCAACCCCTGCTTCACCCAGATCCACCCCACCTGTATCCCGCGCACCGGCGACCACCAGTCCAAGCTGACGCTGATGAGCGAGTCGCTGCGCAACGACGGGCGTATCTGGGTGCCGAAGGCCAAGGGGGACCAGCGGCCCCCGGCAGAGATCCCCGAGGACGAGCGCGACTACTACCTGGAGCGCGTCTACCCGTCGTTCGGCAATCTCGTGCCGCGTGACATCGCCTCCCGTGCCGCGAAGAACGTGTGCGACGAAGGCAGGGGCGTCGGTCCCGGCGGCCAGGGCGTGTACCTGGACTTCGCCGACGCGATCGCCCGGATGGGCCGGGGGGCCGTCGAGGCGAGGTACGGCAACCTCTTCGACATGTACCAGCGGATCACCGACGAGGATCCGTACCGGGTGCCCATGCGGATCTACCCCGCCGTGCACTACACGATGGGCGGCCTGTGGGTCGATTACGACCTCCAGACCACCGTCCCCGGGCTGTTCGCGATCGGCGAGGCCAACTTCTCCGACCACGGGGCCAACCGGCTCGGCGCCTCCGCGCTGATGCAGGGCCTGGCCGACGGCTACTTCGTGCTCCCGGCGACCATCAACGACTACCTGGCCCGCAACCCGCACCACGACCCGGTCACCGACGAACACCCCGTCGTCCAGGAGGTGCTGGCCGAGACCCAGGACCGCCTCAACCTGCTGCTGTCCGTCGACGGCGACCGCACCCCCGACTCCTTCCACCGCGAGGTCGGCGAACTCATGTGGGAGTTCTGCGGCATGGCCCGCACCGACGCGGGGCTGCGCAAGGCCCTGGAGCGCATCCCGCAGGTCCGCGAGGAGTTCTGGCGGCGCGTCAAGGTGCCCGGCACCGGCGAGGAGTTCAACCAGTCGCTGGAGAAGGCCAACCGCGTCGTCGACTACCTGGAACTGGCCGAGCTGATGTGCCTCGACGCGCTGCACCGCGCCGAGTCCTGCGGCGGCCACTTCCGCGAGGAGTCCCAGACCCCCGACGGCGAGGCGGCCCGCAAGGACGAGGAGTTCGCCTACGCGGCCGCCTGGGAGTTCACCGGCACCGGCGAGGCTCCGGCCCTGCACAGGGAAGACCTGGCCTTCGACTACGTCCACCCCACCCAGCGGAGCTACGCATGAAGCTCACCCTGCGCGTCTGGCGCCAGCGGAACGCCGACGCCGACGGCACGATGTCCACGTACGAGGTGGACGACATCTCGCCCGACATGTCCTTCCTGGAGATGCTCGACACGCTCAACGAGGAGCTCATCCTTCGGGGTGAGGACCCCGTGGCCTTCGACCACGACTGCCGCGAGGGCATCTGCGGTGCCTGTTCCCTCGTGATCAACGGGGACGCGCACGGGCCGGAACGCACCACGACCTGCCAGTTGCACATGCGGTCCTTCGAGGACGGCGACACGATCGACATCGAGCCGTGGCGGGCGTCCGCCTTCCCGGTCGTCAAGGATCTGGTCGTGGACCGGTCCGCCTTCGACCGGATCATCCAGGCCGGTGGCTACATCACCGCGCCGACGGGCGCGGCTCCGGACGCGCATGCCACGCCGGTGCCGAAGCCCGACGCCGACCTCGCGTTCGAGCACGCGGAGTGCATCGGGTGCGGGGCCTGCGTGGCGGCCTGTCCCAACGGGGCCGCGATGTTGTTCACGTCCGCCAAGGTCAACCATCTCAATGTGCTGCCGCAGGGGGCGCCCGAGCGGGAGACGCGGGTGCTGGACATGGTGGAGCAGATGGACGAGGAGGGCTTCGGCGGCTGCACCCTCACGGGGGAGTGTGCCACGGCCTGTCCCAAGGGGATTCCACTGATGTCCATCACCAGCATGAACAAGGAATGGCTGCGGGCCACTCGGAGGGCGGGCAAGCGGTAGGTGCCGGGTGCGGACCGTCTGTGGCTGGTCGCGCGGTTCCCCGCGCCCTTGGGCACGGACAGTGAACGTTCGCCGAAATGTGCGGACGGGCGGGGCCGGGAGGTGCTCCCCGGCCCCGTCTCGCCGTCCGGGACCCTGGCATTCAACCTCCCGGCATCCGGGCTCCTGGCACTCGTCACGCGCACGACAGGCGGCATGGGCACAACAGGGGGCGGCGGCACCGCTCGCCGCCTCCGGCCCTGACCAGGAGAGAGCCATGACCGGCGTACTGACCGTCGACCGCCCCGCGCAGCCCACGGCCCCCACCCGCTACACCGTTTCCCTCGCCCGGAACGAGGAGGATGTGCGTGCCGCGCAGCGGCTGCGGCACGACGTCTTCGCAGGGGAGCTGGGCGCCCTGCTGACCGGCCCGCAGCCGGGCCTCGACGCCGACTCGTTCGACGCGTACTGCGACCACCTGCTCGTCCGCGAGGAGACGACCGGCCAGGTCGTCGGCACCTACCGGCTGCTGCCGCCGGAGCGCGCGGCGGTCGCCGGGCGGCTGTACTCCGAGAGCGAGTTCGATCTGACCTCCCTCGGCGGGATCCGGCCGGACCTCGTCGAGGTCGGCCGCTCCTGTGTGCACCCCGACCACCGCGACGGCGCGGTCATCAGCCTCATCTGGGCCGGTATCGCCCGCTACATGGTCGACCGCGGCCACGAGTGGCTCGCCGGCTGCTGCTCCATCCCGCTCGCCGACGGCGGCGCTCTCGCCTCCGCCACCTGGGACCGGGTGAACGACAAGCACCTGTCGCCGCGCGAATTCCGCGTCCAGCCGCTGCTGCCGTGGATCCCTGGTCCCGCACCCGCCGCCCGCGTCGAACTGCCCGCCCTGCTGCGCGGCTACCTGCGCCTCGGCGCCTGGGTGTGCGGCGAACCGGCCCACGACCCGGACTTCGGCGTCGCCGACCTGTACGTGCTGCTGCCGATGAGCCGGGTCAACTCGCGCTACCTGCGGCACTTCCTCTCCCTCGTTCCGGCCTGATGAGCGCCTGGCTGCCCCTCGCGCCCTGTACGCCCCGGACCTGCGTCGAACCGGTGGCGAGGGCCGCGCCGTGGGCCGTGCTGCGGCTCGCCGCTGTCGTCCTGCTCGTCCTCGCCGGGATCGTGCTGACGCCGTTCGGAGCACGGGTACCGGCGTCCCTGGTCCGGCGGTGGTGCCGGTGGATCGTGCGGGCCGCAGGGGTCCGGGTCCGCATCACCGGCGCCGCCGCACCCTCCGGCGGACTGCTGCTGGTCGCCAACCACATCTCCTGGCTGGACATCCCGCTGCTCGCCGCCGTACGTCCCGCCCGGATGCTGGCCAAGACCGAGGTGCGGCGGTGGCCCGTCGCCGGGCCGCTGGCCGCGCGCGGCGGCGTCCTGTTCATCGACCGCGACCGGCTGCGGGCCCTGCCGGACACCGTCGCCCGGATCGCCGAGGTGCTGCGCGACGGCCGCGCCGTCGGAGTCTTCCCCGAGGGCAGCACCTGGTGCGGCCGCTCCCAGGGCGTCTTCCGCCGAGCGGTCTTCCAGGCCGCGCTGGACGCGGGGGCCGCCGTCCAGCCGGTGCGTCTGCGGTACCGGATCGCCGGCGGGCCCACCAGCACCGCGCCCGCCTTCGTCGGTGACGACACGCTGCCGGCCTCGGTCTGGCGGGTGGTGTCGGCACGCGGGCTGGTGGCCGACGTGGACGTCCAGGACGTCATACCCCCGGGCGCCCACCCCGACCGGCGCTCGCTCGCCCGGGCCGCCCAGCCGGCGCGGCCCGCCCAGCCGGCCTGGACCCACGCCGCACTGGTGACCCGGCCGTACGGCGGCACGAGAAATCCCGCGACTCTCCCGGCGCCCGCTGTTACCGTCGGATCCATGGAGGTCATCAAGCGCACCGACGCCGCAGCCGCGCGAGCGACCAGCTCACCGGCTGCCGACGCCTGACCTCGTCACCCCTTCCCGGCGGCCGGAAACGGACCGCCAGGACCCCCGTACTTCCGTACTCTCCGGTATCCCTCGCGCGGTTCGTTCCGGTCCCCCGACCTCAAGGAGACCGCCATGGACACGGATCGGACCGTACGGACGTTCAACGACTTCTTCCGCGAGCGCGGACACCGGCTGATCACCGGCAGCACACTGCTGCCCCCGCCCTCGGACCCGGTGCTGTTCACCACGGCCGGCATGCAGCCCCTCACGCCGTATCTGCTGGGCCGCCCGCATCCCCAGGGGCCGCGGCTGGTCAACCTCCAGCGCTGCCTGCGCACCACCGACCTGGACGAGATCGGCGACACCACGCACCTGACGGTGTTCCAGATGCTCGGCTCCTGGTCGCTGGGCGACTACGACCACGCCCAGTCCCTTCGCTGGGGATACGAGCTGCTGCACGACGGATTCGGCATCCCGCGCGAGCGGTTGCACGTCACGGTCTTCGGCGGATCGGAGCAGGCCGGTCCCGACACGGATTCGCTGCGCGTCTGGGAGGAGCTGGGGCTGCCGGTGGAGCGGGCCGGGGAGGAGAACTGGTGGTCCAACGGCCCGGCCGGCCCCTGCGGCCCCGACTCGGAGATCTTCGTCTGGACCGGCGAGGCCGGCACCCCGCCCCAGGGCAGCCCGGGCACCGACCCTCGCTGGACGGAACTCTGGAACCACGTCCACATGCGCTACGAGCGCCACACCGACGGCACTCTCGTCCCCCTGCGGCAGCCCGGCGTCGACACCGGTATGGGCCTTGAACGACTGGTCGCCGTCCTGCAAGGACACCGGTCGGTCTACGACACGGACCTCTTCGCACCGTGGATGCGGACCGTGCCCTCGCTGTGGGGCCTGGACGGACCGTCGACCCGCCTGGTCAGCGACCACCTGCGGGCCGGCGTCGTCGTGCTGGGCGACGGCGTACGGCCGTCGAACACCGGCCGCGGCTACGTCCTGCGCCGGCTGATCCGCCGTCTCCTGACCACACTCGGGCGCGGCGACTCCTCCCGCACACTCGCCGACCTGCCCCGGAGCTGATCGAGCACACCCTCGGCCACTTCCGCCAGTCCGTCGGCCCCGGCCTCGTCCGGGAGGTCCTCCTCGACGAGGAACAGCGGTTCGGCAAACTCCTCGAACGGGGAAGCCGTCTGCTGTCCCGGCCCGAGTACCGGGGACCGCTCAGCGAAGAGGACTACGACTACCTCCACGACACCCACGGCCTGCCCCGGGACCTCGTCGCCGGCCTGCTCGCCACCCGCTGACGGGCTACGACCGCTCCCGGCCGAGCGCCCGGCCCAGATACCGTGCCGTGGCGCTCGGCTCAGCCCGGGCCACCTCCGCGGGCGGCCCCGCCGCCACGATCCGGCCGCCCGCGTCGCCGCCGCCAGGCCCGAGGTCGATCACCCAGTCCGCGCGCGCGACGACGGACATGTCGTGCTCGACGACGATCACCGTGTGCCCGGCGTCGACGAGGCCGTGCAGCTGGCGCATGAGTACGTCCACGTCGGCCGGGTGGAGACCGGTGGTCGGCTCGTCGAGGAGGTAGAGCGTGTGGCCGCGCCGGCCGCGCTGCAGCTCGCTCGCCAGCTTGATGCGCTGCGCCTCGCCGCCGGACAGTTCGGTCGCGGGCTGGCCGAGGCGCAGATAGCCGAGGCCCACGTCCAGCAGGGTGCCCAGGCTGCGGGCCACGGCCGGGGTGTCCGCGAAGAACTCCGCCGCGCTCTCCACCGTCAGGTCCAGCACCTGCGCGATGTCCCGCCCCCGGTACGTCACTTCCAGCGTCAGCGGGTTGTACCTGGCCCCGCCGCAGTCCGGGCAGGGCGCGTACGTGCTCGGCAGGAACAGCAGCTCCACGCTGACGAAGCCCTCGCCCTGGCAGGTCTCACACCGTCCTCCCCCAGAGGGGGCACCCCCAGCCACGTTGAAGGAGAACCGGCCGACCCCGAAGCCCCGTTCGCGCGCCCCGTCGGTCGCCGCGAACACCTTGCGCACCACGTCGAAGAGACCGGTGTAGGTCGCGAGGTTCGAGCGCGGGGTGCGCCCGATGGGCCTCTGGTCGACCGAGACCAGCCGGTCCACCCCCGCGGTGCCCGCCGTGTCCTCGGTGATCTCGCCGATGAGCGTGGACTTGCCGGAGCCGGACACCCCGGTGACCGCCGTGAACACGCCGAGCGGGAAGTCGGCGGTCACACCGCGCAGGTTGTGCCGCGTGACCGGGCCGGTCTTCAGCCACCCGCTCGGTGCGCGGAGCTCCCGGGCCGGAGCGGGGGAGCGGTCGAACAGATAGCGTGCCGTGGCCGACTCCTCGACCGCTGCCAGCTCCCCCACCGGGCCGCTGTGCAGCACCCGCCCGCCGTGCTCGCCCGCCTCCGGGCCCACGTCCACCAGCCAGTCCGCGCCGCGTACGACATCGAGGTGGTGCTCCACCACGAACACCGAGTTCCCGGCCGACTTCAGCCGCTCCAGCACCGTGAGAAGTGCCTCGGTGTCCGCCGGGTGCAGCCCGGCCGACGGCTCGTCGAGGACGTAGACGACGCCGAACAGGCCGGAGCGCAGCTGGGTGGCGAGGCGCAGGCGCTGCAGTTCGCCGGCGGAGAGGGTGGGGTGGGCCGGTCGAGGCTGAGGTAGCCGAGGCCCAGCTCGACGACGGGCGCGATCCGGGACGAGAGGTCGGCGGTGAGGACCCGGGCGGTCTCCGATGTCGCGTCGAGACCGGCGGCCAGCTCCACGAGCGGCCGGGCGGCCAGTTCGGCGATGGTACGGCCGCCGAACGTCACGGCGAGTGCCTCGGGGCGCAGCCGGCTCCCGCCGCAGGCCGGGCAGTGCGCACTGGCCAGGAACCGTTCGGCCTTCGCTCGCAGGGTCGGGCTCTTGGAGTCCGAGAAGGTCTTCATCACGTACCGCCGGGCGCTCATGTACGTGCCCTGGTACGGCCGCTGGATGCGGTCGGCGTCCCGCACCGGGTGCACGGTGACGACCGGCTGCTCGTCCGTGAACAGGATCCACTCCCGGGCCGCGGCGGGCAGCTCCCGAAACGGCCGGTCCACGTCGTGGCCGAGCGCGTCGAGGATGTCCCGCAGGTTCTTGCCCTGCCAGGCGCCCGGCCAGGCGGCGACGGCACCCTCGCGGATCGACAGCGACGGGTCGGGGACCAGCAACTCCTCGCTCGTACGGTGCACTTGCCCGAGCCCGTGACACTCCGGGCAGGCCCCGGCCGCCGTGTTGGGCGAGAACGCGTCGGAGTCGAGGCGCTCGGCACCGGGCGGGTAGGTGCCGGCGCGGGAGAACAGCATGCGCAGGGAGTTGGAGAGGTTGGTGACGGTGCCGACGGAGGAGCGCGAGGTGGGAGCCGCGCGGCGCTGCTGGAGCGAGACGGCCGGGGGCAGACCGGTGATCTCCCCGACCTTCGGGGCGCCGACCTGGTGGATCAGCCGGCGCGCGTACGGCGCGACCGACTCGAAGTAGCGCCGCTGGGCCTCCGCGTAGATCGTGCCGAACGCCAGGGACGACTTGCCCGAGCCGGACACGCCGGTGAACACGGCCAGCACGTCCCGAGGGATGTCGACGTCGACGCCCTGGAGGTTGTGCTCGCGGGCGCCGCGGACGCGGACGAACGGGTCATGAGGGTCGCGGTCGTGCATGGGAAACGACTCTAACCGGAGGTGATCGCGGCCAGCCGCCGGTAGGAGTCCAGCAGGGCCTCGCGGTCGTACGTGCTGGTGGTGACCAGGACCTCCTGCGCCCCGGTC
Source organism: Streptomyces sp. CA-179760 (assembly GCF_050937045.1). Taxonomy (NCBI): domain Bacteria; kingdom Bacillati; phylum Actinomycetota; class Actinomycetes; order Kitasatosporales; family Streptomycetaceae; genus Streptomyces; species Streptomyces sp. CA-179760. The sequence continues at coordinate 8,553,981 of NZ_JBNJLZ010000001.1, forward strand.
TCCTTCAGTACCGTCTCCAGTTCGTCGGCGACCTGCTCCTCGGTGCCGGCGATGTGGCCGGTGAGCCCGGACGTGTAGAAGCCGTGCTCCTTGGCCGTCATGGTGAGCGCCTCGACGCGCTCGGCGGGCGGCAGGGGAGGGAAGGTGCCGTGGGTACGGGAGTACGCCATCGCCCAGGCCTCCGGGACGAGCAGCCGCCGGGCCTCCTCGGGGGTGGCGGCCACAGCGATCGTCCCCGAGATGACGACGTACGGTTCCGGCGCCCAGACGGAGGGGCGGAAGTGGTCGCGGTAGTGGTCGATGCCGCGACGCATCTTTTCCCGGTTCCGCAGATCGCCGATGACCATGGGCAGGCCCGCGCGGGCGGCGATCCCGGCGCCCTCGCCCATGGCCAGGACGAACGGCGGCACGGTCAGCCCCTCGGCGGGGCGGGCATGGACCCCGGTGGGGGAGGTGCCCCGGAACCAGCCGAGCAGCTCCCGCAGCTGGGCCTCGAAGTCCTCGGCGTCGTCCTTGTCGCGGCCCAGGGCCCTGCGCACCCCGTCCGTGAAACCGACGGACCGGCCCAGGCCCATGTCGATCCGACCGGGGAACAGCGACTCGAGCACCCCGAACTGCTCGGCCACGACCAGCGGCCGGTGATTGGGCAGCATCACACCGCCGGTACCCACCCGGATCGTCCGGGTCGCCGCGGCGACGGCGGCGGCCAGCACGGTCGGCGCGGACCCGGCGACCCCGGGAACGCCGTGATGCTCCGACACCCATACCCGGTGATACCCGAGCCGCTCCAGCTCCCCGGCCAGCCGCACGGTGTCCCGCAGCGCCTCGGGGTGGGTGTGGCCCTCGCGGGTGCGGGAGCGGTCGAGGACGGACAGGCGTACTGGTTCCATACGAGGTTCTACGCCGCACGGGGCCGCCGGTATTCCGCCGCCGGGGCGCGGGGACCACCGCCGGAAAACCGGATGACCGTGTCCTGGCAGGTCAGGACAATGTCCTGGTATCCCGTAGTGAAAGGCGGCCGACCGTGACCGTCCCCCACGTCCTGCTCTCCGGCATCGTCGGATCGACCGCGTACGGACTCGCCCGCGAGGGCTCCGACGTCGACCGCCTCGGCATGTTCGCGGCGCCCACCGCAGAGCTGCACGGTCTGCACAGGCCCAAGGAGTCCCACGTCGGCACGGCGCCGGACAGCACGCTGCACGAGGCCGCCAAATGGTGCCGGCTCGCCCTGGGCGGCAATCCGACCGCGATGGAGCTGGCGTGGCTCCCGGACGAGCTGTACGAGGTGCGGACCCCGCTCGGCGACGAGCTCATCGGCATCCGTACGGCCTTCCTGTGCGCCCGGCGCGTCAGGGACGCCTACCTCGGCTACGCCACCCAGCAGTTCCGGCGGCTCGAGGCGCGCGGCGACGGCTCGTTCTCGGCGGACACCCGCAGGCGCACCGCGAAGCACGCCCGGCATCTCAAGAGGCTGTGCGGGCAGGGCCTGGAGCTGTACACCACCGGGCGGTTGGCGATCCGCGTCGAGAACCCGGAGGAGTACCACGCCTTCGGGGAGCGCGTCGCCGCCGACCCGTCCGTCGCGCTGCCCCTGCTCAGACACTACGAGGCTGCATTCGACGCCGGCCCCACGGTGCTGCCGGACCAGCCCGACGAGGCGCCGGTCGAGGCATGGCTGCGCCGGGTCCGCGCGCACTTCTACGCGGAGGCGGCGAGCTCAGCCGTCCGGGCGTAGCAGCCCGCGCTCGTAGGCCCTGACCAGGTTCTGCGGCACGAGGTGGCGGACGCCGTCGACCGTGACCGGGACCAGGGCCGGCGTGGTCGCCTTCCACTGGGCGCGGCGGTGGCGGGTGTTGCTGCGGGACATCTTCCGCTTCGGGACAGCCATGGGACTCCTCCTCGGTGGACGGGCACCGAGGACGCTACATGAAAATGGATCCCATTAACAATGTGCGTCCCCGAGTGCCCGGCCGCCGGTGTCCCTGGTGTGCGTCAGTCGTCGGCGCCCACCAGCATCCGCACCTCGAACTCCTCGTGCGTGGTGGTCTCCTCGGCCGGGCCCTTGTCCGTCACCGTGCCGAGCCAGCCCAGCAGGAAGCCCGCGGGGATGGAGACGATGCCCGGGTTCTGGAGAGGGAACCAGGCGAAGTCGACGTCGGGGTAGAAGGAGGCCGGGGCGGAGGAGACGACGGGGGAGAACACGGCGAGCAGGACGGAGGTGGCCAGGCCGCCGTAGAGGCTGAGCAGCGCCCCCTTCGCGGTGAAGCGCCGCCAGAAGAGGGTGTAGATGATCGTAGGAAGGATCGCGGACGCCGCGATGGCGAAGGCGAGGAAGGCGAGCGTCGCGGTGTTCGCCCCCCAGGCGACGAGGGCCAGCAGGATGCCGAGGATGCCGATGACCGCTCCCGACAGCCGGGCAACGGTCAGTTCCTCCGTCTCGCTGGCCTGGCCCTTGCGGATCACCTCGCTGTACAGGTCGTGCGCGAGGGACGAGGCCGCGGCCAGGGTCAGGCCCACCGCCACGGCGAGCAGGGTCAGATAGGCCAGACAGGTCAGCAGCGCGGTGAGCACGCTGCCGCCCAGTTCGTGGGCGAGCAGCAGGACGGAGGCGTTGCCGGTACGGTCCGTGTTCTCGATGGTGTCCCGGCCGAGGAGCGCGGTGGCGCCGAGGCCGAGGATGCCGGCCCCGAAACAGACCGCGCCGACCAGGCCGACGGCCCACAGGACGGAGGAGCGAAGCACGCTGCTCTTGCGCGGGGCGAGCAGCCGCATCAGCACGTGCGGGAGGGCGGCGAGGCCGAGGACGATGGCCAGTTCGAGGCTGAAGAAGTCCAGCTTGTTGCTGACGGTCCCGCCGTAGCGCAGCCCGGGTTCGAGGAATTGCAGGCCGGTGCCGCTGCGTTCGGCCGCCCTCTCGAGCAGCGCGTTGGGGTTCCAGTCGAAGTGGTACAGCACCCAGCCCGCGGTGAACAGCACGCCCACCACCAGCATCACGGCCTTGATGATCTGGATGACCGTGGCGCCGGGCATGCCGCCGAGGGAGGCGTACAGGATCACGAACGTTCCGATCACGGCCACGCACAGGGTGCGGGTGGTGGCGCTCGGTGCTCCGGTGAACTGTGTCAACAGCGCGACACTGCCGACCAGTTGCGCGACCAGGTAGAGCGTCGTGATGGCCAGGATGCAGACCGCGAGGGCGACCCGCACCGGCCGCTGCTGCCGGGGCAGGCGCAGTGCCACCGTGTCGCCCAGTGTGAACTTCCCCGTGCGGTGCAGAGGTTCGGCGATCAGCAGCAGCACCATCATCCAGGCGACGGTGGTGCCGCCGAGGTACATCAGTCCGTCGTACCCGGTCAGGGCGACCAGTCCGGTGCTGCCCAGCAAGGTGGCGGCGGACAGGTAGTCGCCGCACATCGCCAGGCCGTTGCGCAACGGCGACATGGTGCGGTTGCCGAGGTAGAACTCGCTGATCTCGTCGCGCTGAGGAGCCGTCAGCAGGGCCGTGAACAGGGTGATCACGACCACGGTCAGGAACAGGACGAAGGTCAGCTGCAGGCTGCTGTCGTCGATGGCGGCGGCGGTCGTCACCACGTGCGGAACCCCCTCGTGCCGTGCTGGAGGGGCTGCCCGGCGCCCTGGGGTGCCGCGGCCGAACGGGCGCGGCGGTTGTCGTTCTCGTGCTGCCGGGACCTGAGACCGCGGGCGAGCGGATCGACCCGGTCGCGCATGTGCCGGACATAGCACCAGGCGGTCACACCCATGATGACGAACTGCCCGAGCCCGAGGGCGAGTCCGATCGTGAGGTGGCCGAACAGCGGCTGATTCATCAGCGCGGGAACAAAACCCGACAGCAGCACATACAGCAGGAATCCGCCGGCGGACAGGATCGTCGCCCGGATGCCGAACCGGCGCTGCGCGCGACGCAGTGAGTGGAATTCGGGATGGTCGGATATACGAGACGGCGGTGTGTGTTCGATGTGCGGAAGCGGGAATGTGGGAGTGTCTTCCCGCCGTGGTGGGAATTCGGGCACAGGCGCACCTTCTTCGCTGCTTCGTGCCCCGCACTCGACCCTGTCGGGGAGGTGTCGCGTCCGGCTTTCGAGCAGGGTGGAAGGGGCGCCGGACACGGTGAGGGGGTGCGGGCTCTGTGGGGGGCTCGTGAAACCGGAAATCGCTGTCCGGAATCGCGGGGACGGCCACGGGGAGTATGTCAGTGCCGTGCTTGAGTCATCAACTGTGATGGTCGATTGACTTGTGGTCATGCCTCGTTCACATCCCCGGCCAAATAGTCCGGACCATTTGCCCGGTCAGGCTGTCTCAAATGAGCGGGATCAGAAACGGGCGCCGACGGCGGTGCCGTTCCGTGGGACGAGGAACGCCGGCGCCTTCGGCAGCGAGCCGTCCGCCGCCCGGGGGCCGGTGAGCGGACCCGGGTCGGTGCTCAGCACCGAGGAGGCGTTCCATGTGCCGCCGACGTTCCAGGAGTTGCCGCTGACGACCGTCTTCGTCCCGACGGCCGCCGCACGCTGGTCAGCGATGGACAGGTTGCCGGTGAGCCGGGCGGTCCCGCCCGAGACGTCGGCGTCGAAACCCGTACCGGCGTTGCCGTACGTGGAGTTGCGGCTCAGCGCGAGGGAGCCGGGGTTGCCGTTGTCGGTCAAGCCGTGTTTCGCGTTCTTGAAGGCCACGCTCTCGCGCACGGTGTGGGCCACCGCCGGAGCCGGGCTGCCGCCGCCGAGCTTGAAGCCGTTGCCGTCGCCCGCGAAGTCGGGGAAGTTCCAGCGGTTGAATCCGTTGCCGTACGCCACCGTGTTCTCGATCGTCACGGGGGAGGCGAACGCCCAGGCGTCGAAGCCGTCGTCGACGTTGTTCCAGAGCCGGGCGCCGCGCACCACGTTGCCCGTGCCGCTGCCCTCCTTGACGGCCAGGCCGTCGGCGCTCTCCCCGTTCTTGCGCGGGTCGCGGTTGCCGTAACTGTCCAGGTTCAGGATCTGGTTGCCGCTGGAGACGCCCTGGAGCTGGAAGCCGGACTCGTAGTTGTCGTGCGTGCTCAGGCGCGAGAAGACATTGCCGTCGCAGCCGTCGCAGTACACCCCGTACGGGCCGTTGACGATCTCCAGATCCGAGATGCGCCAGTACGACGCCTCCATGTGGACCGCTCCGCGCTCGGCGCGCGGGATGCTGCCGCCCACGGGCGTATGGCTCGCGGGCAGTCTCTCGCCGTCGACGACCACACGCTCGCCCGGGCGGGCGGCGAGGGTGATGGGCTGGGAAGCGGTCCCCGAGGTGGTGACGGTGATGTTGTCCGTGAGTGCGTACGTCCCGCCGCGCACGCTGATGCTGTCGCCGGGCTTCGCCAGATCCACCGCCCGCTGGATGGTCTTCAGCGGCCGGGCGAGCGTGCCGGGGGCGGAGTCGTCCCCGTTCGGCGCCACGACCAGGGTGGTTCCCGCGCCGGCCGCCGTCCCCGCCGGACCACCCAGCGCCATGGCCAGCGCCGCCCCTGTCACCGCCGCCGACCAGATCCTCGTGTTGCGCATACGGCCTCCCGCCTCTGCCTGCTGGATGTCGCAGAGCAGTGGCCGCCCGGCGGACGAAGGTTGCCGGGCGACGACGGGAAGCGCCGGGCGGACACGGCCTAAGGTGGGCTGTGTGAGTGACGATCGCAGCAAAGCCCCGCTGGCCGTGTTCGACCTGGACAACACCCTCGCCGACACCGCGCACCGGCAGCGGTTCCTGGAGCGCAGGCCGCGGGACTGGGACGGGTTCTTCGCGGCGGCGCCGCAGGACCCGCCGCTCTCCGAGGGCATCGCGATGGTCCGGGAGAACGCGCGGGAGTGCGAGATCGTCTATCTCACCGGCCGGCCCGAGCGCTGCCGGCGCGACACGCTCGACTGGCTGGCCGCGCAAGGCCTGCCCGAGGGGCGCGTCCACATGCGGCCGAACGCCGACCGCAGGCCCGCCCGGGTCACCAAGCTGGAGATCCTGCGACGGCTCGCCCGCACGCGTGAGATCCGCGCCCTCGTGGACGACGACGAACTGGTCTGCGAGGACGCCCGGCGCGCGGGCTTCACCGTCGTCCGGGCCGACTGGGCGGCCCGGTCCGCCGAGCTGAAGGAAGCGCAGGAGCGGGAAGGCCGGACCTGAGAGCAGGGGTGAACGGAGCGCTCACCCCCGCCGGGAACGGCCTACTCGCCCTCCTCCAGCCGGAAGCCCACCTTGAGCCCCACCTGCCAGTGCGCGATCTGCCCGTTCTCGAGCTGGCCGCGCACCTGGGTCACCTCGAACCAGTCCAGGTTGCGCAGCGTCTGCGAGGCCCGGCCGATGCCGTTGCGGATGGCCGCGTCGACGCCCTCGGGCGAGGTCCCGACGATCTCCGTGACCCGGTAGGTGTGGTCCGACATACCGCTGCTCCTCTTCTGCCGAATTTCAGTGACTTCCCGTGACGTTCCGGGACGGATGTGCCACGCGTCACTCCACCGTGCCCCACACGGCGGCGAAGCGCGAGACGTCGCCCGCCGGGTGTCAGCGCGCCATGCTCAGCGACAGCGCGAACCGGCCCGCACCGTCCGTCCACCAGTGCGCCAGGTCCAGCCCCGCCGCCGACAGTTCGGTACGCACACCCTCCTGCCGGAACTTCGCCGACACCTCGGTACGCAGTTCCTCGCCCGCCGCGAAGTCGACGGCGAGGCCGAGGGCCGGCACCTTGACCGTCTGGGCCGTACGGGACCGCAGCCGCATCTCGATCCACTCGTGCTCGGCGTCCCAGAGGGCCACGTGGTCGAATTCGGCGGGCTCGAAATCGCCGCCGAGCTCACGGTTGATCACGGTGAGCACGTTCTTGTCGAACGCGGCCGTCACCCCGGCCGCGTCGTCGTACGCCCGGACCAGCACCTCCTCGTCCTTGACCAGGTCCGTGCCCATCAGCAGGGCGTCGCCCGGGGCCAGCATGCCCCGCACGGACGCCAGGAACGCGGCGCGCTCGGCCGGCAGGAGATTGCCGATCGTGCCGCCGAGGAACGCCACCAGCCGGGGCCCCGGAGTGTCCGGCAGCGTCAGTTCCGCCGTGAAGTCGGCGATCAGCGCGTGCACGTCGAGCCCTGGCCGCTCGGCGGCGAGCGCCTGCCCGGCCTGGGTGAGGGCGCTCCCGCTGACATCGACGGGGACGTAGGTGTGCAGCTCCGTGAGGGCGTCGAGCAGATGCCGCGTCTTCTCGGAGGAACCGGAGCCGAGCTCGACCAGGGTGCGGGCCCGGGTCGCCGCGGCGATGTCGCCGGAGCGCGCGAGCAGGATCTCCCGTTCGGCGCGCGTCGGGTAGTACTCGGGCAGTTCGGTGATCTTCTCGAACAGGTCGCTGCCGTGCGCGTCGTAGAACCACTTCGGCGGCAGCGTCTTGGGGGTGCCGGTCAGGCCCCGGTGGACGTCGGCGCGCAGCGCGGCGTCCGTGGCGTCCTCGGGCAGGGTGCGGGTGAGGCGGAACGGGCTCACGTACGGGGCTCCTTCGGTGATGCGGGGACGAGGGGGCCGGCCGGCTCCTTCAGCGGTGTGAGCAGCACGTCCGTGGGGCTCGCCGCGAGGAGGGTGCGGTCGGGGACCTCCTGCCAGTGCGGATCGTCGTCGTAGGGCTCGGAGGCCACGACCGTGCCGCCGCCCGGCCGGGTGAGGTACCAGAGGGTGTCGCCCCAGGCCGTCGCGGTGATGGTGTCGCCGTTGTGGAGCAGGAGGTTGAGCCGGGACCCCGGGGCCGCGGCGGCGACCTCCAGGACCGTGTCGGCCAGCGCCTGGCCCTCCTCGTCGCCGCCGCGCAGCCGGGCGAGCACCAGCGCCCACGCGAGCGCCGAGTCGTTGCGGGCCTCCAGCGACAGCAGGTCCTCCGGTGGCAGGCTCCGGGACACCGGCGCGAGCGAACCCGGCCAGCCCTTGACCGCGCCGTTGTGGCTGAACAGCCAGGTCCCCGCGGCGAACGGCGCCGCCGCGGCCTCCGCGTCCGCGCCCGACAGGGTCGCGTCCCGCACCGCCGCGAGCAGCGCGTTCGTCCGGACGACCCGGGCGAGATCGGCGAAGGACAGATCCGCCCAGATCGGCCCGGCCCGGCGGTAGCGAGCCGGCACCGGATCACCCTCGGCGTACCAGCCGACGCCGAAACCATCGGCGTTGACCGTCCCGTACCGCTGCCGCCGGGGTGCCCACGACTGCCGGTACAGGCCGTGCGGGGGACCCACCAGGAGCCGCCCGAGCGGCTCGTCCGGGCCCACGTACGCCACGTGACGGCACATCAGACATCCTCCGAGCGGGCCGTGCGGAACCCGGAGAAGATCTGCCGCCGGATCGGATGGTCCCAGTTGCGGAACGTGCCCCGGCAGGCCACCGCGTCCACCGCGAACGCACCGCCGCGCAGCACCTTGTAGTCGGACCCGAAGAAGACCTCCGAGTACTCCTTGTACGGGAACGCCTTGAACCCCGGGTACGGCAGGAAGTCGCTCGACGTCCACTCCCACACGTCGCCGATCAACTGCCGTACGCCGAGCGGGGACTCGCCGGCCGGGTAGCTCCCGGCGGGCGCCGGACGCAGATGCCGCTGGCCGAGGTTGGCGTGCTCGGGGCCCGGATCGGCGTCGCCCCACGGGTAGCGCATGGAACGGTCGCCGGCCGGGTCGTACCGGGCCGCCTTCTCCCACTCGGCCTCGGTGGGCAGCCGGCGCCCGGCCCAGCGGGCGTAGGCGTCGGCCTCGTACCAGCACACGTGCAGCACCGGCTCGTCGGGCGGTACGACCTCGGTGAGGCCGAAGCGCCGGCGCAGCCACTGCCTGCCGTCCCGCCGCCAGTACAGCGGGTGCGTGATGGAGTTCCGGCGGATGTGGGCCCAGCCGTCCGCCGTCCACCAGCGCGAGTCGTCGTAGCCGCCGTCCTCGATGAAGGCCTGGTACGCGCCGTTCGTCACCGGTGTGGTGTCGATGTGGAACGGCGCGACCTCGCGCCGGTGCGCCGGGCGTTCGTTGTCGAGGGCCCACGGCTCGCCGGAGCTGCCCATCGTGAACGGGCCGCCCGGGACCAGGACTTCGGACGGGCCGGTGAACAGCGGCGCCGGCTCCGGGTCGGGCGCGGTCAGGGCCTGCGGACCCCTGCGCAGCTGATGTGTGATCAGCATGGTCTCGTCGTGCTGCTGTTCGTGCTGCGCGATCATCCCGAAGGCGAACCCGGCCTCCGTCAGCCGCGTCCCGTGGAACGCGGCCCGCTCCAGCACGTCCAGCGCCCGCCCCCGGACGTCGGCCGCGTAGGTGCGCGCCTCCCCGGGCGACAGCAGCGGCAGCTTCGGCCGCTCGGCCCTCGGGTGCTCGAAGGCGTCGTAGAGACTGTCGATCTCGGGCCGTATCGCCTCCTGCCCGGCGACGGCCCGCAGCAGCCACTGCTCCTCCTGGTTGCCGATGTGCGCCAGGTCCCACACCAGCGGAGACATCAGCGGCGAGTGCTGCGCGGTCAGGTCCGGCTCCTCGACACAGCTCGTCAGCAGCGTGGTGCGCTCGCGGGCGACCACCAGCGAGGCGACCGCGCGCTCGCGGAGCATCTCGGGGTCGACGGTGTCGATGTCGACGGCGGGATCGGTGTCGGTCATGGTCGGATGTCCTTCCCGTGCGCACGGCCGTCCGTGGCGCGCTGTCGGTCGAGCAGGTCGTCGGCGGGGCAGCGGCCCCGGACGACATAGCGGTCCAGATGGGCCGAGACGGCTTCCAGGACCTCGGGCTCGGCGCCGAGCCGGGGCAGGGCGTCCAGCGCGGTCGTGAAGCACGTGACGGCCACCTCGCGCAGTTCGGCGTCGGCCAGCCCGCTGCGGGCCGCGTCGAGCCACAGCGGATTGTGCGGCGCGGGCAGCCCCAGCGTCCGCTCGGCCAGCGGCTTCACGGCCCGGTAGGCGGTCTCGGCGGCCTCCGGGTCGTCGAACAGCGCCGCCGTCACGGCCAGCGGCACGATCCAGCCGTCGTCCCCGGGCTGCGCGTCGATCATGCGCAGTTCCAGGTGGCCGCGGGGCCTGACCGGCGGAAACAGCGTCGTCACGTGGTAGTCGAGGTCCTCCCTCGTGGGTGGTCTCGGCATCCCTGTCCGGATCCACTCCCGGAAGGTGAGCCCTTCCGGGACGTCCCAGGGCGCGCTCTCCCGCCGTACGCACATCACGGGGGAGTCCAGCACGTGCCGGGCCCAGGCGCCGCGCGGGTCGCTGTCCAGGGGCGGTCCGCCCGCCCGGCCGGTGCCGATCCGCGTCCACAGCAACTGCCGGGAGGACATCCAGCCGGTCGGCCGGTGACCGGCGAGCGGGGAGCTGGCGAAAGCGGCCACCAGGACCGGGCCCAGATGATGGGCCAGCCACCAGCGCCGCACCAGGCCGAGGGGCCCGGGCTCCTCGTGGCCGGCGTCGAGGCACACCTGCACGGAGGCGGAGGTGCACATCATGGCGCGGCCGGAGGGGCCCGTACGGTCCAGGCAGGCCTCCATGGCGTCGTAGCGCGGTTCGCGCAGGAACCGGCGGGGTTCGTGCCAGGGATCCTGGCCGAGGCCGACGAGCGCGAGGCCGTCCTCGCGAAGAACCGTGCGGACGGCGTCGAGGTCGGCGGAGACGGTACCGATGCACTCCGTCAGCGAGGAGGCGGGGGCGAGCTCAGCTCAAGCTGGCCGCCGGGCTCCACGGTGAGCGCCGACCTCAGAGGCAGGTTCCGTACCGCGGCGTAGGCCGCTTCGAGCCGTTCGGGTGTGACGGGGAGCTGCGGTGCGCGCAGCTCGTGGACGAGCCATTCCACCTCGACCCCGAGGCGGCGTGGCGGGCCGGTTTTGAAGCAGATGCCGCGGACCAGGGCCTCGACGTCTGCAGCGGACAGGGCGGTGTGTGGCTCGGTACAGCCACTCGCCGAATCGGACATGTCGGGATCCTCCTGAGATTCCACCATGCCATCGGTCCGGGCTCTTTGGCGCCCGAGCCGGGATCACCCGTCCACCCAAAACCCTCACGACGCTCGGCACAAGGGGGCGAAGCGGGGCGTTCCGGGCCTGTTTTCCGGGCCGACCGGGCGTTTCCCGGTGCTTTCCCCGGCGTTTCCCGACGGCGAAAACTCCGTTGCGCCGCGGATCCGCTATCACCCACGATGCCTGCGTGAGCACGACAAAGAAGACCGCGGGGCACGCGGTCACGGCGCACACGGGGGTGGCGCCGTGAGCGCGCGCCTGCGCGGTATCGCGCGGCAGACGGAGGAGATCGTGGCGGCGGGGGCCTACCGGGCGCCGAACGGCCGCGAGGTGTCCATCGCCGGGGAACTGCGGGCGGCGCGCGAGGGCACGCGCCTGTACGGACCGGAACCGGTACCGGTGCCCGCCGTTCGGGTGACGCAGGCGCAGGCGCAGGCGCAGGCGCAGGTACAGACGCGGATCGAGGTCACGGGCGAGAGCAGCCTGGAGGCCGCCCGCAGGCTCGGCGGGGACGTGGCCGTGCTGAACTTCGCCTCGGCCCGCAATCCCGGCGGCGGCTACCTGAACGGCGCCCAGGCCCAGGAGGAGGCCCTGTGCCGGGCCTCCGCGCTGTACACCTGCCTGCTTGAGGCCCGCGCGTACTACGACCACCACCGCGCCCACCGCGACCCCTTCTACACGGACCGTGTCATCCACTCACCCGCCGTGCCCGTCTTCCGTGACGACCGGGGCGGGCTGCTGGACGAGCCGTACACCGCCGGCTTCCTGACCTCGCCCGCGCCCAACGCGGGCGTGGTGCTGCGCACGGCACCCGAACGGGCCCCCGAGCTGCCCAAGGCCCTGGCGGTCCGGGCCGAACGGGTCCTGGAGACGGCCGCCGCCCACGGCTATCGCAGGCTCGTACTGGGCGCCTGGGGATGCGGGGTGTTCCGCAACGACCCGGCCCAGGTGGCGGGGGCGTTCCGGGCGCTGCTGGAGCCCGGCGGCCGGTTCGCGGAGACCTTCGAGCACGTGGCGTTCGGCATCCTGGACCGGACGCCGGACCGTGCGGTGCTGGGCGCCTTCGAGAAGACCTTTCAGGTCCAGCCGTAGCGTTCCTGCAGCCGGCGCCTGACCAGGTTGAACCGCATACGGTCCAGCGCGCATGCCTCCCGGCGCATGCCGTCCTCGTGCAGGCGCAGGACCCGGTCCACGTCGACCCACGACTCCCGGCCGGAGCGGTCCCACGGCCCGCTGCCGATCGGCACCCACTCCCGGTCTCCGTCATGCCGCTTGCTGGACAACTGCACGGCGAGGAAAGTCCCCGAAGACTCGCGGGCGACCACGAGTACCGGGCGGTCCTTGCCGCGCCCGTCGTTCTCCTCGAAGGGAACCCAGGTCCAGACGATCTCGCCGGGGTCGGGGTCGCCGTCATAGGCGGGTGAGTACTCGGTCCGGACCCGGCCCACCTTGCCCGGGTCGGCCTGGACAGTGGCGGAGGGACCCTGGCGGCCCGGGACGTTCTCATCGGTAAACGCGGTCACGGGGGCACCCTAAGGGCTGCCCCCGTGTCACCGCCCGACGGGTCACTGGCCGTCCATCGGAACCTTCTGCGCGGGCGCCGTGCCGTTGAGGGGCGAAGCTCCGTTGGGGCTCTGCCCGTTCTGGTTCATCCCGTTCTGGTTCATCGACGCGAGCAGCTGACGGGCCAGGCCCAGTCCTGTACCGCCCATGGTGAGCGCCTTGGCGAACATGTCCGCCATGCCGTCGGCGCCGTTGAGGACCACCATGTTGTCGACGTTGCCGAAGGCGGACGCGCCGGCCTTGACGATCTCCGGCCAGTGCTCGGCGAGTTGCTGGGCGACGACGGCCTCCTGGTTCTCGGCGAGGGCGGCGGCGCGGGCCTTGATGGCGTCGGCCTCCGCGAGACCCTTCGCCTTGGCGGCCTCGGCCGCGGCCAGTCCCCTGGCCTGCGCGGCCGCCGCCTCGGCCGCACCGGTGGCCCGGGTGGCCTGCGCGGCCGCCTCGCCCCGCGCCTTGGTCGCCTCGGCCTCGGCGCCCGCGGCCGTCTTGACCCGGGTCGCCTCGGCTGCGGCAGCCAGTTCCGTCTCCTTCGCCTGGGCCTGCGCCCCCGAGATCCGCGCGTCGCGCTCCGCCTCGGCCAGGGTGCGCTTCTCGTAGGCCGCCGCGTCGGCGGGCTTGCGGACATCGGCCTGGAGCTGCTGCTCGCGGCGGTGCGCCTCCAGCTCCGCCACCCGCGTCTCCTGGACGACGACCTCCTGCCTGGCCCCGGCCTCGGCGAGCGGCCCGGCCTGCTGGGCCTCGGCGGCGGCCTTGTCGCGCTCGGCCTGATAGCCGGCCTGGAGGATCTCGCTGTCCCGGGTGGCTTCCGCCATTCGGGCGAACGACTGCTGCTCGGCCTCGGTGGCCAGCCGGTTCGCCTCCGCCTGCGCGATCCGGGCGTCCCGCTGCACGGCCGCCGCGTGCGGCATGGCCAGATTCCGGATGTACCCGGTCGGATCCTCGATCTCGTGGATCTGCAGCGAGTCCACGATCAGACCCAGCTTCTCCATCTCGGTGCCGCACGCGACCCGCGTCTGACCGGTGAGCTTCTCCCGGTCCCTGATCATGTCCTCGACCGTCAACCCGCCCACGATGGACCGCAGATGACCCGCGAAGACGTTGTGCACCCGCTCCGACATCAGTTTCTGCTGGTCGAGGAAGCGGCGGGCCGCGTTGGCGATCGACACGAAGTCGTCGCCCACCTTGAAGATGACCACGCCCCGCACCTTGAGCGGAATGCCCTGGTGGGTCACGCAGTCCACCTGGAGTTCGGTCTCGTTCAGGTCGAGCGAGAGCTTGCGCACCGCCTGCACACCGGGCATCACGAGCGTGCCGCGCCCGGTGACGATGCGGAACCCCATGCCCTCCTCGATGCCGTCCGTGCGGTGCTTGGAACCTGAGATGATCAGTGCCTCGTTGGGTTCGGCGACCCGCCACATGAGCTTGAACAGACCGATCAGAACGGCAACGGCGGCAACCGCCGCCCCTGCCACGACGCCGACGACCATCGGCATTCGCCCCCTTGGGATGGTGCCCTCTCGGCACCGGACGAAGGGGAGTGTGCTCCTGCACGGGGCCCGGGTACAGACGCCCGCGCATCCTTGTCCAAACCTTGACGCGTACGGCTCTCACCTGCGTCGCGGCGGGCTCAACTGTCGTACGCCGCCGCGACGTAGACGGTCCTCGGGGGCAGGTACTCGACCACCGTCACGACCGTGCCCGGCTCGATGCGGTCCGCCGGAGAGACGGGATGAGCCAGGAAGTGCTCGGCGCCGCCACGCACCCGGACGATCACCTCACCGACCAGCCCGGGCCCGATCGTTCCGGTGACCCGCCCCATGAGCCCGACCATCGACGCGTCCGCCATGACAGACAGCGTACGGTCGCTCAGGCGGCAGTGGAACGCGCCGTGACCGGCGGCGACGGCCACTTCTCGTACCAGCGCAGCTCCGCCTCCAGTTGGGCCGCCACCTGCAGCAGCAGTGGCTCGCTGGCGGCCGGCCCCAGCAACTGCGCCCCGACGGGCAAGCCGTCGGGTGTGAACCCGGCGGGCACATTGACGCCCGGCCAGCCCAGCACGTTCCACGGCCAGGCGTACGGGCAGGCGGCGATCATCGCGCGGTCGGTGGCGAAACCGCTGAGTTCGAGCAGGGCGCCGATGCGAGGCGGGGGAGCGGCGGTCGTGGGCGCCAGGACGACGTCGTACGAGGTGAAGAACCCTCCGATACGGCGGTGCAGGACGGTCTCCGCCCGCCGGGCCGCCCGCAGCGGGGCCCCGCCGAGCAGCCGGCCCAGCCGGGCCGCGTCCCGGGTGCGCCGGTCCAGCAGCGCCGGGAAGGGCGCCTCGCCCACCCGCTCGGCGATCCCGGCCGTCGCGCGCGGCACGAAGGTCAGCCCGATCTGCCCGTACGGCGGGTCCGCCTCCTCGACCGTGTGCCCCAACGCGGCGAGCCGCTCGGCGAGTTCGACGATCCGGGTCCGTACCTCGGGCAGCAGCCGGGCGGGCACCGCCGTGAACGGCGGCTTGAGGGAGAGCGCGATCCGCAGCCGCCCGGGATCGCGGCCGACGGCCGCCGACGCGTCGACGGGCCGCGGCTGGTGCGGGTCCTGCGCGTGGTTGCCGCTCGCCGCGTCCAGCAGCAGGGCCGCGTCGGCGACCGTACGGGCCAGGGTGCCGTTGACGGTGATGCCCTGGAAGGACTCGCCACGCGGCCAGGTGGAGACCCGGCCGCGCTGCGGTTTGATGCCGACCAGATGGGTCCAGGCGGCCGGGATCCGCACCGAGCCGGCGCCGTCCGAGCCGAGCGCGGCGGGTACCAGCCCGGCGGCGACCGCGGCGGCCGACCCGCCGGACGATCCGCCGGGCGTGTGCTCCGTGCTCCACGGATTGCGGGTCGCGCCGAAGGCGGGCCCCTCGGTGAAGGGCCACTGCCCGAACTCGCAGGTGTTGGTCTTGCCGACGATCACGGCCCCGGCCGCGCGCAGCCGCCGTACCGCCTCACCGTCCTCAACGACCGGCGGGAACTCCCCGCAGCAGCCGAAGGCGGTCGGCTCGCCGGCCACGTCCATGTCGTCCTTCACCGCCACGGGGACACCGAGCAGCGGCTTGCGCGCGCCCGTGGCCAGTTCCCGGTCAGCCGCTTCGGCCTCGGCGAGGGCAGCTTCGGCCCGGACGATCCGGAAGGCGTTGAGGCTGCCCTGGGTCGCCTCGATCCGCGCCAGCGTGTGCTCCACCAGGGCGCGGGACGTCACCTCCCCGGCGGCCAGCGCACGGGCGGTCTCCGCCAGGCCTGCGGCGCGGTCGAGCGTCATGCGGACACCTCCAGGAACGGGCGGTCTACCGAACGGTAACGTCCGGTGGCCGGTGACGGAACGGCGGCGACGGAAGTGATTGTTCACCGGTCCCTTCTGGGTTCTGCGGCTCTCGTACAAACCATTGACGCACTTCTGCCTCAGCTCTACCTTCTGACCGACTTTCCGAACCTTGTTCGGTATTTCGACACCCTGCGTCGAGAGCGAGCCGCACATGACTCCCCGCCCCGCCACCCCGTCCCGCCGTGCCCTGCTGCGTGCCGCGGCCGCCCTGCCCGCCTCGGCGCTGCTGCTCGGCGAGACTCCCGGGCTGCTCGGCAGCGCCCTGGCCGCCGCACCCCCGAACGGCTCGGCCAGCCGCTACACGATCGTGCCGTTCCTCAACAGCGACGACGGCACGGTCAACGTCTACCAGTCGGACGACGCCACCGACTTCCGGCTGCTGCGCTCCTCCGCGTACACGCCACCGGCGGGCCGGATCCGCGACGCGAGCGTCCTCAGACACACCGACGGCTTCTACTACGTCACCTACACCACGCACACCTGGCAGGACACCAGCACCACCATCGGCTTCGCCCGCAGCTCCGACCGCCTCAACTGGACGTTCCTCTACGACTACACCGTCCCCCTCGCGAACCTCTCCCGGGCCTGGGCGCCGGAATGGTTCGTCGACAGCGACGGCAGCGTCAACGTCATCGTGTCCTGCTCCACCACGAACGACGAGTGGATCTTCACGCCGTACCGGCTGAGGGCCACGAACTCCGCCCTCACGGCGTGGACTTCACCGGTCGCGCTCTCCGGCATCGGCGCCAACCACATCGACACGTTCATCGTGAGGATCGGCTCGACCTACCACGCCTTCCCGAAGAACGAGACGACGAAGTACATCGAATACGCCACCGCCACGAACCTCACCGGCCCCTACACGATCCGCCGGACCGGCGACTGGGCGGGCTGGGGCAGCTATCGCGAGGGCCCCGCGCTGGTCCAGCTGGACAACGGCGGCTGGCGCGTCTTCTTCGACGGCTACGGCGACGGGAACTACTACTACAGCGACAGCCACGACGTCTTCGCCACCTGGTCGGCGCCGGCCGCACTGCCGGCGATCTCCGGTACGGCACGGCACTTCACCGTGGTCAAGGAGACGGTCCCGGGCGGCCCGAGCCTGACGAAGAACACCACCCGCTCCTTCCGCTCCGCCAACTACTCGACCCGCTACTGGCAGCAGCAGTCCGCGCTTCTCAACCTGCCCGTGGTCAGCGGCTCCAGCACCACCGCCGAGAAGCAGGCCGCCACCTTCACGGTCGTCGCGGGCCTCGCCGACGCGAACGGCTGCTCCTTCCGGGACGCGGCCGGCAACTACCTGCGCCACTGGGACTTCCGCGCCCGCTTCGACCCCAACGACGGCACGAGCACCTTCGCCAAGGACGCCACCTTCGTCCTCCGGACCGGCGCGGCGTCGGGATCCGTCCGCTTCGAGTCGTACAACTACCCGGGGTACTACCTGCGCCACTACGCCTACCAGCTCCGCGTGGAACGCTCGAACGGGACGGACCTGTTCCGGCAGGACAGTTCGTTCGTGCCGGTGACGTCCTGGGCGTGACCTGCACCCCTGCTGATCTGGTCAAGCGCGTCGGCAGATTCGGAGCAGTTCCCTCCACGCTATCCCGGAGATGATCGCCGACATCGCCGGGTCTGTCGCGTGCGATTTCGCGCCTGACCGCATCCCGCTATCCGGCGGCCTCGTGCACGACACCGACCTTTGACCAGGTCAAGCCCACCACTGTGGTGAGGAGTCCTTAGGCGGGGACATCGGCCCGGTCCAGGACGGCGGCCATCTCGTCCTCGGGGAGCGCCCGGTTGGCACCCGCGCTGGAGGCCAGTTCAGGGATATGAAGTGCCTCGCGGAGCCGGTGGAGCGGGAGGCGTGGGTCGCTGACCGCCGCCTGGCGCGTCCAGACCGCGGGGTCACGGCTGAGCCGCTCGATCAACGTGGGTGTGGCGGCCGGGTCCCGGACGGCCAGCCGACGGTAGTTGCCGTCCGGGTGATCCGCGTAGCGCGCGGCGAGACCCTCGCGGGGGAAGCGGGGGTGCGTCTCCGCCATCCAGGCGGAGAACGTGCCACCGAGCCGCGCGTACACACGCATCAGGACCTCCTCCGGGGTGTCGGGGTGGTGCATGCCCAAGAGGTCCTCCACCAACGGGTCCTCGGTGCGCGCGAGCAGGCGCGTGAGGTCGGGCGGCAGATGAGGGCTCTGGGCGACGGTGCGCCGGAGCAGCGGGTGGGCGGAGGTCGCGGCCCGTCGCAGCACCTCGTGGTCGGCGAGCCCGTCCCGTACCCACCCCACGTCCCCCCTGGCGAAGGCCTCCACTGTGAAGTCGATCGACATGCGTCGTGTCTCGTCCAGTTCAGGCCTGAGGGAGACCGCGAGCCGTACGGCCTCATCGGGGTCGACGGCGAGCCGCTCCACGAGGTCGGCGGGCAGCGACGGGTTCTCGGCGAGAGCGGCCAGGTGCGTCCGCTCGGCGACACACCGTTCGGCGTCGGCGCGGTGGAAGAGCCCACGGCGCAGCACCTCGGCGCCGGACTTCGGATCGTGGAGGAGTTCGGCGGTGAGGCGTGCATCCCGTCGGCACTCCCACAGCGCGGCAGCCCGCCGCACCTCGGGGTCTGGATCGGCCAGCAGTGCCGACCGCACGCCCGGGGGCAGCCTCTCCCATGCGCGCGCGGCGTTCCGGCGCGCTGCCGGATCGCGGTGTGTGGCCAGCGAGGCCACGAACGACGGCGCCAGATGGGGCGAGTCCAGCAGGGCCGCCCGTACGGAAGGATCGGGGTCGTCGAGCAGGCGGGCGCACATGTCGTCCGGCAGCGGCGCGACCGTCGTACGCGGGGCGCGCCACTCGGGTCCGTACGCGAGAGCGGCCCGCACCTTGGGGGAAGGGTCGTTCACGAGCCGGGCCCGCTGCGCGGGCTCCGCCCTGGGGCTCATCGCGAAGTCGATCCGAGCGCCCGGGTTCGGGTGAGCCAGGATCACCGCGACGGCCGGCTCGGGAAGTCCAGCCCGCTGGAGGGCGTGACGGGGCGGGCCGTCACCGCCGCCGTCGAAGGCGAGCAAGCGCAGCAGTAACGGTGTCGGCAGCGCCGGGTTGCGGGCGATTCCGTCCAGCGCGGACGCGTGGAACGCGACCATGATCCCCTACCCCTGTGTCTCCGTCGGCTGCCTATACGACTGTTGGTCCCGCCGTGTAGAGCGCCCTCCGCCACCTCACCGGCCCACAGGGCTGAAGCTCCGCCACCCCTTGCCATCTCTCCTTCGACATACAACCATCCGCGCACACCAGATGTCTCCTGCACCGCAATCGCCCCGTTGAGTCCAGGAGAACACCGGGCCAACGGGCAGCCATCCGTATTCGGCAGGGGAGCCATATGCGCCAGAACCTCCGCACAGCCATGGCGACCGCAGCCGTTGGCGCACTCACCGGCGGTCTGCTCTTCGCTGTCGCCGGCCCCGCGGCGGCCGTCTCCGGCCTGGAAGGCGACTTCAACGGCGACGGGTACCAGGACGTAGCGGTCTCCGCCCCGCGCGCCTCGGTCGGCGGCCATGCGGCGGCCGGTTCCGTGACGGTCCTGTACGGCTCCCCCACTGGTGCGGGCGCCGCCAGGATCCAGACGCTCTCCCAGAACAGCACCGGGGTGCCGGGCGGCGCCGAGGCGAGCGACGGCTTCGGTTCGCACACCACGGCCGGTGACTTCAACGGCGACGGCTATGCCGACCTGGCCGTGGGCGTGCCCGGCGAGGACGTCGGCTCTGACACCAATGGCGGCACCGCGGTCACCCTGTGGGGCGGCTCCGCCGGTCTGTCAGGCGGCACCGCGGTCTCCGACCCCGCAGGCAGCGGCCACGACTCCTTCGGCGCCCTGCTCGCAGCCGGCGACTACAACGGCGACGGCCGTGACGACCTCGCCATCGGATCGGACCAGAACACGATCGACATCTACCGCGGCGGTTTCACCAAGTCCGGTTCCACCGGCGGCCACTACAAGGTCACCACACCCGTCCTGAAGGTGCAGGGCAAAGACATCCTCAACCTCACACCGGGCGACGTGAACAACGACGGCCGCACCGACCTGCTCGTCGACGGCTACGAGGGCGAGACGAGCGGCGACTACCACTTCAACGCCAACTACTACCTGCCCGGCTCCACCGGCGGTGTGACCACCTCAGGTGCCCGGAAACTGCCGGCCGGGCTCATCTCCGACATCGGCGACGCCGACAACGACGGCTACGGCGACATCGCCATCGGCAACCACTGGGACGCCTCCTCGGACAGCCCGGGGGCCGCCAAGGGCGGTGCCATCCGGTTCGTCTGGGGCACATCGACCGGTCCGACCGGTGGCACGGGGACCTTGGAGCAGAACAGCGCCGGTGTTCCCGGTACCGGCGAGACGGGTGACGCCTTCGGCTGGGAGCTCTCCCTCGGCGACATCAACGGCGACGGCTACGACGACCTCGCCATCGGCTCGCCGGGCGAGGACCTGAACGGCATCGCCGACGCCGGCATGGTCTCCGTCCTCTACGGCTCGACATCCGGATTCCAGGGCGGCGCCGCCCAGTCCCTGGCCCAGGACACGCCCGGCGTGCCCGGAGGCAACGAGAAGAACGACGGCTTCGGGGGCGAACTGCTGCTCACCGACACCACCGGCGACGGCAAGGCGGACCTGACGGTCGGCCTGCCGGGGGAGAACAACAGCGACGGCTACGTGGTGGCCTTCGCCTCCGACGGCTCGAAGATCAATACATCAGGCCGAGGCATCGGCCTGACCGCCGCCAAGGTCTCCACGTCCGGCACTCCCCTGTTCGGCAGCCAGATGGCGGACTGATCCAACCTCTTGGCCCTCCTCGTCAGAGGACCGTCGGGGATCGTGATCAAGCTGTCGCCGCGGGCCTGTCCGGCGGCGAGCAACGCCGCCTGGCCATCGCGCGTGCCCTCGCCACCCGCCCCGACGTCCTGCTCATCGACGAACCGACCACCGGCCTCGACACCCGCACCGCTGCCCGCGTACTCGCAGCCGTACGCCGCCGACTGCCCCGTGCGGTACTGGTCCTGGCCCTGCACGAGGTGCCTGCGGCCGTGGAAACATGGGGCTGGGCCTGGAGCAGGGCCAGGCTCGATCGGTAGGAGTGCGGACAGCTGGGCACCAGCAGGGCCGTGTCCTCAAGGGTCTCGTGCGCGGTTGGCCGTGGCTCGGTGCCCACGTGGCTCGTTGAAACTGCGCATGGTTGGGGGAGGGCGCGTGAGGTGATCGTGGCGTGTTGGGGTCACCGGGCTTCAGGAGTCGGGGCGAGCCACAAGTTCGTCTTCGCCGGCCGGTTGCAGGCCACGTTGGTGAGTCGGCACCATGGCACGACTCAAGCGGGAACACCGTAGGTGGGCCTGCTGACCGGCGCAACGCTCTGATCGCGAGAAGTCCTCCGTCGCTGACAGACGGACGATCCGGTCCGTGGACGCACGAGGTGCCCTGGCCTGCTGAGCGGCCCGCACCGTTCGCACCGCCCGCCGATCACCTCGAAGTCGCCGATTCGAGCGGTGCTCTCCGCGACAGGCCGACGGCTCCGATGCCTCAGTTCTCCAGGACGAAGATCGGCTTGTGGCCGGCCCGGCCGGAGGTCAGCACGTCGGGGATCTCGTCCCAGTCGTGGATTCCGCTGGTGACCAGCTCGGGGTGGAGCGTGCCGGCGGCCACCGCCTCCAGGGTCGGTGTCATGTTCGGCCGTGCGTGGCCCTTGCCGTTGTGGAAGTGGACTCCGCGCTGGTACAGCGCGAGCAGGGGGAGCTGGACGTCGTCGAAGTAGATGCCGACGCTGTTGACGTGCCCCTCGGGCATGACCGACAGCAGTGCCTTGCGCAACCGCTCGGGGTTGCAGCTGGCGTCCACGGCGAGGTGGAAGTCCTTCTCGCGCTATCCAGTTCAGCGGGCGTGACACCGAACTCGGCCAGCAGCGCCGCTCCGTCGCCACCGAGGTCGTCGATGAGGCGATCGATGCCCCGGATCGCAGCGGCCCGGATCTCCCTCTGCATGCGTCAACCGTCTCGTCGCCGGGCGGCGCGGCGCGGGCTCCAGGAAACCGGCCCGGTCACGGATATCGCTCGCGGTGTTCCGGCCTCGGCCGCAGTTCTTGACCAGCCCTCCGTCACGTCTCTTCCCGCAGGCCGGGGAACAGCGCGTGGACACGGTCGGGGCCGGGCGTGACGAAGACACCGTCCGCTGTGACCAGCTCTGTGGAAGGGGCCGCCTGAGTGGTGATCGTCCCGGTCACGAAGACCTTGCGGTTGTCCGTGCCGGTGACGCGTCCGAGGATGCGCAGTGGTGTCTCCAGCGGGATGGGCTGGTGGTAGCGCATCTGGGAGGGAGACGGTCAGGCCTGGTGTTCCGGCGGCGGTGCAGGCCTGGCCCATGAGTTCGTCCAGGAGCATGGCGCTCATGCCGCCGTGGCCGTAGCCGGGCGGGCCTTCGTGGGCGATGCCCAGCGTGCAGTGACCGATCAGGCCGTCGTCGGTGGGTGTGATGCTCACGGGCGGGGCCAGCGGGCTGCCGAGCCCGACGACAGGGCTGTACATCCGCGGCCCCCCGGGAAACCCGTCCACTTCGGGGATCTCCGCTCGTGCGCGCCGTCGCCCGGTCAACTGGCCGGTGACATGACGGACGCCGTCCGCCACGCGGTGGAGAGTGCCAGGTGAGGCGGCGGTGCGGACCGTGGCTTCCACCAGTGCGCGCAGTTCGTGTCCCAGGCGGGTGACGGCCGCCCTCTGGTGCTCCAAGGGCTCGGCTCCCGTTCCTGCGGGCGGCTCGGTGAGGGGGGGTGTGCATCGGCTTTCTCCGTGGAGGGCGAGGGCGAGGGCGGTAGAATATGACAATTGTTATAGCTCAGGGATCAGAGGGGTTCGCAGGTGACCAAGTCCAGTCCGTCAGCGCGTGAGCGGATCGTGGCCGGTGCGGCCGACATGATCAGCCGGCGTGGCCTGAACGCGACGAGCATCCGCGAGACGGCCAAGCACGCCAGGGCGCCGCTCGGCTCGACGTACCACTACTTCCCCGAGGGCAAGCAGCAGTTGGTCACCGAGGCCGTGCGCCACACGGGTGAGTGGACCGCGCGCAGTCTGCGCGAGGAACTGCGGGCTGGTCCGGTCGCCGGTCTGCAAGCTTTCCTCGCTCTGTGGCGCAAGATCGTCGTCGACAGCGACTTCCGGGCCGGCTGCCCCGTCCTCGCGGTCTCCATCGAGGAGCCGGCCGCCGGTGAGACGTCCGCCGCCCTGGCGGCGGCTGCCGACGTCTTCACCACAGGGGAGGAGCTGCTCGCCGACTCCCTGCGTGAGCACGGTGCCGAGCCTGAGCGAGCGGCGAACCTCGCGACGCTCATCGTCGCGGCCGTCGAGGGAACCGTGGCCATGTGCCGCGCCAAGCGCAGCACCCAGCCCCTCGATCGCACCGCCGAGCAGTTGCGAGTGGTCATCCTCGCCGAGGTCAAGGGCTGAGCCCGACTCGCGCCCGACAGCTCGGGCTTCAGGTGCCCAGCGCGGCACGGACCGCCTTGACCCGCTCCTGGGTGAACACTCCGCTCTGAGGGAGCGGCAGGATCGACAGCACACCGCCGGACGAGCCCCAGCTGCCCTCGTCGATCACCCGGAAGTTGACCCACCAGGCCGGCGCCGGCTTGTCCAGCCCGCAGGCAGCCGCCAGTGCGGCCAGCCTCGTGCGGAAAGGGCCCCAGCCGGCCGAGGAAACCCGCGTCGGCCGAGATCTGACGGCGCTCCCGCGTCCCTCGATGAGCAACCTCTTCCGTCCCGTGTCGGCCACCGCCCCAGTCTGGTGCTGCTTGGGCAGGTGTGGGCACGGCCGGGCAGGGGACTTGGTGGGCAGGCCGGGTTCTGCAGTATTTCCCTGGGGACTGGCCCGGTCCAGGCTTCTCTGGTTCAGCCAACGTGCCGGGGAAGCCGCTTATCCGAGGCTGCCCCGTTCGCAGGCCGGGCGGGCGACCTCGCGGAGCTTGATGTTCTTCTCCTGGGAGTAGCGGCGGAGCACGTCGAAGGCCTGCTCCTCGGTGAGGTGGCGGGCGCCCATGGGGATGCCCATGGCTTCACCGATGGTGTGGCGGGTGGAGACGGCTTGTTCCATCTGGGCGTGGGTGCGGGCGCTGGAGAAGGCGACGGCTGCGTGGGAGGCCAGCAGCCAGCCGGCCAGCTCACTGTTCTCGGTGAACGCGCCGGGCTTTCGGGAGTAGATGTTCAGCGCGCCGAGGTCTTGCTCGTCGGTGAACAGCAGGAGGCCCATCATGCTGCCCACGCCGAGGGCATGGGCCTGCGGAGCGTAGGCGGGCCGGCGCTGGTGCTCGCCGGTGAGGTCGGCGATGCGGAAGACCCGCTCGCCTTGCGAGCTGTGGGCCACTTCCCCCCGCTGCTGCTCGCGCCGCCTGGATTGCCCACATATCCAGCCTTCCGCGCAACCCTCGCGGTGGCATCGGTGTACCGCTGCAGCGGTATGGCGCTGGACGCGAAGGTGCCACCCAAAGACCCAAAGAGCACGAGACACTCGTGGCGCAGGAGCCGGACCGGCTGAGGTGGTGGAGCTGCGGTCGGGACGGGGCTGAGGTGATGCTCGGTGTCTCATTCGCCATTGCCTGGCGGCCTTGGCGTTCCGCGAGCGTTACTGCTGAGCGACCGGTTTGCCGATGCGTTCGGTCTCGTCCTGCACGAGGAGGGAAAGCAGGGAAGCCACGGCAAGGCCTGCTTCGGCCGGGTGGCGCAGTACCTTGTCGGGTTCGATGCGGTAGGTGTTCGTGCGCCCGTCGCGGGTGTGGGAGAGATAGCCGTCCTGCTCCAGGTCGGCGATGATCCGCGCGACGGCACGCTCGGTGAGCCGGCAGTGGGCAGCGATGTCACGGACACGGACGCTCGGGTTGTCGGCGATGGCTGCCAGCACGCGTGCGTGGCTGGTGATGAACGTCCATCCGGTGTGAGATTCGGGCACTCCAACCATGCTCGGCATTCTACGAGGCTGTTGCCTGATCGCAGATACATGACATACATTTCAGGTAACGAATGACATGCTCCCGTTGGGGGAGACCCGTAGAAGGAGCCTTGTGGTGCCCTCGGACGAGGCCGTCATGCCGACACCTATGAACAACACCGGTGGGAAGCCGTCGCCGCAACAGGTCGCCGGGCATGTCCCGCAAGAGCCTGCGGTGCGTCAATACGAATGGCACGGAGCCTGGGTCGTCGCCGCCCACGGTGCCTACGACATGCACTCGATCACGCCCTTGGCAAAGGCATTGCAGACAGCAGCCGGGACGTACTCGAAGGTGATCCTGGACGCCTCCGGCGTCACCTTCGCGGACTCGACGCTTCTGAACCTGCTGATCCTTACCCACCGAGAGGGCAACCTGAGAGTGGTCGCGCCGTCCCCACAGCTTCAGCGGCTCTGTGAGATCACCGGAGTCGACAGCATCCTGCAGGTTCGGGAAACGGTCGACGACGCTGCCGCCTCTTGAGCAGCCGGGCACCAAGGTCAGAGCCCCGCCACCTGGTGTCGACGCTTGCGGCTTGCCTTGCCGGCTCCGCACGCGACGGCTAGGGAAGCTGATGCCGGCCCGTCGCGGTGGTGCTGTCGGCGCGTCCACCGGCACCCAGCAGGCCGGTGGCGTGCAAGGTGTCCTCGGCTTCCAGCCGGGGCAGTACGTGCCGGGTCCGGCGGAGTACGAGGGGCGGGATCGCGGCTCGGCCCAGCTGGAGCACGCGTAGCCAGGCGGGTATGTAGACGGCGGTGCGCCGTTGCTCGACGGCACGGGCCAGGCGGGCGGCGACGTCCTCGGTGGGATGGACGCGCCCGAGGGGAGGCGGCATGTGGGTGCGCAGTTCCCGCAGGGCCGGGTACCGGTCGGCATCGTGGATCATGTCGGTGTCGGTCCAGCTGAGATAGGCGATGCCCACGGCCACTCCGTGGTGTGCCACCTCGGCGCGCAGGGTGTGGGTGAACGCTTCCACGCCGGCTTTGGAGGCGCAGTAGGCGCTCATCATGGGGGCGGCACCGATCGATGCCAGCGAGGCGATCTGAAGGTGGTAGCCCGCGGTCTGCAGCAGGTCGGGGAGGAATGCCGCGGCCGTCTTGGCGCTGCCGGTGAGGTTGACGTCGATGACGCGTTGCCAGGTGGCGGGGTCGCCCTGGGTGAAGGGGCCGCCTTCGGCGATGCCCGCGTTGGCCACGACGACGGACACCGGACCCAGACGCCCGCGGACCACCTCGGCGGCTTCGGCGAGAGCAGTGCCGTCGGTGACATCGACGCACAGGGCCAGCGGCGCGTCCGGCAGGGCGGCGGCTGTCGCCTCGAGTGCGGCTTCGTCGTGATCCAGCAGGGCCAGGCGGGCGCCTTTGCGCGCGAGCGCGTCCGCCAGTGCCGCTCCCACGCCGCGTGCTGCTCCTGTCACTACGACCGTGCGGTCCTTGACGGGGCTGCCGTCCACGGTGGATCCCTCCTGGTGTGCCCTGCTCATTCCAGAGGTGCGTCGGCCGGGCGGGCGGCGTGGTCAGGGTGGCCGGCAGTGCGGCGTGCCTCCTTCATCTCCGCCTCGTAGAGGTGGTCGCGGCCCTGTGCCAGCTGGTTCACGGCTGCACGGTTCAGGTGCGTGAACGGCCGGTGGTAGGTGGCGTCGTAGGCCTCGACGATCTGGAAGGTCCAGTGCCCCGGGATGACGTTGCGGCCCAGGATCTCCGACTTCACCCGGTCGGCCCACTCGGGGTGCCCGGACTCGCGCAGCAGCTGGACGGCCTGGTCGAGTTGTAGGTCTGCGCTGCCGGTCATCTGGTGGAAGCTGTAGAGGTGGCCTCTGGCGCGTTCGGTGATCTCCAGGGCCTTGGACAGCGCACCGAGTGCTTCCACCGTCTCGTCACTGACGCCCTCGGGACGCTGGTGGGCCCGGTCCGGTCCGTCACGATGAGTGTCCATAATCATTTCCGTTCAGTGGCCGTCAGCGGAGCGGCGGTGGTTTTCGCCCGGTGCGATCCCGGTGGGTGAGGACGCGTTGGGCGCGGGTGAGGCCGGCAAGCCGGTACCGGTGCAGCGCTGCCTGGGCGGCGTTGGCTCCCGGGGCTCCATGGACCCCTCCGCCTGGATGTGCGGAAGCGGAGGCGAGATAGAGACGGTGCACCGGTGTCTCGGGGCGGCCGGTGCCGGGTACGGGACGGAAGACGAGTTGCTGGTGTACGGCCGCGGTGCCGCCGTTGATGGCGCCTCCGTGCAGATTGCTGTCGAGCGACTGGAGCGTGGGCGGGGCCAGCACGCGCCGCGCTCGGATACGGGAGCGGAAACCGGGAGCGAACCGCTCGACCTGGCGCTCGACCCGGTCGGCCATCACCTCCTGCTCCGCGGCGCTCCAGGCGCCGGTCAGGCCCTCGCCACCGGCGTCGGACTTGATGACGTGCGGCACGTGTGTATAGGCCCATGCGGATTCGGTGCCGCGAGGTGAGCGGGAAGGGTCGGCGGTCGTCATCTGGCCGAAGAGGGCGAACGGGCGGTCCGGCACCTGGCCCATGGCGATCTGGGCCGCGAAGCGGGTGAGCTCGTCCATCCCGTCGGCCAGATGGACGGTTCCGGCCCGCGCGGCGGCTTCGGTCTGCCAGGGCACGGGTCCGTCGCACGCCCAGTCGACCTTGAAGGTGGCGAAGTCCCACTGGAAACGCTTCAGGTCGGACGCGAGCTGGGAAGGGAGGTGCTCCGCCTCGACGAGCTCGCCGTACAGGGCTGCGGCGGACACATCCGCCAGGACGGCACGACGTGCCGCCACCGTCTCACCGTCGGCGGTGATCACCCCTACGGCCCGCCTGTCGCGCACGACGACCCGGCGCACGCGCTGTCCGCACCGCAGGGTGCCGCCACGCGCCCGCAGTCGGCGTACGAGAGCCCCGGTCAGGGCGCCGGAGCCGCCGGCAGGCACGGGAAAGCCGTAGGTCTGGCCGAGCATGGACATCAACCAGCCGAAACCTCCGCTGCCCGCCGCTTCGGGGGCGAGATCCGCGTGCAGCGCGTTCCCGGCAAGCAGCAGCTTTCCGCCCTCGCCGCGGAACTCCTCATCGCCCATCCGGCGCACCGGCAGGACCAGGGTCCGGGCCATCCGCAATCCGCCGGCCGCCTTGAGCCGCAGGGCGAGGCGGGCGGAGGCGCGCACCGGCGGGAAGGGGGTGAACAGGGCCCCCAGAATGTCGGGACCAAGGCGCTCCCAGGTCCCGTGCAGACGCCTCCAAGCATCCCCGTCACCCGGGTGGAACATGTCGAGGGAGTCGGCGGTGGCATCGACATCGCGGGCCAGCACGGCACACTTGCCGTCGCTGAGGGGGTGGGCCAGTACGCGCGGCGCATGGCTCCAGCGCAGGCCGTAATCCCCCAGGCGCAGGCGGTCCAGTACCGGTGAGGCGGCGGCCAGAGGATAGAAGGAGCTGAAGAGATCGCTGACGAATTCGGGGTCGACACCTCTGTTGTGGCGCACCGCGCCACCGGCGTCGGACTGATCCTCGAGGACCTCCACGCTCCAGCCGGCATCGGCCAGCAGGTTGGCTGCCACCAGCCCGTTGGGTCCGGCCCCGATCACCACGGCGTCAGGCATGGCCAGCACCGTCACCGTGGGCTGCCGCGCTGCGCCGCTGCCTGAGGCTCTGAGGCCGGCCCGCCCCGGCGGCCTGCGCCTGGCAGACCTTGGCGAGCCGGGCCAGCATCGCGCGGTGCCGCAGCTGGATCAGTGCCTCCACTCCCACGTTGTGGAGCCGTCCGCTGGTCCCTTGCAGGGGGTGCTCGTCCACGATCACCAGGCAGTGCTCGCCCCAGGGGAGGAGCTCGATGGCGATCCGTGCTGTCCCCAGCACTCCTGCCCGTGCCTCCAGGCCCAGCTTGGAGCCCTCCTCGCAGTGCCGGACGACCGTCTCGTTGGTCAGCCGCATCGGTCCGAGGCGAACCTCGTAGCCGATCGCCGATCCCGTCTGCGGCCACTGCCCCCGCACCGGCTCGGAGGCCGACGTTCCCACCACCCACTCCGCGTACCGGCCGCCGTCGGCGAGGACCTCCCAGACAGTCTGCGGA
Source organism: Streptomyces sp. CA-179760 (assembly GCF_050937045.1). Lineage (NCBI taxonomy): Bacteria > Bacillati > Actinomycetota > Actinomycetes > Kitasatosporales > Streptomycetaceae > Streptomyces > Streptomyces sp. CA-179760. The sequence continues at coordinate 8,582,912 of NZ_JBNJLZ010000001.1, forward strand.
CTCACCTTGATCAGTCGATGCCGTACCGCCACACCACACCTCCAGGTCCGCCGGTCCACAGCCAAGTGCCCAGCCCACACCAGACAAACCGGATACCACAGGCCTTGACCCACCCTTGCTGTCCCAGAACCATCCGAGACCGCCCGGCCGCGCAGCAGTCGCCGGCTCCGGCCTATCCGTTCATCCGGCGAGGTCGGGGCACCAGAAGCTGGACCCGGCCCTGCTGCACAAACCCCGAGCGGGCCCACCCCGGCGACCGTAACGCCGCCCCACCGGTTTGTTCCGATGGCCGGACGTCGGGGAAGAACCTGGAGACTTTGCGGGAGGCGTCCTCGGCGTGGCAGCAGCTGCCGCAGTCTGCTCCACGGGCGTCGGATGCGTTGCCGCCGTGGCGGTACGGGGAGGTCTCAGGACGGATTGGGGGCATCGATCCGATCGGCGTTGCTCGGCGGTGGCAACGAGGACCGAGCCGATGCCTTCAGGAACGGCGCGCTGTGTGCAGGGGCTCGGTTCCGGTCCAGCCGGTCCTGGCTGGGACGCGTTCCGGGGTAGGGCGACCTACGAGGTCGCGCAGGTCAGAGAGGAGCGAGTCGTGAAGAAGGACCGGTCGAGTCTGCGCCGCCGTTGGCGTGGCGCGCTCGCCCTTGGTGGCTTCGGAGCCATCGTCGCGGGGCCACCGGAGTTCTTCGACTCCGGTGTCGGCTGGAATGTCCTTCTCGCACTCTTGGTCGGTGCTGCGGCCGGAACTGTAGTGGGCTTCCTCTTCCCCTACCTGCTGCGCCCCCGTCAGGGAAAACGCCCTACTGCGCCAACGCCGGCCCCGCCACCGCCAGGGACACCGCCACCACGAGGGGGATAGGGCCCGCGAGGGGCGCGGACGGTCCCGGCGGGACAGTACGTTCGTGCCGGTGGCGGCTCGGGCCTGACGGGCTCTCAGCCGATGTCGAAGACATTCGGCAGCCGGAGGAGGTGACGGGTGCGGTCGTGCCGCTTGAGCGCCTCCAGTTCGGGGGCCCGGTACAAGGGGGTCACGGTGCACCGCTCGGCGGTCGAGCCGGTCTGTTCCAGCAGGGCGTTGACGGCCTGCCGGGCCGAGGTGTTGGCGCCTTCCATGGTGGCGAGATCGATGGGCACGGCCACGTAGTCGCCGGCCAGGAAGAGGTTGGGGATCTTCGTGGCCGACCGCGGGCGGTGGTGGAAGGTCCCCACCGGGTGGATGAGCAGCTGTTCCTCGTTGACCGGGTTCGGCGTGCCGAGTCCGTCCACGGCCGGGTCGAGGAACCAGGAGTGCAGCACGGAGTCCTTCAGGACCGTACGGCCGCTGTCGTTGAGCGCCGCCTTCAACTGGGCCCACACCTCGCGGGCGACCTCGGTGCGGGTGCATTGCTTGGCCGTCTTGCCGTACAGGATGCCCGGACGGTCCCACTCCGAGACGTCGACGGACAGGCAGTCCGCGACCGTGCCGTCGCCGAAGTCGGCGGGGAAGTCGTGTCCCGGCCAGTGCTGGGCCTGGGCGATCGCGGTGAGCGACCACGGGGAGTCGATGAGGTCGAGGTGGCCGTGCAGGATCGGCGTACGTTCCGTCAGATAGAACTGGATGCCGGTCATCCAGTCCGTCTCCAGCCGGTCGCACTCGGCCAGTTGGGGGTCGGCGGCGCGTACGGCGGAGTTCCATGTGCGGCGGGCGTGCTCGACCGGCATCGCCGAGACGTAGTGGTCGGCGGTGACGGTCCTGCGCGCGCCTCCGGGCTCCTCCACGACGGCCCCGGCGATCACACCCGAGTCCAGGGTCAGGTCCCGTACGGTCCAGCCGACGCGGAACTCGACCCCGAGTGACCGCAGGTACGTCACCCAGGGGTCGATCCAGGCCTCGTTGGTGGGCGCGTTGAGGATCCGGTCCAGTGGACCGTCGGCGCCCCGCCCGAGGAGGTTGAAGGCGAAGGCCTCCAGCAGGGTGGCGACCGTACGGGTGCTGGCCTCCTCCGCCTTGGTGGCCACGATGTTGCGGGTGATGCCGACGGCGAGGATGCGCTGGTAGTCGTAGGACATGCGCCCCGCCCGCACGAACTCCCACCACGGTGTCCGCTCCCATACGTCGTCGCGGCGCTCGTCGCAGCTGGTGAGGAAGACCAGGAAACGGCCTGCGAAGTAGAGGGCCTCATGGAGGGGGAGGTTGAAGGTTGTGTCCAGGACCGAGGTGAGGGCGCGGCGGATCTCGTCCGGGGTGAGTTCGGCCGGGGTGCTGCCGGGCCAAGGCAGCGGGATCCGGATGTCCTCGCGGCCGCCCGACCGGGCGAACAGCATCTCCTTGGGGGCGACGAGGTTGTCGTGGACACCACCTGGGTTGCCGGGGAACGGGATGCGCCGCATGGTGTCGGGCAGGTTGTGGTAGATGCCGGGGATGAAGCGGAAGCCGTGCTCTCCCGGCAGGGGGCGACGGCCGCCCGTGGCGCTGTCCGGTACGTCCATGCTGCGGGCCTTGCCGCCCAACGCCTTGCGTTCGTAGACAGTGACCCGGAAGCCGCGCTCGGCGAGTTCGTGCGCGGCCGTGAGCCCGGCGACGCCCCCGCCCAGTACGGCCACGGTCTGCGCTGCCGCACCGCCCTCGGCCCGAGCCTGCTGTGGGGCCCCGAGGGCGACCCCGCCGCCGGCGGCCGCGGCGGTGCCCAGGAATCCTCTGCGCGTGGTGCCGCTCATCGCCACCCCTTACCGTCGGTAACACCGGCGCACGAGGATATGAGCGAGGGGCCGATCCCGGAAGACGGCCTGCGTGACTTTGGCTTGATGTCGTATCAACCCCCGGCTGGACGATGGCTCTAAGGGTGGATAGATTGTCTGTATAGGGTTGGATGAAAAATCAAAGCTCTGTGCGGAGCACCGGGCGGGAGCAGGGAAGCAGGAGATGAGCGAAGGTGACACAGCCTCGGACGGCCGGGCCGTGTCCGGGGCACCGGACGACGAGCACCTGCTGGCCGAGTTCGAGAAGGTCGCGCAGGGGCTGGGTCGCATGTTCCCCGGTATCTGCGAGGTCGTGCTGCATGATCTGCGCGATCCGGATCACGCCATCCGCTTCATCGAGAACAACCTGTCGGGGCGCCAGGTGGGAGAGTCCGCCACCGAACTGGGTCTCGCCCGTATCCGGGACCCGCACTACCCCGGCGTCATCCAGAACTACGCCGGCCGGTTCCCCGACGGACGCCCCGCGAAGAGCACGTCGATCGGGATCAAGAACGAAGCCGGGCAGTACATCGCCGCCCTCTGTCTGAACCTGGACATCTCGACGCTGTCACCCATGACGCTCACGCTGTCGAACCTGGTCGCGACCGATCCCGAGAACCGGGACGCCCCGCTCGAGACGCTGCGCGACCGAAGCCGCCGGGAACTGCGCGAAGTCATCGAGACAGCGGCCGCCGAGCGCTCCACGACCCCACGGGCGCTGCCCCGGGAGGCGAAGAAGGACCTTGTCCGACGCCTGTACGAGGACGGCTACTTCGACACCCGCAATGCCGCCCAGACCATCGCCGACCTCATCGGCATCTCCCGGGCCAGCGTCTACTCCTACACGAAGTGAGCGGAATCGACGGCAACGTGCTCTTCGCCAGTTCCGGGGTCGTCCGCAGGGCCTCTGCCTGGGACCGGCCCTCCTCGCGAGAAGTTGGACGTGACCCTGTGAACATCACCCCGCCCCCGGACCCCGTGACAACGCTGGCCGACCCCGGCACTCCCTTCGCCGTCGTCGACGTGCACAAGACCCTGGGCAACATCGAGCGACTGGCGAAGCGGGCCGAGCGGCTCGGAGTCGCCCTGCGGCCGCACATGAAGACGGCCAAGAGCCTCGACATCGCTGCCCTGATGCACGATGGCCCGCCGTGTCCGGTCACGGTCTCCACCCTCGCCGAAGCCGAGGCGTTCGCCGACGGCGGCTACACCGACATCACGTACGCCGTCGGCATCGACCCGCACAAGTTGCCCCGCGTCGTCGCCCTCCTGCGCCGCGGCGTCACCGTACGTGTGCTGCTCGACAGCAGCGAACAGGCCGCCTCCGTCGCCCACGCCGCCAGAGAAGCGGGCCTCGCCGTCCCGGCGCAGATCGAGATCGACTGCGACGGCCACCGCGGCGGCCTCGAACCCGACGCCCCCGGACTCATCGGCATCGGCCGCGTCCTGCACGAGGCCGGATGCCTCGACGGTGTTCTGACCCACGCGGGCGAGTCCTACTTCGCCCGCACCCCCGAGGAACAGCGCCTGGCGGCCAGGAACGAACGCGACACCGCGGTCACGGCGGCGGAGCGGCTGCGCGCCGCCGGGCTGCCCGTCCGCACGGTCAGCGTCGGCTCCACGCCGACCGCCCACGCGGCGGAGGATCTCACCGGCGTCACCGAACTCCGTGCCGGCAACTACGTGTTCTTCGACCTGGTCATGGCCGGTCTGGGCGTCTGTCGAGTGGAGGACCTCGCCCTTTCGGTGGCCGTGACCGTCATCGGCCACCGTCCCGAACACGGCCGGATCGTCACCGACGGCGGGTGGATGGCCATGTCCCGGGACCGCGGCACCGCCGGCCAGGCCCAGGACCAGGGCTACGGCCTGGTCCTCGACCTGGCCGGAAACCTGATCCCGAACCTGGTCATGAGTGCCGCGAGCCAGGAGCACGGCACCCTCACCACCCGCGACGGCGCCGACCTGCCCGACCTGCCCATCGGCACCCGGCTGCGCGTCCTGCCAAACCACGCGTGCGCGACCGCGGCCCAGTTCCGCGGCTACCACGTCATCGACAGCGCCCTGACCTCGGACGCCGCGCCCGCCATCCAGGCCGACTGGGAGCGCGTCACCGGCTGGTGACCAGCGGCAGGACCACTCTCACCCGGCCGCCCCGACCCGCTCAAGGACACCCCATGACCACTGCCCTGCCCGTGACCTTCGACGACGTCCGCGCCGCCGCCGCACGCCTCGACGGCATCGCCCACCGCACCCCCGTGCTCACCTCCCGGACTCTCGACTCCCTGGTCGGCGCGGAGGTGTTCATCAAGTGCGAGAACTTCCAGCGCATCGGCGCGTTCAAGTTCCGCGGTGCCTACAACGCCGCCGCACAGCTGCCCCCGGCCGACTGGCCAAGGGCATCGCCGCATACTCCTCCGGCAACCATGCCCAGGCCACCGCACTGGCCGCCCGGGAACTCGGCACCAGCGCCGTCATCCTGATGCCCGAGGACACCCCGCGCTCCAAGCGGGAGGCAACCATCGGCTACGGCGCTGAAGTCGTCACCTACGACCGCTACACCCAGGACCGCACCGCGCTCGGCGAGGCACTCGCCGCCGAGCGCGGCCTCGCGCTCATCCCTCCCTACGACCACCCGCACGTCATCGCCGGCCAGGGCACCGCGGCCCTCGAACTTCTCGAGGAGACAGGGGGACTGGACGCTCTCGTCGCGCCCGTCGGAGGTGGCGGCCTCATGGCCGGAAGCGCCATCACAGCAAAGACGCTCCACCCCGGTATCCACGTCGTCGGCGTCGAGCCCGACACCGGCGACGACACCAAGCGCTCCCTGGAAGCCGGCGAGCGCGTCACCATCCCCGTGCCCCGGACCCTCGCCGACGGACAGGCTCTCCCGACCCCCGGCGAGATCACGTTCGCCGTCAACCGGCACCTCGTGGACGGCATCGCGCTCGTCAGCGACGACGAGATCCGCGACGCCATGCGCTTCGCCTTCGAACGACTCAAGATCGTCCTCGAACCCAGCGGCGCGACCGCCCTGGCCGCCCTCCTCGCCGGACACGTCGGCCGCCGCCCCCGGCGGATCGGCGTCATCGCCTCCGGAGGAAACATCGACACCCAGCGATTCACCGACATCATCAACGGCTGACAGAGCCGACTACCTGGTGAGCCGGGTCGCGAGGTGGTACGCGACGGTGACGTCCTGGTACTCCTGACCGGGAGCGACCGGGTCCGACAGGTGGGTGCGGTCGCTGTGGCTCGTCGACTCCCGCTTCCCGGTGCCGGGGAAGCGGACAGCTGTTTGGGGCTCCCGAGTGAAGCGGAGCCGTTCGGCGTGGACCGTCGACCGGAACGAGATGTCCTCCACCGGGCTCCCGGCCCCCGCGCCTCGGTTTCAGGGCGGCTCAGCAGACTCCTCAGGCTCCGCAGGCTTCCTGGCGGCTTGACGGCGACTGGTCCTGGGCGGCAGCTTCCCGTCGTCTCCGCGTCCCCGGCGCGTGCGGGTGCCGGCTTGGCCCCGGCCGGCCCGGCCCCGCTCGGCCGAATCAGCCGGCTCGGCCCCTTCCGCGGTGCCGCCCACCACCTCGCCGGCGCTTCCGACGGTCCGGCTCGCCTCCTGGCCGACGTCCTCCACCGCGCTCCCTGCCCCGGCGGCCACGTCCCGGGCAGCGGCTCCGGCTTCCTGCCCCACGTCCTGTACGGCCGCTCCGGCGCCCTGGCCCACGTCCCGGACGGCGGTTCCGGCACCCCGGCCGACCTCCTGGGCGGCCCTCCCGGCACCCGTGCCCACCTCTCCCACGGCCTGACGGGCTCCGCCGCCGACGTCCTGGACGGCGGACCCGATTCCACGCGCCAGCTCGTGCAGCAGCTCCGGGTTGCGGTCGAGCGTGGTGAGGACTCGATCGATGATCTTTGCGACGTTGTGGAGTCGCACTTTGAGCTGGGCCTGGGCCTCGACGCCCGAGATGCCCAGGTGTACCTGGCCGAGGGTGACGTCGGCGCCCACGTTCAGTTTGAGCAGATCCAGCACCTCGGCCTGCAGCGAGACATGCGCCCGCAGGTCCTCGACGTCCAGGTCGATCTCGTCGACCTTCAGGATCGGAACGTCGAGGAAGACGTCGGGGCTCACAGCGGCCGCGTCCTCCTCGTCGAATGCCTCGGGACCGGCGTACTCGTCACTGCCCTCGGCGTCGAGTTCCTCATCGTGCTCGTCGTACTCCTCGACGGAGCCCTCGTCGTTCTCGGCGTTGCCGCGCATCGCCACGCCTCCGCGCTTTTGGCGTATATTTTGACCATTTTCATCCATTATGTGGATCGATGCGCGGTCAGGGCATCTCGATCGGTGCGCGATCAGCGCATCTCGGTCGGTCGGCTGCGCACAGGGCGGTGGGCTTCCGCGTCGGCGATGCCGGGACGCGGAAGCCCACCCATGAGGACCCGATCCGTCAGGCTCAGGCTTTGGACTGCATGTCGCGCCGTGCGGGATTGCCCTGCTCGGCGGCCTTCGGATCCTTCTCGCCCACCTTGGCGCGCACTCCCTGAGCGATGCGCTCGCCGATGGTCTCGTCGATGTTCGACCAGTACTCGAAGGCCCGCTTGAGGACGGGTTCTGAGACGCCGTTGAGGAGATGACCGACGACGTTGTCGACCAGACGGTCGCGCGCGGCGTCGTCCAGGACCTCGCGCACCATGGTGCGCGGCTGGCCCCAGTCGTCGTCCTCGGGATGGCTGACGTAGGCCGCGCGGGTGATGGAGCCGTCGGCTTCCCAGCTGGGCGGGGAGTAGCGTGCGGTGTTGGCCGAGGGGCCGCCCTTGGAGTTGGGGGCGTACACCGGGTCGGTGGTCTTCCGGTACGCCATCGCCCCGTCCTTGGAGTAGGTGTGGACGTCCACGACGGGGGCGTTCACCGGAAGCTGCTGGTAGTTGCCGCCGATCCGGTGGCGGTGCGCGTCCGCGTAGGAGAACAGACGGGCCAGCAGCATCCGGTCCGGGCTGGGGCCGATGCCGGGGACGAGGTTGTTGGGCTGGAAGGCCGCCTGCTCGATCTCCGCGTGGTTGTCCGTCGGGTTGCGGTCGAGCGTCATACGCCCGACCGGGATCAGCGGGTAGTCGCCGTGCGGCCACACCTTGGTGAGGTCGAAGGGGTTGAAGCGGTAGCCCGCGGCCTCCTCGTACGGCATCACCTGCACGTGCAGGGTCCAGCTGGGGAAGTCGCCGTCGCGGATGTGCTCGAACAGATCGCGGGTGTGGTAGTCCGTGTCGGCGGCGGCCATCTGGTCGGCCTCGTGCTGGGTGAAGTACTCGATGCCCTGGTCGGTCTTGAAGTGGTACTTGACCCAGAAACGCTCGCCGGCGGCGTTGATCCACATGTAGGTGTGGGAGGTGTAGCCGTTCATGTGGCGCCAGGTCCGCGGGATGCCGCGGTCGCCCATCAGCCAGGTGACCTGGTGGGCGGACTCGGGGGAGAGCGTCCAGAAGTCCCACTGCATGTCGTGGTCGCGCAGGTTGTTGTCGGCACGGCGTTTCTGGGAGCGGATGAAGTGCTGGAACTTCATCGGGTCCTTCACGAAGAACACCGGCGTGTTGTTGCCGACCATGTCGTAGTTGCCTTCGCTGGTGTAGAACTTCACCGCGAAGCCGCGCGGGTCGCGCCAGGTGTCCGGGCTGCCGCGCTCACCCGCGACGGTCGAGAAGCGGGTGACCAGGTCGGTGCGTGTGCCTGGCTGGAAGACGGCCGCCTTCGTGTAGGCGCTCACGTCGTGGGTCACCTCGAAGTGACCGAACGCGCCGCTCCCCTTGGCGTGCGGCTGACGCTCGGGGATCCGCTCCCGGTTGAACTGCGCCATCTGCTCGATCAGATAGGCGTCCTGAAGCAGGATCGGACCGGCGGGTCCCACGGTGAGCGAATGCTCGTCGCTCTCGACCGGGGCGCCGGAATCGGTCGTGGTGACAGGTGAGGTCTCCGTCATGAGTCTGCCTTTCGTCGTACGGAGCAGCGGCGAACCAGGCACGCTGCCCGCGCCCGGAGCCTGTCGGCCCCGTCCAGGCCAGGTGACCTTCATCGGCCGCCACAAACATCGCTTTCGCGACCAATGCGTTGATCTTTCTGGAGCCATGTCTGCCTTGCCGCTGACCGGTTTGCCCGACGAGGCCGAAGAAGCCCTCTCTTGCGGACACCTTCTCGCCCGGATGGGTGCGGATCCCGGATGTCAGGTGTCGAACTCCTGGTCGCGAGTCTCCGGGAGGGCCAGCAGGCACAGCAGGCTCAGCAGACAGAGGCCGCCGGTGTAGAAGCCCAGGACGAGCGGGGAATCCCAGCGGCTGTTCAGCCAGGTGGCGACCAGCGGGGCGAAGCCGCCGCCGAGGGTGTTGGCGAGGATGAAGGCCGCGGAGGCTCCGCTGTAGCGCAGCCGGGCGGGGAACAGCTCGGGGAGGAACGCCGCCACCGGGGAGAACATGAGTGCGAGCAGCATGAGTCCGACCGTGTAGGCGCCGGTGATCAGCCAGGCGTCACGCGAGCTCAGGGAGGCGTACATGGGTACGGCCCACAGCACGCAACCGACGGCTCCGGTCAGCATCACCGGGCGGCGGCCGATCCGGTCGGAGAGCCTGGCGACCGGGAGGGTGATGGCGATGCCGGCCGCGGCACCGATGCTCGCGGCGGTCAGCATCGTGTTCTGAGGGATGCCCAGTTCTTTCGGGCCGTACGAGAGGCTGTAGACGATCGTCAGGTAGTAGACGGCCGAACCGCCGATCGCCGCGCCGGTGCCGAGCAGCAGCCGGCCGGGGTACCGCTTGAGGAGGGTGGCCAGCGGGAAGCGGGACTCCGGTGCCGGGACCCCCACCTGCGCTGTGCGATGCGCCGCGTCGCGGAATACGGGTGACTCGGAGACCGTCGTGCGGACCCACAGGCCGATCAGGACGAGCGCGGTGCTGAGCAGGAACGGGACGCGCCAGGCCCAGTCGGTGAAGCCGTCCCGGCCCGCGATGTGGAGCGTGGGCAGGATGACGGCGCTGGACAGCAGGAAGCCGAGTGAGGGGCCGGCCTGCGGGACGGACGCGTACAGCGCGCGGCGGCCGGGCGGTGCGTGCTCGGCGGCGAGCAGCACCGCCCCGCCCCACTCGCCGCCCATGCTGAGACCCTGGAGCAGACGGAGTGTCACCAGCAGGACGGGAGCGAGGAGTCCGGCGGTCTCGTACGTGGGCAGCAGCCCGACGCCGACCGTGGCCACGCCCATCAGTAAGAGGGAGGAGACCAGGGCCTGTCTTCGGCCGAGCCGGTCACCGATCGTCCCGAACAGGACGACGCCGAGGGGCCGGGACAGAAACGCCGCGGCGAAGGTGAGGAACGCGGCGAGTGAGGAGACGGCGGGGTTGCCGGAGGGGAAGAAGGCGGGGCCGAGGACGAGTGCGGAGGCCGTGCCGTACACGGCGAAGTCGTAGTACTCGATCGTGGTGCCGACCAGGCTCGCGACGGCGACTCGCGGGGCCTCGGTCCTCGCGGTGGCTTTCTCTGTCGTCTTGGACAGTGATTCGGGCATGGGAAGTCACCCTAGGCCCGGAAATTCGAATTCGACAAGGAAGCGTCAGGGAAATCCGGTCGTCCGAATTGTCGAACGAGACCGGAGGGGTGGCGGAATAATTGTCGGCCGTTTACACGTGGAATCCGCAACAAAGCGCCCGAGCCTCCACGAACAGCACCTACCTGCGGTCGTCAATCCCGCTGCACCTGTCGCATTGCTGTCAATATTCATGCCAAGTTCTGCATAAATATTGACCGGTGATCACACCTTGCCAACCGGTGGCCGCACGGGAAATGCTCACAGCGGCGCAACTTGAAAGTTCTACGACCATCGTTTTTCGGACTTTAATGCGGCCACCGGCTGGGGAGGCGTATTACCCATGCTGAAATCCGGCAAGTTATTACGCTTGAGGAGACTTTCGCCGGCGGGTGACGGCCGGCATCTGCTCGTTCCTCTCGATCACAGCGTTTCGGACGGCCCCATCGTCCCCGCCGGCAAGTGGGACGACCTGCTCCGGGCGCTGGTGGACGGCGGGGCCGACGGGGTCATCGTCCACAAGGGACGCGCCCGTGCCTTCGCGCCGGACATCCTCAAGAACTGCGCCCTGGTGGTGCACTTGAGCGCCAGTACCGCCTGTTCCGCCGACGTCCACGCCAAGGTGCTGGTCGCCGATGTCGAGGAGGCCCTGCGGCTCGGAGCGGACGCGGTCAGCGTCCATGTGAACATCGGCTCGGACACCGAAGCGCGGCAACTCTCCGACCTGGGGGCGGTGGCCCGTTCCTGCGACGCATGGGGCATGCCGCTGATCGCGATGGTCTACCCTCGCGGCCCCCGGATCGAGGACCCGCGCGATCCCGCCCTCCTGGCCCACCTGGCCAACGTCGCCGCGGACCTGGGCGCGGACATGGTGAAGACCTCCGTCGCCCTGCCGCTCGAGCGGATGGCGGAGGTGGTGGCGGGCAGCCCCATTCCCGTCCTCGCGGCAGGGGGGCCGCCGGACGGCTCCGACCTCGTCGAGTACGGCACCGCCGTGATGGCCACCGGCTGCCGGGGACTGGCCGTCGGTCGGCGGATCTTCTCGGCCCCCTCGCCCGCCTCCCTGGTGGCGCGTCTCGCCGCGGTCGTGCACGGCGGCGACGGCGTTTCGCATGACATGAGCATGACTAGTCCCTCGACGTTCGTGGCAGGAGTCGCATGAGGTTCGCATGGATCGATCTGCGGGAAGTCCCCGGCCGGCAGCTCCAGGCGGTGGTCGACGCGGCCGTCCACGCCCGGATGGGCGGAGTGGTGGCCGCCGATGCCGAGCTGCTCGAGACCCTGCCCCCCACCGTCACCCGGGTGCTCGCGCCCGAGGGCCAGAGCCCGGCCGCCACGAAGAAGCCCGGTGACAAAGAAGGGAAGGGGACGGGCACGGCCGGGAAGGCTCCCGGCGCCAAGGAGGCGAAGGGCACCGCAGACGCCGGGTTCCCGTCCGAGTCCGGAAGCTCTGCGCCCGGCCCCGGAATCGACGTCCTGCTGCGGAGGTTCGGCACCGAGGACGAGCTGGACGCCCTCGCCGCCGGCAACCGCGCCGCCGGGGGCACACCCGCCGCCGGCATCGTCGACGTACGGGACGACCGCACACTTCAGCTGTCGTGCGCCGGTGCCATGAAACTGCCGTACACCGTCATCCACTTCGCCGACCCGACCAAGATCCCGCTGGAGATCGTGCTGGCCGCCGCCGAGTCCGCGGACGGCAAGCTGGTGACCGTCGTCGACGGCCTGGAGGAGGCGGCGATCGTCTTCGACGTGCTGGAGCGCGGCTCGGACGGCATCCTGTACGCGCCCCGCAGCGCCGACGAGGTGTTCGCACTGGCACGGCTGCTGCAGGCCACCACACCCCAGCTGGAGCTGTCCACGCTGACCGTGGAGAGCATCCGGCACGTCGGGCTCGGCGACCGGGTCTGCGTGGACACCTGCTCGCACTTCGAGGAGGACGAGGGCATCCTCGTCGGCTCGTACTCCTCCGGCTTCGTCCTGTGCTGCAGCGAGACCCACCCGCTGCCGTACATGCCGACCCGGCCGTTCCGGGTCAACGCCGGGGCCCTGCACTCGTACACCCTCGGACCGGACAACCGCACCAACTACCTGAGCGAGGTGGGCTCCGGCAGCGTCCTGCTGGCGGTCGGAGCCGACGGCCGAACCCGGCGGGTCGTCGTCGGCCGCGCCAAGCTGGAGTCCCGGCCGCTGCTGGAGATCCGCACCCACGCCGAGGACGGACGGCTGGTCAGCCTGACCGTGCAGGACGACTGGCACGTACGGGTGCTCGGCCCGGGCGGTAAGGTCCTCAACGTCACCGAACTGCGCACCGGTGACGAACTGCTCGGCTACCTGGCCACGGACAAGCGCCATGTCGGCCTGCCCATCGGCGAGTTCTGCAAGGAGGTCTGAGGCCTCATGCGCGAACTCGCGACAGACCCGGCCGACTCGATGGGCTCCCTGGTCCAGCGTCTGTTCGACGCGCACGACGACGACCTGCCGTTCCTGATACACCGACAGGAAACGCTGAACCGAGCGGAGTTACGTGAGCGGGTGGTCAAACAGGCCGCTGTGTTCGCCGGATACGGCATCGGCCCGGACAGCACCGTGGGCCTGCGGACACCGCCCAGCTTCACCCAAGTGGAGGTGCTGCTCGCGCTGTGGCGGCTCGGCGCCCAGGTGCTGCTCTTCGACTTCCGGCTCAAACCGGCCGAGGTGGAGGCCCTCTGCGCGGTCTGCCGGCCGCAGTTCCTCGTCGGCGCCGGGTCCAACGTCCGGGCGACCTTCGGCTTCCGGCCCGAGTACGAGGTCACCACCGAGTGCCGCAGGCCCGGCCGGCCGGCCGCCACCGGGCACCGGCTGGTGCAGTTCAGCTCGGGCTCCACGGGACGGCCGAAGGTGATCGGCAGGACCGTCCGGTCGCTCGCCGCCGAGGTGGACGCGTTCGCCGCGGTTCCCCGCATGCCGGGAGAGGGCGACCGGCTGCTGCTGCTCAGTTCGACGGCGCACAGCTTCGGCCTGATCGGCGGACTGCTGTACTCGCTGGCGGCCGGTGTCTCCGTGGTGTTCGCGCCCCGTGTCTCCGCCCGCGACATCCTGCGGACCGCGGTGGACCACCGGGTCACCGCCCTGTTCGGAGTGCCGGCGCACTTCGAACTGCTCGCGGCCGCCCTCGATCCGCCCGCCCTGCCCGAGCTGCGGATCGCGGTGTCGGGCGGCGAGCTGATGCCACCGCCGGTCGCGGCGCGGTTCGCCGAACGGTACGGCGTCCCGGTCGGCGAGGCCTACGGCACCACCGAGACCGGCATCGTCGCCATCGACGTCGCCGGCGCGCTGCGGCCCTCGGTCGGCCGGGCCGCGCCGGGCGTGGTCGTACGCCAGTACCGGGGCGAACTGGACGTGGCGCTGGCCGAGTCGCCGTATCTCTTCGACTCGGGCGGTACGCAGTACGCGGACGGCTGGCTGCACACCCGGGACCGGGCCACCGTGGACGACACCGGGGCGGTCAGCGTGCACGGCCGGGCCGACTCGCTCGTCGTGATCGGCGGTCTGAAGGTGGATCTGACCGAGGTCGAGCAGGTGCTCCGCGAGCACCCGGCGGTCGAGCAGGCGGTCCTGGTCCACGAGGGCGTGACCGAGGCGTATGTCGCGGTGGCCGCCGGCGCCGAGTCACCTTCCGCCGAGGAACTGCTGCGGTGGTGCCGGGAGCGGCTGGCCGACTACAAGCTGCCGCGGGTGATCCGGCTGCTGGAGACCCTGCCGCGTACGTCCAACGGGAAGCTGCTGCGCCAGGCGGCGGCGTTGCAGGCGGCGGCGAGCGCTGCGTCGTAGGCCGGCCCGGCCCGCCCGGACACCTTCCCCATGATTGCCCCGATCTCCCCGATTGCCCTGATTCCCCACCGGTACTTCTCACTGGAGTTCTCCGACCATGAGCACATCGACCCTGGAAGAAGAGATCCGCGAGTTCGTCCTGACCGCGGTGATCGACGAGATGAACATCCTGACCAGCCGTGAGGGCATCACCGACGACAGCCCGGTGACCGTCGGCGGGCTGGACGTCGACTCACTCAGCCTGATCGAGCTCACGATGCGGCTGGAGTCCCGGTTCGGCGTGGAGATCCCGGACACCGACATCGAGCCGCTGGCCTCCCTCACCCTCGGCGGACTCGTCGCCGAGGTCGTCCGACGCGGTGCGCGGGCATGAGCACGGAAGCCTCGACGTCCCCCATCACCACTGACACCGTCCGCCAGTTGCTGTCGGACCGCAAGGTCTTCCCCGGGCTGCCCGACGACCTCGGCGAGGACGCCGAACTGGTCCTGGACTCCCTCGGGCTGGTGTGGCTGCTCCATGTGGTCGAGGAGCGCTACGGCCTGGTCGTCGAGCCCACCGACGAGGACATCGCCGGGCTGACCTCGCTGCGGCGGCTCACCGGATATCTGCGCGCGGCGCAGACCGGCCGGGTGGAAGAGGGAGGCCGGGATGAGCGGTGACGTGACGATCACCGGCTTCGGCCTACGCACCGCGTTCGGCACGGGCGCCGACGCCCTGCGGCGCGGGGTCTTCGCGGGGATCCCCGCCTTCCGCCCCACCACGCGGTTCGACACCAGCCCGTACCGCACGCCCATGGCTGCGGCCGCCCCCGACGGACCCGACGCGGTCGAGGACTGGGCGCTGCGTCACGCACTCGCCCGCTGCGGCGAGGAAGCTTTCGACATGGCCGGCCTCGGCCCGGGCACGGAGGCGGCGACCCTGCTCGGGGTCGCGGGCGACCACATGAGCGTCACGCGGTACTGGCGGAGGCGGACGGGGGAAGCGACGTCCGTATCGGGGCGCCGGGGCGTCGTTCCGAACGGCGTCGCCGGTGAGGGCGCGGGCCGGAACGAGGACGCTGTCCCGAACGATGCTGCCGACGAGGGCGTAGCCCCGAAGGCGGGGGAGCTGTCCCGGGGTGGGCCTGATGCCGAGCCGGACGTGGGTGCGGCGCGGTTCGCCGACGCCGTTCCCGCCCGGCTCGCCGAGTTGCTGGCCGGGCACCTCGGGCTGACCGGGCCCCGGCTCACTTTCACCAACGCCTGTGTCGCCTCCTCCGCCGCGATCATCCACGCCTGCCGGCTGATCTCCTCCGGCCGGATCGACGTGGCGGTCTGCGCGGGCGGGTACCTCGTGGAGGAGGAGACCTTCGGCAAGTTCGACTCCGGCCGGGCGCTCTCCCGCGACGGCATGGTGCGCCCGTTCAGCGCCGACCGCAGCGGGCTGCTGCTCGGCGACGGAGTCGCGGCCGTCGTACTGGAGTCCGCCGAGCACGCCCGGCGGCGTGGTGCCCGGCCGCTGGCGTCCGTGCCGGGCTGGGGCGCGGCGACGGACGCCCACCACATCGCCCAGCCGCATCCGGAGGGGGCCGGCCTGGCGCAGGCCGCACGGCAGGCGCTGCGGCTGGCCGGCGACCCGGACGGAGCGGCCCTCGGCTACGTCAACGCCCACGGCACCGGCACCCGCTACAACGACGGCGCCGAGACCCGGGGGCTGCGAGCCGCCCTCGGGGAGCGGGCCGGGTCGATCCCGGTGAGCTCGACCAAGAGCACCACCGGGCACCTCCTGGAGGCGGCGGGCATCGTGGAGTTCGTCATCACGATGCTGACGTTGACGGACGGTGTGCTGCCGCCGACCGCCGGATTCACCCTGCCCGACCCGGAATGCGACCTCGACTACGTGCCGAACCGGCCGCGCCGGGCCGACCCACGCCGGGCCCTCACCATCAACGCCGCCTTCGGGGGCGCCAACACCGCACTCGTACTGGAGCGGCCGTGACGACGGACAAGCCCGTACCGCGCTCTCCCCTCGGCATCCTGGCGAGCGCCACCGCGACCCACGGCACCGGGCACCCGGACGACATCGCGCTGCCGAGGCTGCCCGGCTTCGTGGAGTCGGCGTTCAGCCCGCTGGCGTACGAGGTCGCCGGGCGCTGCCTGGCCGAACGGACCGATGGGGGCACCTCCCGCTCATGGGGGTCCCCCCGCGCGAGCGAAGCCGAGAGTGGGGGAGAAGCCGAGAGTGAGGAAGGCTCCCGGACCGCCGTGGCGCTGGCCGGCCTGATGGGCGACACGACCACCGCCGATCTGGCCAGCCGCCGTATGGTCGCCGGGCGGGTCCACAACCCGCTGCTGTTCATGCAGGCCACCCCCAACTCCGTACTGGGCCACATGAGCCGGGAGTTCGGGATCACCGGGCAGATGTTCAGCCTCTCCACCCTCGACGACGCGCTGACCGAACTGCTGGCCATGGCGGATCTCCTGCTGGAGGACCCGGAACTGGACCGGGTGCTGGTGCTGGGCGTGGAGCTGGGCGGCGGCGAGCGGGCCGCCGCCGTGTACCAGGAACTGGCCGTCGGCGACCACCCGTTGGCGGACCTCCCCGCGAACGCCGGCAGGGCGGCAGCGCTGCTGCTCGCCCGTCCCGGCGCCGGGGCTCCCGTCACGGTCCGGGCGGACGAGACACACGGCCGTGACACCGGGACCGGCGCCTGCCCCGGAAGCATCCAGGGCCTCTTCGATCTGGCCGCCGGCCACCGGCGGCTGGCGCGGGACGGCGGCGGCCACCTCCTGGTGACCCGGCCGCAGACGCCCGCGTTCGTCCTCACGGCCGACTCCGAGGCAAGGAAGGAGACGGAGACCCATGCTCATCAGCAGGCAGGAGCGCGCCCGGATCTGCTCCGACACCGAACTGGGCGCAGGTAACGTCCTGGAGCGCCTGACGGCGTACGGCCGCCCGCTCGACGAGCCGGTGCTGCGCACGGACGGCGGCTGGCAGGCCCCGGACGGCAGCCGTCCGCGGATGCTGACGCTCGGGCAGCTGACCGAGGCCGCCGAGACCTACGCGGGCTGGTACGCGGCCCGAGGAGTGCGGCCCCGCGACCCGGTCGCCGTGCACTCCCACTCCAGCACCGAGTTCGCGGTGAACTTCCTGGCGCTGACGTCCCTCGGCGCGATTCCCTCGTTCGTCAACGGCGACCTGGCCCCGGAGACCGCCCGGCAGTACGTGCGGGGACAGGGCGCGGTGGGCGCCTTCACGGACCCGGAGCACCATGCGCTGCTGTCGGGATCGGGGCTCGGGTTCTGCGTCACCGCCGCCGGCATCCGGCCCGGGGACCGCACGGCCCTGCCGCCGTCGTACCCGTACCGGCACGACCCCACCGACCCGGTGCTCATCTCGCACTCGTCGGGAACCACAGGCATGCCCAAGGGGGTTCCGCACACCCACAGGACGCTGATGTACGCGCAGCTGCACCGGCTGCGCTACTCCACCGGGACCGACATGGAGCGCACCCTGGTCGGGCTGCCGGGCGCGCACAACGCCATGGTGGCGACCCTGCTGTACTGCCTGTTGCTCCGCACCGACATCAAACTGCTCTCCAGCCGGCGCGGTACCGATGTGCTGGACGCCATCGAGGAGTACCGGCCGACCACGGTGCTGGCCTTCGCCGGGACCTTCGGCGAGATGGCCGCACAAGACCTGACGAGGCGCCACCTCGACAGCGTCCAGGTGTGGTTCAACACCGGGGACGCGGCGCACGAGGCGCACATCCGGGCCCTGGTGCGGTACGGCAGCCACGAGAGGATCGGGCGCGATCTGCGGCGTACCCGGGTCGAGGGCTCCGTCTTCGTGGACGGGCTCGGCTCGTCCGAAGCGGGCTACTCCGTCTTCCACAACCGGCACACCAAGGACACCTCGGCCTACTCGCGCTGCGTCGGCAAGCCGATCAGCTTCGCCGAAGCCGCCGTGCTCGCCGAGGACGGCACCCCGCTGCCGCCGGGGCGGATCGGCCGCCTCGGCCTGAAGTCGCCGACACTCACGCCCGGTTACTGGAACGACTCGCTGACCTGGAACCGGCTGCGGCTGGGCGGCTACTGGCTCACCGGGGACCTCGCCCACCAGGACGAGGACGGCAACTTCTACCACCTCGACCGGGCGCCGGACGCGATCCGGACCCCCGACGGAATCCTGTTCAGCACCCGGACCGAGGAACTGCTCCTGCGGGAACTGCCCGAACTGGCCGACTGCACGGTCGTCGGGGTGGCCCCCGAGGGCGTGCGGGCGGACTGGGACGGCGAGGGAGAGGCCGAGGCGTACGCGCTGCTCCAACTCGCGGACGACGACGCCCGGGCCGGTGAGGGCGAGGCGTGGACCGAGCGGGTCAACGCGGTCCTGGCGGCCGCCGGGTTCCCGCTGGTGGCCCGGGCCCTGCGGACGGAACCCGACGAGGTGCCCAAGGGCGCCACGGGCAAGGTACTCAAACGCGTGATGCGCGACCGGTTCGCCGCCAGGGGGCAAGAGTGAGGGACGACGAAACGAACCACCGCGCGCAGACGGTGGACGCGTACCGGCTGTGGTGGCAGCACGACGCCCACTGGTACCAGGGGGTGGCCGGGCGCTTCGGGCAGGAGACCGCCAACGAGATCAACGCGGAGGCGATGCGCAAGGTGGCCGTGCACGTCGGGCAGCGCGTCGCCCGCCGGTCGGGCCCGCTGCCCGACAGCGGCGACACCGGCAAGGACCTGGAGGAACTGCGCCGCCGCTACGACGAGTGCGGTGACCGCATGTTCCCTCCCGAACTGCGCAACGCCTCCACCGAAGTGGAGAGCGACGACACGATCGTCCTCACGCTGCGGCGGAACTTCGCCATCACCATGGTGCGGATGGCCGGTTCGCTGGAGGGCTACCGGTGCCCCTGCACCGACATCCACGCGGGCTGGTCCGAGGGGCTCGGCGTGACCCTGACCGAGAACCGGGCCGAGAGCTGTCTGCGCGACGGCGACAAGGCGTGCCGCCTGCTGATGCGGGTCGCCCCGGGTACGGAGGGCTGAGCGGTGCGGGTACTTGTCGCCGGTGCCTCCGGATTGGTCGGACAGCCGCTGGTGGGCGCACTGCGGGCGCGCGGGCATCATGTGAGCGCATTGGTACGGGACGCCTCCAGGGCCCCGGACGCGGACGAGGCCGTAACCGCCGACGCCCTCGACCGCGCGTCCCTGCTGCCGGCGGTCTCGGCCGCCCGGCCCGACGTGGTCGTGCACCAGATGACGGCACTGCGGCTGCTGCGCGAGGATCCCGCGGGCGCCTTCGCACAGACCGCGCGGCTGCGCACCGAGGGCACCACCCACCTGATCGAGGCGGCCCGGGCGGCCGGTGCGCGGCGGCTGGTCGCGCAGTCCATCGCCTTCGCCGCGGCCCCGGCAGGGGATCCGGTCCTCGACGAGGACGCACCGCTGTACCTGGACGCCCCGGACCCCGGCTGGGCCGCCACCGTACGGGCCGTCGCCGATCTGGAACGGCTGGTGTCGAGCGCCGAGGGCCTGAGCGGCCTGGTCCTCAGGTACGGCACCCTGTACGGCCCCGGCACCGCGTACGCCCGCACCGGCGGCACAGGGCAGCGCGTGCTGGCGGGGAAGCTCCCGCTGCCCGAAGGCGGGTCGGGGATCACCTCGTTCCTGCACGTGGAGGACGCCGTGGGAGCGGCCGTGGCGGCCGTCGAGTCAAAGACCACCGGGGCCCTCCACATCACGGACGACGAACCGGCCCCGGCCGCCGAGTGGCTGCCGCGCTACGCCCGCGCGCTGGGCGCCCCCGCCCCGCGCACGGTTCCGGCGGCGATGGCGCCCCGGCTGCTCGGCTGGTTCACGGCCCATCAGCTCACCGCGGCGCGGGGCGCGTCCAACGACCGGGCGCGTACGACGCTGGGCTGGAAACCGCTGCGGCCGAGCTGGCGCGACGGGCTGGGGGCGCGATGACCGGGTCCGGCGAGCCGGCGGCCGTCCCGTCCCGGCCGGGGGCCGTCCTCCTGGTCGTCGTCTGCGCCCAGATGCTGATCTGGCTGGACACCTCGATCCTCAACGTCGCCGTCACCACCCTGGCCGATCCGGCCGAGGGCCTGGGCGCGACGCCCGCCGAACTGGAGTGGGTGGCGAGCGCCTACACCCTGGTCTTCGCCGGCGGTCTCTTCGCGGGCGGCGCGCTGGCCGACCGGTTCGGCCCCCGGGCCACCCTCCTCGCCGGACTCGCGCTGTTCGGCACGGCATCCGCCGCCGGCGCGTTCGCGGGGAGCCCGGCATGGCTGGTCGTGGCGCGCGCGTTCATGGGCGCGGGCAGCGCGCTGCTGATGCCGGCGACCCTGTCGGTCATCGTGCAGAGCACCCCGGAGGCCAAACGTACCCGGGCGATCGCGATCTGGAGCTCCTCCAGCGGGCTGGGCGTGGCCGTCGGCCCGGTGGCGGGCGGGGCGCTGCTCAGCAACTTCTGGTGGGGATCGGTGTTCCTGGTCAATGTGCCGATCGTCGCCCTGTGCCTGGCCGGAGTCGCCGCCGTCGTACCCGAGTTGAAGGGTCCCCGGCGCAGACCGCTCGACCTCCCGGGCCTCGCCCTGTCGGTGCTCGGCCTCGGCGGCGTGGTCTACGGGATCATCGAAGCCGGTGACGGACAGGTCTGGTACGGGCCGCACGTCCTCCTCCCGCTGACCCTGGGCGGCGCCCTGCTCTCCGCTTTCGTGGCCGGTCAGCGCAAGTCCCCGGCGCCCAGCCTGGATCTGCGGCTCTTCCGGCAGCCCGGGTTCACGGCCGGGAGCGTGGTGCTGCTGATCGCGTTCATGGCTCTGGCCGGGCACCTGTTCTACGCGGCCTTCTATCTCCAGGGGCCCCGTGGGCTGTCTCCCGCCGAGGCCGGCACCGTCATGATCGCCGCCGCGGTCGGCATCGTCCTGGGCAGCCAGGCGTCCCCCGGCCTGAGCAGGCTGCTGTCGGCGAGGTGGACGGTCGCCGCCGGTGTCCTGGCCACGGCGGTCACCTACGTCGCCTACGCCTGGCTCGACGGGCGGACCCCGGTCGGGGTCGTCGTCGCGCTGCTGTGGATCCAGGGATTCGGGATGGGCCTGGTCGGAACGCCGGTCACGGCCGCGATGATGAGCGGGGTGCCACCGCATCTCGCGGGCGCCGGCTCGGCAGTCAACAGCGTCACCCGGCAGGTCGGCGGAACGCTCGGAGTGGCGCTGGCCGGTTCGATCCTCTCCGGCGTGTACCGGGAGCGGATGGCGGACGCCGAACTGCCCGGCGCCGCACAGGGGTTGTCCCCGGCCGCCGAGGAGCAAGCTCGTGCCTCCGCCGAGGCGGCCCGCTCACTGGCCGCTTCACTGCGCCTGCCCGAACTGGCGGCCACGGCGGACCGGGCCTTCCTCGACGCGATGTACGCCGCCACCCTCGCCGTCGCCGCACTGGCCCTCGTCGGATGCGCGGTAGCCGTCGCGGGGCTGCGTACACCGGCACCGCGACCGCGGAACGCCCCGGAACGAGGGGCACGGGACGAACCGGTGGAATCCACGTGAGTGACCACAGCACGGGAGCAGAACAGGAGAGGGAGACCATGCCGGCGCAGGCAACGACCCGTTCGGTCTTCGTCACCGGGGGAAACAGGGGGATCGGGCTGGCCATAGCCCGCCGCTTCGCTGCGGCGGGAGACCGGGTGGCGGTGACCTTCAGAGCCGCGGAGCCGCCCGCCTCCGAGGGCTTCCTCGCCGTACGGTGCGATGTGACGGACAGCCAACAGGTGGACCGGGCCTTCACGGAGGCCGAGGCGGCCCACGGCCCGGTCACCGTCCTGGTCGCGGGCGCGGGCGCCGCCAACGACCGTCTGCTGGTGCGGATGAGCGACGCCGACTTCACCTCCGTCATCGACACCAACCTCACGGGGCCTTCCGGGTCGCCCGGCGAGCCGTGCGCGGGATGCTCCGCGAGGGCCACGGCCGTATCGTGCTGGTCTCCTCCACGGCGGCGCTGCACGGCGCCCCCGGACAGACCAACTACGCGGCGGCGAAAGCCGGGCTGGTCGGATTCGCACGGTCGCTGACCCACGAACTCGGCCCCAGGGACATCACCTGCAACGTGGTGGCGCCCGGCCTCACCGAGTCGGACATGAGCCGCGCCCTCACCGACCGGCAGCGCGAGCATCTGCTGAGCCGGACCCCGGCAGGACGCCTCGCCCGCCCCGAGGAGGTCGCCGACGCGGTGGCGTTCCTGGCCGGTGCCGGGTATGTGCGCGGCGCCGTCGTCCCGGTCGACGGAGGTGCCGGGCTGGGGCACTGAGGGCGGGACCGGTGTCCGGTGCGTCCCCGTGCTTCAGGCCAGGTTGCGTTCGAGGGCGGTGACGTAATTGTTCATGAAGTGGTCGCGCACTCCGTCGCTCGCCGGGGCGAAGGCGTCGGCGGTCATGCCGCCGACACGGTCGACGAAGCCGGTGACCAAGGGCAGCGTGGTGTGCACCTTGCCGTGGGAGTCGATGTACCGCAGGGCCTCGACGTGGATGAAGGCCGGCTCCGGGGGCATCTGCGGGACGATGTCGTTGTTGTTGACGAACCGGTAGAGCCGGTCCTTGAAGCCCTTGTCGCAGGCCTTGGCGAGCAGCCGGTCGCAGGTACGCGGCTGGCCGAAGGTGTAGACGCCGTCGGCCCGCAGCTGCGGCTCCTCGAGGTACATCCGGCAGCCCGCCAGCATGGCGAGTGCCCCGCCCAGGCTGTGGCCGGTGAACCAGACCGACTGTTCCTGGTCGCGCAGGTCGGCGAGCCCGTCCCGGACCGTGGGGAAGATCGACTCCAGGGCCTCGCCGAAGCCGTGTTGGATGTATCCGGTGCCTGCCGGGCCCGGTACGGGCGGCGTGACGGCGTCCGTGAGCCAGTCGCGGATCTGCACCGGTTCCGTGCCGCGGAAACCGATGATGATCATCCTGTCACTGGCCATCCTGTACGCCTGGGTGTCCTCCAGCGGAAACGGCGGCGTGAACCGCGTCTCGTGATGGAGCACCCGGTTGAAACCCCACCGCCGTGCCTGCTGCTCGATGGTGGCCCGGTCCTTGTAAGCCAGGTCGGACGCCTTGGCCATCCAGTAGGCGTGCTGAAGGCTGTATCGGGTGACGGAGTGATCGATGCTGGGGGGCGCAGACACCAGCGGGTCCTTTCCCGGGTGCGGCACACGGCGGCTGAACCGGCCGCGGAAACGGCACCCTGAGGTGGCGGGGGAGGGGGGAGTCAGCCCGTCCTATCGCGGATGGTGGCCGCACCCGCGGCAGCGCGCCCCGGAGTCACCCGCACGCCACCGTCGGCACAAACCGGGACGCTCCCCCGGCACGTGCGGCCGGGTCGTCATCCCGTGCCGTACAGCGTCGTGAGCAGTTCGAGCGCGGCCTGGGCGGCGGGATGCGGTTCGTCCCGCCACCAGGCGAGGCGCACCGCGATCGGCTCCGCGTCGCGCACCGGCCGGTAGACGATGCCGGGGCGCGGGTACTGGTGCGCGGTCGACTCGGCCGTCATGCCCACACAGCGGCCCAGCGAGATCGAGGTCAGCCAGTCGTCGACGTCGTGGGTGGCCTGGGTCGCCGGACGGGAGTCCGCCGGCCACAGCTGTGTCGTGGTGGTGCCGGTCCGCCGGTCGATCAGCAGCGTGCGTCCGCCGATGTCGGCGAGCCGCACGGAGCGGCGCCGGGCCAAGGGGTCGTCGGACGCCATCGCGCAGAGGCGCCGTTCCAGGCCCACGATGGCGGAGTCGAAGCGGCGGTCGTCCAGTGGTCTGCGGACCACGGCCAGGTCGCAGGCCCCCTCGGCGAGCCCGGCGGTGGCGGAGTTGACGCGGACGAGCCGCAGCTCCGTCTCCGGGCGCATCTCGGCCCAGCGGCGCTGAAAGGCCAACGTGTGGCGGCCCACGGCCGACCAGGCGTAACCGACCCGCAGGGTGGTGTGACCCGAGGTGGCCTCCTGGACCAGATCGTCCACCTCGGCGAGCACCCGCCGGGCATGCCCCAGCACGCGCAGTCCTGTTCCGGTCGGACTCACCTCACGGGAGGTCCGCCGCAACAGCCGTACACCGAGGGCGCGCTCGAGTGAGGCCAGCGTGCGGGACACGGCCGCCTGGGAGACTCCGAGCGCGATGGCGGCGTCGGTGAAACTGCCCTCGTCGGCGATCGCGACGAGACAGCGCAACTGCCGCAGCTCCACATCCATGACTCCAGCGTATAGATGGAACCACGGATGCATTTTGCGCAAGCCCCGGGGCGTCTCAGGATCGGGCCATGCACGCAGCCTCCGCACCGACGCCGGCACCCGCGCAGGGAACCCTCGTGACGTCCTCCGCCCCGGACCTCGGCGCCCGGGACCCCGGCGGACAACGCCTGGCCGGTGTGGTCACCATGTTCGGCAGCGGTCTGTCCAATCAGACCGGCGCCGCGATCGGTTCCCTGGCCTTCCCCGTCCTCGGGCCGATCGGTGTCGTCGCCGTACGCCAGTACGTCGCCGCGATCGTCCTGATGGCCGTCGGGCGCCCCCGTCTGCGTACCTTCACCAAGGAGCAGTGGTGGCCGGTCCTGCTGCTGGCCCTGGTGTTCGGGACGATGAACCTGTCCCTGTACAGCGCCATCGATCGCATCGGCCTCGGCCTCGCTGTGACCCTGGAATTCCTCGGTCCCCTGAGCATCGCCCTCGCCGCCTCGCGCCGCCGTGTGGACGCGTGCTGCGCGCTGATCGCCGCGGCGGGCGTCGTCACCCTGATGCGGCCGCAGCCCTCCACCGACTACCTGGGCATGGGCCTCGGGTTGCTGGCCGCCGTCTGCTGGGCGTCGTACATCCTGCTCAACCGCACCGTAGGCCGACGCGTCCCCGGAGTGCAGGGATCGGCCGCCGCGGCGGGAGTCTCCGCCCTGATGTTCCTGCCGGTCGGCATCGTCCTCGTCGCTCACCGTCCGCCGACCGCGGGGGCCGTCGCCTGTGCCCTCGTGGCCGGCGTCCTGTCCTCGGCCGTTCCGTACCTGGCGGACCTCCTCACCCTGCGCCGCGTCCCGGCCCGGGTCTTCGGGCTCTTCATGAGCGTCAACCCCGTGCTGGCCGCCGTGGTCGGCTGGATCGTCCTCGGCCAGAACCTGGGCCGGGCCGAGGCGGCGGCCATCACGGCCATCGTGGCCGCCAACGCGATCAGCATCCTCACGTCACGCACCTGACCCGCAACGGTGGCTCGCCGAGTACCGCCGGGTGGTGGGTCGGGCCGCGAGCCGGAGGACGTCGGCCCAGGCCCCGGTCGCCGGTGCGGAGTTCGGCCTCACCGCTGCCCTTGCGTCTCGGCGCCTGCCGTTCCCCACCCCGCTGCCTCTCCTGCCACGGCGGCGGCCTCCCAGGGCCGGGGGCCGGTGCCGTCCGTCCATGACCGGAGGGTCTCCCGGTCCACGCATACGATCCCGCACTGGTCGGCGTACTCCAGCGCCGGGGTGGTGAAGTCGCTTGTGGTGACCAGGACGGCGATGTCGGCCTCGTGGACGGTGAAGCACGTGCCGCCGAAGCGCTGAAGATCCTGGGAGCCGACCGAGTGGGTGTCGCCGTAGTGCTTGCACTGGATGACGACCCGGTGCCCGTCGGGGGTCACGGCCACGACGTCGGCGCCCAGGTCGCCGGCGCCCCCCGCGACGTCGACGGCAGAGCAGCCGTCGCGTTCGCAGAGGGCGGCGATCGCCTCCTCGAACTCCTCGGGCGTCAGGGTGTCGTAGTCGGCGGTGGCCTCAGCGGCCGGGCGCTGAGGGGGAATCGCGGGAGTCTCCAGCTCGTCTGCCGCCTCCCTCGCCGCTTCGTCGAGCGCTGCTGCGGCCTGGCGTGCCGCCCTTGCCACATGCACCCGGCGCCGCAGGCCCACAAAGCCCGCGACACCTACAGCGACCAGGGCGAACACCCAGGCGGGACGCCGCTCGACAGCGTCGGCCACCATGCGAGCCGTGAGGCCCAGGACGGTGACGACCACAGCGAGAAGGACGAAGAACAGGGCGGTCGAGCGAAGGTCGAACCCGTGCCGACGGTTCGCAGGTGGTGTACGACGCACAGGTGCGGTCACGGCATACCCCCTGATGGGGCCGGTGGGAAGATCATTTACACCGTGTGCCCAAGATCAGGGCCCGCCACCCGCGGGAACTTCAGCCTCCGGGCACGCGCGAGGGTCCCCCCCCAAGCCAGCGAGTACGTTCGCGCAGGTCGCGGCCTGGGGCAAGGGGCCGCGTGAAGAACCGGGCCACCACGGTCCCCCGAGGGGGTGTGGTGACCCGGCTGGAGGGGGATCAGCGGGTGAAGGTGGTCCGGTGTTCCTTCAGGGAGCCGCAGTTGGAGCCGACCACCTGGACGTACACGTTGGAGATGCTGCCGCCCCAGTCGACGCAGTGGCCCTTGCCGCGGACGTAGCTCGGTCCGGCGTACGACTTGAAGAGCCCCGCGTCCGAGTCACCTTCCTCGGTGTCGGGGACCCAGATGTACGCGGACATGTCCACGGCGGTCCCCGGGTTGTTGCGGATCGTCGTGACGCAGTTGTGCCCGTTGGACGCGTTGTACGTGAGGTAGATCGTGCCGAGCGAGCCGACGGCCGCCGAGTTCACGGTCTTGTAGCCGCTGCCGCAGACCTTCTGCGGGGTGGTGTTGGGTGCGGCGGAGGCGGGCGACGCCAGGGCGGTCATGGTCCCCATCGACAGCGCCGCCACCGCGGACGCGGCCAGGACGGAACGGGTGAATCTCATATTTCCCCCTTGCAACTCTTCGAGGTGGTTGCTCCTGCATGGTGTGACCCGCAGGGCATCCAAAGGGTTGTGCGCCAACTCCCGGGAAAATCAGGCGAGACGGCGGAGGCCCGAGTGTGCCCAGCCTCATCCGGCTTTACTCACGGGTCGCTTATGGCACACGCGAAGCGCAGAGGATCTGTGCAGGGGTGTCACACAGGCTGCACACGGCCCTTTCAAAGTCTCGTTAGCGTTACGGCTCGATCCCACGTGCGAACGTGACCAGGCTGCGGCCGGCGCGCACGCCGACACAGCCAGCCAGATCGGGAAGACCACACATGGACTACTGCTCCTCGTGCCGTCGGCACCTCAACGGCGCCTTGGTCTGCCCGGGGTGCGGTGCCTACGCCCCGGACATCGACCCCTGCGCGTCCCCCGCGTGGCGCGAAGGCAACGTGTGGGACGACCGGACGGTGTGGGACCGGCCCCGCGCACGGGAGTTCCCCCTCGCGTACACCGGGCCGTCCGGAGGCCGCGAGGCCCCGGCCGCGAACCCGGCCGATGGCCACGGGACCCCGGACACGGCGCCGTCCGTCGGCCACGGGAGCGCGGACGCCGCCGGGGCCGACGACTACCAGGTTCCGCAGCAGGGGCGGGCGGCCCGGCGCCGCCAGATGGCCCGCTGGAGGAAGAACCAGCGCCGGGCCGTGGTGGCGACCGCAGTCGCGCTCGTCGGAGGCGGTCTGACCGTCGCCGCCATGAAGGGGGACGCCAAGCCCGGCGTCCAGGCGGCCACGGCGCCGGAGGACACGACCATGGGCGGCGCCGGGGGAGAGGCCCCGACGTACACCGAACCGACGTCGAGCCGGCGCGACACCCCGAGTTCCACGCCCACGGGGCCGGGAACCGGCAAGTCACCGCACCGCGAGCAGCCCCGGACCGCGGCGCCCCGCACCACGCCGGCGGACCCGCGGACCGACGCGGCCGCCACGCCCCGCGAGCTGCCGCTGACGACCCCGCGGCAGCGGACCACCGTCCCGAGCACCGTCGACACGATCACCGGCGGCGCCGGTACGTCCACGTCGAAGGTCATCGAGCGGACGACACCGCCCGCGGACGACACCGGTGCGGACACCCAGCAGCCCGCGGACCCCACGACGCCCCCGCCGTCGGCGAGCCCCACGCCGTCCTCTCCCCCAACTCGGGGTCGGGCTCGAACTCCGACTCGGACTCGAAGCCGAAGGAGCTCTGCCTGCTCGTCATCTGCCTGGGCTGAGTGACGAGAGGACGGTCGCCGAAAACCGGTGGCCGACCGTGCCCGGCTCTCCGTACCTTCGGGCGCATGTCCGACGAGTGTTTCCGGCATCCGCGGCTCGCCGCGGTCTACGACCCGCTCGACCCCGGCCGCGGCGACCTCGACCCGTATCTGCGCATGGCGGAGGAGTTCGGGGCGCGTCAGGTGCTCGACATCGGCTGCGGGACAGGCGTGTTCGCGCTGCGCCTGGCCGCCCGCGGTTTCCGGGTCGTCGGCGTCGATCCCGCCGGGGCGTCCCTGGACGTGGCCCGCGGCAAGCCGGGCGGCGAGCGGGTGCGGTGGATCCACGGCGATGCGACCACCCTGCCGCCCCTGGCCGCCGACCTCGCGACGATGACGGGCAACGCCGCCCAGGAGATCACCGACCCCGAGGACTGGCGCGCGTTCCTGCGAGGGACCCGGGCGGCGCTGCGGCCGGGCGGTCGCCTGGTCTTCGAGACCCGCGTCCCGGCTCGCCGCGCCTGGAAGGAGTGGAATCGTGAGGCCACCTATGCCGCGGCGGAGGTCCCCGGTGCCGGCGCCGTCGCGTACTGGGTCGAACTGCTCGACGTGTCCGGCCCGCTGGTGACGTTCCGTCAGGTCTATTCGTTCGCCGCCGACGGACAGGTGCTGACCTCGGAGTCGACGCTGCGCTTCCGTGAGCGGCGGGAGGTCGAGACGGAACTCGTCGCGCAGGGCTTCTCGGTGGAGGACGTACGCGACGCGCCCGACCGGCCGGGAAGGGAGTTCGTGTTCGTCGCACGACGTCCGGAATCCGCCGGCTGAGACGGCCCCGCCGGCTCTGCGCAACCGGAATCCGCCCGTACAATCCTCGCGACCAAATCGGGGGCGTCAGCATCGGGGGAATCCGTTGTGGAAACGATCATCGTGCAGTTGCCCGGTCCCGCACAGTGGGGTGCGGACGAGACGGGCAGTCCCGAACTGATCCACCTGGGGCCCGGGGACATCGCCGACTTCGGACGCGGCATGCCCGGCGGCACGGACGTGCGCATCACCCTGACCGACCCCGGCGTCTCCCGCCGCGCCGGGCAGCTCGAGGCGGCCGGGGACTACTGGCGGCTGTCCAATTTCAGCCGCAGCGTGTCGTACGTCGTGGAGAACCTGGAGGGAGCCGGCGAGTACCTCACCGTCGCCCCCGGGCGCCTCGGCGCGCCCGTGCCCTTCGAGTTCTCCCGTGTGGTGCTCCCGGCCCTGTCCGGCAACGCCGCCTTCAAGGTGTTCGCACCCCAGCACGCCTACCTCGGCGAGCGGTCTTCGCCGGGCGGCGGTGAACAGACCGTCCACCCCTTCGCCCTGGACCCCACGTCCAAGTACTTCCTCGTCCTGGTGGCCCTGTGCGAGCCCCGGCTGCGCGATCCCTCCGACTCGGCGCTGCCCGGCGTCGGACAGATCGTGGAGCGGCTGCGTCCGCTGGAGTCCTGCCGGGACCTGACCCGGTCCGCGGTCAACTACCACATCGACTACCTCGCCTTCGCCAAACTGCGCCTGGACCTGGGCGAGGAGACCGCGGCAGGAGCCGACGGCGGCCGCACCGGCGCCAAGCGCACCCGGCTCGCCTCGGTCGCCCTGCGCTTCGGCCTGGTGCGCGAGGAGCACCTCGGCCTGCTGCCGCCCCGCAGCGCCGGCCGCCTGACCCCGCAGGAGGCCGGAGCATGACGACACCCGACGCACAGGATCCCCGGAATCCCCAGGATCTCCGGGACGACGACCTGGAAGCGCCTCGCCCCCGCCTCCCCGAGGGCTTCCGGATCGAGGGCTGGGAGGTGGGCGCGGTCATCGGCTCCGGCGGCTGGGGGACCGTCTACGAGGCCCGTACGGTCGCCGACGGCACGCCCGTGGCGGTGAAGGTGCTGCCGACCGGCGCCCTGGGCCCCGGCCAGCGCGCCGCGCTCGGCGAACTCGTGGCACGCGAGGTCCGCTTCAGCGCCGAGGCCGACCATCCGCACCTCGTCCGGACCCACGCCGTGTGCACCGTCGAGGCCCCGGAGCTGCCCGCCCTGGACGGTGCGATCGCGCTGGTGATGGACCGTGCGGAGGCGAGCCTGAAGGACGTACTGGACGCCGCCGGGAACGGCCCTCCGATCGACGGCGCCGAACGCGTCCTGCGCGGAGTCGCCGCCGGACTGGCCCATATGCACGACGCCGGCTGGGTGCACGGCGACCTCAAACCCGCCAACGTCCTGCTGGGCCCGGGCGGGCAGGTGTGGCTGGCCGACTTCGGGCTGGCCACCGAACTCGACGGCACCCACGCCCATCTGCCGCCGCTCGGCACCCTCGACCATCTGCCGCCCGAGTGGTGGTCCCAGCGCACCGGCACCCAGGGCGCCGTCGTCCGGCCCACCGCCGACATCTGGGCCTTCGGCGTCCTCGCCCACCAGGTGCTCACCGGCGGACTCCATCCCTTCGCGGGCGCGACGGCCCGGGCCCGCTCGCTCGCCGCCCAGACCTACGCACGCGGCACCGCGCCCCTGCGGCTCGACGCCGGCCTCGGCGACGACACGCGGCGGCTGATCGCCGACTGCCTGGCACCGGACCACACCGCCCGCCTCCCGCACACCGCGTCCGACATCGCCACCCGGGTCGAGGACATCACCGGCGGTCCGCGCCACAGCCGACGACGCCTGATGCCGGCCGTCGCGGCCGGGCTCGTCGTCCTCGCCGCCTCAGCGGTCGCCGGGGTGGCTCTGCTGGGTGGAGGCATCGGCACCCGGGACGACGACCGTGACAGCGGTGTCTCCGCCACCGTCACCGGCGCGCGAAGACCGGTGCCGGGGGAGATACCCGCGGACTCCGACGTGCCCGAGGCGCTGCGCCCCGTCATCGCCCGCGCCGCCCACCGCTGCACCGACGAGGAGATCACGCCCGTCCTGCTCGCCGCGCTGATCAAGGCGGAGAGCGGCTTCGACACGAAGGCGTCCCGCCCGGAGAGCGAGGAGTACGGCATCGCCATGTGGACCCCGTCGGTGTTCCGCGCCTGGGCCGTGGACGGGGACGGCGACGGCGACAAGGACCACATGTCGCCGCCGGACGCGATCGCCACGATGAGCCTGTACGTGTGCTGGCTCGACCAGCGCTTCAAACAGGCCGGGCTGCCGAAGAAGGACCTTCCCGCGCTGGTCGCGGCCGGCTACCGCACCAGCGACCGCACCGTCATCGAGGAGGGCGGCGTCCCGGCCCGGGTACGGCCGCACGTGGACAAGGTGCTGCGCTATCTCGCTGCCTACGAGCGCTGACCCCCGGACCCGCGCGAGCGGTGGGCCGGACCCGTCAGGGCCCCGCCCGCCGCTCGTCCCCCGCTCCCGTCACGGCCGCGCCGGGCCGCACTCCGGGACGTTCGGCAGCCGGTTGTCCGGCGAGCTGATGTAGATGTTGGAGATGTAGCCCCCGTACTGGGGCAGGAAGGCCCACCACTCGTTGGTGTAGGGCGGCACGCTCACCACCTGGCCCCGGACCTGGCAGCCCACCAGCACCTCCACCCCGGCCGGGAGCTGCGTGACCCGGGCATCGCCGGTCGCCGGGCCCTTGCGGACGTTCACGAACTCGCCCCAGGTGCCGAACCACGTGCCGGAGGGCCGCACCCCGCCCGGCACGTTCAGCGAGCGGGTCAGCCGGCCGAGGTCGGTGTAGGCCTTCCCGTACGACGTCCCGACCGGATGCAGCGTCAGCACGGCCACGATCGTCCGGTCGTCCGCGCCCACCGTGCCGGTGGTGTGCAGCGCGGGACGGGTGAGATCCAAGGCCGCGGCGGCCCTCGCTCCTGGTGCGGCGGCCGGTTCTGCCGCGGCCGTCGCCCCCGAGGCGCCGCACGTCCCCTTCGCGTACTTCCCGGACCAGCCCTGCTTCACCGCCCAGGGCCGCTCGAACGAACCGGCGACCCCGAAGTGCTGGTCGAAGCGGTCCGAGGCACAGCGCGTGGAGCGGCGCAGATTGTCCATGACGAAGTCACGGACGGGCGCGGGGGCCTCGTCCAGGAGGTAGCGGTAGACCGCCACGGTGTCGCGGGCCGACAGGGCGGTGTAGCCCCAGTAGCCCTCGTACCCGGCGGGCGGTGGCGCGGTGTCGCGCAGGCCGAGCCGGGCGGACATCCGGTCGATGATCGCCGGGCCGCCGTAATTCGACCAGTAGTGGTCCGCGGCGTCGTCCCAACTGCTGCGCAGCATCGGCTCCAGCCGGGCCCGGTCGGCCTCGGGGACGGTGTAGTCGGGCCCTCGGTCCCACAGGAAGTCCAGCGCCAGCAGCAGTTTGACGACCGACGCGGAGCGGAACCGAGCGCTCTCGTCGACCTGTTCGGTGAAGGTGCCGGTGCGGCGGTCGAAGACGGCGACCCCGGCGGTGACACCGTCCGGCATCTGGACGGCCTCGGCACTACGGCCCGCCTGAACGGCCGTGGCCGACCGGGGAACCGCGGTCGCGCCGCCCGGAAGCGACACGATCGTGACGACGGTCGCGAGCGCGGCGGCGCCGCGCAGGAGAGTGCGCATGGTTGCCCTTCATGGTCGCCCGGGTGTCCGGCGGGACCTGCCCCCGCGCCGCCACATTAGGAGGAGGTGAGGCGCGGGCGGTCCTGACGTATGTCAGGAGACGTATGTCAGGAGACGTATGTCAGGGAGCCCCCGGAACGAGACGACCTGGGGCTTCGACCCTGATAAATGTCAGGTGTCGGGGATGTGGTGACGGCCCTTACGGTCACGACCAGACCACCCGCCGACAACGAAAGAGAGCTCATGAGCCGCCGATCG
Organism: Streptomyces sp. CA-179760; assembly: GCF_050937045.1. Classification (NCBI taxonomy): domain Bacteria; kingdom Bacillati; phylum Actinomycetota; class Actinomycetes; order Kitasatosporales; family Streptomycetaceae; genus Streptomyces; species Streptomyces sp. CA-179760. The sequence continues at coordinate 8,615,765 of NZ_JBNJLZ010000001.1, forward strand.
CTCAGGACACTGCTGGCCGCCGGGGGCGCCGCCGCGGTGATGGCGCTCCTCCCCACCTCCGCCCAGGCCGCGCCGTACTCGGGCGGCGACTACGGGGCCTACGGGATGGAGGGGCAGTACCCCACCACCTCCTTCTGCTCGGGCTCGTTCCGGCAGATCGGGCCCACCAAGTACGCCGAAGGCATGGCCCTGAAGTACTTCTACTCCGACAAGTGCGGTTCCTTCGCCCGGATCGAGAGTTCCCGGCCCGGCTGCGCGGCCGTGCTGCAGCGCTCCAACAGTGGCGCGGCACGGGTCGACGGATGGGTCTCCGAGACCGTCGACTCCGGCATCAACTACGCCTACACGCAGATGGGCAACAACCTCAACGGCCGCGTCTCGCGCGCGCTGCTCTCGTGCGACGGCCACGACCTGACCTCGACCGGCTGGTACTGAGCCGCACCCACACCACACAGGACGACAAGGAGGAGTCAGTCATGCGCGGACACATCCGGCGCGCCGCATGTCTCGCCCTGGCGGGCGCGGCCCTGATGCTGTCGCCCGTCACCGCCAACGCCCAGGAGCAGGCGCCCGATTCGGGCACGTCCACGCGGCAGGTGCAGTCCCGGGGCGGCTACTTCCTCGGAGACGGCGTCAATATCCGCAGCAGGCCGGTGGACGGCACGATCCACGGCCAGGGGTACTTCCGCGAGACGTTCACCGCGCACTGCTGGAACGGCGACGGCCACTGGATCTACCTGACCGCCCACCGGGGCAACGTCACCGGGTGGGTCAAGGTCGACTACGTCTACTACACGGACATGGGCCCGATGGGCTACTGCTGACCCGGCAGGAGCCCGCGGCGGGGCACCGATCACTCGGTGACCCGCCGCAGGCGTGTGGAGCGGACGGTGCGTCAGCAGTCCGGGACTCCGGCGATCTTCTCGCCGCCCCGGATGTACAGGTTGTTCACCCAGGCGATGTCGCTGCCCGAGAACTCCATGACGGCGGTCCACCAGTTGTTGGTGCCCACGGCCGGGTCGTGCACCCGCTGGCCCTGCGTCTGGCACACGGCGTCCCCCCACCACTTCGAACGGACCGCGAGACGCGGGGAGTCGGTGGTCGGCTGCTGACGCAGATTGACGTCGGTGGCCCAGATGTAGACGTCGGTGAGCGTCGGGTCGCCGTTGTTCGCCGCGGCGGCCGGGGCCGCGTGGGCGGTGCCGGCGAGCGCGCCGACGGTGAGCGCGACGGCGGCGAGGCCCATGGTGGTACGGCTGATCAGTCGCTTCATGTGTCTGTCCCCCGTAGGACGTTGATGTGGTCGGGAGTGGTCATGGTCCGGGTCAGCAGCGTGCCGAGGACGGCAGGTCGCCGTACTCGTCGCCCTTGAGGTACACGGCGCTGACGTAGCCCTCGAGGAGCTTCACCCAGACGTCGTTGCTGTAGCCGTTGTCGGTGATGCGCTCGCCACGGGTCCAGCAGTAGGCGCCGAGCGGCTGCCCCGCCGGGCTGGTGGTGATCTTGCCGTAGGAAGTGCCCGGCCCGTAGCGGACGTTGATGTTCTCGTACGGCACGACCGCGTAGGGCGCCGCCTTGACGCGCGTGACGCTCTCCTGGCTGGCGGCCGACGCCGCGGCGGTTCCCGCGGTGAGCGGGCCGAGCAGCGCGAGTGCCCCGGCGCCGACGAGCGCGGCCCTGGCGAAGATGTGAGTGGACATGTCGATTTCCCCCTGAACTGATGTGCGGCGGTGCGGCTCGTGGCCGACGCTCAGTAATGTAGGGAGGCCCGGGGCGACACGGTCCCTGACAATTGTCAGGGTCGTCCGGGGCGGCAGGGACGAGGGCGTTCGGCCATCCTGCCGTGATGCGGCCGAAAACCGCTCGACGCCCCTCACGGCCTCGGTCTACGATCCACGGCGCGGCTTCGCGTGCCGGTCACCGGCCGGGTGAGGCATGGAGGCGCCGCGGAAATGCCCGTGGAGGCATTGACCAGTGTCAGTCGAGTTCAATCACACCATCGTCCTGTCCCGTGACCGGGAGAAGTCCGCTCGTTTTCTCGCGGAGATCCTGGGACTCGAGGTCGGGGCACCGGCCGGAGTGTTCCTGCCGGTGACGACCGACAACGGCGTCACCCTGGACTTTCTCACCATCGACGCCGACATTCCCATCCAGCACTACGCGTTCCTCGTCTCCGAGGAAGAGTTCGACGAGGCCCTCGTCCGTCTCGTCGAGGCCCGGATCCCCATCCAGGCCGACCCGCACGGCAATCAGCCGCGCCAGATCAACCGCCACGACGGAGGCCGAGGCGTGTACTTCCTCGACCCGGCGGGCCACGGCCTGGAAATCATCACCCGCCCGTACGGCACCGACCCGTCCTCCCCGCTGAACGGCGTCGCGGAGGACGTGCCCGGGGCGGTCTGAGCCGGCCCGGAAACAAAACTGTCGGCCCCGGTCAGCCGCCGTCCGCCTTGAGCGGCAGGTGGGTCGGCCCGGGGCCGGCGTCCGGAGCGTGGTCCTGGCGGGGGAGCAGGAGCGGGGTGGTGAGGAGGAGGACCCCGGCGAGGGCGATGGCAGTGCGGGGGCCGGTCAGGCCCGCCAGGACGCCCCATAGCGCGGTCACGGCCGCGAGGGTGGCCTTGCCGGTGGCGGACCAGGCGGAGAGGGTGCGGGTGACCCGGCCCTCGGGGTGCGGTCGAGGCGGTAGGTGGCGAACACCGGGTTGAACACGGCGCAGCAGGTGATCAGCCCGAACTCGACCGCCATGACCAGCGCGAGACCGGCCGCGCCGGGGCCGACGAAGGCCAGTCCGAGCGACCAACCCGACCGCAGCACCCCCGCCGTGAGCAGGACCCGGTGCCGGCCGAACCGGGCGACGAGCCGTGGCGCCAGCCGGGAGCCGAGCAGGCCGCCGCTGCAGGGCACCGCGAAGGCGAGGGCGTACTGCCAGGGGGCGAAGCGCAGGTGGTCGACCATCAGGACCAGGAGCGGCGGCGAGGCCGCCAGGACCAGGGCATTGAACAGGACCGTGTTGAAGAACAGCGGGCGCAGGCCCGGATCGGCCAGGATGTACCGCCAGCCGTCGAGCAGGTCGCCCGCCCGGGGCCTGGCCTCGGCGGGCAGGCACCGGGCAGGGGTTTTCTCTCCGCCGCCGATCGCCCCGATCCCGAACGCCGAGAGCAGGTAGCTCACCGCGTTCGCCACCACGCTCGTCACCGGGCCGAACAGCCCGATCGCGGCACCGCCCAGCGGCGGCCCGACCATGCTCGCGGTCCAGTTCGTCGCCTCGAACCGGCCGTTCGCGACGAGCAGGTCCCGGCGGGGCACCAAGTCCTTCAGAAACGCCCCGGCCGCAGCGTTGAAGGTGATGTCGGCCGCCGCCACGGCCACCGACACCAGCAGCAACTGCCCGAAGCTCAGCCGGCCCAGCGCGAACGCCACGGGGATGCTCAGCAGCACCGCGCACCGCACCAGGTCCGCCGCGATCATCACCGGCCGTTTGCGGCGGACCTCCGCCCACGGCCCGAGCGGCACCGACACCACCGCGCCGACCGCCGGTCCCACCGCGGCCAGCAAGGCCACCTGCGTCGGCCCGGCGTGCAGCACGAGGACCGCGATCAGGGCGAACGCGTCGAACGCGAGCCAGGTACCGGCCGTGCTGACCGCGTACGCACCCCACAGCCACCCGAACCGCCGCCCCAGCGACCCTCTGCCCGCCATACCCGGCGCACACCCCCAGCTCCCGCGGACAACCCGGTGTTGTCCGGGAGCCATCCAAGCGAGGACCAGGCCCGGCGGGCAAACAACCGTCCGGCACCCGAGCCACAACCAATCGTTGTGCCTTGGCCTCGTGGGTGGAGCCTGGCTTCCGGGTCAGCGCTGGTACAGCCCCACCAGCGTCCCGTCCGCCAGCCGGCGCCTCTCGACCTCCTCGTGCACCTGGTCCGCACCGGGCGCGTCGGGCAGGACGCAGGGTTCGGACAGGGCGTAGAGCCGGAAGAAGTAGTGATGGGCGTCGTCACCCGGCGGGGGATGCGGCCCGCCCCAGCCCTGCTGCCCGTAGCTGTTGACGAGCTCCGTGCCGCCCGGCGGGCAGTGCCCGGCCTCGACGCCGTCGCTGTGCGGGTCGATGCCGACCACGACCCAGTGCGCGAAGGTGCCCGACGGGGCGTCGGGATCCTCGCAGAGCAGGAGCAGCTCCGCCGCGTCGTCCGGTACGCCGCTCCAGGCCAGCGGCGGGGAGAGGTTCGGTCCCTCGTACGAGTACCGGCGCGCGATGAAGGAGTGGTCGTTGAACGCGTTGCTGCTGAGTTCGATGCCGGTCATGTGGCCCGGGGTACCCCTGCGGGACCCGGACATGCGGTGCGGGGGCGATCGCCCGGCCGGCCGAGTGGCCACCGGATCATCCGCCCGCCAGCGTGAGCGATCCGCCGGGTTCCAGCGTCACGCCCACCCCGCCGCTGATCCGGTCGAGCGTCGTCCGCAGCCAGGCGCGGTCCGCCCCGGACGCGGGATCCAGCCGCATCCGCCGGGCCCGCAGCGGCACCATGCGCAGCCCCGCCAGCCGTCCGCTGTCCGCCTCGACCGAGACGAGGAACGCGAGCCGCAGGTCGTCGCGGTACTCCTCGTAGCCGGAGATGCCCTCGTAGTCGTCGACGAAGTCGCCGCAGCCGTAGAGGATCAGCCGGTCCCGGTACACCTCCAGCGGGCGGGGGTGGTGCGAGGAGTGGCCGTGGACGACGTCGACACCGCCGTCCACCAGGGCGCGTGCGAAACGGACCTGCTCCCGGGGCACGCGGAAGCCCCAGTTCGAGCCCCAGTGCACGGACACGACGGTGAGATCACCGGCCCGTACGGTCCGCTGGACGTGCCGCACCACGGCGTCGGCCGCGACGGGCGAGAGCGCGGGCACGTACGCGACCCCCGGCAGCTCCGCCGTCGCCGCCCAGCCGGACGGGATCCCACTGGAACGTGCCCCGAGGGCGAACACCAGCAGACGGCGGCCGCCCGGGAGAGGGACCGCTGCGGGTGTGTACGCCGCTGCGGCGGCCCGCCCCGCGCCCGCCGTCCGCAGGCCGGCCCCGGCCAGCGCGTCCAGGGTTTCCAGCAGGCCGGCGCGGCCGAAGTCCAGGACGTGGTTGTTGGCCAGGACGGTCACGTCGGGCCGGGCCACGGCCAGGGCGGGCAGGTTGGCCGGGTGCATCCGGTAGTGGATCTCCTTGTCCGGCGCGAACGTGTCGCCGCTCGTCACCGACGTCTCCAGGTTCACGATCCGGGCGTCCGGCGCGGACTCGTCCAGCAACCGCAGCGCCTCGCCCCACGGCCAGGAGGGCGGGACGGGCGCGGGCACCGGGCCGTGCGCCGACTCCGCCAGCCGGACGTAGGTCCGCGCGTCCTCGACGTACGCCTCCCGCAGTGCCGGATCGCAGGGATGCGCCAGGACCTGGTCCACGCCGCGCCCGAGCATCACGTCACCGCACAGGAACAGCGTCACGATGCCGCCGCCCACACCTCCACGGTAGGACGATTGCCCAGGCCACTCAGGCCGCTCTTGCCTCTCAGGCGTCGACCCTCACCGCACACGACCACCCGTACGGATCCGGCCCGATCCGCAGCTCCTCCCACGCCACCGCCGTCGGGACCGACCCGGTGATCTCCACGTCCGCGAGCCCGATGACCGCCAGCCGCACGTCCAGGCCGCCGTCGGCCTCGTCGGCCTCCACGTCCACGGGCACCTGGCCGTACTCCTCCCACCGGAAGATGACCTCGTCCAGCAGCGTGGCCAGCAGATCGTCGTCGCTGGCCTCGGCCAGGCGCACCCGGTCCACGGCGGTGCCCCGCACCCCGGAGACGTCCGCGAAACACTCCACCAACGCCAGCACAGCCTCCGCCAGACAGTGCTCCCGGCACGCCGCCCACGCCTCGATCCGGACGTCACCCGGGTGGGGCACCGCCCGGTGCCCGCACTCGCCCGGCTGCCGTCCCTGCCCGCCGTCGCCCGTGTCACCGCCCATGAACTGCGCTTGCCCGACACCGGCCCACCCATGCAGCGACGGCCGCCGCAGCCGTCAGAGGGGTTCGTCCGCGAGGTACGGCGGGGCCGGGTCGTACTGGATGTAGCGGCGCACGGCCCGCGCGTGGTCCCGGCCGTGCAGCCGTCCGACCAGCCACAGCGCGCTGTCGATGCCGGCCGAGACGCCCTGGCTGGTGACCAGGTTGCCGTCCACGACATAGCGGACGTCCCGGACGACCGTCACGTCGCCCCGCGCCTCGAGGGTGTCCTCCTGGCTCCAGTGGGTGGCCACCCGGCGCCCGCGCGCGGGACCCGCCTCATGCAGCAGGAAGGTGCCGGTGCACACGCCGTGCACCCAGGCGGCCCGCTTGGCCGTCCTCCCGATCCAGTCGGTGAGCACCGGGTTGTGCAGCTGGACCTCACGTGCGCCCCGCCCGCCCGGCACGTGCAGCACGTCCAGGGGCGGATGGTCGTCCAAGGTGTGGTCGGGCAGCACACGCAGGCCCTTGTTGCAGCGCACCGGGCCGGGACGCTCGGCGACGAGCACGGCCGTGTCGGCGCCGTCGCGCAGCCGGGCGGAGACGGTGAAGACCTCCCAGGGCCCCACGAAGTCGAGCTCCTCGGCTTCCTCGAAGACCAGCAGTCCGTAGGTCGTCATACGGTTTCTCCTTCCTCTGGAACAGGGTGGGCGCCGGCAGGCCCCGTGGTGGAGCGGAACCGGGCGCGGTAGTCCGACGGCGCGACGCCGAGCCGGCGGTGGAACGTGCGGCGCAGGGTCTCCGCCGTGGCGAAGCCGCAGCGGCGGGCGATCGCCTCGACCGGTTCGTCCCCGTCGGTGAGCGCACGCCGGGCGGCCTCGACACGCACCCGCTCGACATACGCGGCGGGCGGCACGCCCAGCTCGGAGGTGAAGCGGCGCTGGAGGTGACGTGGGCTCAGCCCGGCGTGGGCGGCGAGGGCGGCGATGTCGTGCCGGGCGCCCGGATCGGAGTGGATCGCGACGACGGCGGCCCGCACCGGGTCCGTCGCCGGCTGCCGTGACCAGAGCGCCACGCTGAACTGCGACTGGCCGCCCGGACGGCGCAGGAACAGCACCAGCCGGCGGGCCACCGCGTGCGCGACGTTCCGGCCCAGATCGTCCTCCACCAAGGCGAGCGCCAGATCCATGCCGGAGGTCACCCCGGCCGAGGTCCACACCCGCCCGTCCCGTACGAAGATCGGGTCGCAGTCCACGCGCACCTCGGGATGCTCCCGGGCCAGCTGCTCCTCCCGGGCCCAGTGCGTGGTGACCCGCCGCCCGTCCAGCAGCCCCGCGGCCGCCAGCAGGAACACTCCGCTGCACACCGAGGCGACGCGCCTGGCACCGGCCGCGGCGGCCGCGATCCAGGAGACCAGCGCCGCGTCCTCCCGAGCCCGGTCGACACCCTGGCCGCCGACCACCACCAGGGTGTCCGTCGCCGCCGGGTCGAGGTCCGCCACACCGTGCGCGGCGTGCACGAGCAGCCCGCTTGCCGACCTCACCGGTCCCGGCCGGGAGGCCACGATCTCGCAGGCGTAGTCGCCCGCGCCGTGGAACACCTCGTGCGGGCCGGTGAGATCGAGCGGCTGGAAGCCGTCGAAGACGACGAAGACGATACGACGTGGAGTCACTCGCGCAGTCACACTTCCACGCTCCGTCCGCTCCCGTCATGGCGTCAACGACACGCACCCCACAGATCGTGCCATGCCGCACGCGGGACGTCCGCCGCGGCGCGGGTAGGCGGACGGCAGGACCCACAGGGGAACCGGGGGGAGAGGAGACCTCCGATGATCACCCAGACGGTCACCGTGCCGGCCGGCGGCGCCGCGCTCACCGGTGATCTGAACCTGCCGCCTCACGCCCGCGCGGTCGTGCTGTTCGCGCACGGCAGCGGCAGCTCCCGGCACAGCCCCCGCAACCGCGAGGTCGCCGCCGGCCTGCGCACCGCCGGACTCGGCACCCTGCTGATCGACCTGCTCACCGAGGAGGAGGAACGGCAGGACCTGCGCACGGCCGAGCTCCGCTTCGACATCCCCCTGTTGGGGCGTCGGCTGGTGGCCGCCATCGACTGGCTGGAGCAGTGGTACGGCACCCGGAGCCTGCCCGTCGTCCTGTTCGGCGCCAGCACCGGCGCGGGCGCGGCCCTGGTCGCCGCCGCCGAACGGCCCGGCCGGGTGCCGGCGGTCGTCTCGCGCGGTGGCCGGCCCGACCTGGCGGGCGACGCCCTGGCCGCCGTCCGGGCCCCCGTGCTGCTCATCGTGGGCGGCCGGGACCAGCACGTGCTGCGGCTCAACGAGGAAGCGGCCCGGCGGCTGCACGCCCCGCACACCCTCCACGTGGTGCCCGGGGCCACGCATCTGTTCGAGGAGCCCGGCACGCTGGACCGCGTCACCGAGGCGGCCCGGCAGTGGTGCGACGAACGGCTGAGCACCACGGCGGGCTGACGGACCCGCTCGGCCCGGCAGGGCCCGGCCGCCGGTGCGTCGTCCGCCGGGCAGGGGGTACGCGGAGGCAGGGCCGGCCGAGGGCCCACTCCGTGCGGGAAGCAGAGGTGACCGTCATGCGGTTCCGCGATCGCCGGCAGGCAGGCCGGGAACTGGCCGAGCAGCTGCGCACCCGGCAGGAGGCGGGGGCTCTGCCCCGTCCGATCGTCCTCGCCCTGCCCCGCGGCGGGGTCGCCGTGGCGAGCGAGGTCGCGGAGGAGCTGGACGCCCCGCTCGACGTGCTCGTCGTACGGAAGATCGGGGCGCCCTTCCAGGAGGAGTACGGCGTCGGTGCGATGGCCGGGGACGAGGTGCCGCTCCTCGACGAGGACTCCCTGCGGCACCTGGGTCTCGGCGTGGCCGACCTCGCCCCCGTCATCGAGCGGGAGCGGGCGGAACTGCGCCGTCGCGAGCGGCTGTACCGGCAGGGCCGCCCCGCTCCCGACCTGCGTGGACGGACGGTGATCGTCGTCGACGACGGCCTGGCGACGGGTTCCACGGCCCGCGCCGCGCTGCGCTCCGTACGCCGTCAGGCACCCGCACGGCTGGTGCTGGCCGCGCCGGTGTGCTCGCCGGAGGCGGCCGAGCTGATGCGCGCCGAGGCCGACGAGGTGCTCTGCCTCCACCGGCCGGCCGCGTTCATGGCCGTGGGCCTCTGGTACGAGAACTTCGACCAGCTGACGGACCAGGACGTCCTGGAAGCCCTCCACGTGCAGCTTTGACCAATTGTTCACCTTGCAGGACTGGCGGAAATCGGCCAAGACGGACAACGATGTTCCATCCCCACACCTGCATCAGGAGTAACAAGTGAACGTCTCGCTGTCCGTGTGGCTGCTGACGGTGGCAGCCCTGTGCGTGCTCGTCGCCGTCGACTTCTTCGTCGGCCGCAAGCCCCACGACGTGTCGATCAAGGAAGCCGGGACGTGGACGGTGGTGTGGATCGTCCTGGCCGTGCTGTTCGGGCTGGGGCTGTGGTACTTCGGTGGGAGCGGGCCCACCGGTGAGTTCTTCGCCGGGTACATCACCGAGAAGTCACTGAGCGTGGACAACCTCTTCGTGTTCGTCCTGATCATGGGGAAGTTCGCGGTGCCCTCGCAGTATCAGCAGCGGGTGCTGATGGTCGGCGTACTGATGGCCCTGGTGCTGCGAGCGATCTTCATCGCGGCCGGCGCGGCGATCATCACCGCCTTCTCCTGGGTGTTCTACATCTTCGGAGCCTTCCTGATCTGGACCGCGTGGAAGCTGGTCCAGGACGCGCGCAAGGACCAGCACGATGAGGAGTACCAGGAGAACAAGCTGCTGAAGATGGCGGAGCAGCGCTTCGGGGTGGCCGACCGCTACCACGGCACGAAGCTCTTCATCACCGAGAACGGCAAGCGGATCATGACCCCGATGCTGGTCGTGATGCTCGCGATCGGCTCCACAGACGTGCTGTTCGCCCTCGACTCCATCCCCGCGATCTACGGCCTCACCCAGGACCCGTACATCGTGTTCACCGCGAACGCCTTCGCCCTGATGGGCCTGCGCCAGCTGTACTTCCTCATCGGCGGCCTGCTGAAGAAGCTGGTCCACCTCTCGTACGGGCTGTCGATCATCCTCGGATTCATCGGCGTGAAGCTGGTGCTGCACGCCCTGCACGAGTCGGGCGTCCATGTGCCCGAGATCAGCATTCCCTTCTCGCTGGGCTTCATCGTGCTGGTCCTGACCGTCACGACGATCACCAGCCTGCGCGCCTCGAAGAAGCAGGAGGCCGAGGAGGCTGAGGGGAACTCACAGCGGGGCGTCGGATCCCGCTAGGGCCTCTCGTCACACGATGCCGTCCGCGCGCAGTGCCGCCACCTCCTCGCCGGTGCGGCCCAGTTCGGTGAGGATCGCCTCGGTGTGCTCGCCGACCGCCGGGACCGGGTCCATGCGCGCGGGCAGGCCCCTGAGGTCGGCCGGCGGGAGCAGGGCCTCGACGGTGGCGCCCGGCACCGCGACCTCGGTCCAGCGGTCGCGGCCGGCCAGCACCGGGTGGTCCAGGAACGCGGCGACGTCGTTGACCCCGGCGCAGGCGATGCCGATGCGCTCCAGGTCCTTGAGGATCTCGTCGGAGCCGGAGCGGGCGATGCGGCCCGCGACGACGGAGTTGAGCTCCTCGCGGTGGGCGACGCGGTCGGAGGCGGTGGCGAAGCGCGGGTCGTCGACGAGCTCAGGCCGGCCGAGGAACTCCGCGCACAGGGCCGTCCATTCCCGCTCGTTCTGGATGGAGAACAGCACCTCCTGGCCGTCGGCGGCCGGGTAGGTCCCGTACGGCGCGATGGTGGCGTGCTGGGTGCCGAGGCGCGGGGGCTGCACGCCGCCGTGCCGGGTGTAGTAGGCGGGCTGGCCCATCCACTCCGCGAGCGCCTCGAACAGGGACACCTCCACCGGGTGGGCCTCGCCCGTGGTGGCGCGGGTGTACAGGGCGGTGAGGACGCCGCTGTAGGCGTACATCCCGGCGGCGATGTCGGCCACGGAGATCCCGGTCCGGGCGGTTCCCTCCGGTGTTCCCGTCAGGGACACCAGCCCGGTCTGGCATTGCACGAGCAGGTCGTAGGCTTTGCGGTCGGCCCAGGGCCCTGTCGTGCCGTAGCCGGAGATCGTGCAGGGGATCAGGCCGGGCCGGTGGCTCGTGACGGTGACCGCGTCCAGGCCGAGCCGTCCGGCGGCGCCCGGGGCGAGGTTCTGCACGAACACGTCGGCGCCGTCGAGCAGATCGTGCAGGATCTCGCGGCCGCGCGGGTCCTTGAGGTCCAGCGTGAGGGACTCCTTGGACCGGTTGAGCCACACGAAATAGCTGGAGTGGCCGTGCACGGTCGCGTCGTAACGGCGGGCGAAGTCGCCGCCGCCCGGCCGCTCCACCTTGATCACACGGGCACCGAGGTCGGCGAGCTGCCGGGTGGCGTAGGGCGCGGCCACGGCCTGCTCCACACTGACCACCGTGACCCCGGACAGGGGATAACGCTGCACGCTCATGCCTCATGCTCCTGAACCTCGTACGGACGGCGCCCGGACAGTCTCTCCCGGGCAGCGGGCGGTGGCACGGGCCAGTGGCGCGATCTGGATCACGACGGGGCGTATCACGACCGGGTGGCCCCCGGGCGCGGCCGCTCGGCTACGGACGGGCCAGGTGCCGCATGGCCAGGGCCAGTTGGAGCCGGAGGCGGCCCTGCGGGGTGCGCAGCGGCCAGCCGAGCAGGTGCTCCGCGTGTGTCAGCCGGTCCTGGAGCGTGGAGTGATGGACGTTGATCCCGGCGGCGGCCGCGCGCAGGCTCGTACTGGACGCGACCGCGTGCAGGGTGGCCGGCAACCAGGGCGTGGCCGCCGCGGCCGCTTCCAGGGCACGGACGTCGGGCGGCGGCTCGGCTCCCGGTACGACGAGGTCGGCGAGCAGGGCGATCCCGCCCAGCTCGTCGGCGTGCACGACCCGCGGCCCGGGGTCCTGCGGGGTCCCCTCGGCGGTGAACCGCAGGGCGGTACGGCCCGCCGCCCATGACCGGGGCAGCTCGAGCACGGGCACGGCGGGCCCGACCCCGAAGCGGGCGCCCGGGGGAGCCGGGCGGGACTCCGCGACGCCCGCGTCCTGCGCCCCGGCGGGTTCGACCCGAGGCCGGTCGTTCAGCGGCACGAGAACCCGCGCCGGTGCCGTGAGGTCCAGACCGAGGCGCCGGGCGGCATACAGACGGGCCTGCTCCGGGGCCGTGGCGTCGAGGAGCGTCTCGACCAACGCCGGATCATCGGCCGGGGCCCGCCCACGAGTACGGTCGAGAACGAGCCGCAGGGCAGCGGCGGCGCGTTCGAGGATCACCGCGTCGACGACACTGGGCGGGGGCACGGCGGGCCGCGCGACGGCCGGGCCGGATTCGGCTGCGGCCTGCTGGGCGCCGACCCGGCCGGATGCCGCCCCGGCGTCTTCCGTGACGAACACACCGGGCGCGGTCCCGACCTGCTGCGCGCCTACCCGGCTGGGCGTCGCCCCGGCGCGCCCCGCGATGGCTGCGCCGGGTCCTGCCCCGCCCTGCTCCGCGCCTGTCGCACCGGGCGAGGCCCCGGCGTGCTGTGCGTCGACTCGGTGGGGGGCTGCCTCAGGACTCTCCGCGATGACCGCACCGGCTGCCGGCGGGGCCTGCTCTGCCTCGCCTGTGCCGGGTTCTGCTCCGGCCGGTTCCGCGACTGCCGCACCGGCCCTGTCCGCATCGCCCAGACGGTTCCCGGCCCCGGTGGCCTCCGCGCCGACCGGCCCGGGGTGGGCTACGACCCCCTCCGCGACGCCCCCGTCCCCCTCCGTTCCGCCCCGTTCCAGCCACAGCACCGCGGCCCCGTTCGGGCTCAGCCGGGCGGAGGGCCAGGCGGGGTCCGGCGGGGTGTCGGTGTCCTGGCGGGTGCCGTCGGGCCGTACGCGGACGTGGACGCGGCGCTCGGGGTCCACCAGGCGGGCGGGGCAGCCGGAGAGTACGGCGGCGCCGCGTACGAGGGCCTCGACACCGGCCCTGGACTCGGCCAGGCGGTCGAAGTAGGCGATGACCCGGACCGCCGCACCGGCATCCGGGTCGAGCGCGGTCAGGCGTCCGGCCAGCTCTTTCATAGGCCTATGGTGCGCCATGCGGCTGCCCGGTCAGGAGTGGAGCCCTGCCGTCACCCGTTCAGAAGCCTCCGCAGCCAGTCCAGATGCGCTGCCCTCGCCGACTGGGACAGCGCCGCCTGGGGTGCGAAACCGTCGAAGCCGTGGAAGCCGCCGGGCCACACATGGAGTTCGGCCACGCCGCCGGCCTGCCAGATGCGCGAAGCGTAGGCGACGACCTCGTCGCGGAAGGTCTCCGCCGAGCCGACGTCGAGGAAGGCCGGGGGCAACCCGGTCAGATCCTCGGCACGAGCCGGTGCCGCGTACGCCGGTACGTCGGGCCCGCCCCGTCGCGAGCCCAGCAGCGCGGTCCAGCCGGTCTCGTTGGCGGTGCGGTCCCACACTCCGAGGCCCGCCATCTGGTGTGTCGAGGGCGTGTCGTTGCGGTCGTCGAGCATCGGGCACATCAGGAGCTGCCCGATCGGCTGCGGCCCCTTGCGGTCCCGGGTGAGCAGGGCCAGGGCCGCGCACAGCCCGCCGCCCGCACTCGCACCCGCGATGACGATCCGCTCGGGGTCGGCGCCCAGCTCGGCTGCGTGGTCGACCGTCCACAGCAGCCCGGCGTACACGTCCTCGACCGGTGCGGGATGCGGATGCTCCGGCGCCAGCCGGTACTCCACGGACACCACGACCGCGTCCAGCGCCCGCGCCCACGCCAGCGGGACGTCGACCCCGACCCGGTTGTTCCCGATGACCATGCCGCCGCCGTGCACGTGGTAGATGACGGGCCGGGCACCGGCGGGCGCCGGAGCGGCAGGCCGGCAGATCAGCAACGAGATGTCGGGCTCGCCCTGGGGACCGGGCACCTGCCGGTCCTCCACCTCGAACGTCCCGCCCATCGTCAGGTCCAGCTCGGCCAGCAGCTCTATGCCCGGGCCCTGGCGCACCTCGGCTATCTGGTCCGGTGTGAGACCCGGGCTGATCATGTCCTTGATCAGCTCAAGGGCTCCGGCGAGTTCCGGGTCGAACGGCGGCGGAACATGCGTCATGGCGTCTCCTCACGCGAGGTCGCGGCGGCTCGTGCTGCCATGGTCGGCCCCGCCGCCCCGGCAGCGGGCGCCGCCGAGCGGCGGAACCTGCCCGCCGTTCGGCGGGTGGCGCCGCGGTGCCGGGTGGCGCCGCGGTGATGGGCGAGGGCGACCGCGGTGAGCGCGGCGACCAGCGCGCACACGCCCAGCCACCCGTAGCGGCCGTACGCGACGATGCCCAGCCACGAGCCGACGGCGCCACCAAGATACGCGCAGGTCATGTACGCGGTGGTGAGCCGGCTGCGCACCTCGTCCCGCAGCGCCTGGATCCGCACCTGGTTGGCCACCATCCCGGACTGCATGCCGATGTCGAGCAGCAGCGTTCCCACGACCAGGGCCGCCACCCCCACCGCGCCACCGAGACCGCCCAGCGCCAGCACCGCGGCCGAGACACCCACCACCAGGAAGCACACCCGGTTGACCGCGTCCGGCCCGTGCCGGTCGACCTGGCGGCCCGCGACGGGCGTGCACACCATGGTCACGGCGTTGACCAGGGCGAGCAGCCCCGCCGCACCCGCGCCCATGCCGTACGACGACCCCGTGAGCAGCGGGGCCACAGCCGTCCACACGGCGGAGAAGCCGGCGAACACCAGGGCCTGGTACAGGCAGGAGCGTCGCAGTTCGGGTTCCGTGCGCAGCAGACGCAGTGGCTCGGCCAGGAGCGCCGGGTAGCGCTGGGCGGACGGCGGAATCGTCCGCGGCAGGAGGCGCGCCGACAGGGCTGCCACCGCCAGGGACAGCACGGCGGCCAGGACGTACGGCGCCCGCCAGCCCAGCCAGTCCCCGAGCGCACCGCCGACCGCGCGCGACAGCAGCATGCCCGCGAGGGAGCCGCTCAGCAGCGTGCCGCCGGTGACGCCGAGCCGCTCCTTCGGCACGAGACGGGCTGCGAGTGGCCCGGCGAGCGGCGCCACCACCGTCGTCACGCCCACCAGGGCACTGGCCCCCACCAGCGGCACCAGCCCCGGCGCGGCGCTCGCGGCGAGCAGCCCGAAGCCGGTGACGGTGAGGAGAGTGACCAGCAGCGGGCGGTGCGGGAGGCGGTCGCCGAGCGGTACGAGCAGGCAGATCCCGGCCGCGTAGCCGAACTGCGTCGCGGTGACGACCGCGGCGGCCGCGTCGGGCGTGACACGCAGGCCGGACGCCACCAACGGGCTGACGGCCTGCGGGAAATACACATTGCCCACGGCCGCGCCGCAGACGAGGGCCAGCACCAGGATCAGCCGGGGGCTCGCGCCCGGCTCCGCTGTACGCTGCCGGTGGTCGTGATCCGTCATGGGCCGAAGTCCACGCCAGGGCCGGGCGATTGCCAAAGAATGTAGCGGGGGCCTTAATGATCAGCTTCCGGCTGGACGTCGAGGACCTCGCCGACACCCGCTTCGCGATCTCGCCCCTGCGCGAGGTGATGGGCAGCCTGCGTGCCCTGCGCGCCCCCGCCCTCTACCCCCTGCACGTCCGGTGGCGCGCCACCGTGCTCCAGGCACTCGACCCGGCCGACGCCCGGCTGCTGGCCGCCCTGGTGGGGGACACCCTGGCCCTGCCCGACTTCCTGACCCCGAGGCCGACGTCCTTCGCGCCCACCCTCGACGAACAGCTCACCGTCGTACGCGCCACACCACCGGAGGCCGTACGCCGCGACCTGCTCGCCGCCCACGCGCCCCGGCCCCTGCCGGACGTGCTGCGGGCGGTCGCCGCGCCCGGTGACGCGCCGGTCGCGGAGCTGCTGGACGAGCTGTGCGCACTCCTGCGCCGTTACTGGGAGTCGGCGCTGCTGCCGTCCTGGCCCCGGATGCGGCTCGTCCTGGAGGCCGACATCACCCACCGGGCACGGCAGCTGGCCACCGGCGGTGCCCGGCTGCTCTTCGCCGATCTGCACCGCAACCTGCGCTGGGACGAGGGTGTCCTGCGCGTCGACCGGATGCGCGGACGCCATCACGTGGACGGCTCGGGGCGGGGCCTGCGTCTGGTCCCCTCCCTGTTCGCGCACCAGCCGGCGCCCCCGGTCAGCGCCGCGGAACCGCCGATGCTCGCCTACCCGAGCCGGGGTGCCGCGACGCTGTGGGAGCCGGAACCCGAGCCGGACGCCACCGCCCTCGCGGCCCTGCTCGGCGCCCCCCGCACCACGCTGCTGCGGCTGCTGGCCGAGCCGCTCCCGACGGTGGAGCTGGCCCGGCGCCTGGGCGTGACCCCGAGTGCCGTGTCCCAGCACCTGCGCGTCCTGCACGCGACGGGCCTGGTTACCCGGGCCCGCGACGGGCGCCGGGTGCTCTACCGGCGCAGCCCGCTGGGGGAGCGGCTGGCGCGGCACGGCGGAGCCTGAGCGCTCAGCGGCACGCCGTGCCCGAGCGTGCCGGAGCGGAACCGGAGGCCGGACCGCCGCGGGAGACGACGCGCGTCCCGCAGCCGTCGACGACCCGGACCTGCAGCGAGCCGCACCCGCAGCGCGTCCACTCCGTGCGGCCCGTCGCGGTGGTGTGCCGGGACAGCACCTGAAACGGCTCGCCTGCGTCCGGCCAGCCGCAGTGCGGGCAGGCGGTGGCGTTGGTGCTGGTCATGACTGACTCCTCGTACGTCGTGGCTGGTTGACCGTCGCGACACAGCCAGGGTGCGTCGAGATATCCGTACACGTCCAGGTTGACTTTGTGGACGCCATTGTGAAACCTGGGCTACATGATTGACCTGCGCAGGCTGCACGTCCTCAGGGCGGTCTCCCACTACGGCACGGTCACCGCGGCCGCCCGGGCCCTGCACTTCACTCCGTCCGCCGCCTCCCAGCAGATCCGGCAGCTCGCCCGTGACCTGGACGTCGATCTGCTGGAGCCCCAGGGGCGCGGGGTGCGTCTCACTCCGGCCGCCGAGAGCCTCCTGGCGCACGCCGACGCCATCCAGGCCCGCTGGGACCTGGCCGAACTCGATCTACGGGCCGACCACGGAGCACCCTCCGGGGTGCTGCGCGTGACCGGATTCCCCGTGGCCGTCTCGGTGCTGCTGGCCCCGATGGCGGCCCGGCTGGGCGAGCGGCACCCGCGGCTGTCCGTACGGATCAGCGAGGTGGGCGTTCCGGAGAGCTTCGACCTGCTCTTCGAGGGGGAGACCGACCTGGCGATCGTCGAGGCCACCCCGCTCAACCCGCCGCTGAGCGACACGCGGTTCGACCAGCAGCCGCTGCTGGACGACCCGTTCGACCTGGTCGTCCCCGACGGGCACCGGCTCGCCGGGCGGGCCCGGGTCGACCTCGCAGAGGCGGCACGCGAGACGTGGATCGCGCCGGTGGAGGAGAGCCCCTGCCGACCGCACGTCCTGTCCGCCTGCGGCGCGGCGGGATTCACTCCCGACGTCGTCCACCACGCCCTGGACTGGAACGTCACCGCCCACCTCGTCGCCCACCGGCTCGGCGTCGCCCTCGTCCCGCGCCTGGCCCATCTGACCCCGCACCTCCCGATCACCCGGGTCCGCTGCACAGGCAACCCTCACCGCAAGCTCCTGACCTGCACCCGAGGAGGCGGCCACGCCCGCCCGGCGGTCGCGGCGGCCCTGCGGGAGCTGCGCGAACTGGCCCGCACGGCGGTCGCCTGACCGCCCGCGGCGCATGCACCAGGCGGCGCCCGAGGAGTGGACCCCTCAGCGCCCCGGCGCCCCCACCCGCAGCGCGTCCATGACGAAGTCCAGCAGCCGGGTGGCGCGCGGTTGCCAGTCGGTGTGGGGGTCGATCGTCCAGAGGCCGCCGATCGTGAGGAAGAGATCGTCCGCGGTGACTCCCGGACGGATGGTGCCGGCCTCCTCGGCGGCGCGCAGTAGCAGTTCGGCCGCCTCCGTCACGGGGGTGTGCCCCGGCTTCGAGGGCTGCCCCGGCGCGCTGGTGGCCTGGCGGATGGCGTCGGCCAGGCCCGCCTTGGTCATGGCGAACCGCGCGAGCCGGTCCATCCACTCCCGCAGCGCCCGGTCGGGCTCCCGGCTCTCGAGCAGGGGTGCGGCGGTGTCGGCGACCTGCTGCATCTCGTGGCGGTAGATCTCCAGGACGAGCGCCTCACGGCTGGGGAAGTGGCGGTAGAAGGTCCCCTGCCCGACGCACGCCTTCCTCGCGATCGAACTCAGCGGCGCGTCCGCCGAACGCGTCAGTTCCTCCAACGCCACTTCCAGGATGCGCTCGCGATTGCGCTGCGCGTCCGAGCGCAGCGGAGCGTCCTTCTTCTGCCGCACTCGCCCTCCTCGCGATCCCATGGCCGAAACCCGGCCCTTGTTAAGCGGACAGTTGTCCGTTAAGTTTCCGGGAGGCGGACAACTGTCCGCTTGCTCCATCGTATCGATGTGCCGTCCGCGCGGACAGCCCGCGACGGCCGCACCCCGGCCGACCCGCCCCGCATCCTGCCCGGTCACCGACCGGCAACACCACCTGCACCACCCCCCCCACAGCGCTCCCGCCCCCGCCCCCCGGCCTCGCGACACTGAGAGAGAAGGCTTCCATGCCCCCATCGACGTCCAGCGACCTCACCCTGTCCGTCAACGGCGAGAAGTACACGCTGACCGTCGACCACCGCACCACGCTGCTCGACGCCCTGCGCGAACGACTCGACATGACCGGCACGAAAAAAGGCTGTGATCAGGGCCAGTGCGGCGCGTGCACCGTCCTGGTCGACGGCCGCCGGAGCGTCGCCTGTCTGCAACTGGCCGTGGCGGCCGAAGGGCGCGAGATCACCACCATCGAAGGCGTGGCCGAGGGCGACCGGCTGCACCCCGTGCAGCAGGCGTTCCTCGAACTGGACGGCTACCAGTGCGGCTACTGCACGCCGGGACAGATCTGTTCGGCCATCGCGATGATCGAGGAGCACGCCGCCGGCTGGCCGAGCGCCGCCACCGACGACGTACGGCCCGAGGCAGGACCACCACCCCTGACGCCGGAAGAGATAAGGGAGCGGATGAGCGGCAACCTCTGCCGCTGCGGCGCGTACGTGTCGATCGTCCAGGCCGTGGCCCGCGCCGCGGAGTCCAAGGGGGCAGCGGTATGAGGGAGTTCGGCTACCAGCGGGCCTACGACGTCTCCGGCGCCGTGGCGCTGCTCGACGGCGACCGGGAAGCCCGCTTCCTGGGCGGCGGCACCAACCTGGTCGACCTGATGAAGACCGGCGTGGAGCGGCCCGCCCTCCTCGTCGACGTACGCGAACTGCCCCTGAACCGCGTCGAGCCCACCGAGGACGGAGGGCTGCGCATCGGGGCGACCGTCACCAACAGCGATCTCGCGGCGCACCCCGAAGTCCGGCGCCGCTACCCGGCGTTGGCGCAGGCCGTACTGGCCGGTGCCTCCGGGCAGCTGCGCAACATGGCCACCGTCGGCGGCAACCTGCTCCAGCGCACCCGCTGCGGCTACTTCGCCGACGTCACCGCCCCCTGCAACAAGCGCAGCCCGGGCAGCGGCTGCCCGGCGATCGAGGGCGAGCACCACAACCACGCCGTCCTCGGCGCCTCCGGCCACTGCGTGGCCACCCATCCCTCCGACATGGGCGTGGCCCTGGCCGCCTTCGACGCGACCGTGTCCTACGAGACGGCGGACGGGCCGGGGGAGGTGCCGTTCGCCGACTTCTATCTGCCCGTGGGGAGACCCCGCATCTGGAGACCGCCCTGCCGCCGGGCGCGCTGATCACCGGCGTCACCCTGCCGCCCGCCCCGGTCGCGGCCCACTCCCGCTACCGCAAGGTGCGCGAGCGCGCTTCGTACGCCTTCGCCATCGGCTCGATCGCCGCCGCGCTCGACGTCCGGGACGGCGTCGTGCACGACGTGCGCCTGGCCTTCGGGGCCGTCGCCTCCCGCCCCTGGCGGGCCCGCGCGGCCGAGGGGGTCCTGCTCGGCGCCCCCGCCGACGCCGAGACGTTCGCGGCCGCCGCGGAGCTCGAACTCGCCGCCGCCAGGCCCCTGCCCCACAACGGATACAAGGTGACCCTGATGCGCAACCTCGTCGTGGCCGTGCTGAGCGAACTCGCCGAGGAGGCCACCCGATGACCACCGTCACCAGGGGCTCCGTCGGCTCCTCGCACACCCGCGTGGAAGGCCGCGACAAGGTCACCGGCGCCGCCCGCTACGCCGGCGAGATCCCGTTCGCCGAACTCGCCCACGGCTGGCTGGTGCTGTCCACCGTCGCCCGCGGCCGCGTCCGCGCCCTGGACACCGAGCCCGTGCTCGGCATGCCGGGTGTCCTCGCCGTGCTCCACCACCAGAACGCCCCGCGTGTCGACACCGACTACGCCGGGCTGATGGGCATGGCCCCGGACCCGAGCATCGCCCTCTTCCAGCACGACCGGGTGGCCCACCGGGGCTGGCCGGTGGCGCTGGTCGTCGCCGAGACGTCCGAACAGGCCCGGGAGGCCGCCGAGTCCCTCCAGGTCCACTACGACCAGGAGCCGCACGACATCGCGTTCTCCGCCGAGCGGGAGAGCGAGGCGTACGCGCTGGACGGCCACATGCCGGGCGTCGTCGAGAAGGGCGATCTGGAGGCCGAGCTCGCGGCGTCGGCCGTCGTGCTGGACGCGGAGTACACCACTCCGGAGGAACACCACAACCCGATGGAGCCGCACGCGGCGACGGCCCGGTGGGAGGGCGGCCGGCTCGAGGTCGTCGACTCCAACCAGGGCACCATCTGGGTCGCCGGCGAGCTCGCCAACCTGTTCTCCCTCGACCCGGCCTCCGTGCGGGTGCGGTCCGAGCACGTCGGCGGCGGCTTCGGCAGCAAGGGTGTCCGTGCGCACCAGGTGGGCGCCGTGATGGCCGCGACCGTCCTGCAGCGTCCGGTCCGGGTCGTCATGACCCGCCGGCAGATGTTCTCGCTCGCTGGGTACCGCAGCCCCACGGCCCAGCGGGTCAGGCTCGGCGCGGACCCGGACGGGCGGCTGCGCGCGCTGGAGCACCGGTCGCTGAACCTCACCTCGGCCGTGCACGAGTTCGTCGAGCCGAGCGCTGCGGCGAGCCGGTCGATGTACGCCGCCGACGCCCACCACACGGCCAGCCGGATCGTGCGGCTCGACGTACCGACCCCGACGTGGATGCGCGCCCCGGGTGAGGCACCGGGCTCGTTCGCCCTGGAGTCGGCGCTCGACGAACTCGCCGAGCGGTGCGGCCTCGACCCGATCGAGCTGCGCATACGGAACGAGCCCGAGGTGGGCCCGGTGTCCGGGCTGCCGTTCGGCAGCCGCAACCTCATCACCTGCTTCCGTGAGGGCGCCCGCCGGTTCGGCTGGGCGGACCGGGACCCGCGGCCGGGAGTGCGCCGCGACGGCCGCTGGCTGCTCGGCACGGGCACCGCCGCCGCCTCCTTCCCCGCCGGAGCCATGCCCTCCACAGCGGCTGTCACCGCGGAGGCGGACGGCACCTTCACGGTGCGGATCAACGCCGCAGACATCGGCACCGGAGCCAGGACCGCGCTCACGCTGGTCGCCGCCGACGCCCTGGAAGTGGAGACGGACCGCGTCCGGGTCCGCATCGGGGACAGCGACCTCGGCCCGGCGATGATCGCCGGCGGCTCGATGGGCACCCGCTCCTGGGCCTGGGCCGTCACGGCCGCCGCCGACGAGCTGCGCCAAAGCCTCGCGCCGGGAGCCGACATCCCGCCGGAGGGCATCACCGTGCGGTCCGACACGACCGAGGCCATCGGCGCCCTCGCCCAGAAGGAGCGGCACTCCTTCGGGGCGCAGTTCGCCGAGGTCGCCGTCGATCCGGCCACCGGTGAGGTCCGCGTCCGCCGCATGCTGGGCATCTTCGCGGCCGGCCGGATCGTCAACCCGCTCACCGCCCGCAACCAGTTCGTCGGCGGCATGACCTGGGGTATCTCCATGGCCCTGCACGAGGAGGCCGTACGGGACCGGGCCAGCGGCGGCCTCTACGGCGCCGACCTCGCGGGCTACCACGTCGCCGCGCACGCCGACGTGCCCCACATCGAGGCCGACTGGGTCGACGACCCCGACCCGGACGACCCGGTCGGCATCAAGGGCATCGGCGAGATCGGCATCGTGGGTGCCGCCGCCGCGGTCGCCAACGCCGTGTGGCACGCGACCGGCGTACGCCACCGGAACCTGCCGATCCGGCCCGACCGTGTCCTGATGGCGGGCGGCGATGCTTGACCTCGCCCGACCACTTCAGGAGTGGATCGAGGAGGGCCGGGAGTTCGCCGTCGCCACGGTCGTCGCCGTCGGCGGCAGCGCCCCGCGCCCTCCCGGCGCCGCCCTGGCCGTCGACAGCGAGGGCACGGTGATCGGCTCGGTCTCCGGAGGCTGCGTGGAGGGAGCCGTGTACGACCTCTGCCTCCAGGCCCTCCAGGAGGGCGAGACGCTCGTGGAGCGGTTCGGCTACAGCGACGAGGACGCCTTCGCCGTCGGTCTGACCTGCGGCGGAACCATCGACGTCATGATCACCCCGTACGACGCCTCGAAGACAGCCCAGACCGCCGCGCTGTCGGCCGCCGCCCGTGGCCAGCCGGTGGCTCTCGCCCGGGTGGCCCGGGGGCCCGCAGGGCTCCTCGGCCGGGCGGTGCTCGTACGCCCCGACGGCTCGCACGCAGGCGGTCTCGGCGGCACCCCGGACCTGGATCGCACGGTGATCGGCCAGGCCCGCGCCCTGCTGGACGCCGGCCGCACGGGCACGGTCGAGCTCTCCGAGGACGGCTCGCACTGCCCGGGCGGTCTCAGCCTGCTCGTGGAGTCGGCCGTGCCGCCGCCCCGCATGATCGTCTTCGGCGCGATCGACTTCGCGGCGGCCCTGGTGCGGGCGGGCAAGCTGCTCGGCCATCACGTCACCGTGTGCGACGCCCGCCCGGTCTTCGCCACCCGGGCCCGCTTCCCCGACGCGGACGAGATCGTCGTGGACTGGCCCCACCGCTATCTGCGGTCGACGGAGACCGACCGGCGCACGGTGCTGTGCGTGCTCACCCACGACGCGAAGTTCGACGTGCCCCTGCTGACGGAGGCCCTGCGCCTGCCGGTCGCCTACGTCGGTGCCATGGGCTCCCGCCGCACCCACCAGGACCGTGACCGGCGGCTGCGGGAAGCGGGAGTCGGCGAGCGCGAGCTGGCCCGGCTGAGGTCGCCGATCGGGCTCGATCTGGGGGCCCGCACGCCCGAGGAGACCGCCGTGTCCATCGCGGCGGAGATCGTCGCGGCACGGCGCGGAGGAACTGGCCTGCCGCTCACCGGCTCGGGGACCCCGATCCACCGGACCGAGCAGCTGCCCCGAGCGGTCTGACACCGTCGAGCACGCCGGAGGGGCCGCAGCCGTAGCCGGCTGCGGCCCCTCCCTGGCACCGGTCGCACCGGTCGCGTGACGGGTCAGGCGGCCGGCTCCGTGGCCTGGCCGTGCAGACGGGTGATGACCTCGGTCAGCTGCGCGGCGACCTCGGCGTCGTCGGCCGGGTGCGTCTCGGCGAAGCGGGTCAGCGAGCCGGGGATGGACACCTTGACGTCCTCCAGCACCTTGGCGCCGGCGATACCGACGGACTTGCGGGTCTCGTCGTGCGCCCACACACCGCCGAACTGGCCGAAGGCGGTGCCGACCACGGCGACCGGCAGGCCGCTGAGGGCACCGGCGCCGTACGGGCGGGACAGCCAGTCGATGGCGTTCTTCAGGACGGCCGGGATGGTGCCGTTGTACTCGGGCGTGAACAGGATGAGACCGTCGGCCGCCCCGGCGGCCTCGCGCAGCTTCGCGGCGGCGGCCGGAACGCTGCCTTCGACGTCGATGTCCTCGTTGTAGAAGGGGATCTCGGCGAGGCCCTCGAACAGGTTCACCTCGGCACCCTCGGGGGCGAGCTTGACGGCCGCCTCGGCGAGCTGGCGGTTGTGCGACCCGGCGCGAAGGCTGCCGACGAGCGCGAGGATGCGAACAGACATGCTGACTCCCACGTAGAGAAAGACTGCTGCGAAACACAGCCGTTACGATCCGGACCGAGGTCCGTTTAATGTTCTAGCATCCTAACCGGACCGCGGTCCAGTTTTGTTCCCGATGCTTTACGCTGGCTTCATGTCCACCGCCCCGCCCCCCTTCCCGACGCCTCAGGAGCCCGTCGCCCGTCCCGAGCTGCTCCAGGTCGACAGCGCCCCGGAGATCGACGAGCCGTGCCTGCGGGCCGACGCCGCGCGCAACCGGGCCCGGCTGCTGGAGGCCGCCGGGCGGCTGGTGGCGGAGCGCGGCGCGGACGCCGTCACGATGGAGGCGGTGGCCGCGGCGGCCCGCGTCGGCAAGGGCACGGTCTTCCGCCGGTTCGGTGACCGCACCGGCCTGCTGACGGCACTGCTCGACCACTCCGAGAAGAAGTTCCAGGCCGCGTTCCTCAGCGGCCCGCCGCCGCTCGGCCCCGGCGCGCCGCCCGTGGAGCGGCTGCGGGCGTTCGGCCGCGCGATGCTGCGCCGTTCGGTCGACGAACTGGAACTGCAGCTGGCGGCCGAACCCGGCGCGAACCGCCGCTTCGTCGTCCCCGCCCGCCGTGTGCTGCGGCACCACATGGCCATGCTCCTGCGGCAGGCGGCCCCCGGCGCGGACTGCGAGATCCTCTCCTACACGCTGATGGGCCAGCTCGACCCGGCCCTGATCCACCACCTGACCAAGCAGTGCGGGATACCCCTGGCCCGCCTCGAGGAGGCGTGGACCGACCTGGTCGACCGGCTGACGGGCACGGAATCCACCCCTAGGGCGCCCGCCCGCCCCTCCGTGAACGCTCACGGCTTCGTCACAACTCCCCCGCCTGATGGGCGCATTGGGGCTTCTGCCAAGATGCCGTACGTCATGGTGCAGATACCGAAAACGCCCGCGCCCCCGTCCCCCGCACCGATGCGCTCCGTGCCCACGAGCGCCGATGTGGCCCGCCTGGCCGGCGTCTCGCGCGCGACCGTCTCCTACGTCCTCAACAACACCAGCGCCGTACGGATCAGCGAGCCCACCCGCCGCCGGGTCCACGAGGCCGCGAAGGAACTCGGGTACGTGCCGCACGCGGCGGCCCGCTCCTTGCGCGCCGGGCACAGCCGTATGGTCCTCATTCCCGCGCCGACCTTCCCGGTCGGTCCCCTCTACAGCCGGTTCCTCACCGATCTCCAGGTCGCGCTCGGCGGCCTGGACTACACGGTGGTGCAGTACGGCACCGGCGGCCCGCACGGCGACGACGCCGCCCGCGCCTGGGCCGAACTGCGGCCCGTGGCCGTGCTGGTGCCCGGTTCCGGACTCGGCCCGCGCGGAGTGGCGGTGCTCAAGCGCTCCGGGGCCCGGGCCGTGGTCACCCTCGGCCCCGAGACCATCGAGGGCGCGCACGCCCTGCTCATGGATCACGACGTCGTCGGCTACAGCGCGGGCGCCCACCTCTACGACCGCGGCCGCCGCCGGATCGGCGTCGTCGTCCCGCAGGAACCCGGCCTCGAGGCGTTCTCCGCGCCCCGGCTCGACGGGGTGCGCCACGCCCTGCGGGGCACCGGCGCCACGGTGACCGAACTGCCCCTCGCCCACGAGGAACAGGACGCGGCACGTCTCGCCGCCCGCTGGCGGACCCTCGGTCTGGACGCCGTGTTCACCTACAACGACGAATACGCGATGCTGCTGATGCGGGCCTTGCAGGACGAGGGCATCCGCATCCCGGAGGAGACGGCCGTGGTCGGCGCCGACGACCTGATGCTCGGCCGGCTGCTGCGGCCCCGGCTGAGCACGGTCCACCTGGAACTGCCCTCCGGCCGTGAACTCGCCGAACTGGTCGACCGCGCCGTACGCAAGCCCATGACCGAGCCCGAGACGCACAAGGTGCTGGGCGCGACGGTGCTGCACCGCGACTCGAGTTGACCCGACCGGAAGACAACTCCTCGGCGGACGGCCGGAATTCTCCGGCCGGCAGGCGGCACCGGTCATCGTCCTGCGCATGACTAGGATGTTGCATCGTCAACAAAACGGGGGCGCGTGCGAACGCGGTCGCAGCACACGCGGCTGCCCGGATCGCCGCGCCCTGCCCTGTGACCGCCGAACCGGCCACGTTCCAGCGGGAGTTCCACCCACCCCGTACGCCGGTGACCGATCGATCGGAGAGCCGTCATGCCGCTGCTCGACACCAGGACCTGGCAGCCCCGCGCCCTGGCCGGGCCCGGGTACACCGTCACCGAGCCCGCCACCGGCGGGGCCCTCGGCACTCTCGCCCTCGCCACCCCCGAGGACGTCGGTGCCGCCGCCGGGCGCGCGGCCGCCGCCCAGCGCGAGTGGGCCCGTGCCCCGCACTTCGCCCGCGCCGCCGTCCTCCGTAAGGCGGGCGACCTGTTCACCGCGCACGCCGCCGAGCTGCGTGAATGGATCGTCCGCGAGTCCGGTTCCGTCCCCGGCAAGGCCGACTTCGAGCTGCACGTCGCCGCCCAGGAGTGCTACGAGGCCGCCGCGCTCGCCTCCCGCCCGGCCGGCCAGGTCCTGCCCAGCGAGGCGCCGCGCCTGTCGTACACGCGCCGCGTCCCGGCCGGTGTGGTGGGCGTCATCTCACCGTTCAACGCACCGCTGATCCTGTCCATCCGCTCCGTCGCACCGGCCCTGGCCCTGGGCAACGGGGTCCTGCTGAAGCCGGACCCGCGCACCGCCGTCTGCGGAGGCCTGGCCCTCGCCGCGGTCTTCGCCGCCGCGGGCCTCCCGCAGGACCTGCTGCAGGTCCTCCCCGGCGGCCCGGACGCCGGACAGGCCCTGGTCTCGGACCCGCGCGTGCCGGTCATCTCGTTCACCGGCTCCACCGCCGCCGGACGGGCAGTCGGCGAGGCCGCCGGCCGGCACCTCAAGCGGGCCCACCTGGAACTGGGCGGCAACTCGGCCATGATCGTGCTGGCGGACGCCGACCTCGACGCGGTGATCTCCACCGCCGCCTGGGGCTCGTTCTTCCACCAGGGCCAGATCTGCATGACGACCGGACGCCACCTGGTGCACGCGTCCCTGTACGACGAGTACGTCGAGCGGCTGGCCGCCAAGGCGGACTCCCTCGCCGTCGGCGACCCGTACCGCGACCACGTCCACCTGGGCCCCATCATCGACTCCGGACAGCTCGCCAAGATCAGCGGCCTGGTCGACTCCAGCAGGGCGGCGGGCGCCAAGATCGCCGCGGGCGGCACACACGACCGGCTCTTCTACCGGCCCACCGTCCTCGCCCATGTCGACGACCACACCCCGGCGTACACCGAGGAGGTCTTCGGCCCGGTGGCGCCCGTCCGTTCCTTCACCACCGCCGACGAGGCGGCGGCCCTGGCCGCGCAGAGCCCGTACGGCCTCTCCCTGGGCATCGTCACCAGGGACACGGCCAGGGGCCTGGACCTCGCCGAGCGCATACCGACCGGCATCGTCCACATCAACGACCAGACCGTGAACGACGAGGCCGTGGCGCCGTTCGGCGGAGTGGCCGCATCCGGCACCGGCGCCCGCTTCGGTGGCGAGGCCAATCTGGAGGCCTTCACCGAACTGCGCTGGACGACGGTACGCGCGGACGTGGCCCCGTACCCCTTCTAGGCCGGACGCGACCTGGGGCCGGACGCGACCTGGGGCCGTGCCCGGCCCCAGCAGGCCCGGCCCGGCCCCGGATCCGGTTGCTCGGGGGCGTCCGATCGCCCCCGGGCGGCTTACTCGGTCCCCTGCGGCTGCTGCGCCTGCTGCTCGGCGACGGCCTTGCGGACCTCGTCCATGTCCAGGCCCCGGGCCTGGCCGATGACGTCGGTCAGGGCGGCCTCGGGCAGGGCGCCCGGCTGGGCGAACACGGCGACCTGGTCGCGGACGATCATCAGCGTGGGAATCGACTGGATACCGAAGGCCGCGGCCAGCTCCGGCTGCGCCTCGGTGTCCACCTTGCCGAACACCAGGTCCGGGTTCTCCCCGGCCGCCTTCTCGTAGACCGGGGCGAACTGCTTGCACGGCCCGCACCAGTCGGCCCAGAAGTCGATCAGGACGAACTCGTTGTCTGTGACCGTCTGGTCGAAGTTCTCCTTGGTGAGCTCCACGGTGCTGCTCATGGTGTAAATCCCTCTTCCTGGTGTGGGGGCAAACCGTCGGCACAACACGGCCGACCTGGTAGGTATTCCGCGCCCCTACCCGTGTGGCCAGGGCGCACACCACCCACCAGACTGACCCCATGACGGAAACGGAAACCAACGCGTACGACGTCGTGGTGCTCGGGGCCGGGCCCGTGGGGGAGAACGTCGCAGACCGCGCCCGCGCCGCCGGTCTGACCACCGCGGTCGTGGAGAGCGAACTGGTCGGCGGCGAGTGCTCGTACTGGGCGTGCATGCCCAGCAAAGCCCTGCTGCGGCCGGTCATCGCCCGGGCGGACGCCCGCCGCGTACCCGGTCTGAGCCAGTCGGTGCGGGGTCCCCTCGACGCCGCCGCGGTCCTCGCCCACCGGGACTACTACACCTCCCACTGGAAGGACGACGGCCAGGTCGGGTGGCTCGACTCCATCGGCGCCGACCTGTACCGCGGCCACGGACGGCTCGCCGGCCCCCGTACGGTGACGGTCACCGGCCCCGACGGCGCCGAGCACGTCCTGACCGCCCGGCACGCCGTCGCCGTCTGTACCGGCAGCCGCGCGTCCCTCCCGAAACTGCCCGGGCTGCACGAGGTCCGGCCGTGGACCAGCCGGGAGGCCACCAGCTCCCGGAGCGTGCCCGGCCGGCTGATCGTGGTCGGCGGCGGCGTGGTCGCCACCGAGATGGCCACCGTCTGGCAGGCCCTCGGCTCCCAGGTCACCATGCTGGTCCGCGGCAAGGGCCTCCTGCCCCGGATGGAGCCCTTCGCCGGGGAACTGATCGCCGAGGCGCTCACCGAGGCCGGCACGGACGTCCGCACCGGCACGTCGGTCGAGTCGGTGACCCGCGAGGGCATCGTCGTGTCCGTCACCGACAAGGGCGACCGCATCGAGGCCGACGAGATCCTCTTCGCCACCGGCCGCGC
Organism: Streptomyces sp. CA-179760; assembly: GCF_050937045.1. Taxonomy (NCBI): domain Bacteria; kingdom Bacillati; phylum Actinomycetota; class Actinomycetes; order Kitasatosporales; family Streptomycetaceae; genus Streptomyces; species Streptomyces sp. CA-179760. The sequence continues at coordinate 8,644,842 of NZ_JBNJLZ010000001.1, forward strand.
GCCGCGCACCGACGACATCGGCCTGGAGACGATCGGCATGGAACCCGGCTCCTGGCTGCCGGTCGACGACAGCCTCCGCGTCGCCGGCCACGACTGGCTGTACGCGGTGGGCGACGTCAACCAGCGCGCCCTGCTCACCCACCAGGGCAAGTACCAGGCGCGCGTCGCGGGCGCCGCCATCGCCGCGCGGGCCACGGGGGAGAGCCTCCTCGCCCAGCCCTGGGGCGCCCACGCCGCGACCGCCGACCACGCCGCAGTCCCCCAGGTCGTCTTCACCGACCCGGAGGCTGCGGCGGTGGGCCTGTCCCTGGCCGAGGCGGAACAGGCCGGCCACCGGGTGAAGGCCGTCGACGTCGACCTGTCCACCGTCGCCGGGGCCGGCCTGTACGCCGACGGCTACAAGGGCCGCGCCCGCATGGTCGTCGATGTCGAGGCCGAGATCCTTCGCGGCGTGACCCTCGTGGGCCCGGGCGTCGGCGAACTCATCCACTCCGCGACGATCGCCGTGGCCGGTGAGGTCCCCGTCAGCCGCCTGTGGCACGCGGTCCCGTCCTACCCGACGATCAGCGAGGTGTGGCTCCGGCTGCTGGAGGCGTACCGGGACGCCTGACCGGGCCCGGCCCGGGCGGGCAGCGGGCCCGCCCGTAGGCCGCCGGGACCGGATCACGCGTGCGCGGGCACCACCAGCTCCCGGTAGTCGTCGCTCCACAGGTCCTCCTCCGCCTCGGGCAGCAGCAGCACCCGGTCCGGCCGCAGCGCGTCCACCGCTCCCTCGTCGTGGGTGACCATGACGAGGGCGCCCGGGTAGGTGCCCACCGCAGCCAGGACCCCGGTGCGCGAGGCCGGGTCCAGGTTGTTGGTGGGCTCGTCCAGGAGCAGGACGTTGGCGCCCGAGTGCACCAGACCGGCGAGGGCGAGCCGGGTCTTCTCGCCGCCGGAGAGGACACCGACGCGCTTGTCCGTGTCGTCGCCGGTGAACAGGAACGATCCCAGCACCTGGCGGACTTCGCCGTCGGTGAGGTGCGGGGCGGCACCGGCCAGGTGCTCGCGCACCGTCAGCTCCGGATCCAGCGTGTCGTGTTCCTGGGCGAAATAGCCGAGCCGCAGCCCGTGCCCGCGGACCACCCGGCCGCTGTCGGGGGTGTCCCGGCCCGCGAGGAGGCGCAACAGGGTCGTCGGCCCCGCGGGCCGCCTCCGGTTTTCTCTGTCCTACGGCAGCTCGAACCCGAGCGCCCGCGCGGCCTCCTCCGGCGTCGGCTGAGCCCAGCGCTCCGCCATCGCCAGGTTGGACGACAGCGAACGCGGCTCGGCCCGGTCCAGAAACAGCACGCCGTCGAGATGGTCCGTCTCGTGCTGCACGATCCGCGCCGGCCAGTCGGAGAGCACCTCGTCCAGCGCCCGCCCGTGCTCGTCCTGCCCGGTCAGCCGCACCTCGGCGTGGCGCGCCACCACCGCCTGCCAGCCCGGCACGCTCAGACAGCCCTCGAAGAACGCGGCCCGCGCGTCGCCGACGGGCTCATACATGGGATTGACCAGCACCCGGAAGGGCTGTGGCACCCGCCCGCGCGCGAGACGCACGTCCTCCGGCACCGGAGCGGGGTCCTCGATCACCGCGATCCTGAGCGGCACACCGATCTGGGGCGCCGCCAGACCGACCCCCGGCGCCGCGCGCATGGTGACGCGCAGGGCCTCCGCGAACCGGGCCAGCAGCGCGGGCTCCAGCTGACCGTCGTACGGCTCGGTACCCCGCCGCAGCACCGGGTCCCCGGCCGCGACGATGGTCAACGGGAGGCCGTCCGCGAGGAGTTCCTCGACCCGCTCGGCCAGCGGTGCGCGATCACTCGGAGTTCCCATCGCGTCAGGATGACACGGCACCCTCCCCGCTCATGTGATGCACATCACGTGCACTCCTCGGGAACTGAACGCCCCGCCGCCCCGACTACTGCACCGCAACGACCACCACGCACCGCGACCACAACGACGATCACCGCACCGCAACGGCCAAAGAAGACGTCCCCCGGAGAATCCCGCCGATGACCACCGCTCCCTCGACCACCACGGACGAGGCCCCGAAATCAGCCGCCCCGGCACCGTCGAAGAGCAGCTGGGCACCCTTGCGCCCGCTGGTCCTTCGCCTGCACTTCTACGCCGGGGTGCTGGTGGCGCCGTTCCTCCTCGTCGCCGCCGTCACCGGCCTGCTGTACGCCGCCTCTTTCCAGGCCGAGAAGATCGTGTACGACCACGAACTGACCGTCCCGGTCGGCGAGCGGAAGCTGCCGATCAGCGAGCAGGTGGCCGCCGCCCGCAAGGCCCACCCCGAGGGCACCATCTCGGCCGTGCGCCCCTCACCCGAGGCGGACGCGACGACCAGGGTCATGCTGTCCGGCGTCCCGGGCGTCGACGAGGGGCACGCGCTCGCCGTGTTCGTCGACCCGTACACCGCGAAGGTGCGCGGCTCCCTCGAACAGTACGGCTCGACCGGCGCGTTGCCGCTGCGCACCTGGATCGACGAGTTCCACCGGGACCTTCACCTGGGCGAACCGGGGCGCTACTACAGCGAGCTGGCGGCCAGCTGGCTGGGGGTGATCTCGGCCGGCGGGCTGGTCCTGTGGTTCTCCCGCCGCCGTGCCCTGCGCAAGGTGCGGGGGACGAACGGACGGCGCCGCACGCTCGGACTGCACGGCAGCGTCGGCGTCTGGGCGGCGGCCGGGTTCTTCTTCCTCTCGGCGACCGGTCTCACCTGGTCGGCCTATGCCGGGGCCAACATCGACGAGCTGCGCACCTCGCTGGGGCACGCCACCCCGTCGGTGTCGGCGGCGGCGGGCGGTGAACACGCCGGCCACGGCTCCGCGGGCGGGCAGGCGGGAGACGCGGCACACGGCGTGGGCCTGGACAAGGTCCTGGCGGCGGCGCGGGCCGAGGGCCTCGGCGACCCGGTGGAGATCGTGCCGCCGGCCGACGCGACATCGGCGTACGTCGTCAAGCAGGTACAGCGCAGCTGGCCCGAGAAGCAGGACTCCGTCGCGATCGACCCGGCCGACGGCGAGGTCATGGACGTGCTGCGGTTCGCCGACTACCCCCTGCTCGCGAAGCTCACCCGGTGGGGCATCGACCTGCACACCGGCATCCTGTTCGGCCTGGCCAACCAGATCGTCCTGATGCTGCTCACGCTCTCCCTGATCCTGCTCATCGTGTGGGGCTACCGCATGTGGTGGCAGCGTGGCCGCGGCTCCGCCTTCGGCCGGCCGATCCCGCGCGGCGCCTGGCAGCAGGTACCGCCGCAGATCCTGGTCCCGCTGCTCGCCGGGGTCGCCGTGCTCGGCTACTTCCTGCCGCTGTTCGGCATCCCGCTGGCGGCCTTCCTCGCCGTCGACATCCTGCTGGGCGAGATCGCCTACCGGCGGGGACGGCGGTCCTACGAAGCCGGGACACCGGCGAAATAGCGGAGGGCCGCAGACACCGGTGCCCGGCTCCTCACGGAGCCGGGCACCGTCTCTGTCACCGGCGGTCAGCGCTGCTCGAAGTCACCCGCGAGCGCCGAGGCGATCCGCAGATGCGACTCCGCCTCCTCGTGCCGCCCCTGCCGCTGGAGCGTGCGGCCGAGCATCAGCCGGGCATAGTGCTCGACGGGGTCGCGCTCGACGATCGTCAGCAACTCGGTCTCCGCACGCCACAGTTGGGCCGAGTGGTAGTAGGAGCGCGCCAGCAGCAGCCGCGGCCCCGTCTGCTCGGGCACCTCCTCGACCAGCCCGACCAGGACACGCGCGGCGGCCGCGTAGTCCTTGGCGTCGAAGAACAGCTGCGCGCGCTCCCAGCGCTCCGCCGGTGTCCCGTGGCCGTAGTACGTGGCGTCGTAGTACGTGGCGTCGTGGGTCGTGTTCACTCGTGGCCTCCTTCGAGGCCGACAACCGAGCGGGTTGGTTCAATATTCCACTACTTGGTGAGGGCGGCCAGTTCGGCGTCGGCCCGCTCGGTGATCAGGCTGAGCACCCGGCCGGCGACGGCCAGGTCTTCCGCCGGAATGCCGTCGTAGATCCGGGCGGTGATGGGAGCCGTCTCGCCGGAGGTCCTGTCGTGGAGCCTCCGCCCGGCGTCCGTGATCCGCACGCCCGATGCCTCGCCCTGGGCCAGTAGCCGTGCGGCGATCAGCTCGTCGACCACGCCGTGCGCCTCCGTGGCCTCGACCTTCAGCGCGCCGGTGACGCCGTCGACGAGCTCCTCGCGCCCGACCGGGCCTTCGGCGACGGCCGCGAGGCGAAGGGTGACGGACTGCTGGAAGGTGACGCCGTGCCGGGTCAGTACGGTCTCGAGGATCGCCCGGCCGGCGTAGTGGGCCAGGGCGATGACGCGGGGGCCGACCAGTTGTGTGGTGGTGGTCATGACTGCTCCGTCTCGTTCTCGCTGAAGGGATCAAGAGGTGCGTCGAGCAAGGCCGTCAGGTCGCGCGCGAACTCCCTGGTCCGCGCGCTGTCGAGACCGCCCAGCGGTTCCAGGAGCTGCTGAAGCAGCCCGTGTACGACGGTGATGGCCCGCGCGGCGACCTCACGCCCCTGCTCGGTGAGCGCGAGCTGCACAGCGCGCGGGTCGCGCGGGTCCCGGGTGCGCTCCAGAAGGCCGGCGGTCTCCAGTGCGCGGGCGAGCTTGGACACGTAGAGCGGCTCGAGTCCCGTGTGGTCGGCGAGGCGGCGCTGACTGGGCCGTTCGCCGGACCGTCGCATGCCGTACAGCGAGGCCAGGAGCGAGTACTGCGCATGGGTCAGCCCCAGCGGGGCGACGGCCCGGTCGACGGCCACCCGCCACTTCATCGACAGCCGCCACACCAGGAACCCGGGCGTCGCGCCCTCTGACTCATTGCTCATGCCCGAACCGTTGCTCATGAGCGATACAGTACATGGCTACCATGTACATAACTACTATGTACATAACTACTATGTACATGGCTACTATATGGTTCCCGGGCTGCCAGGACACGGCCGCCCGGATGACGCGGTGACGCGCTGACGCAAGGCCTCCCGCCGGACTAGGTTGTGGCCATGAGCAATCTTGAGCGCGAGGCGGTCCCCGCTCTGTGCGGTGGCCGGGGCTTCGTGGTGGCGGAGCCGGTACGTGAACTCCTCAGTCCTCGGCGCGTCAAACTGGGCGAGTCCAGCGAGGTCCGCCGGCTGCTGCCCAACCTCGGCCGCCGGATGGTCGGAGCCTGGTGCTTCATCGACCACTACGGCCCCGACGACATCGCCGACGAACCCGGCATGCAGGTGCCGCCGCATCCCCACATGGGTCTGCAGACGGTCAGCTGGCTGCACGAGGGGGAGGTGCTGCACCGCGACTCCACCGGCAGCCTCCAGACGATCCGCCCGCGCGAACTGGGCCTGATGACCTCCGGCCGGGCGATCAGCCACTCCGAGGAGAGCCCTCGCTCGCACGCCCGTTTCCTGCACGGCGCGCAACTGTGGGTCGCCCTTCCGGACGGCCACCGCCACACCGACCCGCGCTTCGAACACCACGCCGACCTGCCGGTCGTCACGGCACCCGGAGTCAAGGCCACACTCATCCTCGGCGACCTCGACGGCGCGACCTCGCCCGGCACGGCGTTCACTCCGATCGTCGGCGCCGACCTCGCCCTGACCCGAGGCGCGGACGTACGCCTCCCCCTGGAACCGGACTTCGAGTACGCCGTCCTGTCCATGTCGGGCGAGGCCCACGTCGACGGCGTCCCGGTTCTGCCCGGCTCGATGCTCTACCTCGGCTGCGGCCGCAGCGAACTGCCCCTGCGGGCGGAGTCGGACGCGGGCCTGATGCTCCTGGGCGGTGAGCCGTTCGAGGAGGAGCTGATCATGTTTTGGAACTGGATCGGGCGGTCTCAAGAGGAGATCGTAGAGGCCCGCCAGGACTGGATGGAAGGCTCCCGGTTCGGGGAGGTGAAGGGGTACGACGGGGCTCCACTGCCCGCACCGGAAGTGCCGTCCGTGCCGTTGAAACCGCGGGGAAGGGTGCGCTGAACTGCGGAAACGCGTCAGCGTTGGTGGCTGCAGGGCGGAAGACGATCGGGCCTTCTCGCTGTCTTCCACCTGCTTGCCGGACGGCGTCCAAACAGCCGGCTGGCTCAGGCCGGTGCGGTTAACGATTCCACGGTGTGGCTGTCTGTGGGTGGCTGTGGCAGGACTCTTGCTGACCTGATGCTGACTTTGCTGACGCCTTGTCAGGTGGGGATGCGAGGTCCTTCTCCTAGCTTCTGCGCATGTGTAGGCGCACCGGTTCACTGAGATGGCGGCTCTGGAGGCCGCGCCGGTCCTGGGTGTCAGCCACGAGGAGGTCGTCGTCCGCGAGGCCCAGCGGATGGGAGAGATGTGGGAGGGCTTGCGCCGCTGGTTCGTGGCCGCCGAAGACGGCCCACCGGTCGCCGAGTTGCTGCTCGACCGGGCCTCCGACGCGATCGCCTTCATTGTCATGACCGTCGGACACATCAACGACCCGCGCTTCCGGCGGGCGCGCCGAACGGCGGATCTGGTGGCCCTGGCCGGCTGGTTCGAAGGGTTCGACATGACCAGCGGCGGGCGCGAGACCATCGCCTTGTGGCGTACGGCTTTCGGCGCCTACTCGTCCAGGCACCTCGGCCATCCTGGTGTGATCGAGGACGACTGCGATGCTCGGCCCGAGGTCGGCTGGTGGCAGAGTGAGCCGGCTCCAGTGTCGGCGGAGCTGCGCTCGCGTGGGCCTCGGGCGCACACGGGATCCCCGCCGCGTATTCGCGACGCGCGCCGCGCCAAGAGCCTGCTGGCAGCCCGGCAGAAGCAGGAACACGCGACGGCGGAAGCCGCGGAGCGGTCGCTGGCAGACAGAGGCCCGGTGCGGCTGTCGGAGCTCGGTCAGCTGGACTCCGCCGAGGCGGAGATCTTCTTGACCTGTCTGGGACTCGTCCTGTCGGTGCGGGAGCGAAGCGGGGGTGTCCGGCGCACACGTACCCCTGACGGCCGTCTGCTGATCACACTGCGTCCTGCGGTGGAAAGCACCGCCGCCGCTGTGGAGTTACGGGGCGGAGTGGTGAGTACGCGAGACTTCGAGTTAACGCTGCTGGTGGAGGAGCTTGGGCGCCGGTGAAGGGCTGGACCGGACAGGAGGGCCACGAATGCCGCGAGGTGGTTCGAGCCCTACTGCACACTCCCGTGCTTCGGCGTGAGGGCTGGCGGTGCCGGCCTCCTTCGCCGGCACCGTCCCGCAGGCCTTTCACCCTCTCTCGCGCATCAGTCGACGTTGATGACCTTCCACAGCTGGCTGTCGGCGTTCGTGTCCGTCGTCTGAACGAGCTGAGTTCCCTCGGGGACACGTCCAGCAGTTTGGCGCTGTTGACGTTCTTGATCTTGTAGTAGCCGTTTCCGGCGGCGATCAGTGTCCAGCGCTGGTTCGCGACGTTCTTGTCCGACGACTGGACTATGGAGGCGCCGTCCGCGCTGGAGGCGTTGCTGACGTCCATCAGCAGTGCGCTGTTCCGGCTGACGATCTCGTAGCTGCCGTCACCGACCGCGACGAACCGCCAGTTCTGGTTCTGGGCTCCGCTGTCGTTCCACTGGATGACGTCGGCTCCGGCGGACATCGATCCACCCGAGACATCGACCGCCTTGGCGCTGTCCTTGTTGAGGATCTTGTAGTTGGCGTTCGTGGCGGGGAACGAGATGGAGGCGAACGCGTCCACCGCGCAGACGGTGCCGGAGGAGGCGGCGTTCTTCCTCCCGGTGCACACCACCCTGATCGTGTGGGGGCCGGCGGCGAGATCCGTCTTCTCGAACAGCGGTACCTGCTTCGTCACCGTCGAGGCGTAGGCGTCGATGCCCGACTTGGCGAGGGTGCCGTCGAGATAGATGTCCACCTTGCCCATGTTCGGCTGCTTCATGCCGAGGTACCGGATGCCCGAGCCGGTGAACGGGTGCTCGGCGTAGTTGCCCGCACGGCTCGTGAACTTCGCGGACCCGTTCAGGTCCTTGTCGTCGTTCCGGTTCGACCAGGTGCCGGAGTAGGTCACCCCGGCCGCCTTGTCGTCGACGTGGTTCCAGCGCTGCCGCACCAGAGCCTTCGACGCGGCGGACGCGTTCCCCCGGGCGTCCACGACGTAGAGGCCGTAGTCACCGGCCGACTGCGGTACGTGGATGGACGACGAGGTGCCGCTCGCGCTGGTCTTGGTGGGACCGGCGGTGAACGTCTTCGTACCGGGGGGAGCCAGCCAGAGCGTCTTGGTCCTGTCTCCGGGGCTGCGGACCGGAATGCTCGTCACCCCCTTGCCGGTGAAGGTGCTGGCGGGCAGCGCGTAGTCCTGCGCGGTTACGTTGCCGGCGGGGATGACGTTCTTGTAGGCGTCTTCCAGCCCTGCGTTCACGGCGATGCTGTAGGCCTGCGACGGCCACACGCGGTCCGCGTACACGCGCACGTCGTCGATGGTGCTGTTCGGGACGTCCCTGTTGTAGATCGTGTTGACGGGGCCGTAGGTGTCGGTGATGGACAGGTCGTGCTGACGGCCCCAGGTGCCGGAGTTGATGGCGTACGCGACGTTCGGGTCCACGTCGAGGACGTTGTCGTGCTCGATGATGTTGGCGGAGCCTTCGTCGGGGTGCATTCCGTACTTGTGGCCGGCCGGCACCCCCTGGAGGAAGTTGTCGCTGATCTCTGTGCCCGGCTGATTGCCCAGCGTGTAGATGGGAGCCGAGTCGCCGAGTGTCTGCATGGTGTCGATGAGCTCGTTGTACTTGACGGTGTTGTTCCTCGCCGTGGTGGTCGGGTTCCCAGGGTTGATGGAGCCCGCCGAACCGTCGAAGTTCCACCAACCCCAGCCGAGCGTGATGCCCGCCCACGGGGACTTCTCGATGCGGTTGTGCTGCACGGACAGGGTGTCGGCGAAGAAGGCCGACACGGGGCTGGACCCCTGGAACAGGACCGCGCTGTCGTAGAGGTAGTTGTTGGTGATCGAGATTCTCTTGACGAGCCCCTCGACGTTCACCGGGTACTTCTCCTTGTTCTCGGAGGTGTGATCCCCGATGTACACGTGCTGGGGGTGCCCCACGCTGATGGCGGACCCGGCGATGTCGTTGACGTAGTTGCCGGTCAACTGCGAGTCCCTGACGTCGTTGGCCAGGGCGATCCCGTCGGCACCGGTGTGCTGCACCGTGTTGCGCCGCAGGATGATCCGGTCGGCGTTCTCGATCTGGATGATGGCCGGCGGCAGGTCGACGTTGCGGTACGTGTAGACGTGGAAGTTCCCCTTTGCGTACACGTTCGAGCTGGCGTTGCCCTGCTGGCCCTGCCGGAAGACGGAGCCCGCCACCTTGACCAGGTTCCAGTCGGAGTGCTCGACCGTGAGACCGGAAAAGGTGATGTTCCGCGCGTGGTCGGTCCTGGACTTGCCGGCGATCTTGAGGACGGTGGACACGTTGTTGGGCGCGAAGACCTTCGCCTTGGTCATGTCCTCGGAACTGGACTTGTAGTAGTACAGCGCGTGGTTGGTCTTGTCGAAGTAGAACTCGCCCGGCTGGTCCAGGAACTCGTACGCGTTCATGAACGTGTGGCTGCCGGTGGGGCTGAAGTTGCCGTTCGGAGGTCCCTGGGCGATGGCCGCGCCAGGCTGCTGGAACATGGCCACGCGATGGGCGCCGTCCGAGCTCTTCGTGATCTGCCGGACGCCGACGATCGCCGTGGTCCAGGTCGTCGAGCGTTTGATCTCTACGTCATCCTGGTTGGACGCGATGGCAGGCAGATCGGAGAGGCTGTACTTGGATCCGTCGCACTCCTTGCCCGCCTCCCAGGCCCAGGAAGGCAAGGGAGGACTGATCTCGTAGGTCGCGTAGCATCCGGCCGAGTCGATCGTCTTCGAGGCCATCTGGGCGCGTTTGCCGTTGACGTAGAGAGCACGGAGCTTGTTGTCGCGGTTGAGGGTGGCCTTCCAGATGTTCCCGCTGTGCTGTGTCCAGCCGGTCACCTGAACGCCCGCGTCCAGGACCGGCTTTTCGCCCGGGTAGGCGGCGTACACGACACGGTGCCCGTTCGTTCCGGAGTCGGCCGAGGTGAAGCCGATGGTGCTGCTCACCGGGTAGGTGCCGCCGCGGAGATAGACGTTGATGTCTCCGGTCATATTGTCGCTGACCCTGCGCACGACGTCCCGTGCGTGCTGCAGGGTCTTGAACGGCGCCCTGAACGTGCCGGCGTTCGAGTCGTGGCCGTCGGGGGCGACGTAGTAGCTCGCCTGAATGGCGGCCGAGGCCGAGGCCGCGGGCGGCATCGTGAGGGAGGCCAGCAGGACGGCGGAGACCGCCGTCGCCAGCGCTGACGGCAGGACACGCAGGGCGGAGACGACGGGGCGTCTGCCCCTCCTGGTGGTTCGGATGGTCGGGAAGGCGTACATGGGGCGGCTCCACGGGGGGTGTTGCGTGCGGTTGATGAAAATCCAGGGGGTGTCGGTGAGAGGTGGTGCGGATACTCAGCGCGTCGGCTCTGAGGGCTTCGAGGGCGGGCGGCCGTCGCCGCTCGCGGTGGGGACATCAGCCCTGATCAGGCCCTGTGCACGCGACTCGTCCCAGAGGCCGTCGGGGACGCGCCGGGCGTGCAGTTCGACGTTGCGCCGGAGCTGTTCCGCGGTGCGCATGCCCAGGGTGACGTTGACGACGGCCGGGTGCGCGGAGGGGAAGGCGATGGCGGCGGCGGGCAGGGTGGTGCCGTACCGCTCACAGACCTCGGCGATGGCCGGCGCCCGGTGCACCAGGTCTGTCGGGGCGTCCTGGTAGTCGTACTTCATGCCCCCTGCGGGCCGGTCCCGCGAGAGCAGGCCGGAGTTGAAGACACCGACCGCGACGACGCTCTTGCCGTGGGCCTGCGCGGCGGGCAGGACGTCGTCGAGGGCGGACCGGTCGAGCAGGGTGTAGCGCCCGGCCAGCATCACCACGTCGGCGGCCTGGCGCCAGTGGTCGTCGGGGTCGTGGAGGTAGACCACGTCCAGCCGGTCCAGGCCGGTACGGCGCAGGGTGTCCTCGAGGGAACGCAGTACACCGTCACGGCTGAAGTCCCAATGCCGGCGCAGATCGTCCCGTACGACGAACCCCTGGTCATCGACGCCCCGCGCCCGTTCGTTGGGGACGAGGAGGCGGCCCACCTTGGAGGAGACGACGTACTCCTCACGGGGCCGGTCGCGCAGGGCGTCGCCGAGCCGGCGTTCGGAGAGGCCGAGGCCGTAGTGCGGTGAGGTGTCGAAGTAGCGGACGCCCGCGTCCCAGGCGGCGTCGACGGCGGCCGGCGCGGCCTGGGGGGAGGTCACCCGGTAGAGGTTGCCGATCACCGAGGCACCGAAGCCGAACTCGGTGACGGTGACCGGCTTGTTCTGAATCTTCCGGTGGTCCACTACGTGCTCCTGGGGACAGGGGTGAGGGACGCCGGTCAGCGTCTGACGTGGGCCGAGCCGCCGGCGATGAGCGCCTCGACCTCGGCGAGGGCGGCCATCGAGACATCGCCGGGAGTGGGCCATGACCCGGGCGCGGTGTGGCTCGGCATCCGTGGCTGTGTGTCCGGCGCTGGTGCGGTGGCGGGTTCGTGGCGTGAGATGTGGCTCGGCGGCGGTGGCTCTCGCCGCGCGACGGGAGCCGGTCAGGTCGTCTGTGCGATGGTGTCGCCCTCCCTGGCGGCGGGGGGAGGAAGGCCGTAGAACGCGGTCGCGGTGCCGGCGAGGAGCGCGTGGAGATCGCCCTGGCTCCAGCCGGTGAGCAGTTCGTCCACGGTGGCGGCCCACCGGTTCCAGCCGCCCGCCAGGTTGGCGACCGGCCAGTCCGAGCCGAACATCAGCCGGCCGGGGCCGAAGGCGGAGAGCAGCACGTCCCAGACGGGACGGATGCCGGCGGTGGTCCAGTGGGTGTGGTCGGCCTCGGTGATCAGCCCCGAGACCTTGCACACCACCTGCGGGTGTCCGGCCAGCACCCGGATCCGGCGTTCCCAGTCCGCAAGGTCACGCCGGGCGATGGCCGGCTTGCCCGCGTGGTCGAGCACTTGGGGCAGGTCGGGGAAGCGCTCCGCGAGCCGGATTGCCTGGTCGAGCTGGTGGTCGCGCACGAGCACGTCGTAGCGCAGTCCGCGATCCCTTGCCGCCCCCAACCCGCGTTCCACATAGGGTCGTTGCAGCCAGTTGGGGTCCGTCTCGCCCTGGATGAGGTGGCGCAGGGAGCGAAGATACCCGCCGCCCGGTCCGGCGATCAGTTCGTCGAGCACGTCACCGATCGCCGGAGAAGTCAGGTCGGCCCAGCCGACCACGGCCTGCAGCAGCGGATCCCGCTCGGCGAGCGCGAGCAGGTCCTCGGTCTCGGCGACCTCCGCCACGCACTGCACGACCACCGTGCTGTGCAGCCGCCGGCCCACGACGGGGTGGGTGGCGGCGGAGCGCAGGTCCTCCGCGGTGAAGGTGCGGCGGATCGACCCCAGACCGGGGTCGTCGAGCCAGGGTTGCGGACGGTGGGAGAGGTCCCACAGGTGGTGGTGGGCGTCGACGAGCACAGGTGTGTTCACGAGGAGATCCAAGTCGGGTCGGGCCGATGCGGGCCGGATCAGACGGTGGCTTCGTGGCCGGGCGGGCTCAGGTGCCAGATCTCGGGGAGCTCGCTCCACCAGCGGCCCTCGCCCCGGTCGGGCCATGGTTCCTGGCACGGGTCGGTGAGCTTCCATGACCGCCGGGTCTCGGGGTCGGCCCCGATGGTCGCCATGTCCGCCTCGAAGTCATCGCCGTGGTACTCCATGTAGCCGAAGAGCACGTCACCGTGGAGGAAGTTGCTGTAGTTGCGGATGTTCGCCCGGTGCAGGGCAGCTTCGATGCCGGGCCGGACCGCGGAGTGGAGCCGGAGGTACCTCTCGCGGTGTTCTGGGCGGAGCCTGATGGTCTGGGTGATGCGCTTCACGCCGATTCCCCTTTCGTGACAGCCGATTTCGGGTCTGCGATGGGCCGGCCGGCCGAGGTGTCGAACGGCGTGCGATAGCTGGGGGTGCGGGTGCGCAGCCTCAACCGCAGGGTGAGCCGGATACGTGTGGAGGCGGGCAGTCGGACCGTCAGGAACGGTCCGTCGCAGAGGGCTTCGCTCTCGGAGACCACCGGGTCGGTGTGGCCGTAGTCGTACATGTCCCCGATCCAGCCGTCGTCCGTGCAGGTCGTGTATCGGACGCCGGCGATGGTGTGCTCGGCGAACGCGCCCGCCTGGACGATGACCGTGCGGTCGGTGCCGGGGGAGAGGTTGACCAGCTCGACGGTGGTCGCCTCGGGGTCGATGGAGGTGACCAGGGCGGCGACGTCCGCCGGAAGCCCCGCCCGGCGGGCGTCGGCGTCGTGGTAGCGCAGCCTCGCCTGCTGCAGACCGCCGTTGTACAGCACCTGCGGGCCGCCCCAGGTCAGCTGCACCAGGGCCTCGGTGGCCACCGGGTTGCACTGCTGCCACACGTGGATGTCGGGCTCGGGCACGTCCAGGTCGCCGTAGCGGTCGATGCGCCGTAGTCGGTGCCGGACCTGGGCCTGGGCGGCAGTGAGGATTCGCTCCGGATAGCCCGGGTCGTCACCGGCGAGGAAGGCGAACCACGCCTTCTCGTGACCGGACTCCTCCTTGGCGCGGAACGGCCGCACGGTGCGCCAGTCGATGCCGTCGGCTTCGCGTAGCCGCTCCAGCCGGGCACGGTCGGCCTCCGACGAGGTGTGGTGCCACAGGGCCACCGGAACGGGGAGCGTGGCCGGGTTGTAGTCGAACCAGCCCGAGTCGTTGTGCCGGAACGGCAGGTGGAGCGTGGGCGTGTGACGGTCCGGACCGAGCTCCGCCACCCACTTGGAGGGCAGGCTGGAGTCCGCCTCCGCGTTCGGCATCACCTTGCCGCGGTCGATGAGGGTGTCGAGCGAGGTCGCGACCATGGAGAGGTAGTCGTCGTCCCCGGTGACCGTCGCCGCCGCGAGCGCCGCCACGCAGGCCGCGTGACCGACGCTGTGCCAGCCGTGCGGCCAGGACCAGCCGTAGTGGCCGCCGTACCAGCGTCCTTCCAGGAGGCTGCCGACGACCCCGTCCGGGCCGACGTTGTCCGGGATCAGGCCGCCCTGTGTCCGGGTGCGTTCGCGCCAGGCGCCCACGTACTCGACGATCCAGTCCCGGTAGCGCTCCTCGCCTGACAGGATCCAGGCGTTGAGGACCAGACCGGCCGCGGCGAGGTTGAGCGCGGTGTCGCCGACGCCCATCCGGTCCCGCATTTGATCTCCCAGCCGCGGGTCAGCCGACAGTGGGAAGGGGCCGCCCTCGGCCTCGGGGAGCCAGTCGAGAGGGAAACCGTAGGTCTCCGCCTCATTGGGCAGCCAGGGGTACGTGGCGCCGTCGAACAGGCCGGTGCGCTCGGGATCGCTGCCGTTGTGCGGACGGGTGATGACGCGGTGCTCGGGGTCGTAGTTGCCCTTGGCGGGGTCGATGTACAACTCGGCGAAGCGCAGCGCCCGTTCGCCCCAGCGCTCGGGGGCGGCCATGCACAGGAAGTAGAGCAGCAGCAGGCTCTCGCCCTGGTGGAACCAGTCGTAGCCCCGCTCGAACTCGTCACGCAGCATGTGCAGTTCGGTCAGTTGCCTCGTCACGCCCTCCCAGTGCCGCTCGCTGGCGGGCAGCAGGTCGCCGGAACCGCCGAGCAGGTACAGCTGGGGCCAGTTGAAGAACACCTCGTAGAAGTCGTCCACACCGTCGCGGCTGGTCAGCCGGTCGTTGTAGGTCAACCGTCCGTCGGGGCCGGTGAAGTCGCGCTCGAAGCGGCGCCAGGCGTGGTCGAGCAGCTCGAACAGGGCGCGCTGGGCCACGGCCCAGCCGGGTGGTTCGAGCAGCGGCACCGTGGCCCGGACACCGGATGCGGGGGCGGACCGGTCCGTGGCCGGGGTGTCGTCCCCGGAGCCGTTGGGGTGAGGGCCGAAGGGCATGAGAGCTGTCACTCCTTGGTGGCGCCGGCGAGCATTCCGCTGACCAGGAAGCGCTGGGCGAACAGGAACACGACGAGTACCGGTGTGATGGCCACCAGCGTCGCCAGTGCCAGTTGCGGGCGCTGGATCGCGAGTTCGCCGACGGCCGGGTTGAACGACGGCACATTGCTGAGCAGACTGCCGACGCCCACCTGGATCGGCATCTGGTCGCTCTCCGGGAGCATCACGTACGGCAGGAAGTAGTTGGTCCAGTTGGCGACGAAGCTGAAGAACCCGACCAGCGCGATGACGGGTGTGGCCAGGGGCAGGGCGACATGCCGGAACACACCGAACTCGGAGCAGCCGTCGATCCGTGCCGCGGCCAGGAGGTCCCTGGGTACCGCGGTGGTGAAGTAGATGTACGTCAGGTACACCCCGAACGGGTAGAACGAGTACGGCAGGATGATCGACCACATCGTGCCGACCAGGCGCACCGCGTTGATCTCCAGGAACAGCGGCACGACCAGTGTGGCGTTCGGCATCAGCATCACGACCAGGGTCGCGATCAGCAGCGTGCGCCGGCCGCGGAACTCGGTCATCGCCAGCGCGTACCCGGCCGGTATGGCCAGGCAGAGCGTGATGACCAGCGAGATCGCGGCGTAGACGGCGGAGTTGCCCAGCCACAGCAACACGGCGTTGTCCTGGAATGCGGTGAGCGCGTGCCAGTTGGCGCTCAGCGTGTCCCAGGAACCGAAGGACAGCGGGCTGTCGTGGACGAGTTGCCGATCGGTCTTGGTCGCCGCGAGCAGCAGCCACAGCACCGGCAGCACGAAGAACACCACGAACACGGTGAGCACGGACCCGGCCAGGAGCCGGGTGCCCAGGTGCCGCGCGGGCCGGCCGGGTCGCCGTGGTTCCGCGTGTCGAGTTCGGCTCATGACGTTCGGATCCCGTTCCGTCCGTGGGGCGGTGACCGGCGAGGTGGGGCGGGTCTCAGTCGGCATCGAAGAACCCCGACCGTGCGACGAAGACACCGGCGACCGACACACTGACGACCAGGAGCTCCACCGAGACCGCGGCGGCGCCATTGATGTTGTTCATCTGGAAGGCGAAGTCGTACGTCAGCTGGTTGAGCGAGTAGTCGCGTCCGGCCACGCCCACGCTGGCGAGGGAGAGCAGCTGCGGCTCGACGAAGAGCTGGGCGCCGCCCGCGAAGGCCAGGATCACCATGTAGACGATCCATTTGCGGAGCATGGGGATCTGCACCCGCCAGGCGGTCTGCCAGCCGTTCGCGCCGTCGATGCGGGCGGCCTCCATGACGTCCTTGGGGATGTTGTTGAGCGCGCCGTACATGACGACGATCCAGCCGCCCGCGCCGGTCCAGAACGCGATGATCGTGAACAGCAGCGCCAGGTTGCCGGGGGCGATGACCTCGCCGAAGGTGTGGAACCCCAGCGTCTCCAGCAGTGAGCTGACCGGGCTGACCGTCGGGTCGAGCATGAACAGCCACACCAGGACGCTCGCGGCGCCGGCGAGTGCTCCGGGGATGTAGTAGAGGAAGCGCAGTGCCCGGCTGAGCGGCCCGGAGGCCAGCCGATGCAGGAGGAGCGCCAGGACCAGCACGAACACCACGAGCGAGAGGAGCCAGAAGACCAGATACAGGGCGACATGGCCCAGGGAGTCGACGAAGCGGAAGTCCCTTGCCGTGGTGACGAAGTTGGTGAAGCCGGTGAACGCGCCTCCGGCGTCCGTGAACGCGAAGTAGACGGCGTAACAGGTCGGAAGGACGCCGAAGGTGATCAGCAGCAGTGCGTAGCCGGCGACGAATGCCATGCCGGCGCGGCTCTGCCGAAAGGGGCCGCGAGGGCCGCGAGGGCGCCGTCGGCCAGAGCCGGCCGGGGAGTCCGTGAGGGTCACTGGGAGACCTGGTATCCGTTGGACTTGGCGTACTTGACGATCGAGTCCTGCCAGGCGGGCAGCAGCGATTCGATCGTCCTGCCCTGCGTGATGCCGGGCTTGACGGTGGCGGCCCAGATCGCCTCCTGGCTGAACTGGCCCGAGCCCCAGTCGGACCACACCTGCGAGGAGGCGTCCTTGAGGGTATTGAGGTCCCCGACGAAGTACCCGGAGGCGGCCTGTGCCTTCAGCCAGTTCTCGGCCGCGGGCGCGTACGCCGGGAAGCCGGGGGCCTTCTCGCCCTGGTAGGCGTTGTCGGTGGTGACCCACTTCAGGAAGTCGGTGGCGGCCTTGATGTGGGTGGAGTGCTTGGACAGCAGCCAGGTGCCGCCGCCGACGTTGCCGGTGGAGGGTGAGGTGTCACCCCGCCACTGCGGGACGGGTGCCACGGCTATCTGCTTGGCCGGGGTCTTGAGAGTGTCCTTGAAGACCGCGCCGCCGAACCAGGCCGGGCCGGGCATGAGCAGGACCTTGTCGGCTTTGTTCTTGGCGAAGTCGGTGCTGAAGACACCGCTGATCGACATGGACTTGTTCTTGATCAGTACGTCCATCAGCTTGGCCATCTTGGTGCAGGCCTCGCTGGTGGTGTTGACCGACACGGACTTGGGGCCGGTGATGTGGTTGGCGCCGCACTTGCTCGCCCACAGGTAGATCTCGGGAGTGAAGGAGTCGCCCGCGTCTCCCACGAGGTAGCCGGGGTGCTCCTTGGCGACCTTCTCGCCGAGCGCCTGGTACTCCTCCCAGGTCGTCGGGACCGCGTAGCCGAACTTCTTCAGCAGCGGCGCGTTGTACCAGAGCACTCCCTGGGAGAGGTCGTTGCGCAGGCAGTAGAGCGTGCCGTTCACCGTGCAGACGTCGTTGGCCCCCTTGGCGAACCCGGCGAGGGTCGCGTCCGGGATCAGGCCCTTGTTCAGCGGCGCCGCGAAGCCCGCGTCGACCGCCCAGCTCGCCTCGTTGTTCTGGGAGCTGAAGACGACGTCCGGCCAGCCCTTGCCCGTGCGGTTGAACAGTTGGACCTTCGTCTGGAGGTAGTTGGACCCGTTGGCGTTGCCGTCGTAGCTGACGATGTCCATCTTCACGCCCGGGTGCAGCGCCTGGTACTGCTTCGCGGCCTCCATGCGGGTCGCGTCCACCCAGACGATCAACGCCCCGTCGTTCTGGGCGGCCTGGGTGAATCCGTCCTTGGTGGTCGTGTCGGCAGTGCCGCCGCCACTGCCGCAGGCCACCACGGTGAGCATCACGGTGGTGGCACAGCCGGCCAGCAACGCGACACGTCTCCTGCTGGTCTGTGTCTCCTGGTCGGCCGAAGGCCTGTAGACGGACATGCGCGACTCCACTGGGGTTGCATGACGCTGCTGACGGCTCTGTCGTTGTCTCCGCGAGAGAAATTAGCCGCCCTATCGAACGATTGAGTCAAGGGGTGTGTACGGCTTTTTTGGAGGTTCAAGGTGCGTGTCAAGGTAGCTCTAATCGGCCGTTAAGGAGGGCGAAACGCCACTAAAGCCGTGAATCGAATACACGTTTACGATCAGGGTTCTCCCAGATGAGTACGACTCATTACCGACCGAGGTATGATGACTTCGGCTTCATGACCGAGCAGTCAGCGTCGTCGCAGTCACCCGGAGGCAGGACAAATGAAGGAAACGCCCGCCGTGGCAGTAGTGGTGAACGGCGGGGACGAGCGGCGCGACTACCGGCCCGGATACGAGATCGTGGCGGAGCGGATCCTCGAGTTCATCGCCGAGGCACGCCTGGTCCCCGGCGATCGGATGCCCACCGAGAACGACCTGGCGCAGCAGTTGGACACCAGCCGAGCGGTGGTCCGGGAAGCCGTGAAGATCCTCTCGGCGCTCGGCCGGGTCCGGGCGCACAAGGGGCGCGGACTGTTCGTCGCGGACGACGACGGCATGCTGATCACCAGTCGCTGGGGCGGCTTCTTCCGGCCTGTGGACCTGGATCACGTGCTCATGCTGTTCGAGTTCCGACGGGTGCAGGAGATGGCCGCCGCCAGCCTCGCGGCCACCCGCGCCACGCCCGCCGAACTGCGCACCATCGAAGTCGCCATGCAGCAGTGCCGGCACGGGTACGAGCATGGCGAGGTCGACGTCTTCAACCAGGCCGACGACGACTTCCACGCGGCCGTCGCCGCGGCCTCGCACAACACTTTCCTCGGCAGCGCGGTGCGTGACGCCCGCCGACTGCAGCGCCAGTCCAGCGCGATCGGCCTCCACGACACCTTCGGTGCGGGCACCGCGTCCGCTGTCGAGGAACACGAGGCGATCTACCGCGCCATTCGTGACGGCCGGCCCGACGAGGCCGCCGAGGCCACGGCGATACACCTCGACCGGACGCTGGAGGACTACCGGCGGGAGATCCAGCGGCGCCTGTTCGGATGACCTGCAGACCAGACATGCCGGTGGGTGTAGAGCACCGCGGTGCGTCTCACCGGGCCGCGGTCACAAACCGACGCGGTGCCCACATCCGCCCCCGTCAACCCCTCGGGCGGGCCCGCGAGCCCCGTCTCGCCGGCCGAGGACGCGGACATGCTCGCCGTCCTCGGCTATGAGCAGAAGTTCGACCGGAAGGTCGGCCTGTGGGGCGACTCCACCCTGGGCTTCGTGTACCTATCCCCGGCCGGTAAGCTCCGCTGCTGCTGATTGGCTTGCTTGCCTTGCCTCTTGCCGCGGCCTGCCCGATATCGCTAACCGCCTCGCACAGGCACCAGCTGAAGAAGATGACGTACGGCTACAAGACTCCCCATCAGGCCCGGGTCCGCGCGCATGTCGTGCTTCATGCGGCACGGGGGCATTCCAATGCGCGTGTCGCCCGCGAGACGGGCCTCCATGTCTCGTGCGGTGAGGTGGTGGTTGAGGGTTTTGGCGGCTTTGCTGAGGGAGCCGGGCATGAGGTGGCGGTAGATCTTGAAGGTGATCTCGATGGTCTTGTGGCCCATCCACTCGGCGACGTCGGTGATGGGGATGTTGTGGGTGAGGCAGTTGGAGGCGAAGAAGTGGCGCAGGCCGTAGACGACCATCCCTTCGGGGATGTCGACCTGGCCGGCCCTTTTGATCTGCTGCCACTGGTTGGCGATGTGGTAGTGCGGGAACGTGCGGGTCGGGTCGCTGGGGTGGCGCAGCAGGTAGCCGTCGATGGTGTCGTGCTGGTTGGCGTATCACTGGATGGTCTGCGCGCTGCCCATCTTCGCCACACCCTCAGGCTAACTCCGGCCGTGCCGCGCCCGACTCATGCACGGGAATCCCGGGTGGCGGCACGGCGGCGGCGTGACCGTAAGACGTTCGACGAGTGGCGGCCCAAAAGGCTGCGCCGCGTCGTCGGGGGCAGCCTTCGCCAGGTTTTGTGCGCGCGGGCGCCGACCTGGCCAAGGCCACTCAGTGGGCACGGACGGACGGCGTGGAGATTCTGCTGTCCCTGTCCGCGACGTGCCCCTATGACCGGCGCAGCGCAACGTTCAGTATTGCTCGGTCTCCACGAAGCCCGCGTCCGCGGTAGCGGTCGGGGCGAATCCGGGCGGGCTGTCCTTCACTCTGCCGCTGCCAGGCGCTGGTGGGCAGGCGTTCGGCGACGCTGTCCGCGCGGACGGGAGCGCGGCGTGAGTTGATCCGTACCCGCGTCGAGCAGGCGACGGCCATCACGTAGCCGGTCCTGCGTGCCTCCGGGGCGGCACGAAGCTGCGGGTCCTGCCCGTAGGCTTCGTCGCCAGTCACCCACCATGCCTGCACCCCGGCGTCCAACGCGGCGGCGATCATCTCCCGGGCCAGGCGGGGCTTGGTCGCGAACTGCACAGCGACGACAACCAGAACGCCGCCCCGACCACACGGTTCTCCTCCCTCCAGGTCCGGCTGCCCGTCACGCAGGCGGCGGTCACGGGGTGAAGGGGACCCCCGCGCGGAGGAGCACGTTGGCGTAGAAGGTGTCCTCGCCCGTCCGTACGGCGAACTTGACGTCCCGGACCCTGGCCTTGAACTCGTCGTGGTCGATGGGTTCGGGGTCGAGCCCGAAGGAGCGCAGGCCGGTGTGGACGGTGGGGTTGACCTCGCGGATCTTGTCGGTCACCCAGCTGTGCTCGACGACGATCTCGTTGAGCACGGTCTGGACGACGTCCAGGAACGGGGATTGGCCGTACCGGTAGCCGAGATCCACGACGGGGGTGTCGGGCGCCAGGGGGAGCCCGGCGTCGCTGATCACGAAGGTGTCGGTGTGGCGGAGACCGGCGATCAGCCCGGCCAGCTCGCGGTGGATGATGCCGTTGCGCTGCACGGTTCAGTCCTTATCGGTAGGGGGAGTGGTGGGGGCGAGGGCGCGTAGCGTGGCCAGGTCGGCGTACTGCTGGGGCGCGCCGGAGACCCGTACGGCCATGGAGCCCGCGGCGATGCCCAGGCGGGCGGCGTCCAGGAGTGAGTCACCGGCGGCGAGCCGGGCGGCGAGCACCCCGGCGAAGGCGTCACCGGCGCCCGTGGTGTCCACGACGGTCGCGGGGACGGCCGGGAGCGCGGTGGAGACGCCGTCGGCGTCGGTGACGACAGCGCCCGCCTCGCCCAGGGTGGTGACCACGGCTTTGGCACCCCGGGCGCGCAGCGCGTCGTGCGCCTTCCGTATGGCCGCGGTCTCCGGCGTACCCTCCGCCTCCTCCGCCCCATCCGTCGCCGACTGGCCCGACACCACCGCCTGTTCGTGCTCGTTCACGATGAGCACGTCACAGCGGGCGATCAGGTCGTCGGGGAGTTCGGCGGCGGGGGCGGCGTTGAGGAGGAACCGCCCCCGGCAGGCGTCCGCCGCGCGGCGGACGACGTCCAGCGGGATCTCCAACTGGGCCAGTACGACGGCCGCTTGAGCCCCGAGGCCCTCGGTGGGGTCGCCCTCGGACGGCCACTGGTGGTTGGCACCGGCGACCACCACGATGGTGTTGTCCCCGGCCGCCGTGGTGATCCACGCGGTACCGGTCTCGGTACCGGACACCGTGGTCACCGCGTCGACGTCCACTCCGCCGGCGACCAGCCGGGCACGGGCCCGGCCCGCCTCGGCGTCCTCGCCCACCCGGGCGATCATCGCCGTACGAACGCCTCCGGAGGCCGCCGCGGCCGCCTGGTTGGCGCCCTTGCCGCCGAGGGTGACGTACGCGGTACGGCCGAGGAGGGTCTCGCCGGGGGAGGGGAAGGCGTCGGCGACGACGACGTGGTCGATGTTCACCGAGCCGATCACCACGACCTGCGGTGACGCACCCGGCACGGCCTCAGGCATGGGCGTCCCCTTGCACGGCCCCGGTGATCAGGCCGACCAGCTCGTCACCCGTGGTGGCGGAGACGGTCCGCCGCGCGGCGGTCCGGCCTCGGCGCAGTACGTACGCGGTGTCGGCGACCCGGAGCACCTGCGCCATGTCGTGGCTGATCAGCAGCACGGTCACCGACGCCTCGCGGAGCCGGGCGATGAGCTTTTCCACGGCCGCCGTCTCCCGGACGCCCAGCGCCGCCGTCGGCTCGTCCATGATGACCAGGGTGCGGCCCCAGTTGGCCGCACGGGCGATGGCGATGCACTGCCGCTGACCGCCCGACATCCGCCGCACGGTGGCCCGTACGTTCGGCACGTTCACGTCCAGCCGGGACAGGATGTCGCCGCTCTGGGCGATCATGGACTTCTTGTCCAGCACCCGGAACGGGCCGAGACCGCTGGTCAGCTCGTGGTTGAGGTAGAGGTTCTGCCAGACCGGTAGGTCCTCGATGAGGCCGAGGGTCTGGTACACCGTCTCGATGCCCAACTGCCGGGCGTCGTCGGGGGAGTGGAACCGTACCGGCTCGCCCCGGAAGCGGATCTCGCCCGCGTCCTGCGGGTGCACACCGGTCAGACAGCGCACCAGCGTGGACTTGCCCGCGCCGTTGTCGCCGAGGAGCGCGGTGACCTCGCCGGGAGCGAGCTCCAGGTCCACGCCCTGGAGCGCGTGGACCGCACCGAAGGACTTGCGCAGCCCGGTGATCTCCACGAGCGGGGAGACGACCTGACCGGCCGAGGCGGCGCTCTGGGTGGCGGCCGGGGCGGCGGAGGATGTGCCCGTCACACGGGCCGGAGTGTCGGTCATGGCTGGCTTCTCCTACTTCTGGAACCGGGAGATGAAGGCCGCGCCGAGTACGACGGTGCCGACCGCGATGGGCTGGTAGTACTGCGAGATGCCGAGCAGGGTGAACCCGTTGATGAGGCTCTGGAGCAGCAACGCGCCGGTCACCGTGCCGAGCACGGAGGCCTTCCCGCCGAACAGGCTGGACCCGCCGAGGACCACCGCCGCGATGGAGCTGAGCAGCAGGTCGGTCTGGAGGCTGGGGTCGGCGCCGCCCGTGCGGGCCACGAACAGCACGGCCGCGACCCCGCAGGCCAGCCCGGAACTCGCGTACGCGATCAGCCGGATCCGGTTGACGTGGATGCCCACACCCCGCGCGGCCTCGATGTTGCCGCCGGTCGACAGCAGATAGGTGCCGGTACGGGTGCGGTAGAGAAGGAAGCCCACCAGTGCGGCCACCACGAAGGCCAGCACCCAGAACCAGCGCACCGGGCCGATGCCGTTGATCGCCAGCGCGCGCAGGAAGTCCGAGTTCACGGGGACGGTGTTGCCGCTGGTCAGCAGCAGGGTGAGACCGCTGACCACGGAGAGCGAGCCGAGGGTGACGATGAAGTCGGTCATGTTCAGCCGGGCCGCCAGCAGACCGTTGACCACGCCCACCGCCAGCCCGGCCAGCAGGGCCAGGCCGATGGAGACGGTCAGTCCCCAGCCGTTGGTGTAGGCGTACCCGAGGACCGCCGCCGACCAGGGCAGGTTGGAACCCACCGAGAGGTCGATACCGGCGACGGTGACCACCAGCTGCTGGCCCATGGCGAGGACCAGCAGGATCGAGGCCGACACCAGCAGGTCGCTGATGTTGGACGTCGTGAGGAAGTCGGGCGTGGCGATGAAGAAGACGAGGAACACCACGCCCAGCCCGATCGGGGCGGCGTAGCGTGCCGCCGCCTCGACCGAGAAGTCCAGGCCGAGCCGGCCCGGCGCCTGAGTGTCAGCCATGATCAGATCACTTCCCGGCCGAGGAGAGCGGGTTCTCGAACGGGACGAACGGCTGCGGGGCGGAGCTGATCGCCTTGTCCACGTTGGTGGAGTCGATCAGGGCGATCGGGGCGACGATCCGGCTGGGCACCTTCTTCTTGGCGACCAGGTCGATGCAGGCCTGCACGGCCAACTGGCCCTCGGCGTACGGGTACTGGGAGATCGTGCCGCTGAGGGTGCCCGCCTTGACCGCCTCCAGCGCGGCGCTGATGCCGTCCACCGAGATGATGGAGACCTTGCCGGTCAGACCGGCGTTGCGGACCGCCTGCGCGGCACCCAGACCCATGGTGTCGTTGGCGGCGAAGATTCCGGTGATCTTCGGGTGGGCCTTGAGGATGGCCTCGGTGACCGTCTGCCCCTTGGCCTGGTCGTAGTCGGCGGGCTGGGTGGCGACGATGTCCAGCTTGCCCGTGACCTTCTCCGTGAAGCCTTTCTGGCGGTTGATGCCGTTCTGCTCACCGGCGATGCCCTGGAGGATGGCCACCTCGCCCTTGCCGCCCATGAGCTTCAGCAGACCCTCGCCCGCCTGCTCACCCGCCGACAGGTTGTCCGAGCCGATGAACGAGGCGTACGACACCCCGGCCTGCTTCGAGGCGTTCGCGTCGATCTGGGTGTCCAGGTTGAGGATCGGGATCTTCTTCTGGGCGACCGGGACGAGCGGGGTGATCACGTTGGTGGCGTTGACCGGCACGACGCCGAAGCAGTTGAAGCCCTGGCCCGCGAGGGTGGAGATCTTGGCGTTCTCACCCGTGCTGTCGGTCTCCGACGCGCCCGCCTGGACCTCCACCTTGACGCCCTGCTTCTTGCCCTCGGCTATCGCACCGTCGCGCAGCGCCGCCCAGTAGGGGTTGGTGAAGTTCCGGGTGACGATGGCGATCTTGGCCTCGCCCGCCTTGCTGCCGCTGTCGGAGCTGTCTCCGCCCCGGCCGCAGCCGGCCACCACCAGCAGCATCGTCGCGGCGGCGGCGACAGCGGTGGCGGAACGGACTCTGCGTGCGGTGCGGTTGGCGGTGGCGCCGGAGTGGGCGGTGACGTTGGTGTTCATGGGAGTGCCTTTCGTCGCGTCATTGCGTCAAAACGGGGTGGGGTGAGGTCCGCGCGGGGCGTGGGGCGCGGGGAGCCGCCAGGACTCCGAGGCCAGGGGAGGCTGGGTCGCAGTCCGGGAGTTCATGAGTCCGGGAGCCGGTAAGTCCGGGACCGGGGGCCGAGTTCGAGGTCGGGGCCAGGTGAGCCCGGGGCCCAAGTGAGGTCGTAGTCCGTCGTACGGGTCAGGCGTGTCGTACGAGTCGTACGAGTCGTACGAGTCGTACGAGTCGTACGGGTGTACGCGGCGTACGAGTCGGGCATTGGTGCGAGCCGGGCGCCATAACCGCTCGCCCGCTCCGACCGCTCGCCCGTCGGCGCTATAAGCCCTCGCCGATCATCGAGTCGCCCCCGGTGAGGTCCGGGCAGCCGCAGGAGCCGCGGGCGATCAGGGTGGTGGGGTGGGTGATGCGCCGTACCGGGAGGTCGGGGTCGGCGATCTTGGCCAGGAGCCACTCGACGGCCGAGCGGCCCAGCTCGTCGAAGGGCTGCTGCATGGTGGTGAGCGCGGGCACCGTGTACTCGCTGCCGTCGATACCGTCGAAGGCACAGACCGCCACGTCGTCGGGGACGCGCTGCCCCAGTTCGGCGGCGGCGCGAAGGACGCCGATGGCCTGCTCGTCACTCGCCACGAAGAGCGCGTCCGGATGTCCCGCCTCCGCGAGCATCCGCCAGCCGGCCCGGTACCCGTCGGCCCGTCCGAACGGCACATGTGTCAGCGACGCGCTCTCCGGATCCCGCCCGGCCTCGACGAGGGCCCGGCGCCATCCCGCGACCCGGTCGACCGTCGGGTGCACGCCCTCCAGCCCGGCGATGCACCCGATCCGCTCCCGGCCGTGACCGAGCAGATGGGCGGTGGCCTGGTACGCGCCGCCCTCGTTGTCGGTGAGCACCTGCGTCGCCCCTGGCAGGTCCAGCTCGCGGTCGAGCACCAGCCGGGGCACGGTCTGGTCGGACAGCTCCGCGACCCAACTGTGCGGGCCGTGGATCGGGACCACGATGAGCCCGTCCACCTGCCGGTCGAGCAGGGTCCGGATGTACGTCGCCTCACGGGCATCGTCACCCATCGCGTTGCCCAGCAGCATCGTGTAGCCGGAGGCGAAGCCGACATCCTCGATGACGCGGGCCAACTCGGCGAAGAAGGGGTTGGAATTGTCGGGCACGACCAGCCCGAAGGTCATGGTCCGCGAGGTCTTCAGGGACCGGGCCACCACGTTGGGGCGGTAGCCGAGCTCGTCTATCGCCGCGAGGATCCGCTCGCGGGTGGCGGGGGCGACCTTGCGGGGGCCGTTGTTGAGGACGTAGCTGACCAGGGCCTCGGAGGTGCCCGCCAGACGCGCCACGTCGCGGCGAGTTGCCATCAGACCCTCCATCGGCTCGGGGCTGCGTTCTGGAAGCATCAACTCGTGTTGTCAACACGAGTTGATGCGGTTGCGTTCGATGAATATCGACTGCTCATCCACCGATGCGCAAGAGGTTGCCCGAAATCATTTGGTAAAGAGTTCGAAACCTTGCTTTGTAGGTGAAAATCGGGCGGGACCTTGATCGCCACCTCGGTGATCACCTGATCATCGCGGCGGGATGTGTTCGTCGAGGCCCTCGATGATGAGTTCAAGGGTGACCCGTTCGATCTGGAGGGCGCGGTGACCGCTGTGGCGCTCAAGATCGAGGACGAGGACGAGGACGAGGCACGGTGGATCGTCAACTGCCTAGCCTCGAAGTTTCGTGACGGTCCGCGACGGAGTCGGTGGACCGTTCTCGTGCCGTGGGCTGAGGTTGTGCATGCTCAGGACCCGAGTGTCGTCTCGGGGTGGCGCCGGGTTCCGCTGCTCCGGGTGTTGAGCTGCTGTCGTAGGAACGGGGATCCCTTGGTCAGCCGGGGTTCGGCAGGAGTGCGAAGCGTTCGAGGGCTGTGGTGATGTGGCTGGTCCAGGGCCAGTGCCGGGCCAGGCGGAGGATTCGCCGACGGCCGGTGGTCACGAGCTGTCCGGCCGTGGTGAAAAGGCGGAGCCGTAGTCGGCGGGGCTCCCAGAGCCGGGCTTTGCCGGTCAGAGCGAGCATCGGCATCCAGGCCAGCAGGTTGAGAGCGATCTGCACGATCTCCAGCCAGATCCGGTTCTGGGCCTTGCGGTGCAGGGGCAGGTTGCGCAGGTGGGTGACCCGGGATCCCGCTGCCCGGCCTTCCACCCGGTGGCGGACTCCTCGAACCGCATCACCCCGTACCTCGCGATCCGCTCCGCTTTCGCCTGCCCCCGCGGCGCCGCCCGCTTCGCGTTGTAGACCTCCGTCAAACGCCCGATCGCCCCGTCCTGGGTCGCGAACCCGGACTCCTTCACCTGCTTCCCCGCCGCCGACCGATACCGCACCTTGTGCGGGTGCGGGCACTTCGACCACCGCGACCGCGGATGCTCACACTCCTTGAAGAACGAACCCATCCCACGAACCAAAGCAGTGGCGCTCATGGTTGCTGACTCCTCCGGGACCGATGATGACGGTTTACTAACCGTCGGCGGTCCGGAACGCCGTTGACCTGTACTGATGCGCGCAGAGTCCGCTATGTTCTGGAACTGGATCGGGCGGACCCAGGAGGAGATCGAGCAGGCGCGGCGGGACTGGATGGAGGGTGCAAGGTTCGGGGAGGTGAAGGGGTGCGACGGGGCTCCGCTGCCCGCACCGGAACTGCCGCCGGTGCCGTTGAAACCGCGGGGAAGGGTGCGCTGACCTGCGTAAACGCGTCAACGTTGGTGGCCGCGGGGCGGAAGACTGTCGGGCTGCGACGCTCATTTGACGCTCGTTCTGATGGGGCGTCAGGCGGCTGATCGGGCAGGTCGGGCCTCGTCAGGGCGGGAGCACCGATGGTGCGCCCAAGGTCGGCGACGCTGGTGAGTGCACGTCACGGACAACTGGGGCCGAGCTGCCTTCACTTCTCCGGCCTTGACAGGGCTTCGTGGGCGTCGGCCGGTCAACCGCGTTGCCGACGGGCGCGCAGAGCGGCCCAGTGGCGCAGGCGCTCGGTGATCTGGGCTTCGTAGCCGTTGCGGGTGGGCTGGTAGTACGTCTCGCGGCGCATGTCGTCGGGGAAGTAGTCGGCGCCGGAGAAGCCGTCGGTGGTGTCGGGGTCGTACTGGTAGTCCTTGCCGTAGCCGAGGTCCTTCATCAGCCGGGTCGGGGCGTTGAGGATGTGGGCGGGTGGCATGAGTGAGCCGGTGCGGTGGGCGGCGCGGTGTGCGGCATTGAGGCCGCGGTAGACGGCGATGGATTTGGGGGCGGTGGCGAGGTAGACGACGGCCTGGGCGATCGCCAACTCGCCCTCGGGGGAGCCGAGTCGCTCGTACACGTCCCAGGCGGCGAGTGTCTGCTGGACGGCGTGCGGGTCGGCCATGCCGATGTCCTCGTTCGCGAAGCGGACCAGGCGGCGGGCCACGAACAGGGGGTCCTCGCCGCCGTCGAGCATGCGGGCGAGCCAGTACAGGGCCGCGTCCGGGTCGGAGCCGCGCATCGACTTGTGGAGCGCGGAGATCAGGTTGTAGTGGCCCTCCTGCGCTTTGTCATACAGCGGGGCCCGCTGCTGGATGTGATGGGCGAGCCCGGCGGTGTCCAGGGTGGTCCCGGTGTCCGGGAGGGCATAGAGCTGTTCGGCCATGTTGAGGAGGTAGCGGCCGTCGCCGTCCGCCATGGCGATCAGGGCGCGGCGGGCGTCGTCGTCCAGGGGCAGACGGTGGCCGGTGAGCTGCTCGGCACGGTCGAGCAGCGTGGACAGTGCGGCTTCGTCGAGGCGTCTGAGGACGAGGACCTGGGTGCGGGAGAGGAGGGCGCCGTTGAGTTCGAAGCTCGGGTTCTCCGTGGTGGCGCCGATCAGGGTGACTGTGCCGTCCTCGACGTAGGGCAGGAAGCTGTCCTGCTGGGCACGGTTGAAGCGGTGGATCTCGTCGACGAACAGCAGGGTGCCCTGGCCGATGTCGCGTCGGCTGCGAGCGGCGGCGAAGACCTTCCGCAGATCGGCCACGCCGGAGAAGGTGGCAGACACCGGTTCGAAGGCCAGGTCGCCGGCGTCCGCGAGGAGCCGGGCGATGGTCGTCTTCCCGACGCCGGGCGGGCCCCACAGGACGGCGGAGCTGAGGCGCTGCTGGGCGACCATGCGGCCCAGTGGGGCGTCCGGGGCCAGGAGGTGGTTCTGCCCGACGACTTCGTCCAGCCGAGTGGGGCGCAAGCGGTCGGCGAGGGGTCGGGCGGGCTCCTCGCCGAAGAGCGGCAGGGTCGCTTCGGTCGGTTCCATCGGTCTCTCGGGTCGCAGGCGGACGGGTGCGTACGTGTGCGGACATGACGAGCCTCGCACGGGGCACTGACATTGATGCCGGTACTCAGGTTCAGGCGTCGGCTCAGCCGCTCGTGGGGAGGCTCGCGGCGCTCATCGAGCCCCGGGGCGGTCACGCTGCGGCAGCCGCTCGACGGCCAGGTCGTAGGAGTCCTCGACCACATCGGTGACCAGCCGCTCGGTGATGCCGGGACCTGCCCCGAGCGAGATCCAGTGCCGTTTGTCGAGATAGCGGCCCGGTGTGATCGAGGCGTGGTCGTGCACGTACGTGCGGGCGTGTTCTGGTTCGCACTTGACCGTGATGATCTGCTCGTCCGGGTCGTCGGTGACGATCAGGAACACCTTGCCCGCGACCTTGTAGACGTCGAGTCCGGGGGCGAAGGGGTAGCCGTGACTGACGTCGGGCAGGGCCAGCGCCGCCCGGCGGGCGGTGTCCTGGATCCGGTCGCCGGCCGCGCTCACCCGGCCACCCGCGTGCCGGTGCCGTAGGTGTGCGGGTCGACGGGCCGCTCGGCCCTGGGCAGGAGGGCGACGACGAGCCGGTAGGACTCGGTGACGAGCTCCCGGACGAGCTCCTTGTCGACGCCCTCCCCGCCCTCCAGCGTGATCCAGTGCTTCTTGTTCATGTGGTAGCCGGGCGTGATGTGGCTGTACTGCTGCCGCAGGGCGTGGGCCTCGGCGGGGTCCGACTTCAGGATCACGACGGGACGCCCCGGGACTTCGGTCATCAGCGTGAACACCTTGCCGCGTACCTTGTAGACCTCCCAGTCGGGGCCGAAGGGGTGCTCCAGCTGGGCTCCGGGGAGTTCCTGCGCACAGTCGGCGGCGGTCTTGTGCAGGGTCGGTCCGTTCATGGGCGGTGGGCCTCCTCGGGCGATGACGGACTGCGGTGGCGAAGGCATACGGGCGGGAACACGTCCCATCCTTCCCTCGAAACCGACGAGGACGGCGGTAGGCTGCGGACACGTGATGGTCGACAAGCGACACCCCAGACCGAGCGGGCGGGCCGGACAGGCCGTGTTTCCGTTGTACGGTTTCCAGCCGCCGGTCGGCACTCCGTACGGCCTCGAGGTGAGTACCGTCGAGGACTTCTTCGCCCAGCACGACGACTGGCCGTGGAACCCGCCCCGTCCGGGCCGTGCCACCTTCCACTACCTCATCGCGGTCACCGAGGGTGAGCTGCGGCACGACGTCGACCACGTCACGCGGACCGTCGCCCCCGGCCAGTGGCTGTGGGTGCGTCCC
Source organism: Streptomyces sp. CA-179760 (assembly GCF_050937045.1). Lineage (NCBI taxonomy): Bacteria > Bacillati > Actinomycetota > Actinomycetes > Kitasatosporales > Streptomycetaceae > Streptomyces > Streptomyces sp. CA-179760. The sequence goes on from NZ_JBNJLZ010000001.1 coordinate 8,675,460, forward strand.
GGACACACGCAGTGCTGGCATCCGCCCGGCACGGCCCGCGGCCCCTTCATCCTGTTCGAACCGGACGTACTGCGGCCCGACCTCGCCCACCTCCTGGCCCCGCTCACCGCACACGACGCCCCCGCCGTGCTGAGCCCGCACCCCGAGGACGCCGCCTGGCTCCGGCAGACGGCACTCCAGCTCCTGTCCGAACACCGCGCCCTCGGGCGCCGCCCCCTCGACGTCCACCACGCCCTGCGCCGCAGCCTGCTCGAATCTCTGTTGCTGCGCCTGGCCGACACCCCGGGCCTTGCCCCCGTCGGCCCGGCCACGGTCGGCACGGGCCCCGCCGACCGGTACGGGCGCTTCCTGGACGCCTTGGAACTGCACTTCCGCGAACTGCACCAAGCCGCGGACTACGCCGAGTTGCTCGGCTGCTCGGTCCGCACCCTCAGTCGTGCCGCCCGGGACGCCACGGGCAAGGGGGTGCGTGAGGTCATCGACGAGCGGCGCCTCCTGGAAGCCCGGAGACTGCTGGGCGGCGCCCGGTGGGACGCCCGGACGGTGGCCGCCCACCTCGGCTTCACCGACCCCACGAACTTCGGCCGCTTCTTTCGCGACCGCACCGGCCTCACCCCCGCCGCCTACGCGGCCGGCGACACCACGACCCACCCCTGAGCGGAGCGCGGCGGCTGACCGACCTCTGACCGCCCGCGGGCCGGCCACCTTGCCCGGGGCCCGGCTTGCGGTGGGTGGCGAACACCGGGCCGCGCACTGCCCTCTGGCTTTCAGTCCGGCCGACAGGGCCCGGCCCTTCAGCCGTTTGCCGTATCGCTCAGCAAGGAAGTGTCACCTGCTGACCACCAGGTGACCGCTGCGCGCCAGTCGTTTTGTCGTATCCCGGGAAACGATGGGAGACGTCACCGCGAGCGACAAGCCGCCGACTCACCACTCGAAGTATCCGAATCGCGCTGGAAGGACATGTCATGACCGCCTCCGCTCCCAAGGCTCCGACTGCACCAGGGGTGCGGTCCTGGTGGGGGATCCCGTACGCCACCGCCGAGCGGTACCGCCGTCCCGTGGTCGCGGACTTCGATCCAAGCCTCCCGTACGACCGTAAGGGCGTCGTCTCTGTCCAGCCCGACAGCGGCGACTGGCTCGAAGCGGACAGCGGGATGGGCGAGGACTGCCTCAACCTGAACGTGTGGGCCCCCGAGCAGCCGGCCGACAAGGCGCTCCCGGTGACCGTGTACATCCACGGCGGCGGATTCGAGTACGGCGCGAACACGCAGGTCACCTCGAACGCCGCCGGACTCGCCGCGACAGGGCGGGTGGTGAGCGTGTCGGTCAACTACCGGCTCGGCGCCCTGGGCCCGCTCTCGCTCTCGCAATACGGCGGGAAGCTCGCCGAGGCCAGCAACCTCTTCCTCCAGGACATCATCGCCGCGCTCACCTGGGTCAGGCAGAACATCGCCCACTTCGGCGGCGACCCCGACAACATAACGGTCTACGGCCACAGTGCCGGCGCCTACTCCACCTTCGGACTGCTCGGCGCCGCTTCCGCCGACGGCCTGTACCGGCGCCTGGCCGGGTTCTCCGGCGGGCCCGCGCGTTCTATCCCGGCCTGGTGGGCCGAGGAGCTCGCGCACCTGTTCGTCACCGAACTCGGTGTCGCGGACAACCCGGAGAAGCTGCTCGACCTCGACCCGCTCTCCCTGCGGGACGCCCTGCGCAAGGTCGCCCCGACGGACCTCGGAGTCCGCGGCGGGGTGGACAACAAGGCCACCGGCGTCGTCCTGGACATCGGGCAGCCCGGCGCGGTGGTGCACGCCCACCCCATGGACGTCCTCGCCTCGGGCACGCACCGCGATGTCGACATCCTGCTGAGCATGGCCAGTGACGACATGGGCTGGTGGGTGGCGAACGACCTCGACCGCTTCGACCCGCATACCCTCGACCGCGTCGTCGACGAGGTCGCGGGGTGGCGTGTTTCCCGCTCCCGCGCGCAGAAGATCGTCGACGCCTACGACCAGGGCGGCCGTACCCCGGCCGAGGTCCGCGCCGCGGTCATGGCGGACTACCTCTTCGCGCTCCCCGCCGCCCGCGGCGCCCTGGCGCACGCCGCCGCCGGCGGCAACGCCCACCTCCTGATGATCGGCCCCGCCGAGGGCGCGCCCGCCGTGCACGGCACCGAGATGTACGCCCTGGTCGGCCAGGAAAAGCCGGGCCGCAGCGCCGAGCAGGCCGAGCGCGATACCCGTATCCGCGACATCGTCCTCGACTTCGCCACCGGCGAGCACTCCCGCCTGTGGCCCGCCGTCACGGACAAGCCCACCGCGGAAACCGTCGGCAACGCTCCCTTCGAGGGCACCGCTCACTACCAGCGGGCCCTCGACCTGTGGGAGGGCATCGCCCGCCCCTGACGGCCGTCGGGCGATACGGAAGAGCGCAGCGGACAACACGGAGTGAGGTACTCGGTATGAGCCAACCGACAGCAGCCGGCGACGCCGCACCGGCGACGATGAGGGCCGTCGTCGTCACCCGGCCCGGCGGCCTCGACGCACTGGAGATCAAGGACGTCCCAGTGCCCGTACGCAAGCCCGGCTGGGTGCGGATCAGGGTGAAGGCATTCGGCGTCAATGAATCCGAAGTCACCACTCGCAAGGGTGGGTCGGACGCGGAGGTCACCTACCCGCGCATCCCCGGCATCGAGGGCGTCGGCATCGTCGACCAGGCCGACGAGAACAGTTCGCTGAAGCCAGGACAGCAGGTGGCCACGATGATGGGCGGCATGGGCCGCTCCTACGACGGCGCCTACGCCCAGTACGTGACCGTCCCCGCGGCGCAGGTCATCCCGTTCGAGACCGACCTGCCGTGGGAGGTCGTCGGTGCGCTGCCGGAGATGTTCCAGACCGCCTACGGATCGCTGACCACCGGCCTGGACCTCAAGGCCGGGCAGACGCTGCTGATCCGCGGCGGCACCTCCACGGTCGGGCTGAGCGCGACCACGATCGCGAAGGAACTCGGAGCCACCGTGCTGTCCACCACCCGCAGCGCGGAGAGGTCAGGGGAACTGCGGGCCGCGGGCGCCGACCATCCCCTCGTCGACAACGGAACCCTCGCCGACCAGGTGCGCGAGCAGATGCCGGACGGTGTCGACGCCGCACTGGAACTGGTGGGCTGCTCGGTCCTGGCCGACACCCTGCGCACGGTCCGTCGGCACGGCACGGTCTGCTTCACCGGAGCCCTGGCGGGCCAGTGGACGATCCCCGACTTCAGTCCGTTCATGATCCCGGGCGGGGTGCGGCTGACCAGCTACGCGGGCGAGGCCGCCGACCTCCCGGCCGACGTCCTCGCCCACCAGCTCCAGGCCATCGCCGAAGGACGCCTCAAGGTCCCGGTCGCGAAGGTCTACCACGGCCTGGAACAGATCCGTGACGCACAGGCCGACCTCGAGTCCGGCACCACGCCGGGCAAGCACGTCGTCGTCCTGGACGACTGAAAACGGATCGCGGGACGCGACAAGGCCATCGGACACAGCGAGTCGATCGGCTCGAACCCGCACATCGTGCGCAGTGGGTACATCAGCCCGGCGGCGCCCGTCGAGGAGGCGCGGGGAGCTGTTTTTCTGACGGCACAACGACGGTTCGCTCCTGCTGGTCATCGAGAATGCGGTCCAACCGTCGCGCGTAACGTCCGCATCTCCTGCAACCCACCATTGGAGTCCGGTGGGTTCCTGTGGGGGGATGAACCGGACCTGACCCAGGTCATCCAGCGGGTTCTGGCCCAGCCCATCCCGATGCTGCCACCACGCAGCCGCCTCACCTTCCTTCTGGACAGCCGTGACAGGTTCAAGAGCACTGAGCTGCCCCGCGCGTACACGTACACGGTGAATGCGGACGGTCCTGTTGGTGGAGTGGAGACGTTGGAGTTCACCGTCGACCTTGACGCCGTGGCATGGGCGCTGCTGGAGGAGCTGCCCACCAAGAAGCTGGAGGCCAAGCTGGGGGACAGGACCTGGCCGACGATCAGCGCGGCCCGGCCGAAGTCGCGGAGTGGACGCGCATCGTGCAGCTGCAGGACGACAAGCGCCACCAGGAGGTGGAAGCCGCCCGCCGCGCCGTCACACCCGACGTGCTGCGTCACGCCCTGCTGCGCGCCCTCGCCCGCATCGGCCTGCTGGACTCCCTCAGCGAGGACGAGCGGGCCGCCGTCAACTGGCTCTCCGACCCCGCGGCCGCGTTCGCCGTCAACGCGCTGTTCGCCCGCGCCCACGAAGCCGGAGCTGGTCCGCGCTCGGGACAGGATGGCGCCGCACCTGTTGCATTGGATATCGTCAATGCCAACCAGCGCTGAGCTGCACTGACGCACCTTGAGGGGCGTCGCTTTATGCCTCTGCCCCAGAGAACAGCCAGCTTCCGGACGCGGCCGCGCTGGACGGCGTTATGCGACCTGTACGGGTGTCTCAGGTGCTCGGTGTCTCAGGTGGCTTGTCCAACCGGGACGTGGCCGGCGTTGTTCTCGTCCCTCTCCACCTCAGGCACCGCGGCGAGCTCGCGTTCCGCATGTGCATGGCTGCGGCCCGAACCTCTGCTCCACTTCATGGGCCAGCCCCGAGGGTCGGACGAAGAACTTCCGGATGCCGGCCCCGCAGCTTCGAGGAGCGGCTGGCGAACCTCCGGCACAGCGGCGTGTTGCGCGGGAACACGACCATCTGGCCCGACGCACCAGTGATCTGCTTCAGCGAGGTCAGGGTCATCGTCAGGATGCGGTAGCTGGAGATGACTCTCGGAGCGGTGTGATGGCCTGGTCGATCAGCGTTTTCGCGAGCTCGTGCGCGTCGTGGGCCGGCTGGGTGTCGTTGAGTGAGGTCGAGAGGGCGCGGGTGCCTTCATAGAGCAGGGCCAGCTGCCGGGCCAGCGTTTCCGGGTCGCGGGCACCCGCTTCGGCGGCGACCTCGGCCAGGCGGCGGGTGAACTCCCGTTTGTGCTGCTCGACCAGTTCGGTCACCTCGGGCATGGTTCCCGCGGCCTCGACGGCGGCGTTGTGGAACGGGCATCCGCGCACCACCCCGTCCGGACGGGTCGTGGGTTCGACGAGGAACACCGCGAGCAGTCGCGCCCGCGCATCGAGATCCTCACGCGCCAACTGCACCGCGGCGGGCCGCGGAGTCTCGTCAATGAAGCGCCGCAGATAGGCGGCGACGATGGCGTCCTTGCTGGGAAAGTGCTGGTAGAGGGTGCGCGTGGACACCTGTGCCACGTCGGTAAGGCGGGCGATGCCGGTGGCGTGAATGCCGTCTTGCGCGAACAGTTCCGCCGCGGCCCGCAGGATGCGGTCCCGCGCGCCCCGCCCGCCCCGGCGGATCGATTCGGTATTGGTCACACCCCCGAGTATAGCGATCGTTTTACTTCTGACGGAGTGGCCGCTACCGTCAAGTACAGCGATCACTTTACTTACTGGGAGGACGCCATGCAGTACCTGACCTTCGGACGCAACAACGGCCTACGTGTCTCGGAATACGCCTTGGGGGCCGCGACCTTCGGCACCCGGTGGGGCACCGGCAGCGACCTTGGCGAGAGCACCCGGGTGCTCGACCGGTTCGCAGATGCGGGCGGCACCTTCATCGACACCGCCGAGAGCTACCAGGCCGGCGAGTCCGAAGAGATCCTCGGGGAGCTGCTGTCCACGCGGCGCGACCGGTTCACCCTCGCGACGAAGTTCGCCATCGGGATCGACCCCACCTCGGGCGTCCAGGGCACGGGACACTCCCGCCAGGCCATGATCCGGGCGGTCGAGGGCAGCCTGGCCCGGCTGCGCACGGACCGCATCGACCTGCTGTGGGTGCACTTCCCCGACCCGGTCACCCCCATCGAGGAGACCCTGCGCGCACTGGACGATCTTGTGCGGTCCGGGAAGATCCTCTACGCCGGGCTGTCGAACTTCCCGGCCTGGCGCACCGCTCGCGCTGTCACGCTCGCCGAGTTGCGCGGCTGGGCGCCGATCGTGGGCGCGCAGTTCGAGTACAGCCTCGTCGAACGGTCCGCCGACCGCGAGATCCTGCCGATGACCGAGGCGCTGGGCCTGGGCGCGACAATGTGGTCGCCGCTGGGCGGTGGGCTGTTGACGGGCAAGTACCGCCACAACACGGAGGGACGGCTCACCACGCTGGGGCAGTTGATCCACACCGAGGACAGCGCGCAGAAGACCACGGTGGTCGACACGGTCCTCGAGGTCGCCGACGAGCTCCAGACGGTGCCGGCGCAGGTCGCGGTGGCGTGGCTACGACACCGGGCCGCGATCTCCACGACCGGGATGGTCCCGGTGATCGGGCCCCGCGACGTGTCCCAGCTGGACACCTACCTCGCAGCCCTGGACGTCCAGTTGAGCGAGGACCAGTTCCAGCGCCTGGACAAGGTCAGCCGGATCCCCCTCGGCCAGCCCCACGATTCCGTGGCCGAGCGCACCCCGACACTGCTCGGCGGCCCGGACGTCGACTTCCGGCCCCCGATCGTGCCCGTCGCCTGACAGCGGGACAGCGGGACAGGGCACGATGGGCAAGGCCGCCCCCGGAACCGTCACGACGGTGACGCACGAGGTCGTGCAGCTCTCGATCCACACGGGAGTCTTTCGACGACTTCCGCACCAGCTACAAGCGTGACGTGCCGTCGTTCGGTACCGCTCGGTTCAGTGAGCTGGCGCCCGAGCCGGTCACTTGGGACGCCGTCCTCGCCGCCACCGCCGAGAACGCACCGCACGGGTTCGTCCGGTACTGGAGCTCCGGGGGCCGGCGCGACGGAACGCGGCCGCGGACACCGGCTCCTGCACCACGTACCTCATGGGCAACCACACGATCGCCCATCGTGTGTACACCCGCGCCCCGGCCGTGCTGGTCGCCCCGCAGCGCACGACCATTCACGAGGACGACCAGGGGCCGCCTGGTTCTCGGTCGACCAGCCCAGCACCCGGTTCGCCACCTTCGACAACCCCGAGTTCGCCAACGTCGGCCTGGAGCTCGACGCCAAACTCGCGGACCTGCTGGTGTTCCTGGACATTCCAGTGCCGCCCGCCCCGACCCCCTAATCCCGCGGACAGGCCGGGCAGTTCTCATCGAACCCGGTGACAGAACAGAAAGGGAATACATGCCGATCTATCAGTGTCTCGTCCCGGCCGGCTCGCTCGATGCGGACCGCCGCGCCGAGCTGGCGGAAGCAATCACCACCGTGCACACCGCGGTCACCGGAGCCCCCCGGGGATTCGTCCACGTCGTGTTCACCGAGTACGAGCCGTCGGAGTTCTTCACCGCCGGCAGGCCCAACACTCTGTCGGTGATCAACGGAGCGATCCGGGCCGGCAGGGATCGTACGGCGCGCGCCGAACTCCTGACCCGGCTGTCCGAAGCCTGGACCGCCACCACGGGTCAGCATCCCCGCAGCGTGGTGATCGGGCTCAACGAACTCGATTCAACCTCCGTCATGGAAGCCGGCCTGATCATGCCCGCCCCCGGTGAAGAGGCGGCCTGGGTCAAACGCCACAAGGACGTACTCGGGGAGGTGCTGTCCAGTACATAGCAGCTCACCTGTGGACCCTCAACTACGGTTTTTCGGTCGACGTGTCCGCGTAGTCGACGTGCCCGCGTAAGGGTGGACACCGGTTCACGTGAGTTTCTGGTGGTCCTCCCTGATGCCGAGAGCGGCGGTGTCCTGGAGACTACCGGGAGCTGGCCGGTTTACTCCGCCAGCGCGCCCATCGCGCGATCGAGCAGCACGTCGATGGGAACAGCACCGTCGCAGGCCACCCACCCCGTGGTGGCCGCCTCCAGGCAGGCGATGGCGGCCGCGACCAGCGCACTCGGCCTGGGGTCCTCCGGCAGGTCAGGACGGGTCGCAAGTCGCCTGGCGACCTCCGGTACCAGCAGCTCCTGCCACTGCAGATGCTTCTCGTGCTGCCGGGCCCGTAGTGACGGGGTCTCCTGGAGCATGCGCACATAGCTGAGCGTCTGCTCAAGCGATTCCTCGTGCTGCCGCAGCAGAGCGTCGAACGCCCGGCGCAGCGCCACCCAGGGCCGCTCCTCGTCCGGACGGGCGGCGAGGGCTTCCGCGATGTGTCGGCCACTGTCCTCCAGGCCGACCAGCACCATGTCTTCCTTTGTTCTGAAGTACCGGAACAGACTCGCGCGGGACAGCCCCACCTCGGCGGCGATCTGGTCGACGGTCGTCCGGTCGAAGCCCTGAGTGGAGAAGAGCCGGAGCGCCACCGCGACCACTTCTTCCCGAACCGTTGCCCGCATGCGCTCACGCAGGCCGGGCGGTCTCGCCGGGGACTGGGGGGCGGTGCTCGCGGAGTCGCTCATACGGCGAGAGTACCGCAACGACTCAATCTGATACTCAGTCTCAGCAGACGGGCCGCCCAGGGCACCCCCGCCCCGCGACGTCCAGCCCGGAATCCTCTCGCTATGCCCACCCGTCGGCCTTTTGAAGGCCCCATCGATGCGACGAACTCCCACCGCACCCGCAAACCGCCTGGGCTGCCCTCGGATGACGACCAGGCCACGCCGAAGCGGAGCGTCGCACCCGCTCCGCTTCCAGCCGACTGCGGGACGGGTTGGCGCGGACGGAAGCGACCCTTGGCACAGAGACTCCCCTTGAGACTTAGTCTCATGTGAATGTAGAGTCTCCGATCAAGACGTCATCTCGATCGGAGTGTTCTCATGAGCAAGATCTGGTTCATCACCGGCTCGTCGCGCGGCTTCGGCCGCCAGTTCGCCACGGCTGCCCTGGAGCGCGGCGACAAGGTCGCGGCCACCGCCCGCAACACGGACTCCCTCGCCGACCTGGTGGCAACCCACGGCGAGGCGATCCTCCCCCTGCCCCTGGACGTCACCGACAAGGCCGCCGCCACCGACGCCGTCCAGCGCGCACACGACCACTTCGGCCGCCTGGACGTCATCGTCAACAACGCCGGCTACGGCCTGTTCGGCATGGTCGAGGAACTGACGGAACAGCAGATCCGCGACCAGATGGAGACCAACTTCTTCGGCGCACTGTGGGTGACCCAGGCCGCCCTGCCGCTCCTGCGGGCCCAGGGCAGCGGTCACATCGTGCAGATCTCCACCGTCGGCGGCGTCGTGGCCTTCCCCTACCTCGGCGGCTACAACGCCTCGAAGTGGGCCCTGGAGGGACTGAGCGACGCCCTCGCCCAGGAGGCCGCCGGCTTCGGGATCAACGTCACCCTCGTCGAGCCCGGCGGCTTCTCCACCGACTGGGCCGGCGCCTCCGCCGCCTTCGCCGAACCGCTGCCCGCCTACGACGAGGTACGCGCCGCCGCCCACGCCGGGGCGAGCCGGGTGGGTAAGAGCGACCCGGCCACCTCCGGTGCGGCCCTGCTGAAGATCGTGGACGCCGACAACCCGCCCGTACGCGTCTTCTTCGGCACCGCCCCCCTCCACATAGCCCCGCCGGTCTACGCCGAGCGGCTCAAGACGTGGGACGAGTGGGCCACAGTCTCCGCCGAGGCCGAAGGCACCACCGCCTAGAGCAAGCCGCATCCCCGGCGCGAAGGGCCAGAGGCACGGGGCTGTCCCCGACGCCGGTCACTTCCTGCAGGAACAGCAGCCCGACCTGCTGGTCGAAACCATCCTCAGCCCCGGCTGACCGGCACCCGCCCGCCATGACCCGCACCCGACCGCCCACACGAGTGGGCACTACTCAAGTTCCGCACCTCCGGAAGGCAACTCCCGCCATGCGACTCGTCATGAACGAACCGGTCGAGCAGATGGACCGCCCCTACGGGCGCCGCTGGTGGGCCCTGCTCGTCCTCTGCCTGAGCCTGCTGATCATCCTGATGGCGAACACCGCCCTCACCGTCGCCGCCCCCGACATGACACAGGACCTCGGCCTGTCCAGCGCCGACCTCCAGTGGGTCTTCGACGGCTACACCGTCCCGTACGCGGCGCTGATGCTGCTGCTCGGCGCGATCGGCGACAAGTACAGCCGACGCGGGGCGCTCGTGCTCGGCCTGGTCGTCTTCGGCGGCGGGTCGGTCGCGGGCTCACTGGTCGGCTCGGCCACCGGGGTCATCGCGGCGCGTGCCGTCATGGGCGTGGGCGCCGCGCTGATCATGCCCGCGACGCTGTCCCTGCTCGCAGCGACCTTCCCGCGCAAGGAGCGGACCAGGGCGATCACCCTGTGGACCGCCACCGCCGGCTTCGCGATCGCGGCCGGCCCCCTGGTCGCGGGCGCGCTCCTGGAGAACCACGGCTGGTCCTCGACCTTCCTGATCAACGTCCCCGTGGCCGCAGCGGCCGTTGTCGCCGCCCTCGTCCTCGTCCCGCCCTCCAAGGCGAAGATCCGCGGCCGGATCGACTACGTCGGCGGACTGCTGTCCATCGTCTGGATCGGCACACTCGTCTACATGATCATCGAAGGCCCTCAGTTCGGCTGGGGCGTCAAGGCGATCACGGCGGCCGTCGTCGCCGGCACGGGCCTCGTGGCCTTCATCCTCTGGGAACTGCGCCACCCGCTCCCGCTCCTGGACGTACGCCGCTTCGCCGACCGCCGGTTCGCGGGCTCCAACCTCGCCGTGGCCCTGTTCTTCGTCGCCGTCTTCGGCGCCTTCGTCTACCTCACCCAGCACCTGCAGTTCGTCCTCGGCTACGACGCCCTGGGCACCGGCCTGCGCATGCTGCCGCTGGCCGCAGCGGTCTCCGTGGGCTCGGTGCTGACCGGATACCTCACCCCGCGGGTCGGCATGAAGATCATGGTCACCACGGGCATGGTCGGCGCCACCACCGCGATGGCCCTGCTCACGCGGATCGACGCGGGATCCTCCTACGGCGATCTCGTCGCGCCCCTCATCCTCCTGGGCTTCTCGGTCGGCCTGGCACTGTCGCCCAGCACGGACGCGATCATGGGATCTTTCCCCGAGTCCCAGCTCGGCGTCGGCGGCGCGGTCAACGACACCTCACTGGAGCTGGGCGGCTCACTCGGCATCGCGCTCCTGGGTTCGCTGCTGGGGACGTCGTACTCCTCGCACCTCGCGGACGCCACCTACGGCAGCGGCCTGCCGGCGAGCGCGCTGGAGGCCGCGCAGGGTTCGGTCGGCGCCGGCTACCAGGTCGCCGCAGCCATTGGTGACCAGGCCCAGCAGCTCGCCGCGCAGGCCGCCCAGACCGACAACGCCCAGCTGAAGGCCCAGGCAGGCCAACTCGCCCAGGGGGCACGGCAGATGGCGGACGCGGTCGGATCCTCCTTCGCGGACGGGGTCGCCCACGCCAGCCTGGTCGGCGCGGTGATCCTTGCCGTCGGGACCGTGCTGGTGGCGGCGCTGCTGCCGGGGCGGAAGGGCGCCCAGACGGCGGAAAAGCAGGAAGAGAAGGAGTTGGTGGACAGCGAGGCCCGTTGAGCGCGGCCCCGGCGCGCTGGACGCGCGAGGGGTGTGGGGGAAAGGAGGTCGACCTCCTTTCCCCCACACCCCTCGCAGACGCAGGAGGTCGTGCCCGTGGGCTGAGCGATGCCCTGGCAGCAACTGGCCTTGAGAACCGTTTCAGCGGGGGGCGGTGAGTGCGGTGACCGTCTGCACGACGAGGTCTTCGGAGGTGGCTTCGATGTGGGTGTGCAGGTCGCCGCCTATGTCGAGGGATGCGACTCCGTGTACGAGCGCCCACAGCGAGCCGGCCATCGCGTTGGCGTCCCTGTTCTGAAGCGTCCCGTCGGACCTGGCGGCGTCGACCGCTTCGAGCAGGGTGCCGAAAGCGGCTTCGAAGGCGCGGTCGAGGCCGGGGTGGTCGGCGCCTTTGACCTCGGAGCCGAACATCACGAGGTAGAAGGAGGGGTGTTCGAGCGCCCAGCGCAGGTAGGCGCGGCCCAGCTCTATGAGGCGGTCGCGGCTGTCGTGGCCGTCGGGCGCGGTGCGGAGGGCGTCGTGCAGGCGTTGGAAGCCGAGTTCGGCCACGGTCGCCAGCAGGTCGGCCTTGTCGGTGAAGTGGCGATACGGGGCGGCCGTGCTCACGCCCGCCCGCCGTGCGACCTCGGTCAGGGTGAAGCCCTTGGGTCCCCGCTCGCCGATCAGGTCCAGAGCGGCGTCCGTCAGCGCCCGTCGTAGGTCGCCGTGGTGGTAGGGGGCTGGTTTTCCGGTCCGGGGCCGGTCGGCGGATCGGTCGGCGGGTGTCGAGTCAGCTGACATGTTGACGACCTTAACATCGACGCGTATGTTAAAGGCATCAACATTGCATTACGAGGAATGGAGCGACATGTCGAACTCGGCAGCTAACGCGCAGATCGAGCGGACCCCGGACGAGCGTTTCGAAGGGCTCGCCGACTGGCCGTACGAGCCGCGGTACGTCACGGTCGGCGACGGTCTGCGGATGCACTACGTCGACGAGGGGCCGGCCGACGGCCCGGTCGTCGTCCTCGCCCACGGCGAGCCGACCTGGGGCTACCTGTATCGCAAGATGATCCCCGGTCTGGTGGCAGCGGGCCGGCGGGTCCTGGTCCCGGATCTGATCGGGTTCGGCCGCTCGGACAAGCCGGTCGACCGGGCCGCCTACACCTACGAGTCCCACATCGCCTGGACCGGTGACTGGCTGGACCAGCTCGGTCTCACCGACATCACCCTGTTCGGCCAGGACTGGGGCGGCTACATCTTCAACGTGCACGTTGGACTCACGCCCGACCGGTTCGCGGCCGTGGTCGCCTCCAACACCGGCCTGACCGACCCGGACTTCATGGCCACGCTGACCCCGGAGGCCTTCGCGCAGGGATTCGGCGCGTTCGTGCAGTGGCGCGATCAGTCAGCGTCGCTCGACCTGACCGCCTCCTGGACGGTCGGCAGCCCCGACAGCCCCCTCAACCAGACCGGCTACACCCTGAGCGAGGAGGAGGCCGCCGCGTACGACGCCCCCTTCCCCTCCGAGCGGTACTTCGCCGGGGTGCGCGAGTTCCCCCACCTGGTCACGCTCGAGACCCCGGAGCCGCTGGCCTCGACGCTGCGCAGCGCCTGGGCGGGGCTGGAAGCCTTCGACAAGCCGTTCCTCACGGCCTTCTCCGAGTACGAGCAGATCTCGCGCCCCTTTGAGGGGATCTTCCAGGCCCGCGTCCCCGGCGCGAAGGGGCAGGAGCACGTGACGGTCCCCGACGCCGGGCACTTCGTGCAGGAACGGCAGCCCCACCTGCTGGTGGAAACCATTCTCAGCCTGGGCTGACAGTCCACCCGCACGCCACGCCCCACACCCGGCCGCCCACGCGAGTGGTGTGGGGGGTATAGCGGAGGTCTGCCTCAGACCTACCGCCCCGTGGTGCCTGCCGAAATGCGCTCCGTATTCAGAAAGGTACTTCCGTTGAGCGACAACTCAAGCCCCGCGTTGCGGACCGCGCTGGCCTACTACGAGGCCTGGACGGCGCGCGACCTCGATCGTGCGATGACGTACATCGCCGACAACATCGTCTGCGACGCACCCGGCGGCCTGATCGAGGGTGCTGAGGCCTATCGCGCTTTCATGGAGCCTTTCGCACAGATCCTCATCTCCGCCGAATTGATCGCCGCGTTCGGCGACGACGAGAAGGCAGTCCTCGTCTACGACACCCACACGGTGCCGGTCGAAAACTCGCCCGCTGCCGAGTGCGTGACCGTCACGAACGGGAAAATCGTCGCCAACCACTACATCTTCGACCGGCTGCCATTCGAAGCACCGCAGCGTCCAGGGACATAGGCGCATTGCCGCGAACCCAGTACGCCATCAGACGCACGCTACCGCCCTGGTCGTCCAGGGCGGTAGCGCCTAGCACCTACTAACTTAAGGATTCGCCATGTCGACCTCGGAGGTCCTGGCCTCACTTCCCCTGTATTTCCTGATATTCGGCCGTATCTTCGCCGCTGGCACCCACCTGTTCGCTCCCAAGTGGGCTATGAGACTCATCGGCGTGAACGCCGCCGGCACAGCGGCGATCGGCTACGGGCGGATGTTCGGCATCCGTAACGCGGTCCTGGCCGTAGGGCTGCTGAACCTCGACAGCTTCTCCTCGCCGGCCACGTTCGTCGCCTTGAACGTGCTCATCGACGCGGTCGACGCCGTCTCCTTCTACACCGAGGGCCGGCAGAAGGACATCAGCGCGAAGTCCGCCACGCAGGGTACGGCGATCTCGTTGCTCGCCGTCACCTTCGGCGTCCTCGCGCTCCTCATCACCCCCTCCGTGTGAGTCGCCTCCACCCAGTAGTCAGCCGGTCCGCGGCCTGAGCCTGGCGGCTTTGTGCCGGGCCGGCTCATGCCGGCAGCGGCTGGACATCTTCCGGAAGAGCAGTTCCCTTGAGTGAGAACGAAAGCCCCGCGCTTCGGACCGGATTGGCCCACGACGAGGCGTGGTCCACGCACGACGTCGGCCGTGCGATGACCTACATCGCCGACGGCATCGTCTGCTACGCACCCGCCGGGCGGATCGAAGGTGCCGAGGCGTACCGCGTGTCCATGGAGCCGTTCGCGCAGATCCTCACCTTGGCCGAGTTGATCGCCCCATTCGGCGACGACGAGAACGCGGTCCTCACCTACGACACCCGCACGGGCCGGTGAAAAGTGCGCCCGCAGCCCAGTGCGTGACCGTGGCGAACGGAAAAATCGTTGCCAACCGCTATATCTTCGACCGGCTGCCGTTCGAAGCACCGCGGCCGACAGCAACGTAGGCGCATTGCCGCGAACCCAGTACGCCATCAGCCGCACGCCACCGCCCCTGGTCATCCAGGAAACGGTAGCGCCTGACACCTACGAACTGAGGGACACACCATGGCAGCCTCGGAGCTCACGAACTCGCTTCCGCTGCGAGTGCTGGCCGGCGGTCGCATCTTTGTCGCTGCCACCCACCTGCTGACACCCAGGTTGATCACGCGCGCCTTTGGCATGAAGGCCACCGGCACCCCGGCGATCGCCTACGGGCGCATGTTCGGCATCCGCACCGCGTTCCTGGCCGCAGGGCTGCTGAACCTTGAGAAGTTCAGCGAGCCCAGGACCTTCGTCAAGATCAACGTGCTCATCGATACGGTCGACGCCGTCGCCTTCCTGGCCGCGGGCCAAAGGAAGGACGTCAGTGCGACCTCCGCCGCACTGGGTGTGGGAGTGTCCCTGACCGCTGCAGCCGCCGGGGCCGTCGCGCTGCGCAACGACCTCGGCCGATGAGCCGTCGCACCACCCTTTAGCGCTTCACGGGCTTGGGCGGGGCCGCGAGCGCGAACTCGACGCCACGGCTCACCCACGCTCGCAGCGCGTCGTCGTCCGTGGCGGTTTCCGGCGGCGCCGCCACCATGCCCCGCCCCACACTCGCCTCGTGGGCGCCGTCCGCCAGCGCGCCCTCGCGGCCGTCCGTGCCGACGCGCACCAACAGCTCGTCGCGCATGACCCCGACCGCCATGTGCGTGTTGACCATGAACACCAGGGCACCGAACATCTTCTGCTCGGTGAAGGTGGCGCGCTCCGCGACGGCGTCCCGGACGCGTTCGGCGAGTCCTTCGTCGTAGGCCATGCGAGCAGCGTCCCCCGCGGCCGTCCGCGGCGCAACGCGACGGTTCCCTCCGAAAGGTGGCCGGTCGCTGAGGAGGTGACGACCTCGACGACGCGCGGGACCAGGCGGGACGACGAGTCGGGCATCGTCGCGGGACTGGGGAGAACTCACGGGACGTCGCATCGCCGTACAAGGGCTTCCCGCTGCTCTCGGCGGACGACACGTCCAGTACGGCGAGTTCCTGGGCGACGAGGCTGACGTTCCCGTCGTGTTCGTTGTCCCGGTAGAGGTCAGGCCAGCCTCCGCTATGCCCACCACGCCCAGCCACGTGAGCGGGCCGGGCAGGCGTGGTGGGCCGACGTGCGGGCGGGCTGTCAGCCGAGGCTCAGGATGGCCTTGACCAGCAGGTCGGGCTGCTGTTCCTGCAGGAAGTGACCGGCGTCGGGGACCGTCACGTGGTCCGGCCCCTGCGCGCCGGGGACGCGGGCCTGAAGGACCGGCTCATGGGAGCGCGTGACCTGTTCGTCTTCGGCGAAGGCGGTCAGGAACGGCTTGTCGAAGGTTCCCAGTCCGGCCCAGGCCCGCCGCAGCATCGAGGCGGGCGGGTCCGCTTCGTCGAGCGGGACGAGGCGAGGGAACTGCCGTGCCCCGGCGAAGTGCCGATCCGAGGGGAAGGGGGCATCGTAGGCGGCGGCCTGCTCCTCGGTCAGGACATCGCCGGTCACAGCGAGAGCACTGGCGACCGCCAGCGACGCCGTCAGGTCGGGTGACTCGGACATCTCCCGCCACTGCAGGAACGCACCGAAAGTATCCGCGAACTGCTCCTCCGTCAGCGTGGCCATGTAGTCCGGGTCGGCTAGCCCCGTATTGGCGGCGACCACGGCCGCGAACCGGTCAGGCGTGAGCCCAACGTGCACGTTGAAGATGAACCCGCCCCAGTCCTGGCCGAACAGGGTGATGTCGGTGAGGTTGAGCTGGTCCAGCCAGTCACCGGTCCAGGTCACGTGAGCCTCGTAGGTGTAGGCGGCCCGGTCGACCGGCTTGTCCGAGCGGCCGAACCCGATCAGATCCGGGACCAGGACCCGCCGGCCCGCTGCCACCAGTCCGGGGATCATCTTGCGGTACAGGTAGCCCCAGGTCGGCTCGCCGTGGGCGAGGACGACGACCGGGCCGTCGGCCGGCCCCTCGTCGACGTAGTGCATCCGCAGACCGTCGCCGACGGTGACGTACCGCGGCTCGTAGGGCCAGTCGGCGAGACCTTCGAAACGCTCGTCCGGGGTCCGCTCGATGTGCATGTTGGCTGATGAGAGCGACATGTCGCTCCTCTCTTGGCAACGCTGAGCAATGTTGATGCCTTTAACATACGGACCAATGTTAAGGTCGTCAACATGCCAGCTGACTCTGCATCCGCCGACCGGCCCCGGACCGGAAAACCAGCCCCGTACCACCACGGCGACCTACGACGGGCGCTGACGGACGCCGCTCTGGACCTGATCGGCGAGCGGGGACCCAAGGGCTTCACCCTGACCGAGGTCGCACGGCGGGCGGGCGTGAGCACGGCCGCCCCGTATCGCCACTTCACCGACAAGGCCGACCTGCTGGCGACCGTGGCCGAACTCGGCTTCCAACGCCTGCACGACGCCCTCCGCACCGCGCCCGACGGCCACGACAGCCGCGACCGCCTCATAGAGCTGGGCCGCGCCTACCTGCGCTGGGCGCTCGAACACCCCTCCTTCTACCTCGTGATGTTCGGCTCCGAGGTCAAAGGCGCCGACCACCCCGGCCTCGACCGCGCCTTCGAAGCCGCTTGCGCCGTCCATCTCGAGGCACTCGACGCCGCCCGAGTGCTACAGGAAAGGGACGTCGGCGCGCTGGCCGGCTCACTGTGGGCGCTCGTACACGGAGTCGCATCCCTCGACCTAGGCGGCGACCTGCACGCCCACATCGAAGCCACCTCCGAGGACCTCCTCGTGGAGACGGTCACCGCACTCACCGCCCCCGGCTGAAACCTTTCTCAAGGCCAGTGGGACCGGGTCCATCAGCGCGCCCAGCGCCAGCTATGACGTTCGATCAGGGCCGCGACGCTCTGGCGGTGCAACCCTCGCGGAACCGGCACCCGGAAGCCTCTTGATCCATGGCAAGGCCCAGATCTGGCCCGCCAGCCATGAGCGGCCGCACCCTTGTCCAACCGCAGCTACGTGCCCGCCAACCGCCGGGACCCTGCCGGTTGATGGGGCGGCAGGTCGTCACTCGGGAAGCGGCGCCCCTGCAGCCCGGGACTGCTCCCGGCGCCGGGCTACGCCCACGAGGGCCGCACCGCACCCCAGATGTATTGCGCAAGACATCTCCCAGCCGGTGATTGCCCTGCCGACCATCCGCTACCACGCCACCACCACGTGAGGAACCCCCGTGTTCGAAGAGGTACATCACCGGCCCTGCGGACGTCCCACCAGGTCCGGCACCCCCTGCCGTACGCAGTTCTCCGGCCCGGGCTTCGCCTGCAAACTGCACACCACCGACCACGATAAGGCGCTCGTGGATGCCTACCAGCAGGGCCTTGAGGCAGGCCGGCTGCAAGAAAGCAAGCACCACGCAGAGGCCGCCGAGGTGGAACACGTTGGGCGGCAGATACGGATCCTGCGCAACGAACCCCACGCCGGGAACCGTCGATTCGAGGTCTACGGGGGCCAGGCGGTCACCGTCGACGGCTACGGATACCGCTGGAAGGGCTCCGGCACACTCGAAGTCGGTGACCGCGTCCTCCTGCCCGAAAACTACTTCAGCGCCATGCGCCACGGCCTGGGCCCCTTCCCCGGAACCGTGACCGAACTGGGCACCACCTACACCGGGACCCTCAGCACGATCATCTCCCGAGCCCCCGCCGCCCCACAGTTCACCCTCCCGAGTCCGCGGCCGGCTGGACCTGGCGCCTGATCGTCACCCACCCCCAGCCCCGGCTCGCCCGTCCCCTCGCCGACGTACGTCGCCAGCTGCGACTGGCCCTGCGCAGGCCAGGGGCGGGTGCCCCGGAGGTGCGTGCACCGAGCTGGAGCCACTCATCCAGGCGGCAGCTTTCAAGACGTCACCGGGAGGGAGGCTATGTTGCCGCCGGGCTGGTGGAGAGCTTCGCGCAGGGCGGCATTCTCCGCTTCGAGTTCGGCGTTACGCAGCGTCAATGCCTGGATGTGGTTGGCGTAGGCGGCGATGGTGGCGCGCGCCTCTCGCTGCTCTGCCGCGTGCTGGGAGCGCAATGTGCGCTCTGCCTTCTTGAGGCGAGAGATGTCCGCGGCCAAGACGTCGGTCTGCGGGCGGGGCACGTCGGGTTTCTTGAGGAGCCCGGTGATGATCTTCGCCAGGGGTGAGCGGTAGTAGGTAGCGCGCGAGACGCCCGCTTCCTTGCACAGCGTGGAGATGGTTAGGACGCCGCTGGTGTGTTCAGGGGTTCCGGTGACAATTCGCTCGAAGGCGTGGAGGACGGTCTGGTCCGTACCCGGTCGGATGGGAACGCCGGCGTGTTCCAGGGCGTGCCGCAGCCGCAGCGCGGCGGAGTCATCCATGCGTCGAGGTGTCCGGTGAGGCGCGGAGTTCTGCGATGGCGTGGTCGAGTTCGGCGATGTGGGTGGTCAGCGCGGCGGTCTGGAGGCGGACCAGTCCAGTCGGGGCGTCGAGCGGGCGCTGGGCCTGGGCGCGGGCGGTGGTCAGGCGGGGCAGGTGGATGCTGGAGCGGCGGGCATTAGGGCAGGTCAGGCACATGGTCAGGAGCGGCAGGGGCCGGCCCGTGTGCTGGGCCCGCTTCGCGCAGAGGGCGGAGGAGGGCTGGTAGAAGCAGTCGTTGAGGATGCCGGGGTGCAGGGTCTTCGTCAGGTGCTGGAGCATGGTGCGCAGCCGGGCGGGGCTGGCGACGATGCCCGGCAGATCGCCCAGCTCCCGGCGGATCCGGGCGAACTCGGCGTCCACGCGACCGGCGGCGCCTCCGCTGGTGCGGTGGCCGTCGTTCCAGTCGCGGTAGAGGTCCTCGACGTAGTCCAGCTGGGCGATGGCGCGTTCGGCGGCGACCTCGGCGGCGAATCCGGAGGCGGAGGTGCCTGCGTAGCCTTCGAACAGGGCGAGTTCGGCGTGCTGGTACTGCCGGGCGCCCGCAACGACGCCGAACGGCTGATGCGCGATGTGCCAGGCCAGGGTGCGGCGGAACTGCCGGGTACTCAGCCGCCACGGCATGAGGCCCTCCGCTCCTTCTTCACTCCCCGGTTCTTCATGAGCGGACGTGCCGTTGTCCGGCGACGGCGCGGCCGTGTGGAGCGGCAGGTAGGGGGCGTCCGGGGTGCTGAACAGTTCGTTGAGGTGGTCACGGAAGTCATTCAGGCGCCTGTTGACCGATCCGAACAGGACAAGGCTGTTGCTGGTCATGCCCTTGTGGCCGAACAGGTGGGTCGGGTCGTCGTTGACGGCCGCGACCAGCGCGACGGCCTGGTGGACGATGTCGAGCACGACCCATTCGGCTTCCTCGCCGGAGAGCTTGCGGCCCTTGAGGACCCGGCCGCGCAGCTTGTGGCGGACACGGCCGTCGGGACCGTTCTCGGTGAACGCGCAGTCGGGGGCCAGCTCCCTGACTTCGGCGTCCCTCATTCCGGACAGGTAAGCGATCACAATCCAGCAAGCCATGCGCAACTGGACCACTTCGGTGGCCAGTTCCATCGGGCCAAGGCCCGGCCGCCACGGGCGTCCGGTGCCGGGCCAGATCGACAGCGCAGTCCGCAGGCCGCCTGTTTGGTAGCCGAGGTCGGCGGCTGCCTCGGTGAGGTACCGGCGGACCTCGGCGGAGACGGACACTCCGGTCATGCGGGCGACGAGCGCGGTGTTGGGCGCCTGCGGAACTCCGTCGATCACGGGGACGCTCGGGTAGCGGGGGGCCTGGCGGCGGGGCAGGGCGGGAACGCCGCGACCGGTGGCCCGCAGCTCGGCAACAAACGTATCGATCCGGGCCCGGGCGGAGCCGTTGCCGCAGAAGCGCCGCGGTATCTGGTGAGCGGAGGTTAGTTCGGTGTGTTCGCGCTGCGCGGCCAGGATGTCGGGGCCGGCGGTGGTGACGTAGAAGACGGCGCCTTTCACGAGTGGAGCGATGATCTCCTCGGGGATGCGCTCGGTGGTGTTCTCCCCGTCGCGGATCACTCCGGCCACCGCGTGTCCGGAGCGGCCAGGCCAGGGGTTGACCAGCAGCCGGTCAGCGGTCAGGAACGGCCCATGAGCGAACAGGTGCTTCACGGCGGTCACCCGCAGTGCCGCCTCCTCTGCCGAGACGGTCCGCCACCGCTCCAACGCGGCTTGCAGGTGATCTGGCGTCACGTCACTCAGGCGGCGGGCGCCGACCGCCTGAAAGGTGGCGATGACGGTCCGGGCCTTGTGGAAGGCCCCGAAGATACCGGTGAGTTTCATCGGGCCTCGCCGGACCAGGGAGGAATTGCCGCGCCGCAGGCGGGAGTAGAGGTATTCCCGCAGGACCAGGACCAGGGCCGTGACCGGGTCGGCAACCGATGCGAACACGATGGTGCGCTCGCTAGTGCTGCGCGGCAGGAACGGCCCCATGTCCCAGACTGGGTCGGCGAAGCGGGGCCCCGGCCCCGGATGACCCGCGGCGGCCAGCACATGGTCGGGCAGCACAGGCGCGTCACCCGGGACAGGCGCAGGTCCTGTCGGCCGATCCGGACCGGGCTGCTCGACAGCGGCGGAAGAGGGGGTCGTGGGAGTCATGTCAGTCCCTGAAGGATCTGGCCGGGCAGGTGCAGGGACCCGTCGTGGCTTTCCGCGATGAGCCGGGCGGTGGCCTGCTGGTCGCCGGTGAACTGCGGCAGGATGCCGGTGGTGATCCGCTCCCACGCCAGTGCATAGCGGGCGTTCCACTCCAGGACCGTCATCTCCTCGCGCTGGGTGCTCAGGAATCCGGCGAAGCTGAGAATCGCGGGCAGGTGCCGGGTGGTGAATACCGCGTTCGGGCACTCCAGACAGCCCCACACCGCCACCGGGCAGCCTGAGCCTGGGCGGCGGGCGAACGGTGAGGCGTAAAAGTCACGGCAGGACGCCAGCCACACGTCGCTGTCCCCGGACAAGGCCACCGCAACCTCATCGGGAGGGACCTCGGCCGCCGAGGTGTCCAGTCGGCGGCCCTGGTCGTCAAGAACGACAGGCGCTTCCAGCGCGGCGTCCAACGCCTCGCGCAGGCCCTTCTCGACAGCCTCCTCATGCAGCGGACGGTGCGCGTCGATGTCGGCGTAGTGCTTGGCCGCGACCCGGGGACTGTGGCCCTCGGCGAAGTCCTCCAGCAATCCGCCGGTCTGCCGGTAGCGGCGCGATTTGTAGCTCTTGCGCAGCCGCCGCAGGTTCAAGACCGCGTCCTCGCCGGATGCCTCGAACAGCGAGGTGAGCTGATGGCGTTCAACGAACGCCTGCTTGACCGTGGCGAGGGTGGTGGCCCGGTGACGACCGAAGGTGGCAATCACCCGCCCGTCGCGCAGGGCGTGTGTCCACAGCAGATCCGTTCCGGTCAGGCGGCGGCCGTGCGCCGTCAGCCGCACCGCAAGGCGGATCAGGCCGCCCGGCTGGTGCACGGCGCCGCCGTCGGTCACCCGCAGGGCTTTGCGGGACTGGCCATGAGCTCGGTTCTTGACGTAGGCGATACTCACATACCCGCGGGCCGGGTTGATCAGGCAGTCGGCCGACAGCCGGCACGCGGCTTCCGGCTCCAGGCCGGTCTGGCACATCAGCAGCACCACGAACGCCAGCACGTCGTACGCCGTGAGGAAGAAGTGGCTGTTGAGTCTGCCGATCCCGCCCAGATCCGTGATCTTGTCCATGGCGCCGTGCTCCGCGCGCAGTGCTCCCGTCAGCGGTCCGTGGCGGGCGATGTACCACGCCGCGTTCTCCTGGGTCCAGCCGTGCCAGCCCCCGCCGGCCGGGTCCCGTCCGGCCGCGGCCAGCCGTTCACCGGCCAGCATCCGGTCACGGGCTGCCCGCACGTCGGACAGGGCCGCAGCCTGGATCGCCTCGAACAGCGCGTCCGGGTAGGCGTCCAGCGGCCGGCCGCGGCCCTGGCCGGCCTGGACCGTGGTGAAACCCAGCCGGGCCTGCATCGCCGTGCCCAGCCTGTCCGGGTGTTCCTCCTGGACGAGCCGCAGCAACTTCACCAGCTGCTGTATCCGCAGGTACGGCGTGGTGCTGGAATCCCCGTACCGGGCGACCAGGCTCGTCTCGAAGGAATCCAGCAACTCCGGGTGCAGGTCCTCCAGATCCACGTCGCTGTGCGTGTCCCCGGTCTTGGCCAGGTGGGTGATGAACTCGGTCAGCGTGGACGCGTAGCTGTCCGTCGTACCCACGTACTTCTGGCGGTTCTCCACTCCGGCCAGTCCCGCCAGCGCCCGGGCCAGGTGCCGCACCAGCCGAGGGCACGCCAGCGCGGAGAAGTCGTAGCACCGCTCGACCCCGCCGAAGAACCTCGCGGTGAACATCACCGGTCCCACCGCCGGGACCACCTCCGGCTCCAGCGGCAGCTCCTCCGGCGAGGGGAACCGCACCCGCCGACTCACGATGCCTCCCCGGCCCGCTCCAGCGCCACGCTCTGCGCGTCCCACTCGGCCAACGCGGCCAGCACGATCTCCTGCGCCTCATCCAGCACGTCGAGATACACGTAGACGGTGGCCTCGCGGGCATGGCCGAGGAGCAACTGCAGGGTCCTCATCGGATTACCGATCAGAAGCCGCCGCAGCTCGGCGTGCGCGAGCGGCCCGTCCAGCCGACGGCCCAGAGCCCGGACTGTCTGGCGCAGCAACAGCCCCAGCATGTACACGGCATAGGTGTGACGCAGGGTGTGCGGGTGCACCTCGATATCGATCCCGAACGAAGCGCACCGCGCGTTCGCCCGCCGGAACACCGCCTGCCACGCGGCCGACGCTAGCGGCCGCCCGTCATCGGCCAGCCACAACCACATCGGTTCCCCAGTGCGCCTCACCAGACGTCGCCGCTCCGCAAGGCCGATACGCCCGTAAGGCCAGCTCCGGGCGCCGCCGTCCAGCACCAGCGCATACCGGCCCGTGCGGATCACCGTCCAGTCCGCAGACGCCGACGGGAACCGGCCCTGCGCCATACAGCGGGCCACGATCGCATCCCGCTCGACAGCTATGAAGTGGTGGAACTGGCGCACCTTGCGCGGCGGAAGGAACACCCGGCGCCCCTTGCGCCGTTTCGCCACCGCGCCCGCCACCCTGAACTCCCCCAGACTGCCCGGCGCCGGCACCTCAGGCACCAGCAGACATGACGCCTCACCCAGCCGCATCCCACTGTGCACAAGACCGTCTGCGAACAGGGCGTTACGCTCGCCATGCCGCCCCCGCCACGCCGGATCAACGCCGCCTTCCGGCAGCTCCCCGCGCAGTCCCACGTTCCGCCACAGCAGGTAATCCTCGAAGGAGACGAACCGCAGCGGCTCGTCCTCCGGGTCTTGCTCCATCTCTGAGTTCACGTGCACCCGGCGGGGGCCGACTGGGGTCATCACCGTCTTGTCGACGTACCGGAACGGCACCTGCTTCAGCAATCCGGCATCCAGTGACCACGCCACCCACTTGTCCAGCGCCGCCACCGACCGGTTCCACGTCCCCACCGACACAGCACCCGGCCCGTCACACCACAACCGCACTCGCTTGTAAGCCCGCAGATCATCGCCGTCGCACGCCCAAATCGGCTTTCCATGTCGCGAGGTCTCCAGGAACCGGACGAAGAGCATCATGTCCCGGGCGTATCCCAGAACGCTGTTCTCGGCACGCACACCCCAACTCGGCAACTCCCGCAGAAAGCGGTTCAGTTGCAGGTCATACGACCCGTCCCCTGCCAAAATGAACGGCTGACCCTCGCGGACACCTACACGGTCCAGCACAGCCACCGCGCCAGCAGCACCCAGGCAGCTCTCCGAACGAGCCCGGCTCGTCATGCACAGATCCGCGATCATGGCGCCGCCCTCTCCCGCTTCGACCACCTCGTTTACGCCGAATCCGTCCACCATCCCGAAGCCGAAGCACAGTCGCCCTCTCTCCGCTCAGAAACCACTCACGCCGGTGATCTGCCGACGTACAGAGGCAGTTGATGAGACACATGTGGTAGCTCACATAAACGGGGAGCTGGTGGTGTGGAACGACCAGCCGGCGTTCGAGCGGTCGAGGCGGTCCTGGCCCGGGCGGTGGACAGAAGTTGAAGGCTGGGCAGGCCGCCTGTCGAGTACGGCGGCCTGCCAAGCCTTGGCGAACTCGGCGGGAGCTGACAGCGGTTGTGGTCAGAGGCCGATGTCGGCCAGCCACTGGCTTGTGGTCCGGGGGTGACTCCCAGCAGCTTCCGGGCGGAGGTCTCCGGCGCGATCGAGCGGCCGGGCATGGCGCTCATCGCCTGGTAGGCGCCTGCGATGTCAGCGGCGGCGCTCGCCCCGATCAGGGGAGTCACTGAGGTGCGGAACTCCTCGGCGGTGATCTGGTCGAAGACCACCTCCCGTCCGAGTCGGGTGCCGAACGCCTCGGCCAGATCCGGTCCGGTGATGGCCGGGTACTGGCCGACAGAGACCACGCCGGTGACGTCCGTGCGGTCGAGCAGGGCGACGACGGCGTCGGCGATGTCCAGGTGGGAGGTCCAGGAGACGGGGAAGTCGGCCCGGATCGGGTAAGGCAGTACGCCGCGTTCGCGGACGGAGCCGATGACGTGCGGCATGAGCAGGTTCTCGAGGTAGAGCTCGGGCGCGATGACCGCGTGGGACACGCCGCTGTCGGACAGGCCGGCGGCCAGGGTCGCGGCGGCACCGCCGATGGCGGGATCGATGGGGAAGCCGCTGGTGGAGAACACGACGCGGTCCGGCCGGGCCTCGCGAACGGCGGTGAGGATGTTGTGCGCGTAGGTCTGGCGGTCCTCCTCCGGGGCCACCGGAAGGTGGATGAAGACTCCCTCGGCGCCTCGGTATGCGTCGGTCAGGTCGGCGGCGGAGGTGTATCCGGCGGCCAGCACGCGCTGCGCGCCGTGCACGACGGCGTCGGGGTTGCGGGTCAGGGCGGTCACGGTCTTGCCCGCGGCGGCGAGAGCGGCGACGACGGGGGCGCCCTGGGCGCCGGTGGTGCCATGAATCACGTAGGTCATGGCGCCATTAGTGCATGTGATGCACCAGTTACATCAACTGCACTAATGGGGTACGGTTCAAAACTGTGACTGATCCTTGTCTGCCCGACTGCGGTGTTGCCCGGTTCCTCACGCTGCTCAACGGACCGTGGGCCACTCTGATCGTGCGCGAGCTGCTCCACGGCCCTCACCGGTTCAACCAGCTGCGCGAGGTCCTGCCCGGCATCAGCCCGCACACTCTGACCAGTCGGCTGCGTCAGTTCGAGCGGCACGGCATCGTCACTCGCACGACCTACGCGGAGATCCCGCCGCGTGTCGAGTACGCGCTGACTCCTCTCGGCGAGGGCTTGCGCGAGGTCCTTGAGGCCATGGGGACCTGGGCCATGGCGGTGCCCGACCCCGAGTCCGGCGTCACCGCCTGACCTACGCCTGGCCCAGCGACCTGGTGACGGTCATGGTCGCGCTGAGGATGCGAGCCTCTCCCGCAAGGCGTCATTGTCGTCGTGGTGGACGACCTCTTCGAAGCGCAGTCGCAGTCCGTGCCTGTCCAGCAGTTCCGCCACGATCGCGTCGAGCTGTTCGCGGTGCTCCTTGGTCCGCGCCTGGAGGTACGCCTCGCGGACCTCTTCGGACTCGCCGGCAAGGACGTGGTCCATGCGCTCGCGGATGTAGCGCTTGAGGTTGATGTGCTCCATGAACACCTCTCCGACTCCCGCCTCGACGAGCTGTCCGAAGAGGTCGTCCAGAAGCTCGGGCTGGGTGGCGAAGTGGGGCAGGAGCGGGCCGACGAAGGCGTAGGTGGCGATGCCGGCCTCGTTGAGTTCGGCCAGGGTGCGCAGGCGGCGGGAGGCGAGCGGGGCGCGGACCTCCAGCCAGCGGCTGACCTTGTCGTCGGTGGTGGTCACGGTCATGCCGACCTCGGCGCGCGGCAGACTGGTGAGCAGGTCGATGTCGCGGGTGACGACGGGCGACTTGGTCAGGATGCGCACCAGGCCCGGGTACCCGACCGCTTGCAGTTCGCGCAGGATGCCGCGGGTGAGCCGGTACTTCGTCTCGTGGCCCTGGTAGGGGTCGGTGACCGAGCTGAGCAGCATCGTGCCCCGCCGCTTGTCCTGCGGCATCTTCACCAGCTCTGTGCGGGCGAGCTCGACCGCGTTCTTCTTCACGTACAGGTAGTCGCCCCACTCCTTGACGGACCGGCCGAACTGCCGCCCCGCGAAGGAGGCGAAGCAGTAGGCGCAGCCCAGCACGCAGCCGGTGTAGGGGTTGATGACGTAGTCGTTCGACGGGGTCTTCGACTTCTGGATCAGAGTCTTCGCCTCGATCTCGACCGGTTCCATGGCCGACTTCCTTCCTGCTGTTCACCGTCCGCCTACTGGGCGGCCGGGCTCCTGAGCTGTCCATGGGACGGCCGGAGGGACGCCGCCAGACCCACATCCATGGAACAATAATCTCAGGAAGTTGATTCCGTGGAACATAAATGATTGGCTGGGCGACAGCTGATCGAGGCTCGCGGTCACGCTTCCCACGGGTCGGCTCGCCGAGTCGCAGCCGCAGAGCCGCGTCACCCATCGAGTCCAATCCACCTCAAAGTGGTTCTGCGCCCCTACGGGGGTGAGGAGTGAGTGTCATGATCGTTCCCGCCTTCAACTCGGTCGCCTGGTTCGAGTTCGGCACCGACCAGCCCGAGAAGGTCAAGGAGTTCTACGGCGAGCTCTTCGACTGGAAGTACGTCCTCAACACCAACACCCCGGGCGTCACCTACCACTCGGTGATGACACCGGGCGCCCAGCAGCCGGCCGGCGGAGTGTGGGACTCGGAAGGCGGCTTCCCCGACTACGCGGTCTTCTACGTCGTCGTCCAGGACGTCGCCGCGACCGTCGCTCGCGCCGAACGACTGGGCGCTGAGGTGCTCATGGCGCCGGTCTCCGACTCCGCGGGCTTCACCTTCGCCCGGCTGCGGGACACGGCGGGCAACCACTTCGGCGTGTTCTCCCCGCCCGCCCCCTGACCGGTTCCGCGGGGCCGCGTCCCGCCTGTACTCCGCCTGGAGGTTTCCGATGCCCGGCGCCAGCGCCACCAGCGAACACATCCCCGTCCGTGTCTACGGCGGACCAACCGCCGTGATCGAGTACGGCGGGCTCAGGTTCGTCACCGACCCCACCTTCGACCCGCCCGGCGAGTACCCCATGCCGCTCCCGGGCGACCACAGGCTCGTCAAGACAGCCCCTGCCGCCGTCACTGCCGCCGACCTGGGCCGCGTCGATGCCGTCCTGCTCTCCCACGACGAGCACGACGACAACCTCGACCACGCCGGCCGCACCTGTCTGTCCGAGGTCCCTGTCGTGTTCACCACGGTCAGCGGCTCCGGTCGCCTGGGCGGCAACGCCCGCGGGCTGGACGTCTGGCAGACCGCCGAGCTCAAGCGGCCCGATGCCGGCACCGTGACCGTCACCGGCGTGCCCGCCCGGCACGGCCCCCTCGGCTGTGAACCGATCACCGGTGACGTCATCGGTTTCATGCTCACCAGCGACGACCTGCCTCCGGTCTACGTCAGCGGCGACAACGCCGCCCTGGAGCACGTCAAGGAGATCGCCGAACGGTTCGCCCCGGTGGACACCGCGATCCTCTTCCTCGGCGGCGCCCGCATGCCCTTCGCCTTCGACGGCGCCCTGCTCACCCTCGACAGCGCGCAGGGCGCCGAGGCCGCGAAGACGCTCGGCGCCCGCCGGGTCGTCCCCGCCCACTTCGACAGCTGGGCCCACTTCACCGAAGGCCGAAAAGAGATCGAAACCGCGTTCACCGACGCCGGCCTGGCCGGATGCCTGGACTTCGCCCGCTAACAGCCGTCCCCACAGAACACTCTGGAGAACACACACCATGACCAGCGCGAACATCGACATCGCCCGCGCCTACTTTCAGGCCGTGCAGACCGGCGACATGGCCACCCTCGGCGATCTCCTCGACGAGGCGATCGTCTGGCACCAGCCCGGCGCCAACCGGTTCTCCGGCGAGCACAAGGGGCAGGGCGCCGTCTTCCAGATGCTCGGCGGCATGATGGAGGCCAGCCAGGGCACCTTCGCCATCGACAAGATCCACTCCCTGATGGGCAACGGCGACCTGGTAGCCGCCACCATCCACTTCACGGGCCGCCGCGGCGACACGTCCATGGCCATGGACGGCGTGGATCTCTTGCGCCTCCAGAACGGCAAGATCACCGAGATGTGGCTCTTCTCCGGCGACCAGAACGCCGAGGACGCCTTCTGGGGCCGCTGACCCCCACTTGGTCATGCACTGCGGTCGGCCCGGCCGCAGTGCATGACGAACGGCCCTACCAGAGTGAGAGGCATCCCATGCGGAAGATGACTGACGAGCAGTGGCGGGCGTTCGTCACGCACGGCACCCGCACCGGCAAGCTGTCGACGGTCCGGGCCGACGGCAGCCCGCACGTCACACCGGTCTGGTTCCTTCTCGACGGCGACGACATCGTGTTCACCACCGAGAAGGACGGAGTCAAGGGCCGCAACCTCGTTCGCGACGGGCGCTTCGCCCTCTGCATCGACGACGACCATCCCCCATACGCGTTCGTCATCCTCCAAGGACACGCCGAGACCTCCGCGCACCCCGACGAGATGCTGCACTGGGGCGGCCTTCTCGGCGCCCGCTACATGGGCAAAGACCGCGCCCAGGAGTACGCCGCCCGCAATGGCGGCCCCGGCAACCTCCTCGTCCGTGCGCACATCGGCAAAGTCATCGCTTTCAACGGCATCGCCGACTGACAGGCAATGGCGGCTGGTGCGGGACAGGTGAGCATGGTCATCTGCCCCGCACCAGCCGCCCATCGGCGTGCCCGCGACGCCCTGGCTCACAAGGCCGACCGGCCGGGCTGCTTCGGCGCCCGCATCGCCGGAACCGGCGTCTGACCCGCGGCCTTCCGTTCCGCGTCCAGAGCACGTCCGGCCGCCCGCAGAGTGCTGAGGACCGCGGTCACCTCGCGTACCGACTCCTCGGGAATCACCGTCCCGATCCGCAGTTCCAGCTCCTCCTCGAAGACTTTCAGCGCCCCGTCCACCAGCTTCCGCCCCTCAGGGGTGAGCTCGACGATCGAGGAACGGCGGTCGTTCGGATTGGCCTTCCGGCCACACAGCCCAGCCGCCTCCAGACGGTCGACGACCTTGCTCGTGCCGCCCACCGTGATCGAGAACTCCTCCGCGATGTCCTGGATCCGCCGCCCAGGCTGCCTCAACAGCAGGTGCAGCACCTCGAACGAGGTCAGCGCCAGGTCGTACTCCGCCCGCAACCGCTCCTCGATGCCGCCCACAACTCGATCTCCAGCGAGACCAGCTCCCGGTACAGCAGCTTCAGGTCAGCGTCAGCCATTACTCATCTTCCAAAGAATTATCTTCCATAGACAGTTAATTGTAGGTCACCGGTCGGAGCTCTCCGCGGATGCCGGGTGTACGTACCGACGTGGACGGGTTGAAGCCAAGGTCTCAGCCGGTCGTCGGTGACAAAGGGCCAGCTACGGGCCGAGCGTGGCCTGCGTCGGCAATCTGCGGACGGTGGCATGGCGGTCGACGAGCTGCTGGTGCAATTGGCTGTTTTCCATCGTGACCTGCGGAGCCGGCCACCGCTGCGCCAGAGTGTGAGTTCCCATCCCAGAACCCGATCAGCTGGTGTGGGCCAAGACCGACCCGGCGCCGTTCGACGGCCGTCCGTTGTGGAGCCAGGCCCCGACCCTCGGGCAGTGGGCGTGGTCGGTCCACTGGCAGCGCCCGGACGCCTCGCACGTGCACTACAAAGCAAGTCATGCCCCGAGTTCGGTCGCCGCGCGCCGGGAAGCCCAATGCGCCACGCAGAAAGTGCTCACCGACCCCTGTCGAGCGACGAGCCCGACGTCGGGCGAGTCCCTGATCACTGGAAATGGGCGTCAGCGAGCCCCGGACAGCCGCTGGCAGGGCCTCGGTGAAGTCGCGTGATGCCCGGTTTGTGTTCGTGGCGTCCCAGGGAGTGAGGGGCGCCGAACGTAGTGGGCCCGACGAACTCGCGCGCTGATAGCTTCGCGTCCGTGATCGTGTATCCGCTGTGGCATGTCGGCCACCAGAACGAAGCCGGCGACGACGGCTCGACAGTGCACGTCGATGGGAGCGACGTGTTCTGCGACGAGGTGGACGGCGACGACGTGAAGCTGCTCGGTATCTACTCCACCCTCGAACGGGTTGAAGAGCGTATGCGTCAGGCTCGACTGCTACCAGGTTTCCGTGATGAACCGGAGTGCTTCCACTTCGACGCCTATGAGCTCGATGAGGACCATTGGGTCGAGGGCTTCGTTCGGGTTCCACCGGGCGAGTAGGCCAGTGGGCAGAGTCCCGGTGGGATGCCGTTCCGTGGTCACGAAGCCCCAGGGCTTCGGCGTAGTTGCGTGACGTTCGGTTCGTGAGGCGCAGGGCCTAGGAAGCTGTCCGGTGGCAGGTTCCGGCCCCCTCGGGGCATGTCCGGTCAGGTGAGGTTCTTGGTGAAGAACTCGTCGAGCCTGTCGAAGGGGATGAGGTTCTTGCGGTCGTACAGGTCGACGTGGTTCGCGTCCGGGACGATCACGAGGTCGACGGTGTCGGGGGCCTTCGCCTGAACGTCCTCGGAGTAGTAGCGGGAGTGCGCGTCGGCGCCGGCCACCA
The DNA here is from genome assembly GCF_050937045.1 of Streptomyces sp. CA-179760. NCBI lineage: Bacteria > Bacillati > Actinomycetota > Actinomycetes > Kitasatosporales > Streptomycetaceae > Streptomyces > Streptomyces sp. CA-179760. The sequence goes on from NZ_JBNJLZ010000001.1 coordinate 8,706,736, forward strand.
GCAGGGCCTTGCGGGGCGCCAACAGTTCGATGTCGGTCGTCAGCGGGAAGGCGAAGAACGACATCGGCGTGGTCGCGGTCCACGCGGTGGTGGAGTTGATCGAGCGCGGGTGGTAGCCGCGCTCGGTGCGGTAGTAGTCGAAGAAGATCGCCGTGACCGGGTCGGCGTCCGCCGGGAGGGTCTTGGGCAGGATGCGGTCTGCGGGGGCGACGTTGCCGTTCTCGTCAAAGGGCACCTCGTGGGATCCCCGCGCGAAGGTGCCGTTCTCGGCGTCGGTCCAGCGCTGCCGGCTGAGGTAGTCCACGACCTTCCGGCGCTGTTCGGGCGTGTAGCCGTCCTTGTGACCGCGGGACATGCTGCGCGACATGTCGTACATCGAGGCCGTGGCGACCGCCTTGATGCGGCTGTCCGCAGCCGCCGCGGTGAGCGCCATACCGCTCAAGCCGCAGATGGCCTGCGCGCCGATCCGCTCGCGGTCGACGATCCTCTGCAGGCCGAGGAAGTCGACGGCCGCGCTGTAGTCCTCGGTGAAGATGTCGGGCGAGGCCACGTCGCGCACCGTGCCGCCGCTCTCCCCGGTGAAGGAGGGGTCGAAGGCGAGGGCGACGTAGCCGCGGCGGGCGAACTCGTTGGCGTAGAGCCCCGAGGACTGTTCCTTGACCGCGCCGAACGGACCGCTGACCGCCAGGGCGGGCAGCTTGCCCCTGGCGTTCTTCGGCACGTAGAGGTCTGCGGCGACCTCGATGCCGTAACGGTTCTTGAACCGCACCGAAGTCCGCTTGACGTTCTTGTCCAGCGCGAAGGTGTAGTAGCCCTTGGCCGTGGCCTTGCCCCGTCCTGTGACGCCCGCGGCGCGGCCGGTCTCCGCGCCGAAGGCGGGCGTAGGCGTGAAGGCGGCGCCGGTGGCGGCGATCAGGCCGAGCGCTTTGCGACGTTCCATGGAGTGGACCTCATCTCCGATCGGTGGGGGAATGGCGCGACGGTCGGGGGTGTCGTGACCGAGGCACGATTCCAGGGAACCGCTTCTGCGCCAGGCGTGGCAGGTCGGGTTTATAGGGGGTACAAGCTCGCCCCCCCACGCCGCGGGGTGTGCGTCATGGGACAGGGCACACCGACACCTCCCGGACACCCGCGCCGTTGCTCTGGTGACCGGTGCGGCTCAGCGCTTCTCGGGTGTCGGGAGCAAGTGCGCAGCCTTCGAGGCCCGAGTCCGCCCCGTTGTCCGTGCTGGAGGCGTCGGCAGCGGCGGTCGCGTCGAATCTGAGCCTCCCGATGCCCTCGACGTGGCACGCGGTCGACGGCGAACAGCTGCACTTCTTCGTGTACGGGTGGGACCTCCTGAGCTCCAGCCGTTCACCCGTCCTCGCTCGGCACCTGGTCGTCCGGTCCAGACCGGACGGTCGATTCCTCACAGGTCCGGGCCGTCGAAGAAGCCGACTTCGTGCGAGGTCTTGACGCGGTGCGCTCGACTGCGTAGATATGTCTGCGCAGTCATGACAGCGCAGTCACCCGGCGGTACCGGCGGGCGACCGAGGCCGTCCACACGATCCGATCCACCGCACACCGGGAGACGCCATGACGCGAGCAAGGGGGCGGGACGGCGGTCCCGCCGCGCCGCGAGGCGTCGACGTGGCCAGAGCCGCGGGCGTTTCCCAGAAGACGGTGTCACGGGTCCTCAACGGCGAGCGATACGTCTCGGTGGACGTGCAACGCCGTGTGCTGGAGGCGGCCGACCGTCTCGGCTACCGGCTCAACAACGCGGCGCGGGCCCTCGCCTCGGGGCGGTCCCGGGCCATCGGCGTGGTGGCGTTGGGAACCGCTCTGTACGGTCCTGCCTCGCTGCTCCTCGGTGTCGAGCGGGCGGCGCGGGACGCCGGATACGCGTTGAGCGTGGTCAACACCCTCGAAGGTGACCAGGGCGGCGTCGGTGGCGCCGTGCAGTCACTCCTGGAGCGGGGCGTGGACGGCATCGTCGTGTCGGAGCCCATCGACGAGGACGCCGAGCCGCTCGCGTTGGAGGTTCCGGTGCTGGTCCTCGGGGCGCCGGCCGGTACCCGCACGGGGGAGCGGACCATCGCCGCGGGGGTCGACTCCGAGGCGCTGGCCAGGGCCGCCACCGATCACCTGCTGGACCTGGGACACCGGACAGTCCATCACCTCGCGGGCCCCGAGCGGTGGTTCGCCGCCCGGGACCGGCTGGCGGGCTGGCGGCAGGCGCTCGCGGCGCGTGGCCGTGAGCAGCCCCCGGTCGCCGAGGGCGACTGGTCCGCCGCGTCCGGGTACGCGGCAGGACGCGAACTGGCCGCCAGGGACGACCTCACCGCGGTTTTCGCCGCCAATGACGACATGGCCGTCGGCCTGATCAGCGCCCTCACCGATGCCGGGTTGCGGGTGCCCCAGGACGTCAGCGTGGTCGGCTTCGACGACATCCCGCTGGCCGCCTACGTCCGACCGCCGCTGACGACGGTGCGCCAGCCGTTCGACGCGGTGGCCCACGAGGGCCTGCGGTTGCTCGTCCACGCCATCGAGAATCCGGAGGCGGAGCTGCCGATGGCGCAGGGGCAACCCGTCGAGCTCGTCGTCCGTTCCTCCACCGCGCCGCCACCGGCCCGGGCGGGGTCGGGTCCGGCGGTGCACCATACCGAGCACCCCCCGACCGGCGAGGCGCACGCCCCTCCGGCCGCCTGAGAGGGACTCCCCACGCGCCCGCGTTCGTCGCACGTGGGGAGTGCGAGGGCACCACGAGGTGACCGGACATCCGTCAGCACGGTCCCAGGTTCCGCGCCCCGCCCAGCCATGGAAGCCCCACCACCGGCGGTCGCCCGACCGGTCCAGGACCCGGCCCACTCCGGGCCACCTACTACGCCCCACTGCGCAGGACCCGTTTCCCTGCTCGGCCACCCCGACGTCCGCGGTCACCGGTCCACACGCTTCGTTCTGCTCGCATTTCCCCCGGCATGCCGCTGCAGGCCTCTGCCTTCCCTCGTCCTTCGCCTCGGCGGGAGTCCAGCATGTCCAGAACCCCCATCCCTTCGTCCGCACCGAGCCGCCGGTTCTTCCTCACCGCCACCGGCGCGGTGACCCTCGGCGCGGCCCTGTCCGCCTGCGGCGGCGGTGGCGACTCAAGCGGCTCGTCCGCCGCGGCCAAACCGGTCAGCCAGTCCGACATCGACAAGGCGATGCGGACGCCGACCCGGCTGACGCTCTGGACCTGGGTCCCGAACATCCAGCAGGAGGTCGCCCTCTTCGAGAAGAAGTACCCCGCGATCAAGATCAATGTGGTCAACGCCGGCCAGGGGATCAAGCACTACACGAAGCTCCGCACCGCGCTCAAGGCCGGCAGCGGGGCCCCGGACCTGGCGCAGATCGAGTACCAGGCGATTCCGACGTTCACGATCACGGACAGCCTGCTGGACCTCGGCCCGCACGGCGCCTCGGCCCTCAACGGGAAGTTCGTCGACTGGACCTGGGGACAGGTCAGCGGACCGAAGGGGGAGGTCTGGGCGATACCCCAGGACACCGGCCCGATGGGGATGCTGTACCGCAAGGACATCTTCGACCGGCACGGCATCGAGGTCCCCGAGACCTGGGACGACTTCGCCGCCGCGGCCCGCAAGCTGCACCAGGCCGACCCCGACGTCTACCTGACCAACCTCGCGGCTAACGAACCCGCCGCCTGGCACGGCCTGTTGTGGCAGGCGGGCGCGAGCCCGTACGGCGTCTCCGGCAAGAGCGACCTCTCCATCAGCGTCGACGACGCGGTCTCCAAGAAGCTCGGCACGTACTGGGGCGGGCTCGCCAAGGAGGGCGTCATCAGCACCGACCCCGACTTCACCGACGGCTGGTACGCGGGCTTCAACAAGGGCAAGTACGCCACCTGGCTCACCGCGGCCTGGGGGCCGGCGTTCCTGTCCGGCTCGGCCAAGTCCACCGCCGGAAAGTGGCGTGCGGCCCCGCTGCCCCAGTGGGACGCGTCCAAGCCGGCCTCCGGCAACTGGGGCGGCTCGACCACGGCCGTCCTGCGATCGACCAAGAACGCCATCGCCGCGGCGCAGTTCGCCCAGTTCCTCAACAGCGACCCCGCCAGCGCGAAGCTCTTCGCCACGGAGCAGTCCTTCTTCCCGGCCACCAAGGCGCTTCTCACCGACCCCTCCTTCACCGGTGACGCCGCCTCCTTCTACGGCGGTCAGAAGGTGAATGAGCTGTTCGCCTCCATCGGCGACACGGTCGACCCCGCCTTCCAGTGGCCGCCCTTCTACGACCAGGCGGCGACCGACTGGATCGAGACCGTCGGCACGTCTCTCGCCGGCAAGACCGACACGGTCGCCGCGCTCGGCGCCTGGCAGACGCGCCTGACCACGTACGCCAAGAAGCAGGGCTTCACCGTCAAGGGAACGTGACATGACCGTCGCCACCGCACCCCCCGCCTCCGGGCCGAAGGGAGCCGGCCCGCGTCGCCACCGCGTCGCCGGGCCCCTGTTCGTCGCCCCCTTCATGGTCCTCTTCCTGCTGCTCTTCCTCGCCCCGCTCGGCTACGCCGCCTACTTGAGCCTCTTCCAGGAACGCCTCATCGGCGGAACGGTGTTCGTCGGTCTGGACAACTACGTCACCGCCCTCACCGACCCCCTGCTCCTGAGCGGTGTCGGCCGCGTGGCCCTGTTCTTCATCGTCCAGGTCCCGCTGATGCTGGCGCTGGCGCTGGTGTTCGCCCTCGCGCTGGACAGCGGACTGCTGCGGCTGGCGCGAGTGATCCGGCTGGGCATCTTCGTGCCGTACGCCGTCCCGAGCGTGGTCGCGGCCCTCATGTGGGGCTATCTGTACGGGCCGGACTTCGGCCCGTTCGCCCAGCTGGGCCGCGAATTCGGCGTCGCCGCACCGAACTTCCTCAGCGACGGATGGATGCTCGGCAGCCTCGCCAACGTCGTCACCTGGGAGTTCGTCGGCTACAACATGATCATCCTGTACGCGGCCCTGCGGACCATCCCGCACGAGCTGTACGAGGCCGCCGCGATGGACGGCGCCGGCCCCTGGCGCATCGCGCGGTCCGTCAAACTCCCCGCACTGAAACCCGCCCTGCTGCTGACGCTGCTGTTCTCCGTGATCGGCAGCTTCCAGCTCTTCAACGAGCCGAACCTGCTGATGAAGATCGCCCCCGACGTCATCAGCAGCTCCTACACCGCCAACCTCTACGCCTACTCCCTCGCCTTCACCGGCCAGCAGGTCAACTACGCGGCCACGGTCTCCTTCCTCCTCGGCCTGGTCATCGTCATCGCCTCCTACGGCGTCCTGCTCACGGCGAACCGCAGGAGGACCCCGTGACCATGACCACTTCCGCGGGCACCACCGCCGCTCGCCGAACCGAGCGGAAGCACACTCCGGCGCATCCACCGCTTCGCCGGTCCCGAGCCCGCCGCAGCACCCCGCTGACCATCGCCATGCTGGCGGCGCTCGCCTACTTCCTGCTGCCGCTGCTCTGGCTGTTCGTCGCCTCCACCAAGAACACCCAGGACCTGTTCGACAGCTTCGGCCTGTGGTTCTCGCACGCCCCACAGCTGCTGACCAACATCCGGGCGACCTTCGCCCAGGACGGCGGCGTCTTCGCGCACTGGCTGCTCAACACCGCCGTGTACGCGGGGTCAGCGCGGTCGGGGCGGCGCTGCTCGCGGCCGCCGCCGGGTACGGGTTCGCCAAGTTCCGCTTCCGTGGGGACCGCCTGGCCTTCAACCTGGTCCTCGGCGCCATCATGGTCCCGGCCACCGCCCTGGCCATCCCGACCTATCTGCTGTTCGCAGGCGTCGGCCTGGTCAACACCCCGTGGGCCGTCATTCTGCCCTCCCTCGTCAACCCCTTCGGCCTGTACCTGATGCGCGTCTACGCCGCCGACGCCGTCCCGGACAGTCTCCTGGAAGCCGCCCGCATAGACGGGGCCGGCGAGGCGCGGATCTTCTTCGGGATCGCGCTGCGCCTGCTGGCCCCCGGCCTGGTGACCGTCCTGCTCTTCACGCTCGTGGCGACCTGGAACAACTACTTCCTGCCGCTGATCATGCTCAACAACCCGAACCTGTACCCCGTCACGGTCGGGCTGTCGTCCTGGGCGGAGCAGGCACAGAACGGTGGCGCGGGCGCCAGCAGCGACATGCTCCCCCTCGTCGTGACCGGTTCCCTGATCTCCGTCGTGCCGCTCGTCGCGGCCTTCCTGCTGCTCCAGCGCTACTGGCAGAGCGGCCTGGCCGCCGGCAGCGTCAAGCAGTAGGGCGCGCGCAGCCCTCGTCCCCCTTTTCTTGTTCACGGAGGTTCCTCCCATGGCGGATCTGCCCGCCCGCGTGCTGTTCGGTGCCGCGTACTACCACGAGTACACCCCCTCCTACGACGCCGGCCTGCGGCCCGACGAACGGCTGAAGACCGATCTCGACCTGATGGCCGACGCGCACTTCACCGTGATCCGAGTGGGGGAGTCGGTCTGGTCGACCTGGGAGCCCGAGAACGGCCGCTTCGACCTCGACTGGCTGCAGCCGGTCCTCGACGGCGCCCACGAACGCGGCATCTCCGTCATCCTCGGCACACCGACGTACGCGGTGCCGCCGTGGCTGGCCCGCCAGTACCCCGAGATCACGGGGGAGCGGCACACCGGTGGGCGCATCGGCTGGGGTGCTCGCCAGGAGGTCGACTTCACCCACCCGGCCTTCCGCTTCTTCGCCGAGCGGGTCATCCGCAGGATCGTCGCCCGCTACGCGGACCATCCGGCGGTCATCGGCTGGCAGGTGGACAACGAGCCGGGCCTGCACCTCTTCCACAACCACGGCGTCTTCCAGCGCTTCACGGACCACCTGCGGGAGAAGTACGGGGACGTCGAGGCCCTCAACCGGGAGTGGGGCCTGGTCTACTGGTCCCACCGCCTGTCCACCTGGGCCGACCTGTGGACTCCGGACGGCAACGAACAGCCGCAGTACGACGTCGCCTGGCGGGAGTTCCAGGCCCGTCAGGTCACGGAGTTCATCGGCTGGCAGGCGGACATCGTCCGTGAGTACGCCCTCCCCGGCCAGTTCGTCACCACCTGTATCTCCTACACCCGGCAGGGCGTCGCGGACGACGAGCTGTCCGCCCGGCTCGACATCGCCTCCGGCAACCCGTACTACGACATGCAGGACGGTCTGCTGCTGCCCGACCCCACGCCCGAAGAGCACGAGCAGGTCTGGAAGACCACCGGCGTCTGGTCGATGTACCAGACAGCGGACTGGATGTTCTCCTCCCGCCAGGAGCCCTTCCTGGTCACCGAGACCAACGCGAACTCCATCGGGTTCTGCTGGGACAACCGGCCCGGCTACGACGGGCAGTGGCGCCAGGCCGCCTGGGCGCACGTGGCGCGGGGTGCGCGGATGATCGAGTACTGGCAGTGGCAGACGCTGCGCTTCGGCGCCGAGACGTACTGGGGCGGAGTCCTGCCGCACACCGGTCAGCCCGGCCGGACGTACGCCGAGATCGCCCGGCTGGGCGCCGAGTTCGACCGGGCGGGCTCGCTGGTCGCGGACCTCGAACCGGATGCCGACATCACGGTTCTCTACTCCACGCCCAGCAAGTGGCTGATGCAGAAGTACCCGCCGCTGGCGACCGCCGCCGGCGAACCGGACCCGGCCGCCTATCACCGCATCCTCGACCCCTTCTACCGCGGCGCCTTCGACGCCGACCGCCAGGTCCGCATCGTCCACGCCCGCCAACTGCACGACCCGCGGGGCGAGAACGCGGGCCTCACCCCCGAGGAGGCCGTGCACCGCCACCCGGTCCTGGTGGTCCCGGCGCTCTACATCGCCCACGACGAGCTGCTCGACTGGCTCGCCGCCTACGCCCACGCGGGCGGCCACCTGGTCCTCGGCCCCCGCACGGGCTACGCCGACCACGAGGCCCGGGCCCGGCACGAGGCGGCGCCCGGACGCCTCACCGAGGCCGCTGGGGTGTCGTACGACGAGTTCAGCAACCTCACGCGTGCCGTCCCGGTGCGAGCGGCGGCCGGCAGCCCCCTGGAGGTGTCGGAGGAGGCGACGGCGACCCACTGGGTCGACGGCCTGACCGTCACCGACGCCGACGTCCTCGGCGAGTACGACCACCCGCACTTCGGACGCTGGCCCGCGCTCACCACCCGCCGTCACGGAGCCGGCCGCGTCACCCACGTCGGCACGGTCCCCGGTCGTGGCCTCGCCCGGGCGCTCGCCACCTGGCTCGTGCCGGAGACCCGCAGCGGCTGGCGCGACCTCCCCGCGTCCGTCACCGCCACCACCGGCACGGCCGCCGACGGCCGCCGCGTCCACGTCGTCCACAACTGGAGCTTCGAGCCCGCCCGGGCCGAAGCACCGGTGCAGTTGACCGACGTCCTGGACGGAGAGGCGCTCCAGGCCGGCACGTCCGTCCAACTCGGCGCGTGGGACGTGCGCGTCTTCGTCGCAGCAACCGATGAGAAGGAGGCACACCACCGATGAACCGAGCCGCACCGTGGTCGTCCCCGAAAGGGGCCACCAGAACAGCCAGGACGGTCAGAGCCCTGGGGACCTTCGCCGCGGCCTCCGCGCTGCTGGCGATACCCGCCGGGAGCGCGCAGGCGTACAACCCGACGGGCGGGACCCTCTACCAGCTCGGCAGCGAGCCGTGCCTGAAGGGCCGGGGCAACTGCGCGGTCTATCCGAAGTCGGCACAGCTGCCCGGCGGGCGCCTGGTCGCCTCGTTCGAGAAGTCCACCGTCGTGGCAGAGTCGGGAAGCGCCGACGGTCAGACCCTGCCCGTCTACAAGAGCGACGACCACGGGACGAGCTGGCAGCCGCTGTCCGAGGTCAAGGCACCCGCGTACCTGTCCAAGGACCCCAAGTACGCCAAGTACACGAGCAACTGGACGAACCCCTACCTCTACGTGCTTCCGCAGAACGTCGGAAAGCTCAAGTCGGGCACCCTGCTCCTGGCGAGCGTCGTGTCGGGCGACGACGCCTACTACACGGAGCACAAGGCGGCCGACCCCGGCTGGACACCGGACAACGACGGTGACCGCAGTGACCTGGCGATCGCCCTGTACTCCAGCACCGACCAGGGCAGGACCTGGAAGGTCCTCAACATCGTCGCGACGGGCGGCTGGCAGGGCGGCAGCGCGGGTGCCATCGGCCGGAACGTCGCCGACGCGAACAAGACCAAGCAGGTCGATCCCCTCTGGGAGCCGTACCTGATGGTCCACAAGGGCAAGCTGGTCTGCTACTACTCCGACGAGAACGACTACCTCGGCTTCGACCCCAAGACCGGCGTTCCGAAGCCCGACCCCGCGAACGGCACCGCCACCGACTCGCACGGCCAGATCCTCGCCCACCGCACGTGGGACGGCAGCGGCGCGCGGTGGAGCGACGCCGTCGTCGACGTCTCGGGATCGGTCCAGGACATGAGCGGCGGCAAGACGGAGATCGGCGGCGGCCGTCCCGGCATGACCAACGTCGTCCGCACGACCGACGGCAAGTGGATGCTCACGTTCGAGTACTGGGGCGGCGGGGCCAACACCAGATACGTGATCGCCGACGACCCGCTGAAATTCTTCCGCGGCACCCAGACCGGCATGTCCGTCGCCTCGCTGCCCGTCACCGCCGGTTCCCGTCCGCTCTCGGGCGGCGGCAGCCCGGTGATCATCCGGCTGCCCGACGGGCGCCTGGTCTACAACGCGGCGAACAGCGGCAACGTCTGGGTCAACGAGAGCGGACGCAGCGACGGCGTGTGGACGGAATACCAGACGACCTCACAGCCCGGCTACAGCCGCAACCTCCAGTACGTCGAGGGCACCGGCCGTATCGCGATCCTCAACAACCAGGGCACGTCCCAGATCGCCTACGCCGAGGTCGACCTCGGCGACTCGGAAGGCGCCTACTACCGACTGGTGAACCGCAGGACCGGCCAGGTGATCGGCACCGGCAACAGGACCAACGACGCGAACATCGGCAACGGGAACGTCCCCGACGTGGTCCTGGAGGACGCCGGCGCCGCGGCGAACCCGGACACCCAGTACTGGCACGTGGTGACCGAGCCGAAGGGCGGTACGACCCTGCTCAACAAGTCGGGGGGACGCGCGGCGGCCATCTGGACGGGCAGTGCCACGGCCGGGCAGCGGATCGGCCAGTGGGTCGACGACAGCCCCACAGGCAGCTGGAACCTCGTCAAGAACGCCGACGGTTCCTACAAGCTCCAGTCGGTCAAGAATGCCGGTCTGTATCTCACCGGCGCGACCGCGGGAGGGCCGCTGACCCTCCAGAGCGCGGCCAATGACGGTTCGCAGGACTGGCGGCTCGTCCGGGACACCCGGCGCGGCGGCTCGTGATGCCTGCCGGCCCGGGGGAATGACACGCTCGGACGCGGTGCCTCCGTCCCGTCGGGGGCACCGGGTCCCTGCTGTCGAGCGGGCGAGCGTGCGGGGTTCACCCCGCCGACGCCCGCAGGAACGAGGCGGCCCTCTCTCCGATCATGATGGCGGGAGCGTTCGTGTTCCCGGTGACGAGGGTCGGCATGATCGACGTGTCCGCCACGCGGACGTTCTCCAGCCCGTGCACACGAAGTTCGTGGTCGACGACCTTGCCCATCATGCAGGTGCCCGACGGGTGGTAGAAGGAGAACGACTGCGTGCGGATGAACTCGTCGATGTCCTGGTCGCCGTCCGACAGCGGGGCGAGTCCGGCGTCGGCGGCCGCGCGCAGATCGGCCTGGAGCAGGGACGTCAGCCGCTTTTCACGGGCGATGCCCATGCACAGCCGGACGCCCTCCCGCAGCCGTCGGCGGTCGTCGGGGTCGTCGAGGTAGTTGTGGAAGATGCGCGGCTTGGCGTAGGGGTGGGAATGCCGCAGCCGCACCGAGCCGCGGCTCGCCGGCCGTGCGACGTAAGGGCCGAACGACATTCCGGGCTCGAGCGGCGCGGCCAGACCCTCGTCGCGGACGATGCCCAGTGCGGCATGGACCTGGATGTCCGGGGCGGGCACGTCATCGCTGGAGCTGAAGAAGCCGCCGGTCTCGTTCCAGGCCATCGGGCCGGTGGCCTGCTCGCGCAGGAGCCGCTCTTCCCGGGAGGTGTCCGGTCCCAGGAGCGGCTCGGCGTCGCTGAAGAAGCTGATGAAGCACCCGGTGTGGTCCTGCATGTTCCTGCCGACATCAGGGAGGTCGTGCAGGGGTGTGATCCCTCCCGCGGAGAGTTCGTCGGCCGGTCCGACACCGGACTGGAGAAGCAGGTGGGGTGAGTTGTAGGCCCCGAGGGACAGCACGATCTCACGGTTGACATGGATCGTCCGGACGGTGCCGAGGTGGTCGACCTCCAGGCCGGCGGCCCGCGTGCCGTCGAAGCGGAGACGCAGAGCGGTCGTCGAGGGCAGGACGGTGAGGTTCGGACGGCCCGCGGCCGGCTCCAGGAACGCCACCGCGCTACTGCACCTCAGTCCGTTTCGCTGTGTGACCTGGTGGTAGCCCACGCCCTCCTGCTCGGATCCGTTGAAGTCCGGGTTGTGCCTGTACCCCGCGTCCTGCGCGGCCTCGACCCATGCCGTCAGAAGGGGATGGACGGAGGTGGGGTTGCTGACGGCGAGGGGCCCGCCGACGCCGTGGAAGTCGTCGGCGCCGCGCTCGTTGTCCTCGGACTTCTTGAAGAACGGCAGAACATCGTCATACCCCCAGCCCGGGTTGCCGAGCCGCTCCCATGTGTCGTAGTCGTAGCGGTGACCGCGGACGTACAGCATCGTGTTCATCGAGCTGGTGCCGCCGATCACCCGGCCGCGGGGCAGGTAGGCGCGGCGCCCGCCGAGCTGCGGCTCGGGGTCCGTCTCGAAGTCCCAGTCGAACGTCGTCTTGAGCTGCTGCGAGAACAGTGCGGGGATCTCGAAGAGGCGGCCCCGGGCCGGCGGTCCCGCCTCGATCAGCGCGACCGTGACATCAGGATCCTCGGACAGGCGGCCCGCCACCGCACAGCCGGACGAGCCGGCCCCGACGACGATGTAGTCATACGATTCCCTGTCCATTGCGCCTCCATGGAAGTCCGGTCGCCCTGATCGGCGGCGTGGTCCCTGGAGACGCTAGAGACGCCAGGCGTGCTCGGCCTATGCACGACGTGAGCAAATCAGGCGGCAGACATTACTCATTCCGTGCATGTGCTGCATCCAGGCCGCTGCTTAGGCTCTCTTGGAACCTCCGCCCACCCGAGCGCCTAAGGGGATCCCGACTCATGTCCGACCCGGTCCGTCAGAATTACACACCCCCGGAGCTTCGGCCCGATTCCCTTGTTTCAGTCGGCACCCCCGAAGAGATCAGCACCGATGTCCTGATCATCGGCTCCGGCATGGGCGGGTCCTCGCTGGCCTGGGCGCTGAAGGACTCCGGTCTCGACGTGCTCGTAGCGGAACGGGGCCGTTTCCTTCCCCGAGAACCCGAGAACTCGCAACCGGCCGAGATGTATATCAAGGGCCGGTACAAGAACGCCGGATATTGGTACGACGGCAGCACCGGCAAGCCGTTCGCGCCGGGTGTGTATTACTGGGTGGGCGGAAACACCCGTTTCTACGGTGCCATGCTGCCCCGTTTCCGGAGCAGTGACTTCACCGAGGTGGAACACCACGAAGGTGTCTCGCGTGCCTGGCCCTTCGGTTACGACGAACTGGAGCCCTTCTACACCGTCATGGAGCAGTTGCTCCAGGTGCACGGGCAGACCGGCGAGGACCCGACCGAGCCGCCGCGCTCCAAGCCCTACCCGTATCCGGCGCTTCAGCATGAACCGGAGATCGAGCGGTTCTCCCGGTCGCTGCGCGGGCAGGGCCTGCATCCGTTCCACACCCCGAACGCCTTGAACATCGCCACGCAGGCCGATCGCGCCGCTGTGACGGCCGCCGACGGCTGTCCGGACGAGACGGGCATGAAGTCCGACGCCGAGAACCGGATCCTGCTCCCCGCGCTGCGCGACGGCGTCAAGATCCTCACGGGTGCGGAGATCACCCGCCTGATCACCTCGACCGACGGCCGGAAGGTCGTCGCCGCCGAGGCACGGCACGCGGGGCGGATCATCCGTATCAACGCCAAGACCTTCGCCCTCGCCGGAGGGGCGGTCAACTCGGCCGCGCTGCTGCTCCGTTCGGCAGACGACTCCCACCCTGAGGGTCTCGCCAACTCGTCCGGACTGCTGGGCCGCAACTACATGGTCCACAACAGCACGTTCTTCGTCGGGGTCAACCCTCTGCGGACCAACCCCACGAAGTGGCAGAAGACGCTCGGTCTGAACGACTTCTACGAAGCCGGGCCAGGGACGCGCTTCCCGCTCGGGAACCTCCAGATGCTGGGCAAGCTGCAAGCCCCCATGCTCAAGCCGGCGCGTCCGTGGGCACCGGCATGGGCCCTGAAGCTCATGGCCGCCAGAAGCCTCGACATCTATCTGACGACCGAGGACCTCCCGTCCCGGGACAACCGGGTACGCGTGGACGGGGACCGCATCCTCATCGACTGGACGCCGACCAACCTCGCGCCCCACCACGAACTCGTGCGCCGGGTGACCCGGGCGGTCCGCAGGGCCGGCTATCCGCTGATCTTCACCCAGCGCATGGGTATCGAGACCAACTCCCACATGTGCGGAACGGCCGTGGCCGGTCACGATCCGAAGCAGAGCGTGCTCGATCCGCTGTGCCGCAGCCATGACGTCGAGAACCTCTGGCTGACCGACTCCTCGTTCTTCCCGTCCTCCGCGGCACTCAATCCGGCCCTGACGATCGGGGCCAACGCCCTGCGGATCGCCCCGGCCCTCGCCAGGGCGACGAAGGGCTGACGTCGTAACGGTCAGGTCCTCAGGTCAGGTCCGCCGCAGCGTCGGCTTGCGCAGCAGGTCGTGTCCGCGCACGGCCAGTTGCAGCCGCTGCTGGTTGCTGACCTGCGTGAGGTCGAGGCCGAGGATCTCGGAGAGTTTGTCGAGCCGGTGGTAGAGGGTGCGTCGCTGGATGAAGATTTCCTCCGCTGCCCGTGCCTTGTTGCCACCGCAGTCGAGGAACGTGCGCAGGGTGGGCAGCAGAGGGTTCTTCGCCAGTGCGTCGTGCTCCAGAAGCGGACCGAGTTCGTCCTCGACGTAACGTCTGAGCTCGGGACCTTCGGAGAGGGCGACGAGGAGGCGCAGAGCTCCCAGATCGTCGAAATGACGCACTTCCGTGGTCGAGGCCGCCGCGGCGACGGACGCCGCGCTGCGGCTCTGGCGCAGGGCCAGCGGAAGCACCGCCGGCTCCACGATGCGGCTGATGCCGCCCCGTACTCCGTGATCGGCCAGCAGGGTCTGCACATGGCCGGCGTCCGCGCGGGTGGGCAGGCCCACGACCGCCACGTCGAAGTCTCCGGTGTCGCCCACGACGGCGGGCCAGCCGGCCTCGTCCAGGAGACGGGCGAGGAGGTGGTCTTTGACGGGCTCCTCGTCCCCCGCCCATGCCGTGACCACGATCAGGTCCCGTCCGCGCAGGTCCTGGCCGAGCGCCAGACCGAGGGTCACGAACCGCTCTCCTGTGATGTCGCCGAGCAGAAGCCGGTTGAGCAGCGCCGTCTGGCGCTGGGACGCGCGGGCGCCGCTCTCCCGCTCGCTCAGCAGCGAGATCGCCACGGCCGCGGCGGCCCGCTCCAGCGTGCGTAGTTCGGGCGGGCTCGGCTGCTTTCCACCGTGCAGAAGGTGCAGCCACCCCCATGACTCACCCCGGAGGATCACGGGCTGGCGAGCGCATGGCGCGACCTCGCGGAACGACGCCGCCGAGGCGGTGGGAACGCCGGGGCCGTGTGCCGAGAGCGAGGGGTGACGTTCGTGAATCGCCCGGGAGTGCGCACTCCACTCGTCCACGACCCCGTCGGCCTCCGGCGTCGCGCCTCCGTACGCCAGCATCTGGTGGGCGACGTCTTCCAGCACCACGGGGTGCCCGGTGCGACGGGCCAGTTCCCTGACCACGCCGACGTAGTCCTCGTCCGCCAGCAGCAGATCCATGAACGCCTGGCTGGTGGCCTCTTCGGCGATGAGCTGCTTGACGCGCATCCCGACCAGGACCTCATGGACCTGGGCCGACGTCTCGACGAAGGGAATCTCGTCCGCGAGTCCCACCAGAGGGAGGCCGACCGCTGCCGCCTCCTCGATCACAGCATCCGGCATGGAGTCGAACATGCGGCCGGCCAGTTCGATGACGAGGACGGCCGCGTGGGCGTCCGCGAGTCGCCGGATGAAGGCACGCTGCTCGAGCTGCGTCGCGCCCATGCCGAGGCCGGCCGTCAGCAGCATCTCCTGACCTGTGAGAAAGCGATGGATGTCCGGGATCTCACCGGCGTGCACCCAGCGCACAGGGCGGTCCAGATTCCTCTCCCCGGCATACACACGCACGGTGGTGCGCGTGAACACCTCAAGCTCCAGGGCGGTGCGAACAGTCAGGACTTCAGCCATGATCCAAAACCTCGTTGTGTGCAGGATCCGCAGTCAATATTGCACACACTGTGCCTGTCGTCCCACCCCCCGCTTATCCAGACTTTCAGGTCAAGCCCGCAGGCACGACCCCGTGCAAGGAGTGCAGAGTGTCAGCACAACACAAGACCATCAAGGCTCCTGTCGCCGCGAAGACGTCGCGGACCAGCCGTCCGGAAATCGTCGAGACCGTCGCGGACGTGATCGCCGACGTACGAGCGGGCGGCGACGCCGCCGTACGCCGTTGGTCGCAGAAGTTCGACGACTGGAGCCCGGACTCCTATCGGCTCGGCCCCGACCAGATCGCCTCCGTCGTCTCCTCCGTCCCCGAGACGGTCCTCGACGACCTGCGGTTCGTCCAGCAGCAGGTCCGCGGATTCGCCCAGGCGCAGCGGGACTCCCTCACCGACTTCGAGGTGGAGACACTGCCCGGAGTTTTCCTGGGGCAGCGCAACATCCCCATCGGAGCGGCCGGCGCCTACGTGCCCGGCGGCCGCTATCCCCTCACCGCGTCGGCCCACATGACCGTCCTGACGGCCAAGGTCGCGGGTGTCGAACGGGTCGCCGCGACGACCCCGCCGGACCGCGGCGCTCCGCCGCCCGTCAGCATCGCCGCGATGCATCTGGCCGGAGCCGACGAGATCTACGTCATGGGCGGCGTCCAGGCCGTGGCCGCCCTGGCGCTGGGCACCGAGACGATCGACGCGGTCGACATGCTCGCCGGCCCCGGCAACGCCTACGTGGCGGAGGCCAAGCGGCAGCTCTTCGGCGAGGTCGGCATCGATCTCTTCGCCGGGCCGACGGAGGTGCTGATCGTTGCGGACGGCACCGCGGACCCGTTCGTGGTCGCGACGGACCTGCTGTCCCAGGCCGAGCACGGACCCGACTCCCCGACGGTGCTCATCACGACGTCCGAGGAGGTGGGCAGGCAGACCGTCTCCTGGGTGGACAAGCTGCTGCCGGACCTGCCCACCGGAGACGTCGCCGGGCCTGCCTGGCGCGACCACGGCGAGGTGATCCTGGTCCCCACCCTGGACGCCGCCTACGCACTCGCCGACGAGTACGCCAGCGAGCACGTCCAGATCCTCACCGCCGAGCCCCGCGAGGCCCTGCACCGGATGCGCAACTACGGTGCCCTGTTCCTCGGGGACAAGACGTGCGTCGCGTACGGCGACAAGGTCATCGGCACCAACCACGTGCTGCCCACCCTGGGAGCGGCCCGCTACACCGGCGGCCTCTGGGTCGGCAAGTACCTCAAGACCATGACCTACCAGGAGATCAGGGACTCCGGGTCCAGTGCCCGGCTCGGCGAGCTCTGTGGCAGGGCCTCGCGCATCGAGAACTTCGAGGGACACGCGCGCTCGGGAGACGTCCGCGCCGCGCGCTACGGATCGGCCCGGCCGGCCTGGATCGACCACACCTTCGACCAGAGCTGATCCGCGATGACCCCTCGCGACTTAGGCCGGACCGCGGACGCGGTACGGCAGCCGTTCGACAAGGAGCACGTCCCCCTCGACCCACGGAGATCGTCATGTCAGCTACGGACAACGAGGCGCACGCGGCGCCCACACCCACCCCCGTCGGCCCCTCGGGTGGGACCGCGACCCCTGTCTCATCGGCCGAGGACGCCGAACTGCTCGCCGCACTGGGCTATGAGCAGAAGTTCGACCGCAAGGTCAGCCTGTGGGGGAACTTCGCCCTGGGCTTCGTGTACCTCTCGCCCCTGGTGGGCGTCGTGGCCCTCTTCGCGGTCGGACTGGCGACCGCCGGCGGACCGTCCATCTTCTGGATCGGCATCGTCGGGGCCGGGCAGTTCCTGGTCGCGCTGGTCTTCGGGGAGGTCGTCTCGCAGTTCCCGCTCGCGGGCGGGCTCTACCAATGGGTCCGAAGGCTCTGGAACGGGCGCTATGCCTGGTTCAACGCGTGGACGTACATCTGTTGCATCACCATCGGCATCACCAGCACCGCACTCTTCAGCTCGGACTTCGTTGCCAGCCTCTTCGCCGGAACCGCCGACGCGCCCGGCATCAGCTCCACGCCCGCCCAGCGCCTGTGGATCGCGATCGGCGTCACCGCCGTCTGCCTGGTCTGCAACTGCTTCGGCACCAGGACCCTTGCGCTGATCTCGAAGATCGGACTTGCCGCAGAGCTGATCGGCATCGTTCTTGTGGGCTTCTACCTGCTGATCTTCGAACGGCACAACTCCGTCACGATCTTCTTCGAGACCAGCAGCTCCAACCACGACAGCTACGTCACGGCCTTCATCGCGGCCTCACTCGTCGGACTCTTCCTCTTCTACGGCTTCGAGGCGTGCGGCGAGATCGCGGAGGAGGTTCCCAACCCCTCCCGCAGCATCCCGCGAGCCATGCAGCTGACCGTGGCCGTCGGGGGAGTGGCCGCGCTTCTCGCGTTCGTCGGGTACGCCCTCGCGGCTCCGGACCTCGCCTCGATCCTCTCGGGCAAGGACACCAATCCGATCCCCTCGATCCTGCAGAACTCGCTCGGCATCGTGGGCACGAAGGCGGTGCTGGCGGTCATCATCACGTCCTTCATCGCGGGTGTGATGAGCCAGCAGGCCGCCGCGAGCCGGATCGTCTTCTCCTTCGCCCGCGACGACATGTTCCCGGGTTCCCGTGTCTTCTCGAAGATTTCCCGCAAGCACCGCGTCCCCATGAACGCGCTGCTGGCCGTGAACGTCGTCCCGCTGCTGATCTTCGTGTTCGTCTACTACTCGCCCGACTCCCTCACCAAGATCGTGGCGTTCCAGGTGCTGGCCGGATACGCGGCGTTCATGATGGTCGTACTGGCCGCGCTGCGGATGCGCCTGAAGGGCTGGCGCCCCGCCGGAGCCTGGACCCTCGGCCGCTGGGGATTCGTGGTCAACGTGGCGGCCCTGGTCTACGGCGTGCTCGGGATGGTCCTTCTCGCCTGGCCCACCGGCGACGCCGGAACCGCGCTCCTGGACCGGTGGATCGCACTCATCGGCTTCCTCGTCGTCTCGGCCGTGGGCCTGGTGTACCTGCTGACCGCGAAGCCGGAGCGCAAGTCCACCGCGCCGGAAGGCGACGCCATGGCGGTGGCCGAGCGCCTGCGCAGCCGCGCCGCGGCCCTGCCCCTTACGACCGGAGGGAACAACGCATGACCCGCGTCCTGTATCTGTACGGAGGCTGGCCGGGGCACAAGCCCTACCAGGTGGCCGAGGAATGGGCCCTCCCGATCTTCAAGAACCTCGGATTCGACGTCGACGAGACCAACGACATCTTCGCGCTCGACGCCGACCTCACCGGCTACGACCTCATCGCGCTCAACTGGAACAACGCCCTGCTGTCCGAGGGGCTGACCCCCGCCCAGGAGTCGAACCTGCTGCGTGCGGTGGAGAACGGCACCGGGATCGCCGCCTGGCACGGCGCGGCCGCAGCGTTCCGCACGAGCCTCAAGTACCACTGGCTCATCGGCGGCAGCTTCCTCGAACACCCCGCCGGCGAAGGCGTGAAGTACTCCTACCAGGTCACCGTCACGGACACCGGCCACCCGATCACCGCCGGAGTGCATGACTTCCGGGTCGCCTCCGAGCAGTACTACATGTCCGTCGACCCCAACAACCACGTCCTGGCCGAGACCGCCTTCACCGGCGAGCACCTGCCGTGGCTGGACGGAAAGACGATCCCTCAGGCATGGACCCGCACCTGGGACAGGGCCGCGTCTTCTACAGCGCGGTCGGACACGACCTCGACGACCTCCAGAACCCGGACGTCACCCGCCTGTGCACCCAGGGTTTCGCCTGGGCCGCCCGTCAGAACGCCTGATCCCACCGTCCGAACCGAGCTCATCGGGAGCACACCATGCCTGTCCTCACCGGAGGCCAGATCGTCGCGCGGACCCTGCGCAACTACGGGGTCGACGTCGTCGCCGGCATCCCCGGCCACGGCATCTGGTCACTGACCGACGCCTTCCTCGACGACGAGTCCAGGATCCCCTTCATCCAGACCTTCCACGAGCAGAGCGCCGTCCACCTCGCCGACGGCTACTACCGCGTCACCGGCCGCCCGCAGGCCGCTGTCACCTCCATCGGCGCCGGCGCGAGCAACACCGTCATCGGCATGGGCACCGCGTTCACGGACTCCACCAGTGTTCTCGTCGTCACGGGCGGCCCGCCGACCCATATGCGCGGGCACGGGCTGCTGCAGGAACTCGACCGCTACACGGCGAACGACTTCCCCAAGGTGGCCGAGGCCGTCAGCAAACGGCACTGGGTCGTCACCCGGGTCGAGGAGCTCCCCTTCGTCCTGCACCGCTGTTTCAACTCCATGCTGACCGGCCGCCCGGGCCCGGTGCACCTCGAAGTCCCCATGGATGTACAGGCCGAGGCAGCGAACGTGGACCTTCACGACCTGGAACGGCGCATCCCCGTCGGCCGCCAGCACCCCGACCCGGAAGCCGTGGACCGCGCGGTCGACGTGCTGCGTACGGCCACCCGGCCGGTCATCGTGGTCGGCGGCGGTGCGATCACGTCCGAGGCGTCCGACCAGGTCCTCGCGCTCGCCGAGCGGTGGCAGATCCCGGTCGTCACCACGTGGAACGGCAAGAGCGCCTTCCCCGAGGACCACGAGCTGTTCGCCGGCAGCGTCGGCCAGACCGGCACCATGACCGGCAACGCGATCGCGAGCGCCGCCGACGTCGTCATCTCCGTCGGCTGCCGCTTCACCGACTGGTCCGCCTCCAGCTACGCCAAGGGCGTCACCTTCTCCATCCCGCCCGCGAAGCTCATCCACATCGACATCGACCCGCACGAGATCGGCAAGAACTATCCGGCCGAAGTGGGCATCGTCGCGGACGCGCAGCGTGCCGTGGCCGCCATCGTCGACTCCCTCCCCTCCAAGGGCGTCGACCGGTCCGAGTACCTCGCCGAACTCGCCCAGCTGAAACAGGACTGGGAGGAGAAGCTCGCCGGACGCCGCGACAGCGACCGCTTCCCGTTCACCTCCCAGCGCCCGCTCGGCGCCCTGCGCTCCGTGCTCCCGCGCGACGCGATCATCGTCGCCGGCTCGGGCAACACGCAGGGAGCGGTGAAGCAGACCTTCCCGGTGTACTCACCGCGCACCCACCTGACCTCCGGTGGCTTTTCCTCGATGGGCTGGGCCGTCCCGGCCGCCGTCGGCGCCAAGCTCGCCCGGCCGGACAGCCCCGTGGTGTGCGTCCTCGGCGACGGTGACTTCCTCATGACCTCCCAGGAGATCGCCCTGAGCGTCACCGCCGACGCGCCGGTGATCTTCGTCGTGCAGAACAACGCGGGCTACATGTCGATCCGCGGCGGCCAGCGCAAGCAGACCTCGCGGCACATCGGCACGGAGTTCTCGCACCCCGACGGCTCGCCGTACAGCCCCGACTTCGCGGCCATGGGCCGGGCCTTCGGGATCGAGTCGTGGAAGGTCAGCGACGCCGCGTCCCTGGAACCGACCCTGCGCAAGGCCGTCCAGTCCGGAGCTCCTGCCCTGGTCGAGGTACCGACGGACCGCGACGCCGCGGGCCCCTGGGTACCCGGCTGGTGGGACTTCCCGATCCCGGCGTACATCACGGACGAGCGACAGGACGAGTACCACCGCACCCGGGCCTCCGAACAGCACCTCTGAGAAGACCCCGCGCCCGGTGACGCCGGCCGCCCGTGCAGCCGAGACCCGGCCGCACGGGCGATCGGCGCCGGCGGAGCCGAAGGGTCCGTCAAACGGTCTGGACGATGGTGCCGCCGTCTTCGAGCGCGGTGACCTCACCGGCGGCCGCGGTGGTGTCCGTGACCAGGGTGTGCAGGAGGGCGGCGGGGCCGACGTAGGCGTAGGCGGTGTGGCCGAGTTTGCTGCCGTCGGCTGCGGCGATGACGCGGCGGGCGGAGGCGATGCCCGCCTTCTTCACCGCGGCGTCGTCGAGGTCGTAGGCGGTCAGGCCGTCGGCCGCGGTCAGCCCGCAGCAGCCGATGACGGCTGTGTCGAAGCGCAGGGCGGCCAGGGAGGCGAGGGTGAGGGGGCCGGTGAGGGCTCCCTCCGCGGCGCGGGGCTGTCCGCCGGGCACGACCAGGGTGGCCGGGCCGGGTGTCTCGCCGAGCAGGTGGACGGCCTGCAGGGACAGCGGCATCACGGTGACGGGCCGCTCGCGAAGGAGGCGGGCGACCTCCAGGCAGGTGGTGCCGCTGTCCAGCAGGACGCTCTCGCCGTCGGCGATGAGCGCGGAGATCGCGGCGGCGATCCGGCGTTTGGCGTCGACACCCTCGTGGGCGCGCAGCGCGAAGGGAGGCTCCTCACCCCGGAGCAGCAGGGTGCGTGCCCCTCCGCGGACACGTTCGAGGACGCCCTGGGCGGCGAGGGTGTCGAGGTCGCGCCGGATGGTCATCTCCGAGGCGCCGGTCAGTTCCGCGAGTTCCTGGACCGTGGCGCCTCCGGAGTCCCTGACGGCCTTCGCGATCAGCCCGTGCCGGTCTGTGTTGCTCATGCCGTGATTGAACACTACCGAGAAATGAACAATCAATCTGTTCGTTGAGGCCAGTTTCAAACACTTCAAACGTTCGTTACGCTGAACGGTATGGAACGTTCCCTGCGGGCCGCCCGCGTGGCGACCTATGTCTACTTCGTCCTGTACGGCACCTTGCTGGGCACCTGGGTGGTGCACATCCCGGCGATCGAGGAACGCGTGGGCATCGGCCACGCCGCGCTCGGCGGCCTGCTGGTGGTGCTCGGGCTCGGAGCCTTCATAGGCATGCAGGTGGCAGGTCCCCTGACCGACCGCCTCGGCACCCGCGTCGTGGTACCCGCCGGCGGCGTACTCTGCGGCGCCACTCTGGTGCTGCCCGGTGTCGCCGACGATCCGTGGACCCTGGCCGGCGCGCTGCTGGTCTTCGGGCTCTGCAACGGCTGCCTGGATGTGAGCATGAACGCCCACGCCGTGCACGTCGAGAAGGCGTACGGCCGGCCCGTCATGTCCGGCTTCCACGCCACGTTCTCCGTCGGCGGTGTCCTCGCCGCGCTCGCCGGAGCGGGCGCGGCGAGCGCCGGCCTGAACCCGGCGGCTGCCATGGCCGCCATGGGTGCCGTGGGCGTAGTGATCGCCCTGGCCTCGGCGCGTGCCCTGCTGCCTGCCGCTCCCGCCGTCGAGGGTCCGGGCTCCGCGGAGGAGACCGGGACTTCACCGGCCGCGGAGCCCGGCGGCACCACGGGCCGGGTCTGGCTGCTGGCCGTCCTGGCGCTGATGGCCATGCTGTGCGAAGGCGCCGCCCACGACTGGAGCGTCCTGCACATGAAGGACGTCCTGGGCGCGCCCGCCGGCACGGCGGCCTTCGCGTACGGCACCTTCGCCGCGACCATGACCATCGGCCGGCTGCTGGCCGACCGCTTCGTCACCCGGTTCGGTTCCCTGGCGATCCTGCGCCACGGCGCGGCCACGGCCGCCGTGGGCATCACACTCGTGGCCCTCGGCCCTTGGATGTGGGCCGCGTTCACCGGCTGGGCACTGTTCGGCCTGGGCCTGTCCGGCTGCGTCCCGCAGCTGTTCAGCGCGGCCGGGCACGCCGACCCCTCCGCCGCCGGTGCCAACGTCTCCCGCGTCGCCGGACTCGGCTACGTCGGCATGCTCGCCGGCCCCGCAGTGATCGGCTGGCTGACCCAACTCGTCGCCCTCAACCACGCCTTCGTCCTGTTGACCCTGCTGTGCGTGGCCACCGCCGTGGGCGCCCGCGTCCTGCGCACGGAGTCCGACCGTGCCCGCCGCCGCGAGATGGCTGCCGGCCTCCACTGACCGCTTGTGCGGCACGGTCCCTGACAACCGTGCCGCACAAGCCTTCCTCTCCCCGGTCACCATGGCCGGGGGCCCTCAGCCGACCGAAGGAGCCCTCGATGTCCGAGTCCCCCGCACACCCCGCCCGCGGCCGGGTCGGTGTCATGCTGCCCCGCGATCTCCCCGTCCACGACGTGCTGCCCTTCGCCCGACGGGCCGAGGAGCTCGGGTTCGACCAGGTCTGGGTGGTGGAGGACCTCGGCTGGCGCGGCGGTGTCGCCCAGGCCGCCACCGTCCTGGCCTCCACCACGAACCTCACCGTCGGGATCGGCATCATGCCCGCCGGCGCCCGCAACGTGGGCTTCGCCGCGATGGAACTGGCCACCCTCGCCCAGCTCCACCCCGGCCGGCTCATCGCGGGCATCGGCCACGGCATGCCCGGCTGGATGCGCCAGGCAGGATCCTGGCCCGCCAGCCCCCTGACGCTGATCAAGGAGTACGCGAGCGCGCTGCGCCTGCTCATCGCCGGTGAGCCCGGCCCGGAGAACGGCCGGTACGTACGCTGCGAGGGCGTCGTCCTCACCGAGATCCCGGACACCGTGCCCCCGGTCGTGCTGGGTGTCCGCGGCCCCAAGTCGCAGGCAGCCGCGGGCGAGGTCGCCGACGGACTCCTCCTGGCCGAGCCCGCCGCCCCCGCTTACATCACCGCCTCCTTGCGTAATCTGGGCGCCGCCGCCTCCGCGCACCCTCGGGAGGTCGTCGTCTACGACGCGGCCGCCGTCGACGACGACGAGGAAGCCGCCCTCGCCCGCGTTCGCGCCGCCCTGGAGTCGGTCGGCGAACCGGAGTGGGCCGCGCACATCGCCCCCCTGCCCTTCGCCGGCGAACTGCGCGCGCACCGCGACGCCAGCGCCGACGCCCGGCAGTTCGCCCGGACGATGCCCGCCGACTGGGTCCGTCAGCTGAGCATCGCCGGCACCCCCGTCCAAGCCCGCGCGGCGATCGACGCCCGCCACGCGGCGGGCGCGACCAGCGTCGTCCTCGCCCCGGCGGGCCCCGGCGCCCTGGCCGCACTCGACTCACTCGCCCGCGCCCTGCCCCACCGGCCCTGAACCGAACACCCCCGAGACCCCCAGGGAACCGCCCCTCATGTCCACCGACCGCCGCCGCATCGTGCTCTTCGACCTCTTCGGGGTCATCGCCCGTCACCAACGCCCAGGCGCTCTGGAGAAGATGGCAGCCCACTGCCACACCTCCCTCGACGCCTTCACCACGGCCTACTGGACCCACCGCCCGCCCTACGACGCGGGTCGGCACACGGCGTCCGCGTACTGGACAGACGTACTGCACGCGCTGTCCCGCCCCGCCGACGCCGACACTGTCGAAGAGCTGCGGCTCACCGACATCGACAGCTGGTCCCGCGTCGACGAGCGCATGGTCACCTACGTGCGGAACCTGCGAGACCGCGCCAAGGTCGCCCTGCTGTCCAACATCCCCGCGGACCACGCGGACGTCTTCCTCGCCGCCCAGTCCTGGCTGCACGACCTCGACCACGTCGCCTTCTCCGGCAAGATCCAGGCGGCCAAGCCCGACCCGGCCGCCTTCCAGCACTGCGTCACCGCCCTGCACGCCGCACCCGCCGACTTCCTCTTCGTCGACGATCGCGAGGAGAACGTCCGCGCGGCGCGAGCCGTCGGCATGGACGGGCACATCTTCAGCGGCCAGGAAGAACTCGCGGGCGTCATCGACGCGTGGCTGCCGGCCAACGGATACTCGCCGGATTCGACGACTCCGCCGGGCAGCAGCCACCGGTAGTCCTCGCGACAGGCCCGGGGGCGGACGCCACTGTCGCACCGACGGCCGGATCTCGTCACCGCAACGGCATTCGGCCAACACTCCACCCCTTTCCGTCCTTCGGACAACCGCGCTACCGGTCCGTTCCTCTCACAGCGCGGGCGGAGCACATCGCCTCTCACAGGACAGCCCCGGCCCGGACCTCGCGGACGCGCCGTGCCGCCTGCTTCCTTCTCACAGCACCGGAGGACGAGGGAACCATGACCAGAAGACGCACCGCTCGGCTGCGGCGTACGCTGCTCGCCGGCACCACGGCCATCGCCGTGACGGCCGTCACGGCCGGCATCGTGGCCGCGGCGCAGGAGCCTGCGAAGGCCGCGACGGGCCCCGAGCTGGGCCTCGTCGCGGCGACCACTTCGGTGACGCTCACCACCTGGAAGGAGGAGCCGGGTGTGTACTTGGACCTCGGCACCTACCTCGTCGCAGAGGGGAAGCCGCTGGAGCTCAAGGTGACCCGGAAGTCCTACAAGGACCCGGTGACTGTCACCCAGACCGTGTACGAGGGCGGCAAGGCCAAGGCGAAGAAGCTGCCCACGGGCACCGTGAAGGACTTCTCCGGGCTGCCCGGCTTCTCAGAGATCACCCTCACCGACAAAGCCGGCAAGAAGGTCCTCACCCGCAGCGAGAGTTTCTGCCCGAACAACGCCAGCGGCCGGGTGCGGCCCGACGCGCCCTCCACCTCCAAGTATCCGGAGAGCTGCTCCACCAACCCCTTCACTCTCGGCTCGGTGTGGGGTGTGGAGAAGGGCTGGGCGGCCAACACCTACGCGGGCTCCTACACCGATCCGGTCCAGCTGCCGGCCGGTACGTACACGGCCAAGGTCGGTGTCGCCAAGAAGTACCGCGACCTGTTCGGCATCGCCGACAAACCGGCCACGGTCAAGGTGACCGTGGTGGAACGAAGCGACGAGGACGAAGAGAGCACCACCGGGGCGGCGCCCCGCTCCGCGAAGGCCGGCGAGCACGCCGGGCACGGTGCCGGTCATCAGGCGCCGACCGCGCACGCCGGTCACGGGCCCGGGCACGCCCCGGCCCCCGCCGAGGCCGCCGCGCCGGTGACGAGCGGTGCGGGCCCCTCGTACAACGTGGGTCACGGTCCGCTGAAGGCCGCGCCGCCTGCCCTGCCGTGGGCGCTGAAGAAGAAGCAGTCCGCACTGTCCCAGCAGGCCCGGGACAGCGGTGGCCAGACCGACGGATCGCGTCAGGCGCCCGCTCTCGAACCGCTGTCGAAGCGGCCCGCCGGCAAGGCCTCCGTCCCGGACGTCCCCAAGCCGGATCTGCGCTCTCTGCCGGCCTACGGCATCACCATCGGCGACGGCGACAAGGACGTCCCGGGCAAGGACTACCTGGCGTTCAGCGCCAACGTCTGGAACGCCGGTCCGGCACAGCTCGTGGTGGACGGGTTCCGCTCGCCCGGCAAGGCCAAGATGGACGCCTTCCAGTACTTCTACGACGCCAAGGGCAAGCAGGTCGGCTACACCCCCACCGGCACCATGGAGTGGGACCCGCGCCCGGGGCACGTGCACTGGCACTTCACCGACTTCGCCAGCTACCGGCTGCTGAAGGCCGACAAGAAGGAGGCCGTGCGCAGCGGCAAGGAAGCGTTCTGCCTGGCCAACACCGACGCGATCGACTACACGGTGAAGAACGCCAACTGGCACCCGTTCAACACCGATCTTGCCACCGCCTGCGGTGAGGAGAACTCGATCTCCGTCCGCGAGGTGCTGGACGTCGGCTCCGGTGACACGTACACCCAGGACCTGCCGGGCCAGTCCTTCGACATCACCGGTGTGCCCAACGGCACCTACTACATCCAGGTGCTGGCCAACCCCGAGAAGCGGCTGAAGGAAACCAACCTCGACAACAACAGTGCCCTGCGGAAGATCGTGCTCGGCGGCAAGCCGGGTCAGCGGACGGTCACCGTGCCGGCGCACGACCTGGTGAACGCCAACTGACCCCGCCGTGCGACTGAGGCCGTGTTCCCGCCCGAGATCAGGGCGGGGACACGGCCCCGCGCGCCTACTGGGCCATCTCGTACGTGCCGGACAGCGCCTCGACCCGCTGCCAGACCCGCTCCGTGCGTGCCTCGTCGACGACCGGCCGCCGGACCGAGGCCAGCGCCCACCCCTGCTGCCGCTCGGTCGCCGAGTCCTTGCCGTGCAGTTCGACGGCGTGCCCGGAGAAGTCCCGTACGAGGACGGCGAAGAGTTCGTCGAGTACGTCCTCGTCGAGTCCGGTCAGGCCGGCCTGCTCCAGGACGAGCTGCCCGTGCACGACGAGAGCGAAGAGCTGGCCGATCGAGAGGACGAGGTCGAGGTCGCGGCTCTGCTCCGCGTCGGGGGCGGCCGCGGCGACGAACTCGCAGAGCGCGTCGGCCTGTTCGCGAAGGCGGGCGACGTTGGGCAGATGCGCGTACGCCTCGAAGGCCGGGCGCCAGTCGTGGAAGCGCACCGAGCCCAGGCCCCGGGCCGGTCCCTGCCGGAACAGGAAGTCGTCGTCGGCCGCGTCGAGACGGGTCGGCACGCTCGGGTACTCGGCCGGGTCGAGGAGATGGTTGCGCATGAACTTCAGGATCAGCGCCAGGTTGACGTGGACCGTGCCCTCCAGCTTCGGCAGGCTGCGAATCTCCACGGCCGCCTGGCTGAAGTAGTTGTCCTTCTCAAAGCCCTTGGCGGCGATGACGTCCCACATCAGGTCGATGACCTTCTCGCCCTCCGTGGTCACCTTCATCTTCGTCATCGGGTTGAAGAGCAGGTAGCGGCGGTCGTCCGGGCCGGCGGAGCGGAAGTAGTCGACGGCGCGGTCGCTGAACAGCTTCATGCCGACGAGCCTGACGTACGCGTCGGTCAGCTCGCGCCGCACGTGCGGGAAGGCGGTGACGGGGCGGCCGTAGAGGACGCGGTTGCTCGCGTGGGTGACGGCCTCGTACATCGCGTGCTCGCAGATGCCGATCGAGGCGGTGCACAGGTTGAACTTGCCGACGTTGACCGTGTTGAGGGCGGCGTCGAAGGCCGCACGGCCGGTGTGCAGGACGTCATCGGGCGCTACGGGATAGTCCTCCAAGCGGAACTCGCTGACGAACTTGGACGAGTCGACGACGTTCTTGACCAGGTTGTAGGCCGGATGACGGCTGTCGGCGGCGAAGAACACATAGCCGTCGGGGCCCTCGACGTCGCTGCGGCGGCCGAAGACGGAGACGAGTCCGGCGGCGTTGCCGTTGCCGATGTAGTACTTGGAGCCGGTGGCGCGGAAGCCGCCGTCGCCGTCGGGCTCGAGCAGCATGTCGGTGGAGTAGATGTCGGCGCCGTGGGCCTTCTCGGACAGGCCGAACGCGAACACCTCTCCCTGCGCGAGGAGTTCGGCGGCGCGGGCGCGGGCGGCGGTGTTGTCGCTCTGCCAGACCGGTCCGAGGCCGAGGATGGTGACCTGCCAGGCGTACCAGTAGTCCAGACCGTAGAAGCCGAGGATCTCGTTGAGCGCGGCGATACGGGCGGTGTCCCACCGCTTGTCCGGCTCCCCCTCCCCTGCGGTGGACGACGGCGTCAGGAAGGTGGCGAACAGGCTCTCCTTCGCGGCGAACGCGAGGAAGTCACCGAGCCACGCGCGGCTCCGGTAGTCCTCGATCAACTGCCGCTTACCGCGCTCCTCGAACCAGTCGACGGTGGCACGCAGCAAGCGGCGTGTCTCGGGGTCGAAGTGCGCGGGGTCGTAGGTGCGCGGGTTGAAGAGCAGTTGGTCAGCCATGGTGAGGACCCCTTTTCGGCTGGTGGACGGATGGGAATCGAGAGGTGTGGCGGCCAAAGAGGAGGAGGGGTTGTGGCCGGTGCGGTGGCGCGGTCAGTGGCCGGGGCCGAACCGGGCCAGCGTGGCGAGTACGTCGTCCAGCCAGCCGATCATCATCCGCTCGTACGCGATGCCGCCGCGCAGTACGACGTGCTGGAGTTCCCGCTCCGCGTCGAGCGGCGCTTCCAGAACGGCCGCTCCCGCCTCGGCACCCGTGAAGTCCCGCTCCTCGCCTGCCAGATAGTGCGCGAGCCGGTCCCGGTGCGCATTCCGGTGCCGCTCCACCTCACGGATCAGGGCAGCGGGGTCGTCGAAGGCGGCGCCCCGGATCTTCACCGCCAGGTCGTGGCGGACGCTCTCCGGCTCGATCGGATCGTGCAGCCACGAGGACAGCGCGGCCCGGCCGAGGTCGGCGACGGAGTACTCCTTCTTGTCCGGCCGTCCTTGCTGCGGGACGTCCCGGGCCTCGACCCAGCCGTCGTTCTCCATGCGCTTCAGTACGCGATAGATCTGCTGGTGGGTCGCGGTCCAGAAGTAGCCGATGGACCGTTCGAAACGCCGGGCCAGCTCATAGCCGGATCCCGGCTTCTCCAAGAGCGACACCAGGATCGCGTGTTCGAGCGCCATGACGACGATCGTGCTATGCAACTCGTTGCATAGCAAGTCTCACCCATGCCGATGCGACGTGGCTCACGCCCGCACGTCCTCCCTGCCTCAGGCGAGCGGGCCGTTCGATCAAGGGAGGTGCGGGGAGCGGCGGACGGTCAGGACCGCGAAGTCGTCGTGGCGGTTGTCGTGGTCGGTGAAGGCGCGGGCGTCTTCGAACAGAGCCCGGGGCAGCGTGGTGGGGGAGACCCCCAGGTGGCTCGTCAGCCGCTCCTCGACCGGGTAGAACGTGCCGTCGGGCGCGCGGGTCTCGGTGAGTCCGTCCGTGCCCAGCAGCAGCGTCGAACCGGCCGGGAAGTCGAACCAGTGCACGGTCGTGGGCTCGGCGGCAAGCCCGGCGAGACCGAGCGGCACACCGGAGTCCAGCGGCGGTGTGGTCACTTCGGCGTCATGCATCAACCAGGGCGGAACATGCCCGCAGTTGACGAGCTGCGCCTCGGGACCGTCGTCGACCCCGATGATGAGCGCCGTGACGAACCGTTCGTCGTCGCCGGTCTGTTCGGCGTAGAAGTTGTGGCGGACGACCGCGGTGTCCAGGGCGTCGACGAGAGCCGTGAGCGTGGGCTCGCGGTGCGCCGCCTCGCGGAAGGCACCGATCACGGCGAACGCCGCCCCCACGGCGGCCAGCCCCTTGCCCTGCACGTCCCCGATCAGCACCCGGGTCCCCCAGGGGCAGGCCACGACGTCGTAGATGTCGCCGCCGACCAGACGATCCTCCTGCACGGGCTCGTAGACACCGTTGACCAGAACGTCGTCGGTCACCAGGGGGAGCGGACGCAGGATGTGCCGCTGCATGGCCGCGGCGGTGGAGCGGAGGCGGAGCATCTCGTCCTCGCGCCTGATGCGCCGCCGGCAGGCGTAGACCGAGGTCGTCCCCAGCGCGAGGGTGAACAGCACCAGCAGCGTCCGGTCGAGCCATCCGCCCCCTTCGTCGTGGCGGAGCAGCACGGTGAGGGTGACGACGAGCGTGGCCCACGCGGAGACGAACCGCGTCTGCCGGACCGTGCACAGGGCCGACGCCGTGCCCGGCAGGAAGACCAGCAGCCCGAGAAGCCACACCGGGGACCGGGACAGGGCGCCGAGGAGTTCGACCAGGACCGTCACCGCCAGCACGCTGACGACCAGCTCGGCGTTCCCCGGTGGCTGGATGGCCTGTGGGGCGTGAGCAGGCCTTCTCCGCCGGGCGCGGAGGAGGTGGGTACCGGTCATGGGGACTCCCGGGCAGGGGGTGCTCTCTCCGTTCTACAGGCCGTGGGGCACACCGGCCTTTCGTGCCGGCCGGTGCCGGGGACGCCGGTCTGCGGGTCGCCGGGCGGCGCCAGGGTGCGGCAGGTCCCTTCGACAGACGTACGAATCCGGCCGGGAGACTTCAGACAGCCGGACGAGTCGGCCCCGCGTGGGGGAGTGGTACAAAAAAGACCGCTTCGGCACCCACCCTCGACTGTGCCTCACCCCTGCGCACACCTCGACCAGGCCATCCGCCGCGCCCTTGCCGATCATCGCCGATCACGGGGTACTCCGGGCCCCCGGCAGCCGTAGAAAGGCCGAAGGGTTGAGCCCACGGACATCGCACGACGACGCCCACCCGCACGCCCCGGCCTCTGCCACAGCCGCCGCCCCGGCACCAGGGCAGCACGTCGTCATCATCGAGGACGACGAGGCCCTGGGCTGCTCGGCCGCCGCGCGCATCAGCCGTTGGGGCAGCACCGCGGACCGCCTGAGCCGCCCCGACGACGACGCTCTGCGCAGGCGTCTGCGGGAGCCGGCCGACGGCATCGTCATCGTCTCCCGGGACGACATCGTCGCCCTGCGCTACGCGCTGCTGGCCGAGCATCTCAAGCCCGGCGTCCGCCTGGTCGTGACCATCTTCGACCGCACGGTCGCGGACGAGGTCTCCCGGACGGTCCCGAACTGCACGGTGCTGAGCACGACCGACGTCATCGTGCCCAGCCTCCTCGCCGGCTGTCTCGCACCGCGGTACGCCATGCTCCTGCCGGCCGGCGACGACGTGGTCGGGGTCCGCCACGAGGGACGGACCGCCGTCGTCGAGCGGGTCCCCAGGCGGGCCCTCACCGCCGGCGGGCGCTCCCGGCCGCGCGGCACCTTCCCCGCCTGGTTCCGCTCGCTCGGCACCTCGGCCAGGGCACTCGTCGCGAGCTTCGCCGCCCTGCTCACGGTCCTCGTCGTGGATGTCACCCTGGGCGTCCTCGTGCTGCACGAGCACTGGACCGACGCCACCTGGCACGCCGCTCGTACGCTCACCACGATCGGCTCCTCACCGGCCGCCGAGCACGGACCCGGGTGGTACAAGATCGTCTCCGCCCTCTCCATGCTCTTCGCCCTGGTCCTGGCGGCCGTCTTCACCGCCAGTGTGGTCGACCGCTTCACCGGGCACCGCATGACGACCATCCTGGGAGCCCGGTCGATCCCGCGCCGAGGCCATGTCGTCGTGGTCGGACTGGGGCAGGTGGGCCTGCGCCTGTCGGCCCGGCTGCGCCGCCTCGGGCTGCGCGTCGTCGCCGTGGAGCGTGATCCGCACGCGCCCTGTCTGCCCCTGGCCCGCGCCCTCGGCATCCCCGTCGTCCTGGGCCGTGGCGGCGACCGCTTCCTGCTCGAACGCCTCTGTGTCCGGCGGGCCCGCGCGCTGGCGGCCGTCGCCTCCGACGGGCTGGAGAACATCGCGGTCGCGGTCACCACCCGCGCGGTCGCGGCCGACCAGCGCATCGTCCTGCGGGCCGGGGAGACGAGGTCACCCGGGAGTCGCGGTCGCTGTTCCGTATCGGTGCCGTCTGCGACGTCACGCAGATCGTCGCCGCGTCCGTGGCCCTGTCCGTGCTGGACGCCGCCCCGCTCAGCGTCTTCGTGGCCGACGGCCGGACGTGCGCGCTCTTCCCGGACGACCGAGTCGTGGACCTCGCCGCCTGGGACGCCGACCGCGAACGGCAGCCGTCCCTGGACTGACCCTGCCCGGCGGACGCTGCCGACACGGCGGGCCACCCAGACCCGCCCCCTGTCATTCCCGGCCGGGCAGCGCCTGCTCGAACCAGACGACCTTGCCCGTGCTCACCCGGGTCGCTCCCCAGCGCTCCGCCAGCTGGTCGACCAGGAACAGTCCCCGGCCACCCTCGTCACTCAGCCTGGCGTGCCGCATCCTCGGCACCTGCGGCGAGTCGTCGCCCACCTCGCAGCGGAGTACGTCCGTGCGGAGCAGGCGCAGGGTGATCGGCCGGGACGCGAAGCGTACGGCGTTCGCCACCACCTCGCTGACCAGCAGTTCGGCCGGCTCCACGATCGCGTCAAGACCCCAGTGCCGCAGTGTCCTTCGCGTCAGCCGGCGTGCCTGCCCCGCGGTCTGCGGCCGTGGAGCCATGTACCAGTACGCCACCGTCTCGGGCAGGATGCCCTCGAACCGGGCTGCGAGCAGCGCGATGTCGTCGTCCCGGTCGCGCGTGCCCAGCGTGCCGAGTGCCTGGTCGCACAGCACTTCCAGCGCCGGGGGCTCCGAACCCGTGGTGGAACCGGCAGTGGCAGCGCGCAGATGTGCGCACAGCCGCTCCACGCCGGACAGCACGTCCGAGTCGCGGGACTCGACGAGCCCGTCGGTGTACAGCAGCAGGGTCGCTCCGGACGGCGCGTGCATCTCGGTGGACTCGAAGACGCCGCTGCCGACGCCGATCGGCGCCCCGGGCGGGATCGGCAGTACCTCCTTCCGGCCGTCCG
The DNA here is from genome assembly GCF_050937045.1 of Streptomyces sp. CA-179760. Classification (NCBI taxonomy): domain Bacteria; kingdom Bacillati; phylum Actinomycetota; class Actinomycetes; order Kitasatosporales; family Streptomycetaceae; genus Streptomyces; species Streptomyces sp. CA-179760. The sequence continues at coordinate 8,739,965 of NZ_JBNJLZ010000001.1, forward strand.
TGTGGAGGAGCACCGGGGGTGGGTGACCGGCGTTGGCGACCAGCAGCCGATGCAGTACGGGGTCGTACATCGCGTACAGGCAGGTCGCCATGTGCTCGCTGCCCAGCCGCTCCGCCTGCTCGTCGAGGTGGTGCAGGACCTCGTCGGGAGGAAGGTCGAGCCCGGCCAGGGTCTGCACGATCGTGCGCAGCTGGCCCATGATGGCGGCCGACGTCATGGAATGGCCCATGACGTCGCCGATCACGAGCGCGACACGGTTGCCGGGCAGGGGGATCGCGTCGTACCAGTCGCCGCCCACCTCGGAGGCCCGCGAGGCGGGCAGGTAACGGCTTGCCAGCCGGACTCCGGTCGGCTGGGGCAGTGCCGGAGGGAGCATCGTGCGCTGCAGTGCGGCCGCGACCGATGTCTCGCGCAGGTAGAGCGCGGCCTTGTCGACGCCGAGTGCGGTGTGGGTGGCGAGCTGGGAGGCGACGAGCAGGTCGTCTTCGGTGAAGGCGGGCCGGTCGGGGCGGCGGATGAGGACGACGCTGCCCATGACGTGGCGGCGGCCGTGCAGCGGGGCGATGATCAGCCGCGGTCCCGGGTGCGCCGCTCCGGGAGGACTCGCCGGTCCCAGCGGTCCCAGCAACTCGGTCAGGGCGGGAACGACCCCAGGAGCATCCCCCGACACGGGCTGCCCGGCTTGCAGCAGCTCGGCCAGCCGGCCGTCGGCGGCCGGGCGTACGACGTCCGCCGGTCCCACGTCCGCCGAGGCCTCCGGGGGAGACCGGGCCCGCGGGCGGCCGGATCCCTCGGCGGCGCCCGGTCCGTGCTGTGCAACCGCAGCATAGCGGGGGCGCCAGGACCTTCGTCCCCGACCGGCAGCGGATCGGACAGGTGGACGAAGGCCGTGTCGGCGAAGGCCGGCACGGCCGCCCGGCAGAGTTCGTGCAACGCCTCGTCGAGATCGATGCCGCGGGCGATCCGGCGCGTCGCCTCGTCGAGGTAGCGGAGCCGGTCGGTCTGCGGTCCGAGGAGCTGTGGCGAACGCGGGGGCGTGACATGCTCCTTCGCCCTGGCCCCCCTGCCGGGGTGTTCATGAGCTCCCAGGTGCTTCGTCACTGTGTCGCTTCCGTCTGGGTGGGCCCCTGCCGGTGCGGGCGGAGATAGGGCCGTCAGCCGTGCCGCCGGCAGCGCAGGAAGATCTGCACCTCGGGCGGTACGTCGGCGCTCGCGGGTGCGTAGGTGTAGGAGGCCTCCTCGACGATCTCGAAGCCGGCCTCCTCGACGATCTCCCGCAGCTCGTCCCGCAGGTACCCGGACACCCGGATGGTCCTTCCGAGGAACGGGATCGAGAAGTCGTCCACGTCGGCCTCCACCATCGACAGCACGAACATGCCGTCCGGCACCAGCAGATGGCGGACGGTCCGCAGTGCGAGGGGGATCTCGGTGCGCGGCAGCATGAGCAGGGAGAAGAAGGCGGCCACCGCGCCGAACCGGCCGAGGTCGCAGGGTCCTCCCGGCCGCAGATCAGCGATGTCCACCTGGTGGAATGTGCCGTCGGGCACGTGCTCGCGGGCAAGGGCGACCATTCCGCCTGACAGGTCGACGCCGGCGACCTCGAAGCCGGCCTCCGCCAGCTGCCGGGCGGTCGGGAGCCCGGTGCCACATCCCAGGTCCAGCACGCGGGACCCGGCCGGCAGGGAGTCCACGAGCCACTCGGCGGCCGCGACCTGCCCTTCCTTGTGCGGGAAGGCCTCGTCGTAGTGGTCGCCGATGGCGTCGAAGGCCTCGGCCTGGCCGGTGCGGTCAGGCAGCTCGTCCTCGTAGCCCAGCTTGCCGGGAGGGCTGCTGCTCACAGGCGTACCCCCTTGCCCATCCTGCGTAATTTTTCCATATATCCTCCCCTGTCGGGTCCGGGTCGACATCCTCATACGCACGGTAGCCCTCGCACAGCGCATGGAGTGGGCGGCCTTGAGCCGCTGGGAGGCGGGCCGGGAGTGGCGCACCAGGACCTGCACTGATCAGCAGGCGCGGCGGGCGGTGACGTCATGCCTTGTGTTAATGTCACGCGTTTGCGTGGTCGTCGCGGTGGACGGTCCCGCGTATGCGGTTCCGCTTGTGCGTGGGCTGTTCGATCCTGCCGGGCTTTCCTCGGTGTGTTCCTCTGCGGAAGGCTGTTCATGAAGCATCCCGATGACTCCGGCACGGCTCACGGCGGTCCCGCCCAGCCCGAGGCCACGACCCCGGCGCTGCCCCCGGCTGTCTCCTTCGCCGGTCTGGCACTGCCGGGGAGGTGCAGCGGACCCTGAGCGGACTCGGGATGCGCGAACCCTTCCCGATCCAGGCCGCCACACTGCCCGATGCCCTGGAGGGGCGCGACGTGCTGGGACGCGGGCGCACCGGATCGGGCAAGACACTCGCCTTCGGCCTGCCGCTGCTGACACGTACGGCCGGGCGGCGCGCCGAACCGAAGCAGCCCCTCGCTCTGGTCCTCGTGCCCACCCGGGAGCTGGCCCAGCAGGTCACCCAGGCGCTGGCGCCGTACGCCGAGGCACTGCGGCTGCGGATGGCCACGGTCGTCGGCGGCATGTCGATCGGCCGGCAGGCCGCCGCGCTGCGCCAGGGAGCCGAAGTGGTCGTCGCCACCCCCGGGCGCCTCCACGACCTGATCGAGCGCAACGCCTGCCGCCTGGGACGGGTGAGGATCACCGTGCTGGACGAGGCCGACCAGATGTGCGACCTGGGATTCCTGCCGCAGGTTGTCGACGTCCTCGACCAGGTGCACCCCGACGGTCAGCGGATGCTGTTCTCGGCCACTCTGGATCGCGACGTCGATCAGCTGGTCCGCCGCTACCTCCACGACCCCGTCGTCCACTCGGTCGACCCGTCCGCGGGCACGGTCACGACGATGGAGCACCACGTGCTGGTCGTCCACGGTCCTGACCGCTACGCCGTCACCACGGAGATCGCCGCCCGCGACGGCCGCGTACTGCTGTTCCTCGACACCAAGCACGCTGTCGACCAGCTCACCCGGCATCTGCGGGCCAGCGGGGTGCACGCCGGGGCCCTGCACAGCGGCAAGTCCCAGCCACAGCGCACACGGACCCTGGCGCAGTTCAAGAACGGCCAGATCACCGTTCTGGTGGCGACCAATGTCGCGGCCCGCGGCCTGCACGTCGACGATCTCGATCTCGTGGTCAACGTCGACCCGCCCACCGACCCCAAGGACTATGTGCACCGGGCGGGCCGCACCGCCCGCGCCGGTGAGTCCGGCAGCGTGGTCACGCTCGTGCTGGCGGCCCAGCGCCGCGAGACGAGCCGCATGATGTCCGAGGCCGGCATCGAACCGACCGTCACCAAGGTGCGCTCGGGCGAGGCGGAGCTGAGCCGGGTCACCGGCGCCAAGGCTCCCTCCGGTACCCCGCTCGACGGGGGGCCCGCCGCCCCCCGGCCCAAGAACACCAACGTTCCCTTCCGCGGCCTCGGCACCAGCAAGGACACCTCCCGCGGTGCCGGTGGCAAGTCCCGAAAGGCCGGCGAGGCCCGCAAGCTCGCCGAGGCCCGCAAGGCCGCCCTCGTGCGTCGCAACGGCTGAGAGCCGTTGCCCTGGGAAGTGAACGTCCTGGCCGCGCGTTCGGCACCCCTCGGCCCGGCCCGTGCCGAAGGAGCAGGATGATGTTGCGCCCCGGAAGGCGCCCGGCATGACAAGCTGTGCTTGCTCACCCCCCCGAACCCAGGAGGTCACCATGACCGCAGAGCCCGTATCCCCGGAAGGTTCGGAGCCGACCACGCCCGAGACGTCCCCTCTGGCGCCGGACAGCGACGGCAACTACGACCTCAAGCGCAAGTTCCGCGAAGCCCTGGCGCGCAAGCGCGGTGCGCAGGCGGACGCCGCTGACATCGCCGCCAACCGCGATGCGTCGAAGGTGCGCGGGGCGCACGGCCCGGCGGTGAACCAGCGGTCGTTCAGGCGTAAGAGCGGCGGCTGAGTCGATCAGTCCCGCGATCTGGCCGCTTCACCGGCACTCTGCGCGCTGTCCACTCGCGCGCCCCGAACTGGACACCGCCCGGGGAGAGGGCTGGACCTTCCGCCTGGTCCTCCCCGCAGCCGACTCCGGACGGGAACGTCGGTGACCGTCGGGGACGGGCCGAAGCAGCCGCGGACGAGCAGCCACAGTGCCTTCGTCGATACTCAGGCCCTGGTGGGTGCCTCGTCCGCCGGACTGTGACTGGCCCGGGCGATGAGCAGGGCCACGTCGTCGGGGTTTCCTTCCCCACGCAGGGTGCGCAGAAGCAGCTCGCAGGTGGCGTTCAGCGAACGGCCGGCATGGCCGAGGACTTCGAGGAGCGTGTCCAGGCGCGCGTCGATCGGCTGGTCGCGGGTCTCGACGAGGCCGTCGGTGTAGAGGACGAGTTGGTTCCCCGGCCGGAAGGCGATGGAGGTGGTGTCGAAGGAGGTGCCGCAGACGCCCAGGGGCGCGCCCGTGGGCAGGTCGAGAAGTTCGGGTCCGCCCGGGTGGAGAAGGACGGGCGGCAGGTGCCCGGCGACGGAGATGTGGCATTCCGCGGTGCGGGGGTCGAAGACGGCGTAGACGCAGGTCGCGATGGTGCCGAGGCCGTCCGTGATGCGGTCGAGGTGGTGCAGGACCTGGGCGGGGGCCAGATCGAGGTCGGCGAGGGTTCTCGCGGCCGTGCGCAGTTGCCCCATGGCGGCAGCGGCGGTGACACCGCTGCCCATCACGTCGCCGATGACGAGGGCTGTCTTGTCGCCGGCCAGGGAGATGACGTCGAACCAGTCGCCGCCGATCTCGATGGTGGCCTGGGCGGGGCGGTAGCGGTAGGCGATGTCGAGGCCGGGCCGCCGCGGCGGGGGATGGGGGAGCAGGCTGCGCTGGAGGGTGAGGGCGGTGCGACGCTGTTCCTCCACGGCACGGTGGCGGTCGGTGACGTCGACACTGGAGGTGGCCACTCCCAGCACTTTCCCGTTGGGGGCTTCGAGTCGGTAGAACGAGATCGACCAGGCATGATCGTTGTGCGGGTCGGCCGCTGTGCGCCCGACGACGTACTGGTCCAGGATGGGGTCCCGGTGGCCAGGACTTCACGCATGGCCGCTTCGAAGGACTCGTCGAGGAAGGGCAGCACCTCATGGATGTGGTGGCCGATGTGCTCGGCGGCCGGCACGCCGTTCATCCGTTCTTCCGCGGGGTTGACGGAGATGTACCGCAGATCGGTGTCCAGCATGCCCAGCCCGATCGGTGACTGGGACACCAGCCGGGCGGACAGGGACAGGTTCCGCTCCACACTCCGCAGCGTGGCCTGGTCCGTGGCCAGCCCCAATGCCCAGTAGTCGTGCCGGTCGTCCTGCAGCCGCATGTTGCGGAACTCCACCAGTCGGGTGCTGCCGTCCTTGTGCCGGACGGGGAAGACCCCGGCCCAGCTTTCGCCGTCCCGCATGACCTGGGCGAGCAGGGTGAGGACGGTGTCGAGGTGCTTCTTGTCGATCAGCAGGTGGGCCGCGTACTGGCCCAGTGCCTCCTCGGCGGTGTAGCCGAAGAGGATCTCGGCCTGCGGGCTCCAGAGATCGATCCTGCCCTCGGCGTCGAGGAGGACAGCGGCGACGTTCAGCACGTCGAGCAGCCCACCCGGCCCGGACGGAGCGACATCCGCTGTGCCGGGATCATCCCGGAAGGGTTCAGCCGCACCCATGCTCCAGGCTCCTTCCCGGCTCCCGTCGAACCTCGGCAACTCCATCGTCCCCTCCGCCGCGTGGGCGGGCAGCCGGGGCGCAGGACACGGGTGGCGTCGCCTGCCCTCAATGTCCGTGCTCGCCGCGCGATCCGCTGGTGTGGGCGAAGCGGCCCCGAGTGTTATTGAATGAGGTGTGCGGTCAGGAATCTCGGGCCCTGTCGCCCGGGTTCTGGTACGGCCCCGGCGCTGTGCCGGGGTTGGCGAGCGAGCTGAGAGAGCCGCATGGACTCCACCCCCTACCCCTCGTCCGCGTCGCCGTTCGACATGGTCAGCGGCGCTCTGGGGCAGTACATCCCACGCGGCGGGGCGGCAGCGGCCGCCGGTTCTGCCGCCCCGCGGGGCGACAGCGCCTCCAGCCAACGGGTACACGCCGATCCGACGACCGGCCGTCAGGAGCAGATCCTCGGCGCGGTCAATCTGGACCGGGATCTGAGGATCACCCGCTCCAACCTGGGCGCCCCCGTCTTCGCGGGGGTGGAGGCGGTGACCGGGAGCGCTTTCGTCGATCTGCTGCCTCCCTGGGACGTACCTACGGTCACGCGGCGGTTGCGGCAGGTGCTCGAGACCGGTGAGCCGCATGTCGCCCGGGTCCAGCGCCTGCGGCGCGGTGACGGGTCGGAGCTGGTGGTCTCGATGAGCATCCTGGCCGCCGCGCCGCCTCAGGACGGCCTGACCGTCTCCCTGATCGCCATGGCCAGGAGGCTGCACCTGTACGCCGCCGAGACCGCGATCGGCACCTCGCTGGACATCGGCGAGACCGCGCAGTCGCTGGCGGAGTCACTGCTGGCCTGGGGAGACGTGGCCGCCATCGACCTCGACCTCGCCGTGTGGACGGGGGAGGTGGTCACCGAGCAGCCGCAGCGGCGCATCCGGCTGCGGCGCGCGGCCCTGGTGCCGGACCGGGCTTGGCCCGACGGCTACGTGACTCCGGGCGACGATCTTCCCGGCGATGCGAGTCGCCTGCTGTCCCAGGCGATACGGCGTGACGACGCCGCTCAGGCCATCGTCATACCCGACCGGGCGGAGATCGAGCGGGTACTCGGCAGTCCGCGGCTGGTACGTGCGCTGGTGCCCGGTGACCGTGCGGCGGGTGTGGCGTACATACCGCTGGTCCTGAACGGTGCGCCGCCCGTGGTGCTGGGCGTGGCGGAGGTCTGGCGGCGGGCGGACCGCCCCTTCCACGACAGCGAGCTGCTCGACCTGCAGGAGCTGGTGGCCCGGACCTCGCACCACGTCGACCTGGCCCGTCAGCACCAGCGCGAGCACACGCAGGTGCTGGCATTGCAGCGCCGACTGCTGCCACGGTCCGCCGGCGACACCATCGAGACCGCCAGTGTCTACCAGCCCGCCACCCCCGACAGCGCCGGTGTCGGCGGTGACTGGGTGAACAGCTTTCCGCTGCCGGACGGCCGTACCGCGCTGGTCGTCGGAGACGTCGTCGGGCACGGCCTGGGAGCCGCGGCGACCATGGGACAGCTGAGCATGGAGGCCCGTGCCCTGCTGTCCGCGGGGCTGGCGCCGAACGAGGTGCTGGAGCACCTGGACGAGACCGTGACGCTGCTGGACGACACGGAGTCCGGGCTGGTGGCCGGTTACAGCGCCCTCGGGTCGACCTGCTGCATCGCCGTCTACGACCCGGTCAGCCACCAGGTGGCGCTGTCCAGCGCCGGCCACCTCCCCCCGGTCCTGGTGCCTCCGGACGGGCCCGCCGGCTCTGTCGCGGTACGCCCGCACCCCGGGCTGGGCGCCGAGTTCGCGCTGCGGGAGCCGTTCGACGTGCACGTGTTCGCCGTGCCCCCGGGCTCGCTGCTCGCCCTCTACACCGACGGCCTGGTGGAGGATCCCGCCCTGTCGATCGACGAGGGCATCGGCAGGCTGGCGGACGCCGTGTCCACGGTGCACCCCTGGGATGCCCTGCAGCAGGCCGCCCGGCGCCTGGTGTCCGAGCTGGCCCCCGTACGCCGGCGCGACGACGTGACCCTGCTGCTCGCGCGCATGATCGGCTACCGAAAGGAGGACACCGCGACCTGGCGTCTGCCCGCCCGCGGCGACGCGGCCGCCCGGGCCCGCGTGCTGGTCTCCGCGCTGCTGGGGCAATGGCGCACCAGAGGCGACACCCGGGACAGCGTGCTGCTGGTGGTCAGCGAGCTGGTCGCCAACGCGGTCCGCTTCGCCGAGGGACCGATCACGATTCGGCTGATCAGGGCCGGCCACGGGCTGCTGTGCGAGGTGGGTGACACCGGCAACGGCAGGCCGCGGCTGGGCCGGGGCGGGCTTTTCGACGACAGTGGCCGTGGCTTGCACGTCGTGCATGGGCTCACCACCCGGTGGGGGTGCGGTGGACGGACACCGGGAAGGTGGTCTGGGCGTCTGTCGAGAGGTGAAGCGGCTACAGCCACTGCCCTTCCAGAGCGGTGGCCGTGAGCCCCGGGGCCGCCGCGTACAGGACGGCGTGGCTGCCTCGTTCCTGCCCGGCGTCGTACGCCCTGCGCAGGATGTCGAAGACGGCGGCGCCTCCGCGGTTGCCGCTGGTGTAGCTGTCCCGGCTGTAGTCCAGCAGCCCCGACGGCCACCCGTCGGGCATCGTCTGCTCCATGTACTCCAGCACGCGTGTCCCGCCGGGGTGCGCGAGCAGGACGTCGGGGTGCCAGGAGTCGGGGTCGTCCTGGTAGCGGACGCGCAGCCACTCCCACATCGCGGTGACCGTCTCCTGTACGGCGCGCGGCCCGCGCCGGTCCATCACGAAGTGGGTACCGTCCTCACGTGTCTCCAGGCGGTGCAGGTCCTGGGTGCCCGCCAGCGTGTGGTGCCAGGCGGCGTCCAGGCGCAGCACCGACTCGGGCTTCGGACGGCCCGTGACCACCGCGGCGACCGCGGTGTCCGCGAACAGCAACCGGACGATCAAGGACTCCAGGGTGTCGTCCGCGGGCTGGTAGGTCGTGCTCAGTGCCTCCGATATGACGACCAGGACCACCCGGTCGGGATCCGCCGCCACGAGATCAGCTGCCAGCGCCAGGGAGCGGGTCCCGGCGACACAGGCCCACTGCGTGGCCGGCAGCAGCATCACGTCGTCGCGGAGCGGGAGCCTGTTGGCCAGGGCGACGTCCAGGCCCGGCAGCGCCGGGGTGGTGGAGTGGCTGGTGATCAGGCAGTCGACGTCCGCGGCGTCCAGCCCGGCGATCTGCAGGGCCCCGCGTGCCGCATGCTCCCCGCAGGACCGCACGGCCGCCCAGGCCGGCGCGGTGCGCTCCTGGACGGTCTGCGGCGCGGGTACCGACTCGAGGGCGGCGATCACGCGATCCACGTCCTTCTCGGTGAACCCGTCGCCGGTCAGGGCCTCCCGGGCGGGCCCGATACCGGCAGCCGGCAGGGCGCTCCCGTTGCCAGGTGCGACGGCGGTCTCCAGCGGCAGCATCCACCCGCGGTTCTCGATGCCCGTACTGGCCGCGATGCCGTCGATCCGCGGCGCCCACGCGGCGTCCGGGTGCCGGTCGCGTACTTCCGCGACGATCTGGCTGGTCTTCACGGTGTGCTCGCCGTGTATCACGGCAGGCGGGTACAGATAAGCGGCCATGGTCGGCACCTTTCTCCGGGGTGACGAGGCGGAGCATCACGAACGCTGTGTCATGGATCACTTGGACGTGGTACGTCCAAGTCGATGCCGGCGCGCTCCACTTCGGGCTTCGGCAGCCGTTCCGAGAATGGACGCTAAATGGACATTTGCGCTGTGATTTGGGCAACTTAGGCAGTTTTGTCATGCGTGACATGGCGCACACTGCTCGACTCGTCGCCCCGGAGGTCCCTCAGTCGAGGCAGAACTCGTTGCCCTCGATGTCCCGCATCACGATGCACGACTCATTGACACCATCGGCGACGAGCAGTCGCTCGCGTACCGCGCCGAGCGGGACCAGCCGTGCGCATTCGGCCTCAAGCGTGGCCAGGCGCTCCGCCCCCACGAGCCCGGTGCCGACCCGCACGTCGAGATGCACCCGATTCTTGACGACCTTGCCTTCCGGAACGCGCTGAAAGAACAGCCGCGGCCCCACCCCTGAGGGATCAACGCATGCGAACCACGCACCCTGATCCTCAGGAGGCAGGGAGCGGTTGAATTCGTCCCAGGTGGCGAACCCCTCCGGCGGCTGAGGTACGACGTATCCCAGCACCTCGCACCAGAAGCGGGCGACACGCTCAGGATCCGCGCAGTCGAAGGTGACTTGGAACTGCTTGATCGATGACATCGGCGCACCATAGCGCCTCGTCCGCCCGGCCACCGCTGAATTTGTTGGACATGTCGTCGGCTCTCCCAGACCATTCGCGCTGTGACAGACAAAGCCGAGCGCCTGACCTCAGTCCCCACGAGCACGAAGTCCGTGCGATGTGTCGAGTTGTCGAGCACGGCCATGGTCGCCTTGCTGGAGGACGACCTGGCTGGAGCCAGTGACGAAGCGGGTGTCGCTCTCACCGAGTACTTCGTCACCGACAGGGCGAAGTGGGTGTGGCGGTACCGGGTCGATCAGCTGGCCTCGGACCCGGGGTGCGCGGGGTGGCTCACACAGATCGTGGTGGCCGAGCCGGAGGGGGTCGTCGTGGGATATGCCGGGTTCCATGGGCCGCCGGACGAGGCGGGCATGGTGGAACTCGGTTACTCGGTGGTCCCCGTCCACCGCCGTCAGGGCTACGCCAGGGCGATACTGACCGCGCTGGTGCGGCGGGCCGCCGCCGAAGCCGAGGTCAGGATCGTGCGGGCGACGATCAGCCCTGACAACGCCGCGTCCCTGGCCACGATCTCCGGGTTCGGCTTCGTGGAGGTCGGAGAGCAATGGGACGAGGAGGACGGCCTCGAGCTCATCTTTGAAGTCCCCGCCTGAATCGAGGCATCGCGCGCTCCGGTGAGGCAGCCGACACCGTCGGCGGTGATCAGCGGGGGAGAGGGACGGTCCGCCACGGACCAGGATGGAGAAGGCCGGAAGAGCGGGTGCGACCGAGGTGTGCGGCTTCCCTTCCACCCGGTCTTCCCGCCGGACGAGCACGCCCGGCACGTCCTGGCCCGGGCTGCTCGAGAACCCTCCGCCTGCGCCATGATGAACGAACCCATACCGAGGAGTCCTTCCATGTTCCGCGGCCTCAGTGCCTTCCCCCTCACGCCCACGACGGAAGAGGGCATCGACGAGCGGGCGTTCAGTGCCCTGGTCTCCCGCCTCGCCGCAGCGGGCGTCGACTCCATCGGCGCCCTCGGCTCCACCGGCGGCTACGCCTACCTGACGCGCGAGGAGCGCGCCCGCGTGGCGAGGCTCGCGGTCGAAGCCGCCGACGGTGTCCCGGTCATGGCGGGCATCGGGGCACTGCGCACCTCGCAGGTGCTCTCCGTCGCCGAGGACGCGCAGAAGGCCGGCGTGTCCGCGGTCCTGCTCGCCCCGATGACGTATCAGTCCCTCACCGACGACGAGGTGTTCGGCCTGTACGAGAGCGTCACCCGTGAGCTGTCGGTACCGCTGTGCGTCTACGACAATCCCCGCACCACCCACGTCCACTTCACCGACGAACTCCACGGCCGCATCGCCGAGTTGCCGAACGTGGCAGCGGTCAAGATTCCGCCGGTGCCCGAGGAACCGGCGGCCGCGCGACAGCGCGTCGCGGCGTTGCGAACACTGCTCCCGGACACGGTCAGCGTCGGTGTGAGCGGCGACTGGACGGCGGCCACCGGACTGAACGCGGGGTGTGACGCGTGGTACTCGGTCGTCGGCGGCCTGTTCCCCGCCACCGCCCTCGCCCTCACCCGGGCCGCCCAGTCCGGCGATGCGGCAGGCGCCACGGCTCACTCCGAGCGGCTGGGGCCCCTCTGGGAGCTCCTTTGCCAGTACGGCGGCCTGCGCGTGATGTCGGCGGCCGCCTCGCATCTGGGCCTCGCGCCCGAGCCGAATCTCCCGCTGCCCCTGCGGGGACTGCCCTCCGGCGCCCGACGCCGACTGGTCACCGTCCTGGAGAACCTCGCCCTGGGAACCAGTGTGTGACCGGCCCACTTGAGCTCGGCGGGGGTCTTCAACTGCTGGTCTTCAAGGCCGGGTGAGTGAGCGTAACCATGTGTGAGTGAGACGCTGAAGCTGGACCGTACGCCGCACCCTGTTCGCCGCCCTGTTCGCCACCCCGGTCCGGTACACGGGCATGTCCTTCGTCTACCAGGTGTCCGGCATCTTCGCGTCCGGCGTCCCTCCCTCTGATCATGACCGCCCTGCTGGCGCTCGGTTCGGGCAGTCCGTGGTGGGCCTGCGGCTATCTGGCGCTGACCGGCCTGGTCAGCGTGTGGGCGACCGGCCGGCTGCGGGACGGGGATCTGCAGGTGCCGACCGGACCGGCGTCCGCCCGCCGAATGTGACCGGATAGCTGCATCCCCAACAGGCCGGACCTCGAGTGGGGCCACCGCGGCGACGACACGACGACCGGCTGGGGCTTCGTCGAGTTCTCCACCGCCCTCGCCCCGGACCGCCGAATGTATCGACCGTCTCAAGGCCTTGAGCCGCCACACCCGACGCGCCATGCCTCGAGGTGACGATCACTCCGTTGATCTGAGGTTCTTGCGCTGATTGGCATGGAAGCGTGCCTTCTTCTGGCGATTTCCGCACGTGTTCATGTCACACCATTTGCGGGTGCGGCTCTGGCTGGTGTCGAAGAACGCGGCCAGGCAGGTCGGTGATGCGCACAAGGCCAGCTTTCCGTCTCGTTCGCCCGCGATGATGCTGATCGCGTCGGCGGCGATCACGCCGAGCGCATCCTCCACGCGGGAAGCCGAGCTGAGCCGCCATCGCCGCTCGCCCTCGGGCGTGAGGATCGCCGCCGCCCGGCCCTCAGCGCTTCGGTCATTGATGACTTGGACAGCGGACGCGGGGAGAGCGTCTTGGAGCGCGGCCGCTGTCGCGACGGCGTGAATCGACTCCCTCAGTTCCCGGGCGAGGTCGAGCTGGGCAGTGGTGCAGGAGTCCACGGCGAGGCCGTACACCGCCAGCCAGTCGACGAGTCGGTGGGGCGTGGGAATGCGCTCCACGGCGTCGCCATGACGCTCCGAGAGAGTCCCCGTGAAGCTGGTCGCCAGCACGCTGCCGAGGCGGAAGTCAGGGAATCCAGCAGACATGGAACCACCTTAGAGGGTTGCGGCGCGGCTCGGGAACCTGTTAGAACCGTCTTAGCCGGTTCCGTAATGGTCAGGAGGTCTCATGACCCGTCCCACCAGCGACGTGCAAGCATTCGAAGCCCACGCGACTGACGCCGACCTCGACGATCTGCGGGCGCGACTGGCCGCGGCGCGGCTACCGGAGGCCGAGACGGTCCGCCGCGCCGCGCCCGACCCGCGCCGATGGGAACAGGGCGTTCCTCTCGCCGACCTCGTCGATCTCGTGAACTACTGGCGCACCGGGTACGACTGGCGGTCGTTCGAAGCGCGTCTTGACCAGCTCGGCCAGTTCCGCACGACCATTGACGGTCTGGGAATCCACTTCCTGCACCGCCGGTCCGCGCGCGCAGATGCCACCCCTCTGATCTTGACGCACGGCTGGCCGGGCAGCATCGCCGAGTTCGTCGATGTAGTGGACGAGCTGGCAGATCCGAAAGACGCAGAAGCGCCGGCGTTCCACGTCGTGGTTCCGTCGCTACCGGGATTCGGATACAGCGACAAGCCCGCCGGCACCGGTTGGGGAACCGAGAAGATCGCGGCCGCATGGGTGCAACTGATGGGAAGGCTCGGCTACAGCGAGTTCGCAGCCCACGGCGGCGACTGGGGAGGCAATATCACCACGGTTCTCGGCGGCAGGTTCCCGGCGCACGTTCTCGGTATCCACACAACGTTCGCGGAGGGACCGCCCGGGTTGACCACGGACGGGCTGACAGCGGTCGAGCGCGAATGGGCCGAGGAAACCCGCTACTTCTGGCGCCACCGGGCGGCCTACGCGAAGCAGCAGGCGACCCGGCCGCAGACCATCGGCTACTCACTGGTCGACTCACCGGTCGGGCTTCTCGCCTGGATCCTGGACAAGTTCGCCGAGTGGTCGGACACCGAGGACAGTCCATTCGAGACGATTTCCAGGGACAGGGTTCTCGACGACGTCACCCTGTATTGGCTGACGCGGACCGGGGCATCGTCCGCACGCATCTACTACGAGAGCCACAACTCGCTGGACCCCGAACTCCGGGTCGACGTCCCGTCGGCAATCACCATGTATCCCCGCGACGTCGAGAAGTGTCCGCGCGCCTGGGCGCAGGAGCGGTACCGACGGATCGTCCGATGGAGGTCGCCCGAAGCCGGGGGACATTTCCCGTCGCTGGAGGTTCCCGAGTATTTCGTCAAAGATCTGCAAGAGGGCCTCGCGGCAGTGCTGGCCGCTCATCGGTGAACGCGGCTCGGCGACCCGGCCCTCGCGGGATCAGCCGTCTAGGGACGGCCCTGCGGTCACTACGGAGGAGGGCGCGTTTCCGGCATTGGCGCGGCGTGGTGTGTATGAGGTTGCACCTTCCGTAGCGGCATGTGGTCCGGTGGACTTACGTCCCGATGCCTTGAGGAAAGGTCCCTGTTCATGCATTCGTCTTTCATGCCACCACGTCAGGTCAAGATCGGTGACGCGGCGGCCTTCGTCGGCAGCACACCACGGGCGATTCGTCATTACCACGAGATCGGCCTGCTCCCCGAGCCCGAGCGGGGCGGCGATGACCGCCGCCGCTACGGGTACGAGGACATGATCCGCTTGCTGTGGATTCGCAAGATGGCCGACGCCGGGATCGCCCTGGACGACATCCGTGACGCCTTTACCACCGGCACGCCTTTGGCCGGTGCGGACAGCGGAGAAGGTATCGCGGGCATCCTGGAGCGGTTGGAGGAAACCCTCGCCGAGCAGGAGGCGGAATTGCGGCGGCAACGGGCCGCCGTGCAGCGGATGCGCACCGAAGGCAGCCGGATGGGCCTGCTCTCCGACTTCGTCACCGAACGCCTCAAGAGCCTGCCCGAGGGCTCCCTGCGTCAGGCGGACCTGGACAGTCTGCTGGTCACTGAGCGGATTTTCGGCCCGCTCGGCGCGGCCGTCCAGGCCACCCGCTTCGTCGTCCTGGCCACGCACCCCACTCTGCGGGAGGAATCCGACCGCATCGACGCCGCCGAGGAGGCACTCGATGACAGTGTCGCCGTCGATGATCCACGGGTGGCTCAAGTGGCCGTCGAGCGGCACGCCTTCGAGAGCGCCCTGCATGCCGTCATCGAGGAGTCCGGCCTGGATAAGGACGACGATGCCCTCTTCGACGCCTGGGACACCTTGCACCCTGCCAGCACCGATGACGGCGAGGGCGAGGCCGACCTCGGCTCTGGCAGGCGCAAGACTGACTCCATGAGCGTGTTCGAAGCCACCGGCAAGATGCCCTACGACTTCTCCCCAGCCCGCCTGCGCTGTATGGAACTGGCCGAAGAACTGTCCGCCCAAGACTCACCCGCTACCCAAGACACGGCCTAGTCTTCCCGCGCCCACGCCCGTAGCTTCTCCGGGTTGCGGACCGCCCAGATCCGGGTGACACGGCCGTCGGAGACGTCGAAAGCGGCCACGGTCATGACGACGCCGGCGCGCTGGGCCACCAGGCCGGGCACACCGTTGACCGACCGCTCCAGGAGTTCGAGACCGGGAGCCCTGTCGGCGATGGCGACCATGTACTGGGCGATGCGCGCGCCGCCCTCGACCGGGCGCAGGGCGGCGCCGGCCATGCCGCCGCCGTCGGCGGTCATCACGGCGGCCGGGTCGAGGAGTCCTACGAGGGCCGCGATGTCCTTGGTCTCCCACGCCTCTTTGACGTGCCTCACCACGTCGGCCCGGTTGGACGCCGGCACCGGGGCCCGCTCGGCGCTCACCCGCCGGCGGGCGGAGGCCGCCAGCTGCTTGCAGGCCGCAGGGGTACGGCCGAGGACGCCGGCGATCTCGGCGAACGGGTAACGGAAGACGTCGTGCAGGACGAACGCCACCCGCTCGGCGGGCGTCATCGACTCCAGGACGACGAGGAAGGCCATGGACACCGACTCGTCCAGGACGATCCGGTCGGCGGGGTCCGCGGGGCCGGTGGTGTCCGCGCCGCCCGTGTGGTCCCACTCGGTGCGGTCGGGCAGCGGCTCGGGCAGCCATGCGCCGACATAGCGTTCGCGGCGGGCCCGAGCAGAGCCGAGCAGGTCCAGGCAGATGCGGCTGGTCACCGTCGACAGCCAGGCGCCGGGGGACCGGATCTCCTCCTGCCGGCTTCGCGACAGCCCGTACCAGCGCGCGTAGGCATCCTGTACGGCGTCCTCGGCCTCGGTCACCGAACCGAGCAACCGGTAGGCGACATTGATCAGTTGGCGTCGCTCGCCTGCTGTCTCATCCGCTCCGGCCCCGACCGTCCCCATGGCTTCGGCCCCCTCGCCTTACCTTTCGCAGGCCCGCGTCGTCGGGCTGGTGTGACCTTATCGATCTACCGCCCGACGGCGGGAAAAGGGGACCGTGACATGGCCACTCAGGTGACGGCGACGGCGAACGCGCAGCGCACTTCCTCGTTCCTGCGGGTCGCGATCGCCCTGCAGACCCTGACCATCTTCCTTCAGGCGGTCTCGGCCGGACTGCTGCTGACCTCGTCCTACGGGGCGATGCTGCACGACGTCGGAGCCCGGGTGATGTACGGGGCATCGATGCTCTACGTGCTCGCGGCGGTGCTGGCGTGGAAGCCCGGCGGCGGATCGCAACGGCCCGTCTGGCACGCCACGGGTTTCCTCGCACTCGCCTCGGTCCAGGTCGCGGTGGGCATCGCGCACGTACCGTCGGTCCATCTCCCCCTGGGTGTCCTGATGTTCGGTCTGAGCGTGCTGGCGCTGGCCAGGCGCTGAGGCTCGGCGCGGCACCCGGTCACCGGCTACTCGTCGGACAGGGTGAGGTCGGGGACCCGCCAGGCCGCGATCACGAAGGCGACCAGGGACACCGCGGCGCCCGTGAGGAAGACGACGCGCATCGAGGCGACGTAGCCCTCCAGGAACGGCAGGGCAGCACTCGGATCGAGGGCGCGCAGGAACGCTGAGTCCTCCAGGCCGACGCCGCCGTCGGGGCGGAGCACTCCCGTCAGGGCGTGCGCGTTGTCGGGCTGTGCCAGGAGGTGGCGGTAGGCCGGGTCGTGGCGGGCCTCGGCCAGCCGGTCGGCGATGCTGCCGGCCGCCGTGGTGAACAGGATCGACAGGAACGCCGCGGTACCGACCGTGCCGCCGTTGGAGCGGAAGAAGTTGACCGACGCCGTCGCCGCGCCCATGTCCGTACGGGGCACTTCGCACTGCGCGAGCGTGGTGAGCGTCTGCATCGACGCGCCGAGCCCCGCGCCCATCAGGGCCATGCCGAGCGCCGGGTGCCACAGCGGGGTGTCCGCCCGTAGCGTGGCGAAGACGAGCATCGCCGCGGTGAACGAGCCGACACCGGCGACGAGATGGACCTTGAACCGGCCGGTCCGGGCGATCGTCCGGCCCGTCAGCAGCGTCACCGCGAGGTTCGCGGCGACCGTGGGCAGGGTGGCCAGGCCCGCCGCGATGGGGCTCATGCCGCGGACCAGCTGCAAGTAGAGCGGCAGGGTCGTCATCGCGCCGAACATGCCGATGCCGACGACGAAGTGCAGCCCGACGCCCAGCCGGAAGGTCCGGATGCGGAACAGACGCGGCGGCAGCAGCGCGGCGTCGCCCGCCCGCCGCTCGACCACCAGGAACACGGCCAGCCCCGCCGCACCCGTCGCGTACATCGACAGGGCCAGGGGCGAGTCCCACCCCCAGGTGCGGCCCTGCTCCGCGACCGTCAGCAGCGGCACGATGCCCACGGACAGGGCGAGAGCCCCGGCGTAGTCGAGCCGATGCCGCACCCGCCGGTGCGGGAAGCGCAGCACCCGCATGATCGTCACCGCGGCCGCGGCGGCGAGCGGCACGTTGATCAGGAAGATCCAGCGCCAGCCGGCGATGCCGAGCAGCTCGGCCCGGTCCGCGAACGCACCGCCCACCAGCGGGCCGACGATGCTGGCGCCGCCGAACACGGCCATGAAGTAGCCCTGGTAGCGGCCCCTTTCCCGCGGGGAGGTGATGTCGGCGATGAGCGTCATCGCCAGCGACATCAGCCCGCCGCCACCAAGACCCTGAACGGCGCGGAACGCCGCGAGTTCATAGATCGACGTGGCGAAGCCGCACAGCAGCGAGCCTACGGTGAACAGGGCGATCGCGGCGAGGTAGACGGGCCGGCGGCCGTGGATGTCGGAGAGCTTGCCGTAGAGCGGCGTCGCGAGGGTGGCGGTGATGAGATACGCGGTCGTCACCCAGGCCTGGGCCGTCAGCCCGTGCAGGTCGTCGGCGATGGTCCGCAGCGCGGACGAGACCACCGTCTGGTCCAGCGCCCCCAGGAACATGCCGAGGACCAGCCCGGACATGACGGTGGTGATCTGCCGGTGACTGAGCCGCGGGGGTATGTCCCCGGACGCGCCCTGTTCTTGGGTGTCGGAGAAGGTCACGTGTCGTCCTTGGGGTGGGGGCGGGTACAGCTCGCGGGTACGGGCCGCCCCGGGGGTTCCGGAGCGGCCCGTACCGGGGGCCGGGCGGCTAGCCCGCGATCTTCGCCAGGTCGCCGACCGCCTGGTCGACCTCCGGCAGCGTCAGCATCGCCAGCTGGGCCGACCGGGCCCGTGCCCGGGGCCCGGGATCGGCGAAAAGCTCCCGGCACGCGTCGGCGATGCCGGCCGCGCCGCGGTCCGTGATGTGACGGCCGAGCCCCAGCTCCGCCACCCGGTCCGCGTTGGCGGGCTGGTCCCCGAAGTGCGGCAGCACCGCCAGCGGCGTGCCGGTGCGCATGGCCTCGCGGATGCTGTTGAAGCCGCCGTGGGTGACGAACAGGTCGACCGACTCCAGCAGCAGGGGCTGCGGCACCCGGTCGGCGACATGGACGTGCCCGGGGAGTCCCTCGGTGTCCACCGGAATGCCGGACGTCGACACGACCACCGTGCAGTCGTCCAGCTCGGCCGCCGCCCCCACGATCGCGTCGAGGCTCTCGGTGGGGTCCGGCAACTTCACGGGCACAGGCGTGTCCCGGACCGCCATGCGTTCCCTCATCACCGGCAGGGCCGTGCCGATCGCCGCGTACACCAGCGGCCGGTCCGTGGGCAGCCGGGCGAGCCACTCCGGCAGCACACCGCCCCGCTCGACGTCCACCGTCTGCCGGTAGGCCCACACCTCGTGCAGATGCCGGGCGAAGGAGAAGGCGGGCGGCACGTAGTCGACCCGGCCGTGCGGAACGAGGGACAGCGGGTCGTCCCGCACGGGCAGCCCCAGCTCCTCGCGCCGCTCGTTGAGCTGTGGCAGCACATCGGCGGGGTCCAGGATGTTGCTGAACCCCGAAGGCGTCGGCAACTGCGGTACGCCCAGCAGCTCGGCGGTCAGCACCGCGCCCATGTCCATGCCGTCCCGCAGGATCACAGCCGGCCGGAAGTCCCGGGCGAGGGGGAGCAGGATGTCCAGGTGCGGCTTGACGCCCGGCCCCGCCACGTGCCGCATCAGCAGCCGGGTCAGCGCCGCCGTCGGCTCCGTGAGGTCGGCGGTGTCCTGAAGATCGGCGAGATACGGGCCCATCGCGGCGAGTGGATCGAACTCCGGTAAAGCGGCCTTCACTTGTACGTCGTCGTCATGGAAGACGGGGGCGAGGGCCTCGGTGGTGACCACCAGCACCTGATGCCCGTCCTTGGAGAGGGCGCGCAGCAGGGGCAGTTGAGCACGGCCGTGGGAGGGACTGCCGAGCGTGGTGCACAGAACCCGCATGGATGAGCCTTTCTGTCGGAGTCTCTTCGGGGGAGGGAGGAGGCGTCAGGCCACCCTTGTCGGCGCCTTCGCGCGCCCGATGCCCTGCCAGGTCAGTCCGGCCCGCGCGATGCGGTCCGCGTCCAGCAGGTTGCGGAAGTCGTGGACCTCGTGGCCGGTCATGCGCGCGGCGATCGCCGCCCAGTCGAGGTCGCGCAGCTGAGGCCACTCGGTGAGGACGAGACAGGCCGCCGCCCCCTCCGCCGCCCGCACCGGGTCGTCGGCGAGTTCGACCAGATCGCTCAGGTCGGGCCGCTCCTCGCGCAACGCCGGGTCGTACGCCGTGAGTTCGGCGCCCTGCTCGCGCAGCAGCCGGGCGATGGAGAGCGCGGGGGAGTCGCGCAGGTCGGAGGTGCCGGCCTTGAAGGTCAGTCCGTACAGGGCGAGTCGTACGCCGTGCAGCGAACCGTCCTCGGCACGCCCGCACGCGGCGGCGACCCGCTCGACGAGCTGCCGCTGATGGGCGACGTTGGTCTCGATGGTGGCGCGCAGCAGAGGGAAGTCGACCCCGGCCAGATCGCACACGGTCAGCAGCGCGTGGGTGTCCTTGGGCAGACAGGAACCGCCCCAGCCGGGACCGGGCCGCAGGAACGCGGAGCCGATGCGCGGGTCCCGGCCTATGCCCTCGGTGACATCGCCGATGTCGGCGCCGAAGCGTTCGCAGACGGTGGCGAGGTTGTTGGCGAAGGACAGCTTCATCGCGAGGAAGAAGTTCGCCGCGTACTTGGTCAGTTCGGCGCTGGCGGCGTCGGTGAGCACCAACGGCGCGTCCAGTGCGGTGTACAGCTCGGCCAC
This sequence comes from Streptomyces sp. CA-179760, assembly GCF_050937045.1. Taxonomy (NCBI): domain Bacteria; kingdom Bacillati; phylum Actinomycetota; class Actinomycetes; order Kitasatosporales; family Streptomycetaceae; genus Streptomyces; species Streptomyces sp. CA-179760. The sequence goes on from NZ_JBNJLZ010000001.1 coordinate 8,760,342, forward strand.
GCGCCGGGCGGCGTCCCGGTCGGCAGCGCCGATGACGATCCGGTCGGGGTGCAGGAAGTCCTGGACGGCGCGGCCCTCGCGCAGGAACTCCGGATTGCTCACCACGGCCACGTCGTCCCGGCCGAGCAGCGCGGCCACCCGCTCGCACGTACCGACCGGCACCGTCGACTTGTTGACGACGACACAGCCGGGCGGCAGTACGTCGCGGATCTGCGCGGCCACGGCCTCCACCGCGGCGAGGTCGGCCGCGCCGCCCGCCCCCATGGGCGTGGGCAGGCACAGGAACACCACCTCCGCCTCGGCGACGGCGGCCGCGGTGTCGCCCGTGAAGTCGAGCCGGGCCGCGTCCAAGGCATCGCGGACGGTCTCGGGCAGACCGGGCTCCAGGATGTCCACCCGGGCCTCGCGCAGCCGCTCGACCTTGTGCGGGTCGGCGTCCGCGCACACCACGTGGTGCCCGAGAGAGGCCAGACAGGCTCCAGTTGTCAGTCCGACGTAGCCGGTTCCGATGACGGCGACGCGTCGAGCAGGCACAGAAGATCACCTTTTCCGGTCGGTGGGGGTGCCCGCGTACGACGGCTTCGGTGCGTGCTCCGTCGCCTCCGGCGGGCAGACCTGGAAGGGCCGACTCCGTCGTACGGCCCGGGAAGAGCGAGGACTCAAGTCACCAATCGTTGACCTGAGTCAGGTATGTCATGCGGCGAGAACGTAAGTCAACGAGTGATGACATCGGTCGGTGACTTTGAGACAGCCGCCGCAGACTGGAACATGGGCGGATGGCCGAGGGGCCGTGGACCACGGAGGTGCGGTACGTGACCGGAGCACACAAGGGCGAGGCGTCGAAGGCGGAGGCATGCCGGCCCGCCCACAAACGCTCGGCGTCGGGGACGCGTACCGCGCTGCGGGCCGCCGCGGCGTTCCGCTTCGGCAAGTACGGCTACGAGGGCACCAGCGTGCGCGACATCGCGGGCGACGTCGGTGTGGACGCGGCCCTCGTCTACCGCTACTTCGGCTCGAAAGAAGCGCTGTTCAACGACGTGTCGGGTACGGGGAAAATATTCGAACCGCTGCTGAACGAGCCGGTCGAGGCGATACCCGACTGGTTCTGCGCGCTCCTCATGGGCCCGCCGAGGGAGGGGGACTTCCCGCACCCGGTGCTGTCCGTGCTGCGCTCCTCCGGCCGGGACGACGCCGTGGCACGGCTGCGGGCGGACTTCACGGAGGTGTTCTCGCAGCGCCTGGCCGCCCGGCTCGGCGGCCCCGACGCGGATCTGCGGGCGGAACTCCTGGCGGCCTGGATGCTCGGCACCAGTCTGATGCGATCGGAGATCCGCCCGCCTGCCCTGGCCTCGGCGCCGGACGCCACGCTGGAGCGCTACCTCCGAGCGGGCATCGAGGTCCTGCTGGGCCCGGCGCCGGAGGACGCCGGCGGGGCGGTCGGGGACGAGGGCGAAGGCCGTGCCGGTGATGCCTGACCCCGAGCGCCGGGCCAGGGGGAGCCATGGGCGGCCGGCGGCCATGAGAAGGCAGGACCCTGGCCGTTTCACCCGTGCCGGGACAGTGGCGGTCCTGCCCCTCGGCACGCTCCCGGGGTCGCTGGTCTGACGTCAGGGACGGCGAGAACGGTCGGTGTACAGGGGGTTGACGCACCGGGGCACGGCAGGAACTGTGTTGCACATCGAGCTTGAAGTTGCGTCCTGTGCACCGCCGTGCGCGATGCTCTCGCGGGGACGCAGACCCGCCATGCCCGCCCCCTGTCGGAAGGCCGCGGATGAGTACCGCCTCGACGAAGAAGACGACATCGGCCCTCGCACGGGTGGATCCGGCCGTCCTCTACATCTCTGTCACGCTGTCCGCCCTGTTCGTGGCCTGGGGGGTGTTCTTCACCGACAACCTCACCACGGTCGCCGAGACGACGTTGGACCGGATCCTCGACAACTTCGGCTGGCTGTTCGTCCTCACGAGTTCCGGGTTCGTGGTGCTGGCGGCGGTGCTCGCGTCAAGCCGGTTCGGCTCCGTCCGGCTCGGCAGAGACAGTGAGCGCCCGGAGTTCAGCACCGCCTCGTGGGTGGCGATGATGTTCAGCGCCGGCATGGGGATCGGCCTCATGTTCTACGGCGCGAGCGAGCCGATCATGCACATGGCCGGACCGCCGCCGGGGACCGCCGAGGCGGGCAGCGAGGGCGCGGCCCGCCTGGCTCTGGAGTACTCCTACTTCCACTGGGCGATCCACCCCTGGGCGATGTACGCCGTCGCCGGACTGGCGCTCGCCTACTTCGGATTCCGCAAGAGCGGCAACAGCCTGATCAGCTCCGCATTCCGGCCGCTGCTCGGCGACCGGGTGGACGGGCCGCTGGGCAAGGCCATCGACATTCTGGCGATCTTCGCCACGCTCTTCGGTTCCGCCGTCTCGCTCGGACTCGGCGCGCTACAGGTCAACAGGGGGCTGAAAGAGGTCTGGGGCATCCCCGACTCCACCGTGCTGGCCGTCTCGATCATCGCGGTCCTCACCGTCCTGTTCGTGATCTCCGCTCTCTCCGGCGTGCACCGCGGCATCCAGTGGCTGAGCAACGGCAACATGATTCTGGCCGCCGTCCTGCTGCTGTTCGTCTTCGTCGCGGGTCCCACCGTCTTCATCCTGGAGAGTCAGACCGAGGCGCTGGGCGGCTACCTGGCCTCGCTTCCGAAGATGAGCTTCACCACGGGCGCCTTCGGCGGCGGCGAATGGCTGTCCGGCTGGACGGTCTTCTACTGGGCGTGGTGGATCTCCTGGACGCCGTTCGTCGGGACGTTCATCGCGCGGATCTCCCGTGGCCGTACCATCCGGGAGTTCATCGTCGGCGTGATCATCGCGCCGAGTCTGGTGAGTGTCGTGTGGTTCGCGATCCTCGGCGGCACCGCGCTGAACCAGGAGATGCACGGCGGTCACCTGGCCGCCGCGGTCGCCAAGGGCGAGGAAGCGGGCCTGTTCGCCACCTTGCAGAACCTTCCCTGGTTCCCCGTCACCTCGGTATTGGTGATCGTGCTGGTGGGTCTGTTCTTCGTCAGCGGCGCGGACGCGGCCTCCGTGGTGCTGGGCATGCTCTCCTGTCGGGGCAGCACAAGTCCCGGACGCCTCGTCGTGATCCTCTGGGGTGCGCTGACGGGTCTGGTCGCGGCGGTGCTGCTGCTCGCGGGCGGCTTGGAGGCGGTCAAACAGGTGGCCATCATCGCCGCGTTCCCGTTCCTCTTCGTGATGATCGGCCTGTGCGTCTCCCTCGTGAAGGCGTTGCGTGCCGAGCCGGAGCCGGAGCCGACGGGCGGTGTGCGGACGGCCGAAGCCGTGGCCGACTCACAGCCCGCGGGCTGAGCTGCCGGCCGAGGGCAGGGGGACACGACTCGGCCGGATGCAGAGGCATGTTAGGGGCCGCATCCCGGGAGTGTTCCCGGGGTGCGGCCCTTCTTGTGCCGACGGGCGAGCACGTCCCGCTCGCCGCACCCGGCCGAGTCCACCCGGTTGGAGCCGGCCGACCCCTTGACCCCCGGCGTCCCCCTCCCCGATGCTCGGTTGCGTATAGCGGTGCGTGTATCTAATGAGGCAACGCACTCGCGCGTGTTTCCCGTCTGAGGAGCAGCTCATGGCTCATGAGGTTCGTGCCGTCGTAGCCCGGAAGAAGGGCGCACCCGTCTCCGTCGAAACGATCGTCGTCCCCGACCCCGGTCCCGGTGAGGCGCTGGTCGAGATCGAGGCCTGCGGTGTCTGCCACACCGACCTCCACTACCGCGATGGCGGGATCAACGACGAATTCCCCTTCCTCCTGGGGCACGAGGCGGCCGGTCGTGTCGAGGCGGTCGGAGAAGGGGTCACCGGCATCGAGCCCGGCGACTTCGTCGTCCTCAACTGGCGTGCGGTCTGCGGCCAGTGCCGGGCCTGCAGCAAGGGCAAGCCCTGGTACTGCTTCGATACCCACAATGCGACGCAACCGATGACGCTGCTGGACGGCACCCCGCTCTCGCCCGCACTCGGCATCGGCGCCTTCGCGGAGAAGACACTGGTCGCCGCGGGCCAGTGCACCAAGGTGGACCCGGCGGCTCCGGCGACGGCCGCCGGCCTTCTCGGCTGCGGCGTCATGGCGGGCTTCGGCGCGGCCGTGAACACCGGTGCCGTCGGCCGGGGCGACTCCGTCGCCGTCATCGGCTGCGGCGGCGTCGGAATGGCCGCGGTCGCCGGGGCGCGGCTGGCCGGTGCGAGCAAGGTCATCGCCGTCGACATCGACCAGCGCAAGCTGGACCGGGCCATGACCATGGGGGCCACCCACACGGTCGACGGCGCGAAGGGCGACGTCGTGGAGGCGGTGCGCGAGCTGACCGGAGGCTTCGGCGCGGACGTCGTCGTCGAGGCGGTCGGCCGCCCCGAGACGTACAAACAGGCCTTCTACGCCCGCGACCTGGCCGGCACCGTCGTGCTGGTCGGCGTACCCACCCCGGAGATGAAGGTGGAGTTGCCGCTGCTGGACGTCTTCGGACGTGGAGGCGCGCTGAAGTCCAGCTGGTACGGCGACTGCCTGCCCTCAAGGGACTTCCCGGCCCTCATCGACCTGTTCCTGTCGGGGCGCTTCGACCTGGACGCGTTCGTCTCCGAGACCATCGGCCTCGGTGACGTGGAGGAGGCGTTCGAGAAGATGCACCGCGGTGACGTACTGCGCTCCGTGGTGGTGCTGTGATGGCCGGCGCACCTCGGATCGAACACCTCGTCACCAGCGGGACCTTCAGCCTCGACGGCGGCACCTGGGACGTCGACAACAACGTGTGGATCATCGGTGACGACGACGAGGTGGTCGTCATCGACGCGGCGCACGACTCCGACGCCGTCCTGGCGGCCGTCGGTGACCGCCGCCTGTCGGCCATCGTGTGCACCCACGCCCATGACGACCATGTGCGCGCGGCACCGGACGTCGCTCTCGCCACGGGCGCGCCCGTTCTCCTGCACCCCGACGACCAGGTGCTGTGGAAGATGGTGCACCCCGGTCGGCTGCCCAACGGCCCGCTCGCCGACGGCGACGAGCTCAAGGTGGCGGGCATCGGCCTGCGCGTCCTCCACACTCCCGGACACGCTCCGGGGGCCGTGTGTCTGTACGCACCCGAACTGGGGGCACTGTTCAGCGGCGACACGCTGTTCGCGGGAGGACCTGGCGCGACCGGTCGTTCCCACAGCGACTTCGGCACGATCATCACCTCGATCGGAGAGCGGCTGCTGACGCTCCCGGGCGAGACGACCGTCCGTACCGGGCACGGCGCGTCGACCACCATCGCGGCGGAGGCGCCGCACCTGGAGGAGTGGGCCGCCCGCGGCTGGTGACACGGCCACCGCGTGCCGGGCCGGGGCGGACCGGCACGCGGTGGCCGTCCCGGCTACGCACCGGCCCCGAGCCCGGAACGGGCGACAGACCCCGGACGTACGGCGGCACTGGGTGCCGTTTGGCCCCACCCGGGGCTGGTGCCTCTCGTCCCCGCCGAGGTGCGTCTCGTCCCCACCGTGCGCGGGGAACCGGCGGAAGGCGCGGGCTGGTCCGAGGATTGGTGAACCGGCCGTGGGCATCCGCACCTTCTGGTTCCACCGCTCCGCCCCGGGAGGGTCCGTGCCGTGCTTCGGCACGGACGCCGGAATCACCTGGGGGTCCGACCTCGAGCGGGAGTGGGACGGGACCGGCCTGAAGGCCTCCCGGCTGCCGACTCCGGCCCCGGGACCGCAGCGGCAGGCGCCGGCCCTCCAGCTGCCTTGACAGTGCCGCGCGGCCCTCTCCAAACTCGTTGCACACATCGCAAGATGTTCCCTTATGCGCAACGAGGTCCCATGGTGAGTCCCGCATGCCCCGTCGCCTGTTCGCTCTCCCTCGCATGAGCGCCGCCGCCCGGCCGGGTCAGGCCGCTCCGGCTCCGTGCCCGCGAGGCCTCCCGCGCCCCGGCCGGACCCTGGTGATGGGCGTCGTGAACGTCACGCCCGACTCGTTCTCCGACGGTGGGCGGTGGTTCGACTCCGGCCGCGCCGTCGCACACGGTTTCGCGCTGCTGGACGAGGGTGCGGACATCCTGGATGTGGGAGGAGAGTCGACCCGGCCCGGCGCCGCGCGTCCGACACCCGAGGAGGAGTCGCGGCGCGTGCTGCCGGTCGTCCGCGAACTCGCCGCCGCGGGCGCGGCCGTCAGCGTCGACACCATGCGGGCCGAGGTCGCCTCCCGTGCCGTCGAGGCCGGCGCCGCGCTGGTCAACGACGTCTCGGGCGGACTCGCCGACCCGGCGATGCTGCCGCTGATGGCGGGGGCAGGCACGCCGTACGTGGTCATGCACTGGCGCGGGCACTCCGTCGGCATGCAGGCGAACGCCGTCTACGACGACGTCGTCACCGACGTGGTCGGCGAGCTGCGTGCGAGACTCGAAGCCGCTCTGGACGCAGGTATCCCGCCGGACTGTCTCATCGTCGACCCGGGGCTGGGTTTCGCCAAGCACGCCGATCACAACTGGCGCTTGCTCGCCCGCCTCCCGGAGATCACCGCTCTCGGCAGACCGGTCCTCGTGGGGGCGGCACGGAAGTCCTTTCTGGGTCACCTGCTGACGGACCCCGAGACGGGCCGGCCCCGGCCGCCGCACCTGCGGGACGCGGCCACGTCCGCGGTGTCGGTCCTGGCCGCCGCGCAGGGCGCCTGGTGCGTGCGCGTCCATGACGTCGCCTCGACCGCGGACGCGGTGCGCGTGGCCGCCCGCTGGGGCGTCGAGGCCGACGCCCCAGCGCCGCCGGCGCCCCTGATCTGAGAGGTGCCCCTCGCCGCCTGCTGTTTCCCATGGCGCAGGGCGTTGCGTGACAGGCAACACGAAATCGGCGGGTTCCACCTCCCGTGAACTTCTTGACAAGGGTTTGAGGCCGCCTCCAAACTGGCGTTGCGTTCACCGCAATCCGTTTCGCTATACGCACCCGGAGTGTCATGATGATTCCCGCGTGCCGTCTCGTGGATCTGCCCCGAGGCGAGGCCCACAGGCTCGACATCGACCCGCCGGTCTCGGTGTTCCACACCGATGACGGCGAACTCTTCGCCATCGACGACACCTGCACCCACCAGGACGCCTCGCTCGCCGACGGCTGGCTGGAGGGGGGTGAGGTCGAATGCCCGCTGCACGCCTCGAAGTTCAACCTCAAGACCGGAGCCGTCGACGCCCCGCCGGCCAAGCTCCCGGTGCGCACCCATGAGGTCTTCATCGAGGACGGCATGATCTACGTCCGGCTGTCCACGGCAGCCCCCAACCTGCCTCCGTGCATCGCGGCCCGCCTCGCCGGAGGGGTCGCGTGAGGACGGTCGCCGTGGTGGGCGCGTCGCTGGCAGGTCTGTCAGCGGCGCGCTCACTGCGGAAACAGGGGTACGACGGCCGGCTGGTCGTCATCGGGGACGAAATCCACCGACCGTACGACAGGCCGCCCTTGTCCAAGGAGTTCCTGTCCGGTGACATCGGCGAGGCCGAGCTGGCGCTGGAGCCGGAGGACGAGAACCTGGGGGCCGAGTGGCTGCTCGGGACCCGTGCCGTCGGACTCGACACGGCGCCCCGCGCCGTGCGGCTCCTCGACGGCCGGGACGTGCGGGCCGACGGCATCGTCATCGCCACCGGCGCGGCCGCCCGGACCCTTCCGGGCATGGACGGTCTGGCCGGAGTGCACACCCTGCGCACGCTCGACGACGCCCGCGCCCTGCGGGACGAACTGGCCCAGGGCGGAAGGCTGGTCGTGATCGGCGGCGGATTCGTCGGCGCCGAAGTCGCTTCCACCGCCTGCGCTCTCGGACTCGACGTGACCGTCGTCGAGGCGGCGCCCACGCCGCTTGCCGGACCGCTCGGCGCGACCATGGGCGGCCTCGTCTCCGCCCTCCACATGGACCACGGCGTACGCCTGTTGTGCGGTGTGGGGGTCAAGGGCCTGAGCGGCGAGACCCGGGTCGACGCCGTCCTGCTCGAGGACGGCCGCAGCATCCCCGCCGACGTCGTCGTCGTGGGTGTCGGCGCGCGTCCCTGCGTCGACTGGCTGCGAGGTTCCGGCATCGAGCTCGACGACGGCGTCACCTGCGGTGCCGACGGCCGCACCAGCATGCCCGGAGTGGTCGCGGTGGGAGACTGCGCATCCTGGTACGACCCGCGCGCGGGCAGCCACCGGCGTGTCGAGCACTGGACCGGTGCGCGGGAGCGCCCCGACGCGGCCGTGGCGGCCCTGCTGTCCTGGGGGAATCGGCACCGGGGATACCCCGGCCGCCGTACTTCTGGTCGGACCAGTACGGCGTGAAGATCCAGTTCGCCGGTCACGCGACGCGTGCCGACAGCGTGACGATCGAGGAAGGCACCCCTGACGAGCGCAACGTCCTGGCCGTCTACCGGCGTGCCGGACACCCGGTCGCCGTACTCGGGATGAACCAGCCGCGGCTGTTCATGCGCTGGCGCAAGCAGCTCGCAGCCACGGCGTCCTGACAGCGCCGACCGCTCTCCCCGGCGCGTGCACGGACCGACCCACGACGTTCACCGAGGAGTGCACAGTGACCTCGACCGGCCTGCCGGACAGCCTGATCGCCACTCTCCCCGGGTCCTCCTACACGGACACGGAGATCTTCGCCCAGGAGCAGGAACACATCTTCGAAGCGATGTGGTTCTGCGTCGTGCGCTCCGCCGACCTCCCCCGGCCCGGTGCCTTCCGGACCGTCGAGGTGGGCCGCGAGAGCATCCTCGTCACCCGTGCACGGGACCATTCCATACGCGCCTTCCTCAACGTCTGCCGGCATCGCGGGGCCAAGCTCTGCACGGCGGAGTCCGGCGAGGTCAAGCGCGCCTTCCAGTGCCCCTACCACGCCTGGACGTACGACCTGACCGGTACGGCCTGGCGAGCGTGGCCACGCATGAATGGCTCGGCTACGTGTGGGTGTGCCTGGCCGGGAACCCGCCGCCCTTCCACGAGGTCGTGCGGGATGTGGTGGCCAGACTCGGGGACGCCGAGGCGATCGAGCGCTACGACATCGACAACCTCGAAGTCGGCGAGCGGATCGTCTACGACGTCAGGGCGAACTGGAAACTCATCGTCGAGAACTTCATGGAGTGCTATCACTGCGCCACGATTCACCCCGAGCTCACCGAGGTGCTCCCCGAGTTCGCCGACGGCTACGCCGCCCAGGACTACGTGGGGCACGGCGCGGAGTTCGGTTCGGAGGTCAAGGGCTTCACGGTCGACGGCTCCGAGGGACTGGGCCGCATTCCGGGCATCAGCGAGGACCAGGACCGCCGTTACTACGCGATCACCGTCCGGCCGCAGGTGTTCATCAACCTTGTGCCCGACCATGTGATCTTTCACCGGATGTACCCGGTCGCCGCGGATCGCACGATCGTCGTGACTGGCTCTGTCTCCAGCACGTCGTCGAGAGCGGAAGGACGTCAGCCGGTCAGTGGAGCTGTTCGACCGCGTCAACCGGCAGGACTTCGACGCGTGCGAGCGCTGTCAGCCCGCGATGAGCTCCCGGCTCTATGCCAAGGGCGGTGTGCTCGTGCCCAGCGAGCACCACATCGGGAGTTCCACGCCTTCGTCCAGGAGCGTCTGGGCGCGGCACGGCCGCTGTAGCGGCGGCCCCCGACGGGCTCAGCCCAGGTAGCCCATGCGATGGCTGATCTCGTCCGCGCCCTTGACCAGCACCGGAGCGAGGTCGTACATACGGTCCTCGGTGAGGCGGTACGCGGGTCCGGAGGCGCTGAGCGCCGCGATGACCTCTCCGTCCCGGTTGCGGACCGGAGCGGCCATGGCGTGGAGCCCTACCTCGAACTCCTCCAGGGTCCAGGAGTAGCCCCGCTCGAGAGCCTCGGCGAGATTCTTCTCCAGCTTGGTCTTCGCGGTCAGGGTGCGGGGTGTCATCTTCTTCAGGCCGGCCTCCGACAGCAGCGTGTGACGCTCCTTCGCGGGCATGTGGGCCAGCAGGATCTTGCCGCTGGAGGTGGCGTGCAGCGGAGTCAGCTGGCCGACCCAGTTGAACGCTGTGATGGCACCCGGACCCCGCACCTGGTACAGGTTGATCGCGTACTGCTCCTGCATCACGGCGAGGTTCACGGTCTCGCCGATCTCCTGGGCGAGACGCTCGCAGACCGGCCGGCTCTGCTGGGTGATGTCGATGCGTCCCGTGACCGCGCCGGCGAGGCGGACGATACCGAAACCGAGGCGGTACTTGCCGCGCTCGCCCGCCTGCTCCACCAGCCCGCGCATCTCCAGAGCACCGAGCAGCCGGAACGCGGTGGACTTGTGGACATCGATCTCAGCGGCCACCTCGCTGACGCCGGCCTCGCCGCGCCGGGCCAGGATTTCCAGCACCGTGATGGCGCGGTCGACGGACTGCACCCCACCGGTCGGCGCACTTGTCGTTTCGGAATCCGGATGGTAGTTGCTCACAGCGCAACTATACGGGCGATAAACATAGGCGGCAGCTGTGCAGGTCACAGCTTGGTATGGACTCTTCGGAAGTTGCGCTGTCCGCAACCTGGTGCGCATGGTGCTACCAGTAATAACATGCCGCGCATTCTCTACGGCGCGAGCGAGACGAGGCCCCATGGCTCACTTGCAGTACGACTTCGTCATCGTCGGTGGTGGATCGGCCGGCAGTGCACTGGCCAACCGGCTCTCGGCAGACCCCGGTAACCGGGTGCTGGTCCTGGAGGCGGGCAGATCCGACTACCCCTGGGACGTCTTCATCCACATGCCGGCGGCGCTGACCTACCCGATCGGCAGCCGGTTCTACGACTGGAAGTACGAATCCGAACCCGAGCCCCACATGGGCGGCCGGCGCGTCTACCACGCGCGAGGCAAGGTGCTGGGTGGTTCCAGCAGCATCAACGGCATGATCTTCCAGCGCGGCAACCCCATGGACTACGAGCGCTGGGCGTCCGGCCCCGGCATGGAAACCTGGGACTACGCGCACTGTCTGCCGTACTTCCGGCGGATGGAGAACTGTCTCGCCGCCGACCCGGACGACGAGTTCCGCGGTCACGACGGCCCCCTCGTCCTCGAACGCGGTCCGGGGACCAACCCGCTCTTCGAGGGCTTCCTCAAAGCCACCGAGGAGGCGGGCCACCCTCCCACCGACGACGTGAACGGCTACCGGCAGGAAGGGTTCGCCAGGTTCGACCGCAACGTCCATCGGGGGCGCCGACTGTCGGCCGCGAAGGCGTACCTCAAGCCCGTGCGGAAGCGACCCAATCTCACTGTCACCACACGCGCCCTGGTCACCCGTGTCCTCTTCGAAGGCAGGCGGGCCGTCGGAGTCGAGTACCGGCGCGGCCGTGGCGGACCCCGGCAGGTGCGTGCCGGTGAGGTCATCCTCTGCGGAGGCGCGATCAACTCCCCGCAGCTGCTCCAGCTCTCCGGCGTCGGCAACGCCGAGGAACTGCGCGCGCTCGGCATCGACGTCGTACACGATCTGCCGGGCGTCGGCGAGAACCTCCAGGACCACCTGGAGGTGTATATCCAGTACGCCTGCAAGCAGCCCGTCTCCATGCAGCCGCACCTCGCGAAGTGGCGCGCTCCGTTCATCGGGCTGCAGTGGCTCTTCCGTAAGGGCCCCGCCGCGACCAACCACTTCGAGGCGGGCGGCTTCATCCGCGGCAACGAGGACGTGGACTACCCCAACCTGATGTTCCACTTCCTGCCCGTCGCGGCCCGCTACGACGGCTCCGTCCCCGCCGGCGGACACGGATATCAGGTGCATGTGGGGCCCATGTACTCCGACGCCATCGGCTCGGTGAAGATCAAGAGCAAGGACCCTGCCGAGCACCCCGCGCTGCGCTTCAACTACCTGTCCACCGAGCAGGACCGCCGCGAGTGGGTCGAGGCCGTCAGGGTGGCCCGCAGGCTGCTCAACCAGCCCGCCATGGCTCCGTACAACGCCGGGGAGATCTCACCCGGACCGTCCGTCGAGACCGACGAGGAGATCCTCACCTGGGTCGCCCAGGACGGCGAGACCGCGCTGCATCCGTCATGCACCTGCAAGATGGGCACCGACGAGATGGCGGTCGTGGACCCGGCCGATCTGCGGGTGCACGGGGTGGAGGGGCTGCGGGTCGTGGACGCGTCCGTCATGCCCTACATCACCAACGGCAACATATACGCGCCGGTGATGATGATCGCGGAGAAGGCTGCCGACCTCATCCTCGGCAAGGAGCCGCTGCCGCCTTCTGCCGCCGCGTACTACCGCTACCGCGACGCAAGCGCGTAACCTGCAGTTTTCATACAGCCGATCGGCCCGGACACGAGGTGCTCCGGGCCTGCCGGCGTCCTGTTCTCCGGGCTGTCTCCTTGGCGGAACCGTCATCGGCCAACCCCTTGACGTGGGTTCCCGCCTTCCGCAGAGTGTTCCACCACAAGCAATACGGTGCGCGATGCGCAACGCGATTCGCTCGAAGGGCTCCCGACGTGGCAGACCTGTTCGTGGATGGAAAGTGGCGGGATCCGCTGGCCGGAGGGCACCGGGACATCCGCTGTCCCGCCGACGGCACGCTCTCCGTGACCGTGTCCGAAGGCACCCGCCCCGACGCCGAGGCGGCCGTCGCAGCGGCCCGCCGCGCCTTCGACGAAGGACCCTGGCCGCGTACCCCCGAGCGTGAGCGCGGCGCGCTCCTCCTGCGCACCGCCGACATCCTCGAACGCGACGCCGACGCGTTCGCCCGCGCCGAGTCGCTGGACACCGGCAAGCGGCTGGTGGAGAGCGAGTACGACATCGCCGACGTCGTCTCCTGCCTCCGCCACTACGGAGGGCTCGGCGGCACCGTCGCCGGCCGGGTGATCGACACCGGCCGCGAGGACGCGGTCAGCCGCGTCGAGTACGAGCCGATCGGCGTGTGCGGACTGATCACGCCCTGGAACTACCCGCTGCTGCAGGCGAGCTGGAAGGTCGCCCCGGCACTCCTCGCAGGCAACACGATCGTCCTCAAGCCGAGCGAACTCACCCCCTCCACCTCGATCCTGCTGATACGGGCCCTGGAGGAGGCCGGACTCCCGGACGGAGCCGCCAACCTCGTCCTGGGGACCGGGCCCGAGGTGGGCGCACCGCTCGCCGAGCACCCCGCCGTCGACATGGTCTCCTTCACCGGCGGCCTGGACACCGGCAGACGCATCATGGCCACCGCCGCCGCGACCGTGAAGAAGGTCGCCCTGGAACTCGGTGGCAAGAACCCCAATGTCGTCTTCGCAGACGCCGACTTCGAGACGGCCGTGGACTTCGCTCTCACGGCCGTCTTTCTGCATTCCGGGCAGGTCTGCTCGGCAGGTGCCCGGCTGATCGTCGAGGACTCGCTGCACGACCGGTTCGTCGACGAGGTCGTCCGCCGCGCCCGGCGGATCCGGCTCGGTGGCCCCTTCGATCCACAGGCCGACACCGGAGCGCTGATCTCCGCACAGCACTTGACGAAGGTCGAGGCCTATGTCGCCTCCGGGATCGCCGAGGGTGCCGTCCTGCGCTGCGGGGGCGAACGTCCCGACGACCCGGCCCTGGCGAACGGCCATTTCTACCCGCCCACCGTGCTCGACGAGTGCGGTCAGCACATGCGCGTGGTCCACGAGGAGTCCTTCGGGCCCGTGCTCACCGTGGAGCGCTTCACCGACGAGGACGACGCCGTACGCATCGCCAACGACACCGAGTACGGACTCGCAGGCGCCGTCTGGACGCAGGACGCCGGCAAGGCCCAGCGGGTCGCCCGCCGGCTGCGCCACGGCACGGTGTGGATCAACGACTACCACCCCTATGTACCGCAGGCGGAATGGGGCGGGTTCGGGCACTCCGGCGTGGGCCGGGAGCTGGGACCGACCGGCCTGGACGAGTACCGGGAGCCCAAACACATCTGGCAGAACATCCAACCCCGGCCGCAGCACTGGTTCCGCGGCTGAACGCCGAAAGAGGTCGAACATGACCCCAGCAACGACCGAGGTGCCGCGGCGGCGCGACACGCCCCAGGACTCGGCTCCCACCCCGGTCATCTCCGTGCACGAGCTGTGGAAGGTGTTCGGGCCGAAGGCGGACCGGGTGCCCGGCTCCGAGGAACTGCGCGGGCTCACCCGCCGCGAACTGATGGACCGCACCGGATGCACCGCCGCCGTGCGCGACGTGCACTTCGAGGTCGCGCCCGGCGAGGTGTTCGTCGTCATGGGCCTGTCCGGCTCCGGCAAGTCCACCCTGGTGCGCTGTCTGACCCGGCTCATCGAGCCCACCGCCGGCGAGATCCTCTTCGAGGGGGAGGACATCCGTGATGCGGACGCGGGCCGCCTGCGCGAACTGCGCCGCAGCAAGTTCTCCATGGTCTTCCAGCACTTCGGGCTGCTGCCGCACCGCCGGGTCGTCGACAACGTGTCGTTCGGTCTGGAGATCCGCGGCATGAGCAGAGCCGAGCGCACCAAGCGTGCGCTGGAGGTCGTCGAACTCGTCGGCCTCTCCGGGTATGAGAACTCCTACCCCGACCAGCTCTCCGGCGGCATGCAGCAGCGCGTCGGCCTCGCCCGCGCCCTGGCCGGCGACCCTGACGTCCTCCTCTTCGACGAGCCGTTCTCGGCGCTCGACCCGCTGATCCGCCGTGACATGCAGAACGAGGTCGTCCGCCTGCACCACGAGGTCGGCAAGACGATGGTGTTCATCACCCACGACCTGTCCGAGGCGCTGCGGCTGGGTGACCGCATCCTCATCATGCGCGACGGCCGGATGGTCCAGTGCGGCACCGGCGACGAACTGGTCGGCGCCCCCGCCGACGACTACGTACGCGACTTCGTCAGAGACGTGCCCCGCGGTGATGTGCTGACCCTGAGGTGGATCATGCGTCCGGCGGAGCCCGACGACCCCCTGGACGGTCCCGAGCTGGGCCCGGACGTGGTGGTGAAGGAGGCCACCCGGGCGGTGCTCGCGGCCGAGAAACCGGCCAAGGTCGTCGAGAACGGCAAGCTGCTCGGCATCGTCGGCGACGAGGAGATCCTCGCGGTCGTCGCCGGGCAGGAAGGCGACGCGTGATGACCGTCGCCGTGGAGAAGACAGAGAGACCCGAGAGAACCGGGACCGAGGAGCCGCCCGCTCCCGCCCGGCGTGTGCCCAAGGTCAGCCGCTCCATGATCGTGGCCGCGATCCTGGTCGTCTGGCTGGTGCTCTTCGCCCTGCTGAAGGGCAGGCAGACCCTGACCCTCGCGGCGGCGGACCTGACCGATCTGCACCGGTGGTTCAACGACGTCAACGACTCGATCGGCGCGAACCGCAACTCCAACCCGCTCTTCCTCTACTTCTTCAACGAGATCCGCCTGGTCATCGACTCCCTCGTGACCTTCGTCCAGGAGCTGATCTCACAGCCGACCCCGGGCCGGCCTGTACCGCAGATCGGCTGGCTCGGTGTCGTCGGCGTCGCCGGATACGTCTCATGGGCCGTGGGCAACTGGAGGGTCGCGCTGCTGACGGTGGCCGGGTTCACCTTCCTCGGCCTTCAGGGCCTGTGGCAGGAGAGCATGGACACCCTGGCGCTCACGGTCTCCGCCGTCTTCGTGGCGCTGCTGTTCGCGATCCCGCTGGGTGTGTGGGCCGGAATGTCCGACCGGTGCCACCGGATCGTGACGCCGTTCCTGGACTTCATGCAGACGATGCCGACCTTCGTCTACCTGGCCCCCCTGACCCTGTTCTTCCTGATCGGCCCGGCCTCCGCCACGATCGCCACCGCGATCTACGCGGCACCACCGGCGATCCGCATCACCGCGCACGCCATCCGCTCGGTACCGGAGACCACCGTCGAGGCGGCGGACTCCATGGGCGCGACGCGGCGGCAGGCGCTGCTGAAGGTCCTGCTGCCGATGTCCAAACGGACCGTGGTGATGGGCGTCAACCAGACCATCATGGCCGCCCTGGCCATGGTGACCATCGCCGCCCTGATCAACGCGCCCGGCCTCGGAGCGACCGTCGTCCAGGCCCTGCAGTCGCTGGACGTCGGCACGGCGTTCAACGCCGGTCTGGCCATCGTCGTCCTGGCCATCGTGCTGGACCGGGTCACCACGGCGGCCAGCGGACGGGCGGACACAGCCCGCGGCTCGGACAGTCCCTTCCTCAAGTGGCGGCGGCACCTGCTGGTGGCCGGGGGAGTGGCGGCGGCGGTGCTGGTGTACCTGTCGCACATGTATGTGTGGGCGGCCGAGTTCCCCGGCGAGGGCGGCACCGGCAGCACCATCGCCAAGGCGGCGACCGACGTGACCACCTGGGCGCAGGACAATCTGGCAGGGCTGACCAACGCCTTCCGTGACGTCCTCACCAACGGCCTGCTCAACCCGTTCCAGACCCTGCTGACCGATTCCCCGTGGTGGCTCGTCGGCGTCGCCCTCGTCGCGCTCGGGTCGGTGCTCGGTGGATGGCGGGCCGGGGCCACGACCGTCGTGTGCGTGGGTCTGCTGGTCGGTACCGGCGTGTGGTCGGACGCCATGACGACGCTGGCGTCCACCGCCGTGGCGACGGTGCTGGTGATGCTGCTCGGCGTCGCCCTCGGGGTGTGGATGGGGCGCAGCGCTCTCGTGGACCGGCTGCTCAGGCCCTCCCTGGACGCGGCCCAGGTCATGCCGCCGTTCGTCTACCTCGTGCCGTTCCTCGCGCTGTTCGGCGCGACACGGTTCACGGCCATCGTCGCCGCCATCGTCTACGCGGCGCCCGTCGCCATCAAGATCATCGCCGATGGGGTGCGGGCCGTGCCCGAGACCACCGTCGAAGCGGCGACGTCCACCGGGTGCAACACCTGGCAGATCATCACCAAGGTGCAACTGCCCATGTCGCGAGGCGCCCTGACCCTCGCGACCAACCAGGGCCTCATCTACGTGCTCTCGATGGTCGTCGTCGGCGGCCTGGTGGGAGCGGGCGCCCTCGGCTACGACGTCGTGGCCGGGTTCTCGCAGGGCCAGCTGTACGGCAAGGGACTGGCGGCCGGTCTCGCCATCGTCCTGCTGGGAGTCATGTTCGACCGGATCACTCAGGCAGCGGCTCGCCGCGCCGGCGCATAAGGAGCACCTCACCATGGCACGACACTGGAGAGCCGGCGCGGCCGGCCTGGCCGTCCTCGGTCTCACCCTCACGGCCTGCGGGGGCGCGAAGGTCGGCGACGACAGCGCGGGCGGTTCGGACAGCTCGGGCAAGTGCGGCACCTTCAACCTCGCGATCAATCCGTGGGTGGGTTACGAGGCGAACGCGGCGGTCCTCGCGTACGTCGCGGAGCACGACCTCGGCTGCAAGGTCGAGCAGAAGGACCTGAAGGAGGAGGTCGCCTGGCAGGGCTTCGGGACGGGCGAGGTCGACGCCGTCGTCGAGAACTGGGGCCACGACGACCTGAAGAAGAAGTACATCACCGACCAGAAGACGGCCGTCGAGGCCGGCCCGACCGGCAACAAGGGCCTCATCGGCTGGTACGTGCCGCCGTGGCTGGCGAAGGCGCACCCGGACATCACCGACTGGAACAACCTCAACAAGTACGCCTCGAAGTTCAAGACCTCCGAGTCGGGCGGCAAGGGGCAGCTCCTCGACGGCGACCCGTCGTTCGTCACCAACGACGAGGCGCTGGTGAAGAACCTCAAGCTGGACTTCAAGGTGGTGTACGCGGGCAGCGAGACCGCGCTCATCCAGGCCTACCGCAACGCCGAGAAGAACAAGCAGTGGGTGATCGGCTACTTCTACGAGCCGCAGTGGTTCATGTCAGAGGTGCCGCTGAAGAAGGTCAGCCTGCCCGAGTACAAGACGGGCTGCGACGCCGACGCCGAGAAGGTCGCGTGCGACTACCCCGTGTACGAGCTCGACAAGATCGTCAGCGCCAAGTTCGCCAAGTCGGGCAGCCCGGCCTATGACCTGGTGAAGAAGTTCACCTGGACGAACGACGACCAGAACACCGTCGCCAAGTACATCGCGGTGGACAAGATGGCGCCCGAGGCGGCAGCGAAGAAGTGGGTCGAGGCCAACCGCGACAAGGTCGACGCCTGGATCAAGTAGGGCGTACGACCGCCCGTGTGATTCCCGCCCAAGAGGCCCGGCAGGCTGTGTGATCAGCCTGCCGGGCCTTGTCGTTTTCCGCTGATTCCTCCCTGTCGCCGCCGGGTGCTTTTCCGGTGTCTCGCACCCCTTGACACGCCGATTCACGGCGGGCACATTGAGTTGCGCAACCTGAACCTTGTTGCGCAGACAGCAACTGGACGCTTTCAACGTCGGAGGTGCGGCGATGGCGGGACCCCGGGTGGTCATCATCGGAGCGGGCGTCGTGGGGGCAGCGCTCGCCGACGAGATCTCCGCGCGAGGCTGGACCGAAGTGACCGTGGTCGACCAGGGCCCGCTGCCCGCCACCGGGGGCTCGTCGTCGCACGCCCCGGGCCTGGTCTTCCAGACCAACCCCTCCAAGACCATGACCGAGATGGCCCGTTACACCGTCGAGAAGTTCTGCTCGCTCGACGTCGACGGGCAGCCCTGCTTCCTCCAGGTCGGCGGCCTGGAGGTGGCGACCAGCCCCGAGCGCGTCAAGGAACTGCAGCGGCGCCACGGCTGGCTCGCCTCCTGGGGCATCGAGTCCCGGCTGCTGAACACCGAGGAGTGCCTCGAACAGCACCCGCTCGTCGACCCGGACAAGGTCCTCGCCGGCCTCCACGTGCCGACGGACGGCCTCGCGAAGGCCGTCCTCGCCGTCGAGGCACAGATCCGCCGGGCGACCGAGCGCGGCGTGCGCTTCCTCGCCCGGCACGAAGTCCTCGACGTCCAGCGGGCCGAGGGCGAGGTGACCGGCGTCCTCACCGACCAGGGCGAGATCCCCGCCGACATCGTCGTGTGCTGCGCCGGCATCTGGGGGCCGAAGATCGCCCGCATGGCCGGCATGAACCTCCCGCTCACACCGCTCGGCCACCAGCTCGCCTGGACGGGCCCGGTACCGGCCCTGGCGGGCCAGACGCAGGAGGCGGTCCGCCCGATCCTGCGCCACCAGGACGCCGACCTCTACTACCGCGACCGCTTCGACGGCCTGGGCATCGGCTACTACGGCCACCGCCCGATGCCGATCTCCGCCGACGACATCCTCTCCGTGGACGAGGCCGAGGAGATGCCCTCCGTCCTGAAGTTCACCGAGGAGGACTTCGAGGAGGCCTGGAGCGAGACGCAGTCACTGCTCCCCGCGACGAAGGACGCCAAGGTCGAGGAGGGCATCAACGGCCTGTTCTCCTTCACCACCGACGGCCTGCCGCTGCTCGGCGAGTCCCCGGACGTCAAGGGCTTCTGGGTCGCCGAGGCCGTCTGGGTCACGCACTCCGCGGGTGTCGGGAAGGCCATGGCCGAGTGGCTGGTCGACGGCTACTGCTCCTCGTTCGACCTGCACGAGTGCGACGTCAACCGCTTCGAGCCGCACCAGCTGTCGCCGGAGTACGTGCTGGCCCGCGACTGCCAGAACTTCGTCGAGGTCTACGACATCCTGCACCCGCTGCAGCCGTCGGGCGACCCGCGCCCGATCCGCACCAGCCCGTTCCACACCCGCCAGCAGGAGCGGGGCGCCTTCTTCCTGGAGGCGAACGGCTGGGAGCGGCCCCAGTGGTACGAGGCCAACGCGGGCCTGGTCGAAGGCCGTTCCATCGTCACCCCCAACGAGTGGGCCGCGCAGTACTGGTCGCCCATCGTCGGCGCCGAGGCCCAGACCACCCGCGAGACCGTCGCGATGTACGACATGACGGCCCTCAAACGGCTCGAGGTCAGCGGGCGTGGTGCCGCCGAGTTCCTGGAGCGGCTGTGCACCGGCAAGGTCGCCAAGTCCGTCGGCTCGGTGACGTACACGCTGCTCCTCGACCACGACGGTGGCATCCGCAGCGACGTCACCGTCGCCCGGCTGGCCCCCGGCCTCTTCCAGGTCGGCGCCAACGGCAACCTGGACCTCGACTGGTTCACCCGTCACCTCCCTGCCGACGGCACGGTCCAGGTCCGCGACATCACCCCCGGCACCTGCTGCATCGGCCTGTGGGGACCACGCGCCCGGGACGTCCTCCAGCCGCTCACCGACGCCGACTTCTCGGCGACCGGCCTGAAGTACTTCCGCGCCAAGCGCGCTCACATCGGCTCCGTGCCCGTGACGGCGATGCGGCTGTCGTACGTCGGTGAGCTCGGCTGGGAGCTGTACACCACCGCTGACCTCGGCCAGAAGCTGTGGGACACGCTGTGGCGGGCGGCCGAGCCGCTGGGCGGCATCGTGGCCGGCCGGGGCGCCTTCAACAGCCTCCGCTTGGAGAAGGGCTACCGGTCCTTCGGCACGGACATGACGTACGAGCATGACCCGTACGAGGCCGGGGTCGGGTTCGCGGTCAAGCTCGACAAGGAGGACTTCATCGGGAAGGGGGCGTTGGAGCGGCGCAAGGCCGATGTCCGGCGGAAGCTGACCTGCCTCACGATCGACGACCCGAAGGCCGTCGTCATGGGCAAGGAGCCGGTGTACGACGGGGACTGCGCGGTCGGGTACGTCACGAGTGCGGCTTACGGCTACACGATCGGCAAGGGCATCGCCTATGCGTGGTTGCCGACGGAGCTCGCGGAGCCGGGGACGGTCGTACACATCGGGTACTTCGACCAGTCCGTCGAGGCGGTCGTGGCCGATGAGCCGTTGTTCGATCCGGCGATGTCCCGTCTTCGTGGCTGAGTTTTCGTCCGCGGCTGCGTCGTGGCTGGTCGCGCCCCGCGGCGGAGCCGCTGATCGACACAGCCCCGCGCCCCTTCGGGGCCCCGTTCAGTGCCGACCTCGTTGGAAGGAGCTCCCCAAGTGACCGCACAACTCCTTGATGGCAAGGCCACCGCCGCCGCGATCCGCCAGGAACTCGCCGAGCGTGTGGCCAAGTTGACCGCCACCACCGGTCGGGCTCCGGGGCTCGGCACCGTCCTGGTCGGTGACGACCCGGGCAGTCGCGCCTACGTCGGCGGCAAGCACCGCGACTGCGCCCAGGTGGGTATCGCCTCCATCCGCCGGGAGCTGCCCGCCGACGCCTCGCAGCGGCAGGTCGAGGAGACGGTCGACGAGCTCAACGCCGACCCCGCCTGCACCGGCTACATCGTCCAATTGCCGCTGCCGCGCCACCTCGACGCCAACGCCGTGCTGGAACGGATGGACCCGGCCAAGGACGCCGACGGACTGCACCCCGTCAGCCTCGGCCGGCTCGTCCTGGGCGTCGAGGCCCCGTTGCCGTGCACCCCGCGCGGCATCGTCGAACTGCTCCGCCGCCACGACGTGCCGCTCGCCGGAGCGCGGGTGTGTGTGATCGGGCGCGGCATCACCGTCGGCCGGCCCATCGGGCTTCTGCTCACCCGCAGGTCCGAGAACGCGACCGTCACCCTCTGCCACACCGGCACCAAGGGCCTGGCCTGGCACACGCGAGAGGCGGACATCGTCATCGCGGCCGCCGGCTCGCCCGGACTGATCACCAAGGACATGCTGCGCCCCGGCGCGGCCGTCCTGGACGTCGGCATCACCCGCACCGACCAGGGGCTGGTCGGTGACATCCACCCGGACGCCGCACAGGTCGCCGGATGGCTCGCGCCGATGCCCGGGGGCGTGGGCCCCATGACCCGGGCCATGCTGCTCGCCAATGTCGTCGAGGCCGCCGAGAGGAACGCGAACGCCGTATGAACGTGCTCAACACATCCCTGGCGGAGCTGGACCCCGAGGTCCATGCCGCGCTCCGCGCCGAGCTGCACCGCCAGCAGTCCACCCTGGAGATGATCGCCTCCGAGAACTTCGCGCCCTCCGCCGTGATGGAGGCCCAGGGCTCGGTCGCGACCAACAAGTACGCCGAGGGCTACCCGGGCCGCCGGTACTACGGCGGCTGCGAACACGTCGACGTCACCGAGCGGCTGGCCATCGAGCGGATCAAGTCCCTCTTCGGCGCCGGGTTCGCCAACGTGCAGCCGCACTCGGGCGCCCAGGCGAACACCGCCGTCTTCTTCGCCCTGCTCCAGCCCGGCGACACCGTCCTCGGTCTCGACCTCGCGCACGGCGGGCACCTCACCCATGGCATGCGCATCAACTACAGCGGCAAGATGCTCAACGTCGTGCCGTACCACGTGTCCGAGACGGACCACCTGGTCGACATGGACGAGGTCGAACGCCTCGCCAAGGAACACCGACCCAAGATGATCATCGCTGGCTGGTCGGCGTACCCCAGGCAGCTGGACTTCGCGGCCTTCCGCAGGATCGCCGACGAGGTGGGCGCCCTGCTCATGGTCGACATGGCGCACTTCGCGGGACTGGTGGCGGCTGGACTGCACCCCAGCCCCGTACCGCACGCCCACGTCACGACCACGACCACGCACAAGACCCTCGGCGGTCCGCGCGGCGGCGTCATCCTCACCAACGAGGCCGACCTCGCCAAGAAGATCAACTCGGCGGTGTTCCCCGGCATGCAGGGCGGCCCGCTGGAGCACGTCATCGCCGCGAAGGCGGTGTCGTTCAAGGTCGCCGCGACACCGGAGTTCGCCGAACGCCAGGCCCGGACGCTCGCCGGCTCCCGCATCCTCGCCGAACGCCTCACCCAGGCGGACGCGGCGGCGGCCGGGGTGAAGGTGCTGACCGGAGGCACGGACGTCCACCTCGTCCTGGTCGACCTGCGCGACTCCGAGCTGGACGGCCGCCAGGCCGAGGACCTGCTCGACGCGATCGGCATCACCGTCAACCGCAACGCGGTGCCCTTCGACCCGCGCCCGCCCATGGTCACCTCGGGCCTGCGCATCGGCACCCCGGCCCTGGCCACCCGCGGCTTCACCGAGGCGGACTTCGCCGAGGTGGCGGACGTGATCGCCCTCGCCCTCCAGCCGGATCCGGACGTTGCCGCCCTGCGAGCCCGCACGGAGGCACTGGCCGCCAAGCACCCGCTCTACCCCCACCTGTCCGAAGCCGGAGACGCCCGATGAGCCCCCGCACCCCCGGCGCCGAGCTCCCCGAACACCCCGACCGGCTGTGGCGCAACCCCGATCCGAAGCGTTCCTACGACGTCGTCATCGTGGGCGGCGGCGGCCACGGCCTGGCCACCGCCCACTACCTGGCGAAGAACCACGGCATCACCAACGTCGCCGTCCTGGAGAAGGGCTGGCTCGCGGGCGGCAACATGGCCCGCAACACCACGATCATCCGCTCCAACTACCTCTGGGACGAGAGCGCAGGCATCTACGAGCACGCCCTCAAGCTCTGGGAGGGCCTGGCGGACGAGCTCGACTACCCGATCCTCTTCTCCCAGCGCGGCGTACTGAACCTCGCCCACAGCTTCCAGGACGTCCGGGACAGCGTGCGCCGCGTCGAGGCCAACCGCCTCAACGGAGTGGACGCCGAATGGCTCGACGCGGACGGCGTCAAGGACGTCTGCCCGATCGTCAACATCTCCCCGGACGTGCGCTACCCCGTCCTGGGCGCCACCTACCAGCCACGCGCGGGCATCGCCAAGCACGACCACGTGGCGTGGGGCCTGGCCCGCTCCGCCGACGCCGCCGGCATCGACATCATCCAGAACTGCGAGGTCACCGGCCTCGACGTGGTCGACAACCGGGTGGTCGGAGTCCGGACCACCCGGGGACCGATCGCGGCGGGCAAGGTCGCGCTCTGCTCGGCGGGCCACACCTCGGTCCTGGCCGCCATGGCGGGTATCGAACTGCCCGTCCAGAGCCACCCGTTGCAGGCGCTGGTCTCGGAGCTGCTGGAGCCGGTCCACCCGACGGTCGTGATGTCCAACGCGGTCCATGTGTACGTCAGCCAGGCGCACAAGGGCGAGCTGGTGATGGGCGCGGGCGTCGACGCGTACAACTCGTACACCCAGCGTGGCGCCTTCCACATCATCCAGGATCAGATGTCCGCGGCCCTGGAGCTCTTCCCGGTCTTCGCCCGCGCCCATGTCCTGCGCACCTGGGGCGGCATCGTCGACGTGAGCCCCGACGCCTCACCGATCGTCGGCCTCAGCCCGGTCGACAACCTCTACCTCAACTGCGGCTGGGGAACCGGCGGTTTCAAGGCCACCCCGGGCGTCGGCTGGGTCTACGCCCACACCATCGCCCACGACACCCCGCACGCCCTCAACGCCCCCTTCTCGCTCGACCGTTTCACCACCGGCGCGCTCGTCGACGAGCACGGCGCGGCCGCGGTGGCCCACTAGGACCACTGGAAGCTCTGGGAGCCGATCCATGCTGCTCATCCCCTGCCCGTGGTGCGGGCCCCGCGACGAGGCCGAGTTCCACTACGGCGGCCAGGCCCATGTGCCGTACCCGGAGGACCCGGCGCCCCTCACCGACGAGGAGTGGGCCCGCTACCTCTTCTTCCGCGACAACTCGAAGGGCCCGTTCGCCGAGCGCTGGAGCCACGCGGCGGGCTGCCGCCGCTGGTTCAACGCGGTGCGGGACACGTCCACGAACGAGATCCTGACGGTCTATCGGGCGGGGGAGGAGCGCCCGGCCATTTTCGAGGCACGTTCGATGCGGCCAGCCCGTCCGGCGCTTGAGGACGAGGCAGTCCAGGCCGAAGCGGGGCCTGGGGGCGCAGCCCTCAGCGGGGCCGAAGGGGCAGAGCCCCTTGAGGACGGGAAGGGTAGGGGCGGCGGGGGCGAATCAACCCAGCCCTTCCGCCACCCCACCCGAGGCCGAATCCACCGCGACGAGCCCCTCACCTTCACCTTCGACGGCACCCAGTACCAGGGCTACAGGGGCGACACCCTCGCCTCCGCCCTCCTCGCCAACGGCGTCATCCAAACGGGCACCAGCATCAAACGCGGCCGCCCCCGAGGCATCTTCTCGGCCGGCGTCGAGGAACCCAACGCGGTCATCCAGATCGAGGAACCGTTCCCCGAGCCCATGCTCCCGGCCACCACCGTCGAGCTCTACGACGGCCTCGTCGCGACCAGCCTCCCCGGCCAGGGCCGCCTCGCCACCGAACCGGACCCGGCACGCTACGACGCCGTACACGCCCACTGCGACCTCCTGGTCGTGGGCGCGGGCCCGGCCGGCCTCGCCGCGGCAGCCGCGGCAGCGCGAAGCGGCGCCCGCGTCATCGTCGCCGACGACCAGCCGGAACCCGGCGGCAGCCTCCTCGGCACCGGCGAACTGCTCGACTGGGCTGCCGGGACGACCGCCCACCTCGACGCCGCCCCCGACGTGCGCGTCCTGCGCCGCACCACCGTCTTCGGCTACTACGACGACAACCACCTGCTCGCCGTGGAGCGCCGCACCAACCATCTCGGAGCCGATGCCCCGGAGCACGTCTCCCGTGAACGTGCCTGGCGCATCCGCGCCCGCCGCGTCGTGCTCGCCACCGGCGCGCACGAGCGCTCGCTGGCCTTCGCGGACAACGACCGCCCCGGTGTGATGCTGGCCGCCTCGGCCCGCGCCCACGTCAACCGCCACGGCGTCCTGCCCGGTCGGCACGCGGTCGTCTTCACCACCAATGACAGCGCCTACGCGGCGGCCCTGGACCTCACCGCGGCGGGCGTGGCCGTGGAGGCCGTCGTCGACACCCGTACCGAGCCGGGGGAGTGGGCGGAGCGGGCCCGGCAGGCCGGCATCGAGGTGCTGCCGGGTTACGCCGTCACCGGGACGGAAGGCGCTCCCCGGCTCACCGCCGTGACCGTCTCCCCGTACGGGGAGACAACAGGCCGACGGGAGTTCGCCGCCGACCTGCTCCTGGTCTCCGGCGGCTGGAACCCGGTCGCACACCTGTTCAGTCAGGCCGGCGGCAAACTCCGCTACGACGAGACGCTCGGCAGCTTCGTCCCCGACACCTCCCGCCAGGCCGTGGAGGTCGCGGGCGGCGCGAGTGGCGTCTTCGGCCTGGCCGAGGTCCTCGCGCAGGGGGCGGCCGCAGGCGCCCGCGCGATCGAGTCCGCGGGCTACACCTGTGAAGCACCCTGCCTGCCACAGGTGTCCGCACCACCTCAGACGCCGCCCATGCAGGTCTTCACCGTCCCGGGCCGCGAAGGCGCCCCGCGCTTCGTCGACCTGCAACGCGACGTCACCGTCGACGACCTGGCCCGGGCCACCGGCGCCGGAATGCGCTCGGTCGAGCACACCAAGCGCTACACCACGGCCGGCACCGCCAACGACCAGGGCAAGACCTCCGGCGTTCTGGCCAGTGGCGTCGTCGCCGAACTGCTCGGCGTGGACATCTCGGCGCTCGGCACGACCACGTTCCGGCCCCCGTACACCCCCGTCTCCTTCGCCGCCCTCGCCGGCCGCGACCGGGGCGCGCTCAGCGACCCGGTCCGCACCACCGCCCTGCACGAGTGGCATGTCACCCACGGCGCCCTGTTCGAGAACGTCGGACAGTGGAAGCGTCCCTGGTACTTCCCGCAGGACGGCGAGGACATGGAGACGGCCGTGCTGCGCGAGTGCGCCGCCGCCCGCGAGGGCGTCGCCTTCATGGACGCCTCCACCCTCGGCAAGATCGACGTACAGGGCCCGGACGCCGCCGCCTTCCTCGACCTGCTCTACACCAACATGATGAGCACCCTGAAGGTCGGCATGATCCGCTACGGCGTCATGTGCCGCCCCGACGGGATGGTCTTCGACGACGGCACCGTCATCCGCCTCGACCAGGACCGCTACCTGGTCACCACCACGACGGGCAATGCCGCGGCCGTGCTGGACTGGATGGAGGAGTGGCTCCAGACCGAGTGGCCCGAGCTGAAGGTTCACTGCACCTCCGTGACCGAGCAGTGGGCCACCGTCGCCCTGGTCGGTCCGAAGTCCCGCGAGGTCCTCGGCTCGGTCGCACCCCGACTCGCCGTGGCCAACGACGACTTCCCGTTCATGGCATGGCGGGACACGACGGTCGCGGGCATCGAGGCCCGGGTGTGCCGGATCAGCTTCTCCGGCGAACTCGCCTACGAGATCAACGTGTCACCGTGGGAGGCCCTCGCCCTGTGGGAGGCGCTGTACGAGGCCGGCGCGCCGTACGGCATCACCCCGTACGGCACGGAAACCATGCACGTCCTGCGCGCGGAGAAGGGCTACCCGATCGTCGGCCAGGACACCGACGGCACCGTGACGCCACAGGACCTCGGCATGAACTGGGTGGTGTCCAAGAAGAAGCGGGACTTCATCGGAAAGCGGTCCTACGCCCGTGCCGACACCGCCCGTCCCGACCGCAAGCACCTGGTCGGCCTGCTTCCGGAGGACCCGGGCATGTTCCTGCCCGAGGGCACGCAGCTGGTCGCCGGCAGTGTGCTGCCCGCGCCACCCGTTCCGATGCTCGGCCACGTCACGTCCAGCTACCGCAGCGCTGCCCTCGGCCGGACCTTCGCGCTCGCCCTGGTCAAGGGCGGCCGGGACCGCATCGGTGAGCGCCTCTACGCCCCCGTGGGCGACCGGCTGGTCCCGGTGACCGTCGCCAGCCCCGTCCTCTACGACCCCGAGGGAGCCCGCCGCGATGGCTGACACCGCCCGTACCGCTCCGCTCCGCAGCCCCCTGGCGCATGCCGCCGACCGGCTGGCCGCCGCGACCCGCACCTCCGGGGGTGCGATCCGGCTGGCGGAACTCCCCTTCCTGACCCAGATCAATGTGCGTCTGGACCCCAAGGGAGCGGCCGCGGACGCCGTGGGGGCGGCGCTGGGCCTCCACCTGCCCGTCGAACCCGACACCGTCGTCCGCGCCGGGGAGCTGACCGCCCTGTGGCTCGGCCCCGAGGAGTGGCTCGTGGTGGGCCCGCCGGGCGGTCAGCGGGACGTGGAGGGCCGGATCCGCGAAGCCGCGGGCGACGAGCCCGTGTCCGTCGTCGATGTCTCGGCTCAGCGCACCACACTGCTCGTCACGGGTCCTCGTGCCCGCGACCTGCTGGCCCACGGCTGCTCGCTGGATCTGCACCCGCGCGTCTTCGGCCCGGGCCGCTGCGCCCAGACGACCCTGGGCCGCACCCAGGTCGTGCTGGTCGCCCGTGACGACCCAGGGGCCGGGTTCTGGGTGCTGGTCCGTTCGTCCTTCGCCGACTACCTCACCCAGTGGCTGCTGGACGCGGCGGTGGAGTGGACAGCCTGACCCGGCACCCCGAAGGCGGCGGCCGGTGATCACGTGTCACCGGCCGCCGCCCTTCTCACTCGCTTCTCCGCGTCAGGGACCGGGACGGCTCTCCCGGACCTCAGTCCCCGTAACCGAGACGGCGGCTGAGCTCGGCCGCTGCCGCGACCATGACCGGTGCGAGTTCACGCATCCGCTCCTCGGTCATGCGGAAGGCCGGTCCCGAGGCCGAAAGGGCGGCCACGGTCCCGCCGTCGGCTGAACGCACGGGCGCGGACAGAGCGTTGAGGCCCTCCTCGTACTCCTCCAGCGTGCTGGCGTAGCCCTGCTCACGGGCCTGGGCGAGATCCGCTTCCAGTTTCTTTCTGGACGTCACCGTGCGTGGTGTCAAGCGAGGGAGCCCGGCCGCGGCGATGAGCTCGTCGCGGTGCTCCGGTTCGAGGTAGGCCAGGAGGATCTTCCCGCTCGACGTGCAGTGCAGCGGCGTCTGTCGCCCCACCCAGTTCTGCGCGGCGATGGCCGCGGTACTGCGCACCTGGTAGAGGTTGATCGCGTGGTGGGACTCGAGCACGGCGATGTTCAGCGTCTCGCCCACGTCGTCGACGAGACGCTCGCAGATGCCCCGCCCGTGCCGGGTGACGGCGATACGGCCCGTCACGGCGCCGGCCAGGCGCACGACACCGAACCCGAGTCGGTACTTCCCGCGTTCGCTCTCCTGCTCGACCATCCCGTGCGCCTCCAGCGCGCCGAGCAGACGGAAGGCGGTCGACTTGTGGACATCGATCGCCGCCGCCACTTCGCTCACGCCCGCTTCGCCGTGCTGGGCGAGGATCTCCAGCACGGCGACAGCGCGGTCAACTGATTGCACTCCGCCACTGGGAGCGCCCGCGGACTCAGCACCGTCGTTGCTCATGGCGAAACCCTAAGCGAAACAGTCAACAGGCGTGAGGGGCTGGAGGTCATTTTTCCTCAGCGGAAGACGACCGTACGGTTGCCGTTGACCATGACGCGGCTCTGGCTGTGCCATTCCACCGCCCGTGCCAGGACCTGCGCCTCCACGTCGCGGCCGAGGGCGACCATGCTGTCGGGGCCCTGCGAGTGGTTCACACGGATGACGTCCTGCTCGATGATCGGCCCCTCGTCGAGGTCCGGGGTGACGTAGTGGGCCGTCGCTCCGACGAGCTTGACGCCGCGCTCGTGTGCCTGGACGTACGGCCGGGCGCCCTTGAAGCTCGGCAGGAACGAGTGGTGGATGTTGATCGCCCGGCCTTCGAGCTGCTTGCACAGGTCGTTCGACAGGATCTGCATGTAGCGGGCCAGGACCACCAGGTCGATGTCCAGCTCGTCGACGAGCTCCAGCAGCCGGGCCTCCGCCTCGGGCTTCGTCTCCCGGGTCACGGGCACGTGGTGGAACGGGATCCCGTAGCTCTCGGCGAGCGGCTCGAAGTCCCGGTGGTTGGAGACGATGGCCGGCACCTCGATGTTCAGTGAGCCGGTGCGCCGGCGGAACAGCAGGTCGTTCAGGCAGTGCCCGAACTTCGACACCATGATCAGCGTGCGCGTCGGCGTCGACGCGTCGTACAGCTGCCAGGAGATCCGGTACGCCTCCGCCACCGGGGCGAAGCCGGACTTCAGGTCCTCCATCGAGGTGTCCGGGTCCGAGACGTCGAAGTGCACCCGCATGAAGAAGCGGTCCTGGAGCCGGTCGTCGAACTGCTGGCTCTCCTGGATGTTCCCGGAATGCCGGACCAGGAAGCCGGTGACGGCGTGGACGAGGCCCGAGCGGTCGGGGCACGACAGGGTGAGGACGAACTCGCGGCCGGTTGTGGGTCCAAGAGACATTGAGCCCTCCCAGAGGGGATGCGCAATACGCAACAGTCGGACTGATACGCAACATGCTCCTGTCTGTGGCGGCCCGTGGTCAAGGGCTTGACAGTGCTTCGAGGGGGCTGCACTGTGAGTTGCGTAGCAAGGATCTCGTTGCGTATGAGGCAACCACCCGCCCGCCAGAGGCGCTTCACTTCGAGGTGAACCATGACGACGACCGGCCTGCCGGAGAGCCTGATCGCGACCCTTCCCGGTGACCACTACACGGACCCGGAGATCTTCCGCTTGGAGCAGGAGCACATCTTCGAGTCGATGTGGTTCTGCGCGGCACGCTCGTCGGAACTGGCGAAGCCGGGTGCGTTCCGGACCGTGGACGTCGGGCGGGAGAGCATCCTGCTGACCCGGTCGCGGGACGGTTCCGTCCGGGCGTTCTTCAACGTGTGCCGGCACCGCGGGGCGAAGCTCTGCACGCAGGAGTCCGGTGAGGTGAAGCGGGCCTTCCAGTGCCCCTACCACGCCTGGACGTACGACCTCAACGGCAAGCTCGTCGCGGCCCCCAACCTCACGAAGATGCCGGACATCGGCCGCACCGAGTACGGCCTGGCGAGCGTGGCGGTGCACGAGTGGCTGGGTTATGTGTGGGTGTGCCTGGCCGAGAACCCGCCGCCGTTCGAACAGTCGGTGATCGCGGACGTGGTCGCGCGCCTGGGCGACGTGGAGTCCGTCGAGCGGTACGACGTCGAGAGCCTGGAGGTCGGCAGGCGGATCGTCTACGACGTCAAGGCCAACTGGAAGCTGATCATCGAGAACTTCATGGAGTGCTACCACTGCGCGACCATCCACCCCGAGCTGACCGAGGTCCTGCCGGAGTTCGCCGACGGCTACGCGGCGCAGTACTACGTGGGACACGGCGCCGAGTTCGGCTCGGACGTCCGGGGCTTCACCGTCGACGGCTCGGAGGGACTGGACCGCATCCCCACGGTCGCCGAGGACCAGGACCGCCGGTACTACGCGATCACGGTGCGCCCGCAGGTGTTCATCAACCTCGTCCCCGACCACGTGATCTTCCACCGGATGTTCCCGGTGGCGGTCGACCGCACGATCGTGGAGTGCGACTGGCTGTACCTCAAGGGCGTGGTGGAGAGCGGCCGCGACGTCAGCCGGTCGGTGGAGCTGTTCGACCGCGTCAACCGGCAGGACTTCGACGCCTGTGAGCGCTGCCAGCCGGCCATGAGTTCCCGCCTGTACGCCAAGGGCGGCGTCCTGGTGCCCAGCGAGCACCACATCGGTGAGTTCCACGACTGGGTACAGGACCGCATCGGCACCCGCGCGAACCTCGCGGAGCGCTAGGCGATGCCCCGAGAGGCTCCTGCCGAGGACCCCGGTGACTCCCGCCTGCGGGTGGGCCCGCCGAAGGACTACGCCGCGGGAATCCCCGCGGTCACCTCCTCGCTGCGCCATGCCCACGGGCAGATGGGCGTCCGCCGCAGTCTGCTGACCCTGCTGAGCGTCAATCAGAAGTCGGGCTTCGACTGCCCGGGCTGCGCCTGGCCCGAGCCCGGGCAGCGGCACCGCGCCGAGTTCTGCGAGAACGGCGCCAAGGCGGTGGCCGAGGAGGCGACCCTGCGCCGGGTCGGCCCCGGCTTCTTCGCCGAGCACACCCTGGCGGAGCTCGCCGGCCGCAGCGACTACTGGCTCGGCCAGCAGGGCCGCCTCACCCACCCCGTGTACCGCCCGGCGGGCAGCGACCGCTACCGGCAGATCACCTGGGACGAGGCGTTCGCCGTGATCGCCCGGGAGCTGGGCGCACTCGACTCACCGGACCAGGCCGCCTTCTACACCTCCGGCCGGGCGAGCAACGAAGCCGCCTTCCTCTACCAGTTGTTCGTCCGGCTCCTCGGCACCAACAACCTGCCGGACTGCTCCAACATGTGCCACGAGTCGAGCGGTTCCGCCCTGACCGAGACCATCGGCATCGGCAAGGGCAGCGTCCGTCTGGACGACCTGTACGAGGCCGACCTGATCCTCGTCGTGGGGCAGAACCCGGGCACCAACCACCCCCGGATGCTCTCGGCGCTCGAAACCGCCAAGGACCGGGGCGCACGCGTCATCGCCGTCAACCCGCTGCCCGAAGCGGGACTTCTCCGGTTCAAGAACCCCCAGCGGCCCTCCGGCGTGCTGGGTCCGGGCACCCAGCTGTCCGACCGGTTCCTCCAGATCAGGCTCGGCGGCGACCAGGCCCTCTTCCAGGCCTTCAACCGCATGCTCCTGGAGGCGGAGGACGACGCTCCCGGCACGGTCCTCGACCGTGACTTCATCGCCGCGCACACCCACGGCTTCGACGAGTTCGCCGACCAGGCCCGCAAGACGTCCTGGGACGACGTCCTGGAGGCGACCGGCCTGTCGGCGCGGGAGATCCAAGAGGCGTTCCAGGAGGTGCTGACCGCCCGGAAGATCGTCGTCTGCTGGGCGATGGGCCTCACCCAGCACCGCCACTCGGTCCCGACGATCCGCGAGGTCGTCAACTTCCTGCTGCTGCGCGGCAACATCGGACGCCCCGGCGCCGGGCTCTGCCCCGTGCGCGGCCACTCCAACGTCCAGGGCGACCGGACCATGGGCATCTATGAGAAGCCGGACGCCGCCTTCCTCGACGCGCTCGGCGCCGAGTTCGGGTTCATGCCGCCGCGCCTCCATGGCTACGACGCGGTGGACACCATCCGCGCCATGCGGGACGGACAGGTACGGGTATTCGTCGCGCTCGGCGGCAACTTCGTCTCCGCCGCACCTGACACCGAACTCACCGAGCGGGCCATGCGCGACTGCGAGCTCACGGTGCAGATCTCCACCAAGCTCAACCGGTCCCATGCGGTGGCCGGCCGCCAGGCCCTCATCCTGCCCTGCCTGGGCCGCACCGAAGCCGACCTGAGGCCCGCGGGCCCGCAACTGGTGACGGTCGAGGACTCCATGGGCATGGTGCATCTCTCGCGTGGCCGGCTGGCACCGGCCTCCGACGCCTTGCTGAGCGAGGTCGGGATCATCTGCCGGATGGCGAGCGCAACCCTCGGAGCCGGCGGCCCGCAGGTGCCCTGGGCGGACTTCATGGCCGACTACGACCGGATCCGGGACAGGATCGCTCGGGTGATTCCAGGTTTCGAGGCCTTCAACGCCCGGGTGCGTGAGCCGGGCGGCTTCGCGACTCCTCATCCGCCACGGGACGAGCGGCGCTTCCCCACCAGGACCGGACTGGCCAACTTCACCGTCAACCCCCTGGAAGTGCTCCGCGTCCCGCAGGGGCGGTTGCTCCTGCAGACCATCCGTTCGCACGACCAGTACAACACCACCATCTACGGCCTGGACGACCGCTACCGAGGCGTCCACCAGGGCCGCAGGGTGCTCTTCATGCATCCGGACGACCTGACCGCACACGGCCTGGCCGAAGGCGAAACCGTCGACATCGTCAGCGAGTTCACCGACGGGGTGGACCGCCGGGCACCGGCGTTCCGTACGGTCGCCTACCCCACGCCCCGCGGCTGCTGCGCCGCCTACTTCCCGGAGACCAACGTCCTCGTCCCACTGGACTCCACGGCGGAGATCAGCAACACCCCCACGTCCAAGTCCATCGTGGTCCGGCTGGAGCCCGCGCGCTGACCGCGGGCCTCGGCCTCTCCCGCTCTCAGCACTCGATGACGTTGACCGCGAGCCCGCCGCGGGCCGTCTCCCTGTGCTTGACCAACATGTCCGCCCCCTGTCGCACTATGCCCTTGACCTGCATGTTCGAGGGTAGTTGAGTGGCCCTGCGCGCCAGTAGGGACTTCGGTAGAGCTTCCCGGTGCCGTAGATCGCGGTCCGCTCCCGCTTGCCGGTCAGCTTGTCTGGGCGCTTCTTCAGCCATCGGTCTTCTATATGCCCCGCCAGGACGGGGCCCTCCAGTGGTGCGTGATCACGAGCTGGTCGGTGCTGACGCGATCTGCCGCACGATCCAATCCCCGTTCGGAGAAAAACTCTTCTCGGTGGAAAACGGACGCATAAGCCACCGAGCTACTTCACGGCCTTCGAGCGCCGTTGCTGCTTCCGGTTCAGCGGGTCAAGGGCGCGGTTGGATCGGGAGTCCGCTCGCTCCTGATCGCAGACCCACTCGTCGAGCGCCGTGATCCGGTACATCACGCGCCGCCCCATGCGGAAGGTGGGAGGCCCCTGCCGGCGGTGTCACCAGACGTACAGCGTGTTGGGTGAGATGCCGAGGTACTCAGAGCCCTGGGAAGGGTCAGGAAGAGAAAGGGCGAGTTGGACGAACTGGGTTCTTGCGATAAAGAGATTCTCGCCGGTCAGAGGCACTCGCTTACGTGACCGCCCGTTGGACAGCCCGCTTCATGAAAGCGCGAGGTCAGCGGTCAAACTGCGGGGCCGCGCATAACTGACCCAGAACGGAGAGACGCCGTGACCGACCTCCCCGAAGACGGCCAGCCCATCGAAGCCGTACTGACGGTGTACAGCGGCACCACCTGAGCGGCCCGAACTCGTCCAGGCAGAAGACGACTTCGGGCTCGCTGTCCTCGGGTATGACCTCGCCGTCGGCGATGGCGTACAGGTGCTCGACGCGGGCCTTCTCGGCCGCGTAGTCCGGGTCGCGGGAGGTCTTCCACGTCTTCAGGCGTTGAGAAGAGACGCATTCCTCGCGGAGCAGGATGCGCGGGCCCTCGTGGCTGACGTCGTCGACCACCCCTCGGCGACCAGGAAGTCCGCCAGCTTGGTCGGCTCCAGGTCGAGAACGGCAGGTCGTGCTCGGTGGGCTTGGACTTGGCGATCTTCTTGACCTCGCGGCGCTCGGGCAGCGTGAACGTCTTCGGCCGGCCGCCGGAGTACTTCGGATGCAGCGAGTCGAAACCGTCGGTGTTGAAGTTGTGGATCACGTCCCGGACCCGGTCGTCGCTGGTGAACGACACCTTGGCGATCCTCGCCACCGGCATGCCCTGCGCGGACGACAGCACCATCTGAGCCCGCCGTCAGGTCACCACCGACCCGGTGCCCCTGCGGATGATCAGCAGCAGCCGCCTGCCCTCGGCGTCATCGATCTCACGGACCTGTACACGTCCAGCCACGTGATCATTCTGGTCCGGCCCGCCGCGCAGGGGACCACCCACGCGGCGGACTGTCACGAGGCAAACATTGTCAGCGCGCGGGTTAGTTCGGCGTCGTACTGATCGGCGTCGAAGTGAAAAACCGGAGGGTGCGCCTCATCAACGGGTACCTGCCAGTCGGACCACTCCACGATCCCACCGTGACGCTGCACGAACACAGACAGGTAGCCACAGCATCCGCCCGTGCACTCGGGCTCACCCAGTACTGCACGGCGTCCCTCGCTGGTCGCCCAGAGTGGCCCCCGGCCCTCGGCCGGCAACGCCTCCTCGACAAACAGGCCGCGGCCTCCCTCTCCGATCGCCGCAGCCACCACTTCGTCGCCATCGATCCGGAACGACAGCTGGGCAGCCCATCGGCGGCTCGGTGGCAACACGCTGACCTCAAGCCGATTGAACACCCAGGGACCCTACGTGAGTACTGGCCGACGCAGTTCCGTTCCTCTACTGGATGCGGGAGTCTGGCCGACTGCCGATCGACGCCCGAAGAGGCGAACGCCGCCTGATGCGGCGTTAGTTGTCACACAGGCAGGCTTGCTGTCGCTGTGCCGAGGCTGTATGCGTTGGACGTGGCCAGCTGGTTTCGTAAGCGAGAACGGACAACGTTTGTCGACGGTTTCGGACAGCGCTTTGGGGATCAACACCGCGGAAATGTTGATGAGAACTCACAACGCCTTGGCCGCCTGCCGGGACCTTCTTGTCAGCCACCCTGCACTTGGGGGCTGGCATACCCGCTGTAGCTGCGAGAGGCTGGCCCATCACGGGTTGATCTTCAGCACACGGAGGCTACGAGCTCATGGCAGCATCAGGGAATCAGCTCTTACCAGCAGCAGGTGTATACGAGATCGATCAGGCGGCATCAACGGTCCGCTTCGACACACGCGCCATGTTCGGGCTGCTCCCAGTCCGAGGTACCTTCGCCATCGGTCATGGCCGGATCACTGTGGCGGACCCGGCTGAAGAGTCGTTGGTGCACGTCGTGATGGAGGCAGGCAGCTTCGAGTCGGGCAATCAGCAGCGTGACGACCACGTCAGGTCCTCTGACTACCTGGACGTGGCTCGGCATCCCGAGATCGGCTTCCGGAGCCAGCGGCTGGAACGATCCGGCGCTGATGCCACTTTGTACGGCGAGTTGACGGTATGCGGGGTGACTCGGCCGATCGCCGTCACACTCGGCACAGTTGCCCACGAGGGCAAGCGGATGACAGCGAGCGGCACTACCACGATCGACAGGTATGCCTTCGGCATCACCAAGGCCAAGGGCATGACGGGGCGGCATCTCAAGATCACTTTGGAAGTCGTCGCACACCGCTGAACCGATCGAACTCGGACGCGTGCAGCAGGGCCCGCACCTTCCGGCCGATCAGCCTCACCGGCACCGAGTAGCGGTTGGTGCGGACGCTGATCTGGCTGAAGTGGTCCACCCGCAGACTGAACAGCCGCCCCGTCTCAAAGGGATTGTCCGGTAACGGCTGCAGCAGCGGCCGTTCGACGGCGAAGCACTCAGCGACCGGCCGCGGGCGGGTTCCGATCCGGCGCTGTTCGTCCTGCGCGTCCCACCGCTCGATCATCGCGTTCAGCTCGGCGAGCGAGGCGAACTCCGGGACGAGGACCATGTGATTGCGGTGGAACCAGCCGATCTGCCCCTCAACCCCGCCCTTCTCATGGGCGCCCCTCCAGGGCGGGCAGGCAATACGCGGCATCGATGCCGTAGTGCGAACGAAACGCGGTCCACCGCTCGTTCTCCGCCCGCGAGCCCGAGCCCAGCACCCGGGCCACCGCGGCACGCAAGTTGTCAAGCGCACCTTGCCGCAGGGGACGCCGCCCAGCACGCTGAGAGCGTGGACGTGGCCCTCCGGGAACTCCTCCTGGCCGCAGGAGGCGAAGACACGGTGCACGGCCTTGCCCGAACAGGACAGGCGCATCGCGAACACGAAGCAGGTGACCAACTCCCCCGCCAGACGTACCTTCACGTCGCCGAAGTCCACCTCCGCCTCGGCTCCCGGCCGGTGCGACCGCGGAATGAACGCCTGTACCGCCCCACGGCCCGCCTCGACGGCGATCTGCGGCCGGCGCTCGGCGACACAGGCCCGCACCATCGGATGGTTCACCGCCTTCGCCGCGTGCTCGTCCAGCAGCCGGTCGAAGAGCCGCTTGACGGTGTGGCGCTGCTTGCGCGGCGCCTCCAGATCCGCCCGCAGCATCTGGTCGATCAATGGCTTGAGACATCCAGACGGGTCCCGCGCGGCCTCGGTCCATGCTCCACCGCAAGCCCTCAAGCGTTGCCAGAACTCACAGACCTCGCTCTCCCGCGAAACGAGGCGTTCTCGGCCCTGAGCGACAAGTGGTGTCGTGATCCCTCAGCAAGACCAGCCAGCTGAACACCGATGCCACCAAAGCTGTCTGAGGCGGCCAGGGGGTGTCAGTGGATGGTGGCAGGATCACCGGCATGGTGTTCGTACGTACGACTCCGCCGCGGCCGCTGGATGTGACCGCGGTCTTTCCCGAGCTGGCGCCGTTGGCGCGTCCTGCGATCCGGCTGCATCCCCGTCCCGGGTCGCCTTCGGTCGAGGAGAGCTCGGTCGGGGGGCCGTCGTTGTGGCCGGTGGACGAGCTGTGGCCGCACTGTGAAGCCTCGCACCTGCACTATGACAGCGGGTTCCGCCAGTCACCGGCCGACGTCCGGCTCATGAGGCGCAGGGCGGCCCGGTGGCACGGTGATCACAGTGGTCCCGGGATGACGCCCGAGGAGCAGGCGGTCAAGGAGCGGAACGCCGCGGTGCTCGCGGAGCGGCTCGGCACCGGCGCTCCGTTGCCTGCGGACTGCCCGGTCCCCATGCTGCCCGTGGCCCAGCTGTATCTGCGCGACATACCCCTGTTGCGGCCGCCCGGCAAGGCCGATCTGCTCCAGGTTCTGTGGTGCCCCTACGACCACGAACCGTATTGCAAGCCGTTGACCGCGCTGTTCTGGCGGTCCGCCGCCGAGGTCGTCGATATCCTCGCCGCACCGCCCGAGCCGTACGAGGTGAACGACGACGGCTATCTGCCCGAGCCGTGCGTGCTGGCACCGGAGGCGATCACCGAATACCCCAACAGCCTCGATCTGAGCCCGCAGATGCAGCTGATGGTGGAGGACTGGAGCAGATGGCAGGCAGCCGGCGCCGATGTGGACAGCTTCTACGCGGACTATCCACGGGACTTCTATGACCCCGTCCTGGCAGACGCGCCCGGCTGGAAGGTAGGCGGCTGGCCTCCGTGGGGTCGCACCGACCCCAAGCCCCTGTTTTGCACCGTCTGTGATGC
Organism: Streptomyces sp. CA-179760; assembly: GCF_050937045.1. NCBI lineage: Bacteria > Bacillati > Actinomycetota > Actinomycetes > Kitasatosporales > Streptomycetaceae > Streptomyces > Streptomyces sp. CA-179760. Next base: position 8,798,618 of record NZ_JBNJLZ010000001.1, read on the forward strand.
GCACATGGCCCCGCTGCTGACTATCGCCTCCTTCGAATGGGACGGCGACGAGGGACTCAGCTGGGCACCCTGCGAAGATCAGGCCGCCGCCCACGCCAGCGGTCATTGCTGTGGCCAGGACCCCTCGCAGCCGACCCAGGTAGAAGTGGGCAGCACCGACAACATGCAGATCTACGTCTGCCCGACCTCCTCCGAGCATCCCCACACCGACCTGATCCAGTGAACTGCCAGGCCTGTTACGTACCCTCCCGCAGCCGGTGACAGAAGTGCCGCCGAGCCAGGGTGGGTGACAGGCCGCTCGCCTCACGGCTGCGGGTCCCGCAACGCACGAGGCTCCTGTGCCGTTGGGGGAGGTGTTCGAAGTCCTCACCCGTCGGCACAGGAGCCTCGTTGGTTCCCCAACCTGCCGCACCCGAACCGCCGCACACGCTGGTTGAGTGGGTCACCAGGCTCATCGTCACCCGTGAAGGTGACCGCCGCTGCAAGCTCCCGCCGCACCAGCGGGCCCTGGTCGCGCTGGTGTACCTGCGCAAGCACGACACGCTCGCGCAGATCGCCGCCTGCTTCGGCATCTCGGTGGGCACCGGCCACGCCTATATCCGAAGCGTGGTCAACCTGCTCGCAGCCCGAACCCCCGGCTGCTCAAGGTCCTGCGTGAAGCCGACCCGGACTTCGTCCTGCTCGACGGCACCCTCGCCGCATGCGACCGCCTGGGCGACGGCCGGGCCGACTAGTCCGCCAAGCACCGCAGCCACGGGGTGAACGTTCAGGTTGATCGGCTATCAGGCAGGTGCTTCTGGCTGGGCGACAGCCTGGAATCTGCGTGAGCGATGCGCGAGAGGACGGCGCGGCATGTGTTGAAAGGAGCAGTACGAGCAAACTGAGGCAGCGGGTCGCCGACCTAGCACGAGGAGAAGCAGGGACATCCCAGGGACTTTTCAGGGACTTTCCGCCGAGTAAGCAGGGAAGGCCCTGGCAGCGCTGAAAGATCCGAACGCGCTGGTCAGGGCCACTATTTGCTCAGCACTCGATGATGTTCACCGCCAGCCCGCCCCGGGCCGTCTCCTTGTACTTCACCGACATGTCCGCCCCGGTGTCCTTCATCGTCTTGATGACCTTGTCGAGGGAGACCTTGTGGGAACCGTCGCCGCGCAGGGCCATGCGGGCGGCGGTGACGGCCTTGACCGCGGCCATGCCGTTGCGTTCGATGCACGGGATCTGGACCAGGCCGCCGACCGGGTCGCAGGTGAGACCGAGGTTGTGTTCCATGCCGATCTCGGCGGCGTTCTCGACCTGCTCCGGGGAACCGCCGAGGACCTCGGCCAGGGCGCCCGCCGCCATCGAGCAGGCGGAGCCGACCTCGCCCTGGCAGCCGACCTCGGCACCGGAGATGGAGGCGTTCTCCTTGAACAGCAATCCGATGGCGCCGGCCGCCAGCAGGAACCGGACCACGGCGTCGTCGTCGGCCCCGTGGACGAAGTTGACGTAGTAGTGCAGCACCGCGGGGATGATGCCGGCGGCTCCGTTGGTGGGGCGGTGACGACCCGACCGCCGGCCGCGTTCTCCTCGTTGACCGCCATGGCGTAGAGGGTCACCCACTCCAACGCCCGCCCCGCCGGGTCGCCGTCGGCTCGCAGTGCCTTGGCCACGGCGGTGGCACGGCGGCGGACCTTGAGCCCGCCGGGCAGTATGCCCTCACAGGACAGCCCGCGCGCCACGCACTCCCGCATCACCCGCCAGATCTCCAGCAGTCCCGCGCGGATCTCCTCATCGCTGCGCCAGGACCGCTCGTTCTCCAGCATCAGAGCCGAGATCGACAGGCCCGTCTCCCGGGTCAGGCGCAGCAGTTCGTCACCGCTGCCGAAGGGGTGCTTCAGCACGGTGTCGTCGAGCTTGACCCGGTCCGCGCCGACCGCCTCCTCGTCGACGACGAACCCGCCGCCGACCGAGTAGTACGTCCTCTCCGCCAGCGGCAGCCCCTCGGCGTCGTAGGCGAAGAGCGTCATGCCGTTGGCGTGGTACGGCAGGGAACGGCGCCGGTGCAGGACCAGGTGGCGTTGCGTGTCGAAGCCGATCTCGTGGGTGTCGCCGAGTTCGCGGCCCAGCAGGCGAAGCCTGCCCGTCGACGCGATCCGCTGGACGTCCCCGTCGGCCTCGCCGACGTCCACCGTGTGCGGCTCGTTCCCCTCCAGGCCGAGCAGGACGGCCTTGGGACTGCCGTGGCCGTGGCCGGTGGCGCCGAGGGAACCGAAGAGTTCCGCTCGTACCGACGCCGTCCGCGGGAGCAGACCTTCCTTCTCCAGCCGGCCCGCGAACATCCGGGCGGCCCGCATGGGGCCGACGGTGTGCGAACTGGACGGGCCTATGCCGATGGAGAAGAGGTCGAAGACGGAGATGGCCACGGGCGGGCTCCCTTGTCTGCGCGTGGGCGTGACGAGAGGTCCGGCGGTACCTCCGGATCGCGGCTGCCGCAGTTTCTGATGAAGCAACCAGACTCTCTATGCGCAACAGCCTTTCTCCCGTGGCCGGGCTTGTCAAGACGGCTGCCGTTCCTCGCGCGGCGGCGTTCGTCGTCGCCGGAAAGCTATGGGCAAGGGCGCTCGCCGGCGTCAACTCTGGTCAGGCACGGTGACCTGGGGCCGGGCCGGGCTGAGGTAGCACTCGGATGTCCGTGTGGCGTGCGGGGCGAGCAGGTCCAGCAGCCGGTCGGCCGCGAGCTTGAGGAGGTCGCCGTCGCGCTCCACGTGGAGGGTTTCCAGGGCGAAGACCACATGGGTGGAGTCCTCGGTGACGCGGGTGCGGTGGGCGTCGCGGTGGTTCCAGTGCCGGGTCAGGACCCCGGCGGCGTCCGCGTAGACGATCTCGCCGGGCCTGGGGTGCTCGACGGTGCCGGGTTCGCCGAGCGGGGTGAAGGACTCGGTGCCGTCCGCGTGGTCGATGTCGATGTCGCCGGAAACCTGGTCCAGGTCGAAGGCGCCGGCGGGCAGGCCGTGGCGGACCGAGACGGCATTGTAGGAGTCGACGGCCGCATTGATGCGCGGCAGCGTTCCCTTCTTGGCGAAGCGACGGCCGAGTGCGTCGACGCTGGGGCGAATGCGGCGCGGGTTGGTACCGAAGGAGCGGTAGGCGGTGTGCCAGGCCTCGATGCGGGGGTCGGTCTCGTCGGCAGGGTGCCAGGTACCGGCGGCGACCTGCTGCTCCAGTTCCTTCAGGGCCGCGCTGGTGTGAGGCCAGGGCTCGCGGACACGCAGGCCGGTGGCGGTGACGAGGGCGATGAGGGTGCCGGGGAAGGCGTCCGCGACGGCGGGGAAGAGGTGGAAGGAGGTCATGGGCGGGTTTCCGTTTCCTGCGGCCGGGCTGGGGTGGTGGGCGAGTCGAGGCCCTGTCCGTACTTTGGAACGACCAGACCGTACAATGTAACGACCGATCGATGTCAACCAAACGACCGAGCGGTGCATTGGAATGGTCAGGAGGGAGCTCACATGGTCGAGACAGCCGCGGCCCTGCGGACCGTCGCGCACAACGTCCGCGCGGCACGCACCCGGGCCGGCCTGTCCCTGGAGGAGCTCGGCCGCCGGTCCCAGGTGAGCAAGGGCGCCCTGGTCGCGCTGGAGAAGGCCCAGGGAAACCCCAATCTGGCCACCCTGGTCCGACTGGCCGACACTCTCGGCATCTCGGTGTCCGCCCTGATGCAGGGGTCGCCCGAAGGCCGTGTCGTCCGTGTCGTGGCCGCAGCCGCCGTGGCTCCCCTGTGGACCGGCGAGCGGGGCAGCGAGGCCCGGCTCATGCTGACGACCTCGGGCCCGGCTCCCGTCGAGGTCTGGCACTGGCGCCTGGAGCCGGACGAGGAGTACCCCAGCCACCCCCACCAGGCGGGGGTCGTGGAAACCGTCAGCGTCACCTCGGGCCGCATGACCCTGATCGTCGACGGCGCGGAACACACCCTGGAAGCCGGGCAGACCGCCACGTTCGACGGCGACGCCTCGCACACCTACCGCGGCTCCGGCGCGGAACCCTGCGAACTGATCATGACGGTCCACCTGCCGCCCGCGCCCTGAATCACGGCCTCAGTTCAGGAGAGCCGCGCCCGAGCCCAGGTGTTCCCGCAGCCACTGCTCCGTGTTGCTCACATGGAGCAGTGCCGCCGCCTGGCTGAGGGCGGCGTCACGCGCGGCCAGGGCATTGAAGATCGCCTCGTGCTCGGCGAGGGTCCGGCCCGCGGCCCGGGTGTCGACCAGCCCGCGCCAGATGCGGGCGCGCAGGGTACGGCCGGAGATGCCCTCCAGCAGGGTGAGGAGGCTCTCGTTGCCCGTGGCCGAGACGACGGCGCGATGGAAGGCGGCGTCATGGGCGTTGAGCTGCTCGACATCGTCACGGGCCTCGCGCATGGCATCCAAGTGCCGCTCCACCTCGGCCAGTTGGATGTCCGAGATCCGGGTGGCGGCCAGCGCCGTGGCGACCGGTTCGAGGAGCCGACGTACCTCCATGAGGTCTTGGAGCGCGGCCGAGTCGCCCTGCAGCAGTTCCACCGCTCCGCCGAGCCCTCCCAGGAGCAGGCTCGGCTGCAGGCTGGTCACGTACGTGCCGTCGCCCCGGCGGACCTCCAGCACTCGCGCGACGGCCAGAGCCTTGACGGCTTCGCGCGCCAGATTGCGGGACAAACCCAACTGGGCGGCCAGGTCCGCCTCCGGAGGGAGCTTCGAACCCGGAGGCAGGGCGCCGGTCCTGATCAGCTCGCGGATCTGCTCGATGGCCTTGTCCGTGAGAGACATCGCGAACTCCTCGCCAGCCGGATAGTGCCGGGAAACATACCATGTCTGATTGATCGGAGAGTCCCATTTATCCAGAAACGTCCGGTGATGCATGAGAGTTGCTGGCTCTATTCGTCCCGTCGAACCCGTTGACATCCCATGACTCAGGGCAGATCTTCGTGCCTAACGTCTCCTGCCCCTCTCATACCAGGGATGTCTCCATGCCGAAATCTTCGATCAACAGACGCCTCTTCCTGGCCGGCGCCACCTGCGTGGCCGCCGCGGCCGGCGCCGGAGGTGTGTTCGGTGCCGGCAGCGCGCAGGCGGCGCCCCGGACGTACACGCCCGACTGGGATTCGGTGGACCGGCACCCGCCGGCCCCGGAGTGGTTCCAGGACGCCAAGTTCGGCGTCTACTTCCACTGGGGCGCCTTCAGTGTTCCGGCCTACGACAGCGAGTGGTACCCGCGCAACATGTACGCGGGCGGCAGCGACGCGAACAAGCACCACATCGCGACCTACGGCAGTCCGTCGGCGTGGCCGTTCCACAACTTCATCGACGGCGCACGGGACCTGGCGGGCAACACGGTGCAGTTCGCGCCGAAGCTGAAGTCCGCGGGCGGGAACTTCGACCCGGACGAGTGGGCGCAGCTGTTCGTCGACGCGGGCGCGAGGTTCGCCGGCCCCGTGGCGGAGCACCATGACGGCTTCTCCATGTGGGACAGCCAGGTCAACGAGTGGAACTCGGTGGACAGGGGCCCGGGGCTGGACCTGCTGCGGATCTTCACCACGGCCATCCGCGCCAAGGGCCTCAAGCTGCTGGTGGCGATGCACCACGCGTACAACTACAACGGCTACTTCGAGCACGCGCCCGCCCAGACGGACCCCAGTCTCAAGAAGCTCTACGGGCAGTTGGGCGCGACGGAGGAGAACCAGCTCTGGTACGACAAGCTCAAGGAGGTCATCGACCGGGCCGAACCCGACATCCTCTGGCAGGACTTCAAGCTGGACGCCGTCGACGAGACGCAGCGGCTGAACTTCCTGGCGTACTACTACAACCAGGCTCTCGGCTGGGGCCGTGAGGTCGTCGCCACGTACAAGGACGGCATGAACGGCAAGGGCGAGGTCTTCGACTACGAGCGCGGCGGCCCGGCCGACCTCACCGCCCCGTACTGGCTGACCGACGACAGCGTCTCCAGCAACAGCTGGTGCCACACCGAGAACATCGGCTACTACAGCACCCGCCAGATGCTGCACTCCTTCATCGACCGGGTCAGCAAGAACGGCAACATGCTGCTGAACATCGCGCCGAAGGCCGATGGCACCGTCCCCCAGGTCCAGAAGGACATCCTGCTGGGCATAGGGAACCACCTGAAGCGCTTCGGCGAGGCGGTGTACTCGACCCGTGCGTGGACCACGTACGGCGAGGGGCCGACGAAGATGGGCGGCGGCTCCTTCACTCGGCCCACGGCCGGCACCGCACAGGACATCCGCTTCACACGGAACAAGAGGAACACCGTCCTGTACGCCACGGTGCTCGGCTGGCCCGGCAGCTCACTGACCGTCAAGACGCTGAACACGGACCGGATCGACCTCTCGTCGCTGACCTCGGTGAAGCTGCTCGGCTCCACCGCGGGCACCTACGCCGACCTGCCCAAGCCGATACAGAACGCGTCGGGGCTGACGGTCACCCTGCCGTCCTCGCCGCCGTACAGCGCCGATGCCTACGTCCTGAAGCTCGTGTTCTCCGGCCGGATCCCCGGCCTGCGCCCGCTGGCAGGTGCCGTCGGCTACCGGGACGTGAACCACTCCGGCATCGCCGCCGTGCTCCCCGTCTGCGACTACACCGCGGACGAACTGACCGCGGCCGGACTGGGCAGACGCACCCTCTCCTCCCTGCGACTGGCCCCCGGATACCAGCTGATCGGCTACTCGGGCGACCACTTCACCGGCACCTCCTGGACGTTCACCGCCGACAACGCCGACCTGCGGGGCACCGGCGGCAACGACCGGGTCACCTCCCTCAAGGTCCAGTTCAGGCCCTCGACGTACTTCCGCCTCACCAACGTCACCGACGGACTGGCTCTCGACAGCGGCGGCGACGTCGCCTCCGGGGCCGACCTCAAGCAGTGGACCTGGGACGGCAGCACCAATCTGCAGTGGCAGGCGGTGGAGGTCGGAGGCGGCTACTACAAGCTGGTCAACCGCGCCAATGGCATGGTCGCCGACGGCTGGGGCGCCACGACAAACGGTTCCGCCGCCCGGCAGGCTGCCTGGAACGGCGGAGCCAACCAGCAGTGGACGATCACCCACCGGGGCGACGGCCGCTACTCGATCGCCAACCGGACCACCGGCCTGGTCCTCGACGGCGGTGGCGACGTGCCCTCGGGCTCCGTCACCAAGCAGTGGACGTACGACAGCAGCACCAACCTGCTGTGGACCTTCACCGCCCTCTGACCGCCGCCCCCGCCGTCAGGGACGGCGGCTGATCACGTCGGCCGGCCTCGCCAGCCGGGACGCACGCTGACGCCCGCCGAGTTCCTTGCGGTCCGCGCGGCTGTAAGCCAGATACATGGAGCGCACGCCCAGCCAGCGCAGCGGTTCGACCTCCCACTTCCGTGAGGTGTGGCCCACCCAGGGGAGCCGGGTGAGTTCGGTGTCCTGGCCGAGGACCAGGTCGCGCAGGGTGCGGCCGGCCAGGTTGGTGGTGGTGAGGCCCTGGCCGACGTATCCGCCGGCGTGCCCGAGTCCGGTGGCCGGGTCGAAGACCGCGCTGGAACACCAGTCCCGGGGACGCCGAGGACCCCGCACCAGGCGTGTTCCACCCGGTGGCCGCGCGTGGCGAGGAACCTGCGGTGCAGGATCGAGGTGAGGGACCGGATGGTCGCCTCCTGTGTGGCGCCGTCGCGGTCGGTGGCCGAGCCGAAGCGGTAGGGGATGCCCCGTCCGCCGATCGCGATCCGGCCGTCGGCCGTGCGCTGGCCGTACATGTGGGAGTAGCACTTGTCGCCGAGGCTCTCGCCCCCGCTCCAGCCGATCTCGTCCCACACGGACTCCGGCAGGGGCTCGGTGACGATCATCGAGCTGTTCATGGGGAGCCAGGTGCGCCGTTCCCCGGCCAGGGACGCGGTGTAGCCCTCGGTCGCCCGCAGGATGACGGGCGCCCGGACGACACCCCGGTCGGTGTGCGCCCGGCCGCTCTCGATCCGGGTGACGGCGGTCGACTCCCGGATCGTGACGCCGAGGGACTCGACGACGTCGGCCAGGCCGCGGACGTAACGGGCGGGCTGCATCCGGGCGCAGTGCGGGGTGTAGGCGGCCTTGACGGCTTCAGGGATGCGGAGGCGCTCACGCAGTTCGCCGTCGTCCAGCAGCCGGGACTCGCTGACGCCCCACTTGTGGTCCTCGGTGACCCCGGAGGTCAGCCGCCGCACCTGCGACGGGGAACAGGCGATGCGGAGGGTGCCGCCCTTGACGACATCGGCCTCGATTCCCTCGGCCGCGCCGACGGCGACGATCTCGTCCACGGCCTCGTGCATCAGGCGCTGCTGCGCCTTGGTCGCCTCGACGCCGTACAGCTCCGCGAACCTGTCCCGGGAGCCGGCGAGCAGCCCGGAGGCCCAGCCCCCGTTGCGCCCGGAGGCACCGTAGCCCGCGAACTCCCGCTCCAGGACGACGATCCGGAGGGCGGGGTCGGCCTTCTTCAGGTAGTAGGCGGTCCACAGACCGGTCCAGGCCTACGCCGAGCGCCAACTGTCCGCGCTGCTCGCCCACGACCAGGACCACGGCACGGACCTGCTGACCACCCTGCGCCACTACCTCGCCTCCGCGGGCAACAAGTCGATCGCGTCCCGGTGCAGTCACCTGTCACGACAGGCGCTCTACCAACGCCTGCACCTCATCGAGGACATCCTGCACGCGGACCTCGAGTCCGGCGACTGCCGGGCGCAGTTGCACGTCGCGATCGCGGCCCTGGACGCACAACGGGCACGACACCGGCCGGGCCGGACGTGATCCCCGTCGTCACCCTGCGGGGTCCGGGATCCGCAGGCTCACCTCGTAGCCCCCGTCGGCGGTGGGGCCCGACGCGAAGGCGCCGCCGAGGAGTTCCGCGCGCTCCTTGAGCCCGACGAGGCCCTGACCGGACCCGGGCAGCGGGAGGGAGGGGCGGGTGGGAGGTGTGTTCGTGACGGTCACACCGAAGGCCTCGCCGTCGTCGGCACACCAGAGCCGTACGGTCGCGGTGGCGCCGGGTGCGTGCTTGCGCACGTTGGTGAGGGCTTCCTGCACGGTGCGGTACACGGCGCGCTGGGCGGGCGGGCCGACATCGGGCCGGAGTTCGCCCACCAGTTCGGTGTCGATGCCGCTGGTCGCCAGGAGCTTGCGCAGGTCGGCGAGGGTCGGCTGCGGGGTGAGTTCGGTGGCGTGCCCGCCCGAGGCTCTGAGCAGGGTGACCATGTGGCGCAGTTCGTCGAGGGTGTCGACGCTGAGGGAGCGGATGGTGCGGGCGCCCTCCTTGAAGTCCGGGTCCGTGGCGGCGACCTGGAGGGCACCGGCCTGCACGGCGATCAGACTGACCTGATGGGAGACGACGTCGTGCATCTCACGGGCCAGCTGGGCGCGCTCGCGGGCGAGGACGGCCTGGGAGTGCAGCAGCCGTTCGTGCTCGCGTGCCTCCTCGATCTCGACCAGACGACGGGCCAGATCCCGGCGCGCCTGGACGAGCTGGCCCAGCAGGACGGGCGCCGTGGCCGTGGCGAGCGTGTAGAAGAAGTAGACGAGGGTCCAGGTGCGGTCGCGCGAGGCGAAGTCGTCCAGGGGCCAGGGCGCGGCTGACGCCAGGGCGAACAGCAGGGCGCTCACGACCAGGAGACGGCGGTCGCGGGACCGTTCCGCCAGCGTGAACAGAGCGGCGAACGGGGCGAAGACGATGTCCAGCATCAGACTGGCCGGAAGCGTGCACGCGAACACCGCGAGAGGGAAGCGGCGGCGGAACACGAGCGCGGCACAGCCCGCGGCGGCCACCGCCGTCGCGAGCCGGGAGCCCTCGTCCAGGTTGAACCAGACGTCCCCAGCCGCGATCGCGACGATGACGGCGTCGAGGACCGGCTCGGGGACGCGCGCCCACCACGCGCGGCGGACTGTCATCGCCCGGACCCCGAACGCCGTCGCCCGTCGAGCAGACCCGCCCGCTGCGCGAGCAGCGCGGCCTGCACCCGGCTGCCGACCCGCAACTTGGTGAGGATCGCGCTGACGTGATCCTTCACCGTGCCCGCGCTGAGGTGGACACGGGCACCGATCTCCGTGTTGGACAGTCCCTCCGCGACCAGGACGAGCACCTCGCGCTCGCGCTCGGTGAGCCGTCCCACGCGTGCTGCCTCGGCATCGTCGGCCACCGCGGCCCCGGGATGGCTCTGCCACACGGCGCGGGACGCCTTCGGCGACATCACGACGCCGCCCGCGGCCAGGGTCCGTACCAGCTGCGCGAGTTGGTCGGGCTCGGTGTCCTTGAGCAGGAATCCGGCCGCTCCGGAGCGCAGCGCGGTGAGGACGTACTCGTCCGCGTCGAACGTCGTCAGCATCGCCACCACCGGCGGCTTCGGCAGGGCGCGCACCTCCCGCAGCACGGTCAGTCCGTCGACGTCCGGCATCCGGATGTCCAGCAGCACGACGTCCGGCCGCTCCCGCCGCACGCTGTCGACGGCCTCCGCGCCCGCCGTGGCCGCGACGACCTCGATGTCGTCCGCCGCGCCCAGGATCATCTTGAAGCCGGAGCGCACCAGCGCCTCGTCGTCCACCACCACTACCCGGATCACGCGTGCTCCGCCTCTTCGTCCCGGTGCGTACGCCTCCGGCCGCACGTCGGTGCCGATCGTCACCGGTCACCACCGTAGAGCGTGAAATGCCGTGTGCGGTGGTGCGGCGGGACCCTCCCGCCGGTCGGGGGAGTGAACCCGCCGTCCGGCGGGGCCGGGCCGGACACCTGCCGGATAGTCCCAGCTCAGGCCGATCCCGAGCCTGGAGAGCATGACCCAGAAAGCAGACGACACGGTGCTCGCGGCGCCGCCCGCCGCCCGGTCGGAAACCACCGCGAGTGGACGAGCCTCGACGGGACGCCTCATCGGAGTGGACCTCGCCCGGGGCTCGCGGTCTTCGGGATGTACGCGGCCCACGTCGGCCCCGACCCCTCCGAGGGCGGAACGACCGGCTTCCTCATGGAACTGGCCCACGGCCGGGCCTCCGCGCTCTTCGCCTTCCTGGCCGGCTTCTCGATCATGCTGATCACCGGCCGCCGCACCCCGAAGACGGGCCGGGCGGGCCGTCAGGCGGTCGCCAAGGTCGTGATCCGGGCGCTGGTGCTGCTGGTCCTCGGCACCGTACTCACGCTCACCGATACGCCGGTCGAGGTGATCCTCGCCTTCTACGGCCTGTACTTCCTGCTGGTCCTGCCGCTGTACCGGCTGAGCGCCCGCCCGCTGGCGATCATCGCCGCGGCCGGGGCCCTGATCCTTCCCCAGATCCTGTACGTCGTCCAGGGCGCCCTGCACTCCGGCGAGAGGGGCGGTCCCGGCGGCATCTGGACCTGGCCCGCGGATGCCGACGGCATCGTCTCGCTGCTGTTCACCGGCAGTTACCCCGCTCTGACCTGGATCCCCTTCGTGATCGCCGGCATGGCCGTGGCCCGCCTCGACCTGGCCGCCACCGCCGTACGCATACGCCTGGCCCTCACCGGCTTCGCGCTCGCTCTGCTCGGGTACGGCGGCTCCTGGCTGGCCCTGCACCTGGTGCCCGGAGCCCTGCCGGCGATCAGTGCCTCCGGCTGGGGCGAGGGCGGTTCGGCCGCGTCCGCCTGGTGGTCCGACACCTGGGGCTACCCCGGCGGCGACACCCCGGTCGCCCTCCTCGTGGCCTCCCCGCACAGCGAGACCACCCTCTCGATCATCGCCAACGCCGGTGTGGCGATCGCGGTCCTCGTCGGCTGTCTCGCTGCCGTCGACGCCTCCCCGCGCTTCCACCGGATCGCCCGACCGGTGATCGCGGTCGGCACGATGTCCCTGACCGCGTACGTCTTCCACGTCGTCGGCATCCGTTTCCTCGGCATCGAGGAACTCCCCGGATCCCCGCCGCACGTGCTGCTCGGGTTCATCGCCGCCGTGACCGTGCTCGCGACGCTGTGGTCCCGGTTCTTCCGGCGAGGTCCCTTGGAGTGGCTGCTAGGAAAGGCCACCAAGCCGGCCGGACTGGTCCGCTGAGAGTCGGCGATCGAGGGGGAGGCCGGTCAGGGCTGCCGGGCGACGTCGCCCGGCACCGCCGGGCTGCCCGGCAGAGGCGTCCGGGCGGGGCGTTCGGCCAGGACGTCGAGGATGTTGTCGACCGCCAGGTCGACCATGGCGGCCCGGGTTGCCTCGGTGGCCGAGCCGATGTGGGGGAGCGTGACCACGTTCGGTTCGGCGACCAGTGGTGACAACTCCGCTCCCATCGGCTCGCGTTCGAAGACGTCGAGTCCGGCGGAGTGCAGTCGCCCCTCCCGGACGGCGCGCAGCACGGCCTCCTCGTCGACGACACCGCCGCGAGAGGTGCTGACCAGCGTGGCCGTGGGCTTCATCGCGGCCAGTTCGCGGGCCGAGATGAGGTGCCGGGTCTCCTCGGTGAGCGGGACGTGCAGCGACACGATGTCGGACTCGGCCAGCAGCGTGGCCAGTTCCACCGAGGCCGACAGGTCGTCGTCGGGGGCGTAGGGGTCGTGGTGGAGCACGCGCATGCCGAATCCATGGGCCCGGCGGGCCACCGCGCGGCCGATCTGACCGTATCCGACCAGGCCGAGGGTGGCGCCGTGGATGTCCAGACCGAGGTAGTCGTGCATCCGGAACAGGCCCCAGGAGCCCGACGCCAGGCTCACTGAGGCGGCGCCGATCCGCCGGCGGGCGGCGAGGATCAGGGCGAAGGTGAGGTCGGCGGTGGTCTCCGCGAGCACGCGCGGGGTGTGGGTGACGACGATGCCGCGCTCGGCGGCGGCGGCCCGGTCGACGTTGTCGAAGCCCATGCTCGCAAGGGCGATGACCCGCAGGGAGGGGCCGGCGGCGTCCATCAGCGCGCCGTCCACCGGGTCGTTGCCCAGGGCCAGAACGCCGGCCACTCCGGGTGCGAGCGCGGCCAGATCCGCGGGGCCGGGCCTGCCGTCGCCGGGCCAGGCCACCAAATCCGCTGCCCCGGCCAAACGATCCAGGCCGTTGCCGGGCAGGTTTTCACGGGTGGTGAGCACACGCTTCTTCATTCATGTCTCCAGGGCAGCGATTTTCGCAGAAAACTAGCTGCGACTGCCACCGGAAACAAATAGATGTTTCGTGTGACGCTATTGCGGTTCCTTATTCTTCGTGCGGTGTCTCGTCAAAGGCCGTGATGAGTTCCAGGAACAGGTCGTGGACCGCCAGGGCGGGTTCCGAGAGGGGCTGGTTGTCCGAGGTCACCAGGGACAGCTTCACCTGGATCACGGGATGGACGATGCGCCGCACCGACAGGGAGCGGACGTCGAGGATGGCGCGCGCGGCCGACCAGGGCAGGACGGTGGCGCCGAGGCCCGCGTCCACGGCGTTGACGAGCGTCAGGGCGGACTCGACCTCGCCCGCCACGTTCGGCAGGAGCGAGGCCTGCTGGAAGGCGGCGTCCACCACCTGCCGGATCGTGTGGATACGGCTCGGCAGCAGCAGCGGCACGTCCTTGAGCTCGTCCAGATCCACCTCGCCCGCCTTGTGCGGTGTTGTGTCCCCGGGCGCGCCGATCAGGAACAGATCCTCCGTCCGCAGCGGCTCGAACTGCACTCCCCGCAGCGGGCCGGCCCCGTAGATGAACGCCATGTCCATCCGCCCGGTCATGATGGCCTCGCTGATCACACCGCCGAAGTTCTCGTTGATGTGCAGCAGGATGTCCGGGTAGCGCTCGCGCACGCTCTTCAGCAGCGGCAGCGCGAGCGCCGCGCCCAGGCTGTACGGCGCGAGACCCACGGACACGCTGCCGGCGGGAGCCCGGCCGGAGACCTCCACGGCGGCGTGCGCGAGGTCCACCTGCCTCAGGATCAGCTGGGCGTGCCGGTACAGAGCCCGGCCCGCCTCGGTCGGGGCCACCCCGCGTTTGCTGCGGATCAGCAACTGCTGCCCGAACTGCGCCTCCAGCGCGGACAGCTGCTGGCTGAGCGCGGGCTGGGCGATGTGCAGGATGTCGGCCGCGCGCGTGATGCTCCCCGCGTCAATGATCTTGATGAACGAGTACAGACGCCTGGTGTCCATGTGGGGCCTTCCACGGGGAGCGGAGCCTCATCGTAGGGAGGGCCCAGCTCGAAGCACACCCCGAGAGGGGTCGGGGTGTGAGACAGGTCATAACAGTTCGCGATAACGCCAGATCGAACGCATATTGGCGGTCGAGCGAGCAGGGGATTAAGTTGAGCGGAACATTCAGCCAGGATGCATTTCGGGATATCACCGAGACGTGATCGAATTCCCCTTCCTCGCATTGTCCTTCCCCATATCCTCCCGGAGGACTTCATGACCCCCATGGTTGATCTCGTCGCCGACCTCGGCGAGGGGTTCGGCGCCTACGCAATGGGCGACGACGAAGCCCTCCTGGAAATGCTGACATCCGCCAACGTCGCCTGCGGATTCCATGCCGGTGATCCGCGCATCATGGACGCCACCGTCCGGACCTGCGTGCAGAACCGGGTCGCCGTGGGCGCCCACCCGAGCTTTCCCGACCTGGTCGGCTTCGGCCGCCGCGCCATGGACCTCACGCCCGAGGAGGTCCGCACCGACGTGCTCTACCAGATCGGCGCCCTCCAGGCCTTCGCCGTCGCGCACGGCACCCGGGTGCAGCACGTCGCCCCGCACGGACGCCTGGGCAACCTGGTTGCCGTACGCGCCGACTACGCCCGTGCCGTCGTGGACGCCGTCGCCTCCCTCGACGAGTCGCTGATCGTCCTCGCGCAGGACGGTGAGCTCGCCGACGCCGCTCGCGCCTGCGGACTGCGCGTGGGCATCGTCGGCATCGCCGACCGCGCCTACCGCGACGACGGGACCCTCGTCCCCCGCTCCGAGCCCGGAGCGGTCATCCACGACCCGGGCGAGGTGGCCCGGCGGACCCTGCGCATGGTCACCGAGGGAGTCGTCCGCAGCGCCGACGGCAAGGACATCCCGGTCGCCTGCGACACCGTCCTGCTGCACGGCGACAGCCCCGGAGCGATCGCGCTGGCCGGCCGCATCCGCGAGGAACTCCTCGCCGCCGGTGTCGAGATCACCTCGCTCGACAAGGTGCTGAGCGGGACGGGCGCCTGACATGAACGGCAACATCACGATCACGGACTGCGGTGACTCCGCCCTGACGGTCAGAGCCGTGGGCCTGGAAGCCGAGGACGCCTGGCGGCTCGTCCACGCGCTGGCCGACGCCCTGGACGCGGTCCGGCTCCCCGGAGTCCACGACGTGGTGCCCACCTATGACGCCCTGCTCGTGGAATTCGACTCCACCGGCACCGGCCACGACACCGTCCGGCGGATCGTGGCGCACGAGGCCGCCCGCCTCGGACCCGACCCCGCGCCGGCCACACCGCCACGACGCTTCGTCGTACCCGTCGTCTACGGCGGCGAGCACGGGCCCGACCTGCCCGAGGTCGCCCGCGGGCTCGGCCTGACCGAGAGCGAGGTCGTCGCCCTGCACTCCGGGAGCGACCTCACCGTGCGCTGCCTCGGCGCGCCCGCCGGGGCGCCGATGACGGACGGCCCCCCCTTCCCGAAACCCGTACCACGGCTGGCGTCGCCCCGCACACACGTCGACCCCGGCGCGGTCGCCGTCGCCGGACGGCAGGCCGTCATCTGCCCGATGCCCTCGCCCGGCGGCTGGCCGCTTCTGGGGCGCACCCCGGTCCGCGTCCTCGACCTGCACAGCGACCCGATCACCGCCTACCGGCCCGGGGACACCTTCCGCTTCGTCCCCATCACCCCCGACGAGTGGGACGACCACGCCGGCACCTCCCTGGCGGCCTGCCATGGCTGACACCCTCACGATCCGCACCGCCGGCATCGTCACCGTGCAGGACCTCGGCCGCGTCGGCCGATCCCGCTACGGTCTGCCCGCCGGGGGAGCCGCCGACCAGCACTCGGCGCGCGTCGCCAACGTCCTGTGCGGCAACGACGACCGCGCCCCGCTGCTGGAGATCACGGCCTTCGACTTCGCGTGCGTGCCCTCCGCCGACATCCTCGTCGCCGTGACCGGCGCCCCCGCCGACGTGACCGTCGAGGGAGGCGTCCGCCCCCAGTGGGAACCGGTCTCCGTGTGCGCCGGCGAGACCCTTCGCGTCTCCGGCATCCGGCGAGGACTGCGCGTCTACCTGGCCGTGCTCGGCTCGTTCGAGGCCGACTACCTCCAGGGCAGCTGCGCCCCCGACACCATCCTGGGCTTCGGCCCC
The DNA here is from genome assembly GCF_050937045.1 of Streptomyces sp. CA-179760. NCBI lineage: Bacteria > Bacillati > Actinomycetota > Actinomycetes > Kitasatosporales > Streptomycetaceae > Streptomyces > Streptomyces sp. CA-179760. The sequence goes on from NZ_JBNJLZ010000001.1 coordinate 8,814,817, forward strand.
GCCCTGAGCGGCGGCGACGAACTCGTGCTGCGCGCGGCCTGCCCGCCCCTCGACCACCCCCTCACACGGATCCCCCTGTTCCGTCTGAACGCCCCCGTCCCTTTGTTCCCCGCCAGCTGGACGATCGACGTCACCGACGGCCCCGACCGGGCCGAGTTCAAAGACACCGCGAGCCGGCTGTTCGAGGCTCCCTTCACCGTCAGCCCGCGCAGCAACCACATCGGCCTGCGACTGCAGGGCGACGTACCCCGCCGCGTCACCCAGGGGGAGATCCTCTCCCGCGGCGTCCCCATCGGCGCCGTCGAAGTGCCGGCGGGGGACGAACTCCTCGTGCTGCACCGCGGCCGCGGCGTCACGGCCGGCTACCCCGTGTTGGCCGTCGTCACCGCCACCGGTCTGTCCGCACTCGGGCAGGTACGCCCCGGGCAGACCATCCGCTTCCGCCACCGCACCCTCGACCAGGCGGTCACCGCCCACCGCGCCCAGCGGGGCGCCGTCGACGCACTGCGCACCCGCGTCCGCACCGCCTTCGACGCCTTGCGCATCCGCGCCCCCGACACGGCCTGACACTCAGCCCCCAGCCGCCCCCTCTCGCCCGCCCGCACGGAGCCCCCGCCTCTCGTCCTCAGCCCGCCGCAAGACAGGAGACGCCATGACCACCATGGCCGCTCAACCCCTCCCCAACACCGTCGACCCGAGAACAGCCCGGAAGGTCACCCTCGCGGGATGCGTCGGCATCTTCGCCGAGCTCTACGACAACGGCATCTTCGGCTTCATGGCCGGCACGCTCGCCGCCGTCTTCTTCCCCGGCTCCGACGACGCCGTCATGCTCGTCTTCCTCGGGTACGCCGTCTCCTTCTTCTTCCGCCCCCTCGGCGGCATCATCTGCGGCCATCTCGGCGACCGCATCGGACGCCAGCGGATGCTGGTCTTCGTCATCATGCTCATCAGCGTCGCCACCGCGGCCATCGGCCTCCTGCCCACCTACGCGAGCATCGGCATCGCCGCACCGGTTCTGCTGATCCTGCTGCGCGTCGCCCAGGGCTTCTCCGTCGGCGGCGAGGCGTCGGGCGCGATGAGCTTCCTCGCCGAGCACGCCCCGGAGGGCAAGCGCGGCCTCTACACCAGCTACGCGCAGATCGCCTCCTTCCTCTCCCTGCTCACCGGCACGCTGGTCGCCGCCGCCATGACCAGCGGACTCGGCGACGAGCGCATGGAGTCCTGGGGCTGGCGCATACCGTTCCTGCTCGCCGTGCCGCTCGGCATCACCGGCATCTACATCCGCAAGCGCATCAGCGACACGCCCAACTTCAACCGCCTGAAGGAACAGGGCGGCCTGTCCAAGAACCCCCTGAAGGAGGCGTTCTCCTCCGCCGAGCACCGCCGCGCCATGCTGCTGGCCCTGTTCATCCCCCTGATGAACGGCTCCGGGTACTACGTCCTGTTCAGCTACATGCCCACCTTCATGAGCAGCGAGCTCGACTTCGGCAAGGTCCAGGGGCTGCTCGTCACCGCCTCCAGCCTGGTCGCGATCTGTATCGCCATTCCCTACATGGGCCGTCTCTCCGACCGGATCGGACGCAAGAAGGTCATCGCCGGCTCGGCGATCGCCATGGCCCTCGTCGGCATCCCCTGTTACCTGCTGATCGGCACCGGCAACCTCGCCCTCGCCGTCGTCGGCGCCTGTGTCATGGCCGTCGTGTTCGCCGGGCACACCGGCGTCATCCACATCCTGCTCGTCGAACTGTTCCCCACCCGTGTGCGCTACTCCGCCTACGGCCTGGGCTACAACGTCTCCTCCGCCCTCTTCGGCGGCACGGCCCCGCTGCTGATGACCTACCTCATCGCCCGGACGGGCAACGTCAACATGCCGGCCTTCTACGCCGTCGTCACCGCCCTCGGCACCCTCATCGCCGTGTCCCGGGTGAAGGACCGCGCCCACCTGCCCCTGCGCGACGCCTGACAGACCCACGCACCCGCACACCCCTCACTCCCAAGGAGCGCAGCAGCATGCCCATCTCCGACTACAGGACGGCCCTCGTCACCGGAGCGTCGACCGGCATCGGAGCCGTGGTCGTCGAGCGACTCGCCAAGCACGGCCTCGAGGTTCACGCGGTGGCGCGCAACGCCGAACGGCTCGACGCCCTCGCCCGCGACACCGGTTGCATCCCGCACGCCGTCGACATCACCGACACCGAGGCGCTCACCGCCGCGCTGGCCGGCCTGGAGATCGACGTCCTCGTCAACAACGCCGGCGTCTCGCGCACCGGCAACATCCTGACCGCCGACGAGTTCGCCGTGGACGAGCAGGTCGCCGTCAACATCCAGGCCGTTCTGCACCTGGTCCGTCTGCTCATGCCCGGAATGGTCGAGCGAGACCGCGGCCACATCGTCAACATCAGCTCCATCGCCGGCGTCTACAACTTCGGCGGCAACACCATCTACCACGCCACCAAGGCCGCCGTGCACACCCTCTCCCGCCAGCTGCGGGTCGACGGCTACGGCCGCCGGGTCCGCGTCACCGAGATCTGCCCCGGGCGCGTGGAGACGGAGATCTTCGGCCGCCTGCTCGGCGACATGGAGGAGGCCCAGCGGCGGTTCTACGACGGCTACGAGTCCCTCAAGCCCGAGGACATCGCCGACTCCATCGAGTTCGCCGTCGGCTCGCCCCGGCACGTCAACATCGGACACGTCGAGATCCTGCCCACCTTCCAGGTCCCCGGCGGCCTCAACTTCGAGCGCAGGGAGGGCTGATCCCATGGACACGGCAGAGCGGGTACGCCGTATCAAGCCCTCGCCCAGCACGGCGGCCGCCCAGCGCGTACGCGAACTCAAGAGCCAGGGCCACACCGTCCTCGATCTGACCGTGGGCGAGCCCGACTTCGACACCCCCGACCACATCAAGGCCGCCGCGATCGAGGCCATCGAGGCGGGCGAGACCAAGTACACCCCCGTGAACGGCACTCCGAGCCTGCGCGCCGCGATCACCGGCAAGCTCCGCGAGCGCCACGGGCTGGAGTGCACCGACGCGCGGATCGCGGTCGGCGGCGGAGCCAAGCAGGTCATCTTCCTCGCCCTGATGGCCACCCTGGACGAAGGGGACGAGGTCATCGTCCCCGCCCCGTACTGGGTGTCCTATCCGGACATGGTCCGCGCGAACGACGGCACCCCGGTCGTCGTCGACTGCCCCGAGGCGGACGGCTTCAAGCTCACTCCGCAGCGGCTCGGGGCGGCGATCACCGAGCGCACCCGCTGGGTCGTCCTCAACACCCCAGGCAACCCGACCGGATCCGCCTACACCAAAGCCGAACTGCGGGCGCTCGCCCAGGTGCTGCTCGACCATCCGCGGGTGAGCGTCCTCACCGACGAGATCTACGACGAGATCTGGTACCGCGAGGAGCAGGCCCCGTCCCTGGCCGCCGTCGAGCCCCGCCTGGCCGATCGGGTGTTCCTCACCAACGGCGTCTCCAAGACGTACGCGATGACCGGCTGGCGCATCGGCTACGGCGTGGGCCCGGCGGACCTGGTGACCGCGATCAACACGCTGCAGTCCCAGACCTCCTCCTGCCCCTCCTCCGTGAGCCAGGCCGCCGCCGCTGCCGCGCTCACCGGACCGCAGGACTTCGTCCGGGAGACCGTGCGCGTCTACCGCGCCCGCCGTGACGCGACGGTGAAGCTCATCAACGACATTCCCGGTCTCGGCTGCACCGTCCCCGACGGCGGCTTCTACCTCCTGGTCGACTGCCAAGGCGCGATCGGGCGGTTCACCCCGTCGGGAAGCCGGATCGAGAACGACGAGGACTTCGCCCGCCACCTCCTCGACAGCGGGCAGGTGGCGGTGATCCACGGAGCCGCCTACGGAGCGCCCGGCTACTTCCGCATCTCGTTCGCCACGTCGACGGACGTGCTCACGGAGGCATGCGCGCGCATCGCGGCGGCCTGCGCCGACCTGTCCTCCGCTCCCTCCACCGTTCCCTCCGCCCTTCCCTCCGCCTGAGAGGTCGTCATGATCCGCGTCAGCACGAAGTTCGATCGGCCGGACGCTGTTCTGGTCGAGCAGCTGCGGGCCTTCTCCTCGGCCACCATCCACGAGGCACAGGGCCGGCTCGGCGCGCTGGACTCGGTCATCAAGCCGGTCGACCACCGCATGTCCCTGTGCGGCCCCGCCTTCACGGTCCAGTGCGCGCCCCGCGACAACCTGATGCTGCAGACCGCCATCGCCTACGCCCGCCCGGGAGACGTCATCGTCGTCTCTGCCGGCGCCTACGAGGAGGCGGGCTCCTTCGGGGACGTCCTCGCCAACGCCTGCCGGTCCAAGGGGCTCGGCGGCCTGATCACCGACACGGGCGTGAGGGACACCGAGGACCTGCGCGCCCTTGGGTTCCCTGTCTTCTCCCGCAGCATCTCCATCAAGGGCACGGTCAAGGAGACCGTCGGACCGATGTGCGAGCCCGTCACCGTCGGCGGTGTGCTCGTCCGCCCCGGTGACGTGATGCGGGCCGACGCCGACGGCGTGGTCGTCGTCCGCCGCGAGGACGCCGCCGAGGTGGCCGCCGCCTCCCAGCAGCGGGTCGACACCGAGGCGGACTACATCGCCGCGTACCGCGCGGGCAGGACCGTCATCGACATCTGCGGGCTCGAACCGCTGCTTGCGGCGAAGGGGCTGGTGATCGAGGAGTAGGGAGGGGCGTGCCGGTCAGGGCCTCGTGTCGGTCAGGGAGATACGGGCGGTGATGCGCTTGCCGACCGGTTGCCGTTCGATGTCGAGGTCCTCGGCGACGGCCTTGACGATCTCCAGACCGTGCTGGCCGACACGGTCGGGGTCGGCGGCCCGGGCCGCGGGCACGGCGGGGTCGCTGTCCCACACGACCACCTCCACCGCCGTGCCCGAAACGCGCAGCTCCATGAGGACGGGGCCCGGGGCGTACTTCCGGGAGTTGGTGACCAGCTCGCTGACGACCAGCTGGGTCAGGTCCATGGCACGCGGGGAAACGTCCAGGACGTGCTCGTCCCGGAGCCGGGTGAGGAAGTCGGCCGCGTGATGCCGGGCCTGCGCGATGCAGCCGTCGTCCCCGCCCAGGGCGTAGCCGACCTGCGTCGGCTGGGCGCCGGGCTCGTTACGGTCCCCATCGGGTTGCGGCTCCAACAGCATCGTCCTTCTACTCCCCGTTCACGCACGTGCGTGTACCCCTCACTTTGTCATGCATGCCACGGGCGTGTTGTTCGGCACAGTCGATCGGATGCGTCCGGCCGGGAGAGTGCGGCACAATCGTCGGCACAGACGTTGCACGGGGCAGCCCAGGCGCAGTTGAGGAGACGGTGACCGACAACCAGGGGACGAGCCGGCCGGACCGGCTGTCCATCGAACACTCCACCGTCGACGGCATCCGCGTCGTGACCCTGCGCGGCGAGATCGACCACGGAGTCAAGGACACATTGCAGCAAGCCCTGCTGCCCCGGGAAGGCGATGGCGGGGAGCCTCGGATCGTGGCGGACCTCAGCGGAGTGACCTTCATCGACTCCAGCGGTATCAACGTCTTCATCCACACCCATCAGCGTGCCGACGCCGCTCAGGGCTGGCTGCGCCTGGCCGGGGTCCGGGGATCGGTGCTGCGGGTCGTCCAGCTCGTCGGCCTGGACGCCATCGTGGCCTGCCACTCCACCGTCGAGGAGGCTCTGACATGAGCGGACCGGGGCAGCCGACGTTCGTGCTGGTCCACGGAGCCTTCGCGAACTCCTTCTCCTTCGCTCCGCTCCAGGCCGAACTCGGCCTCCTCGGGCACCGCTCGGTCGCCGTCGACCTGCCCGGCCACGGATTCGGAGCGACCTACACCCGCGCCTACCAGGCGCCGCAGGATCTCTTGGGGCTCGCCGGCGCGCCCGGCTCCATCAAGGGTGTGACGCTCGCCGACAACGCCGCGCACCTGATCGGGATCCTGGAACGGGCCCAGCACCACGGCCCCGTGATCCTCGTCGCCCACAGCCGCGGCGGCATCACGGCCACGGCCGCGGCCAACGCGCGGCCGGACCTGATCGACCGCATCGTCTACGTCGCGGCCTGGTGCCCGGTCGATCTCGACGTCGGCGCCTACTACGCCGAGCCGGAGATGGCCACGGTCGACGTCGACGCGCTGGGTTCGGCGATGGCCGGGAACCCCGCCGAACTCGGCCTGCTCCGCGTCAACTTCCGCACCGCCGACGGGGACGCCCTCGCGGCGTTCAAGGCGGCCTTCCTCGCCGACGGCACCGACGAGGAGTTCCTGGCCTTCCTGAACACCTTCCAGCCCGACGAGAACCTGGACGCCGGCGCCCCGGCCGACCGGGCACAGGCCGCGACCTGGGGCCGCGTCCCGAAGACCTACGTTCGCCTGGCCGACGACGCGAGCATGCCTCTCGCCCTGCAGGACCGGCTGATCCGTGAGGGCGACCGGCTGACGCCGGACAACCCGTACGACGTCCGCACCCTCGAGGGCAGCCACCTGAAGTGGCTGGTCGACCCGGCGCCGGCGGCCCGGGTCCTGGGCGAACTCGCCATGCCTGTCGACGTCACGCCGTCATGAGTACGCGTACTCAGCAGGGCCCGCGAAACAACCGATCCGGTCGGCCGGTCGAGATGAGAGGGTCGCCGCATGCCCTCCTCAACATCCTTCCATCGGGCCCCTGTTGGCGCTGTGGGACTCGTCCTCGCAGCGATCGTGACCCTCACCGCCTGCGGTGATCTGCACGCCTCGGGCGCGACGGGCAGGTCCGACGGACCCTCGCCCACCGCTTCGGGACCCTCGCCCACCGCTTCCGGACCCTCGCCCACAGCTTCCGGAGCCTCGCCCAGTGCCGTCGGAGCCTCGCCCTACGTGGAGCCCGGGGCCGGTGACGGCGCCCCGCACTACAACGAGAACAACGGCCACCGCCGTCCGGGAGAGATGTCCCCGGCCCACGCGAAGGACGCCGAGCGGGAGGCCGATCGCATCAGGCCGGTGCTCGAACAGCTGTGGAAGCGGCGGACCTGGGACCCCGCGACGGTGCGCGAGGCCCTGCTCCGGCTCGGCTACGAGGAGGAGCGCGTCACACGGGACGGCAGGCGGCTCGGCGGGACGCTCACCGTCACCAAGATGTCCTCGCGCTGGAAGGACGACGGTTACGTGACGCCCGAGGGGGCGCAAGTCGCCCTTCGCGTTCACGACGACGCCTGCGTCATGGCGTTCGTCCAGAAGACGAACTTCTCGGCGGTGGCCAACGGCCCGTACCCGGAGAGCGGCTGCTTCGCTCCGCCCTTCGCGCACTGAACACGGAACTCACCCGTCCGCACGCGCTGGGCAAGGCGAGGCCGGGACGCGCCCTTCAGGATGGAGGAGCCCGGGACAGCCGTGTGCGTGCGAGGGAGAGGTATGACCGAGACCGACAGGGCCAGGACCTTCCCCGCCGAGGACGGAAACGGCCGGCCCTCGCCGCACTCCGACCCGGCTGCCGGCACGGTCGACCTCCGGCGCGTCGGCGCGCACCCCGATTTCTGGTACCCGGTCGCACTGTCCCGCAGCGTCCGGAGCAAGGGCGTGGTCGCGACGGCCTTCGCAGGCGAGCGCATCGCGCTCTACCGCGGGGAGAGCGGCACCGTGCACGCGCTGGAGGACCGGTGCGCGCACCGGCAGGTGCCGCTGAGCATGGGCGTCGTGGAGGGCGACACCCTCCGCTGCTGCTACCACGCCTGGGCCTACCGCGGTGACGGCCGCATCTCGCAGATCCCGTACCTGTCACGCGACGACGGCCGGCCGCCGCGCGGCGTGCGCGGCTACCCCGTCCGCGAGGCCTACGGCCTGGTGTTCGTGTTCCCGGGCGACCCGGACAAGGCGGCCGGCACCGCCCTGCCCGACCTTCCGGCCTTCGGCTCACCGCGCTACAAGACCATGACCTACTCCCGGACCGTGCGCTGCCACTACTCGTTCATGCACGAGAACCTGCTCGACATGAACCACCAGTTCCTCCACCGGGGCGTCGTCGGCAAGCTCCACCCCGAACTGCTGGAACACCGCACCGACGCGCGGTCGGTGGAGGCCCGCTACCTGTTCACCCACGCCGGGGGGAAGCGGAACCCAGGCGCCGGCCTGCTGGCCGCCGAGGGCATCAGGGGCAGCGACTCCAGCGACGTCATGACCGTCCGCACCGCCTACCCATACCAGACGCTCGACCTGGTCCCGGAGAACGCCGAGCGTCCCGCCTTCCGCCTCTGGGCCGCCTATGTGCCCGAGGACGCCGAGCAGCGCGTCTGCCACACCTACGGTCTGCTGATGATCGAGAAGCCCCGGGTGCCCGGCGCGCTTCAGCTGGCCTGGCCGTTCATCAGGCGCTTCACCGAGCGTGTGTTCGCCGAGGACCGCATGGCCGTCGAAGCGGAGCAGCGGGCCTGGGACGAGCAGGGCGAGGACCGCAATCACGAGGTGTTCTCCCTGATCCTGGACGTCCGCGAGGTGCTGCGCACCAATGGCGTCCCCATCCGTGCCCGAGCCGCCGCGTGTGGCACCGCCCGGACGTGCGACGGCCGGGCATCGGCGTTCGGCGCTCACCCGGCGGGTTGACGGAAGACCCGCCGTCCCCCCGTACGGCGGCCGTCCCCTCCCCGTACGGCGGCGCACTGCCTCCCGCGAGCCACAGCGCGTGCCGCCGTCAGCCGGCCGCGTGGTCGACGCGCAGCCGCACCTGCTCCTCCAGCCGCTCGAGGCTGGTGTCCAGCGCGTCGCCCGCGGCCCGCTCGCCGGGATCGTGGCCGGCGTCGAAGAACGACAGGTGCACCGTCACCTCGCTGGCTCCGCTGCCGAGGCCGGCGACCTGCAGCCATCCCGCGTAGCCGCCCTGCTCCCGGGTGCCCCACTCGATCCGCATCTGATCGCGCCGGGCGCGCAGCAGGGCGGAGGTGTCCTCGTCCGTGCGGTCCTCGTGCACGGTGACGGCGGGCAGTTCCTCGGCCCGCACATGCAGGGCTTCCGGCAGCCAGGTGTCCAGCCGTCCGACGTTCGCGGCCTCGTCGAAGACATGCTCGGGCTGTGCGGGCATCGTGCGGGAACGTTCGTACTCGGTCATCGCGGTACCTGCCTCGCCTAGGGGGCGTACAGCGCACCGCGTTCCCGGCCTGCCCCGCCCCAACCGCGAAAGACCCCGCCCGCACCTTGCGGACGGGGCCTTTTCGCGTCGGTCAGAACTTGGGCTGGGGCGACTGCGCCTGGACGAGTTCCGTCGCCTCCGCCTCCGTTTCCACGGACGGGGGCGAGCCCGCCAGGGGCTTGTTCGCCGTCTCCCGCATGCACAGCACGGCGATGACGCCGATGACGGCGGCACCCGTGGCGTAGTACGCCGGCATGAGAGTCGAGTCGAAAGCGCTGATCAGAGCAGTGATCACCAGAGGCGTCGTACCGCCGAAGAGCGAGGTCGCCAGGTTGTAGGCGACCGAGAGGGACCCGTAGCGGACGTGGGTCGGGAAGATCGCCGGGAGCGCCGCCGACATCGTTCCGAGCATCGTCACCAGGGACAGCCCCATCAGCAGCAGTCCGAGGGCGATGAGGAGAACACTGCCCTGCCGGATGAGCCAGAAGGACGGCAGCGAGAGGAAGAGGAAGCCGAGCATCCCCGTCATCAGCAGCGGCTTGCGCCCGAAGCGGTCCGACAGCCGCCCGACATGGTTGATGACGCACATCTGGAGAACCATCACCAGGAGCAGGATGAGCAGCCCGTGGTTGGTCCCGTAGCCCAGCTCGTCGGACAGGTACGTCGGCATGTACGACAACAGCATGTAGTCGTTGATGTTGTACGCCGCGACGAGCGCGAGGCACAGCAGCAGCGGCCGCCAGTACCGGGTGAAGATCCTGCCGAGGTCACCGGTGGCCGAGGTCTCCACGGAATCGGCGGCCTCGCTCGCCCTGACCTGTCCGCCCTCCAGCTTCTGGAAGGCGGGCGTCTCGTCCAGCTTCAGCCGCAGATAGAGGCCGATGAATCCGAGCGGCGCCGCCACCAGGAAGGGGATGCGCCAGCCCCACGCCAGCATCTCGTCCGCGCTGAGCACGCTGTTGAGTACGACGACGAGACCGGAGGCCCCGACATAGCCGCCGAGCGTGCCCAGCTCCAGGAAGCTGCCGAAGAAGCCACGCCTCTTGTCGGGCGCGTACTCCGCGATGAACGTCGAGGCGCCCCCGTACTCACCGCCGGTCGAGAAGCCCTGCACCAGCCGGAAGAAGATCAGCAGGGCCGGGGCCCACATGCCGATGACGTCGTGCGAGGGGACGAGGCCGATGGCGAAGGTCCCCACCGCCATCATGATCATCGTGAGGGAGAGGATGCGCTTGCGGCCGACCTTGTCGCCCAGCGGTCCGAAGACCATCCCGCCGAGCGGACGCACCAGGAAGGCCACCGCGAACGTCGCGAAGGAGCTGAGCAGCTGGGCCGTGTCGTTCCCGGACGGGAAGAAGACCTTCCCGATGGTCACGGCCAGATAGCTGTAGATCCCGAAGTCGTACCACTCCATCGCGTTGCCGAGGGCGGCGGCCTTCGTGGCGCGCTTGACCGCCGCATCGTCCGTCACCGTGATGTCGCTGCGGCGCAGCTTCGGGTGGCGTCGTTTCTCGATCGCCCGGAACAGAACCCGGTGGCGTCTCACAGCCGCGGGATCCACCGACTCGTCATTGTCGGGCGCCGCCATTACGTCGTTCCTTTCGCCGGTCGTTTTCCCAAGCACCACGCCTGCACAGTTCTCGGCCGCTCAAACGCTCGTTCACGTCACAGACGATCTTCCCGGCGACCGGCCGGTTCCGCTTGCGGGCCGCAGAGTGTGCCCGTCCCCTGGTGGGGGAACGTGATTCCCCGGGTGAAGGTGGGGCCCCGGCGAGAGGAGCCCAGGTGACAGCGTCGGCACAGGAGGCCGCCGGGTACGAGCCGGATCCGCGCCGGTGGCGGGCCCTGTGGGTCACCCTGGTGGCGGGCTTCATGAGCCTGCTGGACGTCTCGATCGTGGTGGTCGCCCTGCCCTCCGTCCAGCGCGGCCTGCACGCCTCGCCCGCGCAGGTGCAGTGGGTGGTGTCCGGCTACGCCCTCGCCTTCGCACTCGCCCTTGTCACCGCCGGCCGCCTCGGTGACGCGCTGGACCGCCGCCGTATCTTCCTGCTGGCCCTCAGCGGCTTCGTCGTCTTCAGCGCGGCCTGCGGGGCGGCCCCCGGCATCACGTCGCTGATCGCGGCCCGCCTGGCCCAAGGGCTGGCGGCCGGTTTCATGGCGCCCCAGAACTCCGCGCTCATCCAGCAGATGTTCCGCGGCGCCGAACGCGGTCGCGCCTTCGGATTCTTCGGCGCCACCGTCGGCATCTCCTCCGCCGTCGGCCCCCTCGCCGGCGGCATGATCCTCGCCCTGGCCGACGGCGCCCAGGGCTGGCGGTGGATCTTCTACGTCAATGTCCCCATCGGCATCCTGGCCGTCCTGCTCGGCCGCCGCCTCCTGCCCCGCACCCAGCGGTCCGGCCGGGGTCATGTGGACCTGCCCGGGGTCCTGCTTCTCGGCCTCGGTGTCCTCGCGCTCATGTTTCCGCTGGTCCAGGCGGGCTCCGGCGGCTTCGGACGGCTGTGGTGGCTGTTCCTCGCCGGTGCCGCGCTCCTGGTCGCCTTCGCCCGTCGGCAGCGCCGCCTCGTGGCCCGCGATACTGAGCCGTTGCTCGATCCGCGCCTGTTCACCACCGTGCGCGGCTACGCGGTCGGGGCCGGCGTCGGCACGCTCTACTTCGTCGGCTTCAGCGGCGTCTGGCTGGTCTTCGCGCTCTTCTACCAGGACGGTCTGGGCTTCTCCCCGCTCCGCTCCGGCCTCGCCGTGACCCCTTTCGCCCTCGGCTCGGCCTGCGCGGCCGCGATCGCCGGGCGGCTGGTGGACCGGCTCGGGCGCATCCTCACCGTGGGTGGTCTCACGGCTGTGATCATCGGCCTCGGCGGCACCGCGCTGCTGCTCCGCTTCGCGCCCCTCGACGTCGCGCCCTGGGCCGCCGCTCCACTGCTGTTCCTCGGCGGCGCCGGAAGCGGCTGTGTGATCTCCCCGAACATCACCATGACCCTGCGCGACGTTCCCGTGCACATGGCGGGTGCGGCGGGCGGCGCGCTGCAGACCGGGCAGCGGCTCGGCGCCGCCGTGGGCACCGCGGCGCTGCCCGGCCTCTTCTACCTGGTGCTCGGCGGGAGCGGCGACTACCGGGGCGCTCTCGTCATCGGGCTGGGTGCCGCACTCGTCGGCATGGCGGCCTCCCTGGCCCTGGCGACGTTCGACTGGCGGCGAGACCGGCGGAGCAGGCAGGGGCACGGGACCTGTCCGGAGGATGTCGCCAACAGTCCCGTGCACGCGCGGCAGACCTGAGGCGCACGGGGCCGGGCCTCAGGCGGTCTGCGGGTGTGTTTCCTGCGGCGCGTCGTCGTCCAGGTCGCCGCGGACGGCGGCGATGGCGAAGGCCGTCATGCAGGCCAGGACGAGCAGCGCGAGCGGCCCCCAGATCGCCGGTATCGCCCACATCGGCCAGTCATTGGCCGACTGGGCCCAGAGGGTCAGGATCGCGGTGGCGCCCAGGCCGACGCCGTGCCACCGCACCACGGTCCCCGCCTTCGCGTGACGCCGGTCGCCCCGCGCGAGGAGCGGCCACAGTCCTCCCACGAGGGCCGTCAGGCCGAACGACACACAGGCCAGCGCGCCGCCCAGCCGGTCCTCGGGCCACCCCACCGGCCCGGCGGACGTCTGCTGCCGCCGCCCGTCGGAGTCCCGTACCTCGACGACCCGCCCGTGCCAGATCAGGCCGACGACCCTGTCGTCCGGCTCCAGTTCGGAGACCACGGGAGCGGCCCGCAGGAACGTCACCTTCCACGGCTTGCCGGACGGCAGGACCAGCTCCGCCTCCGGGGACGCGTTCCGCTCACCACGGTTCGTGTCGGCCTCGCGGACGGTGAACTCCTGCTCCCACACGCACCCCGACGCCCGCACCGGAACGGAAGCGCAGGCCGGCGCGGCACGGAACTCCCGCTCCCGCTCCAGCGCTCCGCGGATCTCGAGGGCCGACGCCACTCCGAACGTGAGAGCCGCGACAGCGATCACCAGCCAGAGAACGGATCGCAGCGCCTCACGTCCCGGCGACTCCACCATGTCTCGTCCCCCCCGTTCACCGTTTCACGCGGATCCCGCAGGTGCATTGGAACACGCCTGCGGGTCCGCGCTCAGGCCCCTTATCCGGCGGTGTGGACCCGCCGGCCCTCGACGAAGGTCTCCAGGACCCGGGTCGTGGCGATCTCCTCGGCCGGGCCCGCGAACGGATCGCGGTCGAGGACGACCAGGTCGGCCGACTTGCCGGCGGTGATGCTGCCGGTGATGTCGTCGAGGTGGTTCACATAGGCGCTGCCCGCCGTGTAGGCGGCGATGGCCGTGCCCAGGTCGAGGCGCTGCTCCGGCAGGAAGGCGGGGGTGCCCCCGGGTGCGTCGGGCGAGATCCGGTTGACGGCGACATGGATGGCCTGGAGCGGGTCCGGGCTGCTGACCGGCCAGTCGCTGCCGGCGGCGAGGGTCGCGCCGGCGCGCAGCAGATCACCGAAGGGGTACTGCCACGCGCCGCGCTCCGCGCCCAGGAAGGGCAGCGTCAGTTCGTCCATCTGCGGTTCGTGCGCGGCCCACAGCATCTGCAGATTGGCGCTCGCGCCCAGTTCGCGGAATCGCGGCAGGTCGCGGGGGTGGACGACCTGGAGGTGCGCGAGGTGGTGCCGTGTGTCGCGATGGCCGTTGGCGGCCCGGGCGGACTCCACCGCGTCGAGCGCCTCACGCACCGCGCGGTCGCCGAGCGCGTGGAAGTGGACCTGGAAGCCGAGCGCGTCGAGCTCCGTGACGTACTTCCGCAGCTCGCCCGGCTCCACGAAGCTGATGCCGCTGTTGTCCGAGGAGCAGCCGCAGCCGGTCAGGTACGGGTCGAGCATGGCGGCGGTGTGGTTCTCGGCGATGCCGTCCTGCATGATCTTCACCGTGCCGGCGCGGAACCGGTCCCGGCTCAACTCCTCCCGGGTGGCGGCCAGTTCGGAGATCTGCTCGGCGCCGCGCTCGCGGTCCCACCACAGCGCGCCGACGACCCGGGCGGTCAGTAGGCCCCGGTCCAGGGCCGCCTGGTAGGCGGGCGCCGGGTCGGTCATGTTGGCGTACGTGCCGATGATGGCGTCCTGCCAGGCGGTGACGCCGTGGGAGTGCAGCACGGCCTGGGCGCGCAGCAGAGCGGCGAGCTTCTCCTCGGGTGTGGGGTCCGGCAGCAGCCGGCCCACCAGGTGGACCGCGCCCTCCTGGAGCATCCCGGTGGGGTTGCCCCCGGCGTCGCGCTCGATGCGCCCGTCGGCGGGATCGGGCGTACGGGCGTCGATGCCCGCGCGTTCCAGGGCCCGGCTGTTGACCCAGGCGCCGTGGTGGTCACGGTTGGGCAGGAAGACGGGGCGGTCCGGGACGATCGCGTCGAGGGTGGCGGCGGTGGGGGAGCCGCCGGGGAACGCCTCCAGGGACCAGCCGCCACCGGTGATCCACTCGGCGTCCGGATGCTCGTCCGCGTACGCCCTGATCCTGCGCAGGTACTCGGCAGGGTCGACGGTGTCGCCGAGATGGCACTGGCCGAGCTCGATGCCCGCGCCCAGCGGATGGACGTGCGCGTCCTGGAACCCGGGCAGCAGCAGCTTTCCGGCGAGGTCGACGACCTCGGTGCGCGGCCCGATCAGCTCGCGCACCTCGTCGTGGCCGACGGCGGCGATCCGCCCGCCGCGCACGGCCACGGCGGTGGCGCGGCTGCGGGCGGGATCGACGGTGTGCACGGGGCCGCCCGTGAAGACGAGGTCGGCCGGTCCCGTGGCGTGGGGGTGCGACATCAGGGTGAACTCCATGGGGGTGGGTTCAGACCGCCGTGCGGTCCATCGGGAGGGTGAGGGCATCGGCGTCGGTGCCGTGCCCCGTCGTGAAGTACGGCGAGCGCCGGACGTACTTGGCCACGGCCGCCATGCCCAGTCCCGCGAGCACGATCACGGCGGGCAGCGAGAACATGAACCAGCCGTTGTCCGGGCTCAGTTCGAAGTGATCGCTCATGGTCAGGTACGAGTAGCCGAGGTGGCCGCCGAGGCCCAGCAGCACCAGCCCCGCCACGGCCGGCACGCCGACGGCGAGCAGCGCCTCGCGTGGTCCGTCGTGACGCGCGGAGCGGAAGCGCACGGCGCAGGCGAGCGCCGTGAGGCCGTAGTAGAGGGCGACGATCAGGCCGATGGCGTTGACGGCGGCCAGCAGCATGTCGCTCAGCTTGGGGATCGCGAAGGCGGCCAGGGCGATCACCGCGGCGATGGACATCACGACGGCCGTACCGACGGCGGGGGTGCCGTACCGCGGGTGGATCCGGGTCCACAGCGGCCCCATGGTGCGGTCGCGGCCCATGGCGAGCAGTCCGCGTGCCGTGGGGATCAGGGTGGCCTGCACGGAGGCGACGGCGGAGAACATCAGCGCGACCAGGGGCAGGGTGGCCCAGGGTTCGGCGGCCAGTTTCGCCCCCAGGTAGGGCAGGGCCTGGGGGCCGTTGCGGACGAGTTCGGTCAGGCTCATCTCCCGCTGGAAGGCGACCGAGGCGAAGAGGAACAGGCCGAGCATGGCGAAGAGGGCGATGAGACCCCCGCGGGCCGAGTCGTCCGGGCGCTTCGTCTCCTCGGTGACGCTGAAGGCCGCGTCCCAGCCCCAGAAGAAGAACACCGCGAGGACCATGCCCTGGGCGAAGCTGGTGCCGCTGGAGATCTCGAAGGGGTTGAACCAGGAGAGGGAGAAGGCGTGGTCGCCGGTGACCAGGGCCCAGCCGCAGAAGCCCAGCAGCACGGCGTACTCGAAGACCAGCAGGGCGAACTGGAACCGGGTCGCGCCCCGGACGCCGGTGACGGCCAGGGCCGTGAGGGCGAGCAGGATCACCAGGCCGACCGCCGTACAGACGCCGGTGGACGTCGGATCGAGGGCGATCCCGGCGAGGCTGCTCAGGCCGGCCTTGTTGGCGAAGAGCAGGACGACCGAGCCCATGATCGCGCTGGTGTAGGCGCAGAAGATGACCGAGCCGACCAGCGTCACCCAGCCGGTCAGGAAGCCGGGCCAGGGCCCGAGGGATCTGCCGACCCAGGTGTAGCCGTTGCCGCAGTTGGGTTCCGAGCGGTTGAGACGGGCGTAAGCGGTGGCGATGCCGAGCACCGGCAGGAACGCCAGGAGCAGCAGCGCCGGGGCATGGAGGCCCACGACCGTCGCGATCGTGCCCATGCCGATGGCGATGCTGGTGGTGGCCGCGGTGCTGGACGCGGCGATGGCGACGCCGTCGACGACACCGAGGGAACGGCGCAGGGCGGGGCGTGGCTGGGAGGGTGCGGACGACATGAATGGCTCCTCGGGGGACACGGTGGGAAGAGCCGCGCGGGACTGTGATGGAACAACCGGCGTCCACATTGGGTCAACCCTGTTGACGTAAGCCGCCCGGGGTCGTTCACTGCGTTGCACACGCGTGCGACGAGAGGAGTCCGGGTCATGTCCACCCGTGTCCCGCAGGAGCGCCGGCGTCGGCGGCCCACCCGTTCCGGTGTCGTGCTGTCGGAGCAGTTGATCGTCGAGACCGCCCTGCGCCTGATCGGGGAGCACGGCCCCGAGGCGCTGAGCGTGCGCCGGCTCGGCGCGGCACTGGGCTGCGACCCGACCGCGCTGTACCGCTACTTTGACGGCACCGATGACCTGGTGCTCGCCATCGCCGACCGGATCATCGGCGACGCGATGGCCGGCTTCGTCCCCGGAGACGACTGGGTGGCCTCGCTGCGCGAGATGGCGACGCGGGTCCGTGCGGGATACCTCGCCCATCCCCGGGCGGCCGCCATGGCCGCCCACCGGGTGACCCGGCGCCGGAACGAGATCCACGCCGTGGACACGGGGATCGGTCTCCTGCTGAACGCGGGCTTCGCGCCGGCCGACGCCGCCCGGCTCTACCTGGCCTTCATCGACACCGTCCTCAGCCACGCCGCGGCGGAGGCCGCGTTCCACGCCCTCCCGCGACAGCAGCGAGACGCCGACCACCGGGCCTGGCGGGACGTCTACCAGGACCTGGACCCGGAGACCTACCCGTCCCTCACCGCGGTCCGCCCCGTGCTGCCCGGAATGGCGGACAGCTCCTTCGGGCAGGCGGTGGACCTCCTCCTGGAGGCCCTGACGGCCCGGGCCCCGGGCGGGACGGCGTCGAAGGTCTCCGCAGGGCCTCACAGCTCCAGCGCGATGGACCCCACGGCGTCCCGTGACGGCAGACGTGCGTAGCCGTCCTCGAAGTCGGCGAGCGCGTACCTGCTGTCGATGACGGGACGCAGACGGCCCTCGGTGGCCAGGCGGCCGATGTCGTCCAGGCCCTTGGTGATCTCCACGTCGGAGTCGCCGTGCACGCCGTAGCCGGTGACGACGCGTTCGCCGGTGAGGAGGTCCATGATGTCGACGGTGGCCTGCCTGCCGCCGGTGAAGCCGAGGGAGACGACCGTGCCGTGCCGGCGGACGGAGCGGACCAGTTCACCGAGGCGCGGGCCGCCGACCGGGTCCAGGGCGATGTCGACGCCCTGGCCGTCGGTGAGTTCGGCGATGGCCTCGTCGATTTCGCGAGAGGAGGAGTCGACGACCGCCGACGCTCCCGCCTCGGCTGCCCGGCGCGCCTTCCGCGCGGACGAGACCAGAGCGACGGTCCGCGCGCCGAGTGCCCCGGCGGTCTGCATCACGGCGTGGCCCAGTGAGCCGGTGGCCCCGGACACGAGGACGCTCTGCCCGCCCTGGAGCTTCGCGGCTTTGGTGAGGGCCAGACACGCGGTCAGGTAGTTGACCGTGAGGGCCGACCCCTGAGCCCAGTCGAGGGTGTCGGGCAGCGGCAGCAGACGGTCGTCCCTGATCAGGGCCCACTCCTGGAAGAGGCCGTCCACGGTCACGCCGAGGTCGGAGTGGCCGTAGACGGCCACCCGGGCGCCGGGGGCGAAACGGTCGCTCTCCTCGACGACTCCAGCACCCTCGTTGCCCAGGACGAGCGGCGCCTCGGGGAATCCGAAATCGCCCTTGCGGATCGTGCCGGAGAGCTGATTGATCGTCGCGGCACGCATCCTGACCAGCGTGAACCCCGCACGCGGAATCGGCTTCGGCCGTTCCTCGAGCACCGTCTCCGGCGGGTTTCCGAAACGTCGCGTCACGATCGCCTTCATGGTGGACCTCCAAGAGTTCGTTCTGCCAGGGGGTTGTCCGCCGACGCACCGATGCCGGTGCGCAGCCCGTCGCGGCCGGTTCAGCGGGAGAGGGCGCGAGGGGTGAGGAGCCGGTCCAGCAGCGTGCTCGCGACAGCCGCCAGGGCGAAGGCCGCGCCGACCCAGCCGATGCCCGCGAGGCCGGGTCCCGCGTCGATGACCAGGCCGGACACCCAGGGAGCGACCGCGATGCCGACGTTGAACGCGGCGATGTTCACGGCGCCGCCCAGCGTCCTGGTCTCGCCCAGGATCGCGAACACCCGTGCGTTCACCGCCGGGTTGGTCACGAACCCACCGGCGGCGAGGAGCACCGCCAGCGGGACCACGGCCGAAGCGGTGTCCGCGGTCAGCGCGATGGCCGTGGCCACGGCCACGACCCCGCCCATGCCGGACAGCAGGACCCCGAAGGGAGTCCGGTCGGCCCAGCGGCCGCCTGCGGTCAGTCCGGCCAGCGCTCCCACCCCGTACAGCCCGAGCACCATCGGCACGAGCCCCTCGGAGAGGCCCGTGACGTCCTGAAGGAGGGCCCCGAGGTAGGAGAAGACCGCGATGGTGGCGGAGACCGTCAGCGCGGTGGTGGTGTAGGCGACCCACAGCCGGGGCACGGCCAGGGAGCGCAGTTCCGTACGCGGCCTCAACGGTGGTGCCCCGGTGCCGCGCCCGCCGGGCGGGACGAGCAGCAGCGCGATCGCGGACAGCGAGGTCATCGCGGCCACCGCCCAGAACGCGGCCTGCCAACTGGCGTGCTGGGCCAGCAGCGTGCCGGCCGGAACACCGATGATCATGGACAGGCTCAGACCGGACACCACCACGGACATCGCCTTGCCGCGCCGGTCGGCGGGGACGAGGGAGACCGCCGCGACCGAGGCCAGCGCCCAGAACCCGGCGTACGCCATGCCCGTGACCGCGCGCATTACCAGCTGGAACGCGAAGTGCGGCACGAGCGCGGCGGCCGCGTGCCCGGCGATGAACACCGCCTGGAAGCCGGCCAGAGCGGCACGACGGGGCAGCTTGAGCGTGGCCATGGCCAGCAGCGGCGCTCCGACGATCATGCCGGCGGCGAACGCCGAGACCAGCAGCCCCGCCTCCGACAGCGACACGTCCAGATCGTCGGCGACCGAGGGCAGCAGCCCGGAGAGCATGAACTCCGAAGTGCCCTGCGCGAAGGTGCCGAACCCGAGGATGTAGACGATGAAAGGCATGGTGGGACGTGCTCCATGAGGACAGTGCCGAGGCGAGCAGGGTGGGTCCGGTCCTCCAGGACCGGGGTGCCTTTCCAGGCTCTCGCCACCGCGGGTCCGGGCGGGCCGCAAGCCTGGCCCAGTCGAGCCTGGGTCCGGCTGGGCCACCCTTGACGAGGAGAGCGGATCGCGCCGGGCGAATACTGTGGGGATGGGGCAGAACGCCGAACTGGGAGACTTCCTGCGCAGCAGCCGGGCGCGCCTGAGCCCGGGTGACGCGGGTCTGTCCCCGGGCGGCGGCGTCCGCAGGGTGCCGGGGCTGCGCCGTGAGGAGGTCGCGCGCCTGGCAGGGGTGAGCACGGACTACTACACCCGCCTCGAGCAGGGCCGCCACCCCAACGTCTCCGAGGCAGTGCTGGACGCCGTCGCGCGTGCCCTGCGTCTGGACGACGACGAACGCGGCCATCTCTTCGACCTCGCCCGGCCCTCCATCACCCGCGCCCGGCGCCGCCGCCCGGAGCGCGTGCAGCGCGTGCGCCCCGAGGTCCATCAGATGCTGGAGCTCCTCAACGGCGTCTCACCGGCCTTCGTCGCCAACCACCGGCAGGACGTGCTGGCCGCCAACCGGCTGGCCCGCGCCCTGATCACGGACTGGGACGCGCTGCCGTACCGGGAACGCAACTTCGCCCGCTACGTCCTTCTCGACCCCGCCGCCCGCGAGCTGTACCTCAACTGGGACCAGGTCGCGGAGATCGTCGTGGCCGATCTGCGCCTGGAGGCCGGACGCCATCCCGACGACGCCCGGCTCAACGAACTCATCGGGGAAGCAGTCGTCAAGATGCCGGAGTTCAGCTCCTGGTGGGACAGCCACCGGGTGGCGCAGTGCGTCTACGGCACGCAGCACTTCCAGCACCCCGTGGTCGGCGAGTTCACCCTGCACCACGAGACCCTGGCCTTCCCCGCCGATCCGGGCCAGACCGTGTGCGTCTACACCGCCGAACCCGGCTCCGCCTCCGCCCAGACCCTCGCCCTCCTTGCCGGCTGGAGCGCCCCCGACGCCCAGCGCGGCGACGGCACAGCACCCGTCTCCCGGACAGGAGATCCATGAGTCACGCCGACGCCGACCGCGGAGCGGACGACCATCTGCGTCTGGTCTGGCCCCAGTGGCAGGGCGCAGGTGCCGCCGTCGTCGAGGAACTCGCCCCCGAATTGCCGCTGGACACGGCCCGCCGAGGCCAAGCGGCCGGCACCGCGGTCCTCCAAGCGGTCCTGCCCCCGCACGACGGCCCCACCGCGACCGTCCCGGTCATCATGACCGACGACGGCCTCGCGGAACGCGACGGTGTCGAGGCCAAGTCGGCCGTCGTCGCACAGCTCGCGAGCGCACCGCACGTCCTGCGCAACACGACCCGGCCCGGATCACGGTCCTCGGCGGCGAGTCCGCCGTCAGCGTGGCGCCGTTCTCCGAACTCGCCCGCCGCCACGGCGACGACCTGGCCGTCATCTGGATCGACTCGCACCGCGACATCGGCACCCCGGACAGCGAGTACCACGGCTGTCACGCCATGGCCGTCGCCGCCCTCACCGGCCACGGCGACCCCGACGTCCTCAAGCTGCTGCCGGCCACCGTCTCCCCGGACCGCGTCGCCCTCGTGGGCCTGCACGAGTGGACCGACGACGACCTCCCCGACATCGCCGAACGGGGCCGTCCGGTCGTTCGGCCCGAACGGGCTGCGCGCCCGCACCCAGCCCTCCTCGCATGGCTCGCGGCCACCGGCTGCTCACGCGTCGCCGTCCACTTCGACGTCGACACCGTCGACACCGTCGACAGTGACGAGATCGGACTCGGACTCGGGCTCGTCCCCGGTGGGCTCACCAGGGGTGAGGTGCGCCGCGTCGTCGCCGACATCGACCGGGCCGCGGACGTCGTCGGCCTCACGATCGCCGAGTTCGTTCCGCGGCAGGTCATGCACCTCCAGCGGCTACTGAACGGCTTTCCCCTGCTGCACGGCAGGTGAGAACCGGGCCTGTCCTCACACCACCTCGGCCCGCCCCGGGTCGTCGTCCAGGAAGCCGCCCGACTGGTGCTGCCACAGTTTCGCGTAGGCCCCGTCGATCGCGAGCAACTCCTGGTGGGTACCCTGCTCGACGATCCGGCCCCGGTCGAGGACGACGAGCTGGTCCATGGTGGCGACCGTGCTCAGCCGATGCGCCACCACGAGCGCCGTCCGCCCTTCCATGAGCCGCCACAGCGCCTCCTGGACGAGCAGCTCGCTCTCGGAGTCCAGTGCGCTGGTCGCCTCGTCGAGCAGCAGGATCGGCGCGTCACGCAGGATCGCCCGGGCGAGAGCGACCCGCTGGCGCTGACCACCGGACAGCTTGATGCCGCGCTCGCCCACCATCGTGTCGAATCCGTCGGGCAGAGCGTCGGCGAACTCGGTGACATGGGCCGCCTCGGCCGCCTGGCGGATCTCGGCGTCGGTGGCGTCCGGCCGGGCGAACGCGATGTTGTCCCGCAGGGTGCGGTGGAACATCGCCGGGTCCTGCGGCACGTAGGCGATCCGGCTGCGCAGGTCGGCCTGGCGCAGCCGGCTGATGTCCTGACCGCCGATCAGGATGCGGCCGGCGTCGATGTCGGTCATCCGCAGCAGCAGCCGGGTGAGCGAGGTCTTGCCGCCGCCGGACCGGCCGACCAGGCCGAGCTTCGCCCCGCTCGGCACGGCCAGGTCCAGCCCGTCGAACAGTGGTCGGCCGCCACGGTGTGCGAAAGTGACCTTCTCGAAGCGGACGTCGGCCGCCCGGGAGCACAGCGGCTCCGGCGACGCCGGGTCGAGCACGGTCGGCGGCGTCAGCAGCAGTTCGGTGAACTGGGCGGCCTCCGTCATCGAGCTCTCAAGGCGGCGGTAGATCTGGTTGAACTCGAACATGATCCGGGTCGCGTTGCCGTAGTAGGCGAACGCGACCACGATCGCCTCCACGCCGTGCGGGCCCCCGGCGAGCGTGACCGCGAGCAGCAGGCCCATCGCGTTGGTGAGCACGGACATCGGCGCGACCAGTGTGTCGATGCGCAGGTTGCCGTAGTCCCACGACCGCACGGTGAGCCGGCGCGACACCGCGACCCGGGAGCGGTGCTCGGCCGCCTCGCTCTTCTCCGCGGCGAACGCGCGTACGGTGTCCATGTTCATCAGGCTGTCGGCGACATGGCCGGACACCCGGGCGATCGCCTCCTCACGCTGGTCGACGATCCGCTGGCGGCGCCGGATGAGCGGCACGACCAGCACCGCCGTCAGCGCGATCGTCACCAGCAGACCGACGACGAGCAGCGGTTCGTAGCGCCACAGCACCACCGCGCCGAACGCCAGTGGCACGAAGCTCCCCACGACCTGGAACGTCACCGTGTCCACGAACTGCTCGAAACGCGAGGCGAAGCTCAGGACCCGCTTGGTCAGCGAACCGGCGAAGTTGTCGTGGAAGAACGCGGCGTCCTTGGCGAACAGCTCGTCCATCCCGATCACGTACAGATGCTCGATGCCGAGGCTTTCGAGGCGGAAGAGGCAGTGCAGGGCTACGCGCCACAGAGCCTCCGCGAGCAGCAGGACACCGGCGAAGCCGAGGACGTACGGCAGTGCCGAGTCGACCGTGACGTCCTCGTCACCGGCGAGGTCGCCGACGAGCTTGGCGACGATCAGCGGCGCCACGTAGTTGATTCCGATGTTGCCGAGCGCCATCAGCACCATCGCGGGTACCGTCAGCCGGCGCAGCCGGGCCAACTCCCGTCCGTAATAGCGAAGTGCGAGTAAGACCGAGCGTTTGCCCGGCTGAACCCTCCGAGAATCAGGCGTTTCCATTCCACCCCTGTGTCCGCCGCAACGAATGTGTGGATTTGGGTCGAGTCCGGAAGTGTCCCGCGACGGCGACCGCGGCGTCCAAGCGTTTTCCGGTCGGGTGGTGGTGCGCGGGGGAGCGCCAAGGGGTGCGGCGGGCGGACCGGGACCCGGTCCGACCGGAATACCGGTTGATCAGTGCCGGACTGGAGTGGGGTGCCGCCCGCAGGGAAGCCCACAGGAGAGAGCGATGCGATGACCGCCGAACTGTCCCGGATGTCGACCGGAACCGACGGTTGCAGCCGGCCGGGATCCCCGCCCAGCTCGGCGACGCTGTCGCGCATCGCGGCGAAGTCGGCCAGGGCCGGCAGACACGTGGTGTCCTGCAGCATGATCCGGTTCGGATGCACCGGAACCTCGCAGGCGCCCTTCCCGGACCGTGCTCGGGCAACCACATCCGCGAGGGCCTCCGGAGCGCACCGGGCGATGTTCTCCAGCAGGATCCGCACCGCGTACGGCAATGTCCGCAGCTCCGCCGGCGGCAGCACCCGGTCCAGCGGCCGGTAGCGGTACCCCCAATATTGTCTCAAGCCGCGCATTGACACAACTTGCTTGATGACGCCGCCCGAAAGAGGCGCGGGGAACCGCGCGACCAGCCACATCGGAGCCGCGGACGACAGACGGCGGACCGAGCTAGGCCTCGTCGACGACCCCCGTCTTCACCGACCGCACCTTGTTCAGATGCCGGTGCAGAAAGGCCGACGCCTCCTCCAGATCCCCGCCCTCCACCAGGTCCAGGAGCCGCAGATGCTCCCGGGCCTGGCCGGTCAGCCGGGACCGGTCGACCTGGTGCCGGTACTCGATCGGCCGCCGCAACCGGTTCTGGCGCCGCACGGCATCCAGCAGGAACGCGTTCCCGGAGCAGCCCACGAGCATCTCGTGGAACGACGCGTTGACCTGGAACAGCTCGGCCCGCGGCAGCAGCAGGATGTCACTGCGCAGCAGCGCCTCCTGCTGCTGCCGGTGCCGTGCGAAGGCCTCCGCGTCCACGGTGAATCCGGGTTCCAGCAGCGCGGCCGGCTCGACGACCATCCGGAACCGGTAGCTCTGGTCGTGAGCCTCGGCGGTCGCCATGACGTGCCGGAACTCCCAGCCCCGGCCGCCCGCCTTGCGCCGCACCAGGTCCTCGGCCTCCATACGGGACAGCACACGGTCGGCCTGGCGCGGGGTCAGCCGGTAGCGGCGGCTGATGTCGGCCGAGGTGAAGGAGCCGGTGAAGCGCCCGCCGACGTAGTCGTCGGCGATCTCGAAGTACGCCGTCTGCTCCGCGTCCTCGCCGTCGGCGAGGTCGGGCCGGGTCAGGGCGCTCGCGTCCCGCCTGAGGAAGAAGCCGTGGTGGGGGACCCGGTCGAGGATGCCGACCTCGGCGAGGAAGAGCATCGCCTTGCGCACCGGCGTGCGCGAGACCTCCAGCGCGTCCGCCGCCCACTGCTCGGTGACGTGCGCGCCTTCGGTCAGTCCGCTGCGGCGGAACAGGTCCACCAGCCGGGTGGACGTGGCGGTGGTCAGGTTCGGCCGTGACATCAGCCCCTGCGCTTCGTGCGTGGTCGGACGGAACGCCTCATCCTATGAACCCGGCCGCGGCGGGCCGCCCACGGGAAGCTCAGAGGCCCGTACGGGTGAACGTCACATGCGTGACACCGCCGGGCGAGGAGGTGGCCTCGACCTCGTAGTCCTTCTCGACGTCCTCCAGCCCGTCCCAGAGGCGTACGCCGCGGCCGAGCAGGATCGGGACCACCGTGACGTGCATGTGGTCGATGAGCCCCGCTGCCAGGAAGTCGCGGATCACGGTGGGTCCCCCGCCGATGCGTACGTCCTGGCCGTCCGCGGCCTCGCGGGCCGTCTCGAGCGCCTTCGCGGGCGAAACGTCGAGGAAGTGGAATGTCGTGCCGCCCTCCATCTCGATCGACGGGCGTGGATGGTGGGTGAGGATGAAGGTCGGCGTGTGGAACGGCGGGTTGGGCCCCCACCACCCCTTCCACTCCGGGTCGTTGTGCCATCCGGGGTAACCGAACTTCCCCGCGCCCATGATCTCGGCGCCGACCCCGGGCGTGTGCTGCCGTGCGAAGGCATCGTCGAGGCCGCCGGTCCCGCCGGACCGGCCAGCCATCTCGTGCCAGAACCGCGTGGCGAACATCCACTCGTGCAGCCTTTCGCCGGCATGGCCGAACGGCGCGTCACGGCTCAGTCCCTCACCGGTGCCGAAGCCGTCGAGCGAGAGGGAGAAGTTGTGCACGCGAGCGAGTGACATGGCCGGCGGATCCCCTTCCTTCTGGAAACGTCCTGTGCCCAATGTTCCAGGTCTCGGCGACCGCCGCAGAGCTAGTCCTTGACCACCGCGCGGACGGGCGCCTGCAATTGCTCGGCGGTGTGATGCAGTGGCTGTGTGCTGCGCTTGGCGCGGCACATGGCCACCGTGCCCTCGACCGCCGCGACGATCAGCGTCGCGGCTGTGCCGCCCGCTCGGGCTCGGCGCCGTGCTCGCGCAGCGAGGCCGCCAGCAGGCCCTCCCACTCCTCGAACACCTCGGCGGCTGATGGAGACGGCGAGGACCGGGCAGCCCGCCCGGAAGCCGTTGTCCACGACGATCCGGCACCACCTCAAGGCCCGTCCCGGAGCCCGGGTCCTCGTCGTCGCCCGCGGCAGCATCGGCCTCTGTGTGTGCGACATCGCCCGCGCGCTCGGCGCCTCCGAGGTGTTCTACGTCGATCCCGACGCCGAGCACCGCGAGATGGCGCGAAAGTTCGGGGCCGCCACCGCCGAGAAGCCGGAGCCGATCCCGCAGAGCCTCGACATCGCCGTGGAGGCCGCCGGCCGTGTCGAGCAGCTCGCCCTCGTCTCAAGTGCCTGACGCCGGAAGGGATCTGCGAAAGCGCGGGCAACCACTTCCGCCCCGGCGAACTGCACCTGCTCGACATGTACCTCACCGGCGTCACCCTGCGCGTCGCCCGCGACTGCGTACGCGCGCACCTCCCCGACGCCCTCGCACTCGCCGCGTCCGGCAGGGTCGCCCCGAGAAGGGGTGGTCTCTCAAGGGCGCAGGGTGAAGACCTGGTCGAGACCCACGAGCGTGAGGACACGCAGCAGGTTCGCCGGTACGCCGGCCAGGACGATGCCGGCCTCGGCGGCCAGGGCGTGCTGGCGGGCGGCGAGCAGGGCGGTGATGCCGGAAGAGTCGCAGAACTCGAGGCCGGAGAGGTCGAGGACCAGGCACTGTCCCGGTGTCAGGGGGAGCTGGTCGACCTGGCGGCGCAGTTCGGGGGCCTGGTCGTAGTCCAACTCGCCGGCCACGTGGAGGACGGGTCCGGTCGCGGCGTCGCGGTGGCTCATGGTCAGCGTCTTCATGAGGGGAGGCCCGTTGCGGGGCGTATGAGGCAGGAGTCGGCGGGGACGCCGAGGGCGAGCAGGGCGGTGTCGTCGTTCAACCCGTCGCCGAAGCCGGCCAGCAGCCCGGTGAGTGCGGTGATCACCTCATCCGGAGCGGCGGGAGCGAGGCCGGCGCAGAAGGCGCGCAGGGCGTCCTCGCCGTACAGGTCGTCGCGGCCGGGACCGGTGCGGGCCTCCGTGAGCCCGTCGGTGTACAGCACGAGCGTGTCGCCGGCGCTCAGGACGGTCCGCGCGGTGCCGATCGGTGCCTGGGGCAGGACGCCGACGAGCAGGCCGCCGGGCGTGGGCAGGAACTCGGCGCCGCCGTCGGACCGCAGGACGAGCGCCGGCGGGTGACCGCCGGAGGCGAGGCGCACGACCGTCGGACCGTGGTCCCCGCCGGGCTCGACGATCCCGAAGACGCAGGTGCAGTAGCGGGGGTCGCCGTCGGCCGTGTACCGCTCGTGCAGTACGGCGTTCAGCGTGGCCAGGGCCGCGGCCGGATCCGGGTCGTGGTGGGCGGCGGCCCGCAGGGTGTAGCGGGTCAGCGAGGTGAGGGAGGCGGCCTCGGGGCCCTTGCCGCACACGTCGCCGAGGAAGAACGCCCACCGGTCTCCGGCGACGGGGAACAGGTCGTAGAAGTCGCCGCCGAGCTGGTCAGGGGCGGCCGTGTGGTAGTGCACGGCCGTCTCGAGACCCGGCACGGCGGGCAGCGAGTCCGGCACGAGGGAACGTTGCAGAACGGCGAGTGCGTCGGCGAGCCGGGCCCGGTCGGCCTCGGCCTGCCGCCGGGCCTCGACCGCCTCGGCGTGGGCCCGCTCGGCCTCCTTGCGGCGGTGCAGGAGCTCCGTTTCGTAGGCGCGGCGGTCGGAGGCGTCGAAGACGGTGACGCGGATCAGCAGGGGCTCGCCCTCGGTGCCGTACTTGACCACGGCGGAGACCAGCACCGGCAGCCGGCCACCGCCCTCGCGCCTCAGGTCCAGCGCGATGCCGCGCAGCTCGCCCTGCATGCGCAGCAGCGGCGCGAAGTGCGTCTCGTGGTACAGCTTCCCGCCGACGGTGAGCAGATCCGTGAAGCGCTTGCGGCCCACCACGGCCTCGCGTTCCAGTCCGAGCCAGTCCAGCAGTGTCGCGTTGATCTTGGCGATGGTGCCGTCCATCAGCGTGGACAGATAGCCGCACGGTGCCGACTCGTAGAGGTCCTCCGCACTGTCCTCCAGCAGCGCGGTGAACGCCGCGTCCGTGCCTGCCGGGCCCCCGGTCCCGGCAGGCTCCGGCACGCCGTTCGCGCGACACATCACTACACGGACTCCAGGAAGTCGAGGATCGCCCCGGCGGTGGCCTCCGGCGCGCTGAGCTGCGGGCAGTGCCCGGTGGCATCGAGGGTGACCAGACGGGAGGAGGGGATCGCCGTGTGCACATAGGCGCCGACCTCACGGGGTGCGATGGCGTCCTGCTCGCACTCCAGTACGAGGGTCGGTAGGGTCACGCCCTTGAGGTCCTCGCGGCTGTCGGTCAGGAAGGTCGTCCGCGCGAAGACACGCGCGATGTCGGGGTCGGTGGCGCAGAAGCTGTTGGTCAGCTCCTGACCCAGCTCCGGACGCTCCGGATTGCCCATGATCACCGGGGCCATCGCGGACGACCAGCCCAGGTAGTTCGCCTCCAGGGAGTCCAGCAGCTCGTCGATGTCCTCAGTGCTGAAGCCGCCGCGGTATCCCTCGTCGTCGATGTAGCGGGGCGAGGGTGTCACCATCACGAGCGCCCCGATCCGCTCGGGCGCGGCCTGCGCGGCCAGCACCCCGACCATGGCGCTGACCGAGTGCCCCACGAACACCGCCTGCCGAAGGTCCAGTTCCTCGCAGACGTCGACGGCATCGGACGCGTAGCCGTGCAGCGAGGAGTACCGCTCCTCGTTCCAGGCCGACAGATCCGACCTGCCGGAACCCACGTAGTCGAAGAGCACCACCCGGAACCGCTCCGCCAGAGCCGGCACCACCAGGCGCCACATGTTCTGGTCGCAGCCGAAACCGTGTGCCAGCACCAGCACCGGCGCGTCGTCGCGGCCGATGACATTCACGTTGTTCCTGCGGCGGACGTCCATGCCGCCATGCTGCCACCCTGACCGGCACGCTTCGACGGCGGGCTGGTCAGCGGCATGATCGTCCTGGCCGGGCGGGGACGGCGTCGTGTCCCGTGCCCGGCTCGGCATCGCTCACCCGAATGGGTGAAGGGCCTGCTGTGCGCGCCCAGGCCGGGCGGGGAGGGCCGCCCTCCCGTACACCTCAGCCCCCCGAGCTCTCCCGCACGATGAGCCGGTGCCCGGCCACATGGTCGCCCTGCGGCGCGGTGTCCGGGGCGTCGATCCGGGCCAGTAGCTGGGCGACGGCGGCCCGGGCGATCTCCTGCTTGTCGGGGGCGACGGTCGTGAGGGTGGGGACGCTGTAACGGGAGGCCTCGATGTCGTCGAAACCGACCACGTCGAGATCGCCCGGCACCCGACGTCCCAGCTCGTGCAGGGCCCGCAGCGCGCCCAGGGCGAGATGGTCGTTCAGGCACAGCAGCGCGTCCGGGCGGGGGTCGCGCTCCATCAGCGCGGCGGCGGCCCGCGCACCGTCCTGCCAGTGATAGGCGTCCACCCGCACCACCAGGCCGGTCTCGAAGGGCAGGCCCGCCGCCACGAGTGCCTCGCGGTAGCCGTCGGTGCGCAGCCGGTCGGTTCCCTGGCGGCCGTGCAGGGCGCCGCCGACCACCGCGATGCGCCGGCGGCCCCGGGACAGGAGGTGCTCGGTGGCCTCGCGCGCCGCGCGCACGTTGTCGATGCCGACATGGCCGGTGCCGCCCTCGGCGGAGCGCTCGCCGAGCAGGACCACCGGCAGGCGCCGGTCGCGGACGGCCAGATCGTGAGGCTGCAGCGAGAGCGGACTGAGAATGACGCCGTCGGAGAACTGCGCGTCGAAACCGTGCAGCGCCGCCAGCTCCCGCTCGCGCACCGCCCCGGTCTGGTGCAGCAGGACGGTGTGCCCGCGCCGGTCGGCCTCGGCCATGACGTGCTTGGCCAGCTCGGCGAAGTAGGCGACGTCCAGCTCCGGGACCGCCAGGGTGATCATGCCCGTGCGGCCCTGGCGCAGTTGCCGCCCGGCGATGTTGACGCGGTAGCCCAGGGCTTCGATGGCCTCCTGGACGGCGGCGCGGGTCCGCTCCGAGACATGCTCGAAATTGTTGATCACATTGGAGACGGTCTTGGGGGAGACGCCGGCGTACTCCGCCACGTCCTTGATCCTGGGTCTGGCCGCCACGCTGTCCCGTCCTTCCGACTGACGAGATCGTACCGACTGTGCCCGATTCACCGGCCTGACCGGCGTACTGCTCGTAGGGAGCGCCGCTTGTGCGCTTACGGTCCCGGAGTTCACTGCTCGCCGTCCTCCCGGCCCTGCTGCTCGGGCTCACCGCCGTCCCGCCGGCGGCCGGCGGCGACGCCCAGCCGAAGGCCGCCGCCGCGGGCACCTTCCGCCACCCCCTCGATCCCGGCCCCCACCCGCACGTCGCACAACGTTCAGTCCCGGGGCGCGTTCGTGAGCGTGGACCGGGCGGAGGGGTACGCGAACTGACCTCGCTTCAGCAGGGCGGCCGGTACGTGTGCTGCGGAAAGTACTGCCGCCACTCCGCGCGGGTCAGGGCGGGCGAGGCCGTGGCGCAGATGCGGGCGGTGACGCGCCGGACGTCCGGATCCCACAGCAGGGCCGTCCAGTCCTCGCCGCCGGTGGCGAGGAGCCGGCCGTCCGGACTGAAGGCGAGCGTGTCCACGGCGTTGGTGTGGCCGGCCAGCACGGCCAGTTCCGGAGCGCCCCGGCCGGTCACGTCGTACAGCCGCGCGGAGTGGTCTGAGCTCGCCGCGGCGAGCATCCGGCCGTCCGGGGCGAAGGCGACGGACATGACGCCGTCCGTGTAGCCCGTGAACCGGGCCCGCCGCTCGGGCCGGTCCGGATCGGAGACGTTCCACAACTGGATGGTGCGGTCCTCGCTGCCGGTGGCCAGCGTGCTGCCGTCGGGGCTGAACGCGACGCTCTTCACCGCGTTCGTGTGCCCCCTGAGCACCGCGCGCTGGGCGGGACGGCGCAGGTTCGTCACGTTCCACAGCACGGCGGTGTGGTCACGGCTCGCCACGGCCAGGGTGCGGCCGTCGGGGGCGAACGCCACCGAGTCCACCCCGCCCGGGCCCGGAAGCACGGCCAGGGGGCGGGGACTTCGTACGTCGGAGGTGTCCCACAGGCGGACGGAGCCCGCCTCTCCACCGGTGGCAAGGGTGCGGCCGTCCGGGCTGAACGCCACCGAGTTGACGTGGCCGACCCGGGCGGGGACGGCGCTCAGCCGGTGGGGGCGCCCTACGGCTTCGGGGTCCCACAGGCGCAGCGTGCCGTCGGCGCTGCCGCTGGCCAGGGTGTGGCCGTCGGGGCTGAACGCCACCGAGTTGACGGGGCCCGTATGACCGGTGAGCCGGGCCGGCCGGGCGTGGCGGTCTGCGTCCCGCACAGACCACAGGCGCACGGTGCGGTCGTAGCTGCCGGAGGCCAGGAGCCGCCCGTCAGGGCTGAAGGCGACGGAGTAGACGGAGCTGGTGTGGCCGGTCAGGGCCGGGCCCGGCAGGTCCCACAGACGGGCGGTCCGGTCCTCGCTGCCGGTGGCCAGGGTGCGGCCGTCGGGGCCGAAGGCCAGCGACCCGATCTTGCCGGTGTGGCCGGTGAGGACCGCCAGATCCCGAGCGGGACCGGAACCGGTCACCTCCCACCGGCGTACCGTCGCGTCGGTGCTGCCGCTGGCCAGGGTCCGGCCGTCGGGACTGAAGCCCACCGCGTTGACCGCGTCGGTGTGGCCCTTGAACACCCGCACCACGCGGGCGTCGCGCGGCTCGCGCACGTCCCACAGCCGCACCGCGAAGTCGGTGCTCCCGGTCGCCAGCCGGCGGCCGTCCGGGGCGAACGCCAGGGCGTGCACCTCGCCGCCGGGCTCCTTGACGGACGCCCGTACGCGCATCCCGCCGTCCGGTCCGGCCGTCTCCCACAGCCGCAGCCTGTGGTCGGCATGGGCCGTGGCCAGTGTTCGGCCGTCCGCCGTGAACGCGGCCCCGGTCACGCCGGAGGGCACGCGCCGCTCGGCGAGGGTGCGCGGCTTCCCGGACTGCGGCACCCGCCACAGCCGAATGCCGCCATGGGTGGCCACCGCCAGACCGGCGGGCCCGAACGCCAGGGAGACGACCTGACCCTTCCCGCCCGGCAGCCGCGCCAGGAGCCGGGGTCGGCGCGCGTCGGCGAGGTCCCACACCAGCACCCTGCCGTCCGCACCTCCCGCGGCCAGCCGACGGGCGTCGGCGCTGACGGCGACCGCACGAACCGGGCTCCCGGACCGCAGCGGCACACCGAGCGGACGCGGGTGATGCGGATCCGAGGCCCGCCACAACCGCAGGGCCCGGTCGGTGCCGCCGGTGACCAGGACCCTGCCGTCGGCACTGAACGCCAGCGCGTCGACCATGCCCGCCTGCCCGGTCAGCGTCGTCGCGTACGGAGTGGCGAAGGTGCTGAGGACACTGCCGCGCGCCTCCGGGGTGGGGGACAGACGGTAGGCGGCCAGACCGATCTGCGCGGCCAGTGCCGGGTTGAGTGTCCGCAGGGCCGCGGTCTTCTCGGCGGCCCGCTGCGAACTCACCGCGTCGCGCTGCGTGTCCGCGATGCGCTGTGCCCGCACGGCGAGGAACGCGGTGACGCTCGCGACCACGAGCAGCACGCTCAGCAGCGTCACCGCCCCACGACGGAGCAAGGTGCGATGCCGCGCGGCCGCCTCCTCGGCCGCACGGGCGGCCAGGCTCGCGTCCAGGAACCGATGCTCCTGCCCGGACAGCGACGCGAGGTCGAGCGCCGTGGCCATGTCGAGGCGGGCACCGCGGTACAGGGCGCCGGGATCCCGGCCCAGGGACTCCCAGGTCTGGGCCGCGTCGGTCAGCCGGCGCAGCGTGCGGGTGACCTCGCGGTCCTCGCCCAGCCAGCCGTGCAGCCGGGGCCAGCACCGGATCAGCGCCTCATGGGCCAGTTCCGCCTGGTCGTGGTCGAGGGTCAGCAGCCGTGCCGTGGCCGCACGGTCCAGCACGTCACCGACGCGGCCGGCGTCGGCCCCGGCCAGACCGTCCAGCTCCGCCCGGCGGGCCGGCCGCCGGGTGTCCTCGGTGCCCTCGCCCAGCGCCGTCAGCCGGACGAACACGCTCCGGGCCAGCTCCCGCTGCCCGGCGTCCAGTTGCTGATAGAACTCCTCCGCGGTGCGGGCCAGCGCGCCCTCCAGGCCGCCCGCCGCCTCGAACGCCTCCAGCGTCAGCGCGTTGCCCCGCCGTCGCCGCCAGGTCTGCAGCAGGGCGTGCGACAGCAGCGGCAGCACCCCGGTCTGACCGTGCGCCTGGGCCGTCAGGGTCGCGAGGAGCGCGCCCTCGATCGTCAGCCCGGACCGCCGGGCCGGCTGCACCACCGCCCGGCGCAGTTCGTCCAGGCTCATCGGCCCGACCGGCACCTGCGCGTCCCGCATCGCCGCCACCAGCAGCGCGTTGCGGGTGCAGTGCGCGTAGAAGTCGGCCCGCACACCCAGCACCACCCGGCACCGTGCCGTCTCGGCCGAGGCGGCGGCGATCAGCGACTCGACGAAGCGGTCCCGCTCGGCGGCGTCCCGGCACAGCGTGAAGGTCTCCTCGAACTGGTCGACGACCAGCACCACATCGCCGTCGCCCGTCGCGGAACGGGCGGAGATCTGCCGCACCACACGGCCGAGGTTCTCCGGGTCCTCCCGCAACTCCCCGTACAGCCCGCCGGGCGCCACCCCCGCCGGCCCGCCGAGCCGTACGGCGCACTCCTCCAGGGGACGCGGCCCCGGCGTCAGCACCACCACCGACGTCGCGGCGGACCGCAGCCGCGGCACCAGCCCCGCCCGCAGCAGCGAGGACTTGCCCGAGCCCGACGCCCCGGTCACCACCAGGAAACGCTGCCGCTCCAGCCGCCCGGCCAGATCGTCCACCAGCTGTTCCCGGCCGAAGAACCACGCCGCGTCCTGCTCCCGGAACGGCCGCAGCCCCGCGTACGGCGGAGCCACGCCGGACTGCTCCGGCCCGGCCTCCTTCTCGCCGAGCCGCTCCGCCACCTCCCGCCAGTGGCGCTCCCACTCCCGCGCGTCCCCGTCACAGGCGCGCACATACGCCAGCGTCACCGCCAGCGTCGGCAGCCGCTGACCGGACGCCGCGGAGGACAGGGTCGAGATCGAGTAGTGTGCCTGTTCCGCCAGTGTCCGGTACGGCGGGTTGCCGGCCTTCTGCCGCAGCCGGCGCAGGCCCGCCGCGAACTCCAGTAACGGACCGTCTCCCGCCTCCAGCGGGCGTTCTCCACGCGGCATGGCCGCACCTCCCCGTAGCCCCCCGGCTTCCCCCAGGTCACCACCAGTGCGGTGACGTCACATTCTTCAGGAGCCGACTGCCCGGCACCAGTGCTCCGCGCGCCACCGTGATTGTTCGGCGTCCGTTTGTTCGTCGCACGGTCTCCGATGCCGAACAACGCCGAGCGGCTAGACCTGGAGTCGTACCGGCAGTGACCAACGGGGAGAAACACGTGTCGCACGCCAATGCCGTACCGAGCCCGGAGACCGCCCGCACGCCCGAGGAGTTCGTACGACTCCTCCGGCGGCTGCGGGCCTGGTCCGAACTGACCTACAGGGAACTGGAGATCCGCGCCCAGCGGCACGGACTGCATCTCGCGCGGAGCACCACCGCCGCCGTCCTCGGCCGCGGCGCGCTGCCCCGCGCCGGGTTCGTCCACGCGTACGTGGCGGCCTGCGGCCTGACACCCGAGCCCTGGCTCGGCGCCCGGAAGCGCATCGCCGCGGCCTCCGAGACCCAGGGCGCCGAGGTGCCGGCCGTGCCTGTGGTCCCGGCGCAGCTGCCCTGCGACCTCGCCGACTTCACCGGACGTGAGGCGCACCTGACGGCGATCGAGCAGGGGCTGACCGGAGGGAACGGAACAGCACACGGTGTCGTGCCCGTGGTGGCGGTCTCCGGCAGGGCCGGGGCAGGCAAGACCTCCCTCGCGGTGCATGCCGCGCACGCGCTCACCGAACGGTTCACCGACGGAGCGTTGTTCGTCGACCTACGGGGAGCGAGCAGCGCGCCGGCCGGGCCCCGGGAGGTCCTCGTCCGCTTCCTGCGCGCCCTCGGCCTGCCCGGCCCGGCCGCCGTACCGGACTCGGTGGAGGAGCTCGCGACCCTCTACCGCACCCTGTCGGCCCACCGCGACATCCTGGTCGTGCTGGACAACGCCGCCTCGGAGCGTCAGATACGGCCCCTGCTGCCCGGCGTGGGCGGCCCAGCCGTGCTGGTCACCAGCAGGCACCGGCTGACCTCGATGGGGCCGTCGCGGTCCGTGGAGCTGGGCCCGCTCTCACCGGACCAGGGTGTGGAGTTGCTCGCGCGGATCGTGGGAGCGGACCGCGTCGCCGCGGAACCCGAGGCGGCGGCCGGCATCGTCCGGCTGTGCGGACGGTGCCCACTGGCCCTGCGGGTGGCGGGCGCCCGGCTGGCCAGCCGGCGGCAGTGGCCGCTGGACCGGCTGGCGGACCTGCTCCGGGACGAACGGTGCCGCCTCGACGAACTGGCCATCGGCGACCTCGCCGTACGCGAACGCCTGGAGCAGGAGTACGCCGCCCTCCCGGGGGAGGCCCGGCGCACTCTCCGGTTACTGGGGCTGCTGGAGGCACCGCACTTCCCGGCCGGGGCCGCCGCCGCGCTGCTGGACTGTCCCGTCGGCCTGGCCGAGACCCGGCTCGAAGCACTCGTCGACGCCAGCCTGCTCACCGCCGTGCCCGGAGAAGACACCGCCGTACCGGCGACGTACCGGATGCCCGATCTCGTACGGCTGTACGCGCGCGAACGGGCCGACGAGGAAGCCAGGGCGTAGTGCCGTGCCGTTCACCGGTGGCTCAGCGGCCGGTGATCGTCGTGGTAGGGCAGGGCCTGGAGCCTGAAGAGCCGTGCGTAGGTCCCGTTCTCGGCCATGAGTTCCTCGTGACTGCCCTCCTCTACCACGCTTCCGTCGGCCATGACGTAGATCCGGTCGGCGCCGCGTACGGCCGAGAAGCGGTGTGAGATCAGCAGGACCGTGCGGTCCGCGCACAGGGCCCGCAGGCGGTCGCCCAGGTCCGCCTCGGCCTGCGGGTCGAGGGAGGCGGTCGGCTCGTCGAGGATGAGGAACGGCGAGTCCCGGTAGAAGGCGCGGGCCAGCGCCAGGCGTTGCCACTGGCCGAGCGACAGGTCGCAGCCGTCGCTGAACTCCTTGCCCAGGACGGTGTCGTAGCCGCGTGGCAGCCGCTCCAGGAACCTGTGGGCGCCCGCCCGCTCGGCCGCCGCGACGACCGCGGCGGCGTCGGGCGGCGCGTCGGTGCGGCCGAAGGCGATGGAGTCGGCGGCCGTGAACTTGTAGCGCAGGAAGTCCTGGAACACCGGGGCGCAGGTCTCCCGCAGCCGGGCCGGATCGGGCACCGGTGTGCCGTCGAGCACCAGGCGCCCGCGGTCCGGCGGGTACAGACCCGCGAGGATCTTGGCCAGGGTCGTCTTGCCCGATCCGTTCTCGCCGACCAGGGCGATGAACTCGCCCCTGCGCACGGTGAGACCGACCCCGCGCAGGGCCGGGCGTGGTGCGCCGGGGTAGGTGAAGTCGACCGATTCGGCGGTCAGCCCGGTGAATCCGTCGCCGGCCGGCCCGCCGGGCACGGGCGGGGAAGCCCGCCGGGGAACCACCGGGGCCGCCGCATCGCCATCGGTTTCGGCCGCGAACGTCCGAAGATCCATGAGGTAGTAGAGCGCTTCGCCGATTCCGTTGAGCGTGGCGCCGAGCGCCTGCACCCGGCTGGTCATCAGGAACAGGCCGGTGACGGCGGCGACCGCGGTGGGCAGGCTGACCACGTCGGAGCCGATCAGCCACCACACGGCGCCGATGACCACGAGGATCAGCGCGTCCGCGCCGAGCCGGGCCAGGACCCGGGTGCGCAGACTGCCGCGCTGCCAGGACACGGTCTCGTCGATCTCGCGCCGGTACTCCGCGTCCCACCGGTCGCGCAGGACCGGCCCGAGGTCCAGCGCGCGCACCTCCTTGGCGCCCTCCCGGCCGGTGAGCAGTTGCTCCACGTACTGGCGCATCCGGCGGTCCTCGGCGAGGCTGCGGTGCAGTCCGTACCCGGCGTTGCGTTCGGCGCGGGCGGCCCGGACCACCGGCAGCGCGCTGAGCAGCGCGAAGGGCAGCAGCCACCAGGCCAGCAGCGCGAAGGCGGCGCCGACCGCGACGACGGTGAGCACCGCCTGCGAGGCCGCGACCAGCATCGTGACCACCATCGTCGGCTGCGACCGGGAGGCGAACACGGCCCGCTGCAACGCGTCGTGGAACACGGGCTCCTCGAAACGCGCCAGTTCCGCCCTGGTCGC
Organism: Streptomyces sp. CA-179760; assembly: GCF_050937045.1. Lineage (NCBI taxonomy): Bacteria > Bacillati > Actinomycetota > Actinomycetes > Kitasatosporales > Streptomycetaceae > Streptomyces > Streptomyces sp. CA-179760. The sequence continues at coordinate 8,852,021 of NZ_JBNJLZ010000001.1, forward strand.
CGACGCGAGCACGGTGCTGATGACGTGACGGTCGGCCTTGGCCGCCAGGACCCGGTTACGGGAGGAACTGAACAGGCGAAGCACCCCGCCCAGCGAACTGATCGCGACGATGAGGACGACGGAGACGATCGCCTGCCGTCCGCCGCCCGCACCCGGGCCGGTGCCGGCCGCGATCACCGATCCGGAGACGTTCCTGACCAGCAGGATGAGTGCCATGATGCCCAGCGCCGAGGCGAGTTGGGCGGCGACCACCTCGATGAGGCGGCGCCGGTCGGCCCGCCAGACCAGCCGTACCGCGAACGCCAGGCATGCGGCCTGCTCCCGGGCGCCGACCTTCGCCGGGCCTGCTTCAGCGGGCATCGGCCGCCACCCCCGCCGCCTTGCGCGCGCACAGATCCAGCCACCGCCGGTGCTCCTTCGCGAGGGTCCGGTGGGTCTCGGCGTACTGGAAGTTGTGGCCCTCGCCGGGCAGCAGCACCAGGCGGGCGTGACCGCCGGTGGCCACGACGCCCCGGTAGAGACCGACGGCCTGCTCGGGGGGCGTCGAGGGGTTGGCGTCCCGGGTGCCGTGCGCGATGAGCACGGGCCCCGCAAGCCGATGTGCGAACAGCAGGGCGCTGAAGGCGTGGTAGATCTCGGGGGCCTGCCAGTAGGAGCGTCGTTCGTACTGGAAAGCGCCGGGGGTGAGGGTGCGGTTGTAGCAGCCGCTGTGCACGATGGCGCCGTCCAGCCCGTGGACATGGGCGAGCGCGTAGAGCGCGAGGCTCGCTCCGAAACTGTGCCCGCCGACGACCACACCCCGCTCGAGGATGCCTGGCCGGTGCCGTGCGAGCGCGTCCAGGGCGTCCCGCACGGCTCCGGTGATCTGGGCGTGCAGGAAATCGGCGGTGGCATCGGCCGGCCATCGGGGCACCAGGTCCAGGTGGGCGACGGGGCCGCCGCCCGGGCCGGGCGCCGTCTCGCCGCCGACGCCGGGTTCCTGCGCGCGGAGCCAGAGGAGGAGGGGGCCCGGGGCTTCTCCGTCGTCGGCCAGGGTCAGGGCCACAGGAGGGCGGCCCTGGCCCTGGAGCAGTTCGGTGACGGGCGGTCGCACGGCAGGACCGTTGCGGGCGGCCGCGTCGGAGCGCGACGGTGCGGCCCCGGGCGGGGCACTCCAGGTGACCGTGAGCTCGGGACCCTCGGGGTCCAGGGACGCGATCCCCGGCCTGCCGTCGCCGTCACGGCAGTCCAGCAGGAACCCCGTCTCGCCGGGACGGGGACGGGGACGGCCGAGCCGCAGTCCGGTGGGCGCCGGCAGCGGAACCGTACGCTCGGGCGAGGCGAGGTACGGGGAGTCGTGCGCGCCCAGCACCCAGGGGGCTCCGCCGTACCACAGCGGCCACCACTCATCCGTTCCGGGGACGCTCACGGGGTCCACGGAACGGCCGTCGGCCGCGCGGCACATGACGATCCGCCGGCTGCCCTCGCTGTCGTCGCCGTCGTCGGGCCACGCCAGCATGTCGGGGGCGCCGGTGGTCCAGCGGGATCCGGGCGGAACCGGGCGGGCGCGCTGCCCCGAGGTGCCGGTCATCGTGGTGGCCCAGCGGAGTCGCTGGGAGTGAGAGGTCGTCTCGTCGAGATGCGTGACCAGGAGCAGGCCGCCTCCCGGTGCGGGGTCGAGGCCCCGGACCAGCAGGGGGCCGGTGAGCGGCCGGAGCGCTCCGTCACCCTCGGTCAGCAGGGCCACCCGGACGGCGGCCAGCGCCGACAACTCCGGTACACCCTGGGGGAAGGCGAGCCAGCCAGGGCCGTTCGCCTCGCAGGTCACGGCCGCCGGACTCGGCTCCGCACCGCTGTCCGCCGGGGCGGGCGCGAGCACGACGAGCCCGGAACCGCACCACGCGAGCGGCGGCTGTCCGCTGCCTCCGAGACCGGTGAGCGACGTGGCCGCCCGGATCCGCTCGTGCGCCACGACGGTGCGCGCACGGTAGTCGGCGACCCAGGGATGGGCGTGACCGTCGCGCAGGGCCAGCCCGGCGACCAGAGGCAGGCGCGGGTGCCAGGCCAGTGCGCCCGGCACGATGTCCTCGAGGGGCACGCGCCAGAGCCGTTCGCCGTCCTGGCCACCGATCTCGACCCGGAGCGGCCGGGCCCGGCCGGTGTCCAGCCCCGCGATCCCCGGATCGACCCGCAACTCGCCCCAGACGGCCAGGTCCGGGTGCGCTTCCCGGAGACTCGGGTGCGTCGGTGTGGTGATCACCGCCCGGGCGGACAGGCCGGGGCAGAAGTCGACCCGCTGCCAGGTGTCGCTACGGGCATCACCACCGCCCGCACCTGTCCCGGCTTCAGCTGTCCTGGCCGCACCTGGCCTGGCCTCAGCCGTCCCGCCCGCACCCGTCCCGCTCGCACCCGTCCCGGCCTCAGCCGGCACGGCTGACCGCCGGTGCGCTGAGCGTGACACTGTCGATCAGCGCCTTCACCCCGCCGATCCCGGCCACGGGCGCGCACACCGGCTCGCCCCGGGCATCCAGCCCCAGGGCGCACGGCACGCCCAACCCGGCCAGCTCCTGCGGGAGTTCGTCCTCCCCGTCGACCACGGTCGTGGTGACCGCGTCGCGCCGCGCCGGTTCCATGAAACGCAGCAGGTGCTTGAGGGACCGGCAGGCGGGACAGTCGTCGGAGACAAAGAGCCGGACGGAGCTCACCCGCTCCTGGCAGGACTGCGCCGCCGCTTCGGCGTTCCGCTCCGCCCGGCGGTCAAGGGCGCGTACGACGCCGTAGGTGACGGCCGACGACAGCACGGCGGTGCCCGCCCGGACGAGGAGCCGGCGTTCGGGGCCCGCTGCCAGCGCGGTGGCCGCGACGAGGGACGCCGCCGCGTTCGCCCCGACGTGCGTCCGCCCGATCGCAGCCAGGCGCGCCGCACCGAAGCACGCGCACTTCGCCCCCGCATACGGTGAGCGGCCACCGTCAGGGCCGCGAAGGCGCACGTCGGGGCGAGCGCGGCGATCCGGCCGGGCGCGACGAGGGTCACGGCGACGGCCGCGAGTTCGGCCGCACCGACGAGCCTGGCGCCGTCGGGAGCCGCGAGGGGACCCGAGTCGACGGGCCAGTCGAGCTCCTCGACGGGGGTGACCGTCTTGGCGATGCCGGACACCGCGAGGGGGCCGGCGAGCGCCGCCACCGCCAGGTCGGGCAGCAGTTGACGAAACGTCCTGCCAAGGGTGACTCGCAAGGGACCTACCTCCGATCGGTGTCCGGCGTGGCAGCCTCCGCCGGAGCGGCGGACGGCTGACCCGCGCCGGGTACGGCTGAGTCGTGCGGTGCGAAAGGGACCTCGAGCCAGCCGGCCGTCACGAGTTCCCGGCTCATGCGCCGTACCGCCTCACCCGCCGGACCGGTGCCGGGGCCCGGGAGGCCGTGGCTGAGCAGGCGTTCGACGACGCGGGCCTCCTGCTCCCCGCATTCGGCGATGCTCAGCGTCGAGGCGTGGACCAGGACGGCGCCACCGAACGGCAACGGGGTGAACCGGACCTGCGGGGCGAGGCGCGGCAGGGCGTGGGACGTGGGCATGGTCAACCTCGCAGCCATCGGTCGAGCCAGACCATCCTGAGCAGGACCATGGCCTGGGCGCTGAGATCACGGCCGTCCCGCAGGATGCCGACGAGAGCGGCCGGATCGATCAGCCCCAGGTCCGCCAGCGCGCTGCCGCGCTCCAGCTCTGCGACGATCTTGGCCCGCTCGCGGTGCAGATGCTCGGCCGCGGCGAGCCGCAGCCAGTACCGCGGGGCGCTCCCGCGCAAGCCGGTGACACGGTGCGCCGCCACCGCCGTGCGCATCGGGACGTGCGACTGGAAGGTGCCGCCCCGGATCCGGCCGAGCCGGTGCGCCGGCAGCGCACCGACCGCGGCGAGCACCCCGGGGTCCAGGGCCGGCAGGTGCGCGCAGCCGTCCCCGTGCTCGGTCAGCGCCGCCTCCGCGCGGCCGAGTACGGGCGGCAGGAGTTCCAGGTGCTCACGCCACACCGCCAGTGAACCGCGCCGGGCCGCGTCGAAGGCCTCCCGGCCCTGGTCGGTGAGTCCGGGCACCCGGTCCGCGCCGGTCGGCGACGGCGGCGGGGGAGCGCCCACCGGCTGACTGTCCGGCAGGTCCGTCTCCACCCGGTCCGGATCGTGCACGACCCCTTTGTCGAACAGGGCTCGGGCCTGATCGAGGCTGCGGAGGGTTCCGGAGACATGGAAGGGCTCGCAGGCCAGCAGCCGCCAACCGCGCGGCCCGAGGCGCGCGTCGGGCAGCCGGGCCGACATCAGCGGGTCCAGCAGTCCGCCGCTCACCACCGGAAGCCCGGTATGGGCGGCGAGTCGCTCGGCCAGCAGCCGGGGCACCTCGGTGTCCGGCAGCGGGGGCAACGGCTCCTCCCCGGTGATCCGGTGATGGTCCAGCAGCCCGAGCAGGTCCAACGGCACGCGCTCGTACCGCAGTCCCGGGACGCGGGGCAGCGCCGTGCCGCCGAACCGGCCGCCGAAGTCCGCGTGCACCAGCAGCGGCCGATGCCCCGCCCGCAGTGCGCCGGCCGCGACGAACGCCGAGGACAGACCGCCGCTGAAGGAGATCGCGTATGGGCCGGCCCAGGCGTCGAGGGCCTCGGCCAGGGCCCGCACGGGGCTGCGTCGCGTCGCGGCGGTCTCCGGGCGGTGCCGGCCGACCCGCACGCCGTCGCGGTCCAGTCGTACGGTCACTCCGGTGGCCAGCCGGTGGACGCCCGGCAGGGGAGTGCTGTCGGGCGCGGGTGCCGACCCGAGGGCCATGGCGAGCAGCGCACCCGGATCGGGCTGGGGGAGTGGCCGGCCCTCCTGGAAGTCGGCCAGGTCGCCGCTCCACTCCAGCCGGCCGTGGCCGACCCGGTAGTACAGCGGAGCCCGGCCGGGCAGGTCGCGGCGCAGTTCGAACGCCGCGTCGGTGGCGAGAAGCCGCGCGCCCAGGGGTTCCGCGGCCAGGGCCGGCCTACTGCGGCTCAGCCGGCCGCCCGTGTATGCGACGACGTCACGCACTGCTCTCACCCTCCGGCGCGTTCGTGTAGATCTCGACGTACTCCTCGTTCACGGGGAGCGACGTGCTGAGGACGGCGCCGCCGCAGCGCACCCAGGAGTAGAGGCCCGCGGGCGGTGCGGCCGGGGCCACTTCCCGGCCGAGGTGGAAGGAGGCGGGGAAACCCATGTGGCGCAGGCCGGCCGTCAGATAGAGCGCGTCCTCCACCGGATCCAGGAAGCCGACCGTCAGCCGCTGGACGGCGCGCAGACCGGACACGGCCGTCCGCGCCCGGCCCAGCGGCCCGAAGCGCCGGGCGGGCACCCGGGGCCAAGCGGCGAAGTCGAAGGTGCCGCCGTCGCGCCGGGAGGACTCCAGAAAATCCTTTCCCGCGCGCGCCGATGGCAGCAGCGCGGATACATCCATCACCATTTCCCGCACACCTTTTCCGTCATGTTCAGCCAGGGAACGCCCTGCCAGGGCGCGTTCCGGAATCCGGACCGGTGGTGCCGTCGGCAGCCGGGCGGCCGCCGACGGCACCGGTGAACGTCAGGGCGTCTCGCACTCCCACCATTCACAGAGGAGCCCGGAGCAGCAGTCGGAATCCCAGAGGCACGAGCCACCGTTCGGGGCGCACGCCTCGGCTATCTGGGTCGGCTCCGAGAACATGTGCTGCTGGAGGCCGCCGGCGGCGATGCGCTCGGCCACAGAAACACCGGTCATGACTTTCCTTTCCCTCAAGGACGGGAACCCGCCGCTCAGGCGCGGCAGGTCCACCACTCACAGAAGCGCGGGTTGCAGCAGTCGGAGTCGAACCAGCAGCTCTGTCCGGGGTACTTGCACTCCTCGGCGACCGCGGTCGGCTCGGAGAACATGTGCTGCTGGAGGCCGCCGGCGGCGATGCGCTCGGCCACGGAAACACCAGTCATTTCTCTTCCTTTCGAGTCGTGATTCGTTGTCGATGAACGACGCTAGGAGCGTCGTGTGCGACCGGACAAGGATTTCCACCCGTCCCGGACTGTCCCGGACTGTCCCGGCCGGGACGGAATCCTTGACGGGGCGACGCGTCGCGGCTTCTCATCGTGAACTGTGAATTTCAGTGCCATTCCCATGGAACGCGACGGAATTCTGTGTCTGCTGACGCATGAGGCCGGAGACTTCTGGAGCTTTCCCGGACACCGGCATCACGGGCCGGGCGAAGCGAACTCCTGGATTCGCGAGCGCTTCGGCGCGGAGGTCAGCACCATGGACGTGCTGCGCATCCCCCCGGAATCCTCGGCACCGCCTTCGTACCTCTTCGTGCACGAGACGCACGACGCCACCGAGCCCCCTCCTCCCGGTACCCGCTGGGTGCCCGCGGCCGAGCTGGACCCCCACCGTGCCCCGGACGGTCACCACCGGCTGCTCGCCCTCTGGTCCGCCGCACGGCACCGCCGCGAGGGCGCCGAATGGCTGCCCTGGCAACGCCCCGGGTGGTTCGCCATGGCCACCGCCTGGGCCGTGGGGGAGCTGCGCGCACTGGGCATCGAGACCGTGGGCCCCGCCGAACAGGACGGATTCCGGGCCTGGTCCAGTCAGCTCCGGCTGCCGACGACGTCCGGCGTGATCCACCTCAAGGCGAGCCCGCCGCCGCACGGACACGAACCCGCGCTGACCCGGCTGCTCGCCGAGTGGTTTCCGGGGGCGGTCCCCACCGTGCTGGCCGTCGACGTCCCGAGGCGGCTGATGCTGACTGCGGACTTCGGCCCGGTACACCGCCCCGAGGGAGCGGCCCGCATCGTCTCCCACTTCGAGCGGGTGGCAGGGCAAGCCGCCCTGATCCAACGGGAGTCGGCGGAGCGAGCGGCCGAGATCACCGCCACCGGCTGCCCCGCCCACCCACTCGGCCGGTTACCGGACCTGTTCGACGCCCTCATCACCCAGGCGTCCGACGAACTCACGCGTGAGGAGTCCGCACAGCTGCGGCGTCTCGTCCCCGGCTTCGCCCGCGACTGCGCGCGACTGGCACTCCTCGGCCTCCCGGACACCGTCGTCCACCACGACCTGTGGCGAGGCAACTTCCGCGTCGACGGCGACGACGTACTGCTCTTCGACTGGGCCGACAGTGTGCTGACCCACCCCTTCCTCCAACTGGACATCCTGCTACGGGACCTGGACGACGCCCTGGGCTCCGCCGAGGCCCACGGGCAGGTCCGCGACACCTACCTCGCGGCATGGGCGGGGCATCGACCGCCGGCGGAGCTCCGCGAGGGCCTCGCACGGGCGGCGGCCATCGCCCCCGTCAGCCGCGCGCTGCTCATGCGTGAGCGGCTGGCAGGGGCGCCCTCGCACCTGCGAGACCGCTACCGGGGAGCGGTCACCGCGCCCCTGCGTGCCTGCCTCGCCCCGGCCGGGCGGGCACCGGACCGCACACCCGAGCCCGCCACCACCCGAGGCAACTGAGGAGCAGCATGCCCCGCCGACCCGCCCCTGCCGCCCGCCGCACCGCCGTCTGCGCCGCCACCCTGGCCCTGCTGGCCTGGCCCGGCCCCACGACGGCGCACGCCGAGCGGCCACCGCAGCCGTCGGTGCGCTGGCTTCCCTGCGACCAGGTGCTGAAGCCCGCACCCCCGCTGGACCCGGACATCGCCGACTGCGCGATCCAGCAGGTTCCGCGTGACCACGCGCGACCGAACGGGGACACCATGGGCGTGGTCATGCTCCGGCACCGGGCCGAGGACCCCGCCGAGCGGCTCGGTACCCTCTTCGTCAACCCGGGCGGCCCCGGCCAGTCGGGGCTGCACTTCGCCTACCGGGCGGAGAAGTTCCTCACCCCCGAGGTCCTCGCGCGCTACGACGTGGTCGGCTTCGACCCGCGCGGAGTCGGCCAGAGCACGGCCGTACGGTGCTTCGCCAGTCAGGAGGACGCGGACGCCGCCCTCGCGGGCAAGCGCGAGGCACCGCTGACCCCCGGCGAGACGACGGCGACCCTCCGCGCCGAGCGTGCCTACACCGACGCCTGCGCGCGCCGGGCCGGCCCCCGGCTGGCGCACCTCAGCACCGCCGACGTCGCCCGCGACCTGGATCTCATCCGCCAAGGCGTCGGCGCCGAGCGCCTGAACTTCGCGGGGTACTCGTACGGTTCCATGATCGGCGCCACGTACGCCAACCTCTTCCCGCGGCACACCGGCGCGCTGATCCTCGACGGCAACATCGATCCCCCGCTGCGGATGACGGACGGCATCGAGTACGACCGGCAGCGGGCCGTCGCCGCGGAAGAGGTACTGACGGCCTTCCTGCGGGACTGCGCGCGCGAAGGCGACCGGTGTGACGTCGGCGAGGGATCACCGGCAGCCGCCTTCGAGAAGATCCGCGACCGGCTGCGGAAGGGGCCGGTCACCCTGCCGGACGGCAAGGTCGTCGACTTCGCCGGCCTCGGTGACCTGGTGCTCGGCAGGCTGTCGGCCGGGGACCTGTCAGGGCTGGCCCGATCGCTGAAGGCCCTCTCCCAGGCTTCAGAGACTCCTTCGCGAGGCCAGGCATCCGAGCAGCGGACCGCCTACCGCGGCAACGACTCCGCGAACGCCGTCAACTGTGGTGAGAAGCCGTACCGGCTGCCCGCCGCGGCCTGGCCGCTGCTCGCGAGGCACTGGGAGAGGACCAGTCCGACCTTCGGACGCTCCCAGGCCTACGACGCCCTGCCCTGCGCCACCTGGCCCGTACGGGCAAGCCACAACCCAGGCGTGTACACCGGACCCTGGGACCGCCCGGCCGCACGCACCGCCCTGGTCATCGGCAACCGGCACGACCCCGTCACCCCGTACTCCTTCGCCGAGCGCATGACCGCCCGGCTCGCCGACGCCCGCCTGCTCACCGCCGACATGTACGGACACACCGCCATGGGGCTCAACACCTGCGTCGACCGGCTGGCCACCCGGTATCTCATCGAGGGCGAGGTCCCCGCGGCCGGCACCGTGTGCCCGGCCGACGCCCCGCTCTTCCGCTGACCGGTCAGCCCAGATAGAGCGGGAACTTCGAGGCGGGCCCGCCGAGCGCGGCCTGCTCCGCCTCGGTCGGCGCCCGCCTGCCGGTGCCGATCAGCAGCGCGTCGGAGTCGTGGAACGACGCGGGGAACGCGGCCTCCGCGATCTGCTCCAGCATCGCGCGGGACCGGGTGAGCCCCTCCGCCGGCGGCTGCTCCGCGTCCGGGAGGTGGGCGATCAGGTCGAGGTGATGCAGCGTCCACTCCATGACGTAGGTGGAGAGATAGTCGCTCACGGTGAAGACCTCGTCGCGTGTGCTGACCTTGCCGGCCGGGTCGGCGAGCTGCGCGGCCCGGCCGGCGGCGGAGCCGACGTCGTCCAGGTGGAACTTGAGCAGGTGCGGCTCCTCGTACGCGGCGGCGAGCCTGACGGTCAGCGCGTCGAGCGGGTCGTCACCGGTCGGCGGTGTGTCGGCGACCTCCCAGTAGGTCACCGCGTCACGGGTCGGCTCCCTGTCGGAAGGGGTGGCGAGGGTGATCAGGACGTCCTGGGCGTCGATGACCAGATGGCACACCAGGTCCCGCACCAGCCAGCCGGTACAGCCGGACGGCCGGGCGAAGTCCTCGTCGGCCAGGTCGGCGACCGCCGTGCGCAACGCGGTCCAGGAGCGTGAGAAGAGATCCACCTCGGCAACGTAATGCCGTGCCGCGAGGACGGACAAGCGCATTTCACCCACCTCACCAACTCCCGGACAGCACCCATGAGTTCATGGGCCCAGCACTCTGGCGGCCCTCAGAACTCCTGGGCTACCGTCGGTAACACCCCTGGTTGCCCCAGGGGCCTCTCCCGACCCCTGCGCACCTCCTCCGGAAGGCGGCCCATGGAACACCCGTCAGAACCCGCCGCGTTCACCCGCCGCCGTGCCCTGACCGTGGCGGGCGGTGTGCTCGCCGGTGCCGCGCTCGCGCAGTCGGCCGTCCCGGCCTTCGCGGCCGGCGCCGGATCGTCCGACGCGGACGCCATCGTCGTCGGTCACGGTCTCGCCGGGCTCGTCGCCACCGCCGAACTGGCCGCCGCCGGACGCAAGGTGCTGCTGCTCGACCAGGAGCCGGAGTCCGGTCTGGGCGGGCAGGCCTTCTGGTCGTTCGGCGGACTGTTCTTCGTCGACTCCGACGAGCAGCGGCTCATGGGCATCAAGGACTCGCGGGAACTGGCCTGGCAGGACTGGCTGGGCACGGCCGGTTTCGACCGTGGCATCACCGACCCGTCGGGCCAGGACCACTGGGCCTACAAGTGGGCCGAGGCGTACGTGGACTTCGCCTCCGGGGAGAAGCGGTCCTGGCTCGCGGGGCTCGGCATGCAGTGGTTCCCGATCGTCGGCTGGGCCGAACGCGGCGGCGGCCTCGCGGACGGGCACGGCAACTCCGTACCCCGCTTCCACGTCACCTGGGGCACCGGTCCCGCCGTGGTCGAACCCTTCGAGAAGAAGGTGCGCGCGGCCGTCGACGACGGCAAGGTGACCTTCAGGTTCCGCCACCGCGTGGACGACCTGATCGTCACGAACGGCGCCGTCACCGGCGTACGCGGAAAGGTCCTGGAGCCCAGCAGCGCGGCACGCGGCAAGCCCAGCTCCCGCAAGGTGGTCGGCGACTTCGAACTGAGCGCCCCCGTCGTGATCGTCACCTCGGGCGGCATCGGCGCCGACCACGACCTCGTCCGGCAGAACTGGCCCGCGCGCCTCGGTACGCCCCCGAAGTCCATGATCACGGGTGTGCCCGCGCACGTGGACGGCCGGATGCTCGCGATCACCGAGAAGGCCGGCGGACGGATCGTCAACCCCGACCGCATGTGGCACTACACCGAGGGCCTGAAGAACTACGACCCGATCTGGCCCGACCACGGCATCCGCATCCTGCCGGGCCCGTCCTCCATGTGGTTCGACGCCACGGGCAAGCGTTTCTCCAGCCCCGACATCCCGGGCTACGACACGCTCCACACCCTCAAGTCGATCACCGACACCGGATACGACTACTCCTGGTTCGTCACGACCCAGAAGATCATCGCCAAGGAGTTCGCGCTCTCCGGCTCGGAGCAGAACCCGGACCTCACCGAGAAGAACGTCTGGAAGCTGCTGTCGCGCATCTGGCAGACCCCCGAGCCGATCGAACGGTTCAAGGAGAAGGGCGAGGACTTCGTCGTCGCCGAGACCCTGCCCGAACTCGTCGCCGGCATGAACAAACTGACGGGGGACGACCTGATCGACCTGGCCGGTCTGCAACGGCAGATCGAGGCCCGCGACCGCGAGATCGCCAACCCGTACACCAAGGACGCCCAGGTCATGGGCATCCGCAACGCCCTCGCCTACCCCGGCGACACCCTCAGCCGCACCGCCTCCGCACACCGGATCCTGGACACCGGCGCGGGACCGCTGATCGCCGTACGCCTCAACATCCTCACCCGCAAGACCCTCGGCGGCCTCCAGACCGACCTCTCCGGCCGCGTCCTGAACGCCTCCGGCAAGCCGATCAGTGGTCTGTACGCGGCCGGTGAGGTAGCCGGCTTCGGCGGCGGCGGTGTCCACGGCTACCGCTCTCTCGAAGGCACCTTCCTGGGCGGCTGCCTGTTCTCGGGCCGCGTGGCGGGACGTGCGGCGGCGGCCGCGACCGCGACCTGACCCGACCGGGGGCGGGACATGGCCTCAGCCCGCCCCCGGCCCCGCCCGTCAGATGAGTCCGGGCCGCTCCCCGTCCAGTTCGGCGCGGACGGTCCGGGCCGCCGAGACCAGGTTCTCCAAGGACGCGCGGGTCTCGGTCCAGCCGCGGGTCTTCAGGCGCTTCTCCGGCCGGTCGGCGGAACGCAGTGGCAGCGTCTCGCGGAGGGCGGGCTCGTCGACCTGGATGACCGATGTCCCGGCCGCCTCCAGGTCTCCCGCCTCGTCCCGCAGGGCGAGGGCGACCTGCCGGGCCGTCGCGTCCCGCCTGGCTGAGGGGCGAACCAGCCGCTCCGTCAGCCAGTACACGGGGAGGCCGCGGAAGCGGCCCTCACCCGCCGCTCACCGCCTGCCCCGACGCGAGGGCGGCCAGTTCGTCCGGGGTGCGCGGGCCGGACGCCGACTCGGGCAACAGCCCCTGGGCACGCAGCAGTTCAGCGGCGGCGGCACCCCACGGCAACCGCAGTCCAGCCTGCCGAAGGAGATCGGTCCTGGCCAGTGCCGTGGGCGCGGGAGCGAGGTGCACACCGTCCGGGGTGAGGAGCGCCGCGTCGTCGGCCCAGCGCAGGGCGAGATCGACGTCGTGGGTGGCCATCACCACAGTGGTGCCGTTCGCACGCAGCCCGTCGAGCGTGCTGAGGAGCCGTTCCTGGCCGTCGGGGTCGAGTCCGGCCGTCGGCTCGTCGAGGACGAGGACACGGGGCCGCATGGCGACCGCGCCCGCGATGGCGGTCCGTTTGCGCTGCCCGTAGGAGAGCAGATGGGTGGGCCGGTCGGCCAGGGCGGTGATGTCCAGGGCGGCGAGCGCCTCCGCCACCCGCGCCCGTACCTCCTCATCGGCCAGCCCGAGGTTCAGCGGCCCGAACGACACGTCCTGTTCGACCGATGCCGCGAACAGCTGGTCGTCCGGGTCCTGCACCACGAGCTGGACGGTCGTGCGCAGCCGGGTCAGGCCCTTGCGGTCGTACGTCACCGGCTGCCCGGCGACCGTCAACCGTCCCTCGTGCGGCCGCAGTCCGCCGCTGAGCAGTCGCATCAGCGTGGTCTTGCCGCTGCCGTTGCGGCCGAGCAGCGCGAGCGCGCGCCCCTCACGGATGTCGAAGTCGAGGGCGCTGAGCACGGCCGGGCCGTCCTCGTAGGCGAAGGACGCGCCCCGCAGGGCGACGAGGGCGGGCTCGCTCATGTCAGCGGCCTTTCCAGTACGAGGGTGAGGACGGCCAGCGCCGTGAGGAGCGCGCAACTGGCGACCGTGAAGCGGACGGAGACACGGGCCTCGGGCACCAGGACCCGCAGGGTCCCGTCGTAGCCGCGCCCCGCGAGGCCGGCCTGGAGGCGGCCCGCCCGGTCGAAAGCCCGGACGAACGCGGTGGCGCCGAGCCCGCCCAGCGAGCGCCAGGCAGCGGCCCGTGTGGTGTGACCGAGCCGGGCGGCCTGCGCGTCGCGGATCCGGCGCACGGAGTCCAGCAGCAGGAAGCTCATGCGGTACGTCACGAGCGCGACATCGACGACCGGTGCCGGGATGCCGGCCCGGACCAGGCGCGGCAACAGATCGGACACGGGTGTGGTGAAGGCGAACAGCAGCACCCCCAGGGAGGCCGCCGAGGTACGCAGCAACAGCTCCCCGGCCCGCAGGAGCCCGTCGTCCGCGAGGGAGACGAAGCCCTCCGGCCCGCCGACCTGGACGAGCAGCGTGAGAGCGCCGGTCACGCAGAAGCCCAGCGGCACCCGGTAGGCCCGCCACAGCCGCCGGCCGGGCACACCGGCCGGCCCCAGCAGCAGGGACACGGCCGTCACGAGCACCAGGGCCGCGCCCGGCCAGGGCGGCAGCGAGATGGCCAGCACGGTGAGTCCGAGTCCGAGCACGGCCTTGTCCACGGGATGGCGGCGGCGCCAGCGACTGCTGTGCGCCGCCGCGTCGATCGGCAGCACGTGGCTCAGGACCTCTCGGCCGTGGACTCCTCGGCGGCGTCGGCTGCCGAACCGTCGGCGCTCCGCTCCCGCGCCTGCCGCTCACCCTGCCGCCGGCCCCGGCGCAGACCGAAGTAATAGGCGAGGACACCGGCGCCGAGCGCGGCCTGGAAGGCGAACAGCGCCGACTCGATCTCACCCGACGGCGGCTCGTACAGCGGCGAGAACCAGGGCTTGTAGTCCGGGTCGATCTCGGTGATCGCCGTCTCCGCCTGGGCATCGGCGCCCGCGAACGGCTCCTCCTTGTGGTCGCCGAGGCCGAGCGCGAGCGGCAGTACGGCGAGCGCGGCCACGGCCAGCAGCAACAGGAGGTTGATCTTCGTGCTCTTCTTCATCGGGCCGCCACCTCGGTCTCGGTCCGGGACTGCTTCTCGGCGAGGAGCACACCCAGCCGGGTCAGTTCGCCCCTGCTGGACTGCACCAGCAGCCGCATCACGAGCACCGTCAGCAGCCCCTCGCTCACCGCGAGCGGAATCTGGGTGACGGCGAAGATGGTGCCGAACTTGCCGAGCGCGCCCACGAACCCGCTGCCCGGGTCGGGGAAGGCGAGCGCCAACTGCACGCTGGTGACGCAGTACGTGGACAGGTCGGCGAAGAACGCCCCGAAGAAGACCGCGACCATCAGCGGCACGCCGTACCGCCGCAGCAGCTTGTACACGGCGTATCCGGCCCACGGGCCGACGATCGCCATGGAGAAGACATTGGCGCCGAGCGTGGTCAGACCGCCGTGGGCGAGCAGCAGCGCCTGGAAGAGCAAGGTGATGGTGCCCAGCACCGCCATGATGGGCGGCCGGAACAGGATGGCTCCCAGGCCCGTTCCGGTGGGGTGGGAACAACTGCCGGTGACCGACGGAAGCTTCAGGGCGGACAGGACGAACGTGAAGGCACCGGAGGCACCGAGGAGCAGGGTGCTCTCGGGGTGCTCGCGCACCTCACGGGTGAGCGACCGGACTCCGTGGACGACGAACGGTGCCGACGCGACGCCCCAGGCGACCGCATGTGCGGGTGGCAGAAAACCCTCGGCTATGTGCATGGCTCAGCAGACCCTCTCCAGCACCTCGTGGATGGTTGACGCGCCTTGGCCGGTCTCCTGGCTGACGGGTACCACCGCCCGTACTCCGCCTTCCCGGGTTCCGAAGAACCCAGTGGCTGCCCGTGGGGGCCGGAGCCGGACTTCCCGATTCACAGTGGCGAGGGCCGCACCGGCATCACACCGGATTTCCCGTTCACCAAGGCGTGGTGACAGTAATGCCGAGATAAGGACGATGACAAGCCACCCGAGGGGGGCGCGCGAGGGGGCGTCCGCTCGCACACCGGCGCAGGGCCGCTCAGTCGTCGCCCCCGTCGTCATCGTCGTCCCCGTCCTCCCACGTCTGACGGGGCTTCTCCTGCTGGGGTTTGTCCGCCTTTCGCGGCGGGTCGGCCGTCTCCTGAGCCGGAGCCGTGGGGCCGGGTGTCGATTCGACGGGGGTCGGGGGAGGAGGCGCGGTGTTGGACGGGGTGATATCGGCCACTGTGCCGGCGGCCGCAGCAGTGGCAGCCGGGTCCGTGTCCGCCGCCGGAGCGGAGGAGAGGGCCGAGGCGGATCCCTCGGACGGTGTCGCGGCGGGGCTGCTCGCGGAGGGGGACGCGTCGGGCTCCGTGCCCTCCGTCGCGGTGTTGTCGGGTGAGAACCACAGCATGCCGGCGAGCATCGCGGCGGCGAAGAGTGCCGCCGCGGCGACCGTCGCGGCCGCTCTGCGCCGGTTGTCGGGGGCGGCCCGGGGCGCGGCGCGGCGCGCACGCCCGGCCTGGGGTGTCCGGCCGGTGCGCGGCCCAGGGGCGCCGGGCAGCGCGTACGTGGCCGGGCTGCGGGTCTCGGTGGCCGGATACGGCCTCGGCGTGGCGGACGTCACCGGGGGCGCGGCCTCCGGCAGCGGCTCGGGCAGCCCCCGCCAGGCGCCGCCGGCGAACCACTCGGCCGCCCGCTGGGCGGTGGGCCGGTCCTCGGGCTGCTTGGCGAGCAGGCCGAGCAGATAGTTCTCGAAGGCCGGCGGGAGTCCGGCGACACCGAGCTCGCGGGGCGGTACGGGCGCGGAATCGAGGTGCTGGTGGAGGAGCGCGACGGCGGTGTCGGCCTGGAACGGTGGCCGTCCGCTGAGGAGTTGGTAGAGCAGACACCCCAGTGAGTACATGTCGGAGGCGGGACCGGCGGGCTGGCCCAGGGCGCGTTCGGGCGCGAGGTAGAGGCCGGTGCCGACGATCTGGCCGGTGGCGGTGAGCGCGGCGCCGGGGTCGTCGAGGAAGCGGGCGATGCCGAAGTCGCCGATCTTCAGGGTGCCGTGGGCGTCCAGCAGGAGATTGGCGGGCTTGATGTCACGGTGGACGATGCCCTGCGCGTGCGCGGCGGCCAGCCCGGCCGCGGCCTGCGCGGCGAGATCGGCAACCCGCTCGGCGGGCAGCGCGCCGGATGCGGCCAGCACCCCGGCGAGGCTGTCGCCCTCGACCAGTTCCATCACCAGGTACAGCCGGTTGTCGTACTCGCCGAAGTCCAGGACACCGACCAGATGGGGGTGGTTGAGACGCCCGGCGGTCTGGGCCTCCAGACGGAACCGGGAGGCCGCCGTGACATCGGTGTCCTGGGGCAGCAGCAGCTTGACGGCCACCGCTCTGGCGAGCGTCTCGTCGTACGCGCGCCAGACCTCTCCCATTCCACCGCGCCCGATCTCAACATCCAGCCGGTAGCGGCCCGCTAGCAGCACTCGTCCTCGTCTCATGCGTATGGGAAGGTACGTCGCCGCAGGCCGAACTCCCCGTTTCGAGGCGGGGGTTGGCGGGGGACGCGCAGCCGACCCAGGATACTGGCGCCGCGTGACCACTGATCTCCGCAGCGGTGTCGAGGGCCGGTACGGTCCCGGAAATCCGGGAGCGGAAACGTCGCCCGGCGGAGTGACGGTGCGGTGCGCGCGGTTGCCCCTGGGGCGCAGCCGCCTGATCAGGCCGCCTTGTCCGCCGCCTCTGCCCGGCCCGCCCGACGCGGCAGCAGAGCCACCGTCAGGGCCGGTACGGCCGCGAGGGCCAGCCAGGGCACGGCGGGCGGGAGGCCGAGATCGAGGAGGGAGCCGGTGGCGGCGCTGCCGGCCAGGACGATCAGGCCGGAGACGGAGGACAGCGCGCCCATGTAGAGGCCGATCCGTCCCTCCTCGGCCAGGTCGGGCACCCAGGCGCGGGCGGCGGGGACGACCAGCATCTGCCCCACGGTGAGCAGCACGACGAAGCCCGCGGCCGGCAGCAGCCCGGCGACTCCCGTCCAGCCGGCGGGGCGCGCCGCGGCCACCACCGCGAAACCGGCCGCGATCAGCAGCAGCCCCGCCGTCATGGAGCGGCGCAGGTCCAGCCGGTCGCCCGCCCAGCGGGTCACCGGCAGCTGGGCGAACACCACCAGCACCGAGGACAGGGCGAACAGCCAGGACAGCGGCGCCTGGGAGCCCGCCGCGCGCTGCACCTCGTCCGGCAGGGCCAGATACAGCTGGTTGTAGGCGAGCAGGTACGAGCCGTACGCCCCGCACAGGGCCAGGAAGCGGCGGTTGCGCAGCAGCAGGCGCGCCCCGCCTCGCTCCCGGGTGCGGACCCGGCCCGGGATGTGCTGCGGCATCAGCCACAGATGCCCGGCCAGGACGAGCACGAAGACCGCCGCACCGGCGAGGCACGCGGTGCGGAAGTCGACGGCGAGCAGCAGTCCGCCGAGCAGCGGTCCGACGAAGGCGCCGGCCTGGCCCGCCACGCTGAACAGGGCCAGGAGACGCGTGCGCGAGCCGCGTCCTTCCTCCTCCCAGACCACCGCCTGGCGGGCCACCTCGGACTCCACGGCGGGGGAGAACAGCGCGGCGGCGAAACCGATCACCAGCACGGCGCCGATCACGGCCCAGCTCGCCTCCGCGTACCCGAGCCACGCGAACCCGGCGATCCGCAGCACACAGCCGGCCAGCACGACGGGCCGCACCCCGAACCGGTCGACGAGCGAGCCGCCGACCACGAACAGTCCCTGCTGGCTGAAGGTACGCAGCCCGAGCACGAACCCGACCAGCCAGCCCGCCATGCCGATCGCGGTGCCGAGGTGCTCGGCGAGGAACGGCAGGACGGCGTAGAAGCCGATGTTGAAGGCGAGCTGGGTCAGGATCAGCAGCCGCAGCAGCGGCGACAGCTCCTTCCAGAGCCGCCAGGCGCTCTCGCGCGGGGACTTGGGCGCACGGGCGGACCGGCGGGCCGGCACACGGGAGATGGGGTCGGTCATCGTTCTTCTGTCGGTGAGGTGGACACAGGGGTGGACACAGTGGTGGACACGGGGGCCGGGAGGGCGTCGGGGCTGTTCCGCTGCCGCTGCGGGGGCATGACCCGCTCCCCGGGCGGGCCGGCCGGGCCCTCGGGCCGCCTGCGCCGCCGGGGCAGGCGTACGCCGCCCGCTGCCGTCACCGCGAGCGCCCCCAGCAGAGCGAGTACGGCGGCGGGGAAGAGGACGGCCCAGGGGGCGCGCTCGGAGTACGGCTGGTTCTCGGCGAGCAGCAGGCCCCACTCGGGGGACGGCGGCTGGGCGCCCAGGCCGAGGAAGCCGAGGGCGGCGAGGCTCAGCGCGATACCGGGCAGCCGGAGCAGGGCGTGCCGTGTCACGGGCGACAGCACGGCGGGCAGCAGTTCGTGCCAGAGCAGGTACCAGCGGCCGGCGCCCAGTGCACGGGTCGCGGCCAGATGCGTGGTCGCGCGTTCCTGCCGCAGCAGGGCGGACGTGTGGGCGGCCAGCGGGGACCAGGCGACGACACCGACGGCGATCGCCGGCGTCCAGGGCCCGCTGCCCGCGACGCCGGCGACGAGGAGTCCGGCCAGGACGGGCGGCACGGCGCTGACGGTGTCGACCAGCGGCCCGGACAGCCTCGGCAGCAGCCCCAGCAGCAGCCCCACGAGGAGCGCGGCGGCGCTCACCGCGAGGGCGATGCCGAGGGTGGTGAGCGCGCCGTGGGAGACCCGGGCGAGGACGTCCCGGCCGAGCGCGTCCGTCCCGAACGGGTGCGCCAGGGAGGGGGACCGCAGCCGGGCGAGGGCGTCCAGGGCGAGCGGGTCGCGGGGCAGGCCGAACCCGATGACGGCGGCGAGCAGCGCCGCGTACAGCAGGGGCAGGGCGCGGCGCCCGGACGGGCCGGCGCCGTGCAGGGAGTGCAGGGCGCCGTCGCGTAGCGCGGGCCCGATGAGCAGCCGGGCCGACTGCCGGGCGAGGACCCCGGCGACGGCCGCGACCAGGACGAGGGCGAGGGTGCCGGTCTGCAGGACGGGCAGGTCCTGGGCCAGGGCGGCCTGGAGGGTGAGCCGGCCCAGCCCCGGGATGTCGAAGATCTGCTCGACGGCGACCGAGCCGCCGGTGAGGCCGACCACGAACAGGCCCAGATTGGGCAGCAGTCCGGGCACGCAGCGGCGCACCGCCTGCAGCGCCACGGACTTGGGCGGGACACCGCGTGCCGCGGCGGCCAGCGCCCACGGCTCGGTGAAGGCGCTGGGCAGCAGGTCGTCCAGCATCCGTCCGAGGATCGCCCCGGCGGGCAGACCGAGGGCCAGCGACGGCAGCACCATCCACTGCGGCCCGTACCAGCCGAGAGCGGGCAGCCAGCCCAGCTGGACGCCGATCACCGAGGCCAGCACCGAGGCGACGAGGAACTCGGGCAGCGTGGCCAGCACGGCCGACGCCGTGCCGCCAGTGCCGCGTACGGCGAGCCGCCCCCGCGAGCCGAGCCGGAGTGTGCGGGCACACACCGCGGCAACGGTGCCCGTCGCGACCACGAGGGCCCCGGACATCAGCAGCAGCGAGGCGCCGAGCGACTGCACGACGTCCGGCAGCACCTGGCCGCCGGACACCCACGACGTGCCCGCGTCCCCGTGCAGCAGCCCGCCCAGCCAGCGGCCGAGCAGTGCCGGCGGGCCGTCGTCCAGCCCGAGTTGGTAGCGGATGGCGCGCAATGTCTCGGGCGTCGGGTCACGGTCGGCCGAGCGGGCCTTGAGCACGGTCAGCGCCGGGTCCGTGCGTGACAGCCACGGCAGCAGGCCGATCGCGCCCACCAGAGCGGCCATGAGCACGGCCCGCCACAGCAGCGTCGGAGCGCCGCCCCGGGCCAGCACGCGCAGGGCGGCGAGGCCCTTGGTCAGGGGTGAGTTCGAGGTGTTCAGTGTCGTCCCCGTGGTGCTCAGGCGAAGGGAATCTCGAAGTGCACCGCGCCGCTGCCGCCGCCGGGCACTTCCTCCCGCTCGTCGCACACCACCTTGCCCAGCGTCCGCCACAGGCCCATCGCGCCGGGGGAGTGCGGATACGTGTGCAGATAGACGGACCGGTAGCCGCCGTCGGCCCGGGCGAAGTCGACCAGCCCCTCGACCAGCCGCCGGGCCAGTCCGCGCCGCCGGTGTGCGGGGCCTGTGTACAACCGCCGCAGCTGCGCGGTCTCGCCCGAGGGGTACCGCTCGGCCAGCCAGCGCGGATTCGGAGGATGAGCCGGCCCGCGGGCGTCCAGCGCCCCTGTGGCCGCCACCGTCCCGTCCCGCTCGTCCACGGCCACCAGGAGGGTGTGCCGCGGCGGTTCGACGTAGAACTGCACCGGGTCGATGATGTCGGCGTGCCAGCGCGGCACATAGCCGGTGTCGAAGTCGCGGTACACGGCGTCCAGCATCACCACCCGCGCCCCGTCGATGTCCGCAGGTGTGGCTTCCCTGATGCTGTAGTCATGCATTTGCGCATCATATGCAAATCACATGAACGCTCATTCGGGGGCCGTGGATGAGATGTCGGTGGCCGCGGGTGTGATGTGGCTCAGCACGCACCGCCAGCGCCCGTCCCGCCTCACGAACACATCCGTCGTCCACTCGTCGGCGTCGTAGCGCTCGCCCTGGTAGTGGGCCGTGTTGGTGACCCGGCCGGTGACCACCGCCGTGTCGCCGTGGACGCGGACCCTTGGCCGGGTCCTGAGGTCCATCGCCGAGTGGGTGAGCGCCCCGGACTCGACGAGTGAGAGGAACTTCTCCTTCGGATCGATCCCCGACTCGGAGACGATCACCCAGTCGTCCGCCATGAAGCCCGCGATGCGCCCGGGGTCGTTGGCGACGATCGCGGCCGCCCAGTCCTGCACCAGACCGGAGAACTCGCGGACGGTGTCCTCGCCGGGTTCCTGAGCTGCCGCACCGGGACCTTGGTTCATGCCGTGACCGTAGCGCGTCAGGGCCGCGATCCGGGGTGTTCAGCAGTCCGGGTGACCTCGCGCGTCGGGGGCGCCGGCGTGGGAAAGGGATGCGGTCGTCGTTGCCCGGCCGTCCGCCCGTCGACCGAGGTGATCCCCCGTGTCCCTGACCGCCCCCGCCGCCGTCGGCACCGCGCCGCAGTCCCAGAGCCCGGTCGACATCCGTCCGCAGGACACCGACGTCTCGGCCCTGCCACCCCTGCGCCTGCGCCATCCGGCGCGGCTCTCTCTGCGTGTGAGCTTCGAGCGCCCGACCGGCACCGGCCCGACCGTGCCCGGGCCGAGGAGGGCTCGGTGAAGGCCGAGCCGCCGCGCGGGCAGGACTGCCTGATGAGCATCGGCGACGCGTCCTACCACCTGGAGGACATCCACTGGCACACGCCGTCCGAGCACATCGTCGGCGGGGTGGCGTTCCCGATGGAACAGCACCTGAAGTACGCACGGACGATCAGGGAGGGGGAGGGGGGAAGCGGCCGCGGCCGTCGCCGGTGCGAAGGAGTACGCGGTGCTCGCCGTCTTCGTCCACCCGGGCGACGCCAACGGCTCCCTGGAACGGCTGCTGGAATCCGCCCGCCGGAGCGAAGACCCCTGGGATGTGCCCGACGTGGAGATCTACACCCTGCTGCCGTCCTGCACCGAGTCCTACCGCTACCTCGGATCCACCACCACCCGCCCCTACACCACCGGCGTGCGCTGGACCGTCCTGACCCACCCGGTCCAGGCGTCCGCCGCCGCGCTGGAGCACTACCGCGGCCGGGACGGAGCGAGCACCACGAAGTCCGCGTTCGCCGGGTCGAGACAGACGGCCAGCCGGCCGACACCCTCCATGTCCTCGGGCCCCATCTGCACGCTGCCGCCGTACTCCCTGACCTTGGCCACGGCGGCGTCGCAGTCGTCCACAGCGAAGACCGGGTGCCAGTACGGCCGCCCGTCCGTCAGATCCAGGTCCTGCGGGCGGAGCTCCACGAGGCCGCCGTGCATCCGGTCCTCGGGCAGCCCGGCGGGGGTGATCAGGGTGTACACGCCCGCGTCGCCCGGCAGCGGCATGTCGCTGAACTGCCAGTCGAAGAGTCCGCCGTAGAACTGCCTCGCGGCGGCCGCGTCGGTCGTCATCAACTCGGTCCAGGACAGCGAACCCGGCTCGTCGACCAGATCGAGGCCCTTGGTCGTCCCCGGCTGCCAGACGGCGAACTGGCCTCCCTGCGGGTCGGTGTACTGCGCCATCCGGCCCCATTCCTCGAGGTCCATCGGCGCGACGCGCACGGTGCCGCCCGCCTGCTCCACGGCCTTCGTCGTGGCGTCCGCGTCGGCGACGCTGTAGTAGAGCATCCAGGCCGAGCGCGCTCCCTGCTCGGTGAGCTTGCCGAGCCCGGCGACGATCTTGCCGTCCTTCCGGAACATCCCGCCCTCGAAGTCCTCGCTCTCGCCCATGGACTCGTAGTCCCACCCCAGCACGGCGCCGTAGAAGGCAGCGGCGCTCCGGATGTCCGGAGCGCCGAGGTCGAGCCAACAGGGGGAACCGGGGGCGAACTCCGTGGTGATCATGGTGATGCTTCCCTTCCGCAGGTCCTGTGTGCCCAGCGTGACACCGGGCACTGACAAGCGCCCGCCGGCCGCTCTCCGATGGGGGAACCTCCAGGCGGGGCCGTGGAATCATCGGGGTCGTCGAACGGCCGGATGGCCGCGGGACTCCGTGGTGTGAGGGCGGTGGGTGGACATGGTGGTCGGCTGGGAGTGGGACGACACGTTGTTCGCGGGGACCGCCGCCTACTACGAGCGGGGGCGGCTGCCGTACGCCGCCGGGCTGGCGGACGCGCTCGCCGAGGAGCTGCGGCTCGACGGGGAGGGGCGCCTCCTCGACGTGGGCTGCGGGCCCGGAACCATCGCCCTGAGCCTCGCGCATCTGTTCGGCGAGATCGTAGGGGTGGACCCGGACGGCGGGATGATCGCCGAAGCCGGGCGCGGGGCCGCCGGCCGGGGAGTGGGCGCCAGGGCCCGTTGGGTGCGGGCGCGGGCCGAGGCCCTGCCCGCGGGGCTCGGCACCTTCGATGTCGCCACCTTCGGGCAGTCCTTCCACTGGATGGACCGCGACCTGGTGGCCGCGACCGTCCGCGGCATGCTCCGGCCCCGCGGGGCCCTGGTGCACATCGCGGACCTGAAGACGGAGCCCCGGACCGTCGACGGCATGCCGCACCCGGCGGTCCCCTACGCGGGGGTGGACGACCTGGTGAAGCGGTACCTGGGGCCGGTGCGACGAGCGGGCCGCGGGGTGCTGACGCAAGGGACACCGGGCGCGGAGGACGAGGTGCTCGCCCGGGCGGGCTTCGCCCGCCCCCGGCGTCTCGTCGTGCCCGGCGGCCAGGTACTGGAGCGGACCCACGACGATGTCGTCGCCTGGGTGTTCTCCATGTCGTTCTCGGCCCCGCACCTCTTCGCCGGACGCCGGGACGACTTCGAGGCGGACCTGCGGCTGCTGTTGCGCGAGGCCGCGCCGTCGGGCCGGTTCTCCGAACGGGCACCGAGCACGGAAATCCTCGTCTGGCGTAAGGGCCCGGCCGCCTGATTCGGTTGCCGCGCCGTCAGTGGACCGACATGCCGCCGTCGACGTAGACCGACTGTCCGGTGACGTAGGCGGACGCCGGGCTCGCCAGGAAGACGGCCGCGCCCGCGAAGTCCTCGGCCAGGCCGTTCCGCCCGATCAGTGTGCGGTCGGCGAGGGCGGCCACCTTCTCCGGATCCGACGACAGGCGCTCGTTGAGCGCTGTCATGACGAAGCCCGGCACCAGGACGTTGCAGGTGACGCCGCGCGGCGACCACGCCTCGGCCTGGGAACGCGCCAGCGACTCCAGTCCGCCCTTGGAGGCGCCGTACGCGCCGCTCTGCACGAACGCGCGGTGTGCCTGCTGCGAGCTGATGTGCAGGATCCGCCCGAACCCGCGCTCCGCCATGCCCGGGCCGAAGCGCTGCCCCAGCAGGAAGGGCGCCTCCAGGTTGACGGCCATGGTGAGGTCCCAGACGTCCTCGGTGAGTTCGTCCATCGGCGGGCGCAGATTGATCCCCGCGCTGTTGACGAGGATGTCGGGCTCCCCGAAGGCCTCGACGGCGCGCTCGGCGGCCGTCCGCACACCCTCGCGCGTGCTCAGGTCCGCGCTGACCCACGCGGCGCGGCAGCCCCGAGCCGTCAGCTCCTCGACCGTCGCGGTCAGTCCGGCCTCGCCGCGCGCCACGAGCACCACGCTCGCGCCGGCGCGAGCGAGGGCGCCGCTGATGGCACGACCGATGCCGGAGCTGCCGCCGGTGACCACCGCGACCCGGCCGTCCAGGGAGAACAGCTCGGAGAGATACGTCTGCGTTGCTGACCGGGTGGTCTGTGTCGTCATGATCCGACACTCTAAGCGGATGGATCACAGGGGAAGTCGGCGGGACAGGACGGACCCCGCACGTCATCACCCCGAACGGCAGCCGCGTGGCAGGGCGTCCTGGGGGACCGCCGTGAAGGCGACGCTGCACTGTCTGACGGGGTGTGTGATCGGCGAGATCCTCGGCATGGTCATCGGCACCGCGCTGGGGTGGGGCGATGTGCCCACCATGGTTCTGGCGATCGGGCTCGCCTTTCTCTTCGGCTACTCGTTCACCCTGTTCGCCGTCCTGCGGACCGGCCTCGGCCTCAAGGCCGCGGTCAGGGTCGCGCTGACCGCGGACACGGTCTCGATCACGGTGATGGAACTCGTCGACAACGCGATCATCGCGCTCACCCCGGGCGCGATGGAGGCCCAGCTGACGGACGGACTGTTCTGGTCCGCGCTGCTGGGCGGTTTCGCGGTGGCCTTCGTGATCACGACACCGGTCAACAAGTGGATGATCGGCCGGGGCAAGGGCCACGCCGTCGTCCACGAACACCACTGACGCGATGTCACCGGTCGGGCGAGGCGAGGGAACCACGCGACGCCACGGGGCATTGCCCCCACATGACGCATCCCGTGCGGCAGGTCACGGTCCTCCTGCAGGAGGGAGACCCCGGGGCGCAGGCGGCCAAGCGGGCCATGGAGCAGCAGTCATGGTCTTCTTCACCCGGCTCGCGTCCGTGGTCCGGCGGCGCCAACTCGCCGGTACCGGGAACCGCGAGGCCATGGCCTCCTCCGAAGAGGCGTACGACGTGACGTCACTCACCCGCGGCCGGTGAGCAGCCGTACCTGCCCGGCGGGGAGCTTCGGCCACCAGTGGTGGTAGCGGCGGTAGACCTCGGTGTCGCGGTCGGTCAGGAGGCCGGTCAAGGACGCCGCCTCCTCCGCGAGAGCGTCCCACGTGGTGCGCGGCAGGTCGTGGAACGCCGTGGCCTCGATGCCGCCGTCGATCGCGCGCCAGACGCCGGCTACCTGGCCGTCGACCAGCAGGGTGGGCAGGACGTCACCGTTCACGCGGATCACCAGACGGCGACAGTCCGGGGGGATCACGCGGCTGCGGTCGGCGTGGGCCAGCAGGACGCTGTCCCACATGGCCATGAGGCGTGGCGGCGCCGGAGTGTCCGCCGGTGGGCGCGGGGCGCCGGGTACGTCGTAGAGGACTGTCCCGTCCGGTCCGCGGAGCTGCTCCACCGTGTCGGACAGGGCGAGCAGTGTCTGCCGTATCGGCTGCCGCGGCAGCATGGCGAACTGGGCCACGTCCGCCACCGACGCGGGCCCGAAGCCGAGCAGATAGCGCAGGACGAGCTGCCCGAGTGCGTCCGCAGACGGCTCCCGGCCCGTCGGCACGGGACCGGTCCGCGCCGCGACGAACGAGGCCCGGGTGCCGAACGACCAGGGTCCGCCGGTCGGGAGGTGGAGCAGCGGCGCGTACCCCTTGAGCCCCCACCACGCGCCGGCCTTCTTGTCCGCGCCGACCCGCTCCTCCAGCCATGCCTGAACCTCCGCGGCCGTCCGCGGCCGGTCGGCGAAGTCCAGCAGCTGGGGGACGAGTGCCTCGCCGTCGGCCGGTGTGAGCCCCGCGGCGGCGAAGCGGTGGCCGAGCCGCGAGGCGTACAGCGTCTGCTGCATCGCCTCGCGGAACACCTGGTAGTCGTCCGCGTGGACCGCGTGCAGCGTGATCCGCATCAGCGTCGCCTTGACCACCGCGCGCCGCGCGAAGGCCTCGTCCAGCTCGGCCGGGGAGAAGCCGGCCAGCCGGTTCCACAGCGCCACGTACGGCGAAGCGGCATGCTGAGCCTGGAGCGCCATCACACGCCGCACGGCCTCCCCGGCCTCCATCACCTCCCGGCCCAGCAGCAACTGACGGCTGAGGGTCGCCCGGTTGAGCTCCTGCGCGGTGATGTCCACGCCGGGGATTTTGCCGTGGCCCGGCCGGAGGCGTCGATTCCTGGACAGTGGCCTGGATCACATGCCTCGGATTGAGTACCGGGGCCGGGCGATTTTCGTACCCATGGGTGACGGGGCGGGGCCGGATGCGAAGATGAGGCGCCATGACAGCTGGGCGGTGTGCTCGCGCGACACGGGCCGCGGTGTTCGCGGCCGTCTGCGTCGTGCTCGCCGCCCTGGGGCACGTCATGATGTCCGGCGACCATGTCCCCCTGTCGACCCTGGTGGGCGGCTGGGCCGTGACGGGTGCGGCAGGCTGGTGCCTCGCGGGCCGCGAGCGCGGCCTCCGGCCGGTCGTCGCCGTCGCCGTGATCGTCCAGACCGGACTGCACTCGGCGTTCTCGCTCGTGCCGCCACCGGCCACCGGGGCAATGGGTGGCACGGACCCTGTGGACATGTCCTCCATGGGGCACGGCGTGGGATCCATGGGGCGCGACATGGGTGCCATGTCCCATCACATGGGGCATACAGGACACGCCCCGGACGGTGACTCGTCCCTCGGCATGCTCGCCGCCCACCTGCTGGCCGCACTGCTGTGCGGTCTGTGGCTGGGTCACGGCGAACGGGCCGTCTTCCGTCTGCTGCGCGCCGTGGGCAGCCGGCTGGCCGCGCCGCTGCGGCTCCTGTTCGCCCTGCCCGCACCGCCGCCACCGCCCGTGCGTGTACGGCGCTGGTCCTCCGACCGCGCGCCGCGTCTTCTCCTTCTCGTCCACGCGATCACCTCTCGAGGACCGCCCGCGGGGCCGTTGCCGCCTGACGGCGGCCGGCAGTCCCGGGGCGGCACTCGCGCGTCCCGGCCTCGGTCCCGCGTCCGTACGTCACGCCGTACGGACCGGCCGTATCCCCGCTCACCGGGCCGCACGCGCGTTCGCGTGCTCCCGGCATTCCGAGAAGGACACCAGGTGATCACTCCTGCCCTGCCCCTTTCGTACGAGAGAACCCCGTCGGCCGACGAGTCGATAACCGCCTGGGCGCTGGCCGCCCGCGGCGGCGACTCCGCGGCCGTCGACCACTTCGTGCGCGCCCTGCACCGTGACGTCATCCGCTACGTCGCCCATATGTGCGCCGATCCGCAGGCCGTGGACGATCTGGCGCAGGACACGTTCCTGCGGGCGCTCGGCAGTCTGCACCGCTTCGAGGGCCGTTCCTCGGCGCGCGTCTGGCTGCTGGCCATCGCCCGGCGCGCGGTGGCGGACAGCCTCCGGTACACCGCAGTGCGCCCCCGCCGGGCCGATCTGCCGGACTGGGAGCTGGCGGTCGAGCTGGCGCAGCCACACGGCCTGCCCGGCTTCGACGACGGCGTGGCGCTGTTCGAGCTGCTGGACGGACTGCCGGAAGAGCGGCGCGAGGCGTTCGTCCTCACACAGCTGCTCGGTCTGCCGTACGCGGAGGCCGCCGCGCTGAGCGACTGCCCGATCGGCACGGTCCGTTCCCGGGTGGCCCGTGCCCGGGCGACGCTCATGGCCTTGCTCGCCGAGGCGGAGGAAGCGCCGACGCCGGCCCTGGCCGCGGCCTGACGCGTCCCGGGCCTCGGTGCCCGCCGGCCAAGTCCGGCGGGCACCGTCCGCCCCGGGGTCCGCCCGCGGGCGGCTCAGGAAGCCCGAGTGCGGTTCACGGCATGGGTGCCGTCGTCCAGGAAGTGAAACCCGGGCCTCGGATGCATCAGGAAGTCGTGATGCGAGATGTTCCAGGCGTAGGCGCCCGCCAGGGCGAACACCACCCGGTCCCCGGCCCTGAGTTCCGGCACCGGTACCCGGCGGGCCAGCACGTCCTTCGGCGTGCACAGCTGCCCCGCGAGCGTGACGGTGCCGCTCTTCGCCGCCGGTCGCGGCCACGGGTGCGGCCAGGTGCCCGCGGGCAGGACGGAGCACGGCTGGTCGTGTCCCTTCGTCGCCGGGGTGCGCAGATGGTGTGTGCCGCCCCGGACGACGGCGAACTCCTCGCCGTGGCTGTGCTTCACGTCCAGCACCTCCGTGGCGTACCAGCCGCAGTACGCGGTGAGCGCCCGCCCCGGCTCGATCCGCAGCGTCAGTCCTGGACGCGCCTCGGTGAGCCGGGCCAGCCCCTCGCCGTACGCGGCCCAGTCGAAGCGTCGCTCCGGGTCGGTGTAGTCGACGCTCATGCCGCCCCCGACGTTCACCTCCGCGACCGGCACGCCGAGCCCCGTGGCCCAGCCGACCACCCTCCCCGCGACTCCCAGCAGCTCGGCCGCTCCCAGCCCACTGGCCAAATGGGTGTGTACGCCGCGCAGTTCGAGCTGTGGGTACGTCCCGTCGGCGAGCGCCCGGATCACGGGCTCCGCCCGGGCGGGGTCCATGCCGAAGGGCGTCGGCCGCCCGCCCATCGTCAGCGAGCCACCGGCGAGCGAGCCGTCGGAGACCGGCAGGTTGACGCGCGGCAGCACCGCGACACGCCGCATGGGCGCGACGCGGCGGGCCAGCTCGGCCAGCACGCGCAGCTCGTGCTCGCTCTCGACGTGGAAGCGCTCGACGCCCAGCTCCAGTGCGGCCGTCACCTCGTCCGGGGTCTTGCCCGGCCCGCCGAAGGCCAGCGGCCGGCCCGGCACCGCTTTGGCGACATGCGCGAGTTCACCGCCCGAGGCGACCTCGAATCCGTCGACGCAGGGCTCCAGCGCGGCCAGGATCTCCGGCTCCGGGTTGGCCTTGGCCGCGTAGTACAGCTCGACCCGCCCGGGCAGCGCGGCCCGGATCCGGGCGGCGTGTGTGCGCAGGGCCGCCAAGTCGTAGAGGTAGGCGGGGAGTTCCGGGGAGGGCAGGGACAGGGCGCGCTCGTGCACCGCGAGGGTGGGGCGGGTCATCGGGAGCTCCTCTTCGCCTCGTGCAGCACCTCTTCGCCCAGCGGCGACGGCAGCCGGACATATCCGGCCTGGCGGTCGGCCTTGCGCTCCCAGCGGGTGAGCAGGTTGGTCTTGGCGGGCAGCGGCACCCCGGCGAGCAGGGCGGCCAGGCGGGGCGGGCAGCCGTGCCGGTCGGCGTAGACACGCAGCGTGTCCCGCACGCGTGCCCAGAGTGCCGCCTCCGTCTCCGGATGCAGGTCGGCGAGGGCCGCGAGCATCTCGGCCACGTGGTTGACCAGCAGGCAGTACACGACCCGGTCCCAGCCGCGCCGCGCGTCGTACGTCATCGGCCCGGCCACCTCGGGAGGCAGCGCGGCCAGCGTCTCCGAGTGCTGTTCGGGCAGCAGCTTGGTGCCCTCCAGGTCCCGGAAGAGGACCTGGGCGGGCCGTCCTGCGCCGTCGACGCAGAGCAGCACGTTCTGCAGATGCGGCTCCAGGACCAGGCCGTGATCGAAGTAGGCGGCGAGGACGGGCGGCAGGAGCAGGTCCAGGTAGGCCGACCACCAGTCGAGCGCCGTGGCCGGGTCCGCCCCGGCGAGGAGACGGGATACCTGGGCGGCACCCGTCGGGTACTCGTCGGCGACGGCGGCCGCGAGCAGGGGAGTGGTGCCGGGGGCGAGCCGCCGGGACAGGCCCTCGCGGACGATGACGCCGAAGCCCTCCAGCAGATCGCGGTCCGGTGTGCCGTCGGGGCCGGGCAGAGCGAGGCTGCGGTAGGCGGGTTCGCGGAGCACGGCACTGCCGGGGAAGCGCCCGGCGAGGTCGGACAGGGCCGGGGCCAGCGCCCGGGTGAGGGCGACCGCCCCGGCCAGCTCGTAACTGCTGTTCTTGCGCAGGCAGTTGGTGATCCGCGCGTTCAGGCTGAACTTCAGGAACGTATCCCCGTCGTACAGCGTGCGCACGGACGCGGTGGCAGCGAAGGGCCGGCCGCCCGGCCCCAGGTCGAGCACGTCACCGCGGTCCAGGGTGGCCCGCAGCAGCGGGTGCTCGCGGAGCGTCTCGTACTGCCAGGGGTGGGCGGGCAGCAGCCGGTAGCCGGCCGGGACGTCCGGGCGCTGGCGGTCCAGAGCGGCGCCGGCCCACGGTTCGGCGCTCTCCTGCGCGATCAGGTGCTCCCGCACGGCGAGGTGCCGCAGCGGGAAGGTGGCGCCCGTCTCGGGTGCGTAGGCGGCCCAGGAACGCGGGTCGCCGGTGCGGGCCTTGGGCGTGGGGTGGAAGCGGTGCCCGAAGAGCAGGGACTGCTCGGAGGCGACGTAGGCGGACAGCGGGTCGCCCGGAGGCTCCGGAACCTCAGGCAGGGCTGTGAGCGCACCCTCGACTGCCGCGTGGCTGGAGGAAACCTGCGCCAGGAACTCCTCGTTGCGCACACCGGTGCGCAACGACAGCTCGTCACGCGTGTACTCGGCCAGCCGCCGCCAGTCCACGTCCGACCGGCCGCCGTCTCGCTCCTCGCGCACCGGGCCGGTGAACCGGTGCGCGCCGAGCAGCGACGTCCGGCGCAGGGCGACGCTCAGCAGCACCCCGCGGCGGGGCAGCCGCAGCAGCAGACGGCCGTCGGCGACGACGGTCTGCCGCTCGGGCCCGGACACCTCGCGCAGCAGACAGTTCAGCAGGGTGTGGGCCACCACGTCGTCGGCGGTGGGCAGGGAGGCCGACGCGGTGGTGCGGCCGGGCGATTCGGTCAGCGAGGGCATGGCAGGCTCCAGCGGTTGCGCGAATGCGGGGGAGGAGGGGGAGAGATGGGGGGGGAGGGGCGGTGCGAGTACGGGCGGCGACGACGGAACCGTCGGTCCGGTCCCGAGCTCTCATGACGTACTCCCGGACGGCAGCAGGTAGTTGGGTCCGGTGGTGTAGTGCTTGTTGATGTCGGCGGCGCCCGAGCGCCCCTTGCTGAGCAGCGTCCCGGCCGTGACCATCGCCTTCACCGGCAGCTCCGGGGCGTCGAGGACCCGGGCGCGCAGCACGTTCCCCGCCTCGCCGCCGAGCCGTTCCACGGCCTCGGTCAGCCGGTCGCGCACCAGCCGCAGCAGCACGGGCAGCGGGGCGTGGCCGTGCCGGGCCAGCCCGAACGCGTAGGCGCCCGCGCACAGATGGACGGTGATGGTGGCGAAGAGGTCGGCCACCGGCCCGTCCTCCGTGCCGAGGATCCGAGGGTCGTCGAATTCCCGTCCGCCGGGGAGCCGGGCGTGCAGCCGCCCCGCGTTGACGCGTGGGCCGTCGTTGTCCTTGAACAGCAACCGGAGGCTGCCCGGCCGGAGAACCAGGGAGATGTTCTGCTGGTGCGACTCCAGCGCGACGCCGTACCCGAACAGCGTGGTCTGCCAGTCGAACAGCAGCGTCAGGCAGGCGTCGAGCAGGGCGAGTGGGTCGCCGTCGTGGAAGCGGTCGGCGAGATGGTCGACGACCAGCCGTCCGTCCGGCGCCTCGGCGAGGAGCGCCGCCATCGGGACGACGACCGAGTCGCCGAGACCGGCCGGGTGGCGGCGGCACAGCACGGCCAGGAGTTCGTGCCCCGCGTGGGCGTACGTCGTCTCGTCGGCGTGCAGGATCGTGTCCCGGAACCGCGGCTCGCGAGCGACCACCTCTCGGATGAGCCGTTGCCCTACCGCCCCGTCGACGAGTGTGCCGGGCTTGACGGACCGCTTGTTGCGCAGCCCCAACGAGGAGGTGGCGAGGGGCAGTTTGAGGTGCAGCGCCGGATCCGCCAGGGTCGCCACCGTCCGCATGGACAGGGTCGGTACGACGTCGAGGAAGGTCCGTTCGGACAGTACCGCCCGCCCGCGCAGGCCGGTGGCACGTAAGGCGGCGTCGAGCGGAGGCCCCACGGTCAGCGGGTGCACCGGCAGGGCGAGGTGCGTGCGCTGCAGCTCGGGCAGACCGAGCCGCGCGGGCGTGGGCCACAGCTCGGGGAGCGTGCCGGTCAGCAGCACCGCGTCCCGGGGCACGGCGAGCCAGCGCAGCGGGAACCGAGGATGGAACTCGGGTGCGTACGACCGTAGTTGATCCTCCTCCAATCCCGCCCGGCCGCGCGCCGTCGGGTACACCGGATGGTCCTGCCGGGCGGCGAGCGTGTCGAACGCCGGACCGCCGCCCAGGCCGGTCCAGCGCGCCGGCTCGGCCCCGTGGCGCTCGGTCAGCCGCCCGGCGACGGCATCGCGGGTATCCGCGTGCAGCCGTAACGTGGCCAGTGTCTGACGGCACTCCTCGGCGAAGGCGTCGAAACCGGCCCGGTCCTCGGGCTCGGCGAGCACGCGCAGCGCGTCCAGCACCTCTTCGTACGCCGTCAGCTCGGCGCCGTCAGACGCGCGCAGGAGCAGCGGCAGACGGGCGGCGAACCGGCACTGGAAGCCGTCCTCGGCGACCGGCAGCAGCAGGGCGTCACGACCGGCGGGAAGCCGCAGCCAGGGTCCGTCCGGCCGGTGGACGAGGGTGCTCCGGGTGCGCAGTCCGACGACGTCCTCGCGCAGCAGAGCGCTCAGCACCCGGGTGAGCAGCTCGGCCGCGCAGGTGTCCGGCGCGGGTGGCAGTACGGTCACGCCCGGATCTCCCAGCGGAGGGTGGCCAGGAAGCCGGCGGCCACGCGGTCCACGGTGTCCTGGTCGGTGCCGGTGGCCCGCAGGACACCGAGGTAGTCGCGGTTGGTGCGGTACAGCTCGTGCCGCTCGCCCACCGCGCGCAGCGGACGGTACGTCAGACACACTCCGTCGACGGTGAGCTCGGTGGCGGCCGGGGCGCCGGTCAGGGTCCCGGCCCGGTCGGCGCACGGATACCGCAGGAGGGCGGCGCGGTCGCGGCGTGCCTCCAGACCGGCCGGGAGCGGTTCGCCCAGGTGGGTGCGGAGGATGTGCTCGAACAGCGGAATGCCGAGGAGCTGTTCCAGCAGCAGGTCGCACTGGTCGCCGATGGCCCGGTAGTTGACCTCGACGATCCGTGCCCGCCCCTCGTGCACCACGAACTCTGTGTGACACGCGCCGAACCCGACGCCGAGCGCGTCCAGTTGGGCGAGCACCTGCGCGACGACCGGCTCGGGGTGGGCCGGGACGAACGTGAGGCGCTCCTCGACGAAGTACGGGAGCGGCGACAGCTCGGTGCGGAAGCCGCCCAGGACGTGCCGGACCCGCCCGTCGCCCAGGGTCTCCAGCGTGCACAGCTCGCCGGGGAGGTACTCCTCGACGACCAGGGTGGTGCCCGGCCGGCGCTCCAGGATCTCCTTGGCGCGGATCGCCAGCTCCTCGGGGCCGTCCACGAGCACGACGTCCTCGCTGGCCACGCCCTCACGTGGCTTGACGACACACGGGTAGGGCGCGTCGAGCGGGGCCGGTGCGGTGAGTTCGGCCGACCAGACGGTGTCCGCTCCGGCGGCGGCCAGCCGGCGGCGCGTCTCCGCCTTGTCCTTGCAGCGCAGGGTGGCCCGCCAGTCCTTGCCGGGCAGGCCGAAGTAGTCAGCGGCCAGGGCCGCCTGGGTCTGGAGGTGGTCGCTGTTGGTGAAGACGGCACCAGGCCTGTCGTGGGCCGAGATCCACGACACGACGGCCCGGAAGTCCCGCACGTCACACTCCAGGACCTCGACGTCCGGGCAGGTTCTGCGGTGGGCGTCCGGCTGGTCGGTGAGGACGGTGACGTCCAGGCCCAGCCGGGAGGCGGCGGGCAGGAAGCCCTCGGTGACGGAGTCGGTCGGATTGAGGGCGAGCAGGTACAGGCGCATGGCGGTCTTCCATCGGTGGGTCGGGAGCACGTCCGACGATCTTGTACCTTAGGTTAGCCTTACCTATCCGATCGCGGGTCGCAACTGCCCGTAGGAGTGATCGATGCGCACTGTCCTGGAGTCACCGCCGACCCTCGCCTCCGTCCTCGGCACCGCCTATCGGCGGCTGACGGGCGTCTGCGAGGCGCTGAGCGTCGAGGTCGCGGACCCCCGGACGGCCTACGGTCAACGGGCGATGACCGCCGCCGAACTGACGTCGGATCAGTCAGCCGTCGACGCCTTCCTGGACGCCGAGGCGACGCGCATCCACACCCGCTTCGCCCACACCCCCCGCCCCCACGTCACCGCCTCGCGCGCCCTGCACGACTACGCCTGGTCCATCGCCCTCCTGATGAGCGGCGTCTGGTACCTGGAGCGCCGCGTGCCGCGCATCCGGCACGGGTCGGTGCGCCTGGATCTCGCGGCCGGGGCGTACACCGTCACGCCCGAACCCCGCGTCGCCTGCCTGCCCGGCGACCCCGTCGCCGCGCTGCCCGGCGCGGTGACCGTCGCGGGCGAGGAGGCTCTGCGGGCCGAACTGCGGGCCGCGGTCGCCGACCACATGCGGCCGCTGCTCACCGCCCTCGGCCCTGCCGTGCGCCGCGGACCGCGCGCCCTGTGGGGCATGGTCGCCGACGACCTCGTCTCCGGGATCTGGTACCTCGGCCGGGCCCTCGGCCGCGAGGAGGACGCCGTACGCGCGGCGACCGCGCTGCTTCCCGAACCCGTCAGCCCCTACCCCTCGGGAGCGGACTTCCGCCTGCTGCCCGGCGCCGACGGCCGCCGTCACACGACCCGCACCCGCGCCGGCTGCTGCCTCTACTACGCCATCCGGCCCGACGAGGCCTGCGGCACCTGCCCCCGCGTCTGCGACACGGAACGGCTGCGCCGGCTCGAGGAGTGACGATAAGTCAGTCCTCTGCCTCCACCTTGCGCCAGAACGCCTCGACCCGTGCGTTGAACACCTCCGGCACCTCCTGGAACGGCTGATGGGCCTCTCCGGGCAGCACCTCGAACTCGGCGTCCGGGATGTTCTCCGCGACCTCACGGCCGAGGCGGGGCGGAGTGGCGAGGTCGAGTTCGCCGGCGAGCACGAGGGTCGGCGCGGTGATGCCGCCGAGGCGGTCGGACGTGTCATGGCGGCTGAACGCCGCGAGCTGGCGCTGGAAGGCCTCGGTGGACTGCGGGTGTTCGAAGGCCAGCGTCTCGTCGATGAGGCGGTCGACCAGACCGTCGGCGTGGGCACGCGGTGTGTAGATCCACAGGTAGAAAGCCTCGAGCATGGCCCGCTCGGTCGGAGCCCGCTCCACCATCCACTCCCAGAAGCGCGTCATGGCGCGGAAGTAGGAGTCCGGGCGGGCCGTCGTGCTCATCAGCACCAGGCTGCGGACGAGGCCGGGATGCCTCAGTGCCAGCTCCTGGGCGATGAAGCTGCCTCCCGAGAAGCCGGTCACGTGGGCGGCCGGTATCTGGAGCGTGCGCAGCAGCGCGGCGGCGTCGTCGGCCATCCGCGGCATGGTGAGCGGCCCCTCGGGCAGCGGCGTACGCCCGGCGCCCCGGTTGTCGAAGGCGGTGAGCCGGTGGCGGTCCGCGAGCCCGTCGAGCTGTGGCTGCCACGCCTCGACGGGATCCCCGAGCCCCGAGATGAGCAGGACGTCGGGTCCCCGGCCCCGTCGCTCGACCCAGAGGTCCACGCCGCCGGCGTCGATCATCTGTCCCATGGCCGCCTCCCGGAGCGGAAAACCGTGGTCGTCACCCTCGCGCGGGCGCGATGTTCTGGTTGGCGTGGAACAAGTTGTCCGGGTCGTAGGCCCGCTTGACCCGGGCGAGCCTGTCGTAGTGGCCGCGGTACGTCGCCCGGACCCGCTCCTGGCCCTCGCCCGCACCCATGAAGTTCACGTACGAGCCGCCCATGGAGTACGGGTGCAGCTCCTCCTGGTAGTCGACGCACCACTGCCTGATGGCTCCCGCGTTGACCGGATCGGGGTCCACACCGGCGAAGACGCCCGACCAGACCGCGTCCCGGTAGCTCCACGCCGTGTCGTCCGGGCCCACCCGGTGGGCCGCGCCGTCGACCGGATAGAGGTGCATCAGCGAGAGCTGGGTGGGGTTGTTCTCGCCGTACTTGAGATGCACGTCCAGGGCGGCGTCCGGGATGTGGTCGAAGAAGTCGCCGCGCCAGTACCACTGGTAGCCGGTCGGGATCAGCTCATCGAACATGCTCTGCAGCGCGACGTACGGCATCGGAGCCGTGAAGTGGAAAACCGGCGGTCCGGCCTCGTGCACCACGGAGAGTGTCTCGTCGAGCCGGTCCGGGTCGCCGGTGTGGCACCACACGATGCCGCACACCTTCTGGTGGTGGAGCTCCTCGGGGAAGGGCGGGCCGGGCGGGACGACGAAGACGTTGAAGAAGCCGTACACGTCCTCGGGCGCCTGCGGCAGGAATTCGCGGTACCACGCCAGCGCCTCGCGGAGGTGATCGACCGGCCAGACGGTCACCCCGACGCCGACCGTGTCCACCGGGTGCAGCCGGTAGGTGAGGGAGGTCACGATGCCGAAGTTGCCGCCGCCTCCGCGCAGGGCCCAGAAAAGGTCGGGGTGCTCGTCCGCGCCGGCGGTGACGTAGCTGCCGTCGGCCAGTACGACGTCGGCGGCGATCAGGTTGTCCGCGGTCAGGCCGTACTTGCGGGTGAGATAGCCGTGTCCGCCGCCGAGGGTCAGGCCCCCGACCCCCGTCATGGAGATGATGCCGGTCGGGGTGGCCAGGCCGAAGGCGTGCGTGGCGTGGTCCAGGTCGCCGAGCTGAGCGCCACCGCCGGCCTGTGCGGTCCTCGCCGCCGGGTCGACACGCACCCCGCGCATCGGCGACAGGTCGATGGTGACGCCGTCGTCCACCAGACACAGGCCCGGGCCGCTGTGCCCGCCGCCGCGCACGGCGAGCTCCAGACCGTGATCGCGGACATAGGAGACCGCGGCCATGACATCAGCGGCGTCCGCGCACCGCACGATGGCGGCGGGGTGTTTGTCGATCATCGCGTTGTAGATCTTGCGGGCCTGGTCGTACTCCGCGTCCTTCGGGCCTATGACCGGTCCTCGCAGCGTGGTCCGCATGTCTTCCAGGGTGGCGCTGTTCATGACCGTCTCCTCCAGCTGCGTGACCGTGCCGACAACACCAGCGTCTCGCCGACGGCGGAGCGCTGCATGTCCGGACCCTCACGCCGCCCGCACCACCGCCCTCCGCGCTCCCCACCGCCGGGTCCGGTATCCGCCGGCCACCCGGCACACCGCGTAGATGCCGAACGAGATCGTCGTGACGTAGGGGCTGATGGGGATGCTGCTGCCCAGCGCGAGCAGGATGCCGCCCTCGATCGAGGCCACGGCGAACAGCACGCTCAGCACGGGCAGCAGCACCGGCGACGCGGTGACGCGGGCGGCGGCAGCGGCCGGGGTGACGACCAGGCTGAGCACCAGCAGCGCGCCGACGACCTGTACCGACAGGGCGACAGCGAGCCCGAGCACCAGCATGAAGGCGAAGGACAGCGCCCGCACCGGCACCCCGCGCGCCTGCGCCACATCCGGGTCGGTGCTGGCGAAGGCGAGCGGTCGCCACATGACCGCCAGGGCGGCCAGCACCAGCACGGACGTGCCGAGCAGCCACGACATCTGCGGCGTGTCCACGGCGACGATCTGCCCGGTGAGCAGTCCGAACTTGTTGGCCGCCCGGCCCTTGTAGAGGGCCAGGAAGAGCACGCCCAGGCCCAGCCCGAACGGCATGATGATGCCGATCACGGAGTTGCGGTCCCGGGCCCGCGTCCCCAGCACCCCGATGGCGCCGGCCGCGAGGAGCGAGCCGGCGATCGAGCCCGCCACGATGTTCGCGCCCAGCAGCAGCGCAGCCGAGGCACCCGCGAAGGACAGTTCGCTGATGCCGTGCACCGCGAACGGCAAGTCCCGCATCAGCACGAACACCCCGGCCAGCCCGCCCACGAGCCCCAGCGC
Organism: Streptomyces sp. CA-179760; assembly: GCF_050937045.1. Taxonomy (NCBI): domain Bacteria; kingdom Bacillati; phylum Actinomycetota; class Actinomycetes; order Kitasatosporales; family Streptomycetaceae; genus Streptomyces; species Streptomyces sp. CA-179760. The sequence continues at coordinate 8,889,866 of NZ_JBNJLZ010000001.1, forward strand.
CACGCCCGCGACGAGGGAGTTGCGGACCAGAGCGAGGAGTTCGCCGTAGTCGGTGAAGTCGAAGATCTGGTGCCAGATCCCGGCGGCGAGCGTCATGCGGGCACTCCGTCCGTCTCGTGCGGCTGCTCGGGATGGTGCGCCGGTGCGGCGGGTTCGTCGGGCGCGCCCGCGACCACCACCCGGCCGCGCACCCGTACGACGTCGACCTGCGTGCCGTAGAGCCGGGACAGCGAGTCGGAGGTCAGCACCTCGTCCGGGGTCCCGACGCGGTGGCCGCCGGGGGCCAGGTACAGCACTCGGTCGACCATCCCCAGCACGGGGTTGATCTCGTGTGTCACGAACACCACTGCCGTGCCGTGGGCGTGGCGCCGGGAGTCGATCAGTTCGGTGACGGCCCGCTGGTGGTTCAGATCGAGCGACAGCAGCGGCTCGTCGCACAGCAGGAGCCGCGGGTCGGTGGCCAGGGCCTGCCCGATGCGGACGCGCTGCCGTTCGCCGCCGGACAGCATCCCGAGCGGGACATCGGCGTAGGCCGCCGCCCCGACCGCCTCGAGGATCTCCTCCACCCGGCGACGGACCCCGCCGTTGCGCAGCCGTGGCCCGAAGCGGTGCCCGTCGATGCCGAACCGCACGAGGTCCCGGGCGCGCAGCATGGCCTGCGCGGAGAGCGCGGCCTGCTGCGGGACGTAGCCGATCTCCCGGGAGGCGTCGCGCGCCGGGCGGCCGAGGACGCTCAGCGTCCCGGCGGACAGCGGCCGGCGGCCCAGCAGCGCCCGTACGAAACTGGTCTTGCCCGCGCCGTTCGGCCCCAGCACGGCCAGGAACTCCCCGGCCCGGACGTCGAGATCGAGGCCGCTCCACACCTCGCGGGCACCGTACGACAGGGCCGCGCCGCGCAGACTGATGACAGGAACGCCGTCCTGCCGGGGTATCGGGGTCACTTGGCCAGCGCGCCCGCGAGCGCGTCGACGTTGGCGGTCATCCAGCCGAGGTAGCCCTTGCCCGTCGGCAGGGTCTCGGTCACGGGCACGACGGGGATGCCGGCCGCCTTGGCCGCCGCCTCGGTCTTCTCGGTCTGCGGGCCGGAGGTCTGTTCGTTGTAGACGAGGACCTGGACCTTCCTGCCGCTGAAGAGTGCCAGGTTCTCGCGGAGAACCCTGGGGGAGACGTCGTCGCCCTCCTCGATCGCCTCGCTGAACTCCGCGGGCGTCCTGTCGACCAGGCCGCTCGCCTCGGTCATGTAAAGCGGCACGGGCTCGGTGATGGCCACGCCCGCCCCGCCGTGCTCCTTCTTGATCCGGGCTTCCTTCGCCTCCAGTGGCGCGAGCCCGGCCTTGAAGGCGGCGGCGTGCTTCTCGAAGACGGCCGCGTCGGACGGGTCCGCCTCGGTGAGGGCCGCGGCTATGCGATCGGCGACCTTGGCGACGGTGGGGAAGTCGTACCAGACGTGCTCGTTCAGCTCGCCGCCCTTGGGCGCGGTCTTGCCGGACACCTTCACCGCGTTGATCACCTGGGCGGAGTCGTTGTGGCCGCCCCTCAGCATGCGGTCGACGAAGTCGTCGTAGCCGCCGCCGTTCTCCACGACGACCCGGGCCTTGGAGAGGGCGAGCTGGTTCTGGGGGTCGGCCTCGTACGAGTGCGGGTCCTGGTCGGGGTCGCTGATGATCGAGGTGACGTCGGCTCTGTCGCCGCCGACGCGCCGCGCGATGTCGCCGTAGACGTCCGTGGAGGCGACCACCGAGACGCGGGCCGGTGTGCTCTTGCCGCCGGCGGAGTCCGACGAGCTGCCGCAGCCCGCGAGAAGGGCCAGCGACGCGCTGGTCAGCAGCGCCAGGCGGCGGGGCGTGGACAGGGACATGGCTCCTCCAGGACGGATGTGCACAGGGGTTGCTCGACAGCGCCACGCTAGATGGGAATGAATGTCAAAAGCGCGTTCCGGCCGAAGTCATGTGAAAACCATTGCCAATCATTGAAGCGGGGTACCGGACCGGGATCCTGTGACCGCTGCGCCGGCGACCGTGTCGCCGTCCTGGTTGGCAGCCCCGGAGGGGCGGGCGGACGATGGAGGGAGGAGGCCGGCCGCCGACGTGCGGTGTCCAGGGCCGCCGGGGGGACCGGCCCCCGGCCGCGGTGTGCCGCGGCCGGAAGGGAGCACGTCATGTTGGAAGTGAAGACGCTCGACAAGCCGGACGAGCGGCGTGATTTTCCCCGTGGCCACCTCGAAGCCGTCCATATGGCGGAGCTCGACTTCGCCGTGGCGACCTTCGAACCCGGCTGGCGCTGGTCCGAGTCCGTCGGCCCGATCGCGGGCACCGACAGCTGTCAGATGCACCACAACGCCTACATGCTCCAGGGCCGCATGCGCATTCGTATGGACGACGGCGGTGAGAGCGAAGTAGGCCCCGGCGACGTCTACGTCTGCACGCCCGGCCACGATGCCTGGGTGGTGGGCGACGAGCAGGTCGTGGTCTACGACTTCCAGGGGCAGTCGGCGAGGGAGTTCGCGAAGAAGTAGCACCCTCTTGCCCTCCGGAAACCGATCGGTTTACGCTTCCCTCCGTGGGAAACCGATCGGTTTCCCGTGTGGAGAACATGAGGGAGACCCCTATGACCGCCATCGAAGGTTCCGTCGCGCTGGTCACCGGCGGCAGCCGCGGGATCGGCCGGGCCCTGGTCGAGGCCCTGTACGAGCGAGGTGCGAGGAAGGTGTACGCCACCGCCCGCGACCCCCGCTCGGTCACGCATCCCGACGCCGTGCCGCTCGCGCTGGAGGTCACCGACCCCGCCTCCGTCGCGGCTGCGGCCGAGCAGGCGCAGGACGTCACCCTGCTGATCAACAACGCGGGCGCGTCCGTGAACGCGAACTTCCTCGACTCACCCGTCGAGGACGTCCGCCGGGAGTTCGAAACCAACTTCTACGGGCCGCTCCTGGTGACCCGGGCCCTCGTCCCCGTCATCGAGCGCAACGGCGGCGGCCACATCCTCAACCTCCACTCCGTGCTGTCGTGGATCGGCCTCGCCGGCTCCTACAGCGCATCCAAGGCCGCCTTCTGGTCCCAGACCAACTCGCTGCGCCTCGACCTGAAGCCGAGGGGCATCGAGGTCACCGGCCTGCACGTCGGGTACGTCGACACCGATCTGACCGCCGCCGTCGACGCCCCGAAGTCCACGGCCGAGAGTGTCGCGGCCCAGGCCCTCGACGGGATCGCCTCGGGTGCCTACGAGGTCCTGGCCGACGACATCTCCCGGCAGGTCAAGGCCGGGCTGGCGGCCGACCCCGCCGCCCTCTACCCGCAGCTCGCCGTCGCCTGACCACGCCCTCGGTCACACCGGCAGCAGCCGCGCCACCAGCGCGCTGAGCTGCCGGACATTGCGGCACTCGTGCATCTCGACCAGCTCGGCATAGAGCGGCGCGACGGAATCCCCCGTGCCCCACAGGGAGCGCTGCTCGGGGTTCAGCCAGTAGACACGGCGCGCCCGTTCGGCGATCCGCCGTACGGCGGGCGGATTCGGGTCGCTCCGGTTCGTCCGGGCGTCACCGAGGACGAACACGGTCGTGCGTGGACCGACGGCATCGCCGTAGACCTCGGCGAACTCGCCCAGCGCCGTGCCGTAGTCGCTGCTGTCGTGCCACCCGGTGAGGGTGGCCTCCGCACCGATGCGGGCGCTGAGCCCTTCCGGGTCCGCGGTGCCGTGCCGAAGGAGCGCGGTCACCTCGTCGACCCGGTTGACGAAGGCGAACACCCGCACCTTGCTGAACTGGTCGTGCAGGGCCTGGACCAGCAGCATCGTGAAGTCGGAGAAGCCGGACACCGAGCCCGACACATCGCACAGCAGCACCAGTTCGGGACGGGCGGGTCGGCGCCTGCGCAGCACCGGCTTCATCGGCACCCCGCCCGTCGACAGCGAACCGCGCAGGGTCCGCCGCAGGTCGATCGTGCCCCGGGAGGCGCGGCGGCGCCGGGCCGCGAGCCGGGTCGCGAGCTTGCGGGCGAGCGGCTGAACCGTCCTGCGCAGCTCGGCCAGCCGGGCCTTCCCGGCGAACAGGAAGTCGACCCGGTCGGCGGACGGGGCCACTGCCCGCCGGGCGAGCTCGTCCCGGTCGCGCCGCTCGGCGACCCGGCGCCGCGCCTCCGTGGCCACCAACGCACGGAAGCTCTCGATCCGTCGCTGGATCTCGTCCTCCAGCAGCCGGTCGGCGAACCCCGAACTGCCGCCCTGCCCACGCACGTTGTCCCGGACCCGGGCGAGCAGGGTCTGCGGGCGCAGCCGTTCGAGCGCCTGGTACGACGACCAGCCGTCCGACTCCGGCGAGGAGCCGTAGCCCCCGAAACCGTCTACCGCCTCGACCGCCAGCCGGCCCAGCAGCGCCTGGTCGCCGGCGGCGAGTGCGGCCGCCAGCCGGTCACGCAGGTTCTCCCTGCCTGCGGCCTTCTGCTCCGGGGCGCCCACACCGCGCGGGAAGTACAGGTCGAAGACCGGGTCGAACACCTGCCGTTGCCCGGTGCCGTGCAGCAGCGTCGCCGCCAGCCCTTCGCGCAGCAACTCCCGGTCCGTGAGGCCGAGCGCCTCGATCGCCTGCCCGGCGTCGACGGTCTCGCCGGTGCCGATCCGGATGCCGTGCGCGCGCAGCGCCCCGACCAGGGACGTCAGCCGCTCCGCGACGCCCGCGTCCGCCGGGGTGGTCACAGGGTGTCCAGGTCGAGCTTGGCGCTCGCCTTGAGGACGTCCTCCTGATGCTTGAGGAGCACGCCGAGGCTGGCCCGCACGACCGTCTCGTCCAGGGTGCCGGCGCCCAGTGCGAGCAGCGTGCGCGCCCAGTCGATGGTCTCGGCGACCGACGGCACCTTGCGCAGGTCCATCGCCCGCAGCGCGCCCACCACCCGGACGACCGAACGGGCCAGCGCCTCGTCGAGCCCCGGCACCTTCAGCCGTACGATCCGGCGCTCCAACTCCTCGTCCGGGAAGCCGATGTGGAGGAAGAGGCAGCGGCGGCGCAGCGCCTCGGACAGCTCCCGGCTCGCGTTGGAGGTGAGGACGACGAAGGGGCGGCGCGTCGCCGTGATGGTGCCCAGCTCGGGCACGGTCACCTGGAAGTCGCTGAGCACCTCCAGGAGCAGGCCCTCCACTTCGACGTCCGCCTTGTCGGTCTCGTCGATCAGCAGCACCTTCGGGTCGTCACCCCGGATGGCGGTCAGCAGCGGCCGGGTGAGCAGGAACTCCTCGCTGAAGATGTCCGTGCGCGTCTCGTCCCACGACTCGTCGCGGCCCGCGCTGATACGCAGGAGCTGCTTGGCGTGGTTCCACTCGTACAGGGCCCGGGACTCGTCGACCCCCTCGTAGCACTGCAGGCGCACCAGCCGCGCGTCCGCGACCTGGGCGACGGCCTTGGCCAGCTCGGTCTTGCCGACCCCGGCCGGGCCCTCGACCAGCAGCGGCTTGCCGAGGCGGTCGGCGAGGAAGACGGTCGTGGCGACGGCGGGGGAGGCGAGATACCCGGTCCCGGCCAGACGCGCGGAGACGTCGTCGACGGATGTGAACAACGGGGCCTCCAGGACGGCGACGATGGTCAGAGCACTATCCAAGCGCTTGTTCAGTCAGGATGTCATGGGGGTTCCGGGTGCCGGAAGGTGGTAGACCGATCGGTTTCCCCGCTTCCCGGGGCGAGGTAGCCTCACCTCTATGGCCACCACAGACAAGGCGTCCACCCGGGACCGGCTGCTCGACGCGGCGGCCGAGATCTTCTACCGCGAGGGCGTCTCCGTCGGCGTGGAGGCGCTGTGCCGGAGCGCCGGGGTCTCGAAGCGGTCCATGTACCAGCTCTTCGCGAGCAAGGACGAGGTCCTCGCGGCGAGCCTGGCCCGGCGGCTCCCGGAGTACGAGGCGCGGCTGGTGCCCGGCCCGCACGAGGAGACCGGCCCTCCGCGCGAGCGGATCCTGCACGTCTTCGAACGACTGGAGAAGGCCTCCGCCGAACCCGCCTACCAGGGCTGCCCCTACCTGGCCGCGTTGGTCGAGCTGAAGGATCCCGACCACCCGGCGAGCGCGGTCGCCCGAGGGGCGAAGGAGCGGCTGCTCGGCTTCTTCCGCGCGCGGGCCGAGGAGGGCGGGGCGCGGGACGCGGAGCTGCTCGCCCGGCAGCTGATGCTGGTCTTCGACGGGGCCGGAGCCCGGGCAGGGGCCGGGATCGAGACCCTGGACGGCCTGACCACGGCGACCGTCACCGCGCTGCTGGACGCGTCCGGCATGCGCTGAGGGGACGGCCGCCGCGGCGACCGCCCCTCGCAACCGCACTGTTCGTCACGCCACCGCGACCGCCCCGACCGCCGGAGTGCGCAGCGTCCGCCGCGCCGTCGCCAGGCTCGTGCCCAGCGTCACCACCGCCGCGACCGCGACGACCGCCGCCCCGATGCCGAAGAACTCGCCCGGCACCACCTCGTCGGTGCGCACCACGGTGAAGGGGACGACCCCCGCCAGCGCCGCCAGCGTGCCGAAGACCACCCCCGTGACCATCAGGATGAGCCCTTCGACCCCCACCAGCGCGAGCACCTGCCCCGGAGTGGCCCCCGCGAGGCGCTGCTGCCCGAATTCCCGGACCCGGTAACCGGTCGCCGCGTAAAGCGAGTTGACCAGCATGACGCACACGAAGACGACGATGATCCCGACGACCGTGAAGTTGAGCGTCTCGAGGTTCTTCGCCTCGACCGACTTGACCATGCCCGAAGCCTCGACGGCGTCGCTCTCCACCGCCTGCATGGTCAGCGTCGCCGTGGCGACCGCCGTGAACAGGATCAGCGACATCAGGATCCCGGCGAGCTGCCCGGCCCGCTCGCGCAGATTGCGCACCGCCAGCCAGCCGCTCGCGCCACCGAGCGGCAGCCGGTCCAGCACGACCGCCAGCAGCCGCGGCGCCCGCAGCGCGCACCCCACGGACAGCAGGATCGCCCCGTACGCCGGCGGCGCCATCAGCGCGGCGTCCGTCCCCGAGAACACGAACGTCGAGGTCGCCGACGCGGCACCGGCCACCAGAGCCGCGTAGGCGAGTACCGTCCGAGCCCGGCCCCGCCGCCGGCCCCCGCCCGTCGCACGCCGCACGGCGAGGAACGCGGCCCCCACGGACGCGAGCAGCGTGATCCCGATACCGGACACGGACGCCACCGGACCGAAGGAGTACTCGACGGACCGTGCGACCTGACCGCTGTCCTGGAACACCCCCAGCAGCGCCCGGCCGCCGAGCAGCGCCGGGCCGATCGCCGGCGCCGCGCCCAGCAGGGCCACGGCCAGCGCCTCACCCACGACCATCCGCTTGATCTGCGCCGGAGTCGCCCCCGAGCAGCGCAACAGCTCCATCTCGGCGGCCCGCTGACGCACGTTCACCGTCAGCGTCGAGGCGATCGCGAAGAACACCAGCAGGGTGCCGTAGCCGCCGACCACGCCCGCCGCGGTGGACAGGGTCTCCTTGCTCACCGGGTCCACGCCCGGCTGCCCGGCGGTGTCGTGCATCGAGTTGAACGTCATGACGATCACCGAGCCGAGGAACGCGGACAGCAGGGTCGCGAGGAACCGCCCGGGCCGCTGCCGTATCGACCGCATCGCGAGAACGAACACGGCTCACACCCCCGCCCGCACGTCGTCGCCCAGGTGCGCCAGCCGCTCCGCGACGGCGTCCGCCGTCGGCGCGTCCATCCGGCCCGCGAGCCGGCCGTCCGCGAGGAACAGCACGGTGTCGGCGTACGCGGCGGCGACCGGATCGTGCGTCACCATCACCACCGTCCGCCCGTGCACCCGCACCGCCTCCCGGAGCAGTCGCAGCACGTCCCGCGCGCTGCGTGTGTCCAGCGCGCCCGTCGGCTCGTCCGCGAAGATCACCCGCGGTTCGGTGACGAGCGCCCGGGCGATCGCGACCCGCTGGCGCTGACCGCCCGAGAGCTGATCGGGCCGGTGTCCGAGCCGGTCACCCAATCCCACCGCCGTCAGTACCTCGCGGACCCGCCGCCGGTCCACCTTCCGCCCGGCCAGCTTCAGCGGCAGCACCGTGTTCTGCGCGACGGTCAGCGTCTCCAGCAGGTTGTACTGCTGGAACACGAACCCGATCCGGCCGCGCCGGAACCGCGTCAGTTCGGCCTCGCCGCCGCCCGTCAGCTCCGTGCCGTCGACCTGCACGATCCCGCTGTCGGGCCGGTCGAGTCCCGCCGCGCACTGCAGCAGCGTCGACTTGCCGGAACCGGACGGCCCCATCACCGCCGTGAACGTGCCGCGCCCCAGACCGAGCGTCACACCGTCCAGGGCGGTCACGGCGCTGTCGGCGCTCCCGTACGTCTTGGTGACCTTGACCAGCCGCAGCGCCTCGACGGCGGGTCCCGGTTCCTGGTCCTGTCGTGGGCCCCTGGTGCGCACCATCGTCGTCCCCCTTCGTCCGACACGCCCTGTGTCTCGTCCTCGACGCTACGGAGGAGGCGACGTGACGGCACTGGCCGCAGAACCCGTATCGCGGGGTGTACTCAGCGACACCTCCGGGGGTACCCGATGTGCAGTACATCGCCGGCGACTCGTCGGCTGATCGAGCCGGAGGTTGATCGCGAACGTGGTCGTCCACCTCGACTCCGACCAGGCCTCCGTGACCGCGGGCGGTGCTCTGCGTGACGACGGCGGCTAAGTCGACTCGATCCTGCCCCGAGTCACTCCCCGCCGACGAGGACCACCTCGAGCGTGCGCGGACCGTGCACACCCTCGACCCGGTCCAGCTCGATGTCACTGGTCGCCGACGGCCCGGAGATCCAGGTCAACGGCCGTGCCGGGTCGAGCCGTTCGAGGCCCTGCGGCACCGACGACACGACCTGCCCGGGCACCCGCACGACGCAGATGTGGTGGTCCGGGACGAGGGTGATCCGGCGCCGCCCCTGGTCGGGCGAGCCGTCCAGCACGATCGTGCCGGTCTCCGCGATCGCCACCGCACAGGCCGTCACGACACTGTCCACCCGGTCGAGTTCGTCCGGAGCGCTCTCCGCCCGGTCCGCCACCCGCGTCACCCCGGTCCGCTCCAGCCACGCCGAGTCCAGCCCGGGCGGCACCAGCACCGAAGCCGAACCCCGCTTGTCCAGCAGCCCCGCGATGAGCGCGGACAGTCCCTCGGCGTCCGTGCGGTGCACGAGGGCCCGGTAGTCCGCCAGATTCTCGGCCAGCAGCTCGACGGTCTCCTGGACACTCCGGTTCCCGTGCTCACGCACATAGTCACGCGGAACCGCCTGCTCGTACGGCGTCTCGTCCCGGGGCACGTCCGCCAGCGCGCGCCGCACCCGGCCCAGGATCCGCTCCCTGCTGTTCACTTGGCCCCGTCCTTTCCGCCGCGCGTCCGCAACCACCAGTCCCGGAACGGCTCGGCCGGCACCGGCGGCAGATCCCGGGTCCCGCTCCAGGCCCGGCCGGGCCCCGGCAGCGTACGGGGATGGAATCGACGGGTCCGTGAGGCGGCGCGCTGGCCGGTGCGCAGCGCGCCCGGGTGTGTGAACGCCCAGCGGGCCGCCCGCATCGCCGCCCGCTCGGCGGCATGTCCCTTCGCAGGCCGCAGCACCACCCTGTTCCCCTCCCGGGTGACCTCACCGCCCTCCACGACCCGCTCCCGCAGATGCACCAGCACCTCGGGGATGTCGATGGCGACCGGGCATACCTCGTAGCACGCCCCGCACAGCGAGGACGCGTACGGCAGCGAGGCGTCGATCTCGCTGGCCGTGCCCCGCAGTTGGGGGCTGAGGATCGCGCCGATCGGGCCCGGGTACACCGAGCCGTAGGCGTGGCCGCCGGCCCGCTCGTACACCGGGCAGACGTTCAGGCACGCCGAGCAGCGGATGCAGCGCAGCGCCTGCCGGCCGACCTCGTCGGCGAGGGTGTCGGTGCGGCCGTTGTCCAGCAGCACCAGGTGGAAGGTGCCGGGCCCGTCCTGGCCGGTGGTGCCGGTCCAGGTCGAGGTGTACGGGTTCATGCGCTCGGCCGTGGAGGAGCGGGGGAGGGTCTGCAGGAACACCTCCAGGTCCCGCCAGGTGGGCACGATCTTCTCGATGCCGACGACCGAGATCAGCGTCTCGGGCAGGGTCAGGCACATCCGGCCGTTGCCCTCCGACTCCACGACCACCAGGGTGCCCGTCTCGGCGACCATGAAGTTGGCGCCGGAGATGCCGACCTTGGCGCGCAGGAACTTCTCCCGCAGGTGCAGCCGGGCCGCCTCGGCGAGTTCGGCGGGCGTGTCGGTCAGCCCCTCGGGGGCCGGGCGGCCCCACTCGCTCATCTCGGAGCGGAAGATGTCCCGGATCTCGCCCCGGTTGCGGTGGATGGCCGGGACGAGGATGTGCGAGGGCCGGTCCTTGCCCAACTGCACGATCAGTTCGGCGAGATCGGTCTCGTAGGCGTGGATGCCCTCGGCCTCCAGCGCCTCGTTGAGCCCGATCTCCTGCGTGGCCATCGACTTGACCTTGACGACCTCCGACTCGCCGGTCATCTTCACCAGCTGGGTGACGATCTCGTTGGCCTCGTCCGCGTCGGCGGCCCAGTGGACGATGCCGCCCGCAGCCGTGACCGACTCCTCCAACTGTTCCAGATAGCGGTCGAGATGGCGCAGCGTGTGGTCCTTGATCCGCTTGCCCGCCTCACGCAGCTCGGCCCAGTCGGACACTTCGGTCACGGCCTTCGCCCGTTTGGCGCGGATGGTCTGCGTGGCATGCCGCAGATTGCCGCGCAGGGTCTCGTTGCCCACGGCCTCCCGCGCTGCCTCCGGAAACGCCGGCATGCCGAGATACGTCCCGCTCATACGACCGGTTCCTCCTCCGTGCTCGCCAGGATCTCCGCGATGTGCACCGGCCGCATGCCGGTCCGCAGCCGGGTCATCGTCCCGCCGATGTGCATCAGACAGGAGTTGTCGGCCGCGCACAGCACCTCGGCGCCCGTCGACTCGGCGTTGCGTACCTTGTCGGTGCCCATCGCCGCCGAGACGTCGGAGTTCTTCAGCGCGAAGGTGCCGCCGAACCCACAGCACTCGTCGGCCCCCGGCAGCTCGGCCAGCTCCAGCCCCCGCACGGCCTGGAGCAGCCGCCGGGGCCGGTCGCCGAGGCCGAGTCCGCGCAGCCCGTGACAGGTCGGGTGGTACGTGACCTTGTGCGGGTAGTACGCCCCGACGTCCGTCACGCCCAGCACGTCCACCAGAAACTCCGTGAGCTCGTACGTCTTCGGCACCACCGGCGCCAGCGTGGCCGCGAGGGTGTCCCCACGCCCCTCGGCCCGGGCCCGCTCGCCCATCCGCGGATACAACTCGCGCACCATCGACCCGCACGACCCGGACGGCGTCACGATCGCCTCGTACTCACCGAAGACATCGGAGAAATGCCGGGCGAGCGGCTCGGCCTCGTGCCGGTATCCGGTGTTGTAGTGCGCCTGTCCGCAGCAGGTCTGCGCCATCGGGAAGTCGACGTCGACGCCCAGTCTGGTCAGCAGTTTCACCACGGCGCGCCCGGTGTCCGGATACAGCGTGTCGTTGACGCAGGTCAGGAACAGGGCGACACGCATCGCGGCTCCTTGTGGTCGATCATCGGATGAGTGAAGCGTAGTGCGGGGACAAGACCCGGGGGAGACCCCGTCAGTCCCCGGCGAGCCGGTCCTGCGCGGCGCGCCACCGCTCGGTCCCGCCGCGCGGCTCGTACCGCGTGAGCGGTTGCGTACGGACGAGCAGCCGCCGCATCCCCGCCAGGTCACCGAACAGACCGTGCGCCCGCGCCTGCACCAGCACGTTCCCCAGAGCGGCGGCCTCCGTCGGCCCGGCGACCACCGGAAGCCCGCAGGCATCGGCGGTGAGCTGGCACAGCAGCGCGTTGCGCGTGCCCCCTCCCACCACATGCACCACGTCGACCGGATGCCCGGCGAGCCGCTGCGCGTCCTGCACGGCCTTGCGGTGCGCGAGGGCGAGGGAGTCGAGGATGCAGCGCGTCACCTCGGCCGGCGACTCGGGCACGGGCTGCCCAGAGGCCCGGCACGCCTCGGCGATCCGCTCGGGCATCCGCCCCGGCGCGAGGAACGCCGCGTCACCTGCGTCGACGACCGACCGCAGGGCAGACGCCTTGGAGGCCTCCAGAAGCAGCGCGCCCAGATCCGGCTCGCCCCAGGCCCGCACGCACTCCTGGAGCAGCCACAGCCCCATGATGTTGCGCAGATAGCGAACCGTGCCGTCCAGCCCCAGCTCGTTGGTGAAGTTGGCCGCCCGGCTCTCCTCGGTCAGCACCGGCGCGTCCAGCTCCAGACCGGCCAGCGACCAGGTGCCGGTGCAGATGTACGCGAACCGTTCGCCCGAGGCCGGTACGGCGGCGACCGCCGACGCGGTGTCGTGCGACCCGACGGCCGTCACCGGCACGGGACCGGTCAGCCCCGTCTCCTCCAGCACCTCCGGCCGCAGCACCCCCGCCGGATCCCCGGGCCGCCGCAGCGGCGCGAACAGCCCGAGATCGATGCCCAGCCGCTCCGCCACCCCGTACGCCCAGTCCCGGGTGCGCGGATCGATCAGCTGGGTCGTCGAGGCGTTGGTCAGCTCCGTGCCCTGCTCACCGGTCAGCCAGTACGTCAGCAGATCCGGCATCAGCAACAGCCGCCGGGCCCGGTCGACCTGGGCCGTGGAACGGGCGGCGGTCAGCTGGTACAGGGTGTTGAAGGGCGCGTACTGAAGACCCGTCGCCGCGTACAGCTCCCCGGCGGGCACGGTCGCCCACACCTTCTCCGCGACGCCCTCGGTACGGCTGTCGCGGTAGTGCACAGGGTTGCCGAGCAGCGCCCCGTCGGCGTCCAGCAGGCCGTAGTCCACGGCCCAGCTGTCGATGCCGACGGAGTCGACCCGCCCGGCCGCCCGCAGCCCGTCCAGCACCCCCGCGTAGAGCCCGAGCACGTCCCAGCGCAGCCCCTCGGGCACCCGCACCGGCCGGTTCGGGAAGCGGTGGGCCTCGCTCAGCTCCAGCGAGTCCGGGCCGACACGGCCGACCATGACGCGCCCGCTGGACGCGCCGAGGTCGACCGCGGCGTACGACTTCACACCCGCGCTCATCGCAGGAAGGCGGCCGCGACGCCGGCGTCGACCGGGATGTGCAGCCCGGTGGTGTGGGTCAGGTCCCCGCCGGTCAGGGCGAACACCGCGTTGGCGACATGCTCGGGAAGCACCTCGCGCTTGAGGATGGTCCGCTGCGCGTAGAACTCACCCAGCTTCTCCTCCTCGACCCCGTACACAGCGGCCCGCTTGGCACCCCACCCGCCGGCGAAGATCCCGGAGCCGCGCACGACACCGTCCGGGTTGATCCCGTTGACCCGGATGCCGTGCTCGCCGAGCTCGGCGGCGAGCAGCCGCACCTGGTGGGCCTGGTCGGCCTTGGTGGCCGAGTAGGCGATGTTGTTGGGCCCTGCGAACACGGCGTTCTTCGAGGCGATGTAGACGATGTCGCCCCCGAGCCCCTGCGCGATCATCACCCGCGCCGCTTCCCGCGACACCAGGAAGGACCCGCGTGCCATGATGTCGTGCTGCAGGTCCCAGTCCTTGGCGGAGGTCTCCAGCAGCGGCTTGGAGATCGAGATACCCGCGTTGTTGACGACGAGATCGACTCCGCCGAAGGCCAGCACGGCCGCCCGGAACGCCTCGGCGATCTGCTCCTCGGAGGTGACGTCGACCGTCACGGCGACGGCCTTGTCGGCCCCGCCCAGCTCCTCGGCGACGGACTGGGCGTTCTCGCCGTTGAGGTCCGCGACGACCACACACGCCCCCTCGGCCACGAGCCGGTGCGCGATGGCCTTCCCGATCCCGCTGCCGGCACCGGTGACGAGCGCGACCCGCGTGGCCAGTGCCTTGGGCTTCGGCATCCGCTGAAGCTTGGCCTCCTCCAGCGCCCAGTACTCGATACGGAACTTCTCCGACTCCTCGATCGGCGCGTACGTGGAGACAGCCTCCGCCCCGCGCATCACATTGATGGCGTTGACGTAGAACTCCCCGGCCACCCGGGCGGTCTGCTTGTCCTTGCCGAAGCTGAACATGCCCACGCCCGGGACCAGCACGATCGCGGGGTCGGCGCCGCGCATCGCGGGGGAGTCGGGCAGGGCGTGCCGTCGGTAGTAGCCGGCGTACTCCTCGCGGTACTCGGCGTGCAGTTCCTTGAGCCGGTCGACGGCCTCGTCGAGAGTCGAGGAGGGAGGCAGATCGAGGACGAGCGGCCGGACCTTGGTCCGCAGGAAGTGGTCCGGGCAGGAGGTGCCCAGCGCGGCCAGCCGCGGATGCTCGGCGCCGGCAAGGAAGTCGAGGACGACCTCGGAGTCGTCGAAGTGCCCGACCTGAGGCCGGTCCTGGGAGGCGAGGGCGCGGACGTAGGGCGCGAGGGCGGCGGCCCGCTCCCGGCGCTCTCCGGCACTCAGCGCGGCATACCCCTCGATCACCGGCCCGAAGGGCTCGGCCTTCCCCCGCTCGGCGAGGAACGCCTCGGCCGTCCGGATGATGTGCAGCGAGTTCCGCTCGCACTCCTCGGAAGTGTCACCCCAGGCGGTGATTCCGTGCCCGCCGAGCACGCACCCGATGGCCTGCGGATTGGCCTCCTTCACAGCGGCGATGTCCAGCCCCAGCTGGAACCCGGGCCGCCGCCAGGGCACCCACACCACACTGTCCCCGAAACACTCGGCGGTCAGCTTCTCCCCGTCGGCGGCACAGGCGAGCGCGATACCGGAATCCGGGTGCAGATGATCGACATGCGCGGCCTCCACGAGCCCGTGCATGGCGGTGTCGATGGAGGGGGCCGCCCCACCCTTCCCGTGCAGGCAGTAGTCGAACGCGGCGACCATCTCGTCCTCGCGCTCCACCCCCGGGTACACATCGACGAGCGCCCGCATCCGGTCCAGCCGCAGTACGGCGAGCCCGGCCTCGGTCAGCGTCCCGAGGTCACCGCCGGAGCCCTTGACCCACATCAGCTCGACGTCCCCGCCGGTGACGGGGTCGGTCTCGGTGCCCTTGGCGGAGGCATTGCCTCCCGCGTAGTTGGTGTTGCGGGGATCGGATCCGAGCCGATGCGACCGGGCGAGCAGAGCGGCGGCTTCCGGATGAACAGCCATGACAGTTCCTTTTCAGATGAGGATGGGGTGAGGCGCCCTCTTGGGGGCGCGGGGCTGTGTTGAATTTGCGGCTACCGCCGCGTGGGCGCGACCAGCCACATACGGCCCGCAGCCCGGATCGAACAGAACCCGGCAGACGCTTACGCCCCCCACCCCGCCTGCTTCCCACCGACCCGCTCGGCAACGATCTTCTCGCCCCACCCCGAACGCCGGTACGCCGCAACAGGCTCGGGGTCCAGCCCCAGCTCCTCGCGCACCTCCCGCAGCAACGGCCGCACATCCGTGTTGTAGGCGTCCATCACCACGGCATTGGCCTCGAGAACATCCCCCGCCGCCTGGGCCGCACCCAGCGCACCCCCATCGACCAGCAACGCCTTCGCCGTAGCCTCCTGCACATTCATCACCGACCGGATGATCGCCGGAATCTTCGCCTCGATGTTGTGACACTGATCGAGCATGAACGCCACGGAAGGCGCGAACCCCCCACCCCGAATCACCTCATACATGATCCGGAACAACTGGAACGGATCCGCCGCTCCCACCATCAGGTCGTCATCCGCGTAGAACCGCGAGTTGAAGTCGAACCCCCCGAGCTTCCCCTCACGCAACAGCGTCGCCACGATGAACTCGATATTGGTCCCCGGCGCGTGATGCCCCGTGTCGACCACGACCTGAGCCTTCGGCCCGAGCTTCAGACAGTGCGCATAAGCGGTGCCCCAGTCCGGCACATCCGTCGTATAGAACGCCGGCTCGAAGAACTTGTACTCCAGCAGCATCCGCTGCCCCTCGCCCAGCCGCTCGTAGACCTCCGCGAGCCCCTCGGCCAGCCGGTCCTGCCGCCCCCGGATGTCGTCCTGCCCGGGATAGTTCGTCCCGTCGGCGAACCACAGCTTCAGATCCGTCGAGCCCGTCGCATCCATGATGTCGACGCACTCCAGCAGATGATCCACGGCCTTTCGCCGCACCGCCGCATCCGGGTGGCAGATGCTCCCGAGCTTGTAGTCGTCGTCCTGGAAGGTGTTGGAATTGATCGCGCCGAGCCGCACACCACGCCGCTCCGCATGCTTCGCCAGCGCCGCGTAGTCGTCGACCTTGTCCCACGGAATGTGCAGCGCCACCGTCGGGGCGACCCCGGTGAACTCGTGCACCTTCGCCGCGTCGTCCAGCTTCTCGTACGGATCACGCGGCACACCCGCCTGCGCGAACACCTTGAACCGGGTGCCCGAGTTCCCGTACGCCCACGACGGCGTCTCGACGGCCTGGGTCTTGAGCGCGGTCTTCGCCGCGGCGAGCTCGGTCACGTCAGGGCTCCTGTGGCATCGGGTCGTAACGACCACTGAATGAAACGATTCAGGACGCGAAGCTATGGGCCACCCGGAGAGGTGTCAACCCCTCCGGCCCACGCGGTTTCCCGTGACCGGCGCGTGACCTAGTGTCCTCGGATCGGCATCGAAATATTTTCGACCGGTACCCATTGACGTGACATGCGCGGCCCGCCTAACTTTCCGGCAATCCAGTTGAAACCTTTCACGACGCCGAGAGGGCATCCCGCCGGCGTCGTCGAGGAGCCCTCATGACCCACCCGTCCACCACGGGTCCGGCCCCGGTTCTGGCGCTGAGGGACGTGTCCAAGTCCTTCGGCGCGGTCCGCGCACTGCGGGACGTCTCCCTGGAGCTGTTCCCCGGGGAGGTGCACGCCCTGGCCGGTGAGAACGGTGCCGGCAAGTCCACCCTCATCAAGGCGCTCGCCGGAGTGCACCGGCCGGACGCCGGCCAGGTGCTGCTCGACGGTGCGCCCGTCGTCTTCAACGGCCCCGGTGACGCCCGTGACGCCGGCATCGCCGTGATCTACCAGGAGCCCACGCTCTTCCCCGATCTGTCGATCGCCGAGAACATCTACATGGGCCGCAGGCCCAAGCGTGCCCTCGGCCGGATCGACCACCAGGCCACGCACAACGCGACCGCCGCCCTCATGGAGCGTCTGGGCGTCGAACTCGACCCCGACCGGCCCGCCCGCGGCCTGTCCATCGCCGACCAGCAGATCGTCGAGATCGCCAAGGCCCTCTCCTTCGACGCCCGCGTCCTGATCATGGACGAGCCGACCGCCGCCCTCACCGGCAGCGAGGTCGCCCGCCTCTTCGGCGTCGTACGCACCCTGCGCGACCAGGGCGCCGCCGTGCTGTTCATCTCCCACCGGCTGGAGGAGATCTTCGAGATCTGCCGGCGGGTCACCACCCTGCGCGATGGCGCCTGGATCGCCAGCGAGCCCCTGGACGGCATGACCGAGGACGACCTCGTACGCCGCATGGTCGGCCGCGATCTCGACGAGCTGTACCCCAAGCAGGACGTGACACCGGGCGAAGTCGCCCTGAGCGTGCGCCGCCTGACCCGCGAGGGCGTCTTCACCGACGTCTCCTTCGAGGTGCGGCACGGCGAGATCGTCGGCCTCGCCGGGCTCGTCGGCGCGGGCCGCACCGAGGTCGCCCGGGCCGTGTTCGGCATCGACCGCTGGGACGCGGGCGAGGTCTCCGTCCAGGGCAAGGCCCTCGTCAACGGCGCCCCCTCCACCGCGATGTCCGCCGGACTCGCCCTGGTCCCCGAGGACCGGCGCGCCCAGGGTCTGGTGATGGACATGTCCATCGAGCGCAACATCGGCCTCACCGGGCTGCGTACGACCGTCAGGGCGGGGCTGATGGACCGGGGCGCCGAGCGCAGCCGCTCCCTCGACTGGGCCGTCAAGCTCCAGGTGAAGTACGCCCGGATCGCAGACACCGTCAACACCCTGTCCGGCGGCAACCAGCAGAAGGTCGTGCTCGCCAAGTGGCTGGCCACCGGCCCCAAGGTGCTGATCGTCGACGAACCGACCCGGGGCATCGACGTCGGCACCAAGGCCGAGGTGCACCGGCTGCTGTCCCAGCTGGCCGCCGACGGTGTGGCCGTCCTGATGATCTCCTCCGACCTGCCCGAGATCCTCGGCATGGCCGACCGCGTGCTGGTGATGCACGAGGGCCGCCTCACCGCCGAGATCCCGCGCTCCGACGCCACCGAGGAAACCGTGATGGCCGCAGCCACCGGGAGGGCCGCCGCATGACGGTCGTCACTCCCCGAGAGGCCCCCGTGGCCGACGTGCCCAAGTCCAGCGGCACGCGGCTGGTCGACCGGGTCTTCAAGATGCGCGAACTCGCCATCCTGGCCGTGTTCCTGGTGATGATCGCCGTCACCCAGGCCGGCAACAGCGAGTTCCTGTCCGAGCAGGGCATCAAGGACCTGCTGCTGAACGCGACGATCCTGGTCCTGGTCGCGACCGGTCAGTCCCTCGTCGTCATCACCCGCAACGTCGACCTGTCCGTCGGATCCACGCTCGGCATCAGCGCCTTCGCCGCCGGAACGTATCTCCAGGGCGGGGGCAATCCGGTCGTGGCGATCGCGCTGGCCGTCCTGCTCGGCATCGGCTTCGGACTGCTCAACGGACTGCTCGTCAGCCTGGGCCAGGTGCCCGCGCTCGTCGTCACCCTCGGCACGCTCTACATCATCCGCGGCATCGACTCCATCTGGGTCGGCTCCCGCCAGATCACCGCGGCCGATCTGCCCGGCGGGTTCGTCGACTTCGGCTCCGGCGGCATCTGGGCGGTGCCGTACCTGGCGCTGATCGCGTTGGCGGTCCTCATCGCCACCGCCTACTACCTCAAGCACTACGGCAGCGGCCGCGAGCTCTACGCCCTCGGCTCCAACCCGGAGGCCGCCCGGCTCGCCGGCATCCCCGTACGCAAGCGGATCCTCGCCGCCTACACCTTCTGCGGCGCCCTCGCGGGACTCGCCGGCGCCATGTACCTCGCCCGGTTCGGCAACGTCGACTCCGGCACCGGCAACGGCTACGAACTGACCGTCGTCAGCGCGGTGGTGGTCGGCGGCGTCGTCTTCACCGGCGGCTCCGGCAGCGTCTACGGCGCGGCCCTCGGCGCGCTGCTGCTGACCTCCATCAACAGTGTGCTGCCCGCCCTCGGCGTCAGCTCCGTCTGGGTGCTCGCCATCAACGGCATCCTGCTCATCCTCGCGATCGCGGTCGACCGGGTCGTCGCGCTGCGCGTGGCCTCCGCCCTGAAGAAGAGGAACGCCCGCCATGGCTGACATCTCCCTGAGCCGAGCGGTCCGCTGGGACACGGTGGTAGGCGCCCTGCTCATTGTCGTGCTGCTGTTCTCCTTCGGGTTCGTCGACGGCTTCGGCAACGCGCTCAACCTGTCGTTCCTGATCGGCAACACGCTTCCGATCGCGCTGATCGCCCTGCCGATGACCCTGCTGGTGGTCTCCGGGGAGATCGACCTGTCGGTGGCGTCCACCGCGGGTCTGTCCGGTGCGGTGATGGGGGCCCTGTGGAACCAGGGCATGGCCATCGAGACGATCATCCCGATCTGTCTGCTGCTGGGCGTGGTCTGCGGGCTGGTCAACGGCCTCCTGGTGACCAGGCTCGGGCTGCCGTCCCTCGCCGTCACCATCGGAACCCTCGCCGCCTACCGGGGCATCGCGCAGATCGTGCTCGGGTCCGACGCCGTGACGGACTTCCCCACGCAATACCTGGACTTCGCGGCCGGGCGCCTCGGCGACACGTTCGTCCCGTACGCCTTCCTGCCGTTCCTCGTCCTGCTCGCCATCGCCGTGGTCGCGCTGCACGCCACGCCGTTCGGGCGGTCGTTGTTCGCGATCGGGGCGAGTGAGGAGGCGGCGCGGTTCGCCGGTATCCGCGTCAAGCGGCAGAAGCTGCTCCTGTTCACGCTGACCGGGGTGATGGCCTCGCTCACCGGCGTCTTCTGGGCCCTGCACTACGCCAGCGCGCGCTACGACAACGCGACGGGGCTCGAACTGTCGGTCGTGGCCGCGGTGTTGCTCGGCGGGATCGACTTCGACGGCGGCAAGGGCACGTTGGGTGGTGCGATCGCCGGGGTGTTCCTGCTGGGGGCGCTGCAGAACGTGATGAGCCTCCAGGACGTGTCCGCTCAGTCGCAGATCGTCGTCACCGGCGTGCTGCTCGTGCTGTCCGTGCTCGGCCCCCGGGTCGCACGTCAGATCTCCGTAGCGAGGGCGGGCCGCAGAGCCGCCGCCTCGACTCCTACCTCATAACCAAGCCCTTCCTCGTAAAGGACCATCGACATGCGTAAGTCCACCCTGCGCCGCAGCTGCGCGGCCCTCGCCACCGCCACCTCTCTCGCACTCGCGCTCACCGCCTGCGGCGGCACCACCAAGAAGGACGTGGCGAACGAAGGCGGGTCCGCCGCCACCGCCGGCAAGGCCGACCCGAACGCCGCCACCAAGAAGGGCCTGACCGTCGGCTTCCTGCCCAAGCAGGTCAACAACCCGTACTTCACCTCCGCCGACAAGGGCGGCGAGAAGGCGCTCAAGGAGCTCGGCTCCAGCTACAAGGAGGTCGGTCCGTCCAGCGCCACCGACACCGCCGGGCAGGTCAGCTACGTCAACACGCTCACCCAGCAGCAGGTCGACGCGATGGCTGTCTCCGCGCAGGACCCGGGCGCCCTGTGCACCGCCCTCAAGCAGGCCATGAAGAACGACATCAAGGTAGTCACCTACGACTCCGACACCACGGCCGACTGCCGTAACGCCTTCGTCTCGCAGGCGTCCGCCGAGGACCTGGGCCGCACCGAGGTGCAGCTGCTCGCCAAGCAGATCGACTACAAGGGCGAGATCGCGATCCTGTCCGCCGCGCAGACCGCGACGAACCAGAACACCTGGATCGACTTCATGAAGGACGAGCTGAAGAAGCCCGAGTACAAGAACATGAAGCTGGTGAAGACGGCGTACGGCAACGACGACGCCCAGCAGTCCTTCCAGCAGACGCAGGGCCTGCTCCAGGAGTACCCGAACCTGAAGGGGATCATCTCCCCGACCACCGTCGGCATCAAGGCCGCCGCCCAGTACCTGTCGGGCTCCAAGTACAAGGGCAAGGTCAAGCTGACCGGCCTCGGCACCCCCAACGACATGCGCAAGTACGTCAAGAACGGCACGGTCGAGGCCTTCGAGCTGTGGGATCCGGCCAAGCTCGGCGAGCTGGCCGCCCGTACCGCCGTCGCCCTGTCCTCCGGGCAGATCACCGGCAAGGAGGGCGAGACCTTCAAGGCCGGGTCCATGGGCGAGTACACCATCGGCAAGGACGGGGTGATCAGCCTCGGCAAGCCGACCGTCTTCGACGCCAAGAACATCGACCAGTTCAACTTCTAGTCCCTGGGGATCTGTTGATGCAGCGCGTGTGCTTCCTGCTGAAGGTCAGGGCGGACCGCCTCGACGAGTACCGCGAGCGGCACGCCACCGTGTGGCCCGAGATGCGCCAGGCGCTCTCGGACACCGGCTGGCACAACTACTCGCTCTTCCTGCGCGAGGACGGACTGCTCGTCGGCTACCTGGAGACCGAGGACTTCGCGGCAGCCCTGGCAGGAATGGAAGCCACCGACGTCAACGCCCGCTGGCAGGCGGAGATGGCGCCGTTCTTCGAGTCGCTGGACGGCGCCCGGCCCGACGAGGCCATGAAACCGCTCACGGAAGTGTTCCACCTCGTATGACGATGGAGTCCATGAGATGCACAGACGTACGTTGCTGGCCGCCGCCCTCGCCGGAGCCGTGGTGACCCCCGCCCTCGCCTCCGGCACCGCCCGGGCCGCCGACCCCGGCCCCTCGGTCACCCGGACCGGCACCACCACGCTCGACAGCCAGGCCGTCTTCTTCGTGTCGTACGACGGACTGGTCAACAACAACGCGTTCCAGAAGAACGGCCTGCTGACCTACAAGGGATACCAGTACGCCGTCTGGTACACCGCTGACCGCAACGCCGTCGTCGGCCGCCGAGTGCTCGGCTCCGGTGCCTGGTCGACCGTCAAGGTCGGCCACCGCCTGCGGATGGACGACTCCCACAACGTCATCTCGATGGGCGTCTCCAAGGTCGACGGCCGCCTCCACCTCAACATGGACTCCCACAGCACCGGCTTCACCTACGTGAAGTCGGTGGCGGGACTCATGGACAAGCCCGGCAGGCTGAGCTGGACCGCGAGCCGCTTCGGGGCGCCCCAGTCCACCCTCGACGGGGTCGCTCTCACCACGCAGTTCACATACCCGCAGTTCGTCTCCACGCCCGGCGGCAGGCTCCAGCTGAGCTACCGGGCCGGGATCTCCGGCAACGGCCGCAACGCCCTCGCCGAGTACGACGGCACGAAGTGGACCAGCCTGGGCGAGTGGTCCAGCTCGACGGGCACGTACACCAGTGAGCACGGCTCCTCGACCGCCCGCAACATGTACCTGCACGGCATCGACTACGACCGGAACGGGCGGCTGCACTCCTTCTTCACCTGGCGTGAGCAGAACGGCGCGGTGATGTGCGACGGCGGCGGCATCAGCAACCACGACACCGGCTACGTCTACTCCGACGACCGGGGCCGCACCTGGCGCAACAACGCCGGCGGCGTCGTCGGTGTCACCGGCGGCTCCGACAAGGTGTCCGTGAACGACACCGGTCTGGTCGTGGACCCGCTGAACCCGGACCACTCCCTGATGAACCAGGAGAGCCAGTTCACCGACTCGGCGGGCCGGCCGCACGCGATCATCTCCTACGTCCCCGGCCGCTTCGGACAGTGCACCACGAACTACGTCGCGAACCGGACCGCCAACGGCCGCGCCTTCCACGTCCGCAAGAACGCCTCCGGCAGCTGGCGGAAGACCGAGATCCCGGTCCCGCTGAACTCCAGCCAGCGCACCAAGCTGATCCTGGACAAGTACGACAACGCGTACGCGGTCTTCCCCTTCGGCCGGATCGCCGCCGCCTCCGCGGCCTCCGGGTACACCGACTGGAGGATCCTGTTCGACGGCAGCGGCCTCAACGCCTTCGGCGAGGTTGTCATCGACGAGACACGCGTCGGGCAGGACGGGGTGCTGTCCTTCATGTACCAGGAGAAATCCAGCGGTACGACGCCCTCGGCGCTGCACGTCGTCGACTTCCGGCTGCCCGCCTGACCGGACCCGGTCGCCGGGGCGGCATGCCGGTAATGTGAAGCCGCTCCGGCCGCCGCCCCCTCTGTCCCCCTTCTGGAGGTCCCTGTCCGATGTCCCAGTCGGTGGGTATCAAGGACGTCGCCCGCGTCGCCGGAGTCTCCGTCGGCACGGTGTCGAACGTGATCAACCGCCCGGACACGGTCGCGACCGAGACCCGGGCCCGCGTGCAGTCCGCGATAGACCGGCTCGGCTACGTCCGCAGTGAGTCCGCGCGGCAGCTGCGCGCGGGCCGCAGCCGGATCATGGGGCTGCTGGTCCTCGACATGGGCAACCCCTTCTTCGTCGACGTGGCACGCGGCGCCGAGCGCGCCGCCCGTCAGGCCGGACTCGGTGTGATGGTCTGCAACAGCGCCCAGAACCCGGGGGAGGAGGCCGACTATCTCTCCCTCTTCGCCGAGCAGCGTGTGCGCGGCGTGCTGCTCACCCCCGCCGACGCGACGGGGCGCAACATCGAGGCCTTCCGCCGGCACGGCATTCCGTTCGTCCTGGTCGACCGGGTCTCCGAGGGCACCACGGAGTGCTCGGTCTCCGTCGACGACGTCGCGGGCGGCGCCCTGGCCGTACGCCACCTCGTCGACGCCGGGCACCGCTCGATCGCGTATGTCAGCGGCCCGCCCGGCCTCAACCAGGTCCGTGACCGGCGTACGGGCGCCCTGGAAGCGCTCGATGAGGCCGGGCTCGGCCCCGAGGCGCTGCGCGAGCTGCCCACCGAACGGCTGGACGTCGCCGCGGGACGCGACGCCGGAGCCCGGCTGCTCGGCCTCGCCGACCGGCCGACCGCCGTGTTCTGCGCCAACGACCTGCTCGCGCTCGGTGTGCTGCAGGCCATGTACGCGGCGGGCGTGGGCGTCCCCGACGACCTCGCCATCGTCGGCTACGACGACATCGAGTTCGCGGCCGCGGCGGCCGTCCCGCTCACCTCCGTGCGGCAGCCCGCCGTCACGATGGGCGCCATGGCGGCCGATCTGCTCCTGGAGGAGACGGAGACGGAGGGCGCGGTGAAGCCGCACGAGCACCGGCGGGTCGTCCTCCAGCCGGAACTGGTGGTGCGCCGCTCCAGCCTGTCCGCCCGCTGAGCCCGCCGAGCCTGAACGGCCGTTCAGCAAGGTTTCATGATCCGAAGGGCCCACCCGCAGGCGTTCCCTGTGGTGAACTGGGACGCGGTCCGAAAGTCCGTCCGTCCCGGGAGCCCTGTTGACCGTCAGCTACCGCCAGCCCGGAGTCGTCCTCACCGACCGCCGCTTCACCGTCCCCCTCGACCACGACCGCCCCGAGGGCGACACGATCGAGCTGTACGCCCGCGAGGTCGTGGCGAGCGACAAGGCCCGTCAGGACCTGCCCTGGCTGCTCTATCTGCAGGGCGGCCCCGGCTTCGGCGCGGACCGCTCCGTCGGCAGGCGGGGCTGGCTGGGCAGGGCCCTGAAGGAGTTCCGCGTCCTGCTCCTCGACCAGCGCGGCACCGGCCACTCCACGCCCGCCAACCGGCAGACGCTTCCGCTGCGCGGCGGCCCCGCCGAGCAGGCCGGCTACCTCACCCGCTTCCGCGCCGACTCGATCGTCCGTGACTGCGAGGCCATCCGCCCGCTGGTCACGGGCGGCGCGCCCTGGACCGTCCTCGGCCAGAGCTTCGGCGGCTTCTGTGCGACCAGCTACCTTTCCCTCGCCCCCGAGGGCCTGGCCACCGCCGTGATCACCGGCGGTCTGCCCGCCCTGGACGCCCACGCCGACGACGTCTACCGGGCCGCCTTCCCGCGCATCGAACGCAAGGTCGCCGCCCACTACGCCCGCTACCCGCAGGACGCCGAGCGCGCCCGCCGTATCGCCGACCACCTGCTGACACACGACGTGGTCCTGCCGAACGGCTACCGGCTCACCGTCGAGGCGTTCCAGTCCCTCGGCATCCTCCTCGGCACCGGCGACGGCACCCACCGCCTCCACTACCTCCTGGAGGACGCCTTCGTCCGCACCCCGCAGGGCTTCGCACTGTCCGACGCCTTCCAGGAACAGACGCAGGGCATGCTGTCCTACGCCCGCCACCCGCTGTACGCCCTCGTCCACGAGTCGATCTACGGACAGGACGGCCGGCCCACCGACTGGTCGGCCGAGCGGGTCCGCGCCGAGTTCCCGCAGTTCGACGCCGCCAAGGCACTCGCGGGTGACGAGCCGCTGCTGTTCACCGGCGAGTCGATCCACCCCTGGATGTTCGACTGCGACCCGGCCCTGCGCCCCCTGCGCGAGACCGCCGACCTGCTCGCCGCCCGCACCGACTGGACACCCCTGTACGACGCGGCCCGCCTGGCCGCCAACAAGGTGCCGGTCGTCGCTGCCGTCTACCACGACGACATGTACGTCGACACGGCCCACTCGCTGCGGACCGCCCGTACGATCCGCGGCCTGCGCACCTGGATCACGGACGAGTTCGAGCACGACGGTGTGCGCACCGGCGGCCCCCGCGTCCTCGACCGGCTGCTGGCCATGGCGCGTGACGAGGCCTGAGGCCGGTGGCCCGGACTAGTCTGCGGACATGACGACCACTCAACTCCAGCCCATGCCCGAAGACTGGCGGCGTGCCCTCGCGGTCGTGGCCCACCCGGACGACCTCGAGTACGGCTGCTCGGCGGCGATCGCGGCCTGGACCGACGGGGGCCGCGAGGTCGCCTATGTGCTGGCGACCCGGGGCGAGGCGGGCATCGACACGCTGGAGCCGGAGAAGTGCGGCCCGCTGCGGGAGCGCGAGCAGCGGGCGAGCGCGGCGGTGGTCGGCGTCTCGGCCGTGGAGTTCCTCGACCACAAGGACGGCGTCATCGAGTACGGCACCGCTCTGCGCCGTGACATCGCCGCCGCGATCCGCCGGCACCGGCCCGAGCTGGTGATCACCCTCAACCACCGGGACACCTGGGGCGGCGTCGTCTGGAACACCCCGGACCATGTCGCCGTCGGCCGCGCCACGCTCGACGCGGCCGGCGACGCCGGCAACCGGTGGATCTTCCCGGAACTCGTCGAGCAGGGCCTTCAGCCATGGGACGGAGTGCGCTGGGTCGCCGTCGCCGGTTCCAGTACCCCCACACACGCCGTCGACGCGACGTCCGGTCTGGAGCGCGCGGTGGCCTCGCTGCTCGAGCACCGCAGCTACATCGAGGCGCTGACCGACCAGGACCCGGAGACGTACGTCCGCGGCTTCCTGACCAAGCACGCCGAGGTCACCGGCGAGCGCTTCGGGGGTCGGCCCGCCGTGGCGTTCGAACTGCTCAGCAGATGACTCGGCAGATGACGTGACGGACGACTGACGGACGACGGGGGAGACCATGACAGGCAGCGTGGAACTGGCCGACCGGTTCGAGGAGCACCGCGGGCACCTCAGAGCGGTCGCGTACCGCATGCTGGGCTCGCTGACCGAGGCGGAGGACGCCGTCCAGGAAGCCTGGCTGCGGCTGAGCCGCACCGACCCGGACGACATCCAGAACCTCGGCGGCTGGCTCACCACGGTGACCGGCCGCATCTGCCTCGATCTCCTGCGCTCGCGCACCGCACGCCGCGAGGAGCCGATGGGCGACGCCTTCGTCCCGGACCCGGTGCTCAGGCCCCTCGCACACCTCGACCCGGCGGAGGAGGTCATGCAGGCCGACTCGGTGGGCCTGGCCCTGCTCGTCGTCCTGGAGAACCTGGAGCCCGCCGAGCGGCTCGCGTTCGTGCTGCACGACATGTTCGCCGTGCCGTTCGACGACATCGCGCCGGTCGTGGAGCGCAGCCCGGCCGCGACCCGGCAGCTGGCCAGCCGTGCCCGGCGCCGGGTGCGCGGTGCCACCCCGTCGGCCGAGCCGGACCTCGGCCGGCAGAAGGAGGTGCTCGACGCCTTCCTGGCCGCCTCGCGCGGCGGCGACTTCGAGGCGCTGCTCGCGCTGCTGCACCCGGATGTGGTGCTGCGGGCCGACTCGGGTGCCCTCGTGCGGGGCGCGGCCGCGTCCAAGGTCGTCCAGGGCGCGAAGACGGTGGCGGAGCAGGCGCTCATGTTCGCCCGCTACGCGACGTCCGCGCGGCTGGTGCTGGTCAACGGCTCGGTCGGCCTCCTCCACGCGCCCGAGGGACGCGTGCGGTCGGTCATGGGGGTCACGATCGCCGACGGCCGGATCACCGGCATGTACATCCTGGCCGACCCCGAGCGGCTGGAGCGCCTGGAGGTGCCCGGCCTCACGGGCTGACCGGCGTTCTTCGTTTCGTATGCTGAATGTCATGCGAGATCACCAAGCCGCGCGAGCGGAACTGCGCGGCGACTGCGAGCGGTGCTTCGGGCTGTGCTGTGTCGCCCTGCCCTTCGCGCGGTCGGCCGACTTCGCGGTCGACAAGGACGCCGGAACGCCCTGCCGCAACCTCCAGGACGACCATCGCTGCGGCATCCACGCCAGACTGCGGCAGAAGGGATTCACCGGCTGCACCGTCTACGACTGCTTCGGCGCCGGACAGCAGGTCTCGCAGATCACCTTCGGCGGTCGGGACTGGAGGCCCGGGCCCGCGGAGCACGCCCGCCGCATGTTCGACGTGTTCCCGGTCGTCCGGCAGTTGCATGAGCTGCTGTGGTACCTGACCGAGGCGCTCGCCCTGCCCGTGGCCCGCCCGGTCCACGCCGAGCTGCGCGAAGCCCTGGAGAAGACCGAGGGGCTCACCGCCGGGACCGCCGAGGAGCTCGCCGGCCTGGACGTGGCGGCGCACCGCCAGGAGATCAACGTCCTGCTGCTGAGGACGAGCGAACTGGCCAGGGCCGGCACCAAGGGCGGCAAGAAGAAGAACCGCCGGGGCGCGGATCTCATGGGCGCCCGGCTGAAGGGCGCCGACCTGGGCGGTGCCGATCTGCGCGGCGCCTGTCTCATCGCCGCCGACCTCACCGGCGCGGATCTGCGGGGCGCGGACCTGATCGGCGCCGACCTGCGCGACGCGGATCTCACCGATGCCGACCTGACGGGCGCGTTCTTCCTCACCCAGCCGCAGCTGAACGCGGCCCGGGGGAGTGCCGGGACCCTGCTGCCGGAGTCAGTCACCCGCCCCGGGCACTGGACAGCGCAGGTCTGACGCCGGTTCCCGCACCGGGGTCCGGCGCTCCGGGTGCAGCCGCAGTCCCTCCGGCATCAGCGTCAGCCGTTCCGTGACGCGCAGCCGGTAGGCCGGGTCGGACCGCAGCTCGTAGCGGCGCAGCAGCAGGCCGAGGACCAACGTCGCCTCGTGCAGCGCGAACTGGCGCCCGATGCACGCCCGCGCCCCGGTCCCGAACGGCTTGAAGGTGTGCGGGGCCCGGGACCGGACGGCCTGGGCGTCGAAGCGGTCCGGATCGAATCGTTCGGCGTCAGCGCCCCACACCTCGGGGTCCCGGTGCAGCATCGGCGTCAGTACCAGCGCCCACGCCCCGCGCCGCATGGGGTGCTCTCCGGCCAGCACCGTGTCCTCCCGAGCCTCCCGGGCGAAGGCGGGCGCCGTGGGCCACAGCCGCAGCGACTCGTCCAGCACCCGCCGGACGTAGCGCAGTCTGGCCACTTGCTCATACGCCGGTTCCGCCGTGTCGCCCCACACCCGGTCCACCTCGGCTCGGGCCCGCGCCGAGACCTCGGGGTGCCGGGAGAGGTAGTGCAGGGCGAAGGAGAGCGCGCCCGAGGTGGTCTCGTGGCCCGCGACGAGGAAGGTGATCACCTGGCGGCGGACGTTCTCCGGCGCGAGCCGCTCCCCGGTCTCCGGATGGGCCGTCTCCAGCATCCTGTCCAGCAGGTCGCCCTCGCCGCCTCCGGTCGCGCGCCGGGCCCGGACCAACGCGTCGACCGTGCTGTTGAGGTGGGCGATGTCGGCCGCGTTGCGGCGGCTCGCGCTCCGCAGCAGCAGCGGGGCCAGGGGGAAGGGCACGGTGTTGAGCCGCTGTGCGTATGTCAGCGTCCCGACCATCGCGGTCACGAAGGGATGCGGCCGGGAGCGCTCGAACGACCCGAAGTCGTGCCCGAAGCCGGTCCGGGCGATCGTCTCCAGCGTCAGCTTCGTCATGTCGCCGGGCACGTCCACCGAGCGGCCCGTCGCCGCCGCCCGGTCCCAGTGCTCCGTCAGCCGCCGCGCGACATCCAGCATCATCGGGTGGTAGCCGGCCATGGCCTCACGGCTGAACCCCGGGGCGAGTACGTCGTGCGCCAGCTGCCAGTTCGGCTCGTGGTTGTACGCGGTGAACAGGCCGTCCCCGGCGACCGGCCGCAGATTGGCGATGCCGAGCCCCACGTGCTTGGCGAACCGCGACTCGTCCGCGAAGTCGGCCGCGTGCCGGGCGCCCCACACGAACACGAACTCCTTGCCGAAGGCCTTGCGCCGGAAGACCGGCCCGAGCTGCCGGGCGTACCGCAGGGAGTCCTGCAGGGGAGTGCGCCGGTTCACGCCCACCACATCACCGAGCAGCGGGATCCGGCGCGGCGGATGCGGGATGCGCTCCAGCTCGGGCCAGCCCAGCTCGGCACTCCGGAACCCCTTGGGCCCTGCGGCCCGTATCGGCGCCTCCGTCATGACGCGATCTCCCTCGATCCGGCGGCCGGTTCGCACGTGTTATACGCGAGTTCAATAGCGCGGTCAGTCTGGTCCCGTTGTTGAACCGGCGTCAAGTAAAGTGCCGGTATGGCCGCGAACCAGGGCGGGCGCACCCGCCGCCGGCTCAGCACCGAGGAGCGCCGGGAGCAACTCCTGTCGGTCGGGGCCCGGCTGTTCTCGGAGAGCCCGTACGACGACGTGTGGATCGAGCAGGTCGCCGAGATCGCCGGGGTGTCGCGGGGGCTGCTGTACCACTACTTCCCGACCAAGCGTGACTTCTTCGCAGCGGTCGTGGAGCGCGAGAGCGAGCGGATGCTGCGCATGACGGCGGCGGTTCCGGGCGTCCCGGTGCGTGAGCAACTCGCGGCCGGTCTCGACACGTTCCTGGAGTACGTCCGGGCCCACGCGCACGGCTACCGCGCCTTCCACCGTGCCGACGCGGCCGGGGACCAGGCGGTGCGGCGGGTCTACCAGCGGGCCCTGGCCACGCAGGAGCGGCAGATCCTCGCGGCGCTCGCCGCGGACCCCGAGTTCGGCCCGGCCTTCGAGGAGCGGCCCGAGGTGCGGCTCGCCGTGCGCGGATGGCTGGCGTTCACCACGGCCGTCTGCCTGGAGTGGCTGCGCGACGCGGAGTTGGGCCGGGAGCAGGTGCGCGAGCTGTGCGCTCGTGCCCTGCTGGGTGTGCTCACTCCCTGAAGGGCCTCGTAAAGATCGCGTGACGTGGTTGGCTCACACCCCGATCTTCGGTAGGTTAGGCAAGGCTTACCTAAGGAGGTCTGGGATGGGTGACGACAGCCAAAGCTGGACGGCGGCCCCTGCCGCGGCGGAGCGGGCGCGCTCGGTGCTCGCCGCCGCGTGGTCTTGCTCGGTGACCGCGGAGGGCACGCGGGAGGAGCTGGTCGGCGCGCACACGGTGACCGAGGACGGCAGGGTACTCGTGACCGTGCCGGAGGACAGCGCCCTGCTCGCGGCCGCGATCTGCGCGCCCCGCGGCGAGCCGTCCGCGGTGCTGGAGTTCGCCGATGTCGCGCCCGTCCCCGTGCGCAACCGGATCCGCGCGCGGCTGTGGCTCGCGGGCTGGTTCGCCGTCGAGGAGGGGCAGCTGGCCTTCACGCCCACCCGTGTCGTGCTGCGGCAGCCGTCCGGCGCCGTGGTCGTGGACCTCGACGAGTTGGCCGCCGCCGTGCCCGACCCGCTCACCACGGCGGAGGCCCGGCTGCTGACGCACCTCGCCGACTGCCACGCCGACGCGGTCGAGCGGCTCAGCCGGCTCGTCGAGCACGACAGCCTGCACGGCGCCGTCCGCGTCCAGCCGCTCGCCGTGGACCGGCACGGACTGACGCTGCGCATCGAACGGGCCCGTGCCCACGGCGACGTACGCCTGGCGTTCCACGCGCCCGCCGACGACGTCGCGCAGCTCACCGAGCGCATGCACGTCCTGCTCACACAGGCGAGCGCCGCCTCCTGCCCCCGGGCGCTACAGCGGCAGCGCACAGACGGCGACCGGTGAGGGAAACGGTTCGCCGGCGCGCCGCAGCGTGCCGCTCTTCTCGTCCACGTGGAAGACGGTGACGGTCCCGGACTTCTGGTTCGCCGCGAACAGCAGCGTGCCCTCCGGGGAGAAGGCGATCTGGCGGGGGAAGTCCCCGTCCACCGGCACGGTGTCCAGCAGTCCGAGCCGGGCACCGTCCGCCTCGATCGCATAGCGCGTCAGGCTGTTGGCACCGCGGTTGGCGAGATAGGCGAACCGGCCGTTCGCGGTCACCAGGAGCTGCGCCGGGTAGCTCGTGCCCGGACCCGTGCCCGTGGACTGCGCCTCACCGACGGTCACACGGCCGGAGGCCGGATCGTACGAGCAGACGGCCACGGTGTTGTCGACCTCGTCGGCGAGGTAGGCGTACCGGCCGCCCGGGTGGAACGTGAGGTGCCGCGGCCCGGCACCCGGCCGGGTCTGCGCCTGCGACACCTCGCTGAGCTTTCCGGCCTTCTCGTCGAGCCGGTACGTGTAGACGGTGTCCGTACCGAGGTCCACGGCGAGCACGTGCCGCCCGTCGGGGCTGGTGAGGATCTGGTGGGCGTGCGGGCCGTCCTGGCCCGGACCGGGCGGCGGACTGGAGTGCCTTACGAGGTCGGTGCGCTCGCCGAGGGCTCCCGAGGAGTCGATCGGATGCACGGCCACGCTGCCGGAGCCGTAGTTCGCGCTGAGCAGCCAGCGCCCGCCCGGATGCACCGACAGATGGCAGGGGGCCGCGCCCCCGGTGCTCCGGCTGCCCAGCACCTTCCGGTCGGCCAGCCGGACTGCGGTCACGGCACCGTCCTCGCGTTCGTCCACCGCGTACAGCGTGCGGCGGTCCGGGTGGAGGGCGAGATACGACGGGTCGCCGACGCCCGTGAGCGTGCCGGTGCCGGTGATCCGGCCCGTCGCCGCGTCGTAGGTGGCCAGGCCGATGCCCTTGCCGCCGCCCTCGACGGAGGTGTACGTGCCGAGGTACAGGGGGCGGGGCCCGGAAGGCCGCCGGGCCTCGTCGGACGGGCTCGGCTCGGGGGCCGACGGGGTCGTCGAGGCCGTGGGCGCGGGCGCGTTGTCACAGGCCGGGAGCGCCGCCGCGGCGGATCCTCCTGCCAGCGCGCCGACGAACCGGCGCCTGCTCCAGCCACCACTGCCCATGTCGCCCCTCAGGTCGTCACTCGTCCCCGTCGCGACAGACACCTTCGCGTGGATCACCCACCGGGTGCAACAACGGCACCGCGCGTTGCGCGAGGCGCAACGCACCTCGGCCGGGTCGCGCGTCCCCTCAGCGGGAACGCCCGTCGAACCCGGCGCGGTTCCGCCAGAGCTGTTCCGTGACGCCCAGCCGCTCACGCAGTCGCGTCAGCCGGGGCATCCGCGCGCGCTGCTCGCGCGACACGCGGTCCAGTTCCTCGAACAGGCGACGGGTGCGGTGCTCGGTGTCGAGTTCGTCGAGGATGCGGTTGACCTCCGTCAGGACGGCGCCCGGAAGCTGCCAGTGCCCGGGGTCGCGCTCGGCCTCCTCGCGCAGCAGCAGGCCCAGCTTGTCGCGGGTGCCCGCCGCGGTGTGCAGCTCCGCGGCGAGACGTTCCTCCGCCGACTCGGCGCTCGTGCTGAGGTGGGTGGTGACCAGCACCGCGAAGCTCACCACGGCGTCGGCGATCTCGGACAGCAGCTGCTCCAGGGCGGCGCCCGTCTCGGGCTCGAACAGCGGCTTGGGCTCGCGCTCCTTCGCGAGGTCGGTGAGGGAGCGCGCGAGCACGCGCAGGACGACCGTGCAGATCTCCAGCGTGTCCAGGCCGGTGCGCATCACCACCCGGTGCAGCACGCTGTCCTGCACACGCGGGTTGAGCCGCAGACTGTCCTCGGCCCGCCTCAGGGCGGCGTCCACCTCGACGATGTCGTGATCCAGGCGCCGCGCCTCGTGCAGCTGCTCCGCCGCGCGGTCCACGGGCGTACCGCCGGCGGCCTCCTCGCCCATGCGCAGCATCAACTGGCGGAGCCGGCGCGCCAGGCCCTCGATCGACTCGCCCGCCTCCTCCACCCACACCGGCGGAGCCAGCAGCAGGTTGCAGGCGAGCCCGACGCTCGCGCCGATCAGCGTCTCCACCACCCGGGCCCAGGCGGTGTTCCCGACGGTGGTGACCCCGAGGACCAGCATCGCGCTGATCGCCACCTCGGGGACGTACTCCTCCACCTTGACCAGCCGCCCCACGACCAGCGCGGCCACGAGGAGCAGCGCCAGGCTCCACCAGGTCAGGCCCACCAGCAGGCTGAACGCGATGGCGACGAGGACTCCCGTGACCACGGCGTTCACCCGGCGGAAGCCGTTGGTGAGCGTGGCGTACAGCGTCACCTGGACGACCAGCAGCGCGGTCAGGGGAGCGGTGAGAGGTGCCGGCTCGGGGCTCAGCCGGAGCGCGATGACGTACGCGATCGTCGCAGCGGTCGCGGACCGGAACGTCTGGACGACCACGGGATCCCGGCGCTTGCGCGTGATCCGGGTGGCGTGCGCCCTCCACTCACGTACCTCTCGCATCCCCGGGCCGTCCCTCTTTCCCTGGCACATCGAACGCATCCATGAAGGACGTTAGCGCCGCGGGAAAACAGGGGCGACCGTGGACGCTCAGGCGTACACCTTGTCGAGGAAGGCGGCCAGCCCCTCCGTGGTCCGGTCGATCTGCTCCGCCAGGGTGAGGCTCTCCTCGAGGCGGGAGCCGCTCTCCGGCACCTTCTTCCCGCGTACGTAGAGGGAACAGGCGAGGTCGGTGCACATGTACACACCGACGGAGTTCCCCTCACGCCCGGCCGCCCCCGCCTTCCGCGCGGTCATCAGCGAGACCCCGCCCCGCGGGTGCGTCGTCAGACACAGCGAACACATGCTGCGCCGCGGAGACCCCCGCCGCGCGGGCTGGAACCGCATCGTCACACCGACCAGCCGGCCGTCCCTCTCGGTCACGAGACAGCTCCGATCGGGCGCCCCCGGATCCCGCCACCCGAGAAAGTCGAGATCGTCCCAGGGCTGTTCCCCGAGGTCCCGGGGGACGGCCAGACGCTTGGCTTCTCCCTTCGAGCAGTTGATAAACGAGTTGCGGATGTCCTGCTCGGTGAGTGATCTCATGGGTGGGCTCCTGGTCGTCGTACCCAAAACCTAGGGGTCCTAGGTTTGTGTCAGGTTAGACAGGACGGGCGAGGGGGAGCCAGTGAATTTCGCCAAGGTCGCGTCAGCGCGGGCACGGGCGGCGCTGAGTCATGTGGCGGGCGGCTCGGCGGGCCCCGCCGTCGACCGGAGGCTGCGCATCACGCTGAACTTCCACCCGGACCGTTCGGCGGGCGATGTGACCGTCCTCGTGGCGCTCGCCCGGGACGGCGCCTACCACTCGCAGTTCGTCACCGGCACCAGCAACGGCGGTCTCACGGCCCGCCCCGGTGGCGACCGGTGGCGCTGGGAGAGCCGGATCTTCGGCGGGGCGTACGACGAAGCGACCGCGCACGAGCGGCCCGTGTACGGCGCCCTGAACTTCCGTCGGCAAGTGGTGGGCGCGGCCCCGCGCTTCGGTTCCTCGCACTTCCGGCTGAACGCCGGTGCCCTGGCCCGGGCCACGTTCTGCTACCCCGACAGTGCCGCCGAGCCGGCCGACTTCGGTGTCGCGGCCGGCATGTCCCTCATCGCGCTGGCCGAGGCGGACGAGCAGGACGCCCTGAACGACTACATCGAGGCGCACGTGCACGGAGGCGTCGGCCTCGCTCGGGACGTGGAGGCGCTGGTGCTGGACGCCTGCTACCGCGGCACACCGGTCGAGGCCGCTGCGCGGCGTCTGCCCTGCCCCGTCGAGTGGCACCCCGGCTACCGGCTCACGGCGGACGGCTTACGGTGCCACGCGGACTACCGCGGCCGGGAGTACGCGGAGCTGGGCGCCCGGATCGCCCGGGACGGTCTCGTCGATCCACGGGCCATCGGCGATGCCGCCAGAACCGGCCGTTACGCACTCCAGGACCTGAAGATGGTGTGGCACACCCTCGCCCGCTTCGGGGCCCCGGAGGGGGCGGGCACGGCCTACTCCGCCGAGACCTCCGGCGGCCACACCCCAGGAGCCAGTACGCCCAGGGCGTAGGCGCGGGCCACCAGTTCCGTGCGGGTGGCGGCGTGCCAGCGGGAGGACAGACGGCGGAGGTGGTAGGTCACGCCGTCGATGGTGAGGCCGGTCTCGCGGGCGGTCCGGGCCGTGGTGGCGCCCGCGGCCAGGAGGGCCAGGATGCGGGCCTCCGCCGGGGTGACCCGTTCGGCGGGCGGTGCGCTGCGGGCCTCCTGCTCACCGTCCACCCGCAGCATCACCAGCAGGGCCGGCGTCTCCTCCACCGTGTCGCTCACCGGGTCCGCCGTCAGCTCCCCGTACCGCTCCGCCCCGCCGGGCGCCCGCCAGCGCACCGACACCTGGTACCGCGAGCGGTGCCGCAGCCGCAGCGCCTCGGCGATCCGCTCCACCTGCGTCGCCTCCCGCGGCCTGAACAGCTCCAGCACATCACGGCCGCGCAGCTGCCCCGGCGTCGTACCGCACTCCGCGGCCATCGCCGGGTTCGCGAGCAGCACCGCGCCGTACACGTCGCACACCGCGACCGGCATCGCGACCCGGTCGAAGAGGAGCAGGGCGCGGTTGCGCCACCTCACGGCCTCCAGTCGGGCCAGGTCCACGAGCATCTCCTGCCACGCCGGGTCGCTCCCGCGCAAGAGCGACGCGTCTGCTTGCACTACACAATCATGTAGGGGCACGGCGCCGCCCGCCGGGCCCGGTGGAGCACGCTGGATCGCAGTACTTCCGTACCGCGAAAGGCAGTTGCCGCGTCATGCCCCCCACCGGACAGACCTCCCGCCCCGAAGACGCCCTCCCCGGCGTCCCACTCGCCGACATCACCGCCACCGGCCCCGGCCCCGCGCCGATCCAGCAGGCCATGGACCTGATGCGCGAGCACGGGCCCGCGTTCGTCCGGCGGCTCCACGGGCGGGACACCCTGTTCGTGGGTGACCTGGAGCTGGTCGCCGAGCTCGCGGACGAGCAGCGGTTCGCCAAGCACATCGGGCCCGGTCTGGAGAACGTCCGCGAGTTCGCCGCCGACGGCCTGTTCACCGCCTACAACGACGAGCCCAACTGGGCCAAGGCGCACGACATCCTCATGCCCGCGTTCGCGCTCGGCTCGATGCGGACGTACCATCCCGTGATGCTCCAGGTGGCCCAGCGGCTCATCGCGTCCTGGGACCGCGACGCCGCCGCCGGGAAGCCCGTCGACGTGCCCGGCGACATGACCCGCATGACGCTCGACACCATCGGGCTCGCCGGCTTCGGATACGACTTCGGCTCCTTCGAGCGGGCCGAACCGCACCCCTTCGTCGAGTCGATGGTCCGCTGCCTGGAATGGAGCATGACCCGTCTCGCCCGCGTCCCGGGCCAGGACTACTCGGCGGCCGACGCGGCCTTCCGGGAGGACGCCGCCTACCTCGCCCAGGTCGTCGACGAGGTCATCGCCGCCCGCACCGGCACCGACCAGAGCCAGGCCGACGACCTCCTCGGCCTGATGCTCACCGCCGAGCACCCGGCCGACGGCACCACGCTCGACACGGCCAACATCCGCAACCAGGTCATCACCTTCCTCATCGCCGGGCACGAGACCACCTCCGGCGCCATGTCCTTCGCGATGTACTACCTCGCCAAGCACCCGGCCGTGCTCCAGCTGGTGCAGCGCGAGGTCGACGAGCTGTGGGGCGACGCGGCGGACGTCGAGCCGACGTACGACGAGGTCGGCCGGCTGACCTACACCCGCCAGGTCCTCAACGAGGCGCTCCGGCTCTGGCCCACGGCCGCGGTGTTCACCCGGCAGGCCCGCGAGGACACGCTGCTCGGCGGCCGGATCCCGATGCGCGCCGGAGACTCCGCCCTGGTGCTCACGCCGATGCTGCACCGGCAGCCCGTATGGGGCGACAACCCCGAGCTGTTCGACCCCTCCCGCTTCACGGCCGAGGCGGAGGCGGAGCGCCCGGTGCACGCCTTCAAGCCGTTCGGCACCGGCGAGCGCGCCTGCATCGGACGCCAGTTCGCGCTGCACGAGGCGACCATGCTGCTGGCCATGCTCGTGCACCGCTACCGCCTGGGGGACCACGCCGGCTACCGGCTGGACATCAAGGAGACCCTCACCCTCAAGCCCGAGGGCTTCACCCTCGCGCTCACCCCACGCACCTCCGCCGACCGCGTCCACACGCCGCTGCCCGGCGCCGCCCCGCTCCAGGACACCGGCGCGGCCGAGCCGCAGGACCTGCCCGCGCGGGTCCGTCCCGGCACCGCCGCCCTCTTCCTGCACGGCAGCAACTACGGCACCTGCCGCGACTTCGCCGCCCAGCTCGCCGACGAGGCCGCCGCCGTCGGCTGCGAGACCCAGGTGGCGTCCCTGGACGCCTACGCCGGGGGCCTGCCCACCGACCGGCCCGTCGTCATCGCGGCCGCCTCCTACAACGGCCGCCCCACCGACGACGCCACCGCCTTCGCCGCCCGGCTGGAGGAGACCCACGACCTGTCCGGCGTGACGTACGCCGTCCTCGGTGTCGGCGACCGCAACTGGGCCGCCACCTACCAGCACGTTCCCACCCGGATCGACGAGCGGCTCGCGGAGTCCGGCGCCACCCGGCTGCTGGAGCGCGCCGCCGCCGACGCCTCAGGTGACCTCACCGGCACCGTCCGGGAGTTCACGGCGGCCCTGCGCACCGCCCTCCTGCGGCAGTACGGCGACCCGGACGCCACGGCCCCGGACCCCGAGCCCACGGCCGCCTACGAGGTCCGCACCCTGACCGGCGGCCCGCTGGACGCCCTCGCCGAACGGCACGAACTCGTCCCCATGCGGGTCACCGAGGCCTACGACCTCACCGCGCCCGGCTACGCGCGCCGCAAGCGGTTCCTGCGCGTCGCCCTCCCGGACGGCGTCACCTACCGCACGGCCGACCACCTCACCGTGCTGCCCGCCAACGACCCGGACCTCGTCACCCGCACCGCCGCCGCGCTCGGCCTCGACCTCGACACGGTCCTGGACATCCGCGCCACCCGCCCCCGCCGCGACGGCATCGCCGTCGACCGGCCCGTGACGGTACGACAGCTCCTCACCCACCACGTGGAGCTGCAGGAGCGCCCAAGCGCCGGACAGCTGGCCGCGCTCGCCGCCGCCAACCCCTGCCCGCCGGAGGCCGTGGCCCTGGCCGCCCTCACCGACGACCCGCGCACCCTCGTGGAGATCATCGAGGACCACCCGGCCCTGCGGGGCGCCCTGGACTGGCCGCGACTCCTCGACCTCCTCACCCCGCTGCGGCCCCGGCACTACTCCATCTCCTCCTCGCCCGCCGTCGACCCCGGCCACGTGGACCTGATGGTGTCGCTGCTGGAGGCACCCGCCCTTCCCCACTCTCGGCTGCGCTCGAGCGGGGGACCCCCATCGGCAAGGGCGTCTACCGGGGCACCGGATCCGGCTACCTCCACACCGTCGAGCCCGGCGACACGCTCTACGCGCGCGTGCAGCCGTGCCGGGAGGCCTTCCGTATCGACGCCACCGGTGGATCCGCACCGGTCGTCATGGTAGCTGCGGGCACCGGCCTCGCCCCGTTCCGCGGCGCCATCGCCGACCGCACGGCCGCCCTCACCGCCGGCGCTCAACTCGCCCCCGCAGTCTGTTACTTCGGATGTGACGCGCCCGACGCCGACTTCATGCACGCCGACGAACTGGGCGCCGCGGATTCGGCCGGGGCCGTCTCGCTGCGCCCCGCCTTCAGCAAGACCCCCGAGGGCGAGGTGCGGTTCGTGCAGCACCGCATCGCCGCCGAGGCCGAGGAGGTCTGGTCCCTGCTGCAGATTGGAGCGCGGGTGTACGTCTGCGGCGACGGTTCGCGGATGGCGCCCGGGGTGCGGGAGGCGTTCCGTACCCTGTACCGCAAGCACACGCCGGGTACGGACGAGACGGCCGCTGAGCAGTGGCTCGACGGGCTGGTCGCGGACGGGCGTTACGTCGAGGACGTGTACGCGGCCGGCTGAGCGAAGCCGCAGGGGAGGGGTGGGCGCACGGTGGTGGACTCCTGGGAACGGGCCCGGCACATCCTGGAGGCGGCGGGCTCGGATCCCGGCCGCCTTGCCCACCTCCGCCCGCTGACCGGCGGCACGTACAACACCGTCGAGGAACTCCGCCTCACAGACGGCACCCGCTACGTGCTGAAGATCCCGCCCGCCGCCACGGTCCCCGGCCTCCGGCACGAGCGCCGACTGCTCGTGTCGGAGGCCGCGTTCTACCGTTCGGCCGCCCGCGCCGGCGTCCCCGCGCCGCGGCTGGTGTTCATGGACGACGACTTCCTGCTGATGACGGCCTGCCCAGGCGACCCCTGGGACGACTCCCTCACCGCGGCGGAGCAGACCGCACTGCGCGCGGAGCTGGGACGCCAGGTGGCTCGTCTGCACCGGGTGACCGGCCCCGGCTTCGGCTATCCCTCCGGTGCCCTCGGCCCGCTCGCCCCCGACTGGCGGACCGCGTTCACGATCATGTTCGAAGCCGTCCTCGACGACGCCCGGCGCTACGAGGCCTGGCTGCCTCGACCGGTCGACGCGGTGGCCCGTACCGCCCGCTCCGCGTACGGCGCCCTGGACGAGGTCACCGTCCCGTGCCTGGTCCACTTCGACCTGTGGCGGGGCAACATCCTCGTCGACCGTGCGGACGGAGCGGCCCGCGTCGGCGGTCTCATCGACGGGGAGCGCATGTTCTGGGGCGACCCCCTCGCCGAATTCGTCTCCCTGGCGCTGCTGGGGGACATCAAGGAGGACGAGGCGTTCCTGTCGGGCTACCGGGAGTCCGGCGGCCGGGCCGACTTCGACACCCCGGCCCGTC
Organism: Streptomyces sp. CA-179760; assembly: GCF_050937045.1. Classification (NCBI taxonomy): domain Bacteria; kingdom Bacillati; phylum Actinomycetota; class Actinomycetes; order Kitasatosporales; family Streptomycetaceae; genus Streptomyces; species Streptomyces sp. CA-179760. The sequence goes on from NZ_JBNJLZ010000001.1 coordinate 8,929,978, forward strand.
TCCGTCTCGCCCTGTACCGCGCCTGTCTGTACCTGATCATGCTCACCGAGACGGTTCCGCGCGAGTCCGGCGAGGACCAGGTGCGCTGGGTACGGGAGACGGTCGCCCCGGAACTCGTCGCGGCCCTGGACGAGATCGAGGAACTCCTCGGAGACGACCTCACAGCGTGAGGTTTCGCAGGTCACGGCGGAGGTACTCGCGTGGCGCCCGGACCACGAAGGGAGTATGTCGTGACCGACCACCGCCTCGAAGGACCCGGCGAGAACGGTGAGCCCGTCCCGCGGGACATGCCGGACCAGCAGGCCGACACCGGCGAGGACCCGTGGGAGGTCGCCCCGCGCTTCACGGGCACCGGCGGGGACGAGAAGGACGGGAAGGCCCCCGCAGACGAGCCCGACGACGTCCCCGGCACGGACGAGGCGGGGACGGGCCGGCAGGGGAGGCGCCGCAGCAGGGAACGGTGCACCCCGAACATCCGGTGCCGGACGAGCCCGCCGACTGAGCGCCCCGGAGCGCCGATGGCCGCGGCCGACTGTGGGGGCCGGCCGCGGCCATCGGCTGATTGCGGGGAAGGGGGAAGAGGGTCCGGGGTGGCCTGAGGTCAGCCCACCTTGTGTCCCTGCATCGGTTCCGTCGGCGCGCCCGCACCCTGCTGGAGGCCCTGCAGGAACTGCTCCAGCACCTCCGGCGCCGTGTGCTCCGGCCGCCAGCCGAGTTCCCCGCGCGCGCGAGCGCAGTCCATCAGGGGCAGCCGCAGCACCGCGTCGAACAGGTGCGGTGAGGCGGGCAGCAGGCGCAGGCCCCAGGCGGCGGCGATCGCCGAACGGGCCGCGGTGCGCGGCAGCCGCACCGGGCGGGCGCCGAACATCCTGCCCAGGAGCTCCGCGTCGACCGTCGGCTCGGCCGCCAGGTTGAACGCGCCCCGCGCCTCCTCGTGCACCGCCAGCCGGTACGCGTGCGCCGCGTCGTCCGTGTGCAGCGCCTGCAACCGCAGGCCCGCGATGTCGGGAAGGAAGGGCAGCAGCTCCGGACGGGCCGACGGGCCCGGGAGGAAACGCCCGCCGAAGATACGGCGCTGCTCACTCGCGGACTCCCGCCGGAAGAGGAAGGCGGGCCGCATCCGCACCACCCGCGTCCCGGGATGATCGCGCTCGAACGTGTCCAGCGCACGCTCCAGGTAGGCCTTCTCCCGGCAGTACGCGGCGTCCGGCCAGCCGTGCGTCGGCCATGACTCGTCCACCGTCCGGTCCTTGGGACCCGGGGAGTACGCGCCGACCGAAGAGGCGTGCACCAGCGCCGGCACCCCCGCGGCGGCCACCGCCTCGAACACCCGCATGCTGCCGAGCACATTGGTGCGCCAGGTCTTCGCAGGGTCGTGCGTCGGCTGGAACGCCCAGGCCAGATGGACGACCGCGTCGGCCCCCGTGAACCGCTCCACGAGGTCGGACTCCGCGAAGGCCAGATCGACCGCGGACCAGTCCGTCTTCGGCGGCGACCACTCGGGGATCCGCCGGGCCAGGCCCAGCACGGAGGCCACCTCCGGATCCTCGGAGAGAAGGCGCACCAGGCTGGTGCCCACATTGCCTGTGGCGCCCGTGACAACAATCCTCTTGCCCGATCTGCTGCTCACCTTCCGCTCCTCTCGGCCGCATGGTTCCGCCAGCGGTGACCGAGTACCCGGGGGTCACACGGATGTCACCGCTCCCGGTCGTCCGGAACGGTCTCGGCCCACAGGTTCTCCGCCTGGAGCAGCAGCGTGCCCAGCACCGCCGTGTGCGCGGCCCCCTCCCCGGCGTGCCGGCGCAGTTTCTCCTGCAGCTCCTGGTGCAGCTCCCGCATCGCCTCCTCGGTCTCCTTGTCCGGTCGGGGGCGCACACTGCCGTCCAGCAGACTGTCGGCCTCGGTGTGGCAGGCCTCTCCGATCAGGTCCAGCAGACGCGCGTACGCGTCGAGGGCCGGGCCCTCGGGCGGGGCGGGTGTCCGGTTGTCGTCCACGGACACCGCCAGGGCCCGGGTCAGCGCGGTCACGTGCCCGGTGACCCGGCCGAACCGCTCGTCCTCGTCCACCGGCGGCTGGGCACCTCCGTGGGGCACACGGTGCAGGGCATGCAGCGGGCCGTAGGTCAGGCGCAGGCTCTCCTGGCTCCACCGGCGCGCCGAGCGAAGCGCCTCCAGACGGTGGTCCAGCCGGGACGACGAGCTGAGCCAGCCGGCCGCGGTCGCCGCGTCCCACTCGCCCTCGCGCAGATCGGCGGCGACGGTGCGCAGGATGTCGCCCGCCTCCCGGGCGAGGGCCGCCAGGTTCTCCCGTACGTCCCGCAGATGGACCGGCGGCAGGACGAGCGCGTTGACCGCGAGTCCGATGACGGCGCCCAGCGCCGCCTGCCCCACCCGGTGCCCGACACCGGACATGCTCACGGAGCCCGCGGTGAGGGTGAAGAGAGCGGTGGTCGCCGCGTAGATGCCCTGGTCGCCGAAGCGGGACCAGTTCGCGAGCAGCATCAGCACCGGGACGGACAGGGCCAGCGCGCCCGTCGTGTCGCCGGTGAGCGCCTGTGCGGCCGAGGCCAGCACGGTGCCGACGCAGATCGCCCCGAACTGCCGCGCGCCCTGCACCAGCGAGCTGTAGACGGTGGCCTGCACCAGCACCAGTGCCACCCACGGCGCCATCAGCGCCAGCGGGTCTCCCATCCAGACGCCGCCCACCACCCAGGCCAGCACCGCCGCCGCGGCGGCCTTGAGCGACTGGACGACCAGATCGCCTTCCCGCCCGGGCCCCTTCCAGGCGGCTCGCAGGGCGTCCCAGGCTGCTCGTGCCTCCCGCCGCACGGTGTCCACCGGCCGGGTACCGCGGATTCTCCGCTCCAGCACGCGGATCCCTTCCCGCCCCGTACCGCCCGCTCGCGTCATGCGCTGCGAGTATCCGCGTGACCGGGGGTTTCACTCCGTCTCATGCCGGCCTCGTGCCAGCGGGCTGCCGCGGAGGGAGGACAGCAGGTGCGCGGGGTCGGCGTAGACCGCGTCCGCGCCGGACTTCTCCAGGTCGGTGCGCGGGATGCCGCCGCACAGCAGACCCACACAGCGCACCCCGGCGCGGCTGCCCGCGAGCATGTCCCACACGGTGTCGCCGACGAAGACCGCCCGCTCCGCCGGCACCCCGGCCAGCTCCAGCGCGTGCTCGACGGGCTCGGGCGACGGCTTGCCCTCGTCGACGTCGTCGGCGCTCGCCGTGGCGGTGATGGCGTCGTCCGCGTCGATGGCCCGGCGCAGCGCGCTCAGCTCGGCGCCACCCGCCGAGGTGGCCAGCACCACCGCCCAGCCCTCCCGGTGCAGCCGTCGCAGCAGCGCCCCAGCCCCGGGCAGCGCGGGCAGCCGGGCGAAGTACTGCCCGTACAGCGCCTTGTGGGCGGCGCTGATACCGGCGTCCTGGTCCTTGTCGCGGCTGTCTCCCAGCAGGTGGGCGACGAGGTCGGTGGAGGGCAGGCCCACGGCACGGTGAACGGCGTGCATGGGCACCTGGTGGCCCGCCTGCCGCAACGCCTCCCACCACGCCACGACGTGCAGATGGTTGGTGTCGACCAGCGTGCCGTCGACATCGAAAACGGCCGCCCGTTCGGCGCTGCCCATGAGTGCGGTCCCTTCCTCTCCGGCTCGCCCGGGTACCACGTCAGCCGCCCGCCACGCCGGACGGCACCCGCCGCTCACGAGTCCAGGCCAGCAGTTCCTGAAGGGACCACGTCGTCACCACACGCTCCGGCGGCACCCCGCACTCCTCCGCCCGCGCGCACCCGTTGATCTGCCAGTCCAGCTGCCCCGGCGCATGCGCGTCGGTGTCGACGGAGAACAGCACCCCGGCGTCCACGGCCCGGCGCAGCAGCCGCCGCGGCGGGTCGAGCCGCTCCGGTCTGCTGTTGATCTCCAGGGCGGTGCCGGTCTCCGCGCACGCCGCGAACACCTCGTCCGCGTCGAACTCCGACTCTGGCCGCCCCCGCCCGGTCACCAGCCGTCCCGTGCAGTGCCCGAGCACGTCGGAGTGCGGATCACGGACGGCGGCCACCATCCGCCGGGTCATCGGCCGGGCGTCCATCCGCAGCTTGGAGTGCACCGACACCACCACGACGTCGAGCCGGTCCAGCAGCTCGGGCTCCTGGTCGAGCGAGCCGTCCTCGAGGATGTCGCACTCGATGCCGGTCAGCAGCCGGAACGGCGCCCAGGTCTCGTTCAGCTCCGCCACCACGTCCAGCTGCTCCCGCAGCCTCTCGGCCGTGAGGCCACGCGCCACCGTCAGCCGCGGCGAGTGGTCCGTCAGCGCCGCCCACTCGTGGCCCAGCGCCGCCGCGGCCCGGCCCATCTCCTCGATCGGGCTGCCGCCGTCCGACCAGTCGGAATGCAGATGGCAGTCCCCGCGCAACAGCTCCCGCAGCCGCTCGCCGCCCCGCACGGCGGGCCGCTCCGTCGCCTCGCCCTCCAGCGTATGCAGATAGCCGGGCTCCTCCCCGGCCAGCGCCTCCCGCACCACCTGCGCGGTCTTCGGACCCACGCCCTTGAGCGACTCCAGCGAACCGTCCGCCGCCCGTCGGTGCACTTCCTCGTCGCCCAGCTCCTTGAGCACCCGGGACGCCGTACGGAAGGCGCGCACGCGGTACGTCGGTGCCAGGGACCGCTCCAGCAGGAAGGCGATCCGGTCCAGTGCCTCGACAGGGTCCATCGCCACCTCCACCTCAAGGGTTCCCCAACGCACGGCGGGCCGCACGACGGACTGGACCCCGCGCTGTCGCCGGTTGCGCTCTACTCTCGAGGCATGACCGAAAGCGCGAGCCCGTACATGTCCCACCCGCGGATCATGGTGCTCGGGGTGCAGCCGGGCACACCGCCGTTCCGGATCGTGGAGATCGACGGCCAGGTGGTCGGGGAGGCCAGGGCCGCCACCGACGTCCTGACGGCCGCGGCCGCGTTCGGCATCACGGTCCACGACATGGACGACCCGGACGTGGTCCGCTGGGTGGGCGGAGACAAGTACACCTGGACCTTGCACTAAGCCTTCTCGGCCGACGGCTTCCGGTCCGCCCGGCCGCGCCGGGGTCCGCGCGCGTGGACCGCCCGGCTCAGACGGCGGCCCAGGAGCAGGTAGCCGATCAGCGCGCCCGTCGTGTTGAGGATGACGTCGTCGATGTCGAAGGCGCGGCCCGTGACCAGGGCGCCCTGGGCGAACTCCACCAGCAGCATCACGATCGCTGTCATCAGCAGGACGCGCAGGATGCCGCGCGTGCGCGGCGCGACGACGGGCACGAGGATGCCGAAGGGAACGCCGAGCAGGATGTTGCCGCCGATCTGCCGGACGGCGTCCCGCAGTTCCGGCTGGTCGAGATAGGCCTCAAGGGAGTCGCCGGGCCTCAGGTTGGTGTGGGTCAGTGCCTCCGAGGCGGGCGAGGGCTGCAGGGTCAGCCGCGCCAGCACCACCGCGAAGGCGACCATGAACGTGAAGGCACACAGCGTCGCCAGCAGCCGGACGGGCAGCGGGAGTGGACGTCGCTCGCTTCCGGACCCGACGGTACGGGGACGTGAGGCTGCACTGGCCATACGCTCCTCCACTCTTCAACTTCCCTGGGTGACAGGGCGGATACCCGCGGGCGCGGTGACGATGCCGCCGGGATTCGTTCCCAGCGACTGTTGCCCGCGTTCCGCCGGGGCACTCCGCCCTGTCCGGGGTGGGTCAGTTCCCGTACGACACGCGCACCTCCTTGAAGCCCAGGGAGCGCAGCAGACCTTCGAGCATGCCGGTGGCGTTCTTCTCGGCGCGTGCGGTCAGCTCGCTCTCCTTCGCGGCGTCGCCGATGTGCCGTACCGCGAGTTTCTGCACGGCCTGTTCGCCGTTGGGGTTGTCCGAGAAGAGGTCGCCGAGGCGGTCGAAGAGTCCGCGCTGCTTGGAGACGGCGTAGGAGCGGTCGGGGTCGAGGGCCGGCTTGCCCAGTCGCGCGTGGGGCAGCCGGAGCGTGGCGGACGTACGGTCGCCGTTGACCTTCACGTCGTTCTCGCCGACCTTGCCCAGGTCGACGTAGGCGTCCACGGTCCCTGCTCCGACATACAGGGTGCGGGTGCCGCGGATCGCGTCGGGCAGGAGCCTGGCGTCCTTCTCCAGGTCCACGACGACCTGGAAGTTGCCGGAGGCGGCGTCGTACCGGCTGATGTCCTGGATGGACTTCAGCAGCGCGGGGCCGGACCGGTCGTGGGTGTCGGTGCCGAACAGGTCCTTCAGGCCCGGGATCACGCTGAGCCGGATCCCGGCGAAGAACACGACGAGCACCAGCACGAGCGCGGCCACCACCTTGGCCCAGCCGGGCATGCGCCTGGGGAGGCGCTTGACGGGAGTCGTCATGCGACGGCCCTCCTTCCTACTGTCCGGATGCCCGCCACATCCCCTGCCAGACCGGCCGGTTGAGGATGGGACGACTTCGGCGGAAGCACGAGAGGGCGCACACGGACAGGAAAGGACGTACGGAGGGACGGACGGTGTGCGCCCGGGCGTCACACCGAGCCGGACGTGGCCTCCGGCTGTTCCAGGGCCGCGTCCAGGGTCGGCTGCGGCGGCAGCAGCCGGGACAGGCCGGTGAGGCGCAGCACCCGCAGGGTCAGGGGGTGGGCGCAGACGAGGACCAGGTGCCCCTCCCGGTCGAGGACCCGGCTCCTGGCCCGGTAGAGCAGCCGCAGGCCCGAGCAGTCGAAGAACTCGATCCGGCTGAGGTCGATCACGACCCGGGCGGCGCGGCGGTTCGTCTCCCGGTCCAGGTGCGGGGCGATCTCCGTGGCCGCGGCGAGGTCGATCTCGCCGCGGAACTCCAGCACGGTGTGCCCCTGTTCCTGGCGGACGCGCAGATGCCGGGTGAGCGGTGCAGGTTCCTGCCGCACGACGAGATCGCCTCCAGCTTGCTCCGTGCGTGGGGAGGGGCCACGGCCTCAAAACCGTTCCCCGCCCCGCAAGTTACCCTCCAACGAGTGAATTTGAGCATGTTCGATTGACATATGTCTCTGAATTGCAGGCGAGTTGGCCGAGGTTCGCGCGGGGGAGTGTGCGGGCGTGCGCTCGGGGCTACGACAGGGCGTGCCAGGCCTTGATGAGGGCCTGGCGGAACTGCTCGGTCTGGTGTGCCGTGAGGTCGCGCACCATCCGCTCCTCCAGCTCCCGGACCGGCCCGGCATGCCGGGCGAGCAGCTCCCGGGCGTCCTCGGTGAGCAGGATCAGCAGCTCCCGGCGGTTGCGGGGATTGCGCTCCCGGCGCACCAGCCCGCGGCCCTCCAGTGAGCGGACGAGATCGGCGATGGACTGCGCGGTGACGAAGGAGTCGCGCGCCAGCTGGGCCGCCGACAGTCCGTCGTGTCGCTCCAGGACGGTCAGCGCGGTGTACTGAAGAGCGGTGATTCCAGAAGGCCTGACCAGCTCGTCCAGGTGGGAGCGCACGACGAGCTCCACCTGCTTGACCATGTAGAGCAGGGAAGGGGGCGCCTTGGTCACCTGTGTGTCGAGCATGGATGCAGGCTAGAGCATTGACAGGAAACCTGTCTGTAAAGAGACTGCGAACCAACAGGAATCCTGTTTGTTGAAAATTTGGCGACGACGCTGGGGAGCGGCGATGACCACCTTCGAGAGGGAACCCGGACAGCTGTTCATCGGGGGCCAGTGGCGCGAGGCCGCCGACGGGGCGCGCACCGAGGTGGTCGACCCGTCCCGGGGCACGGTCGTCACCACCGTCGCGGAGGCCGGTCCCGCGGATGTCGACGCGGCCGTACGCGCCGCCCGCGAGGCCCACGACGACGGCGCCTGGTCGGGACTGAGCGGCCGCGAGCGCGGCCGGGTGCTGCACCGCGTCGCCCAGCTCATCCGCGAGAACGCCGACGAGCTCGCCGCCCTGGAGAGCCTCGACGTCGGCAAGCCGATCACCCTGTGCGGCGCGGTCGACGTGACGAACGCGGCCAACGACTACGAGTACTTCGCGAACCTCGCCCAGAGCCAGGACGGCGCCCTGCGCGACACCCCATGAACGCCCTCGCCTACACCAGGCGCGAGCCCCTCGGTGTGGTCGCCGCGATCACCCCGTTCAACTTCCCGCTGATCCTTGCCGGCTCCAAGCTCGGCCCCGCGCTCGCGGCCGGCAACACCGTCGTCCACAAGCCCGCCGACGAGACCCCGCTCAGCGCCCTGTACATGGCCCGGCTCCTCCAGGAGGCCGGCGTGCCGGACGGCGTGGTCAACGTCGTGACTGGCAGCGGACCCGTGGCCGGCGAGGCGCTGCTGCGCCACCGCGGTGTCGACAAGATCGCCTTCACCGGCTCCACCGCGATCGGCCGGCACGTCGCGAGCGTCGCCGGCGAGGCGCTCAAGCCCGTCACCATGGAGCTGGGCGGGAACGCGGCCCACATCGTCTTCGAGGACGCCGACCTGGAGAAGGCGGTCGGCTCGGTCATCAAGGGCTTCGTCTTCAACACCGGCCAGTTCTGCATGGGCGGCCCGCGCCTGCTGGTGGCCCGCTCGGTGTACCCGACGCTGCTCGGCATCCTCGCCGAGGCCGTACCAGGCGTGCCGATCGGCGACCCGCGCGACCCGGCCACCGTCATCGGCCCGATGGCGGCCGAGAAGCACCTGAAGAAGGTCGAGGAGTACGTCGCGCTGGCCCGCAAGGAGGGCGCCCGCGTCGTCTGCGGCGGTGAGCGGCTCGACCTCGACGGCGGCTACTACTACCAGCCCACCGTCATCGCCGACCTGTCGAACGACTCCCGCGTGATCCAGGAGGAGATCTTCGGCCCCGTCCTCACCGTGCAGCCCTTCGACGACGAGGACGAGGCGGTCGCCCTCGCCAACTCCACGCCCTACGGCCTGGCCTCGGGCGTCCAGACCAGCCACCTCGCCCGCGCCCACCGGGTCGCCGACCGGCTCCAGGCCGGCATCGTCTGGATCAACGACTGGGCGATGCTCGACCCCGCCGTGCCCTTCGGCGGTGTGAAGGACTCCGGCTACGGCCGTGAGTACGGGCCCGAGGCCCTCGCCAGTTACACCAAGGTCAAGTCCGTCGTCGTCTCGCTCGACTGAGACACCGTCAAGGAGCTCTTGCGATGCCCACCACCACCCGTGCCGCGGTCGTCGAGTCCGGCGGCGCGCCCTTCACCCTCTCCGACGTAGTCCTCGACGAACCGGGCCCCCACGAGGCGCTGGTCCGCATGGTCGCCACCGGCCTGTGCCACACCGACCTCGGGGTGGCGAGCGGCGGACTGCCCTTCCCGCTGCCCGGGGTCCTCGGCCACGAGGGCGCGGGCGTCGTCGAGGCCGTCGGCCCCGCCGTCACCGGCGTCGCGCCCGGCGACCATGTCCTGCTCTCCTTCACCTCCTGCGGCGACTGCCGCAACTGCCGCGGTGGGCACCCCGCGTACTGCGCGACCTGGCTGCCGTTGAACCTGCTCGGCGGCAGCCGGGCCGACGGGTCCAACACCATCAGCCGGGACGGCGAGGCCCTGGGCGGCCACTTCTTCGGCCAGTCCTCCTTCGCCGAGCGGGCGCTGGCCGACGAGCGCAGCCTGGTCAAGGTCGATCCCACCGTGCCGCTGGAGTCGATCGCCCCGCTGGGGTGCGGCGTCCAGACCGGTGTGGGCGCCGTCTGGAACGTGCTGAAGCCCGACACGGGCAGCACGGTCGTCGTCCTGGGCGCCGGGGCGGTGGGCCTGTCGGCCGTGATGGCGGCGGCCCTCACCCCGGCCACCAGGATCGTCGCCGTCGACCGGGTAGCCGAACGCCTCTCCCTGGCCACGGAGCTGGGCGCCACGCAGACCGTCGACACCAGCCGGGAGGACCTCGCCGAGGCCCTCGCCGGCATCACGGGCGGCCAGGGCGCGGACGGTGTCGTGGAGACCACGGGCAACGTCGGCGTCCTGCGCCAGGGCGTCGACGCGCTCGCCGCCCGCGGCACCCTGGTCGTGGTCGGCGCCCCGCCCTTCGGCACCGAGGTCGCCCTGGACGTCAACGGCCTGCTCGGCGGCAAGCGGATCGTCGGTCTCACCCTCGGCGACAGCGAGACCCAGACCATGATCCCCGCCCTGGTTCGCCTGGTGAAGGAGGGCCGGCTGCCGCTGCACCGCCTGATCAGCACCTATCCCTTCGGGGACATCGACCGGGCGGTCCAGGACATGAGGTCGGGCAAGACGATCAAGCCGGTTCTGACGTTCTGACACCGGCGACCGAGCCGGGCACGTCGGCCGCCGGCCCCGTCGGCCGGGCTGTGACCGGGGGGCCGGGTGGCCGGTGCGGGTCTGGACGGTGGCCGGGCGGGACCTGATGGTTCGCCCCTTCCCGCCGGTCCGCCGACTTGTCGACAGGGGTACGGGCAGGGCGTGGCCCGAGGCGCGGCGGCCGGATGGTTCGGGAGCTACCGGGCCGGGGCCTCCCTGGCTGCCGCACGCCGGTCTGCCCCGACGGCCCGGCCCGTGCTGGAGGGCGTCAAGGTGCGTGGCCCGGTCGGCCGCCCGCGCACCCGGCCCGGCGCCGTCGCCGCGGGCAAGGTCACTCCTCCCGCGTCAACCGTGCCCACCTGCGGCGACGCCGCATCCGCGGTGTCGTTCCGGAGAAGGCCGACCAGGCCTCCAACCGCAAGCCGTGATCTGGATCCGCAGCCTCCGGCCAACGTGATCCAAACCTGGAACAGGCCCTAGAGACCGCCCCCGGCTCGGGGACGGTTGCGGCGGCGGGCCGTCATCCGCAGCGTGTGCGGCCGTACGGTGAGCCGGGCGACCTGGCGGATGACCTGGCCCTCGACGAGTTCCAGCCGTACCGAACGCAGCATCGTCGCGAGCGCCGTGACCATCTCGGTGAGGGCGAGACGGTCCCCCATGCACTTGTGCTTGCCGTCCCCGAAGGGCAGGAACGCGCCCGGCGGAGGTTCCTGCGCGGGGTCGGTCCACCGGTCAGGGGCGAAGGTGTCCGGGTCGGGGAAGCGCTCGGGGTCGCGGTGCAGGGCGTGCTGGCAGTAGGCCAGTTCGGTGCCGGCGGGCAGAGTCCACTCGCCGAGCCGGGTCTCCTCGGTGGTGCGGCGGGTGACCAGCCAGCCGGGGTGGTGCAGCCGCAGGGTCTCGGTGATGACCCGGTTCAGGTACGGCAGCCGGGTCACGTCGTCGAAGGCGACCGGCCGTTCGCCGAGGACCTCGTCCAGCTCAGCCAGGACCCGGGCCTCGATGTCGGGGTTGCGGGCGAGTTCGTACAGGGCCCAGGAGAGCACCGACGCGGTGGTCTCGGTGCCCGCGACGGCCAGGGTGAGGATCTCGGAGCAGATCTGATGCCCGGTCAGCGGCTCGCCGGTCTCCTCGTCGATGGCGCGCAGCAGCATGGAGAGCATGTCCCCGGTGTCGTGCCCGGAGGCCTGCAGTTCGTCGACGGCGGTGTTGATGGTGGCCCGTACACCGGCCCGGGCCCGGTCGAAGCGGCGATTGAAGGGCAGCGGCAGGCGCTCGGCCCAGTCGGGCACCATGATGCGCACACCGACGTCGTTCAGCACCACGGACAGGTCGCTGCGCAGCCGGCGGAAGACGGCGTCGTCGAGGCTGCCGGCGAACACCGTCTTGGCCAGCATGTCGAGGCTGAGCCCGACCATCGCCTCGCGTACGTCGAGGGCCTGCCCGGGCTCCCAGTTGTCGACCGTGGCCGTCACCTCGGCACGCATGATGTCGACGTACCGGCTGATCTCGCTGTGGGCGAACGCTGGTTGCACCTGGCGGCGTTTGCGTACGTGGGTCCGGCCGGTGGCGGTGACGACACTGTCGCCCAGCAGCTGGCCCAGCTTGTCGTAGAGCCGGCCCTTGTCGAGGGTGGGCCCCAGGGCCTTGAGCATCTGGTGGATCAGGGCCGGGTCCTGGACCACGATGGTGCGTGTCCCGGGTTGCAGGACGATCTCGACAAGTGGTTCTCGTGTCTCGCGCAACGAGTCGATGAAGCCGAGGTTGTCGCGCATTTTCAGAGTGTGGCCGATGAACGGAAACGATCCTGCAGCTCGAGGTATGGGGGGAGGTGCAGGGGACGTCACGGGTCATCACCTCACGGCAGTCATGGGCTAATGGGCGCCCCTATGACTTCCCTGAACCTTCCCAAGCGCAATCCTGACATGAACGTGTCCTGCGCCACGTGGCGATCTGGTTGGGAGGGGGGGAGGAGCCCTCTTTCGTCTCCGGCTTCGACGGCATCCAGCTGAGCCTGACCCAGTCATTCCGTTTTGGCCCGGCCCTCGCCGCCGAAGCCAACAGATGGCCAGCCGTCGTTGAATTCCCCTGCGGCCACCCCGATGCCGTGCTGTGCCGGTCCCATGCCGGCGCCATTCGCGAAGTGCTCCGCACGCTGGAGGGGGCCAAGCGCGTCGCGATGGCCGGCGGCAGAAAGGACCCCGCCGAGAACAGCGGGATGCCTGCCATCGACCTTGGCGAAGCCCGCCTCGCCTACGTAGCTGTTACCCGCGCCCGTCAGCGACTCGACCTCGGCGGCCTGTCCTGGATCAACAACTACCCAAGCCACTCGGCTCCCGCGGCGCCCTCTTCCCGCAACCCGGTCGACGCCCAGCCATCGGCGTGGGATCGGCTCGGACCTCCACCTGGCCGGCGCGTCCTCCTTCGGCCTCCCACGACAAGCCCGATCACGCCCCGCACAGGCCGGGGAAAGGTGTGCCCGCCCAGCCCGGCTACTCGTTCACCAGCACCAGCTTCCCCGTAGTGCGCCCGGTGTCGCCCAGCGTGTGCGCCTCCGCGGCAGCGGCCAGCGGGAAGGTGCCCGCGATCGTGGCGCGGAGCTTGCCCGCCTCGGCGAGTTCCGCGATCGCCCGCATGTCGCTGCGGTCGGCGTCGACGAGCATGCGGAGCCCCCGTACGCCGAGCCGCTCGGCCTCCTCGTGGAACTCGTTCGAGCCGCCCGGGAGGATCGAGACCACGACACCGCCGGGGCGCAGGACGCGCAGTGAGCGCACGGCGTTGTCGCCGCCGATCGTGTCCAGGACGACGTCGACGTCCTTCACGGCCTCGGTGAAATCCGTCTCCCGGTAGTCCACCGTCTCGTCCACGCCGATCCCGCGCAGGAACTCGTGCTTGCTCGCGCTCGCGGTGCCGATCACGTACGCGCCCCGCGCCTTGGCGATCTGCACCGCCACATGCCCGACCCCGCCCGCGGCGGCGTGGATCAGCACCCGCTGCCCGGGCCGCACGTCCGCGTGCTCGACCAGCGCCTGCCACGCGGTGAGCGAGACCAGCGGCAGCGCACCCGCCTGGACGTGGTCGAGGCCGGCCGGCTTGCGGGTGAGGGCGCGGACCGGAGCGATGACGTACTCCGCGTGCGAGCCGTGCCCGTACGGATACGGCAGCATGCCGAAGACCTCGTCACCGGGCGCGAAGGCCACGACGCCGATGCCGACCGCCTCCACCACCCCGGAGACGTCCCAGCCGAGGACGAAGGGCGCGTCCCCCAGGAAGCCGCCGGTCGCGCGGTGCTTCCAGTCGGTCGGATTGACCCCGGCGGCCCGCACCCGGACCAGCACCTGGTTGGGCCCCGGTGCCGGGCGCTCGAATTCGACTTCCTTGAGGACCTCGGGACCGCCGAGGACGTCCTGGCTGATGGCTCGCATCGTGTTCTGTGTGCTCATGGTGATCAAGCGTGCCGGTCCGCGCCCCGCTCGCCAATGGCAAGATTGCCAACCTTCGATAGGATCGTGCCATGCGACGCGAACGAGTGGTGGTCCTGGCCCTGGACGGGGTGTACCCCTTCGAGCTGGGCATCCCCAGCCGGATCCTCGGCGCCGCCGACGGCCGGTACGAGGTGCTGACCTGCTCGGTCGACGGTGGCCCGGTGCGCACCAACGCGGACTTCGGCGTCACCGTGGAGCACGGCCCCGAGATCCTGGCCACGGCCGGCACGGTGGTGATCGCGCCCGTCGCACCGGACCGTCTGACCGACGAGGTGCCGGGCGAGGTCCTCGCCGCCCTCGCGCTCATCCGGCCCGGCACGCGCATCGTCTCCATCTGCACCGGCGCCTTCGTCCTCGCCGCCGCAGGGCTCCTCGACGGGCGCCGGGCGACCACCCACTGGCAGGTCGCCGACCGGTTCCGGCGCATGTTCCCGCTCGTCGACCTCGACCCGGACGTGCTGTTCGTCGACGACCACCCCTTCCTCACCTCGGCCGGAGCCGCGTCCGGTGTGGACATCTGCCTGCACCTGGTCCGCAAGGACCACGGCAGCCGGCTGGCCAACACCGTCGCGCGCCGCTGCGTGGTCCCGCCGTTCCGGGACGGCGGCCAGGCCCAGTACATCGAACAGCCCGTCCCCGAACAGGGCGCCGCGAGCACCGCCGCCACCCGCGCCTGGATCCTGGAGCGCCTCGGCGAACCACTCACCCTGGCCGACCTCGCCGGCCACGCCCGGATGAGCCGGCGCACCTTCGCGCGCCGCTTCCAGGGCGAGGTGGGCCTCAGCCCCGGCCGCTGGCTGATCCAGCAGCGCCTGGCCCGGGCCAGGCACCTGCTGGAGTCCAGCGACCTCACGGTGGACCAGATCGCCGGCCGGGTCGGCTTCGCGACCGGCGCGTCCCTGCGCCAGCATCTCCACGCGGCGATCGGGGTGTCCCCGCAGGCGTACCGCCGCACCTTCCAGACCGCTCGCTGACCCGCCCGCGGTCCTGTGCGCGGCCAACTCCCGAAGCCAGCAAAGGTATTTGTCGACCTGTTCCCTTCTGTTGGGGCGTGACGGAACCCTCACCTCCGCAGGGTGACCAGGTTGATCCTTTCGGGTCTAAACCCGATAAGGTTCCGATCGGCGCTGCGAGTTGACGCGATCGCGTCCGGTCGACTCGCGGTGCGTACTCATGAGTGCGATCCACACACCCCCTGTTCGATCGTGTTTGTTCGAAGGATGCAGATGGAACTCGCCACTCCGCCACCGGCGGCGCGGGCGCCTGTCGCCTGGTACAGCTGGTGGTTGATGCCGCTGGGCTTGGGAGGCGGGACCGTTGCCGCCACGTTCATGAGCTCGGACCGAATAACCGCGGCCGTCGCCGGACTCGCGGCGACGGCGGCCAGTGCCGTGTGCGTACGCCTGCTGCTGCGCACCCGGGCACAACTGCACAAGGCGGAGAACTCCTTCCGCACCACGCAGGCCGAGCACAACCAGCAGTGGCAGCAGCACGTGGCGGGCCTGGAACGGAAGTACTCCGCCGAGCGCGCCACCCTGGAGTCCCAGCTCACCGAGCAGAACACGACCTACGAGCGGCGCCTGGCCGACCAGAGCGCCACGTACGAGACGCAGCTCTCCGACACCTCCCGGGCCTACGAGGAACGGCTGACCGAGCAGGCCACGTCCTACGAGGCCCAGCTCGCCGACCAGGCCGAGGTCTGGCAGGAACAGCTCTCCCACCAGCTCGCCGCCGTCGCCCGGCTCGCCGACGAGCAACTGCCCGCCGCGATGGAGGCGCTGCGCTCCGGCGACGCCATCGACGACGTACTGCCCACGCTCAACCAGTGCGCCAAGGTCAGCTCCGACCTCCAGGCCGAACTGCGCAAGGTGCTGCGCACCGCCCTGATCGGCCTGGAGTCGGAGTTCGACCGCTCCACCTCCGCCGAGCAGGCCGTCATCAGCATCGGCAACCGCATCCACGTGCTGACCAGCAAGCTCCGCGGCCGCCTGCACGAGATGCAGGGCGAGCACGGCAGGCTGCCGGCCGTCGCCCGGGGCCTGATGGAGCTCGACCAGGAGATCGGCCCCGCCGACTGTCTCGCCGCCAGCATCGGCGTGCTCGGCGGCTCGGACCGGCCCGGCCGGCAGTGGCAGGAGCCGCAGCGACTGCTGAGCGTGGCGCGCGGCGGCATCGGCCGGATCAAGGACTTCCACCGGATCCAGGTCCGTCACCTGCCCGAACTCGGTGTCGACGGCGGTTTCGTGGACCACCTCACGCTGATCTTCGCTCACCTCCTCGACAACGCGGCCCGTTACTCGCCGCCCACCGAGCCGGTGCTCATCTCCGGCAAGGAGGTGCCCAACGGCGTCGGCATCGAGATCCAGGACTCCGGCAAGGGCCTGAGCGAGGAGAAGAAGCGCGAGGCCGAGCACGCCCTCGCGGGCACCGCTCCCGGAGCGGGCCTCGGCGGCATCACCGAGGACGCGAACATCGGTCTGCGTGTCGTCGGTGCCCTCGCCCGTCGCTATGGCATCCGCGTCACCTTCGCGGACTCCCCGTGGCTCGGCACGTCCGTGGTGGTCGTGGTTCCGCACAAGTACTTCAGCCCGCTGCCCGCCGCCGCACCGGCCGCGGCTGCCGCCCCGAGGTCCGCACCGCCAAGGCGGCCCCGGCGCGCGAGGCGGTCACCGCGCCGGACCCGGACGCCCCGGCCGAGACCGCGGAGACCACACCCGGCGGACTGCCCCGGCGCCGCAGCAGGCGGAACGAGGCGGCCGAGCCCCGAGAGGCCGGGCGGACGGACCGCAGCACCGTCTCCGCCATCCCTCCGGACGCCTCGTTCTCCGGTCTCGCCGCCTTCGCCACCGCCGGACGCGACGCCGAAGAGGCGTCCCGGACGCCCGGCGACCGCGACACCGAGGCCGGACGCGAGTCCACCGAGCACCGCACCGAAGAGAGCGACTAGTCCTCATGACGCAACAAGGAACAGATGTGAGCTGGGCGCTCCGTGATCTCGTCGAGAGCATCCAGGAGATCCGCTTCGCCCTCGTGGCCTCCAGCGACGGCAAGGCCATCACCTCCTATGGCGCCGAAGACCCCGACGACGTCGACCGCTTCGCCGCCGTGGTGGCCGGACTGCAGGCCCTCGCCCAGCCGGTCGCCGAGCAGTTCCCCAAGTACGCCGGGCAGCTGCGCCTCGCGATGATCGAAGTCGACGGCGGTCACCTCTTCGTGGTCCGCGCCGGTGTGGAGACCTACCTCGGTGTCCTCGCCAGGGAAGGCCTCGACCAGGGCCTGCTCGGGCACCAGATGAGAGACCTGGCCCGCAGGATGGGTGAGCTCCTCGGCACCACTCCGCGCCTGGAGGAGCACTCTGGATGAGTGCTCCCCGCAGGCCGTCGGACCCGTCCGGTCTCGAGCGCTACTACGTCCTCACGGGCGGACGCAGCGGACCGGGCGGTTCCGCGTCGAGCCTCGACGTGGCGACGCTCGTCGTCGCCCGCGCAGCCCCGTTACCGGGCATGCAGCACGAGCACGAGGAGATACTCCGCCGGTGCCGCGATCCGCTGTCGGTCGCTGAACTCGGCGCTCACCTCGGGCTGCCCTTCAACATTCTCGCAGTGCTGCTGTCGGACCTGCTCGTCGCAGGTCGCGTCGAAGCCCGTAACCCCATCCCGGCACACGACGCCGGCCGCGGGCCCGACCTCGCGCTCCTTGAGGAGGTACTCAGTGGACTTGAAAGGCTTTGACCGACCCGGAGGGCGGGCGGGCGGGGACGCCCGCTCGGTGAAGGTGATGATCGCCGGCGGGTTCGGCACCGGGAAGACCACCATGGTCCGGTCGGTCAGCGACATCAAGCCGCTCACCACCGAGGAGACCCTCACCCAGGCCAGCGCCGACGTCGACCGTCTCATCGGAGTCGCCGACAAGACGCAGACCACCGTCAGCCTTGACTTCGGCAAGATCGGCATCAACGAGAGCCTGGTGCTGTACCTGTTCGGCACGCCGGGTCAGGAGCGCTTCTGGTTCCTGTGGAACGGGCTGTTCAAGGGGGCGCTCGGCGCGATCGTCCTGGTGGACACCCGCCGCCTGGAATCCAGCTTCCGGGCGATCGAGGAGATGGAGCGGCAGGAGGTCCCCTTCGTCGTCGCCCTGAACGTCTTCCCCGACTCCACCAACTACCCGGTCGAGGAGATCCGGGACGCCCTGGACATCCCCGAGCACACCCCGGTCATAGCCTTCGACGCTCGCGACCGGGCCTCCAGCCGGGACGTCCTCGTCGCCCTGATCCACCACTTGAGGGAACGCTCGGCCGTGGCCCTGGAGCCCCGATGAACGACTCGACCGAATCCGGACTCCAGGCCGTACGGGGCTGCCCTGTCGCCCATCACGGCGCCGACCTGACCAGGCTGTACGGCCCGGACGCCGCGACCGATCCGGGAGGCATCTACGAGCGGCTGCGCAAGGAACACGGCACGGTCGCGCCCGTCCTGCTCGAAGGCGACGTGCCCGCCTGGCTGGTCCTCGGCTACCGCGACAGCCGGCGGGTGCTCGACAATCCCCGTCAGTTCAGCCGGGACGCGCGGATCTGGCGGGACTGGCGGGAGGGCCGGATCGAGGAGACCTCGCCGATCATGCCGATGGTCGGCTGGCGCCCCGACTGCGTGTCCCAGGACGGCGAACCGCACCGCAGGCTGCGCGGCGCCGTCACCGACGGGTTGCAGGCGGCGGCCGCCCGGGGCATCCGGCGGCACGTCACGCACTTCGCGAACAAGCGGATCGACGCGTTCGCCGACGCCGGGCACGCCGACCTCGTGGCCGACTACGCCGAGCAGCTGCCGATGCTCGTGCTTACCAGGATGCTGGGCCTTCCCGCGGCGGACGGGCTACGCATGATCGAGTCGTGCGCCCAGGTCTTCAAGGGCGGTGAGGGCGCCCTCGAGCACAACGACCGGATCATGCAGATCCTCGCGGAACTCGCCGAGCGCAAGCGGGCCGAGCCGGGCTCCGACTTCGCCACGGCCCTGCTGGAGCACCCGGCCGGTCTCGACCACGACGAGGTGGTCAGCCATCTGCGCCTGGTGCTGATCGCCGCGCACACCACCACCAGCAATCTGCTGGCCCGGGTCCTGCAACGGGTCCTCACCGACGCCGCCCGGCTGTCCGGTCTGGTCAGCGGGGAGCTGAACATCTCCTCAGTGGTGGAAGAGGTCATGTGGGACGCCCCGCCACTGTCCGTGCTGCCGGGCCGGTTCGCAACCGCCGACATGGAGCTCGGAGGCCATCACGTCCAGGAGGGGAACTGCTCATCCTGGGCCTGGCCGCCGGCAACCTCGACCCGGAGGTACGGCCCGACTCGGCCGTCGCCGTGCAGGGCAACCAGTCGCACCTGGCGTTCAGCGCCGGACCGCACGAGTGCCCGGGGCAGAACATCGGCCAGTCCATCATCGAGATCGGCGTGGACGTTCTGCTGCACCGGCTGCCGGACCTGCGCCTGGCTGTACCGCCGGAAGAACTCAGCTCGACGGCCTCCACGTGGGAGTCCCGGCTGGACAGCCTGCCGGTCGAGTTCGCCGTCTAGGCCACGCCGGCGGACCGTTGCCCGGCCGGCTTCCGGCCGGGCAACGCCGTGCGTGGGTGCAGGCGGTGGCGCACACGCTCAGCAGGTCGTCAACCGCCCTGCCGATGTCGAGGTAAGCGCGTCGCCGAGTACGCGCATGCCCTGGCAGTGCATGCGCGTCTGCGGTGGGGCCGGGCACAGGCTGGGCCGTCACCACCGCCAGGCGGGTGCGAGCAGCGGCCCGAGCCTTCAGGATCGAGGCGTCAGCCGTCGAGCCAGTCGCCTGCGACGGCCGTGGGACGGTATCCCGTGGCGTTCCAGAGGAAATGCGGGTGGGCGCAGCCGAACATGTAGGCGAGCAGCGCGGTGTCCTCCCTCCCGGTTTGAGGGTCGTGCAGGGTGTGGAACATCTCGGATCCGACTACGCCGGCGTCTTGTTGGACTTGACGGGCGCGGTCCGGCGATGGTGCGGCGCTGGATGCCTCCACGGCGGCGATGTAGGTGCGGCGCAGGATCTCCCATGTGGTGTCGGTGTTGCCGTTCCAGGGGCCGTGCAGTGCTTCGAAGGCATGGAGCTCGGAGTCGAAGAGGGGCCATGTCCGGGGGTATTGGGCTCGACAGCGTGCGGACAGTTCGGCGGTCCGGGTGCTCAGTGCCGGTGCGGTGGGCCGCGGGGCGATGGTGAGGGTGGTGCCGTGGGTGAGGATGCCGGTGCATGGGTTGGGCTGCAGATCGCACAGCGGGCACTCCTCGGCCGGGGGGAGGCCCTGGGTGATGCCGTCGAACCACAGGGCGTGGCGGCCCGTGAGCCCCATCCAGACGATGGTGGTGGTCATCAGCCAGGTGTTCCACATTGGGCTGTGGGCCTCGGGCATGCAGCCGTACTTGACGAGGGCTATCGCGCAGGCAGCGTAGAGCGCCTTGGTGTGGGTTGGCATGTCGGCGAGCCAGAAGTTGCTGATCTCGCCGGTGAGGGCGTCGGCTCGTACATCGGCCATGTCGTCGATGACGCGGCACAGCAGCAGGGAGGCGAGGTTTTCTTCCTGCCAGAGTTCGGTGTCGGGGGCGACGTGCCAGAACAGGCAGTCCAGCATCTGCAGGGCTGAGTAGGTGCTCTGGTTGAGCGGGTTGGTCTGGGGGAGCACGACGCTGCCCGCGTCGTGCTGTTGGAGCCAGTACTCGTCGACGGATCGCTTGTGGGCTGCGAAGAGTCCGGAGACCAGGGCCCGTGCGCTGTTGGTGCTGAAATGCTCGGCCAGGCGGCCTTCGACGTGTTGGGTGAGGCGCGTTGTGTCGATAGTGTCGATCACGCGTTTGTATTCGTGGAAGACGAGGATGTCGTTCTCGAAGCGGTGGCGGTGGCCGAGGTCTCGTTCGAGGTCGTTCATCTGCCGGGTCCAGGACCATCCACCGGTCAGGACGCTGTCGAGTTCCCGGCGGTATGGCCAGGTCTTGACGGCGAGGGGACGACCGGCGCTCTGCCGCCAACGGTAGTCGTCCAGCGTGCGTGCGGGGGGCGTGGGCAGCCGACGGCACAGAGAGCAGGCGCAGACGGTTGTCTGCTCCTCTTCGCGCGGCGGGGTGAGTGCCCGGCTCCTCCAGGCCCCTTCCAGCATCGTGCACGTCAGTCTGCAGACCTCGATGTCGGTGCTGACTTGGGGGAAGGCTGCTTCGATCAGGCGCAGCCTGGTGTCGAGGTGCCTCAGCCTGGCGTAGCCCTCCTCGTCGGGCGGGAGGAACGCGGGCCGCGCCAGATGGAGGGCTCCCTCCACTTGCAGCGTCGTGCTGGAGTGGGGGGAGCCGAATGCGTTCAGCCGCTGCTGAGCGGCGTTCTGGGACCTTCGGTACTGCTCCGTGCTCCCATTGATCTGTTTCACCAAGAGGCGGGCCAGGGTGTTCCCCGCCTCCGTGGGCTGGAGCTGGGCGCTTGGCTGCGCCGGGAGCGAGCTGTCGGCGGATGCCTTCGGAACAGCACCTGCGACTCGAGATTTCACACCGGTCTCCCAATAAGCTAGTCCTGGCAACGGAAGCGATCGACCGTGGTCGTTGACCTGCCGTGTCCGGGAATCTTCTGTACTTTCCGCGACGGCCTCGCCGGACAGCCGGACTCATGCGACCGGCTTTGGCTCCTGCTGCGAACGACCGCGAGAGGCACGACTGCTGCGATGGCGGCACTCCTGCTGCAAGGCGAGCACCTGCATCGCCGCCTCAGCTGTGTTGATCAGGAAGCACTCGCGGCCCGTCAGGCGTAGCGCGACCCCTGGAGCCGAGACGCGCTGCTTCGCCCGAGGCGTGTGGGTAGCTGACCGGGGTGTCGAAGGGGAGGTCGAACCGGACGTCCTGAGGCATGTGGTTCCTTTCGGGAGACGGACCGCAGAGCCCCCCGCCCCTGCGAGCGGACGGTGCCATGGCCGGCCGCGCACTCGAACTCGGCTTCGCACTGCGAACGTTGATCCGAGAAGCGGTACGAGGCTGCCCACGGCGGGAATAGGCCATTCCGTGACCCTGCCGTGATCTCGGTTACTGCAGGAACCACTTGAGCTGCGTATACTCCCTCGTCCCTCACCCGGCATGGCCCGTCCGCCGGGCCTCCCCAGCCTCTTGGCGTCACACTGGACTTCGCCCGTTTGACGACTCCTCAGGAGGCGCACCGACGATGACGTCCCCACCCGTACGCGGCGCTGAGCAGCGCAAGAAGGACACCCTGCACCGTCTGGACCACGACGTGGACGCCTGGGTCGCCACGGCCGACAGCGCCTCGGGGACGCCGTACCTCGTCCCGCTGTCCTTCCTCTGGAACGGCTCGTATCTGCTGTTCGCCACTCCCGCGTCCAGCCCCACCGGACGGAACCTGACCGCGACCGGCCGTGTCCGGGTGGGCATCGGGCCGACCCGTGACGTGGTCCTCGTCGAGGGCACCGTCGAGACCGTCCAGCCCGGCGAGCTCACGGAGCAGGACGCCGAACTCTTCGCCGCCAAGACCGGGTTCGATCCCCGCCGGCTGGCCACGCCGTACCTCTACTTCCGTGTCGTGCCGCGGCGGGTGCAGGCCTGGCGGGAGGCCGACGAACTGGACGGGCGCGAACTCATGGGTGACGGACGGTGGTTGGTGGCCGACTGAATCGCCCGGACCGGGATAACCGCAAGGTACAAGGCCGCGGGGCACGATCGCCCCGCGGCCGGAATCCTGCGGAGGAGACATGGCCCTGGTGAAAGCGGGTGTCCTGGTGCTCGACTGCGCCGAGCCCGAGAAGCTCGCCGTGTTCTACAAGGAGTTACTGGAAGGGGAGGAGTCGGACGCGACGGCCAACAGGGTGGAGATCAAGACCGCCGACGGCTTCCGGATCGCCCTGCGCCGGGACGTCAACGCCACCCCGCCCAGCTGGCCGCGCCCCGAGAACTCCCTCCAGGCCCACCTGGAGTTCGTGGTGGACGATCTCGACGCGGTGGAACGCCGGGTCGTCAGCCTCGGCGGGCGCCCCCTGGAAGCCAAGGAGGCCTCGGGCCCCCTGGAGGAGCGCGGCTACGCCGACCCGGCAGGCCACTCCTTCATCCTGCGCCGCACCCCACCGACGGCACCCAAGCAGGGCTGAGCGCGGCGTTCAGCCGGATGCCGGCACCGGCCTGACGGTGAGGATCTGCTGGGCATGGCCGACGGGTCCGGCGAGGTCGTGCAGGACGGTGCCGGTGACGCCCTGGCCGGTGGCGCCGAAGGTGACGGTCGTGTCGAGCCCGGTCCAGGGGCCTTCCGGCCGACGGTGGAGGTGGACGGTGAGGTCGACGTTCGGGAACATCCACTGGTCGGGCGACTGGCGTACGGCGATGCCGTTGGCGGTGTCGACGAGCGCGATGTAGGAGGCGAGCGGGCTCGCGGCCTGCCTGGCCACCAGGTCGAGCGAGGTGGAGATCCAGGCCGTCGTGCGGCCCGGCCGCGGTGGCGCGAGCGGGCGGACGTCGAGGGAGGCGATGTATCCGCCGGGCCACACGGAGGTCAGTGGCCAAGGGGCGAGCGCCTCGGGCGGGGTGAGCCGGCCGGCCTCACCGCCGGCGGCCTCCGCCGTGTCGCAGTCGGCGAGGAGCCAGGCCCTGGCCCGTACCACGGGGCGGCCGGCGATGAGGGCGACGGCCTCGACGAGCTCGATGGTGCGGCCGGGCCGGAGGGTCTCCACCCGTATCTCGCACTCGTCCAGGGCGAGGCGGCCCAGGATGTCGAAGCTGAGCCGGGACGGGGTCAGGCCGCTGCCCGGCCGTGCGGCCCGATGGCGGTCGATGGCGTGGACCATGAGGCCGCCGAGCGGGCTGAAGTGCTGTTCGTCGGGGTCCCAGGCGCCGCTCGCGTGGGCGGTGGGCTTGTAGCGGTGCACGTCGGTGGGTTCGAAGTAGCTGCCGGTGTTCAACGCGGGTTCCTTTCGAGGACGGGATCAGTGGGCGACGGGATCAGTGGGCGAAAACCGCGCCGGCCAGGACCACATGGACGGCCGTGCCGCCGAGGATGCTCAGCAGGGCGTTGCGCAGCCACAGGTGCAGGCCGACGGTGACTGCCAGGGCGGCCAGCGGGGCCATGGCGCGGGACTCGGTGAGCGGCAGGTCGCGCAGGCAGTAGACGACCAGGATCACCATCACCCCGGCGGGCATACGGGCGCTGAGGTACCGCACGGTGTCGCTGGCCCGCAGCGGGGCCAGGGCGGCGAACGGCAGGGCGCGCAGGGACCAGGTCACGGCTGCGGTGACGAGGACCGCGACGACGGCGTGGGTGTCAGACATGAGCGGGCTTCCTCCGGTCGGCGAGCCGGCGTGCCAGCAGGCCTACGGTGAACAGGGCGAAGGCCGCCGGCAGCAGCCGGCCCGGGAAGAGCAGACGGGCGCCCAGGGCGCAGAGCAGGGCGAGCACGGGGGCCGGCAGGTCGCCCCGCAGGTCACGGACCGCGTCGAGAGCGAGAACGACGAACAGGGCGGTCAGGGCGAAGTCCAGGCCGGTGACACCGTCCGGGACGAGGGAGCCCAGCAGGGCCCCGGCGGTCGCGCTGCCGGCCCAGTACAGGTGCATGAAGAACTGCAGCCACAGGATGCGCGGGCTGGACCAGCCGCGAGCCTGCTCGGTCGCGGTCAGCGCGTACGCCTCGTCGGTCAGCGCGAAGGTGCTGTACGCCCTGGCGAACCGGCCACGCACGCGGTGCAGGGGGAAGGACAGGGCGTAGAAGACGTGCCGCGCCTGCACCAGGAAGGCGGCCAGGGCGATGGACAGCAGCGGTGCGGTGGCCACGACCATGCCGATCAGCAGGAACTCGAACGAACCGCCGTAGATCAGCGCCGCGGACAGCCCGGCCCACCACCAGTCGAGGTCCGACTGGATCACGAGCGCCCCGAAGGCGAGACCGAGTGGCACCATGCCGAGGCCCACGGAGGCACAGTCCTGGAAGGCGGCCCGCGCCGCAGGGCTTATTCGCATGTCGACATTTTAGGAAAGTTAGCGCCTCATATGGTTGCCGATTGTGGCCCTATGATCTCCCCATGGGCAATGAAAGTGGCCTCGATGCCGTCGATCGCGAAATTCTGTTTCATCTGCGCCGGGACGGTCGGCTGTCGAACGTCGAGCTGGCCAAGCGGGTGGGGCTGACTCCGCCTCCCTGTCTGCGCCGGGTCAAGCGCCTGGAGGAGAGCGGCGTCATCGCCGGCTACCGGGCCGTCATCGACCCCGGAGCCGTGGGCCGCGCGCTCGAAGTGCTCGTCGACGTCGAGATCTACGCCCAGGACCGCAGGACCGTCGAGGAGTTCGAGACCACCGTGGCCTCCTATGAGGAGGTCGTCGAGTTCCGGAGGATGTACGGGCGTCCCGACTACTTCCTCCGTGTCGCCGTGGCCGACCACGCCGCCTACGAGGCCTTCATGATGAGCAGGCTCAGCGGACTGCCCGCCGTCCTGCGCCTCGAGTCCCACCTCACCATGAAGACGATCAAGGTGGACGGCTGAGCGGACGCCGGGCACAGGCCGGCCCCGCCCGCCGCACAGACCGGGCGGGGCCGCGCCGCGCCGTCGTCAGTCCCTGCCGCCCTTCTCGTCAGCCGGCCACGTGCCGGTCGAACGCTCGATGGCCTTGGCGCCCGCGCGGTCCACGGCGCTGCGCACCACCGCGAAGATGGCGCCCTGGACGGCCGCGGCCAGCAGGATCTCGCCCCAGCCGCGGTCCCGGTCCAGCGCGTCGGGCGCGTCCTCCTCGTGCCGGATCGCCATCCACGTCTTGCGGAAGGCGAGCCCGGCCAGCCAGCCGCTCGACCAGCCCAGCACGAACCCGAGGGGCTGGTAGGCGAGGGGCATCTTCTTCTTCTTGGCCACGGGGATCTCCTTGGTCGCTCAGGGGGTGGGTGGGAGTGGTCAGGGGGTGTGCGCGGCCGGGACCCGCTCCCCGGCGCGGACCGGCCCCGGCGGCGTGCCGTCGCCGAAGGGCCGGCCGCCCAGTTCCTGACGGTGGTGCGGGGTCAGCCAGCCGGACAGGTCCGGCCCCAGCGGCACGACCTGGGTCGGGTTGATGCCGGTGTGCACCTGGTAGTAGTGGCGCTTGATGTGGTCGAAGTCGACGGTGTCGCCGAACCCGGGCGTCTGGTACAGGTCGCGGACGTACCCCCACAGCACCTGGTTCTCCGTCAGCTTCCAGCGATTGCACTTGAAGTGGCCGTGGTAGACGGCGTCGAAGCGGACCAGCGTGGTGAACAGCCGGATGTCCGCCTCGGTGATCGTGTCGCCGACCAGGTACCGCTGCCCCTCCAGCCGGCCAGCGAGCAGCTCCAGCCGCCGGAACACGCCCGCGCAGGCGGCCTCGTACTCCTCCTGCCCGGTGGCGAAGCCCGCCCGGTACACGCCGTTGTTGACGTCCTCGTAGACGTCCGCCATCACCTGGTCGATCTCCTCGCGCAGCGCGTCCGGGTACAGGTCGGGCGCGCCCTCACGGTGCAGGGCCGTCCATTCGGTCGCGAAGTCGAGCGTGAGCTGCTGGTAGTCGTTGGTGACCAGCTTCCCGCTCGGCACGTCCACGATCGCCGGGACGCTGACACCGCCGGGGTAGCCGGTCTCCCGCCGGTCGTAGGCCTCGCCGAGGTAGCGGATGCCGAGGACCGGGTCGCGGCCGTCCTCGTCCAGCGTGAAGCGCCAGCTGCGGTCGTCCTGGACCGGGTCGGCGACGGCCAGGGACAGCGCGTCGTCCAGGCCGAGCAGCCGCCGGGAGACCAGCGACCGGCTCGCCCACGGGCAGGCGCGGCTGACGACCAGACGGTAGCGGCTCGCCTCCACCGGCCAGCCGTCCCGGCCGTCCGCCGTGATCCGGTCCGCGAAATGCGCCTTGGACCGTTTGAACGCCCTCCTGCCGTAGGCGCTGTTGCCGTCGCCGTCGTCGCGGCTCATGGGGGTGGCCTCCTTGCCGTACGTGTGGCCTGCTCGTCGTGCGAGTGCCCTGCCGGTCGTGTGTGTGCCCTGGTGAACGCGTTCCCCTTTTTCCGCCGACGGCACGGTGTGGGCACCGCCGACCGGGGCAATCGGCGTGGGTGAGTCATGAAGGAACTGATCGAAAGACACGCATCACCGTGCTGGTGGCGCTCGCGGCCAACTTGGTGATCGCGGTCGCCAAGGCCGTCGGCGGCCTGTTGGCGGGTTCACCCGCCCTGCTGTCGGAGGCGGCGCACTCGGTGGCCGACAGCCTGAACGAGGTGTTCCTGCTGGCGGCCCTGCGCCGCAGCCGCCGCCCCGCCGACCGGCGTCATCCCTTCGGCTACGGCAAGGAGCGGTTCTTCTGGTCGCTCCTCGCGGCCGTCGGGATCTTCGTCATGGGCGGCTGCTTCTCGTTCTTCCAGGGGTTCGAGGCCCTGGCGAGCGGATCGGAGGAGAAGCTCAGCGGCTATGTCGCCGGCCTGATCGTGCTCGGCATCGCCCTCCTCGCGGAGGGCGGCTCCTTGTTGCGCGCCCTGTACCAGGTGCGCCGGCAGGGCGGTGCCGGCGCCGGGCTGCGCGACCCGGCCCTGCGGACGGTCGTCGCCGAGGACGGCACCGCGGTGCTCGGCGTCACGCTGGCCATGGCGGGCATGGCGCTGCACATGGTCACCGGTCAGGTGGTGTGGGAGGCGTCCGCCTCACTCGCGATCGGCGCCCTGCTGGTCTTCGTCGCCTACCGGCTGGGCCGGGAGGCACGCGACCAGCTGATCGGCGAGGCGGCCGACCCGGAGGCGAGCGGGCGGATCCGGGCACTGCTGCGGGCACAGCCCGAGATCGACAGTGTGGAGGCGCTGTTCACGATGAAGACGGGCCTCGACTCGGCCCTCGTGGCCGCCCGTGTCGACCTGGTGCCCGGACTGGACAGCGAGCACGTCGAGGACGTCGCCGTGCGCATCAAGCGCTCCATCGCCCGGACGGTGCCCGAGGCGCACCAGATCTTCCTCGACGTCACGGACCGCCGCGCCCGGGAGGCAGCAGAAAGCCCCGCCGCGACGGGGGAACGCGGCGGGGCCTGAACCACGCGTGCCCCGCCGCCGGGGGGTCATGCACACCGGGCGAAACTTTTCTGCCGGTGGATTCCCCGGGGGCTGGGGCGGCCCGGCTCTGTGTCACCCGCCCTCTGCCGGCTCCAGCACGAACACCGGAATATCCCGGTCCGTCTTCTTCTGGTAGTCCGCGTACGCCGGATACGCCGCGACGGCCCGCTCCCACCACGCGGACTTCTCCTCGCCCGTGACCTCACGGGCGGTCATGTCCTGCTTGCGGGGCCCGTCCTGGAGTTCCACATGTGGGTCGGACTTGAGGTTGAAGTACCAGACCGGGTGTTTGGGCGCACCACCCAGGGAGGCGACGGCGGCGTAACGTCCCTCGTGTTCCACCCGCATCACCGGTGTCTTGCGCAGCTTGCCACTCTTGGCGCCCCGTGAGGTCAGGACGACGACCGGCATCTTGGAGCCCTGCAGCGTCGTCCCCTCCGTACCGCCGGAGCTCTCGTACAGTTCCACCTGCTTGCGCACCCACTGCGTCGTGCTGGGTTCGTACTCGCCTTCGAGAGGCATGGCAATCCGTCCCATCGTCGTGTCAGAGGCCGACCGGTAACTGATACCTGCCCTCAACACCGGTACACGCGCGAATCATCCTGGAGAAACCGCCATTCGCACGGCCAGAGCCGTCATCACCCCGCTCGCAACCAGCGCCGTCGCCAGCCTGCCCCGGTGACCGGTCAGGGCCCGGCCCAGCAGGGCACCGCTCCCGGCGAGCAGCACCTGCCAGCTGGCGGAGGCGGCGAAGGCGGCCAGGACGAACACACCCTGTTCCACAGGCCCGGCCGGACCCGCGGCCTGGGAGCCGAGCACGAGCGCCGCGAAGTAGATCACGGTCGTGGGGTTGAGCAGGGTGATTCCGAGCAGTCCCATGTAGGCCCGGGCGGGACTCGGGGGAGCGGGGGTCGTCCGCGTGGCGAGCCGGTGGCCGCGGTACTCGCGCAGAGCGGTGACCGCGCCCCGCACCGCCAGCCCGAGCAGCACCAGGACACAGGCCCAGCGCAGCGGCCCGAGCACCGGCCGCAGCGCGGCTGCCAGGGCAGTGCCCCCGAGCGTGGCGGCGAGGGCGTACAGCCCGTCGGCGGTGGCGACGCCGAGCGCGCCGCAGACACCGGTACGCAGGGACGTGCGCGCGGTGAGGGAGACGAGGTAGGTCCCGACCGCGCCCACGGGTACGGCGATGCCGTACCCCGCGAGCAGCCCCGCGAGAAGCGCGGCCGTCATGACCGCGGCGGCGTCGGCCCTTCACCACGGCCGGACCGCTGCTGTCGGCGCACGCCGGAAGCGGCGACGGACAGCGGCAGTGACGGCGCAAGGGCGGCGAGCGTAGGCATGGCTGGATCCTGAGGCCTGTCCCGCCGCATCGACAACCGGTTTTCGATGCGAGGCCACGACGGCCCCGCAGCCTCCGGCCCTCGGCAAGGGGCCCTGTGCGCGCACTACGGGCCTCCTATCCGGGCCTTCGAACGTGAAGACGGCATTCCCCGGCCAAGTTGCCACCGCAACCGATCTGGCCGAACTTCGCGTCGCCCTATAGGTGCCCGGGGCATCTAATGATGATCGGCACGACGCACTACTCGTCTGCGAGGTCTTCATGACGGACACGACCGCACCCGTCGTCTTCCCCCAGAGCCGGACCTGCCCCTACCACCCGCCCGCCGCCTACGACGCGCTGCGCACCGAGCGCCCCCTCACCCGTATCACCCTCTTCGACGGCCGCGAGGCCTGGCTCGTCAGCGGGCACGCGATCGCCCGCGCCCTGCTGGCCGACCCGCGTCTGTCGTCGAACCGCGACCGGCCCGGCTTCCCCGCCCCGACCAAGCGGTTCGCCGGGATCCGCAACCGCAGAACGGCCCTGCTGGGCGTCGACGACCCCGAGCACCGCACCCAGCGCCGCATGGTCGTCGGGGACTTCACCCTCAAACGGGCCGTCGAACTCCGGCCACGGATCCAGCAGATCGTCGACGAGCGGCTCGACGCGATGATCGCCCAGGGCTCGCCCGCTGACCTGGTCACCGCCTTCGCGCTGCCCGTGCCGTCCATGGTGATCTGCGCCCTGCTCGGCGTCCCGTACTCCGACCACGATTTCTTCGAGACCCAGTCGCGACGGCTGCTGCGCGGCCCGGAGACCGCCGACGTCCTGGACGCCCGCGACCGGCTGGAGGACTACTTCGGTGAGTTGATCGACCGCAAGAAGAAGGACCGGGGGACCGGCCTGCTGGACGACCTGGTCCACCGGCAGCCGGACGAGGGCGCACTCGACCGCGAGGACCTGATCGCCATGGCCCTCATCCTTCTGGTCGCGGGCCACGAGACGACCGCCAACATGATCTCGCTCGGCACCTTCACCCTGCTCCAGCACCCCGAGCGGCTCGCCGACTTGCGTGCCGACCCGCGGTTGCTGCCCACCGCGGTCGAGGAGCTGATGCGGATGCTGTCGATCGCTGACGGCATGCTGCGTCTGGCCGTCGAGGACATCGAGGTGGCCGGGACGACGATCAAGAAGGGCGAGGGCGTGGTCTTCGCGACCTCCGTCATCAACCGCGACGAGACGGTCTACCCCGACCCGGACACGCTCGACTGGAACCGTCCCTCCCGGCACCATGTCGCGTTCGGCTTCGGCATCCACCAGTGCCTCGGGCAGAACCTCGCCCGCGCCGAGCTGGAGATCGCCCTGCACACCCTCTTCACCCGGCTGCCCGACCTGCGCCTGGCCGCCCCGGCCGACGAGATCCCCTTCAAGCCGGGCGACACGATCCAGGGGATGCTGGAACTCCCCGTGACCTGGTAAGAGGCTTCCGCACATGCACATCGACATCGAAATCGACACGGACGTCTGCATCGGCGCCGGCCAGTGCGCCCTGACCGCCCCGGAGGTGTTCACCCAGGACGACGACGGCTACAGCGCCCTGCTGCCCGGCCAGGAGGACGGCGGCGGCAGCCCGCTGGTGCGGGAGGCGGCCCGGGCCTGCCCGGTGAGCGCCATCACCGTCTCGGAGAGGGTGAGCTGAGGCCCGGGCTCACACGGTCCCCAGGAGCAGCCGGGCCGCCTCGCGCGCCTCGGCCGCGGGCTCGGCGCTTCTGGTGACACCGGCCGTGACCATGGCGCCCTCGGCCAGCAGGAACAACTGCCCGGCCAGCGCGTGGGGCAGCCCCGCCGCGTCCACGAGCGAGGCGAGGTAGTCCCGGAACGCCCGCTTGTGCGCGCGCACCTGGCCGGCCACGCGCGCGGACGTGGCGCCGAGCTCGCCGTAGGCGTTGAGCCACGCGCAGCCGCGGAAGCCCGGCTCGCCGAACCACCCGCCCAGCCAGTCGAACACGGCCAGGATCCGCTCCCGGGGCTCCCCGTGCCGCTCGACGTACTCGGCCAGCTGCCCGCGCCAGCGTGTGTCGCGCCGCTCCAGATACGCCTCGACCAGCTGCTCCTTCGCAGGGAAGAGCTGGTAGAGCCGCTTGAGCGAGACCCCGGACGTGCCGCGGACGTCGTCCATCCCGACCGACTGCACGCCCCGCCCGTAGAACAGCTCCTCGGCCGCGTCCAGCGCCCGCTCCCGGGCCACCGCGCTGTCCATGTGCCACCACTCCTTGACGAGAGAACGAGCGTTCTCCTACCGTAGCAGCCCTCGGGAGAACGCTCGTTCTCCACCGTGACCAGGGAGATTCGATGACCGACCGCCCACCCCTGCCGCCCTTCACCCGCGAGAGCGCCGCGCGGAAGGTCCAGGCCGCCGAGGACGCCTGGAACACCCGCGACCCGCACAAGGTCGCCCTCGCCTATTCGGAGGACTCGGTCTGGCGCAACCGCGACACCTTCGTCACCGGCCGCGCCCGCATCGTCGAGTTCCTGACCCGCAAGTGGGAGCGCGAGCAGGAGTACGCGCTGCGCAAGGACCTGTGGGCCTTCGACGGCCACCGCATCGCCGTCCGCTTCCAGTACGAGTGCCGGGACGGCGGGGGACAGTGGTGGCGCTCCTACGGCAACGAGCTGTGGGAGTTCGACGAGCACGGGCTGATGACCCGCCGCGAGGCGAGCATCAACGACGTGCCGATCGAGGAGAAGGAACGCCGCGTCCTCGGCCCGCGGCCGGAAGCGGAGCGCGGACGCACCTTCCCCCTCCGGTGAGCCCGGGGGGAGTCGCTAGGGTCTCCGGGATGACCGACCAGGCCGCCCGCAAGCCCTTCCTCTATGTCGTCGTCTGCGCCGCCGGCATCGCCGCGGACGTCAGCGAACTGATCACCGCCGCGCAGGAGCGCCACTGGGAGGTCGGCGTCCTCGCGACGCCGGTCGCCATGAACGGCTTCTTCGACGCGGCCGCCGTCGAAGCCCAGACGGGCCGCCCGATCCGGTCCGCCTGGCGCGCCCCCGGAGATCCCCGTCCGTTCCCGGCGCCCGACGCCCTGGTCGTCGCACCCGCCACCTTCAACACCGTCAACAAGTGGGCGGCCGGCATCGCCGACACCCTCGCGCTGGGCACCCTGTGCGAGGTCGCTGGGCTGGGTGTGCCGGTCGCCGTCCTGCCGTGCGTGGCCGACGCCCTGGCCGCCCACCCCGCCTACCGGGACAGCCTCGAACGGCTGCGGGGGATGGGTGTGCGGTTCGGGGAGCCGTACACCGGAGAGCCGGGCGAGGACGGCGGACGGCCGGAGTTCGGCTGGGAGCGGGCCCTGGACCTGGTCGAACGGGACTGACCGTCAGCCGCAGCCGACCGTGGGCCCCTCCACCATGCCGCCGGTGTAGAGCGCCTGCCCGCGCGGCATCCAGTAGCCCAGCTTCGAGACCACCGTCGAGCAGGCGGACCCCGGTGTGACCTGGACCCGTACGGTGGCCGGACGGCCCGGCTGGAGGTCGGTCAGCGCACAGTCCACGGAGTACGTCAGCCGGTCCTCGGACGGGGCCCGTCCGATGAGCGGGTTGACGCACCGGGCGTCCGCCGTGCTGATCCGCACCCCCGTGCTCTCCTCACCGATCAGCCCGAAGCGGGCACTGCCGTCGCCCTGTTCGCTGTCGCGGTACACCCGGTACGTCAGCGTGGTGGTGGCCCCGCGACGCAGGGTGGTCCGGTCGACCTCGACCCGGTGCGTGGGCCGCTGCTTGGGCGCGCTCAGGGTGAGCGTGGTCCGGACCGTGCCGCGCAGGTCCACACCGCCGGGCGTGGAGCGTACGTGCACGGTGGCCGTGACGTCGTAGGTCCCCGGGCCGGGGTACGGATGCGAACCGGGGAGCGTCCCGGAGGCGACCGTTCTGCCCTGGCGTTTCGCCGTCCAGGTACCGGAGGTCAGACAGGCGTACCGGGCGGACGTGCCAGGACGGCCGCAGTTCGCGGGGGCCGAGACCGCCATCACCGGGGTTCCGCTGCCCGCGCACAGGCTGACGGCGGCCCGCTCACCCTCCGTGCCGCGCAAGGTGCCCGCGGGTGAGCACAGCGTGGCCGGTCCCTCGGCCGCCGGAACCTGGGCCCGGACCTCGTGCCCGGGCGGGGCCGGCCGGCTCCAGGCGGTCGAGACCAGGGCGAGGGACGCCGCAGCCGCCCCGGTCAGGATCCTGAGTGTCCTCCGTCGTGCCGCCACGCCTTCTCCTCCACGCCGCCGACCGGCCGGGCGCCGGTCACCTCGCCGAGGATGCGGCAGCGGTCCGGCCGCCTCGCCGCTCCCACGCCGTGCGGTCACCTGGGGGCAGCAACGATGACGGCCCGTCAGCCGGTCCGGCGCACCCTGCCTTCGAGCGCACACCAGCACGTACGCTCCCCCTGGAACCCCCTCCCGAAGGCAGGAGCAGCAACGATGCAGTACGTGAAGCTCGGTTCGACGGGCCTGGACGTCTCCCGGATCTGTCTGGGGTGCATGACCTACGGCCTGCCCGACCGCGGCCGTCACGAGTGGACCCTCGGCGAAGAGGCCTCGCGCCCGCTGATCCGGCAGGCGGTCGAGGCGGGGATCAACTTCTTCGACACGGCCAACGTCTACTCCGACGGCACCAGCGAGGAGATCACCGGCCGTGCCCTGCGCGACTTCGCCCGCCGCGACGAGATCGTGCTCGCCACGAAGGTGAACGGCCGGATGCGGCCCGGACCGAACGGCGGCGGACTGTCCCGCAAGGCGATCCTCACCGAGCTCGACCAGAGTCTGGCCCGCCTCGGCACCGACTACGTCGACCTCTACCAGATCCACCGCTTCGACCCGCACACGCCGGTCGAGGAGACGATGGAGGCCCTGCACGACGTCGTCAAGGCCGGCAAGGTCCGCTACATCGGGGCCAGCTCGATGTACGCCTGGCAGTTCTCCAAGGCCCAGTACACGGCCCGCCTCAACGGCTGGACGCGCTTCGTCTCCATGCAGAACCACTACAACCTCGTCTACCGCGAGGAGGAGCGCGAGATGCTGCCCCTCTGCGCGGACCAGGGCGTGGGCGTACTGCCCTGGAGCCCCCTCGCCCGCGGCCGCCTCACCCGCGACTGGGACACCACGACCGAGCGCAGCGCCACCGACACGTTCGGCAGCAACCTGTACCAGGAGGGCGACCGCACCATCGTCGAGGCCGTCACCCGCATCGCCGCCGACCGCGACGTCCCCCGCGCCCAGGTGGCCCTGGCCTGGCTGCTCCACCAGAACACGGTGACGGCTCCCATCGTCGGGGCGTCGAAGCCCGGGCATCTGGAGGACGCGGTGGCAGCCGTGGAACTCCAGCTGACAGACAAGGAGCTGGAGGAGCTGGAGCGTCCCTACACAGCGCATCCGATCGCCGGTCACTGAGCTTTCTCGGGGGCGCGGGGCTGTTTCGATGTGCGGCTCCGCCGCGCGGGGGCGACCAGCCACGACGAACCCGCGGACAACCGATCAGTGAGGCCCCTGCGGCGACGAGAACTCCGTCCCGCAGGGCCCCGCGCCCTCACTCTCCCGCAGAGCCACCCGCGCCCCACTCATCGACAACGTCCGGTAGAACCGACCGATCCGCTCCGCCGACCGCCCCACGTAGTGCCCGATGAACGACCGCCGGAACCGATCACCCGAACGGTTCGGCTGCGACCCGTGCATCAGACTGCCGTTGAAGAACAGAACATCCCCCGGCGACATGTCCACCGGCACGGCCGCCAGCCCGGGCGGCGGCGGAACGTACTCCCGGGCGAAGGAAACCCCTTCGTCCGCCTCCTCCGGGCAGAACACCTCCATCCGGTGCGTGCCCGGCACGACCTCCAGCCCGCCGTTCTCCCGGTCGATCACGTCACACGCCAGCCACGCCGCCACACACGTGCCCGGCTCCACCCGCAGATAGAAGTTGTCCTGGTGCAGCGCCTGGCCCCGGGCGCCCGGCGGCTTGAAGTAGAACATGCTCTGCGCGGCCAGGACCTCCTCCCCGAGTAGCACCTCCAGGACCGTGCGCAGCCGGGCGTCCAGCAGGACGTCCCGGGCCGGGCCGTTGATCTCGTGCGGGTGCATCACCCGAGGCCAGACGTGCAGCGGGTCCGCGTCCGCCCCGGACGCACGCGGCTCGAAGTGCCCGGGAACCGGGCCGGCATCGTGCAGGGCCGCGAACTCGCCGCACAGCCGCTCGGTCTCGTCGGCCCCGAAAAGCCCGCGCACGACCGTGAAACCGTCCTCCTCGAACCCCTCCCGGTACCGCCGGAGCCCGGCGGGGTCCAGGATGGGAGCGCCGGCGGCGCCGTTGCCCGTGACTGTCATGAGCGCACCCCTCGGTCGGCTGTCCACGGCCCGACACTAGGCCGCCCTGTCGTGGAGGAGGATGCCCGTGCGTGCTGACGGATTGCCCGGCACTGCTGAGAACGGGAACGACGGGGACCCCGCTCCGCCGCCCGGCCTGGTCGTGCTCGGCCACTTCGACCAGCCGCCCGGCTATGCCGTCAGCCGCCCGCGTGGATCCGCGAGCTGGCTGTTCACCTGGACCACGGGCGGCCGGGGCCGGCTGCGGCAGGGCGCCGTGGAGACCTCGGTCGGCGCCGGTGACCTCGTGGCGCTCGCCCCGGGCGTCCCGCACGGCTACACGGTGGAGCCCGGCGCCCGGCACTGGCGCTTCTGGTGGGCGCACTGCCAGGCCCGCCCGTCATGGGCCGGGTGGCTGCGGCCGTACGACGCCGGCGACGGGGTGTACGTGGTCGCGCCCGCCCCGGCCGCTGTGCACGGCCGCGTCGAGTCGGCGTTCCGGCGGATGTACACGGACGCCCGCTGGACCGGGACCGGGGCACCGCCCGCACCGGCGTCCCCGGACGGGCAGGTGGCCGTCGCACACAGCAGCGCGGCCCGCGAACTCGCCCTGTGCGCACTGGAGGAGATCGTCCTCCTCACCGCCGCGGGTGCCCGGCCGGCGGCATCCCGCCCCGGCCTCGACCCGCGGATCCGCCGGGCCCAGGAGCTGATCGCCGCCGACCCGGGCGCCCCGCACACCGTCCGCTCGCTCGCCGGGAGTGTCGCTCTGTCGCCGTCCCGGTTCGCCCACCTGTTCAGCCGGCAGCTCGGCCAGTCGCCCATGCGCGCCCTGCGCGAGGCCCGGCTGCGGCACGTCGCGCGGCTGCTGGAGGGCACCGACCTGTCCGTGGAACGGGTGGCCGCCGCCTCGGGTTTCGCCAGCCCCTGCCACTTCAACCGTGTCTTCCGCGAGCGCTACGGGATACCGCCCGGCGCGTACCGGACAAAGTACGGAGATCCGTCCGGCCCGGCGGTTACCGGACGGCGACGGGAACCGGGCGAATACCTGCCATAAAAGCCGAGCGGGCAGCCCGGAAATCCCTTTCAGGCCGCTGATTGACATTTTGTCAAAAAGCCCTTGCCGCCTACGCAATGCACGAAACCGCGAGATCCCTTGTTCCCTGTCGCTGAGCTGTGCAAAGGTGTGCCCTGTCGGCGTGCGGACAGCACGCCGTTCTTTCGTATGCGCGAGGCCGCCGTGCCTGCATACCCCTTGGTATGGACTTTATTCCGCATGTCCTTGAGAGGAATGCAGCCGTGAACGACGCAAGTCCGTCGAATTCCCCGGCCCCGGCCCGCAGGTTCGGCCCGACGGACGAGCAACTGAGCGCCGAGCTCAGGAAGTGGACGGGCGCGACGCCCGCGCTCCAGCCCGTCGGCGAGCTGCTGGACCGGCACTGGGAGGCGGCTTTCGCCTACGCCCGGCTGTGCACCGCCGGTCCGCATTTCGCCGGAATGCTCACCACCGCCGCCTTCACCCGGCTCTTCGGCGAAAGCCTGCGCCAGAACGGCCCGACGGCCGCCTGGCGGCCCCAACTGCTCGTCACCGTGCGGCGGATCGCGGCCGAGTGGGCCACCGACCACCGACGCGACATGCTCCATCCGGATCTGAGATCCGAGACCGGTGACGGGGAGCGCCCGGCCGCCCGGCTGGTGCCGCAGCGGCACCGGCGCCTGCTGTCCGGGGCCTTCCAGCGGCTGCCCCAGTCGGCCCGCTGCCTGCTGTGGCACATCGAGGTCGAGGCCGAACCGCTCGCGGCTCCCGCCGGACTGCTCGGCCTGGACGAGGAGGGCGCGCGCGTCGAACTGGGCCGGGCCCGCGACCGGATGCGCGAGGAGTGCCTCCAGCTGCACCGCGAAACCGCCCCCGACGAGGAATGCCGGCGCTATCTGCGCCTGCTCGACGTGACGTATCGGCGTGCCGCCCGCGACATCGACCCCGATCTACGCGCGCATATCGAGGGATGCGGGCACTGCAGCGCCGCCGCGGACCAGCTCGACCGGTTCAACCACGGGCTCGGCGTCGCCCTGGCCGAGGCGGTGCTGGGCTGGGGCGGACAGGAATACGCGCACAGCGCGTCGAGCGGCGCCGCGGAGGCTTCCCCGGAGATCGGCGTTCCCGGGGACACGGCCGGCACGGAACCGGCCGGCGCCGCACGCGCGGCGTTCCCGGACCCCGTCGCCCTCGCGGGCGCGGTCGGGGAGTCGTTCACCGACCCCGTCGACCCGGTGACCGCGCCGCCCGCTCCCGCCGCCGCGGGGGAAGCGGGGGCCTCACCGCAGGTCCGTGGCCGGGAGCCGGACCAGATGCAGGACCCGGCGCTGGTCCACGCCCATGAGGCGTTCCCCGCCATCCCGGCCGAGGCGCCTGTACCGGCCGGTGGAACGGCTCCCGGCCCGGAAACCGTGGGTCCCCGCACCGCCTCCCCCAGATCCGCCCACAAGGCGGCCCGCCGCGCCGCCCGCCGCCGTAACCTCACCGTGGGCATCCTGACCGTCAGCGGCCTGGTCGTCCTCCCGCTGGTCCTGTGGTCCATCGGCAGCTCCGGCGACGCCGCCTCGACGCCCGGCGCGGACCGGTCCTCCGAGGCGGCAGACCCGGGCGCGGGCAAGCCGACCGGCGACCCGTCCTGGATCGGGGCGGGCGAGGCCCGCAAGGGCGCCCTGCGGGGCCGGCTGCACAACATCGCCTCGGGACTGTGCGTCGGCGTCGACGGCAAGAAGGCCGTCGAGGGCGCGGAAGCAGAACTCACCACCTGCTCCTCGGCCCCCGCCCAGCAGTGGACGTACGAGACCGAGGGGCTGCTGCGCAACGGTGCCGCCCCCGGCCTGTGCCTGGACTCGCGGCTCGGCTACTCGGTGCGGCTGGCCCCCTGCACCGGCCCGTCCCGGCCCGACATCGAGGACATCAGCTACGACTTCGTCCTCCAGGGCGCCCTGGTGCCCCGCCGGGACCAGGAGCTCGCCCTCGCCCCGGCAGCGACCGACGGTTCGGGGTCCCTGGTCCTCAAGACCCGGGAGGACGACGAGGTCCAGCGCTGGGTGATCGACACCTCGAAGACCGATCTCCAGATGGAGGTCGTCAACTGGGAGGCCGCCGCTCCGGTGCCGCAGCCCACGCCCACACCGACCCCCACCCCCACACCGTCCAGGACCCCCGAGCCGACTCCCACCCCGACCGCCGCTCCGTCGACGTCCCGGCCGG
Organism: Streptomyces sp. CA-179760; assembly: GCF_050937045.1. Lineage (NCBI taxonomy): Bacteria > Bacillati > Actinomycetota > Actinomycetes > Kitasatosporales > Streptomycetaceae > Streptomyces > Streptomyces sp. CA-179760. The sequence continues at coordinate 8,968,639 of NZ_JBNJLZ010000001.1, forward strand.
CGCCCACGAGCCCGTCGCCCAGCCCCACGTGCCACTACTACGGCTACTACTGTTCCGGAAACGGCGACGACGGCTATCCCGGCTACGGCTACGGCCATCCCGGCTACGGCTACGGCTATGGCGGCCGCGGCCGCTGACCGGGCGCGACTCAGCCCCCGACGACCTCCAGGGACAGCCACAGCGCCACCACGGCCGGCACCAGCGCGGCGGGCACCGCGAGCAGCCCGAGGCGGGTGAACTCCCCGAGCTCGACGCGGTGCCCGTGCTGGTGCACGATCCGCCGCCACAGCAGGGTCGCGAGCGAACCGGCGTAGGTCAGGTTGGGGCCGATGTTCACGCCGAGCAGCACCGCCAGCACGGCTCCGGGGCCGGCCCCGGCGGTCAGCGGCAGCAGCACCAGCACCGCGGGCAGGTTGTTGATGAGGTTGGCCAGGACGGCGGCCAGCGCGGCCACGCCCAGCAGCGCGAGCAGGCCCGAGCCGTCGGGCAGCACACGGTGGAGCGCGTCGGCGAGCCCGTTGTCGACGACCGCGCGCACGACGACGCCGAGCGCGAGGACGAACGCCAGGAAGGCCGGGGCCGCGGAGCGCACCACCGTCAGCGGGGTGGCCCGCCGCCGCAGCAGCGCCCGCCCGGCCAGCACCAGCGCACCCGCCAGCGCGGCCCACGCCGGTGCGATCCCGAGGGCGGAGGCCACGACGAACCCGGCGAGTGTGCAGCCCACCGTGACCAGGGCGAACAGCGGCAGCTCGGGAGGCGGCGCAGGGTCCTGGGAGGGGAGAGGGGTGGCCAGTTCATCGTCGAAGAAGCGCCGGAAGATCAAGTACTCGGCGCCGATCGCGACCAGCCAGGGCAGTGCCATCAGCGCCGTGAACCGGGTGAAGCTCAGCCCGCTCGCCGAGAAGGCCAGGAGGTTGGTCAGGTTGGAGACCGGCAGCAGCAGGGAGGCGGTGTTCGACAGGTGCGCGCAGGCGTAGAGGTGTGGCCGGGCCTGGACGCCCATCCTGGTGGCGGTGGCGAGCACGACCGGTGTCAGCAGCACGACCGTGGCGTCCAGACTGAGCACGGCGGTGATGACGGAGGCCAGTGCGAACACCGCGGTCAGCAGCCGCCCGGGGCGCCCCGCCGCCCAGCGGGCCATCCACGCCCCGCACGCCGTGAACAGTCCCTCGACGTCGCAGAAGTGGGCGAGCACCAGCACGGCCGCGAGGAATCCGACCACGGGCCCCAGCCGCTGGATCTCCTCCCACGCGTGCGCGGGCGAGATCACGCCGACGGCGACAGCGAGGCCGGCGGCCGGAACCGCCAGTACGGCCTCGGGCAGTCCCTTGGGACGGACGACGGCCCAGACGAGCACTGCGGCCAGCAGCGCCACGGACAGGACTTCGGCGAGCGGGGTGTTCAGGGCGAGGTCCTCCGGGGCGTGTCTCAGGCGGTGCCCGCCCATGAAACCAGGCTCCGGTAAGAACGCTCACATCGCGTCGAGCATCGTCAGCTCCGCCCAGATCGTCTTGCCGTCCGCGGTGTGCCTGCTGCCCCAGCGCTGGGTGAGCTGGGCGACCAGGAGCAGACCGCGGCCCCCCTCGTCCCAGGTCTTGGCCCGGCGCAGATGCGGAGCCGTGTGGTTGGTGTCGGACACCTCACAGATCAGCGTGTCCGCGTCGTGGATCAGCCGCAGCCGGATGGGCTTGGCGCCGTAGCGGATGGCGTTGGTGACCAGCTCGCTCACCACCAGCTCCGCGGTGAACGTGGCCTCGACCAGACCCCAGCGTTCGAGCTGTTCGACGACCTGCTTGCGGATGGGGGCCACCAGTGCCGGGTCGGCCGGGATGTCCCACGTCGCGACCTGGGAGGACGGCAGCCCCCGGGTGCGGGCCAGCAGCAGGGCCACGTCGTCGGCGGAGCCGCCCGAGGGGAGCAGCGCCTGCAGCACGCGGTCGCAGACCTCGTCCAGCGAGCCGGCGGGGGCCGACAGTGCCTCGCGGAGCATCCGCTGGCTGGTGTCGCCGTCCCGTTCACGGCTCGCGAGCAGCCCGTCCGTGTGGAACGCCAGGACGCTGCCCTCCCGCAGCTCCACCTCGGCGCTCTCGAACGGCAGCCCCCCGACACCGAGCGGGGGACCGGAGGGCAGGTCGAGCTGCCGGGCGGGGCCGTCCGGCGGGACCAGGAGGGGCTGCGGGTGCCCGGCCCGGGCCAGGGTGCAGCGCCGCGACACCGGGTCGTACACCGCGTAGAGGCAGGTCGCGCCCACCTCCCCGGTGCCGTCCGCCTCTTCGCCCCCGGACTCCTGGGACAGCCGGACGACCAGGTCGTCGAGGTGGGTGAGCAGTTCGTCGGGGGCCAGGTCGATGTCGGCGAGGGTGCGGACGGCGGTGCGCAGCCGGCCCATGGTGGCCGAGGCCTGGATGCCGTGGCCGACGACGTCGCCGACGACCATGGCGACCCGCATCCCGGACAGCGGGATCACGTCGAACCAGTCGCCGCCCACACCGGAGCGGGTGGCGGGCAGGTAGCGGGAGGCCGCCTCCAGGGCCGCGGTGCGCGGCAGATGGCGGGGCAGCAGGCTGCGCTGCAGCGTGAGGGTCGTCTCCCGCTCGCGGGAGTAGCGGCGCGCGTTGTCGATGCAGACGGCGGCCCGGGCCGTGACCTCCTCGGCCAGCAGGACGTCGTCGTCCGTGAAGTCCTCGGGGCGGCGAAAGCGGGTGAACACCGCGACCCCGAGGATGGTGCCTCGGGCCTGGAGCGGGACGGACATCGTGGAGTGGATGCCGTACTCACGGACCCGCCGGTGGCGGACCGGGTCCCAGGCCAGCCACCGTTCGAGGTCCTCCTCCGATCCCGAGGCCACCACCGCGTGGCCCGCGATCAGGGAGGCGGCCTGCGGGGAGGACTCCGGGTAGACCTCCACCTGCCCCGCCTTGGTGACGGCCTCGGGGCTGCCCGCGTTGACCGACTGATGCGCGGCCCGGCGCAGACTCACCGGTGGGGCGGGCGGCCCCGCGGACTCGCCGCCGTGCTCCCGCGTGTCGAGCAGGTCGACGCTGACGAAGTCGGCGAGCGCCGGGACGCACACGTCCGCCAGCTCCTGGGCCGTACGGGTGACGTCGAGGGTGGTGCCGATGCGCACGCTCGCCTCGTTCACCAGTTGCAGGCGTTCCCGTGACCGGTACTGGTCGCTGAAGTCGTGGGCGGTCACGCACACGCCCCGCACCCGGCCGGAGGGGTCGGTGAGCGGTGCGATCCGGGCCAGCCAGGCGTGCGCCCCCCGGGTCTCGCCGCTGGCCTTCATGTACGTCTGCATGTCCTGCCGGCGCCCGGTGCTCAGCACCCGGCGCAGATTCTCCTCGAGCTCGGTGTTCTGCGGCCGGCTGCCGATGTCAGTGGGTCTCAGACCCCGCAGCCGGTCGGCGGGCATGCTGAGGAGGTCCGCCATGGCCTCGTTGACGCCGCGCAGCCGCAGCCCCTCGTCGAAGATCATCGTGGCGCAGGGAGACTGGGTGAGGGCGGCCCGCACCAACGGGTCGTCCTCCAGCCCCACATCGTCGGCCTCCGGCGGGGACACCGCGAACCACTCGGCCGTCTCGCCGTCCGGCGGTCTGCGGTGGGCGAGCACCCACACGGACACCGTGCGGCCGTCGCGGTGACGCAGCGCGAGCATGCCGCTCCAGCGGGCGTCGTGGGGCGCGGGCGGCGCGCCGGCGCCGCCGGCCAGCAGCTCGGCGGCCGGGCGGCCGACGACCTCGGCGGACGTGTGGCCCAGGAGGCGGCGGGCGCCCTCGTTCCACGCGGTGAGCGTGCCGTCGGCGGCGATGACGGCACGGGCGGCCACGCCCTCGTCCAACGGCTCGTCCGGGATCATCGTCGCCACTCCATACGGACACTCACAGTGATCAGAGAGGTCGCTTGAGTTCCAGCCTAGTCCGTAGGCGCCCGCCGTGAACCGGTAACCCCGGCAGCGCCCGGCCGTGCGGGGCCGGGGCGTGAATCCGGCCGATGTGACGCCTGGGACAGAAGGAAGTCGCCGCACCCTTGACGGCCCTGTGTGACACCTCGACAGAATCTGTTTATTCACGATCAGTTGTGAGTAGTTCTGGGCATTGATGAGGGAGAGTCGTCATGTCGGTCACGCGCAGATCGGTCCTGCTCGCCTCCGCGGCCGCGCCCGCGGCCGGAGCGCTGCTCGGCACCCCGGAGGCGAGGGCCGCCGAGGAGGTGCGCGGCGGGACCGGACGCAGTACCGTCGCCCTGCGCGACGGCTGGCGCTTCGCGCTGGTCAACCCGGGCGGCATCACGGATCCGACCGGCGCCTACGCCGACGCAGCGCTGCCCGGCCACGACGACTCCGGGTGGCGCGAGGTCGCCGTCCCGCACGACTGGAGCATCGAGCAGGCCCCCACCACCGAGCACGGCACCACCAGCGGCACCGGCTTCCTGCCCGGCGGCCTCGGCTGGTACCGCCTCTCCTTCACCCTGCCGCCCGCCCTCGCGGACAAGCGGATCTCGGTGGAGTTCGACGGCGTCTACATGGACTCCCACGTCTACTGCAACGGTGAGGAGGCCGGCCGCCACCCCTACGGCTACACCGGCTTCGCCTTCGACCTCACCGACCTGGTGCACACCGACGGCACCACCGAGAACGTGATCGCGGTCAAGGTCCAGAACCGGCTCCCCAGCAGCCGCTGGTACTCGGGCAGCGGCATCTACCGCGAGGCCCGCCTGGTGATCACCGAGCCGGTGCACGTGGCCCGCTGGGGCACCCGCGTCCTCACCCCCGAGATCACCGCCGAGCGGGCCGTCGTACGGATCGACACCACGGTCGTCGACGCGTCGGGCGAGGGCGCGGACGTCGAGGTCGTCTCCCGGATCGTCGACCGGAAGGGCCGCACGGTCGCCCGTACCTCCTCCACGGTCGCCGTCACCGACGAGAAGACCGAGACCCACGAACTCACCGTAAAACGACCGGAGTTGTGGGACATCGCCGCCCCGTACCGGTACACCCTGCACACCGAGCTGCGCGTCGGCGGCCGGACCACGGACACCTACCGCACGCCCTTCGGCTTCCGCACGTTCCGCTTCGACCCGGACGAGGGCTTCTTCCTCAACGGCACCCATCACAAGCTCAAGGGCGTCGACCTCCACCACGACCTGGGCGCCCTCGGCGCCGCCGTCAGCAAGGACGCCGTCCGCCGGCAGCTGCTCATCATGAGGTCGATGGGCGTCAACGCCTTCCGGACCTCCCACAACCCGCCCTCCCCGGAGATGATCGAGGTCTGCGAGGAACTCGGCATCGTCATGCTGGTGGAGGCGTTCGACTGCTGGAAGAGCCCCAAGACGCGGTACGACTACGGCCGCTTCTTCGACGAGTGGGCCGACAAGGACATCGCGGAGATGGTCCTGGCCGCCCGCAACTCACCCGCGGTCCTGGTGTGGTCCATCGGCAACGAGGTCAGCGAGTTCACCTCCACATCCGGCCTCGCCATGGCCGACCGGCTCATCGCCGCCATCAAGGCCTACGACGTCACCCGCCCGGTCGTGATCGGCTCCCACCGGCACCGCAGCGTGCCCGCCCCGGGCTCTCCCGGCGATCTGATCCTCGCCAAGATCGACGGCCTCGGCCTCAACTACAACACCGCCAAATCGGTGGACGCCCTGCACGCCCGCTACCCCAAGCTGTTCCTCTTCGAGTCGGAGTCGTCCTCGGAGACCTCCACCCGCGGCGCCTACCAGGAGCCCGAACACCTCAACACGGGCGAGAACCACACGCCGGGCAAACGCGCGACCTCCTCCTACGACAACAACCTCGCCTCCTGGACCATGAGCGGCGAGTACGGCCACAAGAAGGACCGGGACCGCAAGTGGTTCGCCGGGCAGTTCCTGTGGTCGGGCATCGACTACATCGGCGAGCCCACGCCGTACGACGTCTTCCCGGTCAAGGCGTCCTTCTTCGGCGCGGTCGACACGGCCGGCTTCCCGAAGGACATGTACTACCTCTTCCGGAGCCAGTGGACCGAGCGGCCGATGGTCCACCTGCTGCCGATGACCTGGAACCACGCCGAGGGCGACACGGTCGAGGTCTGGGCGTACGCCAACGTCGACACCGTCGAGCTGTTCCTCAACGGAAAGTCCCTGGGCGTGCGGCGGTTCGACACCAAGAAGACCGTCGACGGCCGCGCGTACCTGGAGACCACCGAGGCGACCGGCGACGACAAGACGTTCACCGAAGGCCCCTGGCCCGGCAGCTACACCAGCCCCAACGGCAGTGCCGGAAAGCTGCACCTGACGTGGAAGGTGCCCTACGAGCCGGGCGAGCTGAAGGCCGTCGCGCGCAAGGACGGCAAGGCGGTCGCCACCGACGTACTGCGCACCGCGGGCGCCCCGCACGAGATACGCCTGACACCTGACCGCGAGTCCCTCGCCGCGGACGGCCGTTCGCTGGTCTTCGTGACCGCCGAGGTGGTCGACCGGCACGGTGTGGTGGTGCCCGGCGCGGAGCACCTGATCTCCTTCGAGGCGGCGGGCGGCTCCCTGGCCGGGCTCGACAACGGCCGGCAGGAGAGCGCCGAGCGCTACCAGGCGAGCACCCGCACCGCCTACCACGGCAAGGCCCTCGCCATCGTCCGCTCCGGCACGAAGCCGGGCACGGTGAAGGTGACCGCCCGCGCCGACGGCCTGCGCACCGGCACGGCGACCGTACGCGCCACCCCGGCCCGTGACCGGGCCGAGACGACCCCGCCCGCCTTCGGACCGGAGCACCCGGCTCCCCTGGACCACCCGCACGCCGACGCCAGTCACTCGGGCCGCCCGGACACCCTGCCCGCCGCCATGCTCGACGGCGATCCGGCCACCGGCTGGTCCAACGGCTTCTTCAAACAGGCCACGGCCCTGCTGCCCGCCTTCGACGGGGCCCGCGGCGAGGACTGGGTCTCGGTCGACCACGGCCGCACCCGCGGTTTCGAGCGGGTGGACGTCTCCTTCACGGTGGACGCCTCCCACAGCCTGCCCGTGGCGATCGCGGTGGCGGTGTGGGACGGCCGGGCATGGCGGGCCGTGCGGGACACCGCGATCGACTGGGCCACCGCCTCCGACGCCCCCACCGTGATCACCTTCGAGGCCGTCCGCGGCTCCCGGATCCGGCTCACCCTGACGAGCAGCCACCCCGACGAGGCGCGGGGCGCGATACGCATCAGCCGGCTGGACACCGTCTAGACCACACTGGTCCGGACGGGTGACGGACAGTCAGTCCCGTCCGGACCGTTGACGGAGTGTCACATCAGCCACAACCATGGCGGGCATCCGCTTCTGGGAGCGCTCCCACACCGAGCGTCACCCGCCCCTCTCCAGAGGAGCCCGGACGTGAAACGACGCAGAACCGCCCTGCTGTCCCTGACGGCCCTCCTGGCGACCGCCCTCACCGCGCTGCCCTCCGCACCGGCCGGGGCCGAAGAGGTCGAACAGGTCGAGAACGGCACCTTCGACACCACCACCGCCCCCTGGTGGACGACCAGCAACGTCACCGGGGGCCTGTCCGACGGCCGGCTCTGCGCCGACGTCCCCGGCGGCACCACCAACCGCTGGGACGCCGCCGTCGGACAGAACGACATCACCCTCGTGAAAGGGGAGTCGTACCGCTTCTCCTTCAGCGCGACCGGCACGCCCGCCGGGCACGTGGTGCGGGCGGTCGTGGGCCTGTCGGTGTCCCCGTACGACACCTACTACGAGGTGACCCCGCAGCTCAGCGTCTCCGGCGACCGCTACTCCTACACCTTCACCGCACCCGTCGACACCGCACAGGCCCAGGTCGGCTTCCAGCTCGGCGGCAGCGCGGACGCCTGGCGCTTCTGCATGGACGACGTCTCGCTGCTGGGCGGCGTCGCGCCGGAGCCGTACGAGCCCGACACCGGCCCCCGGGTCCGCGTCAACCAGGTCGGCTACCTGCCCGCCGGGCCGAAGAACGCCACCCTGGTCACCGATGCCGCGGCGAAGCTGCCCTGGGAGCTGAAGAACGCCCGCGGCGCCGTGGTCGCCCGGGGCACGACCGTGCCGCGCGGGGCCGACGCCTCCTCCGGGCAGAACGTCCACTCGATCGACTTCGGCGCGTACCGTGCGAAGGGCACCGGCCTCACCCTGGTCGCCGACGGCGAGACCAGCCGCCCCTTCGACATCGACGCCGGCGTCTGGGAACGGCTCCGGCTGGACTCGGCGAAGTACTACTACACCCAGCGCAGCGGCGTCGAGATCCGCGAGGAACTGCGGCCCGGGTACGGCCGCCGGGCCGGTCACGTGGGCGTGGCCCCCAACCTGGGCGACACCGCCGTGCCGTGCCAGCCGGGCGTGTGCGACTACACGCTCGACGTCAGCGGCGGCTGGTACGACGCCGGCGACCACGGCAAGTACGTCGTCAACGGCGGCATCTCCACCTGGGAGCTGCTGAGCACCCACGAACGCGCGCTGCACGCCCGCACCGGTGACGCCGGCAAGCTCGGCGACGGCACGCTCGCCATCCCCGAGAGCGGCAACAAGGTCCCGGACATCCTCGACGAGGCCCGCTGGGAGCTGGACTTCCTGCTGAAGATGCAGGTGCCCGCCGGGAAGCCGCTGGCCGGCATGGCCCACCACAAGATCCACGACGAGCAGTGGACCGGGCTGCCGCTGCTGCCGAGCGACGACCCGCAGAAGCGCGAACTGCACCCGCCGTCCACCGCGGCCACCCTGAACCTGGCCGCCACGGCCGCGCAGGCGGCCCGTCTGTACCGGTCCCACGACAAAGCGTTCGCCGGCAAGACCCTGGCCGCCGCCCGCACGGCCTGGTCGGCGGCGCTCGCCCACCCCGACCGCTATGCCTCCGAGAGCGACGGCGTCGGCGGCGGCGCCTACCCCGACAGCGACGTCACCGACGACTTCTACTGGGCGGCGGCCGAGCTGTATCTCAGCACGGGGGAGAAGCGGTTCGAGGAGTACGTCCTGAAGTCCCCCGTCCACACGGCCGACCTCTTCAAGCCCCTGGGCTTCGACTGGGCCCGCACCGGGGCGGCGGGCCGGCTCGATCTCGCGACGGTCCCGAACAAGCTGCCGGGCCGGGACAAGGTGCGCGATTCCGTCGTCAAGGGCGCCGACCGCTACCTGGCCACCCTGAAGGGCCACCCCTACGGCATGCCCTACGCGCCCGACGGCAACACGTACGACTGGGGCTCCAGCCACCAGGTCCTCAACAACGCCGTCGTCCTCGCCACCGCGTACGACATCACCGGCGCCTCGAAGTACCGGGACGGCGCACTGCAGAGCATGGACTACATCCTCGGCCGCAACGCGCTGAACATCTCCTACGTCACCGGCTACGGCGAGGTCAGCTCCCAGAACCAGCACAGCCGCTGGTACGCCCGCCAGCTCGACCCCGGCCTGCCCCACCCGCCGCGGGGCACCCTCGCCGGCGGGCCGAACTCGAGCATCCAGGACCCCTACGCACAGAGCAAACTCCAGGGCTGCGTCGGACAGTTCTGCTACATCGACGACATCCAGTCCTGGTCGACCAACGAACACACGATCAACTGGAACGCCGCCCTGACCCGCATGGCCGCCTTCGTGGCGGACCAGGGGTAGGGAACGCGTCCGGTGCCGGGGAAGTCCGCCGACAGGACGCCCCCGGCACCCCCGCGTAGCCTGGTCACATGCGCGCGGTGCGGGTAGACGGCATCGAGGTCGCCTACGACCGGGTGGGCTCGGGCCCGCCCCTGGTGCTCGTGCACGGTGCCACCGCGGACGCCCGCGTCTGGCGTGGCCAGGTCGCCGACCTGGCCGACGCGTTCACCGTCGTCGCCTGGGACGAACCGGGAGCCGGCCGCTCCTCCGACGTGCCGCCCTCCTTCACCCTGGCCGACTACGCCCGCTGTCTGGCGGCCGTCGTCGAGGACGTGGGCCTCGGCCCGGCCCATGTCCTGGGCCTGGCCTGGGGCGGGACCATCGTGCTGGAGCTCTACCGGCACCACTCCGATCTCGTCAGGACGCTGCTCCTCGTCGACACCTACGCCGGCTGGAAGGGGTCACTGCCCGCCGCGGAGGTGCGGGCGCGGGTCGAGGGGGCCGAGCGGCTGCTCGCGGTCCCGGACGAGAACTTCGCGCCGACCATGCCGGGCCTGTTCGCGGGCGAGCCGCCCGCCGGAGCCGTACGCCTGATGTCCGTGATGTCGGCCGACACGCGTCCGAAGAGCATGCGGACCGAGCTCACCGTGATGGCCGAGGCCGACCAGCGCGACCTGCTGCCCGGGATCACGGTGCCGACGCTCCTGCTGTGGGGCGAGCTCGACACACGCTCCCCGGTGGAGCAGGTCGCCCACCCGTTCCTGGCGGCGATCCCGCGCGCCACGCTGGTCGTGCTCCCGGGCATCGGGCACCTCAGCAACCTCGAGGCCCCGGAGGCCTTCAACCGGACCGTCCGGGAGTTCTGCCGCTCCCGGTCCTGAGCGGACCGGTCCCGGACGTCACCCGTCCTCCTTGGGCAGGTGGGCGAGCTTGTCCGGATTGGCCACGACATAGATGCCGGAGACCCGGTCGCCCTCCGGGGTGAGGTCCAGCACCAGGACGGCGAACGGCGCGTCCCCGTCGAACAGCACGGCGGCGTCGTCGCCGTTGACGCGGCGGTAGCGCCAGACGGGGTTGCCCGGACCGCCGCGCCCGGACGTGAGCAGGCGGGCCACCTTGTCCCGGCCGTGCACCGGGCGCAGGCTCGCCGGCTTGCGTTTGCCGCCGGCGTCCGTCCACGCCGTGACATCCGGCGCGAGGACCTCCATCAGCGCGGCGACGTCCCCGCCGAGCGCCGCCCGCACGAACCGCTCGGTCGCCTCCCGCCGCACCCGCGGATGCGCCTCGTACCGCGGCCGCCGCGCCCGCACGTGCTCCCGGGCCCGGTGCGCCAACTGCCGCACGGCGGCGGGGGAGCGGTCGATGACCTCCGCGATCTCGGCGTGCGGGTAGCCGAACACCTCGCCCAGGACGAACACCGCCCGCTCCAGGGGGGTCAGCGACTCCAGTACGACCAGCAGGGCGAGCGACACCGACTCGGCGCGCAGGGCGGGCCCGTCGGCGGTGTCGGCCTCACCCTCGGCTACCAGGGGCTCGGGCAGCCACTCGCCGACGTATGTCTCCCGCCTGCGGCTGATCGCGGCACGGCGGCGCAGCGCGTGGTTGACCGCCACCCGCACGAGATAGGCGCGGGGGTTGCCGACGCCTGCCAGGGGAGCGCCACCGCCGCGGGCCGTCCAGGACAGCCAGGTCTCCTGCAGGACGTCCTCGGTGTCGGCGACACCGCCGAGCATGTTGTAGACGACGCCGAACAGCAGCTCGCGATGGTCGACGAACACCCCGGTCGCCTCGTCGATCGGGGCGTCGGTGCCGGGTGCGGTGATCTCGGTCATGGGTGGGCCTCCCAGGGACGCGTTCACCACTGAGACCGGGGAGGGGACCCGGAATGTGACATCGCCGGGCCGCACCGGTGCGCCCGGTACCGTCTGATTCCTCTCTGACCTGGTGATATTTACGAGTCAGTACCCGAGCGGTACCTTGAAGGCATGCCAGCTCTCAACGTGGAGTTCAGCGACCGCGAACTTGAGGACCTGCGGCAGATCGCCAAGGAGCGCGGTACGTCGATGAAGGCGCTCGTGCGGGAGGCGGCCGCGGCCGACATAGCGCGCCACCGGGCGCTCCAGGAGGGCGCGGAGGCCTTCCGCAGGTTCTTCGCGACACACGCCGACGAGTTCGCCGCCGCCTTCCCCGACGACGAGCCGCCCGCGAAGGACGAAGGGCGGGCCGCCTGACCGATGGCACCCGTCATCCATATCGACGTGCCCTGGCTGCTGCAGCGCCACGAGGAGGTCCTGCCGGACCAGCCCACCGTCAACGACTTCTCCGCGCTGGTCGCCGCCGTAGCCCGGCACCGCGTCGACCCGCCGCGTCTCGGGGTGAACTCCGACCCGGCCTGGCGGGCCGCGGCGCTGCTGCACACCCTTGCCGTGCTCCGGCCGCTGCCCACGGCCAACGCCCGCTTCGCCTGTGCGACGGCCGTGGCGTACATGTTCGTCAGCGGCGTCGGTATCGACCCGCCCTACGGAGCCCTCGTCGACCTGGCCCGCGACCTGATGTCCAACGCGACCGACGTCTACGGTGCGGCGGACCGGCTGCGGTCCTGGCAGATCTGACCCGATTCACACAAGGCGCACGGAAATGTCGAAAACGAGTACGAGCCGCGTACGTGCGTTCCCGTTTCTGACTTTCTGTCAATGGGCCGGATGTCGCACGGGCGCCTTGTTGGTCGTGTGGGGGTTGTGCAAGAGTGAAACACACGTGCGGGGGGAATGGCCGGGTGTCGCACGCGATTTGTGAACCGGGGCCGATTCACCACCGGTGAATTCGCACCTCCCGCGCCGCGCCAGAAAAGGTTCGCACCAACCGGGCTCCTTTTTCGGCGGCAGGACTTCTGTGTGTCACCTGCGCGTGGGAAGGAACCATCTCAGTGCCCACCCCCACCCCCCTCGTCCCCCGTATCCCCCGCCCGGCGGGGATCCCGGGGAATCCGATGAATCACTCGCCGCCCCACTGAGAGGCAGCCCGGAGGGCGAGGTCGCCGCCCATTCCGTCGCGCTGCTGATGGCGCGGCACTGGCAGCCGGTGTACGACTACGCGGTCATCTGTCTCGCCTCGTCGGCGCAGGTAGCCGCCATGGTGACCGGGACCGCCTTCCACCGGACCCTCAACCGCGCCGCCTTCGGCGACTCGGCCGTGGCGCTGCGCCCGGTTCTTCTGGTGACCGTGCGCGACACGATCCGCGAGTGGTCCGGCGACGACCGAATATCCGCCGTACTCCCGGCACTGCAGAAACCGGCCGGAGGGCGGGGGCTGCGCGCGGCGACGTCCATGACGCCCGAAAACCGGGCGCTCGCGGAGCGGGCATTCCAGGCACTTCCCGCCGTCGCGCGCGCTTTGCTCTGGCACGTCGAGGTCGAGGCAGATCCTTTAAGCGTCCCCGCCGGCCTACTGGGCATGGACACCGACATCGCGTCGGCCGCCCTCGAACAGGCGCGTGACAAATTCCGCGAGGGTTGTGTACATGCCCATCGTGAACTCGCGCCGACCCATGACTGCCGGTTCTACAACCGCCTCCTCGACGTCCCGATCCGTCGGGGCGGCGCACTGCTGCCGGACGTCCAGGAGCATCTGGCGGATTGCCGCTACTGCCGGAACGCGGCCGAGCAGCTGAGCCATTTCGAGGGCGGCCTCGGCCTGTTGATCGCCGAAGCGGTGCTCGGCTGGGGTGCCCGCCGCTACCTCGACTCACGTCCGGGCCGGGCCTCGCACGGCACACGGAGCGGGCGCGGCGGCCGGCGCGGCGGCGGGCGGTCCGGGAGCGCACGCCACCGTCTGCTGTCCCGGATCCCCATGCCGGCCCGCCGGGTCCCGGGCGTCCGGATCCCGGACGCACTGCGGTCCTCCCGGGCGCTGCTCTCGGGCGTGGGCGCGGTGTCGGCCGGGGTGCTGGCGACGGTGCTCATCATCAGCGCGTCGTCGTACGACGGCGGCCAGGCCGACCCGGCCGGCTCCAACAGCGCCGCGGGCGGCAACGGCGGCGGGTCCGTGACACCGCCGGACACGGCGGGGCTGCCCACGGCACCGGGAGTGACGCGGCTGCGCAACGCGGGCGCCGATCTGTGCCTCGACATCCGGGACCTGCCGAAGGAAGGCTCGGGGGCGAAGCTGGACTCGTGCTCGACGGCGTGGACCCAGCAGTGGACGTACGAGAACGACGGGCTGCTGCGCAGCGTCGCCGATCCCGGGCTGTGCCTGGACTCGCACAAGGACGCCGGCGTCGTCGTGCTCGGCACCTGCGCCGAGGAGGACGCCGAGCGGGGCGAGGACGTGCGCTACGACCTCACCGTGCGAGGGGAGTTGCTGCCCCGCTGGGACGAGCAGCTCGCCCTGACCTCCACCAACGACGACCCGGACGCCGACATCGTCGTCAAGGTCCGCGACCGGTCCGACGAACAGCGCTGGCAGCCGGAGCCCGTGCCCACGGCGGCGGGGTCCCTGTCGATCGCGGAGGAGGACGTACCGACCGCACGGCAGGTGACAGGGCCGAACGGCTGAACGGCCGAACGGTGAACTCGGCCTCGCCCCCGCCTCGCCTCAGACCGGCTCCTCCGTCAGGTCGGCCGGACCGAGCGTCGCAGGCGTGGCGTGGCCCGACAGGGCCAGGGTGAGGTCGAGTTCGGCCAGGAGACAGCGGATGACGTGTTCGACGCCGGGCTGTCCGTCGAGACCGAGACCGTAGACGTAAGGGCGTCCGACGAGCACCGCCCGCGCGCCCAGCGCGAGGGCCTTGAAGATGTCGTCGCCGGTGCGGACTCCGCTGTCGAAGAGGACGGTGAGCCGGTCGCCGACGGCGTCCACGACCCGGGGCAGCGCGTCGGCGGCGGCCACGGAACCCGCCACCTGGCGGCCGCCGTGGTTGGAGACGACGACGCCGTCCATGCCCGCCTGAGCGGCCAGCCGCGCGTCGTCCGGGTGCAGGACGCCCTTGAGGACGATCGGGCCGTCCCAGTTCTCCCGCAGGAACGCCAGGTCCGGCCAGGACTTGGCCGGGTCGGAGAACATGCCGACGAAGTGCATCACGGCCGCGTTCGGGTCCTCGTGCACCGGTTTGGCCAGACCCGCCCGGAAGGCCGGGTCCGAGAAGTAGTTGGCCGTGCCGACGCCGTGCAGGAAGGGCAGGTACGCCTGGTCGAGATCGCGGGGCCGCCACGACAGCAGCGGGGTGTCCAGGGTGACGACGAGCACGCTGAACCCGGCTGCCTTCGCCCGGCTCAGGAAGCTGCGGGCCACCTCCGGGTCCTTGGGCCAGTACAGCTGGAACCACCGCTCGGCGTCGCCCATCGCCTCGGCGACCTGCTCCATGGGCGTGCTCGACGCGGACGACAGGACGTACGGCACGCCCTGTGCGGCGGCGGCCCGGGCGGCGGCGGGTTCGGCGTCCGGGTGCATGATCGACAGCACGCCGACCGGGGCCAGCGCCAGCGGCGCGGGCAGGGCGCGGCCCAGCACCTCGACCGACAGGTCCCGTGCGTGCACGTCCCGCAGCATGCGCGGCACGATCCGGCGACGCTCCAGGGCCGCCCGGTTGGCGCGGGCGGTGCTGCCGTTCCCCGCGCTGCCCGCCACATAGCCGACCGGGCCGGGCCCGAGTCGCTGCTCGGTCAGCTCCTCCAGCCGGGTCAGATCGGTGGGCAGGCGCGGCACGGCCCCCGTCATCCCGTTGAGATAGATCTCGTACTGGAAGTCCGCCCAGTGCTTCGCCATGACGTCCGTCCCGCCTCTCGTCGCTGAGAACGCGCAGTACGCCGACCATACCGACCGGTAGGCAGGACGGGAGTGATCAGGGCCGGGCCGCCGACTCGTGCAGGACGCGTGCCAGTTCGCGTGGCCGGGAGAACATCGGCCAGTGGCCGGTGTCCATCTCGATCAGCTCCCAGCACTCGCTCTTGAGCAGCTCGGCCACCACGGGCATCGGCTCGTCGCCGTCGAGCAGGCACTTGACGTACGTCGCAGGGAGCTCGCCGAGGGGGCGGGTGAGCTCGGCCGGTCCGGTGAGCGTGGCACCGGGGTGCGGGGTCGCGTTCACGATCCGGGCGATCTGCTCGTCCGTCAGCCCCTGTCCCGCGTACTCCGGCGCGCCGAGCGGCGGCCAGTACCCGTCGTGCTCGGCGATCGACTGCCGTACGTCTTCGCTCGGCCAGCCCGACAGGAACGACTCGCCGTCCACCGGTACGTTCGCGTCGACGAACACCACCCGCCGCAGCCGGTCACCGATCCGCTCGGCGGCCTGCCCGACCGGGACGCCCCCGTAGCTGTGCCCGACCAGCACCACGTCCCGCAGATCGAGCCGCTCGACCTCGTCGACGATGTCCCGGACGTGCGTCTGCTGCCCCGCGGGCAGGCCCCGCTTCTCGGCGAGGCCCGACAGCGTCACGGCATGCACGTCGTGCCCGGCCGCGCGCAGTTCGGCCGCCACCTCCTCCCACGCCCACGCTCCGAGCCATGTCCCCGCCACCAGTACGAAGTCGGTCATGCCCGCAACTTAGCCGGAGGGTCTGACAGTGAGGATGTGGGCGGCATCGCTCGGGGGTCTGACTCTGGGTCTGACTGGCGCTTCGGCTGCCTGTGTGTTGAATCGTCGGCCCGCGGGTGGTGTCACTGCGTGTGCTCGCGGGTGTCCGTGACCTCATAGGAGCTTGGCCGTCGGGCCTCTTCACTGTCTCGTCCGTCTGCCCGGGCAGCACACGCTGTTCCACCACGCCTCGTACGAAGGACGGCAGAGCAGGCATGAGCGCGCCCGGGATAGCAGTGATCGGCGGAGTCGATACCCACACGGACATCCACCAAGCCGCAGTGATCGACTCGGTCGGCCGCCACTTGGACACGCGGTCGTTCGAGACGACGGCGGCCGGCTACGAACAGCTGCTGGCCTGGCTCCGGACCCAGGGCGACGTCATCGCCGTCGGAATGGAGGGCACCGGAGCCTACGGCGCCGAACTCGCCCGGTTCCTGACCGCCAACGACATCACAGCCGTGGAGGTCGACCGCCCAGACCGCAGGGCCAGACGAGCCCACGGCAAGTCCGACCCGATCGACGCCTACGCGGCGGCCACCGCCGTCCTCTCCGGCCGCGCGAGCGGAACGCCGAAGAGCCGCGACGGGATCGTGGAGGCCATCCGCGCGCTGCGCGTGGTCCGCAAGAGCGCGGTCAAGGCCCGCACCCAGACCATCAACCAGATCCGCTCTTTGACGGTCACCGCGCCCTCCGCCCTGCGGGAGAAGCTGCGGGGACTGCCCACCGCCGTGCTCCTCGACACCCTCGCCCGGACCCGGCCCACCGGGGACCTGACCGACCCCGCAGTGGCGGCCAGGACGGCCTTGCGCCGCCTCGCCCGCCGCTACCAGGCCCTTCAGCAGGAGATCAAAGAGGCCGACGCCGACCTCGCCCCCCTCGTGACACGTGCGGCCCCCAGCCTCGTCGCCCTGCCCGGAGTCGGCATCGAGACGGCCGGACAGCTTCTGATCACCGCCGGAGACAACCCAGACCGGCTCCGGCCCCGAAGCGTCTTTCGCGCACCTGTGCGCGGCCGCCCCGATTCCCGCTTCCTCAGGCCGCACCGACCGCCACCGCATCAACCGCGGCGGCGACCGGCACGCCAACAGCGCCCGCTACACCATCGTCCTGGTTCGCATGCAACACGACGCACGGACCAGGGATTACGTCGCCAGACGCACCGCCGAAGGCATGACCACCAAGGACGTCATGCGGTGCCTGAAACGGTTCGTCGCCCGCGAGGTCTACAGGCACATCAAAGCCACCGACGTCCCGGTCCTGGCACGACCAGCTTGACGATCTATAGGAGCTTCAACGCCCCCTCGGCGCCGGGCCCCGTGATCGGCGGTACCGCCACCTCGACGGTCCGGGCCAGCCGGGCGCCCTCGGGGCCGTACACCGCCCGGGGTTCGGGGAACAGCCACAGCAGGGCCAGGAACAGCGCCGCCGCCACGACCAGCGACAGCGGCAGGCTGATGTCCACACCGCCCGCCAGGTCGCCGAGCGGGCCGACGAACTGCCCGGGGATGTTGGTGAACAGCACGCCGAGCACCGCCGCCACCCACCAGGCGGTCACACCCCGCCAGTTCCAGCCGTGCGCGAACCAGTAACGGCCGCCTCGCTGACGGCGGTTGAAGACCTGGAGCGCCTCCGGGTCGTACCAGCCGCGCCGTGTCCAGTAGCCCAGCATCATCACGACCATCCACGGTGTGGTGCAGGTGATGATCATCGTGGCGAAGGTCGAGATGGAGCGCACGAGGTCGAGGCCGAACCGCCCGGCGAAGATGAACGCGATCGACAACGCGCCGACCAGCAGCGTCGCCTGGACCCGGGACAGCCTCGGGAACACGGACGAGAAGTCGAGCCCGGTGCCGTAGAGCGCCGTCGTGCCCGTCGCCATGCCGCCGATCAGCGCCAGCAGGCACACCGGCAGGAAGAACCAGCCCGGGGAGATCGCGAGGAGCCCGCCCACGAAGTCGGGGGCCGCCGGATCGACGTACTCCGGCGCCTTGTCCGCGATGATGCTGGCGGTCGTCAGGCCGAACAGGAACGGCAGCAGCGTCGCGAGCTGCGACAGGAACGCGGCCCCGACCACCCTCCGGCGCGGGGCGCTCGCCGGGATGTAGCGCGACCAGTCGCCGAGGAACGCCCCGAACGACACCGGGTTCGACAGCACGATCAGCGCCGCCCCGATGAACGACGGCCAGAACAGGTCCGTCGTCGCCGCGTCCGCCGAGTCGGTGAAGACGCCCGCGTACGACGGGTCGAAGTCCCCCGCGAACGCCAGGGCGCCGAGCAGGAACAGCGCGCTCGCCGAGGTCACCGCGATCTTGTTGACGAACAGCATGAACCGGAAGCCGTACACGCACACGGCGAGGACCAGCACCGCGAACAGCGCGTAGGCGACGGCGTAGGACAGGTCGTCCCGGGCGAGTCCGAAGAGCCGGTGGGCGCCGCCGACCAGGGCATCGCCGGAGCTCCACACCGAGATGGAGAAGAACGCGACGGCCGTCAGCAGGGACAGGAACGAGCCGACCACCCGGCCGTGCACCCCGAGGTGCGCGGACGACGAGACGGCGTTGTTCGTGCCGTTGACCGGGCCGAACACCGCCATCGGACAAAGGATCAGCGCGCCCGCGACGACCCCGAGGAGGGTGGCCGCGAGCCCCTGCCAGAAGGAGAGGCCGAACAGGATCGGGAAGGCGCCGAGGACGCAGGTGGAAAAGGTGTTGGCGCCGCCGAAGGAGAGCCGGAACAGGTCCAGCGGGGTCGCGGAGCGCTCGGCGTCGGGGATCCGGTCGACGCCGTGGGTCTCGACCTCCGTCAGGGACGGGGGAGAGGCGGCGGGGGAGGGGCGGTCGGCGTCTGCGGGGCGGTCGGCCGGCGAGGACAAGAGGGCTCCAGCGGGGACGGGTCGGCGGAGCGCGGTGTGACGCGACGACTTGAGCGGACGGCCGCCCGCCGGCGCCGGGGTGTGCGGCGGCGCGCGGATGCCGTCCTCATGGGGTCTGCCGACCGTAAACGATCAAGGGTCGGCGACGCCAGAGGGCGGATCATCCATTCTCGACATTGCTGTTGGACGATTCCTCCACTCCTGGGTCACTCCTCGTCGTCAGCGGGCGGCGTGCGGTCCGTCTCGGCGTCCGGTCCCTGGGCCCGAACCCGCTGCACGTGTTCGAGGGAGTCGCGCAACTCCGCGAGCCAGTCGTCCGTATGACGCTGGACCAGACGCACGCACCAGGCCAGCGCGTCGCTGCGGCTGCGGGCGACGCCGCCGGCGATCAGGGTGTCGAGGACCTGGCGCTCCGGCTGGCGCAGCCGCGTCATCACCGGCGCGGCCACGTGTGTGAAGAGCGCGCGCCGGCCACCGCACTCCACACCCCAGGACACCTTCCGTCCGAACCGGTGCTCGGCCTCCCGGGCCACGGCCATCCGCTCCTCGCGGGTGCGCTCCCGGAACTCCTGCACCCGGCTCTCCAGGGCCGCCTCCCGTTCGGCGTCCGGAGCGTCCTGAGCCAGCCGGGGTTCGGGGATGCGGCCGATCACGGTGATCTCCTCGCGGTCGACCGTGAGCTCGGTCAGTTCCTCGAAGAGGTCGTCGGGAAGGCGGCCGGCGAACCAGCCGCGGAGCTTCTCTCGCTGTTCGTTCGTAATCATGTAATGACGATTACTCGACCTGAGCATGAACACAAGGGGCCGCGAAGTGGTCGGCTGAGAGCGGAATCGGAATGTTTCAGGCCTATTAACGAACAGCTCGAAATCGGCCATCTGGCCGCATCGTGCCCCCGGAAGCCGTGCGGTTACGGGCTTCACCCGTCCGCATTCCGTAACTTCACGCCACTGATTCAATACGCAATGTTACTGAAACCGGTGGGGTCGATGTGTGTTTCGGCGGTGGACTCGGCAGACTCGCGCTCGCCGATCCGGCACCGACCGAGCACGGATCGGCACACCCTGTAATCGAATGCGGAAGGATGCACACAATGCGGAACACCGCGCGCTGGGCCATGACCCTCGGCCTGACGGCCACCGCCGTCTGCGGACCCCTCTCCGGGGCGTCGCTCGCCAGTCCGGGTCAGGCCCCCACCGCGCTCTACGCCCCGTCGGCCCTCGTTCTCACGGTGGGCCATGGTGAGAGCGCGATCGCCGTGACCCCGGAACGCGCGGTCACCCTGACCTGTGCCCCGAAGCCCAGCGGCACGCACCCGGCCGCCGGCTCGGCCTGTGTGGAACTGCAGGGTGTCGGCGGGAACATCGACGCCCTGACGGTCAGGGACGGAGTGATGTGCACCAAGCAGTACGACCCCGTGGTCGTCACCGTCGACGGTGTCTGGCAGGGCAAGCGCGTCTCCTATGAGCGCACCTTCTCGAACGACTGCGTGAAGAACGCCCACGGATCGGGCCTCTTCGCGTTCTGAGACCGGGATCGCGCGGTTCCCGTGAAACAGGCGGCCCGTTGCTGGGGAGCCGGGTTGCCGCAGCGGGGATCTGCGATCTCGTACAAGGGGGCCGGCGGGCGGAGTGGGGCCGCCCGTCGGCCCCCGGGCTTTGCTCCGGGGAGGGGCCCCGGGTCACGCCCGGTCGCGGTGGCTCGTGTCGCACCACGGGTAGCGCCGGCTGCGGCGGCAGGTGCACAGGGCCACGCGGAAGCGGTCGGAGCGGACGACGGAGCCGTCCTCCAGCTCCACTTCCACCGGGCCCTCCATCAGGAGCGGGCCCTTGCGCTGGACGGTGACGCGCCGCGGCGGCGCGGACCGGTCAGACGGGGAGTTCGGCACGGACGACCACCAGCTCTTCCTCGTTCTCGGCGGCGGACAGCAGCCCCCGCTGCCGCAGCCAGCGTTCCCGGCCGCGCAGCACCGGCCCGAACGCGATCCGGTGCCGACGGGTCACCGCGGCCTTCAGGCCGGACGCGCGCAGCTGCCCGACGGTCAGGTCCGGGTCGCTGAGCGCCGACTGCACGAGCAGGAGCACCCCGCCCGGACGCAGCAGGGCGGGCGCCTCCCGGCAGATCCGGTCGACGATCAGCCGTCCGTCACCGCCCGCGTCCCAGGCACGTGCCGCGCCGCGCGGCTTCCCGCCGCTCTCCGGCGCCGGCACGTACGGCGGATTGGCCAGGATCAGATCGAACGACTCCCCGCGCACGGGATCGAAGAGGTTCCCGTGCCGGATGCGGAGAGGGAGTCCAGCCAGCCGGGCGTTCAGCCGCGCCGCCCACACAGCGCCCCGGGACACGTCCACGGCGGTCACACGGAGACCGCGGTGCGCGGCCGCCAAGGCCAGGGCGCCGGTCCCGGTGCCCACGTCGAGAACCTCCGCGCCCGGGACCAACGGCTCGTCGAACAGGGCACCGGCCAGCAGCTCGGTGTCCTCCTGCGGGGTGTAGACGCCCGGGGGTGCCAGAGGATTCACGTCGCTCGGGTACCCCGGCCCTCAGGAGATATAGGTCATCTCGTGAGCAAGCAGTGCATGAAGTGATGAACGTGACGCGCGCCAGTCGGTGAGCAGCCGGGCGCCGAAGCGGTCCTCGACGAACTCGGTGGCGTCGATCCCGAAGGCGACATCGGGAGCGAGGCGCGGCTCTTGTTCCAGCAGACCGCCGATGACGTCGTGGCGCACCACCTGCTCGTGGACCGCGTCGGCCTCGACGTGCTCGTCGTAGAAGTGCTCGGCCGCGGGTCCGGCGCCCGTGCGGCGCATCGCCTCGGCGAGCCGCCGCGATCCCGGGGACGAGGTGATTTCGACCGCCGCGAAGTGGCCGATCAGGGCGCCCCTGTGGGCCCGGTGCAGGCCGAAGAGGGACATGAGGTTCACCGTGACCAGGGCCTCGGCGGTCGCCGCGTCCAGGTAGCGGCCGTACGTGGTGTCCAGGCCCAGGTCCGTCATCAGGTCCGCGTACAGCCGCGCGTGCACGCGGTCGGCGCGGCCGCCGCCCCACTCGTCGAACTCCACCGCCGCCATCCCCGCCTTCGCCCGGCCCCACAGCCGCGGCAGCACCCAGGCGTGCGGGTCGGCCTCCTTGAGGTGGTACAGGGAGCGCTGGGCCGCGTACTCGCGCACCTGCCACAGCGCGCCCTCGTCACGCAGGAAGTGCGTGACGCCCGTGCCGTGGACCGGCTCGGCCAGCAGGCCTCGCAGCGCCTCGCCCACGCTGTCGTGGACCCGGGCGTCGGTGCGCAGCGCGGACAGGAAGCGGTGCTCCAGGGTCGCCCGGGTGCGCAGCAGGCCGGGGTCCCACTCCAGCTCCGGGGTCACGCCCGCGAAGCCGCGGTAGTGCAGCTCGTAGCACAGGTACAGGGCGAGCTGGAGGTCGTCGCCGTACACCTCGGCCCGGGCGACTTCCTCGGGGCGGGGCAGCCGGCCCGCGCCCCGCAGGTACGCCTCGACACCCCTGCTCAGCGGGCCGCGCGGGGTGGGCAGGGGCGGTTCAGGGCAATCGTGCTCCATGCGTGCCGGGTACCCGGGCGTGGCCCGGTCACCCGCCCGCGTCACTCTCCCTCGGACTCCTCCTGCGCGCGCTCGTTCGGTGTGATGGCATCCCCCGCCTCGCCTCGGTGGCGTCGTCGCCCGGCGGAGTCCTCGGTGCGGTCCTCGGCGTCCTCTATCTCGCGCAGGACCTCTTCGAGGGCCGTCTCGGGCTGCTTGCCGGAGGCGTCCTGGTTCTTGTCGTGGGACACGGGGGTCTCCTTGCTGTGTTCGGTACGTCGGTTCCGCCCCTCGTGATCAGTTGGCCGAGGCGGCGGCGATGCGCAGCGGCACCGGGTCAGGAGGGGCGGCCTCCTCGTTGCGGCGGGTCACCTCCGCCCACCAGGACGGGCCGTCCTCGATGTGGCGCAGCAGCACGCCCTCGCGGATCGCCCAGGGACAGACCGTGACGGACCTGATGCCGGTCAGCTTCATCGCGGTGTGCGCGACCACCGCGCCGGCCAGGCTCTGCGCGGCCCGCGGCGCGGAGATGCCGGGCAGGCGCGCGCGTTCGGCGGCGGGCAGAGCGGCCAGTGTCGTGATCGCCTCCCGCAGCCCCGCGCGGTGCAGTTCCCGGTCCACGAACGGGCCGTGGCGTCCGGGTGCGGCGCCGCACAGCCGGCCCAGCTGCTGGAACGTGCGGGAGGTGGCGACCGCGGTACGCGGGCCCTCCCAGCGGATCCGCGCCGCGACGTCCCGCAGCTGATGGCGGACCCTGCGGCGCAGCGCCCGGACCCGCTCCGGCGACGGAGGGTCCTCGTCCTCGAAGAACTCGTGGGTGAGCCGCCCCGCGCCCAGCGGCAGCGACGCCACGAAGTCCGGCAACCGGCCGCGCCCGAAGGCGACTTCCAGTGAGCCGCCACCGATGTCGAGTAGGGCGAGCGGCCCCGACCGCCAGCCCATCCAGCGCCGGGCCCCGAGAAACGTCAGCTCGGCCTCGACCTCACCCGGCAGGGTGCACAGTTCCACGCCGCTACGGGCCCGGACGGTGTTCAGCACCTCGTGCCGGTTCGGCGCGCCCCGCACCACGGCGGTCGCGAAGGCGAGCGGGCCGGCCGCGCCCCACCGCGTGGCGGTCCTGCTCGCCTCGGCGACCGCGTCGGCGAGTTGTCCGACCGCCTGCTCAGGGATGGGTTCCCCCGGTGTGACCTGCTCGGACAGCCTGAGCCGCCACTTGGAGGTGTGCACCGGCAGCGGCACACCGTCCTCCGCGTCCGAGACGACGAGTCTGACCGTCTTCGATCCCACATCCATCACGCTGATTCGCATGGGGCGGGGGTACCCAATTACGCGGCGGAGCAACGAAAGTGTGCGCGGAGTACGGCGAAGTCACGCCACCGGACCCGGGCACTCCGTGGCCTTGAACCGGTATATTCCTTGACAGGTATATAACCGCAGGGGCATATTGAAGCTCATGTCCGACGCCGCCCTCTGGACCGCCCTCGCCGACCCCCACCGGCGGGCCATCGTCGCGCTGCTCCTGGAGCGGCCCCGGGCCGTCGGTGAGATCGTCGAGGCGTGCGGACTGAGCCAGCCGAGCACCTCCAAGCACCTGAGAGTGCTGCGCGAGGCGGGTCTGGTCCGGGTGCGGCAGGACGCGCAGCGACGTGTCTACGCCCTGGACCCCGGCCCGATCGCCGCACTCGACGCCTGGCTCGCTCCGTACCGCGAACTCTGGAACGAGCGCCTCGACGTGCTGGGCCGCCGCCTCGACGAGACGCCGGACACCACGGAAGCACCCACACCGAAGGACTGATCCGCCATGGCAGCCGAACTCACCGGCACGTATCTCACCCTGGACGACGGCCGCCCCGCCGTCCGCTTCAGCCGCACCTACGACCATCCCGTCGACCGCGTCTGGCAGTTCGTGACCGACCCGGACGAACTGGAGCGCTGGTTCCCCTGCCGTGCCGAGATCGAGCTGTGCCCCGGCGGCACGGTCAGGTTCAGCGGCGACCCGCACATGGCGGACTCGACGGGCCGGGTCATCGCCGTCGACGCGCCCCGGCACCTGTCCTTCGAGTGGGACGGGGACGAAATGCGCTTCGACCTGGAGGAGACCGAGGACAAGCGCACCCGCCTCACGCTCACCAACGTCCTCCAGGCCGAGGACTCCGCCGCCCGCAACGGCGCCGGCTGGGAGGTGTGTCTGACCGCGCTGGACACCAGGGCCCGTGGCGAGCAGGCCGCCGGTCCGCACGCCGGGGCCGACGCGCCCTGGCGGGAGCTGTACGCGGCCTACGTCGCGGCCGGAGTGCCCTCCGGCGCCCCGGTACCCGGGGCGGAGTGACCTCTCACGCCATCTGCCGCCGCACCAGCTCGTGCAGCCGGCCGTTCGTGTCGGCGAGCAACTGGTCGGGCGGGCCCTGCTGGATGACCTTGCCCTCCTCCATCACCACGACCCGGTCGGCGTCCATCACGGTGGACAGCCGGTGAGCGATGACGACCCGGCTCGCGTTGAGCGCCTTGGTGCTCTCGATGACCGTGCGCTGGGTCTCGTTGTCGAGGGCGCTGGTCGCCTCGTCGAAGAAGAGGATGCGCGGCCGGCGGATCAGCGCCTGCGCGATCATCAGCCGCTGGCGCTGACCGCCGGAGACGGCACCACTGCCCGCGACGATGGTGTGCAGGCCCATCGGCATCCGCTTGATGTCCTCGGCGAGGCCCGCCATCTCGGCCGCCGCCATCGCCTCCTCCGGCGTGTACGGCTCGGTGCCGCAGATGACGTCCAGGATCGAGCCGGTGAACGGCTGCGCGTGCTGGAGCACCACCCCGCACTGCCGGCGCACCGCCGACTGGTCGAGGGCCCCCAGGTCCTGCCCGTCGTACAGCACGCTGCCCGACAGCGGCCGGTCGAAGCCGATCAGCAGGCGCAGCAGCGTCGACTTGCCGCAGCCGCTGGGGCCGACGACCGCGACGAACTCGCCCGGCTTCACCTCGAACGACACCTCGTCCAGGATCAGCGGACCGTCGTCCGAGTACCGGAAGGACACCCGCCGGGCCTCGATCGCGCCGGACAGCGGCCCCGGCCGCGTGCTCGCCGTCCGCACCTCCGGCGCCGCGTCCAGCACCGGCCTGATCTCCTCGAACAACGGCAGCGCGGCCACCGCGGAGACGAACGAGCCGGTCAGCTGCGTGACGGCGGTCAGCACCATCGTCACCGAGGTGTTGAAGGTGAGGAACGCGGCCGCCGACATCGACCCCGGGCCGGGCCGGCCAGCAGCATGAACATCAGCAGCGTGCACAGCGGCAGATACACCGCGCCCAGCACCGTCGAGAGGTTCTTGATGCGGCCGACCCTCTGCTGGAGCTCACGGCTGCGCGCGAACTCCGACGCCCACGCGGCGTACGCGTAGTTCTCGGCGGCGGCCACCCGCAGCTTGGGCAGACCGCGCAGGGTCTGGAAGGCCTGGTTGTTCAGCTTGTTGGAGAGCACCACCAGCCGCCGCTGCCAGCGCACCTGCCACAGCCCGAGCCCCAGGAACACGGCCGCGATGACGACGAGCATGCCGATCGCGGCCATCGCCATCGGCACGCTGAACCACAGCAGCAGCCCCAGGTTCATCGCCCCGATGGTCACCGACTGGGCGACCGTGGGCCCGACTCCCGCCAGCAGCCGGCGGATCGAGCTGATGCCCATGGCCGCGCTGGCCAGTTCGCCGGTGGAGCGCTCGGTGAAGAACCTCGTCGGCAGTCTGAGAAGCCGGTCCCACACGGCCGGCTGGAGCGTGGCCTCGATCCGCCCCTCGATCCGCAGGATGGTGAGGTTCTGCAACAGCATGAAGGCCGCCGCCACCACGCTGCTGAGCATCACCGCCAGGCACACCTGCACGATCAGGTTCGTCTGGGCCTTCGGCACGAACTCGCCGAGCACCTTGCCGGTCGCGACGGGCACCAACGCGCCGATCGCCACCGTGACCAGGCCGCTGAGCAGCAGACCGGTCAGGTCGCCGCGCATGCCCTGCATACAGAACCGCAGCAGTCCGAGCGGGCTGAGACTCCGCTCGGGCAGCGGGCGGTAGAACATCACCGCACGGGGCTCGAACTCGTCGGCGTTGGCCTTCTCGATCGGCGTCTCACGGCCGGTCGACGGATGAACGGCGACATATCCGCCGCGCCGCCACAGCAGCGCCACCGGCGCGCCCGAGAGGGCCCGCTGGCCGACCAGCGGACCGACGTTGTCCCGCCACCAGCGACCGTCCAGGCGCACGGCCCGGGTACGGACGCGGGAGGCCAGAGCGACCTGCTCGACCGGATCGAGACGGTCGCCCCCGGTGCCCTTCTGGGTGGGCTCGGTGAGACGGATCCCGGCCGCCTGGCCGACCAGCTTGCAGGCCGCGTAGGAGGCGTCGGCGTCAGCCGCGGTGGTCCGCTTCGAGGACCGCTTGCCGATGGAGGCGAGCAGCGTCTGATCGGCCTGGGCGCGGACCGCCTCACCGGCCTTGATGCCCTCGGCCGTCCGCGTCTCGTGGGTGCGCTCCAGCTGCTCGATCCAGCGGTCCAGCGTGGTCAGCAGCCGGTACTGCTGGTCGACCATGCTCTGCCACAGGCCCGGGTCCATCAGCAGGTCGGCCGCGGCCTCCGCGCCGTACAGCGAGCCGTACTGCACGCTGCCCGGCGGCACCTGCATCCAGAACACGTCGTCGTCCGTGGGCGCCGCGGCCCGCTCGGTCGCCATCGGAGCCTGGAACAGGATGGACAGACTGCGGCCGACACCGAGGGCGAGCGCGTACTCCAGCGGAGACGTCGTCGGCGGCACGTACTGCGGATTGCCGTACTCGTCGTACGACCAGGTCGCGGTGTCGGCGGGCTGGTACAGCTCGCGCAGGCCGATGCGGTGCACCACGCAGTCCCGCAGCGGGCGGGCGACCAGCGTGTGCTGGGGGCCGGGCACCGGGCCGAGCACCAGTGAGCCCGGCTCGAGACGGCCGAGGTGATGCCAGTGGCCCTGCTGGCCGGCGTCCACCGCGAAGAGGTCCACGGCGCCGGAGACGACCAGCCACAGTACTTGCGGGCCCTCCAGGTCGAGACGGTTGAACCCGGCGCAGTCGATGCGCGAGCCCATCTGCCCGAAGGCGCCCAGGACGAGGTCGCCCTCATGTCCCTGAACGGTCGTCATCTCACCGCTCCCTGACCAGCGTGGCGTACGCGCCGCCGCGCGCCACCAGCTCCTCGTGCCGTCCCCGCTCCACGACCGTGCCGTGCTCCAGGACGACGATCTCGTCGCTGTCGCGCACGGTGCTGAGCCGGTGCGCGATCACCACGCAGGCACAGCCGCGCCGGCGCAGGTTGTCCATCACGACCAGCTCGGTCTCCGCGTCCAGTGCGCTCGTCACCTCGTCCAGCACCAGGATGCTCGGCCGGCGCACCAGCGCCCGCGCGATCTCCAGCCGCTGGCGCTGCCCGCCGGAGAAGTTGCGGCCGTCCTGCTCGACCTTGCTGTGGATGCCGCCGGGGCGGCGCGTGATCACGTCGTACAGGGCGGCGTCCCGCAACGCGTCCTCCACCGCGTCGTCCGGGATCGACGGGTCCCACAGCGCCACGTTGTCGCGGACGGTGCCCTCGAAGAGGAACACGTCCTGGTCGACGAAGGAGACGGAGGCGGCCAGCGCCCCGCGCGCAATGTCGTCGATGCGCTGCCCGTCGATGCGGATCACGCCCTCCCAGGGCGCGTACAGACCGGAGATCATCCGGGACACGGTGGACTTGCCGCTGCCCGAGCCGCCGACCAGCGCGACCTGCTGCCCGGGACCGACCGTCAGGTCGAAACCGGTGAGCAGGGGCTTGTCGAGCGGGCTGTAGCCGAAGGTGATGTTCTCCAGCTCGACGTGCCCCTGGAGGCGGCGCGTCGACTCGCCGGAGTCGGGACGGCCGTAGAGCGGGTCGGCCTTGAAGTTCTCCACGTCCTTCAGCCGGGCCACGTCGGCCGCGAAGTCCTGGATGCGGCCCGCGACGCCGTTGAGCCGGGTCAGCGGCGCGGTGAACCGGGCGACCAGAGCCTGGAAGGCGACCAGCAGGCCGACCGAGATATGGCCCTCGACCGCGCGCATACCGCCGATCCAGAGGAGGAGCCCGCTGTTGAGGGTGGCCAGGGTCGGCGCCACCACGCCCAGCCAGGCGCTCGGCACGCCGAGCCGCTGCTGCTCCTCCAGCGTGGTGGCGTGCTGCCCGGCCCACTTGCGGAAGTAGCCGTCCTCGCCGCCGGTCGCCTTCATCGTCTCGATCAGCTGAAGACCGGTGTAGGCGGTGTTGGTGAGCCGGGCCGTGTCGGCGCGCAGCTTCGCCGTACGCGTGGCACGCAGCCGTACGACCACGCGCATGGCCACGATGTTCAGCAGCGCCACACTGATGCCGACGAATGTCAGCTGCGGGTCGTAGGTGTACAGCAGCACCGCGTACAGGACGACCACGATCGCGTCCACGCCCGCCGCAGCGAGGTCGCGGGACAGGGTCTCGGCGACCGCGTCGTTGGACTGCAGCCGCTGCACGAGGTCGGCCGGGCTGCGCTGGGAGAAGAACGTCACCGGCAGCCGCAGCAGATGCCGCAGGAAGCGGGCGCTGGACAGGGTGGAGGAGATGATGCGGCCGTGCAGCAGATTGGCCTGCTGGAGCCAGGTCAGCACGACGGTGAGCAGGACGCACGCGCCCATCGACGCGAACAGCACGCCGAGCAGCGAGGTCTGGTTGCCGATCAGGAACTCGTCGATGTACGTGCGGCTGAGCGCGGGCACCGCCGCGCCGACCGCCACCAGCAGCAGGCTGGAGAGCACAGCGGCGGGCATCGTGCCCGCGGTGCCGCGCAGCCGGGCGGGCATCGCTCCCAGGACGCCGGGCTTACGGCCGCCCCGGGTGAAGTCCTCGCCGGGCTCCATGACCAGCACGACACCGGTGAAGCTGCCGTCGAAGTCCTCCATCGGGACGAAACGGCGGCCCTTGCCGGGGTCGTTGATGTAGACGCCACGGCGTCCGAAGCGGCGGCCCATGCCGTCGTAGACGACGTAGTGGTTGAACTCCCAGAACAGGACTGCCGGCGACTTCACCTCGGCGAGGGCGGCCAGGTCCATCTGCATGCCCTTGGCAGTCAGGCCGTAGCTGCGGGCCGCCTTGAGGAGGTTGCTGGCGCGCGAGCCGTCGCGGGAGACACCGCAGGCGATGCGCAGCTCCTCCAGCGGGACGTGCTTGCCGTAGTGGCCGAGCACCATCGCCAGGGAGGCGGCACCGCACTCGACGGCTTCCATCTGGAGCACGGTGGGCGTACGGACCGTCTTCGCGGCGGCCTTGGGCACCTTGCGCTTCGGCGGGGCCGCGCGGCGCCTGCTCCGCGGCTCCTGTGCGGTGGCGCTCACGGCAGCAGCCAGTCGACGGGACGCTGGTCGGTGAGCCGGATCGAACCCGAGGCCATCGTCATCGAGGACAGCTTGTACGGCGGCCCGTCCGCGGACGACCACTTGTATCCGCTCTTCGTGCCGGACGACTTGTCCAGCCGGACCGTCACGGCCACGGGCCTGCCCTTCTTGGTGAACTGCTCGCCCAGCTGACTGTCCCCGAGGAAGGCGGAGATCTGCTGCGGGGACTGGGCCGCGCGGTCCACCGACTTCACATGGCCGCGCAGCACGCCGTACTCCTGGGTCGGCACGGACTGCACGGTCAGGTCCACCGCGGCGTCGTCGGGGATCGAGGCGGCGTTCTCGGCGGGGACGTAGACGGTCGCGTACAACGCGTCCTTGCTGTGGGCGACCTTCTCGACGGCGGCCACGTTCGCGCCGGTCTGGATGATCTGCCCGACGGTCGCGGCGAGCCCGGAGACCCGGCCCGCGTCGAGCGCGCGGACGACGACCTCGCCCTTGGCCGTACGGACCTTGAGCACGGGGGAGTTCGCGGTCACCTGCTCGCCCTGCTTCGCGAGTACCGCGGTGACCTGGCCCGCGACGGGGCTCTGGAGGAGGTAACTGCCCTGCCCGTGCGTGAGGATGGCGGGTGCGCTGACGGTGGAGGCCACCGAGCCGGTCACCGCCCACACCGAGGCGGCCGCCATCGCGACCACCGTCACGGAGAGCACCAGCCAGCCCTGCGGGCGGGCGAAACGCACCGGGAGGTCGAGTTCCTCCGGTGACTGGAGCTTGGCGAGGGCCTGTTGGCGGAACTGCAAGGAACTTCCCTCACCCGTAGAAGAGGTACCTACTGTCGTGACCGAGGCGGTCACGGCACCCGAAGAACCCGGAACCGCCGGCTGCGGTTCCGGGAATCAACGGCACAAAGGCTCGATCAGAGGCCGGAGACCAGGCCGGTGACCGGGGCCGTGTTCAGGCCGGTGACACCCTCGACGGTGCCGACGGCGGTGTCGACGACGCCGGAGACCGGGGCGATGCCGTCGACCGTGTCGGTGACGGTGTTCACGGCGTTCACGGACAGGCCGCCGGAGATGGCGTCGAGCTGGGCGTCGGCGATCTCGACGGTCTCAACCTGGGGGGTGGAGTTCATGATGGAACTTCCCTTCATATGGATATCTCACAAGGGGGGAGCGGCCCCCTCTGGGGACAGATGACGGCCGCGACCGCGAGCGCCGGGCACCCGTTTCCGGAGTGCCCTCTGCGGCTCCCGCGATGCGATGGATCAAAGCACGCTGCGGGTCCGTGCTTCCAATCAACCAGGCGTCCCACCAGGCAACTTGCGCCCCAGCGGTACCTATTGGTGCAGGAGTGTGCACGTCTCCGTGGCGAGTCCTTCACATGCGCCACAGCATCGGCCCGTCCGGCGTCCTGTATCCGGAGGCGGCGAATCCGGCACTCCCGCCCCAAAGGCGTGACAGGCACCCTCCCGCTTGTGGATAACCCTCCGCTTGGTGACCGGGTTGAGCATTCGATGTGCAGATTCGCTGAAGTCGGGATTCGACTCGGCATTCGCAACAGATCGTTTCCGGTCGGATACGGATCGTGTCTGTTCGGCAGGGTCGCGATGAGGGCCGCAGCCGAAAGACCGTCATCAAGCCAGGCGCCCTCCTGGACCGACAGCGTGCGTCCGCCCGGCCCCCTCCCTGTGACCAGGGCAGTCGCAGACCGGGCGGTCGGTGCGCGGGCGGCGGGAGTTGGCTGATTCCGCGATGCGAAGGGATCACTTGCAAACGCGATTGAACGCCCCATGCGACCCGTGCGTACCTACAGCCATCCAGGCGCCCCCCAGAAGCTGCCGGACGGCGGCAAGGCTCCGTCCCCCCCAGGAGGAGAGAAGTTTGAGTCACAAGCGAATTCCGAAGCGCAAGGCCGCGATAGCGGTGGGCGGCGTGGTGGCGCTCGGCGCGGCCGCGATCCTGCTCCCCAACGCCAACGCGTCACAGGACGGTTCGTCCGACGACGCGGCCGCCGCGCCGAAGACACTGAAGGCGGGCGACGCCTCGGATCTCGCCTCGCAGCTCTCCGGGCTCCTCGGTGAGGCGTTCGGCGGCTCCTACTACGACGGCGACAGCCAGCAGCTCGTCGTCAACGTCGTACCGGGCGACAACAACAACGTGATCGTGCAGGCGAAGGCGGCCGGCGCGCAGGTCCGCGAGGTCGACAACAGCTGGTCGGAGCTGCAGAGCGGTGCGTCGACCCTGAAGTCCGACGCGACCATCGCGGGCACCTCGTGGTCGATCGACCCGCAGACGAACAAGCTGCGTGTCACCGCCGACAGCACCGTGACCGGTGCCAAGTGGGACAGACTGGAATCGACGGTCAAGAGCCTCGGTACCGGCATGGCGACCCTCTCGAAGTCCGCGGGCACCTTCAAGCCGTTCGTCTCCGGCGGCGACGCCATCTTCGCGGGCGGCTCGCGCTGCTCCCTCGGCTTCAACGTCACCGCGGGCGACGGCTCGCCCGCCTTCCTGACGGCCGGTCACTGCACTCTCGGCGGCAACGAGTGGTCGGACGCGGAGGGCGGCCAGCCGATCGCCACGGTCGACCAGTCCACCTTCCCGGGCGACGGCGACTTCGCGCTCGTGAAGTACGACGACGCCGCGACCGAGGCGCCCAGCGAGGTCAACACCGGCGACCAGACCGTCCCGATCACCGAGGCCGCGGAGGCGACCGTCGGCCAGGAGGTCTTCCGGATGGGCAGCACCACCGGGCTCAACGACGGCCAGGTCCTCGGACTCGAGGCCACGGTGAACTACCCGGAGGGCACCGTCACGGGCCTCATCCAGACCGACGTCTGTGCCGAGCCCGGCGACAGCGGCGGCTCGCTGTTCACCCAGGACGGTCTCGCGATCGGCCTGACCTCGGGCGGCAGCGGCGACTGCACGGCCGGCGGCGAGACCTTCTTCCAGCCGGTGACCACCGCCCTTGAGGCGGTCGGCGCGACCCTCGGCGCGGGCGGCGCGGGTGCCGGTGCCGGTGAAGAGGCCGGTGCGGGCGAGGAGGCCGGTGCGGGCGAGGAAGCCGGCGCCGGTGCGGGCGCGGGTGAAGAGGCCGGCGCTGGTGAAGAGGCCGGTGCGGGCGACGAGGCCGGCGCCGGTGCGGGTGCCGGTGAGGAAGCCGGCGCTGGTGAGGAGGCCGGCGCTGGTGCCGGCGAGCAGGCCGGAGGCGAGGAAGCGGGAGCCGGTGCTGGTGCCGGTGCCGGTCAGGACGCCGGGCAGGGTGTCCAGGACCAGGACAACTCGGGTCTGACCGAGTCCCGCTGACCTGAGACCGTCGGAGCCGGTCCGACGATGCCGGCCCGGTACCGCCCCCTTCCTGGCGGGACCGGGCCGGCCCACCGGCGTTGTCGACCGCCGTCCGGCGGTGCACCGGGCCGGTCCCTCCTGCGGGGGACCGGCCCGTCCGCGTACCGTGCCCGGCCCGCACTACCCGACGGCCCTGAGCAGCAACAGCGCGATGTCGTCGAGCCGTTCCTCCCCGTCCCGGTGGTGCCGCTCCTGATGAACGAGACTGTCGGCCAGCTCGTCCAGCGGCTGGTCCCCGGCGTCGGCCAAGCGCCGGCCGAGGTCCGCGAGGGCCTCCTCGAAGTCCGTGCCGGGGGACTCGACCAGCCCGTCGGTGTAGAGGACGAGCAGTGAACCGGGGGCGAGGGCGACCTCCGTCGTCGGGTACACGGCCGACGCGTCGATGCCCAGCAGCGGCCCCCCGGCCAGATCCAGGACGCGCACCCGCCCGTCCGGCCGTCTCAGCAGCGGCGGCGGATGCCCAGCCCGGGACATCACGGCCCGGCCGTGCGCCGGGTCGAGCCGCAGGTAGAGGCAGCTGGCGAACAGTTCGGCCCCCAGGTCGAGGAGCAGTCGGTTGGTGCTGCGCATGACCTCCTCGGGCGCCTGGCCCACTGCCGTGTACGCGCGTACCGCGGTGCGGACCTGCCCCATCAGCCCGGCCGCCGTGACGTTGTGCCCCTGCACGTCCCCGATCACCGCCGCGGCCGTCCCCTGGGTGCCCACCAGGTCGTAGAAGTCGCCGCCGATGTCCATGCCCTGAGTGGCCGGGACATAGCGGCCGGCCGCCTCGATGCCGGGCAGCGAGGGCAGCGAGTGCGGCAGCAGGGCCTCCTGGAGGCCGTGCGCGAGCCGGTGCTTGGCGTCGTAGAGCAGGGCCCGCTCCAGCGCCTGGGCGATCAGCCCGGCCAGGCTCGTCAGCACCGCCCGTTCCTCCGTCGGGAAGGGGTGCGGCTCGGTGAAGGAGAGCACGCACGTCCCCACCGGCCGTCCCTGGGCGATCAGCGGCAGATAGGCCCAGGCCGCGAATCCGTCGGGGGTGGCGAGCCGCGCAGGGTAGAGGCGCTCCAGCTGTTCCCGCGACTCGAAGAACGCGGGCACGCCCGTCCGCAGCACCTTCGTGCCGGGCATCGGCTCGGTGAGCGGCATCCCGTCGAACTGTTCCACCGTGAGCGCGTCCCGGTACCCGCGATGCCCGAGCACGCGCAGCCGGTTCGCCCGCGAGCCCAGCACGACCAGGGCCTGGCTGCCCACGGTCGGGGCGATCTCGTCCGCGACGAGCTGCACCACGTCCTGCACCCCGACCGCCTCCGTGAGCGCCCCGGCCAGATTCAGCACCTGGGAGATGGTGACCAGCCGGGACGGCGTCCCGTCGGGCGAGGGCGCGGCCCGGTTCATCTCCGAGACGGCCCGCGACCTGGTGATCCGGACGCTGAGGCCGGTCGTGCTCGGATACAGCCGGAACGACAGCCACTCGCCCGGCGGGCGCAGCGCCACGAACGACGTGGTGTGCTGGCTCATCAGCGCGGCCCGGTACCGGTCCTCGTACACCGGGTCGTTGAGCCACGGCACCGACGCCCACAGCTGGGTGCCGAGCAGCCGGCTGACCGGGA
Organism: Streptomyces sp. CA-179760; assembly: GCF_050937045.1. NCBI lineage: Bacteria > Bacillati > Actinomycetota > Actinomycetes > Kitasatosporales > Streptomycetaceae > Streptomyces > Streptomyces sp. CA-179760. The sequence goes on from NZ_JBNJLZ010000001.1 coordinate 9,003,518, forward strand.
CGTTCAGCAGTTCTGCCGCCGCCGCGTTGACGAAGCCGACCCGCCCGTGCAGATCCAGCGAGACCAGTCCGTACGGCAGCCGGCTCACCATCCGGGCCGCCTCGACCGTGCCGAGCGTGCCGGCGATCCCGCCCACCAGGGGCGAGGCCAGCATGTCGGTCTCGGGGTGCGGCGGGATGCTGAGCTCGGCCGCCCGCTCCAGCCGCACCGCCAGCCTGTCGCAGGCCGCGGTCAGATGCTCGCGCTCATGGTCGGACAGCTCCTCCGGATGCGCGCCGGGCCAGGTGACGAAGACCGCGCCGTAGACGGTGGTCTCGGTGGCCACGGGCACCGCGGCCAGCGCGAACGGGTAGGGGAGCACCACGGCGATCCGCGGATAGTGGCGGGCCATCGCCTCCTCGCCGCCGACCCAGACCAGCCGCCGCTCGCGCGCGGCGTCGGCGACCGGGATCGGCGCGCTCAGCCCCACCCGCTCCCAGGGCGCCGCGAACGCCCGGGGCAGCCCGGCCATCACCGCCATCTCCAGCACCGGCTGATCCGGCGCCATCAGGTACACCGCGCCGGAGTGGGCGTGCACCTCGTCCATCATCGAGGCCAGCGCCAGGGACAGCAGCGGACGGCCGACCGGCGTCCCGGCGGCTGCCGGCGCCTGTACGGACGACTGCCCGTCGGACACGCCGACCACCTCCTCGCACGGCCGCGCGACCGGGCTCAGGAACAAATCTCCACCCTGGCGGCCCGTCGCGCACGACGAGCGGCACCGGGACGATTCGCGGTTACCGTCGGTTACAGACTTCGGGCCCCGTCGAGGGCGCTCGCGTACCCCGACCGCCGATTCCCATGCCGCCGAAGTCGAAGCGCGGCCGGGCGTACGGGCGCCGCGCGTGCGCCCCCTCGCACCTTGATGGCCGGATCTTCGCGCCCACGCAGGGTCACCGTCGCGAACAATGGAGCAGACGCTCAACACGATGAGGGGGGCGTACGGCGAAACCGAGGGGGTGGCAGTGATCCGGGTGCTGTTGGTGCATGACGAGTGTCTGGTGAGATCGGTACTGGCGGAGTGGCTGCGGGGAGAGCCCGATCTGGCGGTGTACGACACGCCGTGGCGCGGTGCCCCGGGCCTGATGCGGTCCGTGCACCCGGACGTCTGTGCGGCGGACCTGGAATGCGCGGACTCCTACGGCATCCCTCCGCTCGGCGAGCTGTACCGGCCCGGCCCGGACGGGGCGCGCCCGCGATTACTCGTGCTCGCCACCGCGAACAGGCCCGGACTGCTGAAGCGGGCGGTCGAGGCCGGGGCGCTCGGCTACGTCGACAAGGAGAGCTCGCCCCAGAACCTGCTGCGCGGAATCCGCAGCGTCGCTAAGGGGGAACGTTTCATCAACGACTCGCTGGGCTTCGGTTTCCTCAAGGCCGCCGAGATGCCGCTGACCCGCAGAGAACTGAGCGTGCTAACCCTCGCGGCCGAGGGAGCCTCCATCGCTGAGATAGCCGGCAGCCTGCACCTGTCCCATGGGACCGTGCGCAACTACATGGCCGCCATCACCCGCAAGACCGGGGCCCGCAACCGCATCGACGCGATCCGCATCTCGCAGGGGCAGGGCTGGCTCTGACCGCCGCCGGGGCGGGCCGGGCGCCCAGCTGCCGACGAGGTCCCGGTAGAGCTCCGAGGTCCGCAGCAGTTCCTCGTGACCGCCGTACGCCGTGCTCCTGCCGTCCATGACCAGTACCCGGCCGGCGCGGCGGGCCGAGCTGATGCGGTGGGCGACGACCACCAGGGTCCCGCCCGGCCGCGCGGCGAAGGCCCGCTCCGCGCGCTCCTCCGTCTCCGGATCCAGGTGACAGGTCGCCTCGTCGAGCAGGGCCAGCGGGGCGTACGACAGATAGGCCCTGGTCAGTGCGATCAGCTGCCGTTCGCCGGCCGACAGGGCCGCCGGGGCGACCCGTGCGTCGAGACCGCCGAGCCGGCCGGCCAGCGGGGCGAGCCCGACCGTCTCCGCCGCGGCGAGCAGTTCCTCCTCGGGTACCGGATCCGGCCGCAGATACGCGAGGTTCTCGGCCAGGCTGGCGTCGAAGACGTACGCCTCCTGCGGGATGAGTACACGCGAGGCGGCCGCCTCAGGCCCGGGCACGGTGTGTCCGCCCACCGTGATCGTCCCCCGGTCCGGTGTGAGGAGCCCGGCGACGAGGGCGGTGAGGGTGGACTTGCCGGTGCCGCTCGGGCCGACGACGGCCAGGTGCGAGCCGGCCGGGAGGGTGAGGTCGAGGTCCTGGATCACGGGCGCGCCGGCGGGGCCGTAGGCGAAGGTGGCCGAGGTGAGGGAGAAGGCCGGGGGCGTGCCGTCGGTGGGTTCCGGCGCGGGGAGTTTGGGGTCCGGCTGCTTCGCGGGCGTGCCGGTGTCCGTCCGGGCCAGCCTGCGCAGCACCACGGTCAGACGGGAGCCGCTGGTGCCCAGACCGTGGACCAGGTTGCGCAGGGCGGGCAGCAGGGACTGGGTGACGTAGGCGAGGGCACCGACCAGGGCGCCGGTGGTGACGCCTTGGGCCAGGAGCCACGGGGCGGCGGCGAGCAGCAGCACGATCGGCAGCTGGCCGCCGACCGCCAGGGACGCCACGCGCAGCACGCCCCAGTGCGCCAGGGCACGCGCCGCGCGCAGTTCCGCCTCCACCCGTTCGCCGGTACCGGCGGCGATCTGTGCCTCCGCGCCGGTCGCCGTGATGTCCCGCAGGCCCGGGCAGACGGCGCCCAGCTCACCGGCCAGCGCCTCGTCGGCGACGAGGAACGTCTCCTGCCGCCGGGCGAGCGGCCGCAGGGTCGCCGCGAACAGGGCCACTCCGGCGACGAGGGGCGGCCCGACGACGAGCAGGAGCGGCGGGGCGAGGGCGAAGAGGCCGGCCAGGGCACCGGCGGCGGTGAACACGAAGGAGCGGGAGACCATCACCAGTCCGGCGAAGGTGTCCCGGGCGATCTCCACCTGCTGCGTGAGCCCCGACAACGAGCTGGGATCACCGGTCCGCACCCCGCGGGAGACGACCCGTTCCACGAGCCGGTCCCGGAGGGGTTCGACCAGCGCGGCGACGGCGGCGTACACCCGCGCGGTCCCGTACGCGCCGACGAGCACAGCGAGCCCGGTCACCGCCAGCCAGATCAGCCCGACGTCCGCCCGCCCGCGCAGGAACCCCTCGTCCAGGGCGCGGGCGGGACCGTAGCCGATGAGGAAGGTCTGCCCGGTCTCGAGCACGGACCAGACGACCAGGCGGAACAGGACCATGCGGCGGGCCAGCAGGAAGCGCAGACCCCGGGCCGGGAGGCCGGTTCCGGCGGGTGACCCGCCGTCCTGGGAAGCCGCGCGCGTACGGATCCTGCCCGTCATGCCGGTACACCCCCCTCCGCGCTCGCACCCGTCCCGGCCGATTCCGTCCCCTCCCCGAACGCCGCCCGGTACTCCGAGAGCCGCCACAGCTCCTCGTGCCGCCCCACCGCTCGCACCCGCCCCTCGTCCAGCCAGGCCACCGCGTCGGCGCACGCGGCCGTCGCGCTGCGGTGGGCGACCAGCAGCCGGGTGCTTCCCGGGCCGTCGCCGAGGAGGGCGTCGGTGATGTGGCGTTCCGTCACCGTGTCCAGGCTGGAGAGGGCGTCGTCGAGGATCAGCAAGCGGCCGCCGTGGGCGAACGCCCGGGCGAGGCCCAGTCGTTGGGACTCGCCGCCGGAGCGCGGGGCGTCGGCGACGGCCGTGTCGTATCCGTCGGGGAGGCGGCGGACGAAGTCGTCGGCGAGGGCCGTGCGAGCCGCCTCCCGGACGCGGGCGGGGGAGGGGTCCGGCAGGCCGAGCCCGATCGCCTGCCCGACCGTGCCGCCCAGGAGAGCCGGGCGGGCGAAGGCGTAGCCGACGGCACTGCGCAGGTCGGCGTGCGGCAGGTCGCGCAGCGGCACCCCGTCGAGGAGCACCTCGCCCTCGTCCGGGTCTGCCAGCCGTCCGGCGAGCGCGGCCAGCAGCGACTTGCCCGCGCCGGAGGGGCCGACCACGGCCAGGGTCGTTCCGCCCGGCACGGCGAGGTCCACCCCGTCGAGCACGGTGCGTCCGCCGCGCCGGGCCGTCACACCGCGCAGCTCCAGCCGGCCGGGCCCGTCGGGCAGCCGGCGGACACCGAACCCGGTCGCGGGCTCGGCCCGGACCTCCCCGAGGCGCCGGGCCGCCGCCCGTGCCCGGGCCAGGCCCGCGAGCCGGCCGACCAGGACGCCGACGCCCGTCGCGAGCACCGCGTACCGCGAGGCCGCGAGGACGTCCCCGACCGACAGCCGGTCCCGGGTGAGCAGCACACCGGCAACGGCGACGACCCCGAGGTGCAGCAGCGGCGCCACGGCGACCGCCCGCGCGGCGGCTCGCCCCTGCACGCGCCACATGCGGTGTCCGGCCCGGGACAGCTCGGGCAGCGGCCGCAGCACACGGGCGGTCTCCTTGTCCTCCGTACCCGCCGCCCGGACGGTACGGACGCCCCCGACGGCCTCCGCCAGCGCGGCCGCGATCCGGCCCTGGGCCCGCTGATATCGAGCCGCGCTCTCGGAGGTGTCACGGGAGACGGCGCGCAGCAGAAGAGTGAGGACGGGGGCTCCGGCGAGGAAGACGGCCGCGAGCCACCAGTGGATCAGACCGAGCGCGACCACACCGCCGACCGGGCCGGCGAGCGCCGCCAGGAGCGCAGCCCGGGCCGAGGGCGTGGTCCCCGCCTCGGCCGCGTTGCCGACCAGACGGGCGACGAGGTCACCGGAGCCGAAGCGGTCGGCGGCCCGCGGGCCGACGCCCAGGACGTGCCCGGTCAGAGTGCGGCGCAGCCACGCGGTGCTACGGGCGTCGACGGTGCCGGTGAGGACGGTCTGCGCCGCGTCGAACAGGGCGAGCAGCAGCACGAGGCCGGCGCAGTACAGCACCCAGCGGGTCGCCGGATCCTGCGCCAGCAGAAGATCGAGGGCCCGGCCGAGTGCGGCCGGCAGCAGCAGCCCGGCACCGGTCGCGGCGATGCTCACCAGGCACAGGGCCGCACAGCGGGCCCCGCTGTACCGGGTGGCCGTACGCAGCAGCGCGCGGGCCTGTCCGGCCGCCGGATCGTCGTCACCACGCGGGGTCATAGGGGCCTTTCGCGGGACGGGTGGGGCCCCGGGCGGCCCTGTCCCCGCAGGGAGAAGGCCGCCCGGAGCCGTACCGCAGACGCGGTCAGAGACAGAGCAGGACGCTCGCCGCGCTGATGCAGGACAGCAGGCTCACCGTGCTGTTGCCGCCGCCGTCGGTCCGCTCCTCGGACTCGATCGTCTGCAGGTCGAGAAGTGCCATGGTGTGTCCTTCCATTGGGTGTCCGTCCGTGGTCATCCGTGGGGACGGGGTGGTGTCACGGCTCCGCGGGATCGCGGAACCGCGTCAGTGGGGCCGCCGGTTCGGCGGCGGGAGGAACGGCAGGTGGGCGTCGCTGGCCGGGTCGAGGGCCGCGCCGAGCGCCAGCAGGCACCCCGCCGTTCCGGTGGCGAGATCCATGGACAGCCGCATCATCTGGTGGCCGGGAAGGCCAGTTGGCCCTGGTACGCCATCGCGAACCAGCCGAGCCCGGCGATCTGCCCGGCCAGCCGGTCCGCGGTCGCGTCCGGCGTGGTCGTGCGGCTGAGGTGCAGGATCATTCCGGCGCGGCCCTGGAAGAGCCCGGGCTGCGCGTAGAAGCGTGAGGTGGCGGCGGTCAGCACACCGGAGCGGGCCGGTTCGAACTCCCCGGCGAGGTCCGGGGCGTGGGCCACGAGGTCGTCGAGGACCATGCCGAGTCCCGCGCTGCCGTCGCCGAGGTAGGGCAGGGTCCGCCAGCCCTCGTCGACCTCCAGCGACCCGCTCTCGCGGGTCACGCAGGACTCCAAGTCCCGGCGCAGGGCGATGGCCGCGGCGTCCAGCCAACCCGCCTTGCCGGTCCACTCGTACTGCCGCAGCATGAGCAGCGCGGGACCGCTCGCGCCCCGCAGCAGTCCGGCGCGCCGTTTCGGCGTGGCCGGGGGCGGCTCGGTGAGCCGCTGTACGAGGATCCGCGCGGCCTCGTCGGCCCGCTCGCGCAGCTCCGTCTCGCCGGTCGTCTCGGCCAGCCGGCCGAGGACCAGACCGAGTCCGGCCAGTCCGCCGTGCAGGTCGGAGGAGAGGTTCTGCCACCGCTCGGCGAGGATGCCCTCGACCAGGTCCAGCGCCCGCTGCCGGTGCCCGAGCCGGTCCAGGACCAGGGCGACGCCCGCGAGCCCGTCGTACAGGCCGAGCGGTGTACCGACCGGGGTCGGTGCCGTCCGGGTGAGCAGCCAGCGCTCGCCCTCCTCGTACCGCTCGGCGCCGGCCGCGTCCAGCGCGTACAGCACCCCGGCGGCGCCGTGGGCGAGCCCTAGCCCGCCGCCGTCGGAGAACTGGGCGACATCGCCGGGGAAGAGCCGGTCGTCGCGCTCCGGGGTGGCCGAGGCGAGGATCGCCTTGACCATCGAGTCGCGGCTGAAGGGCCAGTCGCCGGGATCCACCGGTGCGGAGGGAGCGGCCACCGTACGGCCGGACACCTCCCGTGTGATCTCCGCGACCGCCTCGTCGAGGAACTCCCGCGGCACGTCAGGGAACTCCTGCGAGATCACCTCTGCCAGATGCGCCGCCTTGCCGCGGTCGACCACGAACAGCGTGGTCACGGGCAGGAACAGGGCCAGCCGCAGACAGGCCAGCGCATAGCGGTCGACATCGGCGCCCCGGCGGTCCGGCGGCGCGAAGAAGCCCGGGTGGGCGACGACCTGGCGGCCGTTCTCCTCGGCCGGGGCCGCCGCCTCGAAGTCGAGGAGGAAGACCGACTCCTCGTCCGGCGCGACCATGATGTTGAAGACGTGCAGGTCGTTGAAGACGATGCCGCGCGCGTGCACCGCCGCCACGGCCTCCTCCACCTCTCGGTGGATGCGCAGCGCCCACGCCGTATAGGCGGCGACGGCCCCCGCGTCGGGATCCTGGGCCAGCAGCGGATGCCGCTCGGCGAAGAACGAGTTGAGGGGACGGCCCTCCAGGAAGTCCATCACCAGGAACCGGTGGCCGCCGAGCTCGAACCAGTCGCGCACCTCCGGGACCACGCCCGTGCCCGCCACCTGCTCCAGCGCCCGCTTCTCCCGCTCCAGCCGGGCGAGGGCGTCGGCCCCGTCCGAGGCGAGCCCCGCGTGCGGCCGGCCCTCCTTGAGGACGACCTTGCGGCCGTCACGGGTGTCGGTGCCCACGTACACGCCGCCGCCGTTGGAGAAGTGCAGCGCCTTCTCGATGCGGTACGGCAGCTCGCCCGTCGTCGTGTTGTTCCGCGCGTCGAGATGCGGCTGCAGGAACGCCGGCAGCGTCACCCATTCCGGCACCTGGAAGGACGGCGACCGCCGGTCCGGCACCAGCTGCCCCGCGCCGTCGCGCACCGCCGGCACCAGCGAGCCCCGCTCGTCCACCACGAACGAGCGCGCGAAGGCGCCGTAGCGGACGTACAGCGGACCCTCGCCCCAGCGCAGATCGGTGAGGATGTACGGCCCTTCAAAACCTTCCAGCAGCGCGCCCAGCTCGCGCAGCACCTCGTGCAGCTGCTCCTCGTCGGCCGGATAGACCGTGACGAACTTGCCGCTGCCGTCGCGGGGCGCGTACTTGGTGTTGCGCAGGTGCAGCAGGTGCGGGCCGGGCACGAACTTGAAGGGGACGCGCCGCTCGACGCAGTAGTCCCAGACGATCCCGGCGATCTTCTCCGCGTTCGCCCGGGTCGCCGAGGCATGGATCTTCCAGCCCTGCGCCGGGCCCTGCAGCGGTTCGCCGTCCGGACCGGGCGGCGTCATCGTCAGCCAGTCCCCGATCCGCGCCGTCCCCCACCCCTCGGGCACGGGCCGGCGGGCCGTCTCGTAGAGGTGCGGGGCCGCCCCCTGTGAGGCCTCCTGCCCGCCTCGCGCCAGCCGGTCCGGTGTCTCGTAGAAGTGCCGGTCGGCCAGCGCGTACACCTCGTACCGCTTGTCCATGCGTCCCCCTCCGTGATCAGCACCGAGCTTTCCAGCCACGCGCCGGGCCCGGACAGTCACGGCTGTCACGAGAACAGCGTGCGGAACGCATGGGTAAAGACATGTTCGGTTCCGTTCGACCGGCCGCGTCGGCACTGGCCCACGGAACGCCCACAGGGGCTGCGCGGGTGTCGCATAAGCGCTGTAATGGCCAACGTGGTCAGAGAGGGCGCCAGAGAACCCCAAGAACGCAGAACGCGAACGCTGCGTGCCGAAGGTGCCCTCAAGGCGATCGCGGTCGATCAGGAATCGCCGGAACGCGTGCACCGGGTCCTCGAACAGGCCCTCGTCTTCGCCGGCGCCGCGTTCGCCGCCCTGTACACCCCCGGCCCGGACGGTGAGCTGCTGCGCCTGGTGGAGTCGGCCGGGGTGCCGAGGACGCTGTACGGGCTGCGCGACAGCTATCCGCGCACCGGGCGGTCCCCGGTCGCCGAGGCCCACCGCGGCGGACGCCCCGTCTCGCTGGGCCCCGCGGAACTCGCCGAGCACGTCCAGGCCCGGCGCGTGCCCTCCCGGGACTTCTTCCTGACGGTTCTGCCCGTCCACGGGGACGGCGGTGGCTGTCTCCTCGCGGTGTGCGAGCGCCCCGGCGGATTCGACTCCGACGACCGCGAGTGCCTCCAGCTCATCTCCGAGGCGGTCGCCTTCCCTGCCCCGGCCGCGCCCGCCGAGGGCGGTGAACTGCCGCCCGGCGCGTTCAGCCTCGCCATGGACACCGGCCGCGTCCGGGCCGGCGACGACCTGCTGGACCTGTTCGGCCTGGACCCCGAGGAGTTCGACGGCCGGGTCGAGACCCTGCTCGGCCTGACCGTGCCGGAGGATCTGCCCTCGCTGATGTCGGTGGTGGAGGCCGACCACATGTCCATCGGCGAGAGGGAGCTGGAGTTCCGGGTGCTCCAGCCCACCGGACCGCCGAAGTGGCTCCGGCTGCGGGGGCGCCTCCTGCCCGGCGGCGTGAGCCACTCCGCCCGGCTGGTGGGCACCGTCGACGACGCCTCCACGCTGCGCTCCGACGTCACCGACGTGGCCCGCGTCCAGCGTCTGGCCACCGAGCTGGCCACCGCCGTCACCGTCCGCGACGTGGGCAAGGCCGTGGTCGCCGCCCTGCGCAGGCCGCTGCGAGCCGACCGCATCGCGCTCGCCGAACTGGAGAGCGACAGGTTCGTCGTCACCGTCCTCGACCCGCCCGAACCCGAGGCCTGGCCCGAGCTGTGGCGCAGGGAATGGCGCACCGAGTGGCCCGACGCGCCCGTGCGCGCCATGCCGACCCTCGCCGCCGCCCTGCGCGAGGGCCGCGCCCGGATCTGGCCCGCCGGCAGCCCGCTGGAACGCGCCCTGTCCGAGGTCGGCCCCGGCGGCCTCGCCGTCCTGCCGCTGCCCGCCGGGAACCGCATGGCCGGGGCCTGCCTGATCGGCTGGGACACGCCGCACGACTTCGGTACCGACGAACGCGCCCTGCTCACCGCCTGTGCCGGCCTGGCCGGACAGGCCCTGACGCGGGCCCGCGCCTTCGACGCCGAACACGAACTCGTCGGCATGCTCCAGCGCCAGCTGCTGCCCCGCCGCCTGCCCCGGCTGCCGGGCGCCGAGGCCGTCACCCGCTATCTGCCCAGCACGGCGGGGCTGGAGCTCGGCGGCGACTGGTACGACGTCATCCCGCTGCCCGACCACCACGTGGCCCTCGTCATCGGCGACGTCCAGGGCCACAGCGCCGGCGCCGCCACCCTCATGGGCCAGATGCGCACGGCCCTGCGCGCCTACGCCGTCGAAGGGCACCCGCCGGACGTGGTGGTCTCCCACGCCAACCGGCTCCTCATGGACATGGAGAGCGACCTCTTCGCCACCTGCGCCTACGTCGACATCGACCTGGAGGAGGGCTCCGCCTGGTGCGTGCGCGCCGGGCACCTGCCGCCGGTGCTGCGCTACCCGGACGGCACGACCGAGATCGCGGAGGCCGAGGGCGGCCCGCCCCTCGGGGTGATCACCCAGGCCGACTTCCCCATGAGCCCGCTCCGGCTCCCCGCCGGCACCATGATCGCCCTGGTCACGGACGGGCTCGTCGAGACGCCCGACTCCGACATCGACGAGGGCATGGAACGCCTCGCCGACCAGCTGGCCGCCTCAGCCCCCGTCGACCTGGGGCTCGTCGCCGACGGCCTCCTCGGCAGCGCCCCGCGCAGCGACGACGTCGCCGTGCTCCTGCTGCGCTACGACGGCATGGACCTGCGCCCGCTGCGGGAGAGCTGGACGGTGTGGCGCGTGCCGCAGGCGGTCGGGCACGCCCGCCGCTTCGCCCGGCGCACCCTGCGCTCCTGGGGCGTGACCGAGGACTTCGACGCCGCCCTCCTCGTCGTCTCCGAACTCGTCACCAACGCCCTCGTCCACACCGACGGCCAGGTCCGCATGGACCTCACCCTCGTCAACGACCGCCTGCGCGTCGCCGTCGCCGACGCCTCACCCCGCTCCCCGGTCAGACCGACCAGCATCGGCTGGGAGGCCACCGGAGGCCGGGGCGTCCTCCTCGTCGAGGCACTCTCGGCGACTTGGGGCACACTGCCGGTCAGCGGCGGCAAGCAGGTGTGGGCGGAGCTGGCACTGGGACGCTGAACGCCCCGCGAGTTCCTGGTGACCGGGCGGGTGCTCCGGGTACCCGGAACGACGTCGGACGGGGGAAACAGCGAGGAGACGAGAAGAGAGGCACGTCATGGCTCAGCATGTCCGCGACATCATGACCAGCGACCCGGCGACGGTCGAACCGCAGACCTCCGTCGCCCAGGTGGCCCGCATCATGCGCGACGAGGATCTCGGCGTCGTCCTGGTGACGGAAGGCGACGATCTGCGCGGGTTGGTCACCGACCGTGACCTGGTGATCCGGTCGGTGAGCGAGGGCACCGATCCGGAGCGGACCACCGTGGCCGGCGCGTGCAGCGACGACCTGGTCACCATCGGCCCCGACGAGGATCTGGTCCACGCGGTGGAGCTGATGCGCGAGCACTCCGTGCGCCGTATCCCGGTCGTCGAGCACGGACACCCCGTGGGCATCGTCTCCCTGGGCGACATGGCCGTGGAGCGCGACCCGGAGTCCGCGCTGGGTGACATCAGCGCGGCGCGTCCCAACGCGTGACGGGTGTGAACGGCTCAGCCCCGCAGACACGTTGACAGCCTCGGTCCAGGCGTCACGACGCGCGTTTGTTCGGTTCTTCTCGGGATACCCGAACACCATCGGATCCTGAAGGAAGATGATGAGTCGTGACGTCCATGGACCTGAGTGACAAGCCCGCCGTCCGCCGGCCCGAGACCGGCTGGTCGAAGGCACGCCGTCTGAGCGGCAAGGCCGCGCTGCGGACCTGCCTCCCCGCCGTGGAGAACCGGGCCACTCCCGCAAGCACACGCTCCGGGCCGGAGTGGAACATCGTCAGGGGCGAGGACTGACCGCTCCGCGAGAGACCGCGCGGTGACGATCCGAGTAACTCCGCGCATCGACAACCAAAAGAAGTGATGTTCACATCCGCCGGATCGGCACTAAGGTGAACCGAATGAAGGCTCTCGTGCTGTCCGGCGGCGCAGGAACAAGACTGAGGCCGATCACACACACGTCGGCCAAACAACTGGTGCCAGTGGCCAACAAGGCTGTGCTCTTCTACGGGCTGGAGTCGATCGCCGAGGCCGGCATCACCGACGTGGGCATGATCGTCGGGGACACGGCCGCCGAGATCGAGGAAGCGGTGGGTGACGGGTCGAAGTTCGGCCTGAACGTCACCTACATCCCCCAGGAGCGGCCCCTCGGGCTGGCCCACGCGGTACTGATCGCCCAGGACTACCTAGGCGACGACGATTTCGTGATGTACCTCGGCGACAACTTCATCGTCGGCGGCATCACCGACCTCGTCGACGAGTTCCGCGGCAACCGGCCCGACGCCCAGATCCTGCTCACGCGTGTGGCCGACCCACGCGCCTTCGGTGTCGCCGAACTCGACCCGTCCGGCCAGGTGATCGGCCTGGAGGAGAAACCCGAGCGGCCCAAGAGCGATCTCGCCCTGGTCGGCGTCTATCTGTTCACGCCCGTGATCCACGAAGCCGTGCGCGCCATCGAACCCTCGTGGCGCGGCGAACTGGAGATCACCCACGCCATCCAGCGCCTGATCGACTCCCGCGCCGACGTGCGCAGCACGGTCATCAAGGGCTACTGGAAGGACACCGGCAACGTCGCCGACATGCTCGAGGTGAACCGCATGGTCCTCGAAGCCATGGAGCGCCGCATCGACGGCACCGTGGACGACGCCTCGCAGACCATCGGGCGGGTGGTCGTGGAAGAGGGCGCCCGGATCGTCAACTCCCGCATCGTAGGGCCCGCCGTCATCGGCAGGGGCACCCTTGTCAGCGACTCCTACGTCGGTCCCTTCACCTCGATCGCGGAGAACTGCCGGATCACCGACAGCGAGGTGGAGTTCTCGATCGTGCTGCGGGACTCCTCGATCCAGGGCGTCGGCCGGATCGAGTCCTCGCTGATCGGCCGGCACGTCCAGGTGACCCCGGCCCCCAGCGTCCCCAGCGCCCACCGATTCGTCCTCGGAGACCACAGCAAGGTGCAGATCACTTCATGAACCTCCTCGTCACCGGTGCCGCCGGGTTCATCGGCTCCCGCTACGTCCGTGCGCTGCTCGCCTCGGACGCGCCCGACGCGCCGCGCATCACCGTGCTGGACAAGCTCACCTACGCCGGCACCCTCGACAACCTCGAACTGACCCACCCCCAGCTGGAGTTCGTCCAGGGCGACATCTGCGACGCCGAACTCGTCGACAAGCTGATGGCCGGCGCCGACCAGGTCGTGCACTTCGCCGCCGAGTCGCATGTGGACCGCTCCATCACCGGCGCCGCCGACTTCGTCCGCACCAACGTGCTCGGCACCCAGACCCTGCTGGACGCCGCCCTGCGCTACGACGTGGGCCCGTTCGTGCACGTCTCCACCGACGAGGTCTACGGCTCCATCGAGTCCGGCTCATGGCCGGAGGACCACCCGCTGCAGCCGAACTCGCCGTACTCGGCCTCCAAGGCCTCCTCCGACCTGCTCGCCCTCGCCTACCAGCGCACCCACGGCCTGGACGTGCGCGTCACCCGCTGCTCCAACAACTACGGCCCGCACCAGTTCCCCGAGAAGGTCATCCCGCTGTTCGTCACCAACCTCCTCGACGGCCACAAGGTGCCCCTGTACGGCGAGGGCCGCAACATCCGCGACTGGCTGCACGTCGACGACCACTGCCAGGGCGTCGACCTCGTCCGCACCAAGGGCCGGCCCGGCGAGGTCTACAACATCGGCGGCGGCACCGAACTCACCAACAAGGACCTCACCGGCCTGCTCCTCGACGCCTGCGGCGCGGACTGGGACCGGGTGGAGTACGTCGAGGACCGCAAGGGCCACGACCTGCGCTACTCCGTCGACTGGAGCAAGGCCCGCGACGAACTCGGCTACCGCCCCGCCCACGACTTCACCACCGGCCTCGCCGAGACCGTCGCCTGGTACCGCGACCACCGTGCCTGGTGGGAGCCCCTGAAGCGGCGCGTCGCCCAGGAGCGCGCATGAGGTGGCTGATCACCGGTGCGGGCGGAATGCTCGGCCACGACGTCGTCGAGGAGCTCACCCGGCGCGGCGAGGACGTGGTGGGCCTGGACCGCTCCGCCCTGGACATCACGAGCCCCGAGTCCGTCGACACGGCGGTGCGGGAGCACCACCCCGACCTCGTCGTGAACTGCGCCGCCTACACGGCCGTCGACGACGCCGAGACCGACGAGGCCCGCGCCCTGGAGATCAACGGCGACGGACCGCGGCTGCTGGCCCGGGCCTGCGCGGCGCACGACGCCCGGCTGATCCATCTCTCCACGGACTATGTCTTCTCCGGCGAAGCCGGTACCGCCCCCTACCCGGAGGACCATCCGCCGGCCCCGCGCACCGCCTACGGCCGCACCAAGCTGGCCGGGGAGCGGGCCGTGCTGGAGGAACTGCCCGGGGCGAGCGCGGTCGTGCGCACGGCTTGGCTCTACGGGGTGCACGGCAGTAACTTCGTGCGGACCATGATCGGTCTCGAAGCCCGCCGCGACACCGTCGACGTCGTCGACGACCAGCGCGGGCAGCCCACCTGGAGCGCGGACGTCGCCGAGCGGATCGCCGACCTCGGGCCCCGCCTCGGCCCCGACGCGCACGGCGTCTTCCACGCCACCGCCTCCGGCGAGGCCTCCTGGTACGAGCTGGCCCGCGAGGTGTTCTCCCTGCTCGGCGCCGACCCTGACCGGGTGCGCCCCACCAGCAGCGCGGCCTTCCCTCGGCCCGCGCCCCGCCCGGCGTACAGCGCCCTCGCACACGGCCGGTGGCAGGAGATCGGCCTGCCCCCGCCGCGCGCGTGGCGCGCCACCCTGCACGAAGCACTGCCCCGCATCCGCAAGGAAGGTCCCACTCCGTGAAACGCCATGAGTTCCTCCGGGGACTGCACAAGGCCAGCGCCAATCGCAACTACTTGGAGATCGGCGTCAACGACGGGCGCAGCCTGACGCTGTCCCGCGTCCCCAGCATCGCGATCGACCCCGCCTTCAAGGTGGTCTCGGAGCTGCGGTGCGACGTCCATCTGGTGAAGGCCACCAGCGACGACTTCTTCGCGCGCGACAACCCCCTCCAGCACCTCAAGGGCGGCCGTCACCCGCTGCGCAACCTGCGCCGCGGCCGCAGCCCCATCGGCTACTGGCGCCGCACCACGCTGGACCTGTCGTTCATCGACGGCCTGCACATCTTCGAGTACGCCCTGCGCGACTTCATGAACGTCGAGAAGCACTCCGACTGGTCCAGCGTGATCGTCCTCGACGACATGCTGCCGCGCAGCGTCGACGAGGCGGCCCGCGACCGGCACACCAACGCCTGGACCGGCGACGTCTACAAGATCACCGAGGTGCTGGCGCGCTACCGCCCCGACCTGGTCACGGTCCAGGTGGACACCGCGCCCACCGGCCAGCTCGTCGTCTTCGGCGCCGACCCGAACAACCGGGTCCTGCACGACAAGTACGACGAGATCATGGCCGAGTACAAGGTGCCCGACCCGCAGAAGGTCCCCGAGGCGATCCTCGAACGGGCCGGCGCGGTACGCCCCGAGACCCTCCTGGAAGCGGGCTTCTGGGGGCCCCTCACCCAGGCCCGCAACCGCGGCCTGCCCCGGCGCATCGGCTGGGAGCCGCTGCGCAAGTCCCTGGAACAGGTGGGCGTCAGCCGCTGACCCCTTCTCGGGACACCGTGGGACAGAGACAGGCCCGGGCGCACAGCGCCCGGGCCTGTGGCACAGCCTCTCGGCGTGCCGCGGGCGTCAGCCGTCTCCCCGGCCGGCCCGCAACTCCTCGTAGTACGCACGGCAGCTCTCGTACGACGGAAGCAGCCCCTGGCGTTCCGCCTCGGCCAGGGTCGGGGCCTGTTCGTCCTTGGGGGAGAGGAGCGGGGTGATGCCCTCGGGCCAGGCGATACCGAGAGCCGGGTCGAGGGGGTGGATGCCGTGTTCGCGCTCCGGGGCGTAGCCGGTGGAGCACAGATAGACCACCGTGGCGTCGTCGGTGAGTGCCATGAAGGCGTGGCCCAGCCCCTCGGCGAGGAACACCGCGTGCCGGGTGTCGTCGTCGAGCCGTTCGGCCTCCCACTGGCCGTAGGTGGGGGAACCCACCCGGATGTCGATCACCACGTCCAGGACGGCACCGCGCACACACGTGACGTACTTGGCCTGACTGGGCGGCACATCGGCGAAGTGCACACCCCGCAGCACGCCTCGCCGGGAGACCGAGCAGTTGGCCTGGGCCAGGGCCAGATCATGGCCCGTGGCCTCACGGAACTCCTCGCCGCGGTACCACTCGTGGAAGCTGCCCCGGTCGTCCGGAAAGATCTTGGGCTCCAGAACCCAGGCGCCCTCTATCCCCAGTGGTCGCATGCTGTCACTGCCCTCCGATCCTGAAACGGGTGACCACTTTCCGCCGCGCGGCACCGAGTACCCGCCGCGCCCGCCGTGCCACCCGCAGGGCGGCACCGGCCCCCGGCGCCGGCACGACCAGCACCTGGCCGTCGGCGGCGCGCAGCGCGAACGGCAGCCCGGTGAAGCGGGGCCGGTCGGCGCCCGGGGCCAGACAGACAGCCACTCGCCAGCTGTCACGCGAGAGGTCCTTGGCGGGCATCGCCGCCTCCAGCACGGCACCGCGCCCGTCCGGAGCGGGGGACAGCGTGCCGGACGCTTCGAGGATCCTGCTCGAGGAGACGAACCTCAGCGGCACCTCCCGGTCGGCGTCGACGTGCAGGGGAAGCGGAGCACGGAAGCGGTCCCCGGAGACGGTGACGTCCATCGGCTGCACGCTGCCCAGACCCAGCCGCTTGCCCCGCTCCCCGAGTTGAAGCGAGAGGTTGCCGTGCGGCTCCGTCCAGTACGGCAGAACCGTCCGGCCGCCGACGATTCCCACGTCCGGCGTGGGCCGGTTCGCCCGCGGGGCCGGGCCCAGCCGGCACTCCTTGGTCCAGCCGCCCAGCTTGACCCGTACGACCGCGTCCCAGACGCCGTCACCCGGCAGGCCGGCCGGGTCGACGGTGGCGGTCGCCCGCAGTACCAGCCGGACCTCCTCGCCGTCCCCGACCGGCACGGTCTCGCGGGTGAACTTCACCGGCTGGAAGTACTGTGCGGCGCTCGAGCGCTCCCGCAGCAGCAGATCGGCCGTGGCCTGCCCGAAGCGCGCGGCGGTCTCCGAGGCCACCCACTCCACGCCCTCGGTCACGCCCTTGGGCGTGTCGTTCAGCGGGGTCGCCTCGGCGTCGGAGGGGAAGGCCATCGGCTTGCCGCCGGAGGTGTATTCGGCCGTGAAGCCGACGCTGAGGGAGCCGTCCCGCCACTCGATGTGCGCGGGGGCCGCCTGGGGCGCGATGCCGGCCTCCCATTCCGCGAAGGACACGACATCGTCGTACCGGTCGGCCGCGGTCAGCGCGGCGACGACCTGCTGCGTCGGCTGCAGCCCCTGCGCGACACCGGGACCGAACCGCTCGACGACGACCTCGTGGATCGCCCCGAACAGCTCCCTGCGGTAGTCGTCCGGCAGGTTCAGGAAGCGCCGGGCCCGCAGCCGCTCGACCATCTCCACGCGCAGCCAGCGGCGGAAGAGCTTGTCACGAACGGGGCCGGGCTCGGTGTACCGCTCGACGACGTCGAGGGCCTCACGGAGGTTCTGGAAGTATCCGGCGGGGTCGAAGCGTTCGAAGCCCGCGTTGGAGCTGTCGTCCCGCCGGATGTGGTAGTAGCAGACGTAGTCGCTGACCACGGAGACGTTCTCCGCGCGCAGATACGCCTCGGCGATGAAGACGTGGTCCTCCAGGCGTCGTCTGCCCTCGGGAAAGCGCAGGCCGGTGCGGTCGAGGAAGGCACGGCGGATCATCTTGTGCGGGGTGAGGCTGTCGATGAGCGGGGCGTTCTCGACGGTGGCGCGCGGGTGGTTGCGGCGGAACAGTTCCACCGGCACGCTGCGGCCCTTGCCGGCCATCTTGCCCACGACGACATCGGCGCCGTTGGCCACGCCGTACTCGTACATCCGCTCCAGGGCCTCGTCGCCCAGGTAGTCGTCGTTGTCGACGAACATGACGAACTCGCCCGTGGAGGCGGCGATGCCCACGTTGCGGGGCTTGCCCGACCAGCCGGAGTTCTCCTGGTGGATGACCTTCACCCGGGGGTCCTCGGCGGCGAGCGCGTCGAGCCGGGCCGGGGTGGCGTCGGTGGAGCCGTCGTCGACGAAGATCACCTCGTACTCTTCGGAAGGCAGGGACTGCCTCTGCAGCGAGGTGATGCAGTCCTCGATGTAGATCCCCGGGTTGTAGACGGGGATGATGACGCTGACCTTGACCGGCATCGGGTTTCCGGGCCCCTTCGGGTCGCTTGCCGTAGACGTCCTGTCTTACTGCGTGTTGCCCGATGCTAACCCGGTAGACAAAGCTGCCTCACCTTTCGATACCTGGCCGTGATCATCTCGGTCAACAGGACAACTGAGCTGCAATGTCTGTCTGTTCGCGGTCAAGTCGGTTCCGGGGTGGAGCGGGCCGCTGCCTCTAGGCTGAGGGCGTGCGTCTGCTCCTCATGTCCGACACCCACCTGCCGAAGCGGGCCAGGGAACTGCCCGCGCCGCTGCTGGCCGAACTCCCGCACGCCGACGTCGTGTTCCACGCCGGGGACTGGGTCGACACGGCCACCCTCGACCTGCTGGAGAGCCGCTGCCGCAGGCTCGTCGCCGTGTACGGCAACAACGACGGGCCGGACCTGCGGGCCCGGCTGCCCGAGGTGGCGTACGCGGAACTGGGCGGGCTGCGCTTCGGGGCGATTCACGAGACGGGCCCCGCCCAGGGCCGGGAGAAGCGCTGCGCCGCCCGTTTCCCCGGCCTCGACGTGCTGGTCTTCGGGCACAGCCACATCCCCTGGGACACCACGGCCCCCACCGGCCTGCGCCTGCTCAACCCGGGCTCCCCGACGGACCGACGCCGCCAGCCCCACTGCACCTACCTGACCGCCACGGCAGCCGACGGCCGGCTCGCCGATGTGGAACTGCACCGGCTGCCGCCGCGGGCCTGACCACGGCCAAAGGCGCCGTGACATGATCGGCGCATGGGTCAGGACAAGGGATATCTCCTGGACAACCAGCAGGCCGAGGCCGTTACCCGCTTCGACGCGCTGTCGGCCCTCTTCGACGACTCGACGTTCCGGCACTTCGAGACGGTCGGGATCGACGAGGGATGGCGGTGCTGGGAGGTCGGGGCCGGCGGGCCGAGTGTCGCCGCGTGGCTCCGTGAACGCGTCGGGCCGCGCGGGCGCGTGCTCGCCACCGACATCGATGTGTCCTGGGCGGAGACCGCCGCCACCGGGGGAGTGGAAGTACTCCGCCACGACGTGGGCCGCGACGCGCCCCCGGCCGGGCCCTTCGACCTGGTCCACGCCCGTCTCGTCCTGGTCCACGTGGCCGAGCGCGACGCCGCGCTGCGCACCATGGTCCAGGCACTGCGCCCCGGCGGCCGGCTTCTGATCGAGGACGCCGACCCCGCCCTGCAACCGCTGATCTGCCCTGACGAGCACGGCCCCGAACAGGAGCTGGCCAATCGGCTTCGCGCCGGCTTCCGTCACCTGCTGCGCCAGCGCGGCGCCGACCTCTCCTACGGACGCAGGCTGCCGCGCCTGCTGCGCCAGGCCGGCCTCACCGACGTCGAGGCCGACGCCTACTTCCCGGTCACCTCGCCCGCGTGCGACGTCCTGGAGACGGCCACTGTCCAGCAGGTACGCGACAAACTCGTCGCCGAGGGTCTGGCCACGGACGAGGAGATCGAGCGTCACCTCGCCAACATCGCGGCCGGGCGCCTCGACCTCGCCACGTCACCGATGATCTCGGCGTGGGGCCGCCGGCCGGTGGGCGACGGCTCGCAGCCCTGATGCGGGGCTGCTTCTTCACGACCGGGGAATGTCGAAACCGGGGTCCAGTTCCACGCCGGTGGCGTTCAGGAAGAAGGCCACCATGTGGTACTGCCCCACCAGCATGGTGATCTCGATCAGTTCGGCGTCGCCGAAGTGATCGGCCAGGGCCTCCCAGGTCGCGTCGGACATGGTCGCCTCGCGGTTCAGCTCGTCCGCCGCCCGGATCAGGTGCCTCTGGAGGCCGGTCCAGCCGGGCGTTTCCGGGTCCTCGGTGATGCGGTCGATGTCGGCGTCCGTGAGGCCCGCGGCCCTGGCCAGGGGAAGGTGCCGTCCCCACTCGTACCGTGCGCCGGTGTTCCACGCGGTGCGCAGGATCAGTAACTCGCGCAGCTCTTCGGGTAGTCGGCCCCTCAGGAGCAACTGGCCGCCGAACGGCAAGAACCGCTCGTAGAGATCGGGATGGCGCACCAGGGTGGTGAAGATGTTCGGGATCCGGTTCCCGGCGTCGTGGGGTGTGACGGCCAGCAGTTCCCGGGTCCGGGCGTCCCACTGTTCCTCGGGGAGCGGGATCAGCCGCGGACGGGGCTGCCCGGTGACTTCGTTGCGCTGTGACATGGCGACCTCCAGTGTCCGAGGGGTTCACCCTAGGAGGCCGGCCGAACGCCCGGCAGGCGAATGGTCGGGAGTGTCAGAGGGCCGGGTCGAGGAGGATCTTGCGGACGCCGTCGGAGCGGTTTGCGAACAGTTCGTACGCCGCGGGGCCTTCGGAGAGGCCGAAGCGGTGGGAGACCACGGCCTCGGGCTGGAGCCGGCCGGCGCGGGTGAGGGCGATCAGAGGAGGGAGTTCGTAGTGCACGGAGCACAGCCCGATGGCGAACTCCAGTTCCTTGATCTGCGCCAGGTACATGTGGAAGGGGAATGCCTTGTTCTGGCTGACCCCGATGACGCTGACCCGGCCGGCCTGCCGGACGGCCTTGAGGGCGAGCTGAAGGGTGGCGTCGGAGCCCACGGCCTCCACCACGGCGTCCGGCCCGCGGCCGGCGGTCATGTCCCGGATGGCCGACCGCGCGTCATCGCCCTCGACCGGCTCGACACCCAGACCGGCGGCGAAGGCGCGGCGCTCCGCGACCAGGTCCGCGCCGAGTACCCGCGCCGCGCCCATCGCGAAGGCTGACTGGGCGGCCATGAGGCCGACCGGGCCGAGGCCGATGACCAGGACGGTCTCGCCGGGCTGGATGCGGGCCCGGCGGCAGCCGTACCAGGCGGTGGGGGCGTTGTCCGTGAGGACGACGGCGGCCTCGTCGGAGATGTCCTCGGGCAGGCGCACCAGGTTGACGTCGGCGTAGGGCACGGCCAGGGCCTGGGCCTGGCTGCCCTGGAGCTGCGGGCTCACTCCGTAGCAGAGCTCCGTGCTCGACTTGGCGCGCTCGCACCGGGCGGTGAACCCGGCCGCGCACGACCGGCAGTGCGTACAGCCGGCCGAGGCGGGCACCAGGACCCGGTCGCCCGGCTTGAATCGGCTGACCTGGCCGCCGGTGTCGACCACCACGCCGACGCACTCGTGTCCCGGTGTGTAGCCCAGGTCCGGACTGAACCCGTTGCCGCCGTAGATGTGCAGGTCGCTGCCGCAGATGCCGGCCGCGGTCACCCGCACCACCGCGTCCGTGGGGCTGGTGACGGCCGGGTCGGGGACCTCCCCGTAGCGGATGTCGTGACGGCCGTGGTAGGTCAGTGCCTTCATCGGATCTCTCCCTCTCCTTCTCCTCCTCCCACCGGCCCGGTCAGTCCGCGATCTTCAGCACCAGCTTGCCGCGGTTGTCACCACGGAACAGGCGCATCAGGGTTTCGGGGAACTCCGCGACCGAGCCGGACACCACGTCCTCCAGGGACTTCAGCCGGCCCTCCGCCCGCCAGGTGGCCATCTGCGCGATGCCCTCGGCGTACCGTTCTGCGTAGTCGAACACCACGATGCCCGTCATCGAGGCGCGGTTCACCAGCAGCGACAGGTAGTTGGCGGGGCCCTGCGGCTTGGTGCTGTTGTACTGGGAGATGGCGCCGCAGACGACGACGCGGGCACCGCGCCCCAGCCGTAGCAGCACGGCGTCCAGGACGTCTCCGCCGACGTTGTCGAAGTACACGTCGACACCGTCGGGGGCGTGCTCGCGCAGCGCCTTGCGGATGTCCTCGTTCTGGTAGTCGATCGCGGCGTCGAACCCGAACTCGTCGACCACCATCCGGCACTTGGCCTCGCCGCCGGCGATACCGATGACCCGGCAGCCCAGGATCTTGGCGATCTGCCCGACGACGCTGCCGACGGCCCCGGCCGCTCCGGAGACCACGACGGTCTGCCCGGGCTCGGGACGCCCGGCCTCGATCAGGCCGAAGTAGGCCGTCAGGCCCGACATGCCGAGCGTGCCGAGATAGGTCGGCAAGGGGGCCGCCGCCGGGTCGACCTTGGTCACGTCGCGTCCGTCCGACACGCAGTACTCCTGCACGCCGAACGAGCCCGACACGTGGTCGCCGACCGCGAATCCGGAGTGCCGGGAGGCGATCACCCTTCCGACCGCGCCGGCGCGCATGACCTGGCCGATCTCCACCGGGCGGATGTAGGACCGGCCGGCGTTCATCCAGCCGCGCATCGCGGGGTCGATCGACAGACAGAGCACCTGCACCAGGAACTCGCCGTCGCCGGGCTGCCCGGCCGGCTCCTCGACGTGCTCCCAGTCGGTGGGCCGCGGCTCTCCCACGGGACGTGCGGCCAGGCGCACCTGGCGGTTGATCGTGCTCATTTCCGGCGGCTCCTTCAAGTGTCATACCGGCTAGTCGGTATGGACGGGAGCGTACGGGTGCCGTGCCGTCCGGGACAAGAGGGGGCCCGGTGCGATGTACGGCTCGTGCCGGGGCGACCTACTCGCCGGGCAGTCCGTGGTCGCGGACAGCACGCGCGGTCGTGCTCCACCAGCGCCGTGCGTAGCGGCTCAGGACGGCTGCCTCGCTGAGCCCGATGTTGCGAGCGACCTGGGCCGGCGGCAGATCGGACTCGATGAGCAGCTCCGCGGCCCGTTCGCGCCGGACGTCGTCGAGGACCGCCGCGAAGGTCGTTCCCGCTGCGGACAGATGACGCTGCAGGCTCCTCGGCGACATGCCGAGTGTGCGTGCGGCGAAGGACAGGGTGCCGGGGCCGGTGCCCAGTGACTGCTTCAGAGGTGTTCTGACACGCCTCGTCATCGCGCTGCCCGTGGCGGAGGGCTGGGCCTCGAGGTAGGCGAGCGCCACCCGGCGGGTCAGCTGGTCGCCGCCCTGGACGGGGCGTCCGGGAAGATCACTCGTGACACGGAGGAGCGCTTGCGGCTGGGCGAAGTTCACCTGGGAGCCGAACAGTTCCTCGTAGCGGGCGCGTGCGGCCACGGCATGATGCGGCAGCTCGACGGTCCGCAGGCGGGGGGGCGAGCTGGCCCTGGCCTGCGACTACCGCTTCATGGCTGACGGGCACTTCGGCATCTCCCAGCCGGAGATCCTCCTCGGGTTCCCGCCCGGTTCCGGCGGCACCCAGCGGCTGGCCCGCCTGCTGGGCGGACGCCGGGCACTGCAGATCTCCCTGGAGGGCACGCCCGTCAGCCCGGCCGGAGCCCGGGAGATGGGCCTGGTGGACCGAGTCGTACCACTCGAAGCGCTGCTCCAGGAGGCCGTCGAGCTCGCGGGCCGCTTGGGCCGACGGCCGAAAGCGGCGATCGGGGCCGTGAAGCGGGCCGTCCGGGAGGGAGGATCCCTGCCGCTCCGGGAAGGACTGCGGTTCGAGGGCGCCGAATGGCCGGCGGCCACCACGACGACGGAGTCGCTGGCAACCCAGCGTGCGTACCTGGCCCGTACCAAGGAGCTCGGTGACGTCGCCGGGCTGGACCCCGCGACGCTCGAAGAGGCGGTGGCGCGCGGGCGGTTCGCCTGACGTCCGGTGGGTCCGCCGCGCTACTCCTGTCCTGGGACCGCCATCTCCCCGAGGAGCGCCCAGTCGTCCTGCGGGATCGTCGCGTTCACGATGCGCGGCGTCTCGGCCAGATGGGGCGGCAGCGTCTGCCGCGCGGCCTTGAAGTGCGCGGACTGCACATGCGCGGCCCCGGCCTCGTCGTCGCGGAAGGCCTCGACCAGGACGTACTCCGTCGGCTCGTCCACGCTGCGCGACCAGTCGAACCACAGGCAGCCGGGCTCGGCACGCGTCGCCCGGGTGAAATCGGCGGTGATCTCGGGCCAGCGGTCGGCGTGCTCGGAACGGACTCGGAACTTGGCGGTGATGAAGATCATGGGGTTCCCTTCGCTGATGTGCTGACGGCGACACGATCGTACGAACCCGGCCGGTCGGCGACCTGACCGGGAGCGGCGCGGCTCATCGGCTGGAGCGGGAAGGATGCACCGCTCCCTCCGTCACGGTCAGCGGAGCACCGCTGCCACCCCAGCGCAGTGCGACGATCTCGGCGGCGACGGACACCGCCACCTCCTCGGGGGTACGGGCCCCGAGATCGAGGCCGACCGGTGAGCGCAGCCGGGACAGCTCGTGTTCCGTGAGCCCGGCCTCGGCCAGGCGCTCGGCGCGGTCGGCGTGGGTGCGGCGGCTGCCCATCGCCCCGATGTACGCGGCGGGCCGGCGCAGTGCCTCCTGGAGCAGCGGCACGTCGAACTTGGGGTCGTGGGTGAGGACGCAGATCACCGTGCGTGCGTCGGTGTCCGTGTCGCGCAGATAGCGGTGCGGCCACTGGGCGACCACCTCGACGCCCTCGGGGAAGCGCCGGGGCGTGGCGAAGACGGGACGGGCGTCGCAGACGGTGACCCGATAGCCGAGGAAGTCACCGATGCGGGCCACGGCCGCGGCGTAGTCGATCGCGCCGAAGACCAGCATCCGCGGCGGCGGCGCGAAGGACTCCAGAAACACGCTGACGGAGTCCTCACGGCGCTGCCCCCGCGGCCCGTAGTGCCGTAGGCCGGTCGCACCCAGGGCCAGCTCGCCCCGGGCGTCGGCGGTGACGGCCGCGTCCAGCCCGCTCGCGCCGAGCGTGCCCGAGACCCGGTCCGGCCGGACGGCGAGCGTGGCCCCGCGCGGCGCCGGGCCGCCGGTCACCATGGCCAGGCTGACCGGCTCACCCGCGGCGACCGAGTCGACGACCGCTCCGAAGGCGGGATCCCGCTCGGGCGTCACGGGACGCACCAGCAGCGTGATCTCGCCGCCGCAGGTCAGGCCGACGGCGAAGGCGTCCTCGTCGCTGTAGCCGAAGGTCTCCAGACGCGCCTCGCCGCTCGCCACGACGTCCCGCGCCAGCTCGAACACCGCACCCTCGACACAGCCCCCGGACACACTGCCCACGACCTCCTCGCCCGGGCCCACCGCCATGGCGGCGCCCGGGTCGCGCGGCGCGCTGCGGCTGACCTCGACGACCGTCGCGAGGCCGAACGGGAGCCGGGCCGCGTACCAGCGGCCCAGCGCCGGGAGGATGTCACGCACGATCCGCTCCTTCCACGCACCCCACCGGGTACCCCGGCCGGGGTTAATTCCGTTGTGGCCCCTCGGGCCGGTCTGCTGCACTGAACGGGACAGCGACGTCACCGAGTCCCGAGGAGCAGCAGATGCGAACTGCGTTCATGTCCCCCCAGCCAGGAACGGACCTCTCTCCGAAGGACATGACGCTTCGTGCACGTGCTCAATCTTGGAATCCTCGCCCATGTCGACGCCGGTAAGACCAGCCTGACCGAGCGGCTGCTCCATTCGGCCGGGGTGATCGACGAGATCGGCAGCGTCGACGACGGGAACACCCGTACCGACACCCTCGCGCTGGAGCGGCAACGCGGTATCACCATCAAGTCCGCCGTCGTCTCGTTCCCTCTCGACGGCGTGACGGTCAACCTGATCGACACCCCCGGCCACCCGGACTTCATCGCCGAGGTGGAGCGCGTGCTCGGCGTGCTGGACGGCGTCGTGCTCGTCGTCTCCGCCGTCGAAGGCGTCCAGGCGCAGACACGGGTGCTGATGCGCACGCTCCAGCGGCTGCGTATCCCGACCCTGCTCTTCGTCAACAAGATCGACCGGAGCGGGGCGCGGTACGAGGAGGTGCTGCGGGCGATCTCGGCCCGGCTGACACCCGCGATCGTGCCGATGGGAACCACCACCGGCCTCGGGACACGACGGGCTCGCTTCACGCCCGGTCTCGGCCCCGCAGCGCTCGATGTCCTCGCCGGCCACGACGACACCCTGCTGTCCGCGTACGTCGAGGACACCGTCACGGACGCCCTCCTGCGCACCTCCCTCGTCGCTCAGACACGGGAGGCCCTGGTCCACCCCGTCTTCTTCGGCTCCGCTGTCACGGGCGTCGGCGTGGACGCGCTCCTGGCGGGCATCGAAGAGCTGCTGCCCCCGGCCGGCGGGGACGCGGACGGGCCGGTCTCCGGGACCGTGTTCAAAGTCGAGCGGGGCCCGGCGGGGGAGAAGGCCGCCTGCGCCCGGCTGTTCTCCGGCACCCTGCGCACCCGCGACCGGATCCCGTTCGGAACGGACGGCGCCGAAGGCCGGATCACCGCGATCAGTGTCTTCGGCCAGGGCACGGACACGCGAAGCGACGCCGTCGTCGCCGGACAGATCGCCCGGCTCTGGGGACTCGGCGACATCAGGATCGGTGACGCGATCGGCGAACCCCGCAAGGCTTACGAGCAGTTCTTCGCCCCGCCCACCCTGGAGACCGTCGTCGTCCCGGGCCCGGACGTGAACAGCGGCGCACTGCACCTCGCGCTCACCCAGCTCGCCGAACAGGACCCACTGATCGGCCTGCGCCACGACGAACGGCGGCAGGAGACCTCCGTGTCCCTCTACGGCGAGGTGCAGAAGGAGGTCATCCAGGCCACCCTCGCCGAGGAGTACGGGCTCGGCGTCACCTTCCGCGAGACCACGCCCCTGTGCGTCGAGCGGCTCGTCGGCACGGGGCAGGCCGTGGAGTTCAACAAGAAGGACGCCAACCCGTTCCTCGCGACGGTCGGCCTGCGCGTCGACCCCGCGCCGGTCGGCTCCGGCGTCCGCTTCCGGCTGGAGGTGGAGCTCGGCTCCATGCCGTACGCCTTCTTCAAGGCCGTCGAGGACACCGTGCGCGAGACGCTCGACCAGGGCCCGCACGGCTGGCAGATCCCCGACTGCGCGGTCACCATGACCCACAGCGGCTACTCGCCCCGGCAGAGCCACGCCCACCAGGGCTTCGACAAGAGCATGTCGAGCACCGGCGCCGACTTCCGCGGCCTGACCCCGCTGGTGCTCGTCGAAGCGCTGCGGCGGGCCGGGACCCGGGTCCACGAGCCGATGCACCGCTTCCGTGTCGAAGCCCCGGCGGACACCCTGGGCGCGCTGCTGCCGGTGCTGGCCGCGCTCACCGCCGTACCGCGGACGACCGAGACCCGGGGCGCCGGATGCGTCCTGGCGGGCACGGTGCCCGCGGCGCGGGTGCACGAACTGGAGCAGCGGCTGCCCGGGCTCACCCGCGGCGAGGGTGAGCTGGAGAGCGTCTTCGACCATTACGCGCCCGTCACGCACGGCACGGTTCCGCGACGCCCGCGCACCGACCACAACCCGCTGAACAGGAAGGAGTACTTGTTGAATGTGACACGAAGAATGGCCGGATGACGTGTGCGAACCGGCCGAGCGGGAACTTACTCCAGAGTCAGGGGTGTTGACGGTGTCCTGATATCGCCGGACTGTAGTGGACATGCCAACTATTCGGGCACGTCTCCTGGTTGTCCTGGCTGTCCTCTTCGGCTCCGTTACGGCGGGAGTCCCGCCCGCCACCGCCGCGCCCCCTCCCGACTCCCTCTGGTTCGACGACCCTGCCGTCACCGTGCGGGACGGCCGCTTCACCGACGCCTCCGGCCGTGAGATCGTGCTCCGCGGCTACAACGTCTCCGGCGAGACCAAACTGGCGGAGAACGGCGGCCTGCCCTTCGCCTCGGTCGCCGACGCGAAGAAGTCGGCGACCGCCCTGCGTGCCCTCGGCGGCGGCAACACCGTCCGCTTCCTGCTCTCCTGGGCCTACACCGAGCCCGAGCGCGGCAAGGTCGACACGGCCTACCTCGCCGCCGCCACCGACCAGATGCGGGCCTTCCTCGACGCCGGCATCCGCGTCTACCCCGACTTCCACCAGGACCTCTACTCCCGGCACCTCTTCGACGCCGACAGCTGGTACACCGGCGACGGCGCGCCCAAGTGGGCGGTGGACGCCGGGAACTACCCCGACGAGTCCTGCGGGATCTGCCTCTTCTGGGGGCAGAACATCACCCAGAACGAGGCCGTGAAGCGAGCCTCGTACGACTTCTGGCACAACGCGCACGGCGTGCAGGACGCCTTCCTCGCCACCGCCGAGAAGACCATGACGTACCTCCGGCAGCACCTGGGCGCCGACCCGTTCAAGGGGGTCGTCGGCTTCGACCCCTACAACGAGCCGCACGCGGGCGTCTACGACTCCGGGCAGACCAGCCGCGCCTGGGAGAAGGACGTGCTGTGGCCGTTCTACGAGAAGTTCCGGACCCGCATGGACACGGCCGGCTGGCGGGACAAGCCCGCCTTCGTGGAGCCGAACCTCTTCTGGAACGCCAACCTCGACTTCCAGAAGCAGGAGGGCGGCCTGCTGGACGCCGGCACGCTCGGACCGCGCTATGTGTTCAACACCCACTTCTACGACCAGAAGGCCATCTCCGGCGTCTTCATGTGGGGCAAGGCGGCCGACGGTCAGTACGTCAACGACTTCCGCACCGTCCGAGACCGGGCGGCCGCCGCGCGGACCGCCGCCGTGGTCAGCGAGTTCGGGCACCCGTTGGCGGGCAACGTCTCCGACAAGGCGCCGACCGTCCTCAAGGGGATGTACCAGGCCCTCGACTCAAGGCTGAAGGGCGCCGACTGGTGGTCCGACCCGGCCGCCTCGGGGCCCGTGCTCTCCGGTTCGCAGTGGCAGTGGGACATCTACAACGGCCGGCACCAGGAACTGATGAACGGCAACCCGGACAAGGTCCTCACCACCGGTGACGCCTGGAACGACGAGGACCTGTCCGCCGTACGTCTCGACGACTCGGGCAAGCCGGTGCTGCGCCAGGACGCCCGGCTCCTGGACCGTCTCTACCCGAGTGCCACGGCGGGAACGACCGTCGGCTTCACCTACGAGGACCGCTCCCGGGACGGCTCGACGACGCTGACCTGGAACCCGGTGCCCAGTACGCTGCCGAACGTGCAGCGGCTGGTGGGATCCGGGCAGTACGGGCTGCTGCTGTGGCGCTCGGACGGCGGCTCGGCGCCCACCGAACTGCATCTGCCGGCGAGCTTCCCGACCGCGTCCACCACGGTGGTCTCCGACCTGGGCGCGGCCCACGCCCCGCCGGCGTACAGCTCGACGACCCCGGTCGGCGTGGCGCGGGAGCCGGGCGGCACGGGAAGCCGCCGCCTGCTGCTCACCGCGCCGGACAAGGGCGTCCTGCACTACGCGCTGGTGACCAACGGGGCGACGGCTCCCTCGGCGCAACTGCTCGACGCGGCCCGCACCGAGCTTGCGGCATGGGCGGCGAAGGAGGTCAGCTAGCGGACGGGCTCGTCCAGCCGGCCTCCACATGGCCGAGCCGGACGCGCTGCGGGTGGTCTCCGACCGGCACGGACACGACCTTCTTTCCGGTGGCGAAGTCGATGGCCGTGACCTGGTCGGAGCCGCTCTCGGAGACGACACAACTCCTGCCGTCACCGCTGACCGTGGCCCAATAGGGCTTGGCGGCGGTGACGAGCGGGCCCTCCTGGAGGGTGGCGCGGTCGACGACCGTGGCGTAGTCGTCCATCGTGCCCGCCACGCAGAGCTTGCGTCCGTCCGGGCTCATCGAGAGACCGTGGTGGCGGGAGTCGTTGACGAACGTGGTGCGGTCGTCGCTGGTCGCCGGGTTCTTCGGCAGGGTCTTCGTGCGGGTGATCTTGTCGGTGGCCAGGTCGTACTCGAAGAAGCCGTTGAAGAACGACACCTGGAAGTACAGCTTCGACTCGTCCGGCGAGAACACGGCCGGCCGGACCGCGTCGGAGTAGTCCTTGAGCCCGATCGCGTCCAGGCGCTGGCGCATGTCGATCACCTTGACCTGCTGGTACGTCGTCGCGTCGATGACGGTGATGCGCCGGTCGCCCTTCGTCCAGTCCAGCCACGGAGCGTCGGTCTGCGTGTTCACCTCGCCGATCGACATGTTGTAGATGTACTTGCCGTCCTTGGTGAAGATGTTCTCGTGCGGCTTGTCCCCGGTGGCCGCCTTGCCGAGCTGCTTGCCGGTCTCGATGTCCAGCACGTGCACGGAGTTGCCGGTCGACGCCGACACCGCGACCCGCTTTCCGTCGGGGGAGACCGCCATGTGGTCGGCGCGGAAACCGGACACCGGGAAGCGCCAGTTGATCCGTCCGGAGGCGAGGTCGATCGAGACGACGTCGGCGAAGCTCGGACGGGAGACCACCACCGACCTCCCGTCCGGCGTGGAGTACATGTCGTCGACGAACTGGTCGTGGCCCTCACCGACGCTGTTGCGGATCGTCATGAAGGCGATCCACCGGATCGGATCGGCGTTGATCTCCGCCATCCGCTCGTCCTTGTCGGGGACGACGTCGATCCGGCCTATCTTCGCGAAGTCGCCGGTGGACCTGATGACATCGGCGGTGCCTTCCCAGTTGTTGCCCACGAACAGCACCTCGCGCAGCGCGGCGGAGGCGTCCGCCGCGTCGGCGTGGGCGGCGTGGGCGGCGGTCGCGGGGACGGTGGAGGTCAGGGCGAGGGCGGCGGCTACGGAGCACAGGTGCCGTCGTCGGAAAGCAGGCATGACTGCTCCTTGGAATCTGAACACACTTGGTTTCAGAATGAACTTACTGAAAAGTAAGGAAGGGGCGGCCTTCTCCACAAGACCGCGTGCACGACAAAATCGGTGTTCGAACCACGAAGGGAGATCCGGTGCCGGGGAGACTCAGAGCGCCGACCGGCCGCTACGGCGGCAAGACGGCAAAGGAACGACAGGCCGAGCGGCGCCGGCGGTTCCTCGACGCCGCGCTCCAGCTGTTCGGCGACACCCCCGGCTTCCGCTCCACCACGGTCGCGGCGCTCAGCGAGGCGGCCGGACTGTCCACCCGTCAGTTCTACGAGGAGTTCCGCACCCTGGAGGACGTGCTCGCCGCGCTGCATCTCCAGGTCAACGGCTGGGCCGAGACGGCGGTCCTGGAGGCCGCGGCCGACTCCGCCGACCTGCCGCTCGCCGAGCGCGCCACCGCGATCTTCCGCGCCTACGCCGGGAACCTCGCGGCCGATCCGCGCCGGATCCGCATCACCTTCGTCGAGATCATCGGGGTCAGCCCGCGCCTGGAGGAACAGCGGCTCGCCCGCCGGGCCGGCTGGGTCGGCCTCATCTGCGCCGAGGCCGACGCGGCCGCCGCGCGCGGGGAGGCCGCACCCCGCGACTACCGCCTCGCGGCGACGGGCTTCATCGGCAGCGTCAACGGCCTGCTGCACGACTGGAGCGCGGGGTGGGTCGACGCGACCCTGGACGAGGTGGTCGAGGAACTGGTCCGGCAGTTGCTGGCGATCCTGCGGCCGCCGGGGTGGACTCCCCGGACGTGAGTCGGGCCCGTGTCCGGCCGCGTCCGCCGGTGGTCGCGCCGGGGAAAGCCCGCCGGTAGTCGCCCGGCGACACCCCGAGGTGCTTGAGGAAGTGGTGACGGAGGTTGTTGGCCGTGCCGAGGCCGCTGAGCTCCCCGACCTTCTCGACCGGCAGATCAGTCGACTCCAGCAGTGACCGGGCGCGCCCGAGCCGCTGGTCGAGGAGCCACTGAAGAGGAGTCGTACCGGTGGCCGCCTGGAGGCGCCGGTAGAACGTACGCGGACTCATCGAGGCCCGCCGCGCCAGATCGGCGACCGTCAGCGGCCGGTCGAGGTTCGCCCGCGCCCACTGAAGGACGGGAGCCAGCCCCTCGTCGTCACTGGGCGGCACCGACAGCTCGATGAACTGCGCCTGCCCGCCCGGCCGGTGGGCGGGCACCACCATGCGGCGCGCCAACTGGTTGGCGACGTGCGCCCCGAGATCGCGCCGCACCAGATGCAGACACAGGTCGAGGCCGGCGGTGAGCCCGGCGCTGGTGAGTACATCACCGTCGTCCACATACAGCACCGACTCGTCGACCTGCACCTTCGGGTACCGCTCGGCCAGCAGGTCGGTGTGCATCCAGTGGGCCGTCGCGCGGCGGCCGTCGAGCAGCCCCGCCTCGGCGAGCGCGAACGCGCCGGTGCAGAGGGACACCATGCGGGCGCCCGCCTCATGGGCGCGCCGCAGGGCTGCGACCAACCCCTCCGGAAGCGGCCTGCCCTCGTCGACACAGGGGTCGGGCACCGAGGGCACGATGACCGTGTCCGCGTCGGCCAGGTCGTCGAGTCCGTACCGGGTCCGCAGGGTCAGCCCGTGGTCCTCCGCATCCTCCCGAGCCCCGTTCCCGTCCCGCAGAGCCGCAGGTCGTACCAGGGATCTGCCAGATCCGGCTGCGGCTTGCCGAACACGGTGCAGGGGATGCTCAGTTCGTACAGATCCCACGAGGGGACCCCGATCTCCTCGGTCACGACCACGGCGACGGAACCAGCACTCATACCCCGAAGCGTATGGCAGGAATTTGGTGGACGCCGTCACCACTGTCACTGTTCCCGATCTTCGCGCCCTGCGAGCGTTGCCGTACGTGATCACGCATCACCTACACACGCTGCACAAGGAGTTGGGCATGAACGCAGAACAGCAGGCCGTCACCGTTCTCGGACTGGGCTCGATGGGCTCGGCCCTGGCCGCCGCGCTGCTGGACCGGGGCCACCCGACCACTGTCTGGAACCGGACCCCGGACAAGGCCCGGCCCCTGGTCGAGCGTGGCGCCCGCCTGGCCGCCACGCCCCAGGAGGCGGTCGCCGCCTCCTCCTCGCTGACCATCGCCTGCGTGCTGGACTACGAGGCCATGTACACGGTCCTCGACCCGGCCGCCGCCGGCCTCGCGGGCAGAACCCTGGTCAACCTCACCTCCGGCTCTCCCGAGCAGGCTCACGAGGCCGTCAAGTGGGCCCGGACCCATGGGGCCGACTACCTCGACGGCGCCATCATGACCACCCCGCCCGGCGTCGGCGACCCCGCCATGATGTTCCTGTACAGCGGCTCCCGACAGGTCTTCGAAACCCACCGCTCCACGCTGGCGGCCCTCGGCGACCCCCTGTACCTCGGCACGGACCCCGGCCTCGCCTCCCTCTACGACGCCGCGCTCCTCGGCCTGATGTGGTCCACCATGACCGGCTGGCTGCACGGCACCGCGCTGGTCGGCGCCGAAGGGACGCCCGCCGCCGACTTCACCCCCGTCGCGACCCGTTGGCTGACCGCCGTGGCCGGCTTCCTCACCACCTACGCGCCCCAGGTGGACGAGGGCCGCTACCCGGGCGACGACGCCACCGTCGACGTACAGATCGCGGCCATCGACCATCTCATCCACGCGGCGGCGGCCCGGGGCATCGACAACGCGCTGCCCGAACTGCTGAAGACCGCCATGGAGAAAGCCGCCGTATCGGGCCATGGACAGGACAGCTACGCCAGCCTCATCGAGGTACTGCGACCTCCGGCGAGGGACTGAGCGGGCTACCCCGACGATCCCAGCACCACGAGGTTCACGGCCACCACCAGCGCGACTCCCAGCAGGAGGGCGGCCAGCAGCCGCGCGCGGAGCCCGCGGTACACCGCCTCGTACTCGCCACGCAGTTCCTCCCCGCGGTGTGCCGTCCGCTGCCACGAGGCCCGGGTGAGGGCCAGGTGCTCCCGTGCGAACAGCCGCTCCACCTCCCGACGTCGGGCCTCCGGCAGCCAGTCCAGCCCGGCGGCGAAGCGCTCGGCGGCCGTGCGGGCCTCCTCCTGCGCCGCGGCGGCGAGCAGATGGCCCTCGACCTGGTGATGGAACGCCCGCATGTCCGCGGGGAAGCCCTCCATCGCGGTCATCGGAGCGTCAGCTCCCTCTCCGCCGCGGCGACGTCCGCATGATGCAGGTCGAACGCAGGGGACTCGCTGCGGATCCGGGGGAGGGCGGCGAAGTTGTGGCGGGGCGGCGGGCAGGAGGTGGCCCACTCCAGGGAGCGGCCGTAGCCCCACGGGTCGTCGGCCGTGACCCGCTCGCCGTACTTGGCCGTCTTCCACACGTTGTAGAAGAACGGCAGGATCGACATGCCGAGCAGGAACGAGGAGATGCTCGACACCGTGTTGAGCGTCGTCAGGCCCTCTACCGCCAGATAGTCGGGGATCCGCCGCTGCATGCCCTCGGCGCCCAGCCAGTGCTGGACCAGGAACGTGCCGTGGAAGCCGATGAACAGCGTCCAGAAAGTGATCTTGCCGAGGCGCTCGTCCAGCATCTTGCCGGTGAACTTCGGCCACCAGAAGTGGAAGCCGGAGAACATCGCGAACACGACCGTCCCGAAGATGACGTAGTGGAAGTGGGCCACCACGAAGTACGAGTCGGAGACGTGGAAGTCGATCGGCGGCGAGGCCAGCAGCACACCCGTGAGCCCGCCGAACACGAACGTGATCAGGAAGCCCATCGCCCACAGCATGGGCGTCTCGAACGAGAGACTGCCGCGCCACATGGTGCCGACCCAGTTGAAGAACTTCACACCGGTCGGCACCGCGATCAGGAAGGTCATGAAGGAGAAGAACGGCAGCAGCACACCGCCGGTGACGTACATGTGGTGCGCCCACACCGTCACGGACAGACCCGCGATCGCGACGGTCGCGCCGATCAGACCCGTGTAACCGAACATCGGCTTACGGGAGAAGACCGGGATGACCTCGGAGATGATGCCGAAGAACGGCAACGCGATGATGTACACCTCTGGATGCCCGAAGAACCAGAAGAGGTGTTGCCACAGCAACGCGCCGCCGTTGGAAGCGTCGAAGACATGGGCACCGAACTTGCGGTCCGCCTCCAGGGCGAACAGCGCGGCCGCGAGGACCGGGAAGGCGAGCAGGACCAGCACACCGGTCAGCAGCACGTTCCACACGAAGATCGGCATGCGGAACATCGTCATGCCCGGGGCGCGCATGCAGATGATCGTGGTGATGAAGTTGACCGAGCCGAGGATGGTGCCGAAGCCGGAGAAGGCCAGGCCCATGATCCACATGTCGGCGCCGATGCCCGGGCTGCGGACGGCGTCCGAGAGCGGGCTGTAGGCGAACCAGCCGAAGTCGGCCGCGCCCTGCGGGGTGAGGAAGCCACCGACCGCGATGAGCGAGCCGAACAGGTAGAGCCAGTAGGCGAACATGTTCAGCCGCGGGAACGCCACGTCGGGCGCGCCGATCTGCAGCGGCATGATCCAGTTCGCGAAGCCGGCGAACAGCGGCGTCGCGAACATCAGCAGCATGATCGTGCCGTGCATCGTGAACGCCTGGTTGAACTGCTCGTTCGACATGATCTGCAGACCCGGCCGGGCCAGCTCGGCGCGCATGAACAGGGCCATCACGCCACCGATGACGAAGAACGCGAACGACGTCGCCAGGTACAGCGTGCCGATCGTCTTGTGATCTGTGGTCGTCAGCCACTTGAGGTGCCTCATGCCCCGCCTGTGTCCGCGCCCCGCCCCGACGTCACACTGCACTGACGCGACGAGCATCACGAAAACGGGTGTGACGATCGAGAAAGTGCCGGACACGAACGGGACATGAGCAACGACGAGATCTTCGGCGCTGCCTACCGCGAGCACTACTGGGCGGTCAGCCGCTATGTCGCACGGCGACTGGACGGGCGGACCGGCGACGTGGAGGAAGTGGTGGCGGAGGTGTTCACGGTCGCCTGGCGGCGCAGGGCCGACCTGCCGCCCTCCCCGCTGCCCTGGCTGTACGGCGTGGCACGCAACTGCCTGGCCAACGCGGTACGCGGCCACGGACGCCGCCGACGGCTGGTCGACCGGCTCGGCAACGACGACACCGCGCACGGGCGGCACATCGCGGTGGGCCCCGACGCCGACACACCCGGCGCCTGGGTCCACGAGGCGCTGTCCCGCCTCTCCGCGGCCGACCAGGAGGTGCTGCGCCTGACGGCCTGGGAGGAACTCGGCACCGACGAGGTCGCGGTCGCCCTCGGCTGCGGCAGCCGGGCCGCCGCCATGCGGCTGCACCGGGCCCGCCGCCGGCTGAGAACCGAGATCGACCGCATGGCCCCGGAGCGCACCAAGGCCGACGCGCACGCCGTGGGAGGGCGGGACGATGACTGACGCGTCTTCCGTGAGCGAGGCTCCCCCGGCCGGCGAGGCCGGTGCCCGGTGTCCCCTGACCGCCGCCCGCTTGACCGCCCCGAAGGAACACGGCCATGGCTGACGAACTCGAACTGCTGCGCAGCGCCAACCCGGTGCCGCACGACGGCCCCCACTTCGGCGACGGCCCCCTGGACCATGACGCCGAGCGCCGGCTCGAACGTCTGCTGCGCGAGCGGCCCTCCCGCCGTCTGCGGGACCGGCTGCTGCCCGGCCCGGACCGGCCCCGGCTGGCCTGGGGGCTCGTGGCCACGGCCGTCGTCGCCGCCCTGACCCTCACCCTCGTGCTGAGCGGCCCGGACACCACACCGGCGGTCGCCGCACCCCGCCCGCTGGTGGTGCAGACCGGCTCCACCCCCGTGCCCCTGGACCGGCTGGCCGAACGTGCCCAGCAGGCCGCGGCAGACGACTCGCCCCGCCTGCGCAAGGGCACGCACGTGCAGTCCTGGAGCCTGGGCATGTCGGACGACAAGCCCCCGATCACCCTGCCCGAGGAACGCATCGTGCGCTGGCGGGCCGATGCCAGTCACACCGAGCTCGTCGTGGCCACCGACCCGAGGCATCCGGGCCGCCCGGTCCTCTCCGACGCGGGCGGCGAGCCCCACCTCGTCGACGACGGTCATGTCATCAGCGACCGGACCTACCCGCCGAGCTGGAGTGACGCACCGCCCCAGTCTCCTCCGCCGAGCGACCCCGCACGGCTGCGCGCCTACCTGACGGAGGCCCGGTACGACGACGGGCCGTTGACCACGCCCCAACTGCTGGACGGCGTCGAGGTACTGCTCGACAACTGGACCCCCGGCGCCCGGGAGACCGCGGCGCTCGTCCGGCTCCTGGCCGACGCCGAGGGCCTGCGGCCGGTCGGCCGGGTGACCGACCGGCTGGGCCGGCAGGGCCAGGCGTACGTGTACGACGGCTCCGGAGTCCGCCACATGCTGATCACGGACCCGGCCACCGGTGCCGTCCTCGGCCTGGAGAGCACCTTCACCGCCGACGAACCGGAGTACGGCGTCAAGAAGGGCGACGTCATGTCGTACAGCGCCTGGATGCGCTGATCACACCCCGGGCAGACCGAGCTGCCGGGCCGCGGCGTCCACCGTCTGCTCCAGCAGCGTGGCGATCGTCATCGGGCCGACCCCGCCCGGCACCGGCGTGATCAGCGAGGCCCGCTCCGCGGCGGAGTCGAAGTCGACGTCGCCGACGTTGCCGGCGTTGTACCCGGCGTCGATCACGACGGCTCCGCGCTTGATGTCCTGGCCGTGGATCAGCCGGGGCCGTCCCACCGCGGCCACCACGATGTCCGCCTCGCGCACGGCCGCGGACAGGTCCCGGGTGCGTGAGTGGCAGTAGGTGACCGTCGCGTCCCGGGCGAGCAGCAGCATGCCGAGCGGCTTGCCGAGGATCGCACTGCGGCCCACGACCACGGCCCGCTTGCCTGCCGGGTCGATGCCGTACTTGTCGAGCAGCCGCATGATCCCGCCGGGCGTGCAGGACACGAAGCCCGGCAGGCCGAAGCTCATCGTCGCGAAGGAGGCGAAGGTGACGCCGTCGACGTCCTTCCCGGGCGCGATCGCCTCGAACGCGGCCCGCTCGTCGATGTGCTCGCCGACGGGGTGCTGGAGGAGGATGCCGTGCACGCCGGGGTCGGCGGACAGCGCCTCGAGCGTGCCGACGAGCTCCCCGGTGGTCGTGGCGGCGGGCAGCGTCACATGCCGCGAGGTGATGCCGGCCTTGCGGCAACGGTTCTGCTTCATACGGACGTAGGTGACGGACGCGGGGTCCTCGCCGACGAGCACTGTGGCGAGACACGGTGCAGTGCCCGTCCGCTCGGTGAGATCGGCCGCGCGCTTGCCGGCCTGTTCCACTGTCCGCCGGGCGAGCGAGGTGCCGTCGATGAGCCGTGCCTGGGACATGATCCACTCCTGGGCTGGAATGCTGCTTCGCCCAGGCGCACGGCATCCGACTCCGCGGGGCCGCTCCCCGGTGGTGCTCCACCTCAGCGCCAGTCACGGCCCGGCCCCACCCTAAGCGGTGTTGCTTCTCCTACTCGTCCCAGGCCTGGATCAGGGTCTGTTCGGCGATCTTGCCGCCCCGCAGCGAGATCATGGACTCGGACAGGACGCGCACGCCGTCCGCGTACTCGCAGCTCTCGCTGTAGGCGGCCTCGTCTCCCTGGACGACGCACCGCTCCATCTTGTGCGTCATGTCACGGCTGTAGACGTCCTCCAGCATCCGGCCGATCTCGTCCCGGCCGTGCAGGACCTTGGGATGGCTGGGCTGGGTCGTGCGGTCCACGATGCGGAGCTCCGCGTCGTCGGCGTAGAGGGAGAGCAGAATGTCCGGGGTCTGTCCTTCCACGCCCCGGCGCAGGGTGTCTCGGTCGAAGGCGGAGTCTGCCGCGGTTCCCATGATGACCTCCTTCGAGGGGCCGCGACCCGACGGGGAACGGGCCGCGAGAAGCCTCTCTCCTGAGCGTCCTCCCGCCCGACGGGCTCGGCAAGCGCAGCCGCAACACTGGCCCTCACGCGGGTCCGCGCGCCGTGACTCAGTCCGCCGCGGCCAGGAACTGGGTCGCCGCCAGCTCCGCGTAGAGCGGGTCGGAGGTCACGAGTTCGCGGTGGGTGCCGACGGCCCGGACCCGGCCCGCGTCCATCACCACGATCCGGTCGGCCATCGTCACCGTGGACAGCCGGTGCGCCACGACGAGGACCGTGGTCGTGCGGGCCACGTCCGCGACGGTGTCGCGCAGCGCCGCCTCGTTCACCGCGTCCAGCTGCGAGGTGGCCTCGTCGAGCAGCAGCAGCCGGGGGCGGCGCAGCAGGGCTCGGGCGATGGCGACGCGCTGCCGCTCACCGCCCGACAGCTTGGTGCCCCGGTGGCCGACGAGCGTGTCGAGTCCAGCGGGCAGCCGGGACACCAGGCCGTCGAGACGGGTCGTCTTCAGCACCCGCCTGAGCGCGTCCTCGTCCGCCTCCGGGTTGCCCAGCAGCAGGTTGTCCCGCAGGGAGCCCGACAGGACCGGCGCGTCCTGCTCCACGTAGCCGATCGAGGCGCGCAGTTGGGGCAACTCCCAGTCGGCCAGGTCCCGGCCGTCCAGCGTGATCGTGCCGGAGCCGGGATCGTAGAACCGCTCGATCAGCGAGAAGACGGTGGTCTTGCCGGCGCCGGACGGGCCCACGAACGCCGTCATGCCCTGCGCGGGCACGGCGAACGTCACGCCGTGGTGGACGTACGGCAGGTCGTCGGCGTAGCGGAAGCGGACGTCGTCGAAGGCGAGGGCGGCGGGCTGGGCGCCGGGGGAGGGCAGCGGCGCGAACCGGGCGGAGGGCTCGGCGGGCAGGCGCAGCGCCTCCTGCATGCGGGTGAGGGCCGCGGCGCCCGTCTGGTACTGCGTGATGGCGCCGACGACCTGCTGTATCGGCGACATCAGATAGAAGACGTACAGCAGGAACGCGACGAGCGTGCCCACGTCGACGGCGCCGGTCGCGACGCGCGCGCCGCCGACCGCGAGCACCGTGATGAAGGCGACCTGCATGGAAAGCCCCGCCGTGTTGCCCGCGGCCGCCGACCACTTGGCGGCGCGCACGCTCTGCCGCCACGACTCCTGCGCCGCCTCGTGCAGCGTGCTCTCCTCCCGGTGCTCGGCACCGGACGCCTTCACGGTGCGCAGGGCGCCGAGGACCCGCTCCAGCGAGGCACCCATGACGCCCACCGCGTCCTGCGCCCGCCGGCTCGCCTTGTTGATGCGCGGCACGATCACACCGAGGATCACCCCGGCCCCCGCGATCACGGCCAGCGTGACGCCCAGCAGCACGACATCCACCAGGCCCATCATCACGATCGTCGCGACGAGGGTGAGACCGCCCGTGCCCAGACCGACCAGCGAGTTGGTGGTGACCTGGCGCAGCAGCGTGGTGTCGGAGGTGATGCGGGCCATCAGGTCCCCGGGTTCGCTGCGGTCCACGGCAGTGATCCGCAGCCGCAGCAGATACGACGACAGGGCGCGCCGCGCGCCGAGGACCACCGACTCGGCGGTGCGCTGCAGCACGTACGAACCGAGCGCGCCCACCACCGCGTTGGTCATCACCAGCGCCGACATCGCCAGCAGCGCTCCGGTGATGGCCCGCTCGTGCGACAGATCGTCGATCAGGCCCTTGGCCACCAGCGGAAGCAGGAGTCCGGTCGCCCCGGTGACCAGCGAGAGCAGGGCACCGGCGGCCAGGGACCAGCGATGCGGCCGAACGTATCCGAGGAGCAGCCGCCAGGGAGGCACGGCGGTGTCGGTCTCTGCGAGGCTCACGTCGCTCCTTCGGCGTCGGGCGGAGCGTTCAGGCTACGGCGCGAAACACGTACAGTGCCCCGCCTTTCCGCGCTGGGCAGAACTCGTGATCATGCGTCTGAGGTGGCCGATCCCCGCCCCTTACCGATCAGTCGCGCGTAGGGTCGGAAGAGACCGACCCCGGCCGACGAAGGAGTCAGCGCCATGGCGCAGGAAGTACGCGGTGTGATCGCACCCGGCAAGGACGAGCCGGTGCGCATCGAGACGATCGTCGTGCCCGACCCCGGCCCCGGAGAGGCGGTCGTGGCCGTCCAGGCCTGCGGGGTGTGCCACACCGACCTGCATTACAAGCAGGGCGGCATCAGCGACGACTTCCCCTTCCTGCTCGGCCATGAGGCCGCGGGCGTGGTCGAGGCGGTCGGCGACGGCGTCACCGACGTCCAGCCCGGCGACTTCGTGATCCTCAACTGGCGTGCGGTGTGCGGGAAGTGCCGGGCCTGTCTGCGCGGGCGGCCCTGGTACTGCTTCGACACCCACAACGCCGGGCAGAAGATGACCCTCGCCTCGACCGGCCAGGAGCTCTCCCCGGCCCTCGGTATCGGCGCCTTCGCCGAGAAGACGCTGGTCGCGGCCGGGCAGTGCACCAAGGTCGCCCCGGAGGTCGCCCCGCAGGTGGCCGGGCTGCTCGGCTGCGGCGTCATGGCGGGCATCGGTGCCGCGATCAACACCGGCAACGTGGGCCGGGGCGACACGGTCGCCGTCATCGGCTGCGGCGGCGTCGGTGACGCGGCCGTCGCCGGGTCGCAGCTTGCCGGAGCGGCGCGGATCATCGCCGTCGACATCGACGACCGCAAGCTCGAGACCGCCAAGGCGATGGGCGCCACCCACACCGTCAACTCTCGCGAGACCGACCCGGTCGAGGCCATCCGCGAGCTGACCGGCGGATTCGGCGCCGATGTCGTCATCGAGGCGGTCGGCCGCCCGGAGACGTACCAGCAGGCCTTCTACGCCCGCGACCTCGCCGGCACGGTCGTCCTCGTCGGCGTGCCCACCCCGGAGATGAAGCTCGAACTGCCGCTGCTCGACGTCTTCGGCCGCGGCGGAGCCCTCAAGTCGAGCTGGTACGGCGACTGCCTGCCCTCCCGCGACTTCCCCATGCTGATCGACCTGCACCTGCAAGGGCGCCTGGACCTCGGGGCGTTCGTCACCGAGACCATCCAGCTGGACGAGGTGGAGAAGGCGTTCGAGCGGATGCACCACGGCGACGTGCTGCGCTCGGTGGTGGTGCTCTGATGACCACGCGCGTCGAACACCTCGTCACCTCCGGGCAGTTCAGCCTCGACGGCGGCACCTGGGACGTCGACAACAACGTGTGGATCGTCGGCGACGACCACGAGGCGATCGTCATCGACGCCGCCCACGACGCCGACGCCATCGCCCGGGCCGTCGGGGACCGCAGGCTCACGGCCATCGTGTGCACGCACGCCCACAACGACCACATCGACGCCGCCCCCGCTCTCGCCGCGCGCACCGGGGCCACGATCTGGCTGCACCACGACGATCTGCCGCTGTGGAAGCAGACCCACCCGGACCGGGAGCCCGACGCCTGGCTGGTCGACGGCCAGACGATCGAGGCAGGCGGCGCCGACCTGCGGATCCTGCACACCCCGGGGCACGCGCCCGGCGCGGTGTGTCTCTACGACCCCGGCCTTGCCACCGTCTTCACCGGCGACACGCTGTTCCAGGGCGGCCCCGGCGCCACCGGCCGGTCCTTCTCGCACTTCCCGACGATCATCGACTCGATCCGCGACCGGCTGCTCACACTGCCGCCCGAGACGAAGGTCCTCACCGGCCACGGAGATTCCACGACCATCGGCGCGGAGGCCCCGAACCTGGAGGAATGGATCACCCGCGGCCACTGACCGCGTGCCGCCACGACACACCGCAGGAAAAGACGACAGAAGATGTCCGGCTTACCCGTCACTCTCGAAGCACCACGCATTCACGGCAACGGGAGG
Source organism: Streptomyces sp. CA-179760 (assembly GCF_050937045.1). Classification (NCBI taxonomy): domain Bacteria; kingdom Bacillati; phylum Actinomycetota; class Actinomycetes; order Kitasatosporales; family Streptomycetaceae; genus Streptomyces; species Streptomyces sp. CA-179760. The sequence goes on from NZ_JBNJLZ010000001.1 coordinate 9,045,640, forward strand.
TCGGACATGTCAGCTCCGCTGAAGGGCAAGGTCGCACTGGTCGCCGGTGCGACCCGGGGCGCCGGACGGGGCATGGCGGTGGAACTCGGCGCGGCGGGCGCCACCGTCTACGTCACCGGGCGCAGCACGCGCACCCGCCGTTCGGAGTACGACCGGCCGGAGACCATCGAGGACACCGCCGATCTGGTCACCGAGGCGGGCGGACAGGGCATCGCCGTACCCACGGACCACCTCGACCCGGCGCAGGTCCGCACCCTCGTGGAGCGGATCGACGGCGAGCAGGGCCGCCTCGACATCCTCGTCAACGACATCTGGGGCGGCGAGAAGCTCTTCGATTGGGACGCCGCTGTCTGGGAGCACGACCTGGACAACGGTTTGCGCCTGCTCCGGCTCGCCGTCGAGACACACGCGATCACCAGCCACCACGCCCTGCCCCTGCTGCTGCGCCACCCCGGCGGCCTGGTCGTCGAGGTCACCGACGGCACCGCCGACTACAACCGCGACAACTACCGCGTGAACTTCTTCTACGACCTGGCCAAGACGTCCGTCCTGCGCATGGCCTTCGCCCTCGGCCACGAGCTCGGTTCGCGCGGCGCCACCGCCGTCGCCCTCACGCCCGGCTGGCTGCGCTCGGAGCTCATGCTGGAGACCTTCGGCGTACAGGAGGAGAACTGGCGCGACGCCCTGGAGCGCGTCCCCCACTTCGCCATCTCGGAGACCCCGCGCTACGTCGGCCGGGCCGTGGCCGCGCTCGCCGCCGACCCGGACGTGGCTCGCTGGAACGGCCGGTCCCTCTCCAGCGGCGGCCTCGCCCAGGTGTACGGCTTCACCGACCTCGACGGCAGCCGCCCGGACGCCTGGCGCTACCTCGTCGAGGTCCAGGACGCGGGCAAGCCGGCCGACACGAGCGGCTACCGCTGAGCCACCAGCCCAGGAGACCTGGACCGCGGCCACGCGCGGCCCCGAGGGCCGGCCGGGGCAGTACGGTCTGCCCATGACGGACACCAGGCGCTTCGAGGGGTACGGGGTTCTCATCACCGGCGGGGCACGCGGCATCGGCGCCGCCACCGCCCGCCGCATCGCGCGGGAGGGCGCACGGGTCCTGGTGGCCGACCAGGACCCGGCCGCGGCCACACGGACCGCGCGGGCCCTGCGGGAGGAGGGACTCACCGCCGAGGGGATCAGATGCGACGTGGCCGACCGGGCGGCGGCCGAGGCCGCCGTCGCCCACGCCGTCGAGACCTTCGGCTCGCTCGACGTACTGGTCAACAGCGCCGCCCACTGCTCGCCCGACGCGCCCCTCTTCGAGGACGAACCGGACGAGTCGTGGGCGCGCGACCTCGACGTCACCCTGTCCGGCGCGTACCGCTGCTGCCGTGCCGCGCTGCCGCACCTGGCCGCCTCGGGCCGCGGCGCCGTCGTCTCCATCGGCTCGGTCAACGGCCTGCAGGACTTCGGCAACCACGCCTACAGCGCCGCCAAGGCCGGCCTGGGCTCCCTGACCCGCACACTCGCCGGTCACGCCGCCGCCCGCGGTGTCCGCGTCAACCTGGTGGTGCCGGGCACCGTCCGCACCACCGCCTGGGAGGGCCGCGACGAGGACCTGGAGGCGCTGCGCCGGCTCTACCCCTGGGCCGGGTCGGCGAACCGGAGGACATCGCGGCGGCCGTCACCTTCCTCGCCTCGTCCGACGCCTCCTGGATCACCGGCACCACCCTGGTCGTCGACGGCGGCCTCACGGCCGTCAACACGGCCTTTCACGATGCCCTGCGCCCATAGCGGGCCTGAAAGCGGCCCTCTCGCGGCAGCCCTTGCGCCCGGCCGGCTGCGCGGTGAGGTATGTCACCGTTTCGTCGCAGGCTGAACCCCCGCACAACCGAAGCCGCCCTTCGCCCGTCTAGCTGGCAGAACACCGCAGACAACTCCGCGAAAGGGCAGGACGAGCCATGGGGGACGTACGCAGACGGGGAGCCGTCGCACTCGGGATCACCGGCCTGGTGGCACCGCTCACACTCGCGCTCGGCGCCACCCCGGCGCAGGCCGCGAGCTGCACCACGCAGACCGGCCCGAACCAGAAGCAGGTGGAGAAGTTCCTCGGCCGCCCGGTCGACGGAAAACAGTCCGCCACCGACTGCAAGGCGATCCGCGCCTTCCAGACCAAGCACGGCATCTCCCCGAACATCGGCTACGCCGGACCCGTCACCTGGGGCGTGATGGACCTGATGCAGAAGCAGAAGGCCGTCGGGAAGACCCCCAACAAGGACGGCAAGTGCCCGGTGAACAAGGGCCGGATCGCCTGTGTGAACCTGACGCTCCAGCTGAGCTGGATCCAGGACGGCAAGAAGCTCGTCTACGGCCCCGTCCCGGTCCGAACCGGCCGCGACGGGTATGAGACCCGCACCGGCCTGAAGAAGATCTACTGGCGCAACATCGACCACGTCTCCTCCATCTACGACGTGCCGATGCCCTACGCGCAGTTCTTCGACGGCGGCCAGGCCTTCCACTCGGTCGGCGTCAGCATGTGGAACCCGCCGGGCTCGCACGGCTGCACCAACATGACGAAGACCGACGCCAAGAAGTACTGGTCGCTGCTGAAGAAGGGCGACGACGTCTTCGTCTACGGCCGCAAGCCGGGCACCTGATCCCAGGCACCCGGCTCGCCCCTGGCGTCCCCTACTGGGGCGCGTCCCCGAAGTCCGGGATCTCCAGCCTGGCCCCGCCCTGCCGCGCGGACTCGTGCGCGACGATGCCCGGCAGGGTGTAGCGGGCCGCCACCCAGGCGTTCACCGACGGCAGCGTGCGGTCGTTGACCGCGGTCACGAAGTCGTCCACCAGGAAGTGGTGGCTGCCCTCGTGGCCGTTGTGCAGGTTGTCGAACTCCCTCGGCAGTCGCTCCCGGTCGTGCACGGGCGCCGACCCCGAGGTGAAGGCGGCCCGCAGCTCCGGCGCGATGTGCTGCAGCGACGGGTCGTCGGGAGCCATGGTGGGCTTGGGCTCCAGCAGTTCGCTGATGTCCGTGACTCCCTGCTTGTCCTGCCACAGGGCGACCGTGGCCAGCTGCTCCATGCTCGCCTCGGTGCCGAAGAAGCGGAAGCGCGACTCGCGTATGTGCGAGGGGTAGCCGACCCGCCGGAACTCGTTCGTACGGAACGAGCCGCCGCCGGCGACCTCGAACAGCGCGGTGGCGTTGGAGAAGTCGTTGCCGAACTGGCTGACGTCCTTGTCGAAGACGCCGTCGCCCCGGTCGTCGAGGACCCCGATCGCCGACACGCTCACGGCGTGCGTCTGCCAGGCGCCCAGCACCCCGCCGATCGCGTGCGTCGGGTACAGCAGCGGGGATAGCTGGCGGTGGCCTTCCAGTTCTCACCGCCGCTGTACTGGTAGGCCTCGTAGAATCCCAGGTCCATGTCGTGGACGTAGTCGCCCTCGGCGTAGAAGAGCCGCCCGAAGGCGCCCTCGGCGATCTGGTTGCGGGCGTGGACGGTCGCCGGGTTGTACTCGCTGGTCTCGCCCATCATGTACGTCAGGCCGGTGGCCTTGACCGTGTCGATGATCGCCGCGATCTCCTCCGTGCTGATCGCCATGGGGACCGCGGAGTACACGTGCTTGCCGGCGTTGAGGCCCTGGAGCACCAGCGGGCCGTGCGTCCAGCGCTGGGTGAAGATCGCGACCGCGTCGACGTCCTCCGACTCCAGCATGGCCTGGTACGACGGGAAGGTGCCGGCGTGACCCTGCGCGGCGGCGAGTTGTTCGGCCCTCTCGGGCAGCAGGTCGGTGACGTAGACGTCGCTGACGCCGGGGTGGGCCTGGAACAGGGTGGCGAACTGGCCCGAGAACTGTCCGGCGCCGACGATGCCGATGGAGAACGTCATGTAAGGCGTGCCCTTCACTGGTCGGGTGATCACTGCGAGAGGATCAGGTTGATCTGGTCGTTGGTCTGGTCGAGGCTGCTGACGGGCTTTCCGTTGCCGTAGATGTCCTCCATCGCCGGCTGCATGAGCGCCGTCATGTCGGCGGAGTAGCTGGCGATCGGGTACGAGAAGGTCCGGAAGCGCTTCTTGTCGGCCACGGGGTCGGTGAACGACGAGACGTCGATGCCCTTCTTCCGGTACGCGGCGACGGCCGCCTCGGTCCCGGCCGCGGTGGCGGGGAAGACGACGCCGTACTTGCCGACGACGGTCTGGCACTTGTCCGAGGCCAGATACGCCACCCACTTCTTGGCGCCCGCCTTGTTCTTGGACGCCTTGGTGACGGAGTCGGCGAGGCCGTTCATCATCGTGGCGCGTTTCCCGGTGGGTCCGACCGGTGTCCGGGTGGTCTTGATGTCCCGGCCCTTGAAGCCCGTGTAGGTGGAGATCATCCAGGCCCCGTCGAACGCGGTGGCCGCCTTCCCTGCCGCGATCTGCGTGTTCTGCTGGTTGGACTGGATGTTGTAGTCCGACAGCGGCGGCATGTAGCCCTTCTTCGCCAGGCCGAAGTACCACTTGATGACCGACTGGAAGGTCTTGCTGTCGTACTGGTACTTCGTGCCCCAGCGCGGCTTGTTCAGGAAGTTCCATCCGGCGGAGCCGGTGAAGGGGCTCCACTGCGTCTGGCCGTCACCGAAGCCGCCGCCGCCCGTGGCCATGCCGTACACCTTGACGTTGTTCTTGTCGAAGCCCGGTTCGTCGCCGCGCTTGCCCTTCTTGTCGATCGTGAGGTGGGCGATGGCCTTCTCGAAGGTGCCGCCGTCCTTCGGGTTCCAGGAGAGGTCGCCGAGTTGTCCGGCGGTGAGCCCGGCATCCTCGGTCATCTTCGAGTTGTAGAACAGCGCGACGGTGTCCCAGTCCTTGGGGGCGCCGTAGCGGTGGCCGTCCTTGCCGATCCAGTTGGCGGCGAGGCCCGGCTGGTAGTCGGAGTTCTGGATACCGAGGTCGTCGAGCGGTTCGAGGACCTTCAGATCGGCGAACTGGCCGAAGTTCTGGATGTGGTCGGTGAACACGTCCGGCGCGGTGCCCGCGATGAACCCGGCGGTGAGCTTGGTCCAGTAGTCGCTCCAGCCGAGCTGCGTGATCTTCACCTTCAGCCCGGGGTTCTCCTTCTCGAACCCCTTGGCGCATGCCTGGTAGGCGGGCAGCTGGTTGGCGTCCCACAGCCAGTACGTGACGGTGTTCGCGGAGGATCCCGCGGCGCCTCCCTGCGCGCATCCGCTGACCAGGGACAGCGCCAGCGCTCCGGTCGCCGCGACGAGCGGACGAAGTCGAATTCGCATCACAGTCCCCTTACTTGATCCCGGTGAAGCCGATGGAGCTGACGATGCGGCGCGCGAAGCAGGCGAAGAGCACGAGCATCGGCAGCGCGGCGATCAGCGTCGCCGCCATGAGCCCGGACCAGTCGACGCCCGTCGCCGGGGTCTGCGCCCGGAAGACCGCCAGGGCCACGGTCAGCACGCGCGAGCTGTCGCTGTAGGACACCATCAGCGGCCAGAAGTAGTCGTTCCAGGAGGTGATGTACGTCAGCACGCCCAGCGTGATGATCGGCGTGGACGCCATCGGCAGCACCACCCGGAAGAAGATCTTGATCTTCCCGGCGCCGTCGAGCAGCGCGGCCTCCTCGACCTCGTGGGGGATGTTCATGAAGAACTGCCGCAGGAAGAACACCGCGAACGGCGTCATGAACATGGTGGGCAGCGCGATACCGAGGAGCGTGTCGATCAGGTGCAGCTGCTTGATGAGCACGAAGTTCGGCAGCAGGGTGAAGATGGCCGGCACCATCATCCCGGCCAGGAACAGGCCGAACACCTTGTCCCGGCCCCGCCAGCGCAGCCGGGAGAAGGCGTACGCGGCCATCGCGGAGAAGAAGATCTGGCAGCCGGTGATCAGGGTCGAGACCAGCACGGAGTTGAGCAGGTAGCGCCAGAAGTCGAGCCCGCCGCCCGCGCCGCCCTGTTTGACGGCCTCCTCGGTCGACTGCATGCCGAGGGCCCGCTCGAATCCGCTCGTGGTGAGGTCCACCGGCAGCGGGTTGGTCGGGTCGGCGCTCAGGCCGGCGTTGGTGGAGAGCGCGGTGCGCAGGATCCAGTAGAACGGCAGCAGGGTGATGAGGACGATCAATCCCATCACGGTCCAGGCGGCGGCCCGCCCGAAGGGGAACTTACGCCGGACCGGTCGCAGGGATGTCGGCGTCGTCGTCGTGGTCGTCACGGCAGTCATGCGGTTGTCTCCCTTCCGTCAGCCGAGGTCGGTCCGGCCGGCCCGGGTGAGCCGGTACTGGAGGATGGTGATCGCGCTCAGCACGACCAGCAGGGCGACGGACATGGCCGAGGCGTAGCCGAACTGGAAGCGCCCGAAGGCGGAGCCGTAGATGTAGAACTGGAGCACGTTGGTCGCGTTCGCCGGGCCGCCCGCGGTGGTCACCGCGACGGTGTCGAACACCTGGAACGACCCGATCACGGTCATGATCAGCACGACCGCGAGCACCGGCCGCAGCAGCGGCATGGTGATCCGCCAGAACATCCGCCACTCGCTCGCGCCGTCCACCCTGGCCGCCTCGTACATGTCGTTCGGGATGGCCTGGAGACCGGCGAACAGCAGGAGGGCGGTGTATCCGACGTGCCGCCACACGTTGATGAGCGCGATCGTCGGTATCGCCCAGGTCTCGTCGGCGAGGAACGGGATGCGGTCGGCGCCGAGAGCGCTGATGATCTCGTTGCCGATGCCGAGCTGGGTGTCGAGGATCCAGAGCCAGACGAGGCCGGCCACGACGTTCGACATCAGGTACGGCGTGAGGACGATCCCGCGCAGCATCGCCGACTGGGTCAGCCGCTGGAGCAGGACGGCCATGGCGAGCGCCGCGACCGTCTGCACGCCGATGTTGATCACGACGTACTCGACGGTGACCCACAGGGAGTCCCAGAAGATGGGGTCGTTGACCATGCGGACGTAGTTGTCCAGGCCGACCCACTCCGCCGGCGTCAGCAGGTTGAAGCGGGTGAAGCTCAGATAGATGCCCCGGAGCGTCGGCCAGAGCAGGAAGACCAGGAAGCCGAGCATCGCCGGCGCGATGAACACCGCGGCCAGCCGTCCGTCTCCCCGGTTGTCCCCGACCCCGGTCCTTCGTGTCCTGGGTTTGCTGCGTGCCTCCGTGGCGCCGCCCGCGGGCAGACGTGACGGAGGACTGCTGGAGGCGATGGTCATCGGGCGACTCCCTCGCATACGGCGGCTCGTCCTCTGGCGGGACTTACTTTTGGTGCGAAACAATTGCTGCGTCAAGGGGTGCGCAAACATCTTTTCCCAGGAACCATCATCGCCTTAGAGTGGTCATGTTGGTTTCGGTGTGAAAAAAAGGCTGAGGGGAGTCGGACGTACATGACCGCAGGCACCGCCGGCTGGCTGCCGCTGAGCGCGGGGGAGCGCTCCGTGGCGATCGAAGTGCTCGTCCACGGCCCGTTGTCCCGGACCGAGCTCGCCCGAAGGCTGGGGCTTTCGCCCGGCAGCCTCACCCGGCTGACCAAGCCGCTGATCGAGTCGAACCTGCTGATCGAGGCGGCCGAGGCCGGAGCGCCGGTGGAGACCCGCCAGGGCCGCCCCTCGCAGCCGCTGGACGTCGTCGCCGACTCCGGTTCCTTCCTCGGCTTCAAGATCACCGAGGACACGGTCTACTGCGTCGTCACCACGCTCCGCAGCCAGATCGTCGCCCGCCACGACCGTCCGCTCACCACCCACGACCCCGCCGAGGTCGCCGACGTGCTCGGCGCGATGACCGCCGAACTGGCCGCCGAGCACCCCCGGCTCGCCGGGATCGGCATCGGGGTCGGCGGTTTCGTCCGGGACCGTGCCGTGGTCGGTGAGTCCCCCTTCCTGCTGTGGCGGGACGTCCCCCTCGCCGAACTCGTCGAGGAGCGCACCGGGCTGCCCGTGGTCGTCGAGAACGACGTCGCCGCGCTGGTCGAGGCCGAGACCTGGTTCGGCGCCGGACGCGGCCTGGACCGCTTCGCCGTCCTCACCATCGGCGCCGGCATCGGCTACGGGCTCGTCCTGGGCGGCGAGCGGGTGTCCTGTGCCGAGGAGGACCGCGGCTTCGGCCGTCACTGGATCGTCGACCCCAATGGCCCGCTCACCCCCGACGGCCGGCGCGGCAGCGCCGTCTCGCTGCTGACCATCCCCAACATCCGCTATCAGGTCCAGGCCGCCACCGGCCGCGACCGGACCTACGAGGAGATCCTCGCGCTGGCCGCCGGCGGGGACCCGATGTCCGCCCGGGTCATCGGCGAGGCCGCACGCGCGCTGGGCACCCTCGTCGCCCAGATCTCCAACTTCGTGATGCCGCAGAAGATCCTGCTGGCGGGGGAGGGGGTCGGGCTGATGGATGTGGCGGGCGAGAGGGTCGAGGAGGCCATCCGCGACAACCGGCATCCCCTCGCCGCACCGGTCGACCTCGAGACGAAGGTGTCCGATTTTCACGACTGGGCGCGCGGCGCCGCCGTGTTGGCTATCAAGGTGCTGGTCCTGGGATCAGCCGAAGCGTGAACAGCCTCACGTTTACCGGGAGATGGACGTGATCAGTAACACTGTCCGTAATGCCCGATTGGCTCGTGATTACTCACATCGCCTTCACGTCCGGGATCGTATGCTTCACATCATGTCCACCACTGTTGAATCCTCTTCCGAGCGATCGGCTGACGAGGTCAACGAGGAGATCCGGGCCCTGTGGCGCCGGTCGGGCGGGACACTGAGCGTCGAGCAGCGCGAGGAGTACCAGCGGCTCGTCCTGGAGTGGGCCGCCGCGGCCCCGCAGTCCGTGCCGGCGGCCTGAGCGTCAGCCAGGTCCGCTGACGTATCGGACCCTCGTTCCGGGGCACCCTGATCCAACGGGTGCCCTTCTCGTACTTTCCTCGGCCGACGTCTACGGCATCGTCGACTTCGCCGGCGGCCTGCTGTCCCGGCACATCCATCACACCGCCGTCACCTTCTTCGGCCAGCTGGGCGGGCTGTTGCTCGCCTGCGCCGCCGCGCTCCTCATGCCCGCCGACGCCGTCCACACGGCCGACCTGCTGTGGGGAGCGCTGTCCGGCGTGGGCAGCGCCTTCGCCATGCGGTTCCTCAACCGAGGGCTGAGCCGCGGTGCGATGACGGTCGTGGTGCCCGTGAGCGCCGTCACCGGCGTCGCGCTGTCGGTGCTGTGCGGAGTGCTCGTCCTCGGCGACCGTCCGGGCACCCTGGCCTGGTTCGGCATCGCCGTGACGGTGCCCTCGTTGTGGTTCGTGTCCGGAGGCAGGGCCGGTGCGGGAAAGGGAACGGCGGACGGACTGCTCGCCAGCGCGGGCGTGGCCGTGCAGTACCTCGCCCTCGGCCAGGCCGGGCCTGAAAGCGGACTGTGGCCCGTCGCCGCGGGCCGTGTCGCCGCTGTCCTCGTCCTCCTGCCGGACGCCGCCCGCCATGTCCGCCGGCTGAAGCTGCCATCGGCCCGCCGCGTCCAGGCCCTCCTCATCGGCGCCGGTGCCGCACTCGGCCTCGTGCTGTATCTGCTCGCCGCCCAGCAGCAGTTGCTGGCCGTCGCCGTCGTCCTCGCCTCCCTCTACCCGGCCCTGCCCGTCGTCCTCGGCCTCGCGCTCCTGCACGAGCGGATCAGCCACCGTCAGGTGATGGGGCTGCTGGGGGCGGGAGTCGCGACCGTGCTGCTCACCCTGGGCTGAGGGCGACACCCGCCGACGCCCACCCCCGCGGACCGGGGTCACCCCCAAGTGGCCGAGTAGTACTGCCGATACGCCTTGCGGTCCTGCTCCGTGCGGATCCAGCGGGTCGCCACCAGGGCGAGGAGGCTGCCCGCGATGACCAGCAGGCCGGGGCCGACGTTGCGCGGGTCGGTGAGGCGGGTCAGCAGGCCCGCCACGTCCTCGCCCGTCACCGGTGCCGACGAGCCGGGCGAAGCGGCACCCGAGGCCGACGGCGCGGGCGCGGCACCCCCGGCCTGCTTGGCCACGATCAGCTTGACTCCCAGCTCGGTCAGCGCCTTCGTCACCGGCTGGAAGAACGTCGTACCGCCCGCCTTGCAGTCCCCGCTGCCGCCCGAGGTCACGCCGAGCGCGATCCCGTCGGCGAACATCGGGCCACCGCTGTCGCCCGGTTCGGCGCACACGTTCGTCTCGATCAGCCCGGTGACCGTGCCCTCGGGGTAGTTGACCGTCGCGTTCAGCGCGGTCACCTCGCCCTCGCGCAGCCCGCTGGTGCTGCCGCTGCGGAAGATCTTCTCCCCGACCTCGGCATCGGCCACACCCGTGATCCGCACACCCTCGCCCTCGCCGACCGCCACGACCTCCGCGCCCTTGCCCGCCTTGCCGCTGTCGTACTTCACCAGGGAGTAGTCGTCGCCGGGAAAGCTCCCCTTCAGCGACGTGCCGACCTGGTCGCGGCCGCGATCGTCGGAGAACCAGACGGAACCGTCGGGTCCGCAGTGCCCCGCCGTGAGGATGTAGTCGGTCGTCCCGTCGGTCACGTTGAAGCCCGCCGAACAGCGTCCGGCGGTCGACAGGATCGGCTCCGCGCCGTTGATCCGCGTCGTGAACGTGCCTTCGGTGCGCTCCATGCGCACAAAGCCGCCGATGCCGTCCGCGACCTCGGTCAGCCGGGACCAGTCGGACGAGGAGACCGTGCTGTCGCCCCGGACCACGACCTGGTTGTTCTGGTAGTCCAGGGCCCAGGAGGTCCCGGCCACCCGCGGTGCCGAACGCAGCGTCGACGTGGCGGACTTGAGGGCGCTCATGCTGTGGCGCACCATCTTCGCCTTGGCTCCGGCGCGCTCGACATCGGCGGCCGCCTTCTCGTCGGTCACCGCGACGACCGGCCGCCCGGACGAGTCGACCCAGCTGCCCGCCGTGCGGGAGGTCCCGAGCCGGGATACGAGATCGGTGCCCATGCCCGTGCCCGGCTTCGCCGAATAGGGCACGCCGACGGTTGAGCCGGGGGGCTCGCTCGCCACAGCGCTGGTGACCATCGTTCCTCCGAGGAGGAGTCCGCCGACGGCCGCCAGCTGTGTCACTCGCCGGACGACCCGTCGTCGTGCGTGCCTCATGCATGGCTCCCGAACCCGAACATCGCGGTGCGAACACCGCGGGGCCCTCATTGAGTTGAGCGCCCTGTTCTCCATACGGAGCGGAGCCGCGCGGTGTTCAGCGCGCGCGTGATCTCTTCACCGCCGGGCCGGTGACCGGAGCGGCCGGGCCACGAGCAGGACCAGGCTCCGGGGGCCGCCCCACACCGAGGCCGGATCGAAGCAGGGCCGCAGCAGGGCGGTGAGCGCGGGGTCCCCGCGTCCGTTCAGCTCGGCGGAGGCGATCTTGCGGGCGATCCCGGCCAGGATGCCCGCCACCCGCACCCGCACCCGCGCGTCCTCGCGCGCGACGATGAGCCGCAGCCCGGCCGGTCCGACCCCCGCGCGGCGGGCCGCCTCCTCGATCCACGCGATGCGGTCGGGCGTCAGCATGTTCTGCCGGTCGTGCACCAGACGGACCACCCGCCCGTCCCCGCTCCAGAGGGCGGCCGTCCGCACGATCGCCGGGAGCAGCGGGTTGAGCACCGGGATCAGGGGCGGTCCGTCCAGGAAGTCCGCCCGACAGGACACCGCGCGGGACCGGGTCGTCCCGAGCCGGGCCAGGACCCTTCCCGCGCCGGTACACGGGTGCGCCTCCGCAGGGCGTCGACCGTGTCGCAGAACCCCTCGACGGGGGCGCCCGGCTCTCTGTTGTCGCGGACCCGCAGCAGCTGGTCGGCCGCCTCCAGGAACATCCGCCGGCTCTCCTCCCCGAAGGTCCGGCGTCCCTCGCGGAACAGGACGACGGCCGCGGCCGGGTCGCCCAGCAGCAGGCCGACCGTGCGGTCCACCACGAAGAACGACTTCTCCATGAGATGCACCCGAGCCTGCCCGTGCACCGGCCCCTCCGGCACCAGCAGCCACTCCAGCACCGCGCGGTGCTTCTCCCGCAGCAGGTGGTTCGCCTTGTACTCCTCCGCGGGCGACCGGATCCGGGCCCGGATCTCCCGTACGACCGCCGCGGCCGACGCCACGGACAGCGAGACACTGGCGTGCGCGAAACACGTCCGTGTTCCCGCCGGTGAGGTTCTCGCCGTCCGACCCCGATTCGTCCGCAGGTGATCTCCAGGAACGGGCCGCCCGCCCCGCCCCGGACCCCGTCCGCGAGATTCCCGCTCACCGCACAGCCCCCTATCGTGTGCCCATGACCAGGATTCCGCACGAGACGTCCGGTGAACCGAATCCTCTGCGAGCCCTCACACTCGACCGCCTCCGCCGCCGCACGAGCATGAAGTGGCGCACCTACCCCGAGGACGTGCTGCCTCTGTGGGTGGCTGAGATGGACGTGCCGCCGGCCGAGCCCGTCGTGCGGGCCGTCACCGACGCGCTCGACCTGGGCGACACCGGCTACCCCGCCGGTACGGCCTATGCGGAGACGCTGGCCGCCTTCGCCGAGAAGCGGTGGAACTGGGACGGGCTCGCCGTGGACCGCACCGCGATCGTGCCCGACGTCATGCTGGGCGTCGTCGAGATGCTCAAACTGGTCACCGGGAACGGAGACGCGGTGGTCGTGAACCCGCCGGTGTATCCGCCGTTCTACCAGTTCATCGCGCACATGGACCGGCGTGTGGAGGAGGCCCCGCTCGGGGCGGACGGGCGCATCGACCTCGGTGTCCTGGAGGAAACCTTCCGGGCGGCGGTCGCGGACGGGGGCCGGGCCGCCTATCTGCTGTGCAGCCCGCACAACCCGACCGGCGTCGTCCACACGGCGCAGGAACTGTCCGCCGTCGCCGTGCTCGCCGAGCGGTACGGCGTGCGTGTGGTCGCCGACGAGATCCACGCGCCGCTGGTGGTCGGCGGCACGGACTTCGTGCCGTACCTGAGCCTGCCGGGCGCCGAGCGCGGCCTGTCGCTGATGTCGGCCTCGAAGGGATGGAACCTCGCCGGGCTCAAGGCAGCTCTCGCGATCGCCGGTCCCGGGGCCGGCGCCGACCTGGCGCGGATGCCCGAGGAGGTCGGGCACGGCCCGAGCCACGTCGGCGTCATCGCCCACACCGCCGCCCTGCGCGACGGCGGCCCCTGGCTGGACGCCCTGCTGACCGGCCTCGACGCCAACCGGCAGCTGCTGGCGGACCTGCTGGCCGAGCACCTGCCCACCATCCGCTACCGCCCGGGCGACGCCACCTACCTCGCCTGGCTTGACTGCCGCGCGCTCGGCCTCGGCGACGACCCGGCGGACGTCTTCCTGCACCGCGGCCGCGTGGCCCTCAACTCCGGCCTGCCGTTCGGCACCGGCGGCGCCGGGCACGTCCGCCTCAACCTGGCGGCCTCGCCCGAGGTGATCACGGAAGCGGTGCGCAGAATGGCCGCCGCGCTGCGCTGAGCCCCGGGGCGCGCCGCGCGGGTCACGCTCGTACACTGCCCGCCATGGACGACAGAGCGCTGGCCGATCTGGGCGCGGGCAAGTACCTGCTGATCACCAGCTACCGCAGGAACGGTACGCCGGTCGCCACCCCCGTCTGGGTGGTACGCGACGGGGACGCGCTCGGCGTCTGGACGGTGGCCGACTCCTGGAAGGTGAAGCGGATCCGCAACCGCGCCGACATCCTGGTCGGCCCCTGTGACCTGCGCGGAAACCCCACCGGCGAGCCGGTGCCCGCGACGGCGGAGATCAGCGACCCCGCCACCACCGCGCGCTACCGGAAGCTGATCGCCCGCAAGTACGGCCTCACGGGCCGGCTCACCCTGCTCGGCAGCCGGCTGCGCCGGGGATCGGACGGCACCGTGGGTCTGCGGATCGTGCCGGCTCCCTGAGGTCTCCCTGAGCCCCCGGGATTCGGCAGCGCCTTTCTCCGGCGAGGGGTTGTCAGCTGCTCGCTCTGGAGCGTGCATATCGTCGCTTTAGCTCGATCGTGTGAAGGTCGGCTTCTGTGCTTTGCGGCGTGATGGGCCGTTCGGGCTACGGTGACCGTGCGATCTGGGACGCCGGGTACGGCGCCGGTGTGCGGGGCCCCCGCTCCACCAGCGAGATGGCTCGGGGCCTCCCCGTCACCTTTGGCTGTACCCATATGGCCAGGTCGTGAGGGAGCCGGCCTCCCGGGATCGGACCACGCACCGGATGCGTGTCGCTGCCCCGGGGTTGAGTACGCCGGTAACCAGTGCGCCCAAGACCGTTCGGGGCGTGCGGCTGAGCAGGACCCACTTCTACTCAGTCCACAGGAACGGTGCACTGCCCTGCACGAGGACAGGCGCCGGCGGTCGGGCCGGCGGCCAACCGGAGATTCGAGACGGGGCGGGCCGTGCCCACCGACGCACTCCTCTCAGGCTGAAGGGCGGTCAGCTCCAAGCCCGGTACGGCTCGTCCAGCAGCTGGAAGACCGGCTCGCTCCGTACCGGGTCCTTGGCCGTGGAGAGCCGCACCCGGTCGCCGCTGTGGATGCCGATCGGCGGGCCCATCACCCGGCCGCGCACGACGAATCCCTCGGCCATCTCGACCATGGACACATTGCGCGCCGCGGGCGTGTTGCGGTGCACCACCGTGGAGTGGCGCACCGTGCCCGTGCCCTCGCTGCGCTCCGTCCGCAGGTCGCTGCCCCGGCAGACCGGACACAGCAGGCGGTGGAACATGGCGGTGCCGCACCAGGTGCAGCGCTGGAAGAGGATGGCATCCGTGTTCTGGGCCCTCGGGTCGAGGAGACCCGTCGACGACCCGGCTGCCTGCTGGGTGACGCTTCCTGAGTGGTGGTACACGCTGGTCAACTCCCTGCACTCGGGCGGAATCCCGGGTGCGCGGTCCCCCGCGCACACGCGTGCCCGGTTCGCCGTGCCACCGTGCACGCAGCACAGCGTATGGCACTCAGTGCCACTCGTAAAGGCACTCCGTACCCTCGAATGCGCGGACCTTCAGCTCCGCCCCAGCGTCGACTCGATCTCCTGCACGACCCGCCACAGAGGCGCTCCGCGCCGCGAGACGACGACCACCACGTCCTCCGCCTGCGGGTCCGCCACGGGTGCCGGCGTGCTGCTGAAGGCCGACTGCACGTACGCCAGCGCGTGGTCCACGGTGGCGCCGGCCTCGTCCTGTCCGTCCGAACGCAGCCAGGAGCGCAGCGCGTTGTTGTGTGCCGCGACCACGGCCGCCGCGATCACGTCGGCCTGCAGGGTCCCGTCCCGGCGGGCCGCGAAACGCCGGCGCAGATACTCGGCGAGGGCGCGCTCGTAGCGCCACACCACCGACAGTTCGTAGGCGCGCAGCCCGGGGACCTGCTTGGTCAGGCGGTAGCGCTGCACGGAGAACGTCGGGTTCTCGGCGTACATCCGCAGCACGAGCCGGGCCGCGTCGCAGACCCGCCGCACCGGCTCGTCGTCGTCCGAGCCCTCCGCCAGGAAGGCCGTCATATCGGCCAGGCACCGCTCGTGGTCCGGGAAGACCACGTCCTCCTTGGAGGGGAAGTAGCGGAAGAACGAGCGCCGTCCGACGCCGGCGAGCGCCACGATGTCGTCGACGGTGGTCTGCTCGTAACCCCGCTCGAGGAACAGCTGGAAGGCCGCCGCCACCAGGGCGTCCCGCATGGGCGGCTTTCCGTTCCCGAGGTCGGATTTCTCGGAGCTCATGGGCTGGAACGTAGCACCCGGAAGGCCGCTGATGGCACTCAGTGCAGTCACAGGGAGGAACTGAGTGCTCTCTGAACTCCTGGCCCGGAAGCCGCGTATCTAGCGGCGGAACGATCCTCGAAGACGGGCGCCTCCGAGCCCGGACGGAAGGAGAGCAACGTGTCGACACCGTCCGAGTCCCGGCAGCCGCACGACGGCCCGGCCCTCGAACCCATCCGCGTCCTGCGGCCCCGCCGCACCGACGGGCTGGCCGAACTGATGCGGGAGTACCGGGAACAGAACGCCTCCGCATCCGGTGGACCTGAGTCCGGCGGCTACGAATCCGTCGCTCTGCCGGGACCGCCGCCCGGCTCCGAGGCCATGACGCAGGAAATCCCGCCGGTGGCCCGTGCCCGCGGTGACGGCCATGCCGTACGCCCCGGATCGGGACTGCGCCGCGCCGCCGTCGCGGTGGCGGTCGTCGCGGCGGCGGTGATCGGCTTCGGCGGTGCGCTGCTGCTCCGCGGCGAGAAGACCGAGGACACCGCGGCTCCCGCCCCCCGCCCGACCGCGTCCGCCCCCGCCTCCACACCGACACCCACCCCACCCGCCGCGGCTCCGGCCGACCCCGACGGCCCCGGCACCCTCCGCGAGGGAGCCACGGGCCCCGAGGTGACGGAACTCCAGGAACGCCTCCTGCGCATCCCGGACGTCTACCGCGACGGCTCCACCAGGGGCAGCTACGACCCCACCCTGACCGCGGCGGTCGCCCGCTTCCAGCTCTGGTACGGCATCCGCGGCGACGAAACAGGCGTCTACGGCAACGACACCCGCACGGCCCTGGAGTCCCGCACAGCACCGAACGCGAGCTGACGGGCATCGCCTCTCCCTGCCGTCGGGTGGCTTCGGCCCCCACGGCGGCACGTGTTCCCCGGGATGGCATGCCCACCCCGGCATGGTGAGGTGATACCGAGGGGCGTCAGCCACCGTGGTGGAGGAGTAGTGGTGTGGGCATGGACGCGTTCGCCGGTCTGCTGGATCCCGACATGTGCGTGGTCACGGCGGTCGCGGGGGGTGAACGGGCGGGCTGTCTGGTCGGGTTCGCCTCGCAGTGCTCGATCCGGCCCGTGCGGTTCGTGGTGTGGCTGTCCGAGCTCAACCACACCTTCCGGGTGGCCCGGAACGCCGACGTGCTGGCCGTGCACCTGCTCGACCGTGAACAGCGCGGCCTCGCCGAGCTGTTCGGCGGGCGGACCGGCGACCGGACGGACAAGTTCCAGGGGCTGCCGCTACGGGAGGCGTACGGCGGGGCCGTCGTCCTGGAGGACGTGCCGGCCTGGTTCGTCGGCCGGATCGTGACGCGTGCCGGCGGCGGAGACCACATCGGCTTCGTTCTCGACCCGGTCGAATGGGGCGGACGGGAGGAGTACGAGGGTCCCCTGCTGCGCCTGTCCGACGCCCACGCCATCGCGCCCGGTCACCCGGTCGACTGATCTCGCGTCCCGTCTGTCTCACCGGTACCGGTGCTGCCCACCCTGTTCCTGCCGGCCCTGCTCGTGGGCCTGTGGTGGTACCGGCGGCACCGTGGTGATTCCTGCCCCGGGGCGCGGTCTGCCCTACCGCACCCGCACCCTCGGAACCCGGACGTCCACAACACACACGTCGTCCCGCCGCTCGTCCGGCAGCATCCGCGCGAGCAACGGCCCGAGCGACCCGGGCCCGTCGGTGTGCGGAGCCGCCACCGCCTCGGCGAGCCGCTCCAGCCCTCGGTCGATGCTCTCCGGAGGGTGCTCGACCAGGCCGTCGGTGAAGAGGATGAGCCGGTCGCCCGGTTCGAGGCGGCACTCCGCCTCTTCGTAGACCGGCGTGGAGGTCGCCCCGAGCACCATGCCGCGGGGCCGGTGCAGGTACCGCGCCTCGCCGTCCCGCAGCAGCAGGGGCGGGGGATGCCCGGCCTGGGCCCAGACCAGGCGCCGCTGCCGGGGGTTGTAGCGGGCCAGCACCATCGTGGCCGTCGCATGGGAGTCGCGGGAGTGCAGCAGCAGCGTGTTCAGCCGGGCGAGCGCGCCGGTCAGCGACGAGCCGGTGATGACCATGCCCTTCGCGGTGAAGCGGAGCTGGGCCATGGTGGCGACGGCGCCGACGCCGTGCCCGGCGACATCGCCGACCACCAGCAGCGCCCCGTCGTCGGGCAGTTCCACGGCGCTGAACCAGTCGCCGCCGACGTGCACACCCGACTGGGCGGGCAGATAGGCGACCTCGACGCGCAGTCCCGCCAGTTGCACCGGCCGGTTCGCCATCGGCAGCAGCGCGTGCTGCAGCCGGGAGGCCAGGGTCCGCTCGGCCCGCAGCACGTCGTTCTGCGTGAGGATCGCCTGCTCGCTCTCGACCAGAGCCAGTTCCGCCTGCCTGCGGGCGGTCATGTCCTGGACGACACCGTGCACTTCGACGGGCGTGCCGTGCATGTCGGCCACGGTCTCGGCCACCAGGCGCAGATGCCGGATGAGCCCGGACGTCCTGATGCGGAACGGCAGGTCGAAAGCCCGGCCGTCATCGACGAGTGCGCGGACGGCTCGGGTCAGCGCGGGCGTGTCCTCGGGCAGCGCGAGCTCCGCAAGGCCGGCGAGACCCACCGGGCCGTCCGCGGGGTCCCGGCCGAAGATGGCGAACACCTGGGTCGACCAGGAGGCCTCCAGCGTGGCCAGGTTCCAGTTCGCCCAGCCGAGGTTGCCCAGCCGCTGCAGATCCGCCAGCCGCTGCTCCTGCCGGTCGGAGGAGCCGTGCCGGACCCAGCTGACGACCAGCGCGTCGCGCAGCGGCGCCACCCGCGCCGTGTATGTGGACAGCGCGGCGATGCCCGCCAGGACCTCCTCGTGCGCGAACGGCTCGCTCTCGTACGGCTCCCCGGTGGCCAGGGTGTGAGCGCACCCCCACCACAGCGGCTCGCCCGCCAGGGCGGGCCGGAACTCCAGCAGCCGCCGGCCGGCCAGCTCCTCACCGGGACGGCCCAGCAGATCGCCCGCCTGGGCGGTCGCCGCCTCCACCCGGAAGTCCTCGGTCTCACCCGAGGCGGCGCTCAGCGGGGTGAGCAGCATCGCCGCGAGCGGCAACGCGTCGAACAGTTCCTGCACCGCGTCCGTGGCGGCGTCGGCGGACCGCTCCGGCGGTGCGTCGAAGGCACGCAGCCGGCCGGCGCACAGCCCGGTGACGCCCCGCAGGTGAGCGCGGTCGCGGGGCGTGAACGGCTTGTCCCGGCCGCGCAGCACGCCGATGCAGACCTCGGCCGAGCCGGCCGTGAGCACCGGCAGCCAGGCACGCGACCGCCACCGCTCGGGAGGCTCCCCGATCAGCAGGTACCGCCGGGCGTCCGAGGGGAAGTCCTCCAGCCAGCGCGGCTCACCCGCCCGCAGCGCGTCCAGCGCCGCGATCCCGCTCAGCGGCGGCACCTGGCTCCACTGGGTGGCCAGCTCGTCCTCGATGCCGGCGTGCCCGATCAGTTCGAGGCCGCCGTCGGGCCTGCGGGCGTAGAGCATGATCGCGTCCGCGGCCATGTCCGGAGCGAGATGCTCCAGCAGACACCGCGCGAGGTCCTGCGGTGTCGCCACCCGGACGAGGGCCTGGCCGATACGGGCCAGGGCGGCGGCGACGTCGTCCGGCGTGACCGTCTCCTCCAGGGAGCCGGGCCCGGGACCTGAGGTGCCGGTGCCGGCGCCGGCGCGCTCGGTCGCCTCGCCCGGGTCGGGCGGGGCCGGCGCCAGACGCCCGAGCGTGATCCAGCACTCCTCCAGCAGGGTGTGACGGGCCGCCTTGGCCCGCTGGAGCAACTGTTCGCCGGCCGCGTCCGCGGAACACCCGGTCAACGCCATCTCCGCGCCCGTGGCCCGCTCCACGACAGCTGACATCGCCGCCTGGTCGCGCAGCCGGTCCAGCTCGGCGCGCTGCCGGGCGACGATCTTGGCCAGTTCGACCAGGTCCGGTGCGGCACCGGGCTGCGCCGGCGTCACAGGCTCGCTTGTCACGCGTCGAGCATGGCACACCCGGGCCCGTTCGAAGACTGCCTTGTGCGCACTGATCGCCCCGGGATTCGCCACGCCCTGCCCGTCAGGTCCGGCTTCCCGCGCTGGTCAGTGGCCGTCGCGCGGATACAACCACAGCCGCAGCAGCCGGCTGAGCCGCGGCATCACCAGATAGGTCAGCACCGGCAGCAGCACCAGGGGAAACACGGCGGCCCTCAGCGGCAGCGGCCAGCCGGCCGTCTGCGGCGTCACCAGCCACTGGATGAGCAGGGTGAACGGATAGGCGCCGAGGAACGTCGTGAGGACCATCTTCCACCGGGGCGGGGCCTGCACCGTCGTGCCCGGCAGGCTGAACCACGTCTCCATGCCGGTGGTCGACTGGCGCTCGCTGCTGACCTCGGTGGCGATGTCCTCGATCTTCCGGTGCCAGTGCGCCCGCTCCTCGGACTCCAGCCAGGCCGCGAGCCGGTGCTGGTCGGACCAGCGCAGCACCGCGTGGAAGCGGTTGCCGTCCTCCGGCGTCAGCCAGGAGACGCCCTCGTTGCCCGGGAACTCACTGGCGCAGCGGGCGATGCCGCGTGTCCATTCCTCGAACTCCTGCTCATGACCGGGGCGCACCTGCCAGGTCAGGACCGTGGTCACCGGCTCTGCGCGCCGGACTTCGGTGGTGCTCATTCCCTCACGTGTGCCACGCACGGCGCCGGTCATGCCCCCGGGTCACGGCTGGCGGTTCGCCTCCACCAGCGCCTGGGTGACCGCCCGGACGCTGCGCGCGATGTGCTGCAACTGCATGACCTCGGCGGCGTACAGCTTGATCGTGTGCTCGATGACGCCTTCGTGCAGGCCGAGACCGGGCAGGTCGGCGCGGGCGGTCTGCAGGGCGGTGCGGGCGACCCGGATCTCCTGCTGGACCTGGATCTGGGCGTGCCGGGCGAGGAGGACGGGGTGGCGGATGAACACGGGGTAGCCGCCGTAGCGCGTGGGCACCAGCTCGCGCAGCCACTTGGCCGCCGAGCGCTCCCAGTCGTAGCTCCCGGGGGTCTTGACCTGGCAGGGCCAGTCCGGGCTGATGCGCGTGGTCGTCAGGGGCATGATCATCGCTTCCGGGTGTGCGGCGTCGTGAGGGTGGACGACGGGTCGGGGCGGCCCCGGCCTAGGGGATGGCCGGGGCCGCCACGGACACCCGGGACGCCGGAGTGGGTAGGACCCGGCCTTCTCGGGTGGGAACGGATCCGGTAGGGCCGGGTCGCGATCCGTGAGCAGTATTTATATATGCCATCCGGTTTGCAAGGAGCATGAAAACATTCATGCGCGCTTTGTTGTGGATGATCCCTTTGTCTGCTCCGGTGACCGGTCCGGCCGGCCGTGCCTCAGTCCCTGAGGAAGAAATGGTGCTGGTCGGCGACCTGTTCGTACTCCTCGAGCCGGGCCTGCGTCCGCTCCGGGTCCGCGTCCGTCATGGCCTGCAGCAGCGCCGAGCACATCACGCCCGGGGCCGCGTAGGAGTCGAACACGAGGCGCGATCCGGTGCCGGTGGCGAAGGCGACGTCGGCCTCGTCCGCGAGCGGCCCGAGCGCCAGGTCGGTGATCAGGGCGACCTTGAGCCCGGCACCGCGTGCCACGCGCACGGCCGTCAGGGTCTCCTGCGCGTGCCGGGGCATGGAGAACGCCAGCACCCAGGTGCCGCCCGCCTCACGCGACTGCAGCAGCGCGTCGTACGCGACGCTGCCACCCCGGGTCACGAGCCTGACGTCCGGGTGGATCCGCCGGGCGGCGTAGGCGAAGTACTCGGCGAGCGAGACGGAGATGCGCAGGCCGAGGACGGTCAGCGGGGTCGACGACGACAGTTTGCGGCCGATGTCGATCACCAGGTTCGGATCGGCGAGGTCCCGCCGCAGGTTCTCCAGGTTCTCGATCTCGGCGTCGACCGCCGCCTGCAGTTCGTTGCCCCGGATCTCCTCGGCCGGGCCGCCCGCGAGGGTGCCGAGCGCGATCGACTGGAGCTTCTCCCGCAGCGCCGGGTACCCGCTGAAGCCCACCGCCGAGGCGAACCGCGTCACCGACGGCTGGCTCACGCCCACCCGGTCGGCGAGATCCGTGATCGACAGGAACGCCGCCTCGGTGATGTGCTCGATCAGGTACTGGGCGATGCGCCGCTGGCCCGGGGACAGCCGAGGCCGGTCGAAGAGTGTTCGCAGCTGGGAGGACGGGGAGACCTCCGCTTCGGGTGCGGCCTTCCCCGAGGTGATCGCGGATGCCTGTGCGCGTGCCTGCTGCGGCGATGGCACCGGTGCGCCTCCTTCGTCTCCCACGAACGTTCAACATAGCTCACGCACCGAGGTGACCAGGGCTTCCTCGGACAGCACATGAGGTGCCCGGCGCGGGGATACCCGGACGCCGGGCGGGAACCCGCCGCCGCAGATGATCCCGAAAGGAGCCACCGTCATGACCGTCCCCGAGGAGAACCGGCCGAAGACGGAGACCACGGCCGAGGTCCTGGAGCACCAGGACGATCCCCGGTCCCGACCGCCGGGCGCCACCGGCCGTACGCTCCGCGAGGCCCTGGAGGAGGCCGAGGTGCGGCCCGACGACTTCGACGAGCGGTAGCGGGCACCCCGTCCCCTCCACCCCGACCGAACCGACGACGTTCCGGCAGGTGACACCGTATGGGCGCGCTGAGTGCGCTGGAAGAAACCCTGGAGAACCGATTTGACGCCCTGTGGGCCCGGGTCCGCGACAAGGACCCGGTCGAGGTCGTCGACGCCCTGCGACGCGAGTGCGACGACAAGGCCGTGGTGTGCCGGGAGGGCCGTGTCATGGTCCCCAACGCCTACGACGTGGAACTCGTCGACGACATACACGACCGCCTGGCGAGCCACAGCACCCATGTGTGCCAGGCCCTCACCGACGCCCTGGCCCGCCACGCGGAACGCAGGGGCTACGAGTTCGCGGGCCCCCTCGCGGTCCACGTCGCCAGGTGCCCCGAAGTCCCCAACGGCCGCTACCGCGTGGCGAGTCGAGTCATGGAGCACGTGAGCGTGGACGGTTTCTTCCACGCGACCCATTGAGCAGCGCTCAACGGCGATAGATCGTGATCGAGTGCCCGACGTCGTCAACGGGGCGGCTGCTGCCGATCAACCCGGCCAGCCGCCCCGTCGCCTTCGCGGCTGCCGAGTCCGACACCACCAGCAGCCCCCGCACATCACCGCCGCGCACCCCACGCGGATCCTCGGCCTCGATGCCGTACGCAGCCGGCACCCCGCTGCCCTTGTACACCAGCCACACCCGCTCATCCGGATACCGCTCCCGCAACCGCTCGGCGAGCCGCCCGAGGTCCTGCCCCCAGTCCACGTTGGAGTCGTGCAACCGCTCCCGGGTCCGGCCCGGCCCCCCGAACGCCTCGTTGGAGTACGGCAGGTAATAGGGGTACGTACGCAGCGAACTGACGGCGACGAACACCACCAGCACCCCCACGACACCGGCAACCCACCGCCGCCGCACCAGCAGAAGGCCCCCGGCGGCCACGGCGAGAAACAGCGGCAGGAACACGGCGTACCGCGTACCGAGATCCCGTGCCCCCTGGGTGGCCGCAGCCAGCAGCACCACAGGCGCGGCCAGTACATACGGCGCGGCCGGCCGCAGCCGGCGTACCGCGACCACGACGACGGACCCGGCGAGCCACAGCGCGAGCATCCCCAGCGGCGTCTTCACCAGCAGCGCGGCCGGCAGGTAGTACCAGAGCGAGCCCGAGTACAGCCGGCCGAACAGAAAGCCCTGCCACGGCCGGTTCTCCAGGCCGAACTGGATCCGCATCCCGTCCCGGTACGCCTCCGGGAACGGCAGCAGATCGACCAGCAGCCCCCGCAGCCCCCGCACGTGCGGCACATGCTGCTCGGGAGCCCACCGCAGTCGCGGATCGACCATCAGATACGTGGCCCACACGACCGCGACCGCGGCCAGGGCCACCACAGCCGCGCCCGCCACCGCCCGCGGCAGAAGCCGGGCCCGGCCGCCCGCCGACGCGTGCCACACCGATACGGCGCCCAGCGCCATCAGTACCGGCACGGCAGGGAGCGTGCTTATCTTCGTCGCCAGGGCCGCCCCCAGCGCCATCCCGGCGAGCGGTACGTACAGCCGGGGTCCGCGGCGGGCCCGCCACAGCAGCCACGCCGACGTCAGCACGAACCCCGCGGCCGGCACGTCGAGCGTGGCGAGTGAGCCGTGGGCGATGACGTCGGGGGAGAAGCAGTACAACGCGAGGGCGGTCGACGCCCCTGCCGTCCCGGCCACTTCACGGGCGAAGGCGAACACGACCAGGCCGAACAGCAGCGTCAGCGCGATCACGGGGAGACGGGCCCACAGCATCAGCCGCCACGGGTCGTTGCCCGACTCGTAGAGCAGGTGCCGTCCCAGCCTGCCCTGGTCTTCGGTGAAGGAGGGGTCGATGTGCGGATCCGCGAGGGCCACCCCGACGCCGATGACCAGCTTGCCGAGTGGCGGATGCTCGGGGTTGTGGCGCAGCCGGTGCTCGTGCGTGTACTCGGCGGCCGTGCCCACGTACACCGGTTCGTCGATGGCCGGGGTCTGCCGCACGGCGGTCGTGACCATCGCGAAGGCCATCTGCGCGAGCAGCACGACCACCAGGAGCGGCACCCACCACCGGCGGCCGGGCCGCCGCGCGGCCCCCGCCGGTGCCGGGGGAGAGAGCGACACCGGCCGGGGAACGGCGGGAGCGATCCGGAGGTCCCTCATGGACCCACTCTGCATCAGCCCCCGCCGCGCACGGTGTCACCGCCGCACGAGTCGTACCGACAGGCCCTCCGACGTGTGCACGGGTACGGCCCGCAGCGTGTCGGAGACCAGCTCGACGCGGGCGAACCCGCCGCGCAGTCCTGGAGCGGACAGCACCGGGACGGTCGTCCCCGCGGCCGGCGGGCGCTCGGTGTCGAGCCGCAGCGACAGCACGCTGCCCCGGCCCAGCAGGACCCGCCGGCTCACCGTGAGCGCCGGGCCGTGGTTCTTGCGGAGCAGCAGCTCCAGCGTCGACTCGCCCTCCTGGACGTAGGAGCCGCGCACCCGCAGCACCTTGTCAGCGCGGAGCGTGCCGCCGGTGACCCGGACATCGCCCTCGCCGAGGGCGTTGGGGGACGCGGCGACCAGCACGCCGTTCTCGACGACCGTCCCGCCGTGGTAGCGGTTGTGGCCCGTGAGGGTGAGCGTGCCGGTGCCGCGCTTGGTCAGCCCGCCGTCGCCCTCGATGTCGTTGCGCCAGCTGTCGGCCGCGTGGAAACCGCCGGCGGCGGCGTCCAGCGTCACGGTGACGTCGCGGTCGAAGGAGCCGTACCCGTCCGCCGCGGCGAACAGGTTCAGCCGCCCCCACTGCTCGAAGCCGTCCAGCAGGACGTACCCGGAGGGCAGCGCCGTCGTCCGCAGCACCTCGCGCCGCTGGGCCGCGTCCAGGTAGGGCAGCCGCGTCTCCAGCAGGACCTCCGCGCCCTTCGGCACGGTGAGCGGGTCCTTGCGGCCGCGGCGCGGCAGGACGTACGTCAACCGGGGCTCGACCGCACGGGCGTTGGCCTCGCGGTCGGCGTACGCGTCACCGGCGTCCGCGTGCGCGTGGGTGTACAGCGTGTCCGGCGTCGTGCCCGTCTGCTGCGTGAAGTAGGCGAGGGCCTGGGCGCGGGCCGCCGCCTTGAGCTCCGCGTTCGCCGGGTCGGCCAGCGTCGCGGCGGTCAGGGCGGTGGCCATGATCCGGCCGCCGAGGACGTCGACGGTGGAGTGCATGCCCGACATGATCCTGGTGTGGCTCAGCTCGAAGGCACGCGTCACGAGCTCCTGGAACCGCTCGGGCACCGCGTACGCGTAGGCCAGTCCGGCCAGGTGGAAGGCGTTGGTGTGGCCGCTCGGGAAACCGCCGTCCTCTTTGGGGTCCTCGGAGCGCTGGCGCAGCAGCTGCGTGGCGACGACGACCTCCGAGTCGTACACCGGGTAGCCGAGGGCGTCCTTCTTCCCGGTGTCGACGACCTCGCTGTCCTCGTTCATCCGCCACGGACGCGGGTACTGGAAGGCGAACTTGCCCGGGTTGCCCGAGGCGAACGGCCCGCGCACCGTGTCGACCAGCTTTGCCACCTTGCCGAGCTCCGAGTCGTAGGAGCCCGCGCCGAGCGCGGATCCGGCCGGGGCGTCGGCGGGCACGGCATCGTTGATCTTGCCGGCGGGAGTGCCGTCCGGGGCGCCGGTGATCGACGTGACGGCCCTGGCGCCCGCCTTGTACAGCTCGGCGAGCGGACCAAGACCGGCGATCATGGCGTAGCTCTGGTGCTGGCGGTCGTAGAGGAAGGCCTCCTTGGCCTGGGCCTCGGTGCGGGCCGTCGTGATCCGGGCGCAGTAGCGCATGTTGGCGCGCAGCACCTCGCGGTCCAGAACCCGGCCGGTGTCCCAGGCGCCGCCGGTCTTCCACACCTTCGACATGCCGCCCAGGATCCGGACGACCGCGTTGGTCTCGGGGGTCAGGTTCGTCGTGACGTTCGACTTGTAGTCGTCGACGAACGCGGCGGGGCCGGTGGCGGCCTTCGCGTCGGCGGCGGTGAGCCACGTGGCGAAGGCCGGGGCGGCGAGCAGGCCCGCCGAGGCCCCGAGGGAGGTCTTGAGGAAGCCCCGTCTGTCGACGGTTGCGGTGCTGCGGTGCCCGGCTGATGACGGCATGGGGTGCGCCTCTCTGGAGTTTTGCGACGGGTGCTTCGGCCGTGCGGCCGGGAGGGGATGCAGGCTGTGCGACTCGGGGTGCCTCTGGCGATTTCTGTGGCACCTGTTGCGTACGAGCGAAGATCTACGGCCGTGTTGTGACCCTTCGGAGAGGGAACGGCCACGGGCCGGTGTCCGGTACGTGAACGGCGGCCGTCCGGCTCACAGGAGTGAACGGGCCAGCGCCACGGCGCCCTCGACCGGTGGCACACGCAGGGGGTGCGGCCGGGCCCCGGGCAGGACTTCGGTGAGCGCGGAGACGAACGCCGTGTACAGCGCGGGCTGGGCGAGCACCATGCCGCCCGCCACCACCACGTCGTCCACCGTGACCCCGCGCCGGGCGAGCCGTACGACGAGCGAGGCGAGCGCCCGGCCGCCCTCGGCGATCACGGCCCGGGCCAGCGGCGAGCCCGCCTCGGCCGCGGCGAACACCACGGGGGAGTGCCGGCCCCACTCGGCGGAGACGTCCGAGGCGGCCTCCAGCGCCGCGCCGAGCGCGGGCACCTCGGCCACCTCGAAGGCGGTGATCAGCCCGGCGGCCAGTGCGTCGGGTGCCTCACCGCGGTCGTGCGCCGCCCAGACGGCCCGTGCGGCCTCGCGGACGAGCCCGGCCGCGCCGCCCTCGTCGCCCAGTACGGCACCCCAGCCGCCGACCTGGACCGGACCGCCGTCGGGCAACCGCCCCACCGCGACCGAACCGGTACCGGCGACCAGGCCGACGCCCTTGTCCAGTCCCGCGGCGGGGACGAGCAGCTCGGCATCGCCCACGACCAGGACGGGCACCCCCAGCCGCTCATGGAGCGCGGCCCGGATCGCTTCGCACTGGCGTGGTGTCTCGCAGGCGTGACCGCCCACGGCGACGGCGGACGGGGATGCGCCGGCCGGCAGGGCGTCGTGGATCAGAGCGGCCAGCCGGCCGGCGGCGGCCCCGGGGTCGTGCGGTCGCCAGCCCGTACTGCTGCGGACGAGGTCGACGACGCGGTCGCCGCCCGAGAGGGCACGCAGCTGCGTCTTGGTGCCGCCCACGTCGATACCGACCGCGTAAGGCGTGGAGTCCTGCACGGGTCCTCTTTCGTCGTTGCGCGGTCACGGCGGACGCAGGCGAACTACCCGTCGGACCACGGCAGTTGAAGAGGTACGGAAGCCCCGGGACGGGCTTCTGCGGAGCACGGCAGGCGAGTACCGTGAACTTCGTTAGGAAGTTAACTAACGAAGTAGGGTGCGTCAAGAGGCACGGATTTCCCGATGCCGCGCGACCCTGCGGACGGCCGGCAAGGCCGCAGCACGACCTGGGGAGACCATGCACCTGAGTGAGAGTGCCCGTGTGGTGTTCGACGTACTGGCCGAGGCGGGCACGGCCACCCGCCCCCAGCTGGCGGCAGGTGCGGGCCTTTCCAAGCCGACCGTCTCCTCCGCCGTGGCCGAGCTCGAGGCCCTCGAGCTCGCCGCCCACTCCGGGCGGGCCTCCGGCGGCACCGGCCGCAGCGCCGCCGTCTACCGGCTCGGCCCCGCCGCCGGTGCCGTGCTGGCCGTCGACCTGGGCCCGGCCAGGACCCGGGTACGCGGCTGCGCCCTGGACGGCACCCTGCTCGCCGAGGGCACGGGCTCCCGCCCGGAGGCCGCCGGCACCGTCCGCGAGGTCCTCGACGCACTGCCCGCCGGCGCCCCGCTGCGGGCCGTCGTCGTCGCCGTCGGTGACGTCACCACGCGCGACGGGGAGGGCGCCGGGGAACGCCCAGCGACCGCCAAGGCCGGACCCGTCTTCGACGCCATGGCCGTCGCCCTGCCCGAGGGCGTGCCCGTCCACCTGGAGAACAACGTCAACTGCGCCGCCCTCGCCGAACTGCACGAGGGCGCCGCCGTGGGCCGCGACACCTTCGGCTATCTGCGCATCGGCGTCGGCATCGGTCTCGCCGTCGTCATCGGCGGCCGGGTCCTGCGCGGTGCGAACGGCGCAGCCGGCGAGGTGGCCCGGCTGCCCTACCCCTGGGACGACAGCCGTGCCCCGCACCACGAAGGCCTGGAGCAGCGCATGGGTTCGCGTACCCTGCTCCGCCGGGCGGCCGAGACCTGGCAGGACACCGACGGCCCCCGCCCGCGCACCGCCGAGCGGCTCCTCGCCCTCTCCGGGCAGGGGCATGCCAGGGCCCGCGCCGTCCTCGACGCGCACGCCGCCGACGTGGGCCGGCTCGCCGCCGCTGTCGTCGCCGTCATGGACCCCGGACTGATCGTGCTGGGCGGCGCCACCGGCGCGGATCCGCAGCTCCTGCCCGGTGTGCGGGCCGAGCTGGCCCGGCTGAGCTGGCCCACCGAGGTGGTCAGCAGCGTGGTGGGGGACACCGGCACGGTGGCGGGCGCCGGGAAGCTGGCGGTCGCCCATGGAATTCAAACCGTGACCGGAGCGGTGCTGGCGAAGCATTGACGGCTGCGCCATCGGTCTGCCAATGTCCGGACAAGCGCTTTCTGAGTCGGCCGGGACGCCGACTCCGGGTGAGCCTCCCGTCCGTACGCGAAGTACGGCAGTCGCACGAGGGCGTGCTTGTGCGACGTCGGCCGTCATGGCCGGGGACCCCACCCGTCAAGGCGACGCGGCCGGGCGAGGCCGTGCCCCCGGAAAGCGAAATTTCCTGCAAAATGCACCCGTGCCGCCTCGGCTGGCGCCGTGCTTCTTCCGCTACGACGAAAAGGGATTGAAGATGACCAGTCTGGGTGTGCGGCGCTCGCGCCGGCTCGGCCGCGGCGGCATACGTCGCGTTGTTCCCCTCGCTGCCGTGGCCACGGCGGGTGCCCTTCTGCTCTCCGCCTGCGGGTCGGGGTCCGACTCGGGCGGGACCTCCAAGTCGCTGACGTTCTGGATCTCCACGGTTCCGGGGCAGGACGCGGGCTGGAAGAAGATGGTGGCGCAGTACAAGAAGGAAACCGGCGTCAAGGTCAACCTCGTCAACATCCCCTACGACGGCTATCCGACGAAGCTGCACAACGCCGCGCAGGCTAACTCCCTGCCCGACGTGGCGGCCGTGCCGGCGCTGGACCCGATCTGGGCGAACAAGCTGATCGACCTCGGCTCCATCGCCAACAAGAAGAGCAACAAGATCAACGCCAACTTCCTCGCCAAGGACTCGTCCGGGAAGGTGCTGTCCATCCCCTCGGACGTCACCGCGTCCGGCATGTTCATCAACAAGACGCTCTTCAAGAAGGCCGGCGTCTCCTTCCCGACCTCGCCCCAGAAGACCTGGACCTGGACCGACTTCATCAAGGCGGCGGACGAGGTCCGCGAGAAGACCGGCGCCAAGTACTCCCTCACATTCGACCAGTCGCCCTCCCGGCTCCGCGCCATGGTGTACGAGAAGGGCGGGAAGTACGTCCACGCGGACTCCTCCGGCAAGTTCTCGGTGGACGCGGCGACCAAGAAGGCCGTGAAGACCTTCGTCGGATGGAACGACGACAAGACCATGCCGAAGTCGGTGTGGACCAGCGGCGCCGACCCGTCGGCCATGTTCCAGAGCGGTGACGTGGTCGCCTACTGGTCCGGCGTGTGGCAGGTGCCCGCCTTCGCGGAGAGCATCAAGAAGTTCGACTGGGCGAGCGTCCCGACCCCCGCCCAGCCGGTGCAGGCCAGCGACGTCAACAGCGGCGGCATGACGGTGGGCTTCAACAACAACGCCGCCGCGGCCGACGCCGCGAAGAAGTTCCTGTCCTGGCTGTACGAGCCGGC
This sequence comes from Streptomyces sp. CA-179760, assembly GCF_050937045.1. NCBI lineage: Bacteria > Bacillati > Actinomycetota > Actinomycetes > Kitasatosporales > Streptomycetaceae > Streptomyces > Streptomyces sp. CA-179760. The sequence continues at coordinate 9,075,715 of NZ_JBNJLZ010000001.1, forward strand.
CCACTACCAGGCGCTGTGCGAGACGTCCGGGTTCCTGCCGGTCGAGAGCGGTCTGAACCCGAAGTACCCCTTCAAGTCCGAGGCGGCGCAGGCGGCGTTCAAGCTCTACAACGAGTCGATCCCGCTCTACGCCCCGATCTCCGGCTACTTCAACACCGCGCAGACGAAGTGGGTGCTGAAGGGCAAGAGCCTCCCCGAGGACCCGACCAAGACGGAGCTCGGCAAGGCGATCAACGGCCAGCAGTCGTCCGACAAGGCCCTGCAGAACATCGTGGACGTCTACAACCAGCAGGTCGGCGGCTGAGCGCAGGCCGGCAGGCCCGGGCGGCGGGGTCGAGACACCGCCGCCCGGCCTCGGGCCTCACGTGATGCCGGGCTCACAGCCCTGAGCCCACCGGAACCCATTTCCACCAGCACGGAGTCAGGAAGATGACCAAACGCGCCCCGGACGTGTCCGCGAGCCCGCCCAGGAGACGTAGTAAGTACACCCTTGCGCCGCTCGTCCTCATCGCGGCCAATGTCGTGCTCTTCGCGCTGTTCTTCGTCTGGCCGGCGGTGATCGGGCTCGTCTACTCCTTCACGAACTACACGGGCGTAGGTGTGTTCCAGTTCGTCGGACTGGACAACTACAGCAACCTGTTCGGGGACTCCACCTTCTACGACGCGCTGACCCGGACGCTGCTGTACGCCGTGCTCTTCGTCCCGCTGAACTTCGTGTTCTCGCTGCTCATCGCCAATGTCGTGGTGAGCAAGCACGCCAAGGGCGCCTCGGTCGCCCGCGTCATCTTCTTCATCCCGTGGCTGCTGTCGCCCATCGTCGTGGGTGTCCTGTGGCGGTGGCTGTTCGGTGAGAACTTCGGACTGGTCAACTACCTCATCCACGAGCTCGGCGGGCACGCCGTTCCCTGGCAGTCGAACGCCGACCTGTCGCTGCTGGTGGTGGTGATGGCGGCGTCCTGGGCCTGGACGGGCTTCTCGATGCTGCTGTTCATCGCGGCGATCAAGAACGTACCGGTGTCGTACTACGAGGCCGCCTCGCTCGACGGTGCCGGCCCTTGGCGTCAGTTCTTCCACATCACGCTGCCGAGCATCGCGCCCACCTCGTTCATCGTCATCCTGCTCAACACGATCAACGCGATGAAGGAATACCCGGTGTTCGTCGCCCTCAACAACGGCGGACCCGGAACGTCGAACAACCTGATGGTCCAGTACATCTATGAGACCGGCTTCAAACGGGGCCAGATCGGCTACGCGAGCGCCGCGTCGTTCGTGCTCATGCTCATCCTGATGGCCGTCGCGATCATCCAGCTGATCGTCAACCGGCGGGTGGAGAACCGATGACAACCACAGACATCCCACGCCCGGCCGACGCCGGTTCCGGACGGGCCGTCTCCAAGAAGCGGCCCCGCGGAGCGGCCACCGGTGGGCTCCGGCAGGCGGTGTCCGCGACGACACTGCTGTGGATCCTGGCGTGCCTGTACGGGTTGCCGGTGCTGTGGTTCATCCTCAGCTCCCTCAAGCCGGCCAGCGACCTGTTCTCCTATCCGCTGACGCTGGTTCCGCACAACCCCACCCTGTCGGGTTTCAAGGCAGCGTGGAGCAGCGCCAACTTCTCCCAGTACTTCATCAACACGACCATCGTGTGCGTGATCACGACGATCCTCACGGTGGGCGTCAGCTGCTGTACCGGGTACGCGCTGGCCAAGTACGACAACAAGTGGCTCAAGGTCTTCTTCCTCTGCATCCTGGCCACCACGATGCTGCCGTCCGAGGTCATGCTCGCCCCGGAGTTCCTGGTGGTCCGCGACCTCGGCCTCTACAACTCGTTCGCCGGCATCATCCTCCCGGCCGTGCTCACCGCGACCGGATGCTTCATGTTCCGTCAGTTCTTCCTGACGGTTCCCGACGAACTCGTGGAAGCAGCGCGCATCGACGGTGCCAAGGAACTGTCGATCTTCCTGCGGATCATGGTGCCGCTCTCCCGGCCCATCATGCTGACCCTGGCCATCCTGTCCTTCCAGTGGCGGTGGAACGACTACATCTGGCCGCTGCTGATGCTCAACGACCCCAACAAGTTCACCGTGCAGATCGGTATCCAGAGCATCGTCGGCGCGCAGAACATCAACTGGTCGGTCCTGCTCGGCGCATCGGTCATCTCCATGATCCCGCTGATCGCCGTCTTCCTGGTCTTCCAGCGCTACGTCATGGGCGCCGACATCAACGCCGGACTGAAGGACTGACCTTGACCGTCCCGCTCGACCACGAGTTCGTCCGGTCGGCGGCCGGCGCCGCCGACCGGCTGGCCGTCCCGCTGGCGGCCGACCCCGACGAGGAACCCGCCGGCCTGCCCCACCGCGCTCTGGCGCGCCGGGTGAAGACCCTCGTCGCGGCGTACCGGTCCCCGGACTCGGCACTGCACCGCAGCGGACAGGCCGTCGCCGCGGCGATGACCCACCTCCGCGCCCTCCGGGCCACGCAGACACCCACCGGCCTCTTCGCCGGCGGTGACAACGTGCAGTCACCGCCGGACTCCGCCTTCACCGTCAACGACGTGTGCGACGCGCACGTCCTCGCCGCGGGCGCGGGGCCGGAACTGCGCGAGGTGACGGCGGCGCTCGCCGAGATCGCCGGCGCCGCCTCCGACAGTCTCCTGACCGGTGGGGTGCACACCCCGAACCACCGCTGGGAGCTGTCCGCGGCGCTGGCCCGGCTGCACCGTTCGTTCCCCGACGACCGGCTGCTCGCCCGCATCGAGCAGTGGCTCTCAGAAGGCGTCGACATCGACGTGGAGGGCCTGTACTCGGAGCGGAGCGCCAACTACGCGGCCCACGTGTCCAACCCGTCGCTGCTGCTGCTGGCCGACGTACTCGGCCGCACCGACCTGCGGGACGCCGTCGAACACAATCTCGCCACCACCCTGGACCTCATCAGGCCGGACGGCACGGTGGAGACCGTCCTGTCGCGACGGCAGGACCAGAAGCACCCGTTCCCGCTGGCGCCCTACCTGCCGCACTACCGGCTGCTCGCGATCCGCACCGGCCGGGGCGACTTCAGCCGGGCGGCGCGGCTGGCGGCCGCCGGAGGCATCGACGACCCCGACCTCCTGGCCGAGACCCTCCTCACCCCGGATCTGTGCCGCGCCCTGCCGGCACCGGTGGCGGAGACACTCCCGCGTGCTCGGTACATCGCCACCGCGCGCCTCGCCGCACGCGCCTCGGCCACCGCGCACACGGTGGTGTACGGCGGCTCCGACGTGCCCGAGCACCGGCGCATCCGCTCGGGCCTCGCCTGCGATCCCACCTTCCTGCGCCTGTTCGCCGGTGACGCGGTCCTCGACGCGGTCCGTCTCTCCCGGGGGTTCTTCGACCTGGGCCCGTTCCGCGCCGCCGGCGTGGAGCAGCTCGCCGACAACCGGTACCGGCTCACCGAAACCCTCACCGCCGCCTACTACCAGCCGCTCCAGAAGGGCGAGAGGCGGGACGACGGCGTCTACCGGCTGGTGGACGACGGACGCTTCTCGGCCTCGATGGCCTTCCCTGACCGGCCCCGGGACGAGGTCTCCCACACGACCCGCGTCGAGGTGGACCTGAGGGACGACGGTGCCGACCTGCGGATCGACATCAGCGGACCGCGGGTGCCCTGGGCTCTCGAACTGACCTTCCGGCCGGGTGGAGTGCCGGAGGGCGCCGTACCGGTCGGCGACGGACGCTGGTGCCTGACGACCGGGCCGATGACCTACCGGGCCGGTGACGACGAGATCCGGGTCGAGGCCGACGTCGAGGCGGGCGAACCGCTGGCCGGGCCGGACCGGAGCGACGTACTGCGGTACGACCCGGGGCAGGACTACACCGTGGTGGGCGGCACCGACGCGACGACCGGGAACCGCGTCTACATCGGTGGACTCGGCCCGCACACCCTGACCCTCACACTGCGCGCCCGCCGGCCCGCACCTGGCGGGTGACTCCTGCGTGAGCCGGCCCGGGCATCACAAGGGCAGGCCGACCAGGCCCCACCCGCGTCGTCCGGTCTCGGTCACCACCACGCCCCACTCCCGCAGCAGCACCGAGAACTCGTCGAAGTCCTCGATCCACCGCCCCGGGCACGCGGCATGCGTGCCGTAGGGCACGCGCAGGCCCTCCAGCAGGGGCTCGGCGCGTGCCCAGTGCCCGGCCAGTGCGGACACGGTCGCGGGCGGGCAGGCGAGGAGCAGCCGGGAGTGCCAGGGGTCGGTGTCCGTGGGGAACAGCCCCGGGACGGAGATGTCCTCGGTGTCCCAGATCAGGTCCCGCAGGAACGCGTCCAGGTGCTCGCGCGTTCCCGGGGCGGCATACTCCCGTACGTCGTCCCAGGCCTGCCCCGCCCAGAAGTGGGGCTTGTAGGAGCCGGGGGTGCTGTGGAATTCGTACCGGCCGCACCACGGGACATGCGACGCGGCGGGCCACACCCATCCCCGCTGCGGCTCCGCGCCCCAGTCGAGCTCGTCCTCCGGCAGCGCGGCATCCTCGAGGAGGGTGTACCGCTCCCCGGACGGCGCCCGCTGGAGCCGCTCCCAGTCGACCGCCAGCACCGTGATGTCCAAGCCCATGGTCAGGTCTCCACACGCGGCAGCGCCGACGCCGGCACGACGAGGTCGGCCCGTCCCCGGGTCGTGGCGACCAGCTCGGCGTTGGGCTGGTCCGAGCGCGACACCCACGCGATCGCCTCCTCGTAGGTCTTGCCGAACTGCTCGTGACGGGCCACGAGCCGGTGGACGCGCTCCCGCTCGGGGAGTTCGCAGAACCACACCTCGTCGAGCCGGTGGCGGACCCGGGCCCAGGCGCCGGTGTCCAGGAGCAGGTAATTGCCCTCGGTGACGACGAGCCGGGCCGTCGGCGGCACCGGGACCGCCCCCGCGAGCGGCTGCTCCAGGACGCGCTCGAAGCCGGGTGCGTACACCACCTCGTCGTCCGTCTCCTCCCGCAGCCGCCCCAGAAGGGCCGCGTACCCGGCCGCGTCGAACGTGTCGGGGGCGCCCTTGCGGTCCCTGCGGCCGAGCCGCTCCAGTTCCGCGTCGGCGAGGTGGAAGCCGTCCATGGGGACGTGCGCGACCCAGGGTCGACCGGATCCGTTCAGTTCCCGCACCAGGTGCTCGGAGAGGGTCGACTTGCCCGCGCCGGGGCTGCCGGCGATGCCGAGGATCGCGCGCCGGCCGCCCCGGGAGAGGGCGCGGGCGCGGTGGACGAGGTCGTCGAAGGTGAGCGGCACACCGCAGAGTGTGTCACCCGGCGCCCGGGCCGTCCGGGGCGCGAATGTGGCGTGCGCCACTCAGTGGACATCTCCCTGAGGGGAACCGGTCCCTGTATGACGCAGCTCGGACTTCCCGACGACATCCACGCCTGCCTCTTCGACCTCGACGGTGTCGTCACCAAGACGGCCGTCGTGCACGCGGCCGCCTGGAAGGAGATGTTCGACGCCTTTCTGCGCGAGCGCGACGGTGAGGACTACCGGCCGTTCGACGCGTCCGACTACGACGAGTACGTCGACGGCCTGCCACGCGCCGACGGCGTACGCACGTTCCTCGCCTCCCGGGACATCGACCTGCCCGACGGAGACCCGGACGACCCACCGGGCGCGCGGACCGTGCACGGGCTGGGCAACCGCAAGAACGAACTGGTCCTGGCGAAGATCCGCACCGACGGAGTCGAGGCCTACGACGGCACCCTGCGCTATCTGGAGGCCGTCCGTGCCCATGGGTTGAGCACCGCCCTCGTCTCCTCCAGCGCCAACTGCCGGGACGTGCTGCGGTCGATCGGTGCCGAGCACTTCTTCGACGTACGGATCGACGGTGTGGTCGCGGCAGAGCGCGAACTGCCGGGCAAGCCACGCCCCGACACGTTCCTGGCCGCCGCCGGGGACCTGGGCATCGAACCGGCCGCGGCCGCCGTCTTCGAGGACGCCCTGGCCGGCATGGACGCGGGCCGCGCGGGCCGCTTCGGGTACGTCGTCGGCGTCGACCGCGTCGGACAGACCGACGCGCTGTACGAGCACGGCGCCGACGTCGTCGTGAAGGACCTCGACGAGCTGGGAGGCCGGAAGTGATCGAGCAGCGGGCGTACGCCGTTGAGCCGTGGACCGTGCGCGAGACGGAACTCAACCTCGACGTACTGGCCCAGAGCGAGTCCGTGTTCGCCCTGTCCAACGGCCACATCGGCTGGCGCGGCAACCTGGACGAGGGCGAACCGCACGGTCTGCCCGGCTCCTATCTCAACGGCGTCCACGAACTGCACCCGCTGCCCTACGCCGAGGCCGGCTACGGCTATCCCGAGTCCGGCCAGACGTCGATCAACGTCACCAACGGCAAGGTGCTGCGCCTGCTGGTCGACGACGAGCCGTTCGATCTGCGTTACGGACGGCTCGTCACCCATGAACGGACCCTGGACCTCAGGCGGGGCGTGCTGGAACGGGTCTGCGAGTGGACCTCCCCGGCCGGCTCGACCGTCCGTGTGCGCTCCACGCGGCTGGTGTCCCTCACCCAGCGGGCGATCGCCGCCGTGGCGTACGAGGTGGAGCCCGTCGACAGCCGTACCCGTGTCGTCGTCCAGTCGGAGCTGGTCACCAACGAGAGCCTGCCCGAGCCCGACGGCGACCCGCGCGCCGCCAAGGCGCTGAAGTCGCCGCTCCAACCCGAGGAGGACCTCGCCTCGGGCAGCCGGCTGCGCCTGGTCCACCGCACCCGGCGCAGCGGCCTCAGGGTCGCCGTGGCCGCCGACCATGTCGTCACCGGCCCCGAACGCACCACGACGAGCAGTGAGAGCAACGTGGATGTGGCCCGGCTGACCGTCACCTCCGTGCTGGAGCCGGGGGAGCGGCTGCGCGTGGAGAAGCTGGTCGCGCACGGCTGGTCCGGCGTCCGCTCCCGGCCCGCGATGAGCGACCAGGTCGAGGCGGCGCTGGCGGCTGCCGCGCAGAGCGGCTGGTGGGGGCTGCTGAAGGACCAGCGGTCGTACCTCGACGACTTCTGGGGCCGCGCCGACGTCGAGATCGACGGCGACGAGGAGATCCAGCAGGCCGTCCGCTTCGCCCTGTTCCACGTCCTCCAGGCGGGCGCCCGCGCCGAACAGCGCGCCATCCCCGCCAAGGGGCTCACCGGCTCCGGCTACGACGGCCACGCCTTCTGGGACACCGAGGCGTTCGTCCTGCCCCTGCTGACCCACACCGCGCCGAGGGCCGCCGCCGAGGAACTGCGCTGGCGCCTCGACACCCTGCCGGCCGCCCGCGAACGCGCGGCCCAACTCGGCCTGAGCGGCGCCGCGTTCCCCTGGCGCACCATCGAAGGGTCAGAAGGCTCCGCCTACTGGCCGGCCGGCACGGCCGCCTTCCATGTGGGCGCCGACATCGCGGACGCCGTCGTCCGGTACGTGGCGGTCACCGGGGACGAGAGGTTCGAACGCGAGGTCGGGGTGGAGCTGCTGGTGGAGACAGCCCGGCTGTGGCGCTCCCTCGGCCACCACGACGACCGGGGCGCCTTCCACATCGACGGCGTCACCGGACCGGACGAGTACAGCGCGATCGCCGACGACAACACGTACACCAACCTCATGGCCCGGGCGAACCTGCTGGCCGCCGCGGACGCCTGCAAACGCCACCCCGACGAGGCGGCCCGGCTCGGCGTGGACGAGGAGGAGAGCGCCGCCTGGAGGGACGCCGCCGAGGCCATGCACGTCCCCTACAACGACGAACTCGGCGTGCACGAGCAGCACGCCGGCTTCACCCGATACCAGCGCTGGGACTTCTCGCGTACGGGCCCGGACCAGTACCCGCTGATGCTCCACTTCCCCTACTTCGACCTGTACCGCAAGCAGGTGATCAAGCAGGCGGACCTGGTGCTGGCGATGTACACCTGCGGCAGTTACTTCGAGGAGTCCTTCGACAGCCACGCCGAGGAGCAGATCGCCCGCGACTTCGCCTACTACGAGCCGCTGACCGTGCGGGACTCCTCCCTGTCGGCGTGTGCCCAGGCCGTCATGGCCGCCCGGGCGGGCCATCTGGACCTGGCCTACGACTACACGGCCGAGGCCGCGCTGATGGACCTGGGGGACCTGGAGCACAACACCCGCGACGGACTGCACGTCGCCTCGCTGGCCGGTACCTGGACGGCGCTGGTCGCCGGGTTCGGCGGCATGCGGTGCGCCGACGGCACCCTGCGGTTCGCGCCGCGTCTGCCGGAGAGGTTCAGCCGGCTGGCCTTCACGGTGGGGTTCCTCGGCCGGTGCCTGCGCGTGGAGCTGGCCGCCGACCGCACCACCTACACCCTGAGCTCCGGCCCGCCCTTGACGCTCCATCACCACGGCACCGAGCTGACGGTGAGTGAAGACGCCCCGGTGACCAGGACCGTCCCTCCGCTGACACCGCGCCCGGCCCCGGGCCAGCCCCCGCATCGCGCCCCGAACGCCCGCTGACGCTCATTTCGCGTCAGGCACTTGGCCGTATTCCGCCCTGCGCTCCTCCACCCCGCGGGTTAGTTTGTCCGTGTTTGTCAATTTTTGAAACACGGGGACAAGGGGCGGAACATGACCGACGGCTCGAACGCCATCCTGGTTCGCAGGCGAAGACGCGAACAGACGGCCGGGCCGGGCGTGCCCCCGGAGCCCGGGGGGACCGGGCGCTCGCCGCGCTGGCGGCCGTCTTCGCGCTGGCCCAACTCGCCCTGGTCCGGCCCGTCCTGGGCCTCGGCTGGGACGAGATCGTCTACGTCAGCCAGGTTACCCCCCACACTCCCGCGGCCTTCTTCAGCGCCCCGCGCTCCCGGGGTGTCTCGCTGCTCGTGGCGCCCGTGGCGTCCTGGTCGACATCCGTCCCGCTGCTGCGCGTCTATCTCGCCGTGCTGTCCGGCCTCGCCCTCTACCTGGCCCTGCGCGCCTGGCGGGGCCTGTTCCCGACCCGTGTCCTGGTCGTCGGCGGCGCCCTCTTCGCCTCCTTGTGGGTCACCCTCTTCTACGGTCCGCAGGCCATGCCCAACTACTGGGTCGCGATCGGCGCCCTGATCTGCGCGGGCTGCTTCCTGCGAGCCCGGCAGGAACGTTCCGCCCGTGCCGCGCTGTGGGGCGTCGCCGCCGGCGCCGCGCTCATGGCGTGGATGCGGCCCACCGACGCGGTCTACGTGACCGTGCCGCTGCTCGTCCTCGCGCTGGTGCGCCGCCACTGGCGCCTGCTCTTCGTGCTCGCGGCGGGCCTCGCCGCGGGCGCCGTCCCGTGGGTGATCGAGGCCTACGTCGGCCACGGCGGCCTGGGGGAGCGCCTGGCGGAAGCCTCCCGCATCCAGGGAGGTCTCGGCTGGCACATCGCCGTCGACGACCAGCTGCGCAGCCTGGGCGGCCGGGCCCTGTGCCGGCCGTGCACCGGGGCGATGCCCAACCCCCTGGTCGTCATCTGGTGGTTCGTCCTGCCCGTACTGGCCGGCCTCGGACTGCTCGTCGCGGCACGGGCCCGGCGCATGGGACGGACCCTCGTCCCACTGGCCTGCGCCGCCACGGCCGCCCTGCCGTACCTTTTCATGATCGGGTACGCGGCGCCCCGCTTCCTCACCCCCACCTACGCGCTGCTCGCGATCCCGGTCGCCGACGCCCTGTGGCACCTGGCCAGGACCCCGCGCAAGACATGGCGGCCGGTGGCCGCCCCGCTGGTCGCGCTCGGGCTGGCCGGACACCTGGTGGCGCAGCTCGCCGTCCTGGACGGCGCGGTGTCCCGCAACACCGAGAACCGCCGCGACTGGGCCCGCACCGCCGACACCCTGCACCGTCTAGGAGTCGGCCCGCCCTGTCTGCTCACCGGCCACGAGGCCATCCCGATCGGCTACTACACCGGCTGCTCCTCGGGCGCGACATCCGGCAACAACGAGAACACCACCCCGGGTGCCGTCCTGCGCACCGCGCACCGCCTCCCGGTCGCCCACCTCGCACCGGCCGGCGGCACCCCGCCCCGCTACGCCCGCGGCTGGCCCGTCCACCGGATCTCGGACCTGGACGTCCGTGTCGCACCGCAGCCGCGGCGGGACCGCCCCTGACGCGACTCGCGTTTCCCGTGAGCCCGCCCGGAGACCTCCGCCGAGGTTAGAGCCCGCGTAACGGGAAACGCGGAACGGGCACCTGAGACCGACGAGTCGCCGCAGAGCGCGACAGGGAGGCAGAAGTGATGGGCACGGAACCGATGCGCCCCAAACCGATGGCGGACGACGCGTACCAGCCCACCGGGACCAACGAGGAGCAGGCGGACGCCGCACCGCTGGATCTGCAGGACGCCGTCGACGAACGGACCTACGACGACACCCTCGACGAGGGCTACTCCCCGCCGGAGAAGCCGCTCGGCGTCACCAAGAGCGGCACCACCGCCGCCGAGCAGCACGAGGGCGAGACCCTCGACGAGCGGCTGTCCCAGGAGGTCCCCGACGTGTCGGCCGAACCGGCCGGGGACGGCGTGGGCGACAGCCCCGACAGCGACGGCGAACCGGTGGACCCGGAGGCGGGAACCGCCCGCGCCGGCCGCCTGGTCGCCCCGGACGAGGGCGCCCACGCGAACACCACGAAGGAGACCGTCGCGACCGACATCGGCATCGACGGCGGAGCGGCCGGAGCGGAGGAGGCCGCCGTACACGTGGTGGACGACGACGGCACCCTGCCCGGGGACGACGACAGGGAGTGAACCGGCCGCGGCCGGAAGGCCGGCCCCCTCGGCGGACGCCGAGGGGCCGTCGGCTACGGCAGCAGCTTCTCGAGCGCGGCGGGCCCCTCGGCGGCCAGCTTGCGCCTGGCCCATTCGAGATTGTGCGGGGTGAGGTCCTTGCCCGAGGCAAGGACAAGGTCCTCCGGCGACACGTCGGTGCCGGTGCGGGCGTGGAGCAGGTGGTCCGGGGTGGCGCGGTCCTCGGGCGGCAGGGACGCGTGGGGCTGTGACGTCGACATGTTCTCTGCTCCTAGGGTCCGGATCGCTGGGGCGGCCCCGGTGCTGAAAAACGGGTCCGCTATCACCATTCCCCGCGGGAGCGCGGCGTGCATCCGGAGGGCGCGGATCCGGCCCGGGGAGACCCCGTCCCCCCGTTCGGACGCTCACGGATATCGCCTCGCCGCACCCCGGGCCACGGTGGAGACACGTGTCCCCCTCCGACTGACAGGAGCCCTTCCATGCGCACACGTGTGACCGCCGCGTTCGGCCTGGCCTGCGCCGCCCTGCTGGCCTGTGCCGGCACGGCCAGCGCCGACGCGGAGGCCGAAGCCATCTCCATCGGCAACCCCGGCGTCCTTTCCGGCAACGTCGTACAGATCCCCATCGACATCGATGCCAATATCTGCGGCAACTCGGTCAACTTCATCGGCGCGTTCAACCCCGCCATCGGCAACAAGTGCTCGATCAAGGACTGAACCACCGGTCGTACGGCCCGCCGGCGGCGGCCCGCGAAACATCGCGGGCCGCCGCCGACCGCTGTCAGGGCTCGCTCCCCTGCGGACGGGGCGCGAGCACGAGCATCGTGACGTCGTCCCGTACGTCCGGGCAGTGCCGGACGAGGTCGGCCCACACCCGCTCGGCCAGGCCGGCCGGCTCCTCCCCGGCGAAGCCCGGCAGCCGCTCGGCCAGCGGGTAGAAGACCCCTTCGGTGTCCCTGGCCTCGGTGACCCCGTCGGACGCGAGGAAGAGCAGGTCACCGGCGCGCAGCCGCACCGAGACGACCCGGGGCGCAGCCGCGTCGGCGAGGCCCAGACCGAGCGGTGTGCACGGCTCGATGTCCAGCTCGACGGCCCGCCCGTCGCGCAGCAGCAACGGCCCGGACTGCCCGCACGCGACGATCCGCACCACACGGGCGTCGGCGGAGAAACCGAGCAGCACCGCCGTCGCGAACAGCTCGGCGTGCGGCACTCCCGCCGAGTCCACCACCAGCCTCCGGTCGAGCCGGGCCGCCACCGCCGCCGGATCCGGCTGATCCAGGACCGCCTCCCGGAAGGCCCCCAGCAGCGACGCGACCGTGGCGACGGCGGAGAGACCGTGTCCCTGGACATCGCCCATGACCGCCCGTACCCCGTAGGGACCCGCCCGTACGTCGAAGAAGTCGCCCCCGACCAGCGTCCCGCGCTGCGCCGCCCGGTACAGCCCCGCGCACCGCACCAGCCCGACCCGCTCCCGCAGCGGCGGCACGACGGCCCGCTGCGCGGCCTCGGCGACAGCCCGCTCGGTGACCAGCTGGGCGTCACGCCGGCTGCGGACGAACGACAGCAGCACGCTCAGCGCCGCCACGAAGCACACGGTCAGCAGATCGGTGCTGCCGGGGTCGTCCAGGCTGAAGACCGGAATGGTCAGCACGACCACCACCAGCCCGCCCAGCACCGCCGTCGCCAACGGCCCGTGCGCGAGCACGGCCAGGGGAGGGATGGCACCCAGCAGGAAGCCGATGTCGAGCGGCTCCGGGCTGATCAGCTCCGCCGCGCACACCCCAGCCAGCAGCGCGGACGGCAGCACCCGCGCCCAGCCAGGCGGGGGCGCGCCGCGCAGCCAGCCGCGCCGGTCCCTGTCCCGGTCCCGGCGCGGCAGCCGGCCGCGCACACTGCTCACACCACCACGCTGCTACGCCCGACCGGGCGCCGCACGCCGGGCCCGCGTGAGTGCCCCGGGCCGGCCGGGCGCAGTGGCCGGTCGGGCCGGATGGCCACTTGAGCCGGGCCGGGAATTCGATGGACCGCCCCTCGGCGGTCCCGTAGCCTGTGTCGCGCCACGCCCCGAGACCCGTGGAAGGAGGGCAGAGCCGTGCAGTTCACACCGTTCCAGCGCTCCCTGCTCCTCGTCCCCGGCGTGTCTCGACCGACCTGACCGGGAGCGCTCCCTCGCAGCACGCTTCCCGGAGGAAGTCCATGACCGACGTGGTCATCCGCGCGCTCGACGCGAGCGCCGCCGATCTCTTCGACACCCTGCCCGACCCGCTGGGCGCCCGTGAGGGCCACAAGCGGACCCTGCACCGCCCCGAATGGAAACGGGTGGCCCTGCGCGACGGCAAGGTCGTCGCACGCGGCGCCTGGTGGGGCGGCCCCGACGACACCGAGCCCGTCACCCTCAACTGGTTCGACGTCGCGGAGGGCGAAGAGGAGGCAGGCGCCGCACTCCTGCGCTCCGCGCCCTGGCAGGTGGAACTCGAACTGAACCTGCCCGCCGGCTGGCGCGACACCCCGGCCCTGCGCACGGCCGCCGAGACCTGCTTCACCGCCGCCCGGAAGGCCGGCTACGACCTCCTGGTCGAACGCCTGGTGTACCGGTGGACCCCCGAGAACGGCCTGCCCGAGCGACCCGGGCGCCTCGTCTTCCGGGCCGAACCGGACGACGCCGTGTTCTTCGACGCGCTGCGCCGCATCCACTCCGTCACCCTGGACGCCCACGCGCTGAAGGCGATCGAGGAAGGCGGACTCGACCGGGCGGCCCAGGAGGAACTCGACTTCTTCCACTGGTGCCCCTCGCCACGCGAGTGGTGGCAGGTCGCCTGCACACCGGAGGGCGAGCCGGCCGGCATCCACATCCCGGCCCACAACCCGTCGGGCCCGTGCATCGGGTTCATCGGGGTCCTGCCGGACCAGCGGGGCCACGGCTACGCCTACGACCTCCTGGTCGAGTGCACCCGCTTCCTGGTCGAACAGGGCGCGGAGTTCGTCGCCGCCGCCACCGACCAGGGCAACTTCCCCATGGCCACGAACTTCGCCAGGGCCGGATTCCCGGTGGTCAGGGAACGGCTCAACTTCCACCCGGTGTAGGCGGCTGCCCGGCGGCGACGCGGACTAGCGTGCGCCGCCGTTCAGCAGATCGTCGGCCGCCGTGAGGATCTCCGTGACACGGAGGCCGAACGCCGCGTCGCACGCGTGCGGACGGCCGGTGCGGGCCGCGGTGAGCAGAGCGTCCGCGGCGCGCATCAGGGCGGGGACGGCTCCGTCGGTGCTCTCCGGCAGGACCGCGACCCCGGCCTCTCCCCTCAACTCCAGAGCGGCACCGGCCGCCGCGGGCGGTGCCGTCAGGCTCAGAGTGAGCGTGCTCGACGCGCCGCCGGCGTGGTCGAGCACGACATGCACCGTGTCCCCGGGACCGTACGCCGCCGCCGTCACGCGCCGCGCGTCGCCGAGCACCGGCAGCAGCACGGACAGGGCGTGCGGCCCGACGTCCCACAGGGCGCCCTTCTCCCGCCGCCACGGCGTCGCGAAGGGACTCTCGCTGGTGAACACCGCCCCGAGCCACTGCGCCCGCCCCGTGAACCAGCCCGGCACTCCCGCCTGCTCGGCGATCCACGCCTGAGGCTCCGGCTGGAAGCGGGTCGTGAAGAACACGACCGAGGCGACCCCCGCCTCCTCGACGGCCTCGACCACGGCCCGCCCCTGCTCCACCGTCGGCGCGAGAGGCTTGTCGAGCAGCAGATGGCACCCGGCCCGGGCGGCACGAGCGGCCAGCTCCGCCTGCACCTGGGGAGGCAGGGCCACGGCGACCGCGTCCACGTCGGCGAACAGTTCGTCGACATCGTCGTACACTGGCACGCCGTGCCGCTCGGCCAACTCCTTCGCCGCCTCGGGGCGGCGGCCCCACACCCCGGCGAAGTCCAGCTTCTCGTGCCGGCTCAGTGCGGGTGCGTGTGCCATCTGCGCCCACGGTCCGGTGCCCAGCAGTCCTATCCGCATGCCGCCGCCTCTCCACGGTGCCTGAACGAAGAGAGTGCCACACGAAAGGGACCGGCGACCGGGAGGGCCGCACAACAAGAAAGGCAAGGAGCTGTCTCCTTGCCACTCTCAACTTATAGCGCACAGGGGGTCTTGCGGCAAGGCCCCCATCGTGCCGCAAACTGTCCGGCCTGAGCCCAGGACCTGCGGAAACGGGAGCATGACGTGACCCCCTTGACCACGAGCGCGTTCGATCTTCCCGACCGCCTCTCCCACAAGACCGACCCCGCACTGATCGCCGGGGACGAGCGGCAGTTCGCCGCCATCGCCGAGTGCCTGGAGCAGTCGATCGCCGAACTGTCCGACCGGCTGGAGGCCGAGCGCAGGGCGCCCGGCGGCATGGGCCGCCAGGCGATGGACCGGGACGCGGAGATCCACCGGCTGACCGGCCGCCTGCGCGCACTGCGCCGCTTCGGACTGGACCTGTGCCTCGGGCACATGGCCGGTGCCGACGGCTCCGAGCCCGTGTACGTGGGACGGCTCGGCCTCACGGACAGCGAGGGGCGCCGGCTCCTGGTCGACTGGCGTTCCCCCGCGGCCGAGCCGTTCTTCGGAGCGACCCACGCCGACCCGATGGGTTTGGCGAGCCGCCGCAGGTACCGCTGGACCGGCGGCCGGATCAGCGACTACTGGGACGAGGTGTTCACCGCGGACGGCATCTCCGGGCACGCCGCGCTCGACGACCAGTCCGCCTTCATCGCCAGCCTGGGCACCGACCGCTCGCCCCGGATGCGGGACGTGCTCGGCACCATCCAGGCCGACCAGGACGCCATCATCCGCGCGGGCTCCCGAGGCGCCCTCGTTGTCGACGGCGGCCCCGGCACCGGCAAGACCGTCGTCGCCCTGCACCGCTCCGCCTACCTCCTCTACTCCGACCCCCGCCTCGGGCAGCACCGCCGGAGCGGCGTGCTCTTCGTCGGCCCGCACCGGCCCTACCTGTCCTACGTCTCCGACGTCCTGCCCGGCCTCGGTGAGCAGGGCGTGCAGACCTGCGTCCTGCGGGACCTCGTCGACGAGGGAGCCGCGGCGGGGACCGAGGCCGACCCGGACGTGGCACGCCTGAAGTCGTCCGCGGACATGGTCAGGGCCATCGAGAAGGCCGTCGGGTTCTACGAGGAGCCGCCCACCGAGGCGCTGACGGTCACGACCCACTGGTCCGACGTCCACCTCGGCGCCCGTGACTGGGCCGTGGCCTTCGCAGCGGCGGAGCCCGGCACTCCGCACAATGAGGCGCGCGACCAGGTCTGGGAGGAACTGCTCACGATCATCGAGGACAAGCACGACGGCGACGTGCCGGCGGCCCTCCTGCGCAGATCGCTGCGGCAGAACAGGGAGCTGCTCACGGTCTTCAATCGTGCGTGGCCGCTGCTCGAAGCGACCGATCTCGTGTCGGACCTGTGGTCGGTGCCTGCCTATCTGCGGATGTGCGCGCCCTGGCTCAGCCGGGACGAGGTCCGGACACTGCAGCGCGCGGACGCCCGGGCCTGGACCGTGTCCGATCTGCCGATCCTGGACGCCGCACGGCAGCGGCTCGGCGACCCGGAAGCGGCCCGGCGCAAACGCCGGAACAAGGCCGTCCTCGCCGGCCAGCGCGAGCACATGGCGCGGGTCGTCGACACCCTGATCGAGGCCACGGCCAACTCGGGCGCCGACGGTGACGAAGGCGAAGGCCTGGTGTCCATGCTGCGCGGCGAGGACGCCCAGGTCAGCTTGGTCAACGAGGCCGAACTGGCCACCGCCGAGCCGGACGTGCTCGCCGGTCCCTTCGCCCACATCGTCGTGGACGAGGCCCAGGAACTGACCGACGCGGAATGGCAGATGCTGCTGCTGCGCTGCCCGTCCCGGAGCTTCACCATCGTCGGGGACCGCGCCCAGGCCCGGCACGGCTTCACGGAGTCGTGGCGGGAACGGCTCGAACGGGTCGGGTTCGGCCGGATCGACCTCGCCTCGCTGAGCATCAACTACCGCACGCCGGAAGAGATCATGACGGAGGCCGAACCGGTCATCCGGACGGTGCTCCCGGACGCCAACGTGCCGGTCTCCATCCGCAGCGGCGGCGTCCCGGTCGTCCACGGGGCCGTCGCGGAGCTGAGTTCGATCCTCGACAGCTGGCTGGCCGACCATGCCGAGGGGATCGCCTGTGTCATCGGCGATCCCACCTTCCGGCCCTCCTCCCCCCGCGTCCGGTCGCTGACCCCGGAGCTGTCTAAGGGGCTGGAATTCGACCTGGTCGTCCTCGTCGACCCGGAGGACTTCGGCACCGGCATCGAGGGAGCGGTCGACCGCTATGTCGCGATGACCCGGGCGACCCGGCAGCTCGTCGTCCTCACGAGCCCGGTCCCTACGCGGCGAACTCCTTCCGGAGACGGTCCAGCATGAACGCCGACGACTCCCGGGCCCGCTCCTCCCAGGCGAAGACACAGGCCGTGGCGACACCGTCGAAGCCCAGTTCGCGCAGCGTGCCGAAGAAGATGTCCCAGTCGACCTCGCCCTGACCGATGTCGAGGTGCTGATGGATCCGGGCCGGTGTGCCCGGCGGGTTGAGGATGTACCGCAGACCGCTGGACCCCTTGTGGTTGAAGGAGTCCGCGACATGCACGTGCTGGAGCTTGTCACCGGCGTAGCGCATCATCGCCGCGATGTCAGCCGTCGGGTCGGAGCCCGAGAGATGGAAGGTGTGCGGGGCGCAGTACAGGTAGTTCACCCACGGCTTGTTGATCGCGCGGACGAGATCGACGGCCGGGGTGTTCTCCTCGCAGAAGTCGTCCGGGTGGGCCTCCAGGTTCAGGGCGAGGCCCTCCCGCTCGAAGACCGGCAGCAACTCCTCCAGCGAACGCCAGAAGGCGGACTCGCTCTCGGCGGCGCGCTCGGGCCGGCCGTTGAACTCCGAGTTCATCAGGGGACATTCGAGATCCACGGTGATCTCGATCATCCGCTTCCAGTAGCGGACGGCCGTCTGCCGCTCGGTCTCGTCCGGTGAGGACCACCTGTACAGCGGCAGCACCGAGGACAGCCGCACACCGTGGCGGCGCAGTGACTCCTTCAGCTCCGCCACCCGCGCGTCGTCGGCCCGCGGGTGCAGGAAGAACGGCATGAAGTCCTCGCGGGGCGACAACTCGATGTGTTCGTAGCCGAGTTCGGCGACCGTGCGCACCATCTCGTCGATCGGCAGGGCACGGAACATGTACGGGTCGAGGGCGATCTTCACGCGGTGCCTCCGTAGAACGCGGGGCGGGGCTTGATGTCGACGGTGACGGTCTCTCCGCCGCCGGCCTCCTGGGACCGGACGGCGGCGTCGGAGATGACGGTGGCTGCGTAACCGTCCCAGGCGGACGGCCCGCTGGGCTCGGTGCCGGCCGCCACGCCGGCGACCCACTCGCGGAACTCCGTGTCGAAGGCCTCCGCGAACCGGTCCCTCCAGTCCTGCGGCACACCTGTGCCGTGCCGGGCCGCGGTGCGGATCCCGACGGCCGCCGGGTCGGGCAGCCGGACCAGGCCGTCCTCGCCCACGACCTCGCACTGGATGTCGTAGCCGTACTGGCAGTTGACGAAGACCTCCAGGTCGATACGGACACCCTCGCGGGTCTCGAAGATCATGATCTGCGGGTCCTTGAGGTGACCGAACCGCTTGCTCGTGGCGCGCGGGGTGACCACCTGGGCGGAGACGATCTCGTCGTCGAGCAGCCAGCGCAGCACGTCGATCTCGTGCACGGCCGTGTCCTGCGCGGCCATCGCGGAGTGGTACGACTCCGGGACGGTCGGGTTGCGGTGGGCGCAGTGCACGATCAGCGGGGCTCCGAGCGAGCCGGTCGACAGGACCTCCTTCATCTGGCGGTAGCCGGCGTCGAAGCGGCGCATGAAGCCGACCTGCACCAGTCGGCGGCCGTGCGCCCGCTCGGCCTCGACGATCCGCAGACAGTCCTGCGCGGTCGTGGCCAGCGGCTTCTCGCAGAACACCGGCTTGCCGGCCGCGATCGCGTTCAGGACGTGCTCGGCATGGGTCGGCCCCCACGAGGTGACGAGGACGGCGTCCACATCGGGGGAGGCGACCAGATCCGCGCCGGTGGGCAGCGCGGTGGCACCGACCCGGGCCGCCACCTCGGCGGCACGCTCGGTGTCGACATCGGCCACCGCCGTGACAGTGGCCCCGGTGACGACCTCGGTGAGCCGCCGGATGTGGTCCTGGCCGATCATTCCGGCGCCGATGACGCCTACACGTACGGTCATGGTGAACTCCTTGGAAGGGGTCAGGAAAAGCGCGCCCGGAGCTCCGCCTCGAGCGTCTCGAGGGTGCGGCCCTTGGTCTCGGGGACGTACAGCTTCACGAAGGTGAGGGACAGCAGGCCCGCCACCACGAACAGGAAGAAGGTGTTGGAGATCCCGATCCCGGAGACCAGGGACGGGAAGACAAGACCGATCACGAAGTTGGTCAGCCACAGCACCACGGCCGCGACACCCATGCCGAAGCCGCGCATCCGCATAGGGAAGATCTCCGACAGCATCAGCCAGGTCACCGGCGAGATCGCGCCCTGCTGGAAGGCGAGGAAGGTGACCGTCATCGCGAGTACCGCGAACGCCCGCGGATCACCGGACGGCAGCACCAGAGAGAACACGCCGATCAGCAACAGGGCCACCGTCGTGCCGAGCTGGCCGGTCATCAGCATCGGCCGGCGGTTGACCCGGCCGAGCAGCCAGATGCCGACGAAGGTGGCCAGCACCGAGATCACACCGTTGGCGATGTTCGCCGTCAGCGCGCTGTCGGCGGCGAAACCGGCGTCGGTGAGGATCTGCGTGCCGTAATACATGATCGTGTTGACGCCGGTGATCTGCTGCACGATCGCGATGCCGAACCCGACGAACATCAGCTTGCGCACCCACGGCGTGCTCTTGATGTCCTGCCAGCCGCCGAGCTTCTCCCGCTCGTCCTTGACGGCGAGCGCGGAGACCTCCTTCAACTCGGCCTCGGCCCGGGCCCGCGACCGCACCTGCCTGAGGACTTCGAGGGCCTCGCCGAAACGGCTCTGGGAGGCCAGCCAGCGCGGGCTCTCCGGCATCACCAGCATGCCGAACCAGAGCGCCACCGCCGGCAGCGTCGCGATGACCAGCATCCAGCGCCACACGCCGCCGGACTCGCCGCCGACCTGCGCGATGATCGCGTTGGACGTGAACGCCAGCAGCTGACCGGAGACGATCATCAGCTCGTTCCGGGTGACCAGGGCACCGCGCCGCTCGGCGGGCGACACCTCCGCGAGATACACCGGTACGGTCACCGACGCGCCGCCGACCGCGAGACCGAGCACGAACCGTGCCACGATCATCACCTCGGTCGTCGGGGCGAGCGTGCAGCCGAGCGCGCCGACGAAGAACAGCACGGCCAGCAGCAGGATGTTGCGCCGCCGTCCGCGCGCGTCCGACAACCGGCCGCCGGTCACCGCGCCCAGCGCGGCCCCCAGCAGCAGCGAGCTGGTGACCATGCCCTCGGTGACCGGGGTCAGGCCGAGGTCGTCGGTCATATAGGGCAGGGCGCCGTTGATGACGCCCGTGTCGTAGCCGAAGAGCAGACCACCGAACGTGGCGATGATGGTGATCATTCGCAGCCGCCGGGAGACCGCCGGCGGGGTCTGGTCCGCGACGCCGGTGGCAGCCGGAGCCGGGGCCGGGTCGGAGGCTGGTGTCGTGTCGTCCCTGAGGTCCATGGCCGCTCCTTACCTGTCGATGGCGGGGCGGCGGGTACCCGGAAGACCGCAGCCGACCAGGTGCTCACGGGTGCCGACCTCGATCGGCAGCGGCACCTCGGGAGCGCACGGGTACAGGTCCTGCTCGACGATCACGAACAACTCGGCTGCGAGTTCTGCCAGTTCACCCACCACATCGGCCGGATCCGGCAACCCGGCGAGCGGCGACACGCACACCCCGCGCCGCACGGCCTCACCGAAGGGCAGATCCTCGGCCGCGACGTGCCCCGTGTCCAGGCACAGGTGGGTGTAACGCCTGTCGGAGGCGAGCATCTCGTCCCACGCCTCGGGCCGAGAACCGGGGGCGGAGCCGAGGCGCAGGTTGCCGACGGTGGTACGGAGAGGGACGGGCGCCGTTGCCATGGTCAGTGTCCTTGAGGGGAGAGGGAGAGGGTGCCTGAGCGATGTGACGCGCGCTACTAGCGCGCTCTAGTCGAGTACGATGACCCCTGTCCAAATGTCATGTCAATAGGTGGTCGCTGGATGATTGCGGGGCACCGAGACCGGATCCCCGCGGGGGACACCCCGTAAGGTGGGCGCCGTCGGAGGGTGGGTTCACAGGTGGATGCATCGGGCAGGCAGCGGCCCACGATGGCGGACGTCGCCGAGAAGGCAGGCGTCTCCCGCGCGCTCGTCTCGATCATCTTCCGCAACCAGGCGGGAGCCGGCCGGGAGACCCGGGAGCGGGTCCTGCGCGTGGCCGACGAGATCGGCTACCGGCCCGACAGCGCGGCCCGGCTGCTGGCCCGCGGCCGGAGTCGCACGCTCGGCGTCATGTTCGCCGTGCACCAGACCTTCCACACGGATCTCATCACCGGCATCTATCCCGAGGCCGAGCGGCTCGGGTACGACGTCCTGCTCTCCGGCTCCACTCAGGGGCGCAGCGAGGCGAAGGCGGTCGAGGCGCTGCTCAGCCACCGCTGCGAGGCGGTGATCCTGCTCGGCCCGGACGCCCAGCCCGGCTACCTCGGCGAACTCGGGCAGCGCACGGTCACGGTCTCGGTCAGCCGCCGCGTGCCCCAGGCCCATGTCGACTTCGTACATTCCGCCGAGGGCAAGGGCGTCCGGCAGGCCATGGACCATCTCGTGGAGCTGGGGCACCGCCGGATCGTGCACATCGACGGCGGACGCGGTCCCGGTTCGGCGGAGCGGCGGCGTGCCTACCGTGCCGCGATGCGCCGCCACGGGCTGGAGGACCGGGCGCGGGTGATTCCCGGCCATCACACCGAGGAGTCCGGTGTCGAGACCGGCTGGCTGCTCCTGGCCGAGCGCGACAGCGGGCGGCCGTTGCCGACGGCGGTGCTCGCCGGCAACGACCGCTGCGCGATGGGTCTGCTGATGTCCCTCACCCGGGCGGGCATCGAGGTCCCGCGCGATCTGTCCGTCGTCGGCTACGACGACAGCCACCTCTCGCACCTGATGCCGATCGGCCTGACCACGGTCCGTCAGGACGCGGTCCTGATGGCCGAGCACGCCGTCCGCTTCGCCGTCGAGCGTCTGGAGAACGGGGAACTGCAGCCGCGTGAAGCGGTACTGGACCCGAAGCTGGTGGTGCGGGGGACCAGCGGGCCGGCCCCGGCGGAGTAGCTTCGTCGCCATAGCCGCCCATAGCGGCTCAGGTCCGCCCAGGGCCGCTCTAGCTGTGCTGATCGGACAGGTTGGTGACGCGGCTGGCTGGTGTTTGGCCGCTGATGCCGGTGTGGGGTCGGTGGTAGTTGTACCAGTCCAGCCAGTCGGGAAACGCGGCCTGGCGCTCGGCATCTGAGGTGTAGGGACGCTGGTAGGCCCACTCGTCGAGCAGGGTGCGGTGGAAGCGTTCGACCTTGCCGTTCGTCTGGGGCCGCCAGGGGCGGGTCCAGCGGGGGCCGATGCCCAGGTCTTGGCAGGTGTCGCGCCAGGTGTTCTTGGTGTAGGCCCAGGCGTTGTCGGTCAGTACGCGTTCGACGGTGACGCCCTGGCTGGCGAACCAGGCGGTGGCCCGGCCCAGGAAGGCCGCGCAGGTGGCGGCCTTCTCGTCGGGCAGGTCTTCGGTGTAGGCCAGGCGGGAGTGGTCGTCCAGGGCGGTGTGCAGGTAGGCGTATCCGGCGCCGTTGCGGCGGTCTTTGTTCGGGCTGCCTGCTGCCCGGCCCAGTACCTTGTGGCCGCCGCCATCAGGGATGCGGCCGAGTTTCTTGACGTCGATGTGGACCAGTTCGCCGGGCCGGGCGCGTTCGTAGCGGCGGACGGGTTCGCCGGTGGCCCGGTCGCAGGCGGCCAGGGCGGGCAGGTGGTGCCGTTGCAGGATGCGGTGGGCGGTGGAGGCGGCGATGTTGCAGCGGGCGGCCAGCCGGACCGGTCCGATGCGATGTTCGCGGCGCAGGCGCACGACCTGTTCCTCGACAGTGTCCGGGGTGCGGCGGGGCTGGTGGTGCGGGCGGCTGGAGCGGTCCTGCATCCCGGCGGGGCCGTGCTTGCGGTAGCGGCTTGCCCAACGTGCCGCGGTGGTGTGGCTGACCTGGAAGCGTTCCGCGGCCCGCCGGAGCGGCCATCCGCCGTCGACGACACACCGGGCCAGACGCAGCCGGCCGGTCGCGGTCAGCGGGGCATTACGGTGGAACAACGAGGGCCTCCTGGGCATCGGTGCAGACTTCGCAATCCACACCGAACCCAGAGGCCCTCGCTCCGTTCAAGGACCACTCAAGGCGTGTCGCCTGTCACCAACGTCCCGGGACAGCACATCTAGCGCGTCCCCTTCTTCGCGAACTCCGCGATGGTGTCGGCGTTGTCCTTCGTGATGAACGCGGGGCCGGTGAGTACGGGAGCCGTGCCGCCGCCGCTGAAGTTGCCGTTCGTCCTGTACAGCCACAGAGCGTCGACGGCGAGATAACCCTGGAGGTAGGGCTGCTGGTCGACGGCGAACTCGATGTCGCCCCTCTGGACGGAGGCCACGAGGTCCTTGTTGAGGTCGAAGGTGGCGACCTCGGCCTCGCTGCCCGCGTCCCGTACCGACTGCACGGCGGCCAGGGCGATCGGGGCGCCGAGCGTGACCACCTGGTCGATGGTGGTGTCCTTCTGGAGCTTGGCGGTCAGGGTCGACTTCACGGAGGGCATGTCGGTGCCGTTGACGTACAGGTTCTCCGTGGTGCCCTTGAAGCCCTGCTTCAGACCGGCGCAGCGTGCCTCCAGCGCGACCTGGCCCTGCTCCTGGATCACGCAGACGGCGTGCTTGGCGCCCAGCTGGTCGAGGCGCTCACCGAAGGCCTGGCCGGCGAGGTTCTCGTCCTGGCCGAAGTACTCGAGCATGCCGAGTTCCTTCCAGTCGTCCAGGCCGGAGTTGAAGCCGACGACCGGGATGCCGGCCGCCTTTGCCTTGGCCACCGCGCCCTTCATGGCGTCCGGCTTGGCCGCGGTGAGCGCGATGCCGTCGACCTTCTGGTCGATGGCGTTCTGCACCAGGTTGGCCTGGTTGCCGGCGACCGGGTCGCTGGAGTAGACGAGCTTGATGTTGTCCTTCGCGGCAGCGGCTTGCGCGCCCTTGCGGATCAGGTCCCAGAAGGTGTCGCCGGGCGCCGCGTGGGTGACCATGGCGACGGTCATCCGCGGGGTGGTGGCCTTGCCCGCCGCGGCGTCGGTGCCCCCGGTCTCGGACTGCTTCCCGCCGGAGCCGCTGGAGCAGCCGGCGGCGAGCAGCGCGCCCACGAGGGCGGCGGCGGTCAGGGCTGCGGGTCTGTGGTGTCTGCGCATGTCGGATGCACCTCACTGTGCGGGGAGGGGGCGCCGCGCCCGGTCCGGGGAGGCGGGTGGTGGATGGACGCCCGGGGCGGTGCTGGAGCGCGTTACTAGCGCGCTCTAGTGGCAGGTACTATGCGGCCGCCTTCTGGGGATGTCAACAGCTTTGTCAGGACGTACCAACAAAGCGGGGTGGCGGGTGTGCGCAGGCCGGTGCGGCTCCCGGAACGCACTCCCGGTGCACAGCGGAGCCGCCCGTGCGCGCCGGTCTGGGGCGGCGCGCACGGGCGGCTCGGGTCCGGGCGGTCCTGGGCTGTCCCGGTCGGTCCAGGCTCAGCTCTCCGGTCTGCCGATGTTGACCATCCACGGGGTCCCGAAGCGGTCCGTGCACATGCCGAACTCGTCGCCCCACATCTGCTTCTCCAGCGGCACCGACACCGATCCGCCCTCGGACAGCTTCTCCCAGTAGCCGCGCAGCTCGGCGTCGTCGTCACCGCTCAGGCTCACGGAGAAGGGGTTGCCCGGCGCGGACTCCATGCCCGGCGGGTTGTCGGCGCCCATCAGGGTGAAGCCGCTGGTGGTCTGCAGCATGCCGTGCATGATCTTGTCGGCGTTCGGGGCGTCCGCCTGGCCGAAGTCGCCGTAGCTGTTGAGGGTGAGGTTGCCGCCGAAGACCTCCTTGTAGAACTCCATCGCCTGCCGGGCTTCGCCGTTGAAGGTGAGGTACGGATTGAGGCGCGTGACCATGTGAACCTCCCGGAGGGGCAAAAGGGTCATTTGCGCGCAGCGTAGCGCCGTGCACTGACAATGGCTCGCCGAGCGCGTCGCGCAGGGGGCGGGGAGCGGCGTGCGAGGCGGGCGCCCGGAGGCCGGAGCGGACGCCAACCGGCTTGCTAGCGTTGGCCCTTGAGCAGAGGGGGACGGAGACGGCTCATGACATCGACCACCTTCCGCATCGGCGGGGATCTGGACGTACGCCGGCTCGGCTTCGGAGCGATGCATCTGCCGGCCGAGCCCGGT
Source organism: Streptomyces sp. CA-179760 (assembly GCF_050937045.1). NCBI lineage: Bacteria > Bacillati > Actinomycetota > Actinomycetes > Kitasatosporales > Streptomycetaceae > Streptomyces > Streptomyces sp. CA-179760. The sequence goes on from NZ_JBNJLZ010000001.1 coordinate 9,100,886, forward strand.
CCCGGCCGGGAGAACGCCCTCGCGGTCGCCCGGCGGGCCGTGGAGCTGGGCGTCACCCTGATCGACACGGCCCACCTGTACGGCGAGGGAGCCAACGAGGAACTGCTCGCCGAGGCGCTGCACCCCTACCCGGAGGGGCTGCTGATCACCACCAAGATCGGTGTCGCGCGTACCGGCCCGGGAGGCGAGTGGAAGTTCGACGGTCGGCCCGGGATCCTGCGCGACCAGGTCGAGCAGGCCCTGCGCCGGCTGCGGGTCGAGCGGATCGAACTGCTCCAGCTGCACCGCATCGATCCCGACACGCCGCTCGCCGACCAGCTCGGCACGCTGCGGGAGCTTCAGACCGAGGGCCTGGTCGGGCGGATCGGGCTGTCGGAGGTCACCGTCGCCGAGCTGGCCGAGGCCCGGGAGATCGTCGACGTCGTGAGCGTGCAGAACCGCTACAACCTCCTCGACCGGGAGCACGAGCCCGTTCTCGCGGCGTGTGCGGCGGCCGGTATCGCCTTCCTGCCGTGGCGGCCCGTGGCGTGGGGGAGGGCGGGGGCCGAGGCCACGATCGCCGCGGTGGCGGCCGACCTCGGGGCCACACCCACGCAGGTCGCGCTCGCCTGGCTCCTCGACCGTGCGCCGGTCGTCCTGCCGATCCCCGGTACGGCCCGGATCGAGCACCTGGAGGAGAACCTCGCCGCGGCGGACCTCACCCTGACGCCCGCCCAGCGCGGCCGCCTCGACCGGCTGGCCGAGGGGGCGGGTGCGGAATCAGGGCCGGAGTAGGCGGAGGCCTGGGCGTCGCGGGGAAGGACGCGCGCCGCGCGGGCAGGAGTCGCGTCCGGGAGGGGGCGGGCTCGGGCCGGGCCCCGGGGCGTCGCACGTGAGACCGCGGGCCTCGCCGGATGCCTGAGGGGCAGGGGCCGGACAGGGAGCGGACCGCAGCAAGACCTTCAGGCACCGCACCGGAGCAAGACCACGCACCGGAGCAAGACCTTATGGCGCCGCACCGGAGCTCACGCCTCGTCGGACCCGGACTCCCCGTTGTTCCAGTCGTACGGGCCCCCGCCGCGCCACTCGATCAGCTCGGTGTCGTCGACGGCCGTGTCATGAGTGGGCAGGCCCTCGCGGTGCAGGAGGTCCAGCACGTCGAACAGGCTGTAGGCGACGCCCATGCGCTCGCCGTGGATGGTCACCAGCCGTCCGCCGTCCGACGCGGGCGGCTGCACGACCACGGGGGGTTGACCGTCCATAGCCCCACCATGCCCCCGAGAACGCCGTTTCGCAGCTCGGCCTGGACCGTTCGTGGGACGAACCGGTACGGTCCCGGGGCCCGGGCCCCCGGCGCCGGATGCGCTGTGCGCCGGTGACAAGGCGCGACCAGGAAACTGAATTCTCGTCAGCACCCCCTGAGGGCCCTCCCGCCACCGCCCTAGCGTCCGTGGCATGGACATGAACCGCAGGAGCAGAGGGAAGTGGCGCGGTGCCGCGCTCGCGGTACTGCTGACCGCCGGGACACTCACGGCCGCCGCCCCGGGGGCCCGGGCCGACGGGGCGCGGACCGAGACGCCCGTCGCGTCGACGTCCCCCGTCACCGGGGTGACCGAGTCGGTCGTACGGGTGAAGGTACCGCTGCCGGAGTCGGCCGGGCCTCGTCCGGCCGCGTGCGACTGGCTGTCGTATCTGCGCTACCGCTCGGCCGACGGGCCCGCCGAGTCGGCCGGCGCGGACCGGATCCTCATCGCCCAGCCCGGCATCCTGGAAGGAGCCGGGGCGTTCGACAGCGTCGCCCGCAACACCGTCACCAGGGCCGCCGAGCAGGGCGCGCACATCGAGTTCTGGGCGCTGGACCGGCGCTCCAACTGCCTGGAGGACCGCACCGGCATCGCCTCCGGTGACCAGCACAGCGCCGTCGACTACTACTACCGCGGCAAGCAGGTCGACGGCCGGACCTTCGACGGCTACGCCGGCAACGGACAGCTCGGCTGGATGGCGAAGCTCGGGATCGAGCAGACCGTACGGGACCAGTACGACCTGCTCACCGCCGAGGTGCCCGACCAGACGCAGCGCAAGCGGAAGGTGCTGTGCGGCGGGCACTCGCTGGGCGGAGTCGTCACCGGGTACTTCGCCGCCGCCGACTTCGACGGAAACCGGGCCACCACGGGGGACGCCGGGTACAACCAGTGCGCCGGCTACTTCGCCCTCGACACGACCGTCTCCACCTCGCTCGCCGACCTCAGCGGGAACCTGCCCGACGACACCAACCTGCCCGACATCGGACTCGGTTACGGCGTGGTCCAGGCCGGGCTGGACAGTGGACTGTTGTCGCGCACGCTGTCCGCGCCGGTGCTGCTCAACCCCGAGACCATGACCCTGCTCGGTATCGCGGGCCTCGGCGCCCTGAAGGATCTGGAGGGTGAGGCCGACCTGCCCCGCTATCTGCCCTCCAACCTCAACGTCGAGGCCACCAACCGCTTCCTGTTCGCCAAGGACACCGCCGCCTTCCTCAGCGGCTCGCCGTCGGTGAAGGACTTCCGGCTCACCAACGGGGCGGTGCTCGGGGCACTGCTGGACGACAACTCCGTACCGCTGGCGTTCCTGCAGACCAGCGTCGGCTTCTTCGACGGCGGGCCCATCGTCGACAAGAGCTTCCCAGCGGCCAACGGCGGTGCGCAGCAGGCCGGTCTGTACGGCACCGCGTACAAGGCCATCCCGGACCGGCCGCAGGGCCCGCTCTACACCTGGCGCAACTACGACCGCGTCGGCGACCCCGACGACCCCGGCCACCGGTCGGCCGACGGCACCCCGTTCACCGGTGCGGGCGAGGAGGTCACCGACATCCGGCAACTGGCCCGCAGCCTGGCCGAGCAGCCGCTGGACTTCACCGAGCAGTACTTCCCGACCAAGCTGGTCACGGACATCCAGCTGGGCACCTCGCCGCAGGTGAAGAAGCTCGTCGTCCATCCGGGCGGGCTCACCGCCAACCCGGTGCTCACCGTCCTCGCCGGTGAGGGGCTGCTGGCCGGCCGGGTGCCGCCCGAGCTGCATCCCGTGGTCGCCGACGGCTACCAGCACCTCGACGTGCTGACCGCCGCGCCCGCGCAGAACGACGGCGGGCCCGAGGTCGTCTCCACCAGCCTCGCCGGGTTCGCCCGGTCACCCCGCTAGACACCGCGAACGGGGCCCGGGAGGAGATCCTCCCGGGCCCCTTGGTGTGCCGGCGAAGCTCAGAGCCTGCCCGCGGCGAACGTGGCGGCCGCGTCGGCGTCGTCGCGGTAGCTCAGATGCGCCCCGACGTCGCCCCCGCCGTTCTCGCAAACGGGGTCGCCCTGGGCACAGAGGTCCAGGGTGCGGCTCTGGTAGGTGCCGGTGACGCTCTTGCCGAGAGCCCGGATCGGGTTGCCGAACAGCAGCACCGCTGCGACCTTCGGCTCGACCGCGGCGGGCAGCGTGGCCACGATGGGACTGCCGACCACCGCGCCCGCGCTGCTGATGCCGATCGAGTTGTCGACGACGTTCGCGCCCTGCGAATAGCCGACGAGAACGAACTTCTGGTTCGGGCAGGCCGCGGCCTGGCTCTTCACATGGTTCACCAGGTCCAGATTGCCCTGCGCCGCCGAGGTCGGGGAGAGGTCGGCGGGATAGTTCACCTTGTAGCCGGCCACGCTTTTGCCCGCTGCTTTCTTCTGCAGCGCGGAAAGCACCGGGTCGCCGACGATGAAGCCGAGAGTCCCGGGCTCGAAGGTGCCGCGTGCCGAGACGAGTTCCACGTCGGAGCAGGCCGCGGCCGAGGCCGGGGGAGCCGAGAGGGTGGCGAGCCCGGCCCCGCCGACCAGCGAGAGCGCGGCGAGACACAAACGGATACGCATGGGGGATCCTCCGCGTGTGAGGCGCGTGGAGCGCCTGCGAAAAAGGACGGCCCGAACGTATTCGCTTTCGCTCACCGGGAGTTATGGACGGGATTATGGAATCCCCGCCGTTTTTTGTCGCCGATTGAGTACGCCGCTGTATGCGGGTGTCAGTCCTGCCGGGTGTGCAGGGATTCCGCGCGCAACGCGAGAATGAGATCGAGGCGGGTGCCCGGGTCGTGCAGGGCGTCCCCGAAGAGCTTCTCCAGCTGGCGCAGGCGGTAGCGGACCGTCTGCGGGTGGATGTGCAGCCGTGCGGCGACGTCCGGCACGTTGCTGCCGCTGAGCAGCCAGGCCAGCAGTGTCTCGGCGAGCCGCTCGCGCTGCCCCGCCGAGACCGTGTCGAGGGGCGCCAGGACCCGCGCCTGGAGCCGCTCCAGCAGCGGTTCGTCGCCGTACAACAGCAAGGTCGACAGATGGTCGGAGCAGCGCTCGACGCCCTGGCGGGGCAGGATGCCGCGCCCCATCAGCCCGAGCGCCCGGGTGGCCAGGCGCAGCGATCGCGTGGCCTCAGTGACCGCTACCGTCGGGCCGATCGCGGCGGGCCGGCCGCGCAGGGCGAGCGTGAACGCCCGGCCGAAGCGGCCCGAGCCGTCCGGGTCGGGCACCAGCATGCGCGGCGGCCGGGACTCCATGTCCACCAGCGCGCCCGCCGCCGCCAGCGGCCGGTCCTCCTCCCGCCGGTCCGGCGCCGCCGCGAGCGCCACCACGGCGACCGTCCGGGGCACCGGCCAGCGCGCGCCGTGGGCCAGATCCTGCACCGCCTCCAGCGCCACCGGACCGTCGTCCTCCAGCAGCAGATCGAGCAACCGTCTGCGACGCCGCTCCAGCTCGTCCGTGCTGCGCAGCTGGGTCTCCGCGTAGCCGGCCGCGGCCGCCTGGGCGACCTCGTGCACGGTCCGGAACGCCAGCTCACCGAGCGCGGCGACGACGGTGGAGTCGAGGCCCAGTCGCTCCGCCGTGGAGCCCATCAGCCGCCAGGCGTGCAGCCCGCCCACCCTCAGCGCGGACTGCAACGCGTCCAGGCTGCGGCCCTCCAGGGCCTCACCGCGCCCCAGTTCGTAGTACGTCGCCGCGATCGCGCCCCCGTCGTCGCGCGGGTCGGCGATGTGGTCGACGAACAGCGTGAGCGCCTGCACCACCCCGGATCGCAGGTTCCTGCGGTACGTCCCGCCTGCGGGACGCGCGTACTCGGGAACCTGACGGCAGACCTCTGCCTCCACCAGGTCGGCGACGGAAGCCAGTTGGGCGCGCAGCAGCTCCGCGAGCTCGGGCGGCACCGGCGGCGCGCCGGGGCGGTTCGGCACGCCGTGCGGGGTGGGCACAGCCATCACGGACACTCCTTTCGACCGGAAGCGGCTCACCCGCGGGCTGTTGCCAGTGGGACGAGTGGGAAGTCCAGTGTTGGACGGACGTCCCCTCCGCTCCGTTCCGTGCCCCGACGGCACCTCCGTCACTCCGGCACGCCCAGCGCACGGGCGAGGACCGGCCACGAGGCCGTGAACTCCGGCTTCCAGTGGGCCCAGTCGTGTCCGCCTCCCCCGTAGAAGTGCGTGGTGGCCGGGACACCCATGAGGGCCAGCGTGCGGGCGAAACCCTGGGTCGAGGGCCACAGGGCGCTCTCCAGAATCCCGGGCAGCGGATCGCCGCCGCCGCCCACTCCGCTGCCCTGCGAGACATACAGGGCGGTGCCGCGCAACCCGGTGGCGCGGGCGCGCGGGTTGAAGTCCCGCCAGGTCAGGAGGTTGAGCACCGGATTGCCCCACAGGGACGCGGCCGGCAGGTTCTCCCGGGCCACGATGGCGTCCATGATGGCGGGAACACCGGGGGCGGTGGTGTCGAGGATGCCGCTGTAGGACGCCGCGGCCTTGAACGCGCCGGGGTGGCGGGCCGCGTGGGCCATCGCGCCGTAGCCGCCGGTGGAGACCCCGGCGACCGCCTGCACGCCGGAGGCCCGGTAGTCCCGGGCGAGCAGCGCCGGCACCTCCTTCACCTGGAAGGTCTCGTAGTCGGGGCCGCCGCGCCAGACGCTGGGGATGCCGGTGGGGCCCGCGTCCGGCATCGCCACGATCAGGCCGCGGCCCTCGGTGAACGCCTCGATGTCCGTCTCGCGGGTCCAGGACGTGTAGTCGTCGTGGGCGCCGTGCAGCAGGTACAGCACGGGATACTTCCGCTCCGGCCGCGTGCCGAAGTCCGACGGCAGTATCAGCCGGACGGGCGCGCTGCGGCCGAGCGCGGCGGAGGGCACGGACACGTCGAGGGTGCGCGCCCCGAGCCGGGTGGCCGCCCCGGCACGGGCCGTGCCGCTCGCGGCCCCGAGCAGGGCGGCGAGGCCTGCGGCGGCCGTCGCTCTGGCGACGGTACGCCGGGACACTCCGGCGGCGGGCTTCGGCGACAGGTCGGACATGGCGGCTCCTCGGGGTTCCGGTTTCAGGGGGCCCGCTCGGCGAGCACCCGGCTCAGATGGGCGGCGATCTCGTCGATGTGCGGCGGATCGAGCAGCGACAGATGGTGACCGGGCACCGGCACGACCTCCAGGCGGGGGCACACCTCGTCCCAGCCCAGCGCCTCGTCGTCCCGCTCGTACGCCGGGTCGCGCACGGTGTGCGGCGCGGGATCGGTGGCGCGGTAGAGAACGACCGGCCCGTCGTGGCCGCCGGGCCGGTGCGCCTCCCCGATGCCCAGGTCCAGGTAGGAGGCCCGCTGGTGCTCCAGCGCGGCGGGCGGCACGTCGACGGCCTCGCACAGCGCCCGCAGCACGGTGTCGATACGGGCCTCGTCGTCGTCCATGGCCACCAGGTCGTCGTACGGCAACTCCAGCCGCACGCCGTAGGTGTCGGCGACGTGGCGGGCGAAGCCCTCGAAATGCGTCCGGATCCGGTCGGCGGGCGTCAGTCCCGGCCGGGGGAGAGGGCGTACGGAGTCGATGAGCACGACCAGCCGCACCTCCCGCCCGGCGGCGGTCAGCTGCCGCGCGGTCTCCTGGGCGACGAAGCCGCCGAAGGACCAGCCGCCCAGTACACAGGGCCCGTCGGGGTGAGCGGCGTTGATCGCCTCGGCGTAGCGGCGCGCCTTCTCCGGCACGGTCCGGGCCTCCTCGATCCGCTCCAGCCCGTACACCGGCCGGTCGTCCCCGAGCCGTTCGGCGAGCGTGCGGTAGACGGTGACCGGCCCGCCGGCGGCGTGGACGAGGAACAGCGGGGGCCGTGAACCGGTGGCACGCAGTGGGCGAAGCGGGGAGTCCTCGCGAGGGAGGGTCTGCCGGATCCGGTCGGCGGCGTCCTCGACGGTGGCGGCGGCGAAGAGATCGCGCAGGGGCAGTGCGACGCCGAACTCGCGCTCCACCGCGGTACGGACGCGGACGGCCATCAGCGAGTCCAGGCCCAGGTCGGCCAGAGCCGTGCCCGGGGTGATCCGGTGGGGCGGGTGGCCGGTGACGGCGGCGATGTGCCGGGTCAGTCGGGCCAGGACCGAAGCGGGCTCCGAGTGTTCCGTCGCTTCAGGGTGAGGTTCCTCCATCACCGGCTCGGGGTGTGGCCGGCCGTCCGTCCACCAGTGCCGTACATGCCGCCAGCGGGGCAGGGGCAGGTCGACGACCCGGCCGGGCGGCACGGGCAGCCGCCCGCCCGCGACGTACAGGGCACCGAGCTGCCCCGCGAACGACTCCGAACCGTCGGCGTCCCGGCGCAGGGTGGCCAGGGCGAGGGCGCCGGGCACGGTGTCGGAGACGGCCCCCGTCAGGACCGGATGGGGCGAGATCTCGACGAACGCCGTGTGGCCGTCGGCCGCGGCCGCGGCGAGCGCCCGGTCCAGACGGACGGGCCGTCGCAGGTTGGCCGCCCAGTGCTCGGCGCCGAACCCGTGGTCGCCGCGCGGGTCGTCGAGGACGGTGGAGTAGACGGGGACACGCGGCCGCCGCCCCGGGATACCGGCCAGTGCGTCGACGAGCTCCGGCAGCAGCGGGTCCACCTGGGGCGAGTGCCCGGCACCGACGACCCGCATGGCCCGCGCCGCCCGGCCCTGCCCCTCCAGCCGGCGCACGAGCCCGGCCACCGCCGCCTCCTCTCCCGTGACGACCTTCTGCCGGGGCGAGGAGTGCACGGCGACATGTACTCCCGGGAAGTCCCGCCCCAGAGAGTCCAGTTCGGCGTCGTCCAGGTCCACCACGGCCATCGCGCCGCCGCTCAGCCCGCTCAGCAACCGGGCCCGTACGGCGATGACCCGCGCCCCCTCCGTCACGTCCAGCGCGCCCGCGCACACGGCCGCCGCCACCTCGCCCATGGAGTGGCCGATCACCGCGGCGGGCTCCACCCCGTACGAACGCCACAGCTCGGCGAGGGCCAACTGCAGCCCGAACAGGACGGGCTGGGCGACCTCCAGGCGGTCGAGACCGGCACCGGACGACAGGTGGTCGTACAGGGACAGGCCGCACTCCGGGGCGAGGTGCGGGTCGAGTTTCTCGACGGCGGCGGCGAACGCGGGTTCCTCGGCCAGCAGCCGCCTGCCCATGCCCGGCCACTGGCTGCCGTAGCCGGAGAAGACCCACACCGGGCCGGGCCCGACGCGGTCGCGGTCACCGGTCACCAGCCGCGCGTCCGGCTGCCCTGTCGCCAACGCCCCCAGAACGTCGGCCAGTTCGGCACGGTCCCGGGCGACCACGGCGGCCCGTACGGGGCCCCGGCCCGTGCGCCCCGCCAGGGTCCGGGCCACGTCGGCGGGGTGCGCGGTGCCGGCGCGCAGCCAGTCGGCCAGTCGGCCCGCCGTGTCGCCCAGGCGCTCGGTGTCGAGGTCGGAGAGGAGATGGAGGCGGGCCGCGGGCTCCTCGGCCGGCCGGTCCGGGGCCAGGCCGGGCGGCCCTTCCTCCAGCACCACGTGCGCGTTGGTGCCGCCGAAGCCGAACCCGGAGACCCCCGCGACAGCGGTGCCGCCGTAGCGCGGCCAGGGCTCCGGCTCGGTCACCACCCGCAGCCGGTCATCGGAGAGGGAACTGCCCTCCGCACAGTGCAGCGAGGGCGGGATGCCGTCGTGATGCAGGGCCAGCACGGTCTTCACCAGGCCTGCGACGCCCGCGGCCGATTCCAGATGACCGAGGTTGCCCTTCACGGAACCCAGCAGCAGCGGCTGGTCCGGGTCACGGTCCGAGCCGAGCACCGCGCCGAGCGAGCCCGCCTCGATCGGGTCGCCCAGCGGGGTGCCGGTGCCGTGCGCCTCGACGTAGTCGACGTGTGCCGCGGGCAGCCCCGCCCGTGCGTACGCGCTCCGCAGCAGCGCCTGCTGAGCGGCCGGGTTGGGTGCCATGAGGCCGTTCGAGCGGCCGTCGGAGTTGACGGCGGTGGCGCGTACGACGGCCAGGACGCGGTCGCCGTCCCGCTCGGCGTCGGACAGCCGTTTGAGGATCACGGCCGCGCAGCCCTCGCCGCGCCCGATGCCGTCCGCCGACGCCGAGAACGGCTTGCACCGCCCGTCCGGCGCGAGGGCACCCGCTCGCCGGAAGGCGACCGAGACGGCCGGTGACAGCAGCAGGTTGACCCCGGCGGCGATCGCCGTGTCGCTCTCGCCCGTGCGCAGGCTGACACAGGCGTGGTGCACGGCGACCAGCGAGGACGAGCAGGCCGTGTCGACGGCCATGCTGGGCCCCCGGGCGTCCAGGACATAGGAGAGCCGCCCGGCGGTGACGCTCAGGGCGCCCCCGGCCGGCGCCCAGGGATCGACGGCGGCCGGGTCGGCGCCCGTGAGCTGCCCGTACTCAGGTGCGGAGACACCTACGAACACGCCGGTGGCGGTGCCCGCCAGGGACCCGGCCGGTACGGCGGCGTGGTCGAGCGCCTCGTGCACGACCTCCAGCAGGATCCGCTGCTGCGGATCCATCACGGCGGCCTCACGCGGGGTGACGCGGAAGAAGTCCGCGTCGAATCCGGCGATGTCGTCGAGATAGCCGCCGTAGGGGTGCGCGTCCGCGGGCGGGAAGGCGGTGAAGTCGCGCCAGCGGTCCTCCGGGACGCGCCGGATCGCGTCGACGCCCTCGGTGAGCAGCCGCCAGTAGTCGTCCGGGCCGTGCACCCCGCCGGGCAGCCGGCAGCCGATCCCGACGACTGCGACCGGCTCGGCCGTACCGTCCGGCAGCCCGGCCGGCGCAACCGGGGCCGCGTCTGATCCCGGGGTCTGCGCGGCTCCCGTGCCGCACAGCCGCGCCACCAGCGCCTCTCCGGTCGGCGTCTCCCACAGCAGGGTCGGCGGCAGTTGCAGCCCGGTGGCCCGGGACAGCTCACCGGCCAGGGCGACCGCGTCCCGTGACGACATGCCGAGGTCGGCCAGGGGCCGGTCCATCGGGACGGCGCCGGGGGACGAGCCGCACCAGGCCGCCAGCCGCTCGGCGATGAGCCGGCGCAGCGCGCCCTCGTCGACGGGCCTCATCCCGCGGTGCCCGCAGTCGCCGCCCGGGCCCGGCCGCCGTACGCGCCCTCCAGGTACCGGGTCCGGGTCAGCGCCCGCGACACCTTCCCGCTGGAAGTACGCGGCACCGTACCCGGCGGCACCAGGACCACGTCCGCGAGCCGCAGCCCGTGCCGGGCGGAGACGGCACCGCGCACGGCACGCACCACCGCCGGTACGTCGAGCTCGGCGAGGCGCGCGGTGCGCGCGTGCTCCGCCACGACCACCACCCCCTCACCGGCGCCGCCCGGCACGGCGAACGCCGCGAGCCGGTCCCGGCGCACCGCCGGGTCCGCGTCCTGGGCGGTCGCCTCGACGTCCTGCGGATAGTGGTTGCGGCCGTCGACGATGATGAGGTCCTTCAACCGCCCCGTGACGACCAGCTGCCCCTCCAGCACCGTCCCCAGATCGCCCGTCCGCAGCCAGCGGCCAGGACCGGCCGCGGAATCCGCGAACTCCGCTCCGAACACCTCCCCTTGCCCCCGGTTCCAGTAGCCGCGTCCCACGTTCGGCCCCTGCACCCAGATCTCGCCGATCTCACCCTCCGACAACAGGGCCCGCGTGACCGGGTCGGCGACCCGGACCCGCTGGCCCGCCGGGGTGCCGCAGCCCGCCAGCAGCACGGCCCGGGGATCGTCCGGGCGCACGCACAGGGCCTTACCGGCCGCCAGGGCGTCACGGTCGAGCGCGAACCGGGTGAGCGGCTCGCCCGGCCGGGCCGCGCAGACGAACACGGTGGCCTCGGCCAGGCCGTACGAGGGGCAGTGCGTCTCCGGCGCCAGGCCCTGGCCGGCGAACGCCGCGTGGAAACGGTCGGCCGTGCCCGGGCGGACCGGCTCGCTGCCGTTGATCAGCGCGGTGACCCTGTCGAGTCGCAGCCCCTCCTTCTGCTGGTCGGTCACGGTCGCGACGCAGTAGTCGTAGGCGAAGTTGGGCGCGGCGCTCACCACGTTCGGATGCGCGGCGAGCAGCCGCAGCCAGCGCACCGGCTCGTGCAGGAACGCGGCCGGGTCCATGAGGACCGACAGGAGTCCGCGCGTCACCGGGGCCGCGACGCTGAGCACCAGACCCATGTCGTGGTAGAGCGGCAGCCAGCCCACGCAGGTCAGCGGGATGGCGTCGGCACCGTAGGCGGTCAGCGCCTGGCCGGCGTTGGCGACGACGTTTCCGTGGCTGATCTCCACGCCCGCCGGGGCGCGGGTCGAACCGGAGGTGTACTGGAGATAGGCGGTCGTCCCGGCGTCCGGCGCGACGGGCCGCCAGTCGCGGGCGGCGTCGTCGGGCACCTGGTCCGCCAGGACGATCCGCGGTCCGTCGGAACCCAGGAAGTCCCGTACCTCGTCCTGGACCCGGCTCGTGGTCACGACCACCGAGGGGCGGGCATCCGCCAGGACGCCCGCCAGCCGGTCCGCGTGCCCGGGCAGGTCCGGCGGATACAGCGGCACGGCGACCAGCCCCGCGGCCAGGGCCGCGAGGAAGGCGGTCACGTACTCCGTGCCCTGCGGACACAGCAGGGCGACCCGGTCCCCGGGCCCGGCCTGCTCGGCGAGGCGCGCGGCCAGGGCCCGCACCCGTACCTCCAGACGGCGCCAGGTCAGGGTGCGGTGGACGCCGCGGGAGTGCTGTGCCGGATGCTCGACGAAGGTGAACGCCCGGCGGTCCGGGGTGGTTTCGGCCCAGTGCCACACGTACTCCGGCAGCGTCGGGCACGCGGGCGCGAGCGGGGGGCGGCGGCTGTCCATCAGGCGGGGCTCCTCACGGCGTGCATCGGCCTACGAGTCGAGAAGGGCGAGGTCAGAGCGGGATGTTGCCGTGCCGTCGTTCCGGCATCGGCGCGCGTTTGCCGCGCAGGGCGCGCAGCGCGCGGCAGACCTGCTCCCGGGTCTCGCGCGGCGCGATGACGGCGTCGACATAGCCGCGCTCGGCGGCGAGATACGGAGTGCCGTGGGTGCGCTCGTACGCGGCGAGAAGGCGGGCGCGCAGCGCCTCCGGGTCGTCGGACGCGGCGAGTTCGCGCCGGTGCAGCACGCCCACGGCCCCCTCGGCGCCCATCACGGCGATACGGGCGGTGGGCCAGGCGAGGTTCAGGTCGGCGCCCAGGTGCTTGGAGCCCATCACCGCGTATCCGCCGCCGTACGCCTTGCGCACCACCACCGTGACCTTGGGCACCGTCGCCTCGGCGTAGGCGTACAGCAGCTTCGCGCCGCGCCGGATGATCCCGGCCTGCTCCTGCCGTACCCCGGACAGATACCCGGGCACATCGGCGAAGGTCAGCAGCGGGATGCCGAACGCGTCGCAGAACCGTACGAACCGCGCCGCCTTCTCCGATGCGTCGATGTCGAGGACCCCGGCGGCACGCAACGGCTGATTGGCGACCACACCCACCGAGCGTCCCTCGACCCGGGCCAGGGCGCAGATGATGTTCGGCGCGAACAGCTCCTGCACCTGGAGCAGTTCACCGTCGTCCACGACCGCGTGCAGGATGTCCCGCATGTCGTAGGCCTCGCCGAGCCGGTCCGGGACGACCTCGTCGAGCCCGGCCCCGGGCGGGACGTGCCCGGGCGCGTACTCCGGGGGCCGCTCCAGGTTGTTGGCCGGGAGGTACGACAGCAGGTCGCGCACGGTGTCGAGGGCGTCCTCCTCATCGGCGGCCAGGAAGTGGGCGTTGCCGTTGACGGTGTTGCTGGTGCGGGCGCCGCCCAGTTCCTCGGCGGTGGTGCGCTCACCGGTCACCGTCTCGATGACGTCCGGGCCGGTGACGAACATGTGCGAGGCGCCCTCCACCATCACCGTGAAGTCGGTGATCGCCGGGGAGTATGCGGCGCCGCCCGCGCACGGCCCCAGGACGACCGAGATCTGCGGGATCACCCCGGACGCCTTGACGTTGCGGCGCACCAGCTCGGCGTAGAGGGCGAGGGCGGCGACCCCCTCCTGGATGCGGGCGCCGCCGGAGTCGTTCAGGCCGATCACGGGGCAGCCGGTCTTCAGGGCGAGGTCCATCAGGGCGACGGTCTTCTCCCCGAAGGCCTCGCCCATGCTGCCGCCGAACACGGTGGAGTCCTGGGCGAACACGCACACCGGGCGGCCGTCGACCGTGCCGTACCCGGTGACCACCCCGTCGCCATAAGGACGGCGGGCGTCCTGCCCGGCGGGCCGGGCCCGCACGAACTGACCCGTCTCGGCGAAGGAGTCCTTGTCCACGAGCCGGTCGATCCGCTCCCGGGCAGAGAACTCCCCGCGCCTGCGCGGCCCGCCCGGGGCCACCGCCCGGTCCCGGCGTGAGGCCAGCCCGGCGACGCGTTCCGCGGTGCTTCCGCTCACCTCTGTGCTCACAACCACCTCCGAAAGGGCTCTCGACTATGGCAGTGAGGCGGGGAGGTGCCGGGCGGATCACCGTTCTGTGTGGGGGAGTTGAGTCCTTCGACAGGAGGTTTCATCCCCCGGTGACAACAGACCGATCAATTCCAGTCATTTCCACCCTGGGTGAGTAAAACATGTGAATGCTTCAGCGTGGTTCGGGCATACGGAGCGAAAAACAGAGAGAGGGGCGCTACGTGCTCGTACCGGACCGGAAGGTCGTCAGGGAGTTGCTGACGCGGTACGCGTCGCTGAGGATCGCTCAGGCGGAGAGGCACGTGCCGACGGTGGCACGCCAGCTTGAGGACGTCAGCTACACGCTGTGCGTGATGATGGGGACGTCCGTCATCCACGACGCCATCGCCAAGGCCGACACCCTGCTGCTCGCCAAAGGGCGGTCCGAGGCCGCGGAGGCGGACGGGGAGAACGGCTTGACGCTGGTCGGCTGACATCGCGTGAGGCCCGGCGCACGGCCGGGCACAACCGCCCCGGTGGCCTATGGACGGGCCACCGGGGCGTTCGTCTTCCCGTGGAACGCCGAGCGGTACGCGTACGGCGTGGTGCCCACCACCTTGCGGAACCGCTCCCGGAACGCCGTCGGCGAGCCGAACCCCGCCTGGCGCGCGATCCGTTCGACCGAGTGGTCGGTGTTCTCCAGCAGGTACTGGGCCCGCCGCACCCGCGCCCGCAGCAGCCACTGCAACGGTGTGGTGCCGGTCTGCTCGCGGAAGCGGCGGCTGAAGGTCCGCTCGCTCATCCCCGCGCGCGCCGCCAGGGTGCCCAGCGTCACCTCGTGCGCGAGATGGTCCTCGATCCACTCCAGCAGCGGCTCGAACGCCGACCCCCGGGGCACGGGCGGGTGCTCGTGCACGATGAACTGGGCCTGCCCGCCCTCCCGTTCCAGCGGCATCACCGACATCCGGGCGATGTTCGCCGCGACGGCCGACCCCAGATCCCGGCGGATCATGTGCAGGCACAGATCCAGCGCCGCCGCCGCGCCGGCCGAGGTGAGGATCTGCCCGTTGTCCACGTACAGCACGTCCGGCTCCACCTCGACCTGCGGGAACCGCCGGGCCAGTTCACCCGCGGCCACCCAGTGCGTGGTGGCGCGCAGCCCGTCCAGCAGCCCGGCCTCCGCCAGCACGAAGGCACCCACGCACACGGACGCGATCCGGGTACCGGACTCGGCCGCCCGCCGCAGCGCCGTCAGCACCCGGGCGGAGGGCGGCGCGGCGTCGGGGGAGCAGCCCGGCACGATGACGGTGTCGGCCTCCGCCAGTGCCTCGAGCCCCTGGTCGATGCGCAGGGTGAAACCGCCGTCCGCGCGTACCTCCGGCGTCTCGGCGCACAGCCGGACCCGGTAGGCGGGCCGCCCGTCCGGCATATGGGTCCAGGCGAACGTCTGCTGGGGCGCCGCCATGTCGAACGGCACCACTCGGTCGAGAACCAGGATCGCCACGGAGTGCATGACCGTCACCCTAGGTGTGTTCCCGCCAGCGGTGTGACCCGGGGACGGGGTGGCACGTGGGGCGAGGGCGCAGGTCGGGGGAGTTGGCGAGAACCCGTTGGAAGCTGTCGATCCAGCCCATGGGAGATCACGTCCCGGATCCCTAACGTGAGCCCGGCATCATCGATCGCGTCATGGAAAGAGTCCCGGTGACCAAGATCCTGCTGTCCCTCCATGTGCTGGCCGCCATAGTCGCCATCGGTCCCGTGACCGTCGCGGCCAGCATGTTCCCGCCCGCGGCGCGCCGCGCGTCCGCCGCGCTCGGAGGGGCCCCCGGCCTCTCGGCGGTGGGCACGGTCGCGCTGCTGCACCGCATCTGCCGCGTCTACTCCGGTATCGGACTGACCGTCCCGGTCCTCGGGCTCGCCACCGGTGCCGCGATGGGTGTCCTGGACAGCGGATGGCTCGTCACGTCCATCGCGCTGACCGCGGCCGCCGCCGGGATCCTGGCCGCTTTCGTCCTGCCCCGCCAGGAAGAGCTTCTCGGCCGGCTGAACGGCGAACAGGCCGTCGAGCACCGGAACACCGCGCGACTCGCCATGTTCACCGGCATCTTCAATCTCCTGTGGGCGACGGTCACCGTCCTCATGATCGTCCGGCCGGGCTCCACCACGGGAGCCTGAGAGACCGAGAGCCCCGTCACTCCGCATGGCACAGATGTCCGTTCTGCGTCAAGTCATCCCAGGGAATTCACACTCCGGGATGCCGGGCCGCCTAGACTCGTCAGTCTTGCCCCCGCACGGGGACGACGAGCAGAAAGGCACGTTGCCGGGTGTTCCAGGATTCCCCCATCTACGACCGACTCATCGCGGAGTGCGGCGATGTGCCCACACAGGTTCGCCGCGAGGCCGAACGCGTGAGCAGGGAACTGGAGCTGGTCATGCGGCCGTACCAGTCCCCCGGCTACGACCGCCCGCAGTCCCCGGGCACGGGCTGGCAGCGCAC
The DNA here is from genome assembly GCF_050937045.1 of Streptomyces sp. CA-179760. Lineage (NCBI taxonomy): Bacteria > Bacillati > Actinomycetota > Actinomycetes > Kitasatosporales > Streptomycetaceae > Streptomyces > Streptomyces sp. CA-179760. Next base: position 9,117,023 of record NZ_JBNJLZ010000001.1, read on the forward strand.
GGCCATGCTCCCCGCCCCGCGGCAGCCGTGAGCCGGGAGGCCGTGGTCATGATCCCGCCCGGGACCGGCGCGTGGCCGGACCCGGTGCTCATCGGACCGTCGTGCTCGAGCCGTTGACATGCGGCGACCTCTCGGGGACCGGGCGGGCCAGCCAGTCGGCGATGGTGCGCGCGATCGGCTGGCCCGTCTCCACCTCGACGAACCCGAACTGCCCCGACTGGTTGCACTCCAGGAACCACCAGGTCCCGTCCGCGTCCTCGACGAAGTCGAAGGCCCCGTAGGCCAGTTCCGCCTCACGCAGGTACGAGTGGACGCCCGCCGCGATGCACGACGGCACATCGGTGGGGCGCCACGGCGAGCCGGGCGCGGCGAAGCGCACGTCGACGTCGTCCGGGTCCGCGTCCGCGGCGGTCGCCTTGCGCGCGGCCAGCAGCTGCTCACCGACGACGGTGAGACGGATGTCGGCCCGCTTGGCTACCCGGCGCTGTAACAGCGTCGGCCCGAACGCGACGGCGGAGAAGTCCGTGTCCGGCGCGACCCGGCTGGTCGGCACCGCCCGGGGCGGGTCCTGCGGATGCGCGCCCGACACCGGCTTGACCACCAGGTCCGGGTAGCGCTCGGCGAACTCGCGGGCGGCCCGCGGGAAGGTCGTGATCAGCGTCGCGGGCACAGGCAGGCCGCACCGCTGGGCGAGACGCAGCTGCCACGGCTTGTGCCGGGCCCGGCGGGCCGCGTCCGGGTGGTTCATCCAGCGCGCGTCCGAGCCCCGCAGCATGCCGTAGAGCGCCTGAGCGGCCTCCTCGGACAGCCACGCGGACGGCTGGGCCGCCCGCCCGGCCGGGGTGCCGGGCCGGCGCACCCAGACCGAGCGCAGCCCCCCGATGCTCACCAGCCGCCCTCCGGCGGACAGATGGCCACGGAAACGGCCGTGTACGAACTCACCGGACAGCGCGACACCGCCGGTCAGGTCGGCGGGATCGACGCGGACCACCGGAACCCCCGTCGCGTTCAGGTGTACGACCACCATGTCCGCGGTCACGTCCTCCTCACAGGTGAGGATCAGTACGGTCATCTTCGGCGGCCCGTGGTCAGTCGTCGAAGTGGGTCTTGGAGCCCGCGGTGGACGTCGTGGTGCCCACCTCTCTCAACAGGCCGAAGTCGCTGGCCGCGATTCGGCCGTCGAGGAGCACGTTCAACTGCAGTCCGGTGTCGTACACATACGGAATAGCAGCTTCCAACTCCACTGCCGGGCGCGCGTAGTTGAGCGCGAACGGTTGCATCGTCTCTCCCTCGTCGGTACTGCGCCGACCAAGCGTTGGTCATGGGGCGCGGCCCCCGGCCGCTCGCCTGTTTCGGCTTCCAGAGACTTATACGAATCGAACGGGTGGTTGGTTTCCTTACTCTCCGTAGTTATTTGGCCGGTTCGTGGTCAGCCCGGCGTGTCGTCCTGCGATCCCGCTCGCCGAGGGAGCCGCGGACGGTGCGCAGAGCGAACAGCAGGACACCGATGTCGTCCAGGTACACCGGGTCGGGCAGCACGTCGGCAGGCAGGACGAAATAGAGGACCGCGCCCCAGAAGACCCAGCGCGGCCCTGTGGGCAGGCCCGCGCTCCGCAGGTCGCGCCGGGTCCGGACCAGTCTCAGGAAGACGCAGACGGCGAGGACGAGGACGACGGCCGCGAGGATCGCGGCCAGAGTGATCACCGTTGTGGTCGTATCCACGGGTTGCCCTCCTCCTGGCGTGCCGCGACACGGGGTGTCCTTACGTGGATTCCCGTTTCCGGCGGCTGTATTGCGGCCGGGGCCCGACATGTCGGCGAGTCGGCGGATTTTCCCGTGCGGGTGGTCATCCCGGTGGCTCACACGAGTGGCACGGGGTGAAGGGGACGCCTAGTAATGGTCAGCGTAACGTCGCTCGTCATACGACGGGGGGCGCAGGAGCGGCCGCACTCTTCCCATGGAGGCGAGTATGACCACCTGCTCTTCATCACCCCGCTCGAACGGGTCCGCCATAACCGGCGAGTCGAACGGGTCCGCCCAGCCGTCCGCCGAGACCACCGTCGCCACCGGCGCGTACCAGGTGGAGCAGACGAGCACGCAGCCCGCCGCACCCGCGCCCGAGACGTACCGTGCGGGCACCGAGCCTCCCACCGCGCCCCACCCGGCGGGCCCGCCGGGCACACAACCGGCCGCCCCTGGTGGGGACGCGGCGGACCAGGTGTCGGCGCCGGTGCCTGCTTCTGGCGTGGACGAGGTGGCTCCGTTGTCTGCAGGGCCTGTCGCCCCTGCCGTAAACGGGGCCGATCCGGCACGGCCGGCTGTCTCCGCCGCTGCCGAGGCGGACCAGGAGCCCACGCGCCCGGCGAACTCTGCCTCTGCCCCTGTCTCTGCCCCTGTCTCTGCCTCTGACGAGACGGCTGTGGCTTTCCACCGGTCCGACGCCCCCGGTTCGGGCACGGCGCCCGAGCGGTCTGCCGCGCGCGGCCCCGACCGCGCGGACCCGGAGCCCGGGGGGCCGGCCGCCGCCGGCCCGGACGAGCCGGACCGGCCGCCGGCCGCGTCCTCCCGCTCGAACCCGGTGGGCTCGCCGACCGTCGAGCCCGCCGTCTCAGCGCTGCGTCAGGCGGACCGGCTGTCGCCCACGCCCGGGGGTCCCCCTCCGGTCCCGGCGGGGCCGCCGTCCGCCGGGACTGTTGTCTCAGGGCCGGACCAGGCGGCTCGGTCGTCCGTGGCGCCTGCGGGCCCTCGCCCGAACTCGATGAGCCCGCTGTCGACTCAGCCCGCTGCCGCAGGCCCCAACCAGCCGGACCGGCCCTCCGCCGCGCCCGCGGGTCTCCGCAAGGAACCGGTGGATTCGCCGCCCGCCCGACTCGACGGCCCCGGCCCTGACCCGGCCGACGCGGTAGGTGAGGCGGAGCAGTCGGGTGCGCGGCCGTTCGTGATCCGTTCGCTGGACGACAATCCGGTGGAACTGCGGCCCGGCACGGGGCCGGCGCCCGCGCCGTACGGTGACGCGGTCAGCGACCTGGTGCACGCCGCCGTGGTCGACCGGCCCTTGGAGGAGGTCGTCGCCCTCATCACCTCGCTGGGGAAGTCGCCCGACCACGCCGAAGCGATGGTCGACGCACTCCGCACGGCCGGTGTGGAGCGGCGCGTGGAGGACGTGAGCCGGATGATCGCCCTGCTGACGAAGCCCCCGCGGGACGCCGACAGCGCGGACGAGGCGATCCGGGCCGCGGCCGCCCACCGGCCGGTGGAGGAAGTGACCCGGCTGGTGACCCTGCTGCACAAAGAGCCGCACATGCCCCACGTCCGCGAGGAGGCGCTCCGCGCGGCCGCCACCGGCCGGTCCGTCGGGGAGCTGGTCGAGCTGATCGACCGCCTCGGCCTGGAACGGCTGGACCGCAACGGCCGCGTGCCGACCGCAATCCCGCACCCCGAGGCCGAGCCCGCGCAGCCCCAGGCGCCCGCCCGCCCGGGCAGGCGCCGCGAGACCCGCCGGACCCTCGACCTCTCACCCTCGGACCGCGATCGAGCGACGGAACGGCTCACCAGGTCCATGGCGTGGTCGAGTTGGCTCACGGCCCTGGCCCTGGCCGTGTGCGCGGTGGCCCACTTCCCGCTGCGGCGCGGTGGAGCGTCCCTGGACCTGCACGCCGTCGCCCTCGGCCTGTCCGTCCTCTGCACGGTGCTGGCGCTGCTGCTGGCCCTGCGCCCCGTCGCGCCGGTACTGGTCGGGGCAGTGGTGGTGCCCACGGTGCTGGCCGGGGCCCAGGCGTACGGGAGTTCCTTCCCGTCGGCGTCCCTGACCCGGGCCGTGGACCTCGCGCTCGCCCCACCGTGGTTCGCCGCAGGTGCCGCCGTGTGCACGGCGCTGCTGGCCCTCGTCTCGCTGGTCTTCCGCGCGGTGGCGCCCCTCGTGAGCGGCCCGTGGGCGCCGCTGCCGGCGACCGAGGCACGCAGTATGGCGGAGTGACGTCTACGACCGCCTTACCGGACCGGATCCGCTCGCAGCGGGTCCGGTCCGGTCGTCGTTCGCCCCCTGGCGAGCGAGCAGCCCGGCCAGCACCCGGTCCGGCGTGAGCGGGAGTTCCCGGAAGCGGACGCCGGTGGCGTGGTGCACGGCGTTGCCGATCGCCGCGGCCGTCCCGACGATGCCGATCTCCCCGATGCCCTTGCTGCCCATCGGGTTGAGCCGGGAGTCCTCCTCGTCGAGCCAGTGCGCCTCGATCTCGCCGACGTCGGCGTGCACGGGCACGTGGTACGACGCCAGATCCGACTCGGTGAAGTCCCCGAACGCGGCGTCCAGCGTGCTTCCCTCGGTCAGCGCCATGCCCAGCCCCATCGTCATGCCGCCGACGAACTGGGAGCGTGCGGTGCGGGGGTTGAGGACGCGCCCGGCGGCGTACACCCCGAGCAGCCGGCCGACCCGGACCTCGCCGGTGACGATGTCCACGGCGACCTCGGCGAAGTGCGCCCCGAAGGCGTGCCGGGCCCATGCGCTCTCGGCATCCGCCGTGCCCCTGGTGTCCGCGCGGACCTCGAGGCCCTGCTCGGGCAGCGGCCCGGAGCGCTCGGCCAGCCGCCGCGCCAGCAGGAAACAGGCCTCGTGGACCGCCCAGCCCCACGAGGCCGTACCGGACGAGCCACCCGCCAGCGGAGCCGACGGAAGAGCACTGCTGCCGACCTCCGTCCGCACCCGCTCCAGCGGCACCCCGAGGGCGTCGGCGCCGACCTGCGCGAGCACGGTCCTGGCCCCCGTACCGATGTCGGTGGCGTTGATCCGCACCAGGAACGTCCCGTCGGGCAGCGCGCGGGCCGTCGCCGCGGCGGGCCAGACCATGACGGGGTACGTCGCCGCCGCCACGCCCGTCCCCAGCAGCAGGGGACCTTCCCGGCGCTCCGCACGGGCCGGGAGGGGATCGCGCCCGGCCCATCCGAAGCGCCGGGCACCCTCGCGCAGACACTCGACCAGGTGCCTGCTGCTGAACGGCTTGCCGCTGTCGGGTTCGGCGTCCGGCTCGTTGCGGATCCGAAGCTCGACCGGGTCCATGCCCAGCTCGCCGGCGAGTTCGTCCATGGCGGACTCCAGCGCGTACATCCCCGGAGCCTCACCCGGCGCCCGCATCCACGACGGCGAGGGCACGTCCAGCGCCGCGACCCGGTGCACCGTACGGCTGTGGGGTGTCGCGTACATCACGCGCGCGGGCACCGCCGCCTGCTCCACGAACTCCTTGATGCGCGAGGTGTGGGTGGTGGCCTCGTGCACCAGGGACGCGAGACGCCCGTCCGTGTCGGCACCGAGCCGCAGCCGGTGCAGGGTGGGAGCCCGGTGCCCGACGACGGCGGGCAGATACCGGCGGGGGAGTGCCACGGTGACCGCCCGCCCGGTCTGCCGTGCCGCCATCGCCGCGAGCACCACATCGGGCCGTGGCGTGCCCTTGGACCCGAAGCCGCCGCCGACGTGCTCGGCGGTGACGACGATCCGCTCCTTCGGCATCTCGAACAGCCCAGCGAGCACGGCCCGTACGGCACCGGCGCCCTGACTGGACGTCCGCACGGTCAGCCGCCCGTCGTCCCACCGGGCGGTGCTGGCGTGCGGCTCCATCGGGTGGTTGTGCAGCGGCGGCACCCGGTACGCGACGTCCACCCGGGCGGCCGAGGAACCGAAGGCCCCGTCCGGGTCGCCCTGTTCGCGGACGGCCGGATGACCGCCGTTGGCCTCCTCGGGCACGTACACGCCCGGGTGCGAGGCGGTGAGGGTCACATCGTGGTCTTCGGCGTCGTAGGCCACACGGACCGCGGCGGCACCGGCCCGGGCCGCCTCCAGGGTCTCGGCCACCACCAGAGCCACGAACCAGCCCCGGTGGGGAACCCGGGCGTCCTGGAGCACGGCGAGCGTCGGATCGTCCGGCTCGGCGAGCCGCGGCGCGTTCTCGTGGGTGAGGACGGCGAGGACCCCAGGCACGGCGAGGGCCGCCGCTGTGTCGACGTCCCTCACCCGCCCCCGGGCGACAGCCGCCGGCACGGGCCAGGCCTGGGCCCGGCCGGGGAGTGGTGGTCGGCGGCGTAGCGGGCGGTGCCACTGACCTTCTCCCGTCCCTCCCGGCGTTCGGCGGGAGCACCCACACTGCCCGTCATGGAGTCCTCCTCGTGAGTGCCGCGTCCGTGAGCCGGGACAGCACGTCCACCGCGAGATTCCGGGCCAGCGGCACCTTGTAGGCGTTGTCCCGCAGCGGCCGCGCGGCGGACAGTTCGACGTCGACGGCGTGCTCGATGGCGGCGGCGGTCGGAGCCGCGCCCCGCAGCGCCTCCTCCGCCCGCCGGGCCCGCCAGGGCCGGTGCGCCAGCGCCCCGAAGGCGAGACCGGCATGACCGACCACACCGTCCGACAGCCGCAGCACCACCGCGACGGAGGCGAGCGCGAAGGCGTACGAGGCACGGTCACGGGCCTTGCGGTACGCCGACGGCAGCCCGGCCGTGGCAGCCGGCAGCACCACACCGGTGACCAGTTCGCCGGGGCGGATCTCGGTGTCCTGCTCGGGCCGGTCCCCGGGCAGCCGGTGGAAGTCCGCCGCCGCGACACTCCGGGCGCCCTCCGGCCCGTACAGCTCGACACTCCCGTCCAGAGCGGCCAGCGCCACCGCCATGTCCGACGGATGGGTGGCGACGCAGTGCGCGGAGTGCCCGAGCACCGCGTGATCACGGTGGACACCGTCCCGCGCGCCGCAGCCGCTGCCCGGCTCGCGCTTGTTGCACGGCTTCGACAGGTCCTGGAAGTACGGGCACCGGGTGCGCTGGAGCAGATTTCCGCCGGTCGTCGCCGCGTTGCGCAACTGTCCCGAGGCACCCGCGAGCACCGCCTGCGACAGCGCCGGGTACCGGTCGCGTACGAGGGGGTGGGCGGCGAGGTCGCTGTTGCGGACCAGCGCCCCGATCCGCAGCTCACCGTCCGGCAGCTCCTCCACCGCGTCGAGCGGCAGCCGGGTGACGTCGATGAGGGCGGCGGGCCGCTCGACGCCGAGCTTCATCAGATCGACGAGGTTGGTGCCGCCGCCGAGATAGCGGGCGCCGGGGTGGGAGGCGTACGCGGAGGTCGCCTCCTCGACGCTCCCGGCACGGACGTAGGCGAACTCCTTCACCGGATCACGTCCTCCACCGCCTCGGCGATCCGTGGATACGCGCCGCACCGGCACAGGTTGCCGCTCAGCCGCTCCCGGATCTCCTCCCGGTCCAGCCGAACCGGCTCACCCGAGGGCGTCGCCGGGTCGGTGACGTGCGAGGGATGACCGGCCGCCGCCTCGGCGAGCACACCCGCCGCGGAGCAGATCTGGCCCGGAGTGCAGTAGCCGCACTGGAAGGCGTCGCGTTCCAGGAAGGCCCGTTGCAGCGGGTGCGGCTCCTCGCCGTCGCCGGACAGACCCTCGATGGTGGTGACCTCGCTGCCGTCCAGGGCGACCGCGAACAGCAGACAGCTGTTGACGCGCCTCCCGTCCACCAGGACCGTGCAGGCGCCGCACTGGCCGTGGTCGCAGCCCTTCTTGGCGCCGGTGAGGTCGAGATCCTCCCGCAGGAGGTCCAGCAGGACCCGCCGGTGGTCGACGGTGAGGGTGTGGGGCTTGCCGTTGACGCGGAGAGTCGTCTCCGAGTGGTACTGGTCGTTGCCCATGTCGTGGAAGACCTTCCCGGGCGGGCCGTGCGGTCCGTACTGCCGTACGGACCGCGTATCCACCTGGCCGCGCCTGACACGTGCGCCCCGCGAGGAAGCTTCCTAGTGTTCGTCCCGGGACGGGGCCACGGGGCGCTGGGACTTTCCCTTGAAGCGCTCGAACGTGCGTGTGAGCTGCTGCAGCGGAGAGCCGACGGGGGCACCGGAGGGCTGCTGTCGCGCGGGAGCCGTCCCGTCGGACTCCTGGTAGGCGGTCAAGGCCTCGTGGGCGCGCTCGGCCGCCTCCCGGTACAGGTCACGGGACTTCGTCATGGCCTCCAGCGCGTCGGCGTACATGGCCACCAGACCACGCTGGCGGTCCAGCTCCTCCTGGAGATTCAGCAGGTGCCATTCCTCCCGCAGCGCGGTGAGGGCGGCCTCGGCGCCGTCGGGCAGCGGCCTCGGCAGCGCGGCGAACCGCTTCACCGCCTCGACGAGGCCGACGGGCTCCGAGCCGTCGAGGAAGACGGCACGGACCGAGAAGTCCTCGGCGTCGTAACCCTCCGGCGCCGGGGTGCCGGGCAGTACCACGGCGCCGCCGCGCGGCACCTGCACGCCGGAGTCCCGCAGGGCCCAGTTGAGCCCTCGCGACTGCTGCGGAACGGCGCGGTGCTCCACCACCCGCTGCCGCAGGCCCGGCGGGAGCCACCGCGCGACCGGCATGCGGCCCTTCTCGTCCGCGGTCATCGCCTCGTGGACGACCACGTGGATGTGCCATCCGCCGCGCACCGCGTTGCGGAGCAGGCGCTTGGTCTCCTTGTCGTCCTGGGGGAGCGGGTTGATCTCCCGCAGGGACAGCTTCGTCGTGGCGTCCTGGTCCCACGCGGCATCCGGCTCCTGGGGCCAGAACAAGCCGGTCGGCGACGGCCAGTCGTCGCTCCACGGCTGCTCGGCCTCCGCGACCAGGATCCACTCCTGCCCCTCGCCGTCCGGACCGGGCGTCACGCTCAGCCGGGCCCGCACGGTCACCCCGTCGCCGACCCGCCAGCGGGCCTCGAAGACCCGCTCCGACGGCCCGGCCTCGGCCTCGGGCAACTCCAGGAAGTCGTCGATGTCCTGACTGTCCTTGTGCTCCTGGAGCGAGCGCCGGAGAACGTCTTCCGCGGCGCCGGAGGCATGGCGGCCGCGCGCCAGCCACACCGTGGCGGGCGTCTGGGGGCGGACTGTGGAGGAGATCGGCATGGGTCCATCTGTGAGCTGGGGGCAGGTGCGCCTGCCAGTATCGTCACCGCAGGCCGGCCGGGATAACCCGGGGTCACACACACGGCGTACCCCCGATGGGTGCCGCCATGTGAAGTGCGCCGTGCGCACGGGGTGTGCGCGCCGCGCGCACACCGGCCCATCACACTCATGGCCCAGCCGCCCCGCGCTCCCGACAATGGACCGCACGAGCAGGGCCCGCCCACCATCCGCATCGGGGCGGGTCCTGCTCGCCTCACGACGCGTCCTCGTCCACGATCGGACCTCGGCCGAAGCCCTGGTCGAGACGGTAGACCGCGGAGTTTCCGCCCGCCGAGGTGAACACGACCTCCAGCGCCGAGTGGGCGGCGTCGGCGGTCGTGTCGCCCTCAGCCGTGGGAATGCTGACTCCCACCGCCTCAGTCCCCCGCCCGAGCGGGCCCAGCTGACGGACTGTGGCAGTTCGAGTTCGACGATGGTGTAGGCGCGGGGTGCGAGCGTGACCTGCACCGGGACACGGAACTCCAGCCATTGCCGCAGAGTCCGGCAGCTCTGGAAGATCCTGCCCGCGAAGCCGACCTCGACGCCCCTGACCCCGCACCGCGCCGCGGAGCGCCCGCCGGTGAGTATTTCGGCGCGCTCACGCGTGGTGGTGAGTGTCCGTCATCGCGAGCGACCGCGCATCCGGTCGGCTCGAGTCCGGCCCGCACCTGAACGAAGAGAGACGACGCACATGGACGTCAGCGCCCACATCGAGGCCGTCTACGACACCCTCCGCCGACGGGACCCCGGGGAAACGGAGTTCCACCAGGCGGCGCACGAAGTCCTGCACGCCATAGGCCCCGTTCTCCGTGTCCACCCGGAGTACGCCGAGGCCCGGATCGTGGAGCGGCTCTGCGAGCCCGAGCGGCAGTTGATGTTCCGGGTCCCGTGGGTGGACGACCAAGGCACGGTACGGGTCAACCGCGGTTTCCGGGTGGAGTTCAACAGCGCGCTGGGACCCTACAAGGGAGGCCTGCGCTTCCACCCCAGCGTCAACCTGGGCATCGTCAAGTTCCTCGGCTTCGAGCAGATCCTCAAGAACGCGCTGACCGGCATGGCGATCGGCGGCGGCAAGGGCGGGGCGGACTTCGACCCCAAGGGCCGCTCCGACGGCGAGGTCATGCGCTTCTGCCAGGCGTTCATGACGGAGCTGTACCGCCACCTGGGCGAGCACACGGACGTGCCCGCTGGGGACATCGGCGTGGGCGGCCGCGAGATCGGCTACCTCTTCGGACAGTACAAGCGGATCACCAACCGCTACGAGGCCGGTGTCCTGACCGGCAAGCCGGTCGGCTGAGGCGGCTCCCACGCCCGCACCGAGGCCACCGGCTACGGCGCGGTGTACTTCGCCCGGGCGATGCTCGCCACGCGCGGCCAGGACTTCGACGGACGCCGCGTCGTGGTCTCCGGGTCGGGAAACGTCGCCGTCTACGCCGCCGAGAAGGTCCATGCCCTGGGCGGACGCGTGGTGGCCTGCTCCGACTCCTCCGGGTATCTGGTCGACGAGGACGGCATCGACCTCGACCTGCTCAAGGAGGTCAAGGAGGTGCGCAGGGCCCGGGTCTCCGCCTACGCCGAGGCGAGGCCGACCGCGCGGTTCTCCGCCCGGGGGTCGGTGTACGACGTGCCGTGCGACATCGCCCTGCCGTGCGCGACCCAGAACGAGCTGGGCCGCCAGGACGCCGTCGCACTGGTGAAGAACGGCGTGCTCGCCGTGGCCGAGGGCGCGAACATGCCCTGCACGCCCGAGGCGATCGAGGTGTTCCGCGAGGCACAGACCCTCTTCGCGCCGGGCAAGGCGGCCAACGCGGGCGGGGTCGCGACCTCAGCGCTGGAGATGCAGCAGAACGCCTCACGCGACAGCTGGACCTTCGAGCGGACGGAGGACCGGCTCGCGACCATCATGGGACAGGTACATGCCCAGTGCCGTGTCACCGCGGAGACCTACGGCGGCGACGCCGACGACTACGTCCTCGGGGCCAACACGGCGGGCTTCCTCCGCGTCGCCGAGGCGATGACGGCCCAGGGCGTCGTGTAGGCCGTCCGTCGACTGAGCCGTCCGTCGACTGAGCCGGCCGCCGGCCTCACTGGCCGGCGGCGGACCCCACGGCCAGGACGCGGTCACGCAGGACGGGGAGTTCCGAGCGGATCCGGGCGACCTCGCCCATGTCGACCTCCACCGTCACCGTCTCCGCCGCGGTGCCGGCCTCGCCCAGGACGGTCCCCCAGGGGTCGACGGCCACGCTGTGCCCGCCCTGCCGCATCCCGCCATGGGTACCCGTGGCGCAGCAGGCCAGCAGGAAGACCTGCTCCTCCAGGGCCCTCGTGCGGGTCAGGAGCTGCCAGTGGGCGAGCCGGGCCGCCGGCCAGGCGGCGGGCACCACGATCAGCTCCGCCCCCTCGTCGATGAGGCTTCGGAAGAGCTCGGGGAAGCGCAGGTCGTAGCAGATGGCGAGGCCGATCACACCGAATTCGGTGGGCACGGTGACGATGTCGCCGCCCCCGCCCATCATGGTCGCCTCACCCGTGTCGAAGCCGTACCGGTGGATCTTGCGGTAGTGGCCGCGCAGGTCACCGGCCCGGTCGAAGAGGAGGGCGGTGTTGTACAGGGTCCCGTCCGCGTCCCGCTCGACGATCGATCCGCCGTGCAGCCAGACCCCGGCCGCACGCGCCGCCGCGGACATGGCCTCGGCGGTGGGGCCGTCGGCACTCTCGGCGTCGCGCCCCCAGTCGTCGTACGACCAGGCGCCTGCCGTCCACAGTTCCGGCAGGACCACCAGATCGTCGCCGGTCCGGCCGCGGACCAGCGAGGACGCCCTGCGGCGGCGCTCCTCGGCGGAGTCCGTCGCGTCCACGGACAGCTGTATCAGCGAGGCTCGCATGACTGTCACCTCCGGGAATACCCGTCCCCTACGAGCCTAAGGACCCGGACGCGCATCCCGCCTGTTCTCAGGGCTCGCACACCAGGCCGGCGATGTGCGCGGTGACCGTGTCGAGGATGCCCGCCCAGGCGCCGTCGTCGCCGAGCACGAGGTAGTTGAGGGTCAGGCCGTCGGTCATCGCCGCCAGGTAGCGCGCGAGGACGGGGGCGGGTACGCGCAGGCGCAGGCCCATGGTCTGCCGCAGCTGGTCGATCAGCTCGCTGTACGCCTCGGCGTACAGCTCGTACTGGCGCCGCGCGAGATGCTCGAAGCCGGGCTGGCGCAGCGCGTACTGCGTGAGCTCATAGGTGAGCATGTGCTCGTCGGGGTGGGCCCGGACGTGCTCCCAGTACGCCTGGAAGCCCGCCCGGACGGTCTCCTCGAGGCCGGCCCTGGGCCGCAGGGCCTCCTTCACCACCGTCACGTAGTGCCCGGTGATGGTGGTGATGACGGACTCGATCAGCTCCTGCTTGGAGTCGAAGCAGTAGTGGAAGACGCTCAGCGAGACGCCCGCCTCGGCGGCGATGGACCGGGTCGTCGTCCTGGGGACGCCGTCCCGGGCCATCGCCCTGATCGCCGCTTCGGTGAGCTGTCGCCGCCGCTCGGCGGACGGCAACCGTGCCATGGAACCCCTCTCGTGGGTGTCAGCTGCCGTGGACACCGACCTCGGAGAGGGAGTAGCCCCAGTCCGTGCCGCGTTCCAGCCCCTGGACGCGTACGTACCTGGCCGGTGTGCCGGCGAATCTCGCGGTGTCCAGGCCACCGTCGCCCGCCGTCGTGGACCAGGCGGTCCGCCAGTTCGTTCCGTCGGTGGAGAGCTCGACGCGGTACGACTTCGCGTAGGCGCGATCCCAGTCGAGGGTGACCCGCTCGACGCGCTTCGCGGACCCGAGATCGAGCTGGTACCACTGGTCGTCGCTCCAGTCGCTCGCCCAGCGGGTGCCGCCGTCGCCGTCGACGGCCCGGTGCGGCTTGTAGCTCGTGAACAGGCTCCACTCCGAGGAACTGGCCGACGCGGTGGCGCCGGTCGCCAGATTGACTCCGGCCTCGTGGTTCTCGGAGGTCCCCCAGGTGTCGAGGTAGGACTCGGCGCCGCGGAACAGGTCGTCCACCACGTCCTGGCCGCCGACCCGGCGGATGTCCTCGATCCAGTCCGGGACGAGACCGTAGTGGGCGGCGCCGTCGGTGTTCAGGTCCCAGGTGCGCTGACCGGTGGTCTGTCGGTCGATGACGGAGCCGCCGTCGACGCTCTTGAAGGGGTAGGTGACCTTGTTCGGGGCGTCCGCTCCCCGCGGGCCCGGCCAGCCGCCGACGCCGTTCATGTCGGTGCCGTACCCGTAGCCCACCCCGTACTTGTCACGCAGGGCCTCGGTGCGCTTCGCCTCCGAGACGAAGCCCTCGGAGCCGTGCATGTACTGGGCGATGAAGCCGCCGAGACCGTAGACCCGCTCGGTCCAGTCCAGGTCCATCCAGCTGTGCGAGGAGAGCACGCCCGGGTAGGACTCGGCCTCGAAGATGTCGAGCACCCGGCCGGTGGCCTTGACGCTCATGTGGTCGATCTCCAGCATCATCCCGCGTTTCATCATGCCGCGGGCGGCGTACTCACCGAGTGCGGTGAGCCCTCTGACGTTGCACTGGGCGTCGGCGCTGTACGAGGGGACCTCCTCGCCTGCCGGGAGCTTCTTCTCGGCTTCGGCGGCCGAGGCGTTGCCGATGGGGTTGTCGGCTTGCGGCCCCTTGCACTGCTCCGTCTTCCAGTAGGTGCCCGTCGACAGGAACTGCCCGACGTTGATGGCCGTTCCGAGCGAGCCCGAGTCGAAGCGGACACCGCACAGCGCGTTGTCGAACTTGTGGCACAGGAACATGCTGCGCACGCCCAGCGCGTGCAACTCGTCCAGGCCCTTGTCGATGTCGGCCCTGCTGCACTGCGCGATGTCGAGGATCTGCTTGCAGCCGAAGGGCTCGGACGTCTCCACGCCGAGGACGACAGCCAGCTTGCCCTGCTCGACGACCTCACGGGCCTGTGCGCTGTCGGTGACGATCCGGAAGAAGCCCTTGCCCGGCCCGCCGTAGATCTTGTCGATGTAGGCCTGCATGTCGTACGACAGCTTGGCCTGCAACCGGATGGACGTCATCTCGTCGCAGCCGCGGTCCTTGAAGAAGTAGACCGAGCAGATCACGCCGTTGGTGACGAGGTCGTTGACCAGCACCCGCTGGCCGCCGCGCCAGGCCCGCTCCACCCAGGCGTAGTAGTTCTGCTGGTGGGTCAGCGAGTCATGGGCCGGCCAGTCCTTGAAGGTGGGCCAGCCGTTCGGGTCGTGCTTGCCGTCACCGCCGTTGGTGATGAAGTCGAAGATCGCGAGGGACCCGTCCGGGTAGTGCTCGGGACAGTCTTTGAGCGCGTCCGCGACGCCCTGCTCGGAGAACGGCTTTCCGCAGATCAGACGGCCGCCGAAGGCCTCGTTGGAGAAGATGTGGTCGTGCGCGTCGACGAAGCCGCGCACCTCGCCCCGGGCATTGGTGCCGGTGAAGGGCTCGCCCGTGACATCGACCCCGGAGTCCGGCGCGGGCCGCGCGGTCGGGTTCCACCAGTCGGTTCCGGCCGCCGAACTCGGCGTGGGGCCGAGCGCGATCGACAGCACGAGCAGGAGGAGCGACGCAACGGTGATGTTCTTGCGTCTGCGGTACGGGCGTCCGGAACTGGTCACAGCCCACGTCCCTCGGTCGGCGGGATGGCGGGGGTCGACGTATCGGGCCGTCCTTGGCCTTGTGGGCCGGAGAGCGACAGCCCGATTGTCATGACCTCGCCCATGGTGCGACGAGGATGACCACTGCCGCCGTACGAGTCAAGAGTCCGGGACAGATGACCTACTGACGGGGCACCAGGAAGGCATCACGGGCGGGAGCCGGATCCGCGTCGAGGGAGCCGTCCGCGAAGGGCCGCCGCGAGTCCGACCGGCGCCACGAGCAGCACCACGGCCCCCTTCGAGTCCCGGGGAGCGGCTTGGCGTAGTAGGGGCGGCCGAGCCGGGCGGCGCGGAACCAGCGGGTGCCGGTCAGTCCCTTCAGCGCCGGCACGGGAATCCGGCTGTTCGCCTCGTCCGTGCGGAGGGTCAGAGTCCAGCGCCCCGGAGACAGCTTCCTGACCGGCAGACGGGCGGTGAACCCGGTGCCGCCACCGTCCGGCGCGTACCGCAGGGGCACCTCTCGCACCGAGCCCGAGTCGCCTTCGGCGCGCAGGGCCGTGGGCCCGGGGCGGCGTGCTGCTTCATCCGTCAGACGTCCGCTGACGACGAGTGTGCCGGGCGCGGACGTGTCCCAGACGAACCCGGTCACCTGGCAGACCGGCTCGCCGTCGGTCCGCCGGATGTCCAGGGAGAGGTTCCCGTACGGAGTGAAGAAGGGACGCGCGGTGGTGGGCTCGTGCCCGGGCCGGGAGTTGGCGGCAACGACCTCGCGCCGCGGCGGGGCGGTCCGCTCGCCGTTCGCGTCCGTCCGCGCCTGCCGGAGTCTCACGGTCCGGCTGACTCCCTCGGCCCGCACGTCCAGATGGAGGTCCCACACCCCGGCGCCGAGCGGTGCGCCCGAGTTCACGGTGCTCAGGTCCACCTCGACGAGGAAGCCGGTGGTCTGGTCGTCGGGCTGGTGGGAAGCGGTGCGGACGGTCACGGGTACATGGATGTCCGGGTGCGGGAAGCCGCGCGGGCGCAGGATCAGCCGGGTGGTGGGCTCCAGGGCGCCCAGGGACTCGATACGGGCGTGGCCGGCGAGCCGGAGCACACCGCCGTCGCCCTTCCATGCCGCTTCGGCCAGCTCATGGCGGACCGGGAGCCGGTCCGTGGCGTCGAAACAGGCGTCCGGGACCGCCTTCGCGGGGTCCCGGAAGAAGGGGTGGCGCCAGTAGACGCGGCCCTTGTCGACGACGTTGCCGCGCGCCGCGTCCTCCTTGGCGTGCCGGGCCACGGTGATGAGGTCCTCGTACCGGTCCGCGCGCAGCAGGTGGACGATGAGCCGGTCCGGCGGGGCGAGCTGCTGGAAGACGCCTTCGGTGACGTAGCTCAGTGCCCACGTCCGGAACTGCGGATAGAAGCGCTCCCGAGCCTGCTGTTCGCTCTCCTTGGGCAGCAGCGCGCGCAGCGGCCCGCACAGCTCCCACTCGACGTGGCGGCGCATGATCTGGTCCCGGCGCGGGCCGGGTTCCAGATAGCGGGCGACCGTCTCGAAGCACAGCCGGGTGCCGTCCATGCGGTGGACGAGGCCGGCGGCGGTGAGGGTGAGATTGTTGCCGTTCTGGCGATTGCGCGAGTAGTAGCAGTCGTAGTCGGCGACCACGGAGATGCCGTCGGCGTTGAGGAAGGCCGCGGCGGTGAACGGCTTGTCCTCGCAGTTGCGGTACGGCGGGAACCTCAGGTCCAGCCGCTCGATCAGCGAGTGCCGGAACAGCTTCCAGCAGCCCAGGGTGCGATAGGCGGCGGAGGAGAAGACGTCGGTCCGGGGCTGGTTGTGCGAGAAGACGGCCGTCGGCACGGCACGACCGCCCACGGACACCATCCTGCCGAGGACCACGTCGGTGCGGTTCTCGTCCGCCATCGCCACCATGCGGCGCAGGGCGTCGGGGCCCAGGTAGTCGTCGGAGTCGAGGAAGAAGACATAGTCACCGACGGCCATGTCCAGCCCGGTGTTGCGCGGGCCTCCGGCTCCGCCGCTGTTGGGCTGGTGCACGACCCGCATTCCGGGGCAGGTGCGCGCGAGCCGGTCCAGCTCGTCCGCGGTGCCGTCGGTCGAGCCGTCGTCGACCGCGATGATCTCGATCCTGTCCAGGCCGAGCGTCTGCTCCATGACGGAGGTGACGCACTTCGTCAGTTCCGGCATGGAGTTGTACGCGGGGATGATCACGCTGACGCGGGGCGGATTCGTACGGAACATCATGACTCCCCTCTCCTTGGAGCCTCCGGCGCGTTCAGGCCCGGTCGCCCCGCGAGAGGCGTCCCCATACGCCGACGGAGTGTGTGAACCACCCGTTCGGCCCCGGGAGGACTCCGCGTCACGACGCCCGGTGAGCCTCCGCGTTGCGTACGAACAGCGTGTGCAGATCACGCACGGCCCGGGGGACCGAGACGGCATGGCGGCGCTGCAGCACCAGCAGCACATCGGTCTCGTCACCCGCCAGCGGCCGTACGGTCAGCGTGCCCCGCCGCTCCAGGGGATCGCCGAGGACGCTGAAGTCCGGCAGCACCGTCGCCCCCAGCCCCTCGGCGACCATCAGCTTGCCCATCTCGGCGCCGTCGGTGGAGTACGAGAAGGACGGTGTCCGGCCGCGCAGCAGCCGGTGGACGTAGCGGTGCATGACATAGCCGGACCGCATCACGATGAGAGGCTCGGCGAGGAGGCTGTCCACGTCCACCGTGTCCAGGGCCGCCAGCGGACTGTCCGGGCGTACGCACACCACCGGCCGCCCGCGCAGCAGCTCGGTCGTCTCGAAGCCGGGCGGCATGTCGTCGCCGTGGAGGTAGTTCACCAGCCCCAGGTCGAAGGCACCCTCCAGCAGCCCGCGGTGGATGTCGGCCTGCTGCGCGCCGACCACCTCGACCTGGGTGGCCGGGTGTGCGGCCCGGAACTCCCGCACGGTCGGGATGAGCAGCGGAACCGTGGCCGTGTTGACCGTGCCGAGCCGCACCATGCGGCTGACGCGATGCTGGTCGCCGGCCGCGCCGCGCAGCCGGTCCACCGCGTCCAGCACCGTCATGATGTGCGGCAGCAGCTCCCGGCCCTCGTCGCTGACCTTCGCCCCCGACCGTTTGCGCTCCAGCAGGTCCACTCCGAGTTCCCGCTCCAGATTGCGCACGGTCTCGCTCAACGCGGGCTGCGACAGATGGAGTTCCTCGGCGGCGCGCCGCAGTGAACCGAACCGGGTGACGGCGGCGATGTATTCCAGCTGTTCCATACGCACGACAGGAGACTGCGTGCCCCCGCGGGCCCGGTTCAAGGGAATCCCTGTCACAACCTCGTGAATACCGACTCTCACCATGTGGAATAACCACCCGGTCTGCTTGACCGGCCGGACCCCCGCTTGGTTGGATCGTTGACATGAAGCAACTGGACCTCACGCAGCGACGCCACGTCGATCTCGCGCGTGTCTCCAGCTCCTGCTGTCGCAGCCGCGTCTGAGCGCAGCGCACCCGAGGGAAACCCTCCCACTCGCTTTCTGCGCCCCTCCCTTCCTGAATTCCGGTCCCGGACGTTCTCCGTCGTCATGACTGCTTTCCCGGGACCGCTGTTCCAGCGCGCCTGAATTCCCCTCGCGTGCACGATTCCGTGCCGACGCCTGTGTGTTTCGCGTGCCTTTCCGCTCTCCCAGGAGTCCCCCATGCCCCTACCGCCCGCATCCGACGCCGTCCGTTTCGCCTACTGGGTGCCGAACGTCAGCGGCGGCCTGGTCACCAGCACCGTCGAGCAGCACACCGACTGGGGCTACGACTACAACCGCGAACTGGCCGTCCTCGCCGAGAACAACGGCTTCGACTACGCCCTCAGCCAGGTCCGCTACATGGCCGGCTACGGTGCCGAGAACCAGCACGAGTCGACCAGCTTCAGCCTCGCCCTGCTGCTCGCCACCCAGCGGCTGAAGGTCATCGCCGCCGTCCACCCCGGCCTGTGGCACCCGGGCGTCCTCGCCAAGCTCGGCGCCACCGCCGACCACCTGTCGAACGGCCGCTTCGCCGTCAACGTCGTCAGTGGCTGGTTCAAGGGCGAGTTCACCGCACTCGGTGAACCGTGGCTGGAGCACGACGAGCGCTACCGGCGCGCGGAGGAGTTCATCACCGCCCTGCGCACCATCTGGACCGAGGACCACGCCGAACTCGCCGGTGACTTCTACCGGGTGCGCGACTTCTCCCTCAAGCCCAAGCCGCTGAACACCCCCGAGCGCCCGCACCCCGAGATCTTCCAGGGCGGCAACTCCACCGCCGCCCGCGCCATGGCCGGCCGGGTCTCCGACTGGTACTTCAGCAACGGCAAGGACTTCGACGGCGTCACCGAGCAGATCGCCGACGTACGCGCCTCCGCCGCCGAGGCGGGCCGCACGCCCCCGAAGTTCGGACTCAACGGCTTCCTGATCGCCCGCGACACCGAGGCCGAGGCCCGAGAGCAGCTCCGCGAGATCGTCGCCCACGCCGACACCGAGGCCGTGCACGGCTTCCGCGACGCCGTCCAGCAGGCCGGACAGTCCACCGCCGACGGCAAGGGCATGTGGCAGGACTCCGGCTTCGAGGACCTCGTCCAGTACAACGACGGTTTCCGCACGGGCCTGATCGGGACACCGGAGCAGATCGCCGAACGGATCGTCGCCTACAAGCGGCTCGGCGTCGACCTCTTCCTCCTCGGCTTCCTGCACTACCACGAGGAGGTCGAGTACTTCGGCAAGCGGGTGCTGCCCCTCGTGCGCGAACTGGAGGCCCAGGAAGCCGGCTTCGAGCCCGCCGCGGCCCACGCCTGACCCCACCGCCCGCCCGAGTACAGCCACGAAGGGAAGAGCCCCGCATGGCCACCATCGTCTCCGTTTCCGGCAGCCCCTCCGCCGCCTCCCGCACCCAGCGACTGCTGCGCCACCTCGACGCCCGGCTCACCGCCCAAGGCCACGAGGTGATCCCGCTCGACGTCCGGAACATCCCCGCCGAGGCCCTCCTCGGGGCGGACTTCCGCCACCCCGAGGTCGTCCGCGCCACCGCCCTGGTCGAGCAGGCCGACGGGGTCGTGGTCGGCACCCCCGTCTACAAAGCCGCCTACTCCGGACTGCTGAAGTCCCTGCTGGACCTGCTCCCGCAGTACGCACTGGCCGGAAAGACGGTGCTGCCGCTCGCCACCGGCGGGTCCGTCGCCCACGTCCTGGCCATCGACTACGCCCTGCGTCCCGTGCTGAGCTCCATGGGCGCCGCGCACATCGTCCCGGGCTGGTTCACCCTCGACACGGACATCACCGTGAGCGACGACGGCTCCCTGGCCGTCGCCCCCGGCTCGGCCCAGGCACTGGCCCAGGTCACGGACCAGTTCTCCACCGCGCTGGGCGGCCGTACGACACTGCTGGCAGCCACCGGATGAGCGCGGACCGTGTGATCGCCGACGACGCCGAGGCCCTGGCCGTCGCCGCCGACCTGGCCGCGGACTTCCGCAAGGAAGCCGCCGAACGGGATGTGCGGCGCAGGCTGCCGCACGCGGAGCTGGAACGGCTGTCCGCCTCGGGCCTGTTGGCCGTCAGCGTCCCGGCCGAGTTCGGCGGCGCGGACGTCCGTGCCGGGACGCTCGCCGAGATCTTCCGGCTGCTGGCCTCCGCCGACGGCAGCATCGCCCAGATCCCGCAGAGCCACTTCGTCTACGTCAACGTGCTGCGCCGCCAGGGCACACGCGCCCAGCAGGAGTTCTTCTTCGGCGAGGTACTGCGGGGCAAGAGGTTCGGCAACGCACAGTCCGAGGCGGGCACCAAGCACGTCCAGGACATCCGCACCAGGCTGGCCTCTCGCCCGGACGGCTCGTACGTCCTCGACGGCGTCAAGCACTACTCCACGGGCGCCCTGTTCGCCCACTGGATCCCCGTCCTCGCCCGGGCCGACGACGACACCCTGCACGTGGCGTACGTGCCCCGCGACGCCCCCGGCCTGACGATCGTCGACGACTGGGACGGCATGGGGCAGCGCACCACAGCCAGCGGAACCGTCCGCCTGGAGCGAGTACACGTCCCGGCCGACCGGGTCCTGCCCCACCACCTCACCTTCCAGGGGCCTCAACTCCACGGTGCCGTCGCTCAGTTGCTGCACGTCGCCATCGACGCGGGGATCGCCTCCGGCGCGCTGGCGGAGGCCGTGGAATTCGTCCGTACGAAGAGCCGGCCCTGGTTCGAGAGCGGGCTGGAGACGGCCGCGGAGGATCCGCTGCTGATCCAGCGGTTCGGTGAACTCGCGATCCGCCTCCGGGCGGCCGAGGCCCTGCTGCGGGAGGCCGCCCAAGCGGTCGACGCCGCCCGGGAGGACCTGACCGACGACTCGGCCGCCGAGGCCTCGATCGCGGTGGCCGCCGCCAAGGTGACCGCCGCGGAGACCGCCGTCGAGATCGGCAGCGCCCTGTTCGAGGTCGCCGGCACCCGCGCGGCGCTCGACTCCCTGGGCCTGCACCGCCACTGGCGCGACGCCCGCACCCACACTCTGCACGACCCGGCCCGCTGGAAGGTCCAGCACATCGGCCACTACGTCCTGGGCGGCACCCGGCCGCCCCGGCACGGACTGCTCTGACCCGCCTCCCACCTCACGATCGGAGACCCCTCGTGTCCCTCACCTTCCACTGGTTCTTGCCCACCAACGGCGACAGCCGCCATGTCGTCGGCGGCGGCCACGGCACCCCGGCCACCGCCTCCGGCCGGGACCGGCCGCCGACGGTCGCCTACCTGAGCCAGATCGCCCGGGCCGCCGAGGACCTCGGCTTCGTCGGCGCCCTCACCCCCACCGGCGCCTGGTGCGAGGACGCGTGGCTGACGACGGCGATGGTCAGCCAGAACACCGAACGGCTGAAATTCCTGGTCGCCTTCCGGCCCGGCTTCGTCTCGCCCACGCTCGCCGCGCAGATGGCCTCCACCTTCCAGCGGCAGAGCGGCGGACGGCTGCTGCTCAACGTCGTCACCGGCGGGGAGAGCCACGAGCAGCGCGCCTACGGCGACTTCCTCGACAAGGACGCGCGCTACCGCCGCACCGGCGAGTTCCTGCAGATCGTGCGGGAGCTGTGGGAGGGCAAGACCGTCGATCTGCACGGCGAGCACCTCCAGGTGGCGGACGCGACGCTGGCCCGGGTGCCCGACCCGGTCCCCGAGGTCTACTTCGGCGGCTCCTCGCCGATCGCCGGAGAGATCGCCGCGCGGCACGTGGACGTGTACCTCACCTGGGGCGAACCGCCCGCGCAGGTCGCCGAGAAGA
Organism: Streptomyces sp. CA-179760; assembly: GCF_050937045.1. Lineage (NCBI taxonomy): Bacteria > Bacillati > Actinomycetota > Actinomycetes > Kitasatosporales > Streptomycetaceae > Streptomyces > Streptomyces sp. CA-179760. Next base: position 9,138,829 of record NZ_JBNJLZ010000001.1, read on the forward strand.
TCGCCTGGATCAGGAAGCTGGCGGCCGAGCAGGGCCGCACCGTCCGGTTCGGCATCAGGCTGCACGTCATCACCCGCGACACCTCCGAGCAGGCGTGGGCGGAGGCCGACCGGCTGCTGGACGGCTTCGACCCGGAGACCGTGGCGTCCGTGCAGGCAGGGCTGGCCCGCAGCGAGTCCGCCGGGCAGCAGCGCATGCTCGCCCTGCACGGCGGCGGCAACCGGGACGGCCTGGAGATCCACCCCAACCTGTGGGCCGGCATCGGCCTGGTGCGCGGCGGGGCGGGCACGGCCCTCGTCGGCAGCCACGACGAGGTCGCCGAACGCATCAAGGAGTACGCGGCCCTCGGCATCGAGGAGTTCGTCCTGTCCGGCTACCCCCACCTGGAGGAGGCCTACTGGTTCGGTGAGGGCGTCCTGCCGAGGCTGGAGGCACAGGGCCTGTGGCAGCACCCCTTCCCGCGGGTCGCGGCCGCCGCTCAGGTCCCCTTCGCGGGAGCGGGAAACCCACGGTGACGCACGTGATCGCCGACGACGCCGAGGCGGTCGCCGTCACGGCCGAACTCGCCGCCGGGTTCGCCCGTGAGGCGGCCCTGCGCGACGCCGAGCGCATCCTGCCGCGCGCCGAACTCGACCGGCTGTCCGCCTCCGGGCTGCTCGGCATCACCGTGCCCCGCTCCCACGACGGTGCCGAGGTGGGCGCGCGCCCCCTCGGCGAGGTCGTCCGGCTGCTGTCGGCCGCCGACGGCAGCATCGGCCAGATCCCGCAGAACCACTTCTTCTTCGTGGAGGTGCTGAAGGAGAACGGCACAGCCCCGCAACGCGACCTGTTCCACGCCGAGCTGCTGGCGGGCCGCAGGTTCGGCAACGCCCTCGCCGAGAAGGGCACCCGGCTCGCGCTGGAGTTCGTCACCCTCCTGAAGCCCCGCCCCCGACGGCTCCTACACCCTGACCGGCACCAAGAACTATCCCACCGGCGCCCTGTTCACCCACTGGATCCCGGTCTTCGCCCTCGCCCCGGACGACAGCCTCACCGCGGTGTTCGTCCCGCACGACGCTCCCGGGGTCACGGTGGTCGACGACTGGGACGGCATCGGGCAACGCGGCACCGCCAGCGGCACGGTGCGGTTCGAGGATGTGCGCTGCTCACCGCGATCACCGCCCCCACCGACGAGCAGGCCCAGGCCAAGTACGACGACCTGATCTCCTACGCCTCCCACGAGGGAGCCCTCGCCCACTACGGCGGCTGGAGCGGCCTCGACCTGTCCGAACTCGCGCCGGACGAGCCCCCTGGAGTACGTCGACACCGAAGCCGTGCGTGCCGCGCTGGCGATCTTCTCCACCGCCGATCCGACCCGCCGCTGGACCCCCGACCAGGTGGCCCGCTATCTGGGCATCGGCGGCATCGGGCCGGTGGTGGTGGGCTCCCCGGCCACCGTCGCCGACGAGCTGGAACGCTGGGTGGAGGAGGCGGACATCGACGGTTTCAACCTCGCCTACGCCGTGACGCCCGGCACCTTCGCCGACTTCGTCGACCTGGTCGTCCCGGAGCTGCGTTCCCGAGACAGGCTGCCGGAAGAGCCCGCCGCCGCCACCCTGCGCGAACGCCTGCACGGCCCGGGCTGCGGGCCTCGTGTCCGGGCCGACCATCCGGCGGCCGAGTACCGTGACTGGCCGTCCGGGGAGCGGCAGTCGGCCGAGGGACGCATGATCAGAGGGGGGTTCGGCACGCGCAGTGAGTCCGGCGGCCGGGCCTTGGCTAATCTGCACGGGTGACCACCGACCTGACCCTGCTGCCGCGTGTCGCCTACCGCGGACAGGAGGTCACCGCGCCTCGGCTCCGGGGCCTCCTCGCGCTGCTCGCGGGCGACTTGCGCACCGGCTGCGGCACCGACCGGCTCGTGGCGGGGCTGTGGCCGGACGCCTTGCCGGAGCGGCCGGGAAAGGCGGTGCAGGTCCTGGTGTCCAGGGCGCGGGCCCAGCTCGGCGCCGACGTCATCGCCAGCACACCGACCGGATACCGGCTCACCCTCGCCGAGGAGCAGGTCGACAGCTCCGCCCTGCTGCGGCACGCCGCCGCCGGCGCGGACCGGGCCAGGGCCGGGGACCACGCCGGGGCACTGGCCGCTGCCGAGGCCGGGCTCGCGCTGTGGGAGGGGACCGCGGACCAGGGCGGCGACAGCGACGATCCCGTGGCCGCGCTGCGCACCGAGCGCGCCCCCGTGCGCGGCACCCTCGTCCGCGCGCGGGCGCTCGCGCTCGCGCGGCTGGGGCGGCACGCGGAGGCCGCCGGGCCGCTGGCCGCCGTGGCCTCCGAGCATCCGCGCGACGAGGAGGTGCTCGCCGAACTCCTGCGCGCCGAAGCCGCGACGGCCGGCCCTTCGGCAGCGCTGACGCGGTACGAGGCCTACCGCCGCGAGCTGCGCGACGAACTCGGCACGGACCCCGGCGCCGGGCTCAAGGCCGTACAGCGGGAGCTGCTGCGCGGCGAGGCGCCCGCGGTCCGGCACGGTGTGCCGCACGAGCCGAACCCGCTCCTCGGCCGGGACGAGGACATCGCGGCGGTTAAACGGCTGTTGCGCGCCTCCCGCGCCGTCACCGTCGCCGGCCCCGGCGGCCTCGGCAAGACCCGGCTCGCGCACGCCGTGAGCCGCCGGGCCGAGCAGCGCGTGGTGTACTTCGTGCCGCTCGCCGCCGTCACCGCGGACGCGGACGTGACGACGGAGGTGGCCTCCGCGCTCGGCGCGGGCGAGGCACGGCCCGGTGCCGCCATGAGCGGCCACGACCCCGTGTCCGCCATCCTCGGCGTCCTCGGCTCCGGCCCCGCTCTGCTGGTGCTGGACAACTGCGAGCAGGTGATCCGGGGCGCCGCCGACCTCGTGCGGGCACTGGTCTCCGCTTCGAAGGACCTGCGGGTGCTCGCCACCAGCCGCGCCCCCCTCGGGCTGACGTCGGAGGTGGTGTACGCGCTGCCGGAGCTCGGGCTCGCCACCTCCGTCGAGCTGTTCACCCAGCGGGCCCGGGCCGCCCGGCCCGGCGTGGAGCTCCCGCCGGACGCGGTGGCCGAACTGTGCCGCCACCTCGACGGGCTGCCGCTCGCCGTGGAGCTGGCCGCGGCGCGGGTGCGGGTGCTTTCGGTGCCGGAGATCGCCCGCCGTCTCGGCGACCGGTTCGCGCTGCTGCGCGGCGGGGCGCGGGACGCGCCGGAACGTCACCGCACCCTGCACGCGGTCGTGGACTGGAGCTGGAACCTCCTCGACGAGAAGGCCAGGGCAGCGCTGCGCCTGCTGTCCGTCTTCCCCGGCGGCTTCACCGGCGAGGCGGCGGAACAGGTCCTGGGCGAGGACGCGGACGCGCTGTTCCTGCTGGAACAGCTGGCCGATCAGTCGCTGCTCACCGTCGCCGACACCCCGGCCGGTGTGCGGTTCCGGATGCTGGAGACCGTACGGGAGTTCAGCGCGGCCCGGCGCACGGAGGCGGGCGAGGACGAGGAGGCCGTCGACCGGTTCCTCGCCTGGGCACGGGACTTCGGAGTCGCGCACCACGACTGGTTCTTCGGCTCGGGACCACTGTCCGCCTGGGAGTTGATCAGGGCCGAGCAGGACAACCTCGTCCCGGCCCTGCGGCACGCCCTCGCCCGTACGGACGGTCCCACCATCGCCGCACTCACCGCGGTCCTCACCGCCCTGTGGTCCACCGGCTCCAACTTCACCCGCCTCACCACCCTCGCCGCGGACACCGGCCCGCCCCTGTCGCACTACCACCCCGAGCCCGAGTACGTCGAAGTCGCCCGCTCCGCAGCGGTGTTGTCCACGGCGACCCTGTTCATGGGCTACGGCCCGCACGTCGTACGCCAGCTCGTCACCCTCCGGCGGCTGCCCCCGGCCCCGCCGGACACCCTGGTGCGCGCCATCGCGATCGTGCTGGGCGCGGTCCCCGAGATGGTGCCTCCCGACTACGAGGTGCTGCGCAAGCTCTGCGACAGCGAGCAGCCGCTGCTCGCCGGCATCGCCGAGTGCGTCGCCACCTACGTCTGGGAGTACGAGCACGACATCGACCGCGCGCACGCCTCGGCTCGGCGGATCATCGCCGCACTCGCGCCGGTCGACAACCCGTTCCTGCAGGTCATAGGCCACGCACGGTTGGGCGAGCTGTGCCTGAGGACGGAGCGGGGCGAGGCCGCGTACGAGCATCTCAAGGCGGCGCTGGAGGCGCTGCCGCGGCTCGGTGACGAGCACGACTCCATCGGCGTGCGCGGTGGCCTCGTCCTCGCCTGCCTGCACCGCGGCGACCCCGACGAGGCCGAGTACTGGCTGCGGCAGTCGGAGGGCCACAACGCCCCGCAGCAGGACGACTTCCACAGCCACGGCCTCGCCGGGCGCGCCGAGATCGCGCTCGCCCGCGGGCTGACGGAGGTCGGGCTCGGCCTGTGGCGCGGCGCCGTGGAGGGGATGGCCGAGGTCGGCCCGGTGGACGGCGGCGATCCCTTCCTCGACCGGTGGGTGCTGCAGATCCAGTCGGCGGCGGTGACGGCGCACGCGCACGTCGGCCGTCTCGAGCTGGTCGCGGACGTGGCCGACCGGCTGCGGCAAGAGCTGCGGAGCATGCTCGACGGTCCGGCAGGCTCGCCCATGGAGCTTCAGTACGGGACGGTGCTGCACGCCCTCGGCATGGCGGGGCTCGCGTCCGGCGACGCCTCGGCCGTACGGATGATCGCGCTGGCCGAACGGCTGCGGGTGCTGCGCGACTACCAGCCGACGATGTCGGCGGCCCGGGCCCGGAGGGCGGCCGAGAAAGCCGACAGGGCGGCCTACGCCGACGCGGTGTCGGAGTACGCCGCCCTGGAGCGGAGCGAGTTGCGGGATGCGGCCCGCGCTGTCATGGCGGTTGCCGCTACTTCGGGTCGCGGTTGAACTGCGCCGTCGACCAGCGGTAGCCGAGCGCGCTCAGGCCGACGCACCAGGCGACGGCGATCCAGCCGTTGTTGCCGATCTCGGTACCGAGGAGCAGACCGCGCAGGGTTTCGATGGCGGGGGTGAAGGGCTGGTACTCGGCGATCGGCTGGAACCAGCCCGGCATGGTGTCGGCGGGGATGAAGGCGCTGGAGATGAGCGGGAGAAGGATCAGCGGCATGGCCATGTTGCTGGCCGCCTCGGGGTTCGGGCTGGCCATGCCCATACCGACGGCGATCCAGGTGAGGGCGACGGAGAACAGGGCGAGCAGGCCGAACGCCGCGAGCCATTCCAGCGGGGTGGCGTCGGTGGAGCGGAAACCCATGGCGACTGCGACGGCACTGACCAGGACCAGGCTGGCGAGCACCTGCAGCACGCTGCCGAGGACATGCCCGATGAGCAGGGAGCCCCGGTAGACCGCCATCGTCCGGAAGCGGGCGATGAGGCCCTCGGTCATGTCCATGGAGACGGCGATCGCGGCCCCGATCACAGTGCTGCCGATGGTCATCATCAGCAGGCCCGGAACGATGTAGGCGATGTAGTCGGAGCGGTCGGCGCCGCTGCCGCCGATGCCCGCGCTCATCACGTCGCCGAAGATGTAGACGAAGAGCAGCAGCAGCATGATGGGCGTGAGCAGCAGGTTCAGCGTCATCGACGGATAGCGGCGGGCGTGCAGCAGATTGCGGCGCAGCATCGTGTTCGAGTCGCGGACGGCGAGGGAAAGGGCGCTCATCGGACGTTCTCCTTGGACTGGCTGGGCTGACTGGGGACGTTGGCGGGGCCGGTGAGGGCGAAGAACACGTCGTCGAGGTCGGGGGTGTGCACGGTGAGCTCGTCGGCCTCGACGCCGGCGGTGTCGAGCCAGTCGAGGATGGAGCGCAGTTCGCGCTGGCTGCCGCCGCTGGGGATCTGCAGTGCGAGGGCCTCGTCGTCGCGGGTGACCTCGCGCAGCGCGGAGGCGGCCGACCGGTAGGCGTCCGGGTCGGTGAAGCGCAGCCGCACATGCCCGCCGGGGATGAGCCGCTTCAGCTCCTCGGCGCTCCCCTCGGCGGCGATCTTCCCGTCGTGCAACACCGCGATACGGTCGGCGAGTTCGTCGGCCTCCTCCAGGTACTGGGTGGTGAGGAAGACGGTCGCCCCGTCGGAGACCAGATCGCGGATGATGCCCCACATGTTGTGACGGGAGCGGGGGTCGAGGCCGGTGGTGGGCTCGTCGAGGAAGATGATCCGCGGGTTGCCGACCAGCGTCATGGCGAGGTCGAGGCGGCGCCTCATACCGCCGGAGTAGGTGGAGGCGGGCTTCTTCGCGGCATCCGTGAGGTCGAAGCGCTCCAGCAGTTCGGTGGCCACCCGCCGCCCCTCCTGCCTGGGCAGGTGGTGCAGGTCGGCCATGAGGAGCATGTTCTCCTCGCCGGTGATCAGCCCGTCGACGGCGGAGAACTGCCCGGTGACGCCGATCGCGGACCGCACGGCCTGCGGGGCGGTGGCGAGGTCGTGGCCACCGACGTGCAGCTCGCCCGCGTCGGAGGTGATGAGGGTGGAGAGGATCTTGACGGCGGTGGTCTTGCCGGCGCCGTTCGGCCCGAGCAGGGAGAAGACCGTGCCGGCCGGCACCGCCAGATCGATGCCGTCGAGGACCGTCTTGTCCCCGTAGGCCTTGCGCAGCCCCTGGGCCGCGATGGCGAGTGAGTGCGAGGTCGTTGTGGTCATGCCGCAGAGCTTGCGGCAGGGCGCATTCAGCGCGGTTTCACGACGGTTTCAGCGCCCTGGAACCGGGCGGCGAAGAGGCCGCGATCTACGCTGTCGCCGCATAGCCGAGGCGGGACAGGCAGCGCGGGGGCATCGGGTGGAGTGGGAACTTGGGGCGGCCGGCCTCGCGGTCGGGATGCTGACAGCCGTGGTGACCGCGCCGGTCGGCGTCTCCGGGGCGGTGTTCCTGCTCCCGGTCCAGCTCAGCGTCTTCGCCGTGCCCAACCCGGCTGTCACGCCCACGAACCTGCTCTACAACGTGGCGGCGGGCCCCGGCGCCCTGCTGCGCCACCGACGCGACGGCGCCCTGGCGGGACCACTCGTCCGCCGTCTGGTGCTGGGCACCCCGCCCGGTGTCGTCCTCGGAGCGGGCATCCGCGTGTTCGCCCTTCCGGGCCCGAGCGTCTTCCGCCTCCTGGTCGCCGCGCTGATGCTGCCGCTCGGCAGCTGGCTCATCGCCCGGACCCTGCGCCCCGCATCCCCGGAGATCCGGCGCCCCGAGCCCGCGCCCCGGACCGTCACCCGCCTGGCCCTCGCGGTCGGCGTGGTGGGCGGCGTCTACGGCATCGGCGGCGGCTCGATCCTCGGCCCCGTCCTGGTCGGGCGCGGCGTCCCCGTCTCCAAGGTCGCCCCGGCCGCGCCAGCTTCCACCTTCGCCACCTCGGTGATCGGCGCCGCCACCTCGCCGTGCTGTCCCTGGCCCACAGCGGCAGCATCGCCCCCGACTGGTTCCTAGGCCTGTCCTGCGGCCTCGGGGGCCTCCTCGGCGGCTACCTCGGAGCCCGCCTCCAGCCCTGCCTGCCCGAGCCCCTCCTCCGCCTCGTCCTCGGCGCTCTGGCGACGGCGCTCGGCGTCCTGTACGCGGTCAGCGCGTTCCGCTGATCCGCGCACGGGAGCCCCGAGACACGCGGCGGGAATCATCGAACCTCATCCGTCACTCGCCTTTCAGACATCGGTGTTTCGGACAACTCCTGCCGCCCGACAGCGGCTTCAGCGCGGCGTTCACGCGTCCGAGCCCTTGCCGCGCCCGGGACCGTACGCGTCCGGAATCGCTCGCGTTCGATTCCCGATCCGGGTCGTTATGCCGTGCACCGCCGAGCCACCCAGGCGCGGCATCGACCCTGAGGAGGCATACAGGTGACTGTGACCGACACCTCGACCGACAACGCGAAGACGCCGCCCCCTCCACCACCGGCCACCATCAACTTCGAGGGCAAGTTCGGCAAGAACCCGCTGGCAGACGCCGGTTTCAGCGCGATGTGCTGCCGACTGCCCTCCGTCCTCGTGCACACCGCCCGGATGGCGTGGGCCGTCGACAGGCCCGGCGTCGTGCTGCTCCTTGCCTGCCAGTTGCTCACCGGCACCGCGGCCGCCGTCGTCCTGGCCTTCACCGCACAGGCCATGACCCACATCCTCGGCTCCGGCCTCGTGTCCGAACGCCTGCACGCGGCGCTGCCCGCCCTGATCGTCGTGACGGCGGCCGCCGCCATCGGCCGCGTCAGCAGCGCCCTGGCCACGTACGCCGACGGGAGGATCACCCCGCTGCTGATGACCGAGGCCGACATCGCGCTCGTGACCGCAGTGTGCCGCGTGGAGTCGAGCGCCTACGGCGAGGACGGATTCGCCGACCGGCAGGAGGCCGCCGAGATCGGCGTCACCCGCACCCGGCTGATGGTGCAGGACGCCCAGCGGTTCATGTCCGCCCTGATCCGCATGATCGCCGCGAGCGGCGTGGTCACGACACTGCACCCGCTGCTGCTTCCGCTGCTCCTGCTGGCCGTTCTCCCGGCCGGCGTCGGAGCCGTCCTGTCCGCACGCGTCGACTACGAGACCCACTACCTCAACCTCGCCGACCGCAACGTGCGCTCCATGATGCGCTGGTGGGCCACCTACTCCCGCTTCGGCGACGAGGTCCGCGCCAATGGCATGACCGGCTATCTCACCTACTGGTACCGCGCCCTGTCCGACCGGATCGACCAGCGCACCCTGACCGCCGCGCCGCGCATGCTGCACATCTCCCTGGGCGCCGGCGCCCTGGGCGGGACCTTCCTGCTGTGCACCTGGTCCACTCTCGCCTGGTTGGCCGCCACCGGCCGTATCGCCCTGCCCGTCGCGGCCACCGCCGTGATCGCCGTCCAGACCACACTGGCCGCCCTGTCCCAGTTCGTCATCCACGGCGCCGCCCTGTTCCACACCTCGCTCTACCTCGCCGACATGCGCTCCTTCCTCGACATGGCACAGGAACGCGCCCCCAGGCGCGGGGAGTCGGCCATCCCGGAACGCGTGGACCGGATCCGCCTCGACGAGGTCGTGTACCACTACCCGGGCAAGGAGGAGCCCGCCGTCGCGGGCGTGTCGCTCACGCTGCGCCGCGGCGAGATCCTGGCCGTCGTCGGCGAGAACGGCTCGGGCAAGTCGACTCTGACCAAACTCATCACCGGGATCCTGCTCGCCGACAAGGGCCGCGTCCTGTGGGACGACACCGACCTCGCCCAGGCCGATCCCGACGCCGTGTGGAACCGCACCGCGCTCGTCCCCCAGGACTTCGCCTGCTGGCCCCTGCGTGCCCGCGAGAACATCACCCTGGGCCAGCCACGGACGGACGACGACGGACCGGTGTGGGACGTCGTCGACGCCGTCGGCATGCGCGAGGCGATCGAGAAACTGCCCCGGCGGCTCGACACCCTTCTCGCCAAGGAACTCTGGGGCGGTGCCGAGTTGTCCGGCGGGCAGTGGCAGCGCCTCGCCTGCGGCCGCGTGCTCTACAGGAAGACCCCGCTCCTGATCCTGGACGAACCGACCTCGCAGATGGACGCCCGCGGTGAGCACGCCATCTTCCTGGAGATCAAGCGCATCGCCGCCGAGCGCATGACGATCGTCGTCACCCACCAGCTCGAGAACACCAGGCTCGCCGACCGGATCCTCGTCATGGACCGGGGCCGGGTCATCGAACAGGGCACGTACGAGGAGCTGGCGAACGCCGGGGGACTCTTCGCGGAACTCGTCTCCCTGTCACAGGACCGGTGAGGCCGTGGCGGAGCGCTTGCCCACGGCAGGCGCGAGGACGATCGCCACGGCGGTGAAGACGAGGACGACGATCATGGCGACGCGCAGCCCGTAGTGCTCGCCGAGGAAACCGAGACACGGGGGCCCGACGAGGAACGCGACGTAGCCGATCATCGCCACCAGGCTGACACGCGCCGCCGAGTCGGGCCCGGAGTCACCGGCCGCCGAGAGGGTGACCGGGAAGCCGAGCGAGGCGCCCAGGCCCCAGAGAAGAACGGCGACCCCCGCGAGGACGGCCGAGTCGGCGAACACGACGACGGAGATTCCCAGAGTCGCGCAGACGGCGCTGGCCCGGACGACGGGGGCGCGGCCGATCCGGTCGATGACGAGTCCGCCGGCGAAACGGCCGATCGTCATGGCGGCGGCGAAGCCCGTGTAGACGGCCGACCCCAGGGCGGGGTCCGCGCCGTGGCCGTCGACCATGAGCAGGGGCAGCCAGTCGTTGGCGGAACCCTCGGCCAGCGCCATGGCCAGGATGACGCCGCCGATCAGCAGCAGCCGCGGGTCCTTCCAGACCCGCGACTCGGCCGGTGCCGTGCCGGCGCCGGGCCCCGAGCCGGCGTCCCCCCGGGTCCGGCCGACCGCGTGGGGGATGGCCCGGAAGGCATGAACGAACATGACCGCCGTGACGGCGGCCATGCCGGTCAGATGCCACTGCACAGGCCAGGAGACAGCGGTGCACAGAATGCCGAACGCGGCCCCCACGACAGTGCCCAGGCTGAAGAACCCATGGAGCGTGGGCAGCACCGTCCGACCGGTGATGCGCTCGACGTCGGCGCCGTCGATGTTGATCGCCACCTCCCCACCGCCCATCCCGGCCCCGAACAGGAACAGCCCGGCGGTGGTCGCGGGGGCGGAGGAGAGCATCGTCCCGCCGCCGATGACCGCCATGCTCAGAATGACCAGCAGCGTCGCGACGCCCATGACGGGCCGGGTGCCGAACCTGGCCACGAGCGTTCCGGAACTGAGAATGCCGATCATCGAGCCGACGGACAGCCCGAACAGGACGATGCCCATCTGCGCTGTCGAGACATCGAGTTGGTCCCGGATGTCGGGCGTCCGCGTGACCCACGAGGAAATCGACAGGCCGGGTATGAGGAAGAAGAGGAACAGCGCCGCTCGGCGGCGGCGCGTGGCCAGGTCCATCAAGACTTGCTCTTTCATGGGATGTGCCGGACGTCCGATCGTAGTCATGGGGAGAGCCGGGTAACACGCTCCGACCTCCAGGAACGGATCGCTTTCCACGCACAAAGATGCGCCAGGTCGTCGTTGACCTGCGTCCAGGGGCAGGGCCAGGGTGAAAGGGACATCGGATTCCGGTCACCTTTTTCCGGTCACCGAACTGAGTGCGGAAGGCCGCGATGCTTCAGACAGAAACCCGGGAAGACACCGAACTCGGAAGAAGACTCCTCTTCCAGCGCTGCCTCTGGTGCGGCACCCCGGCCTACCGACGGTCGTACTGCCGTGCGTGCGGGGCCGTGGCCTTCCGCCGCGAATCCAGTGCGGGCGCCGGAGTCGTGGTCCGCCGCAACGGCCAGGTTCAGCAGAACACGTGGTTCGTCGCGATGGACGAGGGCTTCAACCTGCTCTGCCAGGTCACCGGAACGGCGCCGGTCGTCGTGGCGGTGGGCGCCCGGGTGACGGTCGTACGGGGCGTCGCTCCGAACGGCCAGGGCCTCCCCGTGGTCGAACTCGGCCACCCCGCAACGCTGTTGCGGCAGTGGTGGTGACAGGTCACCGCTCCAGAACCCCGCTCGAGGGAGGAGGGTGCGTGAGCACCCAGGACAACAGGCCGGACGGACGGGGCGCACTGGGCGGCGTGCGCATCGCTGACTTCTCCCGGGTTCTCGCGGGCCCCTACGCCACCATGCTCCTCGCCGACCTGGGCGCCGACGTCGTCAAGATCGAGCGGCCGGGCACCGGGGACGACACCCGGGCCTGGCGGCCTCCGGCGGACCACGACGGTACGTCGACGTACTACCTGAGCGTGAACCGGAACAAGAGGTCGGTCGCCTTGGACCTGGCCACGGACGCCGGCCGCGAACAGGCGCGGGCCCTGGTCGCCGAGTGCGACGTGGTCGTGGAGAACTTCCGGCCAGGCACGATGGAGCGGCTGGGCCTCGGCCACGAGGAACTCCGTGCCCGGCGCCCGGAGCTGATCTACTGCTCGATCAGCGGCTTCGGCAGCGGCCCGGGGGCGGCGATCCCCGGATACGACCTGCTCGTGCAGGCCGCCGGAGGCCTGATGAGCGTGACCGGGGAGGCACAGGGTGAGCCGGTGAAGGCCGGTGTGGCCCTCGTGGACGTGATCACCGGGCTGCACGCCTCACTCGGCGTCCTCGCCGCCCTCCGGCACCGGGACGCCACCGGCGAGGGGCAGCTCGTGGAGGTGAACCTGCTGAGCTCCCTGCTGTCGGCCATGGTCAACCAGGCCTCGGCGTTCGCCGTCGCCGGCGTGGTCCCGGGCCGTATGGGCAACGCGCACCCGAGCATCGCCCCGTACGAGACCTTCCCCACCGCGGACCGACCGCTCGCCCTCGCCGTGGGCAACGACAAGCAGTTCGCGGCCCTCGCCGAGGTCGCAGGCGAACCCGGTCTCGCCCTCGACGACCGGTTCCGCACCAACGCCGACCGCGTCGCCCACCGCAGCGAACTACGGACGATCCTGACCCGGCTGCTGAGCACCGGGGGCGCGGACCACTGGTCGGCGGTCCTTCTGGCCGCCGGAGTACCGGCCGGCCCGGTCAACAACCTGGACGAGGCGTTCGGCTTCGCCCACGCACTCGGTCTGCCCGGCATCGTCGACCTCCCCGCCGGCGCCTCCGGTACCGAAGGGGGCAGGCCCTCCCGTCAGGTCGCGCACCCCGTCGCACTGAGCGCGACGCCCGCGCGGTACCTGCTGCCCCCGCCCCTGCTGGGACAGCACACCGACGAAATCCTCCGCGGCATCTCCGGCCGCTGACCCAGCCCCCATACCCCATCGTTCCCAAGGAGCCCACCATGAGCCGCAAGCCGATCAAGGACCCCCTCGACCTGCTCGACATCGCCTCCGTCCTCTCCGACGAGGAACGCGAGATCCAGTCCACCGTCGCCAGGTTCCTCGCCGACCGGGTGCGCCCGCACATCGGCGAATGGTTCGAGAACGCGCACTTCGCCCGCGAACTCGCCCCGGAACTCGGCAAGCTGGGTGTACTCGGCATGCACCTGGAAGGCTACGGCTGCGCCGGCACGAACGCCGTCAGCTACGGCCTGGCCTGCCTGGAGCTGGAGGCGGCCGACTCCGGCTTCCGCAGCTTCGTCTCCGTACAGGGCTCGCTCTCGATGTTCTCCATCTGGAAGTGGGGCTCGGAGGAGCAGAAGCAGGAATGGCTGCCCCGGCTCGCCGCCGGTGAGGCGATCGGCTGCTTCGGCCTCACCGAGCCCGACTTCGGCAGCAACCCCTCCGGCATGCGCACCCGGGCCGTCCGCGACGGCGACGACTGGATCCTGAACGGCTCCAAGATGTGGATCACCAACGGTGGCATCGCCGACGTGGCCACCGTCTGGGCACAGACCGAGGACGGCGTCCGAGGCTTCCTCGTGCCGCGCGGCACCCCCGGCTTCACCACGCAGGACATCAAGCAGAAGATGTCGCTGCGCGCCTCGATCACCTCGGAGCTGTACTTCGACCAGGTAAGGCTGCCCGACTCCGCGCGGCTGCCGCTCGCCGAGGGCCTGCGCGGACCGCTGTCCTGCCTGAACGAGGCCCGCTTCGGCATCCTGTTCGGCGCGGTCGGAGCGGCCCGCGACTCGATCCAGGCGGCCATCGAGTACGCCGACTCGCGGGTGCAGTTCGACAAGCCGATCAGCGCCTTCCAGCTCACCCAGAGGAAGCTCGCCGACATGAGCGTGTCCGTGGGCAACGCCGCGCTGCTCGCCCTGCATCTGGGCCGGCTCAAGGACCAGGGCCGCATCCGGCCCGAGCAGATCAGCGTGGGCAAGCTCAACAACGTCCGGGAAGCCGTCGCCGTCGCACGGGAGTGCCGCACCGTCCTCGGCGCCAACGGCATCTCCCTGGAGTACTCGCCGCTGCGCCACGCCAACAACCTCGAGTCGGTCCTCACGTACGAAGGCACCAGCGAGATGCACACGCTCGTCGTGGGCCAGGCGATCACCGGCTACCCGGCGTTCCGCTGAGCGCCGAAGACCGAAGGAAGACGACCGTGAACATCGTCGTACTCGTCAAGCAGGTTCCTGACACCGCCGCCGAGCGCACCCTGTCCGGGACCGACCACATCCTCGACCGCGAGAACGCCGACCTCGTCCTGGACGAGATCAACGAGCGGGCCGCGGAGGAGGCCCTGACGCTGAAGGAGGCGGTCGGTGCCGAGGTCACCGTCGTGTCCATGGGACCCGACTCGGCGCTGGACGCCCTCCGCAAGGTCCTGGCGATGGGTGCCGATCGAGGGATCCACATCCGCGACGACAGGCTGGCCGGCGCCGACGTCGTGACCACCGCGAAGGTGCTGGCAGCCGCCGTACGGACAGTGGCGGACGCCGACCTGGTGCTCGCCGGCAACGCGACGACCGACGGACAGTCGAGCGCGGTGCCGGCCATCGTCGCGGATCTGCTCGGCCTGCCGCAGCTGACCCACGCGCGGGAACTGACCGTGGAGCCGGGGCGGGTGCGCGCGGAGCGCGCGACCGAGCACGGCGAGGCGACGCTCGACGCACCGCTGCCCGCCCTGGTCAGCGTCACGGAGAAGATCAACGAACCGCGCTACCCCTCCTTCAAGGGGATCATGGCCGCCAAGAAGAAGCCCGTGAAGACGGTCGGCCTCGATGACCTGTTCCCCGACGCGGCCCCCGGGTTCCTCGTGACCCGAACCCGGGTGGTTGACGCCGTTGCGCGTCCCGCCCGGGCCGCCGGAGTGCGCATCACCGACGACGGCTCGGCCGGCCGGCTACTGGCCGGGTACCTCATCGCCCAGAAGCTCGTCTGAACCGCCCCCGACCAAGGAGCAGCCACCCATGCCCGATGTCCTCGTCCTCGTCGACCACGACGGGGGACGTGTCCACAGGACCACGTACGAACTACTCGCCGCCGCACGGCGACTGGGCGATCCGGCCGCGGTGGTCGTGGGCACCCCCGGCACCGCGGCACGCCTCCGGAAGGACCTCGCCCAGCACGGCGCCACCAGCGTCTACGCGGCCGAATCCACCGAAGCCGACGGGTTTCTCGCCACACCGGCGGTCGACGCCCTGGAACTCGCGGCCGGGGACGCCTCAGCTGCCGCCGTTCTGATCTCCGCGACGACGGAGGGCAAGGAGGTGGCCGGGCGTCTCGCCGCTCGGCTCGACGCCGGGCTGCTGATCGACGTGGCCGACGTCGACCCGGCCGGCGTGGTGACCCAGGTCGTCTTCGGCGGGTCGTACACCGTGCGCGCACAGGTCACTCACGGCATCCCGGTGATGGCCCTGCGGCCGGGCTCCTTCGAACCGGAGGAGCATCCCGTGCGGTCGGAGGAGCGTGAGCTCGCTCTGCCACCCGTCGACCCGGCGGCATCCGCCCGCGTCACCGCTCGTCGCGCCGCGCCCGGGGGCGACCGCCCTGCCCTCACCGAGGCGAACGTCGTCGTCTCCGGCGGACGCGGGGTCGCAGGAGCGGACGGCTTCAAGGTGGTGGAGGGACTGGCCGACGCCCTCGGAGGCGCGGTGGGTGCCTCGCGGGCAGCGGTGGACGCCGGTTACTACCCCCACCAGTACCAAGTGGGGCAGACCGGCAAATCCGTCTCCCCTCAGCTGTACATCGCCCTGGGCATCTCCGGGGCCATCCAGCACCTCGCGGGGATGCAGACCTCCAAGACGATCGTCGCGGTCAACAAGGACCCGGAGGCCCCGATTCTCGCCCTGGCCGACTACGGCGTGGTGGGCGACCTGTTCGCGGTTGCCCCCCTGCTGACCCAGGAGGTGGCCGCCCGCCGCGCGGGCCGCTGAGGGCCTCGTCATGCCGAGGCGGAAGCTCCCGGCCCCCTCCGTCACCTGTACGGAGGGGGCCGGGAGCTTCTCGCGTGTCGGACGTCGGACCCTCAGGCGGCCTGTGATGTTTCGTCACGCGGCTCGATAGCTGAAGAAACCCTGCCCCGACTTTCGGCCCAGCAGACCCGACTCGACCATGCGGCGCAGCAGCGGGGGAGGGGCGTACAGCGGTTCCCGGTACTCCTCGTACAGGGCCTCGCCTATCGCCGCCACGGTGTCCAGTCCGATGAGATCGGCCAGGCGCAGCGGGCCCATCGGGTGGCCGCAGCCGGCGGTCATCCCGGTGTCGATGTCCTCCGCCGTCGCCGTACCGGAGCCGACCATCCGCACCGCCGCCAACAGATAGGGAACCAGCAGCGAGTTGACCACGAAGCCGGCGCGGTCCTGCGCGACGATGGTCTGCTTGCCCAGGGTCTCGCCCGCGAAGGCACGCACACGCAGCTCGGTGGCCTTCGAAGTGTGGAGGGAGGGCACGATCTCGACCAACGGCATGACCGGGACCGGGTTGAAGAAGTGCAGGCCAACCACCGTCTCGGGGCGTCCGGCCGCCGCCGCGAGCCGGGCGATGGGGATAGAGGAGGTGTTGCTGGCCAGGACGGCCGCCGGGTCCCTGACGACCTCGCCCAGCTGCTGGAACAACGCTGTCTTCGCCCGCTCGTCCTCGACCGCGGCCTCGATGACCAGATCCGCCCCGTCCAGGTGGGAGAGGTCGCCGGTGACCGAGATCCCGGCCAGGGCATGTGCGCGGTCCTCGGGCGCGAGAGCACCGCGCTGCTCCGCCTTCAGCAAGGAGTCGGCCACGCCCGCCAGTCCGGCCCGGGCTCTGTCCTCGGTCACGTCGCACAACGTGACGTGCAGTCCGGCGCGGGCGCACACCTCGGTGATGCCCCGGCCCATCTGGCCCGCGCCCACGACGCCCACGTGCTTGATCGCTGTCATCTCTTTCTCCGCCTGTCCTCCGCCGTCCGGCGGTCGATGGACGCCGCCACGATGTGTGTCGCCGTGTTGAGAGTAGGCCGGGAGCACCCCCTCTGACCTGCTCGAACAGTGCGTCATCCGCGTACAAACGTGCGCCGGTCAGAGGGGGGCGGCGCACCGCCCGTCGCTTGGACGACCGCATGCCGATGGGGCGTCAGGCACATGCCTGACGCCTGACGCGGACGGCGTCTCAGACCGCGGTCGTCGAGGCAGCCGCCTCCCGCAGCCGGCGGATCACGCCACGCACCGCGGGCGAGGTCTCCCTCTTGCGGTAGGCCCCGACCAGCCGGGTGGTCAGCGCCACGTCGGCCAGTGGCCGGTACGCCACTCCCGGGATCTGTACACGGCGCAGCGAATCGGGGACCAGGGCCACCGCGAGACCGCCGCCGACCAGTGTCAGAGCCGCGATGTAGTCCCGCACCGGGGGAGCGCAGCGCGGACCGAACCCGCCTTGTTCCGCCACGTCGAGGATTTGGTCACGGCAGCCGTACTCCTCGTCGAAGTGCGGAGCCACGAAGTACTCGTCGCGCAGTTTCGCCGCCGGCACCGCGTCGTACGCCGCCAGCGGCGCGGCGGCCGGCAGCGCCAGGACCACCTGCTCGGTGAGCAGGCAGGTGGCCGTGACGTCGGGTGGGTACTCCGGCCGCCAGCGCAGAAAACCGACGTCGATGTCCCCGCAGGCCAGCGCCTCCAGCTGGGCAGGTGTCTCCAACTCGCGCACCTGAACCGTCAGTTCGGTGCCGGGGGCCGCGCAGCGGGTGAGGACGTCGGTCAGCACCCCGGAGAACGCGGCTGAGGCGACGTAGGCGATCTGGGCGTGTCCCAGCTCCCCGCGGCCGGCACGCCGGCCCACCGCCTCGGCCCGGGCGGCCTGGGCGAGGGTCGACCGGGCTTCTTCGAGGAAGAGCCGCCCGGCGCTGGTCAGGGCCGGGCGGGTGCGCCGTCCGCGGTCGATGAGACGCACACCCAAATGCGACTCCAGCGCTCTGATCTGGGCGCTGAGCGCGGACGGCGCGAGGTGCAGCCGGTCCGAGGCCCGCGCGAAGTGCAGTTCCTCCGCGACGACGACGAACGATTCCAGCCAGCGCAGTTCCACCGGTACCTCCTCCGCCCCGCCGGGACACCCCGCGGCGGCGTCAGGGCAGAACAGGTCCGCCGCGGGGTGAGTATGAGCAATCGGCGCCTCAGGGGATCACCACGTAGTTGCTGAATCCGCCGTCGAAGTCCGTGGCGCGTCCCGAGATGGCCTCGTTGACCTCGGACAGCGGGAAGGGCTTGGTGATCAGGTACGACAGGTCGAGCGCTCCGGTCGCCACCATGTCCGCGACTTCCTGCCCCTGCGCGGTGGTGAACCAGTTGGATCCGATCAGCTGCACCTGCTCGTCCATCAGCCACTTCACGTCCACGGGCAGCCGGTCGGCCACACCGCCGACGTTGACCACCCTGCCGCCGCGGCGGACGCCCTGCATGGAGTCGAGCATCGTCTCCACGGGGGCCTTGGCGCCGAGCGCGCTGATGACGAAATCGGCCCCCTCGCCACCGGTGCGGGATCTGGCCCACTCGCCGGTGGAGCCCTCGCCCAGCCGCATGACCTCGATCCGGTCCGGGGCCAACTCCACTACCCGCTTGAGCAGTTTTTCGTTGCGGCCGGTGCCGAGAACCCGAGAGACACCTGAGGCCAGCGCGAGCAGGGTGGAGGCGACGCCGAGCGTGCCGGTGATCCCGTCGATCAGCGCGACCTGGCCGGGGCCGGCCGCGGCGTGCCGCAGGGCGCCGTAGGAGGTGCCGATGTAACCGAGCTTGCCGGCCTGCTCGAACGTCATGTTGTCCGGGATGTTGACGATCGCGTGCTGCGGTGCGGTCATGTACTCCGCGAAGCCGCCGTACGGGTAGAGGTCGAAGATCCGCTGGCCGTCGCGCGAGGTGCTGAAGTAGCCGTTCAGGGTGAAATAGCGGCACCGGGCGAGCTCGCCGCCCCGGCACACCTGGCAGCTGCCGCAGGACCGCAGCGGACTGACGTAGACCCGGTCCCCGGGCTTGGTGTTGAGGACGGCCTCACCGACCGCCTCGACCACGCCCGCGGGATCCAGCCCGAAGACCGCGGGCAACTTGGGCAGGGGCTGGTGCGGATACCAGGTGGGCCAGTTGTTGATCACGTTGGCCATGTTCGGCACGATTCCGCATGCCTTGACCCGCACAAGTACATCGGTCGGCCTCGGGGTGGGCACGTCGAGCGTGTCCACTCTCATCGGCTCACCGAGCCGGTGCAGTCGTGCGGCGAGCATTTTCGCCATTGAAATACTCCTGAGAAGACGGGCCGTACGGTGCCGAATTACTGGGAATGAGGGAACGGATTCGGGTAATTGTCCTCAAGGTCGATGTCCAGCAGGCCCATGATGCGGACGCCGGAGTTGTACCAGGCGATGGACAAGGACAGTTCGACCATCTGCTGGTCCGTCAGGTGAGCGGCGGCGGCGCGCCAGGTCTCCTCCGAGACGTCGACCTGGAGTGTGGACTCCTTGGCGAGCCGCATGACGGCCCTCTCCGTCTCGTCGAACAGGCCCGACGACTCGAAGTCGGCCACCGCAGCCAGCTGTTCGCCGGTCAGCCCGGCCTTGAGCCCGTGCGACTGGTGGTGGGCCACCTCGTACGCGGACCGGGTCGCGTGGCCCACGGTGAGAATGGCCAGCTCGCGCAGCCTGGGACTGAGGTCGGCGGCGCGCAGCGAATTGGCGTAGGTCAGGAAGGCGTCCAGCTGGGCCGGCGCATGGGTCAGGGCGAGGAAGATGTTCGCTGTCGGTACCTTGCGTTCGGCTTCCAGCCGGTCGTACAGGGGCTTCTGCGACTCGTCCGCGTCCTCGCGGCGCAGATAGGGGACTCGTGCCATGTCGTCTCCTCGGGGGACGGAAAACTCAGTGCGGGGACTGGTCGAGCAGGAACCGCTCGAGCGTCATCGGATTCGGCGGCTCGGCGGGCGGCGTCTGCGGCACACCCGCGAAGGGCGACGCCTCGAAGTACCACTTCTCCAGCGCCGGGAACCCCCAGCGGACGTTCGTGCTGAGCGATCCGGCGTCCCAGCGCACGGGTTCGATCTCGGTGTCGATCGTCTGGTAGTGGGCGTTGAAGACCTCCACCCGGTGCCCGTCGGGGTCACGGAGGTAGGTGAAGAGCATCCCGCCGGGGCCGTGCCGTCCCGGGCCCCGCTCGACGCCCTCGCCGTAGCCGAGGATGCCCGCCCAGTCGCAGGCGGTGAAGATGTCACGGCTCTCGGAGACGGTGTAGGCGAAGTGGTGGAGTGCGGGGCCGGTGTTCTCCACGAGCGCCAGGTCCAGGGTGGTCCCCTTGCGGTACATGAACGAGCTGAGCAGCTTGTCGCCGTGTGCCAGGTACTCGGAGTTCCGGAATCCGAGCTCGCCGTAGAACGCGGTCAGCTCGTACGTGTTCGGCGCGAAGGTCTGGAAGTGGTCCAGCCGCTGCGCGTGGGCTCCCCGGTAGTGCTCGAAGTCGATGTGCAGCCTCGGCCGGGTCTCCATGTGCGCACAGAGTTCGAGCGGCGTGCCGACGGGATCGGCGACGTGCAGCGTGCGGCCCTGGTAGGGGAGGTCGACCCACTCCGCGGGCAGACCACGGTCGCGGAACCATGCGTGGGCGACGTCGAGATCTTCGTCGAAGAAGACGCGGAACCCGATCCTCCGGCAGGTGCCGGCCCCCTCCTCGTCCAGCTCCAGTACG
This sequence comes from Streptomyces sp. CA-179760, assembly GCF_050937045.1. Classification (NCBI taxonomy): domain Bacteria; kingdom Bacillati; phylum Actinomycetota; class Actinomycetes; order Kitasatosporales; family Streptomycetaceae; genus Streptomyces; species Streptomyces sp. CA-179760. The sequence goes on from NZ_JBNJLZ010000001.1 coordinate 9,159,323, forward strand.
AGGCTGTGGTGGCATGCCTCGGCGAGACCGCGAAGGTAGCAGGTGCGCTCGTCCTCATCGCTGACGACGAGCCCGAGGGCTTTCACGTAGAAATTCCGGCTCTCGGCGAGATCGGCCACAGTGAGACGCACATGGCCGGCGCGGGTGATGTTGAAACTCGGGCGCAGATTGACGGGTGGCAGCATGCTGGTCTCCGTGTCCGATCAGCTCTTTATTTCGATGACTGTAATGCGTCGAGACGTTAAAGCTTCGAGACGTTTCTACGGCTCGGTCGTGGAGGGTCCGGAATCAGAGAATGTGAACGCGGACCATCCGCTGAATTCCGCGGACAGGCCGAGGGACTCCTCGATGCGCAGCACCTCGTTCCACTTGGCCATGCGCTCGGAGCGGGTGAACGAGCCCACCTTCAACTGGCCGGCGTTCCAGCCGACGCTCAGATGCGCGATGGTGACGTCCTCGGTCTCACCGGACCGGGCCGAGACGATGGTGCCGAAGCCGGCGTCCTTTCCGGCGCGCAGCGCCTGGAACGCCTCCGTGACCGTGCCGGCCTGGTTCGGCTTGACGAGGACGGCGTTGGCGGCCCCGGTGGTGGCCGCCGCCTCCACCCGCTTGGCGTTCGTGACCAGATAGTCGTCGCCGATCACCTGGCAGCGGTGGCCGTGGCGCCGGGTGAACTCCACCATGCCGTCGGTGTCGTCCTCGCCCACCGGGTCCTCGACGGACAGGATCGGATACTGCTCGATCCAGTCGCCCAGCATGTCGAGCAGTCCCGCTGTGTCCAGCGTGCGGTCGTCCAGGGCCAGGCTGTACCGCCCCCCGCTGCCGAACTGCGAGGCCGCGACATCCAGCGAAATTCCGACCTGCGCCAGGGGCTCGAACCCAGCCGTCTCGATTGCCCGGGTGAGAGTCTCCAGGGCTTCCTCGTTGGAGTCGAACGCGGGCCAGTGTCCGCCCTCGTCGGCCACGCCCTGGGCCTTCCCGGCCTCGCGCATCAGGCTTCCGGCCGCCCGGTAGATCTCAGCCGTCCAGTCCAGTGCCTCGGAGAAACTCCGCGCCGCCGGGCACATCACCATGAAGTCCTGGACGTCGACACGGCGGTCGGCATGGGCGCCGCCGCCGAAGATCTGGATCTCCGGCAGGGGGATACGGACCGGCTGTTCGCCCGCCAGGTGCCGCCACAGCGGTACGCCCGCCGACGCGGCGGCGGCGTGCAGCACCGCCATGGACGTGGCGACGATCGCGTTGCCGCCCAGGCGACCGCGGTCGGGGGTTCCGTCGAGGTCCACCAGGATCCGGTCGACGGCTTCCTGATCGGTCGCGTCATGGTCCAGGAGGGCGGGCGCGATCTCTCCGTTCACCGAACCCACCGCGCGGTGCACGTCGAGGCCGCCGAAACGGCTGCCGCCGTCCCGAAGGTCGAGCGCCTCGCCCTGGCCCGTCGAGGCCCCGGCCGGCGCGATGGCACGGCCGATCGCGCCGTTCGCCAGGCGCGCTTCGACCTCCACGGTGGGGCGGCCGCGGGAATCCCACACCCTGCGGCCGTGGAGCTTGGCGATCCGCGCGTCTGTCATGGCGGTGCAACCTTTCGAAAATCGGACGATCGGGGCACCGGGCGGTGCCTCTGCCTGCGGTCGGGGGAGGGTCGCCCCGCAGTCGGAGACGTACGGAATGTCCACACGCAGGTGAGTGACCAGGAGGGACGAGGAGTGCTCGTCCATGGCGGCTCTGGTCGTGCTATCGATAGCGCAATCGTGCGCAGTGCCGAGGGTTCTGTCAAGAGGTGGCGGCATCCTGGTGAGCGGGGACAGCGTGCTTGATTCACTCCTCTTGGAGTGGCTGCCCCGTCAATGCTATCGTTCGCACGACTCGCTTGCGTGACTGCGGTGCCGCGGCAGGAACTCCGGCGGGCCCGCACTGTCCTGGACGGACGGACAGCACAGGCGGCGCGGGTTCGCCGGTCCCGACCGGGGCCGGCAGGCAGGCGGGCGCGTCAGCGACTGCGTTCTCCGGCCCGGCAAGCTCCATGACGCACGGATCCGGTGCCCGCAAGTCGAAGGCGCCCGGAGCGAATCGCTCCGGGCGCCTTTCGCCACAACGTCGTGACGCACGCGCGAGCCGTTGGGATCGTCCCCGGCTCAAACGGCCCCGGACGCAGCCTTCCAGCCGGGGGGCGCCGTGCTGCCGCGCAGTACGAGCGCTCCGGGGGAGACCGATGTGTACGGGCCGTCGTTGCTCGGCTTGGTCTTGAGGCGGCGCATCATCCACAGCGCGCAGCCCGTGGCCATCTCCTGGATGGGCAGGCCGATGGTGGTGAGGCCGGGGCCCCACCAGGAGAATCCGGGCTCGTCCCCGAATCCGACCACGGACAGTTCCTCGGGCACCGTCACGCCCTGTCGGGACAGCTCCTCGAGGACGCCCAGGGTGAGCTGGATCGATCCGAGCACGAGCGCGGTGGGCGTGTCCGGCTCCTGGAGCAGCCGACGCACCGATTCGCGGCCGTGTTCGATCGACGACGGCGGGCCCAGTGCCGTGCGGCCCGCATCGTCCGGGAGGCCTCCTTCGCGCAGGGCGCTGCGGAATCCGCGCAGGCGCTCCGCGCCCGTGGGCAGCTCTTCCGGGCCGCCGAGGTAGGCGATGCGGGTATGGCCCTGTGCCACCAGGTGGGCCGTGGCCCCGCGCAGCGCCTCATGGTCGTCCACGCCGAACCACTGCGAACCGAGGGACGGGTGGCGGCGCAGGAGCTGCAAGTGCGGCAGGGCGCGCAGGAGTTTCACGGACTCGCTGTGCGGGCGCGCGGTGGGCACGATGATGACGCCGGCCACGCGGTTCGCGGACAGCTCCCGCAGCTGGCGCAGCTCGGCGGTCCGGTCGTCGTCGGTCTCCGAGAGCATGAGCTGGAAGCCCTCGGCCTCCATGTTCCTGGACAGCTCGTGCGCGATGGTCGAGTAGAAGCTGTTGCGGATGTCCGGGATCACGAGCGCGACCACATTGCTGGAGGCCCCGCGCATCATCCGGGCCGCGCGGTTGCCGACATAGCCCATGTCGGAAGCGGCTTGCCTGACGCGGAACTTGGTCTCCTCGCTGATGCGTGGATCGTCGGCGAGAGCCCGCCCCACCGTCGACACTGAGACTCCGAGGCGCTCGGCGATGTCCCTGGTCGTGATCACGTGAAGGGGCCCCCTCGACTTGCTGTCCCGTGCCGTCGCTGTGTGTGCCAACGATAGCAGCGGTGTTTGCGTGCTAACGTTAGCATCGCTGATTGGACCGTGCAGCCGCCTTCGGCTGCCTAGTTTCGCGGAGGTGTCCGTGCGGATCGTCAGATATGCCGTCGACGGCGTGCGTTACTACGGAGAACTCGAATCCGGCGACGTCGACATCACCCGATTCGAGGGTGATCTCTTCACCGGACTTTCCCCCACGGGAGACATCGACCAGGTCGCCGAGGTCGTCATTCTCCCGCCGGTCGAGCAGCCCCGTATTTTCGGGTTTGCCTACAACTACGCCTCACATGTCGACGAGACCGACCGTGAGATTCCCGAGGTTCCGGTGTGCTTCATGAAGCCGAGCACGGCGGTCGTGGGGCCGGGGGAGGCGATCGTCTATCCGGCCGACGGTGAACTGATCCATTTCGAAGGCGAGTTGGTCGTCGTCATCGGAAAGGAAGCCCGCCATGTGAAAGCCTCCGAGGCGCATGAGTACATCCTGGGCTACACCTGCGGCAATGACGTCAGCGACCGCATCGTCCAGCGCAAGGAGAGCGCGTTCGGAACGCTTTTGATCGGGAAGGGCAAGGACACCTTCGCTCCCCTCGGGCCCGTCATCGCGACCGGACTCAACCCTTCGGGACTTTCCCTGACCACCCGGGTGAACGGCACCGTCCTGCAGTCCGCGAGCACGGCCGACCTGTTGCTCCCGGTTCCGGAGATCGTCGGTTACCTCAGCCGCCATCTGACACTGCTGCCAGGAGACGTGATCATGACGGGCACGCCCTCCGGTGTCGGTCCGATACGCCCCGGGGACGAGGTCGAGGTCGAGATCGAGGGCATCGGCGTCCTGCGCAATCCGGTCGTGGCTGAGAGCCGTTGACGGAGGCCGGCCACCGGCGCCGGTCGCGACGGGGCCTGCCCACCGCTCGGCGGTGGGCAGGCCCCGTCGCGTGTCTGTGGGCGGTGCCGCTAGCTGTGTTGACCTGGAGCGTTGCTGAACCGCGCGGGACGGACGAAGGTCAGGGCGGCGACGCCCGCCAGCGGGAGGAGCGTGACCTGGAGCAGCCCCGCCCGGCTCCAGCCGAAGCTCTCGACGAGGGCGGCGAAGAGCAGGCCCGAGAACGCCGCCGGGCCGTAGTAGCTGCTGACGAAGAGCCCGGAGGCGCGTCCGATCTGCGACGGGCGCACGGCCCGCTGCATCGCGCTGTTGGTGTTGGGATAGACGAAGCCCAGCCCGAAGGCTCCCATGAGGAAGGCGAACAAGCACTGCAGGCCCACCGCGGCGTGCGTCTCGTAGATGCACGTGCTGATGACCGAGACGGCCAGCAGGCTGAGGATCAGCAGGTTGCGCTGGTTCACGCGGTCGCCGAGCCAGCCGCCGAGCACGGCCGTCATGCCCCCGAAGCCGAGGAAGCTCATGGCCAGCGCGGCCTGCTCGGCGGAGTAGTGCAGCGAGCTGATGAGGTACGTCGGATACAGGCCGAGGAACCCGTAGACGGCCACGCCGCTGACGACGGAGTGGATGGTCAGCGCGATCGTGTTTCGGTTGTAGGTGGAGACCGGCATGTACTCGTAGGCCTTGGTCGAGGCGACCCGCTCCACCGAATGCTCGGTCAGTCCGGCCTTGACGAGGAACAGGGAGGCGGCGGCGATCAGCAGCCCGGCCGTGCCGAACAGGTAGAAGGGCGCGTGCCAGGTGCCGTGCATGCTCATGAGTTCGACACCGATCAGCGGGGCGATGAAGACGCCGACGGAGTAGCCGACGCCGATGACGCCGAAGGCGAGGCCGCGCCGGTGGACGAAGAAAGCGCCCATCGCCGCGAAGATGGCGGCGGACTGCATGCCCTCACCGAAGCCCGAAACGATGCGGTACAGGGTCATGTCGGCGAACCCTGTCGCCAGCGGCGTGGCCATCGTGCCCAGGGAGTAGATCACGATGCTGACCAGCAGGACCGTCTTGCGGCGGAAGCGGTCCAGGAGGTAGCCGGCGGGCAGGCCGGCCAAGGCCATGCCGAGAGTGAAGTTCGTGGCCAGCAGACCGCCCTGTTCCAGGGAGAACCCGTACTCCGCGCGGATGTCGGGCAGCAGGGGAGGAAAGACTTGGCGGTCCATCGCGTTGACCATGTAGGAGAGGACGATCAGCAGAAAGCCGACCCCGATCATGGTCCGGGAAATGGGGGGACGGCTGCCTTCCTGTGTGCCGTCGGCGGGAACTGCGCCGAGGTCGACTTGCGCTGCGTGAGTCATGGCGGCTCCTGAGGAGGAATGGGCCGCGGCAGGGCGCGGCGGACGCATTGCCGGTACGGGCCCGTAGGGGCGGCTGCGACGGGATGCGATAAGGCGGGAAAACGAGGTGAGAAGCGGAGAGCCGAACACGGACCGAGTCGGGTCGGCGTGGTCGAGCGGCCGCCGACCGGCGGCAAGGGGGCGACGGGCTGCTGTGCGGGTCGGATACCGCATGCGGAATTCAGCCGTATTTGGCCCGTCGGGGACGTCCGTGGCTATGGCGTCTTCGACAGCCGGACTTCGTGCGGACTCTTATGGGGTCACACGGTCGGCATTGGCAGAACCATGAAGGCAAGTCCGTTGCCCGTCAAGATGTGAACACCGAATTTCTTCGGCGTTCCTCGTCTTTCCTGGTGGCTCCCGCACTCTTGACGCGGAGAAGTGCGTCAGTGCTATCGTTAGCATCACGTGGCTGTGACAGAGTGATGCGACGTGCCCCGGCATCTCGCGACCCCAGGCGTGGCGCCCGGACCGACCACAAGTCGGGGAGCGCCGGCCCCCGCCCGAGCCCAGCGAACCTCTCCACCTCACCCGCGCACGATTCTGCGAGGACGACCTTCCATGAAACCACCGAGCCGCCCCGGCACCGTGCTGCTCACCGACCACGCCTGGCCCGACGACTCCGTCGAGCGATCCGTCATCGAGCGGGCGGGCCACACCCTGGTGACAGGCCCCGCCGAGCCCGCCTCCGCCCAGGAGATCGAGGAGCTGGTCGCCGAGCACCGCCCCGCCGGCATCCTGACCTGCTGGGCGCCCGTCTCCGCCACCGCGATAGGCACCGCGCCGGAACTCCGGGTCGTCTCCCGGCTCGGCGTGGGGCTGGACAACATCGCCGTGTCCACGGCCACCGAGCGCGGGGTGTGGATCACCAACGTGCCCGACTACTGCGTGGAGGAGGTCTCCGACCACGCCGTCGGCATGGTGCTCGCCTGGACGCGCGGACTGGCCGTGTTCGACCGGGAGGTCCGCGCGGGCCGCTGGAACCCGGCGAGTGCCCGGCTGCGCCGCCTGTCCACGCTGACCTGCGGCGTCGTCGGCTTCGGGAGGATCGGCCGCGCCACGGCAGGCAAGCTCGGCGCCTTCGGCTGCCGGATCCTGGCCCACGACCCGCATGCGCCGAAGGACGTCCCCGGTGTGGAGGCGGTGGCGCTGGAAGAACTGCTGCGCCGCAGTGACGTGGTGATCCTCCACCTGCCCCTCACGCCGGAAACGTTCCACGTCATGGGAGCCGAGCAGCTGGATCTGATGCGGCCGGGCGGACTGCTGGTCAATGTCAGCCGGGGCGGCCTGGTCGACACGGACGCGGTGATCAAGGCGCTCGACAGCGGGCACCTGGACGGTGCCGCCTTCGACGTACTGGAGACCGAGCCGCACGTCCCCGCCGGACTGTCCGCACAGCCCGGGGCGTTGCTCACCCCGCACGTCGCCTTCTCCTCCGACGCGTCGGTGACGGAACTGCGCCGCCGAGCCGCCGAGGAGGTCGTACGGGTCTTGGCCGACCAGGAACCGGTCCACCCCTGCAACAGCCCTCAGGGCCTGCCCGCCGGGCCGGGGGGACGGCGATGAGCGCGGCTTCCGCACAGATCGGACCGGGCCCCGTGCCCGACACAGGGCTGACGGACTTCCTGATGGCCGAGGGCCTCGCCGAGCCCGGTGAGACCACGACCTGGACGCCGCTGGCCGGGGGTGTCTCGTCCGACCTGTGGCGTGTGGACCTGCCGGGACGTTCCCTCTGCGTCAAGCGTGCTCTTGCCAAGCTGAAGGTGGCCGCCGACTGGGAGGCACCGGTGTCGCGCAACGCCTACGAGTGGGCGTGGATGCGGTTCGCGTCCCGGCACCGCCCGGACAGCGTGCCGGAGCTGCTGGCCCACGACCCCGAAGCGGGCCTCTTCGCCATGGCCTACCTGCCCCCGGAGCGGTATCCGATGTGGAAGGCGCAGCTGCTGTACGGCGAGGTGCGGGTGGCGACCGCGGCGGCGGTCGGCGAACTGCTCGGCAGTCTGCACGCGGCAAGCGCGGGCGACGCCGCCCTCACCGGGGAGTTCGCGACCGACGACAACTTCCACGCCCTGCGCATCGAGCCGTACCTGCTGGCCACCGCCGCCGCACACCCCGGACTCGGCGACGTCCTACGGGGCCTCGCCGGCCGTACCGCCGGTAGGCACCTGGCGTTGGTGCACGGCGACGTCAGCCCCAAGAACATCCTCGTCGGCCCGTCGGGGCCGGTGCTGCTGGACGCCGAATGCGCCTGGTACGGGGACCCGGCCTTCGACCTCGCCTTCTGCGTCAACCACCTGCTCCTCAAGAGCCTGGTGGTACCGGGGCGCCGCGACGACCTGCTGCGGTCGGCTCGCGTGCTGGCCGAGGAGTACGTCGAGTGCGTCGACTGGGAGCCCCGCCCGGCCCTTCAGCAGCGGGCCGCGACCCTGCTGCCGGCGCTGCTGCTCGCGCGCGTGGACGGCAAGTCCCCCGTGGAGTACCTCACCCACGAGGGGCATCGGCTGCTCGTGCGCACGGTCGCGTCGACGCTGCTGAGAGCACCGGTGTCCACGGTCGAGGACGTCGTGGCCGCCTGGGAAGCGGTCCTCGCGGCTCCGGCCGAACCGGGCACGCCGTCCTGCTGACAACGCATCGGACCCGAGCGAGGAGAGACGTATGCGCAGAGTCGTCACCGGCCACGACGAGAACGGCAGGTCGGTCGTCGTCAGCGACGGCCCGGTCCCGCGCAGCCGGGAGTTCACCAGCCTGCCGGGCTGGGTGTCCCGGCTGCCCTGGGCCACCGAACCCGGACAGCCGTTCAGCAGGACAGGGGAGGACCCCACTCCCAAGGTCACCAGCCTGCTTCCGGCACCCGGCGGCACCCGGTTCATCGTGCTGACCTTCCCGCCGGAATCGGCGCTGGCCGACCCGGCGTTCGACCCGGTGGCCTTCGACCAGGAGCAGCGGGCCGACTCGCCCGGCATCGCCGAACTCATCGAACCCGACGGCATGCACACCACTCCGACCGTGGACTACGGCATCGTGCTGACGGGCGAGATCGTCCTCGAACTCGACGACGGTCACCGCACGCCGCTCTCGGCAGGGGACATCGTGATCCAGAACGGCACACGTCACGCCTGGCGCAACCGCAGCGGACAGGCGGCAACCATGGCCTTCGTCCTCATCGGTGCGGACCACGACGACTGACGGGGACGACTGACGGGGACGGCTGACGGACCGAAGGAAATCAGCCGGAAGCCGCACAGAAGTGTCAGGGAGCGGCGCCGAGATCCACCTCGATGTCCTCGGCGTCGGTCCAGAATCCGTCGTCCGCGTCCTGGAGGCGGGCGGCGGCGTGATTCATGTGAAGGCGTGCGGCCCTGCGCGCCGCCTCGGCGTCGCGCGCCTCGATCGCGGCGAGGATGGCGTGGTGCTCCGCCCGGACCGCTTCGATGAAGTCGTTCCGGCGTGCCTCGTTCGCCCGCGTGACGCGGATGCCGCTGCGCGACACATCGCCCAGGTACCGCAGGGTCGAGACCAGCACCGTGTTCCCGGTCGACTCGGCGATGGACCGGTGGAAGGCGAGGTCCTCGTCCACGCCGTCGCCACCGGCCGCGACCGCCGAGTCGATCGCGTCCAGCGCCTGACGCATCCGTGCGAGGTCGAGGGGCGTGGCCCGGCCGGCCGCGAGATGCGCCGCCTCACCCTCCATGGCGCGCCGCACCTCCACGATCTGCAGCACCTTCACCTTGGTGTCGGCGGCCTCCAGGTCCAGCGGCCGGGTGCGCCGGGGCAGGACGAAGACGCCGATGCCCTGGCGCGGTTCGATCAGGCCCGCGTTGCGCAGCCGCGACAGGGCCTCGCGCACCACCGTGCGGCTGACGCCCAACTGCCTGACCAGCTCGACCTCGGTCGGCAGTCGGTCGCCCTCGGCCAGCCGCCCCGACTCGATCTCCTCCGAGAGGGTCGCGGCGACCTGATCCGCGAGCCGGACGGGACCGCTTACCTTGGAAAACATGGTTTTCAGTCTATAGGCCTGGGTCTCGTCGATCCGCTTTCCGCCAGGTCTCGACCAGGACCGTGTCGGGGTGGTCGGCGAGGTAGTCCCGCACCACCGATTCGAAGCTCGGGTCGGGCTCAAGACCGAGCGCGGCGGCGCGCGTGTTGTCGAAGGCGGAGGGCCAGGATCCCACGACGGCCTCGACGCCGGGATCGGGCGCGACGGTCACCAGATCGGCCGCGGCGTCGCCCGCCACGCGCCGCAGCGTGGCCAGCATCTCGGCGATCGAGACCGTGAGCGCGGGGAGGTTGACGGGCAGTCCGCCGTCGAGCCGGCCCCGCCCGCTGCCGCGCTCGGCTGCCGCGATGCGGAGGATCCCCTCGACCGTGCGCCGAGGTGACGCCAGGGCCACCCGCAGGTCGGGGCGCACGGGGCAGATCGCGGGGATGCCCGCGAGCGGCTCGCGGACGATGCCCGACAGAAAGCCGGAAGCGGCGGCATTCGGTTTGCCGGGACGTACGGACACGGTCATCAGCCGGGCGACGCGTCCGTCGATGAAGCCCCGGCGGGTGTAGTCCGCGACCAGGTGCTCGCAGACCAGCTTCTGGATCCCGTAGCTCGACCGGGGAGTGGGCAGGGTCGACTCGCTGACCACCGGCGGGAGGGGCAGTGCCGGGTCGGAACCGTAGACCGCGACGCTGCTGGAGAACACCAGGCGCGGCGCCGGCCCGCCGGAGGCCGACTGGGCCCGGGCGGCTTCGAGGAGGGCGCGGGTGGTGTCCAGGTTGGCGCTCATCCCGAGGTCGAAGTCGGTCTCGCACTCGGCCGAGACGGCGGCGGCGAGGTGGATCAGCACATCCACCGGCTCCGCGAACACCTCGTCGAGACACTCGACCAGGTCACCCCGCACGATCTCCACCAGGGGATCGGCTGCCTGCGCCGCCCCGGGCGGAACGAAACGGTCGGTGAGCACCAGTTGGTCGATCGGCGCACCGCCGAGCGTCCGGGTCCTCAGCAGGGTGTCGGTGATCTCGCGTCCCAGGAAGCCGAAGCCGCCCGTGATGACGATCCTCATGCGCTGTCTCCTCGGTAGTCGTGTCGCCAGCCGAGGCCCTCGCTCGTGCCGCCCCGGGGGATGTACTCGCAGCCGATCCACCCGTCGAAGCCCAGGTCGTCGACCACGCCGAACAGATGCCGGATGTCGAGCTCGCCGCTGTCCGGCTCGTGGCGGTCCGGCACGCCGGCGATCTGCAGATGACCGACCCGGCCGGTCGGCAGGTCGCGGCGCAGCGTCGTCGTGAGGTCCCCTTCGACGATCTGGCAGTGGTACAGGTCGAGTTGCACCTTGAGATTCGGGGCGCCCACCTCCCGTACCACCGCGTGGGCCTCCGCCTGCCTCGACAGGAAGTAGCCCGGCATGTCGCGGCCGTTGATCGGCTCGACCAGGATGTCGACCCCCGACCCGGCGGCTCGCTCCGCCGCCCACTCCAGGTTGGCCAGGTAGGTGTCGCGGTGCCCGGCCAGCTCCTTCGGAGTCACGTCCGGCGGCACGAGACCGGCCATCACGTGCAGCCGCGGGCAGTCCAGGGCGGCGGCGTACTCCAGAGCCCGGGCGATCCCGGAGCGAAGCTCCGCCTCGCGGCCGGGCAGCGCCGCGATGCCGCGTTCTCCCGACTCCCACGCCCCCGGAGGCGCGTTGAAGAGCACCTGCCTGAGGCCGTGGTCGTCGAGCCGGTGCCGCAACTCCGCGCTGTCGTGGGCGTAGGGGAAGAGGTATTCGACGGCGGTGAAGCCGTCCGCCGAGGCCGCGGCGAAGCGGTCGAGGAAGTCGTGCTCGGAATACATCATGGACAGGTTCGCTGCGAACCTCGGCATGCTGGCTCCTGTGAGGGGACCGGGCGGGACCGGTCAGCGGTTGACGGTCTTCTTGTCGGTGGTGAGCACCGCGGCGGCGCCGATGACGAGGCTGAGTGCCAGGACGTACATCGGGAGCGATGTCGAGCCGGTGGCGTCCTTCAGCGCGCCGATCATGTACGGACTGACGAAGCCGGCGAGGTTGCCCACCGAGTTGATCACCGCGAGGCCGACCGCGGCGGCGGTACCCCCGAGGAACGCGGTGGGGAGTGACCAGAACAGCGGCGAGCAGGTCAGCACACCGGCCGCGGCGACGGACAGCGCGACCAGGGACAGCGTGGTGGACCCGGCCCAGCCGGCCGCCAGCGAGAAGCCGACGGCGCCCATCAGGCTCGGGACGACCAGGTGCCAGCGGCGCTCGCGGCGCTTGTCCGCCGAACGCCCGAACAGGTTCATCGTGACGAGTGCGGCCAGGAACGGCACCGCGCTGAGCACCCCGATCGCGAGGTTGCCCTCGATGCCGGTGGACTCGATGAACGTGGGCATCCAGAACGTGAGTGCGTACTGCCCCATCACGAAGCAGAAGTAGATGAGGCACATCAGCCACACCTTCGGCTCGCGGAAGGCGTCCCAGACCCGGCCGTGCACGGTCTGGTGCGCGGCGTCCTCGGCGATCGCCCGCTCGACGACGTCCTTCTCCTCGTCGGTGAGCCACTTCGCTTCGCGCACGCTGTTGTCGAGGTAGAACAGCGTGGCCACGCCGATCAGGAAGGCGGGGATCGCCTCCAGCAGGAACATCCACTGCCAGCCCTGCCAGCCGTTCACACCCTGGAACCGGTCCATGATCCAGCCGGACAGCGGATTGCCGAAGATGCCGGCCACCGGGATGGCGGACATGAACATCGCGATCACCCGGGCACGACGCTGCGACGGGAACCAGTACGTGCAGTAAAGGATCACCCCCGGGTAGAACCCGGCCTCGGCGGCGCCGAGGAGGAACCTCAGGACATAGAACATCGTCTCGTTGTGGACGAACATGAACGCCGCCGAGACGACGCCCCAGCTGATCATGATCCGGGCGATCCAGGTGCGGGCGCCGACGCGCTGCAGCATCAGGTTCGACGGCACTTCGAAGAGGAAATAGCCGATGAAGAACAGACCGGCGCCGAGGCCGTACGCCGCCTCGCTGAACCCGAGGTCGTCGGACATCTGGAGCTTTGCGAAGCCGACGTTGACCCGGTCCAGGTAGGAGACGACGTAACAGAGGACGAGGAAGGGGACGATACGTCGTACGACCTTGCGGAAGACGGCGTTCTCACGGGCGGCGTCGGGGACGGTGGACGCCGATATGGGCATGGACATGGCGATCCTTTGAGCGGCTCAGGGAAATTCTCCGGCAGGGGAGAGGCGGGTCACCACGCGGCGTTGAACGTGGACCTCAGTTCATCGAGCGCGTGATCGGGGAGCGGCTCGGGGCGACGGTCGGTCAGGAGCCAGAGACGTGCCGTCTCCTCGAGTTCTTCGAGGACGGCGAGAGCGGTGGCCGCGTCGGGGCCCCAGACCACGGGGCCCAGCCGGTCCAGCAGCACCGCCCTGATGGGCGTTCGGCTCGCTGCGCGATCGGCGATGCGGGCGGTCACCAGGTCGGCCACGCGGGGGTCGCCCGGCCGGTGGTAGGGGATGAGCGGGACGTGCCCGACCTTCATCACGTAGTACGGCGTGATGGGCGGCAGTACGTCCTCGGCGCTCCAGACACCGGCCAGCGTGAGCGCGACCAGGTGCGTGGAGTGGGTGTGGACGACGAACCGGGCCGTGGGGTCGGCGGCACAGATGCGGCGGTGGAGCGTCAGGGTCTTGCTGGCACGGTCGCCCGCGATCTGCTCGCCCCGGCCGTCGACCAGTGCCAGGCGGCCGGATTCGAGGAATCCCAGGGCGGCGTCGGTGGGCGTGATCAGATGGTGGTCGCCGGCCTTGGCACTGATGTTGCCCGCGCTGGCGTGGACGTAGCCCCGGGCGAACAGGCTGGTGCCCACGCGGACGATCTCGTCGCGGGCCCGCTCGACCGCCTCGTCGTGTGCTGTCCCGTCGGTCGTGCTCGGCTGCGGGTTCACGCGGCCTCCTCGTCCAGGAGTGCGAAGGAGCGGGTGAAGAAGTCGGGGCCGCCGAAGTTGCCGGACTTGAGCGTGATGTGGAGCGTGTCTCCGTCGGGCAGAGCCGCCGCGCACCAGGGCACACCGGGGTCGATCTGCGGTCCGATCCGGAGCCCGTTGATTCCGAGCGCCTGGACGACCGCCCCCGAGGTCTCGCCTCCCGCCACGACGAGCCGGCGTACGCCGCGTTCCACGAGCCCCTGGGTGATGTCGGCCAGCGTCCGTTCCACGAGCTCACCGGCCTCGGCGGCACCGAGCCGGCCCTGGACGGTACGGACCGTGTCGGCGGACTCGGTGGAGTAGACGAGCACGGGGCCGTCGGCCAGGTGCGATTCGGCGAAGGCCAGGGCCTGCCCGACCACGTCCTCGCCGGCGGCAACGCGCAGCGGGTCCACGCTGAAAGCTGGCCGGCCGGAGCGCAGGTACTCGAGGACCTGACGGTTGGTGGCCGTGGAGACCGACCCCGAGACGACGGCCCGGTGACCGGTGGGAGGCGGCAGTTGCGCGGCGGCGCGGGACGGCTCGAACCCCCAGTTCGCGGGCAGGCCGAGCGCCAGCCCCGAGCCCGCGGTCACCAGCGGGAACCCCTGGACCGCCGCGCCCAGACGCATGAGGTCGTCGTTGGAGACCGCGTCGACGATGGCGATCCCGAACCCGTCCTCCCGCAGGGCGTCGACGCGGGCCCGGATCGCCTCGGCACCGTCGGCGACGACCGTGTGGTCGACGAGACCGACCTCGCGCGTGGTCTGCGCGCCGAGGACGGAGACCAGATTGGAGTCGGTCATCGGGGTGAGCGGGTGGTGGCGCATGCCGCTGTCGCTGAGCAGCACGTCGCCGACGAAGAGATGCCCCTTGAAGATCGTGCGCCCGTTGTCGGGGAACGCCGGCGTCGCGACCGTGAAGCCGGTGCCCAGAGCGTCCATCAGTGCCTCGGTCACGGGCCCGATGTTGCCGGCCGGTGTCGAGTCGAACGTGGAGCAGTACTTGAAGTAGATCTGCTCGGCGCCCATGGACCGCAGCCAGGCCAGTGCTCGCAGCGACGCCTCGACGGCGTCGGCGGCCGGGACGGTCCGCGACTTGAGGGCGATGACCACGGCGTCCGCGTCCATCGTCTGCTCGGCGCCGGCCGGTGGTGTGTCGATCAGCTGGACCACGCGCATGCCCGCGCGCACCAGGTTGTTGGCGAGATCCGTGGCGCCGGTGAAGTCGTCGGCGATGCATCCGAGACGGATTCCCATGTCAGGCCTCCACCGTCTTGGGCAGGTCGACCCCCGGGAAGATCTTGATGACCGCGCTGTCGTCCTCGGCCCCCAGTCCGGACGCCGACGCCTGGAGGAACATCTGGTGGGCGGTGGCGGCGAGGGGGAGCGGGAAGCGCTCCGGCCGGGCGGCGTCCAGCACGAGCCCGAGGTCCTTGACGAAGATGTCGACGGCCGAGAGGGGCGTGTAGTCACCGGCGAGCACATGCGCCATGCGGTTCTCGAACATCCAGGAGTTGCCGGCGCTGTGCGTGATGACCTCGTAGAGTGCCTCGGCGGGAACGCCCGCTTTGATGCCGAGGGCCATCGCCTCGGCCGCGGCGGCGATGTGCACGCCCGCGAGCAGCTGGTTGACGATCTTGACCTTCGAGCCGAGCCCGGCGTGCTCTCCGAGGCGGTAGACGGTGCTGCTCATGGCCTCGAGCACCGGGTCGGCGAGGGCGTACGCCTCGGCCGAGCCCGACGTCATCATGGTGAGTTCACCGGCCGCGGCGCGTGCCGCGCCGCCGGAGATGGGGGCGTCCAGGCAGAGCACCCCTCGCTCGGCCAGTCGGCCCGCGAGCGCGGCGGACCAGCCCGGGTCGACCGTGGAGCACATGACGAAGACAGAGCCGGGGCGGAGCCGGCCGGCCGCGCCCTCGGCACCGAACAGGACGGTCTCGACCTGCGCGGCGTTCACCACCACCCCGACCAGGACGTCCACCGTGGCGGCCAGCTCGCCACAGGTCCCGAACGCCGTCCCGCCGTCGCGGGCGAAGTCCGCGGCCGTCTCCGGCCGCAGGTCGTGAACGCCGACGTCGTACCCCGCCGCCCGCAGGCTCCGGGCCATCCCGAGGCCCATGGCTCCTAGGCCCACCACGCCCACGCGCGGTCGTGCGGGCTTGTTCTGGTCGCTCATGCCCATCCTCGCCTTGCAGTGCCGTCCGGAGGCCGATCGCATCAATCGCCCCGGGAGATCAGGTCATATGATGACCTGAGGACAAGGGAATGCGCGGTGTGATGTGCGTCACGCACCCGCTTCAGGTGGGGGCGCCTCACCTCGGCGCGTGCGGCATCGAGAAGATCGACCTGCGAATCCACCAGCTCCTGGAAGGAACAACGAGATCATGCGCGTCATCGCGACTCGAAGCCTGACGGAGGCACTCGGATGACCGACGTCCTCTTCCGTGCGACGGGCCGGGCTGCCCATATCGTCCTCAATCGGCCCAAGGCCCTCAACGCCCTCACCCACACCATGGTGCGCCGTATCGACGAGGCCCTGACCGACTGGGAGCGGGACCCCGCCGTCGAGACCGTCGTCATCACCGGCGCGGGGGAGCGCGGCCTGTGCGCGGGTGGCGACATCCGCGGCATCCACGACGACGCCCGCGACGGGGACGGCTCCGCCTCGGCCGCGTTCTGGCGCGACGAGTACCGCCTCAACGCCCGCATCGCCCGCTACCCCAAGCCGTACGTCGCCGTCATGGACGGCATCGTCATGGGCGGAGGCGTCGGCGTCTCCGCGCACGGCAGCGTCCGGATCGTCACCGAGCGGTCGAGGATCGCCATGCCCGAGACCGGCATCGGCTTCGTCCCTGACGTCGGCGGCACCTACCTGCTCGGCCTCGCCCCGGGCGAACTCGGCACCCACCTCGCGCTGACGGGCGCCCAGATCGGCGCCGGCGACGCACTGCTGTGCGGCCTCGCCGACCACTACATGGCGTCCGAGGCACTGGGGCGGTTCGTCGACGACCTCGCCGGCATGCCCGTACGGGAGGCACTGGACAGGCATGTGCGGCCCGCACCGGAAGGGGAACTGGCGGGACAGCGGGAGTGGATCGACCCCTGCTTCGCTTCCGGCACGGTCGAGGAGATCGTCGAGCGGCTGCTCGCACACGGCGACCCGGCGGCCAAGGAGACAGCCGAGACCCTGCTGGCCAAGTCGCCCACTTCGCTCAAGGTCACCCTCACCGCCCTGCGCCGCGCCCGCCGGCTCGGCTCGCTGGAGCGGGTGCTGGAGCAGGAGTACCGGGTCTCCTGTGCGTCCCTGACCACGCCCGACCTGGTCGAGGGGATCCGAGCTCAGGTCATCGACAAGGACCGTGACCCCCGCTGGTCACCGTCGGCTCTCGGCGACGTCGGCGACGCGGACGTGGAGCGTTTCTTCGCACCCCTCGGCGCGCGCGAGCTCGCCCTCACCGGATCCGGGTGAGGGCCGGACACCGCCGCGGGCCGTCACAAGTGGCGTGCGACAAGGGGCCGGGAAGTGCGCACCCGAGCAGAGCTGTGCTGGTAGGCGCCCAGTAGAGTGCCCCTCTGTCGCCCCACGACAGCTGCCCCCGAATCCCGAGGTACCGCGCAGTGAACCCCGCACGTCCCGCACCGACCGCCGCCGTGACCGTCGTCGGGATCGGGGCCGACGGCTGGGAGGGCCTGACCGAGGCCTCTCGTGCCGTGCTGAGCGAGGCCGAGGTCCTGATCGGCGGCCCGCGTCAGCTGGAGCTGCTGCCCCCGCGCTGCGCCGGGGAGCGGATCGTCTGGCCCTCGCCCCTGCGTCCGGCGGTCCCCGGACTCCTTGCGGCACACGCCGGCCGCCGGATCGCCGTACTGGCCAGCGGGGACCCCATGTTCTACGGCATCGGTCGCGCCCTCGCCGAGGAAGTCGGGGAAGCGGGCGCCCTGCGCGTCCTGCCCCACCCCTCTTCCGTCTCCTACGCCGCCGCCCGCCTCGGCTGGCCGCTGGAGGACGTCGAGGTCGTCACGCTTGTCGGCAGGCCCGCCGCCCGTCTCGCCGCCGCCCTGCACGACGGCCGGCGGCTCCTCGTCCTCAGCGCGGGCGCCGGCACGCCCGGTGAGGTCGCGGCCCTGCTGCGGGACCGGGGATTCGGAGCGAGCCGGATGCGGGTCCTGGAGCAACTCGGCGGTGCGCGGGAGCGCACGACCGCCGAGGCCACCGCGGACGACTGGCCGGACGCGCGGCCACCCGGCGACCCCCTCAACATCGTCGCCGTCACCTGCCGCCGCGCCCCGGACGCCCCGCGCCTCGGCGCGGTACCCGGACTCCCTGACGACGCCTACGAGCACGACGGGCAGCTCACCAAGAGGCACGTCCGCGCCGTCACGCTCAGCACCCTCGCGCCCGCCCCGGGGGAGCTGCTGTGGGACATCGGCGGCGGCTCGGGCTCGATCGCCGTCGAGTGGATGCGCACCCACCCCTCATGCCGCGCCGTCACCGTCGAGCGGGACCCGGTGCGCGCGGCACGCATCACCCGCAACGCCGACCGCCTCGGCGTGCCCGGCCTGCGGGTCGTCAGGGGCGCCGCACCCGCCGCCCTGGCCGAACTCCCCCAGCCCGACGCCGTGTTCATCGGCGGCGGCCTCACCGCGTCCGGTCTCCTCGACGCCTGCTGGGAGGCCCTGCCCACCGGTGGGCGGCTGGTCGCCAACACCGTGACACTGGAGTCAGAGGCGCTCCTCGCCGAGGCCCACCGTCGTCACGGCGGCGAGCTGGTGCGGCTCGCGGTGGCGCAGGCCGTGCCCGTGGGCGGCTTCACCGGGTGGCGGCAGGCGATGCCGGTGACCCAGTGGGCCGCGCAGAAGACCCTCGACACCCCTTCGGGAGCCCACAGATGACCGTGTACTTCATCGGCGCCGGACCCGGTGCCGCCGACCTGATCACCGTGCGCGGCGCCCGCACCCTCGGGGCCTGCCGGGTCTGCCTCTACGCGGGCAGCCTGGTCCCGCGCGAGCTGCTGACCGAATGCCCGCCGGACGCGCGGCTGGTGGACACCGCGCAGCTCACCCTGGACGAGATCACCGCCGAGCTGGTCCGTGCCCACGAGGAGGGGCACGACGTGGCGCGGCTGCACTCCGGGGACCCGTCGGTGTTCAGCGCGGTCGCCGAGCAGATGCGACGGCTCGACGCGGCCGGAGTGCCCTACGAAGTGGTCCCCGGAGTCCCGGCCTTCGCCGCCGCGGCGGCGTCCCTGAAACGGGAGCTGACCGTGCCGACCGTCGGCCAGACCGTGATCCTCACCCGGGTCGCCCAGCGTGCCACCGCCATGCCCGACGGGGAGGACCTGGCCACCCTCGGCCGCAGCGGCGCGCTGATCGTGCTGCACCTGGCCGCCGGCTATGTGGACCGCGTGGTCGAAGAACTCCTCCCGCACTACGGCGCCGACTGCCCGGCCGCGGTCGTCGCCTACGCCTCCCGCCCCGACGAGGTGATCATCCGCGGCACCCTCGACGAGATCGCCGCCAAGACCAAGGAGGCCGGTGTGCTGCGCACGGCCGTGATCATGGTCGGCCGGACCCTGGGCGCCGAGGGGTTCCGGGACAGCCACCTCTACTCGGCGGAGCGGGAGCGTCACGTGTGCTGAGCGGCTCGGGGAGACTCGGCCGGCACCCGGGCCCTCAGGCCACCGAGCTGCGCCCCACCACCGTGCCCGCCCGGTCGACGCAGATCACGTCGACCGCCACCGGCGCACCACGCAGCACCGCCAGTGCCTCGTCACGAGCGGTCCTGGCGACCAGGTCACCGAGCGGCACACCGGCGGCCATGCACAACTGGAGCGCGGCCAGCCCGGTGTTGGCCTCGGCCACCTCGGCCCGCAACGCCTCGTCCGCGCCGCCCCGCCGGGCCAGTTCGGCGAGGAAGCCCTTGTCGACCTGGGAACGGCCGGAGTGCAGGTCGAGATGGCCGGCGGCGAGTTTGGACAGCTTGGCGAAGCCACCGCAGATCGTCAGCCGGTCCACGGGATGGCGGCGGATGTACTTCAGCACGGCGCCCGCGAAGTCGCCCATGTCGAGCAGGGCGTCCTCGGGCAGCCCGTACTCGGCGACGACCGTCTTCTCCGACGTCGAACCGGTGCACCCGGCGACATGCGTACGGCCCGCAGCCCGCGCCACGTCCACACCCCGGCGGATGGAGTCGATCCACGCCGAGCAGGAGTACGGCACCACGATCCCGGTGGTGCCGAGGATGGACAGGCCGCCCAGGATGCCCAGCCGCGGGTTCCAGGTGGAGCGGGCGATCTCCTCGCCGTGGTCGACGGAGACGGTGATCTCGACGTCACCGGTACCACCGTGCCGGGCGGCGACCTCGGCCACGTGCTCGCTCATCATCCGGCGCGGGACGGGGTTCACGGCGGGCTCGCCGACGGGCAGCGGCAGGCCGGGGCGGGTGATGGTCCCGACCCCGGGCCCCGCCCTGAAGACCACCCCGGACCCGGCGGGCAGCCGCCGTACCGTGGCCCGCACCAGCGCGCCGTGCGTGACGTCCGGGTCGTCGCCCGCGTCCTTCACGACGCCCGCCATCGCGTATCCGTCGCCCAGTTCCTCGGCCGCCAGCGCGAACGACGGTGTCTGCCCCTTGGGCAGGGTGATCGTCACGGGGTCGGGGTACTCCCCGGTCAGCAGCGCCGTGTACGCGGCCGTCGTGGCCGCCGTCGCGCAGGCGCCGGTGGTCCAGCCGTGCCGCAGGCCGGTGTGCTCCAGCTGGGCCCTGCGGCCACCCTTCACTTCGCTGCTCATGAACGGACCTGGACTCCCATGCACGTACTGATTCTGGGCGGGACCACGGAAGCCCGCCGTCTTGCCGAACTGCTCCACGGCACACCCGGCCTGACCGTGACCAGCTCCCTCGCCGGGCGGGTGGCCGGCCCGCGGCTGCCCCCGGGCGAGGTCCGGATCGGCGGCTTCGGCGGGGTGGAGGGGCTGACCGCGTGGCTCGTCGAGCACCGGGTGGACGCACTCATCGACGCCACCCACCCTTTCGCCGGGACGATCGGTTTCCACGCGGCACGTGCCGCTGCCACCGCCCATGTTCCCCTGCTCGCTGTGCGGCGCCCCGGCTGGGTCCCGGTAGCCGGTGACGACTGGCGCGAGGCCGGCTCCCTGGAGGAGGCCGCCGCGCTGCTGCCCACGCTCGGCCGCCGCGTGTTCCTCACCACGGGACGCATGGGCCTGGCCGCCTTCGCCGCCCTGGACGACCTGTGGTTCCTCGTCCGTTCCGTCGACGCGCCCGAGGCCCCCCACCCGCTCCGCATGGAAGTGCTGCTCGACCGTGGCCCCTTCACCCTCGACGGCGAGCGCGAGCTGCTGCGCCGCCATCGCGTCGACGTCGTCGTGACGAAGGACAGCGGGGGAGCCGCCACGGCACCGAAGCTCACGGCCGCGCGGGAGGCCGGGCTGCCGGTGGTCGTGGTCCGCCGGCCGCCGGCTCCCGAAGAGGTGCAGGCGGTGGGGGAGCCGGAAGAAGCGGTCCGGTGGATCAGGAGCCGACACGCTTTCCCGGCTGCTGGCTGAAACCTGACGGGGGCTTTGCCGCTCAGGGCTTGTACCTGCAATGACTTCGCAGAAATCTGGGGGGTGCGACTGACAACAGCCGATCGCCTACAAGTAAGGCCCGCGCCTCCATGACCACCGCTCACGCATCCGCCCGCACCACGATGACCCGCAAGGAGTGGACCAGCCTCGGCGGAATGGCCGCGTCCATCCTCGCGCTGCACGTCATCGGCTGGTTCACGCTCGTGGTGATCGTCGCCCCGGAGCACTACAGCCTGGGCGAGCGGACCTTCGGCATCGGGATCGGCGTCACGGCCTACACCCTGGGCATGCGGCACGCCTTCGACGCCGATCACATCGCCGCCATCGACAACACGACCCGCAAGCTGATGAGCGAGGGCCAACGTCCGCTGTCGGTCGGCTTCTGGTTCTCGCTCGGGCACTCCTCGATCGTCTTCCTGCTCGCCTTCCTGCTCTCCCTCGGAGTGAAGGCACTGGCCGGACCGGTCGCGAACGACGACTCCACCCTGCACGGTCTCGCCGGCTGGATCGGCACCACCGTCTCCGGGACGTTCCTGTACGTC
This sequence comes from Streptomyces sp. CA-179760, assembly GCF_050937045.1. NCBI lineage: Bacteria > Bacillati > Actinomycetota > Actinomycetes > Kitasatosporales > Streptomycetaceae > Streptomyces > Streptomyces sp. CA-179760. The sequence continues at coordinate 9,180,905 of NZ_JBNJLZ010000001.1, forward strand.
ATCGCGATCATCAACCTGGTGATCATGGCGGGGATCTGGAAGGTCTTCCGCCAGATGCGCTCGGGCCACTTCGACGAGGCGGCACTGGAGGAGCAGCTCGACAACCGGGGCTTCATGAACCGCGTCCTCGGCCGCCTGATGAAGTCGATCACCAAGCCGTGGCAGATGTACCCCCTGGGCCTGCTCTTCGGCCTGGGCTTCGACACGGCGACCGAGATCGCCCTGCTGGTGCTGGCCGGCTCGGGCGCGGCCTCCGGGCTGCCCTGGTACGCGATCCTCTGCCTGCCCGTCCTCTTCGCCGCCGGCATGTCGCTGCTCGACACCATCGACGGCTCGTTCATGAACTTCGCCTACGGCTGGGCGTTCTCCAAGCCGGTGCGCAAGGTCTACTACAACCTCACCGTCACCGGCCTGTCGGTCGCCGTGGCCCTCCTCATCGGCACGGTCGAACTGCTCGGCCTGATCGCGGAGAAGGCGCATCTGCACGGCCCGTTCTGGGACTGGGTGTCCGGCCTGGACCTAAACGTCATCGGCTACGTCATCGTCGGGCTGTTCTTCGCCACCTGGGCCGTGGCCCTGGTGGTGTGGAAGGTCGCCCGCATCGAGGAGAAGTGGACGGCGGGCCTGGCGCAGACCACCCACGCCTCCAGCCCGGCATCCGCCTCTGCCCTCTCCTCGGCCGCTGTCCCGGCCGAGGAGGGCTGACCCGCGGCGCCGCCGCCCACGCTCACGCCTCCGGATACCGCCGAGGCGTCCAGACGATCTCCTCGCCGTCCCCGCGCCGCACGGCCCGCGTCTGCGAGGACCCGACCAGCAGGATCGTGCGCATGTCGACCTCGGCCGGGTCCAGGTCGGCCAGCCGCACGATCCGGACCCGCTCGCCCGAGCCGCCCACGTCCCGCGCCACCACCACCGGGGTGTCCGGTGCCCGGTGCTCCAGCAACAGCTCACGGGCCTTGCCCACCTGCCAGGTACGGCTGCGGGAACCGGGGTTGTACAGGGCGAGCACCAGATCCGCCGAGGCCGCTGCCCGCAGCCGTTCCTCGACGACCTCCCAGGGCTTCAGCCGGTCGGAGAGGGAGATCGTGGCGTAGTCGTGCCCGAGCGGTGCGCCCGCGCGGGCCGCTGCCGCGCTGGCCGCGGTCACCCCTGGCAGCACCCGCACCGGTACGTCCGCGTACTCCTTCAGCGACGCGACCTCCAGAACGGCCGTCGCCATGGCGAAGACGCCCGGGTCGCCGCCCGAGACGACCGCGACCCGTCGCCCGCGCCGGGCCAGATCGAGGGCGAACTCGGCGCGCTCCGACTCGACCCGGTTGTCCGAACCGTGCCGGATCTGACCGGGGCGCCGCGGCACCCGGTCGAGGTAGGTCGTGTAGCCGACCAGGTCGTCGGCGGCGGCCAGCGCACCCCGCGTCTCGGGCGTCAGCCACAGCGGTCCGGCGGGCCCGGTGCCGACCACCACGACCTCGCCCCGCTCCCGGGCCTCGGGCCGCTCGGCGTCGACCTGGCTGGGCAGCACGGCCACCGAGAAGTACGGCACCGACTCCGGGTCCACGTCCGCCAGTTCGGCGAGCCGCTCCCCGGCCATGGTGGCCCGCTCGACATAGCGGGCCTCGCCGAGCCGCCCCGAACTCTCCAGCGCGCCGCGCACCTTGGAGAAGGTCCGCCCCAGCTTCATCACCACGGCCACATCGGTCGCGGCGAGCCGCGCGGTCAGCTCCTCCTCGGGCAGCGTGCCCGGCAGGATGGTCAGCACTTCCTCGCCCTCGGCGAGCGGGGTGCCCAGCCGGGCGGCGGCCGCGGACACGGACGTGACACCGGGGATGACCTCGGTGTCGTAGCGGTCGACCAGCCGCTTGTGCATGTGCATGTAGGAGCCGTAGAACATCGGATCGCCCTCGGCGAGGACCGCGACCGTGCGCCCGGCGTCGAGGTGCGCGGCCAGCCGGACCGACGCCTCCGCGTAGAACTCCTCCATCGCGCCCTTGTAGCCGCCGGGGTGGTCGGTGGTCTCGGTCGTGACCGGGTAGACCAGCCGCTCCTCGACGTGGTCGGCGCGGATGTGCTTCGCCGCGATCGAGCGGGCGATGGAACGTCCGTGGCGCGCACTGTGGTACGCGATCACGTCCGCCTCGGCGATGGCCTCCACGGCCCGTACGGTCATCAGGGACGGGTCACCGGGGCCGAGCCCCACCCCGTACAGCTTGCCGCTCACTCTTCCTCACTCGCGATCGCGTTGAGCGCGGCGGCCGCGATGGCGCTGCCCCCGCGACGGCCGCGCACGACCAGGTACTCCAGGCCCGAAGGGTGCGCGGCCAGGGCGTCCTTGGACTCGGCGGCGCCGACGAAACCGACCGGGACACCGATGACGGCGGCCGGCCGGGGCGCCCCCTCGTCGATCATCTCCAGCAGCCGGAACAGGGCGGTGGGCGCGTTGCCGACGGCGACCACCGAGCCCTCCAGCCGGTCCCGCCACAGCTCCATCGCGGCGGCGCTGCGCGTGGTGCCCAGCTTCGCCGCCAGCTCCGGCACGGACGGGTCGGAGAGCGTGCACAGCACGTCGTTGCCGGCGGGCAGCCGCTTGCGCGTCACGCCGCTGGCCACCATCTGCACGTCGGTGAAGATGGGCGCGCCGGAGCGCAGGGCCTCGCGGGCACGGGCCACGACGCCCGGGGAGTAGGCCAGGTCCCGTACGAGGTCGACCATCCCGCAGGCGTGGATCATCCGGACCGTGACCTGGCTGACGTCGGCGGGAAGGGCCGCGAGGTCCGCCTCCGCGCGGATGGTGGCGAAGGACTGGCGGTAGATGGCCGGGCCGTCCTTCTCGTAGTCGTACGTGGTCACGGTGTTCTTCTCGCTGCCTTCGGTCGTCGTGGTCGTCATAGGGGTCATGAGGTGATCGCCGCCAGGGCGGTGGCGAGTCGGGCGGGGACGTCCATCGAGGCGGTTCGGGGTTCCTGACCGCTCACGGCGGTGGAGAGCAGATAGCCGCCGCCCGGAGCGGAGACCACGTCGACGCGGTCGCCCCGGGGGTGTCCGCAGCGGCGTTCGCACCCCGACCAGTACAAGGGGAGGCCGCTCGGCCCGATCGCGTCGAGAGCCTCGGCCGCGTCGGTCCGTACGTCGGCCCGCGACTTGGCGCATCCGGGACTGCCGATGCAGGCACCGACCCGGAGCCAGGGGGAGCCGGGGTCGGTGACCAGGCCGGTGGCGGCGAGGCGGGTGAGGGACTGGTCCGGGTCTGTCCTCTGTGTGGGAAGAACCACACCGCGCCACGGAGTGAGACGCAGTTCACCGTCGGCGACGTGCGTCAGTTCCCGCCACTGGTGCGCCGACAGCCGTCCCAGAGGAACATGCACGGAGAGGCCGGCGCCGAGGACTCCCGGGGGCGGACCTGGCGTCCGGCCGGTCTCCCGGTCCCGCCGCTCGTGATCGATGCGGTCGGCCCGCAGCCGCAGGCCGACCGCATCGAGCAACTCATCGCCGGAAAGGGGTAGTTCGTCCACGCGCCAGCCGCGTGCACCGCTCGTCCGCGCCGCCTCCAGGAAGGTCTCCGCGGCCGCCAGAGCGGCCCGGGCCGCTTCCTCGGCGCCGACGTGCAGCGCTTCCCCGGCCGCTCCGAGCGCGAGTTCCGCGCCGCCGCCCACCGTCGCCCGTACCGTCACGTCGGCACCGAGTCCGGCCACGTCCCCGCGTCCGTCGTCGAGCGCGAACAGGAAACGCCCCGACAGGGCTTGTGCCGCCTCGCTCGCGCACAGCGCCGCGTCGAGGGCCGTCAGCCAGGGGCGTACGTCCAGCACGCCCTGCCCGTCGAGACCGGACAGGGGCGAGGCCACGATGTTGCGTACCCGCTCGTGCCCGCGCGAGGGCAGCAGCCCGGCCGCGTCCAGCAACTCGGCCAGCTCCCCGGCGCTTCCGTCCGGCAGACCGCGCAGTTGCGCGTTGCCGCGCGAGGTCAGATGCAGGTCTCCGTCGCCCAGCCGTTCGGCCACGTCCACGAGCGTCTCCGCCTGCGCAACGGTCAGCACACCACCGGGAATCCGGACGCGAGCGAGCGCTCCGTCGTCCGCCGCGTGCAGCCGCAGCGTCCCCGGACAGGCGTCATCGCGGTCTGGTGGGACCGCTGTGGCCTGGGGCGATGAGCGCGGGGCAGCCGTGGACATGGCGGCGAGCATACCTACCATCACACCTGGTGTATGCCGTGCCCTCTTCCCCTGGCACTTACTATGATCGCGGCGGATCATCCGGTCCGCCATCGCCACGACGGCGACAGGGGAGGAAGCCGGTGCGAGTCCGGCGCGGTCCCGCCACTGTGAGTCCGGCCCATGCGGCCGGGCGAGTCAGGAACTCCCTTCCCCGAAAGCTCGGCCTCGCCCGAGCAGGGGAGACCCCATTTCGAACCACCCGGGGCGCGGACACCCCGAGGAAGGCCGACGCCGCATGCTGCATTCATCCGGGCGCATCCTGCTCCTGTCGACGTCCGACACCGATCTGCTGAGCGCCCGCGCGGCCGCGGGTCCGGTGTCCTACCGCTTCGCCAACCCCTCCCGTCTCGCCCTCGACGACCTCCCCGGCCTTCTCGACGGTGTCGACCTGGTCGTCGTACGCCTCCTCGGCGGCATCCGGGCCTGGCAGGACGGCCTCGACCTGCTCCAGGCCGACGGCCGCCCGGTGGTCGTGCTCACCGGGGAACAGGCTCCGGACGCCCAGCTGATGGAAGCCTCCACCGTCCCCGTCGGCATCGCCGCCGAGGCACACGCCTACCTCGCCCACGGCGGCCCGGCCAACCTGGAGCAGCTGGCCCGCTTCCTCTCCGACACGGTCCTGCTGACCGGCCACGGCTTCGAGGCACCGGCGGCGGCACCCAGCTGGGGACCGCTGGAGCGCACGCCCCGCGACGGCGCCGACGGTCCGGTCGTCGCCGTGCTCTACTACCGGGCCCACCACATGAGCGGCAACACCGCCTTCGTCGCCGCCCTGTGCGACGCCATCGAGGACGGGGGCGGCCGGGCCCTGCCCCTGTACGTCGCCTCCCTGCGCGCCCCCGAGCCCGAGCTGATCGAGGAGCTCCGCTCCGCCGACGTGATCATCACCACGGTCCTCGCCGCCGGCGGCACCAAGCCCGCCCAGGCGTCGGCCGGCGGCGACGACGAGTCCTGGGACGCCGGCGCGCTCACCAAGCTGGACGTCCCGATCCTCCAGGCCCTGTGCCTCACGGGTTCGCGTGCCGCCTGGGAGGAGAACGACGAGGGTGTCTCCCCGCTCGACGCGGCCAGCCAGATCGCCGTCCCCGAGTTCGACGGCCGCCTCATCACCGTCCCGTTCTCCTTCAAGGAGATCGACGAGGACGGCCTCCCGGCCTACATCGCCGACCCCGAGCGCGCGGCCCGCGTCGCCGGAATCGCCGTGCGCCACGCCCGGCTCCGCCACATCCGGCCCGCCGACAAGCGCCTCGCGCTGGTCCTCTCCGCCTACCCGACCAAGCACTCCCGCATCGGCAACGCGGTCGGCCTCGACACCCCCGCCAGCGCGGTGGCCCTGCTGCGGCGACTGCGCGAGGAGGGCTACGACTTCGGCACGGACGCCGAGGTGCCGGGCCTGGCCTCCGGCGACGGCGACGAGCTGATCCGCGCGCTGATCGAGGCGGGCGGCCACGACCAGGACTGGCTCACCGAGGAGCAGCTGACCCGCAACCCGGTCCGAATCCCGGCGGCCGACTACCGCCGCTGGTACGCCACACTCCCCGGGGAACTGCGCTCGGCGGTGGAGGAGCACTGGGGTCCGGCGCCGGGAGAGATGTTCGTCGACCGCAGCCGCAACCCGGAGGGCGACATCGTCCTCGCGGCCCTCCGCTTCGGCAACCTGCTGATCCTGATCCAGCCCCCGCGCGGCTTCGGCGAGAACCCCATCGCCATCTACCACGACCCGGACCTCCCGCCGTCCCACCACTACCTGGCCGCCTACCGCTGGATCGCCGCCCGTGCCGAGGACGGCGGCTTCGGCGCCGACGCGATGATCCACCTCGGCAAGCACGGCAACCTGGAGTGGCTGCCCGGCAAGAACGCCGGCCTGTCCGCCGCCTGCGGCCCCGACGCCGCCCTCGGCGACCTGCCCCTGATCTACCCGTTCCTGGTCAACGACCCGGGCGAGGGCACCCAGGCCAAGCGCCGCGTCCACGCCACCCTCGTCGACCACCTCGTCCCGCCCATGGCCCGCGCCGACTCCTACGGCGACATCGCGCGCCTGGAGCAACTCCTCGACGAGTACGCCCAGATCTCCTCCATGGACCCCGCCAAGCTGCCGGCGATCCGCGCCCAGATCTGGACCCTCATCCAGGCCGCCAAGCTCGACCACGACCTCGGCATGGACGACCGCCCCGACGACGACGGCTTCGACGACTTCCTGCTCCACGTCGACGGCTGGCTCTGCGAGGTCAAGGACGCCCAGATCCGCGACGGACTGCATGTCCTCGGCAACCCGCCCAAGGGTGGCGACCACGTCAACCTCGTCCTCGCCGTCCTCCGCGCCCGCCAGATCTGGGGCGGCACCACGGCCCTGCCCGGCCTGCGCGAGGCGCTGGGCCTCGACGAGTCCGCCGCCACCCGCACGACCGCCGACGCGGCGGAGGAGAAGGCCCGCGCCCTGGTCCAGGCGATGGAGGACGCGGGTTGGGACCCGGCCGCCGTCCCCACCGAGCACGGCGAACAGGTCGCGGCGATCCTGGAGTTCGCGGCCCGCGAGGTCGTGCCGCGCCTCGCCGCGACCACCGCCGAGATCGACCACGCGGTCCACGCCCTGAACGGCGGCTTCGTCCCGGCCGGCCCGTCCGGCTCCCCGCTGCGCGGACTGGTCAACGTCCTGCCGACCGGCCGCAACTTCTACTCCGTCGACCCCAAGGCCGTCCCCTCCCGCCTCGCCTGGGAGACCGGCCAGGCACTCGCGGACTCCCTGCTGGAGCGCTACCGCACCGACAACGGCGAGTGGCCCACCTCCGTCGGGCTGTCCCTGTGGGGCACCAGCGCCATGCGCACGGCGGGCGACGACGTGGCCGAGGCCCTCGCCCTGCTCGGCATCCGCCCGGTCTGGGACGACGCCTCCCGCCGCGTGACCGGGCTGGAGCCCGTCCCCGCGGAGGAACTGGGCCGCCCTCGCATCGATGTCACCCTGCGCATCTCGGGCTTCTTCCGGGACGCCTTCCCGCACACCATCGGACTGCTGGACGACGCCGTACGCCTCGCGGCCTCGCTCGACGAGCCGGCCACGGTGAACCACGTCCGGGCCCACGTCGAGGCCGACCTGGCCGAGCACGGCGACGAACGGCGTGCCACCACCCGCATCTTCGGCTCCCGCCCCGGCACCTACGGCGCCGGCCTGCTCCAGCTCATCGACTCCCGCGACTGGCGCACCGACGCCGACCTCGCCGAGGTCTACACGGTCTGGGGCGGCTACGCCTACGGCCGTGAGCTCGACGGCCGCCCGGCCCGCGAGGAGATGGAGACGGCGTACAAGCGCATCGAGGTCGCCGCGAAGAACACGGACACGCGCGAGCACGACATCGCTGACTCCGACGACTACTTCCAGTACCACGGCGGCATGGTCGCCACGGTCCGCGCCCTGCGCGGCACGGCGCCCGAGGCGTACATCGGCGACTCGACCCGCCCCGAGACGGTCCGCACCCGCACCCTCGTGGAGGAGACCTCGCGCGTCTTCCGCGCCCGCGTGGTCAACCCCAAGTGGATCGAGGCGATGCGCCGCCACGGCTACAAGGGCGCCTTCGAACTGGCCGCCACGGTGGACTACCTGTTCGGCTACGACGCCACGACCGGTGTGATCGCCGACTGGATGTACGACAAGCTCACCGAGACCTACGTCCTGGACGAGACCAACCGCGAGTTCCTCCAGCAGGCCAACCCCTGGGCCCTGCACGGCATCGCCGAGCGGCTGCTGGAGGCCGAGTCGCGGGGAATGTGGGAGAAGCCCGATCCGGCGGTGCTGGAGGGGCTGCGCCAGGTCTACCTGGAGACGGAAGGGAACCTCGAGGGCGAGGACTGACCGCGCCGGCGTCTCGTCGCAGTTGCTGTCACCCACCGGGGTGCGGGACTTCGTCCCGCACCCCGGTTGCGTTTTCCTCCCCTGACCCGCGACACGGCCATGGTCCTAGGTCCAACGCCTGATCGAAAAGCACTTGCTCCTACTGTTAGCGTGCAGCTGCACACAGTTCGCAATAACGGCGGAGGATGTTTGACATGGCGGTTTACACGCTCCCGGAGCTTCCGTACGACTACTCGTCGCTGGCGCCGGTGATCAGCCCCGAGATCATCGAGCTGCACCACGACAAGCACCACGCGGCGTACGTGAAGGGCGCGAACGACACACTCGAGCAGCTCGCCGAGGCGCGGGACAAGGAGACGTGGGGCTCGATCAACGGGCTGGAGAAGAACCTGGCCTTCCACCTCTCCGGTCACATCCTGCACTCGATCTACTGGCACAACATGACCGGTGACGGCGGCGGCGAGCCGCTGGAGAAGGACGGCGTGGGCGAGCTCGCGGACGCGATCGCCGAGTCGTTCGGTTCTTTCGCGGGCTTCAAGGCGCAGCTGACCAAGGCTTCGGCGACGACGCAGGGTTCCGGCTGGGGTGTCCTCGCCTACGAGCCGCTGAGCGGCCGCCTCATCGTCGAGCAGATCTACGACCACCAGGGCAACGTCGGCCAGGGCTCGACCCCGATCCTGGTCTTCGACGCCTGGGAGCACGCCTTCTACCTGCAGTACAAGAACCAGAAAGTGGACTTCATCGAGGCGATGTGGCAGGTCGTCAACTGGCAGGACGTGGCCAAGCGCTATGCCGCCGCCAAGGAGCGGGGCGACAGCCTGCTGCTCGCACCGTGATGCCGTAACACCCCGCAGTCGTCCTGCTCGTGATCGTCTTCTCATCCTTCACCGGCAGGCGGTGCGACGAAGGGCTCTCGCAAGGACGTGACCTGCGGGAGCCCTTCGCCGTGCCGTGGGCGCGCCGCTGACGGCGTCGGGCAGGTCGGGGCCGTGTCGTCCCGGAGCCCCGCACCGCGATCGCCCGATCGTGATCGTCCCGGTGTCGTCCCTGACCCGGCTGGCGTCCGAGGCGCTCACGGCCGCGGTCTCTCCCGGCGACGAATGCGGGCGGTCACCGTCCTCATCCCCAAGGTGGAGCCGGAGCGCCCGCCGCGTAAGAGCCCCGTCAAAGGCGTCGGCGCCGCCGTAAGGAAGGCGTCAACGAGGCTCGATTCCGGCCACAGAGGCGGTTTCCTCCAGTGGTCCGTACTGTTTCGAACCTCCTAGGAGTTCGCGATGGCCGACCTGGCCTTCGTCGTCGCCGCGCTCGCGGGATTCGCGCTGGTGGCCCTCGTCGCCAAGGGGGTGACGAAGCTGTGACCGCCGAGAACGTCGTCGGTCTGGTCGTGGCCGTCGCCCTGCTGGGCTATCTCGTCCTCGCCCTGATCTTCCCGGAGAGGTTCTGAGATCGACCATGGGACCTGTACTGGCCGGTGTACTCCAGCTGCTCGCCCTCATGGCGGCGCTGGCGCTCGCCTATGTCCCCCTGGGCGACTACATGGCCCGGGTCTACTCCTCCGACAGACACTGGCGGGTCGAGAAGTGGATCTACCAGGGCATCGGAGCCGACCCCGACACCGAGATGCGCTGGCCCGCGTATCTGCGTGGCGTCCTCGCCTTCTCGGCGATCGGTGTGCTCTTCCTGTACCTGCTGATGCGCCTCCAGGGCGTGCTGCCGGGTTCACTGGGCTTCGCGGCGATCGACCCCGACCAGGCCTTCAACACCGCCGTATCCTTCGTCACCAACACCAACTGGCAGTCGTACTACGGCGAACAGGCCATGGGGCACGTCGTGCAGACCGCCGGTCTTGCCGTGCAGAACTTCGTCTCGGCGGCCGTCGGCATCGCGGTGGCGGTGGCGCTGGTGCGCGGGTTCGCACGCTCGCGCACCGGTGAGCTGGGCAACTTCTGGGCGGACCTGGTGCGCGGTGTCACCCGGATCCTGCTGCCGCTGTCCGTGGTCGCCGCGATCGTGCTGGTGGCGTGCGGCGCGATCCAGAACTTCTCCGGCATCCACGAGGTCGGCCAATTCCTCCATGGGCACAGCACGGGCGGCTCGCAGCAGTGGAACGGCGGCGCGGTCGCCTCGCAGGAGGCCATCAAGGAGCTCGGCACCAACGGCGGCGGCTACTTCAACGCCAACTCCGCCCACCCCTTCGAGAATCCGACGCCCTTCTCGAACCTCTTCGAGATCTTCCTGATCCTGCTGATCCCGTTCGCGCTGACCCGCGCCTTCGGTGTCATGGTCGGCTCGGTTCGGCAGGGCTACGCGATCCTCGCCACCATGGCCACCATCTGGATCGGCTTCACGGCACTGATGATGTGGACCGAGTTCGCCCACCACGGCCCGGCGTTCGACATCGCCGGCGGTGCGACCGAAGGCAAGGAGGTCCGCTTCGGCGTCGGGGCCTCCTCGATCTTCGCGACGGCGACCACACTCACCTCCACCGGTGCGGTGGACTCCTTCCACTCGTCCTTCACCGGGCTGGGCGGCGGCATCACGATGCTGAGCATGATGCTGGGCGAGATCGCACCCGGCGGTACCGGCACCGGCCTCTACGGCATGCTGATCATGGCGGTCATCGCGGTGTTCATCGCCGGCCTGATGGTCGGCCGGACACCCGAGTACCTGGGCAAGAAGATCGGCACCCGCGAGATCAAGCTCGCCGCCTGCTACATCCTCATCACCCCGGCGCTGGTGCTGGTCTTCACCGCCTTCGCGATGGCGCTGCCGACCCCGGCCGACTCGATGACGAACAGCGGTGCGCACGGCTTCTCCGAAATCCTGTACGCCTACACGTCCGCCGCGAACAACAACGGCTCGGCGTTCGCCGGGCTGAACGCGGACACGCAGTGGTTCAACACCACCCTCGGCATCGCGATGCTGCTCGGCCGCTTCCTGCCGATGGTGTTCGTGCTGGCGCTGGCAGGTTCCCTCGCCGAGCAGAAGCCGGTGCCCGTCACGGCGGGCACCCTGCGCACCGAGAAGCCGCTTTTCACCGGGCTCCTCGTCGGCGCGATCCTCATCATCACGGGTCTGACCTACTTCCCGGCACTCGCTCTGGGTCCGCTGGCCGAGGGGCTGGCGTCATGACAACCGACGTAACGAAGCAAGAGGACTCCATGTCCACAGCCACTCCCGCCCGGGCGCCGCACCAGGACGTCCCGACCGGTCACAAGGAGGGCCGGGTCGGTGCCGGCCTCTTCGACCCCGAGCAGCTGGTCAAGTCGCTGCCGGACGCCTTCCGCAAGCTCGACCCGCGGGTGATGGTCAAGTCGCCCGTGATGTTCGTGGTGTGGATCGGCTCGATCCTGACGACCGTCTTCTCCTTCAAGGACCCGGGCGACTGGTTCGGCTGGGCGATCAGCGCCTGGCTGTGGCTGACCGTCGTCTTCGCCAACCTGGCGGAGGCGGTCGCCGAGGGCCGCGGCAAGGCGCAGGCGGACACCCTGCGCAAGGCGAAGACCGACACGACCGCCCGCCGTCTTCTGGACGACGGCTCCGAGGAGCAGGTCCCCGGCACCGCGCTGCGCATCGGCGACCTGGTCGTCTGCGAGACCGGCGACATCATCCCCGGCGACGGTGACGTCGTCGACGGCGTCGCGAGTGTGGACGAGTCAGCGATCACCGGTGAATCGGCCCCCGTCATCCGGGAGTCGGGCGGCGACCGTTCGGCGGTCACCGGCGGGACGAAGGTGCTGTCCGACCGTCTCGTCATCAGGATCACGACGAAACCCGGCGAGACCTTCATCGACCGGATGATCAACCTGGTCGAGGGCGCCGCACGGCAGAAGACGCCCAACGAGATCGCGCTGAACATCCTGCTCGCCTCACTGACGATCGTCTTCCTGCTGGCCTGCGCCACCCTGCCGCCCTTCGCCGACTACGCGGGCACCCACCTGACGATGGTCGTGCTCGTGGCCCTGCTGGTCTGCCTCATCCCGACCACCATCGGCGCGCTGCTGTCCGCGATCGGCATCGCGGGCATGGACCGGCTGGTGCAGCGCAACGTGCTGGCCATGTCCGGCCGTGCGGTCGAGGCCGCCGGTGACGTCTCGACCCTGCTGCTCGACAAGACCGGCACCATCACGCTCGGCAACCGGCAGGCCGCCGAGTTCGTGCCGGTGAGCGGCACCACCCAGGCCCAGGTCGCCGACGCCGCGCAGCTCTCCTCGCTGGCCGACGAGACGCCCGAGGGACGCTCCATCGTCGTCCTGGCGAAGGAGAAGTACGGGTTGCGCGAGCGTCACCAGGGCGAGCTCGCCCACGCCGAATGGATCGAGTTCACCGCCCAGACCCGCATGTCGGGCGTGGACGTCGACGGCCGCAGGATCCGCAAGGGCGCGGCGGGTTCGGTCATCGCCTGGGTCCAGGAGCGGGGCGGCACGGTCGCCGACGACGCGGACGCGATCGCCAACCGCATCTCCGAAGCCGGCGGTACCCCGCTGCTGGTGGCGGTCGAGGACCTCGACGATGCACGGATCCTGGGCGTCATCCACCTCAAGGACGTCGTCAAGGACGGCATGCGGGAGCGGTTCGAGGAACTGCGCCGCATGGGCATCAAGACCGTCATGATCACAGGCGACAACCCGCTGACCGCGAAGGCGATCGCCGAGGAGGCGGGGGTCGACGATTTCCTCGCCGAGGCCACCCCGAGGACAAGATGGCCCTCATCAGGCGCGAGCAGGCGGGCGGCAAGCTGGTCGCGATGACCGGCGACGGCACCAACGACGCCCCGGCCCTCGCGCAGGCGGACGTCGGCGTGGCGATGAACACGGGCACATCGGCCGCCAAGGAGGCCGGCAACATGGTCGACCTCGACTCCAACCCGACCAAACTCATCGAGATCGTCGAGATCGGCAAACAACTCCTCATCACCCGGGGCGCGTTGACGACGTTCTCCATAGCCAACGACGTCGCGAAGTACTTCGCGATCATCCCGGCGCTGTTCGCCGCGGTCTACCCGGGCCTGGACAAGCTCAACATCATGGGCCTGTCCTCGCCGGACTCCGCGATCCTGTCCGCCGTGATCTTCAACGCGCTGATCATCGTCGCTCTGGTGCCGCTGTCGCTGAAGGGCGTGCGCTACCGGCCCGTCAGCGCCGACAAGTTGCTGCGCCGCAACCTGACCGTCTACGGAATCGGCGGGCTGATCGCGCCCTTCATCGGCATCAAACTCATCGACCTGCTCATCTCGCTGATCCCCGGGCTGTGACTTCTTGAAAGCGTGGTGAAGGACATGAACAACTCTTTCGCGAACACCGCCCGGTTGCTCGGCGCGGGCCTGCGCGCCCTCCTCGTGCTGACCCTGGTCACCGGCGTCCTCTATCCCCTGCTCATCACCGGCATCGCCCAGGGCCTGTTCAACGACAAGGCCAACGGCTCCGAGATCACGTCGGAGGGCAAGGTCGTCGGCTCGTCCCTGATCGGCCAACAGGGGTACAGCCTGGACTACTTCCAGCCGCGGCCGGCGAACGGGCTGGGGACCAACTCGATCAACACCCAGTACAAGCTGATCCTCTCGGGCGCCACCAACCTCTCCGCCGACGACGAGAAACTGATCAAGTCGGTGGAGGAGGCCAAGGCCAAGGTCGTCAAGGAGAACTCCACGGCCGGCTACCGGGTCGAACCGTCCCAGGTCCCCGCCGACGCCGTCACCTCCTCAGGCTCCGGCCTCGACCCGGACATCTCCCCGGACTACGCCGACCTCCAGGTCCACCGGGTCGCGGCGAGGAACGACCTGCCCGTCACCCAGGTCGACAAGCTCGTCGAAGACCACACCGAGGGCCGCACCCTCGGCTTCATGGGTGAGCCCCGCGTGAACGTCCTCGAACTCAACATCGCCCTCGAGGAACTCGTGGCGAAGAGCTGATGGCGTGAAACGACAGAGATGGGAGCCGGCGGCTCCTACACCTCGATGCGTAGAGCGCCTTGGCACCGGTGACCGCGAGGACGATCGCGGCCAGGGCGAAGAAACGGTACCCCGGTGGCCGGACAGGAAGCCCAGCGCAAATGTCGGTGACACCGGCTTGAGGATGTCCGGGTGGTCGGTGATGCCGACGACGCCGCAAGCGCCGATGGCCACGAACCAGGCGATCATGACGGGGCCGAACGCCCTCCCCACGGCTGCGGTTCCCCTGCGCTGCACCAGGAAGAGCAGCACGATGATCATCGCGAGCCGCACCGTGTCGTGCGTGGCCACCTGACGGGCCTCGGGTGCCGGCGACGGGGAGCCGTCGTCCGACGGGTTTCCCTGTCGGCGATCGGCCATGTAACTCCTCCTCGTGCGGGCGGCTGAGCCGCGGACCCGGGGGCATCGGGGCGGACGGTACCGACCCCGTGGCGCGTCCGTCGGTAGGGGCGCCTCGTGGCTTCGCGCGGCGTCCGGCGGCGGTGAGGGCTGGAGCCCCGGGCGAATCGTGGCCGCGTCGGCCAACCGGGAGGCTCGCTGATCGACCGTCAGCCGTTGTCGCGTGACAATACTTGCTGGAATCAAGTCTCGGGCCGGCCGGGCCATACGATGAGACCTTCGTAGGCGGCTGGTGGGGGAACGCCGGTGGGCGTTCGGGGAGAGGGAGAGCATGGACAAGGCGGGTACCGCGATCCAGGATCCGAGCGCAGTGCCGGGGGAGCCGGAGCTGCGGCGGTTGCTGGCCGGGCTGACGGCGGTACGCGACGGGGACTTCGGCACCCGGCTGCCGGAAGAGGCCGGCGGCCTGCTCGGTGAGATCGCGTCCGTGTTCAACGGCATGGTCGACCAGTTGTCGCTCTTCACCTCCGAGGTGACCCGGGTGGCACGCGAGGTCGGGACCGAGGGCACGCTGGGCGGCCAGGCGCAGGTACCGGGCGTTTCCGGAACCTGGGCCGATCTGACCGACTCCGTCAACGCCATGGCGGGCAACCTGACCACCCAGGTGCGTGACATCGCCCAGGTGGCCACCGCTGTCGCCAAGGGTGACCTGTCCCAGAAGATCGACGTCGATGCCCGGGGCGAGATCCTGGAGTTGAAGAACACCATCAACACGATGGTGGATCAGCTCTCGGCGTTCGCGGACGAGGTCACGCGTGTGGCGCGGGAGGTGGGAACCGAGGGCAGGCTCGGCGGTCAGGCCGACGTCAAGGGCGTGCGGGGTACCTGGCGGGACCTGACCGACTCGGTGAACTTCATGGCGGGGAACCTCACCGGTCAGGTCCGCTCCATCGCCCAGGTGGCCACCGCCGTCGCCAAGGGCGACCTGTCCCAGAAGATCACCGTCGATGCCCGGGGCGAGATCCTGGAGTTGAAGAACACCATCAACACGATGGTGGATCAGCTCTCGGCGTTCGCGGACGAGGTCACGCGTGTGGCGCGGGAGGTGGGAACCGAGGGCAGGCTCGGCGGTCAGGCCGACGTCAAGGGCGTGCGGGGTACCTGGCGGGATCTCACCGACTCGGTGAACTTCATGGCGGACAACCTCACCGCCCAGGTCCGCTCCATCGCCGAGGTGACCACCGCCGTGGCGCAGGGCGATCTGTCGCAGAAGATCCGCGTGGACGCCCGGGGCGAGATCCTGAAGCTCAAGGAGACCATCAACACGATGGTCGACCAGCTGTCGTCCTTCGCCGACGAGGTCACCAGGGTCTCCCGCGAGGTGGGCACCGAGGGCAACCTCGGCGGCCAGGCCACCGTGCGCGGAGTGTCCGGCACCTGGAAGGACCTCACCGACAACGTCAACGTGATGGCCTCCAACCTGACCGGGCAGGTCCGCTCCATCGCCCAGGTGGCCACGGCCGTGGCCCGCGGCGACCTGTCCCAGAAGATCACCGTGGAGGCCAAGGGCGAGGTCGCCGCGCTGGCGGGGACGATCAACACCATGGTCGACACCCTGTCCGCCTTCGCCGACGAGGTGACCCGCGTGGCCCGGGAGGTCGGCACCGAGGGACGCCTCGGCGGCCAGGCCCAGGTGCCCAACGTCGCCGGGACGTGGAAGGACCTCACCGACAACGTCAACTCGATGGCGAACAACCTGACCGGGCAGGTCCGCAACATCGCGCTGGTGACCACGGCCGTCGCCAACGGCGACCTGTCCAAGAAGATCGACGTCGACGCCCGCGGCGAGATCCTGGAACTCAAGACCACCATCAACACCATGGTCGACCAGCTCTCGTCGTTCGCCGCCGAGGTCACCCGCGTGGCGCGGGAGGTGGGCAGCGAGGGCCGGCTCGGCGGTCAGGCCGAGGTCGAGGGTGTCTCGGGCACCTGGAAGCGCCTCACCGAGAACGTGAACGAGCTGGCCGGCAACCTGACCCGGCAGGTGCGGGCGATCGCCGAGGTGGCCAGCGCCGTCGCCGAGGGCGACCTCACCCGGTCGATCACGGTGGACGCCTCCGGCGAGGTGGCCGAGCTCAAGGACAACATCAACGCGATGGTGGAGTCCCTGCGGGACACGACACAGGCGAACCAGGAACAGGACTGGCTGAAGTCCAACCTGGCGCGGGTGTCCTCCCTCATGCAGGGGCACCGGGACCTGGACGTCGTCGCCGAACTCATCATGGACGAGCTGACACCGCTGGTCTCCGCGCAGTACGGGGCGTTCTACCTGGCCGAGGAGACCGGCAGCGGCGTGGAGCTGCGGCTCATCGGCTCCTACGGCGCTCCCGCCGACGGCGACCGCCTGGAGCGCGTTCCCCTCGGGCACACCCTGATCGGCCAGGCGGCACGCAGCCGCCGCACCATCACCGTGGACGAGCTCCCGGCCGACTACGTGACCATCTCCTCCGGGCTCGGCAGGACGACCCCCACCTCGCTGACGGTGCTGCCCATCACCGTCGAGGAACAGGTGCTCGGTGTCATCGAGCTGGCCTCGGTCACCCGGTTCACCCAGATCCACCAGAACTTCCTGGGGCAGCTGAGGGAGACCATCGGCGTCAACGTCAACACCATCCTCGCCAACGCCCGCACCGACGAACTGCTCGGCGAGTCCCAGCGACTGGCCGAGGAACTGCGCGTCCGCTCCGACGAGTTGCAGGCCGGCCAGGGCGAGCTGCAGCGGTCCAACGCGGAGCTGGAGGAGAAGGCCACCCTGCTGGCCACGCAGAACCGGGACATCGAGGCGAAGAACCTGCAGATCGAACAGGCCCGCCAGGAGCTGGAGGACCGCGCCAAGCAACTGTCGCTGGCCTCGAAGTACAAGTCGGAGTTCCTGGCCAACATGAGCCACGAACTGCGCACCCCGCTCAACAGCCTGCTCATCCTCGCCCAGCTGCTCGCCCAGAATCCTTCCAGGAACCTGACGCCGAAGCAGGTGGAGTACGCGGGCATCATCCACTCCGCCGGCTCCGACCTGCTGCAGCTCATCAGCGACATCCTCGACCTGTCGAAGGTCGAGGCGGGGAAGATGGACATCGCCCCGGAACTCGTGCCGTTGCGCCGCCTCCTGGACTACGTCGAGGCCACCTTCCGGCCGATGACCACCCAGAAGGGCCTGACCTTCGCCATCACCAGGGCCCCGGGCGCCCCCGCCGACCTGGTCACGGACGACGCGCGGCTGCGCCAGGTACTGCGCAATCTGCTGTCCAACGCGGTGAAGTTCACCGAACGGGGCGGCGTGGAGCTGCGCATCGAGCCCGCGGCCGACGACGACGTACCCGAGATCGTGCACCGCGGCGGCCCCGTGGTGGCCTTCCGCGTCGAGGACACGGGCATCGGCATCCCCGAGCAGCAGCTGGAGACCATCTTCGGCGCCTTCCAGCAGGCAGACGGCACCATGAGCCGCAAGTACGGAGGCACCGGTCTGGGCCTGTCCATCACCCGGGAGATCGCCCACCTGCTGGGTGGCGCGGTGACCGTGGACAGCAACCCGGGACAGGGCAGCACCTTCACGCTCTACCTTCCGGTGGCGCGCGCCGACTTCGAGGACCTCTCCGCCGCACCCCGGCCGGACGGGACGCAGGAAGACGACAGCGACCTCGGGCCGGCCGAGGGGCAGCGCCCGGGTACGGCTCTCGCGCTGCCGGTACCGCACACCCGACGGCTGCTGATCGTCGAGGAGCGGGTGCGCGGGCTGCTCTCCGTGGTCGCCGAGAGCGCCGTCGCCGACCTGGACCAGAGCCGCGCCGCACGGGATCAGCACGACGCCGTGGAGATCGTCACCGCCATGGACGCCCAGGAGGCGGCCTCCGCCCTGGCCGCCGGGCCGTGCCACTGCGTGGTCCTCAGCATGGATCTGCCCGACGGCGAGGGCCCACGACTGCTCGAGGCCGTGGACGGCGACGCCGCGCTGGCCACCGTGCCGGTCCTCGTCCACAACAACCACCGTCCGAGCGCGGCTCAGGAGGCCGCCCTGCAGGCCCGGGCGGACAACCGCCCGCTGGAGGTGCTGTCGAGCCTGGACGAGCTGAAGGAACGGATCACCCTGCATCTGTCGGCCGAGCAGCCCGGGGACGTGGTGCCGCTCGTGCGGATGGAGGAGAGCCTGGGCAGGGCCCCGGAGGTCGACATCACCCTGGCGGGACAGACGGTGCTCGTCGTCGACGACGACGCCCGCAACCTGTTCGCCCTCAGTGGCATCCTCGAAGTGCACGGCCTGCGGGTGCTGCACGCGGAGAACGGCCGCAAGAGCATCGACATCCTCACCGCGCACCCCGAGATCCGGCTCGTGCTGATGGACGTGATGATGCCGGAGATGGACGGGTACGCCGCGACCGCCGAGATCAGGAAGATGCCCGAGTACCGGGGCCTGCCGATCGTCGCGGTCACCGCCAAGGCCATGCCGGGCGACCGGGAGAAGAGCCTGGCGGCCGGCGCCAGCGACTACGTGACGAAGCCCGTCGACGCGAACGACCTCATCGCCTGCGTGCGGCACTGGCTGTCCACGTGACGCCGAAACCCACCGTCATCACGACGTCTCCCACACGGTGTGCGGGTCAGAAGGAGCAAACGGCCACGTGAGCAGCAATGATCTGTCCGGGGACCCCTCCCGGGACGATGAGCCGCGACGGCATGCCGCTGTGCAGAGCCCGCCGGCCGCCGGGGGCGACGTCATACCAGCGGCCGAGCCGCCCGGCGGACCGCTGACCTCTCCGGTCGGCCGGCTGGCCGTCACGGTGGAACGCCTGCGCCACGAGGTGCAGGCGGCGCACGCCGCCGCCGACGGACGCGCCCTCATGGATCTCGCCAAGGGCGTGCTCGTCGAGCGCCTGCACTGCGGTCCCGCCGAAGCCGCCCGGCAACTGGCCGAACTCGCCGAACAGTCGGCGATGACCCCCCTCGAACTGGCCGTCGACATCATCAACCAGGCGGCACGCGACCGCCTGACCGAAGTCGCGGTCGACTTCGCGACGGCGGTCCGGGGCACCCCGCCCGCCGCGCCAACCGCCGTGTCCGCCGTACGGCTGCGCACAGCGGAGAGCAGCGCCCTGGCCGCCGAGGACACCCAGGCCGTCGCCGATTCCCTGCTGCAGCACGCGCTGGAACCGCTCGGGGCGACCGGCGTGGCGATCTGGGCGGCCGGAGCCGACGGTTCCCTGACCCTCGCGGGCAGCTCCGGGTTCCCCGAGGGCGAGGCGGAGCGCTGGCGCTATGTGCCGCCGGGCGTGGCGACCGTCGCCCGCACCGCGCTGACCGAGCGAAGGACCGAATGGATCCGGTCCCTGGCAGCGGCCGGCCCTCCGTCGATCGGCCGCACGCACCACCCCGAGGGCGGAAGAGTCGCCGTCCCCACGGGCGTGGGCGGGCGGATCCACGGCGTGCTCGAGATCTGCTGGCCGACCCCCCTGGTCGCGCAACCGCCCGCTGTCGTCCGGCAGTTCGAGGCGCTCGCGGAACTGTGCGCCCACACCCTGGAGATCCACTCGACCTCCTCCCTGACGCCCGACGGACCTCCGCTCAGGACCGGCCTGTCGGAACTGGCGGACCTGGCCGACTCGCTGTACGACCCCGCGCTGGTGCTCACCCCCCAGGTGGACGACGACACCGGACATCTCACCGACTTCCGCGTCCACCACGTCAACCACCGCTTCCGCGACCCCGCGGGACGCCCCCGCAGCACCGTCGACGGCGCACTGCTGCTGGAGGCGTATCCCCTGGCAGCGGACGAGAACGGCCTCTTCAGCCATCTGGAACGGGTCTACGCCACGGGCGAGCCGTTCCGGGCCGGTCACATGACACTCACCGCGCTCGTGGACCAGGTGCCGCTGTCGTCCGTCGCCGAGGTCAGCATGACCCGGCACGGCGACAGCGTGCTGCTGATCTGGCGGATCGAGGACGAAGTGGCACGCCTGGCCAACCTGCTCGAACACGCTCAACGCCTCGGCCGGATCGGGGGTTTCGAGGAGAACTGCGTCACGGGCGAGATCACCTGGAACAGCCAGCTGTTCGCCCTCTACGGCAGGGCGGAGTCCGACGGGCCCGCCCCCGTCGAGGAACTGCGTGCCCACGCGCATCCCGACGACGCCGTCGCCATCGGCCGCTTCCTGCGGACCGTGCTGCACCACCGCAAGCCGGCGTCGGAGGCCTTCCGCCTGCTGCGCCCGGACGGGGTGACCCGCCACATCAGGGTGGTCGCCGAACCCGTCGTGGACATCGACGACAGCCTGCTCGCCGTGCGCGGCGCCTACCAGGACGTCTCGGCCCAGCACTGGACGGAGGTCGCCCTCGCCGCCACCCGCGACCAACTCGCCCACTCCGAACAGCAGTCCGCGGAGCGGAACCGACTGGCCCTGCAACTGCAACAGGCCATCATGCCCTCCACGGCGGCACCTCTGGACGCGCCGGGCCTGCGCACGGCCGTGCGCTACCGGCCCGCCGAGACCGATCACCTCGTGGGCGGCGACTGGTACGACGCAGTGGTCCTGCCCTCAAGGCACATCCTGCTGAGTGTCGGTGACGTCGCCGGGCACGGCATCGAGGCGGCGACCAGCATGGTCGTGCTCCGCAACGCCCTGCGCGGCCTGGCCGTCACCGGAGCGGGCCCGGCCCAGCTGCTGTCCTGGCTGAACAGCGTCGCGCATCACCTCTCCGACTCGGTGACGGCGACCGCGGTCTGCGCGCTGTACGACCCCTCCCGCCGTGTCCTGCGCTGGGCCCGTGCCGGACATCTGCCGCCGGTTCTCGTACGGGACGGTCAGGCGACGACCCTGCCCCTGCTGAAGGGCCTGCTGCTGGGCGCCGCCTCGGACATCACCTACCAGGAGGCCGAGATGAGGCTGGAGATCGGCGACACCCTGCTGATGTACACCGACGGACTGGTGGAACGCAGGGACCGCTCCATGGAGGAGTCCCTGAAGCACCTCCTGGTGACCGCCAGCGCCAAGAAGACCACCCTCGACCAGCGCCTCGACCACCTGCTGACCTACAGCAGGTCCGACACGGACGACGACACCTGCATCATCAGCATCGAGGTCATGTAGAGCGAAGCCCTGTGGACCGACGTCATGCAGCCGGCGAGGCCGGTGTCGGTGAGGTGTGCGACCAGTCGTCCGGCCGGAACCCTGGCCATGTACCACCAGCCGCCGGGGACCGCCTCGACGAGCGTGCCCAGTTCGGTGTCCTCGCTGCGCCGGCCGGGGAGCCGTCGCGCGAACAACGCGTACACGGCGACGAGCCGGTCCTGCTTGCGGTACCGGCCCTGCCCACGGCCGATCGCGGCGCGGCGACCGGTGGCGTCCACGACCCACTCGCAGCGCACCTCTTCGAGCCGGACGCCCGTGCGAAGCGGTACGACCCGATCGCCGGTGTGCGCGGGACGGGGCGGTGGCACGGCCTCGGCCCGGCGCGGTACGGCGCCCGCGGCTTCGGCGGTGCGTCCCCGGCGTGGACCGGGAGCTGGCCGCGTACTTCCGTGACGTCGCCGACCACCTCGCGGCATGGATCGCGGCATCGAGCGCACGCCCCGCACGGCGGGCGAGAAGGTACCCGTGCGCGTCAGCGAGCAGTTCGAACCGTCACGATGCCAACCCACTGATCCGCTCGATCATCCGAACCGCCAGAGCCACTTAATCGGGTGCCACGGATGGTTCAGCAGCATCAGAATGGTGCGATGGATCATCACTTCGTCGGCATCCCGGAGTTGACCGGCGTTCCCCGTGTCGCAGTAGTCATCGACGTGATGCGCGCCTTCACCGTGGCCGCCTGGGCCTTCTCGCGCGGTGTCGAGAAGATCGTCCTGGCCTCGACGGAGAGCGAGGCCCTTGCGCTGAAGGAGAGCCACTCCGGGTGGCTGGCTCTGAAGGACGGGGCTCCGGCGGCGGGCTTCGACGCGGTGAACTCACCTGGCCTGCTCAGGTCGTGCGAATTCACCGGCCGCACTCTGGTGCAGAAGACGACGGCAGGAACCGTGGGCGCGCTGGCCGTCGCGAACGCGCCGATGGTCTTGTGCGCGAGCTTCGTGGTGGCCGGCCCGACCGCGCGGTTCCTGCAGAACAGGGATTCCGGTCCGGTGACCTTCGTTGTCACCGGCGAGGAAGGCCGGGCCGACGAGGACCTGGCCTGTGCCGAGTACATCGGTCGATCCATGGCGGGAGGCGATGTCGAGGCGGCCCCGTATCTCCACCGCGCGAGGACATCTCGTGCCGCGGCAGACCTCACCGCCGGGCTGCGGAGCGGATACCACCCGGACGATGTCGATCTCTGCTTGGAAATCGACAGGTTCCCCTTTGCGATGGTGGCTCGCCAGGAAGAGTCCCTCATGGTGCTCCGCCCAGTCGCCGTGCCCTGACCTCCCGCCACCGGCCCGTGGATCAGGACGGCTCTTGAAAGCCGGCGGCGATGAACGGCACAGCGAGTTCGACGAGTTCGGCGGTGTCCACCGCGGAGTCGTCGCCGACGTGTACGGCGGCGTCGCCCGTCGCCTGTGCGCTCAGCTCGCCGGCGAGGGTCACCGTGTGCCCGCCCGCCTGGGCACGTGTCGCGATGCCGCAGGCCATGCTCTCGGCGCCGAGGACGGTGATCCGCATGCCGGTCGGTTCCTTCGTGATCAGTGAGTGGCGCCGCACAGGGAGCGGTTGGCGATGTCGATGATGAACGGGCCGACGTGGAAGGGGTATCGGTCGACGATCGCTTTCTTGAACCCGTCGCCGTCATCGCCGAGCAGCTCACGGGCGTCGGCGAGGTAGCGGCGCACGTCCGCGTACACCTCCGGCCCGGTGGGCAGGCCGTGGCCCGCCAGGGTCGTGTCGTAGCCGGACTCGGCGGCCAGCACGTCCACCGCCTGCTGCCAGCCGGTGATGTCGTGGTTGCCCAGGCAGAGGTGGACGCCGTTGTAGACGAGGTCCTGCCCGACCGGGACGCCCTGGTCGGGCAGCTTGACCAGCGGTGCGGCGGCGGCCTCACCGCCGGAGACGGCCTCGAAGACGAAGGGGACGGGCAGACCATCGCCGCCGGCCCCGGCAACACGGTGACCTCTATCCAGCTGCCCACGACCACCGCCCGCTACATCCGCGTGGTCAACAAGGCGAGCTCCGGTGCCTGGTGGTCCCTCCACGACGTCTCCGACCGGCTGCATCAGAACCTCCATGCTGCAGGAAATCTGAGTGGGGCCGGGTATCCGACCCCCTTCCAGCTCCTGATCAGGGGTGGACGAGACCGGCGTCCTCGAAGGTCGAACCGGCACTTGTCTCGGTCGCGTACCGCATGGTGTAGGGACGCAGGTTCCAGGCCTCGACCGTGTAGCCGAGAACTCCCTCGACTCCGGAGCGGGCCTCGATCCGCCAGGGTGTGCGGCCGGTGGGGTAGAACCGCAGCGTCAGAGCCTGGCCCGATGGCAGATAGAGCTCGGCGACGGAGCGGTCCACCACCAGGCGCAGCTCGACCGGGGCACCTGCCGAGGCCTTCGCCTCCGGGCAGGGGACACGGAACGTGCCGCCGTGGGCGCGCGGGTCGAGGCAGGCGTGATCGCGGTCGACGACTAGTTCGCCCGCGTCGGGGTCGATCCTGATGTCCAGGTACTCGGTGCCGTCCGCGGAGGTGACCAGTCGTAGCCCGGTTGCCGAGGTCGCGGTGCTGAGTTCCAGGCGGGCTGTGAGGTCGAAGTTCGGGCCTACCGTTCCCAGCACGGCGGTTCCGTCGGTCTCGCCCGCGGCGGTCACCGCGCGCTCGTCGCGCAGCGCGAAGAGTTCCGCGGCCGGACGCTGTCGTACGGAGCCGTCCTCGGCGAGTGTCACCTCGCGCGGGAAGGTCAGCAGCCCGGCCCAGCCGGCCTCGCGTACCCACTCGGGGTCACGGGCTTCCCAGGCCCAGCCCCACAGCAGCCACCGTCCGTCGGGGGCGGGCAGCAGGGCAGGGGCGTAGAAGTCGGGGCCGTGGTCGAGAAGGGTGGGGGCGTCGGCGAGGAAGCGGCCGTTCTGCTCGCGGCCGGGGAAGACCACGGTGCGGCGGGGCCCGAGTTCCGGGTCCCAGGCGCCGAGGAGCAGGGCGCCGCGTCCGTTCGCGTACAGGTACTGCGGGCACTCCCAGCCCAGCCCGGTGTCGGCGTCCGGTGCCACCGTCTGCGGCGCCCCGGTCAGGAACGGCCCCCGGTAGTCCCACTGTTCGAGGTCGTCGGACTCGTAGAGCAGTGCCGCCGCCCGGCCGTCCGCCTGGGCGGAGCCGACCAGCATGCGCCAGCGGCCCGCGTCACGCCATACGTACGGGTCGCGGTACATGGTCGCGCCGTCGGGCAGCTCGGGGATGAGCAGACTTCCCCGGGGTGTCCAGGTGACACCGTTGTCCCGGGACTCGCTTGTCGTGACGGGCTGTGCCCAGCGGTCGGTGCGGAAGGCGGAGTAGAAGGCGACGAGCCGTTCGCCGTCGGAGACGGCGTTGCCGGAGAAGCAGCCGTCGGCGTCCTCGCCGCCCGGCGTGGGGGTCAGGGCGACAGGGAGTTCCTCCCAGCTGATCAGGTCGGGGCTGCGGAAGTGACCCCAGTGCATGTTCGCGTGCTCCGGTCCGTACGGGTTGTACTGGAAGCACACGTGGTAGTGGCCGTCGTGGTACGCCAGCCCATTGGGGTCGTTGATCCAGTTGCGGGGCGGGCGCAGGTGCGCGACGGGCAGATGGGGGTCTGCGGGCAGGACGGACACGCAAGGGTCCTTTCGGGTGGGGGAGTCGAAGGAGCGCGGTCAGCCCTTGACGCCGGTGGAGGCGATGCTGTTGACGAACGACCGTTGGAAGGCCACGAACAGGGCCAGGATCGGCACGGTGATCATGGAGGAGTACGCCATGATCTGGCCCCAGCCGACGTTGAGTTGGAAGAAATAGGAGATGCCCACCATCACCGGCCGCAGCTCCTCGCTCTGCACGACCATGAGTGGCCACAGGTAGGAGTTCCAGGCGGGCAGGAAGGTGAGGATGGCGACGGTGGCGACGGCCGGTCCTGAGAGCGGCATGACGATGCGGCGGTAGATGGTGAACCAGCCGGCGCCGTCCACGATGGCTGCCTCGTCGAGTTCCTTGGGGATGCTCTGGAAGTACTGGTGGAAGAAGAAGATCGAGAAGGCGTTCGCGACGAACGGCACGATCTGCACCTGGTAGGTGTCCATCCAGCCGGTCGTCCACTCCAGGTGGAAGCCGTTGACGCGGAGCAGCGGCAACTGGTTGACCCACCACACCAGCGGCAGCGCGAAGGTCTCGAACGGCACGATGAGCGTGGCGATGACGGCCGTCAGGACAGCCTTGCGGCCGGGCCAGCGCATCCGGGACAGGGCGAACGCGGCGAGGCTGTTGACGATGATGCCGAGCATGACGGTGATCGAGGAGATCAGCACGGAGTTCAGCAGGAACCGTGCCGCGGGGACGCGGTCGAAGACGCCGGTGTAGTTGTCGAGTGACAGGGCGCCGACGGGGAGGAAGGCGCGCACGGATCCGAGGTCGCTGAAGATCTGGTCGTCCGGTTTGAACGACGAGACCAGCATGAACAGCAGCGGGAGCGCGAAGACCAGAGCCAGGACGACACGGCCGGCGTGACCGCCGAGGTGCTTGAGGAAGGAGGTCATGTCAGTCCTTCTCCCGGGTCAGGAAACGCTGGACGAGGGACACGGTCAGCACGAGCACGAAGAAGACGAGCGAGATCGCCGAGGCGTACGCGGTCTGCTGCTGGTCGTAGCCGGTGTGCACCGCCTGGTAGACCACGGTGGTCGTGGAGTCGAGGGGGCCGCCTTGCGTCATCACCCGGATCTGGGTGAACAGGCTGAACGCCGCGATGGTGATGGTGACGAGCACGAACGTGCGGGTCTCGCGCAGGCCGGGCCAGGTGACGTGGCGGAAGCGGTGCCAGCGGGTGGCGCCGTCGAGGTCCGCGGCTTCGTACAGCTCGGCGGGGATGGTCTGGAGCCCGGCCAGCCAGATGATCATGTGGAAGCCGACGCCCTGCCACACCGACATCAGGATGATGGCGGGCATCGCGGTCGTCGGGTCGCCCAGCCAGTCCGGGCCGTGGACGTGGCCGAAGGTGAGCGCCGAGAGCACCCGGTTGACCAGGCCGTCCTGCCGGTAGAGGAAGGTCCACAGCAGGGACACCACGACCATCGAGGTGACGACCGGCAGGAAGTAGACCGTGCGGAAGAAGTTGACGCCGCGCACCTTCGCGTTGACCAGCAGGGCCAGTACCAGGGCGAGCCCGGCCTGGAACGGGACGACGACAGCGGCGAAGTAGGCCGTGTTGCGCAGGGACTTGTAGAAGACCGGGTCTTCGAAGAGCTGGGTGAAGTTCCTCAGGCCCACGAAACGGGCCGGGGTGGGCGAGATGAGCCTCGCGTCGGTGAACGCAAGGGCGAAGGCGAGGGCGACCGGTACGACGAGGAAGACGATCAGCAGCGCGACGGCCGGGGTGGCCATGCCGAGGGCGGTGAGGCCCTCACGGCGGCGGGCGTTGGTCGTTCGGGTTCGCCGGACCGGACGCAGCCGGCCGAGGGCTGCGATCATGGTGGTCACGGTAGCTCCAGGGGAAGCCGGTCCGGTTCGGGCGCGCGAGGAGGGCGCGGTCGGGGCCCGAACCGGACCGGGGCGGGTCAGCCGGCGTAGTCGTTGTTCGTCTTGAGGTTGGTGTCGATGTCCTTCGCGGCCCGACCGAGCGCGGTCTTCGGGTCGGCCCCGGCGAGGATGTCCTGCGCCGCCTTCTCGAACTCGGTGGAGATGTACGGGTAGGCCGGGGTCACCGGGCGCACCAGGGCGAACTTCCGGGCGAACTCGACGAGGTCGTTGAACTTCCCGCCAGGCTGGTAGCCGTCGACCTGCTTCGCGGCGGCCTCGGTGCCGGGGAGCGTGCCGGTGGCCTTGGCGTAATCGACGAAGTACTTCGTCTGGCGGGAGAACTTCAGCCACGCCTGCGCCCCGTCCTTGTTGGAGCAGCTGGAGCTCATCGCCCACTGCCAGGAGGCACCGCCGATCTTGGGCCCGTCGCCGAAGTCGACCGGCGGGATGATCGCCAGGTCGTCGCCGAGCTTCTCGGCGTTCTTGGCCGCGTTCCAGCTGCCGTCCCACTGGATGGCGCTCTTGCCGGCCAGGAAGTCCTTGTTCGGGTCGGCCCCGGACTTCTTCGCCATGTAGCCCTTGGACACCAGTGAGCGGAACCAGGTCGCCCACTCCAGGGACTTCTTGCCGTCGAGCGTCCCCTCGGCGGTCTTGTAGCCGTCGCGGTTGATCAGGTCGCCGCCGAAGCTCTGCAGCTGCGGGGAGTACGCGTACGACCACCACTCACCGGTGCCGCCGGTGCCCATCTCCAGCGGATACGGGAACTTCCCGCTCTTCTTCAGCTTGGCCAGCGCCGCGTCGAACTCGTCCTTCGTCCACGGCTTGCCGAGGGTCGGGATGCGGATGCCGCTGTCCTTCAGCACCGACTTGCGGGCGAACAAGGCCAGCGAGACGTCGTAGAAGCCGAACCCGTAGACCTTGTCCTTGTAGCGGCTGACAGTGCTGGGCAACTGGTCGGACAGCGGCACGTCGCTGCCGGACACATCGATGGGGGCGAGGTAGCCGCCCCAGGCCCAGTTCGCCACGTTGGGGCCGTCCACATCCAGCAGACAGGGCAGCCTGCGGGCCGAGGCGGCGGCCACGACGGAGTTGTTGTAGTCGCTCTGCGGGAACGCCTGGAGCCTGACCTTGTACTTGCCCTGGGACCCGTTGAAATCCTTGATGATCTTCTTGACGACGTCCAGCTCGGCCGAGTTGCCGGCGTTGTGCGTCCACAAGGTGATCGTGTCGCCGTCGGCTCCGGACGAGCCGCTGCCACTTCCGGTCGCGCAGCCGGCGACCAGCGCGGTCGCCGCCGCGACGGCTACACTCGCACCAGCGAGGCGCCTGGTTCTGAACACCACGAGGTTCCTCCATCTCACTGAGACGGGTCTTGCCGGACCCGCCCTGGCGACCGGTTGCCACGGTCGCTGTTCTTGGTGGTCGTCCCGCCGCCCGGGTCTCGTCCGGGTGGCGGGACAACCGTCTACGGGTGTGCCGTGTCAGCCCGCACCGGGCGCACCGATGGAGGCACGCTCCTGCAGCGGCATGGGCACACGGTGTACGACTGCTTCGAGCGGCCCTGTGCGGAGGATCAGCTCCACGGCGAGACGACCGAGCTGATAGTGCGGCAGCTTCAGCGTGGTGAGCGCCGGGCGCAGGACGGCCGCGATGTCCTGGTCGTCGAAGGAGACCACCGACACGTCACCCGGCACCGACAGACCCGCCTCGCCGAGCGCCTGGTACGCGCCCATGGACACCCGGTCCGTCAGGCACACCAGCGCCCGGGGACGGTGCCCCGCCGCGAGCAGCTCGGACACCTCCCGGTAGCCGTCGCGCGTGTCCCAGTCACACTCGATGACATCGGTCAGGCGCGTGCCGCCCTCCCGCAGGACCTCTTCCAGGCCGCGCATCCGCTCGTTGCCGGCGATGATCCCCTCGGGCGTGGCCGGAACGGCCTGGTGGCCGCCGATCGCCCAGATGCCCTCGGTGTGACCGGCGGCGAGCAGGGCACGGGCCGCGTCCCGGCCCGCCTCCAGCTCGTCCGGCACGACGGACGGCGCGTCGAAGCCGGGGGCCAGGCAGTTCAGCAGCACGACCCGGCGCCCGAACAGCTCCTTGGGCGGAGTGACGTACCTGGTGAACATGGACGCGTAGATCACCGCGTCGACCTGCCGGTCCAGCAGAGCATGGACCAGCGA
Source organism: Streptomyces sp. CA-179760 (assembly GCF_050937045.1). Classification (NCBI taxonomy): domain Bacteria; kingdom Bacillati; phylum Actinomycetota; class Actinomycetes; order Kitasatosporales; family Streptomycetaceae; genus Streptomyces; species Streptomyces sp. CA-179760. Next base: position 9,210,104 of record NZ_JBNJLZ010000001.1, read on the forward strand.
CGACTCGGCATCACGGTCGCCTCCCGCCTCCGTGATGAACAACAGGTTGTCCCGCTCCCGCGCCGCCTCCATCGCACCGCGGATCACGTCGCCCGCGAAGGGCGTCGTGGTGACCTGGTCGGAGACGAACCCGATGGTCTGGGTCGACTTGGTCCGCAGGCTGCGCGCGGTGACGTTGGGGCGGTAGCCCAGCTCCCGCGCGGCCTCCAGCACACGTTCGCGGGAAGCGTCGGAGATGCGCATGTCGGTGCGGCCGGACAGGGCGAACGACGCGGTCGTCGGCGAGACGCCCGCCTTGCGGGCGACGTCGGCCATGGTCACGCGGCGTTCAGACATGGCGGCTCAGCTCCGTTGTTAAATCGGATTAGCAAGTTGCGACGAGAGTGAGCTGCCTGTGGCCTGATGTCAACACTCCGGCTGCATCGAATGGGAAACGGTGACCTTATGTGCTGGTTTGTGGGGGAACTAGGTGACGCTGCAGGAAAACGGTATGCATTAGCCCTTGCGTTAGCAGGAGCGGCCCGCGAACGATGCCGAGCCACCCGGTTAAACCGATTTGGCACGGCGTCAGGCCCTGCCGCGCACCACCCAGGAGTCAGCCATGAGGAGAAGAACAGCCCTCACTGTTGTGTCCGCCGTCATCGGCGGCGCCGTCGTACCACTGTCGTTCGCTCCCACCCCCGCCGCCGCCCAGGAACGGCGCGGTCCTCAAAGCCCCACTGCCCGCTGGGACTTCGACGAGCGCACCGGCACGGTCGCCCGCGAGGCGGTCGCCGGCTCCGCCGACCCCATCGCGTACGTCTTCACCGACGCCCGCTACAAGCCCCACAGCGATCCCGTACGGCGCCGCGGCGTGAGCGGCCGGGCGCTGTACTTCGACGGGTACTCCACGGTCGTCACCGCAGACGGCCCCGGCAAGTTCGACCTCAGTGGGGGCGTCACCGTCGACGCCTGGATCGCCCCGTACGCCTACGAGCACGGAATCGACGGCAAGCCCCAGGCCCTGGTCAACCAGCACGACCCGGACGCGAAGACCGGCTTCCTGCTCGGCCTGCGCCGCTTCGGGCAGATCGTCTTCCAACTCGGCTTCGGCACCGACCTCATCGAGGTCAAGGGAGCCGCCGACCAGCCCGCCGCCAAGGGCCGCTGGACCCACGTCGGCGCCACCTACGACCCGGACACCCGGCAACTGCGCCTCTACCGCGACGGCCGACTGATCGGAACTGCCACCACTCCGGACAAGGCGCCCCAACTGGCTTCGGCCGAACCGCTGCTGATCGGCCGGCACAACCGCCCCACACTGCTGAACGGCGAGTTCCACGCCAACATGTACATGGGCCTGATGGACAGCCTCGTCATCCGCCCGGGCAGCCTGGACGATTCGACCGCGCGGCGCGAGCACGCCGAGCGACTCGCGGCGCTCCCCGGCCACCGTGTGCCCCGCCCGGAGATGACCCTGAACCGGGCCCGTTTCGACGGTGACCGGCACCGCCCTCAGTTCCACATGCTGCCGCCCTGGCACTGGATGAACGAACCGCACGCGCCTGTGTACTTCAAGGGCAAGTACCACATCTTCTACCAGCACGACCCGCTCGGCCCGTACTGGGGCCAGATCCACTGGGGGCACGCGGTCAGCACCGACATGGTGCACTGGCGGGACATGCCCATAGCCCTCGCACCAGCCGCCGAATCGGTCGGGCCGGACGGCTGCTGGTCGGGCTCGGCGCACGTCGACGGCGACCGGGGCCCGGTGCTCTTCTTCACCGGCGGCGACGACCGCCTCCCCTACCGTCAGCGCACCGGCATGGCCGTGTCCTCCTACCAGACCGACCGGGACACGGACCTGCCCGACTGGACGATGAAGTCAGAGCCGGTCACCGAAGCCCCAGCCAGTCTCCCGGCCGGCCCCGGCACGGCGTGGGCGGAGAACTTCCGCGACCCGTTCGTCTGGGAGGAGGACGGCACCTGGTACCAACTCGTCGGCAGCGGCATCGTCGACTACAACGGCACCCAGATCACCAAGAAGTACGGCGGCACCGCACTCGTCTACACCGCCCGCCGCCCCGAGGGACCGTGGAAGTACCGAGGCCCCCTGCACCACAACGACCTCGCCACCGTCCCCGAACCCGGCGAGGTGTGGGAGCTGCCCGTCCTCCTCCCCCTGCCCGGTCCGAAGGGTTAGCGCACAGGCAAGCAGATCCTGCTGGTCAGCCCCTGGTGGGAGGCGTTCAACCCGAATGCCGTCAAGCACACCTACTACTGGATCGGCACCTTCGACAAGGCCACCTGCCGCTTCACACCCGACCACGACAAGCCCCGCGAGTTCGACTTCGGAGAGCACTTCACCGGCCCGTCCGGATTCGTCACCCCCGACGGCCGCTCCGTGCTCTTCAGCATCACCCAGGACCGTCGCAGCGAACAGCAGCACGCCCAGTCCGGCTGGGCACACAACGCCGGCATGCCCGTCAGCGTCTCGCTCCGCCCGGACGGCACCCTCGGCGTCGAACCGATCGCCGAGGCGGCCCGCCTGCGCGGCAAGCAGCTCGCCCGGATCCGGCAGACCTCGATCGAGGACGCCAACCGCCGACTCGCCGACGTCTCAGGCGACATGCTCGACATCGAGGCCGTCATCGACCCGGGCGACGCCACCACCTTCACCCTGACCGTGCGGGCGAGCGCAGACGGCAGCGAACAGACCTTGCTCTCCTACGACACGACCGAACACCGCTTCTCCATCGACCGCAGCCGCTCCAGCCTCGACCCGGACGTACGCAAGGGCGTCCACGGAGGGACGGTCGGACTCGACGGAGAGCGGCTGAAGTTGAGAGTCCTACTCGACCGCTCGATGCTGGAGGCGTACATCAACGGCACCAACAGCCTCACCAGCCGTGTCTACCCCACCCGCAGGGACGGCACCGGCCTGCGGCTGACCGCCGAGGGAGGCACCGCGCAGATCATCTCCCTGGACGTCTGGCGCATGAACGGCGCCTACGAAACCGCCGTCGCCCCTGCCGCCTACGCCCCGCCACGCCCCACGAACGTCGACGCGCTCCCCAACCACGACTTCGCCACCGGGGACCTCACCGGCTGGACCGTCGTCTCGGGCGCCTTCAGCGACGCCAACGTGACCACCCGCACCGACTGGGGCTGGGGCGGACCCTTCTACCAAGCCGAAACCGAGGACGACCCGGCCGGCCACCACCTGTGGGGCTTCAACCCGGACGCGGGCGGTGACGCCGCCGCCGGCGTACTCCGCTCCGCCACCGTCGTCCTCGGCGGAGACGGCGCGGTCGACCTGCTCGTCTCGGGCGGCAACGACCCCGACCATCTCTACGCGGCCGTCGTCCGCGCCAGCGACGGCAAGGTGCTCGCCAAGGAGACAGGTCGCGGCGCGGAGCAGTACCGCCGCGTCGTCTTCGACCTGGCGGCCCACGTCGGTGAACGGGTCTACGTCGAGGTCGTCGACCAGGCGACGGGCGGCTGGGGCCACATCAACATCGACGATGTCAACGTGCCTGTCCGGCGGACATGACAGTGCAGGGGCCGTGAGCTACGCATCAGAGTGCATCTCAATTGGCGGCTCCGCTCACCGGTGCAAGTGGTCGAAGCCTCCTTCGGGCACCGGGTAGGAACGCTCTGCGGGTAGGAGGCGTCGTGCCGTAGTCAGATCCCCGTCCCGTACGTGGCTGTGAATCGTGTGCGCAAGTGTGGTGACGTCGGTGATGGAGACCGTCCACTCGTCCGCGTAGCGGTGTGCGGCTTCTCCCGTGAGACCGAGCTGCAACGAGCGGTGAGGAAGCGGCTGCAGGCGCAGGTCACGTTCCGGGTCCCACTGGACCCGGGCCGGAGACCGCTTCAACTGGCGTTTCCAGGTCGTACGGTCAGGGTGCAGCCCGCGCTCATAGTGGGCCAGGCAGGCATGTTCCAGTGCCCAGTCGAAGCCTTCTCGGGTGATCTCGAGGGCGAGGACACTCTGTTGGCCGTCCTTGGAGCCCCATCCGCAGCGGTACATCATCCAGAGGAAGGAGGGCTTGATCCATGTCATCCGGTCCCGCTGCCAGGCCGCCGGTAAGCGACCGTCCCGGGCCGCGGGAAGGCCGATCTCCGGCCCGTACGCCTGGTAGACGGTGACCGTGGAAGCCGTGTACAGGGCGCGGATCTGGTGCTTGGGTTCTGCCACGGTGACCAGCGTGGGGGCACCGTTCGATGCGCGCCATCCAATAAGCGGCGCACTTGGCTGTCGAGCCTGCGACAGCAGATGAGGGTGCAGGCGATGCTGATGAATGCCAGGAAGTGCTCCGGCGTGCGTTCGTAGCCTCGGTGGATGCCTCGACAGCCAGTGAGCCAGGCCATGGTGCGTTCGATGGTCCAGCGGTGACGGCCCAGTCGCTGCGAGGTCTCGATTCCCTTGCGGGCGATGCGGTGGCTGGTGCCGCGCCTGCGTCGTCGGCGCCTTCGTACCGTTGATCAGGGCCTGCACCCGCTCGGCCATCCCGTCGCAGCGATGATCCGCGCCCACGACCGGATGGTGGTCGCGGCTCTGCGGCGTGCCGAAGCCGGACTCGACACCGATCCGGCCGACGCCGCGCGCACAACCGCGCGCCTGCTGAGCATCATCGCGGGCAACTGTGCCTCCGGTCGGCTGGGCTGGCACCTGGTACGGGGCAAAGGCCGGAGTGGAAGCCCCATGGTCATTGATCCCCGCCGCGATCGCGGCCGTGCTGGTCTTCCCTCGTCTGCGCCGGAACGGCCCAGACCTTCTCGGCTCGGAGCCGTGAGACGACGAAGCCCCGCCGGAAGACGGCGGGGCTTCTGCACAGGACGGGCTACGACGACGTACCGGATGCGGTTTTCTCGCCTGCGGTGTCGTCAGTCGTTCAGGCGCGCGACGGTCACCTTGTCGATGTCCGGCGCGTACGCCGCGGAGTTGCCGAAGGTGACGGTGTTGTCGCCGGCCTTGAGGGTGACCGGGACCGGAAGGTCCCAGAAGTCGGACCAGCTGTAGGAGTTGCGGAACATGACCCTCTGGGTGGAGTCGTTGACGGTGATGTCCGCCGCCCGGGAGACGACGTTGGTGTTGTAGTTGCCGGACCCGGCGACCTCGTTGTTGGCGTAGCGCACATTCATCACGTAGCGCCCGGCGGAGGGGGCGTTCACCTTGAAGGTGAGCGTGTTGCCGGCTCCCAGGCCGACGTGTCCCACGTACTTGTCGCCGGAGGCCCAGGAGTTGCCGGAGACCGACGCGGTGCCGGCGGTGGTGGCGTCCTCGGCCTCGTAGGCCGTGGCCCCCGAGGTGCTGACCGCGCCGGTGACGCGCAGGTCGCGCAGGGTGAGGCTGCCCTTGCCCGGGACGGCTGCGGTGATGCGGTTGTTGCCGGCAGACAGGTACATACGCAGGGGCTTGTCGGTGACGCGGCCCGGGGTGGGGGAGAGGGTGGCGGCGGTGGCGCCGTCCAGGGTCAGCGTGCCGTTGCCGGTGGCGGCGTAGTCGGCGTGCACGGTGTAGTAGCCGTCGGCCGGTGCGTAGACGTCGAAGGCGGCCTTGTCGCGACGCTCCAGCCTCAGGGCGCCGGCGCCGCTGATGCCTGAGGCGCTGTAGTCGTACGACGGGGACCCGCTGATGTCGGCGTAGGCCGCGGGGTAGACGGAGTCCGGCGTCCTGGACGCGGTGAGGTCGATCTTGTCGAGGGTGACCTCGTTCGTGCCCTTGGACAGGGTCAGGGTGTGCTTGCCGGCCGTCAGGGACACGGGTGTGCGCGCCGTGGCGCGGTAGGTCCAGTTCAGGGTGGACCCGTAGGTGAGGGGCTTGGGCGAGCCGCCGTCGACTGTGAGGGTCTGGGTGGCGGGCCCGCCGGACTGGTTGCCGTAGAAGACGTCGAGGTCGTACGTGCCGGTCTTCGGGACGTCGACGGTGAAGGCGACCTTGCTGTCGGACTGGTTGAGGCTGCCGACGTCTTTGGTGCCCGAGGTGGCGAAGCCGTAGGGGTTGGTCAGCGAGCCCTGGGAGTAGACCGTTCCGCTGGTGATCGCGGCGTTCTCCGCCTCGTACGACGCGGACCAGGGCAGGCTCGCAGCCGTGGGGGAGCCGCTGCCGGCCGGGTTGACGGTGACGCGGTAGGCCGACATGGCGTCGAGGTCGCTCATCGGCACGGTGACACTGCCGTTCTTGGCGACCCTGGCGGTGGTGCGGGACACCACGCTCGGCGCGGCGGCACCCTCGTAGCCGCTCCAGCCGATGCGCTCGACGGTGACGTTGACCTTCTTGCCGAAGCGCGAGGGCACGTTGCGGACCACGGTGTCGACGTCGCCGGAGGTACCGCCGAGCAGTACCTGGGCCTGCCCCCGGCCGGCGTCCAGTGAGGCGATGCCCTGGACGGTGTCGATGGTGTTGGGCTGCGGCGGGTCCAGCTCGACGGTCTTGCCGGTCAGGCCCGCGTACCAGCGCAGCAGCCACCAGGTGCCGTTGGGGATGTTGGTCTGGGCCGCGTTGTCGTTGAGGTTGCCCGCGATGTTCCAGTACGCCTGGTCGGCGTAGACCTTGTTGCGCTCGAACATCGACATCCACTGGACCATCTGTCCTGGCACGGACTGGTCACGCCGGTTGCCGTACTCGTTGATGCTGACCGGCCGCTCGGAGATGCCGGCCTTCTTCTCGATGGCCCGGTAGTCGGCGAGGTGGGACTCGAAGTCCTTCAGGGAGTCCGGTCCCAGCTCGTGCCAGGTCGTGATGTCCGGGAGCACCTTGTTGGCCTTGGCCCACGGGTAGAAGTCGCCCATGAGCCTGCCGTCGTAGTGGGTCTCGTTGGGCCCGGCAATACGGGCGTCCGGGATGATCGAGCGGATCTTCTTGTAGACGGTGGTCCAGTCACTCTGGAACTTGCTCAGCGCGCTCGCGTACTTGGCGCTGCCGGAACTGCCCAGGTCCGGATACCAGTTGCCGTTGGGTTCGTTGAAGGGCACCCACACGAAGTCGTCCCGGTCGGAGCGGGCGGCGACCTTGCGGACCATGGTGTCGACCTTGGCCAGGTAGTCGCTCAGGCCGAGGTTCTCGTACGGCCACTGGGCGTAGATGTCCTGCATGTAGATGTGGACCTCGCCGCCGCCGTTGCGGTCGTAGCCCTTCTTGATCGCGAGAGCGTCCCCGTTGGGGTGCTGCGCACCGTCCGGCGCCTTCTGTATGACCGTCGTCATGTGCAGCGGGGCGACCAGCTCGTCGCCGGGGACGCCGTCGTCGCTGAGCCCGTACAGCGTCCCGTTGGCTCCGTGCATCACGTCGCCGGTGGTCCTGCCCAGGTCGACGGTGACCTGCGGGGTGGCCGCCTGGGCGGTCGGGACGGTCACGGCCGTGCCGATCAGCGCGGCGGTGAAGGCGACCGCTCCCATGAGGCGCGCGGTGTTGCGTGATCTGTGCTCGTTTCGGGGCATGTGCGTCCTCCGCCTCCCGCGTCGCTGCGGGAGGTTGGTGAGTGGACCCGGGGAAACCCGGACGGGCCGGGTGGACCGGAGGTTGAAGGGCCGGGGCGTGCGGGGAGTCACGCCCCGGGGATCATGGGACCCGGGCTACTTGACGGCTCCGCTGGTGATGCCGGCGACGATCCGGCGCTGGGCGATGACGAAGACCGCCACCATGGGCAGGCTCATCATCACGACGTAGGCGAAGATGAGGTGCCAGTTGTTCAGGTACAGCTGGGCGCTGGCGACCTGGTACAGGTTGAGCGGGAGCGTGGCCTTCTCACCGCCGCCGAGGACGAAGAACGCGTAGAAGATGTCGCTCCAGGCGAAGAGCATCACCATGATCGTCGCGGTGGCGATGACCGGTCGCAGCAGCGGCAGGATCACCTGGAAGAAGACCCGGGCCGGGCCCGCGCCGTCCATGCGCGCGGCCTCCTCCAGCTCCTCCGGGAGGTTCCGGATGAAGCCGGTCATGAAGAAGATCGACGTGGACAGGTACATCCCCGTGTAGACCGCGATCATGCCGAGCTGGGTGCCCGCCAGGCCGAGTTGCCTGAGCTCCATGACGATGGTGATGACGGCGGGCGGGAGCAGCAGGCCGCTGATGCTCAGCGCGTACAGCGTGCCGGCCAGGCGCCCCTTGCGCCGGGCGAAGACCCAGGCGGCGCCGGCGCCCAGCAGCAGTACGAGGACGACGGAAGGGACCACCACCAGCGTGCTGTTGACGAAGCCCTGGACGATCTTGCCCTGGTCGAAGGTCTGCTGGTAGTTCTCCGCGGCCTGCACCTGGTGCGGGAGGGAGAGGTTGGGCTTGATCGCTTCGGCCTGGGGCTTCACGGAGGTCACCGCGACGAGCCACAGCGGGATTCCGATGGTGACCGCCGCGACGAGCAGGACGACCGTCGGCTGCAGCCAGCGCGGGACGCGGCGGCGCACGGGAGCGAGTACGGCAACGGCGGTCACTGGTTGATCTCCCTTCGGCGCAGGCCGACGATCACGGGCACGGCGAGAACGACGACCACGAGGAAGAGCACCAGGCTCATCGCGGACGCCTGGGCGTACAGGCCCTGGCCGAAGATGCGGAACATGTAGATGTTGAAGACCTCGGTCTCGCTGCCGGGACCGCCCGCGGTGGTGGCCTGGACGATGTCGAAGGTGTTCATGGAGCCGATCAGCGCGGTGGTCACGTTGAACGTCACCGCGGGCGCCAGCAGCGGGAACCGGATCGACCGGAACGTGCGCCACGCGCCCGCCCCGTCGATGCGCGCGGCCTCCAGCACGTCACCCGGCATGCTCTTCAGACCGGCCAGATAGATCAGCATCGCGAGGCCCATCCACTTCCAGCCGTGGATGAGGGTCACCACGACCAGGGTCCAGGTGGTCGAACCCAGCCAGGGGGTGTCGACCTGGTGCCCCGCGAGGGAGGACAGCACGCTGTTGAGCGCCCCGTCCTGGGAGAGCAGCGCCCGGAAGATGTAGCCGACGGCCAGCGCGGAGATCAGCACCGGCAGGAAGAACACCGCGCGGAAGAAGCGGTTGAAGCGAGTGTCCCGTTCCAGCAGAAGGGCCAGGCCCAGACCGAAACCGTTCTGAAAGAGGGCCACCAGGACCGCGTACTGCAGGGTGATGCGGATGTCGCGGGCCATCGAGCCGTCGTTGAGGATGGTCTCGAAGTTCGACAGGCCCGCGAAACTGATCTGCGGGTGGAACGCCGACCAGTCGGTGAACGGGTAGACGAAGTTCAGCAGGTTCGGCAGCAGGAAGAACATGCCGAACACGGCGAGCGCGGGAAGCGCGAACCACCACGGCTGGTTGGGCTTCCTCCGGGTGCGCTCGCGCCGGCCGCGACGGGGCGATGCGCTCCGGTCCTTCGCACGCGTGGGCTCGATGACGCCCCTGGTGGCGGTGTCCACCACTTCTTACCTCCGGTTGCGGGCCCCGGGCGCGCCGCCGACGGGCGGCCCGGGAGGCGGGCTGGCGAGGGGGCGCCGGTCAGAAGCCGGAGACGCCGCGCGCCTTGAGCACCTGCTCGAACTGGTCCTGGGCGGCCTGGGCGACCTGCTGGGGGGTCTTCTTGCCGTAGAGCATGTCGGCGAGGGCGAGGTGCATGTCGGGTGCGGTGAGCGCCTTGACCTGGAAGACGCCGCCGGCGGAGGACAGCGCCTCGGCCTGGGCGATCGCGGTCTGCGGCAGACCGTCGGGGTTGGGCACCGAAGGCTGCACCGACACGAGCTTGTTCGCCTTGATGTAGTCCGGGTAGTCGTTGCCGAGCCAGAAGGAAAGGAACTGCCGGGCGGCGTTCTGACGCTTGGTGTCGCCGGTCTTGAACGCGACGACGCCGTTGGTCTGGTCGGGCGAGTACTCGGCCTGGGCGGCGCTGTTGGCGATGGGGAACCAGCCCAGCTTCTTGTCCATCTCCGCCGTGCTGGAGGTGGCCTGTATCTGGGACTGGAGCGAGGTGACGTTGAGAGCCATCGCGGCGCTGCCGTCCATGATCGCCTTGCCCTGGTCGACGAACGTGGCCGTCTTGTAGTTCTTCTGCGCCAGGCCGCCGTCGAGGACCTTCGTCTTGTACTTGATGATGGCGTCGACGATGGTCTTGTTGGTCCAGCTGTCCTTGTTCTTGTTCAGCTTGTCCCAGAACGACTGCGGCAGGTCCGTCATCTGCACCTGGACCTGCCACTGCAGGGGCCACTTGTCGCCGCCGACCTCGAAGAAGGGGGCGACGCCCGTCTTGGACTTGATCTTCCCGGCGGTGGCGAGGAGGTCGTCGTAGTTCTTCGGCATCGTGGTGATGCCGGCCTTCTTGAAGACGTCCTTGTTGTAGTAGATGCCGAGGACCGCGGGGCTGGTGACGATGGCCGCGTAGCGGTGGCCGTCGACCTGGCCGAGGCCCTTCTCCGTCTTGCCGAGCTTGGCGACCCAGTCCTCGTTGTCGAGCTGCAGGAGGTTCGGTTCTGCTGCGGCTGGATGAACGGCAGCGTGCTGCCCGTGGGCTGCCAGAACATCAGGTCCGGCTTGACGCCCGAGGCGAGCTTGGTCGGGACGTTCGACTCGTAGGGGTCGGGGATCACCTCGGTGTTGATCTTGGCGCCGGTGGCCTTCTCGAACGCCTCGATGGCCTGCTTGGGCTGCCCGACGCTGTTCTGGGCCGTCCACATGGTGAGTTCGACGCCCTTGAGGTCGGCGGTCGGGTCGACCGACCCCTCGGGTGCGGCGCCGGTGCCCCCGGCGGTGCTGTCGCTGCAGGCGGTGGCGGTCAGCCCGAGCAGACAGGCGGTGACAAGGACGGAGACGGCTCTTCTCATGGCGGGATCCTTGGTCGTTAAGGAGCGGGAAGACGGGGCGGGCTTGCGGGGATGGGCGATGGCTGTGGGGAAGGTGGCTGACGGAGACGGCGAGCGCGAGCGTCCGGTCCGGCTCATGTGTGGCGCGGCCCCGAACTCTCCCGGAGCACGAGGGCGGGTTCGGCCGGCACCGCTGCGGGTGCCTGCTGATCGGTGTCGAGCCGGGCGCGCAGCAGCTCGAAGGCCTTGCGACCCAGCCCCTGGAAGTCCATACGGACCGTGGTGAGGGACGGTGTGACGTAGGCGGAGTGCGGGGCGTCGTCGAATCCGATGACGCTGACGTCCTCCGGAACCCGTCGGCCCGCGTGATGCAGGGCCCGCAGGACACCCAGCGCCAGGTCGTCGTTGCCGCAGAGGATCGCGGTGACGTCCCGCTTCCGGGCGAGCTTCTGCCCGGCCTCGTATCCGGCCTGGGCGTCCCAGCCCTTGCCGGACGGTTCGGGAGCGGCGACGCCGGCGGTTTCCAGGGCCTGACGCCAGCCTTCGGCGCGGGGTCCCACCGAGCGCCGGGTTCCGGTCGAGGCGGGAATCGCTACATAGTGGACGGTGTCGTGACCCAGCGCCAAGAGGTGTTCGGTGGCGGCACGGGCCGCCTCGCGGTCGTCGGCCCACACCGCGGGCAGACCGGGTGATCGTCCCGGCGGCGGCGCTTCCACCACCGCCGCGGACGGCACGTGTGCCGGTACGCGGTCCAGAGCGGCCGCGCCGAGGCGGTCGAAGCCGATGACCACCAGGCCGCCGCCGGCGTCGGAGGCCGAGGCGATCGTGCGGTCCAGGTCGTCCTCGGGGGTCAGGACCCGCACGCCGAGCGTGTGGCCCGCGGCGCGGGACGCCTCCTCCAGGCCCTGCAGGGTGGCTGCGTAACCGTAGAGCAGAGTGTTCGACGTGAGCACCGTGATCGACCGGGTCACGCCGCTGGCCAGCGCGAACGCGGTGGCGTTGCGCCTGAAGCCCAGGGCGGCGATGGCTGCCTGCACCCGCTCCCGCGTCTCCTCCCGGACGTTCGGGTGGCCGTTGATGACCCTCGAAACCGTCTGGTAGGAGACGCCCGCCGCCTGGGCGACATCGCGGATGCTCGCGGCCTTCGGCTGCCCCTGAGGGGGGTCGGCGCTGCTGTCCGACCTTGTGTGACCGGTCACAAACATGCGAGGATTGTGAGCGGTCACAACGCGGTCGTCAAGAGACCGTGAGCGCGGGTTCAGCTCTCCGGCACATCCGCTGACGCGGCGCACCCTCACCGCCGACTGTGAATCCCCAGATCAGCTCCACCTGGACCACCGCAGAACCGAAACATCCCGGAAGGGGAATCGCGTTGACCGCTGCCGTCGAAACAGCCGAGGGGTCCTGGGTCTGGTCGCATCCGGAATCCGGCCTGCATGCCGTCATGAATGACACCGGCGCGGTGAGACTCGGAAGACCCGGCCAGGACTGGGCTTGCCTGGTCCCCCTCGTCGAGGTCACCGCCACCGGCCACGGACGCATGTGGTCGGGAGAACGATTCATCGAGACGGCCATCGGTGACCGTCTGACCTACCGAGGCCACGAGACGGTCCAGGACGGCGGCAGGGAGCGTACGACGATCCGGCTGGCGGACTCCGCGACCTCTCTGGCCGCCGACGTCACACTGGAGACCCGCCCGGGCAGCGGTTTCCTGCGGGCCCGGGTGCGCCTGGCCAACGAGGGCGCCTCGGCGCTCCGGCTGGAGAGCGTCTCCACCCTGGCCCTCGGCGGCATCGTCGACGCGGGCGGCGGTCTCGACGGCCTGACCCTGCACTGGGCGGACAACGACTGGCTCGCCGAATGCCGGTGGCGGCAGGACGCTTTCCGCGAGCGGGTGGTCCCGCTGAGCCGCTCCGCCCACGGCCACGAGGGCCGGGGCTGCTTCGAGCGGTACTCGCAGGGAAGCTGGTCCACCGGCCGCCACCTTCCCGTGGCCGGCCTCACCGACGGGGAAGGCCGCGCCTGGCTGTGGCAGATCGAGTCCAGCGCGGGCTGGCGCTTCGAGACCGGTGAACGCGAGGGTGCCGCCTATGTGGCCCTGTTCGGCCCCGACGACGCGCACCACCAGTGGCAGCACACCCTGGCCCCCGGCGAGGAGTTCCACACCGTCCCGGCGGTTCTCGTCCGTACGGAGACCGGCGGACTGGACGCGGCCTTCGGCGAACTCACGGACTACCGCCGGAGCATCCGCCGCGACCACCCCGACCACCGCACGCTGCCGGTGATCTACAACGACTACATGAACACCCTGCTGGGCGACCCGACCACCGAACGGCTCCTGCCGCTGATCGAGGCGGCGGGTGCGGCCGGTGCCGAGGTGTTCGTGATCGACGCGGGCTGGTACGACGACGACGCCCAGGGCTGGTGGGACGCCGTCGGCGCGTGGGAGCCCGCTCCCCGCCGGTTCCCGGGCGGACTGCTGGAGGTCCTGGACGCCATCAGAGAGCACGGGATGACCCCGGGGCTCTGGCTCGAACCCGAAGTCGTCGGCGTACGCAGCCCCCTGGCCCGCAGCCTCCCTGACGAGGCGTTCTTCCGGCGCGGCGGTCTGCGCGTCACCGAACACGGGCGGCACCACCTGGACCTGCGTCACCCGGCCGCCCGCGCCCATCTCGACGAGGTGGTGGACCGGCTGGTCGGTGAGTGGGGCGTCGGCTACCTGAAGCTCGACTACAACATCAACATCGGCCCCGGCACGGAGAACGGCTCCGAGAGTCCGGGTGCCGGTCTGCTCGGGCACCACCGTGCCCACCTCGACTGGATGGCCTCGCTCCTCGACCGGCATCCCGGTCTCGTCCTGGAGAACTGCGGATCGGGTGGCCTGCGCATGGACTACGCGCAGTTGGCCGTGGCCCAGCTGCAGTCCACCAGTGACCAGCAGGACCTTCTGCGCTACCCGCCCATCGCCGCCGCGGCCGCCACGGCCGTGACACCGGAGCAGGCCGCGGTCTGGGCCTACCCCCAGCCGGACCACACCCTCGACGAGATCGCCTTCACCCTCACAGGGGCGCTGCTCGGCCGCGTCCACCTCTCCGGGTTCCTCAACCTGATGAGCCCCGAACAGTCCGGCCTCGTCCGCTCGGCGGTCTCCGTGTACAAGGAGCTCCGGCCGGAGCTCAGCGGCGCGAGGCCGTTCTGGCCTCTGGGGCTCCCCGGCTGGGAGGACGAGTGGGTCGCCCATGGACTTCGAGGCCAAGGGGCCACCTTGCTCTCGGTCTGGAGAAGGGAACCGGGCAACGGCGCAGCGCCCACCGTGAGCGGACACGACCGCAACGGATCCGCCGGCACCGACCGCACCGACCGCACCCTCACCATCCCCCACCTGCGTGGTGCTCGCGTCCAGCCCACGGTGCTGTATCCCGCGACAACCGATGCCGCCGCGGAATGGGACGCGGACGCCGGGCGGCTCACCGTCTCGCTGCCGCGCGGGAACACCGCCGTTCTCCTCCGGCTGAGCTCGGTTGGGGCGCACTCGTCGGAATGACGCGGAGCGTGAAGAACCGGGGCCACCACGCTTCTCCCCGCACGAGGGCGGCAGAGGGTGTGGTGGCCCGGCTGCCTGGCCGTCGCGGGTGAGGCGGCGAGATAGGCAGTCGTCGCAGTCCTAGGGGGAGAAGTCGCCCATCAGCACCTGCCGTTCCGCACCGATGCTCTTGAGGGTGCGGGTGGCGGGCACGGTGGTCGGGGCGAGGCCGGGCCAGGCGGCAGGGCCGGTGTGGTCGAGCCGGCCTTGCAGGACCGCCCCGGCCCTGCAAGGCAGGAGCGGCCGGTGATGACGGAGAACAGGGGCGCGTCTCGATCTTCACCCGGGCCACGGCGACGACTCGCGACCTCGACCGGTACCGCTCTCCATGATGCGCCTGCTCAGCTCCGCAGCCGTCAGGCCGCCCGGCTCCCGGCTCAGATGCACGCTCTCCCGGGCGGCGTGCTGAAGGGCCGCGTTCACCGGAGTGGGCACACCGTGCTTCCGGCCGAGCAACACGATCTCGCCGTTGAGGTAGTCCGTCTCTATCGACCCCGTGCCCCGCGCCAGGCTCTGCCAGGACGAGCCGCGAGTGGGCTCGCCGGCGATCGGTTGCGGATCGACCGTCCCGCTGCGCAGTTCGGTGATCTCGGCCCCGCTCGCGTAGGCGATGCCCGCGGCACCGAGGACCGCGGCACCCTCGGCCTTCGACCGGGCCACCAGGTCCTGCGCGGCGGCGTCCGAGGCGGAGCCGCACACCGCCTCGACCACGTTGGCGAGATTCCCGAGGAGTTTTCCGTACTTCCAGCGCATCACGTCCGTCGCTACCGGAGCCAGGAAGTTGGCCTTCTCCAGGTCGTCCGAGATCTGCCGGGCGGTCTCGTCCGTGCCCGTGCCGTACCGGCCGAGGACCAGGGCGCCGGTGTACGGGCCGCAGGGGGCGACGACCTCACCCGGGTTCAGGTGGGTGCTGGGGAGGACGACGCACACGCCGTACACCTCGCGGAACCGGCGCAGCGCCAGACGCTCGTTTTCCACTCCGTTCTGGGCGCACACCAGAGCCAGGCGTTCGCCGGCCGTACCGCCACCCGTCACCGGACGCGCGGCCCACGCGTCCAGGGCGGCCACGCTGTCCTGGGTCTTGACGGCGAGGACGAGCACATCGTCTGCGCGCAGTTCGACGTCCTGCGGTCGTGCCACGACCGGCACGTCGAGAATGAGTGTGCCGGTGGGAACCGTGAGCCGCAGCCCGTTGTCGCGCAGCGCTTCGTAGTGTGCGCCGCGGGCGACCAGGACGACGGACCGGCCGCTCTCGTGCAGCCGCCCCCCGATCGAACCGCCGATGGCTCCGGACCCGATGATGATGTAGCGCATTCCGCTCCCTGGCTCTCCGCTTCAGGTGGCGTACGGCTCGAAGCAGGATTGATCTGCCGTCGGTCGACAGTCGCGCGGTCGTCCTCGCCATGGTGTGGGGTCCACCGCACCCTCGCGGCGTACCACCGGGCGAGGTCCTGAGCCCGCCGCTCGACTTCCCTGGTCGTCGGAGCCTGTCAGCACGCAACCCGCCACGTACACACCGGACTTCGCTTCCCCTCTGGTACGCCGTGCCCACCGTAGCCCGCCGGCGCTGAGCCGGGGTGAAATATGAGAAGGGGCGCCCCGACGACGTCGGAGCACCCCGATTGACTGGGCGGGGCTGCTTTCAGGCTGCGGTGCGATGGTGGGGCGTGTACTGCCGGGATGTGTTGCTGTCGGCGAGGGCGGTCTTGTGCCAGGTACGGCAGATGGCGATGACGGCGTCCTGCCCGACGGTGAGTGCCGTGAGGCCAAGCGTCATGAGGGTGTCGCTGTCCTGGATGACGTGGGTGAAGTGCAGGGTGGCGACGGTGGCTGTCGCCGGGAGGGCGAGGGCGCCGGCAGGACGGCGAGCGGCCTTGATGTTGGTGACCGGGCCCAGACGTCTTGACGATCATTCCGTGGCCCATGGCGACAGAAACGGGTTCCAGTGCCTCGACGAAGGGCCCCTCGTCCGAGCCGGTGGGAGGGCTACAGCAGGGTAGGCGCGCTGAAGCCACTGGGGGGTCTCGATGCAGACCGCTGACAGGCTTCCGGCCGAGTATGCGGAAGCAGATACCTCAGCCACGGAACTGATCTTCGACAGCCGTCCGCCCGTGCGGCGTCGTCGGCCGCCCGGAGACTCCCTCGGCTCCTGAGCGCACGGCCTCGCTGCCGAGCCCGAGTGGCGGACGGGAGGGCTCCGCCTCTTTCGGGTCGTGATCACGTCCGGACGCGCCAGTCATACACCTCTTCCGAACAGGCGAGATGGGCATGCGCGAAGCGATTGTCCGAGAACGCCCGGTTGCGGTTCACGATCACTGGGGGCGTCACTCTGCGTGCATGGCCATGACATCCAGGCCCAGCGCGTGGCCGCCAAGATCGAGGCGGTCCCTCAACCGCTGACAGGGCCACACCGCCCCGGACCTGGACGACCCAGGTCCTGACGTGCCTCACCCCCTCCTGAACGAGGCCCCAGGTCCACGAACTGGTGCCGCCGCGGTTCAGACGTCGCCAACAGATCAGTGCACATCCGAGAGTGAGAAAGGCTGCTGGTGCGCACCTCTCGCGGCTCCCGGCTGAGCTTGGACGGGCAGGTCTTCCTGCCGCACGCCAAGAAGGTCCTGGCCGCGCTCGATTGCCTAGGCCACCGTGCGTGTGAGGGGGCTAGTCGGTGACGCTGCCCTAGGGACCACCCCCGCGCGCGGGGATGGTCCCCGTCTTTCCCCGCTCCGTCGAAGAGATCGGGGAGGCGTTCGGACGCCGCTGCTGGATCCACTCCACGCCGGCGCGATCGAGGTCCGTGGCATGGGCTGGGCCGGCTGACCGGCAGGCCCGACCTGCCTACGATCGGCGCATGAGTGCGTGGAATCAGAGCTTGGACGCTGCGGGGATACGGGAGCCGGAGCTACGGCGGGATTACAGCGCCCAGCGGGAGTCAGTCGCGCGTTTCAGACGGGCCTCATACCTTGCGGCCCGTCTGCTGTTGCCGAAAGCGGTGCTGCCCCATGTGGTGGCGGCGACAGCAGTGATGCATCACGGGGACAACCTGCTGGACACCGGTCCGAAGCCACAGCGAGTTGCGGGGTGGGCATCATGGGAGCATGAGGTGCGCAAGTCGCTGGACAGCGGGGGGAGCGACGATCCGCTGATCCGTACGCTGCTGCACACCACGGCGGCGTACCCGCGGCTGCGGGAGGTGGTGGAGGAGTACTTGGCCACCGCCACCGCCGAGTTGGAGTTCGCCGGCTTCGCCACCGAGGCCGACTACCAGGCCTATGTGGACGCCTACTCGCTGCCCGCGTTCATGCTGGTCGCGTCCCTGCTGAGGCCGGAGCACGAAGACGGGGACTTCCGGGCCGGGTGCCGGATGTTCATCGACGGCAGCCAGCGACTGGACTTCATCAACGACCTCGCCGAGGACCTGGCGGAAGGGCGGCTGGGCATCCCGGCGGAAACGCTGGCACGCTTCTCGGTGACGGAGAAGGACCTGGCGCAGGGGCGCGAATCGCCGGGCGTACGAGAACTGGTGGAGCGCCAGGTCGAAGAGGCGCGCACCTCCCTGCTCGCGGCGAAGACACTGCCCGCCCTGACCGCGCACCGCAACGGCGTGTTGTTGGAGGCAGTCGTCGGGATCGAGCTGCTCACTGCGGACGCGGCGCTCGCGCATGGCGCCCGGCTGCTGCGCGGGTCCGTATCACCGCCGATGGTGGGCTCGCTACGAGTGATGCTGGGCGCTCGTCGAAGGGCTCGCAGGCAGGGCTGAACTGTCCTGTGTCCTCAGGACTTCTGCTGTCTCGGGGCGCGGTGCGTACGGTAGCCCGGCGCGGGCTGCTCACCGTCGCGTTCTTTCGCCTGATCGGCTGAGCTTCCAGCTGCGCTCACCGATGCTCTCGGGCCGGTCAGTCACAGGACGGAACTGCGGCACATTCAGACGCGCGATCCACGCCTCGGCCCGGCGCCGCTGCGTCGGCGCCACCTCACCTCCAGCCTCACCGAGGTCCTTCTCCAGCGGCTCAACCGATTGACGCGCTCACGGTCCGGGGCGGCCGGGGGGCTTCCACGTCTTGGTGCGCTGGAAGGTCACGCCGCGGAGGGCGAGTAGGCCGCGTAACGCCACGCGGCCGATCCGGATGACCCGACCGTGGAATTTCCGCGGGTAGGCGACGAGTTTGCGCAGAGACCAGCGGGTGAAGGGCTGGCCGAGCCTGGTGGGCCGGGTGGTGGCCGCCTGGACGCCGAAGTCCTCGTCGTCACGGTTGAGCAGGCGGGGACGGCCTCCCGGCCACCGAGGGGCAAGGCAGGCCAGGGAGGCCGGCCTGACGAAGCATTACAGATGTCCAGGACCGTGATGGCACCCGGCGTCCGCTGCTGTGGACCCGGCTGACCACCCCGGAATTTGTAAGGTCTCGGCGGACCAGGGCTTTGCCGGCCGACTCGTGGACTGGACCGCTCAGACTCTGGGACGAGTGCTCGGGGCGCGCTTCGGTATCGACGCGGACAGAGTCTTCGGGGCGGGTCGGGGATCCGAGTCGATCTGATTACTCATCAGTAAGGCAGCGAGAGGTCAGTATGAGTCCTCGGGCACCCTGTGGAAGCTGCTCGAGCATGCGACGCGCGACGGAGGGCTGGATGCGGGGTCCGAATCGCTAAAGGCCAGGTCAAGACTCTGTTGAAGACTCCTGGAGCACGGCGGGACGCCTCGTGCTCGCTTCGGATCGATCTCGCACGCCCCTCTGCCCACTCCACTGCACATTCCTTTGGAAAATGCCAAAGCGTTCACCTGCGCCGAGCACACACCGTAGTGTCGTGCTCACGTTCGCGGGAACGGCCGTGCAGGGGAGGGGGATTCGGCGTGCCCGGAATTGACGAGAGTCTGCTGGAGGCCATGCGGTTGCCCGGCGCGCGAGGGGCGTCGGTGGTCGACTGGATCAGCGGTCTCGCCCTGGGCGCGGTGGGTGACGCACCGGGCGGCGACCTGGAGGCGACGGCGGCTGAAACCGCCGAACTCGCCCGCCTCGCCACGGAGAGTGGCCTCCTCGCACCAGCCGGCGGCGACGCGGGAGAGATATCCGGAAAGGAACCGCCCGTACAGGATCTGATCATCACGAACACCGACTCGTACCACCTGCTCAGGTTCGTCAGCACGACGTTCGACAGCACCGTGTTCCTGCACTTATGGCTCGACCGCAGTGACGGCAACCTGGCACTGGCCCGCATCCGGCTGGCCGAGATGGCGGACCGACTGGTGCTCGGATGATGACGCCGACCCGCACCTCACGCACGGACGAACCGGCCTCGGCCCTGCTCGGCACCCTTGCCGCGCAGGGCGCGAGCGGCGCCCTGTCCACCGAGTCGGGTGTCGTCTACCTGGCCTCGGGACACGTCGTCCACGTCGAATCCGCCGTCACACCCGACCTCGGCGACCTGCTCACCCACAGCGGTGCGCTCGCCCCGGACGGCTGGTGGGCCGCGATCGACCAGGCGGGCCGCCGCTGCAGGGTCGGCAGGCAGCTGGTCGACAGCGGCCACCTCGCCGCCGGCGCGCTGGAACTGTGCCACCTGGGAGCCCTGTTCGACGCGGCGTACTTCGTCCTCGCGCACGACGGGCCGGTACTCCGCTTCCGTCCCGGAGTCGCGCACTGGCTCGGCGCGGTCCGCTCCGTACCGGTGGACGCCGTGCTGCGCGAGTCGAGGCGCCGCCGCGAACTGCTGCACCGCATATGGCCCGAACCCTGCGTCGACCTCGTCCCGCTCGCCCGGGTTTCCGACGACGCCCCCTCGGACCTGCCGGCCCGCCGCAGTCGCACCCTCGCCCAGGTCGACGGCGTCCGTACCGCCGCCCAGATCGCCACGGCCCTCGCCTGCCGCACCTTCCACACCCTCGTCGAACTCCGCCGCCTGGCCGCCGCCGGGATGGTCGTCCCCGCAGCCACATCCCCCGCTCCCGCCGCATCCCCCGCGCCCGCCGCATCCCCCGCCCCAGCCCCCGACCTCGCGTCCGCCGAGCCGGCCCCCGCTCCTTGTCCGGTGGTGGTACCGGACGAGCCCGACACCGCACTGCTGCGACGGCTCCTGCACGCCTTGGAGGCACTGTGATCCGCGCGCGAAGACAGCGTGCCGAAAGGAGAATGCTCATGGCCGTCGAGACCGACGTCCTGGACGAACTGCGTCGGCTCCGCACCCGCGTACCCCGGCTGACGGGCTCCCTCGCGGCCACCGTCGACGGACTCGTCCTCGCCCACGACGTGCCGGAGGCCGAGCCTGAGGGACTCGCGGCACTCACCGCCGCCGCCCTCGGTGTCGCATACCGCCTGACCGACGCCGCCGGACGCGGCGACTTCCGCGAGCTGCTGGTACGCGGCTCCCGGGGCTACGTCGCGACCTACGCGGCCGGAACCACCGCCGTCCTCACCCTTCTCGCCGAGGACCGCGTCAACGTCGGCCGGCTGCACCTGGAAGGCCGGCGCAGCGGCGCCCGGATCGCGGACCTGGTGGCCACACGCGTCGGACCTGGCAACGGCCGCCACGCCGACCGGCCCGCGCCCGCCGAACACCGCGCAGCAGCGCCCCCGGCCACGGCCCGCCCCATCGGCACCCTCCCGGTCCGCACACCGCAGCGTCCCACCCACCAGCCACGCCCGCAGACCGGCATCTGAGCCGCCCGGACCACCGGACCACCGGACCACCGGACCACCGGATCACCGAACCTTCCGACCGACCGACCGACAGAAGCAGTACGGAACGAAAGGAACCGAGCGCATGGCGAACACCGAGACCGCGCTGAAGGAATGTCTGAGCTCCATCGAGGGGGCTACGGCCGCGGCCCTGGTCGACTACACCAGCGGCATGGCCCTCGGCACCCTCGGCGGTACCAAGGACTTCAACCTGGAAGTCGCCGCCGCCGGCAACACCGACGTCGTGCGGGCCAAGCTGCGCACCATGGAGCTTCTGGGCCTGAAGGAGGACATCGAGGACATTCTGATCACCCTGAACACCCAGTACCACCTCATCCGCCTGATCAAGGGCCGCGGAGGCAGCGGGCTGTTCCTCTACCTCGTGCTCGACGGGAGCCGGTCCAACCTGGCGATGGCCCGCCACCAGCTCCGCCGTATCGAGGCCGACCTGGAGGTCTGAGCCCCGCACCACCCTGCACCGGCACCACGGGAGCCCTCCGGGCGTAACACGGCGCGGAGGGCCCCGGCCTGTCGTACGGCCGGGACTACGGTTGGGTCCATGACGGCACCCCTGGACGTGCTGGTGGTGGGCGCGGGTCCGACCGGACTCGCGCTCGCGACACAACTGCGCGCGTACGACACCCCGTTCCGGATCGTGGACCGCTCGCCGGACCGTGCCCGGGAATCGCGCGCACCGGCGATCCAGCCCCGGACCCTGGAGATGCTGGCCGGGTTCGGAGTGACGGACGACCTGGTCGACCGCGGCAGCATGGCGGTCCGGCTGCACCTGCATCTGCCCCGACGGGAGCTGGAGGTGCCGGTGTTCGACGTCGGCTGCGAGGACACCCCGTACCCCTTCCTGCTCTTCCTCCCGCAGTCGGAGACCGAAGCCGTCCTGGCGGCCCGGCTGGCCTCGCGGGACGTGACCGTCGAACGGGGCACGGAACTGGTGGGCACCGAGCGGGAGGGCAGGTACGTCAGCTGCCGGCTCCGGCGCCCGGACGGCAGGCAGGAGACCGTGCGGGCCCGCTGTGTCGTCGGCTGCGACGGGGCGCGCAGCACCGTGCGCACCCAGGCGGGCATCGCCTTCGAGGGGCAGGCCTATCCGCAGACGTTCCTCCTGGCCGACCTGGAGGTGGAAGGGCTGGAGCCGGGTGCCGCGCACACGTACATGACCTCGGCCGGAATGCTGTTCTTCTTCCCGCTCGGCACACCGGCGACCTGGCGGATGATCGCGATGCGCCCGCCGGGCGGGGGCGAGGTGACACTCGGTCTCCTCCAGCAGATCGCCGACGACTGGACCCGCGACCGTACCGGTGACACCGGCCGCGACGGCCACCGGCTGATCCTGCGCGACCCGGTCTGGATGACCGCCTTCCGCATCCACAACCGTGGCGCCACCCACTACCGCAAGGGCCCGTTCTTCCTCGCCGGGGACGCGGCACACATCCACAGCCCGGCCGGGGGACAGGGCATGAACACCGGCATCCAGGACGCCCTCAACCTGGGCTGGAAGCTCGCCCATGTCTGCCGGGGCGCGGCGCCCGAGGAACTGCTCGAGACGTACGAGGCGGAGCGGGCCCCGGTCGGTCACGGCGTGCGCCGCCTCACCGACCGCGCGTTCACCGTCGGCACGAGCGGCAACCCGGCCCTCCGGCTCGCCCGCGCCCATCTCGCCCCGCGGCTGGCCCCTGTGCTGCTGCGTGCGGCCCGTCCCCGCGCACGACTCTTCCGCACGGTCTCCGAACTCGGCATTCACTACCGCCGCGGACCTGCCTCGACCAGCGGACCGCGCCGACCGCGGCAGGGCCCGCAGGCGGGGGACCGGCTTCCCGACCTCCCACCCGGACTCCACAAGCGGACCGTCGCACCGGGCTACCACCTTCTGCTCACCGGCCCCGCCCATCTCTGGCCATCGGCCCTGCCGACGCACGGACGCCACGACCTGCTCAGCGTGCACCACCTCGGTACGGACAGTCCCTGGCCGGACATCGCCCACGCCCTCGTACGCCCCGACGGATACGTGGGCTACGTGGCGCGCGGCACCGACCTGACCGGTCTGCGCGCCTACCTCGACCGCTGGCTCCCGGGCCCGACTCTCCAGGTCAGCGCAGACCGCCGAGCCATTCGATGAGGAGCCGATTGGTCTCACCGGGCCGTTCCTGCTGCGGGAAGTGACCGCAGCCGTCCAGGATGTGAGAAGCCGTCAGTCCGGGCAGCGTGGTCGGGTACGCCTCGATGGCGTCGGCCAGCCAGGTCGTGGACGCGTCCAGGCTGCCGCCGATGAACAGCGACGGCTGGGTTACGGGAGCGCCGGCGAATCCGGCCAGGTCCTCCCAGTCCCGGTCCATGTTGCGGTAGCGGTTCAGGGCGCCGGTCATCCCCGTACGTTCGAACTCCCCGGCACAGACGTCGAGGTCCGCCTCGTCCAGCCAGTGCGGCAGCAGGCCGACGGGGAAGCGGTCGCGCAGCCTTCCGCCGCGGCCGACGAAGTGCGGGTCGGGGGCGCCCGCTTCGGGCATCGTGTCGGCGGACAGGGCGGCGTAGAAGCCCGCCAGCCAGCCACGCACGTCCGGTTCGATCTCGGCCTCGGCCCGGCCGGGCTCCTGGAAGTAGGAGACGTAGAACTCCTCGTCGCCGCCCATCCGGGCGAAGACTTCGCTGGGGCGCGGGCCGCCGGGCGGAGTGTAGGGCACGCTCAGGAGCCCCACCGCGCGGAACACCTCGGGCCGGACCAGCGCGGAGGCTGCGGCGATGCTCGCACCCCAGTCGTGTCCCACGACCACCGCGGACTGCTCGCCCAGCGCCTCCACCACGGCGACGGTGTCCTCCACCAGCTCCCGCATCCGGTACGACTCCACCGTCACGGGCCGGGACGAGCGCCCGTGGCCGCGTACGTCTACGGCCACCGCGCGGTAGCCCGCGGCGGCCAGCGCAGGCAGCTGGTGACGCCACGTGTACCAGGACTCGGGGAACCCGTGCAGCAGCAGGACCAAAGGTCCGTCCCCCTGCTCCACGAGGTGTGTGCGGCCGGCCGGTGAAGGCACCAGGCGGTGGGTGAGGTCGACGGCGGACGGCTTCGGCATGGGACCCTCCGTGGGCACTCGGTCGGCTCCCCTGATCATGCTGTGCCCGGCGGAAAGAACGTGAGGCCTGTTGCCGGAACGGCAACAGGCCTCACGTAAGAGACAGGTCAGCCGTGGTACGTGATGTACCCGTTGCCGTCCTTGTCGGAGCCGCTCTTGGTGTACGAGTGCACGTCGGCGCGGCTGCCGGACGGCTTGTACACGTAGATCGTGTCCTTGTCGTTGTTCCACATGAAGTTGCAGTTGTCGCGGTAGACGACGTTCTTCGTGTCGGAGTCGGACCCGTTGCCGCCGCGCAGCTTCACGTAGTCACCGGGCTGCAGCGTGTGGCCGGCGGTGAAAGTGAACTTGTTGCCCGCGGCGTCCTTGACGACGTATCCCTTGAGATTCACGGTCGTCGACCGCGAGTAGTTCTTGATCGTCAGGTACTCCTCGGCGGTGTTCCCGCCCGAGCAGCGGTTCGAGTCCCGGCCGGGAGCGTCGTACTGGATGCCGCGGATCTTCAGTGCGGAGCTGTACTCGGCGGCCTGGGCCGGAACCGCCGTCAGGGCGGTCAGGGCTCCGGCAATCGCCGCCGTGGTGGCGACAAGGCGTATGTGCATGGACGTTCGTCCCCCCTTGCAAGGCCTTCTTGTGAAGGCCGCGTGATGATTCGGTGAAGCATCCGGATCGTACACGCTTCAAACACGCATAAGGGCGGGTCCGGTGACATTGCCACCGGACCCGCCCCACAGGCGTACAGGGAGGGCGTCAGGCGCCGCTCGCCCGCAGCATGTCCTCGCGTTCGACGAGCTTCACGCGCTCGCGGCCTTCCGGCTCGCCCAGTGCCTTCTCCGCGGCGTCCAGCTTGTACCAGCCGTCCCAGGTGGTGAAGCGGACGTTCCGCTCGGCGAGGAACGCGTCCACGGCCTCGGGAGCGGGCGTGGCGGGCGTCTGCAGCCGGCCGTTCGCGTAGTCGTCCAGCAGGTTGGACACCGTCTCGTTGGCGTCGCCCTTGGTGTGCCCGATGAGGCCCACGGGGCCGCGCCGGATCCAGCCGGTGACGTACGTGGACTGCAGGTGCTCGCCGGACTCCTGCATCACTCGCCCGCCCGCGTCGGGGACGGTGCCGGAGTCGATGTCCCAGGGCAGCTTGGGGAGTTTGTCGGACAGGTAGCCCACCGCGCGGTAGACCGAGCCGACGTCCCAGGTGTTGAAGGTTCCGGTGCCCTTGACGTTGCCCGTGCCGTCGAGTTCCGTGCGCTCGGTGCGCAGACCGACGACCTTGCCGTCCTCGCCGAGGACCTCGACCGGCGACTCGAAGAAATGCAGGAAGAGTTTGTGCGGCCGGTCGCCGGCGTCGCGGATCGCCCAGTTCTCCAGGGTCTTGGCGACCATGTCGGCCTGCTTGTTGCCGCGCCGGGTGGCGATCGAGCCCTCGTCGTAGTCGATGTCCTCGGGGTCGACGATGACCTCGATGTTGGGGGAGTGGTCCAGCTCCCGCAGCTCCATCGGGCTGAACTTCGCCTGCGCCGGGCCCCGGCGGCCGAACACGTGGATCTCCTTGGCCCGGTTGGCCTTCAGGCCCTCGTGGACGTTCGCGGGGATCTCCGTCGGCAGCAGCTCGTCCGCCGTCTTGGCCAGGATGCGCGCGACGTCGAGGGCGACGTTGCCGACGCCGAGCACGGCGACCTTCTCCGCCTCCAGCGGCCAGGTGCGCGGCACGTCGGGGTGGCCGTCGTACCAGGACACGAAGTCCGCGGCGCCGTACGAGCCGTCGAGCTCGATGCCGGGGAGGGGGAGCGCGCGGTCGGCCGTCGCGCCGGTGGCGAAGATCACACCGTCGTAGAACGCGCGAAGGTCGTCCAGGCTGATGTCGGAGGGATAGTCCACGTTGCCGAAGAGCCGGATCTGCGGCTTGTCGAGGACCTGGTGCAGGGCCGTGATGATGCCCTTGATCCGCGGGTGGTCGGGCGCCACGCCGTAGCGGATCAGGCCGAACGGCGCCGGCATGCGCTCGAAGATGTCGATGGACACACCGGGGTCGGCGGCCACCTCGGACTTGAGCAGGGCGTCGGCGGCGTAGATCCCGGCGGGGCCGGATCCGACGATGGCTACCCGCAGGGGGCGGGGCATGGTCAGGTTCCCTTCGAGCGGCGACAAGCGATCTCACCGGGAAGCCTAAACTAAGGCAAGCCTA
Organism: Streptomyces sp. CA-179760; assembly: GCF_050937045.1. NCBI lineage: Bacteria > Bacillati > Actinomycetota > Actinomycetes > Kitasatosporales > Streptomycetaceae > Streptomyces > Streptomyces sp. CA-179760. The sequence continues at coordinate 9,236,362 of NZ_JBNJLZ010000001.1, forward strand.
AGTCGGTACGCGGGTCCGGTCTATGAGCTCATAAGCCAACTTTATGAGTTCCTCCAAGTGCCGCTTATGGCAGCGGCTGCTCCGCCCAGATCACCTTCCCGGCAGGCAGATAGCGCGTCCCCCAGCGCTCCGCGAGCTGGGCGACGAGGAACAGGCCCCGCCCGCCCTCGTCGGTCATCGTCGCGTACCTCAGATGCGGCGAGGTGCTGCTGCTGTCGAACACCTCGCAGATCAGGTTGCGGTCGCGCATCACCCGTACATGGATGGGGCCGTCGCCGTACCGGAGCGCGTTGGTGACCAGCTCGCTCAGGATCAGCTCGGTGGTGAACGACAGCTCGTCCAGTCCCCACTCGGCCAGCTGCCGGGTGACCGCCGCCCGTACCTCGCCCACGGCAGCCGGGTCGGCCGGCACCGGCCACTCGGCGACCTGGCCGGCGGCGAGCGCCCGGGTGCGCGCGACGATCAGGGCGATGTCGTCGCTGGACCGGGCCGTGAGCTGCGAGTCGAGCACTTCCTGGCAGGTCTCCTCAGGGGACTCGCCGGCCCGGCTCAGTGCCTCGCGCAGCATCTCGAGACCGACGTCTATGTCCCGCTCCCGGTCCTCGACCAGCCCGTCGGTGTAGAGCACGAGCCGGCTGCCCTCCGCCAGCTCCAGCTCCGCCGTCTCGAACGGCAGACCGCCGAGCCCGAGCGGGGGACCGGCGGGCACCTCCGCGAACTCCACACTGCCGTCGGGGTGGATCAGCGCCGGCGGGGATGCCCGGCCCGAGCGACGGTGCAGCGCCGGGAGACCGGGTCGTAGACGGCGTACAGGCAGGTCGCGCCGGTGACCGGGGCGCTGCCGTCCTCCTCGGTCTCGTCCTGGTCGATACGGCCGACCAACTCGTCCAGCAGGGCGATGAGTTCGTCCGGCGGGAGGTCCAGGGCTGAGAAGTTGTGCACGGCGGTCCGCAACCGCCCCATGGTGGCCGCGGCGTACAGCCCGTGGCCGACGACGTCCCCGACCACGAGCGCGACCCGGGCCCCCGACAGCGGCAGTACGTCGAACCAGTCGCCGCCCACCCCGGCCTGCGCCGGCAGATACCGGTAGGCGATCTCCAGCGCCCCCTGCTCGGGCAGGTTCCGGGGGAGCAGGCTCCGCTGGAGCGTCACGGCCATGCTGTGCTCGCGGGTGTAGCGGCGCGCGTTGTCGATCGAGACGGCGGCCCGCGCGACCAGCTCCTCCGCCAGGGCCAGCTCGTCCGTGTCGAAGGGCTCCGGCTTCTCGAACCGCCAGAAGCTGACCACGCCCAGCACCAGGGTGCCGGCCCGCAGCGGCACGGTGATCAGGGAGTGGATGCCGTACTCCACGATCTGCGCGGAGCGCTCGAGGTCCTGTGCCTGCCAGCCGGGGGCCTCGCCCAGCCGGGGTTCCAGGACGGCTCGCCCGGTGTCGAGGCTGTGGCCCTGCGGAGAGGAACCGACGAACCGGATCCGCTCGCCGACGGGGTAGAGCGGAGCGTCCTTGCGGATCCCGCTCAGCGCGGTACGGCTCAGCGCGGCCGCCGCGTCCGGCTGCCCGCCGCCCAGCACCGCGTCGAACAGGTCTACGGTCGCGAAGTCGGCGAACCGGGGCACGGCCAGCTCGGTCAGCTCCTCGGCGGTACGGGTCACGTCCAGGCTCGTCCCGATGCCCACGCCGGCGTCGTACAGCATGTTGAGCCGTTCCCGCGCGGTCTCGGCCCGGCCGGACAGGGCACGCAGCTCCGTGGAGTCGCGCAGGGTGGCGACGCTGCCGGGCGGACCGCCCGCGCTCTCCGTGGTCCGCTGATTGACGGCGAGGAGCCGGTCCCCGACGAGGTGCACCTCGTCCGTGGCGACGCGTCCGGAGGCCAGCAGATCGGCCGTGCCGAGGTCGAGCCCCAGACCGAGGACATGCCGGCCCTCGGCGTCGGCGGGCAGTCCGAGCAGGCGGTGCGCCTCGTCGTTGGCGAGCAGCAGGGTGCCCGAGCCGTCGAGGATGAGCACGCCCTCGCGGACGGCGTGCAGCACGGCGTCGTGGTGTTCGTACATCCGGGTCATCTCGTGCGGCCCGAGCCCGTGGGTCTGGCGCAGCAGCCGACGGCTCACCAGCGCGGCGCCCGCCGTCGCCAGGGCGAGGGCCACCGCGGCGGCGGCCAGCACGAGCGGCAGCTGACGGTCGGCGGTGCCGCCGACGTTCTCGGTCGTGATCCCCGCCGACACCAGGCCCACGACCCGGCCGTCCGGGTTTTTCACCGGCACCACGGCCTGCACGAGGTGGCCGATCGTGCCCTGGATCTCCTCGGTCACCGACTCCCCGGCCAGCGCCGGCGCGATCGTTCCGACGAACTGCTTCCCGATGCGGTCCGGCTTGGGGTGGGTGTAGCGGATGCCGTCGGTGTTCATGACGACGATGAAGTCGACCTTCGACTGCTCGCGGGCGGCCTCGGCACGGGGCTGGAGCACAGCCGTGGGATCGGGACCTTGCAGCGCCTCGACCGTGCCCGGCGCGTTGGCGAAGGTCTCCGCGACGGCGAGCGAGCGGTTACGGGCCTCCTGGGTCGTGTCGTGCCGCACCTGCAGGACCAGCGCCACTACGGCGGCCACCACCAGCAGCAGCACGATCACCACGACGAGCAGGAACACCTGTCCGGCGACGCTGCGTCCGCCCACGACCGATCGCAGCCCCGCCATCGGATGCCACCGCGACGAACCCGCCTCCCGCCGCTGCCGTGCGGACGGCGCAGCGCCGGGCCGCAGGGGCGATCGAGTCCCGGATCGACCCAAGAGTCGGACCATGTGCCATGTCTACACTGCCCGGCCCCGCGAGGCGAGGGGCATCACCCATGGTGACAAGGGGCCCTCACGGTTTCGTCACGTCTCCCGGCGTCATGAGCACACGGGAGCCGCCCTACGGCCGGGCGCGCACACTCACCTTGGCCCGATCGGAAACCTTCCGCAAAATCTCGCCGGCCTCAAGGTCCCGGGTCTCAGGTTCCAAGGGAGCGCGCGAGCTCGTTCGTGGCCCGGGCGATCTCCGTGTCCTCGTCGTCCATCAGCCGGCCCAGCTCTCCGCGCCGCGCACGCACCGCCTGACGTGCTGCGCGCTCCCACACCACCGGGTTCTCCCGATGGTTCAGCAACTTTGGGTAGACGGCGGCGGTGCTCTCCCACTGCCGGGCGTCGGCGATGTTCTTGAGCAGCTGGATGATCTGGGGGCGGCAGGTCACCTGCGGCAGCTTCGCCAGCTCCCACAGGAACGGAACCGTGGCGGCGGTGGCCTGCTCCACGACGAAGCCGAACTGGCAGATCCGTTTCCGGAGGTCGTCGAGCGCGGACCGTGCCGTTTCGGCGTCACCCCAGGCGATGCCGCTGAGCAGGACCGGAATGGCCGCCGCCGAGCCCGTGGAGTCCTGGATGTCGCCCCACGGCACGCGGTGCATTGCCGTGAGTGGTGTGGCCCGGGCCACACCGGCCGGGTCGTCGGGGCGCTGTGGGCGCTCGCTGCTCGGGTGTTCCGTCGAAGCGCTGCGCATGGCGAGTGGCCTTTCCGCGGCAGTTGTGTCAGATGGGGGGACGGGTCGACGACCTGGCCCGGACCGTCTTGCCCGCCCGAGGAACGGGGGTCCAGCCCCACTCCTCGGACAGGGCGTCGACGATGCGCAGGCCCCGGCCGTGCTCCTCGACAGCGGAGCCGGCGGCGGGCGCGTGCACAGGCGAACGGTCGTCGGGGTCGGAGACGGTGACCAGCGGGTGGGTGGGATTCAGGCGGAAACCGAACCGGACCTCAGACGCGTCCGGTGTCCGCGGCGCCGCGTGCGTCGCGGCATCGGCGGCGAGCTCGGTGACGACGAGGGCCGAGTCCTCGCGGAAGTGGTCGAGCGACCGGATCTGCGGGGCGGTCGAGGAAGGCTGGGCGCCGGAGGGCTGCGGCCTCGTCTCCGGCATCGGGGTGGTGCTCGCGTGTGCGGCGGCCCCGCTCGGCGGCCGGAGCACGTGCTGCGCAGGTGATGACACGGCATCTCCCCGATGCGACGTCAGGACGCGGCGTCGGCCCAGGGGTTGACGCCGCAGCTATTATCCACGCTGACGGTGCTCGCGTGCAATTGCACGAGAAATTGCGTGAATATCAAGCCGTTGTGGGTACGCAAGCCGGGACGAGTGCGGCCGTGGGATGTGGCCGGTCTCGGCTGGACGGCCGGGCACACCGTGCGCGGCGGGGTGCGAGAACAGCAAGGAGACTGCGGTGCCACCAGTGCGGAACGGAGTGCGGGCGAGCCAGTTGGACGCCTGCTGGATCAAGAGCCGGCACAGCAATGCCGAGGGCAACTGCGTCGAAGTCGCCCCGCTCGTCGACGGCGGGATCGCGATGCGCAACTCCCGTGATCCCGACGGGCCCGCGCTCGTCTACACGGCGGCGGAGCTGGCGGCATTCCTGGCCGGCGCCAAGGACGGCGAGTTCGACCACCTGCTGTAGCGGAGTCCAACACCCCACTTCCGTGGGGTGTTTACGAGCCGATGCGGAGAAGCCCGGCCGGGTGCGATAGTGTTGGTCGCCCTTGTGCCGGTCTGCTGGGAGCCAGGATGTCCGCCGCGTCGCATCGCATCTCCCGTCTGGAACCCTACCTGGACAGGCCCGAGCCGGCGCCGACTCTGCTGAAGATGCTGGTCGGTGTGCAGCTGGCCGGCTTCCGTGAGGACGCCGGACTCGCCCAGGACCAGGCGGCGCGCGCTGTCGGGTTCAGTCCCGCGAAGCTGTCCCGCATCGAGTCGGGCAAGGGCCGCCGCCCGCCGACGGAGAGCGACGTCCGCGCGCTGCTGCGGCTGTACAACACCGACGACTACGAGGTGTCGGTGCTGGTCAAGCTGCTGCAGCGGGCCGGAGAACCGGGCTGGTGGCAGCGGTACGACAAGCGGCTGATGCCCGAGTGGTTCGACCGGCTGGTCGGACTCCAGGAGGCCGCCGCGACCATCCGTACGTTCGAGATCCAGTACGTGCCGGGCCTGTTGCAGACACCCGCCTACACCAGGGCCGTGGTGGAGCGCGGACTGCCGAACGCACCGGCCGGCGAGGTGGAGCGACGGGTCGAACTCCGCAGGCACCGGGCCCGGTTGCTGCTGCGGCAGGAAGCCCCGCAACTGTGGGCGATGATCGACGAGTCCGTGCTGCTGCGTGTCCTGGGCAGCACCGACGTGATGAGGGAACAGCTCGCGCACCTCGTGGAGATGGCCGAGCGGCCGAATGTGACGGTGCAGATCGTGCCGCTGAGCGTCACGAACGCCTCCGCGCCCGCCATCCCCGTCACGTACCTGCGCTTCGGTGGCCTTGATCTGCCCGACGTGGTCTATCTGGAGCACATCAAGAGCGCGAACTTCCTCGAGGACCGCGACGAGACGGAGGAGTACCGGATCGCGCTGGACCGGCTCGCGGATGAGGCACTCAAGCCACGTGACTCCCTGGAACTGCTGCGTCAGACGATGGAGCAGCGTTACCCGTGACGTACGGGTGCCTCTCGCCGGACAGTCGCCGTCCCGCGAGAGGCACTCCGGGGAGGGGCGGCCCCGCTACTTCTCCGGCGGAATCCGTCCCACGCCACCGAACTCGATCCACTCGTGCGTCAGCTGACGCGGCGCCACCTCCGTGTCCGGACGCCAGGTGGACACCTCCATGAGGCCCGGCTCCAGGATCTCCAACTCCTCGAAGTACGCCTCGACGTCCTTGGGCTCACGCACACGGCCCCAGTGCCCCTGGGTGGCCTGGTCCATGAAGTTCGTGACGAAGTCACGGACTTCGGCATCCTCACTGACCAGCTGGCACATCACCAGGAAACTGCCGGGTGCGAGCCGCTCCCGGACGCGGCGGGCCACCGCGAGCGGCCCGTCGGTGTCGCTGTCCGGGATGCAGTGGAACACCGAGTTGAAGAGCACGCACACCGGCTCGGAGAAGTCGATGAGCCGCTTGGTGTCGGGGTGGTCGAAGATGAGGTCGGTCTCGCGCAGGTCCGCGTGGATCACGGTGGTGCGCTCGTCCTGTTCCAGCAGCGCACGGCCGTGGACCAGCACCATCGGGTCGTTGTCCACGTACACCACGTGGGTCGTGGGATCGATGCGCTGGGCGACCTGGTGCACGTTGTCCTGCGTCGGCAGGCCTGAGCCGTGGTCCAGGTACTGCCGGATGCCGTACTCCTCGGACAGGGTCCGCACGACGCGCTGGAGGAAACGCCGGTTGTTGAGGGCCAGGCGGCGTGTGCTGGGCACGACTTTGTCGAGTTCCTCGCACGCGGCGCGGTCCGCCGCGTAGTTGTCCTTGCCGCCCAGATAGTGGTCGTACATGCGCGCTGCCGTCGGCACGGTCGCGTCGATCTCGGTGGACAACTGCTTCTCGGAGTGCATCGTTCCCCCTGCAAAGTGCCGCGCCAACGGCCTGGCTGGACAGGAAGTACATCCTAGGGAGGGGGAGTTGGGCGGTGCCAGCCTCTCGGCGCACATCCCCCGGATCGAACGACAAGATGATTTCCTCGGGCCGGACCCTCACCGGCGCTGCGCGGCGATCATGGCCCGGTACCAGTGGTAGCTGTCCTTCGGCATCCGCCGCTGTGTGGCGTAGTCGACGCGGACGATGCCGAAGCGCTTGTCGTAGCCGAAGGCCCACTCGAAGTTGTCGAGGAGGGACCACACGTAGTAGCCGCGGACGTCGACGCCGGCGTCCATCGCGGCCCGCAGCGCGGTGAGGTGGTCGCGGAGGTAGGCGATCCGGTCGCTGTCGTGGACGGCCCCGCCGGCGCTCACCTCGTCGTCCTCCGCCGAGCCGTTCTCGGTGATGTGGAGGGGCGGCAGGGCGTCGCCGTAGCGCTCCTTGAGTCCCACCAGCAGGTCCGTGAAAGTGCCGGGCGCGACGGGCCAGCCCATGGCGGTGTGCCGCACCCCGGGCAGCCGTACCTCCTCGTAGCGGTTGTCGGTCGCCACACGAAGCGCCGGGTCGCTCTCGCGATACGGGGAATCGGAGACGACGATCGGCCGGTAGTAGTTGACGCCGATGAAGTCCAGGGGCCGGGAGATCAGCTTCAGGTCGCCGTCCCGCCGGAAGTCCTGGCCGGTGATCAACTCGCCCCAGGTCTCCTCCTCGGCGGCCGGGTAGCGGCCCGCCAGGATCGGCTCGGTCCACACCAGGTTGTGCAGGGTGTCGGCGCGGGTGACGGCCGACCGGTCGGCGGGGGAGCCGGTGGCGGGGAGGTTGCGGTCGAGGTTGAGGGTGATGCCGGCCTCGCGTACGCCGGCCGCCCGCAGGGCCTGTACGGCCAGGCCGTGCCCGACCAGCAGGTGATGGGCCGCGGCCAGCGCGCCCCGGCCCTCGCGGGCACCCGGGGCGTGCCGGCCGACCGAGTAGCCGAGGAAGGCACTGCACCACGGTTCGTTGAGGGTGATCCAACGTGGCACCCGGTCGCCCAGACGGGCGGCGACGACGGCCGCGTACTCGCCGAACCGCTCGGCTGTTTCCCGTACCCGCCAGCCACCGCGGTCCTCCAGGGCCTGCGGCAGATCCCAGTGATAGAGCGTGGCCGCGGGTTCGATGCCGGAGGCGAGCAGTTCGTCGACCAGCCGCGAGTAGAAGTCCAGCCCCTTGGGGTTCACCGTCCCGGACCCGTCCGGGACGATACGCGGCCAGGCGATCGAGAACCGGTAGGAGTCCACGCCGAGCTCGCGCAGCAGTGCCACGTCCTGCGGATACCGGTGGTAGTGATCACAGGCGACATCCCCGCTGTCCCCGTTCGCCACGAGGCCGGGGGTGTGGCAGTAGGTGTCCCAGATCGACGGCCCACGGCCGTCCTCCAGCGCCGCACCCTCGATCTGGTACGCGGCGGTGGCGGCGCCGAACACGAAGCCGGGCGGAAAACCCGGGAAGTCGGTCATGCCAGTCATGTGCGCCGGAAGCTGCATCCGTGCACTTTACCGAAATCCGAAAAGGTGATCTGGTAATAGTCGGAATTGACAGAGAGGGGAAAGGAGGTGCGCGGCCGCTATTCTCACCGGGTCGGGCCGATTCTCCAGGAGATGACCATGGACGATTACTACGACCTCGGCACCTACAGCCGTCCCGTCACCACGTCCTCTTCCACAGCTCAGCTCTGGTTCGATCGCGGTCTGCTGTGGACGTACGCCTTCCATCACGAGGAAGCCGTCGCCTGCTACGAAAAGGCCGCTGAGGCCGACCCGGAGTGCGCGATGGCGTATTGGGGCATCGCCTACGCGCTCGGGCCCAACTACAACAAGCCCTGGGAATTCTTCGACGACGACGAGTTGGTGCGAACCGTCGAACGCACCCACAGCGCCGTCGAACGGGCCCACGACAAGGCCGTCAAGACCACCCCGGTCGAACAGGCCCTGATCGCCGCGCTGCGCGCCCGCTATCCGCAGTCCGAAGCCGTCGAGGACTGCTCGGTCTGGAACGAGCCCTACGCGGACGCGATGCGCGCGGTGTACGAACTGGCACCCCACGACCCGGACATCGCCACCCTCCACGCCGACGCCCTGATGAACCTCACCCCGTGGCAACTGTGGGACCTGAGGACCGGGCAGCCGGCCGAGGGCGCCCGGACCGTGGAGGCCAAGGCAGTCCTGGACGGCGCCCTCGCCACCGAAGCCGGCGTGGGGCATCCAGGGGTGCTGCACCTGTACATCCACCTGATGGAGATGTCCCCGACGCCGGAGCGGGCGCTCACCGTCGCCGACCGCCTGCGCGGCATCGTGCCCGACGCCGGGCACCTGCACCACATGCCCTCGCACCTCGACGTCCTGTGCGGCGACTACCGCCGGGTCGTCGCGGCGAACAGTGACGCGATCGCCGTCGACGAGAAGTACCACCGGCGCGCCGGCGCGATGAACTTCTACACCCTCTACCGGGCGCACAACTACCACTTCAAGATCTACGGGGCCATGTTCCTCGGCCAGGCGCAGGTCGCCCTCGACACCGCCGCTCAGCTGGAAGCGGCCATCCCCGAAGACCTGCTCCGCGTGCCGAGCCCCCCGATGGCCGACTGGCTCGAGGGCTTCCTGGCCATGCGCGTCCACGTGCTGATCCGCTTCGGCCGCTGGACCGACATCCTCGCCCTGCCGGCCCCCGCCGACCCCGAGCTCTACGCGGTGACCACCGCCATGCGGCACTACGCCCGCGGCGTCGCCCTGTCGGCCACCGGCGAGGTCGGGCTCGCGGAGGCCGAGCGCGAGCTCTTCCGTGAGGCGGTGAGCCGGGTGCCCGAGACGCGGATGCTGTTCAACAACACCTGCCACGACATCCTCGCCGTCGCCTCGGCCATGCTCGACGGAGAGCTCGACTACCGCAGGGGCGACCACGGCCTCGCCTTCGCCGCCCTGGAGCGCTCCATCGAACTGGACGACAGCCTCCCCTACGACGAGCCGTGGGGCTGGATGCAGCCCACCCGCCACGCCTACGGCGCGCTGCTGCTGGAACAGGGCCGCGTGGCGGAGGCCGAGGCCGTCTACCGCGCGGACCTCGGCCTCGACGCCACCCTGCCCCGCGCCCAACAGCACCCCGGCAACGTCTGGTCCCTGCACGGATTCCACGAATGCCTGCTCCGAACGGGCAAGACAGGCGAGGCGGCCCTCGTCGCCCAGCAGCTGAAGATGGCGACCGCACTGGCCGACGTCCCCGTCGAGGCGTCCTGCTTCTGCCGCCTGGAAACCGGCCCCGGCCCTCAGGCCGATGACGGGTGCTGCCACTGACCCGCCGGCCCCGGCAGGACCACGGCCGGGGGTGATGGTCGTGACCTGCCCGATCAGGTGGTGGCCGGCGGCCGGGTCGCCGTGGCGTCCGTGACAGCGGTCAGGTCGCGGTCGCGGGTCTCCGGGGCCATGCGGGCGGCTGTCAGGCTGATGATCATCATCAGGGTCATGTAGACCGCGACGGGGATCCACGATCCGGAGAACGCGGTGAGCAGGGAGGCACAGATGAGTGGAGCGACACCGCCGCCGAGGACGGAGGAGAACTCACGGCCCAGGGTGACACCGGCGTACCGGTAGCGGCTGCCGAACAGCTCGGGGAAGTAGCTCATCTGCACACCGACCGCGCCCTGACCCGCCAGGACGAAGCCCACGATCATCGTCACCGTGATGGCGACCGGCGACCCGGTGTCGAGCGCGATGAACGACGGACCGGGAAGCAGCACCATCGCGAGGAGGACCGCGGAGTACACGGGCTTGCGCCCGACGCGGTCCGAGAGGATGCCGAACCCGATGGCACCGATCCCGCCGCAGGCGGCGCCGATCATGAGTACCTTCGGCACGAGCGAGGCGTCCACACCGACGCTGGAGACCAGGTACGAGGCCATGAAGACCTGGTAGGTGTACGACTGGGCGCTGACGCCGACGTTCATGAACAGGACGAGCAGCATGGGCCTGCGGCCGTGCCGGAAGACCTCGCCGACCGGCGACTTCGGCTTCTCGTGCTGCTCCTTGAACTCCTGGAACACCGGGCTCTCGGTGAGCCGGCGGCGGATGACCAGGGCGGCGAGGGTGACCAGCAGGCTGCTGCCGAAGACCAGACGCCAGCCCCAGCTCATCAGGGCGTCCTCCGGCAGGCTCTGCGCGAGGATCCACGCGACTGCTCCGAGCAGGGTGCCCAGGGCGGCGCCGGTCATCACCAGGGAGGCCAGGCGACCGCGTCGTCCGGGCGCCGCGGTTTCTGTGAGCAGTGTGGCGCCGCCGGCCTGTTCGGCGCCCGCCCCGAATCCCTGGAAGAAGCGACACGCGACGAGCAACGTGGGTGCCAGCAGGCCGACTTGGGAGTACGTCGGCAGCAGCCCGATGGCCAGGGTGGAGCCGCCCATGAGCAGCAGAGTGGCGACCAGGACCCACTTGCGGCCCAGCCGGTCGCCGTAGCGGGAGAAGAACAGGCCGCCCAGCGGACGGGCCGCGAACCCCACGGCGTACGTGGCGAAGCTGGCGAGCAGGGCCACGGCCGGCGAGACGTCGGGGAAGAACAGATGGCCGAAGACCAGGGCCGACGCCGTGCCGTAGATGACGAAGTCGTACTGTTCGAGGGCGGTGCCGATGAGCCCCGCCCAGGCGGCCCGGCGGACCGCGGCGGGGTCCGTGGCCGGGGGCTCGGCGGGTGCCGACGGCGGGGTCGGCTCATTCTTCAGGGATTCGGTGGGAGTGTCCATCATCCATGCCTCCTTGGATGGGGATGGCCTCAGCACGCTGGGGGACGTCGAGGTGCGGTTCTGAGAGGAAGGCTCGGGGAAGGGATGTGGTTCAGGCGGTCATGCCGCCGGGGCGGACGACGAGCTCGAGGTGACTCAGGCGCCTGGCAGCCGGTTCGAGTCCGTGGCTTCGGCCGCGGCGCGCGCCGCCGCGGCCGTGCCGTGCCGTACGAGGACACCGATGAGTTCGGCGACCCGATCGGCGAAGGCGGGGTGTTCGGCGAGACCTTCCCCCAGCAGACCGGTGTCGAGCACGGTGGTCACGAAGTCGGGTACGGAGGCGGAGCTTTCGGCGATCTGCTGGAGACGGCCGCGCGCCGGGTCCGCCATGGCGGCGGAATGCGGCCCCGCGTCGAGGCCCGCCGGCGGTGCCATGCAGCACAGATACGCGGCGACGGTGAGGGCGAGGTGGTGAGGCATTCGCCCGGCCCGCAGCTGAAGGAGTGCCGGTTCCGGGGCCCGCTGGCGGAGCTTGACGGAGCCGTCGGAGCCCACCTGCCGGGTGCGATGGCCCAGCGCGGAATTGGCCCAGCGGCCGAAGAGCTGCGCGACATAGGCGTCGAGGTCGATGTCGTCGGGGACGGTCAGGCTGGGGAGGTACTCGTCGTGCAGCACCCGGTGCGCCGCCTCGGAGATGTGAGGCCGCGCGACGGCCTCGGGGATGGTCGCTCTGCCGTCCAATGCGCCGAGGTAGGCGATGAGCGAGTGGGTGCCGTTCAGCAGACGGAGCTTGAGCAACTCGTACGGCGTGACGTCGTCGGCGAACAGCGCCCCGCCGTGCTCCCAGCCGGGCCGTCCCGCGACGAAGCGGTCCTGAATGACCCACATGCTGAACGGCTCGGCGGGGACGGGGATCTCGTCCCGCACCCCGAACCGGTCGGCGACGGTGGCCCGGCAGGCGTCCGTGGTGGCCGGCACGATCCGGTCCACCATGGTGTCGGGGAACGCCACGCTCTCGTCCAGCCACGCGGACAGTTCGTCCCGCTCGGCCGGCGGCAGGGCCTGGACGAACTCCCGGACCAGCCGCGCGGTCTGGGAACCGTTGGCCGCCAGGTTGTCACAGCTCAGCACGGTCACGGGGGTCGTGGACGAGCGCAGGCGGCGCTGCAGGCCGCGGACCACCTGACCGATCGTCGTGCGTGGGGGCGCGTCGCCGCGCAGATCGGCCCGTACGTCGTCGCGATCGAGATCGAGGTGCCCGGTGCGAGGCGAGAAGGTGTACCCGTGCTCGGTCACCGTGAGGGAGACGATCCGGGTGCGCGGGGCAGCGATGGCGTCGAGGACGGCGTCCGGGTCGTGCGCGGCGACGAGCGCGCCGGTGTGCACCGCCGGCACGGTGAGCCGCTCGCCTTCCGGGGACATCTCCACGACGGTGTAGCGGTGGTCCTGTGCGCGCAGTGCGTCGGCGACGGCGGCGGAACGGCTCGCGACGCCGAGGATTCCCCAGGGGCCGTCGGTGTGTGCCAGCGCGGCGGCGGTGTGGACGGCCTGATGAGCGCGGTGGAAGTTGCCGAGGCCGAGGTGCACGATGCCGGTCTCGGCGACCGCGCACCGGTGCGGCAGCGCGTACTCCGGGATGGTGCCGCAGCCCAGGCGGGGCAGCGAGGTCGTGGTGGTCATCTCACCAGTCCGTCATCGAGCCGTCGCGGCGGCGGGCCACCGGCAGGTAGGCGGGTTCGTACGGGAAGCGCGCCGCCAGCGTCTCGTCGACCTCGACGCCGAGTCCGGGGGCGTCGCCCGGATGCAGATGCCCGTCGGCGTACCTCCAGTCGTGCCGGAACACCTCGTGGACCAGCGGTTCGTAGCCCATGTACTCCTGGATGGCGAAGTTGGGCGTGGCGAGACCGACGTGCAGGGACGCGGCGAGCGCCACCGGGGAGACGTCGGAGGGCCCGTGCGGGCCGAGCTTGACCTGCCACACCTCGGCCAGCGCGGCGATGCGCCGCAGATGGCTGATCCCGCCGGCATGGGTGACACACGTCCGCACGTAGTCGATCAACTGCTCGGTGATGAGCGACTGGCACTCCCAGACCGTGTTGAACACCTCGCCGAGCGCGAGCGGAGTCGTGGTGTGCCGGCGGGTGTGCCGCAGTACGTCCTGGTTCTCCGCCGGAGTGACGTCCTCCAGCCAGAACAGGTCCACCCCCTCCAACGCCTTCCCGAGGCGCGCGGCCTCGTTCGGGGTGAGCCGGTGGTGGGAGTCGTGGAGCAGATGAAGCCCGGGCCCCACATGCTCCCGGACCGTGGCCAGCACTCCGGGCGCGTGCCGCAGATAGGCCGCCGTGTCCCAGACCTCGACGCTCGGCGCGGAGCCCCGCCCGGCAGGCTCGTACCCGGCTTCCGGCGCCGTCCTGCTCACCCCGTAGACCGTGTCCAGACCGGGCACGCCCATCTGCGCCCTGACCGCCAGGAAGCCACGCTCGCGCTGCGCGTCCACGGAATCCAGCAGCTCCGGTACGTCCCAGCCGGTGGCATGCGTGTACGTCAGCACGCGGTCGCGGACCGGACCGCCCAGGAGTTGGTGCACCGGCTGACCGGTGGCCTTTCCCTTGATGTCCCACAGGGCCAGGTCGACCGCGCCGACGGCGGTCATCGTGACCGGGCCGCGCCGCCAGTAGACCCCGCGGTACAGGTACTGCCAGGTGTCCTCGATCCGTGCCGGGTCACGGCCCAGGAGCAGGGGTGCGACATGGTCGCGCAGGTAGGAGGCGACGGCGAGTTCACGGCCGTTGAGGGTGGCGTCGCCCCAGCCGGTCAGCCCCTGTTCCGTCGTGATCTTGAGAGCGACGAAGTTGCGGCCGGGGCTGGTGACGACGACATCCGCGGCGACGATGGTGTCCGGCTTGCTCATCGGGCCACCGCCACGATGTTGTCGAGGCTCCGGCCGAGCGCGAGACGGCGGATGTTGGCGGTGATGTCGTCCGAACGCCGGACGAAGGTGTGCCGCGACAGCCCGGACGAGTGCGGCGTCATCAGCACATTGGGCAGCGAGCCGAACGGGTGCCGGCTGGGCTGTCCGGTCCGGCTGCCCGACGGGTAGTCGTACCAGACATCGAGAGCCGCGCCCCCGATCACACCGTCGCGCAGCGCGGCGTACAGGGCGTCCTCGTCGACGACCGGACCGCGGCCGACGTTGATCAGCACACCCGATTCCCCCAACAGGGCCAGTTCCTTCGCCGCTATCAGTCCGGTGGTCCGCTCGGTGAGCGGTGCGCTGACCACGACCACATCCGCCGTTTCCATCAGGGTGTCCAGATCGTCGAGGGTGCCGGCCCAGAGCAGTCGCTCCGCCACGGCGTCCACGCCGCCGCTGCGGGTGACGGCCACGCCACGCGCGCCGAACGCGCGCAGCCGCTGCCAGGCGCGGGAGCCGATGTGTCCGAAGCCGACGAAGCCCACCACGGCTTCGCCGAGGAGGGGGGAGTACGCCGGCGGCTCCCACGTGCCCTCGCGCAGCGCGGTGTCCTGGTGCAGGAAGCCGCGGCGCACCAGCACCGCGGAGGCCACGATGTACTCGGCGATCGCGTCCTCGTGGTGGAAGGTGTTGGCGACGAGGGCGCCCGGCGGCAGAGCGCCGACGTCGATCCCGTCGGTGCCCGCACCGGCGGAGTGCACGAGTCGCAGGCCCTTCGCGGCGGCGGCCACTTCGGCGGGACAGGCCCCCGACACCAGGACATCGGCGTCGCCGACGGCCGCCAGCAGCGCGTCGTGATCCCCGGCGGCGGGCCAGCGCACCGTGGTCGTACTGGGGAGGCAAGCCTCGAACTGTTCGCGGAACTCCGGGAGATGGGGATCGCTGACGACCACGGTCAGACCGCTTCCGTCCTCGGCCTCGATCGCCGCGCTTCGGCCGTCATGCGTGCTGCTCCCTTGTGAGGGTTCGGGCGTGACCGGCGACCGGGCCGGTCGATCCGCGGACGACGAGCTGGGTGGGCAGCCGCAGCGTGCGCGGGTCCTGGCGCTCGCCGGACATGGAGGGGGCGAGCATCTCCAGACTCAGCGAACCGGCTCGGTCCATCGGGACCGCGATGCTGGTCAGGGACGGGTACGAGGTCGCGGCGAGCGGCATGTCGTCGATGCCCATGACGCTGAGGTCCTCCGGTACCCGCACCCCGAGCTGACGGGCTCCGGCGATCACTCCGAGCGCCACGAGGTCGTTGTGCGCGATGACGGCCGTCGCACCGCAGGCCCTCACCCCGGCAGCGGCCGCGGTACCGCCCGCCACCGTCTCGGACTGCCAGCCCAGGACCTCGAGTTCCACCCCCGACCGCTCGGCCCGCGCCCGGGCCAGGTCGACGCGGTGGCTGTTGGACCAGGAGTGCTGCGAGCCCTGGACGTACGCGATGTGCCGGTGTCCCAGCGCGGTCAGGTAGTCGAGGGCCTGGCGCAGTCCGTCGGTGGCGTCGGCGAGGACACAGTCGGCGGTCGTGGTCTCGCGGTTGACGAGGACGACGGGAGTCTCACCGCACAGGTCGAGCACCTCTTCGGCGTCCAGACGGGGCGAACACACGACGAGCCCCGCGGACCTGGCGCTGAGATGGGCGATGACCTCTCGCTCGTGGTCCGGGTCGAAGTCGGTGTCCGCGAGCACGATGGTCTGTCGTCGATGCCATCCCTGGGCCTGCGCGGCCTTGACGAAGGTGCCGAAGACCGGGTTGGCGATGTCGGGGACGATCACGGCCACCGTGGCCGTGTCCGTCGGCATCTCGACCGGGCGTGGCGGAGGCGGTTCGTACCCCACCTGATGGGCCGCATCCAGAACCTTGCGCAAGGTTGCCGGCCCAAGCCGCTGCGGGTCGCTGAATGCCCGGGACGCCGTGGAGAGCGCGACGTTCGCACGCTTCGCCACCTCGGTCAACGTGGGAGCCACACTGGTACTCCGTTTCCTCGACGACGTTGTCTGAACGGTGCTGCAATGTTGGGCAAGGTTGCGCAAGCTTGTCAATGGTTGCGGCAAGGAAGGAGTCGTCGACGCGGCGAGGTGGGGCACGCGGTATCTGTGAGGGCGGCGTCTACTGGCCCCTGAGGTCCTGCCCCTCGCTTCCCTTGGCGGCGGTACGTCCGACGTGGCCGCCGCGAGGAGCAGCACCACGACGGCGATGACGAGCAGGGCCCGCTCGGTGCCGAGCGGCACCAGCAGCGTGCCCAGCACCCCGCCCGCGAAGATTCCCCCGCGGTGGCGGTCCACCGTGTACGGGCCAGCCGCTGCCTGGCCGACATCCCGAGCAGTGCCGCCCGAGGGCACTTCAGTACGTCGTTGATGAGCTCGGCGATGGCGGTCCGGCTCAGCAGGGTCGGCATCCCCGGCACGTGGATCCGCAGCACGGTCGAGGTACGCACCCCCATGGCCAGCGCGACGAGGGCGACAGTGCCGCGATCGGAACCGGCGTCGGCGGCCGCCTCGGTGCCGTGCTGCCACAGGGTCAGCGCACCGGCGCACATCAGCAGCACGGCCTCGCTGACGAGCCCGGAGTGTGATCGGTCTTGTTACCTTCTCCCGTCGGCACTCGTCATGAGAGCGACGACCGCATACGAACGGTCGCATCAACGAGTGAATCGAGAGCAGGATGCTGAACCAGATCATGTACGTGACGGTCTACGTCACGGATCAGGACCGCGCACTGGAGTTCTACACCGAGGGACTGGGTCTGGAAAAACGTCTCGACTTCCCGGGGCCCGACGGACGGTTCCTCACCGTCGGTGTTCCCGACAGTCCGGTGCAGATCATCCTGTGGTCGCATGCGGCGGCTGCGGGGCAGCCGGGGGAAGCGGGCGCGCCCGGTCCGCTGATCCTCGAATCCGACGACCTGCGAAAGGATTTTGAGAGCATGCGTCAGCGCGGAGTCGTCTTCGAAGAGCCCGAGCCCGAGGACTATCCGTTCGGGGTCCGCATCGAGGCGGTGGACCCGGACGGCAACAGGGTGTCGCTCCGTCAGCAGCCGAAGCCGTGACCGCCCACCCGTCCGCCCTTGTGGCCGAGGCGTTCGAAGCCCAGCGCGATCGGCTGCGCGCCGTCGCGTACCGCGTGCTGGGCTCGCACGCCGATGCCGAGGACGTGGTCCAGGAAGCCTGGATGCGCCTCGTCCGCCAGGACGCGGCGTCCATCGGCAACCTGGCGGGCTGGCTGACCACGGTGGTCGGCCGTATCAGCCTGGACCTCCTGAGATCCCGCCGGGCCCACCCCGAAATCGCCTACGAGCAGGAGTTCGCGAACCTCGTGGTGATACCCGACGACGACCCCGCGCCGGACGAGCAGGCGGCGCTGGCCGATTCGCTCGGCTTCGCCCTGCTCGTCGTGCTCGACTCGCTCACCCCGAGCGAGCGCCTGGCGTTCGTCCTGCACGACATGTTCGCCGTCCCGTTCCAGGAAATCGGCCGGATCCTGGGCAAGTCCACCGCCGCCACCAAGATGGTCGCCAGCCGTGCCCGCCGCAAGGTCCACGCCACGGACCGACCCGCGGGCTCCGGCCGCGAGCACCGAGAGGTCGTCCAGGCTTTCGGCGCCGCCGCCCGCAGCGGCGACTTCGAAGCACTTTTGCGTGTCCTCGACCCGAACGTGAAGCTGACCGTCGACACCCCCGACGGCGTGGTCGTCACCCTCGGCGCCACCAAGGTCGCCTCCGGGGCCCGCATGTTCTCCCGCGAGGTCGCCCGAAATCGGCCTGTGCTGGTCAACGGCATCCCCGGCCACATGTCCTGGAGCCCCGACGGAAGCCCTCTCTCCCTCATCGCCTTCACCGTCACCGAAGGCCGGATCACCGACATCCACATCGTCGTCGACCCGGCCAAACTCGCCTCGATCCATCTGCCGGCCGAGACCTGAGCCGGTGTCGGGCACCTCACACACCGACACGACGGTGTCCGGTGCGATGGCGGAACCACGCTCCTCCGGCATCGAGTCCACACGCCATCCGCCGTGGCCGGCCGCACGGGCTGTGCCCCGGCGCCACGCCTCCGAGACAGCACACTCGTCCGCAGCGGACCGCGGGAGACAGGGGCGTGGGACCGAAGCGGGCTGGCCGCACCATGCAGATGGACATTCCGAATCCGGACCTGCTGGAGACGCGTCGGCCATTCGGCCAGTGTGAGCAGCGCCGATGGTCCTCCCTGCGCACCGTCGCCCGGACACCCCGCCGAAGGTACGCCCGGCCTACTGCGGCCTGAGGACGCCGTCCTGCTCCCACCGCCCTCGCGGGCCCTCGCCGGGCCCTGGCCCGTGGCCCGGGCCGGACGCGGCAGAGCCGTTCCTCGGCTTGAGGGCCGGGGCGTCGTCCTGCCCGAACTTGACGGACAATGACGGCTGTTGAAGATCTGTGCGGCCGGAGACGGGGGAGTGGTGTGAACGAAGAGGCATGGACTCGGTGACGACGCGATACGGCGGAGAGGTTTTGGAGGACAGCGACGGGACCGTGGACCCCTGGGAGGGAGTGGACGCGGCGGCGCTCGGATGGGCCGTGAGCGCGCAGGCCGGGCGGCCGGTGGCGGGCATCGACGACATGGCGTCGTATCTCGCCGGCCAGGTGTCCGACGCGTCGCACCGGGAGGTCATCGGCCCGCTCCTCGACGGGCACGGGGCCAGTGGTGTCGTGGTCCGGGCCGGCACGGTCCTCGCCTCGTGGGGCGACCCCGCACGGGCCGAGATGGCCTACAGCGCCACGAAGAGCGTGCTGTCGCTGGTGGCGGGCATCGCCTACGACGACGGGGTGCTGCGCCTGGACGAGCCGGTGTCGAAGACCGTGGACCTGCCCGAGTTCGGCACCCCCCACGGGCGGACGATCACCTGGCGCCACCTGCTGGACCAGACCAGTCAGTGGGAGGGGGAGCTGTGGTCCAAGCCGACCTGGGCGGACGCCCAGAGCACCCGCGAGGGCACCGAGTCGGCAGGCGGACCACCCGGCGCCGGCTGGGCCTACAACGACGTGCGCGTCAACCTGGCCGCGCTGGCTCTCACGGCCCTGTTCCGCCGCACTCTGCCGGACGTGCTGCGCGAGCGCGTCATGGCACCGACCGGTGCCTCCGACGGCTGGTCCTGGCACGGCTACGACCACGCCGTGATCGCCCTCGACGGCACCGAGGTACCGGTGGTCTCCGGAGGCGCGCACTGGGGCGGCGGACTGTGGCTCAGCGCCTTGGACCTGGCCCGCGTCGGCCTGCTCTGTCTGCGGGGCGGGCGGTGGGGCGGGCGTCGGCTCCTGTCGCGGCGCTGGATCGAGGAGTTGTGGACGCCCTGTCCGGTCAAGCCCGAGTACGGCCTGTCCTGGTGGCTCAACGACCACGGCACGGTATGGCCCCGGGCCCCGCGCACCGGCCGCTGCGCCCGCGGCAACGGTGGCAACCATCTGCTGTGGGTGGACCCGGCACGCGACCTGGTGATCGCCTCACGCTGGGGGAGCGAGGTGGAGCGGCTCCTGGCCGAGGTGTCGTCGGCGGTGCCGCCCTGTGAGCCTCACCCGGGCAGGACGCCCGGGTGAACGGACCTGGGCGCTCGATGGACCTCTGGCCGGGCGCGCCCTGCCCTACATTGGCGCCATGAGCACCCACTCCGAAGCGCCTGTCACGCCCGTCGAGGCCTATGAACCCCCCTACTACGTGGCCGTCTTCACCACGGTGCGCACCCAGGACCAGAGCGGCTACAGCGAGACCGCCGCACGGATGGAAGACCTGGTGAAGGACGTCCCGGGGTTCCTGGGGATGGACCACGCGCAGACTCCTGGCGGACTGGGCATCACCGTCGGGTACTTCCGCGACGCGGACGCCCTCACGGAGTGGCGGACCAACGCCGAGCATCGCGCGGCGCAGAAGCGCGGGCAGGCCGAGTGGTACCAGAGCTACACCCTGCATGTGGCGAAGGTGGAGCGGAGCCACGGGTTCACACGAGCGCAGGACGGCGGTTCCGTGACCGCATAGCGACACTGTGGTGTGTCGTACTCCGTTCCTCACTCACGTTTGACCGTCCCTCCCGGGTCACTCGGCAGGTGACCCCGAAGTCGAACACGACTTGGAGTGAACGAATCGTGGCTGGAGAGCAGAAGTCCAAGGCGAAGGCCGAGCAGGCCAAGGGAAAGGCCAAAGAGACGATCGGCCGTGCGGTGGGTAACGAGCGGCTGACGGCCGAGGGCCGGGCGGAACAGTCCAAGGGAGACGCCCGGCAGGCCAAGGAGAAGACCAAGGACGTCTTCAAGCACTGAGTGCGTGGGGCCCTGCGGCACGCTGCCGCAGGGCCCTGACACGTGTCCGTCGGGAGCCTCGCGCGCACGCGGCGTCACAGTCCGGAACACGAGAGCGCAGGCACGGGGATTGGCAGAATTCCGGATTGTCCATGGCCAGCGGCACGACGAGGATGGCCGGACAATGGGGAGACAGCGTCCGTTGCCGCACGGGGCGCGCAGCGCCGCGGAGTTCGTGGCCTGCTTGCGACGACTCAAGGAACAGTCCGGCCTGACCTACCGGCAGTTGGAAAGGAACGCGGGACGGCGCGGTGACGTGCTCGCGCGGAGCACCGCGGCCGACGCGCTGCGCCGGGACTCGCTGCCGCGTGCCGAGGTGCTCGTCGCGTTCGTCCGCGCGTGCGGAGAAGGCGAGGACGTCGCCGTCTGGCTGGAGGCCAGGGACCGACTGGCCGCCGCCGAGCCGTCCGAAGCGGACGGTGGGGCTACGCCCATGAACAGCGGGTCAGCACACGCCGCCGACGGACCGACGCCCGTTCCGACACCCGCCTCCGCCCGGGAACGCCCCAGCGGACCCCCGGCCACGCCCGCGGGCCCCGGCCCGGTCACGGCCAGGGCCGCAGGCCGGGTCAAGAACCGACGAGCCCTTGCCGCCTCCACCGTCGCCGCACTCCTGCTCGCCGCGGTCGGAGCCTGGGCGCTGCTGCCCGACGAGACGAACGACCGGGGCACGGGAACACGCGCGGCCGGTGCCGGACAGGGCCTGGACCCCTCCGCGGCTCCCTCCTCGACCACCGACGTCGAAGGCCCGCCCCCGGGACAGTCCCGGATCCGCCCGGCCCCGGCGCCCGAGCTGTGCGTCACCGAAGGCCACGACCGCAAAGGGCGCTACCGGAGCCAGGTCGCCGTCCAGCGCCCCTGTGCCGACGCCACACCGCCTGACCTGTCCCTCGTGCCGGTCGGCAAGACAGGCTCGTACTACATCCAGTGGCGCCACCCGGTGTACGGCGACGGCTGTCTCACCGCGCTGGGCAGCGGCCACGTCGTCGAGGGACTCCTCGAACCCTGGCCCTGGGAGAGCTGCTCGGCGGACCGCACCAGCCAGCACTTCTTCTTCGACCCGGCCGGAGGCTCCGAGGCCGACGGCTATCGGATCCACGTGGTGCAGAACGGAATGTGTCTCGGCGTCAACGGCACCGAGGACCGGGCGTCCGGCGCCGAGATCGCCCAGCAGCGGTGCACGGGCGCCCGTGACCAGGAGTTCCTGGTGAACGCCGCCGAATGACACCACCCGTCAAACCGCGACCGAGGGTGCCTCCTCCAGGGGGAAGTGGCATGCGGCGCCGTGGAGGGGCGCACCCGGCGGCGGTTCGGGCACGGCCTCGGCGCACAGGTCCCGCGCCCGAGGGCACCGGGTCCGGAACCGGCAACCGGACGGCGGGTCGGCGGGAGACGGGATCTCACCGGTGAGCACGATCCGTTGCCGTCGGCGCCCGCTCCCGGCCACAGGCGAAGGGGCCGCCGACAGCAGCGCCTCCGTGTACGGGTGGCGCGGCCGCTCGTAGACCTCCTCCGTCGGGCCCGTCTCCACGATCCCGCCGAGGTACATCACGGCGACCCGGTCGGCGAGGTGCCGCACCACGGACAGGTCGTGCGAGATGAACACGTACGACAGCCCGAGCTCGTCCCGCAGATCGCACAGGAGGTTGAGCACCTGCGCCTGTACCGACAGGTCCAGCGCGGAGACGGGTTCGTCGCAGACGATCACTTCGGGTTCCAGAGCCAGGGCCCGGGCGATGCCGATCCGCTGCCGCTGACCGCCCGAGAACTCGTGCGGATGACGGCCCGCGTCCGAGGCGCGCAGACCGACCATCTCCAGGAGTTCGCCCACGCGCGCCGCCCGCCGTGAAGGAGGGACCAGGTCGCGATGGGTCAGCCAGGGCTCCCCGATGAGATCCGCCGCGCTGAGGCGGGGGTTGAGCGAACCGAACGGGTCCTGGAAGACCATCTGCACCTTGCGCCGCCAGGCGAGCAGGTCCGCACCCGACAACGCGAACGGGTCGACGCCCTCGTACCGCACGGTCCCCGCGTCGGGCCGCTCCAGCAGCAGGAGGATCCTGGCCAGCGTGGACTTGCCGCAGCCGGACTCGCCGACGAGGCCGAGGGTCTCACCGCGCCCGAGGAGGAGGTCCACCCCGTCGAGGGCCCTTAGCCGGGTGCCGCCCCGAACGGTCCTGCGGACGGTGAAGCTCTTGGCCAGACCGGTGGCCTCCAGCAGGGTGCCGCGTTCAGGCATCGGCCAGTTCCTTCCCGAAGTGACAGGCGGCGGCCCGGCCGCTGCCGGTGCCGGTCAGCACCGGTCGGTGGGTCACGCACCGCTCCCGGGCCAGGGGACAGCGCGTACGGAAGGCACAGCCCGCCGGCACCGCGGCCGGGTCCGGCGGGCTCCCGGGGATCGACGTCAGGCGGGAGCCCCGGTGCTGCTCGGCCGGCACCGACTCCAACAGGCCCCGGGTGTACGGGTGGTGGGGCCTGCCGAACACCTCGGCCACCGGCCCGGTCTCCACCACCGTCCCCGCGTACATGACGGCGACCCGGTCCGCGTGCTCGGCGGCGAGCCCGAGATCGTGCGTGATGAGGACGAGCGCTGTCCGCTGCTCGCCGCGCAACTCACCGAGCAGGTCCATGATCTGCGCCTGCACGGTGACGTCCAGGGCTGTCGTGGGCTCATCGGCTATCAGGACCTTGGGCCGCAGGGCGACCGCCATCGCGATGAGCAGGCGCTGCCGCATGCCTCCCGAGAACTGATGCGGATAGGCGTCCGCCCGGGAGCGGGCCTCCGGGATGCCCACGCGCTCCATCAGCTGCACCGCCCTGGCCCGCGCCGCACGCCTGGACACGCCCTCGTGGATGCGGAACGGCTCGGCCAGCTGCGCTCCGACCGTGTGGACGGGGTTGAGCGCGCTGAGCGCGTCCTGGAAGACCATGGCCAGACCCGGTCCGGCCAGTCGGCGTCTGGCCCGTGCTCCGAGCCCGAGCAGGTTCTCGCCGTCGAGCCTGACCTGCCCGCCCACCACCTCCGCGACCGGGTCGAGCAGACCGGCGACAGCGTGTGCGGTCATGCTCTTGCCGCAGCCCGACTCGCCCAGCAGCGCCAGCGTCTCGCCCGACCGCACGGCGAAGCTCACGCCGCGGACGACGTGCACGGGCCCGGCGGGAGTACGCACGTCGACCGACAGGTCCTCCACGACGAGGCCCGCGCTCGCCGTACGGTCGTCCGCAGCGGCCGCGCCCCCCGCCATCGAACCCTTGCCGCTCCCGCCCGCCGCACGTGACCCGCGGGAACGCCGTCCCTGCCCCTGCCGCCACCGCTGCCCCGGATCCGTCGTCAGCCTGGCCCAGGAAGCGAGCACGGTCGCCGACACGGTCGTGACGACGATCGCGAGGCCCGGAAAGAGCGCGATCCACCACGCACTCTGCAACTCCTGCCGCCCCTGGGCGACCATCAATCCCCAGCTCACATCCGGAGGCTGAATGCCGATGCCCAGAAAGCTCAGCGACGACTCGGCCAGCATCACGAAGCAGAAGTCGAGCGCGGCGACGGTGAGCAGCGTGGGCAGCACGCTCGGCGCGACATGGCGCCGGATCGCCGCCCAGCTGCCCGTGCCGAACGTCCGCGCCGCGTCCATGAACAGGCGGCTGCGCAACTCCGCGGCCTCGGCCCGGGCGGTGCGCAGATACACGGGGATCCGGGCAACCGCCAGCACCAGCACGATGCTCGCGGCACTCGGCGAGAACACATACAGCACTACCACGGCCAGGAGCAGGGAGGGGAAGCTGAGGATCACATCGGCCACCCGCAGCGACACGCTCTCGCGCCAACCGCCGTGATAGCCCGCCCACATGCCCCACACCGAGCCGATGACCAGCGAGCACAGCACGGCGGGAACCGCGACGGCCAGGGTCGTCCCGGCGGCGGCCAGCAGCCGCGCGGCTACGGGCCGGCCGAGGGAGTCGCTGCCGAGGACGAAGGCCCAGCCGTGGTCGAGAGTGAACGGAGGCCGGCCCGGGTCACGCAGGTTCTGACGGGTCGCCAGGTCCCCGGCCAGAAGCGGCCCCAGTACGGCGCTCAGCGCGACCAGGAGCAGCAGCAGGGCCGCCGCGCAGGCGAACCGGTCCCCTAGCAGCAGGGCGAACCACCGCCGCCGTACGGTCGTGGCGTCCGTCTGGGATGTGGCTTTCTGAAGCATGTCCCGTCCTTGGTTCATGCCGCCGCCCGCTGCCGTACCCGTGGGTCGAGGAGCGCGTGGCAGAGGTCGACCAGGATGTTGAGGGCGAAGATCGCCAGGGCGGTCAGGAGGACCGCCGCCTGAAGCACCGCGAAGTCGCGCTGCAGCACCGAGTCGATCATGAGCTTGCCGATACCGGGCCAGCCGAAGATGGTCTCGACGACGACCGCCCCGTTGACCAGCCCCACAGCCAGATCGCCCGCGACGGTCAGCGCCGGTGCGGCGGCGTTGCGCAGGGCGTGCCCGAAAACCACCCGGAGTTCGGAGGCCCCCTTGCCGCGCGCCACCTTCACATACGGGGCGGACAGCGCCGAGACCATGGCGCCGCGCACCACCTGGACCAGCACGCCGAACGGGCGGATGAGCAGCGTGGCCACAGGCAGCACCCACGCCGCCGCGCCGCTCGTGCCGGACGTGGGCAGCCAGCCCAGGGTGACCGCGAAGACCAGCACGCCCATGATGGCGATCCAGAAGTCTGGGACGCTGGCGGCCGTGGAGGACAGGAAGCTCGCGATCCGGTCGGTCGCCGAGTTCGGGCGATAGGCCGCCAGACTGCCGATGACCACCGCGCCCACGATGGCGAGCAGCATCGTCCAGCCGGCCAGCTGGAGCGTCGCGGGGAAGGCCCGCAGGACGGCCTCGCCCGCCGGCTGGGCGGTGCGCAGCGACTCGCCGAAGTCGAGGTGGGCGACCTGGGCGAGATAGTCGCCGAACTGGGTGATCAGCGGTTCGTCCAAGCCGTTGCGGGCGGCGAACTCGGCCCGCATCTCGGGCGTCGCGCTCAGCGGCAGATACAGGTTGGCGGGGTCCCCGGTGAGGCGGGCCAGGAAGAAGACACCGAGGACCACCACGAGCAGCGGCACGACACTGGAGACCGCGCGGCGGCGCAGCAAGGTCAGCATGTGAAGTCCTCCCTCAGTCCGCGCGGCGCATGTCGGCGAGCCGCATCTCGTCGCTGGTGGCCGAGTCGGGCCGGTAGCGGACCTTGGGGGAGAGGGCCAGCAGGCCGGTCATGTTGGCCATGACGGCGTCCCGGACGACCTTGTCGTTCTGATGGGTGAACGCGTCCGCGAACGCCTTCTGCCGTTTCCCGCCCGAGGCGAGCTGCGCCTCCTCGATGAGCGTGTCGAGCGCCTCGGTGCCGTAGCTGCTCTGGGCGCCCTGACTGCCGTAGATCTGTCCCATCGTGAAGGCGGCGTCGCCCGCCTGGTTGCCGTGCTGGGCCTGGAGCAGGGTGGGGCCGGTGTCGCCGGCCGGGAAGGGGCGCAGCAGGTACTCCAGCCAGGCGTTGACGTCCAGCATCTTGATCCTGACCTTCAGCCCGGCCTTGATCAGACCGTCCTGGACGACCTCCATCGCCTCGGCGGCCTTCGGGTAGATGCCGTTGCGGCCGATGAGGGTGATGGTGGCGTCGGTGCGGACTCCGTCGGCGCGGGCCTCGGCGACGAGTCTTCGGGCCCGTTCCGGGTCGTACGGCCACGGCTCGATGCCCGGGTTGTAGCCGGTCACGCCCTTGGACACGAGCTGCCCGCTGGGCCGGCCGGCGAAGACTGCGGTGACCAGCCCCTCCCGGTCGATCGCGTAGTTGACGGCCCGTCGGATCCGGATGTCGTCCAGGGGCGGCTCGGTGGCGTCGATCCGCAGGTACGACACCTCGTTGGTGGCGAACTCGACCGCGCGGTCACCGGCCCCGTCCTCGGGGGCGAGCCCGATCGCGACGTCGGCCTCGTCGTTCGTCACCATGGCCGCGCGCACACTGCCCTCGGCACGCCAGACGTAGGTGGCCGCGGCGAACTCGGGAGCCTTGCCCCAGTATCCGGGGAAGCGTTTCAGCCGCAGGTGACGGCCCTGGTTCCAGTCGTCGATCCGGTAGGGCCCCGTGCCGACCGGCTCGCGCACCCGGGAGTCGGGGTCGGTGCTCGTCGGCACGATCTCGACGAAGGACAGGCGCAGCGGCAGGATCGGGTCGGGCTTCGCCGTGGTGACCCGGAGAGTGGTGTCGTCGACGGGCGTGGCGGTCAGCTCGCTGTCCGCGAAGATGTAGCCGTCGACGTTGCAGTCGATGCCGGAATCCGTGGCGCGCTCGATGGAGAACGCGGCGGCGGCCGCCGTGAAGGGCGTCTGGTCGTGGAAGCTGACGCCCTCGCGGAGGGTAAAGGTCCACGAAGTGGCCGATTCCCGGGTCCACTTGGTGGCGAGGGCGGGTTCCAGGCGTCCGGTGGACGGTTCGCGTTCGGTGAGCGCCTCGGTGATGTTGGCCCGAGTCACCCGGCCCGTCGCGGTCAGCGAGGCGTCACAGGGTTCGAGGGTCGGCGGTTCCTCGGGAAGGACGACGCGCAGGGTGTCCGGACCGCCGCCGATGGGGTCGGCGCCGGCCACCGAGCAGCCGGAGACGGCGAGCACGGCGGCGAGGGAGGCGACGATCGGACGACTGCGGATGGTGCCTAAACCGGTCACTGCGCCTCCGTGCTCGCTCGCGTACACAACAGAGAACGTCGTTTAGATATGTGGACAGTGGGTGGATGGTCATTATTGAGGCGGCGAGGCGGAACGCGTCAAGGGGTGTGCGTCGGTTCCCAACTCGCCGCACCTCTTGACGTGTTGATTGCCGTCCTAAAACATTCGGGAAACTCGATTGGTTCTGCGCGGTTCTGTTCACTCCCGAAGGGAATCCATGTCCAGCAGACATCGCCTCGCCCCGGCCTGGGCGATCACCGCCCCCCTGGTGCTCGGCGCGGGGCTCTTGGCCGCACCTCCCGCCGCTGCCGCCGAACCGCCCGGCAGCGCGGTCACGGTACGGATCGACCCGTCCTACCGGCAGCAGGAGTTCGAAGGGTGGGGGACGAGCCTCGTCTGGTTCGCCAACATCACGGGCCGCTACCCGGAACCCATCCGCCAGAAGCTCGCCGACATGCTGTTCGGCGAGGACGGCCTCCGCCTCAACATCGCGCGCTACAACATCGGCGGCGGCAACGCCCCCGACGTCCGCAAGGACTACATGAAGACCGGCGCGACCATGGACGGCTTCTGGAAGGCCCCGGCGGGCACCACCAGGGAGGACACCGACTGGTGGAACCCCGGCGACCCCGAGCACTGGGACTGGTCCGCCGACCCGGGACAGCGCTGGTGGGTGGACCGGGTCAAGAAGAAGGTGACCAAGTGGGAGGCCTTCAGCAACTCGCCCCCCTGGTTCCAGACCGTCAGCGGCTATGTCTCGGGAGGCTTCGACGCCAACACCGACCAGATACGCCCGGACCGCGTCGACGACTTCGCCACCTACCTGGTCAAGGTGACGGAGCAGCTGGAGAAGAAACACCGCATCAAGTTCGACACCCTCGCGCCGCTCAACGAGCCCAACACCAACTACTGGGGCACGCAGATCGGCCCCGACGGACAGCCCACCGGAGGCCGCCAGGAGGGCGCCCACGCCGGCCCGGAGCTCCAGCAGAAGGTCGTACTGGCCGTGCGCCGCGCCCTCGACAAGGCGAAGACCCGCGCCACCGTCTCCGCCATGGACGAGACCAACCCGAGCACCTTCGTCCGCAACTGGAACGCCTACGACGACTCCGCCCGCGCCGCCGTCGACCAGCTCAACGTGCACACCTACGGCACCGGCATGCGCACCAGCGCCCGCGACAGCGCCAAGGCCGCCGACCGGCCGTTCTGGATGAGCGAGGTCGAGGGCACCTGGGGGACCGGCACCGACTTCACCGGCATGGAACCGGGGCTCGGCATCGCCACCCGGGTCGTCGAGGACATCCGTGAACTGGAGCCGTCCGCCTGGGTGCTGTGGCAGCCCGTGGAGGACTCCATCCCCCAGGCGCAGGCGGGCAAGAACTGGGGCAGCATCCACATCCCGTTCAACTGCACCGCGAAGGACACCCTGGAGAGCTGCCCGGTCAAGGCCAACACCAAGTTCCACACCCTGCGCAACTTCACCCACCACATCCGCCCCGGCGACCACTTCGTGAAGGCCGACGATCCCTCCAGCGTCGCCGCCGTACGGAAGTCCGGCCGCGGGGCGACCGTGGTGCACGTCAACAGCGGCACGGCCCCGCGCGCCGTGACCCTGGACCTCTCACGCTTCGGGCGGGTCGCACCCGGCGCCGAGGTGACCCCCGTGGTGACCAGCGCCGACGGCGCCCTGGTACGCGGCGCCCCGGTGAAGGTGAAGGACGACTCCGCCACGCTGACCGTCCCCGCGAAGTCGGTCACGAGCTTCCTCGTCGACGGTGTCTCGGGTACCGGCAAGGACGCCGCACTCGTCCAGCCCGGCCATGTCTACCGCCTCCAGGGAGCCCAGAGCGGCAAGTCCCTGGCCCCGTCCGGCGAAGGCAACGGCGTCGTCGTCCGTACGGCCGACCCGGCCGCCAAGTCCCAGCTGTGGTCCGTGAAGCAGCTGACCAGGGGCGACGGCAACCGGGAGCGCTACGCCCTCGTCAACGCCGCCACGGGCACACGCCTCGCCGTGCGCGACAACGAGGCGGTGCTGGAAGAGAGCGACACGCCGGCCGCGCGGTGGATCATGTCGACCACCGGAGACGGGACCTGGACCTTCGTCAACGCCGCGACGGGCCGACTGCTCGACGTCGTGGGGCAGTCGACGGCGGACGGCGCCCGCGTATCGGCCTTCCTCCCGACCTCCAACGCCAACCAGCGGTGGGCCGTCACCGACGAGACCGTGCTCCGTACCCAGCAGGCCAAGGCGTTCACCGTCCCCGGCCGCACGCCCGAACTGCCCGGGACCGTGACACCCGTCTACCGGGACGGCGCCCGGGGATCGCTCCCCGTGCGGTGGACGCTGCCCTCCGAGTCACGGTGGCGCGAGCCCGGAACCGTCCGGGTGAAGGGCCGGGCGACCGACGCGCTCGGCCGGACCGTCCGGGCCGAAGCGGTCGTGACCGTGGACACCATCGCTTCGACACATCCGGCCCGCGCCAAGACCTACACCGGCGGACGCCCCGACCTGCCCGCCACGGTCACCGGCATCGGACGGCACGGCGGAAGTGCCGACCTTCCGGTCACCTGGGACCCCGCACCCGACGGCGCGTTCGACGACACCGGAGTGGTGACCCTGCGAGGCACCGCCCACGTCCCCGGCAAAACGACGGCAGCGGCGGCCGTACGCGTCCAGGTCACCGCACCCCGGGAGACGAACACCGCGCTCGACGAGGGCGTGACGGCCGGCGCGACGTACACCGAGAGCGGGTACTCCGCCGAGGGCCTGCGCAACGGAAACACGTCCGAGAAGGCCTGGTCGAACTGGCGATCAGGCACGAAGAACCCGTCCGACACCATCACCTTCACCCTGCCCGAGGCACGCGATCTCACCCGGGTCGTCACCCACTTCCACCGCGACGGCGGCAACGTCAGCTTCGCGCAGTCCCTCAAGGTGCAGGTGCGCGGGGCCGACGGCACCTGGGCCGACGCGAGCGACGAGGTCGCCGTGGGCACCGAGGGCACACCTGTGGTCGACGTCCCGGTGCGCGCCACCGGCCCGGTGACCGGGGTGCGCGTGGCCATGACGGCACGCCCGGGCGGCTACATCACCCTCGGCGAGATCGAGCTGCGCGCCAAGGCACCGGGAGCTTCCTCCGACTCCGCCGCCGCGTCGATCGAGGTGGACGGCGAGCCGCTCGACGGCTTCGACCCGGACCGGACGAGCTACCGCGTGGCGGCCGACCGCCCGGACCGGGCGAGGATCACCGCGACGGCCCGTGACCCGTACGCGACCGTGACCGTCCGCAAGGAGGCATCACGCGTAGCCGTCGTGACCGTGAGCGGCGAGGACGGCTCGCGGACACGGGAGTACAGGGTCCAGCTCTCGCGCTCCTGACGCAGGAAAGCGCGGGGCCCGCACGCCCCGCGCTTTCACCGGATCGCCGGGATCAGACCGCCGGAGCCGGGTACGTCGGGTACTCCACGCCGGACACGTGCTGCACGACACGGATGACCTGGCACGAGTAGCCGAACTCGTTGTCGTACCAGAGGTAGAGGATCGCGTTGTCGCCCTCGACCTTGGTCGCGCCGGCGTCGACGATCGAGGCGTGGCGCGAGCCGATGAAGTCGCTGGAGACCGCGTCCGGGGCGCTGATGAAGTCGATCTGGCGCTTCAGCGGCGAGGTCAGGGAGACCTCACGGAGGTAGTCGAGCACCTCCTGGCGGGTGGTCTCGCGCGCGAGCTGCAGATTGAGGATCGCGATGGAGACGTCCGGCACCGGCACCCGGATGGAGCTGCCGGTGATCTTCGCCTTCAGCTCGGGCAGCGCCTTGGAGACGGCGGAGGCGGCACCGGTCTCGGTGATGACCATGTTGAGCGGCGCGCTGCGGCCCCGGCGCTCGGACTTGTGGTAGTTGTCCAGCAGGTTCTGGTCGTTGGTGAACGAGTGGACGGTCTCCACGTGGCCCCGCTGGACCCCGAACTCGTCGTCCATCGCCTTCAGCGGCGGCACCAGCGCGTTCGTGGTGCACGACGCGCAGGACAGGATCTGCTCGTCCGGCTTGATCGTGTCGTGGTTGACGCCGTGGACGATGTTCGGGACGTCGCCCTTGCCGGGGGCGGTCAGCACGACCTTGTCGATCCCCGGGCGCAGGTGCTCCGACAGGCCCTCGCGGTCGCGCCACTTGCCGGTGTTGTCGATGAGGATGGCGTCCTTGATGCCGTACGCCGTGTAGTCGACCTCGGACGGGTCGTTCGCGTAGATGACCTTGATCTCGTTGCCGTTGGCGACGATCGTGCTGTTCGCCTCGTCGACGGTGATCGTGCCCTGGAACTGGCCGTGGATCGAGTCGCGGCGCAGCAGCGAGGCGCGCTTGACGATGTCCTGATCGCCTCCGCCGCGGACGACGATGGCCCGCAGGCGCAGGCCGTTGCCCGAGCCGGACTTCTCGATGAGCAGCCGGGCCACGAGGCGGCCGATGCGGCCGAACCCGTACAGGACGACGTCGCGGCCCTCGCGGCGCTCGATCTTGTTGGCCCCGGTGGCACCGGCGACGGCCTCGGCGGTGAACTCCGCGATCGACAGACCGCGGTCGTCCTCGCGGTACGTCGCGGCCAGCATGCCGATGTCGATCTGCGACGGCCCGAGGTCGAGCTCGGCCAGGGTCTTGAGGAACGGCAGCGTCTCGGTGACGGAGAGCTCCGCACCCGCGATCTGGCGGGCGAACCGGTGGGTCTTCAGGATGCTGACCACCGACTTGTTCACCAGGGAGCGGCTGTGCAGCAGGACGGTCACGTCCTGCTCCCGGTGCAGCTTCCCGATGATCGGGATCATCGACTCCGCGATCTCCTCGCGGTTCTTCCAGTTGGTGAACGAGTCGTCGTTGACAGTCACAGATCCATCTTTCGAGCTAGGCGGCGCTCATATGTTAAACGGTCGATCTCCCGATCATGAACGGGGTACCTCCGGAGCCTTCCGCGAGCCCCGGTCGGCGCGGCCTGAGACGATCGAAGCGGAGCTTCCGCGCGAAAGGGACGCTCATGGAGTACGACGCCGTGGCCGACGAGCTGTACGCCCTGCGGCCGGACGAGTTCACCGCGGCCCGGGCCTCGGCCGTCGCCGCCGCCCGTACCGCCGGTGACCGGGAGCTCGCCGAGCGGATCGGCGCGTTGCGCAAGCCCAGTCTCGCGGCCTGGGTGGGTAATCTCCTGGTCCGCGGTCTCCCCGGCGAGGTCGAGCCCCTGCTCCGCTTGGGGGAAGGCCTGCGGCAGGCCCACCACGACCTGGACGGCCCCGAGCTGCGTGAGCTGAGCCGGCAGCGGCACGCGATCGTGCGCGCCTTGTCCGCCCAGGCCCGGCAGCTCGCCGCGGAGGCCGGTCACCCGGTCGGCGACAGCGTGCTGCGCGAGGTCGAGAACACCCTGCACGCCGTCCTGGCCGACCCCGAAGCCGCCCGGGCCTGGGCGTGCGGGAGGCTGGTCAAGCCGCTCAGCGCCACCGTCGGCTTTCCGGCCGCCGTGGAGCGAGCCGTCCCGCAGGGCACCGGGGCCCGGCGCCGCCCGTCTGCCTCGGCTGCCCCTTCCCGCTCGAACCGGAAGGCGGACGTGGAGCGGCGGCGACTGGCCGAGGCCCGGCGGGACGCCGAGGCCGCCGAGCGGGAGCTGGGGACGCTGCAGGACGAGGCGGCGGCCGCCGCCCGGGACGTGCAGGAGGCGAAAGAGCAGGTGGACCGCCTCCAGCGGCGCGTCGGCGAGCTCACCGAGGAACTGGAACGCATCAGGGGCGAGCATGAGCAGGCCCGTTTCGCCCAGCGGTCGGCCCGGGAACGGGCGCGTACTGCGGACCGCCGCGTCCGCGAGGCCGATCGCAAGGCCGCCACGGCCACCGCCAAGCTCGAACGCCTGACCTCCACGAACGCCTGAGCCTCCGTCAGGGAGAAAGAGCGCCGGTGAGGAGGGCACCGGCGGTCATCACGATGGCGGGCGACGGCACGAGCGGTACTGACACGCCACGGGCACGGCTGACCACCCGGCCGGCAGAACTCCACGGCACAATCCCTGTGACGGAGTTCACAAAGCTGCGATGAAGCCCGCCACGCAAGGCCTCACGAACACGACACCAAAATTGAACCGTTCGTTTTCTTGAATCGGTCGTGTTTATGGCACTAGGTTGTCCGGCATGACCGCATCCCAGAACCCGACCACCGCCGAGGAGCTCCGCGGTGCCGGCCTGCGGGTGACGGCCGCCCGCGTCGCGCTGCTCGAGACCGTGCGGGACGGTGACCACCTCGGCGCCGAGGTCATCGCCTCCGAGGTGCGCGGCCGCGTCGGCCACATCTCCGTCCAAGCCGTGTACGAGGGGCTCCACGCACTCACCGCGGCAGGACTCGTACGCCGCCTCGACCCTCCCAACAGCCCGGCTCTCTATGAGGGACGGGTCGGCGACAACCACCACCACCTCGTATGCCGGTCGTGCGGGACCGTCGCCGACGTCGACTGCGCGGTCGGCCACGCCCCCTGCCTGACCGCCTCCGACGACCGCGGCTTCGCCGTCGACGAGGCCGAGGTCATCTACTGGGGCCTGTGCCCCGCCTGTTCCACCGCCCGCAGTTCCTGAGCAATGTGATCCACCCGAGCACCGTGATCCACCCCGTCCGGAAGGATTTCCATGACTGAGAACCACGACGCGATCGTCACCGACTCGAAGTCGGAGGAGGCAGGCGGCTGCCCGGTCGCGCACGGCCGCGCCCTGCACCCGACCCAGGGCGGCGGCAACCGCCAGTGGTGGCCCGAGCGGCTCAACCTGAAGATCCTCGCCAAGAACCCCGAGGTGGCCAACCCTCTCGGTGGGGACTTCGACTACGCAGAGGCCTTCAAGAACCTCGACCTCGACGCCGTCAAACAGGACATCGCCGAGGTACTGACCACCTCGCAGGACTGGTGGCCCGCCGACTTCGGCAACTACGGCCCCCTGATGATCCGTATGGCCTGGCACAGTGCGGGCACCTACCGCATCAGCGACGGCCGCGGCGGCGCCGGCGCGGGCCAGCAGCGCTTCGCCCCGCTCAACAGCTGGCCGGACAACGGCAACCTCGACAAGGCCCGCCGCCTGCTGTGGCCCGTCAAGAAGAAGTACGGCCAGTCCATCTCCTGGGCCGACCTCCTCATCCTCACCGGCAACGTCGCCCTGGAGCAGATGGGCTTCGAGACCTTCGGCTTCGCCGGCGGCCGCGCCGACGTCTGGGAGGCCGAGGAGGACGTCTACTGGGGTCCCGAGACCACCTGGCTCGACGACAAGCGCTACACCGGTGACCGCGAGCTGGAGAACCCGCTGGGCGCGGTCCAGATGGGCCTCATCTACGTCAACCCCGAGGGCCCCAACGGCAACCCGGACCCGATCGCTGCGGCCCGCGACATCCGCGAGACGTTCCGCCGCATGGCGATGAACGACGAGGAGACCGTCGCCCTGATCGCCGGCGGTCACACCTTCGGCAAGACCCACGGTGCCGGCCCGGCCGACAACGTCGGCGCCGACCCCGAGGCCGCCTCCATGGAGGAGCAGGGCCTGGGCTGGAGGAGCACCTACGGCACGGGCAAGGGCGGGGACGCCATCACCTCCGGCCTGGAGGTCACCTGGACCACCACCCCGACGCAGTGGAGCAACGGGTTCTTCAAGAACCTCTTCGAGTTCGAGTACGAGCTCGAGCAGAGCCCGGCCGGCGCCAACCAGTGGGTCGCGAAGGACGCCCCGGAGATCGTTCCGGACGCACACGACTCGTCGAAGAAGCACCGTCCGAAGATGCTCACCACCGACCTGTCGCTGCGCTTCGACCCGATCTACGAGCCCATCTCCCGCCGGTTCTACGAGAACCCGCAGGAGTTCGCGGACGCCTTCGCCCGCGCCTGGTTCAAGCTGACCCACCGTGACATGGGCCCGAAGTCCCTGTACCTCGGCCCGGAGGTCCCGGCGGAGACCCTGATCTGGCAGGACCCGCTGCCCGAGGCCGAGGGCGAGACCATCGGCGCCGAGGACATCGAGAGCCTCAAGACCAAGCTCCTCGAGTCGGGCCTGTCCGTCTCGCAGCTGGTGTCCACCGCGTGGGCCTCGGCGTCCACCTTCCGCGGCAGCGACAAGCGCGGCGGCGCCAACGGCGCCCGCATCCGCCTGCAGCCGCAGCGCGGCTGGGAGGTCAACGAGCCCGACGAGCTGGCGCAGGTCCTGCGCGTCCTGGAAGGCATCCAGGAGGAGTTCAACTCCGGCGCGAAGAAGGTCTCCCTGGCCGACCTGATCGTCCTCGGTGGCTCCGCCGCCGTCGAGAAGGCCGCCAAGGAAGCCGGCTTCCAGGTGCGGGTTCCCTTCGCCGCGGGCCGTGTGGACGCGACGGAGGAGCACACCGACGCCGAGTCGTTCGAGGCGCTCGAGCCGACCGCCGACGGATTCCGCAACTACCACGGCAAGGGCAACCGCCTCCCGGCCGAGTTCCTGCTGCTCGACCGGGCGAACCTGCTCACCCTGAGCGCCCCCGAGACGACCGCCCTGGTCGGTGGCCTGCGTGTCCTGGGCGCCAACTACCAGCAGTCCCAGCTCGGCGCCTTCACCAAGACGCCCGGCTCGCTGACGAACGACTTCTTCGTCAACCTGCTCGACCTGGGCATCGAGTGGAAGTCGACGTCCGAGGACCAGACCACGTTCGAGGGCCGCGACGCCGCCACGGGCGAGGTCAAGTGGGCCGGCTCCCGCGCCGACCTGGTCTTCGGCTCGAACTCCGAGCTGCGCGCGCTCGCCGAGGTCTACGCGAGCGACGACGCGAAGGAGAAGTTCGTGAACGACTTCGTCGCCGCGTGGGTCAAGGTCATGAACCTGGACCGGTTCGACCTGGTCTGATCGACTCCGCCAGACAGAACGCCCCGGGCCGGCCGGCCCGGGGCGTTCTGCTTTCCCCTGAAGGACTGTCAAAAACGGTTCAAGGTAAGAACATCACTTACCCAACTCTCACCATGAAACGGCAAGAAACGCGGCCGGGCGCACATTCGGGCATACGTTCTGGTCGTGAAGACAGATTCCGCTGCCCACAGAGGCGCCGGCCGTGAACCGCACCCCTTCGCCGGTCCACGGCCGACCACCGGTGGCACCGTCCGCCGCACGCTCCTGCGCACCGCGCTGACCGGGGCCGCAGCCTTCGGCGCGGGCCTCGGCGCCGCCCGGCCGGCCGCCGCCGCCCCCACCCAAGGCTCACGGCCCGAAACCCCGGCCGAGGCCCTCGAAGAGCTGGCCGCCGGCAACCGTCGCTGGCGCGCCTGCCGTGAACGCCACCCACACGAAAGCCTGGAGATCCGGCGCACGTTGGCCACAGCTCAGCACCCCTTCGCGGTCGTGCTCGGCTGCATCGACTCCCGTGTCCCCCCGGAGCTGGTCTTCGACCAGGGACTGGGCGACCTGATGACCGT
The DNA here is from genome assembly GCF_050937045.1 of Streptomyces sp. CA-179760. NCBI lineage: Bacteria > Bacillati > Actinomycetota > Actinomycetes > Kitasatosporales > Streptomycetaceae > Streptomyces > Streptomyces sp. CA-179760. The sequence continues at coordinate 9,272,924 of NZ_JBNJLZ010000001.1, forward strand.
CCGCACGGCCGGTGAGGTCCTGGACGAGGCCGTACTCGGCAGCGTCGCCTACGGCGTTCTGGAACTCGGCATACCCCTGGTCGTCGTGCTCGGGCACCAGTCGTGCGGCGCGGTGCGTGCCGCTGTCGAGGCCGAGCAGTCCGGGAGCCACCTGCCCGCGCACATCCAGTACCTGGCCGACCAGATAGGCCCGGCCATAGACCACAGCAAGGAAGGCGACGCCCGCATCGACGCGACCGTCGACGCCAATGTCAGTCTCGTACGCTCCAAGCTGGAAGCGGAGCCCGACCTCGCCACGAGGATCGCCACCGGCAAGCTGGCGATCGTGGGCGCCCGCTACGAACTGACCGACCAGACCGTTCACCGCGTCCGTTGAGAAGCTGCCCGGTCCGTCGCACGCGTGGGCGGACCGGGCAGCCCGTCACGCCTGAAGCGGATTGAAGCGCGCCGCGGCCATCAGGTACCAGGCGGTCGCCCCCGTGTGCCGGTACGGGTAGTAGCCGAAGCCGAACCCGGTGTCCAGCGGACTGCTCGCGGACACGACTCCGGCCCGCTCGGGGAGGGCCTTGCCACCGAGGGTCTGACCCCCGCCCAGCAGCTCCTGGGCCTGCTCGATCGAGGCGATCAGGCGCCGGGCGCGTGCCTCGTCACCACGGTCCCGCCGGTCCCGCAGGGCGAGCGCGAGGTGGGCCGTCCCCTCGAACCACACCCCGTTGCGGTCGGGCTTGGGCTGACCCTCGGCGATCGGCGCGTCCTCGTCCGCCACCAGACTCGCCGAGCTGAAGGTGACCCCCTCGTACGACCCTGCGGGCACCGTGCTGTTCCTGCGCTCGGCATGATCAACAACGGCCAGCTCGGCCGCGGCCCAGTCCAGCGAACGCGAGCGGCCGGCGGAACCGAGCGCGAGATGGGTCCAGGTCTGTGTGTCCTCCGGGATCGGGGACTTGTTGACGGTCACTCCGTCGTTCGTGCCGGTGTAGAAGAAGCCCCCGGACGGTTCCCACATCCTCCGCACGAACGCCTCGGCCCGCCCGCGTCGCTCCGGCCACACCCGGTCCCCGGTGAGCCGGGCGAGCCGGCCGAAGAGACACACCAGGTCCGTATTGTGCTCGGTGGAGGTGAACGGCAGCCTCTGGTTCGCCCCGTCCACTCCGAACTTGTAGCCGCCGAGCGGTTCGTCGGTCCGGCCGGTGCGCTCGATCCACTCGCCGATGCGTACGGCACCGGCGAGGAAGCGGCGTGCCTTGGTGCGGCGGGCAAGGGCGCTCAGCGCGATCCCCGCCCAGGCCATGTCGCCCACGGCCGTGCCGGTGAAGCCGAACTGCGTACCGACGTTGGCGCTGCCGTCCGCCCGTACGAAGCCGTCGGGCTGCCGCGAGCCGTCGTAGAAGGTGTACGGCCCGACGTTGTATGCCTGCCGGAGCCTGCCGTCGTCATGCACCGGGTCGTGCGACTGGGCGTAGAGCAGGGCGTCGCCCAACGCCGTTGCCCTGCTGAGACCACCCGAGGTCCGCGCCGCCAGGTGGGCCAGGATCGCCAGGGCGTTGTCGTAGGTGAACGCGGTGCTGAACAGGCCGGCCTGGTCGGTGTAGCTCTGGGTCAGGCGGATGGCGCCGTGGTCGGGATAGGCGTCCATGGCCGCGGCGAGGAAGGCCCGTCCCCGGACCGGGGCCGATTCCCGGCCGGCGACGGCCGCACCGGCCGCCATGGCCTGCCCTGGGCCGGCCGCGGCAAGCCCCATGGCACTGATACCGAGTCCGGCACCGATGAGCGAACGCCGGCTGAACGCCGGGCCTTGTCTGCCAGTCATGAATCTCCCTTGAGAGCGCTCTCAGCTCACTGCGCGCTCATTCTGCTGACGGCTCAGGGAGGGGTCAACGTCCTGGCAGGAAAGGAGAGTTCCAAGTGCGGACGAACGACGGGTGGATCACTCGCACATGATTTCGTCACGCGGTGTGTAGTGCGTGCGGTACGGCTCCCGCTTCACTTCCCTGCCGTCGTTGTAGAAGATCCGCTCCACGGTGACGTCGAACCCTTCGAGCGGAGTCTGCGGCACGCACTCCTTGTCCTTGCTCTTTTTCTTCGACGGCTTCTTCACCTCGGTGCGCGGCCCCTTGACCGACTTGATCTCGTCGTACTTGCGGGTGCCGAGGAAGGAGACGGTCACCGACGTGTCCGTGGACTCTGCCTGGATGTAGATCGCCTTGCCGGAGTCGTTGGTGAATCGCAGGTCCAGGCTGCCCCAGGCGACCGTGGCCTCGCGGCCCTCCGGGTAGCGCTCGATGTAGAAGGAGTGCGCGCCGTGCTCCACGGGCTTGACCCCGGCGAAGAACAGCGCGTTGTACATGGTCGTCGCGACGGCCGAGACGCCGCCGCCGGACGCCTTGGTGAACTTGTCGTCGAGGATGATGATGCCTTCGACGAAGCCGTTCGCCTCGGTGCGCTCGCCGACGGTCCGGTTGAAGCTCCACATCTCGTCCGGCCTGACGAGGGAGCCGTTGATGAGTTCCACCGCCCGGCCGATGTTCTTCGTGCGGTACTCGGCCGGTTCGAAGTGGACCGTGAAGGAGGACATCTTCTCCGTCAGCCCCAGCTCCGGGGCGTTCTCCCGGGTCACCTCCGGCTGGGTCTCGCGTACGGCGACCTCGCCGTCGCGGTCGCCGCCCGATCGCGTGAGCAGTGGCAGCACCGCCTTGCCCAGCGCCTTGTCGGTGACCTCTCGGCCGACCCTGGCGTCCTCGGCGACCACGGCCTTGTCGCCGTCCGAGCTCAGCCTGGCGTTCTCGGCGGTGGTGGTGACCTCGTCCAGCGGGCCGGCCACGGCGGGGTCGGTGCGCAGCCCCTCGGCGTCCAGCTCCGGTCTCAGTCTGCCGCTGCCGTCCGGCCGCATCGTCAGATGCTCGCCCAGCACGTCCTGGCCGACCGTGAACCGCCTGCCGGCCGCGGTGAGTGTGACGGGCGCCGACACGGCCGGCTCCGCGAACGTGCGCACCGCCCGCCCGACCTCGTCGGCCGTGACCTTGGGCCGGGTCTCACGGGCGGGCAGCGATGTGACCGCGTCGCCGTCCCCGCGCAGGAAGGAGTCGCGCAGGGGAGTGACCGCGGCGTTCACGTCCAGCGCGTACCCCGTGCGCGGCGCGACCTCCTCGACCCGCCCGCCGTCGAAGGAGACGGCACCGTCACGGACCTTCTGGTCGAGCCCCTTCGCCAGCCGCCCGAGGGCCGCCCGGGCCTTGTCCTCGTCCAGGCGTACGACCGGCTCGATCACACCGCCCGAGCGGAAGAACCCGCCGAACACACTGAACGGATCGGTACCGGTGCGCGCCGCCCGGTCGACGGTCTCCCGGGCGTCGTAGGAGAGCCCGGCGTGCCGCGGATCGACCGTGCCCGTGCGCTCCCCGACCTTCACAGGCAGTTCCCGCGATCCGTCCGCACCCAGGTGCCGCTCCAGCTTCCGTACCGCCTCGGCGCGGCTCAGCCCTCCGATCTCCACCCCGCGCACGGTGGTGCCGGTGTCGATCTCCCCGCCCGTGAGCATCAGCCCCGCGAGATACAGCCCGCCGACCCCCACGGCCAGCGCGCCGCCGGCCAGGGCGAAGGGCGGGAGGGAGGTGATGCGCGGGAGGGAGGTTATGCGGGGGCGCATGGGTCTCCTGAAGATCGATACGCGGGTGCACCCGATGACGCGACGCTGCTGCGGGCAAACACGTCAAGCTATTCACAACCGGGCGGCAACGGGTATGGCCCAGACCACTTATGTCCGAGATCATGTCTGATCCGGCAGGAACGCCCGCCCTGCCCTGCCACGGCCACAGAGTGGTAACGACGAACAACGCTTCGATCGTTGACGCGGTCTAGGCCACCATGAAGATCTCTTTCCTGATCCACAACGCCTATGGAATCGGAGGCACGATCACCACCACGTTCAACCTGGCCGGGGCGCTAGCCGAGCGGCACGACGTGGAGATCGTCTCCGCGTTACGCCACCGGGAGCACCCCAACCTCACCCCGCATCCCCGGGTGCGGCTGCGGCCGCTGGTGGACCTGCGCAAGGAAGCGGACCATCCGCTGCACCGGAGACCGGCGCGGGTGTACCCGCCCGCCGAGTACCGACACCACCAGTACAGCGAGCTGACCGACCAGCGGATCGGCGAGCACCTCGCCTCGCTCGACGCCGACGTCGTCATCGGCACCCGCCCGGGCCTCAACGTGCACATCGCCCGTCAGGCCCCGCAGCGCGTCCTGCGCGTCGGTCAGGAGCACCTCACGCTGGACAACCACTCCCCGCGGCTGCGCACCGCGCTGCGCCGCGCCTACCGCCGCCTCGACGTCGTCACCACCGTCACGGAAGCGGACGCCGCCGCCTACCGGCGCAAGATGTGGCTGCCCGGCGTCCATGTGGAAGCCCTCCCGAACAGCGTCCCCGACCCCGCGCTGCCTCCCGCCGACGGCACCGCCAAGATCGTGATCGCCGCCGGTCGGCTCGTGCGTGTGAAGCGCTACGACCTCCTCGTCGAGGCGTTCGCCCAGGTCGCCGCCGCGCACCCGGACTGGCAGCTGCGCATCTACGGCAAGGGAGAGGAACAGCCTGCCCTGCGGCAGCTCATCGAACGCCTGGGCCTGTGGAACAACGTGTTCCTGATGGGGGCCGCCACCCCGATGGAGGCCGAATGGGCCAAGGCCTCGATCGCCGCGGCCACGTCCGACTTCGAGCCGTTCGGCATGACGATCGTCGAGGCGATGCGCTGCGGACTGCCTGTCGTCAGCACCGACTGCCCCTACGGCCCCGGCGAGATCATCAAGGACGGAGCCGACGGCCGGCTGGTGCCGGTCGGAGACCGCGACGCGCTCGCCTCGGCCCTGCTGGAACTCGTGGGTGACGACGAACGCCGCCGCCGCATGGGCCGCACCGCCCTGGAGAACGCCCACCGCTTCGCCCCGGACCCCGTCGTCGCACAGGCCGAACGCATCATCGACGAGGCCATGACGGCCAAGAACACGGGCCGGCGGGCCACCGGTCAGCACCGCCGTACGGACAGTCCGCTGGCCGGCCGCGGCCACGCCGCCCGCGACCTCGCCCACACCGCTGCCGCCGGCGCCCTGCGCGCGATACGGAAGGGACAACGATGAGCAAGCACCACCACGACACCCCCGTGCGCACCGACTGCGCCATCGACACGGACGGCCGGATCACCTTCCGCCTGCCCGCTGCCTCGTCCGCCCGCCCCGAGCTGCTCCTGGTGCTGCGCCCCAAGAAGGGCCGTCCAGAGACGACCCGCCACCACTTCGAGCTGGAACCCGACCCGGCGGACGGCACCTGGCACACCGTGCTGGAACCGCACCAAGCCCTCGACGAAGGCCGCTGGGACCTCTTTCTGCTGCCGGAAGCGGGAGCCGGGCGGCAGCGGCTGCGCCCCGGCCTGCGGGACCTGCGCGTCCTCGTCGACGGACACCTCCGCGACCGGCCCTCACCCGTCGCCGTCCGGATCCCGTACGTCACGAAGGACAGCTTCCTCGCCCTGCGGGCATGGCTGCGCACCGCCCACGCCGAGGCCCGCACCATCGACGTCACCGACCGGGCCGTCACGGTCGAGGCCCGTCTGCACGGCGCCAGGCTCCACGAGGACGCCACCGTGCGCCTGCGCCTGCGCGGCAGCGACACGGTACGGAGCCTGAGCCCCCGGATCGCCGAGGACGGCAAGGGCTTCTCCTTCACCGCCGAACGGAAGGACCTGACGGTCGACGGCGGGGGAGCGGGCCGGTTCTGGGACGCCTTCGTCCGGCCCACCGCCGACGCGCGGCCGATCAGGATCGGCCGGCTCCTCGACGACGTGGCGGACCGCAAGCACGTGTACGTCTATCCGGCGATCACCGCGGACGGAACTGCCGCGCGTCCCTACTACACCGTCGACAACGACCTCGCGATCGAGATGACGTAAGCCGAATACCGATATGCCCGAAATGAAATTCCATGGAGTTTCGGGTGGTTATTTCGTCAAAGCGCCGCGACAGGCGTGTGTGGGTTTTGTGCAAAGCGGCGGCAAAAAGGTCACGGGTGCCTTCTCAACAGCCGCAAACCGGAAGGGGACTTGCGGCAATAACCAAACTCAAGTACCTAGATGAATCATGAACCTGTTCAACCGCGTCGTGTCGTCCCGTCGGCAGGCGCCGCCTGTCCCCCCACAGCGCCCGGCCGGCGCACCGGCATCCCCCACTGCCGTGCTGCCGGACCCCCACCTGACGAACCTCACCGGTGAATGGGTCGTGGACCCCGCTCACAGCAGGATCGGCTTCTCCGTCCGGCATGCCATGGTGACCACCGTGCGCGGCTGTTTCCTGGAGTACGAAAGCCGGCTCTACTTCGACGCGCGCGACCCCGCCCGGTCGCGGGCCGACATCACCCTGTTCACCTCCAGCGTCGACACCGGGGTGGAACAGCGCGACGCCCACCTGGTCGGCCGTGACTTCCTGGACGCCGCGGCCTATCCGCGTATGCGCTTCACCAGCACCGGCGTGGAGCAGACGGGCTCGGACCTCTTCCGCATGTCGGGCGAGCTCACCATCAAAGGCGTCTCACGTCCCGTCGTGCTCGATTTGACCTACATCGGACACGTCACCGACCCCTTCGGATACGAAAGGGCCGGATTCGACGGCACCACCACCATCAACCGCTCCGACTGGGGGCTGACGTACAACAGCAGGCTTGCCGAGGGCGGTGCCATGGTGAGCGAGAAGGTGCGTCTGCAGCTCGACATCGCCGCCATCCGCATGGCTCCGTCGGCCGGCTGAGCGTCCGGGCGCGGCCGTGCGGCTCACGACACGGCGTCGGCCCCGGTCACGCTGGGCGCCGGGTCCGATCGGGACGTCCATCCAGGCGCAGGGCCGGGCGGGCCGGTGCACGGCGAACTCCACCGGCCCGCCGCCGCAGTCCAGGGAGATCGTCGTACCGATGTACGAGTCGATGTCGTCGCCGCCGAGCGGGGTGTTCCGGCGTGTGTGGCGAAGGCCGGCGTCCTTCGGGAGGCTCTCCGCGGCCATGATGGTCACCGGCGCGTTCCAGTGGGCGGGCCGGGCGCAGTAGCGGTCGCGGACCAGTCCCAGACCGCGGCGTACCTCCACCCGGGGCACGCGCTCGTCCGACGGGCCGGGGAGGGTCCGTCCGCAGGCCGTCCGGCCGGCCGGTGCGCGGGCGACACCAGCAGCTGCGGCACCTCCACCTCGGCCATGACGCCCACCCTGCGTTCCGGCGACGGCGCGGCCCCGGGGCCGTCACTCGTCCTGCCTCCGCCCGAGCCCGCCCTCCTCCGGAGGGGCACGGCCGTCCGCGGACTCGCCCGCGGTGAGGTGCTCCAGGACCTCGACCAGTTCCTGGCATGCGCGCTCCACTGAACGCCGGGTGTTGATCTGCTCGGTGATCACGGCCGACAGGATGAGCGCCGTGAGGGCCATCGCCCCGTTGAAGGCCTGCAGCTTGAGCATCACCTCCACGCGGCTGAGCCCGTCGAACGGCCCGCTCCCGTCGGTCGCCGCCGCCGTGACCATGATCGAGGCGAAGAGGGCACACAGCATGCTGCCCGCCAGTTGGAAACGCAGCGCAGCCCAGATCAGCAGGGGATAGACGAGGAACAGCAGGCTGAGCCAGCTGTGAGCGGCCAGCGGCACGACACAACAGGCGATCAGCGCCAGGCCCGAGGCCTCCTTCCAGCGCGTCAGAAGCAGGGGCGGGCGGAGGCGGGCCAGCAGGAGCAGCACCGGGGTGATGATCAGCACGCCCATCGCGTCGCCCACCCACCAGGCCAGCCACACGGCCCAGAAGCTCGGCCAGTCGAGCTTCCCCGTGGCGATCAGGAGCCCGGCGCCCACGGTCGAGCTGATCAGCATGGCGGTGAACGCCCCCAGGAACACCAGGGCGAGACCGTCCCGCAGCCGCGCGAGATCGGTCCGGAATCCGGCTTGGCGCAGCAGCAGATACCCGACGACGGGCGCCGCCGTGTTGCCCGCCAGGACGCCGAGCGAGGACGGCGTGAGGGAGGTGATGGACACGATGACCAAGAAGGCGCCCAGGGCGATCCCCGGCCAGCAGCGCAGCCCGAGGATCAGCAGGAAGGCGACCGAGACGCCGGTGGGGGGCCAGATGGGGGTGACGACCGCGCCCTCGACGACCAGCTCCTGCAGCAGGCCCAGCTTCCCCGACACGTAATAGCAGGCGGCGACGGCCAGCGTCTGCAGAGCGAGGACGACCGGCTTGCGCAGATCCTGGCTACCCACCACAGCAGCCATCAGACACCGAGGTCGCCGCGTCGGCGAGGCGGGAGCGGGGCTCTGCGGCCCTATGGCTGAGCGTCCGGCCCGTCGAGGCCGACCACCAGGACGGCGGCGTCGTCGTCGTGCCCCACACGCTCGGCCCCCTTGATCACGGCGGCCGCGAGCGCGTCCACGTCCATGCCCGCCACCGCGGCGATGCCCGCGAGCCGGGTCACCTGGTCCAGTCCCTCCTCGAGCGGCATCGACGGCCCCTCCACGACACCGTCCGTGAGCAGCACGAACACTCCGCCCGTGGTGAGCTCGTACCGGGTCACCGGATACCGCGCCCCCGTCTGGACACCCAGAGGTGGACCGCCCTCGTCCGCGGTGAGTCCGGACTTGCCGTCGGCCGTGGCCCAGATGCAGGGCAGATGTCCCGCCCGCGCGCTCTCCAGCACCCCGGCGCACGGATCGAGCCGCATGAAGGTGCAGGTGGCGAACAGGTCAGAGCGCAGGGACAGCAGCAGATCGTTGGTCCGGGCCAGGACCTCGCCCGGCTCACTGGTGACGGAGGCCAGGGCCCGCAGCCCGGCCCGCACCTGCCCCATGAAGGCGGCCGCCTCGATGTTGTGGCCCTGGACGTCACCGATGGACAGGCCGATACGGCCGTCGCCCAGTGTGAAGGCGTCGTACCAGTCGCCGCCCACGTTGAGGCCCTGGCAGGCGGGGGCGTACCGCACGGCCAGATGCAGCCGCCGGGCGACGGGCAGATCGCGCGGGAGCATGTCGCTCTGCAGCGCGAGGGCCAGCTCGACCCGGGAGCGCTGCATCTCGGCCTGCGCTCGCGCCTGGGCAGTCAGGTCCCCGAGCCTGGTCAGCAGCTCGTCGCCGTCGTCCGTGGTGCCGGTGCGGGACATTGATCACTCCGGCGAGGGTGGTCACGGTCGGTGAAGAACCCTCGGTTGCAAATTACCTCAAATACGTCCATAGGATGATACTCAGTCGAGAGCTCCGGCGACGACTCGCGCACCCGGCAGAGCCGTGCTCCCCGGGCTCGCTCACCGCGCCTACCGGGTCGCCCCGGAGCCCGCGCGCCGACCGACCGCCGCCAGGACGAAGGTCACACTGATCAGCAACGCCCAGGCGCCGAACTTCGCCACCCCCACGGGCTCCCACCCGTGCTCCTGGTACGGATAGCGCCACGCGCCGACCAGAGTGGCCAGATTCTCCGCCACCCACAGGAAGAACCCGATCAGGACGAACGACACGGCCAGCGGCATCTGCCGGCGCACGCCCCGCACCGTGAAGCGCACCGACGTCCTCATCGTGACGGCCACGAGCAGCCCGGCCAGCACCCACCGCACATCGGGCAGCCAGTGATGGCTGAAGAAGTTGACGTAGACCGCCGCGGCCACCGCGGCGGTCGCGCGCGGCCGATAGCGCACGATCTCCAGGTCGAACAGATGCCAGGCACGGCAGATGTAGCTGCCGACAGCCGCGTAGAGAAACCCGCCGTACAGCGGGACACCGGCGAACTTCAGGACGGCCGGCTCCGGGTAGCTCCAGGACCCGAGTGACACCTTCACCAGTTCGAAGGCCAGTCCGATGACATGGCAGACCGCGATGACGGCGACATCCCGCCCGCTCTCCCAGCCACGCATCCAGAACACCAGCGTGAGCAGCACGCCGTAGACCACCAGCAGGTCGTAGCGCGCCACCGGGAGGTGAGGCGGCAGCGCGGACACGGCCACGCCGCACAGCAGCGCGATGGCGAACGCGCAGGCCCGCGTCTGTGTCCAGGCGAAGTCGAGCAGCTGACGCACCGGTGCGGCCCAGGGGCCGGCGAAGCTTGAACGGATCATGGTGCCCTCTAGGACGGGCATCGCACGCCGACCGGTTGCGGCGCCGCTCCCACTCGCCGCTCATGGGGCGAGAAGCCGAAGATCCGCTTTACGGTGTCCTGGTGCGATCTGTTCCGAGATGGGTCCTGTTGTCGTCCGGCTGTGCGCCCGTCGTGCTGATCCTGGGCTGGGCGGTGGCGGCATCCCTGCAAGGCCCCTCCTACGACCCCGCCGCCCAGACGATCAGCGTCCTCGCGGCTCCCGGCGGCTCCAGCTACTGGGTGATGACAGCCGCCTTCATCGCCCTGGGCATCTGCCACCTGCTCACCGCGTGGGGACTGCGCCCGGCCGCGCCCGCGGGACGGGCGGCCCTGGCGGTGGGGGTGTGTCGGCCCTGGCCGTGGCCCTGTTTCCGGCGCCGAGCAACGGCGGCTCTCTCACCCACGGTTCGGTCGCCGTCGTGGGCTTCGTCGTCCTCGCGGTCTGGCCCGTCCTGGCCGCCAGAAGGGGCGACGCCGTGCCCTGGGCTCTACGGCCGTTTCCGTCTCTGGGGGCGACCGTCGTGATGGCGCTGGGCGCGGCGTGGTTCCTGGCCGAACTCCACCAGCGGGGTTCCCTTGGCGCGGCCGAACGCGCGGTGACCACGATCCAGTCGGTCTGGCCTTTCGCCGTGGTCCTGTCCTGCTTCTCCCTCCCCCGGTCCGCGCGCGACGAGTACCGAGGCTGACCTCAGTCCCCGCACACCTTCCGGTACGCCGTCTCCGGTTGTGTACGTCCGCCACCGGGTTGGAGTGTGCCGTTGTCGCCGCCGACGGCGAGGGTGCGGCCGTCGAGGCTGAACGCGAGGGTGCTGAATCTGCTAGCCCGGGACGAGGTCCCGGGCGGTACTCGGCCCGTCAGGCAGCCGGGCCACCCGGTTGTCGCCGACGATCAGCCGCCCGTCGGGGCGTACCACGAGATGAGTGCCGGCCGGCCGGGAATCGGTGACGGCACCGTGGCGCCGTCCGCTGACGGTGTCCCACGCCTCGTTGCTCAGCTCGCCGACGGCAAGCCTGCGCGTGGCGTAAAGGGTGCGGTCGCTGGGGGCCAGGGCGACCGCGACGACCGCCGCGCCGGACGCCGCGGTCGACAGGTCCACGGAGCCGGGGCCCGGCTGCCCGCCGCGGTCGCCGACGCACCCTCCCCCGGGCGTCGGCGGCCGCCTCCCCGTCTCATCCGCACGCGGCGAGTGCCTCGCGCCATGCCGGACTGCCGACGCGGTGATGGCCGAACCGCGCTCAGAGGACTCCCTGAGACGAGGCCGGCGGGCGCTCAGCGGGAAGCCAGCCCCCGCTCCTGGGCCGCCGCCCCGAAGTAGTCGCCGCCCTTGCGTTTGACGTCGTCCGTGCCCCATGCCTGCTCGCCGTCGGCGGCGGAACCGTCCGCCCTGTCGGCGTTCTGCCGCAGTGGCGCTCCGACCAGCCTCGGTATGTGCTTCGAGCAGTGGATGTACGCCTCCTCGACCTCGACCTCCACCCATACATGAGGGCGACGGCCGGGTACCGGATCCACCGGCAGGCCGGGATACCTCTGGCGCATCGCGCCGTCGGTGACCAGCCGCGCCCGGCCGTTGACATGAAGGCCGATACGGTCCCGGGCGAAGTCGATCATCAGCAGGCCGACGTGCGGGTTCTCCCGGATGTTGCCGAGCGAGGCCATGACGCCGTTCCCGCGGTACTCCGGGTAGGCCAGGAGTACTTCATCGAGTACCTGGAGAAAGCCGGGCGGGCCGGCCCGGAAGGTGCTGTCGCACTCTCCGTGGCTGTCCGAGGTCGCGAGGAAGAACATCTCCTGGCGGGCCACGAACTCCCGCATGCGTGGATTGAGCCGGTCCAGCACCTGCTCGTCGTAGAACCGGTCAGCGCGGCCGACGGTGCCCAACTCACGTTGGATCTGGTGCTCGCCCTGACTTCCGGGCCGGTCCGCCCGCTCATCCTGGTGCAACGGTCCTCCTGACGGTTCACCTCGGCGCAGGTGACTGAATCAGCCATCTGCCAGGCCGAAAAAGCACCACCGGCCATGCAGGAGAGGGTAGAGCAGTCGCTCGTACGGCACTTCGGGGGACGGCAACGAGGCCGCAGCGGAGCTGCCTTCTTTTGGCGTAGGAGTTCATGTTCTCAATTCGCCACTTATGTGACGCGGTGCAACGGTCTACATATGATTTCGTCACAGAACGCTGAAACGGTCAGAACGCGCGACTGTCGCCGCCGCAGGGCGAGTCCGGCATTCGTAGTCTTCGCGGCCGCCTTGATACTGGGCGTTGCCACCCGAGCGGAGGCCGTGCCGTCCGCTCGATTCGGGCCTGACTGGGACGCCATCGCCGCGTGCGAGTCCGGTGGGAACTGGAAGGCGAACACCGGCAACGGCCACTACGGCGGCCTGCAGTTCACCCAGTCCAGCTGGGTGGCCGCCGGGGGACGGAAGTTCGCCCCGCGCGCCGACCTCGCCACCCGCAAGGAACAGATCGCTGTGGCCAGGCGTCTGGCCGCGCTGCAGGGGATGTCCGCGTGGTCCTGCGCGCGGGTGAAGTAGCGCGACGGCAGCTCTGCGGAACAGGAGCCCCTACGAGGGCGACCCAAGAGGCTGGCTGGTCGTGATGGTTCCCGCGCTCCCGAGCACCGGCACTGCTTCGAGCACGAGTATGGCGATGTCGTCGGCGATGGGCTGAGTGCTGAAGTCGTGGGTGGTCTGGCGGATGCGCTCGGCGATGGCCTTGGCGCCGAGCCCGGTGCAGGTGGCGAGTATGCGGGCGAGGCCGTTGTTGTCGTCGAGTTGTTGGGTGCCGTTGCGGCGTTCGGTGACGCCGTCGGTGACACAGAGCAGGGTTTCGCCTGGTGTCAGGGTGATGGTGTCGGCGTGGTAGCTGGCGTGTTCCTCGACGCCGAGGAGTATTTGGGGGCGGGCGGCGGATGTCACCGTGCCGTTGGTCGTCAGATGCAGGGGCGGCGGGTGTCCGGCGCTGGCGATGGTGCATCGGGTGCTGCCGGTGGCGGCGTCGGGTTCGAGTTCTCCGTAGAGCAGGCTGAGCAGGCGGGGGCCTTCGTGTTCGCCGCGGGGTGCGGCGGCTTCGGTGGCTTCCTCGGCCATCGCGCGGTTGAGGCGGTTGAGAAGGGTCTCGACGCCGTGGCCCTCGCGCGCGAGAAGCCGTACGAGGTGACGGGCGAGACCGGTGACGGACATGGCTTCCATGTCGTGGCCGGAGACGTCGCCGAGGAGGAAGCACCACCGGTGGCGCCCCATGGGGAACAGGTCGTAGAAGTCACCGCCGACGGTCTGGCCCTCCGCCCAGGGCTCGTAGACGATCGCCGTGTCGATGCCGGGCATGGCAGCGAGCGAGGTGGGCAGCTGCCGGCGCTGGAGTGTGCGGCTGATGGTCGCCTGGCGGGTGTAGTGGCGGGCGGTGACCACCGCCTGGGCCGTGCGGCGGGCGACGTCTTCGACGAGCCGTACGACAGTGTCGGTCAGTTCGGGTTGCCCTGCCTGGCCGATGAGGAGCGTGCCGTGGTAGCGGCCGCCCGCGACGAGGGGGAAGGCCAGGGCTGAGCCGCCTGAGTTGTGAGTGGTTTCGCCTTCGGGCCAGGGCCAGGGGAGACCGCTCGTGCTGAGGGCGGCGCTCGGGGGATCCTTCTCCAGGGACCGGCGCAGGGTGCGGATGCGCTGTTCGTCGGTGTGCCAGACGCGGGAGAGCCTCAGGCCGGCGTGGTCGGTGGTGAGCCATATGCCGCACCAGTCGGCGAGCCTGGGGACCAGGAGCTGTCCGGCGAGGGCGGCGACCATGTCCTCGTCCAGCTGTCCGGCGAGGAGCTCTCCGGCCTCGGCGAGGAACCACTGTCCTTCGCGTTCGGCCCACTGGGCTCTGTGGCCGGGGTGCCCGCGCGGCAGGGTGGGCTCCGGGGGAGGCGGCGGGCGGCGGTCGACCTCGACCGGGAGACCGGCGACGCGGCGCTCGGGGTCGGCCGGCGGGGGCGCCGACGTCGCGCATTCCAGGCGGACCCACGTGGCTTTCCCGTCGCGACGGCAGGTCACGCCCCAGGACTCGGCCAGTGTGTGCATGAGCTGCCGGCGGTAACCGTGCACGGGGCTGTGAGGGCTTGTGCTGCCGCTGGGACGGCGAGCGGGTCCGTGCTCCAGTACCTCGACCACGACACCCACCCAGCCGGCCTCGGCACCGGTCTGCGCGTCCCCGGTCTCGAGGTGGCAGGCCACTTCGAGACCGGACCCGGCGTGTGCGGCGGCGTTGGTGACGAGTTCGCCGGCGAGGAGCACGGCATCGTCGACGGACCGGTCGCTGATCACCGGCGCCTCGGGGTAGTGGGGCGCGGTTCGCTCGGTGAGTGCGGCACGCACGAACTTGCGTGCCGCCGCGGCCGCGAGTTCGTTGGCGGGTACATGCATTCGTGCTGGTGCTGTCGAACGCGGGCCGAAGGCCCGTCGTGTCTGCGACCCCGCTTGTGGCCTCACGGCATCCCCTGCCCAGCTCACTGCGGACCAGTACAGGACGAATGTAGCCTAAATGGTGACTGGTCATATTTTTTTGTGCCAAGAGAAGTGTGTTGCCATGGATTCTGTCGCTCGCTCTGAACTCGTTGGCACTGAGCCGGAATCCGGGGAGCGGCAGCCCGCTGCACCCCGTTCCGCGGACGTGGGACGGCCTGCGCCCGGCCCGGGGGGTGAGTGGGTGAATACCGCCGAGCTGCGTCCGCTGCTGGCGGCCATGAGTTCTCTGTGCGACGGTGATTTCACGGTACGTATGGGTAACGTGCCCGAAGGGATCCTCGCGGAGCTGGCGGGCAAGTTCGACCAGATCACCACACGGAACGCGCACCTGGCTTCGGAGCTGGAGCGAGTACGCCGCGAGGTGGGCCGGCAGGGACGGCTGGACGAGCGGCTGGGGGCGAGTCCCGGGGCGGGCGGATGGACGACGAGCGTGGACGCCGCCAACGCGCTGCTGGAAGCAATGTCCGTCCCGATCGTGAATGCCACGCGCGTCCTGGACGCGGTCGCCGACGGTGATCTGACGCAGCGCGCCGAGCTGCACGACGGCAGGCGCCAGCTCCGCGGTGACCTGCGGCGCCTGGGGCGCGGGGTGAACCGGATGGTGGAGCAGCTGTCGCTGTTCACCGGCGAGCTGACCCGGGTCTCCCGGGAGGTCGGGACGGAGGGCCGTCTCGGCGGGCGTGCCACGGTCCAGGGCCTGGCCGGTGACTGGCGCTACGTGACCGAGGCGGTCAACACGATGGCGTCCCGGCTGACCGCCCAGGTGCGCGACATCGCGGTGGTGACCACGGCGGTCGCGCGGGGTGATCTGACCCGGCAGGTCACGGTGGAGGCGACCGGCGAGCTGCTGGAACTGAAGCTGACCGTGAACACGATGGTCGACCAGCTGCGGGCGTTCGCCGACGAGGTCACCCGGGTCTCGCGGGAGGTCGGCACGGAGGGACAACTGGGCGGCCGGGCGCAGGTACCGGGCGTGTCCGGGGTCTGGAAGGACCTCACGGACAACGTCAACTTCATGGCGTCGAACTTGACCTCGCAGGTCCGCAACATCGCCCAGGTGACCACGGCGGTCGCCACCGGTGATCTGAGCCAGAAGATCACGGTGGACGCCCGGGGCGAGATCCTGCAGCTGAAGCTGACCGTGAACACGATGGTCGACCAGCTGTCGGCGTTCGCGGGCGAGGTCACCCGGGTCGCCCGCGAGGTCGGCACCGAGGGCCGTCTCGGCGGCCGGGCCCAGGTCCGCGGGGTGTCGGGAGTGTGGAAGGACCTCACCGAGAACGTCAACTTCATGGCGGACAACCTGACCTCGCAGGTCCGCAACATCGCTCAGGTGGCCACGGCCGTCGCCCAGGGCGATCTGGGCAAGACGATCACGGTGGAGGCCAAGGGCGAGATCCTGGAGCTGAAGTCGACGATCAACACGATGGTCGACCAGCTGTCGGCGTTCGCGGGCGAGGTCACCCGGGTCGCCCGCGAGGTGGGCACGGAGGGCAACCTGGGCGGGCAGGCCCAGGTCCGCGGGGTGTCGGGGGTGTGGAAGGAGCTGACGGACAACGTCAACTTCATGGCGTCGAACCTGACCTCGCAGGTTCGCAACATCGCCCAGGTGACGACGTCGGTCGCCACCGGTGATCTGAGTCAGAAGATCACGGTGGACGCCCGGGGCGAGATCCTGCAGCTGAAGGAGACCGTGAACACGATGGTCGACCAGCTGCGGGCGTTCGCCGACGAGGTCACCCGGGTCGCCCGCGAGGTCGGCACCGAGGGGCGCCTGGGCGGCCGGGCCCAGGTCCGCGGGGCGTCGGGGGTGTGGAAGGACCTCACGGACAACGTCAACTTCATGGCGTACAACCTGACCTCGCAGGTCCGCAACATCGCTCAGGTCGCCACGGCCGTCGCCCAGGGCGATCTGTCGAAGAAGATCGACGTGGACGCGCGCGGCGAGATCCTGGAGCTGAAGACCACCATCAACACGATGGTCGACACGCTCTCCTCGTTCTCCTCCGAGGTCACCCGCGTGGCCCGCGAGGTCGGCAGCGAGGGGCAGCTGGGCGGCCAGGCGCGTGTCGAGGGCGTCTACGGCACCTGGAAGCGCCTGACGACGAACGTCAACGAACTGGCGCTGAATCTCACCACCCAGGTCCGGGCGATCGCGGAGGTGGCCAGCGCGGTCACCCAGGGCGACATGTCCCGCGCCATCACGGTCGAGGCCCAGGGTGAGGTCGCCGAACTGAAGGACAACATCAACCTCATGGTCTCCAACCTCCGCGAGACCACCCGCGCCAAGGACTGGCTGGAGTCGAACCTGACCCGTATGGCCGGGCTCATGCAGGGCCACCGCGACCTGGTGGAGGTCGCCGACCTGATCCTGCGCGAGCTGACCCCGCTGCTGAACGCACAGTTCGGTGCGTTCTTCCTGGCCGAGGCGGGGGCGCCGCCCGGCGAGGGCCTGCAGTTCATCGCCGGGTACGGCACCGACCAGGCCGGCGGGGGCAATCCGCTGCCGGGCTCCGGGACCCCTGGCCGCGGGCTGATCGCGCAGGCCGCGCAGGAGAAGAAGCGCATCCTCATCACGGATGTCCCGCCCGACTACATCACCATCAACTCCGGGCTGGGCACGGCCCGTCCGGCCAGCATCGTCATCCTGCCCATCCTCTTCGAGGACCAGGTGCTCGGAGTGATCGAGCTGGCCTCGCTCAGCAAGTTCAACGATGTGCACCTGGCCTTCATCGACCAGTTCGTCAACACGATCGGCGTCTCGACCAACACGATCATCGCCAACTCCCGTACGGAGTCGCTGCTTTCGGAGTCCCAGCGGCTCACCTCCGAGCTGCGTGAGCGGTCCGACGAACTACAGCGCTCCAACGCCGAACTCGAGGAGAAGGCCGCACTGCTGGCGACCGCCTCGCAGTACAAGTCGGAGTTCCTGGCGAACATGTCGCACGAACTGCGCACGCCGCTGAACTCGCTGCTGATCCTGGCCCGGCTGCTCGCCGACAACCCCGACGGCCATCTGGCCGAACAGGAGGTGCAGTTCGCGACCACCATCTACCGCTCCGGCTCGGACCTGCTGCAGCTGATCAGCGACATCCTGGACCTGTCGAAGATCGAGGCCGGGCGGATGGACGTGCGTCCCAAGACCCTCCCGCTGATCAAGCTGCTCGACTACGTCCACGCGACCTTCCGGCCGCTGACCATCGACCGCGGGCTGGGCTTCGAGATCGCGGTCGAGAAGGACGTACCGGGCGAGCTGTACTCCGACGAGCAGCGTCTTCAGCAGGTGCTGCGCAACCTGCTGTCCAACGCGGTGAAGTTCACCCATGACGGCCATGTGGAGCTGCGCGTCAGCCGGGTGCTGGGCATGCGCTTCACCGAGGAGACGCTCAAGAACGCCGCAGCCGTCATCGCGTTCTCCGTGAAGGACACCGGAATCGGCATCGCCGCCGAGAAGCTTCCGATGATCTTCGAAGCGTTCCAGCAGTCGGAGGGCACCACCAACCGCAAGTACGGAGGCACCGGCCTCGGTCTGTCCATCAGCCGGGAGATCGCCGGAATGCTCGGCGGCAAGATCGTCGCCGAGAGCGAGCCGGGCGTGGGCTCCCGCTTCACCCTCTACATCCCCGCCCTTCACCCGGGCGCCACCGCGGTGCAGGGCCCCGCGGACCTGCGCACCGTCGGCACCGCGCCCGCCCTTCCCCCGGAACCGGGCCCGCCGCCGGCCGCCGCCGGGGACACCTCACCCGAGCACATGCTCGACGCCACGGAAGCCCTCCAGCCCGACACGACGTCCCCCCATCGCCTGCCCGACGACCTGACGAGCGACGGCCAGACCACCGAACCCGCCAACGGCCGCGAGGACACCTGGCCGGAGACCACCCGGCTCAAGGAATGGCTCAGCGGCCGCCCCGGCCGCGTCCTGGCGGGGCGCCGCATCCTCATCGTCGACGACGACATCCGCAATGTCTTCGCCCTCACCCACGCGCTGGGCCGGGTCGGCATCACCGTGCGGTACGCGGAGAACGGCCGGGAAGGCCTCGAAGTCCTGGAACGCGCCGCTGACGTCTCCGTGGTCCTGATGGACATCATGATGCCCGAAATGGATGGATACGAGACCATCCGCGCCATCCGGGACACCCCTCGCCTCGCCCACCTGCCGATCATCGCCCTCACCGCCAAGGCCATGCCCCAGGACCGCGACAAGGCGATCGACAGCGGCGCCAACGACTACGTGCCCAAACCGGTCAACATCGACCGCCTGCTCTCCGCGATCTGCGACCTGCTCGACCCGCCCACCGATCCGCCGCCACCCTCGACCGCACCGGACCCGGACACCGCCGACGCCCCCGAATCACCCCCACCAGTCCCCGGCACCGCCGACGATCCGCCCGAGGACGCACGATGAACACCAACCTGGCCAACCCGTGCAGCATCCTCATCGTCGACGACATGGAGGAGAACCTCATCGCCTTCGAAGCCGTACTCGGCCCACTGCACCAGCACCTGGTCCGCGCACGCTCAGGAGAACAAGCCCTGAAAGCCATGCTGCGCCAGGAGTTCGCCGTCGTCCTCCTCGACGTCCGCATGCCCGGCATGGACGGCTTCGAGACCGCAGCCAACATCAAACGCCTCGACCAGACCAAAGACGTCCCCATCATCCTGGTGACCGGCACCGAAGGCGGCGCCGACTACGCCTACCGGGGTACGCCATCGGCGCCGCCGATTTCATCGCCAAACCGGTCGACCCATGGGTCCTGCGCACCAAGGTCACCGTGTTCCTCGATCTGCACCGCAAGACCCGCCAGTTGGCGATGCGCGCCACCGGCCCGGACACGAGCCGGCTCACAGAGATCACCCAACAGCTCGCCGAGATCAAACTGCTCCTGCGCAACAGCCCGGAAGCCGAACCCGGCATGGCAGCACTCGCCGACCGCGTCGCAGAGGTGGAGCGCGCCGTGGGAACCATCCTCTCGGGCCGCAGCCCCACTGAGTAGCTGCATTCGGCTGCCGCCGTCACGTACGCACGGGGGGGGGGGGGGGGGGGGGGGGGGGGGGGCGGAGCCGACCCCTGATTGGGTTAAAGAAGCAGGTTAAATGACGAGGTAAGGGTTGCTAGGGTGGCCATGCGAAGGGAGATCCGCATGGCCACCGAGGAAGAGCTGTTCGCGTCCGTCGACGCGCTGCTGGAAGAGGAGCCGCAGCTCCCGCCTCCGGCGGAACGCGCCCGGCTGCGCGAGGCCGCCGGTATCACCCAGGCCCGTCTCGCTGTCGCGTTGAAGACGTCGACGCAGACGGTGAAGAACTACGAGAACGGCAGGAGTGAGCCGAAGCCGCCGCGTTTGGAGGCGTATCGGCGTTTGCTGGACGGCTGGGCGGTGAAGTATCCCGCTCACGGTACTCCGAGTGCCCCGGCTGTCACGCCGCCGCAGCCGGAGACACCGGCCAGGCTCACTGGCACGCCCGCCTCAGCGCCCGGGAGCGCCGTGCCGGTGGAGACACCCGCCGTCGAGGCCGCGCCCGTTGCGCATCGCAACGCCGGTCCGGCCGGCCGTCCGGTGACGTCGTCGCGGCGCGCGGCCGCGCAAGCTCCGAAGGCCGCCGCCGATGCCGCTTACCCGCATGGCCCGCTGGCTGTCCTGGATGGCGACGGCTGCGCATACGGCGTCGACGGGATCGTGCTGGACTGCCCCGCTTCCACCATCGCGGAGTTGGTGGAGTGGACGCTGCGCGAGTCCGGGCTCGGCGCGTCCAGACTGCACCGCAGCGGCCGTGACGCCGACCCGCTGATCGTGCTCACCGCGGCCGCCGCCGTGAAGCTCGGGCTGCCCGAGCGGTTGGAGGACCGCCGGGGTCTGCGGCTGGCTGAAGATCATCCGGTCGTCAAGGAGGTCACCAGGGCGAAGTGGAAGCTGACGAAGCGTGGGTTCGGCCCGTGGGCCCGCGTGTACCGCCCGGCCCAGGGAAGTCAGCGCCAGTGCGTGCAGTTCGCGGTCCTGCCCTGGGACGCCCTCGACGAGCGGTCCTGGCCAGGTGTCGCGGACTTGGAGCCGGCCGGCATCGCCCGCGTCCTCGGGGTGTACGCGCGGCGGGTCGTCACTCCGCGCGGCTCGACGGCCGTGTCGGGCCTGGAGTTGATGACGGCGCTGCGCCCGCCCACTCGCGCGGTGCAGGACCGTACGACCGGCCAGTGGAGCGCGGGCCGCAATCCCGGCTCGCTCGGCACGGAACCGGTCGACCCGGCCCCGCCGGAATGCGTCCCCGAACACCCTCTGGTCGTGCACGGCGGCTGGCAGGGAGGCTTCCTCGACGAGGAGGCCTATCAGTGGGTGCGCGACGTCAACCTGCTCACGGGGGAGGAGGTGTCCCTGCCCTGGGCACTCGGTCTCGACCTGAACACCGCCTTCCTCGCCTCCGCGGGCCGCCTGGTGGTCGGCCTTTCGGCCCCGGACCACTTCCGTGCCCCGAAGTTCAACCCGAAGATTCCGGGCTCCTGGCTGGTGGACCTCTCGCACGTTGAGCTGGACCCGCGTCTGCCCAGCCCGTTCACGCCGTCCGGTCTGCCTCCCACGGGTCCGGCTTGGTACCAGACGCACACTGTCGCCTACGCGCAGGAACTCGGTTACAACGTCGAGCCGTTGGAGGCGTATCTGAGGCGGGAGACCGGGGCGTTCCTGGACCCGTGGCATGATCGGTTGCGGACTGCGTATGTCGACACGATGGCGGACCTGGGTGTCACCCGGGATCTCGATGACCGGGCGTTTCTGGCGGCGATGGAGCGGCACAGGACGGCTGATCCGGCTCTGACCGCCGTGCTGGCCGCGATCAAGGCCACGGTGAAGGGCGGGATCGGCAAGCTCCGCGAGCGGCCGCAGGGCAAGGAGTACCGGGAGGGTGATGC
This sequence comes from Streptomyces sp. CA-179760, assembly GCF_050937045.1. NCBI lineage: Bacteria > Bacillati > Actinomycetota > Actinomycetes > Kitasatosporales > Streptomycetaceae > Streptomyces > Streptomyces sp. CA-179760. Next base: position 9,294,443 of record NZ_JBNJLZ010000001.1, read on the forward strand.
GTGGCCGGCGATGGAGCGCCCGACGTGGCGTCCGGACATCCGTGCCGCGGTCATTTCCAAGGCGCGGGTCAACATGCACCGCAAGCTGCTGAACATGGCCAGGATGACGGGCCTGTACCCGCTGGCGGTGCTGTCCGACTGCGTGGTCTACCCCTCGCCGTCCCGCTCACCGATCGACATCATCCCCTACAGCGCATCGGGCAAGCCCATCCCCGGCACCTTCCGTCTCGGGCCCACCCCGGGCCTGGCGAAGTTCGAGGGTGTCCAGGAGATGTCCTGGGCGGTCGATGCGATGGAAGCGGGCTACAACCCCGCCCGGCACATCAAGGGCGGCGACGCCGTCCTGGAAGAAGGGGAGTGACCGGTGGGGGAGATCGAGGATGCGATCGAACGCGCGGACCGGGAGTCCTTCACCCGTGAGCCACCCAAGACACCGAAGGCGCAGATCGGTTACCTGATCCGGCAGTTGGGCAGCGCGAAGGCCGTCGCGCGGGAGATCGGTGTCACCGCCGACTCCGTGAACCGCTACCGCCGCGGCGCCCGCAAACACCCCCGAGCCGACGTCGCCGCGAAGATCGACGAGGCGGTGCGGGCGCGCTGGCAGCCGCAGGTACGCGCCCGCCGCAGGCGGCAGGCCGCGACCACGGGCGGCATCACGGTGGAGACGAGGGCCCGGTTCGGCTACACCGCCCCGGTCGGCACGACCGACGACGGCCGCTTCCGCCGCCTGACGGTCCATCTTCCCCCGGAGTACGCAGGCCGGTTGTTCGATGCTCGCGATGCCGGAGCCGGTGATCAGCAGATGCGGCAGATCATCGCCGACGGTTTCAAGGACGTGTACTTCCAGGACGGCGGTGTCCGCGCGACGGGTCTGTCGGGTGTCGCCCTCAATGACATCGACTACCTGGATCTCGACTACTGACGCGGCCCCCGGACAGCACAGCTGACCACACGGCGCTGAGCGACGGCGCCGAGTGCCCACCAGGCCTCGACCCCCTCGGAGCCACAGGTCAGCAGCCGCCGACAGCGACAGCTGCGGGGCTTCTGATCCCCGTTGGGCGACGGTGCCTGCGGACGTCCGGCGGTGCGGGTGCATAGGATCGTCGGTATGGCGCTGCGACCTGTCAACGTGAACATGAAGGCTCTCGACGATTCGGTGGTCGGCCGGTTCTGGGCGGAGGCGCTCGGCTGGGGTGTTTCCAGCGAGGGACCCGGCGTGACCAACGTCGAACCGGTCGGCGGCTACGTATGGCCGGACCCGGAAGCCGTCTGCGTCGACGTCGTCACGGTCCCGGAGCCCAAGACCGCCACGAAGAACCGTGCGCACCTCGACCTCGCCACCACATCGGTGGCCCATCAGACGGAGCTGGTCGCGCGCCTGAAGGATCTCGGCGCCACCCCGGCCGACGTGGGGCAGGGCGACGTGCCGTGGACGGTTCTCGCCGACCCGGAGGGCAACGAGTTCTGTGTGCTGGAGCCCCGGGAGATCTACCGGGACACCGGGCCGATCGCCGCGGTGGTGGTCGACTGCGTGGATCCGCGGGCCATGGCCCGGTTCTGGGGCGAGGCGACCGACTGGTCCCTGCACGAGGTGACGGACAATCAGGCGGTGCTGCGCTCCGCCCAGAACATCGGCCCGTATCTCGAGTTCCTCCGCACACCCGGCGTGAAGAGTGTGCCGGACCGCGTTCACATCGACCTGCTGCCGTACGCCGGTGACGACAAGGCGGCGGAGGTGGCCCGGCTGCGCACCCTGGGCGCCACCGACCTCGACCTCGGCCAGGGCGACGTCCCGTGGACGTGCCTGGCCGACCCGGAGGGCCACGAGTTCTGCGTCCTCGGCTCGTCCTGACACCAAGCCCCACGACCATCTCCCGGCACCGGATCACTTACCCGTGTGCAACGCTTCCTTCAGGAACACGGTGGCGTAGTTCGGGGTGCCCTGGGTGGTGATCACCTCGATGCAGGCGCGCACGTGCCGGTCGTCCGCGGCTTCGCGCAGGAGCACGTCGGCCAGGTCGGCGCGGGAGGTGAACATGCCGGGCAGCCGTTGTGGCGCGACGGCGATGTGGTATTCGGTGACGGTCGTGGCGTCGAACAGTCCGGAAGGGCGGACGATCGTCCAGTCGAGATCGGCGGCCTGCACGATCTCCTCCATGCGGCGCGCGTCCTCGTACAGAGGGCGCCCCATGGCCAGCAGAATCGGCCCGATCACCTTACGGAAAAAGAACCTCTCCTCAGGCGGGAGCTCGGGGTGAACGCCGATCGAGGTCACGCACACCAGCCGCCGCAGGCCATGTCGGCTCATCGCCGCCATGTGCGGTAAGGCTTGTTTACCCGGAATCCGCGGGTCCAGACTGGCGCCACTTCGCATGCCGGTGTCACCGTCGGTATCAGCCGCCCCCGGCATGCAGGGGTGGTGATCGCCATGCCCAGCACGATCGGGTCGGTCAGCCAGACTCGCTACGAGCAGATCGTCGCCGAACTGCGTGGAGTCGTTGAACAGCAGAGCCGGGGCTCGTTCACGATCGGTGACCGCGCCCTGGAGGTCGAGCCAGTCAGGTCCCGCGGGGCGTCCCGGACACCGAATGGACGATCAAGCAGTCCCTGATGAGGCTGGCCGAGGACATCGGCCTGACGTTCAGCACGGTCAAGAACGCCAGGTGGGCCGCATCACGCTGGCCGAAAGAACAGCGTCAGGCGGGTGTGTCGTTCACGATCCACCGCATTCTGGCGCGGATCGAGGATGACGAGGAGCGGTTCGCGGCGGTCAAGGCCGCGCCCAAGGGACGGCCGCGCTGGACGGCGGACGACGCAAAGCGGCGGGTGGGGTGGACAGTCGACAGCCCGGAGACCCCGCAGGAAAAGATCACCGCGATCCACCACCTGGCCCAGGACGAGGAAGTAGCCGCGACCGTGACCACCGATTTCCTGAAGCGTCCGCAGGTCGCGGCCAAAGTCTCCACAGAGAACAAGGTTAGGGCGGTCGAGGAGTTCACGCGCGACGAGAAGGTCGCGGCGACCGCCGCGACCAGCCTGCTGCGCAGGCCGGACGTCGCGTTCAAGGCGATGGGCGACGACACCGCCCGCTTCCAGGTCAACCACGCTCAGAACGAACGCAGCCGACAGGCCCGCGAGGGCTTCGACCGCACCAGCCCTGTCACTTTGGCAGTGAGGCACATCGAGCGGAGCATGGAGTTCCTGGACCTGGTCACGGCCTTGCACTCCTTCGTCGCGGCCGCCGGCCGTATCGTCCCCTCCTTGCGCAACCATGTCTTCGGCGACGACGAGCGCGCGATCGTGCACGAGAACGTCGCCCGCTGCCGGGCGACGCTCGACTGGGTCGAGACGGCCGTGGACACGGGCAAGGTGGACGTGGACGACGAGCTGGCGCGTCTACTGAAGGATGAGTAGGCATGTCCCGCGCCTCACGGCGGCGGGGCGACGCAGCCAAACGTCACGCGGACACCGTCCGGTTCGTGCTGTTCGAGCCCAGACCCGTCGGCCTTGAGTTCCGCCAGTTGGTACGCGCCAGCGATCTGTCCCCCAGCCAGGTCCGTTCCGGGCTCGCGGCATTGAAGGACCAGGCCGCAGAGAAGGGCTGGACCCCGCTGACCTGGACCCGGCAGGCGGGCTACCAACTCGGCGCGGAGCGGGCGGTGCTGGAGGCATACGAACGGGCGGTGGTCAGGGAGAAGCTGACCGAGTTCCGCCGGCTCATCTACGGCACCGTCGCCCCGCACGCCGCTGCCCACCCTGGCGACAAATGGGTCAAGCACATCGTCGCCCAGCTCAACTCCATCGAGTCCACCCTCGACCTCATCAACAGCTCCTGACCTGCGGCGGGACCGCCCTGCGGGCGGCCTCGCCGCACTCGCTCGAAGGCACCCCGCCATGCGCCGACGCCGCTACCCCTCGGACACCACCAACGCCAGAGCGTGAAGGCCGCGGAAACCGTCTCCATGGCCACCCGCGGCTACGACGCGGGCAAGAAAATCAACGGCCGCAAGCGCCACCTGGTCGTCGACACCCGCGGGCTCCCCCTCATAGTCATGGTCACCCCCGCCGACCTGCACGACGCCGCTGCGGCCAAGGAAGTCCTCTTCCGCCTCCGCCTCATGCACCCCGAGATCACGATCGTCTGGGCCGACTCCGCCTACGCCGGAAAGCTCGTCGACTGGGCAAAACAGCACCTCAACCTCACCATCAAGCCCGTCAGCCGCCTCCAGGACGCCTCCGGCTTCGTCGTGCTGCCCCGCCCGGTGGGTCGTCGAACGCAGCCTTGCGTGGATGATGCATGCACGCCGCCACGCAAGGGACTACGAACGGCTCATCCAGCACTCCGAAACCCTGATCACCTGGGCAGCCATTGCCCTTATGAGCAGGCGCCTCGCCCGGAAAGGCGCCACTCCCATTTGGACAAGAAAGCCCGCGCCGGCCAGCTGAGCCGCACCGTAGCCCCTCGCGACGTCAGTCCCTACTACCGGGCGCCGGAGGCAGCCTGATCTAACCAGGCTTTGCGCAGTAACCCTGCTGGAAGGCAGCCCAGAAGTCCTCGTCGATCCCGGTGCCGGTAAACGAGTTCCAGTTGGTGTGGGCGACGAGTTGGTCGCGCCCGTCGCGGCTGTTAAGGACATAGGTCAGGTAACCGGGCGCGCTGCCGCCGTGGCCGTACGCACGGCCGCAGCTGGTGGCATAGACGTAGACACCCAGGCCGTAGGCGACAGCGGGCGGGGCGCTGCCGGTTGTGGGGACCGTGTCGGTGAGCATCCGGCGAAGCAGGCCTGGGGGCAGGAGACGTCCTTGCAGCAGGGCCCGGTAGAAGCGTGCGATGTCGGCCGCAGTCGAGACGAGGGCGCCCGATGCACCGGCCTCGGATGGGCTGAACGCCGTGACGTCGAAACGGGTTGCGTCCGGCGCATTCGGAAGCAGGAGCGAGACGTCCGCGTAGCCGTGTACATGGGCTCCGTCGATGGCGGTCTGTGCCAACGGGTACGAAGTGTCGCGCAGCCCGAGGGGGGCGAAGATGCGGCGTTCGAGGTTGGTGCGCAGGTCGCGGTCGGTGATCCGTTCGACGATCAGGTCGAGCAGCAGGTAGTTGGTGTTGGAGTACCGGAACCGGGTGCCGGGAGCTGGGAAGTACCGGGGCTGGGCAAGACCGATGCTGATCAGCTGGTCGCGGGGCCAGTACTGGTCAAGCCTGCGGAAGTGGGGAAGCAGCCCCTCGATGTAGTCGTACAGCCCACTCGAGTGGTTGAGCAGCTGGCGGACAGTGATGGGCGCACCGGACAATGCGTTGTCAGTGCGGACCTGGTCGGGCAGCAGGCTCTGCACGGTGTCATCGAGTCGCAGCCGGTGCTCGGCGACGAGTTGCAGGACGACCGTTGCGGTGAAGGTCTTGGTGATGCTCCCGGAGCGGAACTTCAGGTCCGGTGCCATCGGCGTGCCGGTGGACCGGTCGGCGACGCCGGCCGCGCCGAAGCGGTCGTCCGAGCCGCGGCGGGCTCGCAGAAAGGCGCCTGGGTTGGGGTTCGGGTCGGCCACGACCTGGTCGACCAAAGCCTGCAGGGCCGGGTCACGGCGGCTGCCAACAGTCTGTCCGTCACTGGCCTGGCCCGCGGAGGCCATACCAGGTGGCAGCAGGAGAGCAAGAGCAAGTCCCAGGCCTAACAAGCGGGTTGAGCGTCGTCGGATCATCGCAAGGGCCCCTCTCCGGTAGCAATATAGACGTACGGTTATAGCACGCGATACCGTCCTCACGTGCCGAGAGTTGCCGACCATGACGCCCGCCACGGGCAGATCACCGACGCCGTCCAACGCCTGATCGTGCGACACGGCCTCACCTCCGTGACCGTGGCGCGGACTGCCGCAGAAGCGGGCATGTCCGTCGGCTTGGTGCAGCACTACTTCACGGCAAAGGACGAGATGCTGCTGGCCACGTTCACCCGCGTCAACGGACGTTTCACCGCACGAGTGGACGAGCTGGTGAACCGAGGCGAGGCCGAGGGCCGCACCATCGCCGAGATGCTGCGGCAGGCGCTGACCGAGCTCATACCGCTCGACGACGCCCGCCGCGCCGAATTCCTGGTCCGTCTCGCCTTCGCGGACCAGGCCGCGCACAACGCCCGCCTTGCCAACGTCCAGAGAGAGACCCTCGTGGGCATCCGTTCACGCGTCGCCCAAGCCATCAAAAATGGCACGGTATGCGGCGAGGTCGCTCAAGGGATCGACGCGGCTGACCAGGCCCTGCAAATCGTCGCGTTCGCCGAAGGACTCGCCCTGCACACGCACATCGACCCCGATGGCACACCGAAGCCGGCGATCCTCGCCGCGCTGGGCGACCAACTCAGCCGCGTATTCACCGGAACCTGCCGACGCGCCCAGCTCAGTTAGAGATCCGTGTCGACGATCAGGCAATTCCCCACGATCTACATGATCAGCTTCACGTAGTTCCCCATCCCGGCGATCACGACTCCCCATGGGGACGGCGAATCCGTCGGTGTGCACTCGGCAGACTATGACCGGCCCCTACGATGATCCGATGCGCCGGCCCGCCGCAGAGCCGTACTGGAACACCAACGTTGCCCGGCACCCGGGCATCCTCCGGGCTGTTCCCGAGGGGTGCGGCGACGCCCTGGACGTCGGCTGCGGGGGCGGGCTGCTGGCACGGAAGCTTGCCGGGCGGGCGAAACACGTCACCGGGATCGACAAGTCGCCGGAGATGATCGCCTGCGCACGCGAGTCCGCTGCCCGCCACCCGCACCTCACCTTCATCGAGGGGGACTTCCTCACCGCAGAACTCCCCGGTGCGGAGTACGACTTCGTCTGTTCGGTGAGCACGATCCATCACATGGACTTCGAGGCGGCCCTCATCCGCATGCGTGAGCTGCCGCGGCCTGGCGGCACGCTGGTGGTGGTCGGTCTGGCCCGCGAGGCGAGCCTGACGGAGTGGGCGGCGTTGATCGCGGCTGCCCCGATCGTGCGGATCACGAAGGTGCTGCGTCGCGCGCGTGGCCCGCAGGGCATGCCGGTCGCCGACCCGCAGATGAGTTATGGGCAGGTGCGGGCTGCCGCCCGGCGACTGCTGCCCGGCGTGCGCTACCGCCGACATGTGCTGCGCCGCTACTCGCTGACCTGGGAGAAACCCGCCCACTGAGCCGGCACGATGACCGGGTTCACCATCTGGGGCGGTTTGAACGCTGTGTGATTCTCTGTGCCGATTCCTCCTTATTGGCCATGGGTGGCGCGGAGTCCGGGACCGAGCGACCTGGTCGTCGCGGAGCTGTCCGTGTTCCTCGCCCCGTGGTTCGGCAGGCCGATGGGCAGAGCCCATCGCCTTCTACCTGCCGGGCCCGATCCGCCCCATCATCAACAGGCCATCGCCTTCTGGCCGCCGGACCCCGTCCAGCCCGAGGGCGGCATCGAGGAGATGGATAACTGAGGGCGAGGACAACCCGCCCGCAGCCAGAACCGGACCGGGGTGGCACCGCAGGAGGCCAAAGGCGCCACCCCGCCGGGCAGTGCGAAGCATGAGGCTTAAGCGCGGGTCTGGTCCTGCGCCCGGGCACCCCTCCCTATCGCTCGCGCATGCCCGGACAGCCGTGTGGCGGTGCACCAGCAGCCGCCTTTCACAACCCGGGTGTAACTGATCAGCCACGCCCGGTGATGTTTGGATTCCCGACGCGCCACCCCGCCATCGTCGAGCCGCGAGCAACTCGAAGGTCAAGCCGGGGCGGCCGGAGGCGGTGTGATCGCGGCGCGGGGCTGGGTTACGGTGCCGCGTATGCGCACCGAGGACGCGATCATCCGACCCCTGCTCCGGATCCGGGACGTGGCGGTGTGCGGAGCCCTGTACGGGCTGGCCGCCGTGCCCCAGCCCGGGGTGGCCTCACTGTTCGTCGGCGACCACCACGACCGGACTACGTTCCTCGCCGTCGCCGGAGGGTTCGCCGCCGCCATGGCTGGGTCGGGATGCTCGCCGGGCGCTTCTTCTGGTGGGCCTGCGGGGGAGACATCCGGCGCTGCCACGACTGACACACCGTCAGGGGCCAGGCCGGGCCTGTGACCGTCGCGGCCCCGGTCCTGCTGCGGATCGGGGTGCTGGCCCTGGTGCTGTTCCCCGGCGCCTTCGGCATATATCACCTGGTGGACGGCGCCGGGTACGACAGCTGGCTCTACTGCGACTGAGCCACGCGCGTGGCAGCGCGGAGGCGACGCTCTCACGCAGGCGGCCGACGACTCCCGCGCCCGCGCGGACCGCTACGCCGAACAGGACGATGCCGACGGAGCGCACCCGGTGCGCGAGGACAATCAGCAGGCGCACCGCCCGCAAGAGCATGGACCGCACCTCGGCCGGGAGGCGGGCCGCTGAGTGCACCCGAGCCGCGCACTCGATGCCGTAGTGTGCACCGGCGATGCACGGCATCCACTCCACCTCGAGTGGAGTCCACCGGCTGGGAGTGGACGACCTCGCCGGGACGATGCCGTGCATCCATCCGATGCGCACCCGTCACATCTCCCCTTCACCACGGCCTGTGCCAAGGGCAAACGCGCCGCCCTCACCGGCCCGCTCCACCGCACCGAGTCCACCCGAGGCGCACCACTCCCACGCCACGGCAGACGGGGGAGTGCGAGTACCGGGGCAGCGCTCAGCGTCGGGCGGATCCGAACAGACCGTCGACGATTCGCCGCAGTACGGCTTCCTCCTGGCCGGTGTCTTCCGTCCGCTCGTACTCGGTCAGCGCGATGCCGGCGAGCGTGAACTCGTTCGTCAGTGCCCGTACCGCTGCGAGCAGGTCTTCGACGCCGAGGCCGCCGGGTTCGGGAGTGCCGACGGCCGGGAAGATCTGCGGGTCGAGGACGTCGAGGTCGATGTGGACGTAGATGGCCTCGGCCCCGGTCGCGCGTACCAGGGCCAGGAGCGGACCCGGTTGGGTAAGGTGCTCGACGCCGATGTGCCGCATGCCGCGACGCTCCACGAAGTCCCGTTCGCCCGGGTCCAGTGACCGGGCGCCCGCCAGCACCACGCGGTCGGCCGAGAGGCTCCGCACGGGGCGTAGGCCCTCGGGTCCGTCGCCGAGGAGCGCGCGCAGCACCATGCCGTGGAAGGCTCCGGATGGCGACGACTGCGGCGTGTTGAGGTCGGCGTGTGCGTCGAACCACACCAGGGTCAGCCGGTCCCCGTAGACGGAGAGCGCGGTTTCGATCGGGGCGAGGTCCACCCCGCAGTCGCCGCCGATGGTCACCGTCGTTTCACCCGGCGGAACCTCCGCCAGGGCTTCGCGCATTGCTCGCAGGTGCCGCTCCAGCACGTCGGCGTTTCGTACGCCGCCCCGCGAGTTCCCGGAGCCGCTGTCGGTCGCCACCGTGCGCCGCCGGACTTCGGGAATCAGCTCGGCAAGCCGGGCAGCACCATTGCGCAATCGACCAGCGGTCGTGGCCCCCGACCCCTGCCACTGCGCCACCTCGAGTACGACCTGACCGGACACGAAGATCTCCCCTCACGGTGATCAACTCAGCCTATGCCGCGTCACCGGCCCTCTTGCAAGCCTCCAGGTTGTCCAGCACGGATGGAGAGGTGTGCGCAGCCGCAGTCTCGTCGCGGGGCGGCGCAGTGCGGGCTGCGGCAGCCCCGCTATCCGGGTTGTGCCCGGCGTTTCGTTTCGCCGGTACGACTGTTGTGCACGGGCGGGTGATTCTGCGGCTGTTCACTCCCGCGCCGTGGTGGCGGCTGGCTATCAAGGTGAGGTGATCAAGACCGTTGTGCGCGCCCTCGGGGCTGCCGCTCTCGCTGTCCTGTCCACCCTCCACACCATGCCCGCCGCCCAGGCCGCGGAGCCTTCCTACACCCTGCCGCTCACGAACGCGGTGAACACGATCCCCGTCGCCGCGGAGGACCGCACGGGTTACAACCGCAAGCAGGCCTTCGGCGACTGGATCGACGCCGACCGCGACGGCTGCAACACCCGCGCCGAAGTCCTGCTGGCCGAGGCCATTGAGCCGCCGACGGTGTCCGGGCGCTGCACCCTGGCCGGGGGTCTTTGGTACTAGGGTCCGTCTTCAAACGGATCTTGCCCAGAGCAGGAACGATGCGAGGGTGACCGCCGCTTCGTAGGAGGTGGCGGTCTTTTCGTATCTGGTGGCGATACCGCGGAAGCCCTTGAGTCGGTTGAAGCAGCGCTCGATCATGTTGCGCCGCCGGCAGGTCTCCCGGTCGAACCCTGGCGGTCGGCCGCCGTGGCGCCCGCGCCTCAGCCGGTGCCGTTGCTGGTCGGTCTTCGGGTCCTTGCAGAATGATCTTCTTGTGGCACGGTGGAGGTGGAAGTGATCTCGTCCTTGTGGGGGTGACCTGTGGCACGGCGGAAGCCGTGGGAGATCAGTGACGAGCTGTGGGCGGTGATCGAGCCGCTGCTGCCGAAGCATGAACGGCGGCTCCGGCACCCGGGGCGCAGGCGGATCGATGACCGCAAAACGCTGCAGGGTGTGCTGTTCGTCCTCTACACAGGGATCCAATGGGAGTACCTGTCACAGGAGTTGGGGTTCGGTTCCGGCCCTACCTGCTGGCGGCGGCTGGCCGAGTGGCAGCAGGCCGGGGTGTGGGAAGAACTCCAACGCGTGCTGCTGGACCGGCTGCGGGCAGCGGACCGCCTGGACTTCTCCCGCGTCACCGTCGACGCCTCGCACGTGCAGGCCAAGCGGGGGCGAAGCAGCCCAAAAGTCGGTCCGAGCCCGGTTGACCGTGCACGGCCGGGCTCGAAGCACCACGTGCTGACCGACGCGCACGGCACCCCGCTGCGGGTGTCGCACACCGGCGGGCACCGCAACGACGTCACCCAGCTCCTGCCGCTGGTCGACGGCCTGCCGCCGGTACGGGGCAAGCGGGGCCGGCCCCGGCACAAACCCCGCATCCTGTACGCCGACCGGGGCTACGACCACGACATCTACCGCCGCCGCCTGCGTGAGCGTGCCGTCGTCCCGAAGATCGCCCGCCGCGGTCAGCCGCATGGATCGGGCCTGGGCCGTGTGCGATGGGTTGCCGAGTCCGCCATCGCCTGGCTCCACGGCCCGCGCCGCTTACGCACTCGCTGGGAAGCCCGAGACGACATGCATGACGCATTCCTCCAGCTCGCTCACTGCATGACCCTCGCCCGCAAGCACCCGGCATTCTGACAGGACCCCTTAGTGGTCGGCCGGAAGTCCTTCGGGGGTTGATCAAGCTGTCTGGGCGATGGAGGATTCTTCTGGGTGATCGGCGGTGTGCCGGTCGAGCCTGGCCAGCAGATCGTCCAGGTCGGAGGTGGTGAACTTCCACTGGAACGGCTGTGCCGTGGCGTTGTGGCGATCCAGGCTCGGAGCCGGTCCACGACCTGGGCAAGGTCAGTGAAGTCGTTGGGCGAGACGACCTTGCGCTGCACGACGGAGAAGAAGATCTCCACCTGGTTCAGCCAGGAGGCGTGGACCGGGGTGTGCACCAGCACCGCGTTCGGGAATGCGGCGGCCAGCCGATCGACGGCCTTCTTGCCGCGGTGGGAGGAGCCGTTGTCTACGATCCAGAACACCTGTTTGGCGCTGGCGTACGGTTCCTGGCTCATGACCTGGGCGGTCAGCGCCATGAAGGGGTTGATGCCGGTGCGCGGTGCGGTGCGGCCGAACACCTTCGCGTGGTGGACGTCGTAGGCGGCGAGGTAGGCCAGCGCGCCGCCGCGCCCGTAGGTGTGGTTCACCCGCATCGCCCGTGCCTGTCCCGGCGCGAGGGTGGGGTGGCAGCGGCAGCGGGCCTGGATGGAGGTCTTCTCGTCCGCGCTGACGACGTACTCGTCCTCGCCCAGCGGCCGGCCCCGCCAGGTGCGGGCATACAGGTCCAGGACGCGCTCGGCCTTGGGGCGGAAGTCTGGATCGGTGATGAAGATCCAGGAGCGGTGCTGCCAGGGTTTGATGGCGTCCTGATCCAGCCAGCGGCGCACGGTGGAGGCCGACAGGGCGCGGGCGATGCGGCGCGCGACAGCCTCGCGGGCCAGCTCAGGGCAGCTCCAGCGGGCCAGCGGCGCGCCTGCCTCATTGGGAAGCTGGCACGCCAGGGCCTTGACCTGCGCGGTCTGCAGCACGGTGAAGGATGCGGGCCGTCCCGGGCGCTTGCGGTCGACCAGGCTTGGAAGGCCCAGGTCGGCGAACCGGCCCCGCCAAGTGCGCACGGTGTCCACGTGCACGCCCGCTTCGACGGCGGTGTGCGCATTGGACCTGCCCCGAGCCGCCAAGAGCACGATCTGCGCCCGGACTCGGGCCTGGTGCGGGGTCTTGTGGCCGAAGGCCGCCTTCTTCAACCGGTGCCGCTCGGTGGCGGTCAGGACTATCGGACGGGCGGCGGCAACGGGCAAGGCAGGCAGGCCGATCAGTAGTAGAAGGGGTGCCCCGGCGGTCGCCCTTTCCTGGAGGGCGGCGCCGGGGCTTTCTGCCTGACCGGGATCGCTGTCCGCTTGAACCGGGGCATCAGGGTGGCACCGTCGGCGCAGGCCGCCGGGAGTTTCGGCCGAAGCCGACAGCGCAGGTCTTACCGGAAGGCGGCGATGTGGCGCCGCACCCAGTCAGCGAAAGTACGGGGTGCGCGGCCCAGGACCCGCTCGACGTCGGGGCTGATCCGTTGCTCGGCGGGGTTGGGTTCGCCGAGGATGTCGAGGGTGGTCTCGACCACAGGCTCGGGCATGAACTGCAGCATCTGTGCGCGGGCCTCATCGCGGGTCTGCTCAATGAACCGGATGGGCTCGCCGAGCGCGTCGCCGATCGCCTCGGCTCGTTGCCGGGGTGTGCTGAGGGCGGGCCCGGTCAACTCGTAGAACTGCCCGGCGTGACCGTCCTCGCTCAGGGCCGCTGCGGCGACCTCAGCGATGTCGGCGGGGTTGATGGTCGTCAGGCCGACGTCACCGAACGGCGCGGCAACCGTCCGCTGGGAGCGGACCGACTCGACCCAGGCGTACGCGTTGGAGCTGAAGCCACCAGGCCGCAGGATGGTCCAGTCCATGCCCGACTGCCGGACGGCGTCCTCCCCGGACCGTCCCACGACGCCATGGGACGACGACTGCGGTCGGGTCGCGATTCCCTGGGAGGACAGCAACACGATGCGTCCGACTCCGCCGGCTTTCGCGACGTCGAGGATGTCTCGTGGGTTGAACGGGTGCGCACTGCCACCGCCGTCATGGAGGAACAGCGCGTCAGCGCCGTCGAGAACAGGCCGAAGGCTCTCAGGGTCGGTCACGTCCGCCTGCCGGTGTCGGACGCCCGCCGGCACGGCCGCGTCCGAGCCCCTTCGGGACACCGCCATCACCTGCTCACCGGATGCCGCGAGCGCCTGCACGAGCGGTCGGCCAACGTTGCCAGTCGCGCCCAGCACTACGATCATGAACAACTCCCGTGTCACTTCACTGTGTTCTTCACGCCCGAGCAGGCGAGAACATCGCAGGCCGGGGGGCCTCGTCGCGACCTGGTGAAGCTAACACCGCCGGTATAGTAGGTACCTACAGGAAAGTGACTATGGATAAGGGAACCAAGTGGCCGATAATGCGACCTGGATGGCACTTGCGCCGACCGACCCTGAACAGGCGTGTCCGATCGGCCCAGTGGTGGACATCGTGTTCAGCCGGTGGACCACGCCGATCTTGTGGACCCTCAACGCGCATGGTCGGCAACGGTTCGTTGAGCTGGAACGACGGATCACCGCGATCACACCCAAGGTGTTGACTCAGCGGCTGCGGCAACTCGAACGCGATGGCATGGTCGTGCGCACCTACTACCCGGAGGTCCCGCCTCGGGTCGAGTACGAGATCAGCGAACTCGGCCGTAGCCTCGCCCCGCTGTTCGCCCATCTCGCCGAATGGGCCGCCGCCAACCTCGACAAGGTCGAGCGGGCCCGGGACGACTACGACACCGATTCGGCGCGGTAGTCGGCTGCGCCACCCAGCTCCACCTCACAGCCCTCGACACCTCACAACACACATGCCCTCGACCGGCTCCGGAATCAACCCCCGAAGGACTTCCAGAGCCGACCACTTACTGATCTTTTCGTAAGTTCGGTGGGTGTGGTGGGCGGATGGTCAGACCGGTATGGGCGAGGAATGACCATGGCAGTCGGGGGTTGGCGTTGATGCGGTGGATGCCTTGCTCGGTGGCGTCGGCGACATCGGCGAGGTGGTCGCCGGCGAGGTTGGCGAGTTCCCGCTTCTTGAGTGAGGACCACAGCAGTTCCACGGGGTTCAGCTCGGGAGCGTAGGCGGGTAATCGTCCCAGGGTGAGCCAGTCCTGTTCGGCGACCCAGGCGCGCATCGCCCGGCTCCAGTGGGCGGACAGGCCGTCCCAGACCAGGACCACTCGCTCGCCGCGGTAGAACACCTTCACCTGCTCCAGGACTTCGATGAGCCCGGCGGTGTCGTAGCTGCCGGGCTTGAGGTGGAAGCACAGGCGGGCCCCGCGATCGGGGTCGGTGGAGTGGTAGCCCAAGGCTCCGGCCATCGAAGCGCGTTTCCAGTTCAGGCGGTGCCGCAGAAGCGGAGTCCGCCCTCGGGGCGAGTAGGTGCGGCGGATCTGAGGGAGCAGGGAGACGCCTGATTCGTCGAGGAAGACGATCCAGGCACGTGTGTTCACGGCCCCTTTTTGATGCGCGGCCACTCGTGCGCGATCCAGCGGGCGATCTCCGACTTGTCCCGCTCGACCGCCCGCCGCTCGGGCCGTTGCAGGCTCCATCCGAGCCGGCCGGTCAGCAGCCGCCACACCGACGCCCTTGACAACGCCACCCCCGTTGTCCGGGTGACGACCGCGCCGACTCGTTCCAGGGTCCACAGCTCGGCCTCGAAACCATGAGTCTGGGCGCCTTGCTCCAACGCGGCCCGGACCATCTCGACCTGGGTGTCGTCCAGCTTGGGTGGGCGTCCGGTGGCTGCCCGTCTCCGCAGGCCCGAAGCACCGTCTTGCTCCCACACCCGCCGCCAACGCCGCACACTCTCGGCACACACCCCCACCGCCCTCGCGATCTCCGCATTCGAGACGCCGCCCTCTAACAACTCGACTGCCCGGACACGACGCGCCTCCGCCAACTGAGGCCGCGACAAAGGAGCAAGGGAGGAGCCGGCAACCGAAGGGGAAGGTTGATATGCCACCCCGACAGCCTCCCACCCACACGCCCACCACACCCACCGAACTTACGAAAAGATCAGTAGAGGTGATCTCAATTGGCGTTGTGCGGCGACCGGGGCCGCCAGGCTGGGGCTACCGGATGAGTCCGGTAGCCCCACCGGATGTGGTCAGCGAGGGTCGTTCAGGCGGCTGCTGATTTGTTCGTGGAGTTCGTGCGGCAGGTGGATGGTCCAGCGGTCGGCGGCCTCGGCGGCCAGGTCGCGGCTCCAGCGCCAGCTGTTGCGTGCCGCCGTGCGCACGTCCTGGTCGCGGGCGGCAGCTGTGGTGGCGGCGTAGCGATGGCGGTCGGTGTCGGGCAGGTCCTGTTCGAGCGCGCGGCTGGGGGTGAGCCAGTGGGCTGTGCTGTTGCGCAACAGGCGGCAGAGCTGCAGTTGCTGGGGCGCGATGACGGTGTGCAGCAGGGCGTGGGCGCGGGCGATCTCGCCGCGGGCCAGTACATGGGCGAGCATGAGGGTCCAGTTGGTCAGCTCGTTGGTGAGCTGCTGGGCGGTGGTCACCGGCTCAGGCGGCTGGAAGGTGGCCAGCTGTCGGGCGGCCTGGGTGAGCCGGCCGCCATGCTGTCCTCGTTCATCCTTGCGTTGCCGTCGGGTCCATCCACATGACCTCCCAGGTGTGCCCGTCGAGGTCGTCGAAGGCACGGCCGTACATGAAGCCGTGATCCTGAGGCTCGCCGGTTGGTGAGCCTCCCGCAGCGATCGCCTTGTCGACCAGTTCGTCGACCTTCTCCCGGCTGGGGGCGCTCAGTGCAAGGAGTACTTCGCTCGACGCTTTCGATTCGACGATCTGCTTCTTTGTGAACTCGGCGTACTTCTGGTGGGTGTGCAGCATGACGTTGATGGTGTCGCTGAGAGGAATCGCGGCCGTCGTGTCGTCGCTGAACTGGTCGTTGGCGGAGAACCCCAGCGCGGTGAAGAATTTCTTCGATGCGGCGAGGTCATGAGCGGCGAGATTCACAAAGATCATCTGCTGGTGCACGAAGTTGGGCCTTTCCCTTGGGTGCGATGGTGAGGCGAACGGGGGGAGTGGACGAAGGGTTTCGCGAGACCACCTGCTGGGACTGCGTCAGACGAAGCATGCGGAGACGTAGCCGACGACGCGGGTGCGCTTGTTGACCGCCAGATGCCAGGCAAGGGTCGAGGAGCCGTCAGGGCACGTCACTCGCGGGCCGGAGTCCGTCTGGTAGATGTAGGCGTAGTCCCCGCGGCCGGTTCGCCCGATGATGGTGCCGCCGGGGCTATTGCGCATATTGATGTTCGTGCCCTTGAAATCGGTGTGCCCGTCGCCGATCTGACAGGCCGCGGCCGTCCAGGCCAGGGACACGGAGTTCTTCGCGGGTGCCGCATGAGCGGACGGGAACACCCAGCACGGTCACCGCGGTCAAGACCGCCACCTCATCGATCATCCTTTTCCGGGACAGGGGCATGGGCCCCGTCCCGCTCTCGGTAGTGAGAGGCACGCGTCACGCGCACCACCTACGGCCCCTGGAGCCTAGGAACCGGGGCTTCCTCTCAGGCGTTGATTCGATCAGGTTCGAATACTGACCTGCGACGTGACCGCGCGACTGAGCCACGCAAAGGACGGGCGTTTCCGTGATCGACCTGCACATGCCTGCTGAACGGCTGGCCGGTCTTCGCTGGGCCGTCTCACCTGTGGGGGAGCTAGCCGCCGCTTTGGTCGCCGTCTCCGAGGCACCGAAGGCATCTCGCAGGCACCGCCACATCCGGGCGCTGTTGTCCTCGGGTCACCTGCCGACCCTCGCGGCCGTCGTGCGCGGATACACCACCTACCTGCCGGAACTCCTCACCCCGGCACCCCGTACTTTCCTGCCGACTGTCGAGGACCAGTTACATGCTGTCGCCACGACACCGGCGAGCACGGTAGGCACCCAGTTCACCGCCTTCCTCACCGGAGGAAACGCACGCAGCGGCCGCTGCCCGTGGCTGCGGGACGGGCAGCTCGCACGCGCTGACGAACGGGTGCGGCCCCGTCTCGAGGTCGGCGAGAGCGAGCTGAGAGAGCGGCTCGCGTGCGAGCTTCACTGGCTCTGGTCGAAGGCGATAGCACCGCACTGGTCGCAGATCACGGCGGGCTTCGAGGGATTCGTCGAACGGCACGGCGCGATGGCGGCTCGTGAAGGGCTCGGCAGCGCCCTCGCGGCCCTGCACTCCTCCTTGCTCTGGCAGGACGGTGCCTTGAAGGTCGCCTCCGACTTCGACGGGGAGGTGCGCGGTGAGCACCCCATCACGCTCATCCCGAGCCTCTTCTTGGACCGCGTGGGCCTGCACGCGCCTCTTCTCCCCGGAGAAGCCCAACTCGCGATACCCATCGCCGCCTCAGCCCACGCCATTCCCCACATCGCCCCGGTTCTCGGTGCAACGCGGCTGGCGATCCTGCACAGTTTGGCCGAACCGCGCACCACCACGGCGCTGGCCACGCTGCACCACCTCGCACCCGCGACGGTCTCCTTCCACCTCTCCCGTCTCCTGGCCGCCGACCTGGTCGAACGCAGACGGGATGGACGGCACGTGCACTACCGCCACACCGCTCGGGCCCGCACCATCCTGCGCCCCGCCCTTCTGACCACTCCACCCTCCGAGCTGCCGAATCCGTGAGCGGTATGACGGCGGTCTGGACGACAGAGGCAGGCGGGCTCGTCACGGTGACCACCCGCTACCCAGAGGGCGGGTGGCTATGCGCGTGAGTAGCGGACTCTGGCACAGATCTTGGGGAGCGGTCGCGGAGCGTCACCGCGGCGCTCGATTGCAAGGACCCAGATTCGGGTGAGACCGCGTACGCCTTCCCGCCTTGCAGCGGGGAGTGACGTTCTGTCAGCTCTGTGTTCCACCTATCCGGTGACCGCAACGGGCGGTGACGGTGCTGGTCATGCAGACCGACGTCGAAGCGGTGACCGCCGCCTTCGGCTACCACCTGCGCAAGCTGGCCGAGCACGGCTTCGTAGCCCAGGCGAGCGGCCAGGGCGCCGACGGGCGCGAGCGGTGGTGGAAGGTGGTATCCGAAGCGGGCTGGGGCTTTCGTGACTCGGACTTCGCGGACACACCTGAGGGTGCCGCCGCAGTCGGCGCGGTGACCCGCGGCATCTTCGACACCCGTGTCGCCCAGTACCGCTCGTATCTCGACCAGAAGGCCGCCTGGGGCAAAGCGTGGAGTGACGCTTCTTTCAGCTCCGAGTGGCTGCTCGACCTCACCCCGGCCGAACTCGCCGAGATGAGCGACGAACTTGAGGAGCTGGCCCGGCGCTGGCGGGATCGCGGCAAGGCCGCCAAGGCGGCCGGTGACACCGACGATCGCGAGCACGTGTCCGTGCACCTCTACGGCTTTCCCTTCCGGCCCTGATCCGGCCGTCTCCCCGACTTACTGGAGCCCGCCATGGACGCCACAGAGACAGTCCTGCCCGAACGCGCTCCCACACCGGCCCACCGCGACGGCAACGTACTGCGCTGGCTCACCGCATACACCGTCTCTCTCATCGGCGACAGCGTGTACTTCGTCGCCTTGGGCTGGTCCGCCCAGAAGGCCGCCGGTCCTACCGAAGTCGGCCTCGTCATGGCCTCCGGGGCGTTACCACGGGCATTACTCATGCTCGGCGGAGGTGTGGTGGCCGACCGGTTTGATCCCCGTCGGGTGATTCTCGGCAGTGACGCGCTGCGCTGTCTCCTCATCCTGGCGGTAGCCGCCGGCATCGCACTGACGGCGCCCGCCTTGTGGATCCTGGTCACGGTGGCGCTCGTCTTCGGCGCCGTCGACGCGCTGTTCGTACCTGCGGTCGGCGCCCTTCCGCCAAGGATCACCGCCCCTGATCAGTTGGCCCGGGTCACCGGCATGCGCTCGCTTTCGACGCGCCTCAGTCAGATCGCGGGCCCGCCGATCGGCGGCCTTGCCATGGGACTTGGGGGTCCCGCTGCCGCCTTCACCGTCGCTGGCCTGCTCATCGCATTGTCTCTGCCGCTCCTGCTGACGATACGGATACGGCCCCTCGTGACGCGCGATGCCGAACGGACGGAGCTCGGCACCGCGCGGCAGGACCTGCTCGACGGCCTGCGCTACATCCGCCGCCACCGCCTCCTCGGCCCGCTCGTCGCCGCTGGCGCCATCTGTGAACTGGGCCAGACCTTAAGGAACAAGCTCAGTACGTGTTTCTGAACCCTGGGCTGCATTCGTGCGAGACTGGCGGGTTCACGAGCGCTGGAACCTCTGCTTCAGGAGTGTGGACTCAGGAGGCTGCGTGTTGCCTGCCAGCGGCGCCGATCCTTGGCGAGTTGCCTGTACATACTCCATGCAGCGCCCGCTGCGAGTTGCCGACGTGTCCATGACCAAGCCCGCACTGCCTGGGGTACATCACCACGTCCTCGTCGACGACGAGGACGTGGTGACCTTCAACCTGCCGTTCAGATCCCCATGACAAGCATGACGAGCAGGACGATCACCAGCAGGGCGACGTAGGCGACGGAGTGCACCCGGTCCGGGACGCGGGCCGCGGCCCGGCGGGCCAGGGCGATGGTGGGCAGCGAGCCGCCGAGCAGCGCGGCGCAGGCGAGCAGATCGATGTAGCCGAGCCGTCCGGCCTTGGCGTGCAGGGCGGGGGCGGCGAGGGCGTAGACGGCGGTGCCGACCACGGCGACGGGCACGCTGAGCGGGTTGGCCATCGCCGTCGCCTCGGCCATCGGCAGGCCCCGGCGGCGCAGCAGCGGCACGGTCATCACGCTGCCGCCCACGCCCAGGCACGCGGCGACCGAGCCGATCCCGACCCCGCCCAGCGTCCTGGCCGGGCGGCTCAGCGGACGCGGCTTTCGGGCCTGCGGGACGGACAGGAAGCCCTTGCGCAGCAGGCTGTCGGTGATCGTCGCCAGCAGATACGCGGAGAACAGCACCCGCAGCGCGGCGTCGCCGATCTGGGTCGCCGCGAACGACCCGGCCACCGCGCCGACCAGTACGAATGCGGCCATCGGCCAGATGTACTCCCGGCGCAGCCGACCCTGGCGCCACTGCGCCAGGGTGGCGAGGACTGAGTTGACGACCATGACCGCCGTCGACGTCGCCACCGCCACGTGCATCGCGTCGGCGCCGGAGTGCGCTGTGACGCTCCAGAGGCCGTAGACGACGGGGACGGTGACGAAGCCACCGCCGAACCCGAAGAGCACCGTGGTAATCCCGGTCAAGCAGCCGAACAGAAGAAGCATGAGGTATGAGGTCAGCACTTCCACGACGCTACGGACCTGGCCGTATGGCGGGCAATCGAATGAACGCCAGATACCTTTGTGGATCCGACAGCGGAGCCCTAGTCTGGCGGTGTGCGCAACGTCCGCATCGACGAGGTCGACGGCTTCGACCGTGACGTCCTGGCCATCGGCACCGACTACCCGCCCGGCCACCTGCTGCCGTACCACAAGCACCGCCGGGCCCAGGTGCTGTACGCCGCGACCGGCGTCATGGAGTTGGCGGCGGCGGAGGGCACGTGGACGGTGCCCCCTGATCGCGCGGTGCTGATCCCGGCCGGGACCCGGCACCAGGTCTCCATGCCCGGGGTCAGCACCCGCAGCCTCTACATCGAGCCCGCTGCCGTGCCGTGGTTCCCCACCCGCTGCCGGGTTGTCGAGGTCTCCGCGCTGCTGCGCGAACTGCTCCTGGCAGCCGTCGACATGAAGCCGCGCTATCCGGAGCACGGCCGCGATGCGGCCTTGGTCGGCCTGCTCCTGCACGAACTGGCTGACCTGGCACCGCTGCCCCTGGGCATCCCGTTGCCCGCCGACCCGGCACTTCGGCGGCTGTGTGACGCGTTCCTGCGCCACCCCGACGTCCACGATCCGCCCGCCCGCTGGGCCGCGGCCCTGGGTATCAGCGAACGCACCCTGGGCCGGCGGTTCCGCGGCGCCACCGGGCTGAACTTCGCGCAGTGGCGGCAACGGGCCTGCATCGTGCACTCCCTGCGGCACCTGGCCGCCGGTGCGCCGGTCACCCGGATCGCGGCCGGCCTCGGCTACGACAGCCCGGCGGCGTTCACCACCGCTTTCCGCACCCTGCTGGGCCGCCCACCGAGCGCCTACCGGGCCGCCGGATAGCCACGGTCTCGGGCACCGTGACGCCCTTCGTCCACGTCTCGCTGTGCCCCCAGCATTCCAGCCCGAAGCGATGTGCGCCGTGGGCGAGTCCACGTGCCGAACCCATGTCTGACGTCGGCATCGGTGGCCGCGGTGACGGTGGTGCTCGGTCGCTTCCAGATGCTTCTGGGCGAGGGCGACGTGGTACCGGTCGGGCAGGGTCCGCCGCGCCAGACAGCCACGGCACTCCAGCAGGTGCAGCACGGCTCCCACTCGCGCGGACGCCCAGTGGATCGGCGAGCTACCCTCGCGGGCGCGGGGACGACGTCCAGGCGGCTCCCGTCGTCGACTACGCCGAAGTGATAGGGCTCTTTGAAATTCCCCACCCCTCGCTATGAGTGCGGCCAGACCTGCTCGCCCAACTTCCCCACCCGCCACCTGCACGCTGATTTGCGGACAGGCCCGTAAGGGTTCGTGCGTGCCGCCGTCCGGATGATGAGGTGGCACGGTGACCAATCATGATGAGGCGGCGACTGTCCGACCGTTGACACTGGCCTGGGTGCGCCGGCACCTGGAGGCCGGCGAGAGAATCGTCGGAGCCGAGGCGCTGTACGGCGGCGCCACCGCCGACATGCGGAGGCTGACCATCGGCACGCGGGACGAAGGCACCCGGCACCTGGTGCTGCGCTCCTTCGTCGGCCCGACCCGGCAGGGGCCGGCCGAGGACCTCCTGCACAGGGAGGCCGACGCCCTGACCACGCTCACCGGCACCGGCGTGCCGGCTCCCGGACTCGTCGCCGTCGACCCGACCGCCGCGCTGTGTGAGTATCCCTCGCTCCTCATGACGCACCTGCCGGGCCGGACGGTCCTCGGCGACGAGGGGCTGGAGACGCGCCTGCCCCTGCTGGCCCGTCAACTCGTGGCGGTCCACGCGGTGCGGCCGGCCGACCGGCCCCGGGAGTACGTGGCGCTGACGACCGCCGACACGGTCGTGACGCCCGAGGGCGCCGACGCTGCGGTCTGGGCCGCCGCCATCGACGTGATCCGCAAGCCCGCGCCGCGCTACGAAGGGCGGTTCCTACACCGGGACTTCCAGCCCACCAACTTGCTGTTTGACCTGCCGCCCGAGGACCCGGCCGGTGCCGTCGGTGCCCGGATCACCGGCGTCGTCGACTGGGCGGCGGCTTCCTGGGGCCCGGCGGACCTCGACGTGGCGCACTGTTCCACCAATCTCGCGCTGCTGCACGGCCCGGAGTGGGGCATGCGCTTCACCGAGGCGTACCAGGAGGCCGGCGGGAGGCTGGCCGCGGCCGCGGCCGAGCGGCTGTACTGGCAGGTGCGGGAGCCACTGGCGTTCTCGGAAGAAGTGCAGTCGGTGGCTCAGCCGTGGCGGGAGGTAGGACGGACCGAGCTGAAGACACGAGCCGTGGAGGAGCGGCTGGATGCCTATGTCACCTCCCTGATGGACGCGCTGGGCTGATCCAAGGCGGTCCGGGGCGCGGCCTCGACCTCATCATTCACCGCTCAACCAAGTGGGGAAATTGAGCAGACCCTGGGGAATTTCGGAAATCCCCATCAGAAGAGCTACCCCCGCGGGCGCGGGGACGACTACGTACCACCATCCAGCCGGGCGATTTTCGGGCGACCTGAAGCGCTATCACACGAAGATCAACAGTCACCCTGCGTACTCGACCACACGAAGTGGACCAGAGCCTAGTTGGTGACGTCAGTCGCCCGTGAAAGCTGACGGCACCAGGTGATGGCCCAGAAAGATGTTCGCGAATTCTGACGTCACCATCGGGGTTGCGGTGTCAAGCTGGATGTGCTCTGTAAAGGAGCACCCGATGCCGCCTGGCCAGTCGAAGGTCGAGTTGTACGCCGCGCTTCCGCGCGACTCCCGCGATGGCATGTCGAACCGGGCGTTGCAGTGCAAGTACGGCGTCACCTGGAGCACGGTCAACAAGGCCCTGACCTCGGCTTGGCCGCAGCCACGCACGACAACCGCTTCGGCGCGGCCGTCGAAGCTGGATCCGTTCACACTGCTGATCGACGAGATCCTGCTCATTGATCTGGACGCGACCAGGAAACAGCGCCACACCGTCACCCCGGATCTACCGCCATCTGATCGACGAGCACTCCTCGTCCGAGGCGTTGCGTTGACCACTTGAACCCGCACCGATGAGAGGGCGCAAGCGTCCTGCGGGCAACCGCGCGGTCCGGCCAGGGACTGAGAGTCCGGTGTTTATACCTTGCTCGCGACCACCATGTAGTTCTCGGCCTCAAGATCGAACGTGCCCAGTTCCGTTTGGAGTCCGACCCGGTGCAGCTCGACTTCGAGTTCCTCGTACCGGTAGGGCCAGCAGGACAGCAGTTCCGAGCGGACAAGAACCAACCCGGTCGCATCAACTTGCGCGATCGCAATCTCGATGTGGTGCTCCTCCTCCCAATGCGGCGCAATCTCCCAGCGGTAGACCACGACGGCATCGCGACCGTTCCGGCGGACGAGTCGGTCACTGATCTCCAGCCGGGAACCTCTGGCCCTCACGAGTTCCCAAGTGCGGGATGTGAGTGCCAAGCGCCCGCCGGGGCGCAGAAGCCGTGACATCGACTCCAGAGCAGCACCCCTGCCTGTCGCGCCCGCGGCATGGTGAAGCGAGTTGCCAACGCAGAACACCATGTCGAACGTGTTGTCCTGGAAATGGTCGGGCAACTCACCCCAGTTCGCCTGTACGGCCCGGACGGATGCCCCGAACTCCTCAGACAACTCTGCAGTCCGAGGAACCATCGAATCGCTGGCGTCAGTTGCGACAACCTGCATGCCACGACCGGCGAGGCCAACCGCCAACTGTCCGGTTCCGCACGAACAATCGAATGGGTGATGCCGGAACCCAGCCCCCAACGTGACGGCTCGCACAACGCGTCGAATCCCTTCGAAACGAGCAACGGCGACGGCAGCAGCAGCTTGACCAGCCAGCAGAACAGAGCACTTCCACCCCGCAACCTCAGCAGTAGGACAACCACAGACTGCGTCGCGAGTACTGTGGTCATGACCCCTGTCGGGAGGACCAGATGAGCGCGCAGCCCGACCACGCACCCGTCACGCCGTACGCCCCCGCCCCCGGGGCACCGGCCGAACTTCTCGTCCAACTGCGCGCCGACAAGCGCGCGAACACGTGGGTGCCGGCCTTCGAACGGGAGTGGGCCGCCGCCCTCGAGGAATCGCGACGCACGTTCTCTCTCGCCGGGCTCTACGAGGTCGTTCGGGACTGGCAGGGCCGCCTCGCCTCCGCCCCGGCCGTCGACGCGTTCGTCGCCTCCGGCTACGACGACAGCGAGTTCATCGACATGGCGGAGCTCCGCGGGCGACGCCGGTGACCGATCAGCCGTACGCGGTCCGTTTCTCCGCCTCGGCCGCGAAGGTCCTCGCCACCCTGCCCGAGCACGTCGAAGACATGGTGTGGGACGTCCTGGACGCCGCCGCCGGTGACCCGTGGGGCTTCCGGCAGTGGAACGCCGACGGCCCTGAGGGCGAGGATGTCCGCCACGCCTCCGTCGGCCAGTTCTCTCTCACCTACTGGGTGAACCGGCCCCTGCGCCGTCTGTCCGTCCTCACCATCACCTGGCTCGGATAGCCACCGGTGACAACGCCCTGACCCGGCATCGCAACTGCCGGAGTCAGGGCGTCTCGCATCGTAGCCAGGGCCCACCAACCACGACCTTGGGAGCAATAGAGGTCCGGGCTCAGAGGGGCCCGCCGTGCTACATCGGTTCGACGAGGGCGGCCCGCCATTCAGGCCGCGGGTCCGCTCCCATGCTCGTCCAGTACTCCGTCCCACGGACGACCTGCCCGTCACGGACAGTCCAGAACGATGCCGCGCGGAAGACGCCAAGACTGTCATGTGGCACTTCGACCTCGGAGACGACTTCGTCGCCCTCGGTCACCACCTTGAGCACCCGAATCGACCAGCCCTCCGGATATTCACGGTTCACCGCGACGAAGTTGTCCCGGCCAATGATGCGTTCGAGGCTGATCGGCCACTCGACAACGACATCCTCCGCGATCAACTCGGCGACGCCTGCCCAGTCCCGAGCCTGGATCCGGTCCCACAGTGCCTCAATCACCTTTGAAGATTCCATCGACGGAGCCTCCCACAGCGGTCTGACAGAAGCCGCACCGGGAGTCGATCGCTCCCGAGGTCGTTACGCCCTCGGGGCAATGCGGGTCGGCTTGGACCGTGACATGAGAAAGGCCGTACGGGTTGGGTGAGTTGTGAAACTGACCTGGGCCCGTACGACCTGCTCCCATCCTGCCACCGCCGCCGCTCACTGACCGACTCCTACTCTGATCCGCACACCCCGTTTTCCCTGGTGGAGCCGCGTCCACGGGACATAACCGGGCCGCGCTCACCGCCTGGGCAGGAACCGGGCGAGCCGTCCTGTTCACTGTGAGCGCCGTCACGGTGGACGGGGGACAACCGATGAGGTCGGGGGACCGTCAGACTGGCGTGAGACACATATACCTACGTTCCCGGCCGTTACGGGCGCTGTTCACGGCTGCCCTCATGATGGCCATGCTGGCGACGTCGATGGCCGTGGTGGCCCTGACAGCGGGCCCCGCGCGTGCCGCAGGAATCGACCGTAGGACGGTTATCACCTGGAACATGCAGGGTGAGGGCCTGGCCGGTGAGGCGGGCATCAAGTGGCAACGGGTCCGTGAGTACATGACGCGGACGTCCGTCTTGTTGTTGCAGGAAGCAGGCGCGGGGCCGCCGTCCAGTTTGGTCGACGACACAGGAGAGCGCGTCAGGTCGATCACCCGTACGACGGTCGACGGGGACACGTACGAGAACAGCACCTGGAACCCGGAGACCGAGACGCACGAAGGCGGGCCGTACGAGGTCTACTTCCTCCAGACGGACACCAATGGGGGGACGAACACCGGAGGCCGGGTGAACATCGCGATCGTGGTCCGCGGGGCGGCGGACCAGGTTCGGGTGGTCCAGAATCCGGTGGACGCCGGCCGGCGGGCCCTGGGCGTGCGCTTCGGACAGCACTGGTACTTCACCTTCCACGGCCTGTCCGGCGGCGGCGGTGACTCCGCGGCCATGCTCAACGAGATCGACGACCACGTCGAAGAATGGGCAAGACAGGACGGCGAGGTCTACCGGTGGGCGGTAGGTGGCGACTTCAACGTCGAGCCGGACACCCTCATCACACGTAGGGACTTCCCCTCGGCAGCGATCTACCGCACCCGTCAGCGGACGCAGAACAGCGGCCACGAACTGGACTACGTGGTCGCCGACCAGTGGTTCTACGACCTCAGAGTGAGGCGGCTGGACCAGGTCGGCTCGGACCACTGGGGCGTACAGGTGGGACCGGACCAGTCCGCGGACGAGACCCCGCCGTCCAGGCCTGTGTGGCAGCCCGTTCCCGCACGAGTCATGGCGGCGGGCGACTCCATCAGCAACGGGGTCAACAGCACCCACGGCGACGGGTACCGCGCCGAATTCGAACAGTCCACTCAGTACAAATATGTCGCAGACGACACGGGCCTGCTCCAGAAGCGGGACGTGGACATGGTCGGCTCCCAGCGCTCGGGAAAGACGGACGGTGCCGACCACGACCACCAGGGCCACCCGGGGTACCGGATCGACCAGATCGCCCGCGTGCTGGACTGCACCGTCGAGGTGTACCGGCCCAATGTGATCACCTTGATGGCCGGGACCAATGACATGAACCAGGATCACGAGCTCGCCGGCGCCCCAGAGCGGCTCGGCGCTCTCATCGACCAGATCCTGCGCGACGCCCCAGAGGCCACGGTCTTGGTTGCCACGCTGGTCCCCTCCACGAAGTCGGGAATGCAGGCCAAGATCGACCGGTACAACGCCGAACTGCCCCGGATCGTCGAGCAGCGCCAGCGGCAGGGCGAACACGTCAGGCTGGTCAGCATGGGCGAGCTGACGACCGAGGACGTCGACGGCTCGCACCCCGATGACGAGGGCTACCGCAAGGTGGCCCAGGCCTTCGCCGAGGCGCTGCTGCGTGTCGAGGACGAGGGGTGGCTGCGAGAACCCGTCACAGGGACCGGCTCGCGGTGCGACGACGCCGGTGCCCCGAACGTGGAAGAGGGAAGCGCGGCCGGTCCGGGCTGGCGCGCCTTGGGCGTCGTCGCTCCAGGGATGACGTCTCCGCAGGGCCGCACCGACCTCGCGGACATCGACGGTGACGGCCGCGACGACTACATACGCGTCCCCGACGACGGCCGCATGCGCATCGCCCTGAACACCCCGGCCGAGCCCGGCAAACCGCACTGGGTGGAAGTGGAATCCGACTTCGACATCGACAACCGCGCCGAGGCTGAGAGCCTCCGCTTCGCCGATCTCACCGGCGACGGCCGCGACGACCTCGTCGAGGTCCGCCCGACCGGGAGCTCCACCGAGATTCTGATCCACTACGTGAACGAGGGGGTGCGTAGCGGCCGGGTCACGTGGAGCCGAGCAGTCCTGGCCGTCAATCCGAAGGCCGCCGGTGTGCCGCGCGAAGCCGTCCGGTTCGCCGACATCAACGGCGATCGCCGCGACGACTATCTCCGGGTCGGTGACAGCGGGGCCGTGCACGCCTACGTCAACCACCCAGCGCAGGACGGCGGGTACCGCTTCGAGGAAATCCTGAACTGGGCCCCTGGCGTCTCCTACGGTTCCCGGGACAAGCTCCGGCTCGCGGATGTCAACGGCGACGGCAAGGCCGACTACCTCATGGTCGGCTCCACCGGTGCCGTCCACGCGTACGTCAACGACGGCGGCCGGGGCGCCGGAGGGTTCACCGAGCACCGGTACTTCGTCAACGAGACCGACTACCCCGGTGAGAAGTCGACGTTCCGCGACATCAGCGGCGACGGAAAGGCCGACTACATCGTCGTCTACGACGGCGGCGCCGTCCGGTGCTGGCTCAACCGGGGCGGCAACGTGTAGGGCCCGTCACCGCGGGTGCGGTCAGGCCCGGCTCGAAGCCCATGCCGTCCCAGCCGGATTCACCGTGATCCTGCGGGGCAAGACCGGCTACTACGGCTCCTCGGACCTGGCCTGACCGAAGGCGTGAACGAGTCGGCGCTGACCGCCAACGCGTCGTGGAAGGTGGTGACCGGCAAGCAGGGTACCCAGACCTGGTGCGAGAGCGTCCACGTCACCTGCCGAAGAAGTGGTGGGCGCCCCGCCCCGCATCTTCACTCCCGCCGGGCGCCACGCCGTGGATGCTCGACGCCACCGCTTGGGACGGCAGCGTGAACAACTACGTCGGCGCCATGGTCTGGCTGGTCCGCGTCGCCCGCTACGCCGCGCTCGAGGAGATGCTCGACACCGAGGGCCCGCAGAACGTCAACCCCGACTCCCTGCGCGATCAGCATGACGAACATCTGCCGCTTCTACCGCCTGGAGAAGGAGGCCCTGGGCGTCCTCGCCATCGCGATCGAACGAGTCACGGCCTGACCCGCACACCAAGGCGCCCTGTTCCCGGCATGCAGCTGCCGGGGAAAGAGATGGTCCGTGATGTCCTGGACATCGCGGTGTGCTCCCCGTGAGGCTGGCCCCAGTGGAACGCCGGCGACCCGGAAGGCGAGGATGTCCGCGCCGCGTCGGTTGGGCAGCTGTCCGTCGTCTACGTGATCAACCGTCTCACCCGGTACCTGTCCGTCCTGGACGTCATCTGGATCGGGTAGCCGCCCGTTGCAACGTGGCCCTGCCCAGGCAGCCGCAGTGCCGGGGCAGGGCGTTCCAGTACCGCAGGGGTGAGCATCGGCCGCGTGCTGCGCTGGAACAGCACCAGCCGCTCCACCCTGGCCGGCAGCCTCGGATCGTCCGGGCCGCGTGGCCCCGAGTGGACACGGCCCACACCCTCGACCACCTTGGCCCGAAACTCGCGCTCGTTCCACGCAAACGGTTCGCGAAGGACGTAGTGCTGATCGTGGACGGCATCCTGGTGCCCACCCGCTCGGGCTCCGGCTGAGTCGGGGGAGTTGCGAATCTTGGTCGCCCCCGGAGGCGCTACCTGCGCCTCTTGCAGCGACTAGATCCCGGACAGGTCGCCCTGCCCTGCTTGATGGCCGTCAGTTGTCCGGCGTCGGCTGGCTCATGCAGGCCGCGGCCTGGCCGATCACGTTGACCGGGCCGCCCTCGGGCTGCTTCTGCTCTTCCCGACGATACCGGGGTACGGAAGTTCATGCTGTGTACTGACGGACTGGCAGGTTGGAGCCGTACTCTGCATCCGGTCTTGCGTAGGTCAGAGTCGCTGCGTGGAGGGGGCGGGGCCATGGTGAAAGCGCGGCTGCGCGAGCGGCGCCGGCGGGAGCGAGGCGAGCTGGTCAGCCTGTACCGGGTGGGCCGGCTGCACGCCGACAGGGGTCGTGCGCGGCGGACCGGGGTGTGCTTCATCGCGGCCGCCCGGCTCGTTGCGGCCGCCGCGGTGCTGCTGGGGCTACTGGCCGGGGCGTTGTTGTGGTGGCGGCCGGACCAGGCAGGGCAGGAGCAGGCGTTGGCCACTGGCGGTGCGGCGCTGGGCTGCGGGGTGCTGTGGGTGATGGTGCTTTGGTGCGCGGCCTGCTGGGTGAGGCGCGGCATGATCGCCGACAGGGGTAGCAAGCCGCAGGTTGTAGCCGGGCTGGAGCCTGACAACCAGGGGAGCGCGACTGGCTGTGGGACATGCTGCGGCTGGCGCACCTGGTGCTGCTGTGTGTCCCGCTGGCCGGGCTGGTCCTTGCGCTGGTGAGCGCGGTGATGCCCGAGGAGGCGGGAGCGTGGTCCGGCTGGGTACGGTGGGGGATTTCCGGGTTCAGCCTGCTGATGACCGGGCTCATGGGCGGGATTATCGGTGGTTTGGCCTTCGGTCTGGTGGCCTCCAGCGAGGGGTGCTGGACGCCGCGCGGTGCCGTGCGGCGGCTGATGGTGTACGCGGTGCCATTCCTGCTTGCCGTGCCGTGGCTGTCCGGTCGGCAGGCTCCCTGGACAGGTGCACTCGCCTGTGTGGCAGCGCTCTGGCTTCTCATCGGACCAATCAACCAGGTCGCGAAGCACATACCCGGTACGGCCGCCGACTGAAAAGCCCCGCGCCCCGCGCGGCCGCCCAGCTATGCCCGCCGTCTACCGCGCCAGCGCGCCAGCGGGAACCCTCACACCGCAGCACGGGAACTGCCGACGACGCCCCGCTGTTTCCCCGGGGACGGCGGGGAGTCTGCTGAATCGGTCCGAGTGGTGTGGGACCCGGCACTGCGCGGACCCTGTACCCGTCAGCGCCCGCGCAGTGCACGGTGGCACCGTCCTGTAACCGGTGCTGCGGTGAGGCAGACAGCTTGTTTCAGCAGGTGAGTGGGGCGGGTGTGCCGGCCGGCTAATGCTGCTTCTGGACGTGCTGTTCGGTCGGAGCGGAGTCATCCGGGTGGTGCCCCTCGTGGTCCTAGTAGCGGTTGTTGGGTAGCGGCTGTGGTGTCGTCCGTCGCAGCGCAGCATTTGCAGGGGCCGGAGGAAGCACGGCTCCTGCGGGTTCCAGCGCTGTAGGCGGCTCTACGCGCCTACGGGTCGGTACGCCGTCGGCCAAGGGAGCCTCCGGTGCACCGACGGGGCTCGCCGCTGCTCAGGCGGGCGCGGCTTGTTGGGGTGTCAACGAGCCGCGTGGCTGAGGTCCGGCAGGGCTGATGGAGGCATACGTGGCGAGGGGACTGCTGCACGAGCGTGTGGCGGGCTGGTTGAGCAAGTTGAACACCATGAACGGGGGACCTTACCTCCCCTCCCGCCCCTGGAGTCCTGAGGAAGTGGCCGCACCAAGGGTCAGCGCAAAATGCACCGGCGAGGACGTCGTCGTGCCGCTGCGCCGCGCAACCTGAACGGTTCCCAGAACCAGAGCTCATGTACGTGAGGTCGATGAGTACCGATCCCAGGATCGGTACTCATCGACCTCACGTACATGAGCCGCGCCGAAGGCGACCCGGTACTGGATAGGCTCTTGCCTGGCTGGATGAGCAGGTCCAGCAGCACCCGCACCCTATGTCGGTGTCACATCACAGCATCACAGCGTGGCCTCACGGCTTGCGGGCGAGGCCGCCGTGTTCGGCGATGACTTCCTGGGCCGGGTCGGTGGGGCTGGGCCGCCAGTGGGGGACCGAGACGACGCCGGGGTCCAGGAGTTCCAGACCGTCGAAGAACGAGGTGATCTCATCGACGGTGCGCAGGTTGTATGGGACGGCGCCGCTCTCGTTGTACGCGTCCTGAGCCTGCTCGAAGACTGGGTCGATGAAGCGCGAACCATCGTTGATGGAGAGGTAGCTGCCGGGCGGCAGTGCGCCCATCAGGCGGGTGACGATCGAGCGTGCCTGGTCGTAGTCCGCGACGTGGCCCAGGATGTTGCTGAGGATCAGGGCCGTCGGGCGGCTGAAGTCCAGTGTGTCGGCGGCGGCCGCCAAGATGCGGTCTGGGGCGAGCACGTCCGAGTCGATGTAGGCGGTCGCTCCCTCCGGAGTGGAGTAGAGCAGGGCTCTGGCGTGGGCCAGGACCATCGGGTCGTTGTCGACGTACACGATCCGGGTCTCTGGGGCGATCCGCTGGGCGACCTCGTGAGTGTTCTCGGCGGTCGGCAGGCCTGTTCCGACGTCGAGGAACTGGCGTATGCCCGCCTCGGCGGCCAAGTACGTGATGTTGCGGCGCAGGAAGGCACGACTGCTGCGGGCGATGGTCACTATGCCGGGGAACAGGGCGGTGTAGGCATCGCCGGCTTGTTCGTCGACTGGGTAGTTGTCCTTCCCGCCCAGCCAGTAGTTCCAGATACGAGCCGAGTGCGGCACCGAGGTGTCGATCTTCTGATGCGCCGCCGGTCCAGGCGTGGTCGCGTGGTCAGTCATGTCTTCCGTCTGTCTTTCAGCCGAAGAGAGGAGTTCTGGTCACAACTTATGGCCCGACACTCGTGCCCCGTACGCCAGTTCACATATCCGGCGGTCTGGGCGGCAGCGAGGGCAGGAGCGGTGAGGCCTGGTTCGTGCGGCAGGATGGCCACAGCAACCACGAAGGGGCGGGGCGTGCGGCTGATCATCGACATGGCGGCCGACAGCTATGAGCAGGCGATCGCCGCTGTGCAGGCGGCCTACGGGCTCCGTCCTGGTGCCGACTGGTCGGACGCGCCGACGGCCGAGCGCCGTACGGGCCCGGAAGGCCTCGGCGGTGACGACCTTGGGGATGGCTGGACGGATCGACTGCTGTTCCAGATGATCGCGTCCCTGATGCCTGGGGCCCGGGCGGTGCTGCGTCGCATCGTGGAGGTGGGAGGCACGGCGTCGTATGACGACGTCCAGCAGTACTTCGCCGAGCACCCGACGGCCCGGATACCGCGAGCGAAGATCGGCGGCTCCCTGACGAGTGTCAAGGTGGTGCAGCGCCGCGTCGGCCCGGCTGGCGCGGGGCAACTGCTTCAGCGGGACGAGCAGGCGCGGCTCTACCGCATCGACCGTGCTCTGGTGGAAGGGCTCCAACGGGCCTTCGCTCTCGCCGACTGCCGCCCGGACCTGATGCGCCGCGAGGCAGACAGCCAGGGAGCCAGGATGGCGCCATCGCTACCGCGACACCGGCCTACGGCTGCTCCAGGAACGCAACGGCCGCTACCTCGTCGTACCGACGGACTGGGACGCAGGCAAGGACCCCATCTACGTCGTCCTCGAAGACGCGAACACGTGGGTCGGTCTCACCCCTGGCGAGCAAGTGCCCGTCTAGGAGGGACGTCAGCCGCACCGGTCGGGATGCTGGCGGCCCGCCGGGTTGGCAAAATGGCCCGCCGCGACGTTGCCGAGGCGGCCGGCCGCCCGGTTTTCTTGCCGGCCAGGGCCTTGTTGGTGTCGGCCGCAGGGCGGTCCTGCTGGTCCAGCCAGAACGCGCGCCAGAGGTAGTACGTGGCGACGACTGGGCAAGGGCTGCAACGGCATTCGGAGGAGGGTTGGCGCTGTCGTGGTAGGGGAACGACGGGCGTGAGGCGTGAGAAGGGCCAGGGGACGATGTGGAGATTGCGGCGGTGCTCGTATCGGTCGTGGCGCTGGGGGTGTCCGGCCTCGTTTCCGTGCGGCAGTTGCGGCTGACGGAGCATGCGAACACGCTGCCCGTCCTGGTTGATCTGTTCCGTGAGCATCGCAGTGCGCGTCTTGCCCAAGCCCGGCAAGTGGTGTATGAGCAGTCGCCGACCTGGGATCTGTCCGCGGGGCTGGAGGGACTACCCGAGTCCGAGCGGGACCTGATGCGTGAACTGGCCTGGTTCTACGACAACCTGGGGGCGCTGGTCACGCACGGGGTAGTAGACATCGAGCCCGTCTCCGGCTACCTCGGAGGGTCGGTGATCTCGGTATGGGAGCGACTGGAGCCGCTGGTGCAGGCTGAGCGCGCCAAGCGGGCGAGGAACGATCTGCCCGACCCGAACCGGTGGCAGGAGTACTTCGAAAACCTCTACCACCTGGTGCGCGAGCTGCCGGCGGAGAAGGCGCGCGCGGGAACTCACCTGTGGCGGCTCCCCCGTTCGTGATTGGTGCTCCCGCCAGCGCAAGCCGTGACCGGGCTGAACCGGTGCGAGGGGCGCGTGGTCACGTAGTCGTCGGGATGCTCTCGACGTGTGCAGCGCAATTCACTCTGGCATCGCTCGCATGGTGCCTGGGGGTGCCGGTCATCTGTAGGCTGCGGTCCCTCGGGTCACCGCGGTGGTATATCGCAGCGTGTTGGAGACCGGCACGGTGGAGGCGGATGGCCAGTGCCTACTGGTCTGGTCGCGGTCTACCTGTGCGAGGCAATCAATGTGAACTGCTGTCAGAAGGCGAGCGGTTCCGCTACAACTAGTGCATGACTCCGGCACAGCCGTCGATCAGGTGGGAACGGCGGTACCAACGTAATAACACGGTGGCTACGGTGGCGACGGCTATCGTGTCCGTAGCCGCCCTTGTTGTTTCCATCATTGCGTACCAGGACGGGCACAAGGCGGCGGCATCTGCTGAGAAGAGGGAAGCGTCAAAGGTGGTCCACCTTGTCACCTTCAAAAACGGCGGACGAGCCTTCGATAAATTGGTCGTCAGGAATACCGGAACAACACCGGTTCGCGACGTCCACGTAGTTTTTTATGCGGAGGAGGGCGAGCGTCCTCCCCAGCCCTGGAGATTTGACCTGGTAAATGCCTGCTCGGAGGAGAGTGAGCCACTATCTGGATGGATCAGCGTCTCATACCTCTACTTCAGGGACTCCACCGACCAGCTTTGGCGTCGAGACAAGTCCGGGAAAGTCGAGAAGACCGAAGAAGACTTCTTCCGAGAAAATATCGCACCCAAGGCTAACCCCTGGCGCAAGGGGAAAACTGCCGCATCACTGGAAAGCTGCGGATAGGGGTGATCGCACTCAGTGCGACGGGCCCTAACCGGACAGGCCAGCTATCCTCGTGACCAGATGGGCCTCCTCGGGAGTGCATGCGCACGCGTCATCTCTGGCGCTGCAGCCGTCCTGGCAGGTTTCCACAGCGGCCCAGTGGCACTCCCGCAACGACTTCTCGCGGGGGAAGTGAGCTGCCCTGATGCGGCGTTCGGCCCGGCGCCGGTCCCGGTCCTCGCACTCGGCCATCAGCAACTCGGCGAGGAAACCCGCGTACGGAGATCAAATCAGCATGTTGATTCTCTGCGAGCCCTAACGACCTCGTGCACGGTTGGCGTGGGCGCGAGGGTTGCGGTGCTGACGATCCTCATGCTGGAAGGCCGGTGGAGAGTGGCGGTCTGCTGGTGTGAGGGCAGTCCGGCGACGGGCGCCCCGCCGCAAGCCGGAGTCGCTGTTCGCCGGCCACAGCTATGACCACGACATCTACCGCGACCAGGTCCGTGCCTGCGGCATCGTGCCCGCAACCGCCCGCCGCGGCACCCTGCACGGCACGGGACGGGGCACCTACCGCGGGGGCATCGAGAGGAGTATTGCGCGCTGCACAGCTTCCGAGATCTGCGCATCCGATGGGAAGCCGACATCAGCGAAGCGTTCTTCAAACGCGCCTGTCGTCTCATCACCTACCGACAACTCGGCTCATTGCGTTAGCCGTTGCCACTGTTAGTCCTTATTGTCTGTTTCTTTATGCAAGGCACCCAGTGGGTACCGAGGCACCTTGGTAGGCAATCCCATTACCCGATACCCTCGCCCTCCATTGTCAAGCCTGGTACTTCCGGGCTCTCCATTGGAAACCCATTTCAACGTAATGGCGAAACTCACGTCACGGCTGACATTCTTCAGGTCGAATGTGAACTGTTCGGGATCTCCGGACGACACTTTGAATGGAAAATTTCGACCCATAGTGGTTCCATTCGCCACGCTACGTATCTGCGGTTCGACAGTCACCGGGCTTTGACTGAAGTCAACGTCAAAAGTCCGCTCATCGATCCCTCCTCCGCATTCACCGTCGATCACGGAGCCGGTCTTGGGCAGCGGCTCGCTTGAGAGGACGGTCACCTCGGCGCCGGTCACAACGATGGCCTGACCCGACTCGCCTTGCAGAGTGGCGTGAATCGTTACGGGATCGTCCGCAGTCGGTATGCGTACGCCGCCCTTCGCCCCAACTTCATCTGCGTGCTTTTGCAGTGAGCTTATCGACTCACCAAAATAGCCCGGGCGGCATCCAAGGGCATCGGTTGCGTAGACCTTGAGTTCTGGCGGGCCAGCGATCTCTTCCTGAAACCAACCCCACCCAGATTGCCATACGACGACGCCGGCCCCAGACACCGCGGCACCGACGACTCCAGCCCAGAACGTTTTACTGCGGAAGACGCTCGTACGATCTACCCCTGGCTCCCTTTTCGAGGGGTGGGGCTGTCTGGCGCGACGTAATACCGCGTTGCTGTCTGCCCTCCTGTTTCCTGGCGTTGCCATAGTTATGCCCCTCCATCCTGCCCTGGGAAGAGATCCCAGCAGCCCGCCTTGTGCAGCGCCTGTCACCTTAATAGGCATGTCATGTGCCGCAGTTGGGGAGGGCCCCGCTGGCCTGGACGAGTAGTTCCGAAGTGCTGAACGGTCGAGGGAGGGGTGTCGGACCTGCACGCTACGTTGCCGTAGGCGAGGAAGCCGAGCACCAGCAGCCCCGTGACGAGTCGGTGCAGCAGTCGGTGCGGTTCGGGATCCGGGACCCGCGGCAGGGTCGGCTGAGCCGTGGTCATCGTGGTTTCCCCTCAAGTCTCAGGAACGGTGGGACAGCGAAGGAGTACGTCCCTTTGCCTCTTTGCGTCGTGGGGTGCGCTCCGGACAGCACCTCTCAATGAGTACTGAGCGAGTCGAACGCCAGCGACGGGCCCGGACTGTGCAGCAGGCCGTAGTTAGGCGCGCAAGTCCTCTGCCGTTCCCTGGTGTCGAGAAGATCCGAGCGAGTCGAACGCCTACGACGGACAGGAAGCGTGTGGCATGCCGCGGTTAGCCGCGCAACCTCCGCCCGTTGGTTCTCAAGGTGCCGGAGGTTCGGCGCCCCTACCCCGTGATGCGTGGCGTTGCAATGTGCTGGACGGGGTCGGGTCTAGGATCCCCGGCGAACGACCGGCCGTTGACGTCCCGTCACGCGCCTGTGGGATCACTGAGGACCGCTGAGGCGTTGCACCAGGGCCGAGCGCCCGTGCGCCCCCACAGGCACCCTTCCGGCACGCTCAGACGGGCCGCACGGTCGATCGCATGGGGGATACCGGGGAAGCGTGTGCGGGGCGTGGGGATGGCACGGACTGCCCGAACGGAGAGCAGTTCGACATCGGGGAGGGGCCGCGGTGTGAGGAGTGCCAGCACCACTGGGAGCTGGACGAGACGGAACGCGGCCGCCGGGTGGTCGAGGACACCGGGCTGACGCGGCCGATGGGGGACCCGCGCGAAGCCGGCCACGGCAGCGCCGCCTAGATCGGCGGGGTTGTCTTCCTGCCGTCCCCATAGCCGGGCATCCTCGAACCATCAGCCTTCGCTGTATACCTATAGCGAGGCCTACTTGCTGGAGTTCTGGCCAGCCAACCGCAGCGCGTGACACGAGCGGCTCGGGCAAGGACCGGCTAGGGGACCCACGGCGAGGTGTCGCGGTGCGGCCTGGTGGGACGCCCAAGGGCGACCTGGCGCTGTCCCTCCCCCAGCTGCCGCTCGTCGAACAACTGCGTCACCTCACCTCCCTCCTCTGAACCAGCACCCGCTGCCGTGGGGCGGCGGCTGCGGCAGCCGCCCGATGCCGCACCTGCCCCCTCACGTCGTGCGGGGCCGACGGCACCTGTCGAAGCCCGTGCGGTGAGGTGGGGCTATGCCCAGTTCTTCAGTTCCCGGGTCAGGTCGTTGAACCACAGTGTCCGGCGTGGCACGTAGTCGTCGGGTTCTGGTCCGAGCGCGACCACCTGATCGGTGATCTCGTAGGTGGCGCGGTAGGCCAGGACGCGGGTGGCGAGGTCCAGCCACTCTTGAGTCTTGTCGGCCGGCGGCACGGTAGTACGGGCCGAAGGGTTGCCACGCGATCACGACGGTCAGCACCAGCAGCAGTGCGTTGACCGTGACCATCTGGGGCCTGGGCGCGGATCTCGATGTGGGACTCGTGGGAGGTGATGCGCATGGCCTCAATGGAGCGATCTTGGTATGCCGACCACGTACGGTCAGGGAGTCGCGCGGATGGACGCGACCAGTTCGCCGTTCGAGGGCGGTTCGGCCAGCTTCGAGTGTGAAATCTCGCCGTCGGGAGGGGGATTGTGCTCATGCACGGAGGTGAACATGCGTGGACGAACGGGGTGCCTTCCGCGTGCTGACCCGGCCGGAGTAACTCCCTGCCGGCGCATGGGCCGCACTCGTCAGCCGCGCGCCTTCCCAGCACCATTTCGCCTAACTCGGCCGGCTGGCATCAGACGCTGAGTGCGGTGCGCAAGGTGGTTGCCATCATGTCGATGGCGGCCTTCCCCGCCGGTACCGGACCGGTGTGGGTGAAGTAGTGATCGACTCCCTCGAAGACACGGTGGATGACCGGAACGCCGGCGGCCTCCAGAGCCTTGGCGTAGGCGTCGTTCTCCTCGCGCAAGCGGTCGTTCTCCGCCGTGATGACCAGGGCGGGAGGGAGCCCGGCGAGATCATCGGCCAGTGCCGGTGAGACAAGGGGATCGGCACGGTGGGCGGGGTCGGGGACGTAGGCGGCCGTGAAGACCCGCATGAGCTGAGGGCTGAGCAGCGGCTTGGCGATGAGGGACTGCTTGGTGGCCGGGTCGGCGACCTGATCGAGCGGTGCGGAGTCGATGATCTGGAGCCGGGGCGAGAAGGTTCCGCGGTCCCGGGCCATGCGGCAGACCGCGGCAGTCAGATTGGCCCCGGCACTGTGTCCGCCCACGGCAAGGCGCGAGCCGTCCCAGCCGCCCGCGGGACCGTTCTCGGCGACCCACGCGGTGACGTCGTACGCCTGAGTGACGGGCACCGGAAACTGCCGCTGCGGGGCGACGGCATAGTCCACGTTGATCACGACACAGCCGGCCGTGGCGGCTATGTAACGGCAGATGTGGTCGTCCTGCTCCGGGCGGCCGACCACGAAGCCGCCGCCGTGGAAGTTGACGTACACAGGGGGAGGGGTTCCGGTGTCGGACGGCGGGCGGTAGACCGTGCACGGCACCGGGCCGGCGCCGGTCTCCACGAGGAGGGCTTCGGTGCGTTGCGGGATGTCCGCGAAGCGCAGGTCCTTGTGGACCCGCGACATCATCCGACCGAGCAGCAATTGGATCCCTCTGGCCTGGACTCGCGGACTCAATGGCATGATTCGGCCCCCTTCGCTACAACTTTAAAATAACAGGATTCCTGATAATGGACGCTCACCCTTCTTCGCGCAATAGGCGGATAGGGAGCCGGGCGAAACCAGACGGCGGGACGCGGCAAAGGCGGCGATGTGAGGAAGGTGATCAGCAAGACGGTCGGGGAGAGGCAGAGCGACAGCACGTCGACCTTGCCGAGTTCGTGAAGCGCCGATGGTGTTGCCGGAGGCGGGGTGGGCGAATCGCCATGGGACGCAGCAGTTCGGCATGCGTCGTGGGCCGTTGCGAC
This sequence comes from Streptomyces sp. CA-179760, assembly GCF_050937045.1. Lineage (NCBI taxonomy): Bacteria > Bacillati > Actinomycetota > Actinomycetes > Kitasatosporales > Streptomycetaceae > Streptomyces > Streptomyces sp. CA-179760. The sequence goes on from NZ_JBNJLZ010000001.1 coordinate 9,333,729, forward strand.
ATGAAGCAGGAGCGAGGCTCTGAGCAGCCGAACTGTGAAGGCGGCGGACTGTGAAGGAGTGATCTCACGGGCCGATGCGATCTCGCCCTCGCCTCAGGTGCCGCGGGCGGGCGGTTCACGGCGCAGCAGGTCGGGCCGGGCGGCGGCGAGAACGAAATGCCCGCTGAATCCCTTCCACCAGCCCCCGATCGATAGAGCCGTGCTCGCTCGTCCCGCTGGAGCAGCGGTGTGCGCCGACCACCGACCGACCACTTAGACGTTGTTTCAGTTGGTGAGTCGGCGGTAGCTGATGAGGGCTGCGGCTATGCCGACGAAGGCCAGGAAGTGCTCGGCCTTGCGCTCGTAGCGGCGGTGCAGGCGTCGGCATCCGAACCAGCCAGGAGACCGTTCTCTCGACGACCCAGCGGTGTCGGCCGAGCCGCGTGGACGACTCGATGCCCTTGCGGGCGATGCGGTGGCGGATGCGACGCTCACGAAGCCATTTCCGCAGGTGGTCGTAGTCGTAGCCCTTGTCGGCGTGGAGCTTGGCCGGGAGCCGGCGGCGCGGTCCGCGACGGGAGCGGATGGGCGGGATCCCGCGCACGAGCGGCTCCAGGCCGAGGCTGTCGCGCATGTTGGCGCCGGAGATGCCGAGCGACAGCGGCACGCCGTTTCGGTCGGTGATCAGGTGGATTTTCGATCCCGGCTTGCCGCGGTCGGTCGGATTCGGTCCGGTCAGTGGCCCCCCTTTGCCGCCCGGACGCTGACGGAGTCGATCGCGCACCGTGACCAGTCCAGCTCACCCCGAGCGCCGAGTTCGTCGAGGATGACGCGGTGCAGCCTGGCCCAGACCCGGTTCCGGCTCCACTGGGCGAAGCGGCGGTAGACCGTAGGCCAGGCCGGCCCGAACACCGACGGCAGCTGCCGCCAAGTGCAGCCCGAGGTGGCCACGAAGATGATCGCCGCCAGGCACTCGCGGTCGCCGGCCCTCCGTTTGCCGCCGCCCTGCGGGCGTATGACCTCCGTCAGCGGGACCACCCGCCGAAACAGCGTCCACAACTCGTCCGGTACCAACCGCTCCACCAGACCGACATACACGGCTCAACGAGCGATCAAGCCATCAGAAACGTTGTCTTACTAGCCCAGGTGCTACCACCCTGCTACCCTAAGGATGTGACTTCCATGAAGAAGCAGACGCAGGTCCGGCTGGAGGAGGACGTGCTCGCGGCGGGCAAGGCCGCCGCGGCCGCCCGTCGGCTGGACTTCAACAAGTACGTAGAGCGGCTCATCATCGAGGACACCACCGGCGCCCGTGCCGCCGGCATGGCGGCCGCCCAGCGGCTCATCGATGAGCACGGCACGTTCCTCGACGACCTGGAGCAGCAGCTCGACGCCCCGTACGAGCAGCCGGGCGCTGCCGCGTGATCCTGCACGTCGACGAGTCCTGGATCCTCGAGGTGGCGGAACGGGCCGGGCACCGCGACCCGGCCGCCGACGACTACGGCGTGCCCATCGCCGCCGTCGCCCGCCACCGCGGCGAACTCCTCGACACCCCTGTCTACGACGGCCCCTACGCTCGCGCCGCCGCCCTGGTGCACACCCTGGGCCGCTGCCGCTGGTTGGAGCGCTCCAACCTCACCGTCGCCTGTGCTGCCGCCGTTATGTATCTCGAGGCCAGCAACATTCCGGTCAGCCCCACCCGTGAACAGCTGACCGCACTCGCCCATGAGCTGCGCAGCCCGCGCTGCACCGCCGACCGGATCGCGTCCTTCCTCCGTACCTGGAAACCCTGACCTCGGGCCGCGTGGTGCTCGCGACCCGGGCCCGCACACGGTCCGAAGGCCTCCGCATGGGCACCAGCTATGCGGCGGTACTGGAGGAGTTCCGCGACTCCTCTGTCACGGGCAGGCACTCGGCGAGCAGGTCGACGACGTCGCGCCAGGCTCGCTGCGCGTGCTGTGGGTGGTAGCCGACGCCGGGGACCGCGGGGTGGTCGACCGGCGGGTGGTGGAAGGCGTGCAGGGCGCCGCCATAGATCGCGAGGCGCCAGTCGACGCCCGCGGCCTGCATCTCGGCGGTGAACGCGTTTCGTTGCGTGGGCGGCATGATCGGGTCTTCCGATCCGACCCCGGCCCACACCGGGCAGCGGATGCGCGCTGCCTCGCCCGGTCGGCCCGTGGTGGTTGCGTTGACTGTCCCGATCGCGCGCAGGTTGACGCCGGCTCGCCCGAGTTCCAGCGCGATGGCGCCCCCGGTGCCGTAGCCGATGGCGGCGATCCGGTCGGGGTCAGTCCGGGGCTCGGTGCGCAACTCGTCGAGTGCCGCGTGGCCGATGCGCCGCATCCGGTCGGGATCAGCGAGCAGTGGCATGCAACGGGCCAGCATCTCCTCGGGGTCACCCAGATAGCGCCCGCCGTGAAGGTCGAAGGCCAGCGCTACATATCCCAGCTTGGCGAGAGCATCGGCCCGGCGGCGCTCGACGTCGCTGAGCCCCATGCCCTCTGGTCCGAGCAGCACTGCGGGCCGGCGGTCAACACCGGCCGGGAGCGCGAGGTGCCCGATCATCGTCAAACCGTCGGCCGGGTACTCGACCGTGCGCGTCGTGATCGTTGTCATGGGACTGGACTGTAGTGATCGTCGAGCCCGGTCCGGCCGGTGTTCTGCCGCTGGCAGAACAGCGTAGGTGTCCCTCTGACATACGGGACGGGGCCAGCGCTCAGGGCTTCAAGATCATCCCGTTGCCCCTTTGGCGCGCATCTCGGTCACACCCCACTCCCTCTCGGCTGCCGTCAGAACTGCTGAACAACGAACGCGCCGAAGATCGGTAAGTGCTGCTCAAACTCATCGACAAGTGCTGTCGCAGAGGTTCTAGTTCAGGTTTTGTGACGTCGTCGCGCTGAGTGATCAGATCTCGCGGATAAATTCAGAGTGCTGGGGTCAGGGTGCTCCTATGATCGCGGGCGGGATGGGGCTCGTAGCGCAGCGGTTGTCGCGCCTTCACCGCATGTGGGAGGACGCCGGCTCGAATCCGGCCAGCCCCATCCCGCCCTGGCTCACGCCAGTAGGACGCGTTTCCGTAGGAGTTGGAAGCCGCACGATCCGGGATGAGTACGTGCGGTCCGCCAGGACGGCCTCCCGCCGAGTCCCTGGCCTCCCGAGGCCAGTGCGCGGGACACGGATGCCTGCCATGACGGCCTCGAAGGCCGGCGCGTCACCAACCTGCCCGGACAGCACTAGCTTGATCTTTAACGTCCGGCGTCGAATGGTGTGTCGAACTTGATCACCTGGTCCGGTAACCGCCGTACACCAAAGCGGCCTTCGGCTGAACATGTGCTCCGACCAAGGAACACACACGTCCAGCACGAAGGCCGTGAGGATGAGTCTGCTGCATCACGACGCCCGGCGAGAGTCGTTGGCGCAACTGTCATGCTTCCGGGGCGAGTTCTATGCCTGTCTGACCGCTCGTTCGGACGCGTTGTTCGAGCTTGCTGATGCCGTTCTGTGCAGTGATGGGCCGGTGAGGTCGCTGGCCGAGCTGTCACTGGTGGGTGAACACCGTCGCGGCCATGGAGGGCTCTACGCGGCTGTGGCCCGTGGACGCGTCGATGCCGGCCGGCTGCGGCGGGCACTGGCCGAAGTGCCGCTGCCGCGGGCTGTCGATGGCCGGCTGGTCCTGGCTGTCGATGTCACCTGCTGGCTGCGGCCCGACGCCCACACCTCACCCGAACGGATCCTGTGCCACACCTACGGTCGGGGCAAGGACCAGCACATCCCGGTCCCCGGCTGGCCCTACTCGATCATCTGCGCGCTCGAGCCGGGCCGCAGCTCATGGACCGCACCGCTGGACGCACTGCGTCTGACGCCCGGCGACGACACCGCCACCGTCACCGCCCGGCAGCTGCGCGATCTGCTCCAGCGACTGATCACCGCGGGACAGTGGCAGACAGGCGACCCGGACATCCTCATCGTCGCGGACGCCGGATACGACGCACCCCGCCTCGGCTTCCTCCTCAAGGACCTGCCGGTCCAGGTGCTGGCCAGGATGCGATCCGACCGAGTCCTACGCAGGGCTGCCCCACCCCGCCTCCCGCACACCCAGGGCCGACCACCCCGGCACGGCAGCGAGTTCGTCTTCGGGCAGCCTGACACCTGGGGCACCCCGGACACCGAAACGGTCACCGACACCCGCCTCTACGGCACCGCCACCGCACGCTCCTGGGACCGGCTGCACCCCAAGCTGACCCACCGCTCCTCCTGGGCAGCCGACGACGGCACCCTCCCGATCGTCGAAGGAACGGTCATCCGCCTGGACATCGGTCACCTGCCCAGCGGAGCAACACCGAAGCCGGTCTGGCTGTGGTGGTCAGGCACCGACGCCACTGCGGTGGACGCCGACCGTCTCTGGCAGGCATACCTGCGACGCTTCGACATCGAGCACACCTTCCGCCTCTTCAAGCAGACCCTCGGCTGGACCTCCCCGAAGATCCGCACCCCCGAGGCAGCCGACCGATGGACATGGCTGATCCTCGCCGCCTACACCCAATTGCGGCTGGCCCGAACGCTGGCAGCCGACCGGCGTCGGCCCTGGGAGAAGCCGAGCCCGCCGGACAGGCTCACCCCGGCCCGCGTCCGCCGCGACTTTCGGCACATCCGCCCCAAGGCCAGCTGCCCGGCCCAAGCACCGAAACCGTCCCGCCCCGGCCCCGGACGACCTTCAGGCAGAAAGAACACCCGACCCACACCCCGCCACGACGTGCACACGCCCCGCAAAACATCAGCGGCGAAGCAGCGAACGAAGAAGTCAACGACCCCACGACCCCGCCGCACAGGTTAAAGATCAAGCTAGGGTCTGTTGCGAAAGTGGATCTTGGTCGTGGATGATCACGCTCTGTGGGACGTGGTGATCTGACGAACGGCCAGTGGGCCGGGCTGGAGCTGTTGTTGCCGCTGGGCCTCAAGCCGGTCGTCCGCAGGTGTGGACGCGGCGGCAGCTGATAGACGGCATACGGTGGCGGACCCGGACCGGTGCCCCGTGGCGCGACGTGCCCGAACGTTATGGGCCGTGGGACCGGGTCTATGACCTGTTCCGGCGCTGGCAGCGGGACGGCACCTGGGCCAGGATCCTCACCCAACTCCAGGCCGAGGCGGATGCGAAGGGCCTGATCACCAGGGACGTCAACGTCGACTCCACCGTCTGCCGGGCCCACCAGCACGCTGCTGGAGCGGCGAAAAAAGGGGACCTCCAGAAGGAACCGCCCGGCGGGATCTTCGTCGAGCCGGCCGACCACGGCCTCGGACGCTCCCGTGGCGGACTGACCAGCAAGATCCACCTGGCGGTCGAGCAGGGGCAAAAGCCCTTGTCCGTCGTGATCACGGCCGGGCAGCGGGGCGATTCCCCGCAGTTCGAAGCGGTCCTGGAAGCCATCCGGGTCCCGAGGCTGGGGCCCGGCAGGCCGCGCAAGCGCCCGGACCGGGTCCGGGCCGACAAGGGGTACGACTCCCGCAGCAATCGCTCCTACCTGCGCAGACGCGGGATCAAGGCCACCATCCCGGTTCCGGCGGACCGTGTCCGCAACCGCCTCAAGCGCGGATCGCGAGGTGGCCGGCCGCCGACGTTCGACAAGGACGACTACAAGCAGCGACACGCGGTCGAGTGCGGGATCAACCGTCTCAAACGTCACCGGGCCGTCGCCACTCGGTACGACAAACTCGCCGTCCGCTACGAAGCGACCGTGATGGTCGCAGCCATTAACGAGTGGCTGTGACCAGCATTTCTGCATCCGACTCTACTGCTCTTGCCCGTCCTGCCCGGTGCGGCGAATGCGCACCGTCCCCGCTTCTAGGTCCACATGGAAGGGGGGTTCCTCTGCCGGCCTGACGTTCTTGCGCGCACGTTCCTGTTCCATGCCACGTTTACCTGCCTGCGCTCCAGGGGTTATCCCCTGGACGAAGTCGACACCGATGGAAGACAAACCCTTCTGTTTGCGCCAGTAGACCCAGCCCCGCGCTTCCATCCATAACAGGGCGCGGTCCGCAAGGAACAAGACCATGCCCAGCCCAACGACTGCCCCAGCGATCTGCCACACCGTGCTCACCATGCCCGGTGAACTCAGTAGGTGCCCGTAGCGTTCCCGCGTTCGCAGGGCCGGTGCTTCCTGGGAGGAAGTTGTCGCGAAGCCGCCGACCGCTGACCGGAGTCAGTACCCTTCACAGCACTTTCGCAACAGGCCCTAGCTTGATCTTTAACGTCCGGCGTCGAATGGTGTGTCGAACTTGATCACCTGGTCCGGTAACCGCCGTACACCAAAGCGGCCTTCGGCTGAACATGTGCTCCGACCAAGGAACACACACGTCCAGCACGAAGGCCGTGAGGATGAGTCTGCTGCATCACGACGCCCGGCGAGAGTCGTTGGCGCAACTGTCATGCTTCCGGGGCGAGTTCTATGCCTGTCTGACCGCTCGTTCGGACGCGTTGTTCGAGCTTGCTGATGCCGTTCTGTGCAGTGATGGGCCGGTGAGGTCGCTGGCCGAGCTGTCACTGGTGGGTGAACACCGTCGCGGCCATGGAGGGCTCTACGCGGCTGTGGCCCGTGGACGCGTCGATGCCGGCCGGCTGCGGCGGGCACTGGCCGAAGTGCCGCTGCCGCGGGCTGTCGATGGCCGGCTGGTCCTGGCTGTCGATGTCACCTGCTGGCTGCGGCCCGACGCCCACACCTCACCCGAACGGATCCTGTGCCACACCTACGGTCGGGGCAAGGACCAGCACATCCCGGTCCCCGGCTGGCCCTACTCGATCATCTGCGCGCTCGAGCCGGGCCGCAGCTCATGGACCGCACCGCTGGACGCACTGCGTCTGACGCCCGGCGACGACACCGCCACCGTCACCGCCCGGCAGCTGCGCGATCTGCTCCAGCGACTGATCACCGCGGGACAGTGGCAGACAGGCGACCCGGACATCCTCATCGTCGCGGACGCCGGATACGACGCACCCCGCCTCGGCTTCCTCCTCAAGGACCTGCCGGTCCAGGTGCTGGCCAGGATGCGATCCGACCGAGTCCTACGCAGGGCTGCCCCACCCCGCCTCCCGCACACCCAGGGCCGACCACCCCGGCACGGCAGCGAGTTCGTCTTCGGGCAGCCTGACACCTGGGGCACCCCGGACACCGAAACGGTCACCGACACCCGCCTCTACGGCACCGCCACCGCACGCTCCTGGGACCGGCTGCACCCCAAGCTGACCCACCGCTCCTCCTGGGCAGCCGACGACGGCACCCTCCCGATCGTCGAAGGAACGGTCATCCGCCTGGACATCGGTCACCTGCCCAGCGGAGCAACACCGAAGCCGGTCTGGCTGTGGTGGTCAGGCACCGACGCCACTGCGGTGGACGCCGACCGTCTCTGGCAGGCATACCTGCGACGCTTCGACATCGAGCACACCTTCCGCCTCTTCAAGCAGACCCTCGGCTGGACCTCCCCGAAGATCCGCACCCCCGAGGCAGCCGACCGATGGACATGGCTGATCCTCGCCGCCTACACCCAATTGCGGCTGGCCCGAACGCTGGCAGCCGACCGGCGTCGGCCCTGGGAGAAGCCGAGCCCGCCGGACAGGCTCACCCCGGCCCGCGTCCGCCGCGACTTTCGGCACATCCGCCCCAAGGCCAGCTGCCCGGCCCAAGCACCGAAACCGTCCCGCCCCGGCCCCGGACGACCTTCAGGCAGAAAGAACACCCGACCCACACCCCGCCACGACGTGCACACGCCCCGCAAAACATCAGCGGCGAAGCAGCGAACGAAGAAGTCAACGACCCCACGACCCCGCCGCACAGGTTAAAGATCAAGCTAGGTGTGCTGTCCCGGGACGTTGGTGACAGGCGACACGCCTTGAGTGGTCCTTGAACGAGGCGAGGGCCTCCGGGTTCGGTGTGGATTGCGACATCAACAACCGGCTCCCAGGAGGCCCTCGTTGTTCCACCGTAATGCCCCACTGACCGCGACCGGCAGGCGTCTGGCCCGGTGTGTCATCGACGACGGATGGCCGCTCCGGCGGGCCGCGGAACGTTTCCAGGTCAGCCACACCACCGCAGCGCGTTGGGCAGACCGCTACCGCAAGCACGGGCCCGCCGCGATGCAGGACCGCTCCAGCCGCCCGCACCACAAGCCCCGCCGCACCCCGGCCGCCATCGAGGAACGGGTGGTGCGCCTGCGGCGCGAGCATCGCATCGGACCGGTGCGGCTGGCCGCCCGATGCGGCACCGCCGCCTCCACCGCCCACCGCATCCTCGTCCGGCACGGCCTGCCCCCGCTCGCTGCCTGCGACCGGGCCACCGGCGAACCCGTCCGCCGCTATGAGCGCGCCCGGCCCGGCGAACTGGTCCACATCGACGTCAAGAAACTCGGCCGCATCCCCGACGGCGGCGGTCACAAGGTCCTGGGCCGGGCAGCCGGCCGGGCCAACCAGGACCGCCGCAACGGCACCGGATACGCCTGCCTGCACACCGCCCTGGACGACCACTCCCGCCTGGCCTACACCGAAGACCTGCCCGACGAGAAAGCCGCCACCTGCGCCGGCTTTCTGCGCCGGGCCACCGCCTGGTTCGCCGGCCAGGGCGTCGCCGTTGAACGCGTGCTGACCGACAACGCCTGGGCCTACACCAAGAACACCTGGCGCGACACCTGCCACGACCTGGGCATCGGCCCCCGCTGGACCCGCCCCTGGCGGCCCCAGACCAACGGCAAGGTCGAACGCTTCCACCGCACCCTGCTCGACGAGTGGGCCTATCAGCGGCCCTACACCTCAAACGCCGAACGACAGGCAGCGTTTCCTGACTGGCTGGACTGGTACAACTACCACCGACCCCACACCGGAATCAGCGGCCAAACCCCAGCCAGCCGCGTCACCAACCTCTCCGAACAGCACACCTAGGGCCAGGCGCGTGGCCGCGTACACGGCGAGTGCGTCGGCCCCGGCGCGTACGGCGGTGGCGACCGCGACCACGATCAGCGCGGGCATGGCCGTGTGCACGCGCTCGGTGACCGCACCGTCGGCGAACAGATGGGTCATTCACCGTGGGCAGCGCGGCGTTCGGGCCGGTTTGGGCCGAAGTCGCTCGGACCGCAGGTTTTCCAGCGGGTGTTGGAGTACCGCAGTCTCAACGTCCGTCAGCGGGATGCCCTCGTGCGGGCCTGGGTGGCAGGGTGCATGAGCGCGCACTAGGGTTCACGGCGCGTCAAATCCCCTCGGATGAACCAGAGGTGACGGGCCGTCGCCCACCCCCCGCCGAACGGCGTTTGATCCACGTCGCCCCTGGCGTAGGCGGCGGCACGCTCCAACTCGGCGACCGGGACGCCGAGTATGTCCGCCTGCCCCGTCTACGCCAACCGAGTGGTGAACACCGTTTTCGTGATCCTCCCTCCTCATGGCTCGGGCAGTTCCACAGTGATGCGGAGCCCGCCGACAGGGCGTGGGGTGAGCGTGAGGGTTCCGTCGTGTGCCTTGGTGATGGTCTTGACGATGGCCAGGCCCAGGCCGACGCCTGCCTGGTCGGTGTGGGTGCGCTCGGTGCCGCGCTGGAAGGGTTCGGTGAGGGTCGCGACCAGCTGGGGGGTGAGCTGCTCGCCGGTGTTCTCGACGGTGAGCACCACGGTCTTGGGGCGCACGCCGGTGTGAACCCAGACGGTGCCCTGTTGCGGCAGGTTGTGGACGATCGCGTTGTGGACGAGGTTCGTGGTGAGCTGCAGCAGGAGTGCGGGCGAACCGGTCGTGGGGGCGATGTCGCCGCTGGTCTCGAGGGCGACGCCGTGCTTTTCCGCGAGCGGGTGGAGCGTTTCTGCTGCTTCCTCCGCGACGAGGGACAGGTCGACGTGTTCATGGGTGAAGGACCGCTGGTTGGCGCGGCTGAGCAGGAGCAGTGCCTCGGTGAGGTCGATGGCCCGGGTGTTGATGGTGTGGAGGCGGTCGACGAGTTCGGTGCTGTCCTGGTTCGGGTCGGCGCGGGCGACGTCGATGAGTGTCTTCGAGATCGCGAGCGGCGTACGCAGCTCGTGGGAAGCGTTGGCGGCGAATCTCTGCTGTTCCGCGACGTGTGCTTCGAGCTGCGCGAGCATCGTGTCGAAGGTGTCGGCGAGTTCGCGGAACTCGTCCTTGCGGCCCGGTAGCCGGATCCGGTGGGACAGCGATCCGGCCGCGGCCGTACGGGTGGCGTGGGTGATGCGGTCCAGGGGGGCGAGCATGCGTCCGGCGAGGATCCAGCCTCCCAGAAGACCGAATATCAGCAGAAATACCAGTACAACGGCTACCGCCGGGCCGAAGCCCTGCAGGAGGACGGAGCGGATCAGCATGCCCGATGGGTAGGAGCGCAGGAGGTACACCCACACCGCCGCGAGCAGCAGGACGCCGGCCAGCATGAGGAATCCGGCGTAGCTGAGGGTGAGTTTGAGGCGCACGCTCCATCCGGGCTGCCTATCCACGACCACCGCCCCCCTCACGCCCGGTGTCGCGCGTCGTGTCGATGCGGTAGCCGACGCCCGGCACGGTGGCGATGAGCCAGGGCTCGCCGAGGCGTTTGCGCAGGGCGGAGACCGTGATGCGGACGGCGTTGGTGAACGGGTCGGCGTTCTCGTCCCACGCGCGCGCCAGGAGCTCCTCGGCGCTGACGACACCGCCTTCGGCGGCGACGAGGACTTCGAGGACCGCGAACTGTTTGCGGGTGAGCGCGATGTAGTGGTCGTCGCGGTAGACCTCGCGGCGGAACGGATCTAGGCGCAGCCCCGCGATCTCCCGCACCGGCGGCCGGTTGTGGGCGCGCCTGCGATCGAGTGCCCTGAGCCTGAGCACGAGCTCCAGGAGTTCGAAAGGTTTCGTGAGGTAGTCGTCGGCGCCGAGTTTGAACCCGGACGCCTTGTCGTCGAGCCGGTCGGCCGCGGTGAGCATCAGAACGGGTATGCCGCTGCCGGAGGCGACGATGCGTTTGGCGATCTCGTCGCCGGAAGGACCGGGAACGTCACGGTCGAGGACGGCGATGTCGTAGGTGTTGATACTCAGCAGCTCCAGGGCGGTATCGCCGTCACCGGCGATGTCGGCCGCGATCGCTTCCAGGCGCAGGCCATCGCGGATCGCTTCTGCCATGTAGGGCTCGTCCTCGACGATCAAGACACGCATGTTCTGAAGACTACGAGTCGGCACATATCGTCGGCGTAACAAGAACCACATACGTGCTGGCAACACCGGAGTGCTTTCACTAGCGGCATGCCTCGAACTCCAGCATCAGCACGAGCAACGACGACCCGCCGGGTTCGCTGGTTGCCCACCGTCGGCCCGACGGCCGTCACAGCCGCGATGCCCGCGGGCGGCTCCCGGCCGGGCCCGTGGAAGCGCGGCCCGGTACCCACGGCGTGCGCGCTCCTGCTCGGCCTGCTTCTGCTGCTGCACGGGACGCTCACGGACCGGGCCGGTCTGGGCAGCCTGGTGGAGACCTTCCTGCCATGGTTCGGTCTGTTCGTCCCGGTGCTGCTCGCTGCGGCGCTCTGGCGCCGTTCCGCCTCCGCGGTCACCGCGCTGGTGTTTCCGGCCGTGGCGTGGGTGAGCCTCTTCGGCGGGCTGCTCGGCGACAAGTCCCACGCGGGCAGCGACCTCACCGTCGTCAGTCACAACGTCGCCGCCGAGAACCGCGATCCGGTCGGCACCGCCCGTGACCTGGCCGCCTCCGGCGCGGACCTGCTGGCGCTCGAGGAGCTGACCGACCAGGCCAGGGGCACGTATGAGAAGGAGCTCGCGCAGGCATACCCGCACCACACCGTGCAGGGCACGGTCGGACTGTGGAGCAAGCTGCCGCTGTCCGGCACCCGGCCGGTCGACGTCCTGCGGGGCAGGGCCGGGCCCCTGGCCGAGAAGCTGCGGCCCGAGGACACCCCGGTGGACCCGCCCCGGGCGCTGCGCACCACGGTGACCACCGGGCAGGGACCGCTGGCGGTGTACGTGGCGCATCTGGGTTCGGTGCGGGTGATGCCCAGAGGCGGCTTCTGGACCGACTCGCGCGACGCCGGCGCGACGAAGCTCGCCGAGGCGGTCGCCGCCGAGCGCAGTGAGCGGGTACTGGTGCTGGGCGACTTCAACGGCACCGTGGACGATCGTGCGCTCGACGGCCTCTCCTCGCAGCTGCGCTCGGTCCAGGACGTGGCCGGGGACGGCTTCGGCTTCACCTGGCCGGCGAAGTTCCCGGTGGCGCGGATCGACCAGATCCTGGTCCGCGGTGTGGAGCCGAGGAGCGCGTGGCTGTTGCCGGCCACGAGCAGTGACCACCGGCCGGTGGCGGCCGGAATCAGCTGGTGAACGCCGCTCCCACCGCGGGGCGGCGAGGGGACATATCGTCGGCGTATCGAGATGTGCATACGCCCGGGCGACACTCCGCCGCCCTTGGACCGGCGAGATCGAAACGTGGCTCGATCCGCCGGCGGCGCATTGCGGCAGCAGGCGGCCCACCGAGGTGTCCGGCCGGTGGACCGACCCGGTCGGCGCCCATGTGGCCGCTCGGCTCAGCGCCGCCGGCTGGCTTCCGCGGAGTCCCCGGGACGGCTTCGGGATGGGACATCCGCAGTACAGATACGAGATTCCGCTGGCGGGCAGAGCCGAGGACGACGTACTCAGAGGCATGAACCAGCAGTGAGCGCGTTTCAACCTGAAGTTGCAGGTCCCGGGGCTGGCGTGGGTCGCGGGTGGGGTGCTCGTGCCGGTCGGAGGTGTGATCGGTAGGAGGTGATCGTCCGTCAGCGGTGGACCTCGGCGTTTGTCAGCACGAGGAGCGCCCGTAGCAGCGTGGTCGCGTGTCGGGCGTTCATGCGGACCTTGGTGAGGATCCGCCAGTTCTTGAGGTCGGTGAAGCCGTGCTCGTTCGCCGCTCGTTCGCGGCTTACCAGCCGGTTCGCCTCCTTCTGGGCGTCGGTGAGCGGATGGCCGCGGGTCGCTCGCCGGCCAGTGACGATGACCGGGTCGTCGGGGTCGTCGTCCAGGCCGACGAAGCCGAGATCGGTCAGAGCGCCCAGACCGGCCTCCCGCAGGTGGGTTGAAGAAAATCGCCCGGAAGGGTGGCGTCGTCGTCCTGCTCGACGGCGCCCTCGTCCGCACCCGCCGACGCACAGGGCACGAGAACCGGCCGAACTATTCAGGCAAGCACAAGCAGGCCGGCGACCAAGTCCAGGGTGGCACTCGACAGCGGCAGGCGGCACTGGTAGACCAACCCCTCAGTGCCCTCGACGGGACTGGCGTTCTTTCGCATGGAATCCCCAACTCCCGTCGGAGGCATGCGCGTTACGCCCGAATCCGGCCTGGTCCGGTCAGGCGGACGGCTGCGCCAGGGTGGTGAAGCGGCCGGCTGGGGTGCGGTGCAGCCAGCCCCGGTCCGCCAGGCGCCTGAGCTTGTCGCGTACGGGTTCGACCTGCCCGGGCTGGGCGCCCCTGCCGAGCCGGACACTGACGTCCTTGGCCGGGACCGGTTCCGAGGCCGCGGTCACCAGCTTCATGATCGCCTGGTAGTCGGCGGGCAGCGCGCTCTCGTCCATGCCCGGCTCGCGGTGCGGGACCAGCAGCATCCCGCCCGCGCCCGGAGACGGCACCCGCTCCAACGCCTCGTCCACGTCCGGGTCGTCGGCCTGCCCACTCCGCTCGGCCTCAATGAACTGCCCGATCACCAGTGTGGGGTACACATATCAGGCCAGTGGCCTCTTCCGGCCACCAGTGCGTACGCGACGCCAGCGGGCCCTGCTTGCGCCACATGTCCCTGGCAGCACTGGGCGACTACGTCTGATCACGCACAAGAACCGGCAGTCGCCGTGGATCATGCCAATCCAGCGCGTACCTCCTCGGCGACGATGTCGATCTGGTGGAGGCTCAGATGCGGTCCCAGTGGCAGACCAAGAAGCCGATTGCATGAACGCTCCGTCCTGGGCAGGCTGCCGACGGCGTATCCGAGGCCCTTGTAGACCGGCTGAAGATGCATCGGTGGGGAATAGAGCGCATTGCAGTCGATCTCCCGTGCGAAGAGATGAGCGGCCAGCGCATCCCTTTGATCGAGCTCAATGACGTAGTTCCGCCAAGCATGACGGAGGCCCGTCTTTTGTCCGGGCAGATCCGCCAGGCCGGCGAGACGCTCCGTATAGCGGTCAGCCTGAGCACGGCGTACCGCCAGCGTCTCGTCGAGATGGGGCAGCTTCGCGCGCAGGATAGCCGCCTGCATCTCGTCCATCTGCTGGTTGTGGCCCTCCGTCTCGTGATGCAGGCCAAGTCCCGGCTTCGTGCCGTAGTGCCGTCCCCGAGCCTGACCGTCGGACGCGAGCCTACGGACCCGGTCCGCCAAAGCGGCATCCTGTGTCGTGCAGGCGCCCGCGGCTCCGATGGCGCCGAGGTGCTTCCCTGAGGAGAAGCTGAAGCAGGTGACGTCAGCCAGACTGCCGAGCCTCCTGCCGTCGATCTCCGCGCCGAGCGCAAGACAGGCGTCCTCGACGAGCGCGAGGCCATGGCCGTCGGCGATGCGCCGCATCTCAATCATGTCCGAGGGATGGCCGTACATGTCGACTGGCAGCAGGGCGCGGGTTTGTGGCGTGATCGCGGCTTCGCAGGCGGTGGTGTCGATGCATCGTGACTCGGGGTCGATGTCGACCCAGACGACGGACGCACCGACCGCGCTGATCGCCGCTGATCCGGCGAGATCGGTATTCGCAACCGTGATCACTTCGTCTCCCGGCCCGACCCCGAGCGCGCGCAGAGCGACCGTCAGCGCGGCCGTACCCGAGCCCACGGCGACAGCGTGCCGCGCGTCGACCCAGTTCGCGAATTCCTCTTCGAATGCCGGCACCTCTTCGCCCCAGCGGAACTGTCCGCTTTCCAGCACTCGGGCGATCGCGGCGTCGATTTCCTCGCGGTGCTCACGATAGAGCTTGGCGTAGTCGTAGAGCGCGACTCTCATCGGGCGGTCTTGCCCTTCGGGAGATAGGCCACGACCTCGACCTCCATCGTGATTTCCGGAAAGCCCAGGGCGGCGACGGTCATTCCGGTATGCGGCGGACGATGATCCCCGAAGTAGTTGAGCCGAACCTTCGTCACAGCATCCTTGTCCCGCACGTCTGTGAGGAAAGTCGTGACCTTGACGACGTCGTACCGCGTAGCCCCCATATGAGTCAGAACGCGATCCAGGTTCCGATAGACCTGCGTGGCTTGGTTTGTCGCATCGCCGCCGACCCACGAACCGGCTTCGTCTTTTGCGATCTGGCCGGACACGAAAATGAAGTCTCCGGCACGCGCAGCGTGCTCGTAGGTCTGCCCCGGCGCGACGTCGTCAGGGCTGGAGGTTTCCACCTGATTAAGCATCATGGACTGTCCTTGCTGTTGGCTTGCCAGTTGGATCAAAGCCGCGCAGAACTCGAGGGGTTGTTCGGCACGCGCATCACACGCACACACCTGCGCTGGCGGTCAGGCGGTGCGGTCAGAGCAGCCCCTTGCGGACGCAAGGAGCGCCTTCCGTATCCAGTCGACGGTGAGGTCCGTGTAGCCGCTGATCTCCGCCGTCGCATCGCAGTTCATATGGGTTGGGATGCCGGTCTCCCGCTTCGGGGATCGAGAGACTCGGTTCCGGGAGGAAGCCGCCACTGGGTTTTCCCATGAATCGTCGTGCTCGGCGCAGCCGATCCTTGGCCTTGTATCAGGTTCGTCGAACGGGAGGAATTAGGGGGTTTCGTGTACAAGGGGACGGCGCCCGAAAGGCGTTGCCGGCCATGCTCGTGCCGCCGCCCCTGGCCGTGACCGGCACGCCCGCCTCACGGCAGGCCCGCAGCACCGCGACCACGTCGTCGGCGGTGCGCGGGAAGGTCACCGCCCGCGGCAGCACCCGGTAGTTGGAGGCGTCGTAGGCGTACGGGCCGGTGGCCCTCGGGCCGGTCTCCACCCGCAGACCGGGCGCGATCTCGGCGATCCGGGCCGTCAGACCCGCCAGGTCGCGGGTGGCGGTGGTCATCGGTCCCCGGCTCCCGACGTGCCGGCCTCGACCGCCTTCGCCCAGGCCCGCAGGCCCTCGTCCACGCCCGCCTCGTCGATCACGAGCGCCGGAATCATGCGGACCACCTGGTTCCAGGCGCCGCACTGCAGCAGGAGCAGGCTCTCGTCGATCGCGGCGCGCTGGACGCGGGTGGCGGTCTCGGGTCGGGGCTGCCGTCCTCGGTGACGAACTCGGTGGCGAGCATGAGTCCGAGGCCGCGGACGTCGCCGATGCCCGGCGTCCGGTCGGCGACCGCCTCCAGGCCCTGCCGCAGCCGCGCGCCCATCGCCTCGGCGTTCTCCACGAGCTTCTCGTCGCGTACGACGTCCAGGGTGGCGCAGGCGGCGGCGCAGGCGACGGCGTTGGCGCCGTAGGTGCCGCCCTGCGAGCCGGACCAGGCCTTGGTCATCAGTTCCTCGGAGGCGGCGATGCCGGAGATCGGGAAGCCGCTGGCGATTCCCTTGGCGGTGACGAGGATGTCGGGGGTGACGCCGAAGTGGTCATGGCCCCAGAAGCGGCCGGTGCGGCCGACGCCGGTCTGTACCTCGTCGAGGATCAGCAGGAAGCCGTGCCGGTCCGCCCGCTCGCGCAGGCCTTCCATGAAGGCGCGGTTCGCAGGGACGTAGCCGCCCTCGCCGAGGACCGGCTCGACGATGATCGCGGCCGTGTCGGCCGGCGAGGAGATCGTCTGGAGGGTGTAGTCGAGTTCCTTCAGGGCGAAGCGGGTGGCGCTCTCCTCGTCCCAGCCGTAGCGGTAGGCCGTCGGGAACGGCGTGACGACCACACCGCTCATCAACGGGGAGAACCCGGACCGGAAGCGGATCCCGGAGGTCGTCATGGACGCGGCGGCGACCGTACGGCCGTGGAAGCCGCCGTGACAGACCAGGACGTTGGGCCGGCCGGTGGCCTGGCGGGCCAGCCGCAGCGCCGACTCGACGGCCTCACTGCCGGAGTTGGTGAAGAACAGGCTGTCCAGGCCGGCCGGCAGCACCTCGCCCAGCTTCTCCACGAGGCGGCGCAGCGGCTGGTGCATGACGGTCGTGTACTGACCGTGGATCAGCGTGCCCACCTGCTCCTGGGCCGCCGCCACGACCTTGGGGTGGCAGTGGCCGGTGCTGGTGACGCCGATGCCGGCGGTGAAATCGAGGTAGCGGCGGCCGTCCTCGCCGTACAGGTGGACGCCCTCGCCCCGGACCGCCACCACAGGCGTGGCCTGGCGAAGGTGCGGCGACAGTGCGGTCATGGTGTCTCCTGGCCGTACGACGAGGTCTGGTTGCTTGGCTCAGCTCCGGTGTCCGAGCATCCAAGCCGCCGCGCAACGCGACAACGCCTGATCTGTCCAGCCGGAACCCGCTGTTCGGACGTTGTGTAAGGCACGGGCCCCGAATGTGACGATCGCTGTCCTGCCTGCCTGCGGCGGCACACCTCTTGCGCAGGTCAACGAGGCTTGTCACAGTAACCGGGCACTCAGGGAGACACTGAGCGTTGTTCAACCTGAGTTCGCTGGTCGTGGGGCTGGTGTGGGCGGGGGCTGAGGTGTTCGTGCCGGTCGGTGGTGTGATCGTTAGCAGGTGATCACCCGACGCGTTGCCGGTTCGTCGGAATCGTGATGTGGGGTTGGGAGTGCCTCGTAGGCTCCGAGGAGAGCCGGGTGGGAAGGGGCTGCTGGTGGCGGACATGCTGGTCTGGGTGATGCAGCGGAGAGTGGTGCTGGCCGATCGCGCCGAACGGCTGCGCACGGAACTCGCCGAGATCGATGCCGAGGTGGTCCGGCTGGAAGCCGCCGAGATGGTGATCGGGCAGTTCATTGAGGCCGAGCGGAGTGGGCAGGCCGACGACCCGGACGTGGACGAGGCGTTGGAGCGGGTGCCGTCTCCGGGCGCGGGCGGGATGCTGCTGGTCCCGCACCGCGAGCCGGGCATGGACGAGAGCGCGCTGCCCGCCGACTACCAGGCGATCATGAAGCTGGTGACCGCGGCCTCGGAACCGGTCCCGGCCAAGGACGTCAGTGTCCGGCTCGGCAGGGGCGCCCAGCCCGGGCAGGTCGAACCCGTACGCGACAAGCTCAGGCGCCTGGCGGACCGGGGCTGGCTGCACCGCACCCCAGCCGGCCGCTTCACCACCCTGGCGCAGCCGTCCGCCTGACCGGACCAGGCCGGATTCGGGCGTAACGCGCATGCCTCCGACGGGAGTTGGGGATTCCATGCGAAAGAACGCCAGTCCCGTCGAGGGCACTGAGGGGTTGGTCTACCAGTGCCGCCTGCCGCTGTCGAGTGCCACCCTGGACTTGGTCGCCGGCCTGCTCCGCGGTCACCTGAAGAAGATCCGCTCACGCTGGCGCAAGCTCCCGCCCGGCCGGATCGCTTTGATCGTCCTGGCGGTCCTCCGCCATGACCAGCGGCTTTCCGGCATGGCGGGCGGCAACGACGTCTCCGCGTCGACCGTGCGCCGCTGGCTGCTGGAAGTGATCGAGCTACTGTCGGCCCGTGCCCCGCGACTGGACCGCGCCCTGAAGAAAATCGCCCGGAAGGGTGGCGTCGTCGTCCTGCTCGACGGCACCCTCGTCCGCACCCGCCGACGCACAGGGCACGAGAACCGGCCGAACCATTCAGGCAAGCACAAGGCCCACGGCCTGCTGTTCCTCGCCCTGACCGACGAGACGGGCAACCTGGTCTGGATCTCGGCGGCGAAGCCAGGACGCTCCAGCGAGATCACCACCGCCCGCCACAACAGGATCACCACCCACCTGCGGGAGGCCGGTCTGGGCGCTCTGACCGATCTCGGCTTCGTCGGCCTGGACGACGACCCCGACGACCCGGTCATCGTCACTGGCCGGCGAGCGACCCGCGGCCATCCGCTCACCGACGCCCAGAAGGAGGCGAACCGGCTGGTAAGCCGCGAACGAGCGGCGAACGAGCACGGCTTCACCGACCTCAAGAACTGGCGGATCCTCACCAAGGTCCGCATGAACGCCCGACACGCGACCACGCTGCTACGGGCGCTCCTCGTGCTGACAAACGCCGAGGTCCACCGCTGACGGACGATCACCTCCTACCGATCACACCTCCGACCGGCACGAGCACCCCACCCGCGACCCACGCCAGCCCCGGGACCTGCAACTTCAGGTTGAAACGCGCTCACTGCGTTGCGCGCCAGCCGGGGCATGGCGAACACGCCGGATTGCTGGCCACCGTTGAGATCGACGGCCACGTGGGCGAGGCCCTGGAGCCCGTGGTGGCCCGGATGTCCCTCGCACCGGGGGTGCGCAAACTGCGCTGGTACCTGGAGGCCGAGCCCGATGCGGACGAGGCCCGGGAGGCGCCGGCCTGACGAAGGGCAGGTGAGGGGGTTGCATACCCGTCAGCCCCTGGCAGAGTGAGGCCCAGGCCGACGTATACGCGGTGGCTGTTCGTTCCCTGGTGGATATGCACCCGGTCAGCGAGGCAATCGATGATCGCGAGGCCGCGTCCGTGCTCGCACGGATCCTCGTCGTCCGGGTCGCGCTGAGGGCTCGGCCCGGCTCCGAAGTCTTCCAGCGTGATGTGGAGCGCGACCGGTCCGAGACGGAGACAGAGATTCATCGCGGCGCGCCCGTGCCGGGCTGCGTTGCCGGCGAGTTCGCCGACGATCAGTTCGGCGGCGTCGCGGGTGTCCTGGGGATACCCCACCGTGCCGCCACAACGCGGGTGAAATGGCGGGCTGCCGGAACCCGGGCGGCCTCGGCCGGAGCGGTGAAGAGCGCTGTTCGAGGATCGGGCGGCACCGAAACGCGGGTCGGCGACGGCATTGGAGGCAGCAGGGTCAGGGTGTCCATGGCGGTTCTCTCAGGGCATCGGCGGGAGCCGGCGGGGAGGGCCGGAGAGCGGGCCTTTCCGGGCGCGTGTGGGTGCGCGTCGGAAAGGCCCGCTCCTCGGTGTCGTAGAAGGTCAGGACGCGGTGGTGAATCCGGGCAGTGTTCCCAACAGCGGAACGATGGCCAGGGTGCATATGGCCATGGAGATCACGTTGCCGATGAAGGGGTGGAAGTCGGCCGGGAGCCGCTTGGAGATCCATGCCGCCAGGGGAGGGGCCGCGAGCGCCCCGAGTACCGCGCCGACGATGACGGCGGGCACGGTGGCCCCGTAGGTGAGGACGGTCGCCGGTGCCACCGAGACGACGGGGACGAACGTGGGATACCAGCCCGCGGCGGCCCATCGGCGCTGGTAGAGCAGTACACCGACGGTCGCGGTCAGGAACTGGGCGGTCAGGACCGCGGGGAGGAGTCCGGTCCCGTAGACGGGGGTGAGCGGGTTGAGGAGGTACGTCAGGACAGTGCCGCCGATGAGGCCGATCGAGGCGATCTCGTTGCCATAGAACTGTGGTTCGGTGAAGTCGGCCAGGACGCGGCGTACCACCCAGAACGGGCCCTGTCGCGCCCGTGCCGAGGCTTCCTGGTCGCCTGCGGTGGCGTCTTCCTGGCCGGCGTGGCCGGGAGCGTCGGAGGTCTCGGAGTTCTGGGAGGTGAGTGGCCTTGGCAGCCACGGCAGGTACCGGCACAGGAGAAAGGCGAGGAGGGCGCCTGCCCACATGCCCGTCACGTTGCCGATCACCGAGGGGAGGTCGAGTGGAACGCAGACGTAGTTGACGACGAGGAGGGCGATGGGAGTGGTCAGGGCCGCGCCGAGCACTGCTCCGGTGGCGGCGACGGTCCATCCGGCGCCGTAGATGAGGACCACCGCGGGCGGTACCGAGACGAATGGGACGAAGGTGGGCTGCCACGCTCCGGTGGCGGGCAGCGTCCAGCCCCATGCGATGTCGGAGAGCAGCAGACCGAGTAGGGCGGAGGCGAGGAGCCAGGGCCACAGGCCGGTGCCGTAGCTGATGGGGAAGCCCGCCCAGCGCCTGCTCCGCTTCCAGGCGACGTGCGCGATCCACGCGCCGGCCAGCATGCCCAGGCTGCCGATGCCGCTCTTGTAGAACTGGGCTTCCGAGGTGTCGCCGATCCACCAGTGCAGGAAGTCCCCGGCCTGCGAGTAGGCCCCGGCCTGCCAGGTGGCGTAGTCGGGCAGCCAGTGGGGCAGCGCATCCGTGAACCGGTCGAGGAGTGCCGCCGCCGCGGCCGTCGTGGCCACGAGGGCGAGGCCGGCGAGGACTCGTGCGAGGCCGGGAGAAACGGCGCCTCCTGCGGCCCTTGCCATGGTGGCCCTCGGCGGTTCGGTGTCGGTGGAGGAGGTCATCGCGTGGCTCCTTAGCGCGGCTGGGCGTCGCCGCGCCGGTAGCCGAGTCTGTCGTCGTAGAGGTCGGTACGACGGTCGCGGGGGAGGTCGTTGTGCTGGTTCCAGATCGGGGCGGAGCGCGCGGAGACGAGGTCCAGGTCGCCGTAGACGATCGTCTCGTCGACCGGCGAGGCGATCTCTCCGACGGGCCAGCCGTTCGTTCCGGTGATGAGTGAGCAACCGAGGAACTTGCCGCCGCGTTCGGTGCCTACGCGGTCGGCCGCGACGAAGAAGATGTTGTTCACGTGGGAAGCGGTCATGGTGAGGTAGGCCGCCATGCACTTGCCGGACTCGTCGAACAGGGGCGGCGGGGTCCAGACCCAGTTGTTCACGCTGCAGATGACGTCGGCACCCTGTACCGCGAGCAGGCGTGGCACCTCGGGGAACCAGATGTCCCAGCACACCAGCAGTCCGATGCGCCCGATCCTGGTGTCGAAGACCGGATAGCCGAGGTCACCGGGGGTGAAGACGAGTTTCTCGCGGTCCCACAGATGGGTCTTGCGGTACTTGCCGATGAAGCCGTCCGGGCCGAACAGCACGGCCGTGTCGAAGAGTTGCTCGCCCGAGCGTTCGCTGAGGCCGGCCACCAGATAGAGCTGACGGCTGCGGGCGAGGTCGGCCCATGCCTGACAGGAGGGGCCGGAGGGGATCTCCTCCGCGTGTGCGTAGGCTTCTTCCCGCGTGGCGAAGCCGTAGCCGGTGTTGGCGAGTTCGGGCAGGACGATCAGGGTGGCGCCATGGTCGGCCGCCTCGTTGATCAGGTCGAAAGTCCGGCTCAGGTTCTTCTCCTTGTTTTCCACCCCCACCTGCGGGTCGAACTGGATCGCGGCGGCGGTGACCGGGCTGGTGGCCTCGGCGGGACGGTCCGGCATGGGGTGCTCCCTTCAGAGCTGGGTCGTTGCGGGGATGTGGGGCATGTGGTCGCGGGTGCCGGTCTCCGGCTCGGTGAGGCCGTGGCTCGGGGGGATCCTCAGGTGTGCCTCTTCAGCGGCGTTGTGCAGAGCCGTTGCGGTGGTCAGCAGCAGGTGTTCGCCTCCCGGCGGGGCGATGAGTTGCAGTCCGACCGGCACGCCGTCGACGAAGCCCGCGGGCGTGGTCAGTGCGGGAAGTCCCGCGACGCTCCAGGGGCTGGTCAGGGCCAGCAGCGCCTTGCGGACATCGACGCTCCCGCCTGTCGCGGGCACCGTCCGGGCCTCCAGGAGCGGGGCCGGGATGGGGACCGTGGGCAGGGCCAGGAGGTCGTAGCGGCGCAGCAGGTCCACGATCGCGCCGCGGGCACGCCGCCGGACGAGCAGTGCCTCGTGGTAGTCCGCCGGTTGGACGCCGGCCGCGTCCCGGAGCCGGGCCAGGACCTCCGGGTCGTACAGGCCGGGCGCCGAAGCCATCCGATGGGCGTGCACCGAGTACGCCTCGGCACCCTGAATGGTCGAGTAGACGGGAAGGAGTGCTTCGGGGGGCATGGCCACCTCGTCCACTCGCGCCTCGTCCGGGCCCAGGAGGTCGAGCGTGCGGCGTGCCGCGCGGGTCACGGCGCTGTCGGTGGGGAAGAGGGTCTCCGGGTCGATCCAGCCGATGCGTGGCCGCGGGGCCGTGTGCGGCTGCCCCGCGGCGCCGGGCCCGTCGGGCCGGGGCCCCACGAGTGCTTCCCACAGCAGGCGGCAGTCGTCGGCGGTACGTGCGAGTGCTCCGACGGTGTCGAGGGTCGGGGACAGCGGGAAGACACCGTCGGTGGGGACCGCGTCCTGGGTGGGCTTGAGGCCCACGATCCCGCAGTACGCCGCCGGGATGCGCACCGAACCGCCGGTGTCGGTGCCCAGTGCCAGCGGCACGATGCCGGCGGCGACCGCCGCCGCGGAGCCACCGCTGGAGCCGCCGGACATGCGCGCGCCGTCGTACGGGTTCCGGGCAGCCCCGTTCGCCGAGCGGTCCCCGGTCGGCCCGTAGGCGAACTCGTGTGTCGTCGTCTTGCCCAGGATGATCGCGCCGGCCGAGCGAAGCCTGGCCACACAATCAGCATCCTGCGCGGGCACGTGGTTCGCGAAATGGCGGGAGCCCATGGTGGTGCGCAGGCCCGCGGTGGCTACGTTGTCCTTGACGGCAACGGGCACCCCGTGCAGCGGGCCACGGTCTGTGCCTCCGGCCAGTTCCCGTGCGGCCAGGTGCGCCGAAGCCCGGGCCCATCGGCGTCCACGGTCACGAACGCGCCGAGGTGCGGATCAAGCCTCGCGGCGTCCCGCAGGGCACGGTCGACCAGGTCCTGCGGGGACGCCCGACCGGAACGCAACTGCTCGGCGAGCCCACGTACCGTGTGCCCGGCGAAGAAGCCCGCGCTCTCCGGGGGATCCGTCCAGCTCATCGCGGAAAGCCGATCTGGTTCATGATGACCCTTTCCTTCTGGTACCCAATCGATTGGGTATGCGCAGTGTGTGATCGGTACCCAATCGATTGGGTAGATTCGGATCGATCAGCCTCGGAGGGCCGGGAGGGGAGTCGGCGAGTCGTGCCGCCACAGTTCGAACGATGTACGACGACCGTTTACCCAATCGTTTGGGCATGTCGTTGGTTATGATGAAAGTCGCCGAGCGAGGTGGTTGTCAAGGTCCTGTGGAAAGCTCGGTGCGGGGGAGAGGCGGAACGGCACGGTGAATCAGGGTGAGGGACAGCGCCATGCCACCTTGCGTACGGTGGCGCAGCTGGCGGGGGTCGATGTGTCCACGGCTTCCCGCGTGCTCAACGGTTCTCCGGACGATGCCAGACGCGCGGCATCGCGCGAGAAGGCGGATGAGATCCGACGTGTCGCGGATGAGCTGAACTACCGCTCGAATCCCCATGCCGCGAGTCTGCGTACCCGGCGCACGAAGCTGATCGGCGTGATCGTCCCGCGCCTGTCCGACCTCGTCCTCGCCACGATCTACGAAGGCATCGAGGACGCCGCCACCCGTCTCGGCCTGACGACGTTCGTCATGAACAGCCACGACGTCCCCCGTGAGCAGAAAGCGCGCACCGAAGCGGCACTCTCCCGCCGTGTCGACGGGCTGATCTTCGGCGACGCCCATATCGACGGCCGTTTCATCGACGAGATCGCCGACCGCCCGACCCCGTTCGTCCTCGTCAACCGACGTACAGGGGAGCACCCCTCGGTGACCTGCGACGACTACCTCGGGGGTCGGCTGCTCGCGGAGCACTTCCTTGAGCTGGAACACGAACGTGTGGCCGTGATCGCCGGCGAACCGTACGCCAGCACCGGAATCGAGCGGACGGCCGGCTTCCGTGACCGCTACCGGGAGGCCGGCATCCGGCTCCCCGCCTCCCGGATCGTGCACTCTCGCTTCGACGCCGCGGGTGGCCGCCAGGCTGCCGAGCAGCTCCTGCGCGGACGGGTGAGGCCGACGGCGATCTTCGCGGTCAACGACTTCGCCGCGATCGGCGTTCTGGGCACCCTGCGCGACCACGGTCTGCGCCCCGGCAAGGATGTGGCGGTGGCCGGCTTCAACGACACACCGCTGGCACGGGAGTTGCCCATCCCGCTGACCACCATACGTTCCCCCATGCACGAGATGGGGAGCCTCGCCGTCGAGCTGCTCGTCCGGCGTCTTGACGGTGAGCAGGTGAAGTCCGAACGGCTGACCCCCGAGGTGGTGGTCAGGGCCTCCACCGACCCCACCCTGCTGTCCCCCGTCATCACGGACCTCTGAGGGCGGGGGCAGCCGACCGGCGGACGACCTGCGCCGGACTGCCCGTGCAAGGCTGTCTCGATGCTGTCGATCACGCCGATGGCTGGCATGTACGACGCCGGCCGGAAGCCGGGGGGCCCACCAGCCTGCCGTTCCTGTCCGCGAGCAGCCGCTTGAACTCCCTGGAAAGCTCGCTGCATGACCTGCGAAACGGCCCTCAATGCCCGGTCGACGCCGCACAACAATCGGCATGACCGGCGCGGTGGCGGCCCTGGACCCTGCGGCAGAACACCAAGCAGGCCACCGTCGTCCGCCGAAACACGGGAATTCGGGCCGCGGACCTCAGCTTCGGCGGCCCCACTCAGCTGGGCCGTCTGGATCGAGGTGAGATCGGGGGCCCGCTGACCGGACGTCTGTACACCGGCCGGGCGACCTGCTCCCGGAGCAGGCGCGAGCCCTCACCGCCCCGGTCACCGCCCGCCTCGACGAGGCTACCGTACGGCGCATCCGCCGCACCGCTGGCCTCAACGCCAAGAGAATCCGCTCCGGTGGCGGGGATACAACCTGGGCGGCGCTGTCGAGCAACGTCGGCTTCCTGCTGTGTGGGCTCGAAGCGGGAGGAGGATGGCCAGCGTGCTCAATTCACCGAACTATGACCCGGAGAAGTTCTACGCCGATGTGCATGAGGTGGTTCACATCGACTCGGTGATAAACGTTCCTGCCACTTCTCTGCGACGTCAGGAGCCCGGCCGAGCGGAGTTTCGCAAGATGCCGTGAAACCTGCGGTCGTGTCATGTTTGCGCGACGAGCGAGATCCGATGTCGTGATCGCTTCGTTGACCATATGGCGACACAGGCTCAGGCGTGCAGGGTCGGAAAGGATCAGCAACCGTTGGCGTACTTCCTCGATGGAGGGCGGTTGGCGCTGCCATGCCACCGGGTAATGCAGCACGACCGGGAATCCTGGTTCGCCTCGAATGATGAGGTGAGGGCGGCCGTGAATGGTCGGCACGAGGAAGACATGGTTCCCGCGGAGTGGGACGTTGAGGTCCTGAAACTTATCGAAGCGTACGCCTCTGCCGCCCTGAACGACCTGTGCGGCCGGGCTCACTGAGGAGATCAGCTCCTCTAGCGGTAGTTTTCGGAGCCTGGAACGTGTCTGCTCGGCCTCGTCGCGCAGACGGTCGTGAATGCGTTCCCATTCTTCCGCGAAGAACTCCTCCACGGAGTCCTCCAGTATCCGTACCAGGGACTTCCGGAACTCCTCCGGATCGTCGATCAATCTCTTAGCCAACTCGCCTCGGGAGAACGAGCGTGCTTCGCATGCCGTGACGAAGTCGGCCGGTTGGGTGAGCGCTCCGCTCGGGTCGAAGGATCCGCCTTGAATCGCGTAGGCGGCGGCCTCGACGAACGTGGTCTCGTCGAGTTGCGACAGGCGATTGATCTCCGTCTCGATTTCCGCGTCGAGCGGAGGGCTCAGCGGGAGCATCAGGCGGCAGCGGCGGCGGGCCCAGAGCGGCGCGAATCGCGTCAGTCCGGCACGAAATTCCCGTGGAAGGGATTCGCTGACCTTTGTCAGCCATGACCGGGAGTCCAGGTGGTGGTCGGGCTCGGCCAGCGAGTGCAAGCAGGCCTGAAGTTCGGAGATCGGTGACGTCCCGATGGTCACGTCCGAACTCTTCGCGCCCCTGAGATCGAGGAGTACTGGCATCCGGTGACTGTAGACGAACAGTTACCGCCCTCGCGGTAACGATCGGGCTGACGCTTCCGCCCGCGACCTAGAGTCCCGGCTCATCAGTGGCACAACGTTGCGAGGGAATGAACGTGGTCGAAAGTCCGGGACAGAGAGCACCTGGCAGGCCGTCCCGGAGCCGGGATCCGGATGGCGCCGGGTGATCCGCCTACCGATGCGCGATGGAACCGAGCTGGCCATGGACGTCTACGCGGCCGACCCGGACCCGGCCCCGCGGCCCGTACTGCTGGAGCGCACGCCCTACGGCCGCCGGACGGCGCGCGGCTCGGACGGGGCCTTCGCCGCCTGGAACCCGCCCCCGCCGGAGGCGGTGTGCCGGCGCTTCGTCGAACGCGGCTACCACGTGGTCCGGCAGGACTGCCGTGGCCGTGGCGACTCCGGCGGTGAGTTCGTCAAGTACCTCAACGAAGCCGAGGACGGCTACGACACCGTCGATTGGATCGCGGCCCAGCCCTGGTGCGACGGCCGGGTGGCCACGATGGGCGTCTCCTACGCGGCACACGTACAGACCGCGCTCGCCTCGCTGGGGGCACCGTCCCTGTCGGCAATGTTCCTCGACTCCGGTGGCTTCGCCAGTGCCTACGAGACCGGTGTCCGGCTGGGCGGAGCCTTCGAACTCAAGCAGGCGACCTGGGCCTTCGCCAGGGCGAGGACCAGCTCGGCGACACTGGCCGATCCGGTGCGGAGCGACGCGCTCGGGAGGGAGTCGATCGAGGAGTGGTTCAGGCAGCTGCCGTGGCGGCGCGGGCACTCACCCCTGCGGCACGCCCCGGAGTACGAGGACTATCTGTTCGAGCAGTGGGAGCATGGTCGGTTCGGGCCGTACTGGCAGCAGCTCGGCATTTACGGGCGGGGCTATTTCGACCAATTCCCCGACGTGCCGAGCCTGCACATCTCCAGCTGGTACGACCCCTACATCCGGACCGCCGTCGAGAACTTCCACGAGCTGGGGGTTCGCAAGACGAGCCCGGCGTATCTGGTTCTCGGTCCGTGGACGCACGGCCGGCGCAGCGTCTCCTACGCCGGGGACGTCGATTTCGGTCCTGAGGCGACCCTGGACGGAAACCTGGCGGCCGACTACGTCGAGTTCCGGGCGAACTGGTTCGACTCGCAGCTCTCCTCGACGCCGTCGACGGACCCGGCTGTTCGCTACTTCAGAATGGGTGGCGGATCGGGCAAGCGCACCGCGGACGGCCGGATCGACCATGGCGGCCGCTGGGAGGCCAGCTCGGCCTGGCCGCCGCACGACGCACAGGCCACGGAGTTCTTCCTCACCGCAGGCGGGGAACTCACGCCGGAGCCCGGGGCGCTCACCGGGTACCTGGAGTACGACCACGACCCCCGCGATCCGGTGCCGACGATCGGCGGGCAGGTGACGTCCGGCGAACCGGTGATGGTGGGCGGCGCTTTCGACCAGCGTCCCGACGACCGGACCTTCTCCCTGGCGGGGTCGCGGTTGCCGCTCGAGGCCCGTCCCGACGTGCTCACCTTCCAGACCGCTGTGCTGGAGCGGGACGTCGTCGTGGCCGGCCCCGTCGTCGCCCGCCTCGCCGTCTCCTCCAGTGCGGCCGACACCGACTTCACGGTGAAGCTGATCGATGTCCACCCGCCGAGCGACGACTACCCGGCCGGATTCGCCATGAACCTGACCGACGGCATCCTGCGCTGTCGGTACCGCGACTCGTACGAGAAGCCGTCACCGCTCGAACCGGGGCGGGTCTACGACATCGCGGTCGAGGCCCCCGACACCGCGAACCTCTTCGCCCGCGGTCACCGGATCCGGATCGACGTCAGTTCCAGCAACTTCCCCCGCTTCGACGTCAACTCCGGCACCGGTGAGGCCGAAACCACCGACCGTCGTCGGGTGGTCGCAACGAACCGGGTGTTCGTCGACGGACGCTCCAGGATCACCCTGCACCTTCTCTCGGAGGACGCGGCATGAGCATCGGAACGGGAATCACTCTTGCCGCGGTCGGCGACCTCGTCCTCGACGACGACGTCCTGACCCCCCGCCTTGAGGCAACCGCGCCCGGTCTCCTCGACGTCCTGCGCGGCGCGGACGTCACGATCGGGAACTTCGAGACGACCGCGATCGACTTCGACCGTTTCCGCGGCTGGCCAGAGGCCGAGCCAGGAGGATCGTGGCTGGTCACCTCAGTCCGTAGCGGAGCTGATGTCCGGGCCATGGGCCTGGACATGGTGTCGAGGGCCAACAATCACGCCACCGACTGGGGGTGGCCGGCCTGCGCTCCACCAGCGCTGTCCTCGAGGAAGCCGGACTCGTCCACGCCGGCGCGGGCGAATCGCTGACCGCTGCACGGGCCCCGCGCTACCTCTCCACCCGCCAGGGGCGGGTCGCGCTCGTGTCGGCGGCGACCCGCTACCAGCCCATGTCGTTGGCCAGTGACCCGTTCGGCATCGTGCCGGCGCGCCCCGGCATCAACGGCCTGCGCACCAAGAAGTGGTTCGCCGTCCACCCCGCCGAACTCGCGGTCATGGCCTCGATCCGCGACAGTCTCCCGCCCGAGTCCCTGCACCACACGGCACGCAGCGCGGATGCACGGGACGGCTCCGTGACGCTCCAGGGAGCCGCGTTCATCTCCTCCGACACCACCGGCGGCCGAGTCGGACCGTACTGGCGGGTCGAGGAGGAGGACATCGCCGCACTGCGTACCAGCGTGCGGCAGGCCAAACAGAGCGCCGACATCGCCGTGGTCGCCCTCCACACCCACGAACCCGGCAACTACAGCGCCGAGCCGCCCCCCTTCATGCGGGAACTCGCGCACGCGGCCGTCGACGAGGGGGCGGATGTCGTCCTCGGCCATGGTCCGCACCAGTTGCGGGGCATCGAGGTGTACCGCGGCCGTCCGATCTTCTACTCGCTCGGCAACTTCATCTTCATGCAGAACCGGCAGTTTCCGCTGACCCGCGAGGCGTGGCGGCGAACGGGCCTCGACCCGACCCGCCACACCTCCGGCGAGATGCTCGAACAGAAACGGATCAAGGGGCCCTTCGCCGACCAGGTCTGGTTCGAGAGCGTCGCGGTCACCCTCACCTTCACCTGCTCCGGGCCCCTCGACATCGCCCTGCACCCCCTCACGCTCACCTACGACACACCGCACCACTCCGACCGAGGAACGCCTCAGCCGGCGAGCGCCTCCGCAGCGGCGCGAATCCTCGAACGTCTCCGCACGCTGTCGCGGGCGTACGGTACCGAGATCCTCCTTGACCGGGGTCAAGGTGCCCTTCGCATCGACATGTGAACATGACCCTCCGGCAAAGGAAGTCAGAAGCATGATCACCACATCTGATCCAGCGCAGTCAGAACCACCGCAGCCCGAGCCGCAGCGGTCGAGTCCGACGCACCCCTCGGGAAGGCTCACTCGCCTCCTCGACAGAGTCGAACGAGTCGGCAACAGGTTGCCCCACCCGTTCTGGCTGTTCTCCATCCTCTTCGGTGTCGTCGCCGTCACCAGCTCGATCATGGCCGCGGCCGATGTCTCGGTCGCGGATCCGGCGACGGGCGACCCGTCACCTGTCAAGAACGCCCTGTCGGTCGTCGCGATACGCGAGCTGCTCCTGGGGGTCGAGGAGTCATTCCTGACCTTCGGCCCGCTGGGCACAGTGATCATCATCATGCTCGGACTCGCGGTCGCCGACCGCTCCGGCATGCTCGAGTCCCTGGCCCGGCATGCTCTGGGCCGGGTGAGCCCCAGCTACGCCGTGTTCGCGGTCTGCCTCGCCGGAGCGCTGTCGAAGTTCCTCTCCTACAGTGCGTACGTCATTCTCATCCCGCTGGCGGCCCTGGTCTTCAAGGCGGTCGGACGATCTCCCATGCTGGGCATGATCGTGGGCTTCCTGTCGATCAACGCCGCTGGTGACGCGAACCCGTTCATCGCTCCCGGCGACGTCATCTTCGCCAAGATCGCCACTGAGGCCGCGCAGATCGTCGACCCGGACACGGTCGTCCGGGCCACCGACAACACGTACTTCACCACCGCCTCCGCGGTTCTCCTCGCGATCGTCCTCACGGTGGTCACCGAGAAGGTCCTGTCCAAGCGCGAGCACGAACTCGTCCCGGACGACGGCGCAACGGGCCCGACCACGGGAACCCGGCCCGACACCGTTCCCGAGGAGGTCGAGCTGCGCGCGCTGCGCACCACCGGCGTCGTCGCCGCGGTCTTCATGGGACTTCTGGCGGTAGGAATGATCCCGGCCGGTTCCCCGCTCCGCGGTGAGAACGGCGCCATCCTCGACTCCACACTGTTCAACAGCATCGCGGTGGTGTTGAGCGCGTTCTTCCTGGTCATCGGGGCCACCTACGCCTACCGGACCGGTCGGCTCACGAGTTCGGGCGACATACCGAACTTCATGGCAGACGGCCTCAAGTCCGTCGCGCCACTCCTTGTACTGTTCTTCGCGGTCTCCCAGTTCCTGGCTCTGTTCCAGTGGACCTCCATCAGCACCGTCGTCGCGGTCCGGGGAGCGGAGGTCCTGAAGGGGCTGGACGCGCCGATCTTCGTGGTGCTCATGCTGCTCATCGTCGGCATCGCCCTGATGAACCTGCTGATCACCAGTGGGACCGCACTATGGGCGCTCCTCGCTCCCGTGCTCGTTCCCATGACGATGCTCATCGGGGCCAACCCGGCGACGGTGATGGCCATCTACCGGATCGCGGATTCCTGTACGAACTCCATCACCCCGATGAGCGCGACGTTCGTCCTCACCGTCGGCTACCTCCAGACGTACCAGAAGAAGGCGGGCATCGGCACTCTGGTGTCGTTCACGCTCCCGGCCGCGATGGCGATGATGGTCGCCTGGATCGCGTTGTTCGCCGTCTGGTATGCCCTGGGGTTGCCGCTGGGGCCAGGTGCGCCGATCCGCTGATCAGGCGGTACTCAGGACAGGAGCCCGTCCTCACGAAGGACCGGTGCGCCTCGATGAAGTGACGGTCGTCCGCCGCCTGGGCGGCATGTGCGGAGACCCACAGGTCGTACGTCTTGCCGCCCTCGTTCCAGCTGAGTGCGGAGGCGTGGCGGCGCCCGCCGCCCCATGTGATTTCCCAGACGGCGGCGGAGAAATCGTTGTGCGTCGTCTCGTCGAAACTGGACGATTTTCAGGAGAAGGGTACTCCGCCATGCCGGAACCTTTTCGTCCTGGGCGGATCCGTATGGAATCTGGGATCAAACAACCTTCCCGGCCTCGGACGCTGCTAAAAAGTGCAGGTCGCTGTCACGAACGCTCATGCGTGTTCATCCGTCGTCGTTGGCAAGCTCCAACACCAGGCCTGCAACGGCCGCGCAGGAATGCCTCACCCGTTAGCGCAGAAAATTCGAGATGGTCGCTCGGATGCTTTGCAGTTTTTCTACATCAAGCGCAATGGTGATTTTCAGAAGCGGGCGCGTACAGACGTAGACATCGGTCTCTTCAAGAGAGAGCGGACGGACTTGCCCCGGGATCTCGGTAAACGCAGAATATGCGCAATTACGGCGCTCGCCGACGCTCGTGAAATTGATCAACTCTAATCGATCTCTGTTATCGGAGTATTCCCGCAGTATCCTCCGGCGAGCTCTAACACAGGATTGGGTAGCCAGTGGTTCTGAAAACCTTCGGTTGGTCGTTCGCGGTCACCGCGCTCGGCCTGGTTGCAGCGGTCCTCTTCGGGGGGTGGACCGCCCTCGGTATCGTGGCGATCCTGTCCGTCCTCGAGATCTCGCTGTCCTTCGACAACGCGGTGGTCAACGCCGGAATCCTGAAGAAGATGAATGCCTTCTGGCAGAAGATCTTCCTCACCATCGGCATCCTGATCGCTGTCTTCGGTATGCGACTGGTGTTCCCCGTCGTCATCGTCGCGATCAGCGCGCAGCTCGGGCCGATCGAGGCGGTCGACCTCGCGCTCAGCGACAAGGACCAGTACGAGCAGCTCGTCACCGACGCTCACCCGGCGATCGCCGCGTTCGGTGGCATGTTCCTGCTGATGATCTTCCTGGACTTCATCTTCGAGGACCGGGACATCAAGTGGCTGGGCTGGCTGGAGCGCCCGCTGGCCAAGCTCGGCAAGGTCGACATGCTGACCGTCTGCATCGCCCTGATCGTGCTGCTCATCAGCGCGATGACCTTCGCGACCAACGCCCATCAGCACGGCGGCGCACACGTCGACAAGGCGGAGACGGTTCTGCTCTCGGGTATCGGGGGCCTGATCACCTACCTGATCGTGGGCGGTCTCTCCGGCTACTTCGAGGACAAGCTCGAAGAGGAGGAGGAGCGCGAGCACGAGGCGGAGGAAGCGGCCGAGCGCTCCGGCAAGCCCCGCACCACCGTCGCCATGGCCGGCAAGGCCGCGTTCTTCATGTTCCTCTACCTTGAGGTCCTGGACGCGTCCTTCTCCTTCGACGGCGTGATCGGTGCCTTCGCCATCACCAACGACATCGTGCTGATGGCCCTGGGTCTCGGTATCGGCGCGATGTACGTGCGGTCGTTGACGGTGTACCTGGTCCGCGAGGGCACCCTCGACGACTACGTCTACCTGGAGCACGGCGCTCACTACGCGATCGGCGCGCTCGCCGGGATCCTCCTGGTCACGATCCAGTACGAGATCAACGAGTTCATCACCGGGTCGATCGGCGTGATCCTGAT
>NZ_JBNJLZ010000002.1:0-57893 GCF_050937045.1 Streptomyces sp. CA-179760
ATGCAACGTCGGTAGAGACTATTTGGGAGCTCTGCTCGCGGTTGGAGTTAGGCTCAGTGAGCGCCGAGGATGGACGGCGACCGGAAGACCCGCCCAGGCGTGGCGTCTGGTGGGCCACCGGGCGCCGATGGTCGCGGTGTGCTCGCTGGAGAACGACCCGGTGCTGAAGGAGCTGGGCGTGCGGACCACCACCAACCCGATCCAGCTTGCCCTTTGGGCCGGGTCCCGGGCCCGGTGGTCGTGTTTCGCCACGTACGCCTCCCTGGTGGACCGCGAGGACATCGACGCCACCGGAGGGCCGGCGGAGAGGTGCGCGGGCCGCTGGAGGCCGCTCTGGCGGGCGGAGAGCGGCTGTACGGCCAGCGTATGGCGGGCTTCGACCCTCGCGATCGTGGATGAGGCGCAACGGCACCCGCAGGTGATCTTGGGAGGCCGTGGGCGGCGATCCACGACAATGCCCGCATCCCGGCGGACTTCCGGCTCTACCTGACCGCGACCCCGCGGCATCCTCAGCCGCGGCCCGCCCGCAGAAGGGTGCGGAGGGCCAGGAGGCGGAGATCGCGACCATGGCCGATGATCCGAACGGTACGTACGGCGCGTGGCTCGCAGAGCTCGGGCTCTCGGAGGCGATCGAGCGGGAAATCCTCGCCGGGTTCGAGATCGACGTCCTGGAGATCCGCGACCCCTCCCCCGTCATCGGGGAGTCCGAGGAAGCCCGGCGCGGCCGGCGCCTGGCGCTTCTGCAGACCGCGCTCCTGGAGCACGCCGCCGCGTACAACCTCCGCACGGTCATGACGTTCCACCAGAAGGTGGAGGAGGCCGCCTGCGTTCGCGGAGAAGCTGCCCGAGACGGCTGCCGAGCTGTACGTCAACGACGCCACCGATGAGGACCTGGCCGCCGCCGACAAGCTGCCGAAATCGTCCATCGACGCGGAGTTCTACGAACTCGAGGCCGGCCGCCACGTCCCGCCGGACCGCGTCTGGTCGGCTGGCTGTGCGGCGACCACCTCGTGACCGAGCGGCGCGAGGTCATCAGGCAGTTCGCCAACGGCATCGACGCAGCCGGCCGCCGGGTCCACCGCGCGTTCCTCGCCAGCGTTCGCGTGCTCGGGGAAGGCGTGGACATCACCGGCGAGCGGGGAGTCGAGGCCGTCTGCTTCGCGGACACCCGCGGCTCCCAGGTGGAGATCGTGCAGAACATCGGCCGAGCGCTCAGGCTCAACAAAGACGGCAGCACGAAAGGGTGGCCAGGATCATCGTGCCGGTGTTCCTGGAGCCCGGCGAGGACCCCACCGACATGGTCGCCAGCGCCTCGTTCCCGCCCTCTTGTAGCGGTCCTCCAGGGCCTGCGCAGTCATGATGAACGACTCGTCGAGCAGCTCGCCTCCCGCGCGCTCACCAGCGGCAAGCGCAAGGTCCACCTCCAGCGCGATGAGGACGGGCGGATCGTCGGAGCCGGCGGAGAGGGCGAGGGCGAGGGGCGAGGACCAGGACGACACCGACGCTGCTGCCGAGTCCGCCCTGCTGCACTTCTCCTGCTCCCCGCGACGCGGGCGACGATCGCCGCGTTCCTGCGCACCCGGGTCTACCGGCCGGAAGTCGCTGGTGTGGCTGGAGGGCTACCAGGCCCTGATCCGCTGGCGGGCGAGAACGAGATCACCGGCGTCTACGCCGTGCCCTACGACGTTGAGGTCGAGGTCGGGGCGACGAAGGCGTTTCCGCTTGGGCGGTGGGTGCACCAGCAGCGCAAGGCCCTGCGGGCCGGGGAGCTGGAGGACCGGCGCAAGGTCCTCCTGGACGCACCGGAAGCCGGGATGCTTTGGGAGCCCGGTGAGGAAGCGTGGGGAGGCCAAGCTCGCCGCGCTACGGTCCTACCGGCGGGCAACCGGGCACCTCGCGCCACGTCAGGACGCGGTGTGGGACGACCCGGCCGGCGGCCGGTCCCGTGCCCCTCGGGCAGCACATGGCCAACCTCCGCAGGAAGGGCGCGAAGAACGGCCTGGGCAAGGACCCGGAGCGGGCCGCCGTACGAAGAGCGCAGCTCACCGCGATCGACCCGGACTGGGACTGCGAGTGGCCGCTGGATTGGCAGCGGCACTGCCGCGTGCTCGCGGGATCTGGTCGAGGGCCGACGGCAGCCTGCCCGAGATCCAGCCCGGCGTGCTGATGGACGGCGACGACCTCGGCAAGTGGCTCCAGCAGCAGAAGCAGCCAGCCACGTGGGCCCGGCTCCTGCCCGAGCAGCAGGAGCGACTGGTCCGTGTTGGGCATCAAGCCGTTTGAGGAGCCGTCTGCCGCCCCGGCGGCCAGGCGCGCGAGGAAGGGTCCGAGCAAGGCGCAAGAAGCGTTCCAGCGGGGCCTTGCGGCCCTCGCGCAGTGGGTGGAGCGGGAGGGCGCCGACCGGCCGGTGCCGCGCGGCCACACCGAGGAGATCACCCTTCGACGGCGAAAGACGAGCCGGGTGACGTCAAACTGGGCGTATGGATCTCGAACACGAAATCCAGGAGGGACCGGGCTGAACGCCGACCAGCTCGCCGGCCTCCGGGAACTCGGCATGAAGTGGGCGTGAGGGCCGCGGCTACCGCCTAATCCGCGTCCACCGGACCACGGGCGGCAACTCTGTGCCGCCCGTGCCAACGTCGATAAGGCCGCGCTACGACCTGCGCCAACGGCGGTTTTGCCGGGGCAGGCCAAGCCGGGCCTGGACGGTGCGCTCGAGCCAGTCGACAAACTCGTCAGGCGTGTCCGGCTGGAGGGGCAACACCCAGCACCTCGCCCACTCCTCATACTTCGAACGGGCGCTGGCCGTGTGCTGCCGCAGCCGAGAGACAGCTGCCCCCGACGCGGAAGTCGGGTCGGTCGGGTCCGGCCGGCGTAGCAGGCCATGCCGTCGGCGTTGACGACGATGTACACGGCCCGCTCCTCTCGGCCGCTGTCCTCATCGATGCCGAGGGGACAACACCTGAACTCCTCGAGCCAGGGCCGAGCCAGGTGTGCGAGCGCCGCGTACCGGTCCGGCGTCATGGTGACGACGCCGGACCACACGGGAGCCGTCACCGGTTGCGCGGCTTGCGCTCAGAGATGAGGCGCAGATCGTCGGCCGATGTCGTCGATCTGGTTGAACGACGCCTCGACCTCGACCCACGCGAGCTTGTCCGTGGTGCCGTTCTTCTCGCGCAGCTCGAACAGGTCACGCAGGCGGTCGACGGCGGTGCTGAGCTGCTCCTGGAACACCGTCAGCTTGTCGGCCTCCTGCTCCGCCGGGGTCTTCTTCTCCTTGCCTGGGGCCTTGGCCTTCCAGCCGTGCCGGACGGCGCTGCGGAGCATCGCGTTGTAGGTGGAGCCCCGCCAGTCGGTCTTCTGCTCGACGAGTTCCTGCTTCTCCGTGTCCCACCAGCGCAGGGGCAGGCCCGCGCGTACGCGTTTGATCGCGTCCGCGAGAATCAGGCGTCCTTCCCTCTGGGCGAGCAATCCCTTGGTGATCAGACCGACGCTCGTGCGGGCGATGGTGGTCCCGGCGTGCGCCTCGGCCGAGCCGGCGGCCGCGAGGAGGTGGCCGCTCATCACCAGGGAAATCATGCCGAGTGCGCCGAGCAGCAGCGTGGCCTGGGTTTCTCCCGTGTCCGCGCGGCCGAGGAGTTCGTCGACCTTCGTGTCTGTGTCGATGTTCTCGACGACCCAGGAGTTGTCGACGAGGTCCTGCCACAGGCAGATCGTCTCCAGGGCAGTCCGCGGCGAGTTCGTGGGCATGCTCGCGGAGTAGGAGCGCAGCCCCAGCTCGACGATCGGCCCGTTACGGCGGCTGAGCACGAGGTTGCCCTCGGTTTGCAGCTTGCTGCGCACCAGCGCGTTGAACCTCGGGCTCTTGTAGGTCAGATGCTGCATAACGAGGGCAAACCGCAGGTCGGGAAGCTCGGGGTTAAAGCCGAGTCCCTCCATCGAGGCGGCGACGTCCCCACGGCCCGATCAGGGCGTCACGGGTGGGCCGGGCCTGCGCTTCGGGGCCCAGGAGCCCCTCGTCGTACAGCCCGTTGATGATCTCCTCCGCCTTCACGGCGTTCTTCGCGCCGTCGGCAAACACCTTGCCGCCGGTGTTCATGCGCAGCAGCAGGGAGCGGACGCCGGCGGGGAAGCGCTGCATTCCACGCTGAGCGTTGTCGTCGCGGTAACCCACGATGACCGTGACGGGGATGGTCAGGGCGTTGAGGGCCATGGCCCACTTGTTGCGGTCCCTGATGTCGGCCGAGGAGCCGGTGCGCGGCTCCTTGAGACGGCTGTACGCGGCCTTGATCACCTTGCGGACCAGCTCGCGACGGCGCTCGAGAGACATCCGCATCAGGTGCGAGGGCCGCAGCACCACACGCTTCTTGCTCGCGTCCCCGATCAGGGAGTCGTCCACCCATCCGCGCGGCACGGGCGGGATGCGGTGGTAGCAGAAGGCGAGGCGGCAGTTACCGTCGACGGCGGTGAGGTCGTCAGCGGGCTCGCCGGTCTCGGACTTGAAGGTCACCGGCACCAGCATCAGCGGGCGCTCAACGAGCCGCTCCCCCACTTCCTGAGGGTTGTCGGTCAGTACGCGCTTCGCGGACCGATCGACGGACTCCTCGATGTCCTTGTAGGCGTCGGGGTGGATCAGGACAGCATGCTCGGTGTGGGGCCTGGGCATGGCCAGGGCCTTGCGTACGTCGGCGGCGTGCGGATCGGCCGCGTAGGAGACTTCGGCCAGCAGACGGTCGTTCTCGATCGCGAGCGAGACCATGGGAGAGTAGGCCCGGTAGGAGATGACCATCAGCCAGCCGGTCTCCACCCGGTGCCGCTCGACGCGAATGCCCTCGAGGTCCTGGGGCTCGACGGCACCCTGGACGAGGCGGCGGATTGCCTCATCGGAGAGGTGGACGTCGGGGTGGTTCTGCAGGTACTCCTCCGCGTTCGTCGTCGCGCTCGGCGGAGGAAGCCGGTGTTCGAAGTCGCCGTCGACGTTGCGGAAGTCGGTAACGGGGATGACCTGGATCTCGTTGTCAGCCGACTCGAACTCCGGCATGGAGGTGTCGCTCACGCGACCGCCCTTCTGGATACGGCCGCACACAAAAAAGATGGCGCGGCCTGCGGAAGTACGCGAGGCAGCACCATTCGGAGGAGCTACGCACCCTCGTCGCCGTCGGAGGACCGCAGTCCCACGGGGCGTACTCGGCGTCAGTGTGTAAGCCGTCGGCAATCCGGTTGCCCACCCCAGGGATGGCGGGTGAGGAGACGCGGGTCGTGCGCACGCGGACCGCAGTCCTATGCGCAGGCGTCCGGCCGCTGCATCAACGGCGTCAACTAACCAGGATAGTACTGGCGCTTGTCACGCGGTACCGGAATGCGAGAACAGGGAGGGGCGGCCCGCAGGACCTTGACCGGCCGGAGTCGTGTGAGCTGCTGAACGAGTCGTGGGAGCACCACATGCTCAAGCTGGAGATGGCGGGTGCGATCCGGACGGCCGGGTGGTTCGCGACGTTAGAAGTGCCGGCGGAGGACGGGTCGTGGCGGGCGGACGTCATGGCCTCGTCCACGGACGGGAGCCGGCGCATGGCCTGGGAGGCGCAGTTGTCGCCGATCACTGTGGACGACATCGCCGCCCGCACTGACCGGTACGCCAAGATAGGTATCCGAGTGTGCTGGGTGCACCCGGGCGCGCGGCCGCCGCAGTGGATCACCGCGGTGCCGGCCGTCCGGGTCAGGGCTCCGCAGGAGCGGAATGAGCCGTGGGTGGTGGACGACGGCCTCGCCGGGTTCGTGTACCGAAGCGGGCGATAGAAGTTCCAGGAAGAGCCCTTGGAGCGGTTCGTGCGGTGGGCGCTGGAGGAACAGCTCGTTTCCGCTGAGGTGCTGCCCCGGTACCGGCGGGTGTATCTGGTGGTCGACGGTGAGCAGCGGCGGTTCCGCCGGGATCGGTGGTGGACGTCGCAGAAGTCGATCGCTGACCAGGGCAGGCACGAGGTGATGCGGCAGCGGCAGGATGCCGCGCGGGCGGAGCGGGAGGCGCGGCAGAAGGAGCAGGAGGAGGCTGCGGAGCGGCGCCGCCGGGAGGTGGAGGAGCAGGAGCGGGCGCGGAAGGCCGAGGAGGCTGAGCGTCGACGGCTGGAGCGAGAAGAGGAGGCGCGTCTGCGCCTTGAGGAGGCGCGGCGGCGGTGGGCGGAGGAAGCTGAGCGCCGGGAGCGGGAGAGGGCGGAGCGCGAGGCGCGTCTGGCCCGGGAACAGGCCAAGCGTGAGGAGCAGGAGCGCCAGGACCTGGAGACGGCGCGGGCGTGGTGGGGCCGGCTGTCGCCGCAGCAGCAGACCGAGCTGTTTACTGCCGTCGCTGAGTACGCCTGGCGCGAGTCGAGTGTTCGGGTGGAGGTCCCGGAGAAGCCGATGATGTGGCCGCAGTACGCCCGCGGCGTTCCGGTTCATGTGGCCGACAAGCGGCGGACGCTGTACGGGATCGTGCGGCCCTGCCCCGACCTGGTAGCCGCCTGCCCCACGCTCGCGGAGGAGCTGGTCTTGGCCCGTAACGCTCACGAGGCGCGCGAACTCGCCGCCGTCCTGCCCCAGGGCCGGATCGTCCACCTCGACCTACCCGAACACGAGCAGCTCACCGTGTGCTGAAGCGACCGTCTGGCAGCACTTCAACGGCAGCAGGATCGCAACCACGTGGTGCTGCCTCTTTTCCCTTGGCGCTGGGGTGGGCCCGACCGGGCCCACCGGGCAAGGCCCTCAGGTCAGGGCAGCGTGGCCGGCCTCGGTGGCCTCCATCAGGTCGGGCCGCTCTCCGTTCGCCGGGTGGACGATCCGGATGAGACCGCCGTCGTGCAGGTCGATCGTCGCCTTGTAGAGCCCGAACTGCTTCTCCTGCCATGCCACGCGCCGGGGGTCTTCCTCGGCGGCGCTTCGCTCGAAGTCCGCCGGGTGGATGGTGTGAAAGAAGTCGGAGGCGGCCACGGGCTCTGGTGACTGGGCGATCAGGCGAAGGAGCTCATACTCATCAGCGTTCAGCGTCATGACGGCAGCCTAGAGGGCCAGCTGGGAAGGATTGACGAATCCGGGCTCAGGTGTCGGTGGCTCCGTTACCCCCCAGCTGCCCGCTCCCCGATGGGGGCACAGGAGCCTGCAAGGCGTAGCACGTGTACGGCACGGTGGTCCGGCTCGGCTGGGTCCGCTCCCCGCAGTCGATCGAGGTCCGCTTCGGCACCAGCCAGGCCGGGGCCGTCGACGTCCCGCTCTACACCACCGCCTCCGTCGACTCTGGCTGCCGGCCCGTGGCGGTACCCGGCTTCACAAGGGGGGCGGGACCGCCGCGGAGCCGATGTCGTCTCGTTCACAGCCTGGCGTCTGCGGCGGCAAGCCGAGCGTGACTAGAAGGCACGAAGCTCGACGCCGATCCCCATGCCGTCGAGGTCGCTCACGAGCCTCCAGTAAACGTCGCTCTCGTAGAAGCTCGCTGCATCGCCGTTCCCCTCAGCGGGGTCGATCTTGTCCATCTCTGGGACGTCGTAGGTCACCGTGTACCCGGCCTCCGTGTCGGTCCACTGGACCCGGACCACCATGTCCGCTGTGCCGATGTCGTAGTCGTCGTTCCCGTGGTTCTTAGCGATGTACTCGAACGGGTACGTGAACGTATAGCTGTCGTCCTTCTTGATCGACCGCAGGTAGTCCTGCTCGTTCTCGAAGCCATAGTTGTTCGACTCACTCCACATGGAAGGAGCGTAATGCTCTGCAGCTCTGCCAGAGTCGACACTATGGGCCGGTAGGCAAGCGCTCGTAGACCGTCTGCCAGTCCCGGAACTCCTCCCGTGGCATCTCCCGCCACTGGCTGCCGGTCCGGAACCGCCACGCCAAGCCCTCGAACTGCTCACGCAGCCGCTGCGGGTACGGGCCGTATTGTCCGACCGGCAGAAACGCTCGATCAACTCCCGCTCACTGGTGCCTCTGCGCGGCGGTCCTGGAACACTCGGGTTATGCCGCTCATCCGTGACATCGTCCAAGCCGACTACTCGGTGGTGGAGGAGCTGCTGTACTCGAACCATCTGGGAGACGGCGGGTTCTACGACCCCGAGCTCGAGGGCCTGGACGTGGTCGTGGCCGAGCTCCACGGGTGTGTCGGCAGCCGCGTCACACGCAGCGCCTCTGCCAGTACCGGGTTCACGCCGTGGGTGCCCAGGCGGAGGTAGAAGCCCTTCAGGCAAGGCGCCGCGGTCTTCAACGCACTGTGCCCGTACGGGCGTTTACCCTCCCGCCACGGCAGACCGAACGGCCCCGGGTAGTGAGCTCCTAGAGCTGCCATGTAGTGCCGCAGATCGTCCAGCGACACCGAGCCTGTGTCCAGGCCTGCGAATCGCAGCCACCGCAGATGGTCCACCAGCACATACGCATACGTATGGTCTGTACCCGCGGCGCAGGTACGCAGGAAGCCGTCCGCCTCGGCCACCACCGAACAGTCCGTATCCACGACCGTGTAGGACACACGACCCCCGGCACGGACGATCTCCTGC
Source organism: Streptomyces sp. CA-179760 (assembly GCF_050937045.1). Taxonomy (NCBI): domain Bacteria; kingdom Bacillati; phylum Actinomycetota; class Actinomycetes; order Kitasatosporales; family Streptomycetaceae; genus Streptomyces; species Streptomyces sp. CA-179760. The sequence continues at coordinate 8,511 of NZ_JBNJLZ010000002.1, forward strand.
ACCCGTAACTCGCCCACCACCAGCCGACCACCCACCCAGCACCGCCCCCTCCGGACCGGGAACCGCCCCGGTGGCGGCACTCCCGGCCCCGAGTCCACACCCCTCCCCCACACCTATGGCCCACTCCACGCGAACGTCCCACACACCCAGGTGACGGTTGGTAAAGTCCGTCACCCTCACACGCCAGAACGCCCCCTCGGGCCACATTGGCCGTAGGCATCCTCAGGGGCAGGCATGGCCGACGGCCCGGTGGTTCATCCATACCGCCACATCGCACACCCGCAGCGCACTCACCGTCTCGGGTAGCCCCGCGGCCTGTCTCAGTTCCAGCAGTCGGCGGTGCAGGGCTTGGTCGTCCGCGCGGAGCGCGGCATGGAGAGCGAGCCAGAAGGACGGCGGCCGGCCGACGGCACAGCGGACGATTCGGTCGTAGACCGGGAGCAGTCGGGGACGCTTGCGGGCCAGGACCTTCCCGGCGATGACCCAGTTGACCCCATACTGCTCGCAGAGCAGACCCCAAGCCTGATCCGCCGGCGAGCCGTCGGCCACGACGACCGCGTCGGCGTCAACCATGTCGATGTCCCTGGGAATGGCGTGCAACAGACCGGACAGCCGCACGCCGAGGCGGCCCTCCAAAATGTCCAGCGCAACAGGCGCCGGAACGGTGACCGACAGGGTCTGCACCGCGACCAAATCCTCCGCCGTGATCCGGTCAGCGACCTCCGGCCGGTCTCCCCCACCCGCCAGATGCTCGAACCGACTCCCGGTGAACGGCGCCTCACCGGGTGGCATGCCTATGCCGAAGTAGCGCCGAAGGTCGCCGACGACATGCTCGGAACTCAGCAAGACGCGCAACCGCTGCCCCAACGGCGACAACGCTCTATCAGGAACACCGGACGCTGTGGTGGAAGCGGCCATGAGTACTCCGTCCTTCATCGACATCGTGAGCAAGCCAGTCTGTAGCAGGGCGGCCAAGTGGGCGCGCCAACACAGAAGCAGCTGTCTTGCGCCACACCCGTCCTGCCACGACGGCACCGCGCAGGATGACGGCAGCTTGTACTCGCCAGAGGGGCACAACCAGGTTGCGGTCCGTTCGGGCTCTCTCCAACAAACGCTGCATGCCCAAGGCTTGAAGCTCTCGGCGGGACACGGCCGACAGAGAGCCGGGGGTACGGCCGAGGCCTGCGCTGGCTACGCGGTGCCGTGGCCAGCAACCGATCGCAAATTCTTATTCTTCGCTGCTGCCTCAGCGGTGTGCGGGGCGCAGGTACATCGGCAGGACGGTGCGCATGAGCTGTTCGCCGCGGGTGGTGATGGCCTCGAAGTCGCTGCGGGCCATGGCTGCGAAGTTGGTCGGGTAAGAGGCGACCGCGCTGCGCGGGACGAGGTCGGCGGGCGGTGCGGGCAGCCGGTCGTCCTTCATGCCGAGGTACGCGAGGGCGAAGCCATCGATGCGCCCGCTCGCCGCCCACTCGTGCAGGCGAGCGCGGGCGGAGTCCTGGGCCTTGCGGTGGACAGTGGCGAAGGAGCGGTTGAGGCGTCCGAACATGAAGTGGGGTGCTTTCAGCGTAAGTTCGCCCAGGCCGGCGTCGCAGGAGATGATGAAGGGCACGTCGTAGACGTGCTGGGTGTGGTGCGGTGAGCGTCCGGGTTCGAGGACGGACAGGCCGAGGTTGTCGTAGACGCCACCGTCGGTGAGCAGCACGGTGTGCTGCTGCTGGTGTCCGTCGCGGTGCTGGAAGGTGAAGGTGCGTTCCAGGGCCGGCAGGAAGGCGGGGTAGGCGGCGGAGGCGGCGACGGCAGTGGCGACGTGGATGGGTTCGGTGATGCTGCCGTAGCGGGAGCATCCGCTGCGGGTGCTGCCGAAGCGGACGGCGTTGGTGGTGGCCAGGTCGGTGGCGGTGAGGACGACGTCGAGGCCGGGGTGGGTGACGTCGGCCATGGTGGTGGTGCCGAATGCTTTGTGGGTGAGGACGGCGGCCAGGGCGTCGGTGCGGTTGGCGGGACGGGCGAGGCTTACGCCGCGGTCGCGGGAGAGCAGTCTGCGGGTGCCGGCGCGGGCGGCCGCGGCGAGGTTGCGCACGGTCGCGGAGGGTTTGAACGCCTGGCGTGCGATGTCGAGTTGCAGGCCGGAGCGCAGCAGGTCGGTGGTGTGGGCGTCAAAGTCGGCGAAGTCGGCCGGGCCGTAGGCCCACAGAGCGGCGAGCAGGGAGCCGCCGGAGATGCCGGAGACGACACGGATGAGGTCGAGGAGATCGCGGTCGTTGAGGGCGCGCAGGCAGCCCAGGTGGAAGGCGACAGCGCGGGAGCCTCCGCCGGACAGGGCGAGGCCGAGAGTGCGGGTCATGAGCGGGAGCCCTTGCGTGGGAGGGGAACGGGGCCGTGAGGGCGGGCGGCGTAGCCGCCGGGCCACCACGTCACGGGGCCGAGGCGGGCGAGTGGTTGCGGCGAGGGCGGCTCGGCCGCGGCGGGCGCTGTGCGGGTGGCGAGATGGGCGTAGAGGTCGGGGCCGTGACCGGTGGCGAGCCACGTGTGCCAGACCGGGTCCGGCCCCCCGGCGATGAGGACGAGGGCGCGGGCGGGGGCGTCGTCCAGGGGCAGGGTCAGCAGTTCCATGGCCGTGCGGTCGATGGCGCTGGGCTGTGCCGGCGAGTGAGGGTGGGTGTGCCACAGGCCGAGGAAGCGGCTGGTGTTGCCGGTCGCGGTGCGGCGGGCGGCGAGGTGGCGGGTGACGCCGTCCAGACCGTGCTGGAAGTAGGTCTCGGCCAGCAGGGAGTCCGGGGGCGGTCCGGTGGCCTCGTCAACGTAGATGATGCCGGTGGAGTCATCGATGGCGCCCAGCAGCATGCCGCCCGTTTCGACGCGCGGACCGCGGACGCGGGCGCCACGGCGGGCTTCGGCCCGCATCTCGGCGAGCGCGGCGGGGGCGATGCGGACGTCATAGCCGGTGGCCTCGTCGGTGACGATCGTGTCGTTGGGCCAGGTCAGCCAGCGCGGCCCAGCGGGCTGGGCTGCGGTGGGGCCGGCGGGCATGCGGATGATGAGCGTGGCCATGGTGTGCCGGTCGACGGGGTCGGCCAGGGCATGGAGGATACCGGTCACCAGTTGTCCGGCCAGCGCGGCGACGTCGGCGGCCGATCCCGTGAAGGTGGCGTCCGAACAGCCGGGTTCGGGCTGGAAGAGCTCAGTTGGGGGCTGGGCGGGGAAGAAGTCCTCGATCAGGTCGTCGAAGGCGTGCGTGGCGTCGGTGTGCGCGGCCAGCGCGGTGCGGCGCAGCACGTCGGCGCCGCCGCCGGTGGTACCGCGCGGTGAGAGGGCTGCGAGGCCGCGGGTGGCGTGGTGGCCGATCATCAGCGTGGCCAGGTGGGGCCAGGGGGCGGCATCGGTGCGGCGGGCGCATTCGAGTCGGGCACGGACGATGCGGTTGGCGGTGCAGTCCCAGATCAGGTCGAAGGTGTGCAGGTCGAGGCCGGACAGCCGGGTGGTGATGTCGCCGACGAGTGCTTCGACATGGGTGGTGTGGGGGTCGATCCGGTTGAGGCGGTCGGCCAGGACGCTCGCCTTGGGCAGGCCGATGTCGGCATCCGTGTAGGGCTGGCGGGCCAGGATTCCCGGGTGGACGAGCGCCTGGTCAGCGACGGTGAGGTGCGCGGCGCCGGCGCGGGCGCACATGTCGGCGATGGGGGCGCCCAGGGCGCCCGCGCCGAGAACGAGAATGCGTTTGCCGCGCAGCCAGGCGGCGGGGGTGGTGTGGTCGCGGCGGACGGTGACTTCGGGGCGGGCCTCGTAGATGCGCATCCACCGGGTGGGCAGACGGTCGAGCCATTCGGTGCCGAACTGGATGACCTCGTCGCCGAGCTCGGCCAGGTGCGGGCGGCCGCTGAAGGCGGTGCGGGCGGCCAGGCGCCCTACCTGGTCGGCGAAGTCGGGCAGATGCCAGGCCACCAGGTGGGTCTGGCGCGGCCCGTCACCGGCGATGCCCCGTGAGGGGGTGCCCAGCAGCAGGTGCACCGGCGCGGTCGGGGTGTCCTCGTCGTCCTCGTCCGGCACGTCGCCGTCGGGGTGGAGCAGGGTGCGGTTGTGGTCCGCGACGAATCCCGTCAACCCCAGTAGCAGGCGTGGCGTGATGCGGTCGCGGGCCAGGGCCTCGACCAGTTCCCGCGCGGTGAGCGGGTATTCGAACGTCAGGTGCGTCGTGGTGACGACGGCGGGGGCGAGAAACGCGCGGGCGCCGGCCGGGAGAGCGGCGCTCTCCCGCAGCTGCTCCGGGCTTTCGGGCCAGGGGCCCTCGACGGCGAGCCAGCCCACCACGTCGCATCGCGTCTCGTTGACCTGGTGCAATACGGCGGCGCCCAGCCATGGCCCGTCCGGCAGGGCGACGGGCGCGTCGCGGCGGATCACGAGGAGCCCCGCTGTGTGGTCGGTCAGGGCGTTCGGGGGGTGCAGGGGGTCGCCGGGCCGGTCCAGTTCTCCCGCGGCGGCCGCCTCGAACCAGTCCAGGAGGCGGTTGATGAACCCGTACATGCCGTCGGCCGGATCCCACTCGGTCGCCGTCGAGCGGTACAGGCACAGGTGGCGACCCCAGTTGACGTGCGGGGCGCCGGCGAACCGGGTGTGCCGGGTGCGCACGCTGGGAGCCCGGAAGGGAAAGTCCGGGGGGATCAGCAGGGTGACCGCTTCCACGCTGCGCAGCCGCAGGCCGCCCTCGGTGCGCGACAGGTTGGCGCAGCCCACGCTGATGCGGGCCTCGACGTACCCGGGCCGGTCGGCGACAGCGGCCACGTGCGTGGCCGCTACCGCTCCTTGGGAGGCCTGGATGATGCGGTGGAGCTGGTCGAGGGCGAGCTGCTGGCCTTCGGTGAGTTGCAGGGTGGTGCTGTCCTTCACGCGGCACCGAATCCGATCTGTACCGCCGGTTCGGCCTTGTCGCCCCTGGCCTGCTGCACACCGGCGCGGGCGGCGTCCGTGCCGCGCCGGTGCGGGAGGCCGGCTGCGGCAGTGAATGAAGCGGCCGGGAAGCGAGTGGTGCCCATCGCGGCCAGCAGCCGACGTCCCCCGCTGGCGGCCTTCAGCACCTGGGCCTTGTTCTCCAGGTCGGTGACGTCGACGAGTTCGAGGCCCAGGCCCGGCTCCAGAGCGAAGACCACCGGGCGGGGCTCCTCCTTGGAGGGGTACTCCCCCGTGCACAGCACCGGGTAGTCGGTGATCGACTCATAGGCGGTGCGGGCCAGCAGGTGCGGCGGGTCGTTGCCCGTGTCGTCCTTGTCGCGGAAGGGCCGCGAACTGGAGATCACCCGGGCGTCCGCGCCGGCATGCGCCTGGAGCTGGTCGAGGATGTCCTGCTTGAGCTCCTCCTCGCCGTCCTCGCCGTCGGCGTACATGACCTTCTTCGAGCAGTGGTGCGGGGAGAGCAGCACGTCCCAGTCCACCCGGTCCGAGTTGCCTGCGGCCTCACTGTTCTCGAAGATCATCTTGATGATGGGGTAGGCGAGGTCGCCCAGGAACAGCAGTCGGCCGACCGTGCCGTCATCGGCCTTCAACTGCACTTGCAGGGCCAGAGAGGTGTCGTTGCGGTCGCCGGCGCAGTTGTCTTTGAACGGTGCGTGTACGAACGCCTCGAACCGGTCTCCGACGTCCCGGCCGTCGACCTTGGTGATCACATCGCCGGGGAAGGTGAAGTACTCGTCGGGCAGCTGGGCGTAGGAGTGGTCCTCGCGGTCCTCGTCATAGCCGATGATCCGCACCCGGTCCCCGCTCGGGGGCTCCTTGCCGTCCTCGACGGCCTGGAGGGTGGCGTCCACGCGCCGTTCGACCTCTTCCTGGAAGCGGCGGGCGTCCTCGCACATGGGCTTGTCCTCGGAGAGTTCGCGCCACAGCCGGGGCGTCGCCCAGATCTCCCCGATCAGAACGGAGCTCTCCAGCAGGTCACCGAACCCGCAGCAGTGGTCCTTGTCCGCGTGGGTCAGGGCGAAGACCGCCAGGTAGGGCGTCTTGCCGTCGGGCTGCGGCAGGGTCTCCTCGAGGCGGTCGATGACGGCGGCGACCACCGCGTCGTCCTCGTCGGCGGCCTTCATGTCCCGCAGGTCGACCTGCATCACCAGGTCGTCGCCCAGCACGATGGTGGTGGAGTCACCCGTGCCCACCGGCCAGAACACCACCCCCTGCCCGGGAAGTTCCGCCTCGACCATGTCCTACCTCTTCGCTCAATAATGATCAACTAACGGGAAAAGCACACCAGTTCACTGCTCAGGCCAGATCTACCACGCGCCACTGACAACGCCCCCGCGATCGAACGTTGGAGCGTTCAGGCTCTCCTCCTGATGCCCGTGCCCGGCGATCCCCTCCTCGCCGTGGCCGGCGAACGAGTGCTGGTGCCGTCCGGTGATCCGGACCAGAGAGTGCGTGGCCGCGTCGATACCGGCCAGGCCCAGGATCGTGTTCGGCGTCGTGCGCATCGGCACCTCTAGCGACTCACCCGGTCACCGTCTCGTGCCTGATCTTCTGGTGCCGGGTGTCCTCCGTCGTCATGACGACCTCCGCCCCCGGCCCGCCGCGGCATGCCGGGGCATACGAAAGGCGGGCCCGAAGCCCGCCTACTTGCTCTTCTTCGAGCCACGCGACGCGCGCTCGTTCACCGTCGTCGACGGGTGCCTACGCACCGTCGACTGCTTCACGAACCGACCCGTGACCGCACTCCGACCACGCTTCCCACCAGACCCACTCGCCTTACTGGCCTTGCCGGGCATGACGTACCTCCTTCAAGAGGGATCGATCTGACCTGCAAAGGCGCTCCACCGTGCGCGGAGTTTCATGCACCTAGCAAGCCAATGAAACTTCTCTTGATCGAGAGAGTAGCATGGAAGCGACAGGTATACGCAAGAGGTTTCTGGGGCTGCCGGTGGACATCGCCTTCGACGACGCGGAGCTCGCCCGCGTCTGCAACAGCGACGCGGCCCGCCGGGCCCGCTTCGGGCCGGAGGCCGCCGCCGCGCTCCACAGACGCCTCGGCCAGATTGCCGCCGCCGACCACCTGGCCGACCTGCATCGCCTCGCGGCCGCCCGGCTACGGCCTGATCCAGCCGACAGCGGCATCAGCCGGGTCGTCTCGCTCGGGGACCACGGCCACCTCGTCGTACGCCCGCGCGACGACCCGCCCGCCGCCCATCGTGACGGCACCCTTGATGAACACTCCGTACGCGCACTGATAGTCACCGCGATCGCCATCACGCGATGACCGCCCCCGCCACCCCCGCCTCCCCGACCTCAGAGAGGCACCACCCGTGACCCCGCCTCCCGCCCCGCCCTTCGCCTACGCGCCCGACTCCGCCCAGCCGCCCGGCGAGACCCTCAAGGAACAACTGGAAGCGCTCGGCATCCCGCAGGCCGACCTCGCCCGGCGTACCGGCCTGTCCACCAAGCACATCAACCAGATCGTCCAGGGCACCGCAGTCCTCACCCCCGAGACCGCGCTCCTCCTCGAGCGCGCCACCGGCATCCCGGCCTCCATGTGGAACCAACTGGAAGCCGCCTGGCGCACCCACGTCACCCGCCAGCAGGAACTCCAGCAGCTCAGCAAGCGCATCGACTGGCTCGACAACTTCTCACTGACCGAGCTCGTCAAGCGCAGCATCCTGCCGAACAAGGACAGGAGCGCGGACAACCTCCAGCGTCTGCTGGCGTTCTTCGGCGTCGCCGACCCAGGCGTCGCCGAAGACCTCTGGCGCAGCTACCGCACCGCTTTCCGCCGCTCCACCGTCTTGAAGACCGACGACTACGCCACCGCGGTATGGCTGCGCCAGGCAGAACTCAAGGCCCGCGCCCTGCCCTGCCAGCCGTTCGACCGCGCCGCCCTCACCGCCCTCCTGCCCAGCCTGCGCGCCCTCACCCTTGAAGACCCGGCAACCTGGCCCGGCCGGATCACCCAGCTGTGCGCCCAGGCCGGCGTCGCCGTCGTCTTCCTCCCCGCCCCTCCACTGACCAGCGTCTCCGGCGTCACCCGCTGGCTCACCCCCGACAAAGTGGGAATCGCCCTCAGCGACCGGTTCAAAAAAGACGACCACTTCTGGTTCACCGTCTTCCACGAGATCGGCCACACCCTCCTGCACGGCAAGAGACTGACCTTCCTCGACAACACCGACCGCGCCGACGAACGCACACCCGAAGGCGACCGCAGCGAAGAAGAAGCCGACGCCTTCGCAGCCCAGACCCTCATCCCGCCCGAGCACAACGCCGCATACCGACGCCTCGCCCGCAGGCCCATGCCCTTCGACAACGTCAAAGCCTTCGCCCGCCAGGCCGGCATCGCCCCTGGCATCGTCGTCGGCCGCCTCCAGCACGACGGCGCCCTGCCCTGGACCCACGGCAACAACCTCAAACGCCCCGTCCGCTTCCCCCACAACGGCCCCACCGAGGACCAGCCACAGTGACCGACCACCCCCGCAAAGGCACAGTCGCAGCACCGGGCTCCCCCGGCTTCGCCCTGCACACCCTGGGCTGGCGCGCATTCCAGGACCTGTGCGCAGCCGTACTCCGCGAGGTGTGGGCACAGTCCGTACACACCTTCGCCGACTCCAACGACGGCGGACGCGACGGCGCCTTCTACGGCACCTGGCAACAACCACCGGACCCGATCGGCGTCCAGGACGTCCCCGACGGCCCCTTCGTCCTGCAGTGCAAACACACCAAGAAAGCCGACACCACCCTCGCGCCCTCGGATCTCGACGACGAGTTCGCCAAAGTCCAGGCTCTGGTGGAACGGGGCCTGTGCGGCAGCTACGTCCTACTCACCAACGCGCGGGTCAGCGGCACCTCGGAAGCCACCATCCGACGACGGCTGCTCGATGCCGGCGTCGCGTACCCGCTGGTCCTCGACGGCCAGTGGATCTGCGACACCATCGCCACACGCCAGCGCCTGCGGACCTTCGTCCCTCGCGTCTACGGACTCGGAGACCTCTCCCAGATCCTCGACGAACGCGCCTATAACCAAGCCCAGGCCCTGCTCGGCTACCTGCGAGACGAACTGGCCACGTTCGTGGTCACCGACGCCTACCGGCGTGCCGTCCAAGCCGTGCAGGAGCACGGTTTCGTCCTCCTGCTCGGCGAGCCGGGCATCGGCAAGTCCGTCATCGCAGAGACCCTGGCCATGACCGCCCTCGACGCCTGGGGCTGCTTGACCGTCAAGGCGCCCGACGCCGGCGGGCTCATACGCCACTGGAACCCGCACGAAACGAACCAGTTCTTCTGGATCGACGACGCCTTCGGCAGTGTCCGCCACGAGCGGCATCTCACCGACGACTGGACCCGGCGCATGCGGGAGGTCATGACCGCCGTCCGTAGCGGAGCAAAAGTCGTCCTCACCTCACGCGACTACATCTACCGTGACGCCCGCCGCTACTTGAAGGAGTCCACCTACCCGCTCCTGCACGAACAACGAGTCGTCGTAGACGCCGCGCAGCTCTCGCCAGAAGAACGGCGCCAGATCCTCTACAACCACATCAAGCTCGGCGACCAGCCCCGCGAGATCCGCTCGAGCATGAAGTACCACCTGCACGAGGCAGCCGACGCGGACCCCTTCTACCCCGAGGCTGCTCGGCGCCTGGGCCTACAAGCCTTCACCCACCGCCTCCAGCTGAACAGCCGCGGAATCGCCGACTTCATGGCACGTCCCAGCGATTTCCTCCGCGAGGTCTACGACGGACTCGAACCCGACGAGAAGACTGCGCTAGCCCTGACCTACCAGGCCGGTGAGTGCCTGCCCTCCCCTCTGAACCTGGACTCCGCCCAGCACGATGTCGTCACCCGCATGGGAGGAAGCATCGCCGGCGTCAGCCGGGCGCTCCAAACCCTCACCGGCACTTTCTTGAGGCTCGGTTCCCCGCCCGGCGAAAATGCCACCACCGGATGGTCCTTTCGACACCCCACACTGCAAGAGGGCTTCGCCGCTTTCCTGGCTACCGACCCCAACCTCATCAAAATCTTCCTATCCGGCCAAAACTGGCGCACGATCCTCCCGCGAATCGACTGCGATACCGGAGACCAGGCCGGAACCTTGCTCAGAGTGCCACCTTCCCTATATTCCAGGGTTGTTGAACTTCTCCAAATCGCGGATCAGGAAACCAGAGCAAACTTGGCAGGCCAAATGATCTGGCATGAGTTCCTCGCCAGTAGATGCTCCAACGAGTTCCTCACCCTCTACACACAGGCGCAACCCGACGCCGTGATCCGCATGACCTGGTTCACATCGTTCCTGAACGTCATCGACGAACCCCGGGTCCTCGCAAGACTTCAGCAGGCCGACCTCATCGAACCTGCACACCATCAACTCATCGTAGAACGAGTTACGAAGCTCGCCGTAGAGTCACCAGACGCCGGCTGGACATGGCTCCCGGAATGGAAGGTGCTCCTCTCAGGCACCGAGCGAGAACAGTTGCTCAGCCACGTCAAACTGCAACTGCCCTCCCGGTTCGGAAAGATACTCCAGGACTGGCGCAGCAACTACAACCCTGACGAAGCGGATCCGCAGACGCACTTCGAGGAACTGGAAATAGAGCTCAACAAGTACCAAGACGTCTTCGCAGAGGATGCGGATGCGGTTTCCGCCATAGAGCATGCCTTGGAAAAGATGAACGAGGCAATCTTGACCATTGACGACGAATTAGTCCCGCAAGGCCCTCACGCCTCAGCACCTCACGGACACTCCACACTCCCGGACGCACCATACGAGCGAAACATCTTCGACGACGTCGACGACGACTGACGACACTCCAGTCGTCGCCAGCACGAGCCGCATGTATGAACAAGTGCATCACGAAGAGCACATGTCAGCCGCTACCCCTGCACCTCACCGGTCCGTAAAGTCGTGATCATCGTGGCGTTCCTACGCAGGCGGGTGTACCGACCGGAGCTTTTGGCGTGGCTGCAGGAACGGCACCACAGGGCTGAAAGAACAATCTCGCGGTGAGGACGGCCCGTTCACGTCAGATTGATGATCAGTACGCCTTCGTTGCAGGCCACCGCCAAACGGCCATCGGCCACACAGATACCGGTGACGGCAACTCCGATACGGATGACCGCTCGGATCTCACGCTCGCGTGGATCCCAGATCTGCAATTCACCGTTCCAACTGCCGCTGACGAGGAGAGTCCGGGACCCCTCGGCGCTCTGGAATGATGCGATCGCCCCCACGCCGGCGTTGTGGCCGGTCAGGTACAGTTCTCCTCGTTGGTGATTCTCTGGGTCGATAATCCAGACCTTGCCGTCCTTGGTGCCAGCCGCGAGCAGACTGCGCCTGTCTTGCGTAAAAGAGGTCAGCGACAAGACCTTGCTCGGTAGACGGAACGGGTCACCTATCTGAATACCTTCCCTGGGGTTCCAGATCCGGATCGTTCTGTCGTCGCCCCCGGTAGCGAGCTGCATCCCGGTTGGGCTTCGCAACGACGTGATAGCGCGGATACTCTTGCTGTGGCCGGGCATAGCAAAGTTGCTACGGGTATCCAGGTTCCAGATGTGTACCATCTTGTCTGTGCCAGCGCTGGCAAGCAGGACTCTTCTCCGCGATGATGCGGTGAAAGCGGCCAGTGCCAGAACCTGGCGTTGACTTCCTCGCAGCGGCGGTTGCTTCTCATACCCGGTGTTTGGGTCCCAGATTCGGATCTCTCTGTCGTAACCGGCTGTCGCAAGCAGGCTCCCCCGCTCGCCCCTCTTAGGGAAAGAAGTCACCGCGATGATCGGCCTGCGGGATTTTTGAAGACGCTCACCGATCTGCTCGCGCTGCCTCGGGTCCCACAATCTGATACTGCCGTCGCTGCTCGCCGTAGCGATCTGGGCCTGACCATGCTGTCCGTGGAATGTGGTCACCGCATTGACAGGGCGAGGATGTCGGATTGTGCGATCGCGGGTGGGCGGGTCGCCTGTCGGGTCCCAAACTCTCACGGTGCGGTCCCGGCCTGCGGTTGCGAGCAACCTCCGCCCATCCGGGTCTATGTAGAAGTGCACTGCGCGGATTCCTCTGCTGTGGCCGCTCCACGGTTCGTGGCGGATCTGCTCACCTGTAAGCGGGTTCCAGATGCGCAGCATGGTGTCGTTACCGACAGAGGCCAGCAGGGCTGTGCCGTCCGGTCGGGTGAACACCGCAATGTCGTTCACATCCCCGCGGTGCTCGACGAACGGCTCTCTGACTTGCTGGCCAGTGTCCGGGTCCCAGATCCGAACGTCTCGACTCGCGGTGGCCAGCAAGGTCTTTCCCCCACGTCCGGGAAACGCCGTGACTGCCCAGACCCAGTCATCATGGTTGGGCAACTCTCGCAGGGTGGCTTCGGTGTCAGGGTTCCAGATGCGCACCACTCTGTCCCGGCTGGCAGTGGCGAGTAGCTCAGGGCCTTCACCATTTCTGAAGGAGGTCATGCTGAGCACCCAGTTGTCATGCCCCGTCGGTGGTTCGCGGACCAGTTCGCGGGTGATCGGGTCCCAAATCCGTATAGTGCCGTCGCTGCCGCCCGATGCCAGTCGCAGGTGCCCGTCGAGGGTCAAGGTTGTCAGTGCCCGAACGCCCTTCTGCCGAGCCCTGATCTGGCGCAGTGGTTTTCGTCCACCGGTCGGGTTCCAGATGCGGATGAAGTCGTCGTCGCCAGCGGATGCAAGCAACATCCGTCGGTCCGGTCCCTGAAACGCGAGAACCGCACGCACGCTTCCATAGTGGCGCTCGCCTAGGCGGCGGACCTGTCCACCAGTCTCCGGGTCCCAGATCCGCACGTTGGCATCGTCACCGCCTGTGACGAGCAGTTCTCTGCGGCTGCTGGTGTATGAGGTCAACGCGTTGAACTCACCCCCGCGACGGTCCAAGGTCACGTGAGGATGTTGCAAACGCAGCCAGGCCGCATGCACAGACCAAGACCCGGGCGGGGCTGGCTTGTCGTCGAACTGGGTGATGCCGGCATGCCGGGCCATGCCGATCTCGCGTATGCCGCGACGATCGGTGGGTGAGGCGTTGGCGAGTAGGTGGCGCGCGCCGATGACCCCTACGATTTCGTCCGGCACCCCTCGTTCGCCCCAGACGCTGCGCACTGCGTCGTTGCTCAGTGCCCGTGCATTCACCAGATCCAGGGCGTAAGGCCGACGGGCAAGTTCCTGCCAGCCTGTCATCCCGGCCGCGGCGGCGTGTGCTGATAGGTGCTGGGACACATATGGGTGCGGCGGTTGGAGGCCATCGGAGTCGATGAGGCCCGATAGGGCCTGGACAATGCGCCGGTGGCTTTCTCTGGTCGGGTCGCCGTCGGGGGCGAAGAAGTCCTGGAAGCTGCGGTGGGCCAGTCGGTAGACGGTCTCGCCGTCAGCGGTGTCCAGCCTGATGTAAGGCGCCGCGAGCCTCAGGAATGCATCGATCTGCTCGGCGGTCGGACGGGGTGCGTCGGAGAGCGCTTGGGTTACTGCAGCCCAGACACCACCTGAGATCGGCAGTCCGCGGCCCCGAGTGAAAGCCAGAGCCTGCAGGAGTCCATGGTTGACCGCACTCGCCTCGCAGAGCCGATTGACCGCGCGTTCGAAAATCTGGTGGTGGTCCCCGCCGAGGAGCGGGTCCAGCGTGTGGGACTGGTCGAGCACGTGGGGGCGGGCCAGGATCTCGTGGATGGCCAGGCGGGCGAGGAGGAAGTCCCGACTGTTCTTTTTGATCTTTGCGACAACAAAAGGCAGGTGTTGACGGCGGACCTCAGTGTCTGCGTCGCTGTCGGCGTTGAGGCTGCCGCGGGCCGCGGCAGCCTCAAGCCGCTTCGCGGCGTACTCGCCGACGGCTTCGGGTTCCCAATACATCCGGATCTCGGTCGGACTTTCAGCACCGGGAGTCGTGGCGTCTCCAGGCACGCCCAGGGCTTCGAGGAGGTCACGATTGATGGTGGGGACGGGTTGATGGGTCGTGGCTGGTCTGGTGCCAACTACGAGCCGGATGCCGGGTGTGGTGGCGAGTGGGCGCAGGATGCTTTCAGCGATCATCAGCGGTTCCTGCGCTTCCTCCAAAGCGTCTATCAGCAGGGTTATCCCCTGCCTGGATGGCCGCACTCTGCGGGTCAACCAGTCGGCGAGTTCGTAAGGTTCGCGGCCTTTCGGTAGCTTGAGCCTGCGGACCCTCGCGATAGCCGCAACGACCTCTGCTGCACTCATGCCGGTAAGCAGCAGGGTCGCGGTGAAGACGTCGTCCGGTGGCCGCTCAGCAGGCCCAACGGGAGTCAGTAGATCGTGAGCGGCCAAGACCGCGCGTAGCCGAGGTCGGGAGTGGGCCCATAGATATCCCAGGAACGCTGATTTACCGCTTCCCGGGGGCCAGTGACGACAAGCAGGCCGTGATCACGCTCGCGGAGCCAGGAGCAGGCCTCCCTCAACTGCTCCTGACGACCCGTGAAATACCAGGTCAGATCACCATTCTCGGAATCCTGACCGCGCTTGACGAAATGCTGGCGCTCGACCTCGTCGAGCTCATTGAGGACCGCCTCGAGCTCCTTCACCTCGTCTAGTACGCCGCTGACATCAGTGATGGGACGGCGAGAGACCAGGCAGGCCGCCTTAGACATCTCCATTGGGATGTGGTGGGAGCCGGCCAGTTCCCGTGCCAGATCATCAGCCACCCGGATGATCGGGAGGCGGTCGTTGCGGCAGTAAGCGTTGTGCACGGTTTGCTCCAGCACCGTACTGAAGTCACCCAACCGAGTTGCTCCGTCGCCTGAGACACCAAAGAGCAGCACGCAACGGGCTCCGTTCTCCTTCCCCAACAAGTCACGGGCCACGAGTTCGACGAACCGCTTGGAATAGCATCCGTCGATCACAACAAACATCCAGGCGCTCTCGTTCGCGGACTCCCGATCGCTCAGCGCTGTGGCCAGCAGCTCTGGAGTGATCCCGTTCGGACGTGCTTTCCGAGTGCTCGAGACGGCAAGACCTGCGCCGTTCGCATCTTTGAAGCCGTGGCCCGCCCAGTAGAGAATGGTGTTGCGGCTGTCGGCGCGGCCGGTCCACGCATCGAGCCGCGTATCTACCGCATCCTTCCCCCTCTCCGTCATCGGCACCGTCCAGATTTCATGCTCGATTTCGAATAGGTCGAGCACTTTGAGGACACGGTCCAGTTCCGTGCCCACGTCGAGGTTCGGGTAGCCATCGTCGATGTAGTTGCCGATGGGGAAACTGAGCAACAACGGCGGTGTCGGATCATGAGCCATGGCTGTCCAAATCAGCCGCGAGAACCAGCTGGCTTACTGGGCCATCGAGCCCCTGGAGCGCCACCCTGTAGAGCCCAGGCTGAGGAAGCACGATCGGCGCGTACCAATCGTCGTCACGCTGCTGCAGAAAAACGCGTTGCGCCCGAATCGCGCCGGTGACTTCGGAGACCAAGCAATAGGCACCGCGCTGGTGTGCGACTCCTGTAGCGCGGGCGACCCATTCCTCGCCCGGCGCCACGACAGCGTCCGGTACGTCGAGCCCGACCCCCTCTTCGGGGCCCATTGGCGGACCCAACAAGTCCAGGTCCCGCTCACGCAGGATGTGTTGCACGTGCCGGATCGCAGCGTCCGCCTTGGCCAGTTGCTGGTGCTGCTGGTCGAGACGGGTCGGCCGCACACCGCGCAGTTCCGCCGAGCCGGTGGGGACCGTACCGTCCCCCAAACGGTCCGTCCGCGCGGGCGACTGGACGGTGCCACCGAGTTCCTCGAACAGCAATCTCACCACACCGTCATCAATGCGCAGACTCTGCGGGGTGTGCTGGGCCGCACCCACCACCAGCTGGTGATCGACGAGCGCTTCCTCGCTCGCCGACTGCTGCCGGTCGTGCCACGCCTGCGCCTGAATGGCGTCGCCTCCGAGCGCCACCACATCGCCGACGCTCAGCCTGCGGCCGGCCCTGCCGTCATCCACCGAGCGATACGTAGGCAGGAGGTCGTACACCCCGGGCAGAGTGACCGCGAGCGCCCGTACACCCATATCCGGATCCCTTTGCAGCATCGCGCTAGCCGGCCGCCTTGCCGGCAACGGCACAAGGGCGCGGCCCGAATTGAGCAAGGCTGCGGCCTTGGGGGATCCATGGAAAGGTGTGCCGAGGGTGACGCTTACTCTGATCTTTTCAGCCATCTCTAGGGGCAGGTGGCGCACCAGCAGGCCGCCCATCGAGTGCGCCACCAGGACCAACTGCGCGGGACGCTGAGTGGCATGCCGCCCGCGTGCCGCTACATGGCTGGGATGCTCTTGCCAGCGTGTCAGGTGAGCCAGTGCCTCCTCAGCGAGACGTTCGGCGTTATAGGCAACCGGCAGCCGCCAGTCATAGGGGAACTCCAATACGGCGGCCGGATGCACGACCGCGGTATACACGGCGTCAACCAGAGCGGTGTACGGCTCGAACCCGCGGAAGAAGGGAAGCCACGCAGGGAAGTGCAGCAGCCGACTGGCGGTGACGCGCCCATATTCGCCCGCAAGCTCCGCCTCGGTGAGTTGTAGTGCGCGCAGCGTGGACGCAGTCAGCCAAGCCCGACCGTAGAAGCGGGGGTCCAGACCCCACAACACCGATCCAGAGGTACCGTCCCTCAACTCGCTGCCCATGATCCCGGGGATAACGACCACAGCATCATGGGTGCGATCGGGATACAGCACCTCGTCGGAGAGCCGCTGCTGGGCGCTCATACAGTCAACGCTAGTAGCGACACCCAGTGATCGCACCAGCAGCCCCACCAGGCCCAGCGGATCCGTCAGCGCAGTCGCTCACCAGCAGGCACAGCCCTTCGTGCCGCACACGTACGCGATGCATAACCCCAGCTCAGCACCAACGAAAGCAGCCAGACGGGTAAAACGGACGAGGCGCACCGAACATCAGGGCGGCTGGGCAAGCCATGGGCAGTCGTCCACGACAACACCCGCATCCCCGCCCTGCGCCGCCTCTACATGACCGCCACGCCCCGCCTGTGGCAGCTCGACGAAGATCAAGAGCAGCAGGGCGAGCTGGTCGCGAGCATGGAAGACTCCCCCGACTCACCCTTCGGCAAGCGCTGCTACACGCTGACGCTGTCCGAAGCGATCGACCGCGGGATCTGTGCGCCCTACCAAGTGGTGTGTCTGGACGTCACCGACACCCAGCTCCAGGCCGCCATGCTGCTCGGTGCCGAGGGGCGGTCGGACCAGGTGCGCGGAGCCCGGCTCGCCGCGCTGCAGACGGCGTTGCATCGCGAACGTCTTGATCCGTACGGCTCCGGCTGCCAGGAGTGCACCCGGTGCCGCCTTCTTCGATTCGGACTCGCATGCGTACACGTGCCGCGACGGCTGCTGGAGCAGCGTCCGCCGCCCTGCTGTTGGCCCTCTGCGCTTCTCCGTCCGCACATGCGGACGGTCGCCAGTTATCACCAAGGTCGTCGTCAACAAGCGCATGAACATCGTGATCGGGCCCACCACGGTCGCCAAGTTCAGTGCTCAGGTCACCGCCCACCACCCCGGCGGGGTCTCCAGGGCCTCGGTCAACCTGGGGCACGGCGCCGATTACGACAGCGCTGACGGGGCCATGGCCTACGACGTCCCCAAGTGCACCACCAGAGACACAACGGCTACCTGCACCATGAAATTCCGGGTCACTGTGGGCGCACTGCTTATGGTGTTCGCTGGACCAGGCCGGCGGCGAACCACTGCACGAGGGTGGCAGCCAGGTGCACCGCCATCTCGGCCTCGCGCTGGCTTTCGAACCGGGTCGGGTTCTGCGAGCCGTGCCGGGCGGTCTGCCCCTTCCACAGCCGCTGCATCATGGCGGACACGAGCTCGACGTCGTTCTCTCCACTGGGTGCGGGGATCGCCGTGGAGAACCGCTGCGGCGAATTCCTGATCACTCCCAGCATCGACCCAAGCGTCGCCTTGCCGTTGTTCGGTTCGATGACGGACTGGGAAGCCGACTCCACCGCCTTGATCGCTTCGCTGTACGCCTTCGTCGGGTCCGGGTCGCGCCCGTACGCACACTTCCAGGCGGTTGCCAGGTGGTCGGTCGCCGATCCGCTCTGCGGGGCGCGAGCCGCTGCCAGAGTGCTGACGACAGCCCGCTGTGCCGTGGCGTCGACCCGAAGCTCCAGCCCGGTGCGAGCGTCGTTGACGCGGTATGCGGATCCCGCAAGCGTCAGCATGTCCTCCAGCTCCGCGATGGACAGTTCGCGGTCGCTGTTCCCGTGAGTCCCCAGGTATTGCCGCCGGCCGCTCCACGTGCCCGGGTTGGGGTAGTACATCTGCGAAGTCGACGGCGTACTCAAGTGCAGCATCGCGTTCACGACATCGAGCAGCTGCTCCTTGGTGGTGCCTGCGGCAAGGAACCTCGCCGGCGAATACTCCCGGGGGCCGGTGTCGACGCGCAACTTCAGGTGCAGGGCGATCCTCTGTGCGTTGGCTTCATCGTCTTGGAGGAGAGCCATCACCCACTGGCGCAGAGGAATTTCCATGTAGTCCGGGACGCCCTCAGAAGGCGACTCGTCTATCGATCCTCGTAGATCCGCCGCCTGCGGATCACGCCGCTTGCGGCTGCGCATAAACATGAACGAACGGTAGCGCCGCCCATTGACACACGCCGAAGATTTCCCCGCTTCCCGATCTTGGGCGCCGGGCGAGGCTAGAACGAGCAGGTCCTCGGACCAACCGGACCAGGGGACCAAGACGTACGGGAACTGCCACTACAAGTCGAACTCCAGGTGCTCGATGTCCGTGAACCGGACCTCCTCCAGGCTTCCGGCGCGGCGCCCGCCGTCCTGGAAGTACACCTCCTTGAGTGCCTCAGCGGCGAGCTCCTGGAGGCGCTGCTCCGTGGCGCCCTGCTCCTGGGCTTCGAAGAGGCGGGCGGCGTAGCGGGGCGGCAGGGCGACGGTCAGGTGCCGGATGCGGTCCTGGTCCGTCGACCCGATCGGCGCGGTGTAGCCGAGGCGGGCGCGGGTGTCGATGACGATGCCGCCGGTGGTCGCCGCCTGCTGCCGGGCCTTGGCCCGGATCTGCGGCTGCCACCGGGCCTTGACCTCGCGCTCCAGGCGCGCGGCGAGGTCGGTGCGCGGCTTTTTGATCTGGTCCTTCACGTACCGCTCGACGGTGCGCTGGGAGATGCGCAGCATCTGGGCGACCGCCTTGGTGCTCTTGAGCTGCTTGACCAGGTACCGCATCTGCGCGGGCGCGCTCTTGGGCGCTGGGCGGGTGAACGCCTTCTGCACTGCGGCTTCCAGGCCGTCCCCGAACAGGCTCATCGTCGCCCTCTCCTACTCTCCGTTGTCGACGTCGGTGACGGTGCCGTCCTTGATGTACCGGGCGAGGTTGAGCTCGGGGGCGTCGAATCGCTCGCGGACCTCTTCGCCCCACAGGACGCTCTGGGTGCCCTCGTGCTTGACCAGGCCCGGGTTGATGCCGAGCTTGAACCCGCCCGGCAGCGGCTTGCCCTCGCGGTAGGGCAGGAAGTCCAGCGGGCTCTCGCCGTCGGCCGCGTACACAACGCAGTCGGACAGGATCGCGACCGGGTACTGCCTTGTGAACGCCGCGTGCTTGACGATCTTGCGGTGCAGGTTGATGCGCGTGCGGGAGATGACGGCCGCGCGGATGTCGGGCCGCCACGTCGGGCGGGACAGTGCGCGCCACGGCTCGCCTGGCCGCCAGCCCTCACCGCGCGGGCGCTCGCGCAGCTTGCCCAGGCCGCCCTTGACCGTCGCCTTGATCGCCGAGACGACGATCGCCAACTGAGGGTCGCGGGCCTTGTAGCCGTCCATCGCGGCGAGGAAGTCGGCCGGGGCGAGGTCGGCGTCGACGCCGAGGTCGGCCATCGTGGCGAGGTAGGCGTCGCGCAGCCGGTTGTACCAGCCGTCCAGATAGCGGCCGTTCTCGCGCCGCACCCACGCCTCGGTCGGGCGCACCTCGTAGCCGAGCTCCTGGGCGTAGGCGACGGTGGGCGTTGCGTACCAGGCCGGGCCTTCGGGGCGCTCGCCCTTCGGCGTGAACGGGGAGGGGAGCAGGCTGCCGTCCAGCTCCACCAACTCCTTGCCGACCTTCACCTTCGACAGGTCGACGTGGGACAGGTCGACCAGCCAGGAGCCGGGCAGCTTCGGGTCGAACACCGGGTTCGTGACGTGCGTCGGGGCACCGAGGCCGACGTTCAAGCCGTTGGCGCCGGCGGCGAAGGCCACGTTGACGTCAACGCCGACCAGGTGCCGCAGGGTGCACTCGGCATCGGTCATCGGCCGCGCCCAGTCGTAGGCCTCCTCGAACAGCTTCTCCGCCGGGCCGCGCACGTGGAAGCGGGGCAAATCCTTGAGGACTGGGTGGCCGTCGGGGGCCTCGCAGGGCGCCGGGTCGACCGGGTCTTTGCCCAGGGAGCCGGGGTTGTGCTCGGAGTGCCGCTTGCCGTTCTCGTCGGGCTCGGAGGCGCGGGTCGCCGGGTGCAGTGCGGTCATCAGCTCCAGGCCGGTGACGGCGGTCGATCCGCGCGGCGTCATCACGCGGGAGGCGTACACGCCCAGGGCGCGGGCGAGTTCGGCCGGCGGGAGTTGCCCGGCCTCGCCCCAGTGCCGGGTGTCCAGCGCATGCCAGGACGGGATGCACAGCTGGACGCAGGCACGTTCCGAACCGGTGGCGGGGCGGTAGATCCGCGCCCACGGGCCGAACCCGCGCTTCGTGAGCTTCCAGTCCGCGCGTGCGAGCTGCTTGATGACCTTGTGGCCCTCCGGGATCCGCCCGGCGAGCCGCTCCTCCTCCGTGAGGGCGACGGGCAGGCCATAGCGCTCGAGGGCGGACTCAGTGAGAACGAGCAGCGGGTCGGCGTCCTTGCCCGGGCCGGACAGCTTCGGCTGCCCGAGCCTGGCCTCCTTCAGAGTCCAGTCGACCAGGGAGGGAAGGGACTTGGCGGGCACGTCCAGGACCAGGCCGCCGACGCAGTACGCGAGGACCTGGCCGTCGATGTCGACGTCGACGACTGCGAGCGGTCCGTTCTCGAAGCGCGCGTCCGTGCCGCTCGCCGGGGTGCTGGCCGGGGTCGCCTTCCGCGCGCCCGGGCGGTGCGACATCGACGCGCTCCTGGCGGTGCGCGCCGGGCGCGGCGCGGCCTGCTCGGCAACGGCGGAAGCCGGGGCGCTCTGGGTGTTCTTGTGTTCGGTCATGTCCGCAGGCTCGGAAGCCGGGCCTGCGGACAAAGTCTGCCTTTCCGCCGGGGCGGGCTGGCCGGTGAACATGGTCGGCGTCGGGTCCGGTGCGGCGGCGGGCGCCGGATAGAGCTCCGCGAGTTTGTTCAGCAGCCGCGCGTACGCCTCACGTTCGGGGCCGCGCGGCTCAGTCGTCTTCTTGACCGACTCCCAGCCCGACACCGTCGCCCGACGCACCTTCAGCGCGGCAGCCACCTCGTCCAGCGTCAGCCCGTGGGCCTGGCGCAGCCTCTTGCGCTCCTCCGTCGGCGGCAGTTGGGAGCGGGACGCGACCAGCGCGTCGACCGCATCGAACAACTCGGACATGGAACACCTCCCGACTGACACATTACCTAGTTAACCGTACGACTCGCGCAAAGTTCACGTACATATCGCGTACATTATTCGTTCGAAGGCCTCCCTCTGTGCACGAGAGTCCAGTGCAGATCTCCTGAGTCTGGGCAGGCCTGCCATGACCTGAGCAGCCCGGTTGCTGCCAGTTGGTCAAGTAGAGCGGGCAGTTCCGCGAGCGGGACGCCACAGACGCGCCCTATCTGGTCGAGCTCGCTCAGTCCGCTGCCGGCTTGCGGGTCGGCGTTCGCCGCGAGGTAGGCGCTCGCCAGTTGCGGCAGCGGTCCGGTTGTTCCTGCTGTCGAGGAGGAACTGGCGCGCAGTGCCCAGTCGGCTGCGCGCATTCGGTCGGGGCGGGCGGGGGCTTGGCCGAGCAGCGCGGCGTCAAGCAGTTCGGCAACGACCTCGTTGGCCGCGGTCGCGGGGGTGATGCACAGCCATCGCGCGTGCTCCAGCTCGCGCCATGGGTCCTGGACGGCGTTGAGGCGGAGGCTGCGCAGCACACCGTTGGGCAGCCGGACGTGCATTTTGGTGTTCATGCGGAGCGCGCACTGCAGCGCGAGCAGGCGTGCGGCGGCCGAAGTGCCCGGCGGGAGGGCGGCGGCCAGGTAGCTGAGGATTTCGCGTACCCGGGTCTGTTCGCCGGGCCCCTTGGGGCGGCGTCTGCGCCGGCTGGCGGTTGTCGGGTACAGCGGTGGGTGGGTGAGGACGGTGTCGGGCACTACGGCGGCCTGTGCTGTCGCTGCGGCGCAGGCGCTGCAGGCGTCGGCGAGCCGCCATAGTCGTCCGCCGTGTTCGCGTGCGAGGAGGAGGCGGATAGGGCCGGCGCAGCCGCGGTGGCGGGGGTGCCAGTGGCAGCCGCGTTCACGGCATTGGCAGATCCGCAGGTGCGGGGGGAGGAGGTTGCCGCGTGCGTGCCGTGCGAGGTGGGCGAGGGCGGCCGCGCGTGCGGAGGCTGCGGTGATCTGCCCGCTGCCGTGCGGGCATTGCCAGCACACAAGGGCAAGCCCGCCGGAGTGCGGGCGCAGTTCCACGGTCCAGGCGCGTGGTGTCGTCGGACATGTTGGGCGCAGCCTCATGGGCGCGTGTTCCTCCTTGTCACGTCCGCGCCGGTCCCGTTCTTGGGTGGGGGCGGCCGCTAACCGTAGTGCAGACCTCTGCCCTCTCGCGTGCGCCGCCACCTGGGAAAATAGGGCAGAGGTATGCACTGGCAGTGCAGGGGTCTGCACCGTCGGATGGACGGGTGACGATCTTGCCGCCCGACCCGGACCTCACTGCGCTGCGGTTCGAACTCGCGCGCCTGCGGGCCGCGCGCGGGTGGAGCTATGACGAGCTTGCCTCCCGCAGCGGCCTGGCCAGACGCACCGTCATCGAGATCGAGCAGGGCCGCACCATCGGCACGCTCAAGACCTGGCACGCTCTCGCCCACGCCCTGAACACCCCGCTCGACGAGCTCTTCAGCACCCTGTGCCGCGGGCACGACCTGCCCGGCCCGGCCCAAGACTGACTCCCCGCCAGAGTGTCTGCCACAGATCACCCGAACCGGCGAGACCCGCTCGAACGAGCGATCAAGCATTCGCACTCCAGTCGCACCGTATGAGGCTGACCGGACGATCCGGCAGAGCTGCCTGCCGCGGATCCGGCGTGTTGGCTGACAGGTTCGCCCGCATGCGCTCCACACCTCCTCCCCCGGCCCGGCGCTGGGACGGAAGCCCCCTTGCCCACCACGTACGCCGTTCCCTGCACGTTTCCCCAGACGGCGTCAGCCGGCTGCTGCGCTGCGGCCAGGGCGACCGGTGCCGCGAGTGCGGCAACCGGATCGAGTGGTACCACCGCGGCGCCCAGCGGCCCGTCCGTCTCCATCCGCACGAACTTCCGGCCGCCCGGGTGCCCGCCACGTGCCGCTGGCACGTCAGCTCCGGTGTCGCCTACCCGGGCGGAGACGGCAGCAGCTGGTGCCGCCTGCCACACGCCGTCGTCTGTCCCGCCCGCGACACTCCCCCGCCTCCTCCCGAGCTGATGGGGCTGCGCCGGTCGCTGGCCGTAAACACCCGTCGTCTGATCGACGCCGGCGCCCTCACTCCGTGCCCGGCCTCTCCGGGCAGCCCGGCCCAGCGAGGGGACGCGGCGGCCTGCCGCCCGGCCCGCCCCGTCGTGCAGCTGCTGTACGTGCGCTACCTCGCCACCCGCCCGGTCGACGAGATCCAGTGCATCGCCCAGACCCGGCGCCGCCACCGCTGCACCAGCACCCTGATCTCCCCCGATACCCCGGCCGGCACCTGGAGGCTGGTCCCAGCCACCGCGACGAGCGGGCAGCTGGCCCTGCCCGCCGCGGTCATGGCCATCTACGACCTCAGCGCCATCCCGTACGCCGAGCAGTTGCGCTGGCGCGCCCAGCGCTGCCTGCAGCACGCCGCCATCCCCACGGCCGCCGACCTGGCGGTGTCCGACTGGGAGCCCTTCGACCCTCTGCGCCACCACGAGCACATCCACAACCGCCTTCCCACCCGCACCCAACGCCCAGGCCCCACCGGCAGGGTGCACGAGGCAGCTCGCCCATGACGCCCTTCCATGCCCTTGAGCTCACCCTGCCCAGGCCCGCCCCAGGGCGAGCTCCGGCACGCCCGGGCAAGCGTCCGGCCGGCCGCGAACACGGACCGTTCCCGGCTGATGGCGGTGCAGAGCGCGCAGCCTGGGCGGTGCCGTGCACGTGCTACGGCACCAACGGGGCACGCGACTGCCGATCGGCATCCTGACCACGCACCACCCCGCCCCCGCCGGCTCGGCCGGGTTCTGCTCAACATCGCCCTCGGCCCTTCGAGTCGATGCGGCCTCCGCCGGGCCGCAGCAGCTCTGGGGCAGCGGCCGCAGGATGTGCTCGGCCGGTGCGTGGCCTCGAACCATGCCCGGCATGAGCGGGAACTCGCCCGGAGAACCGGCTCGAGAGCCTGCTCGCCCACCACAGCGCCGATGAAGTCCTGGTCTGTACGGCCCGAATCCTGCCCAGCCGGCATCACCACTGCATCCGGCAGCGCTGTGAGCCCATCCTGGGCGCTGCACCTTGCCGGGACGGCAGCCCACACCGCAGACCTCACTCATCACCCCTCCCCCTTCCAATGCTTTTCTTCTCTTTCGCGGAGCTCTTGTTGCACACGCCCACCGACGAACAGGCGCACGCTGCCGACGTTTTCCGGGCCGGTCACCATCTCGTCCTGCAGGCCGGCGCCGGGACAGGGAAGACCAGCACCCTCGGCCTTTTAGCGGCCGGCACTCACCGCCGCGGCCGCTACCTCGCTTTCAACAAGAACATCGCGCAGGACGCCGCCGGCCGTTTCCCCCGCACGGTGCTGTGCAAGACCGCCCATGCCACAGCCTTCGCCGCCGTGGGTCACCGCTACGCCCGCCGGCTCAACAGCCCCCGCCAGCCCGCGTGGAAGACCGGCCAGGCGCTCGGTATCACGCGTCCGGTCCGCATCGGCGCTCACGAGATCGGGCCCCGCGCGCTCTCCCACACCGTGCTGCGCACCGTCACCCGCTACTGCTACTCCGCCGACCGCATCCTGACCCGCCACCACGTGCCACGGCTGCGCGGCCTGGCCACACCCGGCGACCATGCCCGACTTGCCGACGAGGTCATGCCGTTCGCGGCCAAGGCCTGGGCCGACCTGCACAACCCCGATCAGGGTGTGGTCCGTTTCGAACACGACCATTACCTGAAAATGTGGGCCCTGACCGGGCCGACCCTCGAAGCCGACTTCCTTTTCCTCGACGAGGCCCAGGACACCAACCCAGTGCTGGAAGACGTCTTCGCCGCCCAGCGCGGCCATGCCCAACTCGTCATGGTCGGCGACTCCGCCCAGGCCATCTACGGCTGGCGCGGCGCCCGGGACGTGATGACCGGCTTCGACGCCACCCCTCTCACTCTGACCCGCTCCTTCCGCTTCGGCCCCTTGATCGCCGAGGAGGCCAACCGGTGGCTCACACTCGCCGACGCCCCCATCCGGCTGACCGGCAGCGACACCATCCCCACCGACATCGGCAGCCTCGACCGGCCGGACGCGGTGCTGTGCCGCACCAACATCGGCGCCATGACCGAAGTCATGCGTCTGCTCGCCGCCGGCCACCGCGTCGCCCTCACCCGCGGAGGACAGCAGCTGGCCGCGCTCGCCCTCGCGGCCCGCGACCTCAAGGCCGGCCGCCGTACCTCCCACCCCGAACTCGTGCTCTTCCCATCCTGGGGTGAACTGCAGGACTACGCCGCCCACGATCCCGCCGGACGCGACCTCCAGCCCTTCGTGGACCTCGTCGACACCCACGGACCCGACGCCATCCTCACCGCCGTCGATCAGCTCACCGACGAACAGCACGCCGACGTCACCGTCTCCACCGCCCACACCGCCAAGGGCCGCGAATGGCCCACCGTCAAAATCGCCGACGACTTCCCCCGCCCAAGGACACAGACCAGCACGACGCCCAAGGACGCCCCATCCCGGAACCCGTCAGCGACACCGACGCCCGCCTCGCCTACGTCGCCGTCACCCGCGCCCGCCACCACCTCGACCTCGGCGGCCTCTCCTGGATCAACACCCACCGCCCTGCAGCGAGCGCGGGCTGAAGCCGCACAACGGGTAGCGTCATGACCTGCGTTAACGCCCGGCTCCCCGCCGAGCAGCAGGCCCACCGGCCAAAGGAGGCCACACGATGACATTCACGGCCGCGGAACGAGAAGCGATCGCCGCCCACTCCACCGCTCTCGGCCTGTCCGCCGATGAGTACATCCGTCAGACGGCAGCCGCCCGGGCCCTGTCCTGGCAACGCGAGGGGGAAACCTTCCACGCAATGGCGCAGCGACGCGGCTGCACCGCCGACGAGCTGGTGCAGCGCGGAACCCTCACCGACAACAGCCACTAACAGCCCGCACCCACAGCCCCCGGGGACAGCTGCCACGCGAGAGGTGCGGCTCGTCCGACAAGGCCACTGCCGGTGGCCGACCCGCCGGTTCGGCCCGGTTCGCGTGCTCCGCCTTGCCCTCCGGGAAGGCACCGCTGACTGCCGCCCGGACCACACGAGTAAGACCCTCTATCGATAAAGTCGGCCTCGCAGGTCAGCAAGGGGCCATCCCCACGTAAGTAGGGGTCTATCCACGGCCGCACCACCGGCGGCGTCACCACCTGGTTCTTCCCCACGCGGGTGGGGGTCCGCCCTCAACGAACGCGGCCAACCAGCTGCTGAGCAGTAAGCGGGCGCCGGTCGAGTACTGCTTCGTGGACCGAGACGGGGCTCCGGAGCAACCGGCCCGTGTGGGGGCCCTGGCGGGTACAGCCAAGGACGACTTCTCGGAGTTGGCGGGTGCTGAATCGCCGGGTAGGGGCTGCTGGGTAGTCAGCGTTTGATGCGTCCGCGGATGGCGAGTGCTCCTAGGGCGAGGAGGGTGGGTTCGAGGAGACCGGAGGTCATCTCAATGTAGGTGCCGATGGTGGTGAGGTTCTGCCTGGAGGAGCGGAACACCACGGAGTTGACGACGACATGGGTGGCTCTCTCTGCGCGGGTCCAAGACCACCGCTGTGCCCATTCCTCATGTAAGACAGGGCCGGGAGTGCTGGTGTGGAGACTGATCTCGCTGCCGTTCAGGGTGCCGGTCGTAGCAAGATCGGGATCGCGGGTAGGCAGACCGAAGACCATCAGCAGCAGCGCGGTCAGTGACATGGCGGCAAGCAGCCAAGTGAAAGCGCGAGAGGCGCGCAGCCCGTAGCCGGAAGTGCCTGCCGAGTGAGTTCGGCTGGCCATGACGTCGTTCAGCGGCGCTGAGGCTGGCGCGTGAGGCCCAATCGCCGTGCGGGTGACAGGAGGTTGCCCCGCGGCCTGCCTCCCGCTGTCCACCCGCCCCTGCCTCTGAAGCACTCCGGGACAGGCCGGAGCCCCCATCAGACCCAGAGCGCTTCTCCCGTCCGAGTGCACGTTTACAACAGAACGGCGTTCTGGTCAGCAGGTTGCGTTTGGGGCAGGGCGCGGGCAATCGACAGGGAACCACCAGCCGGTTTGTGACTTCTTCGAATTCATTCTACGGTCTGTCTTCAACTTCGTCTGCCCGGCGGCCTCTTGGGTTCGATCCTGAGGGCTGAGGGACTGACTTGCCCCTGAGGAGAAGACACCGTGTTACGCGCATCGCTGCCGAAGACCGTTCGGCGAAACCTGGGCGAGCATCCCGTCGCCAAGGAGTTCCACCCTGAGCGCAATGAGGGACTGACAGCAGAGGAGGTGCCCTACAGCTGGAAGACCAAGGTGTGGTGGCAATGCTCTGCGAACCCTGCTCACGAATGGTCCGCGACGGTCAACAATCGCACCAAGCCGCAGTCCACCGGTTGCCCAGCCTGCCGAGGCAAACGCCTCAGCGGACAGGTGCCCTTTGAGCGAAGCCTGGCCGCCATCTCTCCAGACGTAGCCAAGGATCTCAACCCGGAACGTTCCGGATTCACCGCCTCAGAGGTGCTCAACGGCAGCAAGAGCGTGGCCTGGTGGCGGTGCCTGGCGGGACACCCGGACTACGACATGAGCGTGAACTCCCGGACCAATGCGACCCGCCCGCAGGGCTGCCCGTACTGCGCACGCAAGCGTCTGGCTCGCGAGCACAGTCTCGCCGAAGTCGCCCCCGACGTGGCACTGGAGTTCGACGCGCCGGTCAACGGCACGACGGCCCACGAGATCTTCGCCCAGGACAACCGGGTCCTGGCCTGGTTCTGCCGGAGTCACCCGGAGCACCGCTGGACGGCCAGTCCGAACAACCGGGTCGGCAAGGGGTCTCGATGCCCCTTCTGCAGCGGAGCCCGGGTGTGGGACGTTAACCGCTTGGCGAGCAACCGGCCTGATATTGCCCGCCAGTGGGACCACGAGCGCAACGGCGCGCTCAGCCCGCGCGACGTATCGGTCGGCTCCAGCCGGATCGTCCACTGGGTATGCCCGAAGGGGCCCGACCACCGCTGGCAAGCTCGGGTCTACAAACGAGCCAGTGGGCAGGGCTGCCCTTACTGTGCCGGAAACAAAGTGTCCACCACCAGCAGCCTTCTCGCCATGCGCCCCGATCTGGCCGTCCAGCTCGATCCGGTCAGATCCAAGATCAGCGCAGCAGAGCTGACCTCGGGCAGCAGCATGAAGGTCCACTGGATCTGTCCGATCAACCGGGAGCATGCCTGGATCGCCACCGTCGCAAACCGCACAAGGGGCGGCACGGGCTGCCCCCACTGCAACATCCCGGGAACCTCCGCCCAGGAGGTGCGGCTGGCCGCGGAGCTGTCGGTCGTCCTCCCTCTGGATCCCGACCTCCGCACCATCCGCACCGCCAAGGGCATCGAACGGGTGGACATGTACATCCCGGAACTCTCTCTTGTTCTCGAATTCGACGGCTCGTACTGGCACGAGAGCACAGCCGAGATGGACGCAGCGAAGTCACAACGCCTCGCCGATGCCGTCGACCATGCGGTCCGTGTCCGAGAGCATCCGCTCGAACTACTCAATCCCATAAAAGATGTGAACGTGCCTTTCCTGTCTCCGGCACACGAAGCTGCGGTCATAGTTCTCGAGCACCTCGTCCGGCTCCGAGTCATCCCGCCACAAGTGCTGACTCGCTATACCAGCTCACCAGGCCCCAGGGCAGCCGAAGCCGCCGAAGCCCGCCTCGACGAACTGCGCCGCCGAGCCAGCCAGAAGTGATCGCGAACCGTTCCTGATGTCAGCGATCGGTCATGCCGCGTTATGGGTAGTGCTCGTCTCGGTGCTGCCCGGGGTGCTCCTGGCGGTGACCCGGAGCTTCAACGAGACGCTCGCCGGTATCTCCCGCTTCCGCACGGAGTCGATGCGGCGCCGGCGCGAAGACGAGTTGCTGGGCAAGATCATCGACATTGACGCGAATGGAGGCCTGGGACACATCGAACGGGTACGACACGAGCGCCCACTATGTGCTGCCACGCCCGCCGTTGACCCGGCCCCTCCCACCCCGTCGGGCGACGCCCTGCCGTCCGATTCACCCCCATGATCGCGGAGGCCACGGACAGCGGCCCCGCCTGCCCCTACGAGGCGCCGGGCCTGCTGGCTGCCCAGTTCGGTTTCGGGCAGCACGGCCCCTGGACGGCTACGGTGGGCCATACGTGACAGGGCCTTCAGTCGACGTGGCGTTGGGTGGGGTCGAGGCGACTGAGGACGGCGCGCACCAGGTCCCGGCTGTAGGGAGGAAACGGTGCGGCTGCGCCCTCTGGCGCAGCCGGTTGCGGCGGACCCGCGCTACCGGGCCCCTTCGCGTCGGTGCCGCCGTGCTCGTCCCAGAGCAGGTAGGTGATTTTGGCCCATTGGCGGAAGTTGCCGTGGCAGGCGGCGTCGTCGATCCACAGCAGTTCGTCTGCGGGTACGTTCGCCCACAGCGGGTGGTACTCGGGGATGACGGTGAGGACTTCGGTGGGTGTGAGGGGCTTGTAGCGCTGCCAGACGAGGATGCGGGAGTCCAGCGCCGGACGGTTTTTGATCTTCTGGTAGCAGGTTTCGGCGCCGATCAGGACGACGGCGAGGCGGGTGTCTTCGTCGTCCCAGAGTTCGCGGATGAATTCGAAGGCCCGGGTGTCCAGCCACTGTGCTTCGTCGACGACCAGGACGCGCGGGGTCTCCGACAGTGCTTCCTTGAGGATGGTTTCGCAGCGGGTGCTGTTGAGGGGGGCCTCGCCGGGAAGGTCGAGTCTTTTGTACAGGGAGGCGCGCAGGGCCTGGATTTTGGCGGAGCCGACTTTGATGCGCAGGGTGGTGTGGGGGGCGAGGTCGTCGAGGTGGCTGTTGACGGCGAAGGTTTTGCCCAGGCCGACGCCGCCGTGGACGCACATGATGGCGCCTTTGCCGGCGTCGGCGTTGAGGGTGGTGTGGAGGTTGGCGTAGGTCTCTGCGCTGGCCTGGGTCAGCATGGCGCGGGCGCCGGGTAGGCCCATGTAGTGGTAGTTGGGGCCGGCGGTTGGCTGGTTTTCGGGCGTGGTGGTCGGGTGGGTCACTCGGTGTCCTGGGGTTTGGGGTCGGGCCGGGGTTTGGTCCAGCGGGCGGAGTCGGGCTGGGGCCGGTTGAGGAGGTCGGGCCGGGCTTCGGCCTGCAGGTGACCTTCCGGTGTCTGCAGTTCGCGTAGCTGGGCGGCTGCCTGGCTGGCGGTGAGCCGGTTGAGGGGTTCGGGCGCGGCGGTGACGCTGGTGGCGGCGTAGCGGGGTGAGGCGTTCTTGCGTGCTCGGCGGGCTTTGGCGGCGTAGCGGTCGGCTTCGCGTCGGCGGGCGTTGCGTAGCGCACGGGCTTGGCGGGGCTCATTTCGTCGCTGCGGAAGGCGGGGCCGCGGTAGGTGAGGGTGTCGGCGTCGTAGAGCTCGATGCGGTGGTAGTGGTGGGGTTCGTGGCGCAGGCGGACCATCTCGCCGGCGCTTGAGTGGCCGTGCATCCAGTCGCCGACGTAGTAGGCGCTTTTCCAGCGGACGCCCTTGCTGGTGATTTTCAGGGGTGGGCCGGCGTCGGTGAGGGTGTAGGTGTGCAGGTCGGCAGGGTCGAGGGTGTCGATGGGGGTGAGGTCGGCGTGCCAGGCTTGGGCGGGGGTGCGCCGGTGGAGGCGGGCGATGGTGTGGTCGTTGTTCCACCAGTCCACCCAGTCGAGGACGACGGTGATGAAGGTTTCGTAGTCGAGGAGTTCGTCCAGGGCCCACAGGGGCTGGCCGCGGCGGTCGCGGCGGCTTCGGGGGGTGTGGGCGTAGCCGGGCAGTCCTTTGAACAGCATGTGTTTGGCGGCGCCGTTGATGGCTTCGACGGTGCCTTTGAGGTGGGGGCTGTAGGGCGGCAGGACGATCAGTTCGGTGCCGAATTTTTTGAACGCCTCGTCCACGCACTTGCCCAGGAAGTCACGGCCGCGGTCGGTGCGGATCTTGCGGGGGATGCCGCCGAAGGGCCGGTGGTGATCCGTGCAGAGGATGGCGTCGCGGGCGGCGGCCAGGATGGCGTCCTGGCTGGGCTGGTGGGGGGTGATGGCCAGCCCGCAGATGACGGCGGTGGAGTGGTCGATGAACCAGGTGATCCAGGGTTTGCTGCGGCGTCCGTCGATGTTGACGAAGACGCTGGCTTCGACGTGGTCCGTCTCCCAGACGTCGTTGCGGTTGCCGTGCGGGCGCAGGGCATGGACGTCGTGTCGGCGGCGGGCTGCTTCGCCCCCTTTGAGGGCGGCACGCTGGCCGGGCGTGAGTTCCCGGTCTATTGCGCGGTAGAAGGTTGCCCGGGATACGCGGGGCGGCCTGCCGAAGATGCCGTCGGCGACGAGTTCGCGGTAGGTGGCTGCCGCGTTGCCGTTCCAGCGGGCCAACGTGTCGTGCATTGCCGGGGTGAGGGTTAAGTGGCGGCGGCCTTGGGGGTGTAGGTGCCGTTGTGGGTGGTGGCGTTGTCCATCCAGCGGCGCACGGTGCGCCAGTGGACGGTGAAGGCGGCTGCGACGGTACGCACGTCGTAGTGGGTCAGGCGGTCGGCATTACGCAGGCGCAGTAGGCGGCGTACGGCGGCGGCGCGCAGGGAGGTGGTGTCGTAGGGGCCGTCGGGTGGTGGTGTGGCGGGCACGCGTCGGGGTCCTTCTTGGGGTGGCGCGCGTCGGGGCGCGGGTGGGTCAGGCTGGGGCGAGGGTGAGCAGGCCGGCGCCGTAGGGCTTGCCGCGGCCGATGCCGGTGAGTAGGGCGTGGCTGAGTTGGTCGGGGTCGGTGATGGTGGCCAGGCCGTCGAAGCGGGTCAGTGCGTGCAAGGGGCCGGGAGAGTGGGCTTGTTCGCCGGGCTTGTCGGCGCGGCGGCGTGTGCGGGGGAAGCGGGCGGGGGTGATGTCGGTGGTGGCCAGGGTGAGGCCGGCTTGGTGGGCGCGGCGCTGCCACCAGGCGAGGGCGTCGTCGCCGTAGAGGGCGACGACTTTTCTGCCGTGCTTGTTGTCGACGGGGTGGTGGTCGTCCAGGACGCGGCGGGCGGCGCTGGCGTTGGCGGTGATGCGGTAGCGCACCGCTCGGCCGGGGGTCAGGGCCTGGAACATGGGGTGCAGGGGTCGGGTTTCGGCGGTGCCGTAGTGGTGGGGCAGGCGGGTGAGGTTGGGCGGCTGGTGGGACTGGACGAGCAGGGTGGGTGGGGTGCCGTCGGTGGCGTCTTCCAGACGGAAGAGCAGGCCGGCCTGCCGCCGGGGGTTTTCGCCGAGGTCGTCGGGGGCCAGGAGCATCACGCTCTTGTGCAGCCTGACGGCGTCGGCCAGGTCACGGCGGGCGGCCGGGCTGCGGCGGTTGAGGCGGATGCGGGTCAGTGTCGCTGTGGTGGCGAGGGCGGCGGTTGGGGTGCTGGTCACGGCGTGGCGTCCTGGTGGATGTAGGCGGTCAGTTCGGTGAGTGCGGGGGGTGGGGCGTACAGGGTGGCGGGCAGGTCTTCGGTGGTGTGCCAGGTGCGGCGGGTCTTGTGGAAGCGCCGTGTGGGGGTGAAGTCGTGGGGGACGTCTGCGATTTCGCGTTCGCTGTGCGCGGCGGGTACGTGGGAGGGCGGGTGTTCCCAGACGAAGGCGACGGGCACGGTGGCCTGGTCGGTGCTCGGTGGTGTGGTGAGGCTGAGCGGGACGTGGTGGAGGAGTTCATTGATGGGGTCGGGGTGCGGGCCGCCGAGGACGAGGGGTTCGTTGGGGAGGCAGGCGCGCCGGCCGAGGTAGGGGCCGAAGGCGGGTTGTTCGAGCCGCTTCAGGAGGTGTTCCAGGAACGGGTCGGGTCCTTGGACGGCGAGGGTGAAGACGGCGTCGGCGAGGTAGACCCGTTCGGTGATGAGGGTGGACTTCTCGCGGGGGCGGTAGGCGCCGCTGCTGGTGCGCAGGCCCTGGCGGTGTGGGCGGCCGCCGCCGACGGTGTGGTAGTCGGTGTGCCGGGTGCCGGGGCGGTCGATGCGGACGGTGAACGTCAGGTCGGTGTAGGGGTTTTGGCCGGTGGCCGGGTCGGGGGCGAGGGCTTCGTTGCGGGGGCGTGCGTCGGCGGCGGCGAACAGGCCTATGAGGGCTGAGCGGGAGGGGAAGGGGAGGGTGTCGCGGTAGTGGAAGGCGGCGTGTTCTCCGAACGACATCAGTGGTGCGGCCAGGCGCAGCAGGATGCCGTTCATACGGGGGTCCCGGTGGGCAGGGCCGCGTTTTTGGTGAGGGCGTCGATGAGGTCGTCGAGGCCGGCGTGGGCGGTGCCGAGGTGGTCGACGGGGCCGGGGTGCAGGGTGGCGTAGCCGCAGCCGACGAGGCGGCGGGTGCCCAGCAGCCGGTTCAGCCCGGCGGCATGCTCGGACAGGGCTGTGATGGCGGGATCGGTGTAGCCGCCGCCGGGGGCGTGCTTGACGGGCTGTTCGAAAGCGGCGGCGTAGGAGACGGGGCGGCGGTCGCGGATCGTGTAGTGGACCAGGTGGGGGTAGGTGTGCGGGGCGGTGGAGGTCTTCTTCGCGCCGGGCATGACGTCGATGAAGGCGTCGGCGAACAGGCTCAGCAGGTGCAGGGCCTGGTCGTGGTCGCCGTTCAGGTTGCGGGTCAGTTCGGTGAGGTTGACCGTGGCGTAGCGGTAGAGCAGGCCGGTGGTGAAGAACGCGGTCTGCAGGTGGGCGCTGCCGGCCTCGTTCGGGGCTGCCCAGTCCTCGACGGCGGTGAAGTAGTCGGGCTGGGGTGAGCTGGCATGGACGGTGAAGGCGGGGGCCATCTGCACGGCGCCGTCGACGTGGGCGTCGGGCACCTCGGCGAGCATGCGTCCGAAGAGGTTGATGGTCGCGGTGCGCCGGCGGATCACGGAGGCAACCCTGGGTGTGGGCAGGACGGCCTCCGCCTTGGGCTTCTTCTTGCGGGGTCCCTTGGCCGGGGCGGTCTGTGCGGCGGTTTCCTTGGCGAGGGCTTCTTCTAGGTGCG
Organism: Streptomyces sp. CA-179760; assembly: GCF_050937045.1. Lineage (NCBI taxonomy): Bacteria > Bacillati > Actinomycetota > Actinomycetes > Kitasatosporales > Streptomycetaceae > Streptomyces > Streptomyces sp. CA-179760. Next base: position 42,929 of record NZ_JBNJLZ010000002.1, read on the forward strand.
GGCGGTGTTCGGTGCACAGGTCGGTGAGGTCGTCTAGGACGTCGCGCGGCAGGTAGAGGGTGGCCGAGGTGATGCCGCGCTGGTTTTCCTCGGTCTTGAGGCCTTCCGTGGTGGCCGAGCGCACGATCTGGGTTCCGGCGAAGGCGGCCAGGTCGGTGGGCCAGTCGGCCGCGCGCAGGGCGTCGGCCACCCGCAGGGGCAGCATGCGGGTGCGGGCGGCGTGTTCGTCCAGGACGTCCTCCAGGCGCAGGCGCACGGCCCGCTTCCAGGACTGCGAGGACACCAGGGCGCGGACCACGCCGCCCAGGTTCAGGGTCTTGGGCAGGTCGTCCTCTCCTCGGTTGAGGAGGGAGGCGGGCAGCGGGTGCAGGATGTGGAAGTCGGCGTAGCGGGCGGGGGCGTAGGCGGTCATGTCACTGTTCCTTGGACGTCAGGGTGTGCAGGGTGAGGAAGTAGTTCTCGCGCCATCGGGCCGCTATCTCGAGCTGGTCGTCGTCCCACCAGGCCAGGTCTTCCAGCAGGACGGCGAAGTCGAGGCGGGCGGCGCGGCGGCTGTTCAGGTGGCCGGTCAGCGTCCACAGCCTCGGGTGCAGCAGCGAGGTGTCGAGCCGGGTGAGGGTTTTGACGCGGTTGGTCATGGTGGCTTCCTTGAAGCCGTAGCGGGCCACGGCGATGGCGAGGTGGGTGCCGAGATCGGGACGGCGGCGCCAGGGCCGCTCAGCCGTGCTCGCCGTCGGCGCCGAGCCCGGGGGGTCGGATGCTGGAGCTGTGTTCGCGGTCGGTGTGGTGGCGTCCTGGTCTTCGCCGGGGGCGGGCTGCTCCGGCTGGTAGGGGCCTTCTTGGTGGGGCAGGTCGCGGTGCAGGGCGATGAGTGAGGCCACGGTGTAGTGGGCGCGGCGGGCTCCGAAGCCGGCGATGTGTCGGGTGAGGTGCTCTGGCATCCGGGAGCACTCTGCGACGGGCCGTCCGAAGCCCGAGTTGAGGTCGGCGCGGATGCCGTTGACCGCGCACAGGGTGATGACCTGGTGGACGAAGTCGTCGTAGTGGGCGCGGCGTTGCGTGGTGGTGACGGGCATAGGGGCGGCAGCTTCCGATAAGGCGGCAAGAAGGAGTGGGCAGAGGGCTGTGGTGAGGGCGGGTCAGCGGCTGCGCTGGCGTAGCTGTGCCAGGGCGGTGGCGACGGCTTCGGCGGCGCGGAAGTGCTGGGCGATCGCCGGGCGGGTGGCGGTGCGCAGGGCGTCGATGGCGTCTGCTGCGAACGCCGCGCGGGCGCTGCGGGCGGGTTCGTTCAGCAGGTTCCAGAAGGTGGACTCGGCGCGGGGCCAGTACAGGGTGCGGGCGCTGCGGGTCCAGGGCGGCAGGTGGCGGGGGCTGCCGGAGTTGGTGGTCTGCTTCCAGGCGTCCTGGGAGAGGCGGTCGAGGTGGGTGCCGATCTCTTCGGCGGCCTTGCGGCATGCGGCGATCCGCTCGGCCGCGGCCGGGTCGCATTCCTGCGTCCAGGGCCAGATCGGCGGGGTCAGGGCCGTGTACCAGGTGCGGTTGGTGGTCTTGCCGTCCTGGTCGAATCCGTAGACCCGCACCCGCAGGGCGGCGCGCAGGTCGGGGGGCAGGTCGTTGAGGGTCGTGAAGGCGTCGGGGCGCTGGACGGTGTAGTGGCCTTTGCCGCTCTTTGCCTGGGTGCCTTTGCGGTCGTCCTCGTCACCCGCCAGCAGCAGCGCGTCCAGGTCGCGCCACAGGGCCCGGTCGGCGTCCGCGCGGCGTGGTCGGTGGCGTCGGGTGACCGGTTCGTCGGCGTGGACGTGATGGATGAGATATGGGTCGAGGGCCGGGAGCTTTTTCTGGGTGGCCCAGGTCAGGTAGGCGTCGGTCACGTGGCGTCCGTCCGGTGCCGGAATGAGGAGGACGGCGTGGCGGGAGCGGCCGGTCAGCAGACGGCCCGGTGAGGACACCGGCGGCGGCGCGGCATCGGGGTCCGGGCCCTCGACGGGGTCACCGTCGTCGGGGTCGGGGTCAGGGTGGGGCAGCGGCTCCTCCCACGGGCAGCGGTCCACGGCGTCCGGCCACGACGGGTCGGGCTTGGGTATGCCGGCCAGGAGGGTCTCGTACAGGGTGCGGCCCAGGGGGTGGAAGGACAGACTCGAGCGCAGTGGGCCGGCTTTGGCCCGGTTGAGGGAGCGGTCGCCTACGGTGCGCACGGACCACTGTCCGGCCGCGCCGTAGTAGTGGTGGATGAGCAGGTGCCACAGCGCCTGGGCGCTGGGTACCGGCTGCGGGTCGCTGTCGGAGTGCGGGCTCAGCCAGGAAAGGTTGTTGCCTTCGGGGCGGCCGAAGACGAGCTTGTTGACGCCGGCGCGTTGCGGGCACTGGCTGGCCAGTCTCGGGTCTTGCAGGAATGGCCGCACCGGGTGGAACAGGTCCCAGATGTAGTTGTCGAAGTAGGCGTGGACGGCGTCGGGGTCGAACCCGGCGGGATGCGTCAGTAACTCGCGGCGGCGGGCTGCCCACTGACGTGCTGTCATGCGTCGTTCTCCTCGTGCGTCCAGGCCGCTGATCCGTGCGGCCATCACAACGAGCAGGCGCAGGACGGCGGATGCCGCCGGCGGCACCGGCAGTGCCAGGTCCTTGATGAGGTGGGCGCGCAGCAGTACGTCCCGCCATCCCAGCTCCTCCTGGTGCCCGTCCGGGAAGATGACGGGAATGCACGGTTCTTTGTCGGTCTGAAAGTGCGGTAAGGACACACAGGCTCCATGCCGGACGTGAAGAAAAAGAGGGGTCTGGGAAGGCTTACGTGTGGCGCCAGAATTCTGCGCAGGCCGAGGCGCCAGGGGCGCGGGGCGGCAGAAAGGAATAGCGGAAGGGCGCCCGGGGCGCGTGCCGGGTCAGGCCACGCCAGTGTGCTGCCCCTGCGACGCGGGAGTACCAAGGGTGCGGTGCACACAGCGCAGCAGGCAGGGCGCGCGAGGCCGGGATCGAACGTCAGCCCGGGCTCCGCATTTCCATATTAGTCATAGACAAGCAGCTTCCGAACCACATAGTTCAGCGGGAAATTACCGGTCGGTGCCCCTTTTTTGAACGGAAGTCATTTCCGGTTGCGGCCCTCAATCCGCAACTGCGGCGCAGCGGATGCCTTCTCTCATTTCGATGTCACCGCCAACTCTCGCTCAGATGTCACGTATTTCCGCCTGGTTCAAGCGGCGAAGCAGTGGCATCAAGTGAGAAGCCCTGGCGGCCCGGCACGAGGACTCCCAGCCCCTGTCTTCTGGCGTCGCACTGCTGCGTACCTCGGGCACGGAAAGCCGCCCGGGGCGGCAGGCGTAACCGTGCCGTTCGCGGCGTGGGCTGTCTGGCGTGGCGACCGCGCAGCGCCGCGGCTTGCCCACTCGGTACGGCACACGGCGGGCGTTGGTCCCGTCCAGCAGCAACGGCACGCCTGTGAGAGGAGTTCGGGCGGGCAGTGTGCGGCGGGGAGGCGGTTCAGTCCTCGGTGTAGACCAGTCCCAGGGCGTCGTCGAGGTGAAGACAGTGCCGTCCGAAGCGCGCCGGCCGGGTGGGATCGCCGGCGTCTTGCGGGAGCAGGACGAGGTCGGCGAGGAGGGCGTGGCTGCGCCATGGGGCGGGGACGTGGTGGTCTCGTGCGCGGCCGGCGACCCAGGCGGCGGGGACGGGCAGGGTGTGCTGGAGGATCGTGCGGATCTGTGCGGTGGTCGGTTTGCGGTGCTCGGGCAGCGGCTGAGTGCCGGCCGCGTCCAGGGTGAGGCGGCCGTCGGGTGTGCGGTAGACGGGCAGGAGGCGGCGGGGCATGGCTCCCAGGCGGGTGGCGGCCTCGCGGGGGTGCAGGTTTTGGCGGTGCAGGTCGGACAGCGAGAGGGTGTCGTGCCAAGGGGGCACGAGGTGCAGGGCGCTGTGGTGTTCCTCGGTGCGGGTGCGGGCCTGGTGCAGGGTGTGGCTGCGGCGCAGGGCGGCGTCGGTGCGGGCGAGGGCGTCAGCGTCGCCGTGCACGGCCTCCACCAGTTGCTGCACGTCGTCGGGCAGGGTGAGCGGCTGCTCGGGCCGTCGGGCGAGGTAGGCGGCGGTGGCGAGCGGCAGGAACGGGGAGTCCAACGGGCGCCAGGCGGGCGGCAGGAGGGTGCGGCCGCGATGGTCGGTGGGGTCGAGGACGATCAGGCGGGGGCGGTCGCTGGACAGCCAGGCGGGTCGCTTGATGTGGTCGAAGCGCCACAGGCGGCCCAGGCGCTGCAGGAGGGTGTGCAGGGGTGCCAGGTCGCTGACCATGACGTCTACGTCGATGTCGAGGCTCATGTCCAGGAGGCTGGTGGTGACGACCACCAGGCGCCCGGGGCGCTCGCCGGTCGAGGACAGAGCGGTGCGGATGCGGCGGGTGAGGGCCTCGCGGCGGTAGCCGGGCAGGCGGGCGTGCAGCAGGAGTAGCTGCTCGCCGGGGCCGCCGTCCGGCCAGTCCAGGCCGTCGCGCAGGTGTGCGTAGGTGGTCTGGGCGTCGGCCATGGTGGCGCAGTACACGGCCGCGCAGCCACCTGATCGAGCGACGGGGGCGATCTCCTTGGTGATGCGCTCCAGGCGGGCTTCCCGGGCGGGGGTGTCCTGGGGGTCGGGGCAGGAGGGGTGGTGCACCGGGTGGAGACGAAGGTCGGCGCGGCGGCGGTGGCGGTCGGCGTGGGCTTCGGCCGCGGCTGGGGCGATGCGAGTGAGCGAGGCGTCCGAGGCGGCGGCGTAGAGCCAGCCGGGATAGGCAGGCCGGCAGTCCAGGTGGGCAGTTGCGGAGTGCGGGTGGCCGGCGCCGTCGAGATAACTGCGGACGAGCTGGCTGCTGATGTCGCCGGGCAGAGTTGCGGACAGCAGCACCACGGGGCAGCCCAGGGCGCCCAGCCAGTGCAGCAGCCGGGACAGTGTCTGCCGCATGAACGGGGGCAGGGCGTGGACCTCGTCGACGATGACGGTCCGACCGCACAGGGCCAGCATGCGCAGGGCGCTGAAGCGGACCGGCAGGGCGGCCATGAGGGCCTGGTCGTGGGTGGCGACGGTGAACTGGGCCAGCACGGCCCGGTCCCAGCCGCGCAGCCAGCCGTCAGGCACCGTCACGCGTTCTTCGGGCCGCTCCCCCGCAGCCGGCCTGCCCCCGTCATCGTCGCCGTCGTCGCTCTCGGGCCAGTAGGCGTCGCTGGTGGAGGGTTCGTGGGCGGCCAGGCGGTGGTCAGAGTAGGCGGCGTTGTCGTAGGCGTGGCTGTGGACCAGGGAGACCGGGGCGTGCTCGGGATGGTGGGCCGCGACGTAGGCCTCGAGGAGGTCGTAGGCGGCGTCGGTGGTGGCGATGGTCGGCAGCAGCCACAGGATGCCGGCCGTGTCGCCGGAGGCGTTGAAGATCCGCGCTGCTTCCAGCGCGGTAACGCTCTTTCCGCCGCCGGTGGCGTCGGTGACCACCAGAATGCCGGGCCCCTTCTCCCCCACCACGGCAGTGAGTTGCCTAATCACCGAAGCCTGCAGGTCGTTCGGCCTCTCCAGGCCACCATGGGCCTGGGTGAACGGCACCTCTGGCAGGGTGATGCGGGTCAGCCCGGACTCCTCGACCACGGCGGGGGCGTCCCGGACGGCCTGTGCGTAGTGCTCGCCGGCAGCGAAGGCGGGTGCCTGGGCCCTGGGCAGCCAGTAGTGACGCTGGCTGGCCAGCCGGTCCGCGATGATGCCGACCCCGGTGATCAGCACGGCCGCCCGCACTGACACATCCGAGGGCACCGCGGTGGCGCCGGTCAGATGGCGCAGCAGGGCGAAGTAGCGGCGGCGCAGATCCTGCCAGGCCGGCCCGCCCAGCGTGAGGTTGACCCTGGAGGCTTTGGCCGCGCCGTCGATGTCGACCTGCAGGAACCGGCCATGGTGGCCGCCCAGGATCTGCGCGACGAGCGCTCCGGGGCTGTCGGAGGTGTCCGCCGGATAGCCGGCCTCTGCAAGCAGGTGCAGCACACTGTGCATGGACGCCCGTTCGTGCGGCATACGCCGCCAATTGCGGGTGTCAGCACGTAGAGTGTCGCTGACTCGGGCCCAGGGATGCGCCTCCTGTTCCTGGAAAGCGGACAGCTTGCCCAGATCGTGCAGGCCGGCGATGAACATCATCAGACAGCGCGACTCCGCCAAAGGCAGCCCCAGTCCTGCCGCGATCAGCCGACGCTGACCGCGGGTCAGATACCGGTCCCAGAGCACGCCCGCGAGCGCCGCGACATCCAGCAGATGAAACAGCAGCGGATACACCGCCCGCTCTCCGCGGTCGAACTTGCCCCACGGCGTCAGATCGATCCCGCCGCGCCGGGCATCCTCCCGCACCCCCACCGAATGCTCCCGCTCCGCTCTACGCCAACCCACCCTGGAGTCAAGGGTGTTGCGGCTTATCCTGCCGCATGCAGAGCATCTCCCCCGGTACGCGCCCCTGGGAGGGCAGGGTGTAGCCTACGATCCGATCTCACCAGTTTCCTCATCCCGTGAGGGTGCGCCCCTGCTGGTCATCACGGGCCGCTCAGGAACCTGTGTTTCCCCACACGCGTGGGGATCAGCCGTACAGCAGGGCGGCCGGCTGGACGACATGCGGCCCTCTCCAGACTCGTGGGGGTCTGTCGACCTTTCCCCGGTCGACAACGATCGTCTTGGGATGCTCCCCACAGACACGGGGGCTTCTCTCAGGTCTGGGATGCCGACCACGTGCAGCCCCCGTCTTCCCTACACATGTGGGGGTCGTTCGTTTTCCTACATGCTCCGAGCCTTTATACGGTCGCCCTCCCCACACGCGTGGGGGTCTGCCTCCCGTCGTCGAACAGATTTTCCTGGGCCAGCGGTCTCTTCTCCACGTGCGTGGAGGTCTGTCCAGCGTGTTGATACTGCCGAAGGTCCGCTCGACGTCTTCCCCACACACGTGGGGGTCTGTCAGTGCTGGTCTACTTAAGTCTCGTCCCCGGCGCGAACTCCCCACATGCGTGAGGGTGTATCCCAGGTCTGGGATGCCGACCACGTGCAGACCCCCTCTTCCCTACACATGTGGGGGTCGTTCGTTCTCGTACATGCGGCGAACCTTGATGCGGTCGCCCTCCCCACAAGCGTGGGGTCACTCCTCCCAAGCCAGAACGCGGGTCGCTGACCTTGGTGCTCCCCCCACACGTCGGGGTCTGACGACTCTTGCCGTCAACTCCACCACATCAGGGCTCAGCGCTGGGCCGCCAGCCTCTCCTCTTGCCTGCTTACCCAGTCGCTCACCCGCCCGATTGTCTCGTCCGGCTTCGGCAGCGCTGAGTACACGACGAACTCCGCGTAGTTCGGGTCGTCGATCGACAGCGGTGGCAATGGATACTCGCGCAGCCTGGCCACCAGGTATCCGGCGGCCAGTAGGTCACGGGACTTCTCGATGTCGAGGTCAACCTTGTCCGCGTGCCAGTAGGAGCCGTCGTACTCGATGGCGAGCTTCCGCTCCCCTGCCGTTTCGACCGTGATGTCGACGAGCCAGCTCGCGCGCCGGGCGAATGCCTCGTGCCGCACTGACTGGCCAGATGATGCCCGGCCGAAGGCACGCTCCGCGGCTGCCCAGTGTTCAAGCTCTATGCGGGACTTGCCATGCTCCCGGCACTCGGGGCAGCCGCTGCCGTTAGCCCGTGAGGACAGGGCCGCCTGCCATGCGTGATCCGGGTTTGCGGAGCATATCCAGGCAGGTGTGAACAAGGTCTGGCCGGTCGGGCGCACCTGCCACGCGGACAGCGGATTGGCCGGCGACCACTCCGCCGCCAGATCAGGGAAGTGGTAGGCGAGCGAGTCAAGGATCGTGCGGCACTCCGGACAGCGCAGGCGCTGGCCCTGTTCCCGACGGGCCGGTGTCTCCTGCCACTCGTGGCCGCAGTCTTCATCTCGCCACCACACGAGCTTGCGTGAACCGGGCGACACCTTCGACAGTGGAGTCTTGCCGTTCTTGGTCGGGTGCCACTGTGCGGCGATCTCGGCGTTGAGTCCGAAGGCCTCAGGATCGACCTCGATCGCCTCAAGACGCGACGCGCGTGTGTCCTGGCCGCGACAGGACGGGCAGCCGTTACGTAGATACGTGAGCGGAGACTGGCGACAGCGGTGCCCTCGCGGGCAACATAGCTGACGGTGCCGATAATCCGCGACCATTACGGTCCGGGGATCCGTCTCGTCGTCCCAGGCGGCAAGCAGCTCGGGCAGGTCCGCGACCGGCGTCGCCTGGTAGCGCGCGTGCTCCGCCTCCTGCTCAGCGCGTCGCTTCGGTTCGCACTCCGGACACTCGCGCATGTTGACCATGGCGAAGATCCGTTTCCTGAACCGCAGTCCGCAGTCGGGGCAACGCCAAGCCGCCTCCCGCCGGGCCTTGACGGTGACGGTCTCCCAGGTGGCGGCGTCGTTCTGCTCGTGGTCCCACCAGTCGAGGACGGGCAGTTCGCTGTCCTTGAGGAGGTCACGCTGTTTGGACCCGGCGGGCTTGGTCGTCTGCCGCTCACGCCGAGGGTTGACCTGGCACTGGCAGCCGAATCCGATGTCCCCCAGCCTCGCGGCGCTCAACCGGCCGCAGTAGCGGCACCGGACATGGTGCGGGTCGTCGGAGAAGGAGGGCGCGGTCAGTGCGCTGACGTAGTCGTATCCGTTCTTTTCGGCGTGCTCCCGCGCCTCGGCCTGCGGAACCGGGTTCAGGTCGGCGTACGCGCCCATGGCCTGGCGAGCCTTCCGTGCCCACTGCCGCCAGTAGCAGGCCCGGCACGTCGCTTCCCCATAGGCGTTCTTTTCCAGGGTGTACTCGAAGCGATAGTGCGCCTCGCAGCCGCATGCCAGGCACCGGGTCAGACGCCACGCCTTCGGTTTCGTGAAGGGCTCTAGCGGTTCCAGGCCGCCCTCACGCAGCATCTGCGTGATGTGGGCGTCACACCAGGTGCTCTTCGTACGTGTAGAGAACGCGGCAGGCTGCCCGCAGTCCGCCTCAGAGCACAGTTGGGTCGTCTTACGGGACGGTAGGGAACTCACGTGCGGATTCTCGCAGGCGTGCCAGGGCACGAAGTGACGTAATTGCTTCTTCCTTGCTGACGTCACTCGTCAGCTGCCGCCCAGGGTCTCCTAAGGGGTCCTAACAAAGGCGTTGGACATGCCGGTGGGTGATGAGGCAGGTGGCGAGTCCGAGGAAGGCTTCGTGGATGTCGTCGCGTCGCTCCCAGCGGATCCGCAGTCGGCGGAAGCCGTGCAGCCAGGCGATCGTGCGCTCGACCACGTAGCGGAAGACGCCCAGGCCCGAGCCGTGTTCGACGCCTCGTTCGGCGATGACCGGGCGGATCCCGCGAAGCCGAAGGAGGCGGCGGTACTTGTCGTGGTCGTAGCCGCGGTCGGCGAGGAGTGCGTCTGGCCGGTGTCTGGGGCGGCCGACAAGGCCGGCCACTGCCGGAACCTTGTCCAGCAGGGGCAGCAGCTGGGTGACGTCGTTGCGGTTTCCGCCGGTCAGCGACACCGCGAGCGGGATGCCCTGGCCGTCGGTGAGGACATGGTGCTTGCTGCCCGGCCGTGCGCGGTCGACCGGGCTGGGTCCGCTTTTGGGCCGCGCCGAGCGGCCCGCACGTGGGAGGAGTCGATCACCGCCCGCGACCAGTCCAGCTTCTTCGCGGCCCGCAGCCTTTGCAGCAGCACCAGGTGCAGTTCGTCCCACACGCCGGCCTCGTTCCAGGCGGCCAGGCGCCGCCAGCACGTCATGCCGGATCCGAAGCCCAGCTCCTGGGGCAGGTACTCCCACTGGATGCCGGTGTGCAGCACGAACAGAATCCCGCACAGGGCCTGCCGGTCGGGGACCCGCGGCCTGCCCTCCACCAGCTTGGGACCCGGCTCGGGCAGCAACGGCTCAATGAGCGACCACAGTTCATCCGACACGATCCATGGCCGCGACTGTCGTTTCCCCACGAACAGCCCAACGACCACCCAAGCCGAAAGTCACATGATCAACAACTTCTGTTAGGACCTCTACGCGAAAAGGGTCCGCAACGCCTGCGGTGAGAGGGCCAAGCCCTGTGACGCCCCCACAGCGGCCGCAGGAGGCGCTCCCGCACCACAATCACCGCGCTTCTGGTAATACCAAGCCACCGCATAGTCAGGCAGTTCAAGCAGGACCGCCCCTGACAACCCCCACCAGGCGGCGGCTCCACCAGTGCGGCCAGCTCAGGTAAAGTGAGCAAGAATATGCCCTACCGGTCTCTAGAACCGCAGGTGAGCAAGGGTCTTCCCCACACGCGTGGGGGTCTGTCCAGGAACTCATCCGCGCACTTATGTCACCGGCAGTCTTCCCCACACGCGTGGGGGTCTGTCCTGCCGGTGCGCGACCTGCGTCCGCCAGCCCCTGTCTTCCCCACACGCGTGGGGGTCTGTCTTCCTCGACGTGCTGAATGGGCTGCTGGAGGAGGTCTTCCCCACACCCGTGGGGGTCTGTCCACCCTTCCCCAGCACTCCGGACACGCAAGCTCGTCTTCCCCACACACGTGGGGGTCTGTCCATCACCGACACCGTCACCGCCCGCGCCATGCTCTCTTCCCCACGTATGTGGGAGTCCCCCCGACGGTGACGATCTCGACTTCGGACGCCCTGCCTTCCCCATGCAGGTGAGGGTCTTTCACTACGGACGAACCGTCGGAGCACCGTGCTTGCGTAGTCCCACTCGGTCTCCGGCCCATGAACTCGTCCCGGCCCTCAGCGGGATGGTGATTGATGGTCGACCGGCGGACGGACACAGCAACCAGTAATGCCCGGTCACAGCGCTCGGGTTCATTCGCCCTCAACGGCGGTCTTTGGGGATCTTCTCGACCATCACGCACGGCTCCCACCTAGCAAGGTCAAAGCACAAAACAACAGGTCAGATAGCCACTCCTATGGCCTTCTCGTTTCGTTACGCTGGGGATTCTCACACCGCGTCACCAGAACTTCTCACTAGACGTCACCACTTCTGGACTCTCACCAGTAGAGACGCAAGGCATCCAAATGAGAACAACTGGTGACACCGAAACGAGAAGTCGCACCCCCAACCAGATGTGGGCCGCCCTCGTCGCCGTCGCCGGCCACGTGCCCGTCCCGCTGACCGGCCACGACTATCTCGAACTGCTGCCCGTGCGCTGGCAGGCCATCACCGCCTCCGGCATCCGCATCCACCACCGCACCTACGACGCGGACCTCCTCGCCCCCTACCGCGGCCAGCCCTCCCCCATCACGGCGCGCGGCGGGAAATGGGAGATCCACCACAACCCCCACGACGTCCGTCAGATCTGGGTCCGCCTGCCCGACGGCCACCTGACCGAGATCCCGTGGATCCACCGCGACCACGTCCACCAGCCGTTCAACGACCACACCTGGCAGCACATCAGAACACTCGCCCTGCACGACAACCACAGCGATACAGAACAGTACGAAGCCGACCTCGCCGACGCCCTCGACCAGCTCATGCGCCGCGTCCACAGCGGCCACGCCACCAAACCCGAACAAGCTCTGCTGGCTCGCACCTCAGCCATCCCCCTTCCCACAGCCCGCCATCCGGAACACGACGCGCAGGCCGTCGGCAACTCCACGGACTGGGACGAGGACGACAGCATCGACGACCTCGACGACCTCCCCGACGACGACACCCCCGCGGCCACCGGATTCGGGCTCTACGACGCACACGAGGAAGCCGACAAGTGGTAACCCCCCGCCCGCGCACCGACCACGCCACCCGTGCCGGCGACACCAGCCCGAGCGCCGCCCGGGCCCACACCGCCGCCACCGGCACAGGCGGCGGTGCAGCCGAGCCGTCCTGGCCCCTGACCACCTGGCAGGGCTGGCACCAATTCGTCACCACCGAACCCCTCACCCCGCCCCAGCCCGGCCAGCCACCCCGCAGCCCGGAGGAACGCCTCGCCTACCACTCCGCGTTCGTCACCATCCGCACCCCCGCCATCAGCCAACTCGCCACCCAGGTCCGCACCCTGATGATCCTCGGCCGCCACCAACAGACCACCGCACGGCCCTCGCTGATCGTCACCGGACCCGCCGCAGCCGGCAAAACCACCGCCCTCCTGAGCGTCGGCCGCACCTGCCACCTCGCCCACACCCGCAAAAACCCCACACCGTCCGGATCAGCACACACGGCTGTACCCGTCGCGTACGTCCTCGTCCCGCCCGGCGCCACCGCGAAAACACTCATCACCGAATTCGCCCGCTACCTCGGCATCCCCACCACCCCCCGCATGACCCAGACCCAGATCACCGACGCCGTCTGCCACACCTACACCGCCGCTGGTGTCCAACTCGTCCTCATCGACGAAATCCACCGCCTCAACCCCCGCACCACCACCGGCGCACAGGCCGCCGACCTCCTCAAAGACCTCACCGAACGCCTCCGCGCCACCTTCGTCTACGCCGGCATCGACGTCACCGACACACCCCTCTTCTCCGGCACCCGCGGCGCCCAACTCGCCGGACGCGCCACCCTCATCACCTGCGGCCCCCTCCCCGCCCGCCACGGACCACGCGAACCCTTCCGCGACGTCATCACCGACATCGAAAACAACCTCGACCTCACCCACCACAAACCCGGCACCCTCCCCCGCCACGCCCCCTACCTCCACCAACGCACCGCCGGCCGCATCGGATCCCTCACCAGGCTCATCCGCCAAGCCGCCATCACCGCCATCTGCGACGGCACCGAACGCATCAACAAGCAATCACTCGACGCCATCCGCCTCGACCACCTCGCCGAGCAACACAGCCGCCCCACACCAAAGCGCTGACCGCCCAACTCAGGTGTCGCCCCATTCCCGCAACAGTGCGAAACCGGCCGTACTGAGCTGTTCAGGAAGCGACACGGCCACATCGCTGGGAAACTCTGCCCTGGCAGGCAGTCGCACTGAACGGGGGCGTGTAGCTGTGGCGAGAGCAAAGACGAAGGCGCAGTCCCGCAAGGGCTATTACCGGGCAGCGCACTACGTGAAGCCATCCTCGACGTCCAGCCGATGGAAGAAGCCGTCCCTGGGGCTCATCCTGGGCGCCGCTGTGCTGCTCATCGCCGCATGGAACACCCTGTTCTCAGACGGCTCCGACAGCTCGGACAAGACGCCTCACCCCCAGCCGTCCAGTGTCTCGGCCTCTGCGGTCCCCGGTCAGTGATCCCGCCTGCGGCGCAAGGCCGACAAAGGGCGCTGCCACGCTCTGGCCTTCTCAGGCCCGCCGTCATCGGTGACGTCCGGGCCCGCCGTCTTGGCCGGCAGGTTCTGCGCGCGCAGCTGCTGCCAGGCGGTCTGCCACTGCGTGATCTGTTCATCGGGAACACCGCACGCTGAGAGGTAGAGGGCCGTGGTACCCCAAGTCGTCGGAAGAGTGCTGCGGTTGAGCAGACCGCCGACGGTGCCGGCCGCTATACGTCCGGCCGAACGCTCACTGACCGCCCGATGAGTCAGCCCACTGACCACCCGCACCTCCGCGAGAGCGGTGAAGAACCCCGTCACGGTACGGATCGCGCGCGGATCCGGCCAGGGACGCTCCCCCGCATCCGCACCCGCCGCCCCAGCAGCAATGGGCGCGGCCGGCAGATCCGCGTGGTTACGCCCGAGCGCGACCTGGGCACCACTGTTGCGGTCCCGCGCCTGCGGAACAGGATGCCCGCGTGCCTCCATCGTCAGGCGCAGGTGCCGGTACAGCACCCCGAGGTCAACCAGCGCGGGACCGCCGGGTATGCCCTGCCGCAGGGCCTCCAGCAGAGCCCCGGTGAAGGCCGTGTAGGTCTCCCCCACCGGCGCCAAGGCAGTACGGGTCTCGGCGGCGGCCGCCAGCAGGAAACTGCCCTCCACCGCAGCCTGGTCGGCTAGCCCCGTCCCCGCGCTCATCCTCCCCAAAGCCAGGCCGCTGTAACAGCAGTCCAAAATCACCACATGCCGCTCGGCACGGGAGTCCAGCAGCAGCACCTGGCGCACCCAGTCATAGGGCAGACCGGTCTCGATACGGCCGAACTCGGTATGCGGCAGAGCCAGAACGAGCTGATCCTGGGCATCGACCAGTCCGTGCCCGGCAAAGTAGACGATCAGTGTGTCGCTGGCCTCGGCGGCCGCCTGCCGCACCGCGCCCACCACCGCCTGCGCAGCAACGGGATTCTCCACGACCGTCACATGCCGGGCAGGCAACTGCAACGACAACGGCCCGCACAGCAGACCAGCCAAGGCCTGCACGTTCTGCGAGACAGCCGGCAACTGCTCCAGATGCTCATACCGGCTCGTGCCCACCAGCACAGCCCTTGAGGCCCCCGGATCGGGCAGCACACTCACCGATCCCCGCCTTCACCGCCGCCGACGGCCTCAAGCGCCCGAACCGCCCGCGCGATCTCCTCCTCAGAACCCTCCACAAGGACGATGACCGTCTCCCCGCGCCGGATCTCCACCCGCGGCCGCTGCGGCCGGCTCTGCCGCCACGCCGTGACCGCCAGCACGAACGACGCCGCGCTCCACCCATTGCCCGTCACCAGCTCAAGCACATCCAGGACCGTGCCCATCTCCCCCGGCCCCGGCACACCACCCCGCACCCCCACCGCAACAGACCGGCGCACCACAGGATCCGCACGCAACCAGCCCTGCAGCGAACGCAACTCCCCCGCACCCAGCCCAACCTGCAGCTCTAACCGCACCCCGGCCTCCCCTGATCCGTACGCGCATCCACCGACCATGCACAACCGATCAGGAAACCCGCTCCAGCACAACACCGCCCCCGACCAGACAAAAAGCCCCCTGAGCAGCACAAACACCCGCCGAGCCTTTTGATCCTACCGATACCTACAACAAGCCCAACTCTCCTCAACACACCACCAACAACTCCAGTTCAAGCCCCTGACCACCCTCCCCAAGCCACTCCATCCAACCTCTCAGCAAACCAACAACACACCAGTCCAGCCGCCGTCATCTACACCAACAAGCCCCCTCCGAGCGTC